>NZ_FXDJ01000008.1:5000-752735 GCF_900178525.1 Massilibacteroides vaginae
GAAGGAATCACAGTGCACCCTCGTCCGGACGAACGACATATTCGTTATGCGGATGTTTACAGTTTAAAACCGGTTGTTAAAACTGAATTTAACATAGAGGGCTATCCATCTCCAAGTTTTATAGATTTAGTGACGAAAGTAAAACCGACACAAGTTACGCTGGTTCCTGATGGTCCTGACGCGATCACCTCGAATGCAGGGTGGGATGTGATTACACATTTTCAGGAGTTGTCCGAATTGGTTGAACTGTTTACAAGCAAAGGAATACGTTCCTCGATTTTTGTCGGAACTGATTTAGAAAACATTGAGGCTGCGGTTAAAACAGGAACAGACCGGATTGAACTCTACACCGAACCCTATGCAACAATGTACGCAAGTAATAAAGAGCAAGCCGTTGCTCCATTTATTAAAGCTGCTGAATTTGCCAGGAAACAAGGACTCGAGGTTAATGCAGGCCATGATCTAAGTCTTGAGAACCTGGCGTGGTTTAAGCGTAATATACCTTTTTTGGAAGAAGTTTCGATTGGGCACGCATTAATTTGTGATGCTCTTTATTTTGGATTGAAAGAAACAATATCCCTTTATAAGGCATGTTTGAAATAGAATAAATAATAACCGAATAATACAAAAACAAATGAGTATTTTGCTTTCTCTACAAGCTGCTGCACAAGCAACAGAAACAATGCCGGACTTAACGGCCGAAATCATGCCAACCGAGGCGCAGATTAATGTGATTGACCTTGCTTTTAAAGGAGGGTGGATTATGGCTGTATTGCTTGTCTTATCGATTATAGCAGGCTATTTTATTATTCAGCGATCAATTATTATCAGACGTGCGGGAAAGGTAGATACTACATTTATGAATCGCATAAAAGATTATGTACACGATGGCAAGATCGAATCTGCGATAAAATTATGTCAGACAACGAATACCCCTTCTGCCCGTATGATCGAAAAAGGGCTATCCCGTTTAGGGCGTCCGATGAATGACGTACAGGTTGCTATTGAAAACGTGGGTAATCTGGAAGTAGCCAAACTTGAAAAGAGTTTTCCGATGATCGCTACCATTTCCGCAGGTGCACCGATGATCGGTTTCCTGGGTACCGTAACCGGGATGATCCGTTCATTCTTTGACATGGCAAACGCAGGCAGCAATGTCGATATTATG
Source organism: Massilibacteroides vaginae (assembly GCF_900178525.1). Taxonomy (GTDB): domain Bacteria; phylum Bacteroidota; class Bacteroidia; order Bacteroidales; family Tannerellaceae; genus Massilibacteroides; species Massilibacteroides vaginae. The sequence continues at coordinate 6,169 of NZ_FXDJ01000008.1, forward strand.
GTGTTGTCCGGAGGTATATATGAAGCTTTGGTTAGTACTGTAGGAGGATTAGTGGTTGGTATTATTACTTTGTTTGCTTACAACTATTTGGTTTCTCAGGTAGACGAAGTGGTAAATAAAATGGAAGCCAGCACAATGGAATTTATGGACTTGCTGAATGAACCGGCAAACTAATAAAACAAAAGATGGGATTAAAACGAAGATCAAAAGCGGATTCATCCTTTAGTATGGCGTCTATGACGGATATCATCTTTTTATTGCTGATATTCTTCATGCTTTCGTCTACTGTGGTGATTCCAAATGCAATCAAGGTAACACTTCCTCAATCGAAGAAACAGACCTCGGCTAAGCCGATTACGCGTCTGACCATTGATGCTAACTTAAATTATTATGTAGCAGCGGGAAAAGACAGGGAAAAGCAAGTAACCTTTGACGAGATTACTCCTTTCCTTCAAAACAGCTACGTGCAAGAACCGGAAATGTTTGTAATGCTATATGCGGATGAATCAGTTCCATATAAAGAAATTGTGAAAATTCTGAACGTCGCGAATGAGAATAAATTCAAGATAGCACTTGCCACTCGTCCGCAACAGAGGAGATAGCGCTTATGAAGTTTAATAAAGATAACATATACAGTATTGCCGGTACGATTGCTTTTCATCTGGTGATTCTTATTATTCTTTGGTTTTCTGTGTTAAAATCCGTTATGCCGGATTTTGATGGAGGGGTATTGGTGAATTTCGGGAATATGGAGGCAGCTGCCGGTACATTTGAACCGAAATACAGTGGGAGTGATCTTCCACAGCAACAAACACCACCACCACCGGTAAGTCAGCCGGAGGCAAAAACGGAAGATCTGCTTACACAGGATATGGACGAAACTGTCTCGGTTGATGCGGAAAAGAAAAAAGCATTAGAAGAGAAAGCGCGAAAAGAATTAGCTGAAAAAGAACGCCTACAACGTGAAGAGGCCGAACGTAAACGAGTGGAAGAGGAACGAAAGAAAAAAGAACAAGCCATAAGTAACAGGGTGGCCGGTGCTTTCGGAATCGGACATGCCGACGGAGGAAGCCAGGGTAATGCTGCTTCAGGAGAAGGTAATCAGGGGAGTCCGTTTGGAAACTCGGATCAAGGGGAAAATGAAGGCGTTGGCGGATACGGCTCGTTTAATTTGAATGGACGTTCTATTGGAGCCGGAGGTTTACCTCGTCCGGCCTATACGATACAGGAAGAAGGACGTATTGTTGTTAACATTACCGTAGATCCGAAAGGGAATGTGGTATTTGCTGATATTGGTCGTGGAACTAATATTGACAATTCATCCATGCGTAACAGTGCTCTTGAGGCTGCTAAACGAGCAAAATTTAATAGTATACCCGGAGCAAACAATCAAAGTGGAACAATCACTTACAGATACTCATTAAAATAAAATCGTATGAAAAAAGCATTCGTATTTCTCGCAACAGGCTTTGAAGAAACAGAAGCCATTGGAACTGTGGACGTATTGCGCCGCGGAGGTATTGAAGCCGTTACGGTTTCTATAACAGGGGATAAAAAAGTGAGTGGAGCTCATGGAATTGATGTAGTTGCTGATGTGTTGTTTGCAGATGCAGACTTTTCTGATGCAGACGCGTTGGTGTTGCCGGGAGGTATGCCGGGTAGCAGTAACCTGAATGCTTTCGAGCCACTTAAAGAACTTTTGTTAGATCAATATAGAAAAGAAAAAACAGTAGCGGCTATATGCGCGGCTCCTCTTGTTTTAGGGGGATTGGGCTTACTTAAAAACAGAAAAGCAACTTGCTATCCGAGTTTTGAGCCTAAACTGATCGGTGCAACAGTAGTAAACGAAAACTCCGTTACCGATGGTCACGTAATCACCGGTAAAGGTCCCGGTTTAGTCTTTGATTTTGCTTTGGCAATTGTAACGGCTCTTAAAGGAGAAGCCGTTGCCGAAGAGGTTTCGGCCGGATTATTGTTATAATTAGAAGTTTATAAAAAAAAGATAGGGGGCGGTCAATACTTTTGATCGCCCCCTTTGTTGTATATAGTGAGGGATTAAAGTACTTTTGTAATTCATTAAATGTAATAGAAATGGAAAAAATAACAAGACAAAAACGGGTTGCTGCCGTACATGATATTTCAGGGTTCGGTAAATGTTCACTAACTGTAGCCCTTCCTATACTTTCGGCTGCCGGAATTGAAGCGGCAGCTTTGCCTACAGCCGTATTATCAACCCATACAGGTGGTATTAGCGGTTTTACTTACCGTGATCTGACCGCAGATATTCGTCCTTTTACGGAACACTGGAATTCGCTGGGTTTGCACTTTGATGCTCTTTACAGTGGTTTCTTAGGTTCATTCGAGCAGTTAGACCTTGTTGGCGAGTTTTTCGATACATTTAAAACAGATGATAACATCATTCTGGTTGATCCGGTAATGGCGGATAACGGTGAATTGTATAAGATCTTTACACCCGAATTTGCTGCCGGAATGGCTAAGCTATGCGAAAAAGCAGATATTCTTGTACCAAATATAACAGAAGCTTCGTTTTTATTAGGGGAAGCTTATCAGGAAGGTCCCTATACAAAAACGTTTATTGAGGATCTTTTGAAGAAACTAACCCGATTAGGAGCTGATAAAATAGTTCTTACCGGTGTGTTCTTTGATGAAAATGAACTTGGTGCAGCCACTTATGATAAAACAACCGGAACTATTGATTACCTGTTGGCTCCACGTATTCCCGGTTATTTTCATGGAACGGGAGATGTGTTTGGCAGTGCTTTACTCTCAGGATTGCTGAATGGCTTTAGCCTGTCGGAATCTGCCGGAATTGCCGTGAGATATACAACCGAAAGTATCCGAAGAACCTTCGAGGCGAAAACCGATATTAGATTTGGCGTTGACTTTGAGCGGAGTATTCCTAATTTTCTTAAAGACTTAAAACTACTATAATGGCTGTGAAAATTGCAGTATCCGGAATAGGAGCGGTCGGTGGATACTATGGTGGATTGTTGGCACATCAGTATCAGAATTCACCGGAAGTGGAGGTGTATTTTATCTCACGGGGAGAAAATATGAAAGTGATCCAAAACAAAGGATTGGAAATCAGCATGCCTGATAGTTCTTTTGTGGTACGTCCTAAATTAATTACAGACCAACCCGAAGATATCGGGGAAGTGGATTTCCTGCTTTGCTGCACTAAAAGCTATGATTTGAAAGATAACTTATTGCATCTGGCTCCGGTTATTGGCAAAAAAACGGTTGTGATTCCTTTCCTGAATGGTGCCAATATTACTGAACAGATAAAAACGCTATTGCCTGACCAAGAAATTTGGCAAGGCTGTGTATATATCGGCGCACGGCTTCTTGAACCCGGGGTTGTTAGTAAATATTCGGTTAAAGAAAGACTGTTTTTCGGAAGTGAGCAAGGAAGCAAAGTAAAACAGGAACAATTGCTTACTATTCTTGTGAAAGCCGGAATTAATGCCTTTAATCCACAGGACATAACTACACGCATCTGGAAGAAGTTTTTTATGATTTCTACCGCCGCAACCATTACTTCGTATTACAACAAACCTATCGACGAAGTGGTTAGGGATTACTATGATAGCTTTAAGGCGCTTTGTACAGAGTTGAAGCAGGTGGCTTCGGCAAAAGGTGTTCTGCTGGATGATGATATAATTGAAACAACGCTGGAAACCCAAAAGATGATGCCTCCCGGATCGATCACCTCCATGCACCACGATTTCAAACAAGGGAAAAATACCGAGTTGGAAAATCTCACCGGCTTTGTGGTAAACGAAGCACGAAAACTAAACATTGCCACTCCCTTTTACGATAAAATGTATGCCGCTTTATCTCATTAAATATTTCGCAAAAAAGAGGAGCTTTTTTTCAACATCCTTTATCTTTTAAAACATATCCTTTATTTTTCCAAAAATAACCTTTATGTTTGGAAAAATAAAGGATGTTTTTATATGGTTGATTTTTAAGGGATTACAAACGTGTTTTTTGCAGACGTTGAAAAGGCTTTTAATACCAGTCTTTTTTGCGGAGGAAGAGCCAGGTAATCAGGGCGGTAACGATCATAATCGCCCAGGCAATGAGGTAACCATAGCGCCAGCTAAGTTCAGGCATGTTTTTAAAGTTCATTCCCCAGATACCGGCCAGAAAGGTAAGGGGGATGAAGAGGGTGGAAACAATCGTAAGTCGTTTCATTATGGCATTCATACGAAGGTCGTTGTTCGAAATATATAAGTCGACCAACGACGAGATAATCTCACGGCAACCTTCTATGGTTTGGTTTACATAAAGCAATTGATCTGCAATATCTGTAAAGGCCGGGAGTGAATCGGGGTTTATTAGGATTTTGTCGGATTTGCTTAACTTACCAAGTTGTTCGCGTAGCGGCTGACTGTTTTTCCGGATCACCATATATTCACGTCTGCGTTGTTGAATCAGCGAACCTACACTGCGCTGATCGGTCGAAATATTCAATAAGGTATCTTCAATATCTTCAAGCAATTCCTCAACGCGCAAAGAGGCTTCAACAAGACTTGCCACAACGGCATTGAGCAGAAAAGCAAGCAGCAAACTACTGTCTTTCGCTCGCAAACTAAGCACATCGTCCTGAATGGCTTTCATAACCGGGGCAAACAGATCGTGGTTGTTCTCAACCAAAGTTACAATCGTATTTCCTGCCAACAAGATAGCAATATGTTCTGTATGAATCTGGTTGGATTCGTCGTAATGGCAGGTGTTTAAGATAATAAAAACCTTGTCTTTATATTCCTCAACTTTAACGATGTGTTGTGATGTCAGGATATCTTTGGCATCAAGAGCATCCAGTCCGAAATCCGTAGCAATGTTTGTTATTAATTCAGCATCAGCCAGTCCGCTCACTTGCAGCCAGTTTACCTTGTTACTGTCGGGAAGCTTGTGAAAATGTAAGTGATCGGTTTTGATCTCATGCGTTTGTACTCCGGCTGCATTATAGTTGATAAGACGGATACTTGTTGGCGTGGTGTTATCGCCCGTATAAACGTATTGTTCCGATAGATGGCGGTTGGCCGAACGTTTACGCTTTCCTGTATTTTCTTTTCTTTTCATGCCGGATATTATTATAGAATTACTCAAACTCCACAACTGTAATGCCTGAACCACCCAACTGTACGTGCTCGTCACGAAAATGCTCTACTCCCGGAGTGCTTCTCAGGTATTCACGTATAAGTTGACGTAATGCACCTGTGCCCGTACCGTGAAGAATTCGAACACGTGTCGAACCTACCAGAATGGCATCGTCGATAAAGTAAGTAACAGCCTGCAACGCTTCGTCTCCACGCATACCTCTCACATCGATTTCCTGCTTAAAGTTAAGCTTTTTATCATGCATATCATCTCTTGTTTGCGCGCTAACGAAGGTGCTTTTCTTTATTTCTTGCTTTAGTTGATTTTTGCTTACTTTCTCCAGCCTGTCTAATTTAACGGTACTCTTGATCATGCCAAATGCAACCGTAGCTTGCACTCCCTGCAACTCCATTACCGTTCCGGCAGAAGTCTGCCCTTTAAGGCGTACAGCATCGCCTACTTCAATCACATCACGATTAAAAACGGGTTGTTTTACGGGTTGCTTAGCTGTTTTTTTCTCTTTACGTTCTTTTAATTTAGCCATTTTCCGGGCTATCTTATCGTCCGAAACAGCCGCATCATTTATGGACGACTTAAATTCTTCCATAGATTTGCGGATCAACTTGGTTTGCTCTTTCTCGGCTTGCGCTTCCTTGATTTCCCGAATCGTATTCTCTATCTTGGCATTAGCTTCCGATATAATACGTTGCGCTTCTGCTTTTGCCTCCCGAATGATTTCCTTTTGTTGTTTGTTTACGGCTTCAAGATCGGTTTCATATCGGGCGATTGTATCTTCCAGTTTCTTCTCGCGCTGACGAATATTCTGCCTTTTGCTTTCCCAATACCGCTTGTCTCGCACAATATCTTGCAGGTACTTATCCATATCAATATAGTCAGACCCTACCTTGTTGGAAGCATCAGCAATTACATCCTCGGGCAAACCGATTTTGCGCGCGATCTCTACCGCAAATGAACTTCCCGGATTGCCGATAGACAATTTAAACAACGGTTGCATCAGGTGCCGGTCATACAACATGGCTCCGTTTACAAGCCCTTCTGTGTCTTCGGCCAGATGCTTTAGGTTCTGATAGTGAGTCGTTACTACACCATAACTTCCGCTGCGGTTAAACCGGTCAAGCAGGGCTTCGGCTATTGCTCCACCTATCTGTGGCTCGGTACCGCTACCGAATTCATCAATCAGTATAATGGATTTTTCATTACAGTTCTTTACAAAGTACTTCATATTTGTTAGGTGTGAACTGTATGTGCTTAAATCATTTTCTATACTTTGTTCGTCGCCAATATCAATAAAAATACTTTCAAAAATCCCTGTTCGCGAACTTTCATGAACCGGAACAGGCAATCCGCATTGCAGCATGTATTGGATCAATCCGACTGTTTTTAAACAAACAGACTTACCGCCCGCATTTGGTCCCGAAATTACCAGAAGGCGTTTGTTTTCCTTCAATTCGATATCTAAAGGAACAACCTCTTTGCCTTGTTTCTTGAGTGATAAATAGAGCAGGGGGTGGGTTGCGCGCGCCCAGTCAATCTGTTGCTTATTCTCAAGTACAGGTTTGATGGCATTGATTTGTTCTGCAAAGAGCGCTTTTGCATGTATAAAATCTATCTCGGCCAGGAATTCATAGGAACACAGAATTTCCGGAACCAGTGGACGCACCGTATTGGTGAATACCGTGAGAATACGAATAATTTCTCTGCGTTCTTCGCTTTCCAGTTCACGCACACGGTTATTTGCCTCTACAACAACCTCGGGTTCAATAAAAACAGTCTTTCCGGTAGCCGATTCGTCATGCACAATTCCTCTTATTTTCCGTTTGAAAGCCGGGGCAACAGGAATCATCAATCGACCATCACGCATAGTAGGAGCTACATCTTTATCGACTACACCTTCGGATTGGGCCGATCGCAGTATCGCTTGTAAACTACGGGAGATGCTGCCGGTAGTGGAGGCTATCTCTTTTCGTATGCGGGCTAAGTCGGAAGAGGCATTATCCTTAACTCGTCCGAATTTATCAAGTATTCCGTCTATCTGTGTGATTAGTTGGGGAAATGCCATAATATCGCCGGCAAGAGCGGTTAACGCCGGATAAAGGATTTCGTCTTCTTCCGGCGAACGGAAAAACCGAATAATATCGTGAATGGTTTGAAGCGAGCGTTTTATATCAAACAGTTCTTTTTCATCCAAATAGGTTCCTTCCGGACGAATTCGTTTTAATGAATAGCGTACATCATAAAAATAGTTGGCCGGAAACTCTTTATCGCCATGTAGAATACGAATAAATTCGTCTGTTTGTTCCAGCTTTTGTGTGACCTCCAAGAAGTCTGAAGAAAAAGACATGGCTGCCGTACGCTCTTCTCCCAGCGTACTTAAACATTTTTCGGAAATAATAAGACGGACCTTATCAAAGCCCGTCTTAAATTCAAAATTTTGTGGATATATCACGTTTTTTTACTCAAATAAAAAAGTTATTCAATTGTAACAGATAGCTCTGTCCGAATAGTCGGACGGATCACTATCTCTGATGCTGTTTTTCCTCTGCGTGTATTAAAAGTAAAGGCGTTTGTTCCTGAACTATTAATGTAAGGCGCATAGTAAAACAAATAAGAAAATGCCGCTATATCTTTTGCCTTTTTTACTGCGTCTGCTACCTTGGTATATTTAAATCTGTCCCAGTACATGCAGCGTGTAAAGCCATTGGCATCGGTAAAACGAGTGCTCGGATCGCGAAATTTCATAGTTGATGTAATGAAACTCTTATAAGCCGAGGTTGCTTCTTCGGCAGTTACATTTACCGAATTACCTTCGATTCTTTCGATTATATCATTTGTACGGATTCCGGCTAATGCGGCAGGAGAGTTAGGATCAACTTTCGCCACTAACTCCAATCGATTAATGTCATAACTCAATCCGGTATAGTTGTAAGTTCTTTGACTAACCCTGTATTGTACGTTGCGGGTATATTTTACGAAAGGATATTGCATACACATCAAAGGGATATGGATGCGGGCATAATCTTCAATTTTATAGTTTTCTTCTAAAAGTTCATTTGCTTCACATTCCCACAACACTCGTCCGGGAAGATAGATGTTATCAACTAATTTGAAGCCAAACTGAAGTAAAAACTCTGATTCCGACTCAGCGGATGAACCCGTGATAAACGGAACCTTAACCATTTCGCTTCTGGTGAAATCGTAACGGTAGTTTTGTTCCTTATCAACAACAATTTTGTTTACACCGCGAAAGTTCGGATTCTTGTCAAAGAAGTAATAAGTACTGATCAGGATGTCTGGTCCGTAACTGTCATAAGCAAGACCTTTCGCGGTAAGTTCTTTCTTAATGGCTTCATTGATCTGATTTTCCAATTGTTTGTTGTTTTCATCAATCTCGGCAAAGCCAAATGTGCGGAATTGTTGAAACCCTACGGAATTAGGAGTAACTGTCGTTTTAAAAGGACAGATGAACTTGCGTTCGGAAGTATTCTCAAGACTAAGCATTGAAAAGGCAGTTGCCAACTGATCTTCAGTGATAGCGTTTCTTCTTTTACATTCCTTACTAACCAGAATCGAATGATCTGTTTTAGAAAGATTCGATATGTTTAAAACGATTTCCTGTTTATCCGACGGATTTAATAATTGTTGTATTTCTTCCAACGAAAGTCCTAAAAGATCTACTCCGTCAATTTTATCAATAATATCGTGTTGTTTCAACCCGGCCAACTCTGCTGAAGAGTAGGGCGATACTTCGGTTACAACCGGAAGCCCCGCTCCCCAATTTATGTTTTTACTTACTTCAAACGAAAATCCTGAGCGACAAATGATATTCCCTCCGCTTTGAGCAAAGCCAACAAAACAAATAAAAGATAATACTGTTGCTATTAAACACTTTTTCATACCTATTTATATCTTATATCACGTGATTAAAATGTATAGACAAAGGTATAGATTATTTTTTTATCTATATAGTAGACTTGGCAGCATATTTGCTATACATCTGATGGATACTGCACACTTTAGACTTTGGAATATCAATGATTTAGATTGCCATAACAGGTCTTTAGTGCGTTAATCGTATGATAATTAAGGAACAATATATAGATTTATGATGGATATGGAGCATAATGAAACTAATAAATCCCAGGGAACAACAAATCCCGAGGGTATCGATGAAGTGACAAATTTACAGAACGAACAGACAGAACAGGTAGAAGAAACAGTTCAATCTGACATTATGACTGATGATATTGACGCCCTGAAAACAAAATATGATGAATTAAACAACTCACATCTGCGGTTGATGGCCGAGTTTGACAACTATCGTAAGCGTACATTGCGAGAAAAAGCCGATCTGATTAAGAACGGTGGTGAGTCTGCTTTAACAGCTATTCTTCCCGTGATTGATGATTTCGAAAGAGCCTTGCAAAATGTTCGTATGGCAGAAGATGTGCAAGCCGTTGCTGAAGGCGTTGAGTTGATTTATACAAAGTTCATGGCTTATCTGTCTCAGCAAGGGGTAAAGCCTATCGAGGCTACCGGATTGCAGTTTGATACCGAATTGTTTGATGCGGTAGCTACGATTCCGGCTCCGGAAGAAAAACAGAAAGGGAAAGTAATTGATTGTGTGCAGACTGGTTATACCTTATTTGATAAGGTGATTCGTCACGCCAAAGTAGTCGTAGGAGAATAATAACAGATACGAAAGATGGCTAAAAGAGATTATTATGAAGTGTTGGGTGTTGAAAAAAACGCATCAGCCGACGATATAAAGAAAGCATATAGAAAGAAAGCGATTCAGTTTCATCCGGACAAAAATCCGGGAGATAAAGAAGCCGAAGAAAAGTTTAAAGAGGCAGCTGAAGCTTATGATGTTCTAAGTGATGCCCAGAAACGTCAGCGTTATGATCAGTTTGGTCATGCCGGTGTAGGAGGTGCTTCTCAACAAGGCGGAGGCTTTGGAGGAGGTATGTCTATGGATGATATATTCTCTCAATTTGGAGATATATTCGGTGGTCATTTTGGCGGCTTCGGTGGATTCGGCGGTTTTGGCGGTTCATCCAGAGGCCAGCGTGTGAACAGAGGGTCTGATCTTCGCGTCAAAGTTAAGCTCAATCTGAAAGATGTAGCCAACGGTGTAGAGAAAAAGATAAAAGTAAAGAAAGACGTTCAATGCAAAACCTGCAACGGAAGCGGAGCTGAAGGTAGTGATGGCTTAAAAAACTGTGATACTTGTCGTGGCTCCGGTTATGTAACCAGAGTTGCCAACACAATCTTAGGACAAATGCAAACGCAATCTACCTGCCCCACCTGCCATGGTGAAGGAAAGGTAGTAGTCAATAAATGTAAAGCATGTCATGGTGAAGGTGTAGTAAAAGACGAAGAGATTATTACATTAAATATCCCGGCCGGAGTAGCAGATGGAATGCAGCTTTCAATGAGTGGCAGAGGTAATGCTGCCCGTCATGGAGGTGTAAACGGAGATCTTTTGATTCTAATAGAAGAAGAACAACATCCCGAATTGATACGTGATGAAAATGATTTACTTTACAATCTATTACTTACAGTTCCTCAGGCAGCTTTAGGTACTACGGTTGATGTTCCAACTGTTGATGGAAAAGCAAAAGTGAAAATCGATCCGGGAACACAGCCCGGTAAAGTGCTTCGTTTACGAAATAAAGGTCTACCTTCCATTAATCGCTATGGAACAGGAGATTTATTAGTAAATGTAAGTGTATACATACCCGAAAGTCTTTCTGCATCAGAGAAAGAAGTATTGACAGGAATGGATAATTCGCCAAATTTTCAACCAAATAAAAGTGTAAAAGAAAAGATATTTACCCGATTTAGGAACATGTTTGATTAAATAATGTTAATACGATGCAAATATATGCCGGATAGTAGTGTTTTATAACATAAAAGCAATATATTTGCATTGTGTTTTTCATGGTATTAGATTTAAGGTTAACAATGAAGATTGGTTGTCGTGATGACAACCTTTTTTTGTTTATATACATAGGGATGTTTGTTATCCCTACCAAAACAAAAAAGGCGTCCTTTTATAGGAGGGCGCCTTTTTTTGATATTTATTTTGTTTAATCAAGCTTTATAAAAGCCGAGGTCTTCAACGCTGAATTCGTTGATGTAGGATTCTATTTTTTTGATTTCTGCGTGTCCGTAGTTGATGTAAACTTCGGCGGAACGGCGGAAACTATCGTCTGCATTCGCATCTTGTAGCAGCAAGTAGCCGAATACGCAATGGGTAGCGCTTTCAACCAAGCGACGAGCGTGGAAATCCAGGTGTTCGCCGTCTTTTGTTTCTGTGATTGTAGCAACTAACTTTTCGTATGCGTTTGTCATCGCAATTAGTTTCTTTTTCAGGTACTCTAACTCCGGTTTGTAGGTCATTGCTTCGTATTCGCGTACTCTGTTCAGGTAAGTGCCTGTGGTGACGTGGCGAATTGCAGCTACAACTTGCAACTGGGTGGTTCCTTCGTAGATGTTGGTGATGCGGGCATCACGATACAGGCGTTCGCAGGCATAGTCTTTCATAAAACCTGAGCCACCGTGTATCTGAATGGCATCGTACGCATTCTGATTCGCATACTCCGTTGTGATACCTTTACCCATTGGGGTGAATGCATCGGCCAACTTACCGTAATATTTCATTTCGGTACGTTCTTCCGGAGTCAGTTTGCGTTCTTTTGAAATATCATCGAGTGCTTTGTACATGTCTACGAAACGTGCTGTTTCATATAGCATGGAGCGGGAAGCGTCTGCTTTCGCACGCATTAGTGCTAACATTTCGTATACGGCGGGAAATTCGATGATCGCTTTTCCGAACTGCTTGCGTTCACGGGCATAAGCCAGTCCTTCTCTGCAAGCGGCTTCACTGATACCGACTGCCTGAGCCATGATCCCCAGACGAGCACCATTCATTAGTCCCATTACATACTTGATCAAGCCTAATTTACGATCTCCGCATAATTCTGCTTTTGCGTTTTTGTAAACCAACTCACAAGTAGGAGAGCCCTTGATACCCATTTTATTTTCTATACGGCGAACGTTTACGCCTCCGTCACGCTTGTCGTAAACAAACATGGACAAACCGCGAGCGTCTTTTGTTCCTTCTTCCGAACGGGCCAATACTAAGTGAATGTCTGCATCTCCGTTTGTAATGAAGCGTTTTACACCGTTCAAATACCAGCATCCGTCTTTTTCACTGTAAGTTGCTTTCAGCATAACCGCCTGAAGGTCTGAGCCTGCATCCGGTTCGGTTAAGTCCATAGACATGGTTTCACCTGCGCAAACACGAGGGATGAAACGTTTATGTTGGTCTTCGTTTCCGAATTCATATAGTGTTTCGGCACAGTCTTGTAATCCCCAAAGGTTCTCGAAACCTGCGTCAGCACGAGCCACAAGATCAGCAGCCATAATATAAGGTACGATAGGGAAGTTTAGTCCGTTATAGCGGCGAGGCATAGCGATACCCATCAGCCCTGCTTTACGAACAGCTTCCAGATTTTGTTGCGTACCCTTCGCGTAAGTTACACGCCCATTTTCAACCGTAGGACCATCGTGGTCAACACTTTCCGCATTAGGCCAGATTATATCACCACAAATTTCACCTACGATCTCTAACACTTTATCGTAGCTATCCATCGCGTCTTCAAAATCCACCGGTGCATAGTCGAAGTTGTCTTTGTCCGCATAATTACGCTCCTTCAGCTCCACTATGCGTTTCATCAGGGGATGCTGCAAGTGGTGCTTTAAACTGGGGTTATCTAAATAAAAATTAGCCATATCTTGTTTACTTCGTATTCTGTTTGTAATATTTAATCATCTTCGGGATTACTTCTTCAACTGTACCGGTGATTACATAATCAGCGATTGTGTTGATGGGAGCAGCCGGATCGTTATTTACGGAAATAATGATCGAGCTTTCCTGCATACCCGCGATGTGTTGAATTTGCCCGGAGATACCGCAGGCAATGTAGAGTTTCGGACGTACGGTTACTCCCGTTTGTCCGATCTGACGGTCGTGCTCGCAGAATCCGGCATCCACAGCCGCGCGCGAAGCACCTACTTCACCACCGATAACAGCAGCCAGATCATGGAGTAATTTGAAGTTTTCTTTTGAACCTACACCATAGCCTCCTCCAATAATAATTGGTGAACCTTTAATGTTTGTTTTGCTTTTTTCGATGTGTCGCTCTATTACTTTTACGACAAAATCCGTGTCGTTTACAAACTTAGAAACATCGTATGTTTTTGTTTCTCCTTTATAAGCCGGATCAACAATTTCTTTCTTCATCACACCTTCACGAACCGTGGCCATTTGCGGACGACAATCCGGGTTAATAATTGTTGCTACAATATTACCTCCGAAGGCAGGACGTATTTGATAAAGCAGATTTTCGTATATTTTATTTTCTTTTCTTTCTTCGTGATTACCGATCTCAAGAGAGGTGCAATCGGCCGTCAGACCGCTACCCAAAGCAGAAGATACACGAGGCCCCAGGTCACGACCAATGCTGGTTGCTCCCATAAAGGCAATCTGAGGTTGCTCTTCCTTAAACAAGTTGACAAGCACCGATGTGTGCGGAAGAGAGGTGTAAGGAAACAAACGGGCATCATCAAAAACATGAAGTACATCTACTCCGTAAGGAAATACCTGTTTACCTACGCTTTCCAACTTATGGCCTGCGGCAACAGCTTCAAGTTTGCATCCCAACGTGTTTGCCAGAGAGCGGCCTTTGGTTAATAATTCAAGACTGACATCAGCTACAATACCGTCTTCAATTTCACAATATACAAATATGTTATTCATAATTTTTCGTACTTAATGATTAGTAGTCTCCGGTGTTTATCCGATGGTGTGATTAGCGATAAGTTCTTTCATCAACTCATCAATTGCTCCGTCTGTAGGCAGTAAAGTTTTGCTTTCTTTTGCCTGGAATATCACATTCTCAATACGTTTAACCTTCGTAGGAGAACCTGAAAGACCACATTGTTTTACGTCTGCGTTTACATCCGCTACGCTCCATTCCTGTAAATTAAGGTAGGGGCGGGTACTGAATAGTTCCAGATAATCGGCAGTGGCTTCCTGCTTTTCCGTAACCGTTTTCGCATGTTTATATTTTTGAACCAGTTTGGCATTTCTCGGGCGACAATCAGGTGCAGAACCATTTACCGTAACTACAATCGGCAGCGGTGCTTCAACTATTTCGATACCCCTTTCCAAACGTCTTTTTACCGTTACTTTACCATCTTTCACATTGAAGATGTCTTCTGCATAGGTTACCTGATTCAAACCCAGTTTTTCTGCAACCTGAGGTCCTACCTGAGCCGTATCCCCATCAATAGCCTGACGGCCGCAAAGTATAATATCATACTCCTTTATCTTACGGATGGCCATGGATAACGCATAAGAAGTAGCCAACGTGTCGGCTCCAGCAAAGGCGCGGTCGGTCAATAAAAAACCGCCGTCGGCACCACGATATAAACCTTCGCGGATGATTTCGGCGGCACGTCCCGGTCCCATGGTTAGTAAAGTTACTGTTGCGCCCGGGTGAGCGTCTTTTAGCCGGAGAGCCTGCTCCAAAGCATTCAGATCTTCCGGGTTAAAGATAGCGGGAAGTGCTGCACGGTTAACTGTACCGTCGGCTTTCATCGCGTCTTTTCCTACATTCCGAGTGTCCGGAACTTGTTTCGCTAAAACAATAATTCTTAAACTCATATAACTGTGATATTAGATTTTATCCATTTAAAATGGTGTCTATAATTCATAAACTGCAAATGTAATCAAACATTCAATAAGTCGAGTACTTTTAATGTGGAAACCTGCACATTCTACCCATTAATGAGCAGGCTTCGTTTTGTCCATATTTCTTGTTTAGAATCAGAGAGAAAGAGGAAAATCAAGCAGAAAATCAGGTTGAATTAAATTGGAGAACAAATAAATTAACAATTCAAATTTACCCCTAAAGCAGAGGCGTTTTTTTATAATACTATCTTTTTAAAAAGATATCCTTTATTTTTCAGAATATAAAGGATATTTTCGGCAAAATAACCTTTATGTTTTTCGGTGTATCTAATGAGTTGATTGTCAGCGGTGTATTGGAATCTTCAAAAACGGAAGATTTCCCCCTGTTTTTAACTTAAAAAATGAAAAACCGTTGTTGCTAACCGCCTATTCCGTTCAATGCTGAAACACCGATATTTTTCGCGTAAAAAAAGCCGTTACTGTATAGTTGCAAACAGTAACGGCTGTAAAAAAGATTTCCCTTAACTTATTTGTTTCCTATGGAACGGGCAATACCCATTTCCAGTCCTCTTAGTTCGGCTAATCCGCGTAGGCGACCGATGCAGGAATAGCCCGGATTGGTTTTTTTCTTTAAATCATCAATCATCTGATGCCCGTGATCCGGACGGATAGCGATGGATTTTCCACGCCTTTGTTGAAGTTCGAACAACGCTTTCATTACGCCGTATATATCAACATCACCTTCCAGATGGTTTGCTTCAAAGAAGTTTCCTTCTTCATCGCGCTGCGTGCTGCGTAAATGTACAAAGTCAACGCGGTCTCCGAATCGTTCCATCATACCTGCCAGATCGTTGTCGCTACGAACGCCAAACGATCCTGTGCAAAGACACAAACCGTTGCTTTCGTTCGGTATTTCCTTAATCAAATTAATGAAATCCTGTTCGGTGCTTAATATTCTTGGAAGTCCGAGGATGGGGTAGGGAGGGTCGTCCGGATGGATCACCATTCTTACACCCGCTTGGTCTGCTACCGGAGCAATTTCACGAAGGAAATAAATGAGATTGGCGCGAAGCTTCTCTTTATCAATATCTTTATATCGTTCTAATTCGGCACGAAACTGATCAATCGTAAAGCTTTCTTCAGAACCCGGTAGTCCGGCAATCATATTGCGGGTGAGGGTGTGCTTTTCTTCATCGCTCATGGCTTCAAAACGAGCTTTTGCTTTTGCTTTATCTGCCGCTGAATATTCTTGTTCGGCAGCCGGGCGTTGCAATATATAAAGATCAAATGCCATAAATGCCGCGCGCTCAAAACGCAATGCTTTAGAACCATCGGGCAAGGTATACGCCAGATCGGTACGCGTCCAGTCTAATACGGGCATGAAATTATAGGTTACAATATTGATTCCCAACGCGCCCAGATTACGAATAGATTGCTTATAGTTTTCGATATATTTCTGGAAATTTCCGGTTTGCGTTTTAATGTGTTCGTGTACGGGTACACTCTCTACCACACTCCATTTTAAACCTACAGCTTCGATCATTTCTTTTCTTTTCTCGATCTCATCCAGGGGCCATACTTCACCGTTTGGAATGTGGTGAAGTGCCGTTACAATACCGGTTGCTCCCGCCTGGCGGACATCCCATAGGCTGACAGGGTCGTTCGGACCATACCATCGCCATGTTTGCTCACATAAATACATAGTCTCCGATTTTTAAAAGTTCATATTTAGATTGAAAAGGCGTCAAATCCACCGTCAACAGGAATAACTGTACCTGTAACAAATGCAGACGCATCGCTGGCTAACCATTGCAGAGTTCCTAACAGTTCATCCGGTTTACCCAGTCTGCCAAAGGGCGTATGTGCCATTACTGTCTGACATCTTGGTGATGGTGTTCCGTCGGGATTAGTCATCAAAGCGCGGTTTTGTTCCGTAAGGAAGAAACCCGGAGCCATGGCATTAACCCGTAAGCCTTCGCCGAATTTAAGTGCCAGCTCACCAGCCATATATTGCGTAAAATTGCTCACTGCCGCTTTCGCACAACCATATCCTACTACTCTTGTTAACGGTCTCAGTGCTGATTCGGACGATATATTGATGATACTTCCTTTCTTTTGCTTAACCATTACTTCAGAGAATACAACGGTAGGCAGAACTGTGCCAAACAAGTTCAGATCTACTACCGAGCGGAAAGCGTCGATATCCAGATCGAATATTGTTTTATCGGGAGGAATTGTTGCTCCTGCCTGATTACCTCCGGCTAAGTTTACCAACACATCTATCCGTCCATAAGCTTTTAAGATGTCGGTTTTGTTTGCTTCTAAAATCTCTTTTTTAAGTACGTCTGTTAATAGGAATAATGCTTTTCCTCCTTCGCCTGTGATTTCTTCCACCAAGGCTTTACCTTTATTCGGATCGCGGTCAAGAATTACCACAATAGCCCCTTCTTTGGCCAGATGCTTAGTCATGCAGGCACCTAAGATTCCACATCCGCCGGTTAACAAGATTACTTTTTCTTCTACACTAAATAGTTGATTCATGATATTAAATATAATTATTATAGTATTGTATATTTTCTTTCATCAAAATATCAATAGGCATATAGTTAATCGGTTCGTTCTTTTCTTTTAATACCAAATGACGGAAAAGCGCTTTAATACAATTAACGCCTTGCACTTCCGGTCGTTGAGCGATGAGGTGTGTAATACGCCCGTCTTTCAGGTATTGTATGTTGCCTTCAATGGCATCATAGCCAACTAATTTGAAATCTTCCCTCGCGTCATTATCACTCAAATAATTTCCTATCATGTAGGCTTTGGAATTAAATATAATGCCTTTGTTTATTTGCGGATGATTGTGCAAGAACTCATGAATGAGCTCTTTGTTTTTATCGTCATCACCGGCTTGAATAGCAAGTGAATAGATTCGTCCTTTGTAATCTTTCTCGGAGAGGTATTTACGGAAGCCTTCTTCGCGAATCTGCCCTTGTGTACTTGCCTGATTCCCTTTGCGTGAGACTTTGAAAATAACAAGATCTTCGTCATTTCTTATCTGATTAAAAATAAGTCTGCCGGCAATATACCCCGAATCAAACGACGGTGTACCATAGTAAGAAATTGCTTGTGTGTTTTCGATGTAGGCATCAATAAGCACATAGGGTACTTCTTTTTTATCCAGCATTTTTGTAAGGCTCAGAACGCTTTCCTTAAATAAGGTGGCGATCACCACACCCTGACAGTCCGTGTTCTCTATCTGCGGAATGAGCTGGTCAAAACTATCCTTATCATACTGGTCAAAATATAAACGCTTTACCTTTACATTGTAACTGAATAAGTCATTTTCAGCAGCTTCAATACCCACACATAGCTGATCCCAATAACTACCGGCATGAACAATGGGGGTAACAGTGATCAGATGATATTGTTTTTTTAGCGCGAGCGAACGTGCGATCAGGTTCGGATGATAGTCAATTTCTTTAAGTACTTTCTCTACTTTTTCCCTGGCTTCGATAGAAACTTTTCCGCGTTTATGTAAGATGCGATCTACTGTTCCTGTCGAAACTCCTGATAGCTCCGCTATATCCTTTATTCTGTAATTCTTATTCATATTGCGTTTATGATTTTCTCTATGTGTTCGAGCACAAAAACAAATATATAGTAAATTAATCAGTAGTCAACTATTTGAAGAGAAATATTTAACAACTCAATACGCTAAAATACAATCAGAAGGAGAGAAGACCAAGAAAACTTTATTTCTTTTTTAATGGAAGACGCGGAAACAGTTTTCTTAAACGCACAATATATGTTTCCAGATGAGCTGCTGCTACAACGAAAGTTACTGCTAGGATAATAAGTATTATCCCTGCAATAAGTCTTGGCGTAAGTACTTCTCCAAAAATTGCGATACCGAAAAAGATAGCTGTTACAGGCTCCAAAGCACCGAGAATAGCTGTAGGAGTTGAACCAATACTATTAATGGCGCTGGTTGTGCACAGAAATGATATAACCGTGGGAAATATGGCGAGCGCCAGCAGATTAGCCCATAAATACCAATATTGAGGAACAATAAGGCTTTGGCCGAAATCAGTACGTACAAGGAAAAGCGACAGCCCGAAAAGTAAAACGTAGAATGTAATTTTTAACGTTGCTATCTGCCTAAGGATCGATTTGTTGATTAGCACCATGTAAAGTGCGTAGGAAGTTGCCGATACCAACACCAAAAGGCAACCCCAAATGCTAAGCGTTGAGCCGTCGCTACCTTTATATAATAGTCCTATCCCTAATATAACCAACAAGAGGCATAGCATGGTTTGCCAAGTCATTTTCTCTTTAAAGCCGATCATCATGATCAGTGCCACCATAAGGGGATAAACAAATAACAAAGTAGAGGCAATGCTTACATCCATATAGTTATAGCTTTGGAATAACGTAAGCGAAGATACGGCAACTAAGAGGCCGGTAGCAATAAGTAGCAATAACTCCCGCTTTTTAAGTTTGAAATTACGCCCTCTTTCCTTATGCATGATGCCCAGAATTGGTATAGCAAGCATATAACGAAAGAACAATACAGAGTCCGGATCCATACCGGCCTGATATAGGGGGAGTGCAAACAATGGATTCATTCCATAAGTAGCTGCTGCGATAACCGCCAAGATATAACCTTTAACCTTTGTATTCATTTATGAAAATTTCGGCAAAAGTAAAAAAACAAATAATCCGGAAACTCAAGAGCCCCCGGATTATTTGTTTTTTTATTCAAATTATATTATTGTTCCTCTATAACTTCGTTTTGAATGTTGACCGGCGAGTTAAGCACGCGATATACGATCAGGTACATGGTATAAATAACCGGAACGGCAACAAATATACCTACGCCTAATAGAAGCATTCCAATAATTGAAATCAGAATCATGACAAGGGATAACAGAAATAAAGGTAATTCCTGTCCTTTTGTTATTTCCCAACTGCGTTTTAGCGATTCAATAGCGCCACAATCTTCATCAACGATAAATGCTGAATAAAATTGAAGACGAATGCCTAAATATATACCGGGAATGATCAGTAATATTATTCCAATTGTAACAATGATCGAATAGACTATGGAGGAGGCAATGTATTTTAATAGCTTACGACTTTCTTGTCCGTAAGCGGAAAACTGAGGTTCTTCCCCATCAAGTGCCTGAAAAAGATTTCTTAAATAGCCCAGACCGAACAATCCTCCAATGATTAAGGAGAAAACAGCCGAAACGATATTGAATGTTAATGATCTTCCGGAAAGTATGGTCAATGTAAAAGAGATAATTGAATAGCCGATAATCAGTCCGACTAATACCCAAATGTTTGCTTTAACAACTTTCCATGCTTTAGAAAAAGTTTCGCTAATAGTGAAAGTGGGATTCATAAATTACTAATTTTTTATGTTATAACACAAACATACAATATTTCTAAACAAATACGTATTAAAATGTGATCTTTCTCAGATATACAATTGAAATAAATAGACTTGTTTTGTGTGTTGATACGTCTTGGTGTACCTTAATTATCTGAGGATGTAAAAAAAACAGGAGCTGACTTCGAAAAGCCGGCTCCTGCTAAAACTATTTACGTACTTAAAATTAAAGTACGTTGATTTCTTTCAATACTGCATTCGTAGCGCGAACTGCATCCGCGCTCTTTGCGAACAATTCTTTTTCAGCGCTGTTCAGCTCCAGATCAACGATGCTTTCGATACCGTTTTTACCAACGATAACTGGAACACCGATACAGATGTCTGACTGACCATATTCACCGTCCAAAGCAACCGAACATGGGATAAGTTTCTTTTGGTTGTGAATAATTGCTTCAGTAACATAAGCTCCTGCTGCTCCCGGTGCATACCATGCAGAAGTACCTAAAAGACCTGTCAATGTAGCACCACCAACCATTGTTGCTTTTACTACTTCTTCAATCTTTTCAGCGCTTAACAAGCTTGTTACAGGCACACCTTTGTATGTTGCCAAACGAGCCAAAGGAATCATTGTGGTGTCACCGTGTCCACCAATTACCAAACCTTCTACTTCGTTAGCGTTGCAGCCTAAAGCCTGAGATAAATAATATTTGAAACGAGAGCTGTCTAATGCACCACCCATACCGATAATACGGTTCTTTGGTAAACCTAAAGATTTAAGTGCAAGATAAGTCATTGTATCCATTGGGTTAGAAATAACAACAAGGATAGCGTTTGGCGAATATTTCAATGCGTTTTCAGCTACTGTTTTAACAATGCCTGCGTTCACACCGATTAATTCTTCGCGAGTCATACCCGGCTTACGAGGAATACCTGAGGTGATAACAATTACATCAGAATCTGCTGTTTTTGCATAGTCGTTTGTACAACCTACAAGTGTAGAGTCAAAACCAAGCAATTGAGCAGTCTGCATCATATCCATAGCTTTACCTTCGGATACGCCTTCCTTAACGTCAAGCATTACTACTTCATCAGCCACTTCATTAAACGCAAGAACATTTGCGCATGTAGCACCCACATTACCGGCGCCAACAACTGTTACTTTAGACATAATAATTTGAATTTTTATATGTTATTTACTAATACAACTTCTATAATTAATCATGACAAAGGTACAATCCTATCATGTAATAAAGAAATTTTTCCGTATATAAAAAGAGTCTATATCGATGCTAAATTAGTTAAACTTTCTTTTCTCTAACTATTCAACAAACAAGACCAGCCCTTTCAGGTACTCTCCTTCGGGATGGTAGATGTTGACCGGATGATCTGCCGGTTGCGTTAACTGATGTAGAATCCGTACGTTACGACCTGATTGGGCAGCTGCACTGAATACGGCCAGCCGAAAGTTTTCCTTGCTTACAACCTGCGAACAGGAGAAGGTGAATAAGATTCCTCCCGGTTTGATTTTCTCAAAGGCGATAGCGTTTAATTTGCGGTATCCCTGTAATGCATTACGCAAAACATTCCTGTGTTTGGCAAAGGCCGGTGGATCCAGAATGATCAAGTCGTAATTCTCACCCATTTTATCTAAGTACTTGAAGGCATCTTCGGCATAAGCTTCATGCCGTGTGTCTTCCGGAAAATTCAGTTCGATATTTTGTTTCGTCTGCGAAATAGCCTTGGCGGAACTGTCAACCGAATGAACTAATTTTGCATTTCCACGCATAGCGTAGAAGGAAAATCCGCCGGTATAGCAGAACATATTCAGTACCGAGCGTCCTGTAGCGTAAAATTCCAATAGAGAACGGTTTTCCCGTTGGTCAACAAAGAAGCCTGTCTTTTGCCCTTTTACCCAATCTACATTGAACTTAAGTCCGTATTCCAACGCTGTTTCAATGTTTGTTCCTCCATATAAATAACCATCTTCATTATTCAGATTCGCTTTAAACGGGAGTGTAGCATCAGACTTATAATAAATATTGTCGATCTCTGTGATAATAGAATGGATAGCATCGGCAACCTGATTGCGCGAATGATGCATTCCAACGGAATGAGCCTGTATAACCGCCGTGTTTGCATATACATCTACGATCAATCCCGGCAGGCTGTCTCCTTCTCCGTGTATCAGGCGATAGGTATTGTTGTTGTCTCCACCGGTCAATTTCAACGTGCGCCTTAGCTCGTAAGCGATGCGAATACGTTCTTCCCAGAAATCCTTGTCGATGTTAATTTGTTTGAAAGAAAGTATTCTCACAGCAATACTTCCAATCTGATAGTGACCTACGGCCAGAAAGCTTCCATTTGCTCCATATACATTTACCAGATCGCCCTCCTCCGGTTCTCCTTCTATTTTCTGAATTGCACCGGAAAACACCCAGGGATGAAACCGTAATAGGGATTCCTCCTTCTTTGGTTTTAGAAATACTCTGTAATTGCTCATTTATCCTTGTTTCAAATGGTTATATATTTTCAGGCAAGCCCACGCATCTAATGCCGCGTATTTTTGCTGAGATTCGGTCAGTGTGTCGGCTTCCCAATTTGTTAGCCGCTGTCCTTTAGATATTTTCTTGTCAAATAATATCGCATATATCTTTTGCAGACTAGCCTCTTTAATGTCATATTTCCCTACGAAATTTTGCAGATCAACGAAGTTAGCAGGTTCAATATCCGTGCGCTTTCTCATGGCACCGAAGTCATCCCTTAACGAAAGTCCGATCTTCAAAGTCGTGTCGCTCATTAGAAATTCATTCAACATAGGGGGGATGCCTACCTTATTTAATCGAATAAGAAAGCATACTTCTTCTGTTGCTAACTGCATCAGGGCTACCTTGTAATTTTGTCCTTTTTTAAAGCTCGGACGTGTTTCCGTGTCAAATCCAACCCGTTTAAAATTCAGCAAATATTTTACAGCCTTAGCTACGTCTTCTTCCGTATCTATTACAATAATACGGCTTGTGTATTCTTCGACAGGTAGTGCGGATATCTGATCTTTGGTAATAGTTTGCATGTACTGCATTATTCTTCTTCCTCTTCATTTTCGTCTGAGTCAAAGCTTGCTTCGAATCTTACCGTATGCAAAGCTTTCAATGCGTTTAACAATGATTGTCCCCAGAATTCTATAAAATTAATACGGCATACAGCAATTGCTTCCTGCATTATTTCTTCATTTCCCAGCCTGAAAAGAGCAACAAAGTCGCCCGTTTCCTGATAAACATCTGCCAGATTCTCGGAAATAAAAGCTGCGATTGGCGCATCGCTATATTTCATGTCGGGATGAAAAGTTTCCAGATAAGTATCGTATTTACCTAAAAGACCCGAAATCATTTCTCTAACCGATTCATACATGCCTTCTGTAACGGTCGGTTCCAGATCTACATCATCGTCTTGCTCTACATCGGGTAATAACGTGGCTTTCAAATACAATAAAGGTAACAGCTTCGTGGCTTTGTCTACAAAATCCAAAAACGTTATGTCTTTAGTGTTTTCAATGAAAGTACAGTATTCTAAAGCTACTGTAACAAACTCCAGCGTGTTACGTTCATATATCGGATTGTTCTCTTTCATACCAATTGAAATGTGTACTGTTTTCAATTGGCAAAAGTAGCAATATATTGCGATTTATCGAAAAGAAGTACTTATTATTAGTAAGTATAAAACTCTCCTGTAAAAGGATGCTTTTTGTTTTATATACTATATTTCTCTTTTTCCATATATATAGAAAAAGCTTTCTACAGATATGGTAAAGTTTTTCTACATATATGGAAAATATGTTCGATATATGTGGAGAAAGGAAAATGTACTTTGTAAATGAAAATAAATACCGAACGTTTTCATACTATATCCTTTACTCCGTGTTTCCTTTTCTCCACATAGTAGGCAAACCCTGTGCCAAAAAGGTAACTCGTTGATAATATTGGATATAAGAAAAATTGATAATGTTCGATAACGAACAGTCTGTTCACTTTCAGAAAATACATTTATCTTTACATCCCAATAACTTAATTAAGTAGTATGTCAATTATTACAGATTTTGATCTTCATATTGAGCAAGCCCGTGAGCGTATTCGGGAAGCTGTTCAAAAAACCCCATTACAATACAACAAACGTATTTCTACACGGTATGACGCGAATGTTTATTTGAAAAGAGAAGATTTGCAAGTTGTTCGTTCCTACAAATTGCGTGGAGCGTATAATATGATAAAGAGTATGGAGCCGGACCTGCTGGCAAAAGGAGTGGTTTGCGCAAGCGCCGGCAATCATGCGCAGGGATTTGCATTCAGTTGCAGTGCCATGGAAATCAGAGGTGTGATTTTTATGCCTCAAACAACACCCAAACAGAAAATCAAACAAACAAAAATGTTTGGAAAAGAGTACGTGGAAGTGATTCTTAAAGGAGATACTTTCGACGATTGTGCCGAAGCTGCGAAGCAATACACAAAGGAACATCAAATGACGTTTATTCCGCCGTTTGATCATCCCCGTATTATTGAAGGGCAGGGAACCATCGCTATTGAGATATTGGAAGAACTTAAAAACGTGGATTATCTTTTTATCCCTGTTGGCGGCGGCGGACTATGTGCCGGTGTGGGTGCTTATATGAAAGAACATTCACCGAACACAAAGATAATCGCGGTTGAACCGGCTGGTGCTGCTTCTATGAAGGCTGCTTTTGAAGCCGGTGCTCCGGTTACGTTAAAAAAAATCGACAAATTTGTAGATGGAGCGGCTGTGAAACGGGCGGGTGATATTACCTATTCCATTTGTAAAGAAGTTGTAGATGATATCTGCCTGATACCCGAAGGTGAGGTGTGTTCTGCTATTCTGCGTATATATAATGAAGATGCTATTGTGATAGAGCCTGCCGGTGCTTTGGCCGCGGCGGCAATTAAGCATTATGCCGGAGAAATTAAGGGTAAAAACGTGGTTTCGATTATCAGCGGTAGTAATAACGATATCGATCGTATGCAGGAAATCAAAGAACGTTCTCTTTTGTTTGAAGGATTGAAGCATTATTTTATAATTCGTTTTACACAGCGCCCAAGTGCGTTGAAAGACTTTGTGAATAAGGTGTTAGGTCCGCATGATGATATTGTGCGTTTTGAATACATGAAGAAAAACGAGAAGGAAAGCGGCCCCGCCCTTGTTGGAATAGAACTGAACTGTCGGGAAGATTATGATGCGCTGATCGCTCGTATGTATGAATACGAATATGACTTTACGGTGTTAAATAAAGATAGCGATTTGTTCGGTTATTTGGTCTAAATGACCATGTGTATGTGTGTTTTTTATATCTTCGCATTTATAACTTGATGAGATTTATTCCGTGTTGGGTTATCACAAATATAATTAAGAAAAAGATGAAGAAAGTAATTTTGTTTGCCGGTTCTGCTATCCTATTAGCAGCTTGCAGTGAAAAGCCGGGTTATCAGATATCCGGAACAGTGGCTGACGCTGAACTAAATGGTCAGTATGTTTATCTTTATCCGTATGGAGACCGTGAAGCTGCTCCGCTGGATAGTGCTCTTGTAACTAACGGAGCTTTCTCTTTAAAAGGAGAGCAGGCAAGCCCGGCTCTTCGCACACTTCGCTTTAGTACCGACGTGGTTGAACCGGTACGTGCCTCTGCCGGTTTAAATTCTCCTTTTTCGGCAACATTCACGTTGGAAAATGCCAAAATCAATGCGGTTTTAGATTCTGTGTCGGCAGTAACCGGTACGTTGGAAAATGACGCTTTTACCGCTTTCCAGAAAGAATTAATTGTCATTAACGAGGAAATGCAACAAATCTATGCGGAAGCGAAGAGTGAAGATCAGGCTGTTGCAGAAGCGGCGGAAGCTAAATATGAAAAAGCATCTGAAAAATTGTCGGCCAAAGCAAAAGCCTATCTTTCATCGAATGCAAATAAATTGTTAGCAGGAAAAACAATCGTTGATTTTCGTTACAACCTGAACGAAGCAGACCAAGCTGAGCTGATTGCCAAAGCGGATTCTGTATTTAAAAGCGCTCCGGGTGTTGATAAATTAATTGCCCACCTTGATGTGCTTAAGAAAGTAGCGGTAGGTCAAAAAATGACCGACTTTGAGATGGCCGATGTAAAAGGAGAGGTTAAGAAATTGTCTGATTTTATTGGAAAGAACAACTATGTTTTGGTTGATTTCTGGGCATCATGGTGCCCTCCGTGTAGAAAAGAAATGCCAAACTTAGTGGCTTTACATAAAAAATACAAGGCTAAAGGATTCGATATCGTAGGTGTATCTTTAGACAGCGATAAAGCAGCCTGGGAAAAAGGAATCAAGGATTTGGGAATCACCTGGCCTCAATTGTCCGACCTGAAAGGCTGGCAGAATGAAGGTGCGGCATTGTATGGTGTAAACTCAATACCTCATGTGTTACTGATCGATAAAGAAGGAACGATTATCGCGAAACAATTACATGGCGATAAACTAAATCAAAAATTAGAAGAATTATTTAAATAATCAGGTCATGAATAAGAAGTTAATCACGCGTATCTTACTTGCACTTATTGTACTTACAATTGTTGCGACAGTAATACTTTATTTTGTTTATCAGAACGAAAAACCTATGATGGCATTCTATCTGGCTTGCAGTGGGGGACTATTCGTGATTAACTTTTCGATCACCTTGTTTTTTATCCGTAAGAATTTTAAATAACTTCTAACACCAAACTAAATATATTATAATGAAGAAAAAGCATTTTATCGTTGCGGCGGCTTTAGCTGTTTTTTCAGTGGCGGAAACAATGGCTTGTACCAGTTTCCTGATCGGGAAAAAAGCATCTGCCGATGGGTCGGTTATGATTAGTTACGCGGCAGATTCGCATGGTTTGTATGGAGAGTTATACCGTTGGCCGGCGGCAGTATGGCCTAAAGGGAGTATGCTCGAAATCCGTGAATGGGATACCAATAAACCGTTGGGCCGGATTCCACAAGTAGAACGTACCTATTCTGTTGTAGGGAATATGAACGAACATCAGGTAGCAATTACGGAAAGTACATTCGGTGGTCGTCCGGAATTGGTGGATACAACCGGCATTATGGACTACGGAAGCCTGATCTATATTGCGCTGCAACGCTCAAAAACAGCTCGTGAGGCAATAGATGTAATTACCGGACTGGTAGCTGAGCATGGCTACTATAGTAGTGGTGAATCATTCTCTATCGCAGATAAAAATGAGGTATGGATGATGGAGTTGATCGGTAAGGGCGTAGGTAATAAAGGAGCTGTTTGGGTAGCTATCCGTATTCCGGATGATTGCATTGCAGCACATGCCAACCAATCACGCATCCAACAAATTCCGTTTGATGATAAAGAAAACTGTTTGTATTCTCCCGATGTAGTTTCTTTTGCGCGTGAAAAGGGATATTTTAAAGGAAAAGATAAAGATTTCAGTTTTCAGAATGCATATTGCCCATACGACTTTAGCGGTTTGCGTGGTTGCGAAGCTCGTGTATGGTCTTTCTTCCGCAAATATGATAAAACAATGGATAAATATACCGACTTTATCAAAGGCGACGCAAGCAAAGAACCAATGCCTCTTTACATTAAGCCGGATAGAAAACTGTCTGTACAGGACGTGCAAAACGGAATGCGTGATCATTACGAAGGCACAGATCTGGATATGACAAATGACGATGGCGCAGGACCATATAAAGTTCCTTATCGCTGGAGACCGATGAACTTTACCATAGACGGAAAGACCTACGTAAATGAACGTGCTATTGCTACACAACAATCAGGTTTTGTGATTGTTCCGCAAATGCGTAACTGGTTGCCCGATCCGGTTGGGGGTGTACTTTGGTTTGCGGTTGACGATGCGGATATGGCCGTGTTTACACCTGTGTATTGTTCAGTGCAAGCTGCTCCTGAATGTTACCGTGTAGGTAATGGTGATATGATGAACTTCTCCTGGACTTCCGCTTTCTGGATTCATAACTGGGTGGCTAATATGGCATACCACAAATATAGCTTTATGATTGAAGATATCCGTAAAGTACAACAGGAATTAGAGAACGGTTATCAGGATGTTTTGCCGGCAATCGACAAAGCAGCTACCGAACTCTATGCAAAAGACCCGGCAGAAGCTGCAAAATTCCTGACCTGGTTTAGTTCTACCAATTCGGATGAGGCTACGGCACGTTGGAAAAAATTAGGCGAGTATTTGATTGTAAAATATATTGATGGAAATGTAAAGAAGGAAGAAAACGGACGTTTCAAACAAAACGGATATGGATTATCCGCTTATCCTGATTTCCCCGGATATGACGAAACTTACTACCGCAGCATTGTGAAAAGTGCCGGCGATCGTTTACGTGTAACTGAATAATTAGTTTATTTTAAACCGTTTTTATTAAGGTAAAAGTTATGAAAAGAGTGATTATGTTATTGTTGCTTACAGTAATTACAACTGTAGGCTATGCGCAGAAGGGAAAGACTTCTGCCGGTTTTACATTAGGCCATGCTTTTGATACTGAAAATGTAATAGCAGGGATTGATCTTCAGTATAATGTGACAGATGAGGTGCGTTTGGCTCCAAGTTTATCTCACTTTATAAAGAATAATGGATTGAACGCATGGGCGATAGATATAAATGCACATTATGTGTTTACACTGAGTGATGTGTTTGGGTTCTATCCCTTAGGCGGAGTCGGACTTACATTTTGGGATTATAAGTGGCGCCATTCCAGCATGAACCGATTTGGTTTGAATGTTGGTTTAGGAGGCGAGATTTACGCGACAAAAGAAATAACCGTCGGATTAGAAATGAAGTATAATATCATGTCTGACTTAGATCAGGCGATAGCTGGTATCCGCATCGGATACACTTTCTGATAAGAGGAGTTGTTTTTTTAATAATAGAAGAGGGGTTGAGCTGTTGAGGTTCAGCCCCTTTTTGTTATGATTTTGTCCGCTCTTTATAATACGCGTAACGTTTCATAATTTGCGAAACATAATTTGCTGTTTCCGATCCACGAAGATAACCGTGCTTACAGATAGAATCATTATAGTAGGAAGGTTCGCTTTTCAGTCTGATGTATTCGGCTACATTATTGTCCCAGATATATGGGTTTTTGCCGTACTTAACCGCCAGCTTTTGCGCATCATAGATATGTCCGATACCCGCATTATAAGCTGCTAAGGTGAATTTTATCTTCTCCTGTGGTTCGGTAATCTTTTGAAAACCTTTTCGGAATTCGGCTAAACAGCGTACTGCCGTATGGATAGAAATATCCGAATCTTGTAATTCGTGCGGACTTACCCCAAAGCCTCTTGCCGTTCCCGGCATAATTCCCATTAATCCTTGAGCACCCGCCCACGAAACTACTCTTGTGTTGAATCTTGATTCCTGATAAGCGATTGATGCCAGCAATTGCCAGTCCCAACCGAGTGTAGGTGCATGCTTTTTAAATGAAGAGTCGTAGGGCGAAATATGTCCGTTCTTAATATCAGGTATTTCACTTAATTCCGGAATTTTACTAAGCTCAAAATAACGTTTTACGGTAGCCCTGAAAACTCGTTTGCCGGTATTGTTGGATGACCATTCATTGATTGCTGCTGCCAGATCAGGACTTTTCTTATTGACAATCCAGGAAGACCGTTGTGTGAAGCTGATATTCAGATTAACATTGATGTTCCAATGGTAGGTTTTATTCAGACGAGCTAAATTATCATCACTAACCGTATAGCTGATCTCCCCTTTTGAAACCTGTTCAATCAGGTCTTCGGTTGTGACTGAGTCTTCGTGTACTTCCAGAATTCGCAGACCTCCGCCTAATTCTTCATTTAGGTTATGCAGACGTTCGGCGTATTTTGTGTTTGCTTTTACGTGTATGTCTTTGCCAATCAGTTCGGTAACGTTGCCTATTATTGTATCTCCTTTGTTGGAACGTTGTACTAAAACCTGGCTGGTTAGCTCTTCATAACCACAAAAAAGAACATCCTTTTTCAGTTCGTTATTAACAAAGATGGGATAGGCAGCAACGTCCGCTTCACCCGTTTTAATCATTTCTATTAATTCGGGTACGCTTTCGGCAACGAGGATTTTAAGATTCAGATCATTCGAATATGCGAAATCTTTGATCAGGTCGTACTCATAACCCATTTCTTCCATTTTATATTGGAAATAGGAAGTCGAGCCATATAAAGTTACCGCCTTTATCTCACCGGCTTCTTTAATCTGAACCAAATCCTGTATTGTAACCTCAGACTTCTTCGGACTGAAACAACCCGTCAGCAGACTGAAAGAGAAAAAGTATATAAGCCCTTTTCTTAACATAGGTAGAGCATTTCTTTATTTCTTTTCCAATAAGACTACGTTTTCCACATGATGCGTATGGGGGAACATATCGACAGGTCTTACCTTCTTTACGTCGTATTTCACGCTTAGTAGGCTCAGGTCTCTTGCTTGTGTGGCAGGGTTGCAGCTCACATAAACAATCCGTTTAGGTTCCGCGTTGAGAATTGTATTGATTACATCGTCGTGCATTCCGGCACGTGGAGGGTCTGTTATAATAACATCAGGTTGTCCGTTTTCTTTGATGAAACTGTCAACCAGAATATCTTTCATGTCTCCGGCGTAAAAGGAAGTATTTGTAATTCCGTTCAGTTCGGAATTTACTTTCGCGTCTTCTATTGCTTCGGGAACGTATTCGATTCCTACTACTTTCTTTGCCTGACGGGATACGAAATTCGCGATCGTTCCTGTACCGGTATATAAGTCATACACTACCTCGTTTCCGGTTAGTCCGGCAAATTCACGGGTTATTTTATACAGGTTGTAAGCTTGTTCGCTGTTCGTTTGATAAAAAGATTTGGCCCCGACTTTAAATTTCAGACCTTCCATCTCTTCAATCATGTGATCCTTACCGGCGAAAACACATATTTCCTGATCGGTAATCGTGTCGTTGCATTTCTCGTTTATTACGTATAATAACGAAGTGATCTCCGGAAACTGCTCCTGCAAATGACGAAGCAGACTTTCGCGTTTTTCCTTGTCTTCATAATAAAATACGGCAACAACCATCAGATCACCCGTAGAAGACGAGCGTATCATCAATGTACGTACAAAACCTTCCTGATTGCGGAGGTCGAAAAACGGATATCCTTCGTGAGACAGGCAATATGCTTTGACAGCCAACCTGATTTTATTTGAAATGTCGCTTTGTAGCCAGCATTTATTAATATCGAGCACCTTATCAAACATACCCGGAATATGAAAGCCTGCCGCATCCATGCAGTCAAACTTAGCTCCGGATTTAACCTCCTCGTCTGTCAGCCATTTCTTGTTTGAAAAAGTGAATTCGAGTTTATTACGATAAAACACCGTCCGTTCAGATCCTAAAATAGGCAGGATTTCTTCCATTTCTATTTTTCCGATACGGGTTAAGTTATCGATAACTTGCTGATGCTTGTACTTTAATTGTTCATCGTAGGGAAGATGTTGCCATTTGCAGCCACCACAAACGCCAAAATGTTCACAGAATGGCTCTGCGCGTTGTGGGGAATAAGTGTGAAAATAGACAGCGCGCCCTTCGGCATAACTGTTTTTCTTTCTTGTCAACTGGATATCAACCACGTCTCCGGGAGCCACATAAGGTATAAATACCACATAATCGTTTACTTTCGCTATTGCTTTACCTTCAGAGCCAACACCGGTAATCATTACCTTCTCTAAGAGTGGTAATTGCTTCTTTCTCTTTGCCAATTTCTTTACATTTAATTTTTCGCCACACAAATGTACATATTTACTTGATAACTCAATATTAGATGGTTGTAAAACACATATTTTCGCTATTATTCCTTATTACTAATAAACATTAAATAGTATATATTTGTACAAAATGTAAAGTCGAGATTGCAAAACAAATCTAATAATAACTAGCTGGATTATGGAAAAGAAAAGAGTGTACACCTTTGGTAATGGAAAGGCCGAAGGAAAAGCGGATATGAAAAACCTGCTTGGTGGTAAGGGAGCAAACCTTGCTGAAATGAACTTAATTGGCGTTCCGGTTCCTCCGGGATTTACAATTACTACTGAAGTTTGCGCTGAATATTATGACTTAGGACAGGATAAGGTAGTTGAATTATTGACAAAAGAAGTCGAAAAGGCCGTCGCAAATATCGAAGGATTGATGAACTCCAAATTCGGAGATATAGAAAATCCACTATTGCTTTCCGTTCGTTCGGGAGCGCGAGCGTCTATGCCGGGTATGATGGATACCATCCTTAATCTTGGTTTGAATGATGAAGTAGTGGAAGGATTGGTTCGCAAAACCGGAAACGCGCGTTTTGCGTGGGATTCTTATCGTCGTTTCGTTCAGATGTACGGTGATGTGGTTTTGGGTATGAAGCCAACTAATAAAGAAGATATTGATCCGTTTGAAGCAATTATTGAAGAAGTAAAAGAAGAAAAAGGAGTAGCATTAGACAATCAATTAACTGTAGACGATCTGAAAGATCTGGTTAAAAGGTTTAAAGCAGCCGTTAAAAACCAAACAGGAAAAGATTTCCCGACCTGTGCGTACGAACAACTTTGGGGAGCCGTTTGCGCTGTATTTAATTCATGGATGAACGAACGCGCGATCCTTTACCGTAAAATGGAAGGAATTCCCGCTGAGTGGGGAACAGCCGTTACGGTACAGGCAATGGTGTTTGGTAATATGGGTGATACTTCTGCTACCGGAGTTTGTTTCTCGAGAGACGCGGGTAACGGTGAAGACCTGTTTAATGGCGAATACCTGATCAATGCTCAGGGAGAAGACGTAGTGGCCGGAATTCGTACACCTATGCAGATCACAAAAATAGGTTCTCAGCGTTGGGCGGAGCTTGCCGGTGTTTCTGAAGAAAAACGCGCCGGTGAATTTGCTTCTTTAGAAGAAGCTATGCCCGAAATATATAAAGAATTAGACGCTATCCAAACAAAGCTTGAAAATCACTACCGTGATATGCAGGATATGGAATTTACCGTACAAGACGGTAAACTTTGGTTCCTTCAGACCCGTAATGGTAAACGTACCGGTTTTGCGATGGTGAAAATAGCCATGGATTTACTGAAACAAGGGATGATTGATGAGAAAACAGCCTTGAATCGGGTAGAACCTAATAAGTTGGACGAGCTTTTACATCCTGTATTCGATAAAAAAGCCCTGGCTAAAGCAAACGTGTTAGTGAAGGGATTGCCTGCCTCTCCGGGAGCAGCTACCGGACAGATCGTTTTCTTTGCCGATGACGCGACAGTTTGGGCAGACGAAGGTAGAAAAGTAATTTTGGTGCGTATCGAAACATCTCCTGAAGATTTAGCCGGAATGGCCGTGGCAGAAGGGATTTTGACTGCTCGCGGAGGTATGACTTCTCATGCCGCTGTAGTTGCCCGTGGTATGGGTAAATGCTGTGTGTCCGGAGCCGGTGCATTAAACATTGATTATAAGAAAAGAACGATTGAAGTTAATGGTAAACTATTAAAAGAGGGCGATTATCTTTCAATTAACGGAACAACCGGTGAGGTTTATGAAGGTAAGATAGAAACAATCGCGGCAGAAGTTTCCGGTGATTTTGACGATCTGATGAAACTGGCTGATAAATACACCAAACTACAGGTTAGAACAAACGCGGACACGCCACACGATGCTCAGATTGCGCGTGATTTTGGTGCTGTTGGTATTGGCCTTTGCCGTACGGAACACATGTTTTTTGAAGGCGAAAAGATCAAAGCCATGCGTGAAATGATCCTTGCGGAAAATGCAGAAGGTCGTAAAAAAGCATTAGCTAAGATTCTTCCTTATCAACAAGAAGACTTTAAAGGTATCTTTAAAGCGATGAATGGCTTCCCGGTAACGGTACGTTTATTGGATCCTCCTTTGCATGAGTTTGTGCCGCATGATCTGAAAGGTCAGGAAGATATGGCTAAAACGATGGGGGTATCTGTCGAAATAATCAGGCAGCGTGTTCATTCATTAAGTGAGCAGAACCCCATGTTAGGACATCGTGGTTGTCGTTTGGGAAATACTTATCCGGAAATCACGGAAATGCAAACCCGCGCGATATTGGGTGCTGCTCTTGAATTGAAAAAAGAAGGAATAATAGCCAAACCCGAAATCATGGTGCCGCTTACCGGTATTCTTTATGAATTTAAAGAACAGGAAGGCGTGATAAGGAGTGCTGCTGAAAAACTATTTGCAGAAAAAGGAGACCGCATCGACTTTAGTGTAGGTACGATGATCGAAATTCCTCGTGCCGCGTTAACGGCTGATCGTATTGCCTCTTCTGCCGAATTTTTCTCATTCGGAACGAATGACCTGACGCAGCTTACATTCGGCTATTCACGTGATGATATCGCTTCTTTCTTACCTGTATACCTGGAGAAAAAGATTTTGAAAGTAGATCCGTTCCAGGTGTTGGATCAAAAAGGGGTAGGGCAGTTGGTTCGTATGGCCACTGAAAAAGGACGCTCAATCCGTCCGGATCTGAAATGTGGTATTTGCGGCGAGCATGGTGGCGAACCATCTTCCGTGAAGTTCTGTCACCGTGTTGGATTGAATTATGTTTCATGTTCTCCGTTCCGTGTACCTATCGCTCGTTTAGCAGCAGCGCAGGCGGCGATAGAGGAATAATAATGGATAAAAAAGTGAAAAAGGGCGTTCGTAATGAATGCCCTTTTTTTGTGGAAAAAACGGGAAAATCAGACTAAAAAAACCTGTTTCAAAAGTATTTGAAAATCAATGCTTTATAAATGGGAAAAACATAAAGGTTATTTTTTGAAAAATAAAGGATATCTTTTCAAAAATAAAGGATATCTTTTTTTTTATAAAGGATGCGAAAAAATGAAGGTGGTTTCTGTTAGATTTAATCGGTTGAATATTGTAATATTGTATTACCTATTTTTGGGGGATTATATCTTATTGAAAACAAACTTAAAAATCTAATATACCATGCGAAGACGAAACTTTTTTAGGGCCGTTGCGGCCGGAGGGTTGACCACTGCTTTTGCGCCGGTTCTGAAAGCGGCTGCTCCCGAAAAACCTGCCGGGAAAGCCAACGAGAAACCGGAAACGAATATTGCTGATGCTATGGCGGCGCCTCGTACCGAAAATTCAATGCCCGGGTTGTATCCGGGGCGTGTTGTTCGTGCCAATCATCCTTCATGCGTGATCGACGGCTTGCCTTCGGAGAACGCGGCTTATGAAATGTTGAAGTCGGCTATGCTGGGACTAACCGGTGAGCAGTCTTTGGGAAAGGCATGGCTGCAATTTGTAACCCCTCAGGATGTAATCGGACTGAAGGTAAATCCGGTGGCAGGTAAATTACTGACAACTTCTCACGCGGTGACAAAAGCGATTATCCGGCAATTGGAAGAGTCCGGAATACCACGAAAGAATATAGTGATTTGGGACAGACGTGAAATGCAACTGCATGAAACCGGTTATACAGAAGAAAACTATCCGGGTATCCGAATTACAGGAACGGAATGTCAGGATGCCGAAGGGGGCTTTTACGCGGAAAACGGGAAATTATATAGTGACGAAAGAATTGATAAATCCTGCTTTTTTTATGCCAATGTGGAAGGCGAATACGATGCCTACACAATGCCTTTTATGGTAAATGGGGGCGTTAATTCATACTTTACGAAAATCTGTACCGAACAGGTTACAAAAATTATTAATGTGCCCATCCTGAAAAATGCCGGAGCGGCAGTAACACTTTGTATGAAAAATCTGGCTTTTGGTGCGATTTCCAACACAAGCCGTTTGCATCAAAGCCTTTGGCACGAAACCTGTGCTTATGTTTGTGCTTTCCCTCCGTTGCGAGATAAGGTGGTGTTGAACATTGTTGATGGGCTTCGTGGATGTTTTGATGGTGGCCCGGCCGCTAATCCGCAGTTTATCTGTAACTACAACATGATGTTGGTAGGCTCTGATCCCGTAGCGGTAGATAGGATTGGACATGATATCGTGATCAATAAAAGAATAGCTGAGGGTGTACAGAAAGAAGATAAACCTGTTTCGCTTCGCTTTATGCAAATAGCCGAAGAGTTGAAGCTGGGTGTTTCGGATATTAATAAAATTGACTTGAAAACTATTGAAATAGAATAGTATGAATCGTTTGGTGTATTTGCTTATTTTATTCCTTACCCAATCTGCACTCCTTTTTGCCGGACAAATTGAGGTGAAGCGTGAACGGGTGTTTACCGGAACCGGCTTGTACGGATTTATGAATGGTGGCGCGGATTTGTTTTTGGAATACGGCGTTCGGAAGTTAACAACCCGTGATATTCTTTATGCCGGAGAAGAATATACGTTGGATATTTATGAAATGCCAACGCCCGAGGATGCCTATGGTATCTATTCTGTTCACACTTTTAAATGCGACCAGGCGGATACCGACGGAGGTATCAACTGTCTTTCCACTTATCAGTTGCAAAGTGTGGTTGGGAATTGTTATGTGTCGTTAGTTTTCACTTCGGGTTCTGAAAAAGCAAGATCGCAAGCGGATGTAGTGTTGAAGCATTATACCTCTGCTCTAAAGAGGGCTGATATTCTTTTTCCGGAACAACTTACCATTTCTCCTCCTTATTCCGGTGTGCTGAAGTTTATGCGGGGAACTATCGCGCTTTCAGCGGCTCAGTTGTCTTTGTCGAACCTGCTGAAAGACTGTGCCTATACGGGTGTCTGGCTTTATCCTTCGGCGAACGACGACGAAAAACTGGCGTTTATCTCCTTTGAAACAAAAGAAGACGCGCTGTCCTTGTTTGAAAAAGCAGGGGAAGAGGCTGTTTTAAATAGCGGTGAAAATTGGATTTTGCTCAAAAACAGCGATTTAGATAGCGAAGAAGAAAACTACGGTCCGTTCGGTTTTTAATGCGCGATGGATTGAGCAAGTTCTGTTCCCTGCCGGATACGATCGGCAAGGCCAATACCTCCTTTGATGTTACCGGACAGATAAAGCCCCGGATATTGCTGCTGTATGGTTTCAATCGCCTCAAAACGTTCGCCACTGTTTATCTCGTATTGCGGTATGGCACGAGGATGGTGGAAAATATGAATTAGATCCGGTTTCGTTCCGGTTGGAAATTTCAGCATGTCGTGTAGTTCACGCATAACGAGTGCTTCCAATTCTTCATTTGTCAATCGCGTTAATTCAGCGTGCTGCACACCACCGATAAAGAAGGAGAACAATGCGCCTTTTTCTGGGGCGCGATCAGTAAAACAAGCGGAGGGAAAGAGGATGCCTAATACATCTTTCTTTTCTCGGGTAGGCACCAATCCCCCAAAGGCGTTGAACTTGAGTTTGCCGGTGTCTTTAATGCCTACCGCAATTTGCACGATAGGCGCATACCGCAGGTTGCAAAGTTTAGTCATTTCTTTTTCAGCAACGAAGGGTAGTAATTCCGGCAGACTGTATCCGCCTACTGCCGTGATGATTTTCGCAGCTTGTATTGTTTCTTTTCCGCTGTTTGTCGAGAAGGAAACATGCCATTTATCAGCCTCCGGGTTTATACGAATATCGGAAGCAGACAGCACAATGTTCTCTTCGCCAATATGTTTTCCTAAAGCTTTTGGCAATGATTCCATACCCCCCGTGGCCGAAAATACTTGTTTGGTGGCCAGGCGATCACGTGCGGATTTAGGTTGTCGGGCTTTTGCCACGGTACCACGGATAAATCCCCCGTATTGTTGCTCAAGATTATAAAGCTTGGGTAAAGCATACCGGGTGATCAGTTTAGTAGGATCGCCGGCGTACACACCGGACAGGAACGGATCAACGGCATAGTCTAAATAAGATTGCCCCAAACGGCGCACGGCCAATTCGGCAACGGATTCGTCCGGATTCTGACCTTTAGCGCGAAAGGGTTCGCCCAGAATCCGGAATTTATCGGTGAAAGAAAACAGGGGAGTAGCTAAGGCAGAAAAAAGTCCGGACGGCAACTCTCTGAAGTGATCTCCTTTCCATATATATCTGCGTTTGGCTTCTTCACGGGCTGTTGCTAACATACAATCGGGAGCTAATTCCGAAAATAACTCAGCAACTTCAGGATATGAAATAACGCCGGTATTCGGTCCGCTTTCATAAATAAACCCCTCTTTTTGGAAAGTGCGTATTTGTCCACCGATGCGGTCGGATCGTTCTATAAGCAAAACATTAAAACCTCTTTGTTTCAGATAATATCCGGCCGTTAATCCGGTAATTCCGGCGCCAATAATAATAACATCTTTTTGTGTTGTATCCATCCCGATAAACTTTAATCCTTACAAAAATACAAAATCGGTGGTGGAATAACCTGTTTTGCAGAAGAAAAAACGATTCTCCGGATAAACAGATAATTAGTATCTTTGTCGTTGCTAAATAAAAAGTAGCTAAATGATTATAGAGATTATCGCGGTATCAATACTTGCGTTTCTTTTAAATATACCTTTAGGACGGTGGCGAGTACAGTATAGAAAACTGTCATTGCCCTGGTGGCTGATCGTACATGCGTCTATCCCTGTGATTATTGCAGTTCGTATATGGTTAGAAACTCCCCGTGCATTTATCCCGTTATTCGTCGCTATGGCGGTGTTCGGACAATTTGTCGGAGCACGTTTTGTAAGGAAGAAGATTAATTCATGCGATTAACCGGAGGTTAGTACCGGTTAAAATCTTTAGGTTTAAATGCGAATCCAAACCGAAGTCTGCTTTTGTACATATTATATTCCAATAAGTTTTCGCCGTATCCATTGTAATATTGCATGATTGCGTAAACCGGCTTTTTTCGCAGCACGCGGTAGTTCAGTTCGAATTTAGAGTTTACGCCGGGTCTGGATCGATAAGTAGGTGTAAACATCATGGACAAATTAACCCTTTTATTGTTCGTGCTGAAATTAGACGCAACGGTAAATAACCCCATATAACGTACGATGTCTTGCGAGTAACGCCCGTCTACAATCGGTATCCATCCTTTGGCATGAAGTTCCCAATTTCTGGTCATTTGAATAGTTGCGGCCACAGATAGCTTGTTCCAGCTTCTGGATTGAATACTGTCAAAACCATTAGATTCATGCTCTAACATAACATAGCCCTGCCCAACATATTTACCGTCTTTGAATAAGTATTTGTTTAATCCGAATCCCGGATTGATGCTCATATCATGCAGCGGAAAAGAAGGTTCGAATACATTCAGGAAACATGACATGGTAAATTGAAAGAAAAAATGGGAATTCCACAGCATCTTACTGTCCGACAGACGCTGCATTACACTTAGCTGAAATGTAGCATCCGAATTTGTACTTGTTGGTTTAGAACCTACTGTAGTACCGATCAACCCTAAATTATCTTTAAATGCAGTAAAGGACGGTTGTTTATCTAATTCTGCCCTGATACTGCTTACGTCTTTTGTTTCATAAGGAATCTCAGGTAAGATATTTTGAGCATTTATAGTATTGCAAACTGATAAAAAAAAGAATGTACCCAAACAAGCCGGGATAAGTTTTAACCTTAACATCATAATGTTACACATAATATTAAGGCGGCAAAGTTATAAATTATTTTATAGTTTCTTAAGTCAACGCCTTTGTATAGCTTCGTTTGAATAAAGTTTATTCGGTCAATAAATATTAAAAAATGTTCTTTTTGTCTACATGAATCGTGAACTGAAGCGTTTTACACACTATTGTTGTTTGTCTTGTTGGCTGGAAATTCAACATAAATTTTAAAATGTTCGTATTATATTTTTTTAATTTAACACTGAATTCTATAGAAAATCATACATTTGTAGTTAGTTCTATATGATCAATGTGTATGGATAATTTTACAGGATTAGTTTTAGAAGGAGGGGGCATGCGATGTGCCTTTACTGCAGGAATACTTGATTTTTTCATGGATAATCAGATTTGGTTTCCTTATACAATCGGCGTGTCTGCCGGAGCAAGCAATGGTATTTCCTATATTTCACGACAGAGAGGGCGTTCGCGTTATTCATACGTGGATTTGATGAAAGAATATAAATATGTAGGTGCCATGCCGATCTTACGTGGGAAAGGGGTAATTGATATGGATTTTTTGTTTAATGTTTATCCTCAGAAATATTATCCGTTTGATTATGATAAATTTTTCGATACAAAAGAGCGGTTTGTAGTTGTGACGAGTAACTGTCTGACCGGTCAGGCAGAATATTATGAGGAAAAATCAGATCCGGATCGTTTGCTTGCCATTGTGCGGGCTTCATGTTCGCTTCCGGTAATGTGTCCCATCGCTTATGTAGACGGAACCCCAATGGTGGATGGCGGAGTTTGTGATTCAATCCCTTTACAAAAGTCTATTTCAGACGGAAACCGTAAAAACCTGGTTGTTCTTACGAGAAATAAGGGTTATCGGAAAAAAGATAAAGACTTTTTTCTTCCGGGTTTTATCTATCGAAAATTTCCTGAATTAAGACAACAATTAAAACTTCGCTATAAAAGATACAACGAGCAGCTTGACTATGTAGAAGCATTGGAGGCGAAAGGAGATATTCTTGTAATCCGCCCAACTCGAAAACTGGAAGTTACCCGTACCGAAAAGAGCATAAATAAACTATCTTCTCTTTATGCGGAAGGATACGAGTGTGCTAAATCTACATTTCTTAGAGAAGGTTTTCTTAAGGCTTTATAAAGATTTGGCTGTCTTTGTCGGATCGAGGGATAAGTTGCAAACATCTTTCCAACGCCCATCAAATCGCGCCTTGCTTAACGCATTGTCACGTACTTGCGAACCGGGATGTCCTTTTGCCAGATCGGCGGAATGCGCTGCTATTTTATGAGCGATCAATCTTTCTTTTATTGCATCTTTATCTGTGGATACTGTTTGATCCGAAATTAAAGATACACCCTGCCATGCTATTTGAGCTGCTCCGATAGCTGAAGCGATGTATTCTTGTCCCGGAGCAATGTCTGTACTTACCGGGCCCGCAGTGAAAAACGGTGTTTGTTGGCAGATGTATTGTTGCTCTTTTACGCTTTCTTTAATTTTATTAAGTGGGGTATGTCCCGGACCTTCTACGATAACCTGAATAAAATACTTCTCCTTCGCTTTTTCGGCAAGTTCGCCTAATATGCGTAATTCAGAAAACTGGGCAGCATCACTTGCGTCATAAATTGAAGCGGGGCGTAACGCACTACCTAATATTAGCGTGATATCATATTGTTTTAACACCTCGCATATATTGGAAAAATGCGTATAAAGAAAGTTCTCCTTATTATTTGTTTTCATCCAATTCCGGAGGAATATTCCGGCCGGCTCGGCGATTCCTGTTAAGCGTACCTCGGTTTGTTTCAGGTGTTTCTTTAATAAACCGGCATGAATAACGAAGCAATCCACGCCTTGTTCTGCTTGATTAATTAAAACATCACGGAATGTCTCCCATTTTAATTTTTCAGGATCATCGCATTGCTTGAGCGCATCAAAAAGAGGAGTTGTACAGTATGGAACCGGGCTATTGCGTAATATGAGCTCTCGTGTATTAGTTAAATGGGCGTCGTCGTCATTTTCAATAAGTAGATCAGCTCCCCATTTGCAACGCCAGACAATTTTTTCTACCTCGTTTTCCGGCAGAAATACTTCTCTGCCATAACTAATCCGTGAAGCTACTTTCACCAGAAAAGTCTTACCGATAATCATTGGCTCAGCTTCCGGGTGATTGATGTTGGATGGGATGACGGCACGTCCCGCAGCAATTTCCTTGCGTACAAAGTCCGGCGTAATGTGAGACTTTAAGCCAAGCTCTTCAACTTGTTGATTTTCGCGGATAGCTACATACTCCATTTCAGGTGTTATAACCCTACGTTTGGCATAATATAACTGAGTAATGTTTTTACCCTTCTTCGCAATAAAAGCATTGTTGATTTTTATCTGGTCTTTTTTTCTGTTATTCCAGTCGTCTTTTATTCTGAGAATACCAAGTTGAGGAATAGTGTCCATTTTAGGGTCTGAAAAAGGACCGGTTGTATCATAAAGTATTACGGGATTATTCTTCTTTACATTTTTAACCCCATTAATATCCGTCACAATTGTATCGGAAAGAGTAACCCTTCGTACTCCGACATGAATTTTGTTTTTTTCACCCGGGATATATTCTTTTTCAGATGCAGGAAAACTAATTCGTATATTTTTTTTACCAGCCATAATTTCTAACCGTACCTAAAATGGCAATTAAATTAAATAAAAAAAACGTTGGGAAGTTTTATTTCCAACGTTTTTTTGTGACCGCGACAGGATTCAAACCTGTAACCGGCTGATCCGTAGTCAGCTACTCTATTCAGTTGAGCTACGCGGCCATTCTAAAAAGTTTAAACATTACTATGAATTGAAGTGACCGCGACAGGATTCAAACCTGTAACCGGCTGATCCGTAGTCAGCTACTCTATTCAGTTGAGCTACGCGGCCATTCAAAAATTGTTTAAACATGTCAAAGAGCAAATGTGACCGCGACAGGATTCAAACCTGTAACCGGCTGATCCGTAGTCAGCTACTCTATTCAGTTGAGCTACGCGGCCATTACTCTTAATGCGAGTGCAAAGGTAGTATTTTCTTCTTTCCTCCCAAAAGTTTAGGGCATCTTTTTCTTATTAATCCAGCATCTTAGGGTTAAATAGCAGATAACCAATGTTCAATCCGAAATTGAAGTTGCGTTTGGGATAGCTATATCCGTTTGCATAGAGGCTGACTGAAGCAAAAGGAAGCTGAAGAACAAAGGCTGCTTCTCCCATATAATTGAATGATTTCAGAAATTCGCCATAATAAGGTGTATAAACGTTTCTGGTTTCGACAACGGATGTTTCTTTTTTTATCTCATAGATAGGGGCAAAGGCATAAAGGTCTGTTCGGAAATGTAACAATTTACTTAATTTAATGACGGGAGAAATTCCGGCAGCCAAGTATTGATTTGCCCGGAATGCCTCATTAAAAATAATGACACTATGTGGTGTAGGCGTAAATGCCGGTGCTTGCAGTATGCTGGAGGTGTAGTTGTTCATTAGGTTCTTACTTGAGATAACTACTTCTGTCATTAAGCCGAGATTAAAGCGATCGCTCAATGTTTTGTAACTCTGCAAATGCCCTTTAATCATCAGCCAACTATGTGTACGTGTTTTATAGGTGTCTCTGTAAGAATGGGGAGCCGGATGAAATTTTTCAACTCCGGTTACGTATTGCGAATTAATGAAAAGCTTTGTTCCCGTTATAGGATATTGTTTGGCATCGAGCGAATTCTTTTCGATATTTAATGATGAACTAAATAAGTCGTACGTGCTGCGATCGGTCGAAGAATTGGGAAATGAAATGTTTGAACTTTGATAGTACAGATCACTTGCCCGTCCATAGGTGAAGCCTACCTCTGCCTTTGCGGAGTTAAGAAAAGGAAATCCCAACTTTAACTTGGCGTAAATCTCTTTCTGCTTTATAATAGCAGGCACCACATCTTCGTAAAACAAAGATTGACTTTCCGAGTATTTTCTAAAAGAATAAGCTGCCTGCAAATTAACATACATCGGAATGCGGGTTTGCAGATAAACTCTTCCGTTAAACAGCCAGCCGCTAAACGAATTACCCATTTGAAAATTCGCGTTAAGATCTGTAGCGTAAATATCTATAGATTGATAGCCAATTCCGGCAAATAACTGATTGGCCTGATGAGACGATACATTCCCTCCGAATGAAACAGTCACTTCATCTTTGATGACGATATCCAGATAGAGGTCAAACTTCTTTTCTTTTCTATTATAAACCGCATGGGGGGTTATTTCTTTAATTTTAGACGCGGTCAACATCTTAAAATAGGCCCGACGGAATTCCTCCATCGTAAATTCGTTGTTGATGTCTCTATGCAACTGAGCTTCTATGTACTTCTTCTGTAGCTCTGACACCCCGGTAATGTAAATATTTTTAAAGATAAGCGGGGGCAGATTTTCCCTGTATTGTTTTCTGCGTTCATTTACTTCTTCAAGAGGTACTTCGCGTGTTACTCTTTGTTTAA
The DNA here is from genome assembly GCF_900178525.1 of Massilibacteroides vaginae. Lineage (GTDB taxonomy): Bacteria > Bacteroidota > Bacteroidia > Bacteroidales > Tannerellaceae > Massilibacteroides > Massilibacteroides vaginae. The sequence continues at coordinate 50,524 of NZ_FXDJ01000008.1, forward strand.
TGGAGTCTATCTTTGTAAGTGTCTCTTTGTAGCCGATATCCATTAATTCTTTTGCTTTAGGGAAATCTAAAAGAGAAACCGTAGAAAGATCGAATTTGATCATCATTCCTTCTTCTTCGGCAATCTCGTATGCCGTCTTCTGCTTGAAAAAAAAAAATATTTGATTATACAGATTGTGAGAGGGTCGGCAATCTCGTATGCCGTCTTCTGCTTGAAAAAAAAAAATATTTGATTATACAGATTGTGAGAGGGCTTGATGTTGCTTCCGGCAACTGCTGATCCGAATATAAAATCCGGTTGGAAAGCCTCACGCATCGGCTGCACGGGGAAGTTATCGTATATACCTCCGTCAAACAATGGAACGCCATCTTTCCAGATTGGTTTGAAAACTAAAGGAAACGTCATGGATGCCCTTACAGCATCTCCTAAATCGCCATTCTTGAAAATAATAGGCTTTTTATTGTAAATATCAGACCCGACACAACGGAAAGGGACAAACAAGTTATCGAAATTCCATCCGGCTTTTGCTGTTGCCTGGGCAAACAAAGAAATAAAAGCCTGATTCATCTGGATGGGGTTTATTAAACTACCCGGAAGAATATTTGTGCGTACCTGAATGGAATCAGTGAAATCGATAGAAAAGTGGAGGAATTCAGGCGTAGGGTCCGGTTTTTTAAAGTAATAAATATAATCATCTTGTACCATGCCGGTTTGCCAGTAGGCGAACTCTTCGGAGAGTAATAAGGTCAGCATTTCTTCCGGAGTATATCCCATCGCATAGAGACTACCGATAATCGAGCCTATTGAGGTGCCCGTAACATAGTCTATCGGAATATTGTTTTCTTCCAAAGCTTTGATTACACCAATATGAGCTGCTCCTTTTGCGCCACCTCCACTTAATACTAAACCTACCTTTTGGGCATTCATGTTTGTAGGAGCAACCAATAATAAAATCAATAAAACAAAGGAGTATCTGATCATAATTTCTATATTACTTTCCAAAAATAAAGAATATTCCGCTAATTGAAACAGAAAAGGCCACCTGAAATTAGGCGGCCTTGTTCTAATGTTCGTTTCGAACGCACTATCTTAACCGATCAACTGAACACTACGCTTGATAAATTTGCTGAGGGCTTCTCCTTTCAGCATACCGTTACTCAACAAAGCAAGGTCTATTAATTGGTTGATTAGCTTGTTGCTCGGAGCGTAAGACGCTAATATAGTGTTGTATTGACTGTCTAACTCCTCAATTTTACGGTCGGTAGCTTCCAGGTCTTCTTTTTCCTGTGTCGTAATTTCTTCTTGTTTTTTCTTTCCTTGCGTGTCACGCAGGTCGGCCTGGCGGGTTTTCCAGCCCTTCAAATCATTTGCAATTGGAGACAACTGTTCGTTGCAGGCTTGTTCGGTTTCGGTCAGTACCTTCTTAACCAATACATGATCCGTGTTTAGAACTAAACTGTAACTGTCCGGCATTTCGCCATAGAATGACATGCCGGGTTGCATGGCAGACATTTCACGCATTCGGCGCATATACTCACTTTGTGTCAACATTACCGGATTCGCGTTTTCGCCCAAAGCCTCAAATGTTACCATAAATTCAGCTTTATCCAGCTTAGGCATAGATGTTTTAAATACTTCAGTCAACGCCTTTTGTTGTTCGTCTGTTAACGATACTTTCCCGCTATCTTCTTTTCGGATGATGTTTTCAATGGTGTCGCTATCTACACGTACGAAACGCGTTTTTTCGAATTTCTGTTCCATCTGGCCAATCACATGCGTGTCTAACTGACCATCCATCATCAACACATTGTAGCCTTTATCTTTGGCTGCCTGAATATAGCTGTATTGATCGTCTTTACTGTTTGTGTACAGATAAACCAGACTACCTTCTTTATCTGTTTGTTCAGATTTTACAAGTGTTTTGTATTCCTCAAAAGTGTAATACTTATTGTCTACATCTTTTAGTAAAGCGAATTTCGCACCACGATCATAGAACTTTTCATCACTTAACATACCGTACTGGATGAATAGTTTCAGGCTATCCCATTTATCTTCAAACTGCGTGCGGTCCGACTTGAATATTTCTTCCAAACGATCGGCTACTTTCTTGGTAATATGTCCTGATATTTTTTTTACATTCTGATCGCTTTGCAGATAAGAACGGGAAACGTTCAGCGGAATATCCGGCGAATCGAGCACCCCGTGCAATAAGGTAAGAAACTCGGGAACAATGCCTTCTACCGAATCTGTAACAAATACCTGATTGCTGTATAGTTGAATCTTGTTTTTGTTCAGGTCGATATTGCTCTTGATTCTGGGGAAATATAAAATACCAGTCAGATTGAACGGATAATCCACATTCAAATGAATCCAGAACAAAGGCTCTTCGCTCATCGGATAAAGATCCTGATAGAACTTCTTATAGTCTTCGTCTTTTAGTTCGGATGGTTTGCGTATCCAAGCAGGTTTCGTATCATTAATGATGTCGTCTGCCTCTGTATCTACGTATTTACCGTCTTTCCATTCCTGTTTTTTCCCGAAAGCTATTTCTACCGGAAGGAAACGACAATATTTTTTCAGCAGACCGCTGATTTTATCTTTATTCAGAAAATCCTTGTTTTCATCGTCTATGTAAAGAATAATATCCGTACCTCTGTCTGCTTTTTCTGTTTCTTCCAATTCATATTCCGGTGTTCCGTCACAGCTCCATTTTACCGCTGTTGCTCCTTCTTTATGAGATTTTGTTACGATCTCCACCTTTTTGGAAACCATGAATGAAGAGTAAAAGCCTAAACCGAAATGTCCTATAATAGCGGCCGCATTATTTTTGTATTTTTCTACAAACTCTTCTGCGCCTGAAAATGCAATTTGATTGATGTACTTATCAATCTCTTCAGCGGTCATACCAATACCACGGTCGGAAATTGTAATTGTATTTTCATCCAGCTTAACACGAACCGTCAGATCACCCAGCTCTCCTTTGAATTCACCTACTGATGAAAGTGTTTTTAGTTTTTGTGTTGCGTCAACAGCGTTTGAAACTAACTCACGTAAGAATATTTCGTGATCACTATACAAGAACTTTTTGATAATAGGGAAGATGTTTTCCGAAGTAACACCTATGTTTCCTTGTTTTGCCATAATAAAAACGTGCTATATTTATATTGAATATTATTATTTGTATACTGCCCAACTAAAAGCAAAAAAAATGCCAGACATGACTGCCTGACATTTTGACTTGTTTTACCGACAACCTTAAGATTGCTCTGTGGCTACCTTGGTTACTTCGGTTGTTATCTTCTGGTTTTCCTTATCAAATCCAACCACAATTGTATCTCCCTCGCTAACAGAGGCCCGGATGATCATTTCTGCCATTTCGTCCTCCAGGTATTTCTGGATAGCTCTTTTCAGCGGACGCGCGCCAAACTGTACATCATAGCCTTTTGAAGCGACAAAGTCTTTCGCGTCATCCGTAAGTTGAAGCGTATACCCCAATTGAGACACACGTTTATATAAACCGGCCAATTCAATGTCGATAATCTTATGAATCGCTTCTTTGTCAAGCTGATCAAACATGATTATATCGTCGATACGATTCAGGAACTCAGGTGCAAAAGCCTTGTTGAGTGCTTTTTGGATAACACTGCGCGAGAAATCCTTATCTACTTCATCGCCGGTTTGTGCGCTGAATCCTACACCACGTCCAAAGTCTTTCAACTGACGCGTACCGATGTTGGATGTCAGGATCAGAATCGTGTTCTTAAAATCGATTCGTCTGCCAAGACTGTCAGTCAGGCGTCCTTCGTCGAGCACCTGCAATAACAGGTTGAACACATCGGGATGCGCTTTTTCTATTTCGTCAAGCAGCACAACCGAATACGGTTTTCTGCGTACCTTTTCGGTCAACTGACCACCTTCTTCATAGCCCACATATCCCGGAGGTGCTCCGATAAGGCGTGATACCGCGAATTTTTCAAGGTATTCGCTCATGTCGATACGAATCAGGGAGTCGGCAGAATCAAACAGATATTCGGCCAGTTTCTTTGCTAAGTGTGTTTTACCCACACCGGTAGGGCCGAGAAACATGAACGTTCCGATCGGTTTATTCGGGTCTTTCAATCCCACGCGGTTTCTCTGAATCGCTTTAACGATCTTTTGAACCGCCTCGTCTTGACCTACAACTTTCTTTTTCAGAATCTCTGCCATTTCAAGCAGTTTCAGATTTTCCGCTTTTGCGATACGCTGTACCGGTACGCCGGACATCATAGCTACTACTTCGGCTACTTTCTCTTCATCCACTGTTTCGCGATGTTCCTGCAATTCGCGTTCCCATTTAGCCTTTGCTGCCTCAAGTTGAAGCAAGAACTGACGTTCCTTGTCGCGGAAACTGGCTGCAAGTTCAAAGTTTTGCGATTTAACCGCGGCAATTTTCTCCTGCTTGGTTTCCTCTATCTTTCCTTCCAGTTCTTCCATGCTCTTAGGAACCGTGATGTTAGATATATGTACGCGCGAACCGGCTTCGTCCAACGCGTCTATCGCCTTGTCCGGAAAGTTTCGGTCACTGATATATCGCTCCGTCAACTTTACACAAGCTTGCAAAGCATCATCAGTATAAATCACATTATGATGTTCTTCATATCTTTCTTTGATGTTCTGAAGGATCTGCAATGTTTCTTCGGCCGTAGTAGGATCTACAATTACTTTTTGGAAACGACGCTCCAAAGCACCATCCTTTTCGATATTCTTACGATATTCGTCTAATGTAGTTGCCCCGATACACTGTATTTCACCCCGGGCAAGTGCCGGTTTCAGCATATTGGCCGCATCCATTGAACCGGAGGCCGATCCCGCGCCCACGATTGTGTGAATCTCGTCAATAAACAAGATAATATGCGGGTTCTTTGACAATTCATTCAGGATTGCTTTGATCCGCTCTTCAAACTGTCCTCTGTATTTTGTGCCGGCAACTATTGACGCCATATCAAGACTGACAACACGTTTGTCGAACAAAATACGGGATACTTTGCGTTGCACAATGCGCAGTGCCAATCCTTCTACAATGGCGGATTTACCTACGCCCGGTTCGCCGATCAGCACCGGATTGTTCTTCTTGCGTCGACTTAAAATCTGGGCAAGCCGTTCGATTTCTTTCTCACGACCAACAATAGGATCGAGCCTGTTTTCGGAAGCAGCCCGCGTCATGTCTGTACCGAAATTGTCAAGCACAGGTGTGTCATTCGGAGATTTTGATTGTGCAGAAGAAGCTGATGAAGACTGTGATTGAGATGATTCTTTACGAGAAGAGAAACTGTCGTCCTCATCATCGTCGTCGTCATCGGTATAACCATCACTTATTTCGTCTATTTCGATATCTTCCTCATCGTCGTGCTCCAAGCGACCAATAGCCGTTCCTGTTGCCAGGTTGTTAAATAAATCACGATAGAAAACGCCGTATTCGTTTAATATACGGGCAGCTACATTGAACTGTTCCTTCAGAATCGCGAGAAGCAAATGCTCCGTGTCTGTATGATCACTCTTAAACATGCGAGACTCCAGCATACTCATTCTAAGTACACGTTCGGACGTCTTACTGATTGCGATCTCGTTCTGGATGGGTGTGTCTGTATCTATTGTGTTTTTAATTTCCTCTTCGATCTGTCTTTTTATAGCGGATATATTTATATTCAATTCCTGTAACGCTTCAATAGCTCTTCCTGTTCCATCTCGCAGGATGCCCAACATGAGATGTTCTGGTCCAATATAGCTGTTTTGAAGCCTGGTGGCTTCCTCTTTGCTATACTCTATCACATCGATCACCCTTTTGGTGTAATTATTCTTCATAGCGTTTATTATTATATATGTAATACATTGCAAATTTAGTAAACTAACACTTAGTAGTATCAAAATCTGTGCCATTAATGTTTCAATGGCTCATAAATAGAATTTATATAATTAAAATTACTTCGTTTTAACGACAATTCCTATACTTTATAATGAATAAAAGATTCGAATGTTTTTATATAAATAAAGGATATTTTCTTTTTACCACAGTTGTCGAACACTTTTTCTATATCTGTAGAAAAGTTTTACCACAGTTGTCAAACTGTTTTTCTATATATATGGAAAAAGAGAAATATAGTATGTTTTAGAAAAATAATACTGTTGTTTGCAAAAAGAGAAGGTTTGTTTTAATACGTTTTCCAGGCTGTCGCGAATTTTCTGTTTCGTTTTTTAGCCCGTTCACTCGGCAAGAAGGTATAGCGTAGTATGTCTTCCAACGAAAAAGATGCCCCCAAGCCTCCCAGTGCTCCACCTTTGGATTGCCCGTCTTTAACTATCGGATTGAGATCTCCTGTATGTGCCGTTATGTAAATGCCTTTTGTGCCGATCGGGATTTGTTTCATGCTGATGTAATCTTTAGGAGGGGCCACATATACGAAGCTTTTCCTAGAGATACTGTCCGGCAGTTCGAGCATCATCAACAGGGCAGGAGGGAGTTCGGAAATATCAATAACCAGATATTCTTCATCTTCCGGGCGGATGTCGGTAAATTCTTTGGTAATTTGTAGCGGCAAGTTGTGTTCAAGAAGTTTTGCGTTTGGCTTTTCCGCTTCAATCAAACGGCCTTCTTCGATTGCTTTTTTTGTCTCCGGGTTTAATTCAAGCTTAATTTTACCGGATTTTATGCCTTCAATCCATACCGAGTCTTCTTTCGTCCATTGCGCATGCATATTCATGGTCAAAAGAATAAGGGAAAGTAATGACGTTACTTTGCGTAGAACCATCTTAATTCTGATTTACGATGAATCTCAAAATTAACCTTATGTTGCTAATTTAAAACCTTAAAGTTACTAATAAAGCTAAATGTTAAATATTTTTGGGGAAAATCAAGAGACTTTTGCTGTTGTAGAAAGAGATTTCTTATTGATGCGCGGAAATCCAAATAAGATAGCCAACACTCCCCCAATAGCAAGCAGATAAGGGTAATATAAATAAGGCATAATTTCCAAAGGCGAAACCGACCCTAATCCTGAAGCAATAAGCAGTTGCGCTCCATAGGGAATGAATCCTTGTACCGCGCATGAAAAAATATCAATAACACTGGCGCTGCGGCGTGGATCTACATGAAATTTTGTGGCTATTTCTTTTGCTATCGGACCTGAAATTATCAACGCAATAGAATTGTTTGCCGTACAGAAATTGGCGAAAGCCGTAAATGCCGCCAGACTGGCTTCGGCACTTTTAGGTCCATGTATGCGCGAGGTGAGTTTCATAATCAACCAATCGATACCCCCATTGAACCGGATCATTTCCAACATACCTCCGGCCAGGATGGTAACAATGATGAGTTCGCCCATTCCGGTGATTCCATTTCCCATGGATGTAGTCCAACCCCATATACCGATATGTCCGGTCATTAATCCGATAACTCCTGAAAGAATAATTCCAATGATTAATACGAGCACCACATTTACACCGCTGATGGCAATAACCAATACGGCTAAATAAGGAATTACATTAAGCCATTCAATTGCCCCCGGTTGATATGTTTCGGCAACTTCGTTGCCAAGCAGTACATAAAGAAACAGCGTTAATAGGGCCAAAGGGATGACAATTTTAAAATTAAGTTTAAACTTGTCGGACATATCACAGCCTTGCGTACGGGTAACAATAACCGTTGTGTCGGAAATAAAAGAGAGGTTATCGCCAAACATAGCGCCTCCAACAACGGATGCAAGCATTAACTCCGGAGGGATGCCTGTTTTCGCGGCTATTCCAACCACTACGGGAGCTAATGCCACGATGGTGCCGACAGATGTTCCTATAGCTACGGAGATAACACAACCGGCAACAAATATTCCGGCAACAAGCAAATTGCCCGGAAGAATTGATAAGGTAAGGTTTACGGCAGCATCGATTGCTCCGGAAGCTTTGGTTGTTTCGGCAAAAGCACCTGCCAGTACAAAGATGATTACCATCAACATGATGTTACTGTGGCCTGCTCCTCTGCAAAATTGCTCTACCCGATGACTTAATTTTCCTCCTTTAGAAAGGGCAACCGCAACGATAGACGCAATGATGAAAGCTACCGATATCGGCATCTTGTAGAAATCTCCTGCAACTATAGACACGATGAGATAGGAAATCAAAAAAACACCTAACGGCAATAAGGCCCACGGGTTAGGGGCTATGTTTGATTTAAAATTGGGCGAAGTCATTTGTTCTTATTCTTAGAAAGAGAAGCGTAGCGCCACACGTATACCTCCTTTTTTAATCTCAGGATTACTCAGGTAATTGAGTCGGCGATAGTAATCTATACGCAATATCTTAAATATGTTTTCCAAACCAAAACTAACTTCCATATAAGGTTGTTTACCCATCGGCTGAGAGCCATCAGGGAAAAGGAAGAGATTGTCTCTGAAAACAGGATTGTTTTTATTCGTCAGGTTTCCATACACGCCATTAAACGAAATAACTTCCCTTAAACGAAACCAATTAATACCCGGAATCCGATTAAGTATCCACCCTTTCAAATAATAGGTCATGCTTAAGGATACATATTCGTCAACTAAAAATTCCATGGGATTCATCAGGTGGAAAGCTTCCGGCTGAATTGTGATAGACTGGTTGGTGTTTGGCATGATGAGAAGAGGAAAAGGAACCTCATCCCAGATTTTACCGGCTTTTACCTGTGCGTCTATATGTCCGAATGAAGACAGCCAAATACGCTTTTCGGCACTTGCTTCGGTGTGATTGTATTGGTATTCTCCTCCCAGACTTTTAAATCCGAGCTGATGGGAAACCTTGAGTATCGGCGCGTCTTTAGAGAGGTTAAATACCGATTCTTTACCTGCGCGTCCGGCATAAGCTCTTTCTCCCGGAGCAAAACGCACTTGCAATCCGACCTCTGAAGTAGTTATGTCGTCAATCCGGAGGTATCGCCCTTTCTCGTCTCGCTGAATATATTGGAGCGTACCGGTAGGTTCCGTATTTTGATTTTTATACCAGGATTTGATTGTCAAACCGTTCAGCCATTCTTTCTCATACTGGAAAACAGACTTACGGATGTAATTCATTTTTGTAATAGGAGCACCCACTTTTAATGCTACGAAAATATTATCCTTGGAGGTGAAAAGGAAATCCTGTCCGGGCGTGTATAAATCGTACTCCTGTGTCAAAGAGAGATTGTTTACCGGATTTTCTCCCGGATGATATTTTTTCTCATTAAAACTATAGGTAATTGTTCCGTTGTATTTGAATTTCCGGTCATTCATACCATAGGCAAGATAGCCGCTTGCAAATAGGTGAGGATTCAGATTGGCCGTAGTCATACCTCCTATACGAACACGAAATCCTTCCAGTTTATTCGATCCCAACAAGGTGTTCATTGGTCCGAAATCAAATCTGCTGGTAGTCCTGTCTCTGTCTGTCGGCACGTAGCCGGATATTAATATTTCCGCAGTCTTAATCAAAACATTAAAAGCCGGCACCTTTCGCAGTTCCGCTAATAAGTCATCCAATGCGCTTTCTTTCTCTTTTAAAGGTATATGGCGGTTGTTTACCCAGAAACTGTCAGGTCTTGCTTCTGCCATTCGTTCGAAATGCAAAGGCCCCAGTTGTTTAAATATCGAATCGGAATTGGCTATATCAAATTTATATTTATCATAGGTTCGCAATTGATGCGCGTAAAACTGTTGCGATCCCTTTACAATATAAAAATTGATGTAGGTGTTTTCATTGTCTACTACCCATGTGCTATCCGGCATTCGTTTAAACTCCTGTTCAATACGTAACTGATCAACGAAGTTCAAATTTATTTTTTGTGGCACATTCAATAAAAACTTTTTCAGCGAATAATTTCCGTCTAAGGTAATATAAAGTCTTCCCGTAAACCCATAGCTTTGACTGTTTACCGGAACAAAAGCCAGGTCTACGCATTGATCGCCCCCTACATCGAGTGTGTCCATAATGAAATACTGATAGTAACTCACCGCCAAAGCAGAGGATAGAGGACTTACAAAACGGTTCAATAAAATATTGATATTGTTGTCGAAAATATTAATGCTCTGGAATATTTCTTCCAGGTTTGATGTTATACCTCCTTCGTCAATACTTTCATCAATGCCCTGAAGGCGTTTCCCTTTCACTATGGTTTTAGTTGCTTTGGGCTGTTTGCGATAATAAATATCAGACAAGGTTTCTCTGACTGATACGGTTAAAATCGGTTTGCCGTTAAACTCGGAAGTGTCGATGTAGTTCTTGATGAACTTTAGTTTCCGCATTATGGCATTTTTCTCAAAATCAGGATTGAAATTATCAAAGGCAATGCTCAGTTTCTCGTAAGTTTCTGTTTGATACTCGTCTTTGGATTCTATTCGATTTTCATCCTTACGTTCGATTACTTTCTTGATTAGTTCTACAGCAGGGTTGTCTTTGCGGGAATATCGTTCACGTTTTCCCTTTACAACCACTTCGCCGATCTGGTAGGAGGATGAAGACATCAATATTTCTAATCCATCGTTCTTTCTTCCCGCATTCAGGTTGATGGTTTTTGTATCATAGCCCAACGAACTAACAGAAAGTTTAGTAAATCCGCTGGTGTTCTGCAAAGAAAACTTTCCGAAATCATCCGTCATCGCTCCGATCGTAGAGTTCTCGAAAATAACTGATACGTAAGATAAAGGTTCTCCTGTAATTGAATCCTTTACAATTCCTGTTGCAGAGGTAATGCTTTGAGCATAAGCAAAAGACGTTGCTGTTGCGAGAATAAAAAACAGGATATATATATGACGAATAATTTTAATCATCTAAAATTGAACTTTTTCAATTATCAAATTTAATTTTGCAAAGGTACTATTATTCCTAATAACCCTTATTAATTAAGTATTTAATAATATTTAATCTATTTTTAAGAGCCTGTAATAATTAAAAGAACAAAGGGTTGGTTGCTAATGTTTTTGCAACCAACCCTTTTTATGATTTCTCAGTGATTAAGATCAATAGGCATCACTAATGCAAATAGCTTTCAACTGTTTGTCGAATGTCGCTTTATCTAAAGATGTGCTGACATGTATTTTTACAGGTTCACCCGGTAAAAGATCGAAGTAGTTGTCGGAAAAGAAATTGTCTATTCCTTCTATGCTAAGAAATACACCACGGGCAAACACATCGCTTTCAAGCGTTACTTCATATCCGTCAGCTACCGCCACCGATTGTAATTTGATGTTTGCTTTGGGGAAATCTACATCTTTATACCGTGTAAGGAAATAGTTGTTTGTTACTGTTTCACCATTTGCCGGCGTAAAACGAACATTGGCTACAACCTCATTTGCGTTTTTACCGCCCAGTAGATTCTCAATTGGGTTACTTAATTGAATTTTACTGGTGTTGGCAGGAAGTGTTACGTTTGCTTTTTTAGTTGAGATAATAGTCCCCTTCAAATCCATTACACGCAGTTCCAGACTACCTTTGATCGCTTTCAGGTTGTCGGAAACAACATAAATATTGAGTTTTCCATTCTCCGCGATGGGCGAAACCAGGATATTTTCAAAAGCTTTTTTTGCAAAATAATGTTGAGCTTTCCAACGTCCATAGTAATCACGACTTGACCAGGAAGCCACAGGCCAGCAATCATTGTGTTGCCAATAAAGTGTTCCCATACAATAAGGCATATCACGGCGATGAGCTTCTATAGCTGTTTTGATCGCATCTCCCTGTAATAGTTGTCCCATATAAAGGAAATTAGGAAAGTCTTTAGGTTTACGGTATTCGTTCAATAAATACCATTCGATAAGTCCGTTCGCGTGACTGCCTCCACGCTGATGAGCCATCATTACTTCCGAGAAAATGTCATGATCGCGTTTTTCCGGTGCATATTTTAATACAGACTGATACTCCGGAAATGATTGGAAACCATATTCAGAGAAGAAGCGCGCGCGTATTTTATTGTAATTGGCGATAGAGTCTTTCGCATGCCATACGCCCCAGTAATGCGCATCACCATTCGGATTCCAGTTTTCTTTTCCTGATTCACACTTTGCGTCAGGATCACCACCGTAAGGAGAAGATGGCCAGTAGAAAGCCGTAGGATCGTATGTTGCAACAGCTTCTTCTAATACACCATGGAAAACGTCTTTATAGTCTTTGCGCATTTCTTCAAGAACGCCTAATTTCTCATACTTTGGCATCCATCCCCAATTAAACCAGGCTGTGTGACTTTCATTATTACCACACCAGATAGCCAGACTTGCGTGATTGCGCAGACGGATGATATTGTCTTTTGCTTCCTCGCGGATATTCTCCAGCATTTCAGGATTCATAGGATAAGTGCTGCAAGCAAACATAAAATCTTGCCATACAAGGATGCCGTATTTATCACATAATTCAAAGAACATGTCATCTTCATAAATACCACCTCCCCAGATACGAAGCATATTCATATTGGCGTTAACGGCATCAAGAATAGTCTTTTCGTAGTTTTTAAACGTCAGGCGTGGTAAGAAATTATCTTGCGGGATATAATTGGCTCCTTTAGCAAAGACTTTCACACCGTTTAGCCGGAAATAGAATGTATGTCCGAATTCATCTTTTTCGTTGATCACTTTTAATTCTCGGATACCTAAGTCTTCCGTACGACTATCTGCTGCTTCTCCATTAAATGAAACGGCTGTAGTAAAGGCATAAAGATGAGGTTCACCTAAACCATTGCTCCACCAAAGTTTCGGGTTGTTTACAACGATATTCGTTTCAACCAAATTCACGCCTTTTGAGAGTGTCGCTTTCTTTGTCCAGTTGTTTTTTATTCCGGCGGCACTGATTGTTACTAATGCTTCTCCGCCTTTATCTGCCCAAACTTCCGCGCGAACTTTAATGTTAGCACGTTTAGCGGAAACTTGTTCCTGAATATAATGAACATTGCTTATACGAGCATTATTCCAGCCTTCCAGAAATACCGGACGCCAAACGCCACTGGTTACCAATCGAGGTCCCCAGTCCCAGCCGTAGTGATATCCTGCTTTACGGGCAAAAACGCTTACTTTCTTGTCAAACACACCGCCATTCTGTGATTGATCGTTTCCTGCCTCATTTTCGTAAGATAACGCATCAAATTTAGGTATATCTACTTTGATTGGTGAGTGGAAGTAGATGCGCAGTTCATTGCCCTCTTTTTTAAGAAGACTTTTTACATCGACTCTCCATTCGCGGAACATATTATTTGCTTTCAGAATACAAGAGTCGTTCAGATAAACATCTGCATAGGTGTCTAAGCCTTTGAAGTAAAGTTCGATATTGTCTTTGGCAAACACTTCGGGAGACACGTTTAATGCGGTCTTGTAAATCCAATCTTCCTTATCAACCCATTGAACACCTCTTTCGTTCAATCTGAAAAAAGGATCCTCGATGATTTTATTGTCTATCAGGTCGGTGTGTACAACGCCGGGAACCTTAGCCGGATACCAATTATTACCTCTTTCCTGTTTAAAAGTCCAGCCTGTGTTGATGTTTTGTTTAACAACCTCATCAGCCCGAACTGTAGAACTGATCAGAATAGCAATTACTGCTAAAATCGTTAATTTAATATTTCTTACATTCATATCTATTAAAAATTTGTCATTAGTGGTATGTTAAAGTGATTGTTTGTTTTCGTTATTTAACGGGTCCTTGCCTTCAGATGTATAAAGGGCATCTATTCTATTGGCATACGTTTTTTCTACTTTTCCGCGTACAACCTTCATTGTACTGTTTACCATTCCGTTCTGTTCGGTAAATGCTTCCGGAAGCACAGCAAAAGTAGCCGGCAACCATCGTTCAGGAAACATACCGTATAGTTCACCGCCTTTTTTGAACTTATTGATGTCTCTTGATATAATTCTGATCGCTTCTTCTTTTCCGGTTTCAGACGCGAGGTCTGCTACTTCTTTTTTCAGATATTCCTTATTTGGAACAAGCAATGCGATTGTATACGGATTCTGGTTGTTGTACAGGATCAATTGTTCAATAGAAGGAGAGTGGCTAACCAATGCTTCTTCGATTCCTTCCGGACTATATTTTTCTCCGTCACTTCCAATCAATAAACTTTTGAAACGACCCAAAACATATAACAAACCGTTTTTACCCATATATCCCATATCGCCGGTATAAAGCCATCCGTCTTTTATTGTCTCTGCGGTTGATGCTTCATTTTTCCAATAGCCGGCCATAACATTCTCTCCACGAATCACGATTTCTCCTTTTTCGCCGAGAGGTAATTCTTTGCCGTCATTATCGCATATTTTCAGATTAAGCGGCTGTACTAATATACCACTGCTACCGAATCTGTGTCGCTTAGGAACATTAGTTGAAATAACCGGTGTGGCTTCACTAAGTCCATACCCTTGATACATGGGGAGGCCAATGGCATAGTAAAACTTCTGTAACTCTTTATCAAGCAAAGCACCGCCGCCAATAAAGAACTTTAGTTCACCACCAAAGTTTTCACGAACTTTAGAGAAAATTATCTTATCAAAAAGAGCAACGACCGGTTTTAAAATAAAACGCCAGCCACGCCCCCTGTCATCTCCTCCTTCTCCATTGTAAGTGTATGCGATTTCCAGTCCGGTGTTAAATAATTTCTTAACCGTATCTCCTTTAGCCTGTATTCCTTGTTCAATATTCTTTTTGAAACTTTTTGCTAATGCAGGTACGCTTAATATAAGGTGAGGTTTTATCTCCTTAATGTTTATAGGGATGTTTTTAAGCGTTTCCATTCCGGAACGTCCAACTTGTACTGTGGCTACAGATGCTCCCTGAGACATAAAGATATAGAAGCCTACTACATGAGCGAAGCAATGGTCTAAAGGAAGTATAACCAGTGTACGCCAGGTATCATCAATGTTTACACAAGTAAGCGATTGTTCTACATTGGCTGTGTAGTTGCGATGAGTTAGAATCACTCCTTTGGGATCAGCTGTTGTGCCGGATGTGTAGGTAATTGTAGCATAGTCATCGTTTGTTAGTGATTTTCCGATCGTCAGGAATTCATCTACTGTATGTTCTTTCAGCCATACTTTGCCGGATTCAATAACCTTAGCCAAAGAAATTTCCTTTTCACTGTATTGAGGTTGTTCATCCAATATAATTACTTTCTGAACCAAAGGAAGTTTATCCAGAATCGCACGTATCTTTTTAAGCTGATTTCCCGAAACAATGATGAACTTAACATCTGCATGTTGTAAACGGAATAATAAATCATTGGCCTCTTCCAACTTTATTGATAAAGGAACATTGGTTGCTCCTGCATAGAACATGGCCAGTTCACTTATGATCCAAGCGTTTCTACCCTCACTTAGTAAAGCGATATTATCTCCTTTCTTTACTCCCAGGGCCATAAGACCTGCTCCAAGCGTGTATACTTGCTCTTTTACTTCAGTATAAGAAGTAGGCTCGAATTTATCTTTTGTCTTTTCCCACAAAAAAGTGTGGTTCGGATACTGTTTTACAGACCCTTCGAAAAGGTCAACAATTGTCTTTTTCATGCGTAACAATTATTAATTAAGTTCAATTTTATCTATTTCTTCCATGATTCCACAAGCAGCTTCTACAGTCGGTACTTCTTTAACAATAATACTGCGCTTGCCGTTTTGTTCCCTCAGATTACATCCTCTTGGGTTCCATTGTATGTAACGGATCAACTTATCAAACGCTTCACTCTGATAGTAGGTACTCTCCGGTTTGGAGACAAGAAACAGACTCATCTGTTCTTTCTTTAAAATAACTTTCTCCATGCCCAGTTTCTTTGCTAAACGTCTTAAGCGAACGATGCGGATCAATTCTTTTCCTTCCTTGGGAATGCGTCCGAACCGGTCTTTCAATCGTTCGGAAAAGTTTTGAATATCACGTTCTTCCTGCATATTATCTAATTCGCGGTATAAAGATATACGTTCTGAATCATTTGGTATATATGTTGGAGGAAACATTAACTCTAAATCACTTTCAATATAAGTTTCACGTACATATTCACTACCGGTAGTGCGCTTCCCATCTGCCTGTGCTTCGTATAAACCGGAAAACTCTTCGGTTTTTAATTCATCTACGGCTTCTTCCAGAATTTTTTGGTAAGTTTCATAACCAAGATCGGCAATGAAACCACTTTGTTCAGCTCCTAATAAATTTCCTGCTCCGCGGATATCTAAATCCTGCATGGAGATATGAATACCGCTACCTAATTCAGCGAAATTTTCAATTGCTTGCAAACGTCGTCTGGCTTCTTGCGTAAGTGACGATAAAGGCGGTGAAAGCAGATAACAAAATGCTTTACGGTTACTTCTCCCAACACGACCACGCAATTGATGAAGATCGGAAAGACCAAAATGCTGAGCGTTGTTAATAATAATTGTGTTTGCATTGGGGATATCGATTCCACTTTCTATAATGCTGGTAGCGATCAAAACATCGTATTCGTAATTCACGAAGTCGAGTAGAATCTGTTCCAGCTTTTCGGGATCCATTTGTCCGTGACCAACGCAAACGCGGGCATCCGGAACTTCCCGTTGTATGAGGGTTGCTATCTCGCCTATGTTCTGTATGCGGTTGTTGATGAAGAATACTTGTCCGTTACGGCTCATTTCGAAGTTGATCGCCTCGCGAATAATATCCGGATTGAAACGTTCCACTTCGGTTTGTACCGGATAGCGGTTGGGGGGAGGCGTGGTAATGTTGCTCAAATCGCGGGCACCCATCAGCGAAAACTGCAAGGTGCGGGGGATAGGAGTGGCAGTCATCGTTAGCGTATCTACGTTGCTTTTTAGTTGTCTTAGTTTCTCTTTGACAGATACGCCGAACTTCTGTTCTTCATCGACAATGAATAAGCCGAGATCCTTAAATGCGACATCTTTACCCACCAAGCGATGTGTGCCGATGAGAATGTCTATTTCGCCGGCTTTAAGAGATGCTAATGTTTTCTTGATGGTGGCGGCAGACTTTGCCCTACTGATGTAATCAACTTTGCAAGGGAAATCCTTCAGTCGCTCTTTGAATGTTTGGTAGTGCTGAAACGCCAATACCGTAGTCGGCACTAACACTGCCACCTGCTTGTTGTCGCTAACCGCCTTGAATGCTGCTCGGATAGCAACTTCTGTTTTGCCGAACCCTACATCACCACAGATCAATCGATCCATCGGCCGACTGTTTTCCATGTCGGCTTTCACGTCCGCAGTTGCTTTTTCCTGATCGGGCGTGTCTTCATAGATAAAGCTTGCTTCCAGTTCGTGTTGCATGAAACTGTCCGGCGAAAATGAAAATCCCGTATCCTGCATACGTTTAGAATAGAGAATAATTAAGTCGCGTGCAATATCTTTAACCTTGTTCTTTGTTTTTTCTTTCACCCGTTCCCAGGCTCCGGTTCCCAATTTGTTTAATTTGGGAGCTTCTCCGCTTTCCTTTCCCTTGTACTTGGAAAGTTTGTGTAGCGAGTGTATACTTACAAATATAATATCATTATTGAGGTATACGAGCTTGATAACCTCCTGAATATTACCATTCACTTCGGTGCGCACCAAACCTCCGAACTGCCCCACACCATGATCTATATGAACCACATAATCGCCAATGGAGAATTGATTTAGTTCTTTTAGTGAAAGCGATATTTTACCACTCCTTGCTTTATCACTTTTCAGATTGAACTTATGAAAACGATCAAACAACTGATGGTCGGTAAAGAAACAAGCCTTCAATGTGGTGTCTGTAAAACCGGCGTGTATGGTTTTATTTACCGGAATAAATGAGATATGATCACCCCGGTCTTCAAAGATCGTTTTAATACGGGTAGTTTGTTTTTCCGCATCACTGAGAATATAGATCTGATAACCTTTCTCAATATAATTGGTAAAAGAAGCACTGACTAAGTCGAAGTTCTTATGAAAGATCGGTTGCGCTTCAGACAAGAATGTGATTGTGGCGTCGGCCATACCGGTAGGACGTGTGCCAAAATGAATGCGTTTGAAATCAAGCGCGCCACGTAAAAAAGTTGCTCCGTCACTTAGTCGGGATTGCATCTGCTGCTTGTCGGAAAAAGAATCTTCGTCTCCCTGAACCGGCTCATCATTATAAAGACTGTCGATTCGCTCCTTACACCATTCCATATCGTAAAATCCGATGATTGTGTCTTTAGGAAGAGAGTCGAGCAGTGACGTGTTGCCTCCACCGCTTTTTCCCATCTGAGGGATGATGGAGATAGCCTCCAGCTTTTCTTTTGATAACTGAGTTTCTACATCAAACGTGCGGATCGTTTCTACCTCAGGGCCGAAAAAATCTATACGGTACGGGTATTCATTCGAGTAGGAAAAAATATCCACAATACTACCTCTTACGGCATATTGTCCGGGTTCGTAAACATAATCTACCTGTTCAAAACCATACTCATCGAGCACGTCGGATACAAAAATGCTATCTAACTGTTCATTCACATTGATTCGGAGCGTATTTTCCTTTAGCGTTTCTTTGGAAATGACTTTTTCCGCTAAAGCGTCCGGATAGGTAACAATAATGAACGATGCCTTATCATTCTGCAATACACTCAATACTTCCGTACGCAGAATCTCATTGGCCGGATCGGTATGTCCATACTTGATAGACCGACGATAGGCAGACGGGAAAAAGTAGATATTCTCGGCTGCCGTAAGCTGCATCAGATCATGATAAAAATACCCGGCTTCTTCTTGGTCGTTTAGTACGAGGACATAACTTCCCCTTCTTTTTTGAAAAAGAGAAGCTATTGTCATTGCTGCCCCGGACCCGTTCAGACCTTTCAGGAAAATATTCCGATTTGTTTTATCTTTAAACAGACTGCTTAACGCGGCTATTTCCGGATGGGCGGCATATAATTTTAGTAAGTTATTTACCTCCACGTGAATTAAAAGTTTGCACAAAGGTAATTTTTTTCGAACAATTACCGTCCTTGGTTGTAAACACAAAATACAAGAGGCAACTCCTTGCGAAGCTGCCTCTTGATCATGATTTATTATAACGACACGCTAATCAGGCGAATTCTTTCTTTAATTGCTTTACCCAGTCAGCTATACGCGCTGAGGTTTTATCCGATTGATTTTCCTGATCGAGTGCTAAGCCTAAAAACTTGCCATCTCGTAGCGCGCGTGAACCTTCAAAGGTATAACCTTCAGTTGAAGTAAGCCCTACAACCTGAGCACCGGCCGATTCGAAAAAATCAGCCAATAAACCGATGCCATCCACAAAATTTTCAGGATAACCCTCCTGATCTCCTAAGCCGAAGATCGCTACTTTCTTTCCCTTCAGTTTTAAGCTGTCCAGTTCGGGCAATAACTCGTCCCAGTAGGAGGGGAGTTCGCCGTCAAACCAGGTTGATGCACCGACTATAAGATTGTCGTAGCGTTCAAACTCATTCTTTCCGGCTTCTTCGACCGAAACGATGTCGGCCTTGTCTTCACCGAAAGCTTCTTGTATTTCTTTTCCGATTAATGCTGTCTTTTTAGTACTGACGCCGTAAAATAATCCGGTTTTTTTCATGATTAAAAAAATATTTGTAGGAGTTAGAAGTTGGGAGTCAGGAGTTGGTTTACTCGTTTTCTGTTCTAACTTCCAACTACCAACTTCTAACTCCCGTAAATTAATATGCTAAAAGTTTCTTCGCAGCTTCGTAGATTAAAGCTGTGTTAGGCAAAATTGCTCGTTCCAAAATAGGATTAAACCCTACCGGTGTAAAGGTGGATCCTACCCGTTGAATAGGAGCATCAAGATAGCGGAACATTTCATCAGCAATCGTAGCTGCTACCTCAGCACCAAATCCGGAGAAGACCTTGTCTTCATGTACAATCAAAACTTTACTTGTCTTTTTTACAGATTCGAAAATAGTTTCTTTGTCTAATGGAATGAGAGAACGCAGATCGACAACTTCCACATTTCCTTTACCTTCTTTGGCTAACTGCTCAGCCGCCTGAAGACTTAAATGTGTGGTGTTGCCATAAGTAACCAGCGTTAGGTCGTTGCCCGCACGGCGGATTCTCGCTTTACCGAATGGCACTTCAAAATCGTCCGGAACAACAGTCGATGATTCAACAGCATTGTATAATGCCTTGGGTTCCATAAATACTGTAAGTCCTTCCGAGCGTAAACAGGTACGCAACAAGCCTGCCGCATCATCCGCGAAAGACGGATAAACAATGCGTGCTCCGGGCATGGTGGTTAATGCACCTTCAATATTTTGAGAGTGATAAAGTCCACCGCCAATATATCCTCCGGAAGCCAGACGAAGCGTGATGTTGGGAGAGAACTGTCCGTTACTTCTCCAGTAATCGTGCGTTGTTTCCACATACTGATTCATTGCCGGCCAGAAATAGTCGGCAAATTCAGCCCCTTCAATAACAACTCTGATCTTTGAATTAAAGCGGCTCATGCCATTGGCTGTACCCACAATATAATCTTCGGCGATCGGTGCGTTGTAAATACGATCCGGTCCGAACTCCTGTTGCATCCCTTTAGAAACATTGAATACCCCGCCTTTATCGCGGTTGGCAACGTCCTGACCAAACAGGAATGTATCCGGATTTCGGCGGAATTCAGCTTTCAGTGTTTCGTTGATCGCCGTTACAATATTCTTTTTCTCACCTTCCTGATTATGCGTTCCGTCTACATATACTTTTGGTATATAAGGAGCAGGGATCACAAAATCATGAATGCTCTTTGGATCAGGATCCGGTGCTGAAATCGCCTTACGATTGGCTACACTTAGCTCTTTCTTGGCTGCCTCTTCAATTTCCTTAAGTTCTTTCTCCGTAAAACGTTTGTAACGTAATAACATACGGCGGAACTTAACCAATGGATCTGCTGCTTTTACGTAAGATAACTCATCCTCATCTCGATAAAGCGTATGCTTGTCCGAGTTGGAATGCGATCCGATTCGCACACAGTTTGCCTGAATAATCACCGGATTGCTTGTCTTGATGGCGTACTCACGAGCTTCCGTCATGGCGTTCATCGAATCAAACACATCCTTACCGTTGCAATGAATGATCTTCAGATTTTTCATTCCAACAAAGTTGTCTGCTACCTTACGATTAGCTGTCTGGTCTTTCTTGGGAACGGAAATGCCATAACCATTATCCTGTATAACAAAGATAACAGGCAGTTTCTCATTACTTGCCCCGTTGATCGCTTCATAAACATACCCTTCAGACACAGAAGACTCTCCGTGAGAGGTGAACACCACACCTTTGTGTTTGTAATAAACCATTGCGCGGGCTACGCCTACAGCATGCGTGTCATGACTGGCCACAGCCGAAGACACGTTTTCGATATGCAAGTTCGGATTTGCGAAGTGATTAGACATGTGGCGTCCTCCACTGGAGAGATCAGTTGCTTTGGAAATACCGTTTAATATGATCTCTTCTGCAGTGATTCCGGCAGAAAGTACCGTGAGCATATCGCGGTAGTAAGGAAACATAAAGTCTTTTCCACGTTCAAACACCTGACCAACGGCCAACTGAATACCATCATGCCCCGCGTAGGGAGCATGATATGACCAGCCGAGAGATTGCAAAAGATAAGCCGGAGCCTTCTCGTCAATCGCGCGTCCAAGTGTCATCAGGTGGAACCACTTCTTTAAAGTTTCTTTATCTGTCGTTTTAATATCGTACTTCTTCATAACGCTTTAATTTGTTTTTTTAATCATTCCAGTTTTCCAGATAATCAGCAACACGGCGCACAAACTCACCACCCAGAGAACCGTCTATCACACGATGGTCAAATGAAAGCGACAGATACATTTTATGACGTATCGCGATTACATCTCCTTCCGGTGTTTCGATTACGGCCGGTTTCTTTTCGATCGCTCCGACACCAAGGATCGCTACCTCAGGCTGATTGATAATCGGTGTGCTTATAATACTTTTGAATGAACCGTAGTTGGTGATTGTAAACGTACCTCCCTGGATATCGTCCGGCATCAGCTTGTTCTTGCGTGCCTTATTGGCTACGGTACTGATCGATGCGGCCAGTCCGCTGATGCTTAACTTGTCCGCGTCTTTGATCACAGGAACTATCAGGTTGCCATTATCTAACGACACGGCAAT
Organism: Massilibacteroides vaginae; assembly: GCF_900178525.1. Lineage (GTDB taxonomy): Bacteria > Bacteroidota > Bacteroidia > Bacteroidales > Tannerellaceae > Massilibacteroides > Massilibacteroides vaginae. The sequence continues at coordinate 72,606 of NZ_FXDJ01000008.1, forward strand.
ACCAATATTAATACGCTTCTTTTGAATGATCGTATATCCGTCAACAGAAGAATTGATTCTTGGGAAATCTTTCAGCGCTTTGGCGGTTGCTTCCGTGATAGGAGACATGAATGTGAGGCTGACTCCTTCACGCTGTTTGAAAGCGTCTTTGTTCTTTTCTCTCCAGCGCACCAGCTTTGTTACGTCTACTTCGACTACCGTGGTTACGTGCGGAGAAATTTTCTTGGATTCAGACATCCGGTCTGATATAATACGGCGTACTGGATCCATAGCGATTACCTCGTCTTCGGCTCCGGCAACAACAGGTACCGACGGAGTAGCCGGGCTTGATGGCTGTGGAACAGGAGCAGGAGCAGGGGTAGCTGCCGCTTGTGGAGCAGGTGCTGCTTTCGGAGCTGGTTGAGGTGCGGAAACGCCTTTTTTCTTTCTCTCGATATACGCTTCGATGTCACGTTTGCTTAAACGTCCCAGATAACCGGTTCCCTGTAATGAATCCAGTTCATCTTTACCAATACCGGCCTCCTGTGCTTTACTTAATACAACGGGAGAATACCAGCGATTGTCGCTGCCTTTGGCGTTTTTCACCGGTTCGGTTGCAGCAGACGGTGTTGTGCTTTCAGTTGGTTGTCCGGTTGCAGGCTGTGCATCATTGGCGGGCGCTGTACTTGTTGAATCCTCCTCGTTCTCTCCATCTTCTCCATCAAGTTGAATCAATGCCACCACGACTCCTACCGCTACGGTATCACCTTCGTTGGCCAATATCTTCACTACTTTTCCGGCTACGGGAGACGGGATTTCAGCACTTACTTTTGCTGTGTTAACTTCAAATAGTACGTCATCTTCATTAATGGTATCACCTACTTTGACAGACCATGAAATGATCGTGCCTTCCGTGATACTTTCGCCCAGTTTGGGCATTTTTATTTCAAATGTTGCCATAAAATGTAAATTAAGAATGTAAACCCATCCGGGTGTATAAAGTTCGTTTATTCTTCGGGTTTCACCCATTGAACAAGAGGAAGATATATAAAGTTTTCAACGCTTTACATTTTTAAGAATTCACCATCATAAATCCAGCTTTCTGTAGCATATTTTATGTTTTTCAGCTGTCTGATACTGTGAATATCATCTTCCGTAAAAGTATATATGTTGTTTTCGGTTTCTTTCGCTGTGTAATAGTTAAGAATATACTCCTTCACTTCATCCAGCTTAAAAGCCGGTGGAAGATGTTGAGACAGATTCGTTACCGGACTTTTCACAGACTTGACAGAGACCTTTCGTTTTGCTTTTAGTCTGTTTTGTACAGGCTGACTTTCTAAAGACGTGATTAAGTGTTGCAGATCGGTTGAAAATAAAAGCGTAGCATGAAACAATACGCGATCTTTGTGGATACTTTGTGCACTTCCCGATATTTTGAGTCCGCCGATATTTATTCCTCTTCGGCTATCGGCCGAGGCATGAATACCTAACGAGGCAAGCATATCAATTATCCGTTGCACATAGTCGTCAAAATTAACGGACGCGTTTGTTTCAATAAAAGTAAGGTTCAGATTTCCGAGATCATGGTAAACAGCACCGCCACCGGAAAAGCGGCGGGCTATTTTTATTTGATTCTCGTTTACAAACCCTGTGTTTACTTCGTCAAAAATATCCTGGTGTTTGCCGATTACAACAGCCGGTTCGTTCTGCCAGAGCATAAACACATTCTCACGCGAATTTTTCAGAAAAAACTCTTCCGCGGCAAGATTAAAATAAACGTCCGTAATTCTATTATCTATACAAAGCATTTGTGTGTATTAAGAAAACAGTGTTTCATGAATAATCTCCGCTACCGTAGGATGCGGATATACATGTTTTCTGAACGCTTCAACGGTCGAACCATTATCAATTGCAACAGCAGCCAGAACGATAAGCTCCGACGCGGGATTGCCTAATAAATGACAGCCGATAATCCGATCTTCCGAGTCGACGATAATTTTACATAAACCTGAACCCGTTTCGTTTTCCGCTACAAACCGTCCGGAATATGCCATAGGTAGTTTCAATACACGATGAGGTGTTCCCTCAGCATGCAGTTCCTCTTCGGTTTTACCTACTCCCGCTATTTCAGGATTGGTATAAACCACACCCGGAATTGCTTTATAACTCATCGGGTCGTTTTCTCCAAGAATATGGCTGATCGCAACCTCACCTTCACGAATGGCTGTATGCGCTAATAACGAAAAACCGGTGATGTCTCCTGCCGCGTAAACACGAGGATGACTGGTTTGCATATATTCGTTTACCTTTACGCCGTTTCGGAGCAGTTCCACTTGCAAGGTATCCAAACCAATGTTCTGAATATTCGCTCGACGACCTACACTAACCAATACCCGATCGGCTTCAATCGTCTCCGTTTTGCCGTCTTTCTCAACCTGAACCCCTTTGTCGCTAACGCCAACTACTTTTGTTCCCAATAAGAACTTAACGCCCCTTTTGGCATAATCCGCGCGTAGCATAGCCGATGTTTCTTTATCCATTGCCCCAAGAATTTCCGGCATCATTTCAATCACATGCACTTTTACTCCCATGCTATTAAAGAAAGAGGCAAATTCAATACCAATCACACCGCCACCGATAATGGCTAATGATTCCGGCAACTCTTTTGAGTCGAGCGCCTCTTTGGAAGTCCAATAAGGTACATCAGCTAACCCCGGAATAGGAGGGATAACAGTTTCAGAGCCCGTACAGGCCAACACGTACTTTACACTATACACCTGACCTTCACATGTGATATGAATAACGTCGTGTTCCTCGCCTGTGATAACAGCCGTGCCCTGAACGATCTCCACACCACTAAAACTTAGTTTTGCGCGTACACCTGCGGTTAGTTTTCGTACAACCTTATTCTTACGGTTGATTATTTTACCTAAATCAAAAGAAGGATCACCCCCTGCAATAATTCCATACTTGTCTGCAGCTTTGATATTGTCTAATGTTTTTGCCGAATATAAAAGGGTTTTCGTAGGGATACAGCCCTCGTTTAGACAAACGCCTCCAACTGCATTGCGTTCAAAAAGAACGGTTTTAAGACCACCCAAAGCAGCTTTTTCAGCAGCATTGTAACCCGCAGGACCACCTCCTATAATTGCCAAATCGTATTCCATGGTTATATCATTATTTATGTATAAAAACTTATTAACTTATTATGTAACAAACAAACGGAAAATAAGTTATACTATTCAACATTATTTATAATTTATCTTTCTATAGATACTTTTGATAAAGCAATATAAAGATTATAAGTATAAAAATATCCTTTAAATTCCTTTTTCCATATATATAGAAAAACTTTACCACAGCTGTCGAAAAACTTTACCACAGATATAGAAAGCTTTTTCCACAGTTGTAGAAAAAGAAAAACAAAGGATATATTCTTAAAAAGAATCTATAGAAAGATCTTTTTATAGGATAGAATTTAGGAACAAATGTTGAAAAAGTCTGTCGAAGAATCTTATGCCGTTTCAGGTCGCCTTATCAGAGCCCTTCATTTAGCTTATTCCATTCCGGCATTGGATTCAAATTGTTTGCGATGAGTTACGATTCTTTTCATATTTGTCTGCGCCCATTCGGTTAGTTGAATAATGAAAGGCACTAACGAAAGTCCAACTTCAGTAAGTCTGTATTCTACTTTTGGCGGTACGACGGGATAAATCTTTCGCGAGATCAGACCGTCGGCTTCCAGCATTCGCAATGTTCCGGACAATACTCGCGATGAAACATCGGGAATCTGTCGACAAAGTTCGTTGAAACGAATGACTTTGTTTTCATTTAAAATCAATATAACGAGAAAAGCCCATTTGTTTCCGAAGCGTGAAATGACGTTACGAACCGGACAAATCTCGATAATCGAACTTTTTTCTTCTTTTTTCTTCATATCGAATAGGAAATCTATGCTCGAACAGCTGGTTGTTTACTATCAAACACAAAGTTAGTAAAGTATTGTGGTGGTATAATAAATTCTGCATGTGATTTTTTTTCTTGTTTTTTTGAGTTTGTAAGCCCCTGTCTTTCTGTAAAACCGAGCAAAAGGTTACTATGTGACATAAATGTAACTTCTTGACAGTAATATTTATAGGCTGTAACTTTACATCAAAATCAAGAAAAAGTGTTTAAATTTAAACTGGCTCTAAGATTAATAGTTGGCAAAAGTTCTTTATTAATAATCAAAAAAGTACAATTAAAAAGATGATTGGTATGAAACAGATCGAAAAAATTGTGGTTGCAGAAAATTTCAGCGCAATCAATGTTGGCAAATTAAACGAATTGGGTGAGTATGTATTGGAACTTGGTCCCGAAATAAAAATACCCGGCAAAGTATTTGGCGGTGCGGCGTTGCAGGCAACGGGTGGAGAGTTTTCGTTCCAATTGTTTGCTCCCGGAACAGAAACGGGATTTCTCCATACACATAAAACTCACGAAGAACTTTATTTCTTCCTTTCCGGGCGGGGTGAGTTTCAGGTGGACGGACAAGTGTTTCCCATCAGTGAAGGAAGTGTTGTTTGTGTAGCACCCTCCGGCAAACGCACAGTACGCAACAATGGTACGGAGCCACTTGTAATGCTTTGCGTGCAGTACAAGGGTGAAACATTCACTGCTGAAGATGCTGCTGATGGTATTATTCTAAACGACAAGGTTGAATGGTGATGTGTTGTTTGTGTTTTGGAGGAATTTCAGCATAAAGCTTAATTTGATAGTAATCAGATGGGATGAGATCCTTCGATAAACTCAGGATGACAATGGATAGGACAGGGTTTTACGGGAGATACTACTTGAAGCGTAGCGGAGTTGTGGAGATTTCCCGTAAAACCGTTGCCTGATTTTTTTTTTCTATAGAAGAGGTGTTTACAAAATGCAAAAGTGACAAAATGTGCAGGAGGAATATATTAGTCTATTTGTCTGTGATGTAGCTCTATATATAATGTCTTTCAAGAGTATCAAGAAATGAATGACGTGTCAAGAAATACGGCAAGCAGTGAATTGAAAGAATTAGAGAATGGATTTTCCATACTAATAAACAAGGGGAAAGGAGCAGGAAGCTTCTATGAGTTGATTGCACAATAATTGCACAAATTGCACGACGATTGCATAATAATTGCATCCGGTTCACAGACAAATTTGAATAAGCAAGCAAAGCCAACAAGAACAAATGGGGTAAATGTATAGAGTCGCGGAAATGTCGGTTAAATGTCGGATGTGATAACCACAAGCAACCTATGATTTACACACAATATCAGCATCATATATTTGTCATAAAACTTAACGAATTGATATTCATATATCATTAACTTTGGAGAAGTAAATTTAATGTATGTTATATATGGAATATCGTATTGAAAAAGACACAATGGGTGAGGTGAATGTGCCTGTGGAAAAATATTGGGGGGCACAAACGGAAAGATCTCGTAATAATTTCAAAATAGGTCCGGAGGCATCCATGCCGAAAGAAATTATTTATGCGTTTGCTTATCTGAAAAAGGCTGCGGCTTATGCGAATGCTGATTTAGGCGTTTTGTCTGCAGAAAAAAGAGATTTGATCGCTGCTGTTTGTGATGAAATAATTGACAGAAAGTTAGATGATCAGTTTCCTTTGGTTATTTGGCAGACCGGTTCCGGAACGCAGTCGAATATGAATGTGAATGAAGTCATATCAAACAGAGCGTTGATTTTGAGTGGCGGCAAACTGGGGGAGAAGAGTCCCGTTCACCCGAATGACGATGTAAATAAGTCTCAATCGTCAAACGATACCTATCCAACAGCTTTGCATATCGCGGCTTATAAAATGATAGTGGAACATACGATTCCTTGTGTGGAGAAACTACATACTGCTCTTCTTGAAAAGGTTGAAGCCTTTAAGGATATCGTTAAAATAGGACGAACACACTTGCAAGATGCAACCCCTCTTACCTTGGGACAGGAGTTTTCCGGTTATGCGGCACAGATTGGATATGCGTTGAAGGCTATACGTAAAACATTGGACCATCTTTCGGAACTGGCTTTAGGAGGAACAGCAGTAGGTACGGGCTTGAATGCACCTAAAGGGTATGATGTGAAAGTTGCGGAATATATATCGGGATTTACGAGTCATCCCTTTGTTACGGCTCCGAATAAGTTTGAAGCGCTGGCGTCAAACGATGCAATTGTAGGAACGCATGGGGCTTTGAATCAACTGGCCGTTGCTCTTTTTAAAATAGCACAGGATATACGCTTGTTGGGATCGGGACCGAGATCAGGTATCGGAGAATTGCAATTGCCGGAAAACGAACCGGGGTCGTCGATTATGCCCGGAAAGGTAAATCCTACGCAAAACGAAGCATTGACAATGGTTTGCGCGCAGGTATTCGGTAATAATGCAACGATTAGCTTTGCCGGAGCCAATGGGAATTACGAACTCAATGTTTTTAAGCCGGTGTTGGCTGCTAATTTTCTTCAATCCGCGCAACTTCTGGGTGATGCCGCTGTTTCATTTACCGATCATTGCGTAAGCGGCATCGAGCCAAATCTGAACCGGATAAACGAATTGGTAAACAATTCTTTAATGCTTGTAACGGCGCTAAACCCACATATCGGTTATGAAAAGTCCGCAATAATAGCAAAAGCGGCTCATAAAAACGGTACCACGCTTCGGGAGGAAGCTATAAAGTCCGGATTCCTCACAGCCGATGAATTTGATGCCTGGGTAAAGCCTGAAAACATGGTGCATGGACTATAATAAATAATGAGTACTGCCGCCCGGAAGAGCGGCAGTACGTTATCTTATGTGTACAAATTATTCAGCTAATCGTTTTTTATTACCTTTGTATAATATTTTATCTGTGAATTGGGGTAGAGGTTCTGAATAAGCAGTATTGAAAGAAAAGAAAGAAAGCTAAAAAGGGTTTATTTTCTTTTAGAATACGCGGAAAAACTTTACCTTAGTGCACTTTTTTGGGGGTTGGATATTGATAGTAATTAATAAAAAACTAAATGGTTGATCAAGACAGGATTATAAAGATTAACATCGAGGAGGAAATGAAATCGGCCTACATTGATTATTCAATGTCGGTAATCGTTTCTCGTGCTCTTCCCGATGTAAGGGATGGTTTTAAGCCGGTTCATCGCCGCGTGTTGTTCGGAATGAATGAGTTGGGAAATACATCCGATAAACCTTATAAAAAATCCGCGAGAATTGTTGGTGAAGTTTTAGGTAAATATCACCCACACGGTGACTCTTCCGTATATTTCGCGATGGTACGAATGGCTCAGGTATGGTCTTTACGTTATCCATTAGTTGACGGACAGGGAAACTTTGGGTCTGTCGATGGAGACAGTCCCGCGGCTATGCGTTATACCGAGGCCCGGTTAAGTAAACTGGCCGAAGAAATGCTGCGTGATATTGATAAAGATACAGTTGATTTCCAGCTAAACTTTGACGATACATTAAAAGAACCTACCGTTCTGCCAACACGTATTCCTAATTTATTAGTAAACGGTGCTTCGGGTATTGCGGTTGGGATGGCAACGAATATGCCACCTCATAACATGAGTGAGGTTCTTGATGCTTCGATGGCTTATATTGATAGTCGTGGAGAAATTACGATAGAAGAATTAATGGAGCATGTAAAAGCTCCGGACTTTCCTACCGGTGCTACCATTTATGGTTATGCGGGAGTGAAAGAAGCTTTTGAAACAGGTCGCGGACGTGTTATTCTTCGTGGTAAAGCGGAAATCGAACATGAAGATCATCACGAGAAGATCATCATAACGGAAATTCCTTACCTTGTTAATAAGGCGGAACTAATCAAGTATATCGCGGAATTAGTAAACGATAAACGTATTGACGGTATTTCGAACGTTAACGATGAGTCTGACCGTAATGGTATGCGCATCGTTGTGGATGTAAAAAGAGATGCTAACTCAGGTGTAGTACTGAATAAACTATACAAGCTGACAGCTTTGCAATCTTCATTCAGTGTGAATAATATCGCGTTGGTGAATGGCAGACCCCGTCAGTTGAACCTGAGGGATATGATCAAAGCGTTTATTGATCACAGACAAGAAGTGGTGCTTCGCAGAACACGTTTCGAACTTAAAAAAGCGGAAGAGCGTGCGCATATCTTACAAGGGCTGATTATTGCTTCTGATAATATTGATAAGGTAATCGCGATTATCAGAGCTTCAAAAAATCCGCAGGAAGCAATCGAAACATTGATGGAGACATTTGCTTTGTCGGATATTCAGGCCCGGGCTATCGTAGAAATGCGTTTGCGTCAGCTTACAGGTCTGGAGCAAAGCAAACTTCGCGCGGAATTTGAAGAAATAGAAAAGTTAATCGCTTATCTTAATGAAATTCTGGCAAACGAAGATGTTTGTATGCAGGTTGTTAAAGATGAATTACAGGAAGTTAAAGATAAATACGGCGATGAGCGTAGAACTGATATTGTTTACGCTTCTGAAGAACTGAATCCGGAAGACTTCTATGCGGATGATGAGATGATCATCACCATTTCGCATATGGGATATATTAAACGTACACCATTAAGTGAATTCCGCGCGCAAGGTCGTGGAGGTGTAGGAGCGAAAGGCTCGGTAACCCGGGATGAAGACTTTGTGGAATATATCTATCCGGCGTCAATGCATGCCACACTGCTGATCTTTACAGCGAAAGGCAGATGTTATTGGCTGAAAGTTTATGAAATTCCGGAAGGGGCGAAGAATGCGAAGGGTAGAGCGATACAGAATCTACTAAATATTGAACCGGGTGATAAGGTAAATGCCTTTATCCGTGTGAAGCGATTAACTACCGATAAAGAATTTATAAACTCACATTATCTATTATTCTGCACACGCAAGGGAGTTATCAAAAAGACTTTGCTTGAGGCTTATTCGAGACCTCGCCAGAATGGTGTGAACGCTATTACACTTCGTGAAGACGATGGACTGATCGGAGTATGTATGACAAATGGAGATAACGAAGTGCTTATTGCCAGCAAAAACGGACGTGCTATTCGTTTCCATGAATCTGAAGTGCGTGAAATGGGACGTATTGCTGCGGGAGTACGTGGAATGAGACTGGCTGATGATTCTATAGATGAAGCGGTAGGCATGGTCTGTATTAAGAAAAAAGAGAACGAAGCTCCGGATACAATTCTTGTTGTCTCTGAATTAGGTTATGGTAAGCGTACTGCATTGGATGATGAGAACGGAGAACCAATCTATCGTATCACGAGTCGTGGAGGAAAAGGGGTTAAAACATTGAATGTTACAGAAAAAACCGGTAAATTAGTTGCCTTTAAGAATGTAACAGATGAGAATGACCTGATGATTATCAACAAGTCTGGTATTGCTATACGCGTAAGTGTTTCAAACCTGAGTGTGATTGGACGTGCAACTCAAGGTGTTCGATTGATTAATCTTGAGAAGCGTAATGACGAGATAGCTTCTGTTTGTAAAGTTTTATCGGAACCGGAATCAGAAGAAATTCCGGAAAATGAAAATGAAGTGAATGGAACTTCCGAAACAAATAGTATTTCTGAAACTGAACAATAAAATAAATAATAGAAGATTATTAATTTCAAATTTATAGTTGTAATGAAACGAGTATTACTTACAGTTGCTCTCTGTGTAGCAGCAACAGCAGCTTTCGCCCAGAAAAAAGCCGTGAACGAAGCGCAAAGCCTTGCAAAAGGAAACAAAGATTTTGCAGAGGCCAGAACTCTTGTAAAGGGTGCTTTAGAGAACGAAGAGACTAAAAATGATCCTAAGACCTGGTTTGTTGCAGGTTTTGTTGAAGATCAACAATTTAGTGCTGAAAGAACAAAACAGATATTAGGTACTGCTCCTAATGAACCTGTAATGTACGAAGCATTAGGTGCTATTTTGCCTTTCTTTAAGAAAGCGTATGAGTTAGATCAACTTCCTGATGCAAAAGGAAAAGTGAAGCCAAAGCATGTAAAAGATATCAAAAGTATCTTGAGTGCTAATCATGTGTATTACATCAATGGCGGTGCATATTATTTCGACCAGAGAGACTATGCTAAAGCTTCTAACTTCTTTGAACAATATCTTGAGATCTCAGATCTACCTATGTTTAAGGGAGAAAAAGTAGCAGAAAGAGATTCAAACTTCATGACTGTTCAGTTTTATGCTGCAGTTGCCGCTACTCAATTAGGCGATTCAGAAAAAGCTATTCAAGCGTTAGAGCGTGCTAAAAATACAGACTTCAGACAGAATGATGTATATCAGTACCTTTGCTACGAATACGAACAGCTAAAAGACAGCGTGAACTTTGAAAAAACGTTGGAAGAAGGATTGACTAAATTCCCTGAAGAAAAATATTACCTGTTAAACCTGATTAATACTTACATTTATTCAAATAGAAACGATAAGGCTATTGAATTTTTGAACACAGCCATAGCAAAAGAACCTAACAACGCTCAATTATATGACGTGATGGGTCGTGTATATGAAACAGGTTTTAAAGATTTTACAAAGGCGGAAGAAGCATTTACAAAAGCATGTGAACTTGATCCGGAAAACACAGATATCTTATCAAATCTGGGACGTGTTTATTATAATCAAGGTGTAAATAAACAAGGAGAAGCCAACTTGATCAATGACAATAAATTGTATCAGGAAGAACTTGCTAAAGCGAAAGAATTCTTTAGAAAAGCGTTACCTCATTTTGAGAAAGCACATCAGTTGAAACCGGAAGATACGGAATACATGACTGCTTTACGCGGCATTTACTATAATCTGGATATGGGTAAGGAATTTGAAGAAATTGAAGCGAAATTAAATAATTAAGTAATATCACATATACATATAAAAGCCTTTGTAGAGAGTTCTGCAAAGGCTTTTTCTCTAAAAAAAATGAGTTGTGAGAAAAAAAATAACAATATCATGCAGCATATTACGTTTATATTGCATCTTAATGATTAGAACCGTAATTTGAGTTTTTATGAAAGCATTGATAATCTCTTTTTTCTGTATCATTTTAGGATATTCTTTTTTATTTGATAATAAGGAAGATGTAAATCCATCTCCGGTTATGAATAAGTCTGAAATTAAGGATGTGGATATTGACGTGGCACGTAAGGTTTATTATCTCAATACGCATGACTATTTTGCTCAAAAAAGATTTTCTATCCATTCAATAGATTCTATCTACTTTTCTGATCGTTTTTTCTAACCTCCGCACTATTATTATATTCTCTTTTTTTGATTAAGTTTGTATGCTTTAATAGTATTCGCTTGTTATAGCGTAAATGGTAAACCACAAATATTAAAAAGCTATGAATCTTATGAGAAAATCTATTCCTGTTATTCTTTTACTTCTCTTTGTTGCAAGTTGTGGGATGAGGGATCTTCCCCTTATTGATTCTATCCGTTTTAACCAACTTGGTTTTTATCCCCTTGAAGAAAAGATCGCTGTTTATACCGATCAAACCCCTGCGCATGAATTTCTGGTAAGAGATGTTGAAAGCGGTAAAGTTATTTATTCGTCTGTCGTTTCCGCGCCCCGAAGTTCCGTGTTTTCAGATAAACACACTTATGTGCTGGATTTTTCTTCTGTTGAATCATCCGGCAAATATCGACTGGAATTACCCGGGATAGGGCGATCTGATGAATTTGAAATAAATTCGTCTGTCCTTTCTGAGGTGGCAAAAGCTGGTGTTAAGGCGTTTTATTTTCATCGTGCATCTACTCCGATAGAGGAGCAATATGCCGGGAAATGGAATAGAGAAGCTGCACACATTGACGATAAAATTCTTGTGCATTCTTCTGCTGCTTCTTCGTCAAGACCGGAAGGTGCTGTTATTTCTTCGTCGAAAGGTTGGTATGACGCAGGTGATTACAATAAATACATAGTTAATTCCGGCTTTACTGTTGCAATTCTGCTTTCTTTGTATGAGGACTATTCTGAACAGCTAAACGGGTTGAATATGAATATCCCCGAAAGTAAAAACTCAACTCCGGACTTGTTGGATGAAATACATTGGAATTTAGATTGGATGCTAACAATGCAGGACCCAAAGGACGGAGGTGTCTATCACAAACTGACTAATCCTGTGTTTGAAGGTTTTATTACCCCTATAGAATGCAAACAGCAACGTTATGTTGTTGCTAAATCCGTTACGGCAACTTTAGATTTCGCAGCATCTATGGCACAGGCATCACGTATCTTTCAGGCATTTAATAACGATTATCCGGGCTTTGCGGATAAAGCGTTGGCTGCTTCCGAAAAGGCTTTTGCATGGGCGTTGAATCATTCTGAATCGTTCTACAGGCAAGGAGAGTTTAATAAGATATTTAAACCGGAAATAAAAACAGGAGAATATGGTGACAGATCAGTTGAAGACGAGTTTTTCTGGGCTTCGACTGAATTATATATTACAACTCGCAAGTCTGAATACCTTGATTTAGCTAAAAAATACATACCGGAAGCATTTAAACTACCGGATTGGAGTAATGTTGCTTCGTTGGGTACTTTTTCTTTGCTTCGTTGTTTGCAACCTGATACTTCAGCCGAAATACAAATGCTTTTAAATCAACAGCAAGAACAGTTGCTTAGTTATGCTGCTGCTTCAATAGAAGGAGCAGACCAGTCTCCATATCATGCTCCCTACGGCAGATTTGCAACGGATTTCTTTTGGGGTTGTAATTCGGACGCCGCATCTTCTCAGGGAATGACCTTTTTGTATGCATGGAAACTGACCGGTGACAGGAATTACCTCTCGAACGCTTTGAGAAATATGGACTACATCTTGGGGAAAAACGCAACCGGATACTGCTATGTAACCGGGTTTGGCTCTAAAAGCCCAATGCATCCCCATCATCGTTTATCTGCGAGTGATGAGATAGCGGAACCTTTACCCGGATTTCTTATTGGTGGCCCAAATCCGGGGAAACAGGATGGTTGTACGTACCCATCAAGCATACCTGATGAATGCTATATTGATATTGTGGAATCTTATGCTTCTAATGAAATCGCGATAAACTGGCAGGCTTTGTTTTCTTATTTTTCGTCTGCTCTACATTATAATTTAGAGTAAGCGGGGATTTCTTCCAGAAAACTATAATCACCCTTATCATAATTTATTTTACAGCAAAAATGTTGTAAGCCGTTACTTACAATCAGATATTTTGCTTTTAGCACCATGTTGTAACGTACGATTTGGTCAAACACGTTCATCGTGATATCGATAGACGGAGCTTTGTATTCAATGATAACTAACGGTACTAATAATCTGTCATACACCACAGTGTCACATCGTTTTTGTGTGTTGTTGAGTTTTATTCCTATTTCGTTGGCGATAAGATTTTCCGGATATTGCTTTTCTGTAAGTAAGAAATTGATAAAATGTTGCCTTACCCATTCTTCGGGAGTGATAATCACATATTTTCTGCGTAACCGGTCGAATATAACAGGCTTACCATTTTGAACAGATACTTTAACTTCAAACTTCGGTAGATTTAATGCGATCATTTACTTATATTTGTCCTTAGATAATCATATTCAAAGGTAGTGATAAATGAAGACAAAGCAAGAAATCGTAGAGAATTGGCTTCCTCGTTATACGGAACGTAAACTGGAAGAGTTTGATAAATATATTTTACTTACGAATTTCACAAGATATGTAGAATTATTTGCCGACCATTTTAATGTACCTATCCTCGGATCTAAAAGTTCGATGCCTAATGCTTCAGCAGAAGGTATCACGATCATTAATTTTGGTATGGGAAGTGCTAATGCGGCTACGATTATGGATCTTCTCTCCGCGATTATGCCTAAGGCGGTTTTGTTTTTAGGGAAATGTGGAGGACTAAAGAAAGCGAATAGCCTGGGAGATTACTTGCTTCCTATTGCTGCGATACGTGGTGAAGGCACATCGAATGCCTACCTGCCGCCCGAAGTTCCTTCTTTGCCTGCGTTCTCTATGTTGCGTGCGATATCTTCTGCTATCCGCGATGCAGGGAAAGATTATTGGACAGGAACTGTATATACAACAAACCGGCGCGTTTGGGAATACGATAGTTCATTTAAAGAATACTTACGTAATACCCATGCTACGGGTATTGATATGGAAACCGCTACTTTGCTGACAGCCGGTTTTGCGAACGAGATACCTACCGGAGCTTTGCTTATGATTTCGGATAAGCCGATGATTGAAAGCGGAGTTAAAACAGAGGAAAGTGATCGGGAGGTAACGAAAATGTTTGTGACCGAACATGTAACACTTGGTATTAACGCACTGCACCAGATCATTGACAGAAAGAAAACGATCCGTCATATCAGGTTTAGTTGGTGATTGATTTGGCATGGCTAAAAAAGAACATACTTTTGAAGGAATTGTATCGGATATAAGAGCGCGAAATTTCAGTCCGGTCTATATCCTGATGGGAGACGAACCCTTTTTTATGGATCAGATTACAGAATTGTTGCTGAATTCTGTAGTAGGGGAGTCTGAACGTGACTTTAACCAGATCATTATGTATGGGGCTGATTCGGATGCGATAAGCATAATCAATGCAGCCAAACGATTTCCTATGATGTCGGAATACCAATTGGTTGTGGTGCGTGAAGCGCAGATGATCCGTGATATAGAGGTGTTATCCAACTACGTGAAGAATCCGCTGAAATCGACTGTCCTCGTTCTTAACTACAAATATAAAACGCTCGACCGGAGAAAATCGTTGGCAAGTACGGCCGAGAAGGTTGGGGTTGTTTTCAACTCTCAGAAAGTTCCTGATTATAAAATGCCGGGATTTATCACCGCACTTCTACAGCAAAGGAAAGTGGATATCGATCAGAAAGCATCTCAAATGCTGTCTGACTACATCGGTAATGATCTGGGACGTTTAGTCAAAGAACTTGATAAATTAGCAATCATCCTTTCCGAAAAAGGCTCCAACCGGATTACGCCTGAATTAATAGAGCAAAACATAGGGATAAGCAAAGAATATAATAGTTTTGAGTTAGTCAAGGCTTTGGCTATAAAAGATGTATTAAAAGCGAACCGGATTATACAGTATTTTGAAAAAAATCCGAAAAACAATCCGATTCAGATGACTTTGCCTGTTTTATTCAATTATTTCACGAACCTGTTGATCTGTTTTTATTCCAAAGACAGAACCGAGAATGGCTTAATGGCGGCTCTTGGTCTGCGCAGTGCTTTCTTTGTAAAGGATTATGTTTTTGGTGTGCGCAATTACTCTGCGATGAAAGTTTTTAGAACTATCGGCGCCATACGGGATACAGACGCCCGCTCTAAAGGAATAGGTAATAGTTCTGCCACTGATGCGGAATTGTTGAAGGAATTAATATATTCGATATTACATTAATCGGTTTTAGTTAGTTGGTCTCAATGAAAAAATTAATCTCTCTCCCCCCGAATCTTGTTGAAACAATATATGATGTATTTAATTTAGACCGATCGGAATGGTTTGCTTATTCTGATCCGGTTGACAAACAATTGGGTTCCGGTGGAGGTACTTCCTGGTTGTTGAGTGCCTGTAAAGAGTCGGAAGAGCCGGATAGTTCAATGGAGGATTGGCTCAAAAAAGATAAAAGAATTATTCTTCATGCCGGCGGACAAAGTCGCAGGCTTCCTTCTTATGCTACCAGCGGTAAAGTATTAACGCCTATACCTGTGTTTCGCTGGGAGCGGGGGCAGAAACTAAATCAAAGTTTATTGTCGTTGCAGATTCCACTCTATGAGAAAATAATGGAAAAGGCTCCGGAAAAGTTACGCACTTTAATAGCCAGTGGCGATGTATATATACGTACAAATGAAACGCTTCAACCCATTCCTGATGCGGATGTGGTTTGTTACGGACTTTGGGTGGAGGCTTCCTTGGCAAAGAATCATGGCGTATTTGTCTCTCATCGGGATAAACCGGATGTGTTGGATTGTATGTTGCAGAAACCGACTGTTGAAGAACTGGGTAAATTGAACCAGACACATTTCTTTTTGATGGATATCGGCATCTGGCTGTTAAGTGATCGTGCGATGGAAGTGCTCATGAAGCGTTCACGCGTTTCCGAAGGCTTTACGAAATATGATCTGTATGGTGAGTTCGGACTTGCTTTAGGTGAGCATCCACGGATAGAAGATGAAGAAGTTAATCAATTAAAGGTGGCTATTCTTCCTTTATCCGGAGGTGAGTTTTATCATTACGGAACAAGCAGGGAATTGATTTCATCTACTTTGGCTGTACAGAACCGTGTGCGCGATCAGCGGGCAATAATGCACCGGAAGGTGAAGCCTCACCCCGCCATGTTTGTACAGAATGCCGTAGTCGATATTAAACTCACAGCCAACAATTCCGAGTTGTGGATAGAAAATAGTCATATCGGTGCGAACTGGGTGTTGAATCACAAACATATTCTGACCGGGATTCCCCGAAACAACTGGTCGTTAACATTGCCTGTTGGTGTATGTGTTGATATCACGCCTTACGGACAAACAAAATATGCCGTCAGGCCTTATGGCTTTGAAGATGCTTTTCGCGGCGCTTCCGATAATCCGGACACAACATTTATCGGACAATCTGTTCTCCAGTGGATTACCGAACGAAAATTTGTTGTTACTGCCTTTGATGATATACAGGATGCTTGTTTGTTTCCCTTGCTTGAAAGAGCAGAAGAGATGGAACTTGTGCTCCGCTGGATGCTGAATGAGCCTGAGTTGAAAGAAGGAGAGGAGCTTTGGCTTGAGGCGGAAAAAGTGTCGGCTAATCAGATCCTTATGTCGGCCAATCTGGAGCGATTAGTAAAGCAACGCACGGAGTATTGTTCGCATAATTGGCCCATATTAGCCGGCAATCATGAAAAAAGCGTTTTCTATCAATTGGATTTGAAAGACGCGGCACATTCTTTTGTGCAGAATAAATTAAATCTTCCTGCCGCTTTGCCCGAAGACGCGCCTTTGATAAAGCAAGTTCATGACAATATGTTTCGCGCTGAAGTGTTGCGTTTGCAGGGGTGCGAATTTGAACAAGAGGAAAAAACTGCATTTACGTTGTTGCAAGAAGGATTAGTCGGACTCTTAAGAAATAAGAAACAACAACCCACGCTGAGTGTCTATCATGACCAGATCGTTTGGTCGCGAAGTCCGGTACGCATAGACCTTGCCGGAGGATGGACGGACACTCCGCCGTATTGTTTATATGTAGGTGGCAATGTGGTGAATGTGGCTATCGAATTGAATGGGCAGCCCCCTTTACAGGTTTATATTAAGCCCTCTAAAGAATATAAAATCATTCTGCGATCTATAGACTTAGGCGCGATGGACGTTGTTTCAACCTGGGATGAATTAAGAAATTTCCATACAATAGGCTCTCCTTTTTCTATTCCTAAAGCGGCATTGGCGTTAGCTGGTTTTCTGCCGGAATTTTCGGAAGAAAAGCACAGTTCATTGTCCGATCAGTTGAAAGCCTTTGGGGCGGGAATAGAAATAACACTTTTATCTGCCATTCCGGCCGGTTCCGGATTGGGAACAAGCTCCATTTTGGCTGCAACCGTATTAGGGGCTCTTTCGGATTTCTGCGGATTAACCTGGGATAAGAACGAGATAGGAAACCGTACGCTTATTCTGGAACAACTGTTGACTACCGGAGGTGGCTGGCAGGATCAGTACGGAGGGATACTTCATGGACTAAAGCTATTACAAACAGATGAAGGATTTGATCAGACACCAGCTGTGCGTTGGTTGCCCGAATACTTGTTTACAGATGCAGAATACAATTCTTGCCATTTACTGTACTATACAGGAATAACAAGAACCGCTAAAAATATTTTGTCGGAGATCGTGCGAGGAATGTTCTTGAATAGCGCTCAGCATCTTAGCCTGTTAACCGAGATGAAAGCGCACGCTCTGGATATGTATGATGCAATTCAGCATGGCGATTTTTCATTATACGGAAGTCTGATTAAAAAAACATGGGAATTGAATAAGGCCTTGGATAGCGGAACGAATCCTCCGGCAATCGAATATATGATATCGCAGATTACCGATTATGTACAAGGCTATAAACTTCCGGGTGCAGGTGGGGGAGGTTATCTTTATATGGTAGCCAAAGACCCGGCCGCCGCTGTAAAAATTAAACAAATACTTCAGGAGTCCAAAGGTTCGGACAACGCGCGTTTTGTCGATATGAACCTTTCCCGGACAGGATTACAAATCAGTCGTTCGTAGTTTTTTAGATCCTAAAAAACACGTTTTTGTAAGCCTTGAATTTCAACCGCTGTAGAGGTCGAAAAACATAAAGGTTATTTTTCGAAAAATAACCTTTATATTTTAAAAAATAACCTTTATGTTTTCAAAGATAAAGGTTATGAAAAAACTTGATCTGATTTCGTGGGTGAAATCATATTGAGTTGTTGATAAATTGGTGTAACTTAGCGGCTATATTTGATAAGAGAAAAATAAAGTAGGTAAAGTATGGGAATTTTCAGCTTTTTCAGCAGGGAAAAGAAAGAAACATTAGATAAAGGGTTGTCTAAAACAAAGGAAAGTGTTTTTTCAAAACTCACCCGGGCAATTGCAGGTAAAAGTAAGGTCGACGATGATGTTTTGGATGAGCTGGAAGAGGTGTTGATCACTTCCGACGTTGGTGTGGAAACCACGTTAAAGATCATCTCGCGTATAGAAAACCGGGCCGAGAAAGATAAATATGTAAACACCCAGGAGCTTACAGCTATTTTACGTGAAGAAATAGCCGCTTTGCTTACCGAAAACAATACTGAAGACGCTGACGGTTTTGTTGTTCCGCAAGAAAAGAAACCTTATGTAATTATGGTAGTAGGGGTAAACGGTGTAGGAAAAACTACGACTATCGGAAAACTGGCTTATCAGTTCAAGAAAGCCGGACATCGTGTTTATCTCGGCGCGGCCGATACATTTCGCGCGGCGGCTGTAGAACAGTTGGTTATCTGGGGTGAACGAGTTGATGTTCCGGTTGTTAAGCAGAAAATGGGAGCCGATCCCGCTTCGGTGGCTTTTGATACATTAAGTTCGGCCGTTGCCAATAAAGCGGATGTAGTTATAATCGATACCGCAGGCCGTTTGCACAATAAGATTAACCTGATGAACGAGTTAACCAAGATTAAAAATGTGATGAAGAAGGTTGTACCCGACGCGCCACACGAAGTGTTACTTGTGTTAGACGGTTCAACAGGGCAAAACGCATTTGAACAAGCGAAGCAGTTTACTGCTGCTACCGAAGTAAATGCGCTGGCTGTTACTAAATTAGACGGAACAGCCAAGGGAGGTGTAGTAATTGGTATTTCCGATCAATTCCATATTCCCGTGAAGTATATCGGGCTGGGAGAAGGCATGGAAGATCTGCAGGCTTTCAATAAAAAAGAATTTGTAAATTCTTTATTTGGTGAGTAATCAATAAACATGAGAAAAAATAAAGTAGACATAATTACACTGGGTTGTTCAAAAAATCTGGTGGATTCCGAGCAACTTATGCGCCAATTTGTAGCTAATGGGTATACCGTAGCGCATGATGCGGATAAGATAAACGGAGAAATTGTAGTGGTGAACACCTGCGGATTTATTGGTGACGCCCAGGAAGAATCTATTAATATGATTCTGGAATTAGGAGAGGCTAAGAAAAAGGGTAGGATAGGAGAGCTTTATGTGATGGGCTGCTTGTCTGAACGTTTTCTAACCGAAATG
The DNA here is from genome assembly GCF_900178525.1 of Massilibacteroides vaginae. Lineage (GTDB taxonomy): Bacteria > Bacteroidota > Bacteroidia > Bacteroidales > Tannerellaceae > Massilibacteroides > Massilibacteroides vaginae. Next base: position 92,315 of record NZ_FXDJ01000008.1, read on the forward strand.
AAAAAAGAATTGCCCGAAGTGGATCGTTTTTATGGTAAGTTCAACTGGAAAGAACTGATCACCGATATGGGGAAATCATATAAAAAAGAATTAGCGTCAGACCGTGTGCTGACAACGCCTTCTCATTATGGTTACCTGAAGATAGCGGAAGGGTGCGATCGCACTTGCTCTTATTGCTCCATTCCTATTATAACGGGACGGTATCAGTCTCGTCCGATGGAAGAAATTGAGGATGAAGTAAAGAGGCTTGTTTCACAGGGAGTGAAGGAGTTTCAGGTGATAGCCCAAGACTTGACTTATTATGGCTTAGATGTTTATAAACGAATGGCTTTGCCGGAACTGCTGGAGCGGATCTCTGATATACAAGGTGTAAAATGGATACGTCTGCATTATGCCTATCCGGCACGCTTCCCGTATGATTTGTTGCGCGTAATGCGAGAACGGGAGAATATATGTAACTACCTTGATATCGCGTTGCAACACATCAGCGACCCGATGCTTAAATTAATGCGCCGCAACATAACCAAGGCGGAAACCTATGAATTATTGCAACGTATGCGTACGGAAGTTCCCGGCATTCACTTGCGCACCACATTGATGGTAGGGCATCCCGGAGAAACTGAACAGGACTTTGACGAATTAGTAGAGTTTACACGTAAAATACGTTTCGAACGAATGGGTGCATTTGCTTACAGTCACGAAACGGGCACGTACGCGCATAAAAAATATTCGGATGATATTCCTCAGGAAGTTAAGCAAGAGCGTCTGGACTATCTGATGCGTGTGCAGGAAGGTATTGCCGCGGAAATCAATGAAGCAAAAGTAGGACAGGTGCTTGAGGTGGTGATAGATCGTGAAGACGACGACTTCTATATTGGTCGTACACAGTTCGATTCTCCCGAGGTAGACCCTGAAGTATTGATTAATAAAAGCAAGCCACTGTCGGTGGGTGAGTTTTATAAAGTACAGATTGAACGTGCGGAGGCATTTGATCTATATGGAAAACCGGTTTGATGACCGGTTTTTCGTTTTTCGTTTTTAGATTTGTATATCTCTGAAAAAATCACTAATATCGCATGATAATTTAAACGAGTAATATTGTGAATAACAAAGAGTTGATAACCAAACTGTCGGACAGGATCAATTGCACTACACAGGAAACTTCAGATATGTTGTCTGCGCTATCTGATGTTATCGGCTCAAAACTCGTTAGCAATGATAGTATTTACCTACAGTCGTTTGGTTTGTTTGAAGTAAAAAAACGAGCCGAACGTATTTCCGTAAATCCGGTTAATGGTAAAAGATACTTGGTTCCTCCTAAATTAGTTCCTGTGTTTAAGCCGGGAACTACACTGAAAAACAGACTGAAAGATCTTGATGTAGAATGAACGAACGGTTAAATATATCAGATTTAGCCGCTTTGCTTGCGGAGTATACAGGAAAAGATAAGAAAATTTCCGAGGCTTTTCTACGGGAATTGATTGTGGTGATTTCTGACGCTTTGCTGGAAGACCGAATTGTAAAAGTGAAGGGTTTAGGTACCTTTAAAGTTATACCGGTTGAAGAAAGGGAAAGTGTTCATGTAAATACCGGCGAACGATTCATTATCCCTGCACACTCGAAGTTTACATTCACTCCGGATAAGGAGTTAAAAGAACAGGTAAACAAGCCATTCTCCTCTTTTGAAACAACCGAATTGAATGACGGTGTAACGTTTCCCGACGAAAAGGAAGAAGAGCCGAAAGAAGAATTGAAAGAGGAGGTAGTGAGTGATTCTAAACAGCAAGTAATTGATGTGCAGAATACGGAAAAAGTACAGGAGTCGGAACCTGAACCTGAACCTGAACCTGAACCTGAACCTGAACCGGCGTTAACAACAGAGCCAGAAACGGAAACGGGAACGGAAACTGAATCTGCACCGATAGAGGAGGAGGCAGTAGAAGAGAAGGCAGTTACCCCTGATGCAGATGCGGTAAAACCCGTACAGGCTGAGCCTGAAGAAGCGCAAATACCCCCTAAGCCTAAAAAGCAAAATGGAACATTGGTGTTTCTCGGTTTGTTTTTGGTGGCTTGTGTTATCGGTGGTGTTTTCTATTTTAATCTTATGCCCAAAAAAGCAAATAGTATAAAAGATATTAAACAAGAAAAGCTGGCTGAAGCAGAACCTGAGTCTGTTTCCTCCGAAGAACCTTCGGAATTAGTAGCTGATTCGACTTTGACTACAACAGTGAATAGCGTTGATACGATTAAAACAGAACCGAAGAAACCGGTGATTGTAAAGATTGTTCCCGATAGCCGATTAACCCTTATAGCTTTGGAGTATTATGGTCATAAAGCCTTCTGGGTGTATATTTATGAGCATAATAAAGCAATTGTAAATAATCCGAATAGCATTCAGATGGGAACCGAACTGGTTGTGCCGGATCCCGCGTTGTACGGAATTGACGCGAAAAATCCGGAATCTGTTGCCAAGGCAAAAGCAAAACAGGCAGAGATTAATTCCATGTTTAATTAAATTGTTTTTTGAAAAATAATAAAAAACAGTGGGATGTAAGTTAGTATTATTTAACGGCTAAAGTTAAGAATACGAATTTAACATTTCTAATTTTGTGCATTCATATTTAGTTGTGATAGAAAAAACAAAATATATAATAAAATAATAGTTGAATCTTATGAATCAGACAGTCGATATTCGTGAATTGAATGAGCGAATAGAAAGTAAAAGTTCTTTTGTGAACATGATTACCGTAGGGATGGATCAGGTAATTGTTGGACAAAAACATTTAGTTGAATCGTTATTGATTGGTCTGCTTTCTGACGGACACATCTTGTTGGAAGGGGTTCCGGGGTTAGCAAAGACACTTGCTATCAAAACACTATCCTCGTTAATTGACGCGCATTACAACCGAATTCAGTTTACACCGGACTTGTTGCCAGCCGACGTTTTGGGTACTATGATCTACAGCCAGAAAAAAGAAGAGTTTCAGGTTAAGCAAGGACCAATTTTCGCGAACTTTGTATTAGCGGATGAAATCAACCGTGCTCCGGCCAAAGTACAAAGTGCTTTGTTGGAGGCCATGCAGGAACGTCAGGTTACAATTAGTGAGAAGACCTATAAGTTGCCCGAACCGTTTTTGGTTATGGCTACACAAAACCCCATTGAGCAGGAAGGTACTTATCCGTTGCCGGAAGCGCAGGTAGACCGTTTTATGCTTAAGGTGGTGATCAACTATCCGAAAAAAGAAGAGGAAAAACTAATTATTCGTCAGAATATCGGAGGAGACAGACCTGCCATCAAACCGATTTTGACGAAAGAGGAAATAATGGAAGCCCGCAAGGTGGTTCGTGAAGTTTATTTGGATGAAAAAATCGAACGCTACATTGTTGATATCGTATTTGCTACCCGTTTCCCTCAGGAACATGGGTTGTCTAACCTGACAGGCATGATTGCTTTTGGTGCTTCTCCCCGTGCTTCTATAAATTTGGCTCTGGCAGCCCGTGCTTATGCGTTTATTAAACGTAGAGGTTACGTAATTCCGGAAGATATACGTGCCGTATGTTATGACGTGATGCGTCATCGTATTGGTTTGAGTTATGAAGCGGAAGCGAATAATTTAACTTCTGAAGAAGTAATTAGTGAAATATTGAATAAAGTAGAGGTACCTTGATGAATAGCAGTGTAGCTCCTTACCTGCTAACGATCGAAATAAGATAATTTGATTATGGAAACAAGTGAGCTGTTAAAGAAGGTACGACAGATCGAAATAAAAACGCGTGGTCTTTCCCGTAATATTTTCGCGGGGCAATATCATTCTGCTTTTAAAGGGCGCGGAATGGCATTTAGCGAGGTGCGCGAATATCAGTTCGGTGATGATATCCGGGATATAGACTGGAACGTGACGGCACGATACAACAAGCCTTATATTAAGGTTTTTGAAGAGGAACGTGAACTAACCGTGATGTTGCTGATCGACGTTTCCGGAAGCCGTGATTTTGGATCGGTTAATGTAATGAAGAAAGAGATCATTACTGAAATTGCTGCCACACTGGCTTTTTCTGCGATACAGAATAATGATAAAATCGGCGTGATCTTCTTTTCGGATAGGATAGAAAAATTTATACCTCCACAGAAAGGAAAGAAGCACATTCTGTATGTGATACGCGAATTGATCGATTTTAAACCGGAGCAATCCGGTACAGATATTTCTCATGTGTTGAAATATTTAACAAACGCGATAAAAAAGCGGTGTTCGGCATTTCTGATATCCGACTTTATTGATAAAGGTAATTTCAAGGATGCTTTGACAATCGCGAATCGTAAACATGATATGGTAGCCATTCAGGTGTATGACCGAAGAGAGGCTGAGCTACCTGCAGTGGGGCTGATGAAGATTAAAGACGCGGAAACCGGTGTGGAACGATGGATCGACAGTTCGTCAAAACGTGTTCGCGAGGCTTACGATCAATGGTGGCAAAAACGCCAGCGTGAGATGCTCGATTCGTTTAAGAAAAGTCGTGTTGATTCCGTTACCATACGTACCGAAGATGATTATGTGAGGGAGTTGATTTCCCTGTTTGAAAAACGTAATTAAGTATGATAAGATTTAGAAAATATAGCTGTTTATTATTTGTTCTTATTCAGGCTTTCTTTTGCAGCCAGCTTTTTGCGCAAAAGACGTTGATCGATGTGTCGGCTGATTCAACGGCTATACTTATTGGCGAACAAACCGTATTGCATTTGTCTATAACGACAGATAACGGACGTGAGGTATTACCGCTTATCCCTCGGGATACATTAATGCGTGGAGTGGAGGTGTTGATGTTATCTCTGCCCGATACCACGCACATTGATAATGATCGTATTGTTATCAAGCAAGATATTCTGGTAACATCGTTTGACTCCGCTCTTTATCTGTTGCCTCCCTTGAAAGTGATAGATGGTCCGGATACAATAGCTTCGAATCAGATTGCGTTAAAAGTCTCCACTATTCCTGTGAATACGGATAATCCGGAGGAGTTTTATGATATTAAGTTGGTTTGGAAACCTCCTTTTGTGCTGGCAGACTATTATGCGCTGATTTATGGTATATTATTTCTTTTGTTCCTGATTTGTGTGATCGGTTATGTAATTCAACGTCTGCGAAACAGGAAGCCTTTAATACCTCAGAAAGCACCGGAACCCTTATTGCCTCCGCATGAACAGGCCGTGAAAGACCTGGATGAACTGAAGTTGCAGAAATTATGGCAACAAGGGCGCAATAAAGAGTATTATACGCTGCTTACGGATATTCTTCGTAAGTATATACTGGATCGTTTTTATATTAACGCGCAGGAAATGACTTCAGGAGAGATTTTGGCAAGCCTATATAAAACTTCAGATGTAGAATCTGTTTATTCGAATTTAAAACAGGTGCTTCAGTTGTCTGATTTGGTGAAATTTGCTAAACTGCATCCTCTTCCTGAAGAAAATGATCTGAGCTTGATGAATGCTTACTTATTTGTTAATCAGACAAAGATCGTTGAAGTGATTTCTCCTGAAAAAGAAGAATCAAAGAAAGAAGATGAAGGAGGTTTAACTGTAAATGATGATGTGAAATGATATTTGCTAATCCTATATATTTATATCTGCTGCTTCTGTTGATTCCTTTGATAGGTTGGTACATCTGGAAGTCGCGTAAAACGCAAGCCAGCTTGCAGGTGTCTTCGTCTCAGGCATTCGATGCACCTGCGGCCAGATCGTATAAAGTTTATCTACGGCATGTGCCCTTTATCTTACGGGTAGCGGCATTAGCGTTTCTTATTATTGTGCTTGCCAGACCGCAATCAACAGATAACTGGCAGAATACGTCTACGGAAGGTATTGATATACTGCTAACGATAGACGTATCGACAAGTATGTTGGCCGAAGATTTGAAGCCTAATCGTCTGGAGGCGGCAAAAGATGTAGCTGCGTCTTTCATAAGCGGTCGTCCGAATGATAATATCGGTTTGGTGATCTTTGCCGGCGAAAGCTTTACGCAATGTCCGTTGACGACTGATCATACTGTTTTACTCAACTTATTTAAAGATATTCAGTGTGGTATAATTGATGACGGTACAGCTATTGGCTTAGGACTGGCTAATGCCGTGAGCCGCATAAAGGACAGTCAGGCTAAATCCAAGGTGATTATTTTATTAACTGACGGTTCTAATAATATGGGAGAGATAGCTCCCGTAACAGCTGCCGAAATTGCCAAAACGTTTGGTATACGTGTATATACCGTTGGTGTTGGCACGGAAGGGGAAGCTCCTTATCCATTCCCTACAGCATTCGGGATACAATACCAGAATGTTAGAGTAGATATTGATGAGCCTACACTGAAACAAATTGCATCGACAACGGGCGGACAGTATTTTCGGGCAACAGATAATTCAAGCTTAAAAGAAATCTATTCAGAAATTGATAAGATGGAGAAAACTAAAATACAAGTTCAGGAATTCAGCAAGAAGCAAGAAGAATATAAAAACTGGGCGTTGATTGTTCTTGCTTTGTTGATGCTTGAAGTGTTGTTGAGAAGAACTATATTAAGGAATATACCATAAAAATAGAAGAGCTTATGTTTCGTTTTGCAAATCCCGAGTTTTTATACTTGTTGTTTACGCTTCCGGCTATCCTTATTTTTTATGTGTATTCTGTGATAGCCAAGAGGAAAGCGATTAAAAAATACGGTAATCCGGAACTCTTAAAGGAGTTGATGCCGGAAGTTTCTTCAAGTAGACAGAACCTGAAGTTCTGGTTGTTGTTTAGTGCAATAGGAATGATGATTTTTGTTGCTGCCGGTCCGCAGTTCGGATCCAAACTGGAAACAGTAAAGCGGCACGGGGTAGAGATAATGGTCTGTCTGGACGTTTCAAACTCCATGTTGGCAGAAGATGTAGCACCTAACCGTTTGGAAAAATCCAAGCAGATGCTTTCTCGTCTGACCGAAGGGTTTACCAACGATAAAGTCGGACTTATTGTTTTTGCCGGTGATGCCTTTACGCAATTACCGATTACGTCCGATTATATTTCGGCTAAGATGTTTTTGTCATCTATAACTCCGGAAATGGTTTCAACACAAGGAACAGCGATTGGTAAGGCCATTAATCTGGCAGTTCGCTCGTTTACCCCAAGTGAAGCTTCGGATAAAACAATTATACTGATTACCGATGGCGAAAACCATGAAGATGATGCTATAGGAGCGGCTAAAAAAGCTACGGAAAAGAATATTCATGTAAATATCGTAGGTATGGGGCAACCTAAAGGAGCACCCATTCCCATCGGAGGTGGTAATAACTTTATGAAAGACCGTGAAGGAAATGTTGTGATCTCAAAACTTAATGAACAGATGTGTCAGGAGATCGCTGCTGCCGGAAATGGTTTGTATGTGCGTGCGGATAATACGAACTCCGCGTTGCGAGCTTTGCAGAATGAGATTGAAAAATTGAACAAATCAGAGCTTGAGAGTAAAGTTTATTCTGAATATGACGAACAATTTCAGATTTTGGCATGGTTTGTGTTAGCTTTGTTAGTTGCTGAATGCTTAATCATGGATCGGAGAAACAGAATCTTTAGAAAGGTAAAGTTATTCTCTTAATAATGTAAAGATGATGAAAACAGTAAATACATTAATATTATTCTTGTTGGTTTTCCTTTTTGTTCCTGCTGTGGTTAGTGCTCAGAAAGCAGAAAGGAAGAACCTTCGTGATGGTAATAAATTATATACAAAAGAAAAGTTTACAGAGTCTGAGATAGCTTATCGGAAAAGTCTTGAAGTTAATCCACGCTCGATAGAGGGTACCTATAATTTGGGTAATGCGCTATATAAGCAGCAAAAATTTCCGGAAGCGGCAGAGCAGTATCAATTGCTGGCCGGTCAGACTGAATATTTATTGGCAGATCAAAAGAATGTACCTCGTTTAGCTGAAGTATTTCATAATTTGGGTAATATCGGTATGCAGAACAAAGAATACGATAAGAGTGTAGAGGCATATAAAATGTCTTTACGTTTGAATCCTAAAGATGATGAAACACGATATAACCTGGCGTTGGCTCAGAAACTTTTGCAAGATCAACAAAACCAGGAACAAGATGGCCAGGATGATCAGAATGAAGAAAATAAGGATAATCAGGACAATAAAGAAGATCAGCAAAATCAGGATCAGCAACAACAACAGCAGCCTGAAGATAAGAAAGAAGATAAAACGCAAGAACAGCCTCAGCAGAATGAACAAATGAGTCAGGATAATGCTCAGCAAATTCTGGATGCCTTCCTGCAAGATGAAAAAGATACACAGGAAAAGGTAAAGAAAGCGCAAATGCAACAGCAAGAACGCCGGAAAACCGAGAAAGAATGGTAAACGTGATTAATAACGATATAAACAAACAGAGATAATGAGGAAATTAATTTTCTTATTCATTTTATTTATCACCGTAGGGAATGCATTAAAAGCTCAAGATGTCAGCTTTAGAGCCTCTGCGCCTGAAGCTGTTGTGGTAGGACAACAATTTCGGTTGAGCTTTACTGTTAATGCCGAAGGAAAAGATTTCAGGGCACAGGAAATGCCCGACTTTGAAGTGTTAATGGGACCTACTCAATCAAAGTCCTACAATACATCTTGGGTTAACGGGAAAACCTCGAGCGAAACAACTATTACTTACACCTATGTTCTCCTGGCAAAGAAGGAAGGGACATTTACTATTCCTCCGGCAACGATCAAGGTAAAGAATTCAAACTATACATCAAACGGGGTGTCGGTTAAAGTTCTGCCTCCCGATCAGACCGATAAAGCAGAAGCTTCAGCAGGTAGTTCCGCTGCTTCCGGAATATCTAATACGGACTATTTTATCCGGATGGAAGTGTCAAAACGTAATGTGTATGAACAGGAAGGTTTTTTAGTGACATTTAAATTATATGCTTCGCAAATATGTCAGCTAACGCGGCAGAAATTTCCCGAGTTTGAAGGATTTCTGGCTCAGGAAATAGATTTGCCGGATAAACAATGGGTTCAGGATCATTACAACGGACGTAACTATTGGACAGTGACTTTAAGGCAGACAGTGCTTTATCCGCAACGTTCGGGCAAGATTACAATCGATGCGGGAACCTTTGACGCAGGTATTCGCGTACGTATACAAAGACAAGGTGGCGGCTCTATATTTGACGATTTCTTTGATAGTGGCTATCAAAACGTGAGCAAAGAGTTGAAAACATCTCCTGTAACAATTGATGTAAAGGCATTACCATCAGGAAAGCCTGCTTCTTTTTCCGGTGCAGTAGGCAACTTTACGATGAATTCCGAAATAAGTTCAAATCAGGTAAAAGCAAACGAGGCGGTTACTGTTAAAGTCAAAATAGAAGGTAACGGTAATCTCCGTGTGTTGAAAAATCCGGATGTGAAATTTCCGAATGATTTTGAAGTTTATGACCCTAAAGTTGAAAATAATATCCGTACCACTACATCGGGTGTATCAGGCAGCAAAGTAATTGAATATATGGCTATTCCTCGTTTTGCAGGCGATTTTGAAATACCGGCAATTCAATTCTCTTATTTTGATACAAAAACAGGAGCTTATAAGACGCTTTCTTCCCAACCATTTAAACTACAAGTGGAAAAAGGGGCGGAAGGTGAAGGTACTGGAGCTCCGGTCGTTTCTAACTTTACAAACAGAGAGAGCGTTAAGTTTTTAGGTAATGATATTCGCTATCTTAAAGTAAAAGGAGTCCGTTTCGTTCCGGTTGAAGAGATATTCTTTGGAACATTCGTCTATATACTATGCTATCTGATTCCTGCAATATTATTTATTGTATTCTTCATTATTTACCGTAAACAAGTGAAAGAAAACTCTGACTTGGCATTGGTACGTACAAAGAAAGCCAACAAGATGGCTGTACGCCGACTAAAAAGTGCCGGTGTATTCCTTAAGGAGAATAAGAAAGAGGAATTTTATGAAGAAGTGCTTCGTGCGCTGTGGGGTTATTTGAGTGATAAATTAAACATCCCTCGGGCAGAATTAGCAAAAGATAATGTTGAAAACGAGTTGACGAAGTATGGTGTATCAGAAGAGCTTATCAAAGAATTTTTGGATATTCTGAATACTTGTGAGTTTGCTCGATATGCTCCCGCACAAACTTCGGACGCGATGGATAAATTGTATGAGCAAACGGTAGAAGCCATTGGTAAAATGGAAAATACGATAAAAAGATAAGAGGAGATCGATGGTTATGAAAAATATATTATTGTTATTATCCCTATTATTATTCTCTGTAACATCATCATTTGCGCAAGAGAATGTTATAAAGGAAGCAGAAACTGCTTATACGCAAGAAGACTTTTCGAAGGCTATTGAGCTTTATGAAGGTATTCTGAAAACCTATGGAGCATCTGCTGAAATCTATTATAATTTAGGAAATGCTTATTTTAAAGCCGGAGAGGTAGCTCCTTCAATTTTGAATTACGAACGAGCTTTATTGATCGACCCGGCTGATGGGGATATACGTTTTAACCTAAACATAGCGAAACAGAAAACGGTTGACCGCATAGAACCTATTGGCCAATTCTTTTTAGTAAAATGGTTTGAAGGTGTACAGAATATCCTGAGTGTAAACTCCTGGGGAGCGATTGGTATTGTTTGCTTTATTGCTTTAATCGGCTGTTTGTTTTTGTTTTTCTTCTCGAAATGGATCCGTTTGAAAAAGATAGGCTTTTATGTCGGATTACTGATGCTGTTTGTTGTGATTCTGTCAAATGTTTTTGCTTCAAAACAAAAACATAACTTGCTGAACAGAAATAGCGCGATCGTTTTTTCTTCAACAGTGACTGTAAAAAGTTCTCCGGATATGAGTGGGACCGACCTCTTTGTTGTGCATGAAGGAACAAAGGTATTTGTTAGAAGTACACTTGGAGAATGGGCGGAAATAGAATTAGAAGACGGGCATGTAGGATGGATGCCAAGTAAGGATATAGAAAAAATATAAAATGCTTGAACAACTTTTACATTACGAACGCGATGCTTTCTTTTTCCTTAATGGAAGCGATTCTGTTTATCTTGACCATTTTATGTGGTTGTTTTCAGGTAAAGTTGTATGGTTTCCACTTGCCCTTTTAATTCTATTTGTTTTATGCTATAAAAAAAATTGGAAAGAGGTATTATTCGTATTACTTGCTATTGTATTGGTTATAACATTATGCGATCAGTTTGCTTCCCATTTCTGCAAACCCTTTTTTGCACGTTATCGCCCTACTTCTCATCCTAATTTTATGGAAGACGTGGCTACTGTCTTTGGCTACAGAAGTGGTAAATACGGGTTCATATCCAGTCATGCCGCGAATGCATTTGGGTTTGCAACGTTTACCACCCTGCTTTTCAGGCATAAACTTTATGGTTTTACTATTTTCCTTTGGTCTATCGTTACTGCCTATACGCGGATCTATTTAGGTGTTCATTTTATTTCTGATGTTGCTTTTGGGGCGTTAGCCGGTGTTTTCTTTGGGTATATGGTTTATTATCTATATCTGTATGCCAGAAAGAAGATTCTTGGTGATGAAATCACTATTCCTGAACGGATCTATAGCAATGAGAGTAAAAATTTGATATCCTACGCCATTTACATTAATATTATTTTGATGTTGATATTAAACACCAAATTGGTCAACCTTATCCGATCGTAAACTACTGCTCTATACATGCCGTAAAGCATGTTTATTACAAATCTATTTCATTCACAATAATTTGTTTCTCTTGTTTATATTGGCTAAGTTAGTGGCATGTTAATAATTCATATATAAACTTCAAAATAGATAGACCATGACAAAAACAATCACTTTTAATGAGCTGCGTCGCTTGAAAGACAGTCTTCCTGATGGAAGTACTCACCGTATAGCAGACGAATTAGGCGTAACAGTTGAAACTGTTAGAAACTATTTTGGTGGACAGAACTATAAATCTGGCATGAGTTGTGGTATCCACATTGAACCGGGACCTGATGGTGGAATTGTTGTTTTGGACGACACTTCTATTTACGACCGGGCGTTGGAAATATTAGCGGAAAGTGAAGTGGTGTCTGTGACACCGGAATCTTAGCAGAAAAGAAAATGTTTAAATGAAATCCCTTAGTCGTCAAAAACTTAGGGATTTTTTTGTTTAACGTCTAAATGAAATTATTATGGAAAGTAAATTAATAACATTAGCAATTCATACCTTCGAAAGGGCACAGATACTGAAAACTATTCTTGAATCAGAAGGTATTGAGGTATACATTCACAATGTAAATCAGATTCAGCCTGTTGTTTCAGCAGGAGTTAGAGTGCGCATAAAAGAAAGTGACCTTCCTCATGCACTACGTGTAATTGAAGATGTGAAATGGTTTGAAGAACCGGAAAAAGAACCGGAAGAAAAGGATAAGGTAATATTGATTCCGGTTGACTTTTCAGACTATTCGTTAACGGCTTGTGAGATAGGGATCAATCATGCTGAACGAATGGGGGCGGAAGTTGTTTTGTTTCATGCCTATTTCAGCCCGTTTTTTCCATCGGCGATACCAATGACCGACTCGATTATTTATCAAGCAGGTGAAAATGAAGCGATGATAAATACGAGGAAGAAGGTTGAAGACGATATGAAAATACTCATGGCAGAATTAGATAAGAAAATAAAAGAAGCCGAACTGCCGGACGTAAAAATTACGGCTCTTCTTAGAGAAGGTATACCGGAAGAAGAAATCATTACTTATGCCAAGGAAATACGTCCGATTCTAATTGTAATGGGTACAAGAGGTAAGAGCCAAAAGGAAGCCGATCTTATAGGCAGTGTATCAGGCGAAGTGATAGAGATTTCAAAAGTTCCTGTTTTGGTTATACCCGAAAAAGTTCCTTTTAACGCCATAAACAACGTGAAGAATATCGCTTTTGCTACGTCTTTTAATCAGGAAGACTTGGTGATGTTTGATCGTTTCATGGAAATAATAAAAGGTTACGATTTAAATATCCATCTGTTTAATATATCGACCAGTAGAAATGAATGGAATGAAATACGCCTTACCGGTGTGCGTGAATACTTTAAGAAACAGTATCCCGAAGCATCAATTACGCATACGGTATTAGATGACGGTGATTTGTTACTTGCGGTAGAGCGTTTCGTTCGCGAAAAAAACATTGATATTATCGCGTTGAGCACATATCGACGGAATTTGCTGGCACGAATATTCAATCCGAGTATAGCCCGAAAGATGCTTTTCCATACAGACACGCCTTTGTTGGTTATGCACAGGTAAATCAGGTATTATAGAAAATGTTAATGTTTTTTTGTAATAGGTCGAGAACTATATTGAATAGATTGTTGTTTAATATATACAAAGCCAGAAATAAAATATGTAAATCTTTTATTTCACAGTAACAGGGATGTTATTAGTACTTTGTTAGTAGTATTTGTTTTTTCATATAAGTAGAGTTTGTTATTTGTTTGGTCCGTATGTAACTGTGAAGTTTTATACGGACTATTTTTTTTGTTAAATGGGAAATCCGCTGAGCCCCATTTTCCTTGTTTTTATAGCTAAAATAGGATTGTTTTTTGTGTTTTTTAAAGCGTTGATAATCAGTAGGCTATATCCGTCAAAAAACATAAAGGTTATTTCTTGAAAAATAAAGGTTATTTTCAAAAAAATAAAGGATATATTTTTTTAAATATAGTATTGTGAAAAAACGCGCTGTTTTTATGCTGAATTTTCTTACTCTGATTTGAAGTCGGAATTAACACAAAAATCACTACCAACCGAATAATAGTTGATCTGTTTTTTATTGACCTGAATTTGCACTTTTCCGTGTTTCGTATTTACTATAGGAATGTTTCTATTTATTTGACTATATTTATCCCCGGAATTTATTACAGATAATAATGGCTATTAAACGATTCGGTGTTTCACTTGAAGACTCTTTGCTGGAAGAGTTGGATACGTATGTGGATGAGAATGGGTTTGCAAACCGTTCTCAAGCAATCCGTTTTTTGATTGAGAAGAATGTAGCTGAAAGAAAATGGCAATGTAATCATGTGGTTGCCGGAACAATCGTAATCATGTATGAGCAGGAAAAGAAAGAAATAACAGCACGTATTTCTGCAATAGAAGGTATGTTTCAACAAGTTGTCCTTTCCTCTACAAACCACTATCTTGCCGGAAATCATTGCTTGCATATAACGGCTGTAATGGGCGAGGCGCATGTGTTGACGGAATTGGCCGACAAGTTAACTACTATCAAAGGTATTCGTCATGGAAAATTGGTTATGGGACGTGCCGATTGATATTTTTTTATCTATATAGTAACACGATTGTGCGAGAAGGTGTTACCTTTGGGGCTGGAAAGGAAGATATTTTATAAAGCTAATTATATGAAAAATGCGCTTGTTTTAAGTTTAGGACTATTGGTGTGTAGCCCTCTTTACGCAGATGAAACACAAAAGGTGGATAGCTTGATTAATTTGAAAGAGGTTGTTGTCTCTGCAAACAAAATCATTGTAAATAAAAACAGTGTTCCGCTAACTATCAGTGTTATAGGGCGTGATGAAATTGAGGCGAGCAGTGAATCTGCTTTGCTGCCCGTACTCTCGCAACGTGTACCGGGACTGTTCGTTACCCAAAAGGGAATTACCGGATTTGGTGTTTCAAAAGATGGTGCGGGAACAGTCAATGTGCGCGGAGTGGGGCAAGGCAATAAAGTGTTGATGCTTTTTGATGGACAGCCTCAGTGGGCAGGCATATTCGGTCATTCACTTCCGGATACGTACGTGGCTTCTGATGTTGATCGGGTGGAAGTGATCCGTGGACCGGGTTCGTTACTTTACGGATCGAACGCGATGGGAGGGGTTGTAAACATTATTACCCGTAAGCACCATCAGGAAGGGCGTCGCACGCAGGCCCGGGTGATGTATGGCTCGTACAATACACAGAAATACATGATCAATAATGGCTATAATTCCGGACGATTCAGCAGCTTTATTTCACTAAACCATGACAGAACAGACGGACATCGTGATAATGCTGAATTCCGGATTACCAATGGATTCGCTAAACTGGGTTATGAACTAAGCGACCAATTTAAGGCTACAGGAGATATTAGTCTGGCGAAATATAAAAATCAGAATCCGGGAGCTATTACAGCACCTCTGCTTGATAATGATATGGATATTCTTCGCGGAACAACTTCGCTGGCAGTAGAGAATAATTTCGGAAAGATAAGTGGTGCCATTCGTGCTTTTTATAACTGGGGAGACCATGAAATAAACGACGGTTATGCTGTAGGAGGTAATCCTCGTACATTTTTATTTAACTCCAATGACCACAACTATGGGGTGTTACTTTATCAATCATTTCATCTTTTGCCGGGCAACAGCTTTACACTTGGACTTGATTATAAAAACTGGGGTGGAAAAGCATGGAACGACAGTATTAACGGCAATCGTGAAGACATAGTTAATAAGAAAATAGATGAAACTGCCGGTTATTTAATCATGCAACAAGAACTTCTAAATATTTTTACACTCAACGCGGGGGTAAGATATGAATACAACAGTGTTTTCGGTGGCGAATGGGTGCCTCAGGCAGGAGTTGTGGCTCGTCCGTTTGCTGGGAATACCATCCGCGCTTCGCTATCAAAAGGATTCCGCAGTCCAAATATTCGCGAAATGTATATGTATCCTATACAAAACGCTAAACTTAAACCGGAATCTATGTTCAATTACGAGGTTGCTGTTTCGCAAAGCTTCCTCAACGGACGTCTTTTCGCTGAATTAACAGGATTTTATATTGATGGAAAAGATATGATAGAAAGGCGTGAGATAGATAACATACCATTAAACCGTAATGTGGGTGAATTCACAAACAAAGGAATAGAAGCCGAGCTACGTTTTCAGGTGCTGAACAACCTGAGCATAGACGCGAACTATAGTTATCTGGATACAAACAAACCCCTATTGGCTGCTCCAAAGAACCAGTTTTTTGCCGGAATCACGTATGCACCCGGACGTTTTAATTTTCATTTGAATACGCAATCCATTTCCGGACTATATACAAATGCTGAAAAAAACACTGATAAAGAAAGCTATACGTTGCTGAACGCAAGAGCAGCATACCGCTTTGGAACAAGAGATAAAGGAGCAAACATATTTGTTAAAGGAGAAAACCTAACAGCAGCTCGCTACGAAATCAATCAAGGTTTCCCAATGCCAAAAGCAATCTTTATGGGAGGAGTAGAAGTGACGTTTTAATTAGTTTAAGATGAAAATATATACAGTATAAGGCATTATATGACTTTCTTTTTATAAAAAGTAAGCCGAATTTCCTCTTTTGGGGAAATTCGGCTTACTTGTTATATTAGGTAAAGATCAGATATTAATTAATCTTACTCCTGATTTTTGTCAGGTATTCTTTCATGCTTGCTGTGTCTTTGTTTTTGATGATTTCCTGCAATACGCTTAACTCTTCCTGTATGCGTTCTATTTGATGGGGCGTACGGGGGTTGAAGAGGATTTCAGTAAGTAGGTAATCGTCTTCGGAAAGCAGTCCGCGAGCTATTTTCATGTGGCGTTTAAAGGTTGTTCCCGGTGCATCCTGATGCTTCATGATGGCTGCAAAAACCATCGTTGATGCAAAAGGAATTCCTAAAGAATAAGCTACTACGCGGTCGTGCTCGTCAAAGGTGTATTCGAAAATGTTCAGGTGGAGTTTCGCATACAGGTCACGGAAAAATACTTTGCCTAAGTGGTCGCTTTCGGAGATGATGATCGTGTTTTCTTTCTCCAGATTACCCATTCTTGCAAATGTAGGACCAAACATCGGGTGCGTGGAAACATAAGGAAATCCGCATGTTTTATAGAATTCCTGTAAGTTTGTTTTAACAGAAGCAATGTCTGATATAATACAATAGGGTTGCAGATAGGGGAGAACTGCCTTGAAGGCTTCAATCGTGTAGTTGAGCGTAACACAATTGATTACCAACTCGGGTGCAAAGTCTTTTATCTGCTCCGGTTTTTCCAGACGAAGGGCGTTGTAAATAAAACGCATCCGTTTCGGGTCACTTTCTAATACGGCCACTTCATGGTCGAAGCTGAGTAGGTCGGTGAAGAAAGATCCCATCTTTCCAGCACCAAGAATTAGTATTTTCATCCCTGTTGGTTCATTATAATCATCTGCTGACGAACAGATTCTTCGTGTATTTCTTTCAGTATCTCTTTTACAAACTCGGTGTTCAGTTCCATACTCTGTCCCATGTTTGCTCGTTTTTCAAGTATTTCGCTGTAGCGTGGAGATTGTAGGATTGGCATGTTGTGTTCTTTCTTATAAACACCTATTTCACGTGATATACGCATACGTTTAGCCAAAAGTTCGAGTAATTGTTCGTCAATAGAATCTATCTGATTACGAAGTTGAGAAAGATTTTCTGTTGTTTGCGTTTCGTTGCGAATTACCAGAAGGTTTAATACATAGTCGAGCACATCCGGGGTAATTTGTTGAGAGGCATCACTCAGGGCACAGTCCGGATTACAATGTGATTCAACGATTAGTCCATCAAAACTCAGGTCCATCGCTTGTTGACAAAGCGGAGCAATCAGTTCGCGCTTACCACCAATGTGACTTGGGTCACAGAATATCTCCAGTTCCGGCATACGACGACGAAGTTCGATTGGGATATGCCATAAAGGGAGGTTGCGGTATATTTTTTTATCGTATGAACTGAATCCACGATGAATTACACCAATACGACGGATTCCTGCGCCATATATACGCTCTATTGCTCCAATCCAAAGTTCAAGATCAGGATTAACCGGATTTTTGATCAATACGGGAATATCCACGCCTTTTAAAGCGTCGGCAATTTCCTGAACAGCAAATGGATTAACCGTTGTACGAGCACCGATCCAAAGTACGTCGATGCCGGCTTTCAACGCTTCTTCCACATGCGCCTTTGTTGCTACTTCAGTAGAAACATACATGCCGGTTTCTTCTTTTACCTTTTTCAACCACTGCAATCCTTCGGCTCCAACACCTTCAAACCCTCCGGGTTTTGTACGAGGTTTCCAGATTCCTGCACGGAATAATTTTACGCCTCTTGCTGCCAGTCCACGAGCTGTTTCCAATACTTGCTCTTCTGTTTCGGCGCTGCATGGCCCTGCAATAACAATCGGGCGTTTAGTATCTATTCCCGGTAATGCGATTGATTCTAACTTCATTTCCATTTTATTGATTGTTTATTATATTCTTAATTCTATTTAATGCTTCCTTTAATTGTTCTTCCTTTGAGCAGAGAGAAATACGTACGTACCTTTCACCCTGACTTCCGAAAATGAAGCCCGGAGTGATGAATACGTTTGCTTCGTATAGCACCTTGTCTGCGATTGCTTCACTACTCGCAATGCTTTCCGGAATACGTCCCCAAAGGAACAGTCCGGTTTGTTTTTCGTCGTACACACAACCTAATTCATGCATTATCTGCCCTGCCAGATCACGACGGTTAGCGTATACTTTATTCATTTCATCATACCAGGACTTAGGAGCCTTTAAGGCTTCTACAGCGGCACATTGCATAGGCTTAAACTGTCCGGAGTCGATGTTGCTCTTTACCTTTAATATCCATTGCACAAATTGAGCATTTGATGCAAGCATAGCCATACGCCACCCCGGCATATTATGCGATTTACTCATTGAATTCAGTTCAATACAAATATCTTTAGCTCCCTCCACACTAAGAATACTGAGCGGATTGTCATTGAGAATAAAGCTGTATGGATTGTCATTACATATCACAATATTATGTCGGCGACCGAAATCAACCAGTTTTTCATACAGCTCCATGCTTGCGTTAGCTCCGGTAGGCATGTTTGGATAATTTGTCCACATTAGCTTTACACCGGTGAGATCAGTTTGTTCAAGTGCTTCAAAATCAGGTTGCCAATTCAGCTCCTCTTTCAGGTCATAACTAATGATACGAGCACCTGCCAGATTGCTTACAGAACTATAAGTAGGATAACCCGGATTAGGAACTAACACACCATCTCCTGGATTAAGGAAAGCCAATGAAATGTGCAGTATCCCTTCCTTTGATCCGATAAGCGGTTGTATTTCTGTGCGGGAATTTAATTCTACATGGTACCATTCCTTGTACCATTTTGCAAATCCTTCGCGTAGCTCCGGAATACCTATGTATGGCTGATAACCATGTGTATCTGCTTTTCGTGCTTCCGAACACAATACTTCAATAGCTTCTTGTGACGGTGGCATATCCGGACTTCCCACTCCGAGGTTTATAATTTTTTTGCCGGCGGCATTCAATTCCGCTACTTCTTTTAGCTTTTTAGAGAAATAATATTCCTGCACACTGTTAACGCGCGACGCCGGAATTATATCACACACTTTGTTGTCCTTCTTCATATTCACCTAAAATTTTAAAATCTTTAGTTAAAGGTCTAATCGCATCCAACGCTTGTTTATAGCGTGTATAGTCTGTAAATGTAAGGTCAATATAAAAGAGGTATTCCCATTCGCGGCCGATAATAGGTAGGGATTGTATTTTTGAGAGATTCATATCGTAAAAGGAGAGAACAGAGAGAACTTTGGACAGGCTGCCGGAAGAGTGAGGTAGTGCAAATACGAGTGAAGATTTGTTTTTATCGACTCCTTGTAGAAGTTCGTCGGCTGTCCATCGGTCTGCTATAGCAAGGAATCGGGTGAAATTTCGTTTGTTTGTTTCTATTCCTTCGGCAAGGATATTCATTCCATATATTTCGGCAGCCATTTTACCACAGATAGCGGCATGTCCTTTCAGTTTATTTTCTGATATCCATTTCGCACTCATTGCCGTATCTGCTTTCTCTACAACTTTAGTATGTGGGAGTGTGTTTAAAAAATCCGAACACTGCATAAGGGCAATCGGGTGGGAGTTGACTTCTGTTATATCGTGAATTGTTTCCCCGGGTAATCCAACCAATGAATGAGAAATACGTAATTTGTATTCTCCTACAATGTCGAAACCACTTTCACGGATAAGTTCATGATTTTGCAGAAGGCTACCTGCAATTGTATTCTCTATTGCCATCATTCCCTGAATAGAAGGGTCTTTTTTCATAGTTGTGATCACTTCTTTAAAAGAATTACATCCGATAATCTCAACTTCTTCACCTTCGTAATAGTTTCGGGCAGCGATATCGTGATACGATCCGGCAATACCCTGAATTGCGATTCTTTTTTTCATATTCTTTTTCTGTTCTATTCCTATATAGATAAAAAAAAGTCCCGCCACATTGGGCAGGACTTTATATCTTTTATTGACTCATATTTCTTATCAACACTTTACATATAAATTCCTGCCCTCACTGCTAAAGTAAAAGTAAAAATAAGAATATGTAAAGCTAAATCGAGTCATTATTGTCTATTTTGTTTTATTTAATGCGACAAAAGTAACGCTTTTTTTTAAATATAAAACGAAATGCATTCTTTTTTATATTACAACAAAAATAAATTTTATCTATATGTTGAGTTATTGCTGTCAAAAACAGATCATACCACTTTCTGATTGGCTTTAAGCGAGAGCATTTCTTTTGGTACGGATTTCTTTATCGATTCGATTAATATTTTACCTATTGTGTGGCGTATAAAATCCTTACGTGTTATCAGAACGATCTCTCTTGTGGGCTTTGGAATGGCAAACGGGCGAACCAGCTTTTTCTGCTCATCACTTAATTGTTTAACTGCTAATTCAGGGATAAAAGTAATTCCGTTACCACTTTCAACCATACGCATAAAGGTTTCCATACTTCCAAGTCGATAAGCCGCTTGATGTAGTTTTACTTTATCCATCTGGCAAAAACGCATCAACTGATCTCTGAAGCAATGCCCTTCATCCAATAACCATAATCGTTCACCATTAATGTCGGAAGTGCGTATTAATTCATTTTTGAATACGTTTTCGTTAGGAGATACGTATCCAAAAAATTCCTCATAATATATTGTTTCACCTTGTAGTTGTTGTTCTAAGGGATGAGACGCGATTATTGCCGCATCTATGTCTCCGTTTATCAATGCTGTAATAGTTGGAGTTGTTTGCATTTCCTGCACTCGAATGTCAAGGTCGGCATGTTCCTCGGCTAATTGTTGAAAGAACCGGGGGAGTAGATAGGGTGCTATAGTAGGAAGAACAGAAAGCCTGAATGTGCCTTTTAGTGATTGCTCCTCTTCATTAACTATATCTTTAATTAAAGCCGTTTGTTGCAATACCACACGAGCCTGATCAATTACTTTCCGTCCCGATGGAGTAGGGCGAACCGGCTGTGTGTTTCGGTCAAATAATTTTATGCCTAATTCATCTTCAAGTTTTTGAATCATCATACTTAATGTCGGCTGAGTAACCCGACAATGTTCGGCAGCTTTGGCAAAATGCCTGAATTGATCTACTGCCAGAATATACTCCAATTGTTGAATGTTCATGGTTTGATATTTATCTGTTTTTTAGTTGTAAAATCTTTGGGTAATACCCCGAATTGTTTTTGAAAACATTTTGAAAAATACGAAGGGTTATTAAATCCTACTAAGTAACATATTTCATTGATTCTATACTCTTTAGTTGACAATAATTCTGCCGCCTTCTTCAATCTTACGAGATGTATCAGTTCATTCGGTGTCATATCCGTTAGAACCTTAATCTTGGAAAACAAACCTGATCTGCTGATGCATAGTTGTTCTGCAAGTGCATCAATTGAAAAATCGGTGTTTGAAATATTTTGCTCAATAATAGAATTTAATTTTGACAAAAACAACTCATCTGCTTTATTTCCTGCGATGCTGTCTAATTTCATAAACGGCATTTCCGAAAATTTCTTTTTTAGTAATTTTCTTGAATTAAGAAGATTTTCCATTTGAGCTTGAAGCAATTGGATAGAAAAAGGCTTTTCAATATAAGCGTCAGCTCCGGTTTTTATGCTTTCCACTTTTGACGTACTGTCAATTTTCGCGGTGAGCAAAATAAATGGAATATGGCTATATAGATAATTTGCTTTTGTTTCTTTACAAAATTCAATCCCATCCATGACAGGCATCATGATATCACTGATTATGATATCGAATGATTGCCTACTTAATTGATCAATGCCCTCTTTTCCGTTATGAGTGATGCAGACATTATATGTTTGATGGAATTTATTATAAAGAAAATTACAAAGATCAATATTGTCTTCAACAATCAATAAAGCAGGTTTATTCTGATCTGCGGTAAAAGGAACTTTTTGCTCTTCTTCAATTAAATAGGAGTAATCGTTTGTGTCGGTTAACGCATCATCTTTGGACGACGAATTTGTTGTAGAAGCTTGTAGCAGTGGAAGGGTTACCATAAAACTTGTTTCTCCCGGTACGCTCGATACATCAATCATACCATGATGAGCTTCCACAAGGAGTTTAACTAAAGATAAACCTAATCCGGTGCCGGGTTTATTATTGCCGGTTATTTGATAAAAGGGCTTAAAGATATTCTTTTGTTCACTTTCAGCTATACCATCTCCGTCGTCTGTGATCTTAAGGGTAAACTGTTTGTCTTTTTCAGCTATTGACATTGATATTTTCCCTTTTGCGTATTTTACGGCATTAGACAATAAATTACTGACCGTTTTAGTATAGGCTTCGGCATCAATCATGGCAACTAAATCCGCATTTTTCATAGTGAAGTCAAAGTTAATACCTTTTTTTGTTATCAACGGATGAAATCGATCATAAATACCCTTGGATACAGTATATATATTCTGGCGTGAAAAGGTAGGTGTATAGGTACTTTGTTCAGCTTTTCGGAAATCAAGTAACTGATTTACTAAAGTGAGCAGACGTTTGCTGTTTCTGTCGATAATATTCAAATCAGTTAATGTCGTATCGGCCAACTCCGTGTTTTGTTCCAAAATTTTTTCCAAAGGACCGATAATTAACGAAACCGGTGTTCTGATTTCATGCGCCACTTGTGTGAAAAAATTGATTTTGGCATTATACAACTCCTTCTCATTTTCGGCCTGAAGTTTTTTAATTCGAATCTTGTTTTTTTGTTCAGCTCTTTTACGAATGAAGTAAATCAAGTAAAAGATACTTGACGCACAAAGTAACGCATAGATACAATAAGCCCAGGTGGAACGCCAGAAAGGAGGGAGAACACGAATCGTAAGCGTAGTTTCCTCGTCATTCCAAACACCATCATTATTACTGCCTTTCACGCGGAAAATATATTTACCGGCAGGAAGATTTGTATAAGTGGCTTTGTGTTGGTTCTTTACCAGATTCCAGTCCTTATCAAAACCGTCCAACATATATTTATATTCATTCTTAGTTGGTGCACAATAGCTTAGCGCGGCATATTCTATGTTGAAAACGTTTTGCTGATGTGTCAGTGTTAGTTCTTTTGTATATCCTATTGCTTTTTTCAAGTCGCCATCAACTCCGATCTTCAACTCTTTATTGAAAATCTGAAAGTTTGTTATAACAACCGGAGGTACGTATGTATTACTGTTCAGCGTTTGCGGACATAAGATATTAAACCCGTGGGTAGTTCCCAGATACATTTTGTTATCCGAACTCAATAGGCTGCCTTTTATTGTAAAATGATCATTTTGAAAACCATCATTGGTGGTAAATATTTTTGTGTGTTTTGTTTCCGGTGAGAAATAAACAAAACCATTGGAAGTACTCAACCATAATGCGTTCTCATAGCTTATAATGTTACATATTGTCGTACTTGAAATGGTTAATGGCTCACGCACAAAACAATTATTTTCTTTATCATAATAACATAAGCCATTATCCGTACCAATCCACAGCCGTTCATTCCGGTCGATACAAAAACAGAAAACTATGTTATGAGGAATAGATGAGTTGTCTTGTTTATTCAACGTATAATGTTGCCATTCTTCTGTATGCGGATTATATCGATATGCACCACCTCCCCAAGTAGCGAACCATAGCATATCATCTTTTTCTTGTATTATATCTAATGTAGTAGTGCCCGTAGATCGTACATGATTGAAATCATCCGTTTCTCTGTTGTAGGTGTTGATTCCCTGCATAGTGCCGATCCAGATATCTCCTTTGTTATCTTTAAAAATGGAATAAACACTGTTTCCACCAATCGAGCGTTTGTTTTTGCCTTCCGGAAGATAGTGTTTGAACTGTTCTGTCGCGATGTCCATCACATTTAATCCTCCGCCGTAAGTTCCTATCCATAACTTTCCCTCATCAACCATCAGCGCGTGTACATTATGATAAGAAAGACTGTTTTTGCCGGATACCGGGCGATAGTTCTTAAAACTTCGTGTTTGAGTATTGAAATAACTGAGCCCTCCATCATCCGATCCGATCCAGATATTACCCGATGGATCTTCACAAAAATTACTTATTATATTTCCGCAAACAGAGTTCTTATAAACTGAATGTGTAAAGCTCTCTATGTAGCCTTTGTTAGGTGCGGCGTAGTTCAGTCCTTTATAGTAACCACCTATCCATAAACCACCTTCCCTGTCTTTATAAATCGGATAAATAAACTTGTCCGACAACCCATCCGCATCTAATTCTGAAGAAGTTATCAATGTATATTCTTCGGACGCCGTATTGAATTCCAACAATCCATCGTCCGACCCGATTAAAAGAACATCAGACTTATAGTGTGAAATTGAATGAATATGTGAAATGCCTTTCTCTTTTTTGGGAGAAAGATACGTTTTAACATTTCCGGACTTCGTGTTTAGTTGATACAAACCGTCTTCCCAACTGCCCAACCATAAGTTTCCTTGCGGATATTCATTTATTGCGTAGATAAAAGAGGAGGGGGTAGGCGTAAACGAATAAGGCAAAAATTGCCTTTTCTGCTTATCAAACAAATATAACGGATCGGCCAGTGTTCTTGCCGATGCCCATATATTGTCTTCGCTGTCGATAAATAAACTGTAAATGAAGTTTGATTTTGCCTCAATATCCGGAACGGAAGGTATTAGTTTAAACTGCATTAATTCATCTTGCTGTTGATCATAAAAGAAAACTCCCTGACCTTCTGTCGAGATCCAGATGTTCTCCTGCTTATCTTCGATTAGGTGTGAAATACCGGTGGTAATCGAAACTCCTTCTTTTGTGGATTTAGCAAAGAATGAAAAGCTTTCCTGTTCAGGCGAATATATGTAAACTCCACAATCAGTACCCATCCAAAAGTAATTACGACTGTCTTCAAATATGCTGTTAATGTAATTGGAGCCTATCGAAGTGGAATCATCCGCAATGTATTTGAATGTTTTAAAATCAATACCATCAAATCTGGACACACCATTCTCCGTGCCAATCCAGATGAATCCTTGATGATCTTGTGTAATACATTGTATAGAATTTGAAGGCAACCCATTAGAAGTACTGAAATGTTTAAACTTGTATTGAGCGGAAAAAGCAGTTGAACCATGTGTTATTCCTACTACAAGGATAAACAAATACACGCTGATTCTTAACTTGTTGTAACTGATTTGTGGATTCATAGATAGAACTAATAAACACAAATATATTAATAATATAGATTTTATTTATCATCTTTTGGTGTAAAAAGTTCATTTATTAATTCATGTCCTTATGTAGTCTGCGATTACAATAGTATATATTGAGGTTTCAAAACAATTATAAAACAAATATATTTTGTACTTTTGGTCTTGATTGAATTAACATCTATTATTTGAAAATATATGTCAGATAGCATTGTGATCATTCCCACATATAATGAAAAAGAAAATGTGGAAAGTATTATTCGAACTGTATTCGGTCTTGAAAAAGTTTTTAATATCCTGATTATCGATGACGGATCTCCTGACGGAACAGCCGATATCGTAAAAACGTTGCAGAAGGAATTTCCGGATCGCTTATTTATTATTGAGAGAAAAGGAAAGTTAGGACTTGGTACTGCATATATTTGTGGTTTTAAGTGGGCGTTGGAACAAGGGTATGAATATGTTTTTGAAATGGATGCCGACTTCAGTCATAACCCGAACGATCTGCCCAAACTGTATGCCGCTTGTGCCGAGCAAGGGGGTGATGTAGCCGTAGGTTCACGTTATTGCAACGGAGTAAACGTAGTTAACTGGCCGTTAGGGCGAGTGCTTATGTCTTATTACGCATCTACATACGTTCGCTTTGTTACAGGCATGAAAGTACGCGACACAACTGCTGGGTTTAAATGTTATCGCCGCCAGGTACTTGAAACGATTGATCTTGACCGGATTCACTTTAAAGGATATGCCTTTCAAATAGAAATGAAATTTACAGCGCATAAATGCGGATTCAAGATTGTAGAAGTACCCATCATTTTTATTAACAGAGTTTTAGGAACATCAAAAATGAATTCGTCCATCTTTGGAGAAGCTTTATTTGGCGTTCTTCAACTGAAATGGTGGAGTTTTTTCCGCAAATACCCCCAGAAGCAACAATAAACACTTAGTATGAGCAAAATACTGATTAAGAACGCATATATAATTAATGAAGGACGCACTTTTAACGGATATGTCCTTACGGATGATGCTTTCATCTTATCTGTCGGAGAAACAGGAGATTCGCTTCTGCCTTCGTTAGAAATTGAAGCCGATACAATTGTTGACGCAAAAGGTAAATGGCTGTTGCCCGGAGCAATTGATGATCAGGTTCATTTCCGTGAACCGGGACTTACCCATAAAGGAGATATAGCCAGTGAAAGCAAAGCGGCAGTGGCCGGCGGCATAACCACCTTTATGGATATGCCTAATACGAAACCTCAAACAACCGCCATCGCTGAACTGGAATGGAAATTAAAACGCGGCTCAGAATCATCTGTAGCAAACTATTCTTTCTTTTTTGGAGGAACAAACGATAATATCGATGAGATCAAAAAATTGGATAAATCGCGAATACCCGGTTTAAAACTGTTTCTGGGCTCTTCGACCGGCAATATGTTGGTAGACAATAAAGAAACCCTTGAACGGATTTTTGCGGAAGCCAATATGTTGATTGCCATACACGCGGAAAAAGAAGACATCATAAAACAGAATATAGCTTACTATACCTCCCGGTTCGGGGAAAACCTGGACATTTCCTTTCACAGTAAAATTCGAAGCGAGGAAGCTTGCTATGCCTCTTCATCAGAAGCAGTGGAACTGGCAACCCGTTTAGGATCCCGACTACATATTCTACATCTATCTACGGCTAAGGAATTAGGGTTGTTGTCAAACGAGATACCCTTAAGTGAAAAGAAAATAACCGGAGAAGTTTGTGTGCACCATTTGTGGTTTCATGATGAAGATTATGCACACTACGGAAATCGTATAAAATGGAATCCTTCAGTTAAAACATTAAAAGACCGTGAAGCTCTTCGTGAAGCCGTAAACACGAATGTAATAGATATTGTTGCGACAGACCATGCTCCACATTTATTATCAGAAAAAGAAGGCAGTTGTCTGAAGGCGGCTTCAGGAGGACCATTGGTTCAACATTCTTTATTAGCTATGCTCGAACTGGCTTCGGCAGGATGTTTCACAAAAGAGAAAGTAGTAGAGAAAATGTCGCATATTCCGGCAGATTTGTTTCACATAGATCGGAGAGGATATATCCGTCCGGGTTATTATGCCGATATGGTATTAATCGATCCATCAAAAGAAACACAGGTGACCAAAGAATCCCTTCTGTATAAATGCGGTTGGTCTCCCTTTGAAGGATATACATTTAAGCATGCTATTATCCAAACTTATGTTAATGGCACGTTGGTATATGATGGTAAAAATGTTGATGATTCATCAATAGGAATGGAAATACGCTACATCTAAAAACAGGTACCACCAAAGGCTAAATGTTAAAAAAAGGAAGAAGCTGCTAATAAATGGCGATAATTATAAAAATGTGTTGTAAAATATCTTTTTTTATTTGTAGGGTCTAATTTATTCCAGCATCTTTGTCTACAGATAACCTAAACAATCTTTTTGCCTTAAAGACTAATACCTATTAAGAACCTATAAAGAGGGCCTTTGAGAAAAGGCCCTCTTTATGATTTTAATGGAATTTTCACATAATCCCACATAATTTTTTAACATTTCATTTTCACCCCAAACAGAACATAGTTTTCACAACATCCTTTACAAATAAAAATATATCCTTTATTTTTTCAAGAATAACCTTTATTTTTCCAAAAATATCCTTTATGTTTTCGACCCCATCTAAATCCCTGAATATCAGCAAGTATTTAGTCGGAGTTTTTCAGCGAAAAACAGGCTTGTTTTAACATAAATAAGTCTTAAAAAATGTTTTGTGAACATATTTTTAAGACTTATTCTTACTGTCCAATTGCATAAATCAATGCAAATTGATTTGTTCATTCAAATATTTCATTCATTGGTCTGCCGGTCCATACTTGTGGTTGTTCAATGTTAAATAGGGAAATTATGGTGGAGCCTACGTCAAATTGCATCATGCTTTGTTGGATTATATGATTCTTCTTGATGCCTTTGCCGGATATAATAAAGGGTGTTTCCATTTCTTCCATGGTTTTTCCTCCATGGCCTTTTTCTAATCCTCCATGATCGGATGTAACGATGAATATTGTTTCTTCAAACATGCCCGCCTCTGTTACTGCTTGAATAATATCGCCTATATATGCATCCAACACTTTCATTTTTTCGTAGTATTCGGGTGTGTCATGACCTGCACTATGTCCGATATGATCGGGCTCGTCAAAAATAATCCCTAAAAATTCCGGCTTTGAATTTTTGATATATTTAACGGCGGAGTTAACGGTTTGTTCATTACCGGCTGCATTTTCCTCCCAACTCATCGCTTTCGATTCGGCCAGATATTTCATCCCGTCCCATTCGTAGATATATCCAATCTCCATTTCAGGGTAGGCGTCTCGCACCAATCCCCACATTGAAGGATACATACCGTAGTGGGTTAACTCTTTAGCCGGAAGTTCAGGCTCTTTAGCACCCCAAGTTGTGTATCCGTGGAGTTCCGGTACTGATCCCATAAACATGGTGGCCCAGTTAACAGCACTGGAAGAAGGCAGCACGGCTCTTTTGTGTAATGTATACGAACCGTTATTCATTAAGTTTTTAACATGTGGCATATCGGCTTTTTCTACACTGTAGGAACCCCATCCATCCAAACCGATGAAAATTACATGCCGGGCTTTTATCTCTGCCTTTTCATTGGAACATCCTATAACGAAAAAGAGAGAAAGGAAGAAAATGATGAGTAAATTAGATTTTTTCATTGTTTTTGAATTATTTACAGGAATCATTTATACTATTACAGATACTTGCAACAGTTTGGTTTACAATGTTCTTCGAAGGAATGAAACCCAGTTGCCGTTTGCAATTTTATCCAGAGATGCGTCATCGTATCCTCTTTTTTCGAGAAGAGTAAATACCTTTTGTACATCACGGATCGTTTTAAGATCGTAAGGGCATTGTTCTGTACCAAAAGCTCCATCCAGATCACTACCGATCGCCGCATGATCGGCATTGCCGGATAGCTGACATATATGATCTATGTTGTCTGCCATGATTTCCATTGTGCAGTTTGTGCTTTCAGGCGTTGATACTCCTCTTACCCAACCGGGCACCATCATCCAGGCATCCAATGCAATACCAATCACGGCGTTTCTTTCAATCAACGCATTGATCATTTCATCACTGAACTGACGATTGTGATCTACAAATGCACGACAGTTATTATGGCTTGCCCATACCGGTCCCTGATAGATTGTTAACGCATGCCAGAAGGCTTCATCGTTCAGATGTGTTACATCGAGAATCATATTAAGCCGGTCCATTTCTTTTAGCAAGTCTTGCCCCATCTGATTTAGTGGTCCGTTAGAATCCGTTCCGTTTGCATATCTTCCTTCGCGATAATGAGCAGGACCTACCGCTCGAAGTCCATAATTATAGGCTCTTTCAAGATGCCCTACTGTGATAAAAGAATCCGCACCTTCAATACTTAAAACATAGCCTATTGGTTTTTTCTCCTTACTTTCTCGATTATTCCACAAAGCCAGATGAGCCTCTAATTCAGCTTTGTTTCTTATCATAACCATTTCACCCTCTTCCTCCATGGCTTTGTACCAAGCCAATTGCCCTTGAGTTTGGGCCCAAGCTTGTTCGGGAGAGTTCCATCCCGGAAGGGTGCTTTCAGGAGATACATACCGGGCTATTTGGGTGGCAACAACCAATCCGATATTTCCTTTTCTTAATTCGGGAAAAGAGGTGGTTGCATTAGTCCTGTCCGGTTTGTCATTCATTCCGGCTTCTCTTCTGTTGATTTCTTCTACTTCAAGTCTTAGATCCCTATTCCATTCTAATGCATTCATGCTTAAATCCAGATGAGCATCTACGATAAATCTGTTTGACATGGCTTTTTTGATTTAAAGATTAATTGATCTGTCTCTGGCAATTACAGGCCAAAAGCCAGTGTGTTCGTTGTTGTTTATAATGTTCGCTTTGTCGTAAAGAGCAACCGTTGGGCAAATATGTACAGGCACTCCATACAATAGTTTGCCGATAGGATAATCGTCACTGTCTTTCACTTGGATAACCAAATGTTCTTCACTTTGCGATACCGGCTTAGCGTCGGCAGCATTCAAAAAGTGTACCCGTGGTAAAGGATTTTCAGCAGCAACAGATTTATGTCCCAAGTCGAGGCAAACATGGTTTTTGTCAATAATAGAAATAACCCGGCAAATAACTAATGCGGCGTATTGAAAAGGCAATTCCGCTAACATTTCATGGTATCCCCGGTCCCAGAATACAAATGTGCCCGGACTATATTCTGTATCGTGCCTACCAACATGTACAGGAAAAGTTGGTGTTCCACCCATTATAATAGGTATAGGGTAGGAGATAAGCTTCTTTGTTTCTGCATGTATCTGTTCGGCAATAGCAAAAGATCTTTCCCCGGCTTGTTTTCTTAAAGCGATATCCTTGTCATGAATATGCCCATCATAGGCATGAATACCTTTCAGTGTTAATTGCGTACAGGCGAGAACGGTTTTAATTACATCCATTGCTTTATCAGGCAGTACACCCGTTCGGTTCATACCCACATTAAGATCAATATAAACATCTGCTGAAAGGTGCTCGAAAGCACAAGCTTCATTTAGTTGCAAGGCAGAAGCTTCATTATCTATCAGGCAGGAAAAGCGTGTGTCCGGATATTGTTTGAATAAAGAGAGAAAACGCTTTATTTTCGGACCTACCGGCTGATAAGCCAACAATACATCTTTGGCTTTAACCATCCCCAACATCTCTGCTTCTGAGATGGTTGCACATTTAAACTTCCTAATTCCCGCTCGATTCATTAAATCACATACCTCAGCAATCTTACATGTTTTTACATGCGGACGCAACCTTTCATAACCTCCGGCAATATGAATTGCCTGATTAATGTTTTCCTGAATACGGTCAGGATAAATCACCAAAGCCGGTGAGTCTATCTTGTCCGCATTCTTGATGATATACCATTCGTTCATGGCCAAATCAATATAACTCAAAAATAGCTTCTACCTCAACCGGAATGTTATCGGGCAACGAACCGAATCCAACAGCGCTACGAGTTCCAACTCCGTTGTCTGTTCCCCAGACAGAAGCAAACAGTTCACTACATCCGTTAATGATATAAGGATGCTTTTCAAAATCGGAAGTGCAATTTACCATACCTAATACTTTGATCACTCTCTTCACTTTGTTTAGACTACCTAAATTAGTTTTAATCGTAGAAAGCATGGTTAAGCCTACTTGGCGTGCAGCCAACTTACCTTCTTCTGCTGTAAGTTCCCTTCCAATACGTCCGATTATAAGCGAACGATCATTTTGTACCGGCCCGTGTCCGGATAAATACAAATATTTTCCATCAACCAAGCAAGGTTTATAAACACCTACCGGAGCAGGAGCGGGAGGCAATGATAATCCCAGTTTTTCAAATTGTAAATCAGCGTCGTGCATATTCTTTGTTTTTATAAAATTTCATATTGTTTATAAAGTTATGGAAAAACAACGTTAACTACTATCCCTTTTAGGTAAAAAAACTGGTTGATATTATTTAAGTAATTGACAGATAAAAGAATAGTCGTATTGACAGCATGTGCTTTAATAAAGAATTTTGATAGGAAATAAGCTTGTTTTGCTAAGGCTTGTGCTTGTAAAAGATGATTTTGTTATCAAATTAGATTATATTTCTATTTAATGCCCTCTATAATCATTTAATTTACAAAAAATAAAAACGCGGGTTAATGTTTAACGCTGCTTTTGCTGATTCTCTCAACGGAACAATAGATTTATAATAAATAAAAACAGACAATAATGAAAAGAAATCTTTATTTGGCAATAGCTGTATTCTTTAGTCTTTTATTGCTGATACCTCTGCCTGCTGCATCTTCGATCAATACTACTTTAAAAGAAACTGTTCTTGCCGAAACAAAGTCTATAGATAAGGTAGAGCCTGTTTACGTAGAGTGTCCGGTCGGGACTTCCCCCAGACTGCCTTTTCAGATTTGGGTAAATTACACTGATGGGAAATCGGAATATCGCCAAGCAAGATGGTCGAATTCGGCTCGTTCCGTAGAAGAGGATCAGGCCAATCCGGAAACTCACCCTGTTGGGCATGAATATTCGGTTAGTGGATTTATAATTGGTGATAATACAACTCCTAACGGTTTCCCGGTAACTGCGAATATAAAGGTTGTTGCTGAAGCTTATGTTTCTCCTTCAAATGGGCCGGTTGCCGAAACAATTCCTTTAAACAAAGTAACGATTACTGGAGATAACAGACTGACTTCTAATCGGGAACTGGCTATTCGTGAAATCATAAGTTGGGATGTTTCTCAGCAATTATATAATTATAGAGATACGTATGGCATGAGTACAACCGGCTATACAGTGTCTGACGGTTGGGATTCACCAACCACCAAACTGAAAGGGCATGGTTCCGGACATTATATGTCTGCGTTAGCTTTTGCATTCGCCAGTAGTAAAGATCCTGAACAGAAAAAAATACTTCGTAGCAATATGACCAGAATGGTTAACGAACTACGTGAATGTCAGGAAAAAACTTTTGTGTGGAATGAGAAACTTGGCAGATACTGGGAAGCGCGCGACTTTGCTCCTGAAGCCGAACTGCGTGACATGAAAGGGAGTTGGGCCGACTTTGAGCATTATAAAAAGGAATGGGCAACATACGGATATGGTTATCTCAATGCTATTCCTGCACAACATGCGGCGCTGATTGAAATGTACCGTGCCTATAATAACGAAAGTTGGGTGTGGGCTCCTTATTATTCAATCCACAAACAGTTGGCAGGGCTGATAGATATCGCCACTTTTATTGACGATTCTGAGGTGGCAGCCAAAGCTCTTTTAATAGCTAAAGATATGGGATTGTGGATTTGGAACCGCTTGCATTACCGCACCTATATAAAAATGGACGGAACGCAGGAAGAACGCAGAAGCAATCCCGGCAATCGGTATGAGATGTGGAATATGTATATTGCGGGTGAGGATGGCGGAACCGGTGAATCGCTGGCGCGACTTTCTGAAATGGTAAGTGATCCTACGGAAAAAGCTCATCTACTCGAGGCTTCGACTTTTTTCAATAGTCCGGCTTTCTACGATCCGTTGGCTCGCAATATAGACGATATCCGTACCCGACATGCAAACCAACACATTCCGAAAATTATTAGCGCATTGCGTACTTTCCGCGGAAATAACGATCCTTATTATTATAACCTCTCCCAAAACTTCTGGAACTTGATACAAGGGCGTTATCGCTATTCTTCCGGTGGCGTGGGTAATGGTGAGATGTTCAGGCAACCTTATGCTCAGATACTGAGCATGGCAACCAATAACGCGCCCACTATCAATGAAACATGTTGTGCTTATAATCTGTCTAAGTTGACGAAGGATTTGAATTGCTTTGATCCGGACAATGCCCAATATATGGATTATTACGAACGGATATTGTATAATCAGCTGGTGGGCTCGTTACACCCTACTCATTACATGACGACTTATCAGTATGCCGTGGGTCTTAATGCTTCAAAACCATGGGGAAACAAAACGCCGCAGTCAACTTGTTGCGGAGGTACAGGTTCGGAAAATCATGTCAAGTATCAGGAGGCTACTTATTTTGTTTCCGAAAATACACTGTGGGTTGGTCTTTATATGCCAACGACGATGCATTGGGATACTAAAAATATTACCATTCAACAAGATTGTCTGTGGCCCGCTGAGCACTCTACGATTCGACTAACAGAAGGTAAAGCTAATTTCACTATGAAACTACGTGTTCCTTATTGGGCTACCGAAGGTTTCGATATTAAACTCAATGGCGTTTCGGTAGCTACCGATTTTCAACCAAGTTCGTATGTCGTTATTCCAGCACGAAACTGGACAACTTCTGATGTAGTGGAAATCACTATGCCTTTTAAAAAGCATATTGATTTCGGACCAGACAAAATGGATACAGCTGAAGGTGGAAGAAATCAACCGAACATACAGTTTGATCCTATGTGGGCAGGAACCTTGATGTATGGTCCGTTAACGATGACGGCAACCGATGTAGTTGATTGGGAACAAGCAACACTCACTGTAGATTCTTATTTGGAGAGTATTATTCTCAATGGTCCCGGTGGTGGTTCAACAGGAACGAACGGGAATCTTTATACCCTAACTCAAGGGGGCAAGATTTTTGAACCGGACTATTTTAGAGGTGAGAATTCGACTCATTATTTCAGAATAAACCTCGTGGATAATATGATTTCTGAATTTAAGGAATTATTATCTGCTAAAATGAAAGACGCAATCGGGTTTCAAGCTAAAAACTATACCAAAACATCTTATAACGCATTAAAAAAAGCAGTTGTAGGAGGTGAGAAATTGCAAGATTCCAATAAATCTACCCAAAGTCAGATTACCGATCAGATTAATTTAATAGATCGGGCTATAAACAATCTCGAATCTACCCGGTTGGACAAATCAGAACTTACGGCTACAATGAAAGAAGCTGAATTAAAGGTCCAATCTGATTATACAACGGATAAATATACAGTTCTTCAGATGATTGTTGCTGCTGCTAAAGAAGTTAATGAAACAGGAACATCTCAGCTGCTGGTCGATAAACAAACCCTTGCCTTACGAAAAGCCATGGCCGATTTGGTCTTAGCTAAAAGTGTTGATAAGCATTATCTGAAAGAAGTTATCGATCTGGCTATTGAAAAGAAAGAAATGCAGGAAAACTGGAATGACCTTGAAGAAAAAGTGCCGGAATATTCCCCATGGGCTCCCCATGCTTTCAGACGATTGGTTTTTCAACTCAAGGAAGCACTGGCGGTATATAACAACCAAGACAAGAATTACAACCAGAGTGAAGTAACCTCGACG
Organism: Massilibacteroides vaginae; assembly: GCF_900178525.1. GTDB lineage: Bacteria > Bacteroidota > Bacteroidia > Bacteroidales > Tannerellaceae > Massilibacteroides > Massilibacteroides vaginae. Next base: position 127,758 of record NZ_FXDJ01000008.1, read on the forward strand.
GCAACAGCCCTAAATGCCGCGATAAACACAATGAGACCAGGCAATTTAGCAGAACCCGAAGACCTCTATCCTCTATCTACATTGCTCAGACAAGCAAGTAGAATTATCACTTCGGATATAACACCTGCTATTACAGAAGCCATTGAATACGCCGAAATGGTCGTATCATACGTCAATGACGGTAGCGGCACACTGGATATGATCCAAAATGCAACAGAAAAATTGAGCGAAGCGCTAAAGTAAATAGTATAGATTAAGATTATTTTTACAGCTTAGGACTATAATGTACATGTACATTATGGTCTTTTTTTTGGATTAAAAGAAATATCAGGTTGGGAGCAACTATTTTTGCTTGTTTTAAAGCAAAAATAGAGTTGTTTTTTGAGCTTTTTTACACCGCTAATAATCAGTAGATTATATGCGTTGAAAACATAAAGGTTATTTTTTCAAACATAAAGGTTATTTTTTGAAAAATAAAGGATATCTTTTTTTTTATATAGTATTGCGAAAAAAACGCGTCGTTTTAATGCTGAATTTGCTTACTCTTATCAGAGGTCGAAGTAGATACAAAAACAACTATCAACCGGAAAAATATTTGACCCCTCTTTTATGGTAGATAACAATAAAGACAAGTTGTGTTTTTTACAGTATAAATTAATGGTTTTTGGTAAACTTTTTGTCTTGTAAATGTTAAAATGAGAGATGTAGGAGCCCTGTACACGATTCTGTTATTTTATTGGACTATTTTTTCATATAAAATGTGGATAATACATTTATTTCACGGTGTAAATAAGTGTGAAAAAACCTATTGTTTTTTGTTTTTTATCATGTCTTAACTACTCTTACGCTATAGATCTTTTTGATTTTTAATTAAAGTGAAAATTTTATTTAAAGGATGGAAAAATGAAAAATAACCTTAATGCTAAAAAGTACACCACCCAAATTTTGTTGGTGATTACATGCGTGTTTGGAACTGCAACAAACACATTTGCAAGTTCCTTGCATAATCAATTGCTTGAACAACCAATTGTTGCCCAAAGTAGGGTCGTAACAGTTAAAGGGCTTGTAACGGATACCTCAGGTGAACCATTGCCTGGAGTAAACATTGTGGAGAAAGGTACACAGAATGGAGTGATGACTGATTATGATGGCAATTACTCTATTACAGTATCAGGAGCTGAGTCTATTTTGAGTTTCTCTTATGTTGGCTTTCAACCACAAGAAATAACTGTTGGTACCAACACTTCTCTCAAAGTTGTGATGAAAGAAGATTCTCAATTGATGGATGAAGTTGTGGTTATTGGTTATGGAACAATGAAAAAAGCAGATGTAACAAGTTCGGTAGCAAGCGTTAAATCGGAATCGTTTAATAAAGGCGCTGTCTTAGATGCCGGACAGCTTGTGCAGGGAAAAGTGGCAGGTTTGCAAATTTCATTGCCGACAGGCGACCCGACAGCATCTACTTCTGTAATCTTACGCGGTAGTACAACTTTGCAGGGAGATCGTAGTCCTTTAATTTTAGTTGATGGAGTTCCCGGATCTTTTGCCACAGTAGCTCCGGAGGATATTGAAGCTATTGATATTCTAAAAGACGGTTCAGCAACAGCAATTTATGGTACGCGCGGAACAAATGGGGTAATTATCATTACTACAAAATCAAGAAAAGGAGATGCTCCTGCAACGATCGATTACAATGGCTATGTATCCATTTCAAATGTACTTCGTAAAGCGGATTTTATGGATGCGAATGATTTGCGGGCACGCATAGCAGAAGGGTGGTCTTTTTCTGGGGCGAATGATCATGATTATGGTGCTACGACAAACTGGTTGGATGAAATAATGCGTACTGGTGTTAGTCATGTTCACAACCTGACTTTCCGTGGAGGAAGTAAACAAACAAGTGTATTAGGTAACTTAACTTATGAGAATCGTCAAGGTACTATGCTACAGTCGGATGTTGAAAATATCCGTGGGAGATTTGAAATGAATCATCGCATGTTTGATGATAAATTGGTTACAACGTTGGCTTTTATTGCAAATGAGAGGAAAGCATACACCGCGCCAAATACGGGATTATTCGAAAATGTTTATCGTCAGGCTTCAATTCAGAATCCTACACAACCTGTATATGATGATAATGGAGATTATTTAGAACGTAGTGTTTATTTCTATGATAATCCGGTATCCTTGTTAGCCGAGCGTCAGGCAGAATTCAGGAACCGTAACTTACGCTTTACCGGTTCTGCCGAATATCGACCTATTAAAAGCGTAGCGCTGAAAGCAATGTACACCCGGAAAGGACAAAGTCATATTAATGGAGAATACTTAACCCACAAGCATCCTACCACAACCGAAGGTGGAGCTAATGGTAGAGCTTGGAGGTATGCTAGCGACTATAGGTCAGATTTAATGGAACTTACTGCTACTTGGAATGAAAACTTCGGGAAGCATACACTTGGTGCTGTAGCCGGTTATAATTATGAAAAGAATGTTTTTGAAGATTTTAATATGACTAACCGTAATTTCCCTACAGATTCTTATAGTTATAATAATATAGGTTCTGGATTGGGTATTAATAAAGGAGATGGAAGCGTTAATTCGTATAAAAGTAATGACAAGTTAATTGGTTTGTTTGCTCGTGCCACCTATAATTATGATGATCGCTATTTGGCTATGGTTTCTATCCGTCGGGACGGATCTACAAAGTTCGGTGATGATCATAAGTGGGGAAACTTTCCCGCTATTTCACTTGGCTGGCGTTTGAATAATGAAGAGTTTATGGGCAATATAGATTGGTTATCTGATCTGAAAATGCGCGTAGGATACGGTGTGACCGGTACGAATATCAGTTCTCCTTATCAATCATTGGCTTCACTTAGTTATTCCGGATATTTTTTGTATAATGGATCATGGATCAATACATTGGTTCCTTCTCGTAATCCAAATCCCGAACTTAAATGGGAAAAAAAATATGAATATAATTTTGGATTGGATTTTGAAATTTGGGATGGCCGTTTAGGTGGATCAATTGATGCTTATTTACGTGACACAAAAGATGCGCTATGGAATTATAATGTAGCTTCTCCACCTTATCAATACACAACTATTATGGCTAATGCAGGAGAGATTAGAAATACAGGTTTTGAAATAGCCTTAAATGCTCTTCCTATTAGAACAACTGATTTTGAATGGAGCACGAGTGCTACTTTTTCTACGAACAAAAACGAATTAAAAGCTCTTGGAAATGATAAGTTTACTTCACCTGTTGATTATTTCTATGACGGTCATACCGGAGAGCCTATTCAATCTAATACACATAAAAATGTGATTGGTGGTCCTATTGGAGATTTTTATGGTTTAAAGTCTGTCGGACTGACAGATAAAGGAAAATGGGTGGTAGAGCGATTTGAACGCAATGAAAAAGATGAAGTTACTGGCGTTTATTATGATCTGGCAGAAAACGCGAATGAAGGGGATTGGCAGGTTCTAGGAAATGGAGTCCCAACCACATTTGTTAACTGGAATAATCAATTTCGTTATAAAAACTTTGATCTGGCAATTAGTATGCGTGGAGCATTTGGTTTTGAGATTCTTAATTTTCAGAAAATGTATTATGGTAATCCAACAATTCAATACAATGTGCTGAATAGTGCTTTTGACCTTCACCCTGTAATAGATTTAGCTACAGGCAAATCTACTGGAGCGACAACGCAAATTAATGATTCGCAGCGCTATGTTAGTGAATACATAGAGAAGGGGGATTATTGGAAAATTGATAATGTAACGATTGGTTATACTTTTAATCAATTTAAAACCAAATACATCAAAAATCTAAGAATATATGCTTCTTGTTTAAATCTGGCTACTATTACAGGATATAGCGGAATTGACCCTGAAGTAAGAATGACGGGAAATGATCCGGGTATTGATAATCGTGATAAATACCCAACAGTACGGTCTTATACATTTGGGATTAATGTAACATTCTAATCTTAAAATAGAAACAATTATGAAAACAGTATATATTAAATGTGTTATAATTATATTATTGCCGATTTTACTATCTAGTTGCTTTAACTTGGATGAAAAAGCATATTCTGAAGTTGTGGAAAAAGATTTTATTGCAACAGAACAAGATGTGGCATCTTTATTAGCAAGTACCTATTCTCCATTGACCTTTATAATGAATTGGCAGGGATATTTCGATTTACAGGAAGAATCGGGAGATTGCATTATAACACCCACTCGTCCAAACGGATGGGATGATGCTGGTACTTATCGTCGTATGCATCAACATGAATGGACACCTGAACAATGGCAACCGCGAAATACCTATGAGACTTGTTACAATGGAATCAGCAAAGCTAACCGTATTATGGATCAGATAAAAGATGATAGATTACCTATCGGAGATCTAAAAGAAGCAACTATGGCTGAACTACGCGCAATACGTGCTTTTTGGTATGCTATTTTATTGGATACACATGGAAACATTCCTCTTGTTACAGCGTTTGTAGATGAAATTCCCACACAATCAACACGTCAACAAATTTATGATTTTGTCTCTTCCGAACTATTGGAGGCAATACCGAACTTGAGTGACGATGCTAATGCCGCCACCTATGGTCGTATGAATAAATGGGCTGCCTATATGGTTTTAGCGCGTGTTTATCTGAATGCTGGAGTTTATACAGGAGAAGTGCAATGGGAAAAAGCACTCGATGCAGTCAATAATATTATCGATTCCGGGAAATTTGAACTATCTTCAGATTACTCATCAAATTTTGCTATGTCTATGGACCATAATAATAAAGAGGTGATATTTTCCGTACCCTATGATCGTGTATATTCAGGTTTTGGTCAATTTGCGAAATGGTATCCTCCTATTTCCCGTTTTGTTTTTGGAACTTCTTATCAATGTTGGGGTGGTTCAGGGGCGAATCCTCAATTTATCAACTCATATCAGGAAGGGGATCAACGTTTGGAAAAAACATGGTTAATGGGTCCTCAATATGATATGAGCACAGGAGAATTAGTTTGGACTTGCTTGAATTATATCCCTTCATTAACTTGTTTCAAAGATGGGGTAAATAAGACCAGTATTGATTATGGTTATCGCGTATATAAATATGAATTAAACAAAGAAACGTCATGGAATTGGGAGAATGATTTTGCTTACTTCAGATATGCTGAAACGTTACTGATTAAAGCAGAGTGTCTATTGCGTTTGGGGCAGAATGAAGATGAGGCTGCTCGTTTAGTTTCTCAGATACGTGCACGTGTTTTTAGTGATAGTTCGAAAGCAACTGTAACTGTAGCAGATTTAAAAGCAGATACAAAAATTAAATACGGCACATTAGACTGGGATAATAATATAGATGTGGCAGGAGATCAAACTCCGGTTGTTCTGGGTGGTCTGTATGATGAATATGGCTGGGAATTTGCTTGTGAAGCCCAACGTCGTACACATATGATACGTTTTGGAACCTATCATTCTAAAAATTGGTTTAACCATGTTGCAAAGAAAGACGGACATACAAAGCTTTTTCCTATACCACAAACAGAACTTATAAAAAACTCAAATCTTAAACAAAATCCAGGCTATTAATATGTGCTAAAGCAAACACACACACACAAACAAACTTTTTGTTTTAATAAATTAAGTGTTATTTGTATGCAGGCTTGATGAGAAATCTATACCTGCATACTTTTATAATTATTTTTTAATAATTTTGAGATCATGAGAAAAAAATTAGTAATTGTATTAGCAGGGATTTCTTTTGTCCTGAATGCGCAGGTGAGCGATCCCGGGTATCCGATTTCTCCGGTTCCTTTTACGGCGGTGAAGGTGACGGATCAGTTTTGGGGACAGCGTTTGCAGGCCAGTCGTGAAGTGACAATTCCGTTGGCTTTTAGCAAATGTGAGGAGACGGGGCGTTATGATAACTTTGTTAAAGCAGCCAATCCGAGTGCTGATTACAAGGTGGAGGGGTATTCTTTTGATGATACGGATGTTTATAAAACGATAGAGGGTGCCAGTTATCTGCTTCAAACCTACCCGGATAAAAAGTTGGTCAGGTATATTGATAGTGTGCTGACGATTGTGGAAGCGGCTCAGGAGCCTGATGGTTATTTGTTTACCGCTCGTACAATGAATCCGGAGCATCCGCATGAATGGGCCGGGAATAAGCGTTGGGTCAAAGAAGAAGAACTGAGTCATGAGTTATATAACCTGGGACACATGATTGAGGGAGCGATTGCTCATTTTCAGGCTACAGGGGATAAGAAGTTCTTGAACATGGCCATTCGATATGCTGACTGTGTGGACCGCGAAGTTGGCGAAGGTTCCGGGAAATATCTTTGTGTTCCGGGGCATCAGATTCCTGAAATGGCGTTGGCAAAGCTTTATCTGACCACTAAGGATAAACGGTATCTTAAGCTGGCTAAGTTGTTTTTAGACAAACGTGGATATACGGATCGTAAAGATGAATATAGTCAGGCGCATAAACCTGTGCTGGAACAGGATGAAGCCGTAGGACATGCCGTTCGTGCTGCCTATATGTATTCGGGAATGGCGGATGTGGCTGCTCTGACCGGCGATACCGGTTATGTACGTGCCATAGGTAAGATTTGGGACAATGTGGTAACGAAAAAATTATATATCACCGGAGGAATAGGGGCAACCAATCATGGCGAGGCTTTCGGTAAAAATTACGAACTGCCCAATATGTCTGCTTATTGCGAAACCTGCGCTGCCATTGGTAATGTATATTGGAACTATCGTTTGTTCTTATTGCATGGAGAATCGAAATATTATGATGTGTTGGAACGAACATTATATAATGGGTTGATTTCGGGAGTATCGCTTGACGGTGGCGGTTTCTTTTATCCGAACCCCTTAGAGTCTATAGGACAACACCAACGTCAGGCATGGTTTGGATGCGCTTGCTGTCCGTCTAATGTTTGTCGTTTTATACCCTCATTGCCGGGTTATATTTATGCTGTTCATGATACTGACGTTTACGTTAACTTGTATATGAGTAACGCTTCTGATATAGATGTGAAAGGTAGAAAAATACAATTAGTACAAACCACAGCCTATCCGTGGAGCGGAAATGTGAAGATTGCCGTCGATCCGCGTGGAAGCAGGCAGTTTGCGCTTAAGTTGCGTGTTCCGGGTTGGGTGAAAAATGAAGTTGTACCCAGCGACTTGTATCGTTATGCAGATCAGAAGAAATTAACTTATACTGTAAAAGTAAATGGTACTCCGGTAGAAAGTACCTTGAATAAAGGGTATTTCAGTATTGACCGAAAATGGAAAAAGGGCGATCAGGTAGAGATCAATTTTGATATGGAAGCCCGTGTTGTGAAAGCTCACCCGAATGTAGAAGCAGATCGTGGGAAAATTTCTGTTGAACGTGGTCCGATTGTTTATTGTGCGGAATGGGCGGATAATGATTTTAATGTATTAAGCACTTTTATGAATAGAAAACCGGAGTTCAGCGTGGTGAACCAACCGGAACTGCTTCATGGTATTAACCAACTCAAAACAAACGCACAAACATTAGGTTATGATGAAAAAGGTCGTTTGTTTGTAAAAGATGTTGAGTTGACCATGATTCCCTATTATGCCTGGGCGCATAGAGGCAGTGGTGAGATGGCTGTTTGGTTGCCGATGGATTTAAGTGCAAGTCGCCCGTCAATGCCTCCGACAGTTACTACAAATGCAAGGATAACAGCCTCACACCCGGCAAAATCAATTTCCGCGATAAACGATGGCTTGATTCCAAAGGATGAGAACGACAGAAGTGCTCCATACTATCATTTATGGCCAAAGGAAGGAACAACGGAATGGATTGCCTATGAGTTCGATAAGCTTGAAGAGGTTTCCTTTACATCTGTATTCTGGTATGATGACGGACCATGGGGAGGATGTCGTGTTCCTGAATCCTGGAAAGTATATTATAGGGATGACAACAACAACTGGAATCCGGTTGAAAATGCTACTTCTTATAAAACAAAAAAAGGAGAAAACAATGAGGTGTCTTTTAAGCCGGTAAAAACGAAAGCATTAAAACTGGAGTTTGTGCAACAGGCTAAAAATGCAGCAGGATTGTTCGAATGGGCAGTGGAATAAATTTCCGGAAAAAATTCGCCTCGCATCTTGTTTCTTTTTGTTAAAATAAGGAGTTGATGCATACACACCCTTATTTGGCACATTGTACAATTTAAATTGAAATTTAAAACTTAACTCATGTGTTAAAAAACACACCTGATAAACATATTTTAACTCAAGCAATTGTTAATCATACTATTCAGTTACTTTTGTAATAAGAAAAGCAAACCTTCCATTAGGGAGATTTGCTTTTCTGTTTTTTTAATGATATATTTGATTCATTGTTAAGTATTTCATAGAATAACAAACGTTTTTAATATTCAGAGACTTTATGAGTTATCTTAAATTCGATAAGACCTTAATGATAAATTTGGAGGAATCGCTTTCCAGAGAAATTCTCCGAACGAATAGACTTGGGGCTTATCATTGTACCACGTTTGTGGATTGCAATACCAGAAAATACCATGGACTGCTGGTTATGCCTGTTCCTGCATTGGGACCGGATAATCATGTACTGCTTTCATCTTTTGATGAGACAGTAATTCAGCATGGAGCCGAGTTTAACCTGGGGCTTCATAAATATTCCGGAGACAATTTTAGTCCGAAAGGACATAAATACATTAGGGAGTTTTCGTCTGATACGGTTCCACGTACATTGTATCGAGTAGGGGGAGTTATCTTTTCCAAAGAAAAAGTATTTTCACTGTATGAAAACAGAATCATGATTAAATACACTTTGGAAGATGCCCATTCGCCCACCACGTTGCGTTTTAGACCTTTTATGGCTTTCAGGAGCGTGAAGGAGCTGACTTACCAAAATGGTTATGTAAATCAAAACTACACGGAAATTCCGAATGGAATAAAGACTTGTATGTATCAGGGATATCCTGAATTACATATGCAGTTCAGCAAAAAAGCTAAATTCGTATTTGAGCCTTATTGGTATAATGGCATTGAATACTCCAAAGAGCAGGAGAGGGGCTATCCTTATCAGGAAGATCTATATGTTCCCGGTTATTTTGAGGTTCCTATCAAAAAAGGGGAATCAGTTTACTTTAGTGCGGGAGACACGCAAGTAGTAACTACCAAACTAAAATCATTGTATGAACTGGAAGTAGATCTTCGTACACCCCGAACAAGTTTTTATAACTGTTTGAAAAATTCTGCCCAGCAGTTCTATCATCGCCCTACCAAAGATGATGCTTATCTATTGGCCGGTTATCCCTGGTTTGGTGTTCGTGCCCGTGATTTGTTTATAGCCCTGCCCGGTTGTACTCTTTCAATAGGCGACCCGGTACGTTTTGAAAAGGTTATGGATACGGCAATTCCTGCTTTGCGAAACTTTATACAAAAAGAGGAGCCGGATAAGATTATAAAAGAAATTGAACATCCCGACATTCTGCTTTGGGCTATATGGGCTATTCAGCAATATGCCCGTTCTGAGGGACTTGAAAAAGGACAAGAACAATATGGCGAATTCATGACGGAGGCAATCGAATATATTATCGATCAGAAACATCCTGATATGAAATTAATGGAAAACGGTTTGCTGTATGCAAATGGTCGGGACAAAGCGATTACTTGGATGAATTCTACACATAAAGGAAAGCCTGTAGTGAAAAGAACAGGTTATATTGTGGAGTTTAACGCTTTATGGTATAATATGCTTTGCTTTTACAAAGAAGTAAACCATAGTGCCGTTAGTGAGAAAATTGAAAAGCTGATCTTGTCGGTAGAGCAATCGTTTCCTGATATTTTCCTGAACGGTTATAATTACTTGTTTGATTCTGTTACCGGTACGGCTGTTGATTGGAGTGTACGCCCGAATATGATTTTCGCGGTTTCTTTGCCTTATTCTCCGCTTAACAGATTGCAGAAAAGAGCTGTGTTAGACTATGTGACTAAAGAATTACTGACTCCGAAAGGACTACGCTCGCTTAGTCCGAAAAGCGAAGGATATATACCTTATTGTTTCGGTCCGCAAGATCAAAGGGATCTGGCTTATCATCAGGGCACTGCTTGGCCGTGGTTGCTTGGGGCTTATCTTGAAGCCTATCTGAAAGTGTTCGGCATGAGTGGAGTTTCTTTTGCTGAGCGAATGCTGATCAGTATGGAAGAGGAAATGTCATTGCATTGTATCGGTACAATCTCGGAATTGTTTGATGGCAATCCGCCGTTTACGAGTAGAGGCGCTATTTCTTTCGCAATGAATGTTGCGTCTATTCTACGGGTTGTTGATTTATTGAAAAAGTATAATGATGAATAAAGGTATACAAGTATGAAAGCATTAATGTTCGGGTGGGAATTTCCACCTCATATCTTAGGAGGATTAGGTACGGCCAGCTTCGGTTTAACCAGAGGGATGGCTATGCAACCGGATATGGATATAACGTTTTGTATACCTAAACCCTGGGGTGATGAAGATCAGAGTTTTCTGAAGATTGTTGGCGTTGGCAATGTTCCTGTTGTTTGGCGTGATGTGGATATGGGTTATGTTAGTGAACGTTTAGGAAAGTATATGGATCCTCAGTTGTATTATGATTATCGGGATCACATCTACGCCGACTTTTCATATAGGCATGTAAATGATTTAGGTTGCATCGAATTTTCCGGACGTTATCCGGATAACCTTTTGGAGGAAATCAATAATTATTCTATTGTGGTGGGGGTTATTGCCCGTGCCGAACAATATGATGTTATTCATGCGCACGACTGGCTTACTTATCCGGCCGGGATACATGCGAAAAGTATTTCCGGAAAACCATTAGTAATCCATGTACATGCAACCGACTACGATCGAAGTAGAGGGAATGTAAATCCGGATGTGTATGCCATTGAAAAAAATGGTATGGATAACGCGGATCATATTATTACAGTTAGTAACCTGACCCGAATGACGGTTATCGAGAAATACCATCAGGATCCGGCAAAGGTAACGACTGTTCATAATGCGGTTGAACCATTGAGTCCGGAGATTCTTGCTATACAAGATAAGAAAGGGGTGAAAGATAAGGTAATTACTTTCCTTGGCCGTATAACCATGCAGAAAGGGCCGGAGTATTTTGTGGAAGCCGCTGCTAAAGTTTTAGCAAAAGCACCTAATGCTCGTTTTGTAATGGCCGGTAGTGGTGATATGATGGATAAAATGATACGGCTTGCCGCTTCACGAAATATCTCAGATCGCTTCCATTTTACCGGATTTATGAAAGGAAAACAGGTTTATGAAGTGCTCAAGGCAAGTGATGTTTATGTGATGCCTTCGGTTTCCGAGCCTTTTGGAATCTCTCCGTTAGAAGCGATGCAATGTGGGGTGCCTTCGATAATTTCAAAACAATCCGGTTGCGCGGAAATCTTGGATTATGCCGTGAAGGTTGATTACTGGGACATCGAAGCTATGGCTGATGCGATGTATTCTATTATCACTTATCCGGCGATGCATGAATTCCTGAAAGAGGAAGGAAAGAAGGAAGTGGATAATATTAAGTGGGAGTATGCAGGACAGAAGGTTCGTCGCATATACGAACAGGTAATGAATAAATAAAAGAAAAAATATTATAAGTATGAAAACAATTTGTTTTTATTTTCAAATACATCAACCCTTTCGGCTCAAAAGATACCGCTTTTTTGATATAGGGAACGATCATTACTACTACGATGATTTTCAGAATGAAGAAATCATACGCCGTATAGCGGAAAAAACCTATTTGCCTGGCAATAGAGCTATCTTAGACATGATCAAGACAAGCGGAGGTAAGTTTAAAGTGGCTTTTTCAATATCCGGAACGGCGTTAGAGCAAATGGAAATTTATACTCCCGAGGTGATCGACAGCTTTAAAGAATTAGCTCAAACCGGAAATGTAGAGTTTCTGGCTGAAACCTACGCGCATTCTTTAGCTTCTTTGGGAGATGAAGAGGAATTTAAACAACAAGTAAAAAGACATCAGAATAAAATCTATACATTATTTGGTGTAAAACCGAAAGTGTTTAGAAACACGGAGTTGATTTACTCGGATGATATTTCTGAATTAGTCTATCAGATGGGCTTCAGAGGTATGCTTACTGAAGGTGCGAAGCATGTTTTAGGATGGAAAAGTCCGAACTATATGTATTCCTCAATCATGCAGCCACAGCTGAAAATGTTATTAAAGAACGATCGCTTTAGTGAAGATTTATCTATGAGATTCAGCAATTATAGTTGGAATGAGTATCCTTTAACAGCAGATAAATATATCTCTTGGATCGCTTCAACACCCGAATCTGAACAAATAATAAGTTTGTTTATGAATTACGAAGTCTTGGGAACACTAAATGCTGCCGAAACAGGAATATTTGACTTCTTTAAAGCCTTGCCTCGATTTGCCGCTGAAAAGGGAATAAGCTTCTCTATGCCTTCAGAAGTGTTCTCATTACTAAAACCCGTTGATTCTATATCTGTTCCTTATCCAATGTCTTGGGTTGACGAGGAAAAGGATTGCAGTTCATGGTTAGGTAATGTGTTGCAACAGGAAGCGTTTCGCAAGATAAATGAAATTGGCGAACGAGTAAGATTAAGCGATAACAGGAGAATACTGCAAGATTGGACCTATCTGCAAAGTAGTGACCATTTCTATTATATGAATACAAAACGGGGACATGTCGGTTTCAGTCCTTATGAAAATGCTTATGATGCATTCAATAATTATATGAATGTATTGTCTGATTTTATAGTTCGTGTAACCGCTCTTTTCCCAACCTCAATAGAAAATGAAGAATTAAATTCCTTGCTTACTACTATCCGAAATCAAGGTATTGAAATCGAACAGTTAAGAAAGGAATTAACAAACACAAAGAAAAAGTTAGAGAAAAAATTAACAACCGAATGACTCAGAAAACAAAAAGAAAAGAAAGGGCGGGCTTAGGTCTGCCCTTTTCTATATGAAATGATCGAAAAGTTAATTAATGTAAGGATAAATGATATAGATATTTGGGGAATCTTGTATTTTTGTGTAATCAATTAAGTGTATGAATAGTTATGAATAAAGAATTATTAATTTGGATTGTTGCTCTTGTAATGTTAAGCAGTTGTGGTAGTGTTCCTCTAACAGGCAGAAAGCAGATTTTGTTGGTTTCTGATCAGGAGGTGTTAACGTCAAGTTTGACACAGTATAATGACTATATAAAAACGGCGAAACTATCGGGCAACAAAAAGAAAACTGAACAAGTTGTCAGGGTTGGTAAGAAAATAGCTTCAGCCACTGAAGCTTATCTGAAGGCAAATGGTATGGAGGCAGAAGCAAAGAACTTTGCCTGGGAGTTTAATCTTGTGAATGAAAATCAAGTGAATGCCTTTTGTATGCCCGGAGGTAAAATTGTCGTATATGAAGGTCTTTTAAATTTGGTGGATTCTGACGATGAACTTGCGGTAGTAGTAGGTCATGAGGTGGCACATGCTGTAGCCAAACATTCGAATGAAAGAATGAGCCAACAGTTGCTCACCCAATATGGTGCTGCGGTATTAGATCAGGCTGTTAGTGGTAGCTCAGCCGCTGTGCAAACAGTAGCCGGCACAGTTTATGGCTTAGGTGCCCAATTCGGTGTAATGCTTCCGTACTCACGTAAACATGAATATGAAGCCGACCACATGGGTTTGATCTTTATGGCTATTGCCGGATATAATCCGGATAAAGCAGTTTCATTCTGGACAAAGATGTCTGCTGCATCTGATGCCAAAGTTCCGGAAATAATGAGTACTCACCCAGGAGATGCTAATCGTATTTCTGAAATACAGAAATTCCTACCGGAAGCAAAGAAATACATGAAGAAATAAAAAAAAGGACAATAAAAAAGGCGAGCTCTTAAGAGTTCGTCTTTTTTATTGTGTTTAGCAATCGGGGTAAATCTAATGCCAAACTTTGCATATCGGGATAGAGTAGGTGTGCTCCGGCTTCCAATAAAACAGAATCGGGCAACGGTCCGGTATTTACTGCAACCGTGAATATTCCTGCCGCAACTGCCGACTCTACACCCATAGGGGCATTTTCCACAACGATTGCTTCGTTTGCTGCTACACCGGCTTTATCTAATCCCATTAAGTAGGGTTCAGGGTGGGGTTTGCCAATTTTTACATCATACGCTGTGACCATTAATTCACGATTGAAACATTCCGGAAAAGCGTCGTCTAATCGGTCAAATAAACTATGTTGTCCGGAACCTGTAACTACCAGGCATTGCAGCTCGTTGTGAATAACTTCCTGTACAACATCCTGAGCTCCGGCAATAACACTGCCATCATTGTAACTGTTGAATAAAGCCGCTTTCTCTTTATACATCGTCTGTTTTTCCTCTTCCGTTGCTACGCGATCGAATGTGCGGAGGTATAACTCGTTTACCGTACTTTCGCCGGTTCTTCCTTCAAAAAGGTAGAAGTCTTCCGGAGTAGAGATCAGATGATGTTTCTCTGACGTTTCCTGCCACGCTCTCGCATGGTATTTCATGGAATCAAACAAAACTCCATCCATGTCGAACAAGACGGCTTTGGGTGATAGTTTTGTTTGATTCTGTTGTTTGAGGTAATTGTTGATTGCTTTTTCGATCATTTCTATGATTTTACTGTTATGCACCGTACTCTTGCCAGCTTTTGATTTGTATATCATCTACTGTCAATGTGCAAAAGGCTTGAATAAAAGCGTCTGCCAGACGAGCATTTGTTATTAACGGAATGTTAAGATCAACTGCTGCACGGCGTATTTTGTAACCGTTGTCCAACTCACCCGCACTCAAATCGCGGGGTATATTTACAACCATGTCGATTTTTCGTTCTCGCATGTAGGTTAACGCCTGAGGCTCACCTGATTCACTTGGCCAGTTAACACGGATACTGTTTATTCCGTTTTCGGTCAGGAAGCGGTGTGTTCCTCCGGTAGCATAAAGCAGATAGCCTTTTTCTTGGAGTAGTTTTGCTGCATCAAGCATGTCTGCTTTTTGCTTTGGTGTACCGGTAGAAAGCAGAATCCCTTTGCTTGGAACACGTAGTCCAACTGATAACATGCTTTTAAGAACCGCTTCGTTGGTATCGTCTGCCAGACAGCCTACTTCTCCGGTAGATGCCATATCTACGCCCAATACCGGATCTGCCTTCTGTAGTCGGTTAAAGGAGAATTGAGAAGCTTTAATTCCGACATAATCCAAATCGAATTCGTTTTTCCAAACCTTTTGTACCGGTAGTCCCAGCATTACACGAGTAGCCTGTTCGATAAAGTTAATTTTCAGAACCTTACTAACAAAAGGAAAGCTTCTTGAAGCACGGAGATTACACTCAATCACCTTTATTTCGTTTCCTTTAGCCAGGTATTGAATATTGAACGGACCGGAAATATTTAATTCTTTAGCAATCTTTTTACTGATGCGTTTGATTCGTCTCATAGTCTCCACATAGAGTTTCTGAGCCGGGAACTGTATTGTTGCGTCGCCACTATGTACACCTGCAAATTCGATATGTTCGCTGATAGCATAGAGAATGATTTCGCCATGATCTGCTACTGCATCCATTTCCACTTCTTTCGCGTGTTCGATAAATTGGCTTACAACAACCGGGTGTTTCTTGCTTACGTTTGCCGCCAGTTGCAGGAATCTCTCCAGCTCTTCATTGTTTGAGCAGACGTTCATGGCAGCACCACTCAGTACATAACTTGGCCTCACAAGCACAGGAAAGCCTACTTCGGCCACAAACGTGTGAATGTCATCCAAACTGCTTAATTCTTTCCATCTGGGTTGGTCAACACCAATACGATCGAGCATCGCGGAGAATTTATGCCGGTCTTCAGCATTATCGATACTCTTCGCTGTAGTTCCAAGGATATTTACGTGTTGTTCGTCCAATCGTATGGCTAAGTTATTGGGTATCTGCCCTCCGGTAGATACGATAACCCCATGTGGATTCTCTAATTCTAATATATCCATAACCCGCTCAAAAGTCAGTTCGTCGAAGTAGAGGCGATCACACATATCGTAATCAGTCGAAACTGTTTCCGGGTTATAATTGATCATGACCGAACGCCAACCTTCTTTTCTGATTGTCTCTAAAGCCTGTACACCGCACCAGTCAAACTCAACCGAACTACCTATGCGATAAGCTCCCGAGCCCAATACAACTATCGAGCGTTTGTCTCCCACGTATTTTACATCATTTTCTGTTCCTCCGTATGTTAGGTAGAGATAATTGGTTTGTGCCGGATATTCAGCCGCCAATGTATCTATCTGTTTAACCACAGGTAGGATGCCACGCCTTTTGCGATCCTGACGTACTTGCAGAATGCCTAATTCAGGATCTTCCATACTGTCTTTCAGTACGGCTTTTGCTATCTGATAATCTGAAAAACCTTGTTTCTTTGCCCAACGGAATAGATCGTCAGGTATGTCCGCAGGTTTTGAATGAGTTTCCAACTCGTATGACGTTTGCATGACTCCGTATAGTTTCTGAAGGAACCACTTGTCTATTTTAGTCAGATCATGTATCTGATCAATTGTATATCCCGCGCGGAAAGCTTTACTGATAACGAATACGCGTGTATCAGTAGGCTCCCTTAACGCCTTGTCGATATGATCAATTTTTATGTCTTTGTTTTGTGTAAAGCCATGCATGCCTTGTCCAATCATCCGTAGGCCTTTCTGGATAGCCTCTTCGAAAGTACGCCCGATAGCCATAACTTCGCCCACCGATTTCATGCTCGATCCTAACTCACGGGCTACACCGTGAAACTTGCCCAAGTCCCAGCGTGGTATTTTACAAACCACATAATCTAAAGCCGGTTCAAAAAATGCACTGGTTGTTTTAGTAACCGAATTCTTCAGGTCAAATAAACCATAACCTAATCCCAGTTTCGCAGCCACAAAAGCAAGCGGATAACCTGTAGCTTTAGACGCTAAAGCCGAAGAGCGGCTCAGGCGGGCATTTACTTCAATCACACGATAGTCTTCACTTTCCGGATCGAAAGCATATTGAACATTACATTCACCTACAATTCCAATATGGCGAATGATGCGGATTGCCAATTCACGGAGTTTATGGTATTCCGCGTTTGTAAGTGTTTGCGAAGGAGCAATAACGATACTTTCTCCCGTATGAATGCCTAACGGGTCGAAGTTCTCCATGTTACAAACCGTAATACAGTTGTCGAACCGGTCACGAACTACCTCGTATTCTACTTCTTTCCACCCTTTCAAACTCTTTTCCACCAATACCTGAGGAGAAAAGGAAAAGGCTTTTTCGGCTAATACATTCAGTTCTTCTTCATTGTCACAAAATCCGGAACCAAGTCCTCCAAGTGCATAAGCCGCACGGATAATTACCGGATAGCCTAATTCTTTAGCGGCACGTCGCGCATCAATTATATTACCTACGGCTTCACTTTTAATCGTTTTAACATTGATCTCATCCAACTTCCTGACGAAGAGTTCACGGTCTTCCGTGTCCATGATGGCCTGTACGGGAGTTCCTAATACGCGTACATTATATTTTTCTAATATTCCGCTTTCAAAAAGAGCAACTCCACAGTTAAGTGCTGTTTGCCCTCCAAAAGCTAATAAAATTCCTTCGGGACGTTCTTTCGCAATAACTTTTTCCACAAAAAAAGGAGTGACGGGCAGAAAATAAACTGTATCCGCGACTCCTTCAGATGTCTGTACCGTTGCAATATTCGGATTAATGAGGACTGTTTTAATACCTTCTTCCTTGATTGCTTTAAGTGCTTGGGATCCGGAGTAGTCAAATTCACCGGCTTCTCCGATCTTTAACGCGCCTGAACCGAGTATCAGGACTTTCTTTATATCTTCTTTCATACGATTATCGTTTATTTTTTACATTAAGGTCGTATGGAACTCACTTAATAATTCACTTGGGTGTAAACGAGCGTTTCACATGTTCGTTTCATGCTTACTCTTTTCTTATAACATCTCTACAAATTTGTCAAACATAAATTCCGTATCCGTCGGACCGCTACAGGCTTCAGGATGGAATTGAGCAGAGAAGAACGGTTTGCTTTTGTGCTTAATACCTTCATTCGTACCGTCATTCATATTAACAAAAAGCGGCTCCCAATCGATTCCTAAAGATTCGTTGTCAACCGCGTAACCATGGTTCTGAGAAGTGATGAAACATTGATTGGTTCCAACCAGCCGGACAGGTTGGTTATGACTTCGATGCCCGTATTTAAGTTTGTATATTTTTGCTCCACCTGCTTTTGCCAGTAATTGATTACCCATGCAAATTCCACAGATAGGCTTGTTTCCCTCTAATGCTTTGCGGATATGCTGAACAGCCGCGTCACAAGTATCAGGGTCGCCGGGACCATTAGACAGGAATAATCCGTCAAATTCTAACTGATTAAAATCATAATCCCAGGGTACACGTATCAGCGTAATATTTCTTTTCAATAAACTGCGGATGATGTTATGCTTTACACCACAATCCAATAATACAACTCGCTTACTTCCTTCCGGACCGGGGTAAGTGATTACCTCTTTGCAAGAAACACGGGCAACTTGATTTATCAGGTTCGGGTCAATAAATTCCACATCCTGATTGTCAATTACAATCTTACCTTTCATACTTCCTTTTTCGCGAAGTAATTTTGTAAGTGCTCTTGTGTCGATGCCATAAATGCCGGGAACCTGTTCGCTTTTCAGCCAGTCGCCCAAACTCTCTTCAGCATTCCAATGACTGTATTCACGACTATAATCGCTGATAATAATTGCTTCAGCATGAATGCGCTCGCTTTCCATGAAAGTGGCTACTCCGTTTTTACTAAATGTTCGCGAAGGTACTCCGTAATTGCCGACCAAAGGAAAGGTAAGCGTCATTAACTGACCGGCGTATGAAGGGTCTGTGAGGCTTTCCGGATAACCCATCATTGCTGTGTTAAATACTACTTCGCCGGCAACAGACTTTTCGTATCCGAAGGAAAAGCCTTGAAAGACGCTGCCGTCGTCCAGAATCAAAATTGCTGTTTTGTCTTTCTGCATATAAAAGTTCTATGTTGTATCATTTGACTAAATACTCTTCTTCCATATAATGGATAAATGCTTCATTTACGAGACGCGTACCGCCGGGGGTAGGATAATCTCCCGTAAAGTACCAATCTCCCGGATGATTCGGACAAGAGGCGTGAAGACCTTCTATTGTTTGATAAACGATCTCAACTTTTGCTTTAGTTTCTTTGGGCGTGAGCAAATCTACCATCTTTATAGATACCTCCTCATCGGTAAAAGGAGCATATATTTCTTTCACATAATTAACAAGATACGTGCCGGATTGTTGTTGCCCTTTTGCCTTTTTATAGCTTTCTAAGATAATATGTGCCATACCTCTTTCATGCAACAGTGCTACTGCTGCCTTGAAAGCTATAAACTCGTTCATTCTTGACATATCAATTCCGTAGTAGTCCGGGTATCTGACTTGCGGTGAAGACGACACGATCACGATCTTTTTAGGGTTTAACCGGTCTAAGATACTGATGATACTTTGTTTGAGTGTAGTACCACGAACAATACTATCGTCAATAACCACCAAATTATCTCTGTATGGCTCCAAACTTCCATAAGTAATATCGTAAACGTGCGCGGCTAAGTCATTCCGGCTATTTCCTTCGGCAATAAACGTACGTAGTTTAATATCTTTTATAGCTACTTTTTCACAGCGTACGCGCATGGAAAGGATTAGCTCCAACTCTTCAGAAAACAACTTTGACGAGTTAGATATCGCTTCTTTCTTTATTTCATTCAGGTAATCTTCCAGACCTTCCTGCATTCCAAAATAAGCAACTTCGGCGGTATTAGGAATAAATGAAAATACAGTATGTTGAATATCGTAATCAATCGCCTTTAAGATCGGAGTCACTAGGTTGCGCCCTAAATGCTTGCGTTCTTTATAAATATCCACATCGCTACCCCGAGAAAAATAGATACGTTCAAAGGAACAAGCCTTAAGCGCTTTGGGCTCTACAATTTGTTGCAATTGAACTTCTCCATTATTTCGGATCACTAATGCCTGTCCTCTTTCCAACTCCTTTACTTTGGATGCTTCCACGTTCATGGCGGTCTGAATGACAGGGCGTTCAGACGCAATCACGGCAATTTCGTCGTCAACATAATAAAATGCCGGGCGAATTCCCCACGGGTCGCGTACGCTGAATGCTTCACCACTTCCGGTCAGACCACAGATTACATAACCGCCGTCCCATTGGGGAGCACATCGTTTAAGTACATTACCCATATTTACATTCTTTTCAATGTCATGGGTTATCTCCATTCCTGTGTGACCTTCGGCTTCACTTATCTGATATAACCTCTCTACTTCTCTGTCCAAACGATGTCCCATTTGTTCGAGTATAATAAATGTATCTGCAAATTGACGCGGATGCTGACCAATAGCAGTTATTTCATCGAAAATATCATGAACGTTTGTGAGATTAAAATTACCGCAAAGTGCTATATTTTTGGCGCGCCAGTTGTTTCGGCGCATAAAAGGATGGACGTATGAAATGCCGGATCTACCGGTTGTACTGTAGCGCAGGTGTCCCATATAAAGTTCGCCTGCAAAAGGAAGAGTTGTTTTAGCGTAGTTGGGATCTTCTCGTTTTTCTTTGGGGATGTCGTTGAAATTCCGGTGTACTGAGGAAAAGATTTCTGTAATAGCACCCGTTCCGACCGATCTTTCTCTGAACATATATTCGTTTCCGGGGCTCGCTTCTAATTTTACGCAGGCTAATCCTGCACCTTCTTGTCCGCGGTTATGCTGCTTTTCCATCAGCAAATAGAGTTTATTAAGCCCATACATCCAACTGCCGTATTTTTGTTGGTAATACTCCAACGGTTTAAGCAGTCGTATCATCGCAACGCCGCATTCGTGCTTAAGTTCTTCCATGAAATAAATCCTGTATTCGTTAATACCGCCGCAAAGATACAGACATTCTGTAACATAAAAATCATCTTAAATGAAAATAATAATCTATTTAACAGACTCGTGAATATGGGAGGTCTTTTTGTTAATGAATATGTAAAATAAAAATTATTCTGTATTAAATGTTTATATGAAAGTGATATTATGACTTTTGATTATAATATGTAATGCGTGAATATCACTCTTGTTTCAAATTGAAAGATCTTCCATGTTAAAAGGTTTTAATGTAAGCAAATCGTCTCTTTTTGCGTGTTAAATGAAATCAATACAATATATTTGCCTTTCATAATGATGTTTAATTAATGTATATGAAAACATAAAGTCATCAAAAAGTGGTTAATATGAGTCATTTTAATAAAAATAGAGGTCTGTATGATCCTACTAACGAACACGATGCTTGCGGAGTAGGTATGTTGGTGAATATTCAGGGTGAAAAATCACATGATATTGTAGATTCTGCTTTGCGTGTTTTGGAAAACATGAGACACAGAGGAGCTGAAGGGGCAAATAAAACAGGTGATGGTGCCGGTATTCTGGTTCAGATCCCACATGAATTTATACTACTTCAAGGAATTCCTGTTCCGGAGAAAGGCAAATACGGTACAGGGTTGATATTCCTTCCTAAACAAGAGAATGAACAGGCCGCAATTCTGAGCATCCTCATAGAGGAAGTAGAGAAAGAGGGTTTAACGTTGATGCATCTGCGTAAGGTTCCGGTAAATACGTCTATCCTTAGTCCGGATACACAGCGTACCGAACCGGATATTAAACAATTGTTTATTACCGGATGCAATGAACAACAGGTTTTAGAATTGAAATTGTACTTAATTCGTAAACGGGTTGAGAATAAAGTTTTGCATGCTTCTTTACGCTATAAAGAAGACTTTTATATAGCCTCCCTTTCAACAAAAACGATCGTCTACAAGGGTATGTTGGAGTCTTTGCAACTGCGCCAATACTTTCCTGATCTGACAAATCACTACTTTACAAGCGGACTTGCTTTGGTACATTCTCGTTTCAGTACGAATACATTTCCCACCTGGAGCCTTGCGCAACCTTTTCGTTTGCTTGCGCATAATGGTGAGATCAATACCATACGAGGTAACAGGGGATGGATGGAAGCACGAGAAAGTATTTTATCTTCTCCCCATATACCTGATATAGAAAATATACGCCCGATTATACAAGCGGGTATGAGTGATAGTGCTTCATTAGATAATGTATTAGAGTTTTTTGTTGCTTCCGGTTTAAGTCTTCCACACGCTATGGCCATGCTGGTGCCGGAAAGTTTCAATGAAAGCAATCCTATATCAGAAGAGTTAAAGGCGTTTTACGAATACCACTCAATTCTGATGGAACCGTGGGATGGACCGGCTGCTCTCTTATTCAGTGATGGACGATATGCAGGCGGCATGCTTGATCGCAACGGACTGCGTCCTGCTCGCTACCTGATTACGAAACACAACACAATGCTGGTTTCTTCCGAAGTAGGAGTGATGGATGTTGAACCAAACATGATAAAGGAGAAAGGGCGCTTACAACCGGGTAAGATATTATTGATCGATACCGAAAAAGGGGAGGTTTATTATGACGGTGAACTAAAAAAGCAACTGGCCGAAGCTAATCCATACAAAACCTGGTTGTCCAACAACAGGGTAGAACTGGACGAATTAAAGTCCGGACGGAAAACAAGTAACAGCATTTCAAACTTCGATATAAAACTTCGGATATTCGGTTATGGGCGTGAAGATATCGAACGTATTCTTATTCCAATGAGTTCTTCGGGTGCAGAGCCGGTTAGTTCGATGGGGAATGATTCTCCTCTTGCTGTGCTGTCAGACAAACCTCAGTTGTTATATAACTACTTTCGCCAACAATTTGCACAAGTAACTAACCCGCCAATTGATCCGATCCGGGAAGAATTAGTAATGAGTCTTACTGAATACATCGGTGGGGTGGGTAATACTATTCTTGTACCGAACGAGAGTCATTGCAAGATGGTTCGACTTAATCATCCGATTCTAACTAATACGCAACTGGATATATTGTGCAATATTCGTTATAAAGGTTTCAATGCTGTTAAACTGTCTGTTTTATATGAAGTAAAACAAGGAAGGAAAGGTTTGAAGGCAGCCTTGGACCGGTTATGCAAACAGGCTGTACAATCTGTTTCCGATGGGGTAAATTATATTATTTTAAGTGATAAAGATGTTGACGAAACACATGCGCCAATTCCCTCACTACTTGCCGTAAGTGCCGTGCATCATCATTTGATTGCTGTGCAGAAACGGGTGCAGACAGCTTTAATCGTTGAGAGTGGCGACTTGCGTGAGGTAATGCATGCTGCTTTGTTGCTCGGATTCGGAGCAAGTGCGGTCAATCCTTATATGGCATTTGCAATATTGGATGATGTCGTTAAAAAGAATGAAATCCAGATGAATTACGGCACTGCTGAAAAAAACTATATCAAGTCCCTCTGCAAAGGTCTCTATAAAGTAATGAGTAAGATGGGAATTAGCACGATCCGTAGTTATCGGGGTGCCAAATTATTCGAAGCAGTAGGACTGAGCAGAGAGCTAAGTAGGGCGTACTTCGGTGGAACGACCAGCAATGTGGGTGGAATCGGGTTGGAGGAACTGGCAACGGATATTGCTCGTATGCATTACGAAGCCTATGATGTACCTTTGCATGATATGCTTGAGCATAAAGGAATTTACAGTTATCGGTTGGATGGAGAGAAACATGCGTGGAACCCGGAAACAATCTCTACATTACAATTAGCCACTCGCTTGGGCAGCTATAAAAAGTTTAAAGAATATACCGCCATAGTGAATGACAAAGAAGAACCTATTTTTCTGCGTGATTTTCTGACTATAAAGAAAGGCAAACCTGTTCCGTTGGAAAAGGTAGAGCCTGCTTATGAGATTATGAAACGTTTTGTGACAGGTGCCATGAGTTATGGTTCTATCAGTAAAGAAGCTCACGAAACGATGGCGCTTGCTATGAATCGTATTCACGGAAAGAGTAATACTGGCGAAGGAGGCGAAGATCCTGAACGTTATAAACTTCGTGAGGACGGTTTGTCGTTGCGATCTGCTATCAAACAGGTTGCTTCCGGCAGGTTCGGTGTAACTACTGAATATTTAGTTAATGCAGACGAAATTCAAATAAAAATAGCACAGGGAGCTAAACCCGGAGAAGGTGGACAGCTACCCGGCTATAAAGTAAATGATATTATTGCCCGTACAAGACATTCAATACCGGGTATCTCTTTGATTTCACCGCCACCGCACCATGATATCTATTCTATAGAAGATTTAGCTCAACTGATTTTCGATCTTAAAAACGTGAATCCGCAAGCAGAAATCAGTGTGAAACTTGTTTCAGAAAGTGGAGTAGGAACGATTGCCGCCGGGGTGGCAAAAGCCAAAGCCGACCGTGTGATCATTTCCGGTGCGGAAGGTGGTACGGGAGCCTCTCCGGTCAGTTCAATCCGTTATGCCGGATTGCCGCCTGAACTGGGACTTTCCGAATCACAACAAACGCTGGTGATGAATAATTTGCGCGGACAGGTGCGCCTTCAAACGGATGGTCAGCTAAAGACCGGACGTGACATTGTGCTGATGGCATTACTCGGAGCCGAAGAATTTGGTTTTGCCACTTCTGCACTGATCGTGTTGGGGTGTGTGATGATGCGTAAATGCCACATGAACACCTGTCCGGTCGGAGTGGCAACTCAAGATGAAGAGTTGCGCAAGCGTTTTCTTGGCAAGCAGGAATATCTGGTGAACTTCTTCAACTTCCTTGCTGAAGAAGTTCGTGAACATCTTGCCGAAATGGGTTATACCAAACTGGATGAGATTATCGGTCATACCGAGTTGATTGAACGCAAATCGTCCGGCGGCATTACGAAGCACGATTTGCTCGATTTCAAACGGTTATTATATTTCCCCGAAGAAGGAAAAATAAACGCTATTCGCAAAACCGTAAAACAGGTACACCAAATCGACGAAGTGAAAGACCGGACAATTATCCGTCAGGCTTTGCCTGCACTTGATTCTCTACAGGAAATTTCGCTCAATTATACAATTAAAAACACGGAACGATCAGTAGGTGCTATGCTTTCCGGAGAGATCGCAAAACGATACGGTAATACCGGTCTTCCGGACGATACGCTTAATATTAAATTTAAAGGTTCGGCCGGACAGAGCTTCGGTGCGTTTCTTGCACATGGTGTACACTTCTGTTTGGAAGGTGAATCGAACGATTATCTTGGTAAGGGGCTTAGTGGAGGTCGCATCAGTCTGATGCCGCCTATCCGGTCTACATTTGTGGCCGAGAAAAACACAATTGCAGGAAACACATTGTTATATGGTGCCACAAGCGGTGAAGTTTATATTAACGGGCGTGTAGGAGAACGGTTTTGCGTGAGAAACAGTGGTGCAATAGCTGTTGTAGAAGGCGTAGGCGACCACTGCTGCGAGTATATGACCGGAGGGCGCGTCGTGGTATTAGGCGCCACCGGAAGGAATTTTGCCGCCGGGATGAGTGGGGGAGTAGCTTATGTTTGGAACCGGGCAGGCGACTTTGATTACTACTGCAATATGGAGATGGTGGAACTTTCACTTATCGAAGAAAGTGCTGCCCGAAAAGAGTTGCTTGGACTTATTCGTAAGCATTACCACTACACAGGTAGTCAGCTGGCTGGTCAGCTGTTAGACAATTGGAATACGTATCTGCATGAGTTTATTCAGATCACACCGATTGAATACAAGAACGTTCTACAGGAAGAACAGATGAAGAGGTTGCAGCAAAAAATAGCAGAAGTGCAACGCGATTATTAATCACAGTTTAATTGTCTTGTAAAATGGGAAATCCGAAAGCATTTATATATATACCCCGGCAGGAAGCCGGTTATCGTCCGGTATTGGAACGGATAGAAGATTACAGCGAAGTAGAACAAACACTTAACACAAGCGACCGTCGTAAACAAGCGTCACGGTGTATGGATTGCGGTATACCTTTTTGCCATTGGGCCTGTCCGGTGGGCAATAAGCAGCCCGAATGGCAGGAGTTGCTCTATCAAGGTAGATGGAAAGAAGCCTACCATGTATTATCACTCACTTGCGATTTTCCGGAATTTACCGGACGTATATGTCCGGCTCCGTGCGAAAAAAGTTGTGTGCTCCAACTGAGTGCCGACGAGCCTGTTACCATTCGTGAGAATGAAGCCTCAATCGCCGAGGCAGCTTTTAGAGAAGGCTTTGTGGAAGTAGAAATCCCCCCACGCAACGGCAAAACAGTAGCTGTTATCGGTAGTGGTCCTGCCGGTTTGGTCGTAGCTAATCAATTGAATAGAAAGGGATATACAGTTACTGTTTTTGAAAAAGACGAGTTGCCCGGAGGACTGCTACGCTTTGGTATACCTAATTTTAAACTCTCAAAAAAAATTGTGCAACGCCGTATTGACTTAATGACGACCGAAGGAATAATTTTCAAAACCAATACGATGGTGGGAAAAGAGATTCTTGCGGCCGAAGTAGTCAGTCGTTTTGATGCTGTATGCGTTGCCATTGGAGCAGAAGTTGCCCGCGACTTACCCATTGAAGGTCGAAACCTGAAAGGAATTCATTTTGCTATGGAGTTTCTTGGTCAGCAAAACAGGGTATTGGAAGGAATCTCCGTGCCGTCGAAAAATCAGATCAATGCCAAAGATAAACGTGTGTTGATAATTGGTGGTGGTGATACGGGCAGCGATTGTGTAGGCACTTCCAACCGTCACGGAGCAAAAAGCATTATGCAAATTGAGATTATGCCCAAACCTCCTGTAAAACATAATGCCGCCACTCCATGGCCAATGTATCCAAACGTGTTGAAAACAAGCAGCAGTCATGAAGAAGGTTGTGAACGTCGTTGGAATATTGCAACAAACCGATTTATAGGTGAACGCAATATGCTTCGTGCCGTTGAAGTAGAAGAAGTTGAGTGGATAACACCAGCCACAGGCGGACGT
Organism: Massilibacteroides vaginae; assembly: GCF_900178525.1. Classification (GTDB taxonomy): domain Bacteria; phylum Bacteroidota; class Bacteroidia; order Bacteroidales; family Tannerellaceae; genus Massilibacteroides; species Massilibacteroides vaginae. The sequence continues at coordinate 154,821 of NZ_FXDJ01000008.1, forward strand.
CCGGAAATGCGACTAACCGGAAAGAAAGAAGTTATTGAGGTTGACCTTGTTTTCCTGTCCATGGGCTTTATGCATCCGGAACAAGAAGGACTCGTTGCCGAATTATCTCTGGCTACTGATGCGCGTAAAAATATTGTCGTTAACAAGCAGGGGCGTACAGCAATAAATAAAGTATTTGCCTGTGGCGATGCAACCACCGGTGCAAGTCTGGTTGTACGCGCAATGGCCTCCGGACACAAAGCAGCCGATGCGATACATGCCTATCTAAAAAATGAAGTATCCCATTAAAACGATGGCGTAGGCTACAACTGGATCGACACACTCAAACTTGCCAGTATCAGATAATGAAATGACTTAAGCCGCCCACAGCGTTCCCAAAATTCCAAGTGTAGTTAGTTAAACCACGGAAGCATTGGCATGGAACGCTTCTTTCCAAAACCAAAATAATCCCAGCGTTTGTACTGTCCATATATCAAAATAGTTACACCTAATAACAAATACCAATGAACAGAAAAGACACAATAAATGGTGGTTCCTTTTTAAGTTGAATATGTTAAGGTTGGTTTTGTATTCTTTTTACCTAGAACTATAAAAAATAACTTAAATGTTAAATGTACAATTAATCAAAAAAATAAGTACAAAAAAAATATAAATATAAAAGTGTTTTATTTACATTTGCCAAATGCGTGTATGATATACTCTTTTATTTGTTAAATCTTAATTTATAATATTATGAATAAACTTCGACAACTATGGACATGCTTGCTTTTGTTATTTTGTCTGTTAATTATCTATGTTCAACAGAAAGTTCAAATGGTACTAAATTTATATGGTGAGTTATTGGTTGGAGAAAATACTGAAATACCAAACACTAATGGAGGGTATAATGATGTAACTAAAACTTTGAAACGTATTCAGATTGTCAACCATAAAATCGGGAAACTTAGCATTAGATTACCTGGAAACACTTGTGACAATACCACTAAATTAATTGTACTGAATTAACAAATAGTATTAAGATATCATTTTACATAGTATTTGCTCTTTTACGTGAATTCCTTAACTGTTAGAGTAAACCATAATAAAAGATTAACTATTCAATTTAATACAGAAAGTAATAAGGAGAATAAGCTATCTATAATGGTAGCTTCTAATTCAAGTTAATAAATACAAACATTTATTTTCTATTATTTTTTCATTAATTATTAACCTTAAATGCTGTTGTTTTATGAGAAAACATGTATTAAAACCACACAAGTGGTATGGTTTTTTGTTAGCATTTCTATTAGTTTTTACAGAAAACTATGCTGTATTATCACAAAGTCAGATCGTTTCCGGAAAAGTGATTGATCAGATTGGTGATCCTTTGATCGGAGTAAACGTTGTTGTTAAAGACTTGCCGGGTACAGGTACAATAACCGACCTAAATGGAATGTACACATTGGATGTACAAGGAGAAAAAACTATTGTGTTTACTTATATTGGCTATGCTTCTCAAGAGATTAATATCAACGGGAGAAAAGTCATTGATGTTACATTGTTAGAAGATACCGAAGCTCTTGAAGAAGTAATTGTTGTAGGTTATGGATCTCAGTCAAAGAGACGTGTAACAACAGCTATCAGTAGTGTTAATTCAGAAGCTATAGCGAGATCTTCTTCTACTACTACTGCTGGTGCACTCAGTGGTAAAATGGCTGGTGTGTCAACCAGAGCAATTGATTCACGTCCAGGTCGAGGAATAAATGTAGAAATACGAAATATGGGCAAGCCATTGTTTGTGATTGACGGCATTCCTTATGGAGGAGCTACTGGTAGGGACTGGTTAGGTACATCTAACGTATCTGGAGAAGATGCTTTTAATGCATTGAGTTTGGAAGATATTGAAAGTATATCAATACTAAAGGATGCTTCGGCATCCGTATATGGTTTGCGTGCTGCTAATGGTGTAGTTCTGGTTACCACAAAGAGAGGATTAAAAGAGGACAAAGTGAGTGTCAATGTAAATGGACATTATGGATGGCAAAACCTGACTCGGTTTCCTCAATTAGCTAATGCCGGACAGTATGTGAGAGGCTTGGTTGAGGCTGAACAAAATGACGGAAAAGACCCAAGTAGATTATACTCTAGAGAAGAACTTGACAAATGGATGAATGGAACAGAAGAGGGATATAAAAGCTATGATTATTACGATATTATTATGCGAAAAAATGTACCACAATATAATATCAATGCAAACATTACAGGAGGATCAAAGCGTTCTAACTATTATATTTCGCTCGCTCATACAGGACAAGAAGCAATGATGAAGGATTTTGATTATAAGAGAACTAACTTACAGGTTAATATTGAAACTATGATAAATAAGAGGCTTACGATTGGAACACAAACAAGTGCGAGAATGGAAGATACAAGAGATGTAGGACTTCCGGGTGGTGATGGTTATTTTTCTTCTATTTTATCACTATTTAGTAGTATTCCTACATATGGTCCATATGCCAACGATAACCCTCAGTATATGAATGCTATTCCGAATAGACCTGATTTGAACCCAGCTCTTTTTAGTAGGGATATTGCAGGGTATAAAGACAATTTTACGAAAAACATTAATATTAATTTATACGGAGAGTACAAATTTGATTTCGGCTTGTCAGCAAAGTTTACTTATTCTCATAATTATACACATCTTGATTTTAATGGATTTCAATATTCATATGATTTCTATACATATGATAAAATCTCAGATACATATAACCTAGGAGGAGGTCAGAGTGCAAGATGGAGATATGAGGCAGATGCAAATGTATTAGCACGCTATGGGCAGTTTCAATTAAACTATACAAAATCATTCGGTGATCATAACTTATCGACTGTGTTTGCTTATGAAAGATCCGATTATGACAGATCAACGAAATGGTCTAATACAGCTCCCACAAATAACTACATTCCGTTTAAAACACTACCTGAGCTTACAGGATATGGAGAAGGTTGGAATTATGAGGCAAGATCTGGTTATATTGCTCGTCTTAACTACAGTTATAGAGATAAATATATGCTTGAATTTCTTGCCAGATATGATGCTTCATACTTATATGCTCCGGGAAAACGTTGGGGCTTTTTTCCGGGTGTTTCTGCCGGATGGAGAATATCTGATGAGACATTTTTCTTAAATATAAAAAAAGTTATATCAGATTTGAAGCTTAGAGGTTCAGTTGGTCAGACTGGTAGTGAAGCAGGAGTAAATATGTTCGGTTATATTGGAGGATATGATTATAACAGCGGAGGTGCCGTGCTTGACGGTGATTATGTAATTGGATTAAAACCACGAGGCATGCCTGTGACTAATTTGTCGTGGGAGAAAAATACAATGTATAATTTGGGAGTAGATATGAAATTTTTTGATAATAAATTGTCTGTATCATCAGATTTATTTACGAAAATTATATCAGGAATACCGGCTGCCCGTTATGACGTATTACTTCCAAGTGAAGTAGGTTATGATCTTCCAAACGAAAATCTAAATAAAAATGCTTATAGAGGTCTTGAAGGTATGATTTCATATTCGGATGAAATTGGAGAACTTGATTATACGATTGGTGCAAACTTTACATATTCGCGTTTTAGAAATATTGAAACGTATAAACCTCGTTTTGGAAATTCCTGGAATGAATATCGATATTCAATAGAAGATCGTTGGGGAGGTATCTGGTGGGGGTATCAGGCTATAGGTCGTTTCCAATCTGAAGAAGAGATCCGAAATTATCCTATTGATAATGATGGACAGAATAATAGAACGCAACTTCCGGGAGATATCATTTATAAAGATGTGAATGGTGACGGTGTGATTAATAGTATGGATGAAAGACCTATTGGTTATCCAACAGGATGGGCTCCAATGCTTAGTTATGGTGGGCATATTGGATTGCAGTGGAGAGATTTTGATTTAAATATGGATTTTGCTGGAGCTTCCATGCAGTCTTGGTGTCAAGATTATGAATTAAGGAATCCGTTCCATGCCGGCGGTAATTCTCCAGCTTATCTTCTTGAAGACCGTTGGCATCGCGCAGATCCTTATGACTCTAATAGCGAATGGATTCCGGGAAAATACCCGGCCATTAGAAAAGGAACCAGTGTTAATAATGGAAGAAATAGTGATTTCTGGTTAAAAGATGTTCGTTTCTTACGATTGAAAAACCTTGAGTTTGGTTATAATTTACCTAAGAAAGTTATTAATAAAGTTGGTATTTCAAGACTACGAGTATATGTAAGCGCATCTAATCTGTTTTGTATTGACAATATGAGTGAATATGAGATAGATCCGGAAATAGAAGCAAGAGCTGCTGTTGTTTATCCTCAACAAAAAACATTTATGGTCGGATTTAATGTGACATTTTAAAAGCATACAATTATGAAAAATAAAATTTTATATATATTGATTTCATTTATGGTCATAGGTCACTTCACTTGTTGTAATGAAGATTCTTGGCTGCAGAGAACACCAAAAGACCGTATAACAGATGAACAATTATGGAATGATCCGAATATGATTTTAGGACTTTTGGCAAACTATTATGATAGACTTCCACAATTAGCAGGAGTTTTTAATACAGGAACTAATGCTGAATTAGATGATGCGATGTGGTCTGGTCATGTGGACCAGAATTCACGAAATGATTTTAACTATGCTGACGATTATGGTCGTTATTGGGATTATAAATTTATTCGCGATATCAATCTGGCAATGGAGAATATGGAGTTGTATAGCCAAAAATTAACTGATTTACAGAAAAAACAATTTAAAGCAGAGTTTCGATTCCTTAGAGCATATGTTTATTTTGAATTGGTAAAACGTATGGGAGGAGTACCTCTTGTAACTACACAGTTGATTTATGACGGTAGTGGTGATCCTACATCCTTACAAATGCCACGAGCAAAAGAGGCTGAAATATATGATTTTATTTACGATGAAATACAAATAATTCAAGATGATTTTATTCAAACACAAGGAAGTAGAACACGCGCAAATAAATACACAGCTCTTGCATTACAAAGTAGGGTTATGCTTTACGCCGCTTCAATTGCAAAATATAACAGTCAGATGGGAGCCCCTATATCAACTCCTGGTGGTGAAATTGGCATACCGGAAGATAGAGCTAATGAATATTATCAAAAATCATTAACGGCTTCGGAGGCTATTATCGCTTCTTCCGAATATACCCTTTATAATCCGGTAGGAGTTTCAAAAGGTGAAAGTTTTTATAAATTATTTATGGATAAATCTGTATCAGAAGTCATTTTTGCAAAAGATTTCATGACCGGTAAAGTGCATGGTTTTACTTATGAAAATGTGGTCAGGAGTTTTAGATCAGATATTGAAGGCTCTTCAATGTTAAGCCCTTCTTTAAGTCTTGTTGAGTGTTTTGATTATCTTGACGGGAGTAAAGGAACTTTACGAGATAAAGACGCTGTCGGGAATTATATCGCTTATGAAAATATGTCTGACATATTTGCTAATAAAGATATGCGTTTATACGGCACAGTGGTTTATCCTGGAAGTAATTTTCGTTCACAAACCGTAGATATACAAGCAGGGGTAGCTGTTTGGGAAAATGACAGATATAGTTTCAGAGTAGGAGATTTGGGAACTATTTATGATGATGGAAAAACGCTTACCGGATTTGATGGTCCCAGAGACAATGATCAGTACGTAAGTAATACTGGGTTTTATATTCGCAAATATGTCAGTGAGAATGCGCAGGATGGCGTTCGTCCGAGCTTGGCATCAAATTGGTGGGTTTGGTTCCGTTTAGGAGAAATCTACTTAAATGCAGCAGAGGCTGCTTTTGAGTTAGGGTTGCCAAAATCGAAAGATTATATTAATACTATAAGAGAAAAGCATGGAGGATTTCCTGCAAATAGTATTGAAGACCTTACTATTGATATTATACAGAATGAACGTCGTGTGGAACTTGCTTTCGAAGATCATCGTTTCTTTGATTTAAAACGTTGGAGAATTGCAGATAAGATATTAAACGGGCAAGATTCTGATGTAAATGCAGTAGTTCATGGGTTATATCCTTATAGAATTTGCAGACCTGGACATGAGAATGATGGTAAATATATTTTTGAAAGAATGAAACCGACTAGATTTAAAAAAGCTAGGTTTTTCAGACCGGCAAACTATTATTCATCAATCGAACAGAAAGTGTTGGATAATAATCCTAAACTTATTAAAAATCCATTTCATTAAAACAAGAAAGATATGAAAACAAAATTTATAAATATCATTGTATTAATATTTATAACATTAACAAGTTGTGAATATGACGATTTTGATCAACCAAAGGCTATGTTGACTGGCAAGGTAGTATTTCAAGGAAATCCTGTAGGTGTACGTACCAATGGACCACAGTTAGAACTTTGGGAAAGTGGACATGCATTATACACAAAAATTCCAGTTTATATTGCACATGACGGTAGTTATTCAGCAGCATTATTCAACGGAAAATATAAGTTGGTAAGACTTTCTGGAGCGCCATGGGAACCTCAATCAAATGATACTGTAATTATAGACGTGAAAGGAAATACGATCAAAGATATTGAAGTAATACCATACTTAATTGTACGGAATGAGAGTTTTCAAAAAAATAGTTCAGGAAATATTTCTGCAAAATTCATTGTCGATAAAATTGTTCAAGAATCAAACTTGGCTGAAGTTCGTCTATTTTTGGGGAAAAATATATTGACAGATCAGAATAAACATGAATATGTTGTAAACGCTGATGTTGAATCAATAATATTAGGTCAGGAATTTGAAATGATTGCTGTTTTGCCTAAAGAAATATCATCGACTGATTATTTATTCGTACGTATTGGTGTTCGATCAAATAAATCGAGCGAATTCTACTATACACAAACTCAAAAAATTATACTAAACTAATCAACGAAATTAGTAGTACTGTTTAGCTAAGAAAAATTTATTTCATTGAGGGTATTCACAGCAAAGAATACCCTCTCTTATTGTGTGATTAAGGAATCTAAATCATAACAGCCTTAAAATGTCGTTCATTTTCCGTTAATTTGAGTTTTTGATAGATTTCTTTTTTGTTTTGTATCAACTTGTTTCATAATATCAAGATAAATGTTGCTTTTCGCGTTGAATTTTTCGGGAAAATATAAGGATGTATTTTTTATTGAACTTTAAATAGGGCCATCTGTTCTATAGTAAACAAACATTATATTTGTATGGGATTTATTTGGTATATTTTAATTGGAATTGTTGCCGGTTATTTAGCCGGTAAGATTATGCGTGGTGGTGGTTTTGGTATAGTAGTGAACCTTTTGTTGGGTATTGTCGGTGGTGTGTTAGGAGGTTGGGTTTTCGGTCTTTTAGGACTATCGACAACCGGTATTGTAGGCAGTTTAGTAACTTCTACTGTTGGTGCCGTTTTGCTACTTTGGATTGCTTCTTTATTTAAGAAATAACAACAGGAGTAATCAACGTAATTCTGCAAAGCACGTCTTTGAGAAATAAAAAGAGAGAATGCCCTCGGAGACATCCTCTCTATTTTTTTTATACTGATTTCATTGATCAGGATTTCTTTTTGGCAGTCCGCTTTTTTGCTGCAGGTTTATCTGCTGTGGATTCTACTATTTTTTTACATTCCTCGAGTGTGAGTTCTTCGGGTTTGGTTACAGACTTTGGAAGTCTGTAGTTTTTACCTTTAAAGGCAATATACGGACCAAAGCGTCCATTGAGAATCTCCATTTCCGGTTCTTCGTCAAACTTCTTTATATTGCGTTTCTCCTCTTTTTCTCGCTTTTCTTTGATCAATTCAATCGCTTCTTCTTCGGTGATTGAAAGCGGATCAAGTGTTTTAGGAATAGACACAAACTTTCCTGCGTGACGTATAAATGGTCCGAACCGGCCTATTGCCGCAACCATTTCACTCTCTTCAAACTCTCCGATAGTACGGGGCAGATCAAATAGTTTAAGTGCTTCCTCAAGCGTTATTGTTTCGATAGACTGATTCTTCATCAGAGAAGCAAATTGAGGCTTAGGGGCTGTTTTGTCTTCGGGATTAGCCTGTCCTATCTGAGCAAGTGGACCGTAACGACCTATCTTTACAAAAACAGGCTTTCCACTTTTCGGGTCAATACCTAACTCGCGTTCTCCTACTTTATGTTCTGTTTTGATAGCCGTTGTTTCTTCAACAATCGGGTGGAAGAATTTATAGAATTTATCGATTACGTCCGTCCATTTCATTTCGCCTTCAGCAACTACGTCAAATTCTTTTTCAACGCTGGCTGTGAAGTTGTAATCCATTACAGCCGGGAAATATTCCATCAAAAAGTCATTTACTACAATACCTATATCCGTTGGAATAAGTTTGTTTCTGTCGGCTCCTGCAATTTCTTTTTTCTCTATTTCTTTGATGCTTCCTTTGGCCAGTGTGATCACGTTATATTTACGTTCAACACCTTCTTTGTCTCCTTTCAAAACATATTCTCTGTTTTGAATGGTCTGAATTGTGGGGGCATAAGTAGAAGGACGTCCTATTCCTAATTCCTCCAGACTACGTACCAAACTGGCTTCTGTATAACGAGGAGGGCGTTGTGTAAAACGTTCGGTAGCTACAATGTCCTGAGCGGTTAATACTTCCTTTACCTTAACCGGAGGCAGGATGCCATTTTCTTCTTTTTCGTGGTGTTCGTCATCGTTATCTTCACGATACACCAAAAGAAATCCATCGAAGGTGATAACTTCTCCAGTGGCTGTAAACTTTTCTTTTTTACCCGAAATAGATACAGATATAGTTGTTCGTTCTAATTCCGCATCTGCCATTTGAGAAGCAATCGTACGTTTGCGGATCAGATCATAAAGTTTCTTTTCTTGCGCACTTCCGCTAACGTCTGAGTTGGCTATAAAAGTCGGACGGATTGCTTCGTGAGCTTCCTGCGCACCTTTACTCTTTGTATGGTACTGGCGGAATTTATAATATTTTTCTCCATAGGTATTGATGATTGCTTCTTTTGAAGTGCCTAAAGCTAAATCACTCAGATTAACCGAGTCGGTACGCATATAAGTGATAAACCCGGATTCATAAAGGCGTTGTGCAATCATCATTGTCTGTGAAACAGAAAAACCAAGTTTACGAGCAGCCTCTTGTTGTAAGGTAGATGTTGTAAATGGAGCTGCAGGTGTTTTCTTAACCGGTTTAGTCGTAATGTCTTCAATTACAAACGACGCGTCTTTACAATCCTGCAAAAACGCGTGTGCTTCTTCTTTATTCTTCAAACGTTTGTTAAGTTCTGCTTTTAACAAAGTAGAACCGTCCGGAAGGATGAAAGTCGCGATAACCCGGAATGACGCTTCAGATACGAAGTTATTGATTTCTCTTTCCCGCTCAACAATCAAACGCACAGAAACAGATTGAACGCGACCGGCAGACAAGGCGGGTTTAATTTTCCGCCAAAGAATAGGCGAAAGTTCAAATCCTACAATTCTATCCAGTACACGGCGTGCTTGCTGCGCATTCACCAAATCAATATTTACTTCACGGGGAGTTTCAATCGCATGCAGAATAGCATTTTTTGTGATTTCGTGAAAAACAATACGCTTTGTCTTCTTGGGATCAAGCTTGAGTACTTCTGCCAAATGCCAGGAAATAGCTTCTCCTTCACGGTCTTCATCGGAAGCGAGCCATACCATATCTGCCTTTTTAGCCTCTGATTTTAACTCGGAAACAAGCTTTTTCTTATCTGTTGGAACCACATATTCGGGTGCGTAATTGTTATCAAAATCAATACTAAATTCCTTTGTTTTCAAATCTCGTATATGACCGTAACTGGACATTACTTTGAAATCTTTTCCAAGGAACTTCTCTATTGTCTTTGCTTTGGCCGGGGATTCGACTATTACCAGGTTTTTCTGCATATTCTCATTCATTCTTGTTTGAAATCGAGTGCAAACATACATAAATAATTAACGTAAGGAAGTATAGAAAATAAAAAAAACGGTATTTTGCTTCTTCAAACAAATACTTTTATCGGTATATAAACTACTTTTGTGACTAAATAATCGGAGAATGACAAGATGGATAAATTAAAAAAAATGATAGCGGAAGGAGAGTTCGAGGAGGTTATTCTTCTACTGAATGATTATCTGATACAACATCCGGAATCAGACGAAGCTTATTTTCTCAGAGGTAACGCATACAGTAAAAAAGGCGATTTCAGGCAGGCTTTGAACAGTTACCTTAATGCGATAGAACTTAATCCGGAAAGCCCGGCAAAGCAGGCACATGCTATGCTGATGAAAATAATGGAATTCTACAATAAAGATATGTATAATCATTAAAACAAAAAAGCCCGTTTGTAGCGGGCTTTTTTGTTTTATAATCAGGGTCAGAAATTTATATTTACACCGACCATCGCGTTAAATCCTTGAGCCGGATAGCCGTGCAGCAAATCGTATTTCTGAAATAACAGATTATTCAACTGTCCATATACACCGACATTCGATGTAATGTTGTAAAGACCTGTTACATTCAGTTCGTTGATGTTTTTCATATCAATCGGATCCCATTGACTCAACTTGTATTGCACTGTTTTTCTTCCTGTTCCAAGATAATATTTGGCACTTACCGTTAGCTTTTCTACCGGACGCACATCGATTAACGCGGTTACCTCCGTTTTCGGACGACCATAAGCTTCAAATTTTGGAGCAGGACCACCTTCCCATGAAGATGTTTCCTTAACATCCCAATTGTTAAACACTCCTTTAAGCGAGAATTCAAATACGTTTTGATAATTGTATTTTAATTCGGCACCGGCAAAGAGGAGTTTTGTATTATAATAATCGGAAATGCTATAGTTAATATAGCTGTCTTCAACAGTCTGAATAAATAAAATATCATCATCTGTTGCTTTATAACCGGCGAATACATCAAACCAGAATCCCGGAGCAACGCCGCTCTTCAAACCAACTTTGCTATCTAACCAAGTTCGTGAAGGACGCACATCAAACCAAGGATTTACATAACGGTTCCGAAGTGAAAGCTCATAAGCACTGTTGGATTGGATTTTTCCGTCTGCGTTCAGGTAAAGCACCGTTTTGTCTGCAATCGTTACATCTGCCGCAATATTAGGCGAAGCGAATACTTTATCGTGATTTCCGGTAATAAACATAACATTAGCCCCTAACTTGATCTTCCAAATGTCTCCTTCTACTTTATAATAGGGCGAAAGAGTAATCTCAGCATGGTTTTCAAACTCAAGTTCGGGTAGATAGCCTGAAGGTAGGGTAGGGAGACTGTAATTCAGAAATTCCAATTTTCCGAACACTCCGATTTGCTGATTACCACCGAAAAGCGCATTCATTCCGCCTTTTACACCAATCGTATTTTCTTTTATGCCGTCGATATCTTCAGACAAACCGTACTTGTGCGAAAAATTGGTGTAGTCGATTTCCAATAAGTAGCCTAAAGGCGCTCCTTCGTGAGACTCTACTCCCGCATTAAATCCGATTTGCTGATTTACCTGTTTGGTGTCTATGCCAAATGTTGCGGGCGAAGTAAGCCCTATGCTTTCATTATATCCGAAATAGTTAAATGCGCTATATCCGTAACGGGCCCCCAGCTTCATACTGGCTTTACCGGAATTATGCATATAATTCAAACCGCCCAGGTTATCGTTCAGATGCACTTTTTGTTTCAGTTTTTCACCTTGTAAGTATTCGTGCTTTCCACTACTTGAGCGGTGAGAAAAGAAGAGGTTTAACTGGTCTTTGTCCGTATTGAGGAAATGATATCCGAAATCACCATTAATATTCAGATTCGTTCCTGCTCCGGCATTTAGATACCCCCGGTTTTTGTTATACAGAATATCTGTCATTATTTTTCCGGAAGGCAGAAGGCTTATTTCTGCTTCAGGATCGGTCGGAACTGTTTGGGTTGAATAGCTGATCGCTTTTTTCTGAATTTCGGGTTGCTTTACATCCGGAAGTGTATTTACCTTGTTGGCATCCTGTACAGATGGGTCATATTCACGTTCAAGCGTTAATTCCCGTTTCAAATTATCATCCTGCGCCTGTATCGTTCCTGCGACGGCAAACATTGTTACCACGCATAATGCCTTTACATTATATATCGTCTTCATCGCTTTCATTTATTTCTTTAGTTTACCCAATCTGTCTTCAATCATATCAATAATATCATCCTGTCCTTTGTAGTTATTCTGCAAACTGGTCAGGTATTGTCTTGCCTGGAAATCATCGTCACGACTAATGTAAACATCCGCGAGCAGAATGAATCCGCGAGCCAGCCAGTATTGGTGAGGAGTTCCGTTTTCAATGAAGTTCATCAATTCTTTCTCAGCCTTATCTCCTTCGTTATTATTGAAGTACAGTTGCGCCAATAAATATTTAGACTCTGCTCCTTGTATCGTACGGGTGTCTTTGCTCAGCACCTGAAGGTCGGGCAGTGCTTTCTTTTCTTGTTTCTGGGCAATGTAAGCTTTCGCACGAATATAACGGGCCTCGGTTTGCACTTCGGGTGATAGTTTGGGGTCTTCAAGTAATTGGTTAGCTGCCTGTAATGCTTCTAATGGTTGGTTTGTATATTGAGCACTTCGCATTAAACCAAGACTGGCTGCTTGCTTGTTTTCCGGCTTTTCAGCTATTACAAGAAGTGTTTTGAAGCTTTCTAATGCTTCGGTATAGTCTTTTTCCAAATATTCGATTTCCGCTTTGCGGGCTAATGCCTCTTCGCGGAACTTCAGATCACCACTATCCAGCACTTTCTCAAATAAACGAATGGCCTGATCGTACTCTTTATGTGAAAACGCGATTGAACCCAGGTAATAATTAGCACTTGAACTAAATGCGCCTTCAGGGAAAGTTTGCAGATAATTCTCAAGACTTCTTTTTGCACCGGTATTGTCGCCGCGCATAAAGAGCTTTTCGGCCGCGATGTAAGTCAGCGAGTCTTGTTCGCTTACTTCAAAGCGTGTGTTGCCACCTAAAGAGTTAACATAAGCCGCGTATGAACTTATATCATTCATATCGATATAAACAGACTTCAGGTCTTGAATAGCAACTTTTGCTTCTTCACTACCGGGGTAGTTGTTTATTACCTTTTTATATTCGGTTGCCGCTTTATCCAGTTGGTTGTCATTGTAGTAAAGCAAACCCAACTGAACACCTGCCTTACGGGCAAGACTGCTTTGCGGAAAAGTGCTGATCAATGAATTGAACGCTTCGGAAGCCCCTTTGCTTTCTTCCAGCATCACATAAGCGCGTCCTTTTTCAAACAGGGCATCATCTACATATTGTGATTGCGGATAATCGCTTATTAAACGATCCATGGCTTTAATTTTACCCCGGTAATCCTTCTGTAGACCCATCAGGAATCCACGCTGGTAAACAGCATAATCGCCGGCTGAAGGTTGAAGAGAAGCGGCACGGGAATAAGCTGCCTCGGCATCTGCGAATTGTCTGTTATAGAACAAACAGTCTCCTATACGATTATAGGCATCAGCGTGAGATGCCGCTTGTTGATTTTTTTCTAACCCTACGTATTGGCGGAAGCGAGATAAAGCGTCATTGTATTGATTTTGCTTGAAATAGCTATATCCTAAGTTATAATAAGCCAAAGCATACATATCCGTGTCGCGTAGACGGGTATTATTCAGATACGTATTGTAATCGGCAGCGGCTTTAGCAAAAGATCCTTTCCGGTAGGCTGTTTCGCCTCTCCAGAAATAAGCGTCGTTGCGAGCTTCCTGATTATAGTTGCCGAGTGCTATCGCTTTATTGAAATAATCATCGGCTTCATCCAGGTTCATATTGGTAAACGCCTGTGTTCCTAATTGGAATAGCACATTTTGTTTTGCCTCAAGTATTTTTGTTCCCGGACGATTGATTTTGTCAATCGAAGTAAGCGCTGCTTTGTAATTTTTAGTTGTCAGATAAACTTCGGTCAGGTAATCGTTCACCTGATCATTGTATTTTGAATTCGGAAAATCATTCAGAAAATCTTCAAAAACAGTTACTGATTCACCAAAACCTGAAAAAGCCGTTTCATGAAGAAGCACGGCGTAATTATACAAGGCAACTTCTCTTACCTGCTTGTCAAAGTTTGCCGTAGCGGCAGCTTCAAAAGACATCCGCGCGTTGTTTTTGTCATTCAGTTTAAGATAGCTATGCCCAAGGTATAAATAAGCATTCTGAGTTAACTCATCACTCTTTGTTACTACGCGCCCCAGCATATCCGTCGCGCTGTTGTAATTGTTTTTATTAAAATAGCAAACACCTAATATATACAGATCGCCGCGCAAAGGATTGCTTGTTGTTGATACATATTTAGATAAATGATCCGCTGCTTTATTCTGATCTCCAAGGCGGTAATACGAGTTACCGATAATTCGGTGTACTTCATTATTATTTGATTCGTTCGGATAGGCACTTAATAAAGCTTCGCCCTCTTTTATTACACGGTCGAACTTGTTTTGAATGAAATAAATTTGCGTGGTGTAATATTGAGCCTGTAAGCCAAACTCTTTCTTGTCTTTCAGCTTGGCGAATCCGGACAATGCTTTATCATAATTTCCGTCAGCATAATCAAGATAAGCCACATAATAAGCAGACGCCGTATGGTAGGTCTTGCCGATTTGCTGGATTCTGGCAAAATAATTCCGCGCCTGATCTTTTTCTCCCTGCTGTAATAAAGAATAGGCTAAGCGGAAAGAATAAGCTTCCTGCTGTTCTGTTCCTAACTGGTCGATGTCTGACCGGTTAAACCAGAAGATTGCCTTTTCATACTCTTCGCGATCAAAATGTATCGACGCAATCATAAAATTGGCGACAGGTTCGTGACGGGTATCGGGATAGGTGTCGAGAAATTCTTTTAGTAAGAGGTCCGCATTAGCGCGTCCCTGTTCAAATGCGGCCGCGACCAACATATAATCAGCCTCTTGGATCAGGTCTGCATCAGTTGCCTTTGTTTTATAAGCTTGCAACTTGTCTATACAGCCCGCATAATTTTTCAAATTAAACAACTCTTTACCTTCAACGAATAATCGGTCTGCCGCGTCAAACTGGTGATCGCGCTGCCCGTAAACTGTGTGGCTCCCTACTACAACACACAGTGAAATAAGAATTTTTTTCATCAGCCTCTAGCTTTTTGTTACAAGGCGGTTTTGCCCCGTCTGTTCTCTATTGCAAATATAAACATAAGCCCGTAATAAATAGGCTTAATAGGTTATTTTATGTTTTGGCGTAATTTCCCGTATCACCCTACACGGATTACCTGCGGCCAATACATTTGCCGGAATATCTTTAGTAACCACACTTCCCGCACCAATCACCGTATTGTCTCCAATGCTAACACCGGGCAAAATACATGCTTGCGCACCTATCCAAACATTGTTTCCGATAGAAACCGGGTAGGCATATTCCAAACCAATATTCCGTTGTTCTGCCTCCAACGGATGTCCGGCAGTATAGATACCTACATTGGGAGCAATAAACACATTGTTTCCGATTGTAACTTTCGCACCATCTAATATAACCAAGTTCATATTGCTGAAAAACTGATCACCGATTTCAATATTTGATCCGTAATCACAATAAAACGGCGAGAGAATCATCGCGTCTTTACCTATTTTGAGTATTGATCGTATCAGTTTATCACGTTCGTGTTGTTCCCACGGGGGGAGGGCGTTATATCGAAAGGTTGCACAACGAGTTTGATACATCTCATCCTGCAACTGAGCATCTTTATTCGGATTATAAAGAATGCCTTCTGCTGCCTTTTCCTTTTCGCTTTTCATTTTCATTATATTCTTTTTATAACTAAGAGCCTGTTTAAATTTTCCAAAGAATAATATTATGTTGTTTTTTCGTCCTGTTTTGAGTTTCTTTTCGGTCTATTCCCTTGTTTTATTTCGTCACATAGCCCGCTATGCTCCTCTTTAAAACAAGAAAATATCCTCGAAAACAATTCTCAAAACAGCAACGAGCAAAATTTAAACAGGCTCTAAAAGACAAAAATATAAATTCATCCTATTTAACGAAGATATTAACAGAATAAAGACAAGAATACAAGGATTGCGGATAAACACGGATCAAAGGGAGTATCCGGTTGGCAATACCTGTTTTTTTGGTTTTTTAAGTTAAAAACAGTGCTTAATTTACTATTTTTGACCGATTTTTATATCGCTGTAAATCAACGCCTTATATTTGCGAAAAATACAAAGGTTATTTTTCCAAACATAAAGGATATTTTTTGAAAAATAAAGGATATCTTTTTAAAAACATAGTATTATAAAAAAAACGCTTCTGTTTTTAAGTGAATCTGAATTGTTAATTACATACACCAACCGGATTTTCTTTTTGACTCATTATTTCTCCGGAATAGGCTTTGTTTTTCGTTTCTGCTCTCGTCTTTTAAGAATAATATAGCCTGAAATAAGGATAAACAACCCGAATAATCCGGCAATGAAAACAAACAGATCGGAAAACGTGCCGATAATTGGTGAATAAATCCGGCCGACATGTATTTCCAAACATAAATGCCATAGAGACATTTTGCTGCTTTTAATAATGCTTTCAGGCATTTCAGGAAAATCATAACCGGTTTTCAGTGGTCTTGCTCCTGTGTTATAGTCGAAAGCAATCGGTGTATCAAAAAAATCTTCCGAATAACCGGATACCGCATTTGTGAAGGTGGGCGGACCGCCTCGTTGGATAGTGGCGGCTCTTAGTGTATAAGCATCCATGCTTTTGCCTGTTTCTTTGTTCCAGTAAAAAAGTCCGCCAAACGAACCGACGATCCACATGCCGGATTCGTGCTTTTCGAACACCGTAACGCCCATAACACTTACAGGAGGCGAAAAGCGGAGTTTCTTTGGCTGTGCATGGAAATCACCGAATTTATAAAAGCCATCCGACGAATAGAGTATCCACTCTTTCGCGGATTCATCATACCTGATGCATCTTAATTTATCAAACCAAGGATTGTTACTGTGTAATATTGAACCCGGAAGGGTGGCCACTTTATTGCGTATAATCGCGATCAGCAAGGGTGGCCGTAAAAATGTGCCCGATAAAACAAGGATAATCAGGAAAACAAGTAATGAAACACCTAATTTATTATGTAACAGGAAAGATTTTTTGAGTATTTGCACAAAAGATTTAGTCTCTTCTTGCTTCTTTTTGCGCCGCTTGATCAGTTTCGGGAAAAAGGCTATAACAACTCCGGTCAGACATAAAACGATCGAGACTAGACCTAAAAAATCGACAAATAATTTACCCGGTAAACCAAACAGCTCCCCACTGTGCAAAGTCCACATGGTGCGGAATAGTGTTGCTTCCTTTTTATAACCGAAAGGAGCCTTTAAATCGACTTTGTAAAATTTAGAGTAAGGAGCCGTAGCAATAAATATATGCGATCTGGAAAGAACAACTAAGGTGTCGCCCTTTGCTTGTAAATCACTTAAACGTTCGTCGGTATCGATCAGGGAAGACAAGTTGTTCCAACAGTTTTCTGCCTGATCAAGCCTGTAAAGATCAAATGTACTAATGGAAAAAACGGCTCCGGTTGCGGTTTTTACCACATTGCCGATGAGTTGATTGTCGGCTCCGTTCTTCAGCCCTTTACCATAGGGATGTAGTTCTGTTAAAGCCGGATCGGATATAAAAATACCGGCTCCTCCAAACATAAGAATGGAGTCGGGAGAGATTTTCAGCGTTCCTTTAATTGCACTGTTGTTCCAGTTTTTATACTGATAAGAGGATGGAAGTAAAGATCTGCTAATCTCAAATTCGGCAATCGTTTTTCTGTGATTCAGAAAAATACCGGAAATCGCGAACATAACGAAGAAGAAAGAGAATATTAATCCTCCCCACTTATGCCATTTTCTCATCTTTTTCCCCTTCATCATCTTTTGTGTATATAATTAATGTATATAGAAGAAAACTATTCAAACAACGTGAAACGACCGGTGAATAGGAGTTCTCTTTCTTCTTTGCGTGTTAATTATTTGTTAATTGACGGCGAAGATATAAGTCTTATTCTTATGTTGCAATACCTTTTAATAAGTATTTTGTTCTCTTTTATAATTTGTTATGTATTGTATTTCAGATGTATAGCTATTATTTTATGAAATGACAGTAATAAATATTACACTTGTTCGGATTGTGAAAAAAGATATTAATGAAAGCCGAAAAAAAGCAGGAAAAGTATGTAGACAATAGTTTTTATTACCTTTGTCTCTTGAGATGTTAGTTAATTGAAAAAGGAAAAAGAAATTAGTATAAGATGGCTTTTAAATGGACAAAACATATCCTTGTAATTTGTTGGATTGTTTTCGCTGTAGGTTTAGGTATTGTTGTGATGGTTTTTGTGGCTATAGCCAAAGGATCGATTGGTTATGTTCCGGAAGTTGAACAATTTGAAAATCCAATTGACAAATACGCTTCGCAAATTATTTCTTCCGACGCAAGATTGTTAGGCAGTTATGCAAGTGCTAAGGATAACCGTATAGGTGTAACTTACAATGATCTTTCTCCCGCATTGGTGAAAGCCTTGGTTGCAACTGAAGATGTGCGTTTTGCCCAACATAGCGGTATTGACGTACAGGGATTGTTTCGTGCTGTTGTAAAAAGAGGAATCTTAATGCAAAAAAGCGGTGGCGGCGGCAGTACGATTACGCAACAGTTGGCAAAGCAACTTTATTCTCCGAGTGCAGATAATATTTTAGAACGATTACTACAGAAGCCCATCGAATGGGTTATCGCTGTTCAATTGGAGCGTTTCTATACGAAAGAGGAAATCCTGACGATGTATCTGGATAAGTTTGACTTCTTATATAATGCGGTAGGCATTCAATCCGCTTCCCGTGTTTATTTTGATGCTACGCCTAAAACGTTGAAAATAGAAGAAGCCGCTACGTTAGTCGGTATGTGTAAAAACCCATCCTATTATAATGCTAAAAGATTTAATGAACGCTCAGTAGGACGTAGAAATACGGTGCTCAAACAAATGGAAAAAGCCGGTTATTTAACGACAGCAGAATGCGATTCGTTAACACAGTTACCTTTGGTTGTGCGGTTTAATTCTGTAGATCATAAGGAAGGACCTGCTCCGTATTTCAGAGAATACTTGCGTATGGTGATGACTGCTAAAAAACCGGACAGAAAGAACTATATGGCTTGGCAAATGCAAAGATTTAGTGAAGATTCCCTTGCCTGGGCAACTGATCCGCTTTATGGTTGGTGCAATAAAAATAAGAAGAGCAATGGCGATAACTATAATATTTATTTTGACGGATTGAAGATTTATACTACGATAGATTCCCGTATGCAGCGATATGCCGAAGAATCATTGGAACAACACATGAAAACAGATATCCAGCCGGCGTTTAATCGTGAAAAATCCGGTCGCAGTTATGCGCCGTTCTCCCGTTCTGTATCTCTTGGACAAGTAGATACAATGATGACCAATGCCATGAAGCAAACAGATCGCTACCGCGGTATGAAGAAAGGCGGAATGAATGACGAGGAGATTAAAAAAGAATTTAAAAAACCGGTGGATATGCGTGTGTTTAGTTGGGGAGGAGCCATTGATACGCTTATGTCTCCCTGGGATTCTATACGCTATCATAAGAGTATTTTGCGCTCGTCTTTCATGTCGATGGATGCGCATACCGGTCATGTGAAGGCTTATGTAGGAGGTATCGATTACAAGTATTTCCAATACGACATGGTAAGTACCGGACGCAGACAGGTTGGATCTACCATTAAACCATTCTTATATTCTTTGGCAATGATTGAAGGAATCAGTCCTTGTGATAAGATGCTGCATGTTCCGCAACGATTGATCGATGAGAACGGAAAACCTTGGGAGCCAAAAAACTCCACGAAAGAAAACGAAGGTGAAATGGTTAGTATAGAATGGGGTTTACAAAAATCGTCCAACTGGGTTACTGCCTACCTGATGAAACAGTTGTCTCCTTATACCTTTGTTCGCTTGCTTCACTCCTTCGGATTGAAAACAAAGATAGATCCGGTTGTTGCCGTTTGCTTGGGAACGCCTGATGTTTCTGTATCTGAAATGGTAAGCGGTTATAGCGTATTTCCCAATAAAGGGATCCGTGTAGAGCCCTTGTTCGTTACCAGAATAGAAGACTCTTTCGGAAATACGATCGCAAATTTCACACCCCATTTCAATGAAGTGCTGACCGAAGATGCATCTTACAAAATGCTGCACATGATGCGAAAAGTAATGGATGGAGGAACGGGAAGCCGTGTTCGTTTTCGCTATGGTATAAAAGCACCTATGGGAGGGAAAACAGGAACCTCTCAGAATCACTCTGATGGTTGGTTCATGGCCTTTACGCCACGATTAGTTTCCGGTTGCTGGGTTGGGGGTGAAGACCGTTCGATCCACTTCGACCGTATTTCAGAAGGGCAGGGAGCAGCTATGGCCTTACCGATCTATGGATTATTCATGCAAAAAGTATATGCTGATAAAACATTAGGCTACACGGAAGATGAAGCATTTGAAATTCCGGAAGCATACGCCAATCCATGTGCTCGCACGAATGAAAATGTTCGACAGTACGTTCCGACTGATACCGGCGGCATCGATAAGATGTTTGATTGATAAATTCTATATTGTCATAATGTAAATAAATCTGTTTGTTGAGTGATTAACAACAGATAAAAAGACTATATTTGTTGCAATACACACTGGATAAAACAAACGAAATGTTATGATTAACCGAGAATTAATAGATCCGCAAAGTATTGTTGTTGTTGGAGGATCCAACAATGTACACAAACCGGGAGGCTTTTTGGTAAGAAACCTGTTAGATGGGAAATACAAAGGAGACTTGCTGGTTGTAAATCCGCGAGAAACGAATGTGCAGGGCGTAAAATCTTATACGCATGTACGTGATATTCCGGAAGTAGAATTAGCCATTATTGCTGTTCCGGCGGCTATTTGTCCTGAAGTAGTTGATATCCTCGCAAAAGAAAAAGGGGTTAAAGCCTTTATAATTATTTCTGCCGGATTCGGTGAAGAGACCAAAGAGGGCGCTGTTTTGGAAGAACAAATTCTTAAAAGTATCAATGATGCAGGTGCTTCCTTAATCGGCCCTAACTGTATTGGTGTGATGAACATGAATTATCAGGGAGTTTTCACCCGTCCGATTCCGGAATTTAGTTCAGAAGGTGTGGATTTCATCTCCAGTTCAGGTGCTACAGCTCTTTATATTATTGAGTCGGCATTAACAAAAGGATTAAAGTTTTCTTCCGTTTGGTCGGTTGGAAATTCCAAGCAAAACGGGGTAGAGGATGTTCTTGAATATATGGATCGTAATTTTGATCCGGCAACGGATTCCAAATATAAGATGCTCTATATAGAAAGTGTTCGCGATCCGGACAAATTGCTGTTACATGCTTCTTCTTTGATCCGTAAAGGATGTCGTATTGCCGCGATCAAAGCCGGAAGTTCAGACTCAGGGAAGCGTGCGGCGTCTTCACATACAGGGGCTATTGCCAGTTCAGATTCGGCAGTAGAAGCTCTTTTCCGTAAAGCAGGTATCGTACGTTGTTTCAGTCGGGAGGAATTGACAACAGTTGCTTGTATCTTCACCATGAAGGAGGTTAAAGGTCGCAATTGTGCAATTGTAACTCATGCCGGCGGGCCGGCAGTAATGTTAGCTGATGCTTTGTCGAAAGGAAGACTAAATGTTCCGAATTTAGAAGGTCCGATTGCGGCTGAATTAAAAACGAAACTACTTCCCGGAGCTGCGGTAGGAAATCCGATTGATATTATCGGAACAGGAACTCCTGAACATTTGGCAACAGCGATAGATTATTGTGAAAATCGTTTTGACGAGGTCGATATGATTATCGTAATTTTTGGCAGCACCGGTCTGATGAAGCTTTATGATGCTTACGAAGTACTACATAAAAAAATGGAGGAAGGCAAGAAGCCGATATTCCCAATTTTACCTTCTATTGTAACAGCAGGACCTGAGGTTAAAAATTTCATAAAGAAAGGACATGTTAACTTTTCAGACGAAGTAACTCTGGGAGTTGGTTTATCCTTAGTTATTAATACGCCAAAGCCGGCCAATGCGGATTTTCAATTGTTTGGTGTAAATGTGGCTGAAGTAAGACGTATTGTAGACAATCTTCCAAGCGGAGGATACCTTAATCCGGTAGATGTACGTAAATTATTAAAGGCTGCCAATATCCCGTTAGTAGAAGAGTTCGTTTCTGCTGATAAGGAAGAATTGTTGGCTTTTGCTAAAGAAATCGGATTCCCTGTTGTAGCAAAAGTCGTTGGTCCTGTACATAAGAGCGACGTTGGTGGTGTATCCCTGAATATAAATACAGAAGAACATTTGCTGTTTGAAATAGAACGAATGATGAGCTTGCCGGAAGTAACAGGCGTTTTAGTACAGCCAATGTTGAAAGGACAAGAACTATTCCTCGGTGCAAAATACGAAGAACGATTCGGGCATGTTGTATTATGCGGTTTAGGTGGTATCTTTGTTGAAGTGTTGAAAGACGTTTCCTATGGGTTGTCTCCCTTGTCGTATGATGAGACATATTCTATGATCCGCTCTTTGCGTGGGTATCCAATTATAAAAGGAACACGTGGACAGAAAGGAATAGATGAACAAAAATACGCTGATATTATTGTAAGGTTGTCCATTCTGCTTCGTTTCGCAACGGAGATTAAAGAAATGGACATAAATCCAGTTCTGGCAACTGAAAAAGGTTTATATGCCGTTGATGCTCGCATCCGGATAGAAAAATAATTTAAAACAAAAAAACATGAGCAACGAAGAATTAATTTATGATGAAGACGATGCCGTAAGATTTATTCGGAATTATCTTCCACAAGAACTGAAAGAAAAATTCAGTGATGACGATATTAATTATATCGTAGATCTTATCTATGAGTTTTATGATACGAAAGGATTCTTTGACGAAAATGCCCATAACGACGACGAAAATGTAGAAATTGATGAAGAGGAATTAATTTCTTTTGTCGTAAAAAATGCCGAAAAAGATGGAGTAGGTAAGTTTGATGTCGAAGATATTATTTTTATTGTGCAAGGGGAATTAGAGTACTGTGAGTCTATAAACATGTTTGATTGATATTTGTTATAATAACATAGAACTTTATAAGTTTTTAAAACATTAAAATAAAACAAAATGGGAAAAGTTAAGTTGTTAGCTGTTGCAATGTTGTGCTTGGCTGTAGTTTTGTCCGGATGTGGAGCTAGTAATACTGTAAAAGGTACAGGAATTGGTGTAGGCGCTGGCGGTGCTGTTGGTGCAGGTATTGGTGCAATCGCAGGTAATACAGCTTTAGGTGCCGTAATTGGTGCTGCCGTGGGTGGTACGGCAGGTGCTTTGATTGGGAAAAAGATGGATAAACAAAAGAAAGAAATCGAATCTCAGATTCCGGAAGCTACTGTTGAATCAGTAAACGATGGTGAAGCCCTGAAGGTGACTTTCGATTCTGGTATCTTCTTTGCTACCAACTCCAGTACGGTTAGTGATGCTGCTAAAAATGCATTATCTAATTTTGCTGTTACGCTTCAACAAAATCCGGATACGTATGTAAAAATCGTTGGTCATACGGATAGTACAGGTAAAGTTGATTACAATCAGACACTGTCTGAAAAACGAGCGAAAAGCGTATATGATTATTTACTCCTTAATTCAGTTGGAACGAACCGTTTAACTTATGAGGGAAAAGGTATTCATCAACCTGTTGCAGACAATGCAACTCCGGAAGGTCGTGCTTTAAACAGAAGGGTAGAAGTTCTTATCCTTGCGAATGAAAAAATGATTCAGGAAGCACAACAAGGAACTTTAAAATAAAAATTCCAACAGTTAAAAATAGGTGTATAGGGCGGCTCGAAAAAGAGACCGCCCTTTCTTTATAGTGTAATTCCCATTTTATTCATTAAGAAACAAGCATTCATGTTTTGAGCTACTCCCGGACGTAGTTGGTAAGAGAACGTTAAGTTGTTGTCGGTAATGTCTGCTTCAAAACGGAAGTTGCTGATTTGCTCCGGAAATTCTTCAGCCAAGGTACCTAAAACAAGGTCGTGGGTTGCTATAATTCCACAGCCGTTTAGTCGAACCAATTGTTTCATTAAAGCAAGCGATCCTTTCTGCTTATCGACAGAGTTTGTACCTTTCAATATCTCGTCCAGAATAATAAAGAGCTTTTCACCGGATTGTAAACGATCTATTATCATCTTTAGTCGTTTCAGTTCGGCAAAGAAATAAGACTCATTACTCATCAAATCATCCGAAGTTCGCAGACTCGTTACTAAGCCGGCCGGATATACCGTTAAAGACTCCGCACATACCGGCATACCGCAACAAGCCAATACATGATTCAGCCCTACTGTGCGGAGGTATGTGCTTTTACCTGCCATATTTGCTCCCGTGATGATCAGAAAAGAAGGTGTTTGTTTGATCGCGATATCGTTCTTAACACAAGTTGCCCGATTCATTAGCGGATGCCCTAGTTTCTTTCCTTCCATTTTAAAGTACTTATCAGCTATTTCCGGATAGATATAGTCCGGGTGATTAAAACCGAAACCACCCATACTGTTTAACGCGTCAAAAGTAGACAGCACTTCAAACCATTGCGGCATATCTTCCTTATAGTTCCGCATCCACCGCTCAATGCGAATAGATGTTCGCACATCACGTAATGTAAATATTTGCAAGAGTAATCCGGCTGCGCTCAGACGCTGATCTAATGCACCTATAGCGCGGGATAACTTACGGATAGCATCCGAAGCATTATACTCTTTCCTTAGTTTGTCTTTCTCTTTGGAAAGTAGTGTGCTGTGAAAGTCCGTTTTTTCAATCATTCGAATAAGCGCGGAGTAGGTGGCAAGTAAATTTCCCAATTTATTTACACGATTATGTAGAGTCGTTGTTTTCTTAGCCTTGCTATAAGCGATTCCCATTGAAAGGACTATGGCTATAGAAATAATCGCAACATCAATCAGTCCGACCGAAACGCAAACAATCAGCATAGTCCAAGTGATAGGAAAAACCCATAACAGGACTTTCCAAAGCATACTATCGGAGAAGTAAGACGGTGTTTCGGTCATCTCCTCCAGTTTTTTATAATCGTCTTTCTTTCCAGGCTTAAGCGAACCTTCAACGTAAAAATCTTGCCGGAAGGAGGAGAGGGAAGCCAATTCCTTAACCGCCTCCTGTCTTTCAATTATTTTGTTTTTGTCGGTTAACGGACAAAGCAACCATTCTGCTAATCGTTCATTGCCAATATAGGTTGTAGTTCTATTAATGGATTGAAAAAAGGAGCGATTGCCAAATAAGTCCAAATCAATGCTGAACGAATGCGATCCATTCAAGCGATCGGTAGCTCCATCAAACGCGCTGAAATCATAATCTAATCCTTTCAGTTCATTTTCGCAAAGCTGCTGCAGCGTTTCTTGCCACTTTCTTTTATTATACAGATAGGTATGATATACCATTAATAATATGAAAGGTAAGGCAAATAAAAGTGTAATGATTGATAAGACTTTCCACCCACTGCCACTGAAAAAATACAAGACCACAAACAACCCAACAAATAATATGAGGCGGATTGTTCCATAAAGATGAATACGCTTGGACAAATGTGCGGCCTGTGCTTTGCAAGCATTGTGTTTTTCGCTATAAAACTGATAGATTTTTTCCATGCCCGCAAAGGTAAATAAAATCAGTCTTGATTATACACAACCCTATGTCTGATTCATTTGTTTACTAATATAGAACTTTAAAAAAGATAGGATTATAATACATCAGTGTGAAACGAATAGGTAATAAATAAACAATAATCGTATGAAACAAATAGCTAATATTCCGGATTCGAAGAAAAAAGAACGAGTTGTAATTATCGGAGGAGGATTCGCCGGATTGGAAATGGCAAAGAAGATTGATAAACAACATTATCAGGTAGTTTTGATCGACAAAAACAACTATTATCAGTTTCAACCTTTGTTGTATCAGGTAGCTACGGCCGGTCTTGAACCGAGCTCAATATCTTATCCGCTTCGAAAGATGTTCCAGAATCAGAAAGATTTCCATGTGAGAATGTGTGAAGCTACCCGGATTGATCCGGAAGAAAACAAAGTAGAGACTAATATTGGCTACATAGCGTATGACTATTTAGTGATTGCAACAGGCTGCGATACCAATTATTTTGGAAACGACGCGTTGAAAGAGTCTACCTTCGCACTTAAATCCGTTTCCGAATCACTTCTGATCAGAAACCGTTTATTGCTAAGTTTGGAACAAGCACTAAATGCTAAGGATCCGGAAGAGTTTAAAGAACTTTTTTCTTTTGTAGTTATTGGAGGTGGCGCTACGGGCGTAGAGCTTGCCGGTGCTTTGGCCGATATGAAGAAAGGTATCCTCCCAAAAGATTACCCTGAGCTTGATTTTAATAAAATGGAAATTCACCTGATCGACGCGGCGCCTCGCTTGTTGGCCGCCATGTCAGAAAAATCTTCTAAAAAAGTAACTAAAACGCTCACTAAACGGGGGGTGATTATACATCAGGGAATCCATGTAGAGTCATACGAACAACCTGTTGTTTCGTTGGGAAACGGACAAAAGATCCATTCCAAAAATGTGTTTTGGGTTGCCGGTGTAACACCTAAACCAATGCCCGGAATTGACAATACAGCCTATGAGCGAAACCGAATGCTTGTAAATGAATACAACCAGGTGAAAGGATATAAAAACATATTTGCCTTAGGCGATACGGCACTCCTTATTTCCGAAAAAACACCTAAAGGACATCCTCAAGTGGCGCAAGTGGCCTTACAAATGGCTCAGCGATTAGCAAAAAACCTCAATGGAAAGGTGAAAGGGCGTCCATACATAGGTTTTGAGTATAAAGACAAAGGTTCATTGGCCACCATCGGCAGAAATGCAGCTGTTGCCGATTTGGGCAAATTTCATTTTGGGGGAACCGTAGCTTGGTTGCTTTGGCTTTTCGTACACATCATGTCTATAGTAGGGATGCGCAACCGTGTAGCCGTGTTGATTGATTGGGCATGGAACTATTTCAACTACGACTTATCACTTCGCCTACTGATTCGCCCAAAGAAAAGTAATCTTTTTTAAATAGAATAGAACAAAATTTAATTTATAAAGTATATTTTTCTTTTTCTACAACTGTGGTAAAGTTTTTCTATATATATAGTAAAGTTTTTCTATAGCTGTGGAAAGCTTTTTCTATATATATGGAAAAAGGAAAATATACTTTATTGGAAAAAGAATATAGTATAGAAAATAAAAAACAAAGTAGAGATTAATTAAGTGCCAATTTAAGTTTTCCGGAAAATAATATTGAGTTGTTTATTCGTTCTGTTTTGAGTTTTTTTCGGTCTATATCCTTTTAATATATGTTTTCAGTATGATAAAAAACTTTGTATATTTGCATAGATAGTAAGGATCACAGAGATTATTTTTTATAAACGAATTCTTCTTACCGTATCATATAGTCAAATGACAAAACAAAACACTATTATTTATACTGATAGTCTGAAAGACAATTTTGATAAAATTTATGTGTTGTATTATTCACGAATGCATCGATTCGCGAAAGAATATGTGTTGTCTGATGAAGATGCAGAAAACATAGTACAAGACGTTTTTTTATTGCTTTGGGAAAGAAAAGATGTACTGGACATTCGTATAAGTTTAGTTTCTTATCTTTTTTCATTGGTTAAGAATAAATGTTTGGACTTTATCAGGCATCAGCATGTGGTAGATGCATATAAAAATGATTTATCCCTTAAATTATCAGCTTTAGAACTTTTAAATTACACACTGTCTTCGGAAGAGGATATAGAGCGTATCGTAATAAACGCTGTTGAAAGACTTCCGGAACGTTGCAGGCTTATTTTTCTTAAAAGTAGGGTAGAAGGTAAAAAATACAAGGAAATTGCAGAAGAATTAGGAATATCCGTTAATACGGTTGAAAATCAGATGTCGATAGCGTTAAAAAAACTGCGAATTGAACTTAAAGATTTTCTTCCACTGTTAGCATTTCTTATTAACTGTTAAATAATATTTATTTTAACACGCTTTATTGGTGGTTATTCGCGTTTGAAACGCTCTTTCAGTTAAGAATCGAGGAAAGAGAATGCATCAACTTATTTTTAAATATATCGAGAAAACAATTAAGCCTGACGAAAAGGAAGAGCTTAACAGTCTTATTCAATCTGATGAGCAAATTAAAGAAGAATTTGCTTATGCTCAGAACATCTATGCTTTGTCTGCTTTATTGGAATCAGAAGACGATGAGCAAATAGGACGGGCTCAATTGAGTAAGTTTAAAAAACGGCATCAGAAAAATCGATATTTACCGTTTCTCAAAAACATAATGAAGTATGCAGCTGTTGTGTTACTAACGATAGTTTCGACCTGGCTGTTTTTAAAGGATCAACAACGTATATCCGAATCTCTTGTTGCTTATGAGGAATATAAAACACCATCGGGACAAAGAGCCAAGGTTGTTTTGCATGATGGCACAACAGTATGGTTGAATGCTGCCTCCACGTTGCGCTATCCGAATATATTCATGGGGAAAACACGTAAAGTAGAATTGGATGGCGAAGCTTTTTTTGATGTAAAACATGATGAAGATCATCCATTCGTGGTGTCAACCGAAAAACTCGACATAAAGGTTCTGGGAACTCGTTTTAATGTTTTCTCCTATAAAGGCTCGGATGGCTTTAACGCCTACCTTGAAGAGGGATCTATCCGGATTTATAAATCCTCAGATGAAGGAAACGCGTTGCAATTGAATCCGAATGAGATAGCAGAATTAAGCAACAACAGATTAATAAAACGGGCTGCCGACAAAAAAGATTTTCTGTTATGGAGAGATGGCATTTATGCGTTTGATGATATTGCGTTTAAAGAGATTATAAAAAAATTAGAACTTTATTATGACATTACTATTGAGATTGACAATCCTGCATTGGCAGAATATAAATTCAATGGAAAATTCAGACAAAGGGATGGTATAGTTAGTGCTTTAAGAACCTTTCAAAAAGCATATCCATTTTCATTTTATAAAGACGACGATTTAAATCATATTACAATAAAGTGACTTAAATAGTGTAGAATTTATAACCTAAAAACATGCGTATGAAAATATAAAAAGTCCGAAAAAGAAAACCGGCAGATGTTGCAGCATCTACCGGTCAGATTGTGCTAACACAAAATTATCTAATTAAGTATTAACAAGAAAATGTAACAAAGTTATGAAAAAAGAACCTTTGTCAAATCTTTTATTATTTCAAAATCATTACCGAATGAAATTTTTGAATATTATGAGAATTTCAACTTTCTTTCTTTTCCTTTGTGTGTTCTCTTCATTTGCAACCAAAACGGTATCGCAAAATGCGAAGGTGAATATTACAGGAAGTAGTCTGACAATAGCAGAATTTATTGATCAGATTGAAGATCAAACAGATTACCTGTTTGTGTACAGTAAAAATGAGGTGAACCCGGGAACTTCTCTTGCCTTGAATACAGGAGAAAAAACCGTAGCTCAGTGTTTGACTGAAGCTTTTCAGAACTCAAACGTAAAGTATGCATTTGAAAACGATTATATCGTTTTAACAAAAAATGCAATCCCTTCTATCGCTCAGCAAGGGAGAACCGTTTCAGGAACTATAACCGACAATAGAGGCGAAGTAGTTATTGGAGCAAACGTTGTTGTAAAAGGCACAACTAACGGAACAGTAACTGATTTCGATGGAAATTACTCTTTGCAAGTACCTGAAGGCGCTATCTTGCAGGTTTCTTACATTGGTTATTTAAGTAAAGAAGTGCCTGTGGGAAGCCAAACTACAATCAACGTGCAACTGCTTGAAGATACTCAGGCTCTTGACGAAGTGGTGGTAGTAGGTTATGGTGTTCAGCGTAAATCGGATGTTACCGGTTCTATCTCAGTAGCCGGAGCAGAAGATATATTGAAAACATCTTCGTTCAATGCGTTAGATGGTTTGAAAGGTAAAGCTTCGGGTGTGAATATCTTCTCAAACTCCGGACAACCGGGTGGTGCTACTCGTGTAATGATTCGTGGTATCGGTACGATTAACTCATCTTCAAATCCGTTATATGTTGTTGATGGTGTGGTAATGGAAGATTTCCAGTTCCTTAACCCCAATGATATTGAACGTATCGAGGTGTTAAAAGATGCTTCTGCAACTGCAATCTATGGTGCGCGTGGTGCTAACGGTGTTATTATGGTAACAACCAAGAGAGGTTTAAGTGGTGAGGGAGTTTCTGTTAGCTATAATGGCTATGTAAGCATGTCTCACAAAGCAAGCAAAATGGATGTTTTAAATTCAGCTGAATTTATTGAAACATTACAGAAGAGTTATGATAACTACAATAAATGGTATACAGCGGATGAAAACTATTCTCCAAAAACATTAGATTTATCAGACTCTCGCTTATTCAATGCGGATGGTACTCCAATCTACGATACTGATTGGCAAGACGAAGCTACACGCACTGCTATTTCACATAACCATCAGATCAATATCCAACAAGGTGGTAAAAATTCTTCAGTAGGTGCTTTCCTTAACTTTACCGATCAACAAGGTATTATGTTGAATACGTATATGAAACGTATTAACGCAAAATTAACTTATGATGCTAAACCTTTGGATTGGTTGTCTACCAGTGTAAACGTATTGGTTAACCATACTTGGCAGAATGATACAGATGACGGTGGTGGCGGACAGGTACCTCGTCGTACAATTATTGAAATGCCATCTATTTTCCCTGTACAATTTTCTGATGGTTCTTGGTCGAATTCATTCTCTTCGACAGACGACTTCCGTTTTGAAGCTATGACAAACCCTGTACATGCTTTGAAAGAAATGCAACGCAGACGCTACAGAACACAAATCTTTGGTAACGCGGCATTGACATTCCACTTGGCTCCGGGTCTTGATCTTAGAGCTCAATTTGGAGTTGACAGTCATTTACGTAAATGGAAAGAATACACACCAAGCGGCATGATCAATCTTTCTGAAGATGGTTACGCTTATATGAGCGACACGCAAATGCTGTTCTGGCAACAGGAAACTTATTTGTCATACAACAATGTGTTTGGTAAGCACAGAGTAAACGGTACTTTAGGTTTGTCATGGCAGGAAAGAACAAATACGGATTCTTCTATCTCAACAAAAGGATTTGCCGACAACTTCTTCGGTTTTGATAATATGGGAGCCGGCACAACACCTGCTTCGCCTTCTTCCAGCTATCAAAACTGGGCTATGAACTCTTATTTTATCAGAGGTGCTTATACCTATAATGATAGGTATATGGCTACTGCAACTATGCGTATGGACGGTTCTTCACGATTTGGTGAAAACAATAAATATGCGTTATTCCCATCTCTTGGTTTGGGTTGGTTAATGTCTAACGAAGACTTTTTGTCTGACGTATCTTGGTTGGATCAATTAAAACTTCACACAAGTTATGGTATAACCGGTAACAGTGAAATTGGTACATACCGTTCTTTAGCTACTATTGCGTCAAGTACTTATTTGATCGATGGCAAACGTCAGTCTTACTCTTATGTATCTCGTCTTCCGAACCCGGATTTGGAATGGGAAAAAACTCACCAGTTTGACTTTGGATTCAATTTGAATTTATTCAGAAACAGACTTAATTTTGATGTTTCTTACTATCATAAATTAACAAAAGACTTGTTGTTGGATAGACCGGTTCCTCGTAGCACAGGTTTTGGTTCGGTTATCGATAACATTGGTGAGGTTAAAAACACAGGGGTAGATTTCATGTTGAACTCTGTAAACGTTAACAACCGTGATTTCACATGGTCAACAACATTAAACGTTAACTACAATAAGAACGAAATTAAGAAATTAGGCGAAAACGATGAAGATATCTTCCCTGGTCCGAACTGGGTATCCGGTAGCCAGACAATTCTTCGCGTTGGTGAATCGTTAAGTTCTTTCTATGGTTATGAAAGATTGGGTGTATGGACTGAACAAGAACGTGCTGAAGCAGAAGCTGCCGGTGCAAGAGTTGGTCAGGCAAAACGTTCGAAAGACAAGAAAGTATTAGGTAAGGGTGTGCCTGATTTTACAGGAAGCTTTATCAATAATTTCTCGTACAAGAATTTTGACCTTACATTAGATATTCAATTTGTTGCCGGAGTAGACATTCTGCAACAATACTATCACTCGGCTGAAGACCGTTTCGGTTACACCAGTGGTTTAAAAAGTATTTTGTATGATGGATATAACGGTTCAAACCCAAACACTATGGTTCAGGCAATCAGAAACGCGAACTTATCAGGACAAAGCTCAGAACTTGATTCTCATTGGGTAACTGACGGGTCTTATATTCGTGGTAATCTGATTCAGTTAGGTTATACTTTTGAACCAAAAACATTAAAATCCTTGAAGCTTGCTGCATTACGCGCTTATTTTAGTATTAACAACGCGTTTGTTATTCACTCAAGTGATTTCCAAGGTTACGATCCTGAAGGAACTTCTCATGGTGATAATCAATGGGGGCAGAATATGTTCTTCTTCCAGTATCCTAAGCCAAGAACTTATACCTTGGGTGTTAATGTAACATTTTAATAACCTTAGAATTTATTAAATATGAATAAGATATTATTAGGATTAGCTTTTTGTGGTTTCGTAGGATTTGCTACGTCATGTGACAGCTTCCTTGAAGAGAACCCAAAATCAGAGAAAGGTATCAAAGAAAATTTCAAAAGCCCATCTGACGCTAAAAGTGCCGTTAATGGTCTGTATAGAAAAGGATTCCCTGAATTTTTCGGTAATAACGGCGTTTATATGCCGGTTAGCGCAACTTTAGGTGGATTTATATCCGGTTTCTATGATAATGAATATAAAGGACAAGAAGTTGTTTGCGACTATAGCCAAAAGTTGTCTATAACTTCTGAAAACATCTCCGGAACGTTGGATACCGAATGGAACAACACGTATGAGGCTATTTCAAGAGCAAATAACGCAATTAAATATTTGCCTGAAACTCCCGGACTAAGTGATAAGGAAAGAGCTCAATTATTGGCAGAATCTAAATTTTTCCGTGCTTTGAACTATTTCCATTTAGTAAGATTTTTTGGTGATGTGCCTTTGGTTCTTGAACCTTATGAATCATTGAACGATATATATCGTGAACGTACTCCATCTTCTGAAGTATACAATCAGATTGTAAAGGATTTAACTGAAGCATCAGCTGATCTGCCTAACGAAGCATTTACATCAAATGCGCATAGAATTTCGCAGAATACTGTTGAAACAATCTTAGCTCATGTTTACTTAACGATGAGTGGATATCCTGTTCAGCAAAATTCTTATGCTGCCGCAGCAACTGCCGCACGCAAAGTAATCAATAATGGCAAACATAAATTGATTGAGAACGGTTCAACTCCGGAAACAAGTGCTTACAATGTTATTCGCACAGAAGATAACAATGCTGAATATATCTATACTTATGAGTCTGATGCAACCATTTCGTCAAACGCACGTCCGCAATGGTCTATGCCGAATGAATCAGCAACATGGGGTATTTTTAAATACTCTATCACAAACAATGCTTATCGCCCAATTCAGGAATACCTGAATATCTACGATCCGGCAAAAGACTTGAGAATTCAGGAACGTCAGTTCTTTCATAGTGAGTATACGTATGAAAAGGATGGCGAAACTATCCATAAGAAATTTACCAGTGGAGTTGCTCCATGGATTTTTTATGACGAAGATGCTTTGTTGAATACAGGTCGTAGTGGTAAAGATTATGCGATCTACCGTTATGCTGAAGTTTTATTAATTGCTGCCGAAGCAATCGCTCAATCTGAAGGTGTTACTTCTGAAGCGGTTAAATATTTAGCTGACGTTCGTTCAAGAGCCTATACAACTACTAATCGTACAGAGATTGAAAGTGCTTTGCAAGGATTGTCTAAAGATGATTTTGTAAAAGAAGTTTTGATTGAAAGAATGAGAGAACTTCCTTATGAAATGCGTATTTGGCAAGATATTCAACGTACTCGTTTGTATCCAACAACCTCTTCTTCTGCAAAAGGGAAAGTTAATTTTATCAATGTAATAGGAGCAAAGAATCCTTGGGGACAAACATTTAAAGAGTCTCATCTGTTATGGCCTATTTCAAAGAATGAAATGCAACGCAATCCTTCTTTGGTTCAAAACCCTGGTTACGAATAATTTTAATTGCTTTTAAAGAAAGCCCGGGAGTAACCCTTCCGGGCTTTTTATATTAAATCCATTAACAAGGGATTGTCTTAAATTTTAATTAGGAGAATGTTTTTCGTTTCTTTGCAGAAAGAATAATCTTATATTTAAAATAGTAAGTTAAATCATGAAAAAAAGAAAAATCAGCAAATTGCTATTAGCCTTGGCAATTGCTTTTGCCTTTAAACCGGCATTCGCTGTCGGAGAAGAGGGCTTTGATCCGGTAGAATTTGTAAACCCGTTGATGGGTACGCAGTCTACTTTTGAATTATCTACCGGTAATACGTACCCTGCAATCGCACTTCCCTGGGGTATGAACTTCTGGACTCCGCAAACCGGTAAAATGGGTGATGGATGGGCTTATATATATACCGCTAATAAAATCCGCGGCTTTAAACAAACACATCAACCCAGTCCGTGGATAAACGATTACGGTCAGTTTTCTTTAATGCCGGTAGTAGGGACTCCGGAGTTTGATCAGGATAAGCGTGCCAGCTGGTTCTCTCACAAAAGCGAAGTGGCTAAACCTTATTATTATAAAGTATATTTGGCCGAACACGATGTGGTTACGGAAATCGCGCCTACTGATCGTGCGGCTATGTTTCGTTTTACATTTCCGGACAATGAGCATTCGTACATTGTTGTTGATGCTTTCGACAAAGGATCATCAGTAAAAATTATTCCGGAAGAAAATAAAATTATCGGCTATACAACGCGTAACAGTGGGGGAGTGCCCGAAAATTTCAAAAACTATTTTGTGATAGAATTTGACAAACCCTTTACTTATAAAGCTACAGTTGCCGATGCTGATGTGAAGGAAAACGTTTTAGAGCAGACGGTAAATCACGCAGGTGCCATTATCGGATTTAAAACAAAAAAAGGTGAAGTGGTTCATGCAAGAGTGGCTTCTTCTTTTATCAGTCATGAGCAAGCTGCTATCAACTTAAAGGAACTGGGAAATGATTCTTTTGATCAGGTAGCAGATAAAGGTAAAAAAGCTTGGAACGATGTGTTGGGTAAAATTGAAGTAGAAGGTGGAAACTTAGATCAGTATCGTACATTCTATTCTTGCTTATATCGTTCGGTATTGTTCCCTCGTAAGTTTCATGAAATCAATGCGGCGGGCGAAGTGGTGCACTATAGTCCTTATAATGGCGAAGTTTTGCCGGGTTATATGTTTACGGATACCGGTTTCTGGGATACATTCCGTTGTTTATTCCCATTCCTTAATATGATGTATCCTTCTATGAATCAACAGATGCAGGAAGGTTTGATCAATACGTATAAAGAAAGCGGATTCTTCCCCGAATGGGCAAGTCCGGGCCATCGTGGTTGTATGGTTGGAAACAATTCGGCTTCGGTTCTTGTGGATGCTTATTTCAAAGGTGTAAAGGTACAAGATCTGGAAACGCTTTATAAAGGCTTGATTCATGGAACCGAAAATGTACACGATAAGGCTTCATCTACCGGACGTCTTGGACACGAGTATTACAACAAATTAGGTTATGTTCCTTACGATGTGAAGATCAACGAAAATGCGGCCCGTACGTTAGAATATGCTTATGCCGACTGGTGTATCTGGAAGTTAGCAAAAGACCTGAAACGTCCTAAAAAAGAAATTGATCTGTTTGCGAA
Source organism: Massilibacteroides vaginae (assembly GCF_900178525.1). Classification (GTDB taxonomy): domain Bacteria; phylum Bacteroidota; class Bacteroidia; order Bacteroidales; family Tannerellaceae; genus Massilibacteroides; species Massilibacteroides vaginae. Next base: position 190,803 of record NZ_FXDJ01000008.1, read on the forward strand.
ACGCGCAATGAATTATAAAAATCTGTATGATCCCGAATCAGGTTTGATGCGTGGAAAGAATGCAGACGGGAAATTCCAATCTCCTTTTTCTCCATTAAAATGGGGCGACGCATTCACGGAAGGAAACAGCTGGCATTATACCTGGTCGGTATTTCATGATCCGCAGGGATTGATTGACCTGATGGGTGGAAAGAAGAATTTCGTAAATATGCTTGATTCTGTATTTATTGTTCCACCATTATTTGACGATAGCTATTATGGACAGGTTATTCATGAGATTCGTGAAATGACGATTATGAATATGGGTAACTATGCGCACGGTAACCAGCCGATTCAACACATGATTTATATGTATAACTATGCCGGTGAACCCTGGAAAGCTCAATATTGGTTGCGCGAAGTTATGAACAGAATGTACACGCCGGGACCTGATGGCTATTGTGGAGATGAAGACAACGGACAAACTTCCGCCTGGTATGTTTTCTCTGCTTTAGGTTTCTATCCTGTATGTCCGGGAACTGACGAATATGTGATGGGAGCACCATTGTTTAAGAAAGCTACATTGCACTTCGAGAATGGTAAAAAATTTGTAATCAACGCACCGGAAAACAACAGCAAGAATGTTTATATGGAGTCTGTAAAACTTAACGGACAAAACTATACGAAAAACTATCTGAAACATGCTGATCTGCATAACGGTGGTGTGCTTGACGTAAAAATGAGCGATAAACCGGCCACAAACAGAGGTGTTAACGCTGAAGATTTTCCTTACTCGTTCTCCGTGAATGAAAAGAAAAAATAAGTTATGAAGAAAATTTTAATCGCATCTTTAGTATTACTTGGCTTTGCATCCTGTCAAACACAGGATGCAAACAAAAAGTCTCTCATGACACCCGTAGACTATGTAAATCCGTACATGGGGAATATCAGTCACCTTTTGGTTCCTACTTATCCAACAGTTCATTTGCCGAACAGTATGCTTCGTGTTTATCCCGAACGTGCTGATTATACGGGCGACATGTTGAATGGGTTACCATTAATAGTTACAAGTCACCGGGGTAGTTCTGCCTTTAACCTCAGTCCGGTAAGCGGCGAAATTCAGCAAGCACAATCCATTGTGCAATACAGCTACGATCAGGAAGTGATCAAGCCATATCGCTATCAGGTATATCTGGATGATGCTGGAGTGCAGGTGGATTATGCGCCATCGTCGCAAAGTGCAGTTTATACAATTGAATTCGGCTCGGATGCTCCGGCTCACCTTATTTTCAACAGTCGTAATGGTGCGTTGAAAATAAAAGATAATTCAGTGAGAGGATTCCAATACGTCGATAAAACAACAAAAGTGTATCTCTATGCCGAAACCGAACAAACACCGGAGAAATCGGGTGTGGTGAAAGAAGGAAACACGGTGTACAGCGAAACAACAGTGGAAGGACAAAATGCCGCTGCTATTCTATCGTTTACAGTTGGAACACAGAAAGTTAACCTCCGTTATGGTATTTCTTTTATCAGCGAAGAACAGGCTAAGAAAAATCTGGAACGTGAAATAAATACCTACAATGTTGAAACTATTGCTGAAGCCGGACGAACTATCTGGAATGAAGCCTTAGGCAAGATCAGTGTAGAGAGTGGGGCAGAGGAAGACATGATTGTTTTCTATACCTCATTGTATCGTTGCTTTGAACGCCCGGTATGTTTGAGCGAAGACGGTCACTATTACAGTGCTTTCGATGGCAATATTCACGCTGACGAAGGTCGTCCTTTTTATACCGACGATTGGATTTGGGATACCTATCGCGCAACACATCCGTTGCGTATATTGATTGATCCGAAACGGGAAAACGATATGATCAATTCATTCCTGTTGATGGCTCAACAAATGGGAGACGATTGGATGCCAACCTTCCCGGAAGTAACCGGAGACTCAAGAAGAATGAATTCAAACCACGGTGTAGCAACCGTAATCGATGCTTATCTGAAGGGCGTTCGCGGTTTTGATCTGGAATATGCCTATGAGGCTTGCCGAAAAGGGATTGAAGAAAAAACATTGATTCCCTGGACAGGAGCTCCTGCCGGTTGGCTTGATGCTTTTTATAAGGAACAAGGCTATTTTCCGGCCTTAAAACCGGGCGAAAAGGAAACTGTAGCAAATGTTTCATCATGGGAGAAGAGACAACCCATAGCGGTTACCTTGGGAACAGCCTACGATCAATGGTGTTTATCACTGATTGCCCGCGAATTAGGACGCACCGAAGAGGCCGATCATTATCTGGCTTGCTCATACAACTATCGCAATGTGTTTCATCCGGAAACCAAATTTTTCCACCCAAAAGATAAAGACGGCAATTTTATTGAAGGATTAGATTATCGTTACTCCGGTGGTTTGGGCGCGCGCGATTATTACGATGAAAACAATGGATATGTTTACCGTTGGGATGTTCAGCACAACATTGGCGATCTGGTAACGCTGATTGGCGGAAACAAATCGTTTACCGATGCACTCGACGATATGTTCAACACACCGTTAGGTATGTCTAAATGGCAATTTTACGCCACGCTGCCGGATCATACCGGTAATGTGGGGCAATTCTCAATGGCCAATGAACCCAGTTTGCATATACCTTATCTTTACAACTATGCCGGTCAACCCTGGAAAACGCAGAAACGCATTCGCGTTTTGCTTGATCAATGGTTCAGAAACGACCTGATGGGCGTGCCCGGCGACGAAGATGGGGGAGGGATGTCTGCTTTTGTAGCCTTCAGTCAGCTTGGTTTTTATCCGGTAACTCCCGGTTCTCCTACCTATAATATAGGAAGTCCGGTATTTCCGTATGCCAAAATAGATCTGGGCGAAGGTAAGTTTTTCGAAATAAAAGCCATAAATGCTTCAAAGGAAAACAAATATATCCAGTCTGCTAAATTAAATGGCAAAGACCATGATAAAGCATGGTTCAGTCATGAAGATATGGCTTCAGGAGGTGTTTTGGAAGTGGTAATGGGACCAAAGGCAAACAAAAATTGGGGTACAAAAACTCCGCCGCCATCGGCAGTAGCCAAGCCTTGAAAAGTGCGAAAAATAACTGCAAAATAGCCTCTTTGGAAAGTACTGAAAAACAAGTAGTTATAAAGCCCGAAAATATAAAGGTTATTTTTCAAAACATAAAGGTTATTTTTTGAAAAATAAAGGATATGTTTTAAAAGATAAAGGATATAAAAAAACAGCCCGATAATCATACGATTTATCGGGCTGTTTTTTGTTGCTGATTTAGCAATGTATTGCTTCAACTTCTTCCGTGCGCAGCGGAAGTTTCTTTCCTAACAATCTGGCGCCGGCTTCAGTGATCAGATAATCCTCTTCATTACGAATACCGCTAAAATCCTTGTAAGTTTCAAGCTTATCGTAGTTAATAAATTCAGTAAATTTATTTTCACTTCTCCACAGATCAATCAATTCCGGAATAAAATAGATTCCCGGCTCGATTGTTAACACAAAACCCGGTTCCAGTTTTCTGCCTAAACGTAATGACTTACGTCCAAATTGTGTACTTTTGGCTCTGCCGTCATAACCTACGTATACTTCTCCCAGATTCTCCATGTCATGAACATCAAGGCCCATCATGTGGCCAAGTCCGCAAGGCATAAACATGGCATGCGCACCGGCTTTAACCGCTTCCATAGCATCGCCTTTCATGAATCCCATATCTTTAAGTCCTTCAACAATGGTCTTAACGGAAAGGTCATAAACATCCTCAAAAAGCACTCCCGGGCGCAATGCCGCAACAGCCGCTTCGTGGGCTGCTATGCTAATATCATAGATTTCTTTCTGGCGGGAAGTAAATTTCTTATCAGCCGGGATGGTAGAAGACATATCGCCGGCATAGCCCATTTCTGTTTCAGCCCCGGCATCTAAAAGCAACATATCGCCACTTTTTATTATATTGCCGTGGTAATGATTATGAAGCGTTTGTCCGTTAATCGTGGCGATAATAGGGAAAGACAATTGATAATCATTGGCATAGGCAACCTGAGCTACAGCCGCGGCAACTTCGCTTTCTTTGATTCCCGGGCGCACCATACGCATAGCAGTCAGGTGCATATCTGCAGTAACAGTACAGGCTTTTTCAATTTCAACGATCTCTTCGTCAGTTTTATAGTTACGTTGATTTACAACACCTACAATAAAAGGAACGGAAGGTTTCTCTGTGCCCGGATAGATGCCCATCCAAGCCTGTAATTTTATTTGATGTTCGGCTCTGTAAGTAGGTAGATAATGGATTTCCTGTTTTTTGCTTTGCGCGTTCTTCAGGTAGTTTTGGATGTCTTTAGAAGGCAAAACTTCAGAAATTCCGGCAAGTCCGGAAAGTTCCTTCAGGCTTGGCTGAATTCCCATCCACACGATTGCGTCGATAGTCAGTTCATCGCCAAAAATTATTTCGCGGTTATTATCAATATCTATAATTGCTGATAAGCCGGCGTGAGCAAGCCCAAAGAAGTATAAGAACGTAGAATCTTGCCTGAAATGGTAGGTATTATCCGCATAATTCATTCCGCTTTCATCATTTCCCAAAAAAAGTAATAATCCTGATCCGATTGTTTCTTTTAATTTTGCCCGTCTGGCAATGTAAGTGTCTTTACTAAACATACGCATAAGTATCTGTGTTTTTAATGATACTATCAAAGATAAATAAAATCCAACTAAATGAATCGCTTATCTTATCTTTTATGTAATTTATAATCGCTATTATGTTTAATAGGATTATATAGCCTATACCGTATACTTATGTGAACTGTTTTTATGTTATTGGAAATCAATGGATACACGTGTTCCCTCTTTTTCTTTTGAAATAATTTTAACTTGAGCGCCATAAAAATTTAATATACGAATGGCTAAACTCAATCCGATTCCATTTCCTGAAAATTCGCGTGTATTGCTTGCTCTGTAAAAAGGTTGGTAAATATTTTCTAATTCTTTTTCGGGGATTCCTATTCCGTGATCAATAATTTCAAGCGTAGTGCCTCGCAAATCTAAATACACTAAGCCTTCGGAATATTTACAGGCATTCCCAATCAAGTTATCCAAGGCCATTCTCAACAATTGCGGATTGGCCTCGATTGTAAGTGCAAAATTATCCATGGAAAAATGGACTCTTCCCTGCGCGTATTCCATCAATAAATTGGCAAGTTGAATGGGTTCAGTGTTGTTGTTCAACATTTCTTTTTCGCCATGCGCCAGAAACAATAAGTGTTTCATTAACAGGATCATTCGCTTTGTTTCGGAAGCAATTCGCCTTAAAGCGTTTTGATATTCAGTTGGGGTGCGCTCTTTCATCAGGCTTATTTCGCACTCTCCCTGTATGGCTGTAAGTGGATTGTTTACTTCATGCGAGGCATTCCGTATAAAGGCTTTTTCACTTTCGTAGGCATGGTCTATTCGTTCCGATATGCGTTTGGCGTAACGTTTACTGATGAAATAAACGGGTATGCCGCTAACACAAATAAAAAGAACTGAAATCCAGGCTATTTGAGTTAATACATCTTTCCTGATTGCTTCAATTATCTGCTTATCTGATAGTACATATTGTTCGTGAATCGTATTGATGCGGATTGAGACGACTAATGAGAATAGAATAAAGGCAATCATAATAACTCCTATGGTGACGCCTGTATAGAGAAATATTATTTTATTATTGGGCTTCATGCTTCCATCATATAGCCTATTCCGACAACGGTTTGGATTAGTTTTTGTTTAAATCCCTTATCTATTTTAGCTCTTAAATAGTTTACATAAACATCGACAACGTTCATGTTTCGTCCGGCTTCCTTATCCCAAACTTGCTTCAGTATATCTGAACGGCTTAAAGCAGTTCCTTGATTCGTAATCAAGTATTCTAATAAGCGAAATTCTCTTACTGTGAGGTTGATAGCCTTTCCTTTTCTTAACGCCCTACGCGAATTTACATCAAGAATCAGATCGGCACAAGTATACGAATTTGCTGCATTATCCTGTGGTTTGATTCGTCTGGCCAATGCATTAACCCGGGCTTCGAGTTCCAGAAAGCTAAAGGGCTTAACCAAATAGTCGTCGGCTCCGGCATCCAATCCGTTTACAATGTCTTCTGTTGTGCCTAAAGCAGTTAACATAATAACCGGAGAGGTATATCCTTTTAACTGTCTGAATTCTTTACATAGTTCCAACCCGTTTTTTTTAGGCATCATTATGTCGAGAATCAGGATGTCAAAATCTTCTTTCTTGATGAATTCCCAACCTTCGGCACCGTCAAACGCTACTGTAACTTCATGATTGGATTCTTGCAATCCTCTTTCGATAAAGGAAGATATGTTTTTTTCATCTTCAACAAGCAGTATTTTGGCCATAAGCGATCTCCCCTACTCTAACTATTAATTATCCCAATAAGGCCTGTAAGCAACGAAATGCCCTGCTCCGGTTCCTAAGCCAATGAAAATTTCATCATACAGCAGATATATGCAATGTACTTTTTCATCTAAAACAGATAATAACATTTTTTGCGTCCAGGTATTATCCAAAACAGAATATTGCCAGATCTGACCGTTATTATCCACCACATAGATGTTGTCATTGTACATTACTCCACCAATAATTCTGGAAGCTCTTAAAGGTATCGATGCACAAGCATTCCATGATACACCAAAATCGTTAGAGAACCACATTTCCTTATTGTTTTGTGTTCTGTCCTTATTCGTAGATCCGAGACCGGCGTAAATGGTATTATTATTATGTACTACAGCAATCCCCCCGAATTGTGCTTTAGGAATATCCGATCTGAAACTCCATTTTTCGTCAAGTGAATTATACTGGCTTACTTCGTTGCTGATCACATCACCCTCCCGGAGTCCTCCAATATAATAAGCACTTTCCCCTAAGTTGCACCCTGCAGCAAATGCAATCGGATCCGGACTTAGCGCAGCATCTACCTTTGTCCAGATATTATCATACGTACTGTATTTGTAAAGATTCTTTGAATAGCTGTCCGAAGCATTTTTCCCACCGAAAATATAAGCTATACGCGAAACAACAACAGGACTTTGTCCGAATACGCCTTCTTCGGGATAACCCTTCTTGCCAATCCATTTGCCTTGTATATAGTTATAACGCCATAATTCGGTTGTATAGTTTGTGCCTTTATCGCCACCCAGAAGGAATCCGTCTACGTTGGAATGAAAGAAAGTACAGCTACCCTGTGTGAGTTCAATATCTAGTCCTTCAAGTTTCCTGTAAACATCGGGTGTTTCAATGCGTTTCACCTTTTCGCTATATACGGTCTTTACTGAATTTTTGGCATACGCTCTTATGTAATAAATAGTATTACCTTTCATTTTGCTTATAACACCCGAAAATTGTTTCTTTCCGGAACTTAACGGCATAATGTTATCTGTTGAATCGGGAGTAGCGTTTGTTGTTGACCAACAGAACCCTGATTCTACAACAGGACTACGTCCTTCATCTAATACAGTGCCTGTAATTTCCACAGTACCTTTTCCGAGGATATGCGTGTCACTGATGCGAACCAAAGGATAATCGCTTTTTACAGAGAATACGGTATCGGTTTCGCTATATGCAACACCAAACTTATTTTTTGCATAAGCACGAATGTGATATTCGAATTGATTAGATAAGTTTATTATTTTCCCTTCAAAAGCACCTGCACCTGCACCACAATGAATCGTGTCGTTTTCTATTGTAGGTAGTTTACCATCTTCTATTTTATAACAAAAACCTCTTTCCAAAACAGGTACGTCTCCTTCATTTTCAACTTTGGCTTTAAATGTTGCGTCATAGAAATTGATTTCTACAGCAGCTAATTGAGCCACTTTAGGTAAACCACTTGATGTGATAAAGCTTTTTTCTTCACCCCAAAAATAGCCAAAAGTATTTTCTACAAAGGCCTTTACATAATATGTAGTATTGGGATTCAGCATGGTTACATTACAAATAAATGAATCTTTTTCCATTTCACTATATATAATAGTGTCTGGTGTTGCTGCTCCTGATTTAAGAGAAAGAAAAACGCCCCTGTTCTTGATGCTTCCTTCACCATGCAGTCCTATTTCACCTCCAACATCAACGGTAGATGCGGTTACGTTTTTAGGTTCGAATGTAGTTACGGTTCCTAAACCATCCGCTGTGTTTACAACTTCGGTTTCACCTAATCCAATCCCTTTTTTATTTTTTGCATAAGGAGCAACGTAATACGTAGAATTGTTATCTAATCCCTCAATTTTTGCCGTAAAAACACCTTTGCCTTTTCCTACACTGATATTTTCAGCTTTTGTGGTATCAATAGCCGTGTCTTTACTCCAGTAAACCCCATATTCTGTAACCGGCATACCATTTTCTTTTAGCACTTCGGCCGAAATCGTAATGGTAGTTGCGGTTTTACCTTCAATTTTAAGTGTTTGAATTTCGGGTGCCTTTGCATTTATTATGTCAGTAGGTAGATTTGGATCTGAAAGACAGCTTGTCCAACAAATCAAACAAAACAAGGCAGCTATATGGAACGTATATTTTTTTTTCATTTGATTAAGCTCTTAGAAGTAAACACCAATTCCCGCATTTAGATCAACATATTTAAAATTCACAGTATGAAGTCCGGTACTTACAAATGTTTTTCCGAAGCTCCATATAAAATCAAATTCGGCAACAACACCTTTGTGAGAAGCTTCTATATTCTTACTCCAGCCTTCACTGCTTTTCTGATCGTCTTTATATATATTGTAATGCCATAATAAATCCCTCATTCCATAACCTACCCCTAAAGATGTATGGATCAGATCAGACCATTTGTAGATCACACCGGCGGTTCCTATATGGCAATTTATCTTATCCTTGTCAAAACTATACAATTCCTGAACGGGAGAAACAAAACCCTGATTATTGTTTTCCGCATCAGAGTTAGCAAATGACAGGTTGGATTTCATCCTTGCGTACCATCCCCATTTTTTTCCAAGAGAGCCAACGCTGATTCCAAAAGGGGCTTCTATAGAATAACTATAGCCGATAAAAAAAGTAGACTGTTTTTCCTTTTTAAGAACAGCCTGATCATACAACCCTGTCAGGTCCGTGTCTTTAGCCAGATAGGAAAGACGCTGAGTCCAATAGGAAGCCAGCGTTTTATTTTGAGGCACTCCGATTCCTTCTTTGTGATAATAGATTAGGTTTCTGATTGCCAGCGTATCATTTTCGGCACTTTTCGTAGTCAGACAGTCGTAACATTTTGTGACTAAGGAGCGCATGGATATTCTCATTTCCGGTTTCTGCATCCATATTTCAGTGATTTTATTAATGCTATACAGATCACAGTTTACAACCCCCTCTTCATACCACATTTTTGCATCACTGTAGTTAGCGCGTGCTAAGGCTTCATCACCTTTTTTATTATATTCTGTTATTTGTTGTCCTGTTACTGAAAAAGTAACCATGCTTAGAAATACTAAAATCCAGCCTTTTTTCATTTATTGTTAGTAATAAGTTAGCCCATTTCCTAATAATTCTCCACTTTCGCTATATATATCAAACAAATGATCTTCACGTTCGAAAGCTCGTCCGCTTTCACTTCGGCCAACTGTAATGTATTTGCATGGAATTATTTCTTCAGCTTTATCATTAATTGCGCCATAACGTTTCGTGACTTTGTTTGTGACGATTCTTAGCTTACCAAAGCTCATTTTAAAATCATACAATTCCATTTTCCGTTCGATTCTTTTTTCTGATTCTTTCAAATCACAGGAAATTAATAACCGTACGACCTCTTCCGTGATAGTAATGTTCTTTGCTTTAGTAAAGTCTTTTTTTGCTCCGTCAAAGTCAAATGTATTCATTTTTTCTTTACCTGAAGCAATAAGATTCTTATAAATTATTTCATTCTCTGCAATCGACGATTCTAAAGACGCATTATCCTCGTTGTGTCCGGTAATAGGCTGAGTTTCTTTTTCTGTTTGCAAAGGAGTGCTTGTTATTATTTCCTCCTCTTTCTCTACTCTTGTTTCCGGTATTACTTCTTGGATTTGCTCAATCTCCTCAGGTTTATTTTGCGGCAAGTCTTCTTCAACTACTGTTGTTTCATTATTTTCTACAGGTAAAGGGATATCTACCGGCAAATTGTCATCTGTTTCAAGGTTTCTCTGCACATTAGCATGCCCTTCCTGCGCGAAATTTTTCTGAAAAACATAAGATATAGCAGAAAAAACCACCGTGGAGAAAATAACGATAAAAGTTAGTAAAAGTGCTTTTTTCGTTTTTTGAACGGGTGTCAAAACAGGTGTCTTCGTTTTTACTTCTTTGTTTGTCGGTAATAATACGGTTTCGTCTTCAGTCTTTTCATAAGTTTCCTGAAGCGTATTTTTTTCCAAAGGTTCCTCCGGGGGAATATCCAATGCATTCAGCATGTCTGCGGCACACTGAAAACGATTTTCCGGAATGATTTCCATAGCTTTCAGAATGGCAGCTTCTGTTTTGGGTGTGATTTCCGGATTAATCTCCGAAGGTTTAATAAGCGGACGGGTAGCTCTTAATATCGACTCGGTAGGCACTTTTCCTGTAATCAGATTATACATTGTAGCACCCAAGGAATATATATCGGGACAAGGAGAAAATGTTTGCGTCCCTTCATCATCGTATTGCTCGATTGAGGCAAACCCTTTAGAGAGAGTAAGCATAGTCGTACTTGTCTCCTGCGAAGCAATATCGTATCGTTTACTTACACCGAAATCAATCAGGCGGGCGTTATCATTTTTGTCAATCAGAATATTACTGGGTTTAATATCCAGGTGCAGGATGCTGTTCTGATGAACAAACGACAAGGCCTCCCCTATCTGACGAGTGTATTTAAGTGTCTTGTTTTCAGACAATACGCCATTATTATCCAGCATATATTTCAAGGAACATCCGGAAATGTATTCCATAACAATATAAGCTGTATTGTTTTCCTCGAAAACTTCTAATACATTAACAATATAAGGATGACTTACATCGGATAATATCTTTGCCTCTTTGATTAGTTTTTCCTTAAACTTGGAAAAAAGAATCTTTCCTGTTTCAGAATGAACCTTAACCGCATTTGTTTCCTTATCACGATAACAGTAGTCTTTAAAGAAGTATTCCTTAATACATACAGGAATTTCAGTAGTTAATGCGCCTAACGGACCTTTTACTTCCGTAAACCACACACCATTGTAAGTTATGCCAAAACCTCCTTGGCCAACTACGTGTTTTAATTTAAATTTCCCTTTTTGAAGTATATATCCGTTAGGAAGATCCATACCTTTACTGACATTTAACAGTCAAAAGTACGTTTTTTAAATCAAAGAATAAAAGAAAGACCGAATATTTTCTGTTACTGTTCTATTGTCACGCACATTATTAATCGGGATAATATAGAACGAAAAATTATCTTTCGTTTTTCCATTACATTTTTCAATAATCCTATCTTTACAATTTTCCGGCTCATGTGTTCCATCAAATAAGGCACAGAGTTCATCATCATCAAACTGTTCCAGCACTCCGTCGGAACACAGAAAAAGGAAATCGCCTCCCTGAATATCAGTTAATACAGTTACATCCGCTTCCGTAGGATTTGCACTTCCTTGTATTGCCCGCAAAATTACATTGCGTTGCGGATGAGTTCGCATATCCTCTTTTTTTATCGTATTCAGCTTATAAAGGGAATTAACGAGTGAGTGATCTTCAGTTTGGTGTAAAATCTGTCCTTTGCGGAACTGATATATGCGGCTATCTCCCACATGGGCAACAACTACCCCTTTGTTGCCAATGTAAACCATGGCTAAGGTAGTGGCCATACCCGAAGCAGACGGGTTGTTAATTATATATTCCTGAAAATGAGCTTCAGTAAACCGGATTGCTTTATTAATTATCTCAGAATTTACATCTCCTTCGGAAAAGGAAGTCAGATAGGTTTGAAAAAGTTCGCATGCCATAGCACTGGCCACCTCTCCTTTGCTGGCTCCCCCTACTCCGTCGCAAACAATAAACAATTGCTGATTCGCATTGATTGTTTCCGGATCCGGATATATGGAATCCTCGTTATTCGCTCTCCCGCCTTTTTCAGAAGCGGCATAAGCTTGTCCTATCGTTATATGCATATAAATAACATTTATGCTTTAAATCGAAGACTGGTCCTGCCTATCACGATTTCATCATTATCATGCAACACGACCACCTCTCCGGCTTCAAGGTAATTGTTATTATATAACGTACGATTTTTACTGTTATTGTCAGAAAGATAGTGTTTATATCCTCCTTTTAAATCTTTTTTTACTTCTATGCTGATGTGACTGCGACTCATTAACTTGTCGGTTGTTTCTATGGGAAAAGTAACGCCTGATGTGGCGGATTTTCGACCAATCGTAATCAGCCCTTCATGCAAAGGGATCGTTTGTTCGGTAGTACCTGCATCTGCAGTTACAACAATAACACCCAATCCGGTTTTTATTGGCGTTAATAAAACCGTATCAGATGTATTATCCCCACTTTCTTCCGTGTTAAGAAGAGAAACAGGGATCGACTTTTTGCACTTCGGACATTTAAATGATTTTATTCCCTCCGGCAATTTGGTCTCATCAACTTTCAGGCCTACCTGACAGTATGGACACTTCAGCGAAATCATAACATCACAGAAATATCTGTGTCATCAATTATTATATCTGAAGAAATGATATCTGTCATATCCGAATCAGCCAGCATGATTGTATCATCTGCCAAGGTAATAAAATCTCCTTCCATAGCATCACCGTCTAAAGTAACGGCAGCGAATAAATCTCCATCATGATCAATATCAATGATCACAGCATCGCTTTGCATGCTTTCCACATCATTGTCTATTGTGACGAACGTGTATTCTGTATCTTTCCGCATAACAATATGTATTATATCTGTTACAAAACTATGAAAAGTTATTGATTAAATAGTTTAGATTTTCTTGCTAATAATCAAAGGGTTGGAATTCTTGTACAAAAGTAGGGCTTTCGGACACAAAACCTTTATTCTTTTGCCCACTTCGCTTTACAGGCAGGACACTGTTTCTTGTTTACCAAAGATTCCCAGGGAATTTCACCAAGAAAGGCGCCGCATTTGGGGCACACATAGTTAATTTTGAAGTTATCGGCCAGTATTTGGAGCTGTAAAGGGACTTTCGAAGCTTGTTTGGCTCCTAAATAGATACCTATTGTGGGGGCCAGAATGGTAATAAACAAACTGATTCCGAACATTTCGGGGCTGCCTTTTCCAAGAAAGCCGATTGTAACCCCTATCACTCCGGGCAAAGCAAAAGGAAGAGACTGGAATAACCTGGTTTTTAATTGGTTAGACGACTGTATCTTTACTTTTGCTTCAGTGTAAGTTTTGTAGATTTCTTTTAGTTTTCCAAACTCTTCACTGTAGTCGTTATTCGCATGCAGAAGCTCTTTCAGTGAATAAGTATCACTATTTCCAAACCTAATCCGGTCTGATGCAATTATATTCTTTTTCAGAATCTGAACATCATTAACAAAAGTTCCGTTTGTTGAATTTAAGTCTTCCAATATCCACCCTGATGATCCTTCGGAACACAAACGGGCATGCGTACGACTGACAGACGAGTTGCCTATCACCATATCATTTTCCGCTGCTTTGCCAATGTTTACAATCATTCTTCGCTACCGGGTTTATTCATTTCTTTCTCCAACGAATCCTTCAATACTTTTAAAGGTTCTTTTGAAACGATTAATTCTCGCGGCTTCCCGTCACTAGACAGTAGTAGTAGTTTTTGCTTTGGTAAGTTAATTTGTAATATATGATTCTTATTTATTATATGACTTTTCCCCACTCGGATTAAAATATTATTACTTCCGGATACTTGTTTTTCCAAAATATCTTCAATTTTACCAATATTTATAGCAAAGGTAAACTGAATACCGTTCGATAAATAAAGTTTTGTGTAATTCCGGTCTGCCTCAAAAAAAAGTATTTGTCCTATTTTTATCCGCAACAACTCATCTCTTGTCTTAATAATCAGATATCGCTCCATTTTGTTGGATAATTCTTATTAGATTCAAACTAATTACAAATTTAGCTTTTTAAAACTTAATGGCAAAATCAATAACGATAATTACAATTCATTCTAAAAATGTATTGGTTATTTTCCCCCTTATATCCTTTATTAAAATAAATATATCCTTTCTTTTTCTTTTTCTACAATTGTGGAAAAACAGTTCTATAGCTGTAGAAAAACTTTTCTATAGTTGTGGTAAAGTTTTTCTATATATATGGAAAAAGGAAAATATCCTTTATATAAACTGAAGTAACCTTTATTCTAATTTAAATATTCTTCTTATTTTTGAGCGCAATTAATTACAAAGTGAGTATGCAAAAATTGATTTCTTATCCATTATCTATTATATATTATCTGCTGTTTGGAGCTACGTTAGTTATCTTTCACCCTATACAATGGGTTTGTTTTAATATTTTCGGTTATCAGGCTCATAAGAAAAGTGTCGATGCGCTCACTTTTTTTCTGGTTGCCAACACCTATGTTTTAGGAACGAGGTATAAAATTGAGCATCCGGAAAGACTACCCGAGGGAGTGCCGTTAATAATCGCGGCAAATCACCAAAGCCTGTACGATATAACCGCTTTGGGTTGGTTTTTACGAAAAGTCCATCCTAAATTTATCAGTAAAATAGAATTGGGCAAGGGGATTCCCAGTATTTCGTATAATCTGAATCACGGTGGTTCTGTATTGATTAACCGTAAAGATGCTAAGCAATCGTTGTCTGCGATTAAACAGATGGCAGAATACATTGAAACCAATAAACGATCGGCAATTATATTTCCGGAAGGAACAAGAAGTTTGACGGGCAAGCCAAGACCATTTGCGGAAAACGGTTTGAAAATACTCTGCAAGTACGCTCCATCGGCTTATATGGTTCCCGTAACGATAAATAATTCATGGAAAATGACCCGTTGGGGCAGCTTTCCTATGGGATTGGGTAATAAGCTGACGCTAACTATTCACGAGCCTTTCCCTATTAAAGAAATGCCGTTTGAAACCGTTTTCAAAAGAACAGAACAGGCCGTAACCGAAGCGATTATATAAATTTTCCGGGATAATATTAGTATATTTGTATTATCTATAGCAGATAATTTAAAAGAGATTGGTATGAAATACAAACTATTAGTTCTTGATGTAGATGGTACATTAGTGAACAGTGAAAAAGAAATCTCCAAGCAAACGTTAGCGACTCTTCTTAAAGTTCAACACATGGGAGTACGCATTGTTTTGGCTTCCGGTCGTTCAACATACGGTTTGCGTCATTTGATAGAAGCGTTGGAACTTAAAAATCATGGAGGCTATATTCTGTCTTATAACGGGGGGCAAGTAATCGATATAAAAAATAATGAAGTTTTATTTGAAAAAAGAATAGACCCCCAACAGATTCCTTATCTGGAAAAAAAAGCGTTGAAAAACGGCTTCGGAATTTTTACTTATCATAAAAATAAAATCATCACTTCTACACCGGACAATAAGCATATTCAGCATGAAGCTAAATTGAATGGGATGGACATCGTAACGGTAGATAATTTCTCCGAAGCGGTTACTTTCTCTCCTTGCAAATGTGTTTTAGTTAGTGACGACGAACAGGCTTTGGTTGGTTTGAAAGACCATTGGCGTAAACGTTTGGCCGGTGTGTTGGATGTATATCGTTCTGAGCCATTCTTTCTGGAGGTAGTGCCGGAGTTTATTGATAAAGGAAATACGCTGGGTGTTTTAATTCAGAAGTTAGGATTAGGCGAAGAAGAAGTAATGGCAATTGGTGACGGACGCCGGGATTTCTCCATGATTCAGCTTGCCGGTTTGGGTGTTGCGATGGGTAACGCTCAGAAATCTATTCAGGCTTGTGCCGATTATGTAACGGAGAGTAACGACAACGATGGTGTGGCGTTGGCTGTCCAAAAGTTCATCATCTCGGAAGTTCGTCCGGCGGATATTTCTTTGGATGAGTTGAATTCCGGTAGCCGGCATGCACTTATCGGTAATTTAGGGATTCAATACATCTATGCTTCGAGCACACGAATTGAAGCAACAATGCCCGTAGATAAACGTACCCGACAGCCATTCGGCATTTTGCACGGAGGGGCTACTCTGGCACTTGCGGAAACCGTAGCCGGACTGGGTTCCATGGTTATTTGCCAACCGGATGAGATTATTGTCGGTATGCAGGTTAGTGGTAATCACATGTCTTCCGCACACGAAGGTGATACGGTGCGCGCAGTGGGAACGATCATTCATAAAGGCAGATCATCTCATGTTTGGAATGTGGATGTTTTTACATCGACAAACAAACTGGTTTCTTCTATCCGTGTTGTAAATAGTGTTTTGAAAAAGAAATGATAGCTGAAAACGCGTACCATATTTTAGATGCGCTCATTGAACAGGATAAAAGTTTTGCAATTTATCGTTTGCCGGGCGAGTCATCGCCCCGGTTTGTTTTGCAAACATCCGGTGTTCCGGCTTGTTTTGACGATATTGAACACCTGAACGGACATAAAGGATTTGTAATAGCTCCTTTCCGTGCCCGTGAAAATTCTCCCATCATGCTTATTCAACCGGATTGTACCGATTTAGCCGAAGTGGTTTTAGACACAACAGGTAATGAGCCGGGCGAATCAACAAACCGGAAGAATAAATCAGAAGGTAAAGAAGACTATTCGCAACAGTTTCTTCGATTTCATGAACCATTGGTTAATGGAGAATTTGAAAAACTTGTTTTGTCAAGAAATAAAACGATTGACCGGGAAGAAAGCTTTTCTCCCGGCCGTTCTTTTTTTTATGCAGCAGAAAAGTATATCTATTCCTATGTTTATCTCTTTCATACACCGCTGAGTGGTACGTGGATAGGAAGTACGCCTGAAATATTGCTTTCGGGCATCGGCAATAACTGGAAAACAATTGCTTTGGCCGGAACCCGTTTCCCTAATTCAGAGGTGGTTTCGTGGGATGAAAAGAACCTTAGCGAACAAGAATTAGTATCCTCTTATCTGCTTCAACAGCTTTCTGCATTTCATATTTCACCGGAAAGAAACGGACCTTATACCGTAAAGGCAGGGGAGCTGGCTCATTTGAGAACTGATTTTTCCTTTAAACTTCCTAAAACAACCGCTTTAGGAAGTATATTGAAAGCCCTCCATCCTACTCCGGCCGTTTCCGGTCTTCCGAAAGACAAGGCCTATCAGTTTATTCTGGAAAACGAGGGCTATGACCGCCTTTATTATTCCGGATTTCTGGGGATGTTGGATCCGGGTAAAGAAACAAATATATATGTAAATCTCCGGTGTATGCATATTCAAAAAAGTTCGCTTACTTTGTTTGCCGGTGGCGGTTTGCTTGCCTCTTCTTCGTTAGACGAAGAATGGGAAGAAACTGAACAGAAATTGAGAACTATGTTGGGGATACTTAAATAAATTAAACTATGTATTCAGATAAAGGGAATGTTTTGCAGTTGGTAGCGTTGCTCAAAGCGCATAGTATCACTCATATTGTTCTTTCTCCCGGCTCAAGAAATTCTCCGCTTATCCATTCTTTTGCGACCGATAAAGATTTCACTTGTTATACGATCGTAGATGAACGAAGTGCCGGTTTTTTCGCTATTGGCGTAATGCAAGCGATAAACAAACCGGTTGCCGTATGTTGTACATCCGGAACGGCAGTTCTTAATCTGGGCTCTTCTGTTGCTGAAGCTTATTATCAGCAATTACCCTTATTGGTAATTACGGCAGACCGTCCTCAGGCTTGGATCGGACAAATGGATGGACAAACAATACCACAGACTCATATATTCCGGAATATCATTCGCCATTCCGTTCAACTTCCGCAGGTAAACGGCTCAGAAGAAGCCTGGTATTGCAACCGATTGATCAATGAGGCAATTCATGCTTTAGATAATGGAGTAAAAGGACCGGCTCATATCAACATTCCTTTAGCAGAACCGTTATTCGGTTTTAATACAGAAGAATTGCCCGAAGTACGGGTTATCAGGAAGTCTTCAGTAGGCTATCAACTGAATGATAAAGATCAATACGATAAACGATTTAACGCTCATCCCAAACGACTGATTGTTGTTGGACAACTATTGCCGCAAAGTGAATTGTCCGATCGGTTGAAATCATTGCATGAAGAATATGGCGTGGTAGTTTTAGCAGAACATCTTTCAAATATCGAGGTTCGTGAAACGTATAACTTCGACACCATGCTTTACGCCGCTTCTGAGGAAGATTTAAAAGCATTAAAACCGGATCTGCTTATCACACTGGGCGGACATATCGTATCCAAGAGATTAAAACAGTTTTTACGTTCACAAAACATTCGCGAACATTGGCATATTTCTCCTGATGGAGAAGTGGTGGATACATTTCAATGTGTAACAGATATTGTTAAATGCGACGAGAAAACATTTCTCGATTATTTAATAGCAAAGGGCGAAAAAAACAATAAAGCGTTCAGGTCACTTTGGGAAAGCCATTGTGCAGCAGTTTCCCAGCCCGAAGCAGCATTCTCCGATTTATCGGCCGTAGGTATGTTTATGAAAAAATTACCCGCCGAAGTCGCTTTGCAATTAGGCAATAGCAACAGTGTACGCTTTGCGCAGTTGTATAATTTAGATCCTTATGTACAAGTGTTCTGTAATCGGGGCACGAATGGTATTGATGGTTCTCTTTCCACCGCGGTAGGTTATGCCGCTGCTTCAGAAAAGCAAACATTCTTGCTGATTGGAGACTTAAGTTTCTTTTATGACATGAATGGTCTTTGGAATAAATATAAAAGAAGCAACTTACACATTCTCCTCAATAATAATTCAGGTGGAGAAATATTTCATATCTTACCGGGATTGAATAAGTCGGAAGCATTGCAAGATCATATTTCGGCTTTTCATCAAACGGATGCTAAAGCATGGGCAGCGCAACAAGGGTTTACCTATCTTTCCGCAAACAATCAGAAAGAACTGGAGCAACAACTTCCCGAGTTTATGAATACCAAAAATGACAAGCCCGTTTTGTTGGAAGTTTTTACTTCTATGCAGCAAAACGCAGAACAAATAAGAACATATTATCATCAACAGAAAAATAAAATTAAATAATGGCAAGCAGAGAATGGACAACGATTAAGGAATACGAAGATATTCTTTTTGATTTTTATAACGGTATTGCCCGGATCACGATCAATCGCCCTCGTTATCGCAACGCATTTACTCCTACTACAACCGGAGAGATGAGTGATGCACTACGCATCTGCCGTGAAGAGGCTGATATCAGTGTAGTTGTTATTACAGGAGCCGGAGACAAAGCATTCTGTTCCGGAGGCGACCAGAATGTAAAAGGAAAAGGCGGATATATCGGTAAGGACGGTGTTCCTCGCCTTAGTGTGCTGGATGTGCAGAAACAAATCCGTTCCATTCCGAAACCTGTTGTCGCGATGGTTAATGGCTACGCTATTGGAGGTGGTCATGTGCTTCATGTAGTATGCGATCTTTCTATTGCTTCGGAAAACGCGATCTTCGGTCAGACTGGTCCTCGCGTAGGTAGTTTTGATGCAGGATTTGGTTCTTCTTATTTGGCGCGTATCGTAGGACAAAAGAAAGCGCGTGAGATATGGTTCCTTTGTCGTCAATATAATGCGAAGGAAGCGCTGGAAATGGGACTGGTAAATAAAGTAGTGCCTTTCGAAAATCTGGAGGACGAAGTGGTTGACTGGGCGGAAACAATGATGCAACATAGTCCGTTGGCTCTTCGCATGATTAAAGCCGGACTGAACGCCGAATTAGACGGACAAGCCGGAATACAGGAATTAGCCGGCGACGCCACCATGCTTTATTACCTGACCGACGAAGCGCAGGAAGGCAAACATGCTTTCTTAGAAAAGCGCAAACCTGATTTTAAACAATTCCCAAAGCTCCCTTAATAAAGAACGCCTGTGTTTCGTATAGAAATCATACCGTATACATTGCATTTTAAACAACCGGCAGGTACCTCCAGAGGAATTTACACGGAGCACAGAGTTTGGTATGTTGTTTTTGTAGATATTGATGACGAGTCTCACTACGGAATAGGCGAATGTGCTCCTTTACACGACCTAAGTTGTGATTTTAACGCGCATTATGCAGATACGTTATCAGCCTTCTGCAAAATAACAGAAGAGAAGCAATTTGTCGATACCGAACTGCTTCGTGATTATCCCTCCATGCTTTTTGGTTTAGAAACAGCTATACGGCATTACCGGCAACATAAATGGCAGTTATGGGATACGCCCTTTAGTATGGGTGAACAAGGTATTACAATTAACGGCTTGATCTGGATGGCAGACTATGCTACGATGTTACAACAGATCGAGACTAAGTTAACACAGGGCTTTACGTGCGTCAAATTAAAAATCGGAGCAATAGATTTTGAAAAAGAACTTGATCTGCTCCGATCTATTCGCAGTCATTACTCAGCAAAGGAAGTTACTATTCGTGTGGATGCGAATGGTAACTTCGCAAATGAAGACACGTTAGGTAAGTTACAGAAATTATCGGAATTAGATATTCACTCCATTGAACAGCCTATAAAAGCCGGGCAATGGCATGAAATGGCTCAACTTATTGCTTCCTCCCCTTTGCCTATAGCCTTGGACGAAGAGTTGATAGGTGTAAATAATCCAACAGAGAAAAGGAAATTACTGGAAGCGATCCGACCGCATTTTATTATACTTAAGCCTTCTTTGCATGGAGGCCTGACCGGTGCCTATGAATGGATTGAATTGGCGCAGGAGCTGGGTATCGACTGGTGGATAACATCCGCACTTGAATCTAATATCGGATTGAATTGTATTGCCCAATGGTGCGCAACGTTTGATAATCCCTTACCGCAAGGCCTGGGAACAGGTATGCTGTATACAAACAATATCGAAATGCCACTGACAATTAAAAGGCATGAACTTTGGTTTAATCCGAATGGAATCTTTCCGGACAAATTGATACAGGGATGATACATTCTATCCAACAGCAGGTAGCAGACTTTATCAAGGATTGGCATTCCGATTCACCGACTATTTGTGTGCAGACATCAGGCTCAACGGGAACGCCAAAGAAAATGGACGTGAAGAAAACCCGCATGTTGGAAAGTGCTAAAATAACCTGTCAATTCTTTGGGTTAAAGAAAAATGATAAAGCACTACTCTGTTTGCCGTTGCAGTATATCGCCGGGAAAATGGTTGTTGTACGTGCGCTTTATGCCGGACTCGACCTGTATTCCGTAGAGCCATGCGGACATCCTTTGGCTGACGTTGACATGGATTTCGATTTTGCAGCAATGATTCCATTACAGGTGTATAATTCCTTACAGATACCCGAGGAACGACAACGGTTGGCTGCCATTAAATACCTGATTATCGGAGGAGGTGCAATAGATGAAACCTTAGAACATGAGCTTTCCGGATTTCCTAACGCCATTTATTCTACTTATGGAATGACTGAAACACTTTCGCATATAGCCTTACGTAGAATCAGCGGTTCGGCAGCCAGCCTGTATTACACCCCATTGTCGAATGTACGGGTAAGTTTATCGCAAGAAAGCACATTGATTATCGACGCGCCGCTCGTAGCAAATGAAACCTTGTTTACAAACGATATAGCCGCACTAAGGTGTGACGGAACGTTTCGTATACTCGGACGAAAAGACAATGTGATTAATAGCGGAGGAATAAAAATACAAATAGAAGAGGTAGAACGGATTTTGCGTCCGCATATTACCGGAAACTTCGCGATAAGCCACATCCCCCACCCTAAACTTGGCGAAGCAATTGTTTTGTTAACGGAAGAAGCGGCTACTATCGAGCTTAAAAACAAAATAAGGCATCTGCTTCCCCGTTATCAGGAACCTTTACATATATGTTTTGTCGAGGCTATTCCTTTAACAGGAAATGGAAAGCCCGACCGCAAGGCTATAAAAAAACTGGCAGAACAAGTTTGTCCTGCCAGCACACACTAACACTTTCCGTATAAAACTACTATATCTACAACTATTAATTATCTTTTCGTATAGGAAAGCAAGCGTTGTTCGCCTTCCAATTTACGATAATGCGTTAAATCCTGTGTACATTCAATCACACCCAGGTATTCACCTGATTCTCCCCGAAGAGCGATGTATTCTATATACACGAACATACCTTTGAAGTTAATCCAGAATGACGCGTTTGATTCCTTACCTTCCTTGAAATCAGTTAGTATCTGATCTACGATATGTACACTGTGAGGAGGATGGCAGAGTTGAACGCTTCGTCCGATAATGGCACGGTTACGGTCGAATATACGATGCGTACCTAAGGAAAAGAACTTTACCTTGTCGTCTTTATCCACAAAGGTGATATCCATCGGCAACAGATTAAACAAAGCGGTGAGTTCTTCGATGGCAAAACTGCCGGTAGGAAGTTTCACACTTCCTTTGCCGGAATAGTTAACCTCTCCTACTTGTACGTTCTCCGGAGTCCATTTCTCCTGCGGATCATACAAACAGTAGCCGAATTCGATGGTTTGGTCATATATATGGTACCATTCTTCTTCGGTCAGTACATCAAGACACATCGGCAGGAGTATTTGTTCTTCTTTGAAGATCATGCCTTCTATAGCGGCTAATGTCGGTTCCAGTATCTCAACAATGGCAGGCAACAGGTTTTTTGCTCCTTCAGGATCACGAGTTCCAAGAAACGCATGAGCCGCTTTCAACAACTCGCGTGTTTCATCGTGCTTTCCCCACATCACTTTAGGAGGACCGGTAATGCCGTTCTTTTCCATAAAAGGAAACAACAAGTATTCTTTACGGCGGTAGTGTTTATCTACATCAGAAAGTTCATTAAAAGCACCTTTCAGTGAAATCATGTAATTCATAAAATCTTCTGCCGATAAAGAAGGAGCCTGACCGAATAAGGCTCGCACTCGTTCGATAACCTTTGCCAGTTCTATATTTTCTTTTTTGAACGTATCTACGGGGTGTCCGGGAGGGTAAGGAAGACTGTCGTCTTGTATTATATGTCCTTCTAAAACAGC
Organism: Massilibacteroides vaginae; assembly: GCF_900178525.1. Lineage (GTDB taxonomy): Bacteria > Bacteroidota > Bacteroidia > Bacteroidales > Tannerellaceae > Massilibacteroides > Massilibacteroides vaginae. The sequence goes on from NZ_FXDJ01000008.1 coordinate 213,915, forward strand.
AGTATGTATATCGCAAAACTTCAGAACTTCTTCTTCCGGAAGTCCTTCCGCTATTAATTGTTGTTCTACTTCTACAACATCTCCGTAAGGAATCTGAGCCAGCAAACCGATAAGTTGATTTTTTACGGCCGAAGGAGCTTCGCCATTATGTAATTGCAGGATCAGGTGCTTAAGCAGTTCCTTCCGTTTTTCTGAATTGTTTATAATCTCACTCATAGTTTTATCTTGTATTAATATTACAAGACAAAACTATGAATAGATGTACCTTTAAATTTGTCGCATTTGTTACACTTGGTCTTTTTCACGATTGGGCAGTATCAGATTTAAAACTACTCCGATAACAGCAGCCAATCCAATACCCGTCATGGAAAATTCTCCTACCTGAAAAATCGCACCTCCAATGCCAAAAGTCAATGTCAATGAAACAATGATCAGGTTACGGGTGTTGCCCATATCTGTTTTCGCATTTACCAAGGTGCTGATACCTACAGAGGCAATGGTTCCAAACAACAACATCATTATACCTCCCAATACTGATTCCGGTATTGATTTCAACACGGCACTAACCTTGCCTACCACCGAAAAAAGAATTCCGGCAACCGCCGCGATACGAATTACCACCGGATCTGTAATTTTAGTCAGCGAAATGGCACCGGTCACTTCCGCATAAGTGGTTACCGGAGGCCCGCCGATAAATCCCGCCACCGAACAAGCAACACCATCTCCTAATAAAGTACGATGCAACCCCGGATCTTTAATAAAATCCTTTCCGGTAACACCATTTATGGCGTATACGCCACCGATATGCTCAATTACGGGAGCTATCGCCACCGGAGTCATAAAAACAATTGCTCCCCATGAAAATTCAGGCTTTACCAGTTTAGGAAAAGCAAACCAGGCTGCTTCTTTAATAGGTTCATAATCAATTATTCCAAAACACGCCGATGCTATATATCCGGCAATGATTCCCATAAAAATAGGGATCAGTTTAAGCAATCCTTTACCCAACATCGTAACCAAAACAGCCGTGGCCAAAGCAATCAAAGCAATAGACCAGTTACTTTTTGCCATATCCACACCGGCACCGGCCAGCGAAAGTCCGATTAAGATAATGACTGGTCCGATTACAACCGGAGGAAACAACCTGTTGATGAGTTGCAGCCCCTTCCATTTAACCAACCAACTCATTATGGCATAAACCGCACCTACAGCAATCAGCCCGGACATAGTGCCAGCCATGCCGTACAATTCCGTAGCCTTGATAATGGGTGCTATAAAGGCAAAACTACTTCCCAGAAAAAGAGGAACTTTGCCTTTTGTTATTAAATGAAAGATCAGGGTACCTACACCTGCCGTAAACAGAGCCGTCGAAGGGTCTAAACCAACTAATAAAGGAACCAGAACAGTGGCCCCGAATGCCACAAAGAGAAACTGAACGCCGACTACAGTTTTCTGTACCGGATTCAGACGTTGCGTATTTTCCATCAATAAATAAAGTTATATTTTGTGCAAATATAGTATAGAAAAACTAAAGATGAATTTTTTGCAGATCTTAAATCATCTTATTCCGATCAGACAAAACACCCGGTTGAACCCACTTTTTTTCCCTTGTTTTAAAGCGAAAACAAGGCTAAATTTTCGTCTTTTTTTGGCCTTTCCTATGTTACTGAAAATCAGATGGTTGTATTTATCGAAAAACATAAAGGTTATTTTTCGAAAAATAAAGGTTATCTTTTGAAAAATAAAGGATATCTTTTTAAACATATAGTAATACAAAAAATCACTTCGTTTTTAAGGCCGAATTCGCGCACTCTTTTTTGCGGTCCAAGCAGAAACAAAAACACAACCGACCGGGATTTTTTTTTGCTCCTCTTATTCTATTTTCAGCAAGAAAAGTCCTTACCGGTTTTAGTTTCAAATTGTTCATTATATTTGCACTATAAATACAATGTGAAAGAGTATAGCGAAAATATCAACATTAATCTAAGTAACGATAAAGAATTTAAGGATTTACTTGACAGGTTCTATATCCCCTTATGTCAGTTTGCGTTTCATTATCTTGAAAACGAGCAAACTGCTGAAGATATTGCACAGGAATGTTTCGTTAAACTATGGGAAATACGCACAGACTTTCTGTACTTACATCAGGTGAAAAGTTTTTTATACACCTCCATACGAAACAAATCGATCAATGTAATCGAACACAACAAAGTGGTTAATGCTTATCAACAAAAGATTCTTGATAAAAGCTCCGAACTCTTTTTTCACGATCATTTAATAGAAGAGGAAACATATCGCATATTAAATGATGCGATCAATAAACTTCCCAATAAAACAAGACAAATAATGCAACTATCCCTTCATGGAATGAGCAATGTTGAAATTGCTGATTCTTTAAACATATCCAAAGAAACTGTTCATTCTTTAAAAAAATCAGCCTATAAGAAACTGCGTATATATCTCAAAGAATTCTATTATTTACTGTTTTTCCTCATTTGATTTTAAAAAAAACAAGCAGGGAGTCACCCTGTTTTACAACAAGCCTGTTATATAGTGTATAAACAAATTCTATTTATGCACCAGAAAAACTTTTATATATCCCGGTTAATAGCTGCTTTTTTATCCGGAACAATTGATGCAGAGGAACTGAAAGAGCTTAACCGTTGGAGAGAAGAATCAACACACAATGAACTTCTTTTCCAAAAAATTTGCGACTCTAAAAACAGGGATGGCCACGTTGCGCCATCGGCTGTTTTCAACAAAAAGAAAGGGGTAGATATTATTTTATCAAGAACCATTTTAAAACGAAAACAAGCGTTGTTTATCCGTATAATGAAATACGCGTCAGTGGTTATAATTCCGCTGATAATTATCAGCTGTCTTATTGCCCTTTATAACAGTTCGTCTACAAATGAACTACTCTCCGAATCAAATAACGTAGTCAAAGAAATTAAACCGGGAGAAAGCAAGGCTATTCTGACCTTTGAAAACGGTGAACAAATAGAGCTTCAAAAAGATACGGAACAAACCATTGCCGATAAAAACGGAACAACTATTCATATTAACAAAACCGGATTGGAGTATAATCAGGATACTAAAACCGCCCCTTCAGAAAAAGAAACATACAACAAAATAGAGATTCCGCGCGGAGGTGAATATCAACTTACGTTAAGCGATCAGAGCAAGGTACATCTCAACACCATGAGTTCACTCCGCTTTCCGGTACAGTTTAAAAATGACAAACGTGTGGTAGAACTGGAAGGAGAAGCCTTTTTTGAAGTAACGCCAAACAGTAAGCCTTTTATTGTGAAAATAAAGGGTATGGAAATAGAGGTGTTGGGTACTTCATTCAATATTTCGGCATATTCGGGAGAAAATGCCCGAACAACATTAGTAAATGGCACTGTAAAAGTAATTCCCGAAAATGGTAGTAATGAACGCGTGTTGCGCCCTGCCGAACAGGCAATCTTTAATTATTCGTCGGAAGAATTCGAAGTAAAAACAGTTGATGTTGCCTTGTACACATCCTGGATAAATGGCAAAATATACTTTAAAGATCAGCGTTTAGAAGACATCATGGGGGCACTTTCCCGCTGGTATGATATGGAAGTTGTTTACGAAAACAGTAGCACCAAAGAGATCCGGTTCGGTTGTAATTTGAACCGCTATGAAAACATAACACCCTTTATTAATTTGCTTGAAAAAACCGGTAAAGTCAGGATAAAAACACAAGGCAAAAAAATAATCATAAACTAATATTACTTAATCAATAAATTTCAATAATTATGAGACAAAACAGTTACTCCATGAAGCATCGGCGATACTTTGCCGCAAGTTGTCTCTTGCTCTTTTTCCTTTTCTCGGGATTAGTGCAAGCGAAAAACAATGATTTGGCTGCCCAAACAGTTACAGCGAAATTCAATAATGTAACGCTAAATGAAATTATCTGGGAACTTCAAAAGCAAACCGATTTTACTTTCATTTACAGTACGAATGATATTCAGAAAGTAAACATTAACAGTATTAATGTTGAAAATGCAATTATAACAGATGTTCTGGACAAATGTATGGAGAACTCCGGATTAACTTATACCATCCACGAAGGCGTTATTGCGATTAAAAAAGCGGAGAAAAAGAATATATCTGCCCCTGTTAATCAACAAACAAAAGAAAAAGTAACAGGAGTTGTGGTAGATGATAGCGGCGAACCTTTATTAGGTGTAAACATTATTATTAAAGGTACAGCTCAGGGTGTTGTGACAGACTTTGATGGAAATTTTTCAATCGAGATGGATAGATCAGCTAAAAATGTACTGGTTCTATCTTATATCGGTTTCTCGTCGATGGATGTTAATCCTACTTTCGGATCTCCGATGCGTATCGTAATGAAAAGTGATCAAATGCTTCTTGAAGAAGTGGTTATCACAGGTTACGGAACATATAAAAAATCGGCTTACGCCGGTTCTGCGTCGACGGTGAAATTACAGGAAAAAGAGGATGTGCCGACAACCGACTTTAAAACCTTATTGCAAGGTAGTGCTTCCGGTATACAGGTAAACTCAACCTCAGGAACTGTTGGAGGTAAGTCGAGCATCACTATTCGCGGACTTGGTTCTTTTAACGCGTCGACTAATCCGTTGTATGTTATCGACGGTGTTCCCGTTATGGATAATCTGGAAAGTACAGCAGTTGGAGGAAGTGATATTTCCGGAGGAACCGACATTATGGCAACACTTAACACGTCGGACATTGAAAATATAACCGTTATAAAGGATGCTGCCGCAGCGTCATTGTATGGATCACGCGCGGCAAACGGGGTTATTCTTATTACAACCAAATCCGGTAAAGAAGGTAAGCCTGTGTTTAATTTTAAAAGCGATATCGGTTTTTCTGACTATGCAACCAAATTCCGGGAAACAATGAGTGGAGCGGAAAGACGTGAAGTGCTGCACGAAGGTTTAGTAAATCAGGGATTATATATGAAAGATATGAACGCCTCGGAAGCTACCGCGTATGCGAATGAAAACATTGATAAATACGCGCCAATTCCATGGAGCGGCTGGACTGATTGGGAAAGCGCGTTGTTCAGAGACAAAGCTTCATATCAGAATTACGAGTTTTCCGCTTCAGGTGGAGATAAGAAAACTTCGTTGTTTTCGTCTATTGCTTACACCGATCAGGAAGGTCTGGCTCGTCAACAGAACTTCTCACGTATCACCGGTCGTTTGAATTTTAAATACAACATGACTGACAAATTACAGGTGGGTGCTAATATCTTATATTCGGCATTAAGACAGGATGGTAGTTCGGAAGGTGGTACATACACTGCTCCTATTTATTCTACCAGACATAAAGTTTCTGCTTCCGACCCTATTTATAATGAAGACGGTACTTACAACACCGATTTATTGGCCAATGGAAAACGAAATCCTAAAGCTGCTTTAGACTACAATTACAAACGTCAGAAAGTAGATCGTTCTTTCAATACGGTATTCGCAAACTATACTTTCATGGAAGGGCTTATCTTTAATTCTACTTTTAGCTTTGATCATACGAATTCTTCTTATAAAAGCTGGGACGATCCTCGCTCGTCCGACGGAGAAAGTGATAATGGTGCATTAAGCAATAATATGTATCAATACGACCAGATGGTTTGGAAAAACAACCTTACCTACATGACAAGCTTTGATAAACATCATCTTGACATTTTGGGAGGATACGAAACGCATCAATATAAAAGAAATTATATCAGCGGAAGAGTTAAAGACTTTCCTAATGTGGATAAACATGCCATATCAAACGGTTCTAATATCACCGGTTTAAGCGGCTATCAACAAGGCTGGAGATTACTTTCTTATCTGGGACGTGTAAACTATGATTTCGATCATAAATATTACCTGGGCGGAAGCGTGAGAACGGATGCTTCTTCAAGACTGCACAGAGACAATCGTTGGGGAACATTCTGGTCTGTTTCAGGAGCTTGGAGACTATCTTCTGAAGCCTTTATGGAACCGGTTGAAAACATATTGAGCGAAGCCAAATTGCGTGTGTCTTATGGTAGCAACGGAACATTACCTTCCAGTTTTTACGATTATATGGATCTGGTAAGATTCGGACAGAACTATAATGAGAAACCCGGTATTATAGAATATCAGATAGGCAATAAAGATCTTAAGTGGGAGAAAAACTACAACCTGAACTTAGGTTTGGATTTTAAATTATTTGACCGGGTTAACGCTACAGTGGAAGTTTATCAAAGAAAAACATCCGACCTGCTTATGGACAAACCGATCTCCAACACAACAGGATTCAGCACAATGATTGCAAACGTTGGTCGTGTACAAAACAGAGGTATTGAGGTAGAACTAAGTTCGGATATCCTGAGGAAAAAATCTTTCTCATGGAACTCCCAGTTCAATGTAGGACATAACAAAAACAAAATTGTTAATCTCGGAGATCAGGAGGAGATCATCGGTTCGTATACAATCCGGAAAGTAGGTCATTCATACTATTCATTCTACGTTAAGGAGTTTGCCGGGATCAATCCGGAAACAGGTTTTCCACAGTATTACGTTAATGCGACCGAAGGAGATAAAACCATTACGGAAGATGCTACTGAAGCCAATTACATCATCTACAAAAACGCGGATCCTACAATCAGTGGAGGATGGACAAATACATTGAAATATAAAATGATCGATTTAAGCTTCACGCTTACCTTTTCTTTGGGTGGTTATTCGTATGATAACGCTGCCCAAAAATTGGAGCATGCCGGAAAAGAAACTGCTCACAATCTGCAAACACTTTATCGTGACAGATGGCAGAAACCCGGTGATAAAACGAATATAGAAATGGTTATGGTTGGTAATCCTTACGATATGAGCTCGGTTGTCAACTCCAGAAGAGTTCATTCTACCGATCATCTTCGTTTGAAGAATCTTAGTTTAGGAATTACTGTCCCTAAACATCTTGTCCGCAAAGCATCATTAGAAAATGTTCGTGCTTATTTTTCCGCGGTTAATTTATTAACATGGGCAGCTTATGATCGTTATGATCCGGAAGTAGCAAGTAACGGAGTCGTTTATTTCGACACTCCTAAATTAAAGACACTAACATTCGGTATCGATATTAAATTCTAATTAGCAGACATCATGAAATACAATTATATAATCACATTAATAGCAGGACTCAGTCTGACTTTCACCTCATGTGGAAACGACTGGCTGGATGAAATGACACCACAAAACGCTGTGGAAACTAATAAATCGCTTAACACACCAACCGAAGCGGAGTATGCCTTAAACGGTATTTACAATGAAATACGTAAATATGAGTACAGGGGCGCACGTTATACGTTTTATGCTGATGCTACCAGTGAAGATATGCAAGCCCGAAACGACACAAAACGCGTTGCCAGATATTATTTGTTTCAGTTTAATGCAGTAACCTCTCCTTCCAGTTTTTGGAGAGCTCCTTATGCCGTAATTCGGAATATCAATAACGTATTGCGCTATACCAATACATTTAAAGAAGATGATCTTACTGACCAGATAAAGAATATAAAAGGAGAAGCACTTACTTTAAGAGCCTTGGCACATTTCGACTTGGTAAATATATATGGTATGCCATATACCAAGGACAACGGAGCGTCTTTGGGGGTACCGGTTGTAATTGAAAATCTGGCCAATAATGCTAAACCGGCACGTAATACTGTTGCTGAAGTATATAAACAAGTGTTGGACGATTTAGAAACTGCAGCCCGATACATCTCTTCTTCAAGAAATGATGGAAAAGTAAACTGGTATGCGAATCAATTATTATTAGCTCGTGTCTACCTGTATATGGGCAATGATCAAAAAGCGTTTGAGATTTCATCCAATCTGATTGAGCAAGCAAATAAGACAGGTAATTACAAACTTTGGTCTACAAGTGAATACCCTAACGTATGGAAAGAAACCACCAGTAGCGAACTATTATTCACGCTGATTAATAACGCAAGCGAAATTAGTGATTCCAAAGAATTTATTGGTTACCTGATGCATCGTTCCGGTTATGATGACATAAGCTTAAGTTCAGATTATATGGATCTGCTGGGTGAAGACCCGGACGACGTACGTCATAAAATAATCGATAAGTACAAACCAAGTGATTACCGATGGTATCTGCTTAAATACGTTTCTCCTTCATATAATTATTCAAATATACCTGTTCTGAGACTTTCTGAAGCTTATCTGATTGCTGCTGAAGCTGCAGTGAAATTAAATAAGAATGAAGAAGCACTGAATTATCTGAATGCGATTGTTCAACGCGCTAATCCTGAAAAAGAAGTAACAGGAACAGTAACACTTGAAAGAGTTCTGATTGAACGCAGAAAAGAATTGGTAGGAGAAGGTCATCGCTTTTTTGATGCGATGCGTAATAATCAAACAATCACCCGTAAAGGTAAGTCTCATACCTCTGATTTGCTGTTGCCGGAAACAAAACAATTTGATCGTAACTATTTTAAAATTATTTTGGCGATTCCGACCAGCGAGATAAATGTCAACCCGAATATTGTTCAGAATCCGGGCTATGGTAACTAATATTGCTTTATGAAACAGTTTAGAATATATAGTTTTTTATTAATCCTGTTATCATTTTGTCCCGGCTTATGTGCCGGGACATTATCTATCGACGGTCCTTATCTATTTCACTTGCCCAATGGTGGCGTGCGGATCATTTCAGTAGATAATAACGGAACGATACAAGACTCCACGCTGAATTCAATACCTAAAGATTTCAGTATGCCGGTAACAGCAAGCAACGGAACCTATTTGTTCGATGTTGCACTCCACCCTATCAGCCGGCAAGAATGGGAAAGTAAAGCATTTGACGAACAACTAATCATTTCTGATCCTCATGGTAATTTTGAGTGCTTTGCCAGCGTTCTGAAAGCAAATAAAGTGATTGACCGGAACTATAATTGGATATATGGCTCAAACCAACTGCTGATCAATGGAGATGTGTTCGACAGAGGAGAAGACGTTTTGCCTATCTTTTGGTTGATTTATAAATTAGAGCAGGAAGCCCGCGAAATGGGAGGACAGGTTTCTTTTCTCCTCGGAAATCATGAAGCAATGGTATTGGGTGATAATCTAAAGTATACAAAAGAAAAATACAAGTTATTAGCTGAACAGCTGAACATGCCATACAGCGCTCTCTTTTCACAGGAAACAGAATTAGGCAGATGGCTTGCCACAAGAAATACAATTCAGGTTACAGGAGATTATCTGTTTGTTCATGCCGGTCTTGGACAGGCTTTCTTAGAGAAGGATTTTGATGTTGCTAAGGTTAATGCCGAAGTCAGCAAAGCCTTATTCCTGAACAAACAACAACGGGATGAACATTCAGAAACGGCCGGTTTTTTACACGGCAGCAACGGTCCTTTATGGTATAGAGGAATGGTTCGCAACGATTCCAAATACAATCCTTTGCATATAGATGATTTAGACGCTATACTAAAGAAATACGATGTTAAGCATATTGTTGTGGGACATACTATTTTTCCCGATATACGCGTATTTTATGACAAGAAAGTCATTACTGTTAATGTCGATAATCAGAAAAACTTTGACAAAGTGTTAGGCAGAGGGATATATATCAACAAGGATAAACGCTATGTCATTAGTGACAAGGGCATACTCAGTGAACTATAATTCACGAAAATCTGAGAATTGATATTGCCGGAACAAGGATTATAAATAACTTCACCCCAAAACTTATTATTATTATTATTATGACATCAGATACGAATCAAACAGCAGTAGCTTATTTCGCTTCCGGATGCTTTTGGGGGACGCAATATTATTTCGATAAGGCACCGGGAGTTATTTCAACACGAGCCGGTTTTATGGGAGGTCATGTGGATAGTCCGTCTTATCAGCAAGTTAAAACAGGACAAACAGCGCATCTGGAATTAGTAGAGGTAGTTTATGATCCTACAAAAACAGACTATGAAGCACTTGTTCGCCTCTTTTTCGAGACGCATAATTTTACACAAACAGATGGACAAGGTCCGGATATTGGCAGTCAGTATTTGTCGGCCATCTTCTATTCGAACAACGAAGAGTTATCCATCGCTAAAAAGTATTCGGATATACTAACCCAGAAAGGTTTTGAAGTGGCGACAGCTCTTCGAAAAGCAGAAACCTTCTGGCCGGCCGAAGACTATCATCAGCATTATTACGACAAAAACGGCTCAACCCCGTATTGCCATATTTACAGAAAGATTTTCTGATTCAAAGAGCAATAACAAAGGCAATCAACGAAGGTATCCGATATACTTCATCCGTAGATGAGTTTATCGGATATCTTTTTTTATATCACTTAGCCTCCTTGGTCGTCGTAATTGAATCGTTCGATACGGGTTACGCGCACATCTTCTTTAGAGATAAGGAAGACAAATCAGATAAGCAAACGTAACATCAGATTACAAATATTTTGAAGATATTTTCCAAAAATGGTTTTCGTGGCTTTTTTCAACAAGCATAATTTATCAGAAGATACGGATCAAGAGGGGGTATCTTCTTTGAAGTTTCTTTTTTCATCAATGATATATTCAGGGCGGGCTTTTACTTCGTCAAACAAGATGCCGATGTATTGTCCTAATACGCCAACTGTTAATAGCTGAACACCGCCGAAGAAAGTAACAATGGTGATGATGGATGTCCAGCCTGTTTCGGCATTACTGAAGCCGTATATTTTGCCTAAAGTAAACCAAATAGCTAAAAACAGTCCCACAAGAACAGCCAGGAAGCCAAGTCCCGACGCTAACCGGAGTGGTTTTTTAGAGAAATAAAGCATGGCCGTAGATGCAAATCTCAGCATTTTTCGAAGTGGATATTTGGTCTTTCCGGCTAAACGCGCGTCTCTTTCGTAATAAAACGGTACTTGTTTAAGCCCTATCCAGCTAATTAACCCGCGAATGTATTTGCCATGTTCTTTAAACCGGTCGAATTCGTTCATTATCTGACGGTCGATCAGGCGAAAATCTCCTGTGTCGAGCGGAAATTCCACTTCACTCATGTAATTCATGGCGCGGTAAAACAATTTCGCAGATATTTTTTTAAAGAAGCTCTCTCCTACCCTCGATTTACGCACACAATAAACCACATTCGCCGCTTCTTTTTCTTGCAGTTCAAGCAATTGGGGAATAAGTTCCGGTGGATCTTGCAGGTCGGCATCTATAATGATAGCTATATCAGCGTCGCAGTTATTTACCCCTGCGGTAACGGCCGGTTGATGTCCGAAATTTCGCGAAAAATGCAGCACTTTCACCATTGGGTCTGATGCGGCTATACCATCCAACAGCACACGGGTTTTATCCCGGCTACCGTCATTAATATAGATAATTTCTGTTGGGTTTTGCAGTTGAAGCAACACTTCTTTTGTTCTGCGATACGACTCGAGTATTACCTCTTCTTCGTCAAAACAGGGAACAATAACAGCCACTTTTTTCATTCTGCATCTACGATTTAAAGGTATAGAACTTATTCATTACAAAATTAATAACCGTGTAAAATGCCATAGCGATCAACTGATTGTAATACGAGTCAATCGTTAATGTTTTATTCAGGTATAATAAAACTCCCAGTTGTAAAAGATAGCAAATAACAAATACAGATCCGAACTTTAACGCTCCGGAAGTCCAGCCAACCGAACTTTTAAAGGTCCATTGCCTGTTCCATATAAAGCTATTAACCAACCCGGCTATATACCCTGTTATATTCGATAAGATATCCGAAACATCGAATATTTTCATCATCACCCAGATAACGGCTGCCGTTATCAATGTATTCCCCACCCCTACGAGGCCGTATCTAATCGCCTGCTTGATTATTCCCATATTTCTTTTTCAAAACATCCCGAATCTCCTCTTCCGTCAGCTCTTTTACATTGGTGATGGTATAAGAATTGTATAAGAAATTTCCATACAGATTGCATTCTTCTATAACCTTATCAAGCACATCTTTTATGTTAAGTCTTACCGGAATCAGCACTATGAGATCTACAAAAACATCATGTATTGTTAATCGTTCTATTTCACAATTTTCTCTTTCAAGATAATAGGAGAACTCACGTTCGATAATTTGTCGTTGCAGATCGTCAAACGGGTGATCATTTTTTGATGGAAACATCATATAAAAACGAAGCTTTTCACCTTTCCCTCCAAGTCCGGTAGAGATATAAACTTGTTTTTCGTCAGACAATTCCGATTCTAACGAGATGCGACTCTCCATCAGCGCCATATACGCCCAGTTCGTAACATCTTCGGATGAATGACCTGCATAGTTCTCCAACGCTCTGTAAGCCCTGACCTGACGGGAAACAGCCAATGAAGACAGCACGTATCTTTTATATTCCGTACTTGTTTCCTCGTCGTTCAAAGTGTCAACAAACGTATCGTATTCTATATCCGTTAACTCTCCACGTTCTTTTCTTATTTGCTCAGAATATTTAAAATATTCCATTTGCAATTCAACCGGTACTCGTTGTTCCAATATATGAAACCGACCATCGATTTTACTGAAAGAGTCACGGAATTTTGAGAAAACATCTTCTTTATCTTTCATAACCCTTTGATTTATAAATTATACTATTTATAAGAACCAGAACAAAGTTAATGTTTTTTGGTAAAAATCACATATTAAATGGAAACAAGTATTACAAGGAGCCATCGAAGCTAAAAAAGCAAGTCGGTTTTCGCAGCTCAATTTCCACCTTTTTTAAGTTAAAATTGAGGCAAAATGATGCCTTTTTCTGTTGTTTTTTAAGTAACTGAATATCAACACCTTTAATACATCCGAAAACATAAAGGTTATTTCTGGAAATATAAAGGATATTTTTGAAAAAATAAAGGATATCTTTTCAAAGATAAAGGATGCAAAATTTATCGATGCAGTTTTGCTGTAAAACGGATTTGTTAATTTTGTTTAGACCTGAGTTGTTGAACGGGGCTAATGTATCGTATTTTACTACCTTTGCACGATTAATCACGAGCATTTACAAACAATGAAATTTCACGTTACCATAATCATCTATATTTCAGTTTTTCTTTCTTCTTCTTTTGCCTATTCTCAGGATAAAGCCTTGCGTAATCCGTTTGATTTTCCGATTCTTTTGAGTGGTAATTTCGGAGAATTAAGAGCCAGTCATTTTCATTCGGGTATTGACTTTAAAACACAAGGAGTGGAAGGAAAACCTGTTAGGGCAGTGCTGGATGGCTATATCTCCCGAATAGGTGTGAGTCCGTGGGGATATGGAAATGTGTTATATATGAATCACCCGGATGGAACAACGACTGTTTATGCGCATCTACAGAAGTTTTCCGATTCTATTGCCTTTTATGTAAAAGAACAACAATATATTGAAGAGAGTTTTACCGTAAACCTTTACCCGGACGCTGCGCGTTTTACATTTAAACAGGGAGAGGTAATTGGGTTTGGGGGTAATTCGGGCAGCTCAGGCGGTCCTCATTTGCATTTTGAAGTAAGAGACACCGAAACCGAAGAGGTGCTTGATCCGCTGTTTTACTTTAAAGACCGGGTCAAAGACACGCGCCCTCCGCGAATCACGGGGTTGAAGGTCTATCCTATCGAATCACGGGGCATTGTAAATGGCAGTGTGCGTCCTCGCACGTTGAAACTTTCTACCCCCAAAAACACACAACAATTAATTGTAAGCGACAAAATAGAAGCTTGGGGCGATATTGCTTTCGGCGTAAAAGCTTTTGATTCTATGGATGGCACTTCAAATATTTACGGTGTAAAAGAAGTGATACTGATGAAAGACAGCGACGTGGTTTTTCGTAGTAACATTGAGCAATATTCGTTTGATGAGACGCGTTATCTGAATAGTTTTACGGACTATTCGGAATGGAGAAAAAGCGGATCGTTTTTCATGAAAAGTTTTATTGAACCCGGCAACCGGCTTCGTTTTATATCGGGCAAAGACCGTGGAATTATCACGATAGACGAAGAACGAACTTACCTTCTTTCCTACCTCCTTTCCGATATGCAAGGCAACACTACCTTGTTGGCTTTTAAGGTGCAGGGTAAAAAACAGGATTTGCCGGAAGTAAAGGATTCGACCGTGTTTAATTGGACCGGAGATAATCGGTTTGGTTCTAAAGGTGTGCGTTTATTTATTCCACGGGGGAATCTGTATACGGATTTGACACTAAAATACAGTCATAAAGAAGATTCTACGGCTTTGGCCGGAATACATACATTGCACGCCGAAGCTATCCCGCTGCATAAGTCGGCAGACTTATCCATCCGGCTACAGCACGACACCCTTTCCAACAAACAACAATACGGTATCGTACGCCTGCACAAAGGCCGCAAGTATTGGGTTGGAGGTAAATACCGCGACGGATGGATGCAGGGCAGCATACGTGAACTGGCTACTTATTCACTTGCGGCAGATACAGTTCCACCGGTCATTACTCCCATTGATCCGGACACTTGGGTGCAAAAAAAGCGCATTACCATTCGAATAGCCGATCAGCTGAGTGGTGTAAATACCTATCGTGGCGAAATAGACGGCGAATTTGTTCTTTTCGAATTCGACGGCAAAAAAGGTTTGCTCACCTACCGTTTCGATTCAGAACGATTAACCAAAGGAACCCACGAATTAACTTTCACCGTTACCGACGCCTGCGGCAATCAATCAATCTACACCCGGAAATTTAATTGGTAGTTTTGTATTGACCACCACCATAAACACTAACAAAACGCGAATGGTTTTGTTATCACGGCAGGATGTTTTACTTTTGCCAATAAATAAGAGAAGATGAAAGTATGTATTGCCGAAAAGCCCAGCGTGGCACGTGAAATAGCTGATATTCTTGGCGCTAAAACAAGGAAAAAGGGCTATTTGGAAGGAAATGGCTATCAGGTGACGTGGACTTTTGGACATTTATGTACGCTTAAAGAGCCTCACGAATATACACCCGGTTGGCGGCAATGGAGTCTTACTTCATTACCTATGATTCCTCCCCGTTTTGGCATAAAGTTGATCGACAGTCCGTCATACATTGAGCAATTCAACGTGATTGAAAGCCTGATGAAAAACGCGGAAGTGGTGATTAACTGCGGTGATGCCGGGCAGGAAGGTGAATTAATTCAACGTTGGGTAATGCAAAAGGCCGGATGTAAATGTCCGGTTTATCGCTTGTGGATATCTTCTTTAACGGAAGATGCTATTCGGGAAGGATTCTCCAAATTGAAGGAACAGTCTGAATTCGCGCCTTTGTATGAAGCCGGACTTTCACGCGCTATTGGCGACTGGCTGCTGGGTATGAATGCTACCCGTTTGTATACATTAAAATATGGACAAAACAAGCAGGTACTTTCAATCGGACGGGTACAAACACCAACATTGGCATTGATCGTAAACCGACAAAATGAAATAGATAACTTTACGCCGGAACCTTTCTGGGAACTGAAAACAATTTACAGAAATACTAAGTTTTCGGCCACAAAAGGAAAATTTCTGAATAAAGAAGAGGGTGAAGCATTTCTGGAAATCGCGCGACAAGCTGATTTTACCGTAACCGATGTATCGCAAAAAAAAGGGAAGGAAGGCTCTCCCCGATTATTCGATTTGACTTCTCTTCAGGTAGAATGCAATAAAAAATTTGCCTTCACTGCCGATGAAACGTTAAAACTGATCCAATTACTTTACGAGAAAAAAGTAACTACTTATCCCCGTGTTGATACCACTTATTTAAGTGAGGATATTTATCCGAAGGTGCCAACTATACTAAAAGGGCTTGAAGGATATGAAGAGTTAACGCGTGTATTGGCCGGAGCCAAGATCCCCAAAAACAAGAAGGTGTTTGACAATGCAAAGATTACGGATCACCATGCGATTATTCCTACCGGAGTTCCCGCTCGTAATTTGAACGAGAATGAACGGAAAGTGTATGATCTGGTGACACGACGTTTCATTGCCGCGTTTTATCCGGACTGTGATATTTCAACAACAACAGTTCTCGGAAAAGTAGACAAAGTAGATTTTAAGGTTAGCGGAAAGCAAATTATCAATCCCGGTTGGCGTGTTGTGTTTGGTGCTGAACAAAAAGACCCCGACGCACCGGAAACGGAAGAAGATGCCGGTGTATTGCCTGCTTTTGAAGTAGGCGAAAGCGGTCCGCACGAACCGGTTTTAGGCGAATCATGGACGCAACCCCCGAAACCTTACTCCGAGGCCACCTTGCTTCGGGCAATGGAGACGGCAGGGAAATTGGTCGACAACGACGAATTGCGTGACGCATTAAAGGAAAACGGCATAGGGCGCCCTTCTACCCGTGCGGCCATCATTGAAACATTGTTCAAACGCAACTATATCCGCAAAGAGCGAAAGAATTTGCTTCCCACTGCTACCGGAAAAGAACTGATTGAAACCATTAAGGAAGAGTTACTGAAAAGTGCCGAACTGACAGGGCTTTGGGAGAAAAAACTTCGACAGATTGAAAAAGGACAATATGAAGCCAGACTTTTTCTCGAAGAATTAAAGCAGATGGTCAGTGAAATTGTACAACACGTTCTGTGCGACCAAAGTAGCCGGGCTATTACCATTGAGGAAGCTGTAAAAACGGAAGAGAAAAAAACAAAGGAAAAGAAACCCCGCAAACCTCGTGCTAAAAAAGAAGACACAAAAACCGATAAACTCGTTTGTCCAGTCTGTAAGAAAGGAAGTCTGTTAAGAGGAAAAACGGCATACGGTTGCTCGGCCTATAAAGAAGGCTGCACATTCCGTCTGGACTATGCTACTTATGGCGAAGGCCTGACTGATGAACAGTTAAAAGAACTAATCAAAAACATGAAATAAAGCACATGCAAAAAACGGAGTGGTTCCCATTGGTTAACGAATCCGGCGAGACAATAGGCAAAGCAAGTCGCCGGGAATGTCATAGTGGAAGTAAACTTTTACATCCTGTGGTGCACTTGCATATATTTAACGATGCCGGGGATATCTTTTTGCAAAAGAGGTCGATGACAAAAGATATTCAGCCCGGCAAATGGGATACTTCGGTAGGTGGACATGTTGATTATGGAGAAACAGTGGAAGAGGCATTGAAAAGGGAAGTTCGCGAAGAGTTAGGAATTACAGACTTCACACCCATCTACCTGACTAACTATGTTTTTGAATCGAACATCGAAAGAGAATTGGTCAATACATTCCGTACAATTTACTGTGGAGAGATACATCCGGACACAACAGAATTGGATGGCGGACGCTTCTGGACAATGGAAGAAGTTAAAGCCGGATTAGGAAAAGGACTCTTCACTCCGAATTTTGAAACTGAGTTTATACGCTTATTTTTTGCGAGTAAATAATATATTTTTTAGATTCGCCATTAATGGTTATAAACTTAAGGGCGATGATGAAACAATTTAATTATGGAGCTGTAGGAAACTGTAGAACAGGTGCATTGATCTCTGAAAGAGGAAGTGTAGATTGGCTTTGCATGCCGGATTTTGATTCTCCTTCCGTATTCGGAAAGCTTTTAGACAAAGATAAAGGAGGTAGTTTTAGTTTTCTGGTTGACGATAACTATATGATCAGTCAGAACTATATTGAACACACCAATATTTTATCCACCTTATTTGAATCCGAAGAAGGCAGTTTTGAAGTGATCGACTTTATGCCTCGCTACAAGATGCTGGATTTTGATTATTATCTTCCACCTGAACTGTATCGAATGATTAGATTAAAAAGAGGTAAACCACGATTCAGGATACAATATAAGCCGGCATTGGATTATGCCCGCCATAAAATGAGGCATGAAATAACTTCCGAGTATATTAAATCGTTCAGCATCTCGGAGAAATACGATACTATTTTTCTATACTCCAGTCTGGATTACAACAAGATCATATCCAGCGAAGAAATACTTTTGACGGATGACGAGTTTCTTTTGGTGTCGTACAACCAGAAATTAATCCCCATTGATCTGGATCGGGTTGATCTGGAATTTCAACGTACGCGGGTTTACTGGATAAACTGGGTTAACCGTTCGAAAAAATACACCCGATACAATTCGATGATGGAAAGAAGCATGTTGGTTCTTAAGCTTATGTCTTATCAGCCAACAGGTGCAGTGCTTGCCGCATTAACCACCAGCTTGCCGGAATCAATCGGAGAAGTACGTAATTGGGATTATCGTTTCTGCTGGCTTCGGGATGCATCCATGTCGATAGAAACACTTATCAATGTAGGACATAAAAGCGCGGCTGAACGATTTATTTCTTTTCTAAGCAAGATATTAATCTCAAAGTCTGATAAATTCCAGATCATGTACGGCATTCGCGGAGAGCGTGTTCTGACAGAAACCGAACTGTCTCACTTAAGTGGCTATAAAAATTCGCCTCCTGTTCGCATCGGAAATGATGCTTACAGACAGAAACAAAACGATTCGTTTGGCTATTTAATGAATGTTATATACCAATATTATTTTCATTTTAAAGGCACGCTGGCCCAAATAGAGGATATGTTTCAGGTGGTAAAGAACATTATTCGTACTGTAAGGCAAGATTGGTATAAACCGGATAAAGGCATTTGGGAAATACGAGGGGAAGAAAAGCATTTTGTTCTATCTAAAATCATGTGTTGGGTTGCTTTTGATCGTGCTGTAAGCATAGCTCGCCTGCTAAATCAGGACGAACTGGCAGACAAATGGGAAAAAGAAGCAAATGAAATCAGAAAAGACGTACTTACCAACGGTTGGAAAGAGGAGGCAGGATTCTTTTCACAAACATACTGTAATTTAGAACTCGATTCTTCATTGCTCTTAATGGAAGTATATGGGTTTATTGAACCGAATGATCCCAGATATATTAAAACGGTAGACGCCATATACGATAGATTGATGTATAACGGACTTATGTTCAGATATAATAATACTGACGATTTCGGCATACCATCTTCTGCGTTTACAATATGTACCTTTTGGATGGTAAGGGCGCTGCATGTGACTGGAAGAAAGAAAGAAGCGGAGGAATTGTTTGAACAATTACTGTCTTACGCAAATCATCTGGGCCTTTTTAGTGAAGATCTGGACTTTAACACCAAATCTCAATTAGGGAATTTTCCACAGGCTTATTCGCACTTAGCACTTATTAATACGGCTATGCTATTTGGTGAAGAAAAAAGTTATTCCAAATTTATCCGCCCTTAATCAGCTATACGGCGAAGGAATGGTATTGTTTCTGTTTGCGAGTTTAAGAAGAAACGGGCAATTTCCGATACTGATCCTACTTTAATGGTAAATGCGTTTGCAGGTAAGGCGCGGAATATATCTTCGTCTGTAATGTCATCCCCCATAGCCAGAATAAAATCATAATCACGCTGAGCAAGTAATCGTTGGGTTTCACTACCCTTCGTGTTTTGCGGTGATTTTATTTCTACTACTTTATTGCCACGTAGAATCTGTAAATTAAGTCGGGCACATGGTTCAATCAAAGCATTTACCAACTGTTGCTCTCTTAAGGACGCAAACCAGCTATCCACATTTCGATAATGCCAAACCAGCGCTGTGTTTTTTACTTCAAGCTTAGAGTGGAGTGTTTTGTCTACAAAAAGCTGAAGGATATTTATTATCTCTTCATCAAACGTCATGTCAATTATATTCTCAACCCATTTTC
Organism: Massilibacteroides vaginae; assembly: GCF_900178525.1. Taxonomy (GTDB): domain Bacteria; phylum Bacteroidota; class Bacteroidia; order Bacteroidales; family Tannerellaceae; genus Massilibacteroides; species Massilibacteroides vaginae. The sequence goes on from NZ_FXDJ01000008.1 coordinate 233,606, forward strand.
CTCCTTCTTTATAGAAAGCACCGTGTTCAGCAGCGAGCGACAATGGTAAGTGGCCTAACCATTTTTCTAATGTGTCGCGGTCGCGCCCGCTATTGATCACAACATGGTTAGAAGGATCATCGCAAAGAAGTTGCAGAGTAGCGATTAGTTCATCGGTAGGAACCGCATCTTCCGGTTTTCGTTTGAAGCCGACAAGTGTGCCGTCGTAATCTAAGATAAACAACCTTTTTTCTGAAGAGGCATACGCTTGCTTGATCCAATCGGTTTTTGATTCCCCTATCCTCTTTTTATGAAGTTTGATGTTTCGTATCTTGATTTCAGAAAGTTCTTTGACAAATCCGGCGGCCCATCTATTCACATTTTGCTTGCTTATTTTCTTTTGCATGGTTTTCAAAGAATCCAGCTGTTCTTGTACGGGCATATTAAGCGCAGCCAATATAGCACGCGAGATCTCTTCCGTGTCATTCGGATTAACTATGATCGATTCGCTTAGCTCGATTGAGGCTCCGGCCATTTCGCTTAAGATCAACACACCCGGACTATCTCTTTTAACCGCGATGTATTCTTTGGCAACAAGGTTCATCCCATCTCTTAAAGGGGTAACCAATGCAATATCAGCGATGCTATACATGGCTATCAGTTCTTCAAAGTCGAACGAATGGTAGAAGTAATATACCGGTGTCCAGTTGATTGTTGAATATTGACCATTGATCCGTCCGATCATTTCATCAATACTGATTTTAAGACTGGAGTACTCTTCTACGTTTGCTCTTGATGGAACAATAATCATGGCAAGCGAAACATTTTCTCTATATTCCGGATTACTTTCAAGAAAACGATAGAACCCTTCCAAACGGTGCAAAATACCTTTGCTGTAATCCAGCCGGTCCACAGAAATAATAAGTTTGGAATTTCCGAATGTTTCCTTTAATTCCTTCGCTTTCTGTTGTATGTTCGGATTTAAGATGGCATTACTATATAATTCATAATTAATACCCATCGGAAAAGTCTCCACATAAACCATTCTGTTTTCATGTTTTACCTGATCAAGATGGAAATGTGTATCTAACACCCGTTCTGTCGCGCTTACAAAATGCCGCATGTAGTCATGCGTATGAAAACCGATTAAATCAGCACCCAATAATCCATTTAAAAGCTCGGCCCGCTCCGGTAAAACACGGAAAAGTTCGTAAGACGGGAACGGTATATGATGAAAATACCCAATATTGACAAACTTATTCTGTGTTCTGATTAATTGAGGCAGTAACATTAAATGATAATCCTGAACCCAAACAATATCATCATCTTCCAATAAGGGGAAAGTTGTTTCCGCAAATAACTGGTTTACTTCCTGATAAGATTTCCAATAGGAATTTTCATATTTTATGAAGGAAAAGAAATAATGACAAAGCGGCCATATTGTGCTGTTGCTATAGCCTTCATAATATTCTTCCACCTGATCTTCCGAAAGAAAAACAGGATGATAATTATGTTGGCTTAAATACTCCACAACCTGCGGTTTTTCGTTTTCATCTTCAATGTATAGACCTGGCCATCCCACCCAATGTATTTCGGTTTCTAAATCGAGAGAGGCTAATCCTGTTGCTAATCCTCCTTCACTCGGAATAAAAGAAAAATCACCATTTGTTCTGGTTGCTTTTACTGGAAGTCTGTTTGAAATAATAAATAATTTCATAGGTAAAATTCTAAAAATAGATTAATCATAATGGGCATATTTCTCAAATATACAAAAAAACGCTCGTTTTTAGGCTATTAAGTCTTCAATTTATATGTTTTGTATCAGGTTATATCGTTATAAATACTCTTTTTCTCTTATTTTTGCATTATATAAAAAACAGAATACAATGAACTTAGGATTTGTAAAAGTTGCAGCCGCGATTCCCCGATTAAAAGTTGCCGATTGCTTCTTTAATATACATCAAATAGAAGGTCTTATACATAAAGCAGACGCTCAGCATGTGCAATTTATCTGTTTCCCGGAATTATCCGTTACAGGATATACGTGTATGGATATTTTCTCTCAGCAAACTTTATTGAATAATGCCGAAAAGGCGCTAATCCAATTGGTGGAAAAAACATCTGGTTTGTCTATCCTTTCTATCGTAGGGATGCCGTTGCGTATAGAGAATCGATTAGTAAACGCGGCTGTTGTTTTTCAGCAAGGAAAGATTCTGGGTGTAGTGCCTAAAACATTTATCCCCAATTACAAAGAGTTTCAAGAACAACGCTGGTTTTCTTCCGGAAACGAGATTTATGGAAACGAAATAACGATTGCCGGAGCCCGGTATCCGTTCGGCAAACAGTTGCTGTTTTCTGATAACGACATCACAATCGGAATAGAAATATGCGAAGACTTATGGGTTCCCATTCCGCCCAGTTCCGATCTTTGTATGCATGGAGCGAATCTGATTTTTAATCTTTCGGCAAGCAATGAGTTGATAGGGAAACATCGGTACAGACAATCATTGATAAAACAACAATCGGCCCGTTGTATTGCGGGATATGTATATTCGTCGGCCGGATTTGGAGAGTCGAGCACGGATCTTGTATTTTCGGGCAATGCGATTATCGCGGAAAATGGCACCCTACTCAAATCTTCCGAACGTTTTTGCTTAGAGGAGCAATTAGTGGTTAGTGAGATTGATATTGCCAATCTGCAAAACGACCGCATGGTGGATACAAGCTTTATGAAAGGTCTGCAATGCACCGAAAAAGAAATCCGCCGGATTCCATTCGAAACGAAGCAGCTCCCCTGCCCTATGCAACTTACCCGTTTTGTTGATCCCTACCCTTTTATTCCTTTTGGTGACGAGTTGAAAGAACGTTGTGAGGAAATTCTGAACATACAGGTGCACGGATTAGCGAAACGCTATGATCATACAAAATCAAACTCGGCGGTAATTGGAATATCCGGAGGACTGGATTCTACACTTGCTTTGCTTATTACCGTTATGGCTTTTGATTTACTGCATATTCCACGCAAACGGATTATTGGTATTACAATGCCCGGATTTGGCACTACAGACAGAACATACACCAACGCGGTTGGTTTGATACATTCGCTGGGCGTTACTTTCAGAGAAATATCAATCCAAAAAGCCTGCCTTCAACACTTCGCTGATATCGGTCATGATCCCTCCATACATGACGTAACGTATGAAAACACGCAGGCCCGCGAACGTACACAAATACTAATGAATGTTGCCAATAAGGAAAACGGTTTAGTGATTGGCACAGGCGATTTGTCAGAGTTGGCACTTGGCTGGGCAACCTATAATGGCGACCACATGTCGATGTATGGCGTGAATAACAGTATTCCCAAAACATTAGTGAAGCATCTGGTTGAATGGGTTGCACGTAATAAGATGGATAACGCCTCAAGAGATATTCTGCTCGATATTACCGACACCCCGATTAGTCCGGAGTTGATCCCTGCCGATAGCAACGGAAACATTACACAGATAACGGAAGATCTGGTAGGACCTTACGAACTGCATGACTTTTTCATTTATCATACACTTCGTTTCGGTGCTACACCTGCACGGATATATTATCTGGCTCAAAGCGCGTTTAAAGATAAATACGACAATGCCACATTAAAAAAATGGCTGCATACTTTCTTTCGCCGTTTCTTTGCCCAACAATTTAAACGGAGCTGTTTGCCGGATGGACCAAAGGTGGGTTCCGTTAGTTTTTCTCCACGCGGAGACTGGCGTATGCCAAGTGACGCAAGTGCAGCTATCTGGTTGAAAGAAGTCGAGGAGCTGATAGTTTAGCCTTAACAATAGCTTTTATTTCTATAAAAACATATCGAAATCACCCCGGTCTTGAGCATCGCTCTAAAAGATCAGGGTGATTTTTTATTGTCTTCATGTTGTAATTGCTCCTTATTTACTTTATGCGGAGTGGTACATCCTTTGTTTCTTTTTTAATAACCTTTATTTTCCTTTTTCTATATCTGTGGAAAAACTTTTCTATATCTGTGGTAAAGTTTTTCTATATATATAGAAAAAGGAAAATATCCTTTATAAATATTATAAACTCCTTTATAAAGGAAGATTCATACCTATCTGCCAACCGTGTTTATGCAACCCTTGCTTTAAATCGCTTTTCAAAAAAGAAGAAACTTACAATATTACACCTGAAAAAAACAATACAGTTTTAGATTGTAATAAGGAAAAGGCAGAATAAAACAAATTATCACAACAACTCATTTTATTTAAACAATAAACCACTTTTATTGTTTTATTTATATCAAAACGACATACATTTGCGTCGTCGATAGACAAAAAGATTATAACATTCTGTAAATTCAAACAAAATGACAAAGCTGATTGAGTTCACCAAGATGCATGGAGCCGGAAATGACTATATATATGTAAATACGTCACTCTATCCGCTTGAACATCCTGAAGATTTAGCCATCAAGTGGAGTGCTCCACACATCGGAATCGGAGCGGATGGCCTGGTTTTAATTGACCGGTCGGATATCGCGGATTTCAGTATGCGCATCTTTAACACAGATGGTTCCGAAGCGATGATGTGTGGCAATGCTTCCAGATGTATAGGAAAATATGTATATGAGTATGGGTTGACCAATGAGAAAAACATTACGCTCGAAACATTATCCGGAGTAAAAGAACTGGAATTAAATGTAGAAGGCAATAAAGTAAGCGATGTTACGGTAGATATGGGAAGCCCGGTTATCGAAAAAGAAAACTTAACACTTAGCATTAATAACAAAGAATATAGTGGAACTGTAATTTCAATGGGCAACCCTCACTTTGTAATTTTTGTGGATGATGTGGATAAAGTGGATTTGAAAACGATAGGCTCCTTACTAGAAAAACATCCAGCCTTTCCAGACAGAACAAACGTTGAGTTTGTGCAGGTTCACAGCCCCAATGAAGTTAAGATGCGTGTATGGGAAAGGGGTTCCGGAATCACGCTTGCGTGTGGAACAGGTGCTTGCGCTGCCGCAGTAGCAAGTATCATCAAACAGAAAACGACGAATAAACTAAAAGTATTGATGGATGGCGGAGCCCTTACCATTCAATGGAACAGACTTTTAGCAAACAAAGTATACATGACGGGCGAGGCTGTCACAGTTTTTGAGGGAAGCATTGAGGTTTAAAATCACAACAACAACACAACAACAAAACGAATAAAGAGTATGGCATTGATCAATGAACATTTTCTGAAGTTACCAAACAATTATTTATTCTCGGATATAGCGAAAAAAGTAAACAGTTTTAAGGTTACTCATCCGAAAGAAAAAATAATACGTTTAGGGATTGGTGATGTAACCCAGCCATTGCCACCTGCTGTTGTAGACGCGATGCATAAAGCAGTAGATGAAATGACGAGTAAAAGCACGTTTCATGGATATGGTCCTGAGCAAGGTTACTCTTTTTTAATAGACGCGATTATTAAGAACGATTACGCGCCCAGAGGCATAACGCTGGAGCAGAGTGAAATTTTTATAAGTGACGGTGCCAAGAGTGACACCGGAAATATAGGAGATATTTTAAGACACGATAATAGCATCGGAGTAACCGATCCGGTTTATCCGGTTTACATCGATTCAAATGTAATGAGTGGCCGGGCCGGCGTGTTGGATAGTGGAAAATGGAGCAATGTGGTATACATACCCTGTGTAGCGGAAAACGGATTCATTCCCGATCTTCCGGGTCGAAGAGTAGATATTCTCTATCTCTGTTATCCAAACAACCCAACCGGCACAACATTAAGTAAAGACGAGTTGAAAAAATGGGTAAACTACGCGTTGGCCAATGATGTGCTGATTATGTATGATGCGGCTTACGAAGCATACATCCAAAACCCGGAGATCCCCCACTCCATTTACGAAATCAAAGGTGCCAAAAAAGTGGCGATAGAATTTCGAAGCTTTTCTAAAACCGCCGGATTTACAGGTATGCGGTGCGGATATACCGTAGTTCCTAAAGAGCTGAACGGATTCACATTAGACGGCGAACGGGTTTTGTTGAACAAGCTTTGGAACAGACGACAATGCACCAAGTTTAACGGAGCCAGCTATATCACTCAACGCGGAGCTGAAGCCGTTTATTCGCCGGAAGGAAAAAAGCAAGTGCGGGAGATTATAGACTATTACATGACAAATGCCCGAATTATGAAAGAGGGTATCCTGAAATGTGGGCTGAATGCTTTTGGTGGTGAAGACGCTCCTTATTTATGGATTAAAACACCAAAAGGACTTACCTCCTGGAAGTTTTTTGAAAAGCTACTCTATGAAGTTTATATAGTAGGAACTCCGGGAGTAGGATTTGGTCCCAGCGGTGAAGGTTATTTACGACTCACCGCCTTTGGCAACCGGGACGATACGTTAGAAGCCATGGCCAGATTAAAGAAGTGGATGTTATAACGTGTCTTTACCAACTTACAATAAGCAATCATTAAAAAAAACATTTAAATAACTACAAGTATGGCTTTTATTATTCCACAAGACTATAAGCAAACACTTATGCCTGAAACAACAGAACAGGCTATTCAATTCCTAAAAGCAAGTTTTCAGGAAAAATTATCAAAAACACTTAATCTGCGTCGTGTTACTGCTCCCCTATTCGTTTTAAAAGGAACAGGTATCAATGATGATCTGAACGGTGTTGAACGCGCAGTTACTTTTCCTATCAAATGCATGGGTGATCGTCCGGCGGAAGTGGTTCACTCGTTAGCAAAATGGAAACGTATGAAATTAGGCGCGTACAGAATCCCGGCAGGGTATGGTTTGTACACCGATATGAACGCGATCAGAAGTGATGAAGAGCTGGACAACCTCCATTCTCTTTATGTTGATCAATGGGACTGGGAACGAACAATAAAGTTGGAAAACCAGAATCTGGATTATTTAAAAAAGACTGTTCGTCAAATATACAAGTTGTTGAAAGAAATTGAAGAATCAGTTTATGCACTTTATCCGCACATCACTCCTTCACTTCCGGATGACATCACATTTATCCATTCGGAAGAACTTTACTTAACTTATCCGGATCTGACTCCACGAGAACGTGAGGATAAAGCTGCTGAAAAATTCGGAGCCATCTTTATTATCGGCATCGGTGGTGAATTAAGTCATGGAGAGATACATGACGGGCGCGCTCCCGATTATGATGACTGGAGTAGTGTGAATTCGGATGGTTTCAAAGGTTTAAACGGCGATATCATTTTGTGGAATGAAGTGTTGCAATGTTCGTTCGAAATCTCGTCCATGGGTATTCGAGTAGATAAAGAAGCACTGATTCGGCAGTTAAAAATAAGAGGTTGCGAAGAACGGGCTGAACTGGAATTTCACAAAGCGCTTATCGACGGAAAGCTGCCTCTTTCAATCGGAGGAGGAATCGGACAAAGCCGTTTGTGTATGTTCTTTCTTAAAAAAGCGCACATCGGCGAAGTGCAAGCCTCCGTATGGCCTGTAGAACAGGTTGAACGATGCAAACAGCACAATATTTTTATACTATAAACAGCAACATACAATCATTATGTCAAAGTTAAGATTCAGAGTAGTAGAAACTGCCTTTAAGAAAAAAGCAGTAGAAGTTGCCTTACCTTCCGAACGTCCTTCCGAATATTTTGCATCCAAAGTATTCAACCGTTCTAAAATGTATAAATATTTGCCGGAAAAGGCCTATGCTAAAATAGTAGACGTAATTGATAACGGAGCTACATTGGATCGTACTACCGCGGATACGGTAGCAGAAGCACTAAGAAAATGGGCTTCAGAAATGGGCGCGACACATTACACACATTGGTTTCATCCTTTAACAGACGCAACAGCCGAAAAACACGATGCTTTTGTTGAACATGATGGCAAAGGTGGAATGATTGAAGAGTTTTCCGGCAAATTGCTTGTTCAGCAAGAACCAGATGCCTCCAGTTTTCCGAACGGCGGTATCAGAAACACATTTGAAGCACGTGGATACACTGCTTGGGATCCTTCATCGCCGGCATTTATTATAGGTGACACCTTGTGTATTCCTACAATTTTCATCTCATATACAGGTGAACCTCTTGACTACAAAGCCCCGCTGATAAAGGCATTGGAAGCTATTAACAAAGCGGCTGTAGATGTTTGCCATTATTTTAATAAAGATGTAAAGAAGGTTTACTCGTATCTTGGCTGGGAACAAGAATATTTCCTGATTGACGAAGGTTTGTATGCTGCTCGTCCGGATTTGTTACTTACAGGGCGCACGTTGATGGGACACGAAAGCAGTAAAAACCAACAATTGGAAGATCATTATTTCGGAGCTATCCCCACCCGTGTTCTTGAATTCATGAAGGATCTGGAAATAGAGGCGTTGAAATTAGGTATTCCTTTAAAAACAAGACACAATGAAGTTGCGCCAAATCAGTTCGAGTTAGCCCCGATCTTTGAAGAATGCAACCTGGCAAACGATCATAATCTTTTACTGATGGCACTGATGCGTAAAATCTCACGCAGACATGGTTTCCGCGTTCTTTTACACGAAAAGCCATTCAAGGGAGTTAACGGATCGGGGAAACATAACAACTGGTCATTAGGAACAGATACAGGGGTTTTGTTAATGGCGCCGGGGAAAACACCGGAAGAGAATCTTCGATTTATTACATTTGTTGTCAATGTTTTAAAGGCCGTACACAAACATAATGCTTTGCTTAAGGCGAGTATATCAAGTGCTACCAACGCACATCGTTTAGGAGCAAATGAAGCCCCTCCGGCCATTATTTCAAGTTTCCTTGGTTCTCAGGTTTCAGCGATACTTGAAAAACTGGAAAATAGTTCTTTAGAAGATCTTACAATTTCCGCTAAGCAGGGCGTAAAGTTAAACATCGGGCGTATTCCGGAAATTTTGGTTGACAATACGGATCGTAACCGAACATCAGCTTTTGCCTTCACGGGAAACCGTTTTGAGTTCCGTGCCGTAGGATCACAAGCCAACTGTGCCTCTGCCATGTTAGCGTTGAATGCTGCTGTTGCAGAACAATTACAGGAATTTAAAACAGAAGTAGATGCTAAAATAGCTGAAGGAAAAGACAAGTACACCGCAATTCTCGAAACCCTGCGTAAAGACATTAAAGAATCCAAAGCAATTCATTTTGATGGCAACGGATACTGCGATGAATGGAAAGCAGAAGCACGTCGCCGTGGCTTGGATTGCGAAACAAGTGTACCTGTTATTTTCGATGCCTACCTGAAAGAAAGCACAGTAAAAATGTTTGAAGCAACAGGCGTTATGACGGAAAAAGAACTGGAAGCCCGTAATGAAGTTAAATGGGAAACCTACACCAAGAAAATCCAGATTGAAGCCCGTGTGTTAGGAGATCTGGCGATGAACCATATAGTACCCGTTGCCACAAAATACCAAAGTTCATTGATCGACAATGTTTACAAGATGCGTGATTTATTTCCCACGGAAAAAGCAAAAAATCTATCCGTTAAGAATTTAGAACTAATCGAAGACATTGCCGGACATACGATTTTTATCAAGGAGAAAGTTGACGAAATGGTTAATACCCGCAAACAGCTGAATAGAATAGAATCGGAACGGGAAAAAGCAATCGGATACCACGATAAAATCACTCCGATGCTTGAAGAAATCCGTTACCATATTGATAAGCTGGAGTTGATTGTAGATAATGAACTTTGGACTCTACCTAAATACAGAGAATTATTATTTATCAGATAGTCTTATTCAGACGATCGTTTTTGTTGATTGTTTAGTGTTTACGAGGAGGAGTTACTGTGATAGTAGCTTCTCTTTCTTTATGATATAACAGGAAAAAGATATTAATCAATATTTTATCCCTATATTTGTCGCGCTATTTGCAGAATACATTTTTTAGAACTTTTATTTATCCTTTAGAATTTAGTGTTTTTAAAAAAATATGCCTAAAAAGGTATGAATTTGAACTTTATTTTACTGATTACTACGTTCCTTGTTATTTTCCCTGATCATTCTTCCGGATACAACAAGGAGCAAAATGATGAAATCTTAATTCATCAAAATAAGTACCCGTCTAACAAACCGGCTAATTTGTCTCCAAATGATAACCAATTTCATTTCATACGTCCTTTTGCGTTAAAGACCAATTTGCTTTTTGATTTGGCTACAATTATAAATATTGAAGCCGAAATTCCTGTTGGTTCTCGTTGGTCGGTGGCTGGCGAATGGATATTTCCATGGTGGGTATCGAAAAGCAAACAGCGTGCTTTGCAGGTACTCTCCGGAAATATTGAAGCTCGTTATTGGTTTAAACCAAACTATGGGAAACAAGATGCCTCACTAATCGCTCACAACCCAATGACCGGCTGGTTTACCGGCCTTTTCGGTGGCGGCGGATTGTATGATGTTGAATGGGATAAAAAGGGATATCAGGGCGAATTCTTTATTGCAACCGGTATAACAGCAGGATATGCGGCTCCGTTGTCTCGAAATTTAAATATGGAGTTTTCTTTGGGTGTTGGTTATCTCAAAACACGCTACCGTCATTATAACGCAATTCAGGATGAAAATAAGGAATGGCATCTAATTAAGCAATACCCCGGCAATTATACCTGGATAGGCCCTGTCAGGGCAAAAATATCGTTGGTGTGGTATCCTCACTTTAGGAAAAAGCGAGGCAAATAAAAAATGAAAAAAGGAATGCGCTATATAAGGTTAATGCTACTTATGACAATGGTACTAAACTTTTTGAGTTGTGAACGACGTTTTTTGGAAGAGGAAATAAAAACACCCGATGGAGCTAAAATTCCTGTTACAATATATTGGGAACGGGCCAATATTATACCTCAAAATGTCACCGTATTGGTCTATAAAGAAGATGGTGACTTATTTTTAGAAACTTTTTTCGAAAACGCAGGAGCTTCCGCCTATACGGAAATATACCTGCCGGTCGGTACTTACTCCATAATCAGCTTTAACGAAAAACGCGACCAGATAGATTATGTTCGCATTCGGGGATACGAAAACCTGTCCACATTAGAAGCATACGCTACAACAGCTTCTGCCGTTTATGACACACAGAGCAAATCGGGTGGTGAGTCGATCGTGGAGCAGCCCGGAAGGCTTGCCGTAGCTAAAACAACGGTTACAGTTAATGAAGATGACGTTGAACTGTGGCGCAAGCATGCGATAAATCAAACGCAGGGTATTGGGAAAGCCGCAGATGAAGAGTCTGCTTTGCAGGTTCAATTATGGCCTGTGCTGAAAATAGCTACAGTCAATATAACAGTACATGTTGCCGGTCTGAACAATGCACGTATGCCGGCCTTAACAGAATTAAAACACATGGCTGGTGGTTATCTTTTAGGGATGGACAAGAACACATCGACACCGGTAACCACCCAGTTCATGCTGAATAACAGATCGTATAATAGCGGATCGAAAACGGAAGGTACTATATCGACAGTTATCACCTCATTCGGAATACCGGGAAACCGGAACGAAATTGAAGAAAACGCGGACAAAATACAGCTTGACCTTGCATTTCAGCTTGTGGATAAGGAACGCACAATTGTCAGCTTTTCTTTAGATGTAACAAAAGCATTAAAAATAGCAATAAACGAAAACGGTGTAGTGACAATAGATTTGGATATCAATCAGCTATCATTTCCCGAAGTATGGCTTCCGGACGTAATACCGGAAGGCGGAAATAATAACGAAGGAGGCTCCGGAATAACATCCGACCTTATTGATTGGGATACAATCATTGTTCCTATCCCTTTATAACAAACAATTTAGAATAGAACTTGAATTAATTAACACTTCAAAAATTTCAAAAATGAAAAAAGTAATGTTAGGCTTTGTAGCATGTGCCTTTGTTTTAACAAGCTGCTCACAGAATGATATTTTAGAGAATACAAATGAAGCGAATGCAATCAGCTTCAGCAACCTGAATGACCGGGTAACGAAAGCAGCAAACGACAATACAGATGATTATGCTGTTTATGCTATCCGTTCAAACGCAACAGACGTATGGTTTATGAACAATATCAAGGTTTCAGGAGCAGACGATACATATTCTCCCTTGCAATATTGGCCTACCGGAGGAGCTACCGTTAATTTCTATGCATTTGCCCCATACCCCGGTGGAGCAGTTGTAAGCTCTGCAATCGCAGACTCTTTGGCCTTTACCTATACGGTTCCTACAAATGCTGATGAAGATTTCACAATTGCAACCCCGGTTAGGGGCGCTACATCTGGTGGAGCATCTACACCGGTTGCATTATCCTTCAATCACATGTTAACTAAAATAACAATCGAAGCTGATTTAAAACAAGAGTTGAAAGATGCCGGTTATAGCATTACTTTTGCTTCTGCAACGTTGGGTGTTCCCTATAAAAAAGGAACCGGCAAGCTAACAACTACTCCTATAGTTGATTTGACAGCGGAAAAAGATACCGCTACATATACAGGAGCAAAGACTTATATGTTCATACCTCAAATATCAACCGGAACGACTCTTCAATTAAACAATGTAGTTATTAATCACAATGGCGTAGAATATTGGAGCGGAGACTTGAAGGCATATAGAGTAGTAACAGGCAATATTGCAGCCGATAAATTTAAACGTAATACGCATTATACTATTGTTTTCACAATTGATCAGAATGCTGATAGCCCTACAGATGGCCCTGTATTCGGTGAAGCAATAGAATTCAGTTCCTCAGTGGCAGCAAACTGGGATTCTGCTAACGTACCTGTTGAACAACCCTAATCCCTGAAATCTATTTCGAAAGAGCGTACTATACCAATTACGCTCTTTCGAAAACTCTTGATCTAAAAATATTTTAATTAGTACTTAATTCTTTTATAATAGTACTTAATTTCATTTATATAGTATATTTCTCTTTTTCCATATATATAGAAAAACAGTTTGACAGCTGTGGAAAAACTTTACCACAGTTATAGAAAATATTTTCTACAACTGTAGAAAAAGAAAAAGAAAGGTTATCCGGAAAAAAATATAGGTATAGATTGTTTTAATAAACAATACAAAGAATAATTCAATAGAAATAAGACCAACCAAAGGAATGAAACGTTTATTATTAATAGTATGGACTGCCCTATCCGTCATTTCATGTAACAAGGTATCCAACGAAGGTGATACAAATTCCACTTTACTTAGTTTCGGCGCAAAAGAAGCCGTGTGGACTACTACCCGTGGATTCGATTATACCGGAGATTCAGGCAACCCTATACCGGATATGTTGGTGTATGGCTATTATACCGGAACAAAGAAATGGGCAGCTGAGCGTACTCCTGCATTCCCCTTATTTATGAACGCAACGGTGGTAAACAACTCCTCGGGAACATGGACTTATAGTCCGCCGCACTACTTCCACCCTACCGGATATCACTCCTTCTTTGCCTTTGCACCCTATCTGTTGGTTGCGGCAGACAGTCGTAACGACTTTTATTTTCCGATATCTTCCGAAACACCTGTTTTAAAATACCATTTGCCTGATGACATAAATAATCACGAAGACCTTCTCTTTGGATATAATACGGATATTGAAAATGGAACAAACGTTGTTGATATAGCGTTTAAACACATAACCTCCAAAATAACATTTAGTGCCCGTGTGGCTGCCGGATATACTTCAACGGTAAAGATCAACTCAATTTTACTCAACAATATATATACAGAAGCTACAGCCGGAGTCGAAAACATATCCGGTTCGTTAGACATTGTATGGGGCAACTACAACGATCGGCGTATTGTTGCTGCTACTAAAAATAATCACGGATTAAAAGATATTGTATTGACAACCACTATGCAAACAATATCGGAAAAAGCCATATACATGATTCCACAGGAAATCACAACAGAAACATCGCTTACATTATCTGTTTCTGAAATTTCAGGTGGTACAGAAAGAACTTATTCAAAAACATTTTATCTCGGAGCTACAACCTGGTTGCCGGGAAAGGAACTTAATTTCCAGATCACCTACAATGCTGCCGGAACTGAGATTTTATTATTAGTAGATCCCGGAACGGGCGATCCGGAATCATTAACTCCTATTGCATAATAGGCTTCATTGAAAATGGAAAAGATGATGAAAATACAGAACTTCATACAGAATAGGTTTCAGCTAAACCGAATTATACGTTTACTGCTTATTCCTCTTTTTGGTATAGTGGGGATAACTTCCGTAGCGGGACAGGCTATAAACATAGTAGACTATGTAACCCCCGGATCGTTCACCTATACTGTGCCAAACGGTGTAACCGAACTGGTAGTAGAATGTTGGGGCGGCGGTGGCGGCGGAAGTGCTGCCATCGGTATGCAACTGGAAACGCCTGCTCCGGGAGCCGGTGGTGGCGGCGGTGCTCACTCCCATAGTGTGATAAAAGTTACTCCGGGACAAACCTTATATGTAATAGTGGGTGCCGGAGGTGCCGGGGGTATCAGTCCTTACAACAATGATGGCGGTGAAGGACAGCCGGGACAAAAAACGATTGTTCGGAATGCGAATGGCGAAGAGCTTGTTGTAGCCGATGGAGGACGAGGAGCTACTTTTCGCAGATTGATTCATGGAGGAAGCAGAGGTGGAGACGGAGGTGGTTATATCGGGTCTAAAGGAACTGTAATCCATACAGGCGGAAAAGGAGCTGATGCAGGCACTAACTATTCGGGAGCCGGAGGTGGTGCCGGGGGGCGAACGCATGAAGGCTATAATGCAGATGGTATAAATGCCGGAAGCGCCGGAAGTTGTTATTGTGGAATTCCAGGTGCCGGGGGAGCCGGCCGGAATACGACAGGAACCGGAAATCCCGGTATAAACACAATAAATCCAAACAGAGGAGTTGTTTATTCGGGCGGCGGTGGCGGCGGTGGTTTTGATGAGTTTTGGCACACGGCCATCGGAGGGAAAGGAGCCAATGGACATATACGTATCAAAGAGCAGCAGGTAATGGAAGAAATCAAGGGAACTCCCTACATGGAGGTTGGTGAAACAATCCAGTTGACCCCTCCTTTTTCCGGAGGAGAGTGGAGAAGTTCGCTTGTAGAAATCGCTACGGTAGATTCTACCGGATTAGTGAAAGGACTTTCTGTCGGAGAAACAATTATTACTTATTCAAGAGGAAACTTTCTCAGCAATCAGTCTACGGAATTTCATCTGTTCGTATATCCCAAAGGGCAGAGCATCTCCATCACCGGATTGAGGAGTTATTGTGCTAATGGTACTAACCATATAGACCTGGAGGCATCTAATCATATGGGAGGCGATGTGTTTTGGTATTGGACAGGGCCCAATGGTTTTACATCGGCAACTGCCGGATTTATTCGCCCGGCCACAGAGGCGAACGCCGGAACATATACGGTAACAGCAAGTAGGTTGGCTACAGGCACCGCAGGACAAAATCTGATTATTAATGGTGACTTTGAACGCGGAAACAGTGGGTTTACATCAAATTATCGTGAAACGCCACATTCGCAAAACGGAGAATATTATGTTGGAACAAAACCAATAGTATGGGGATTTTCCGGATGCGACGACCATACATCAGGCATTGGCAACTATATTAGCTTACGTGGAACCCCTAAAACAGGGCGTACCCTGTGGAAACAAACAGTTAATAACCTAAAGCCAAACACGAACTATCAGTTCACTTATTGGATGCAGTCCATGCAATACGCCCAGACCCCTATTCCTCAAAATCTTAAGATACAGGCGCAGATTGCAGGCAAGAATATAGGAGCTGTTTTTTCCAAAGAATCATCAAAAACCTGCCATGGTTGGACCGGATTTGTGTACAACTGGAACTCGGGCACAAATACATCTGCTGAGATTAGTTTGAACCTCCATGAAACAATGAGTGAAGATTTTCAGATCGGATTAGATGATATCTCATTAAGGGAAATTGATTCGGGAGAGTTTGCGGTTATTACAGCCAATGTTGAAGTTCAGATTGGAACTTCATTCGTACCAAAAATTAAACTGATATCAACACCCGAAATCCCTTTAGTCGGTAAAAAGAATACATTTTTAGCTTCAACCGAATTTGCCGGTTTGGATCCTACCTACAAATGGTATGTAAACGGTTTGGTGGTTAGTGCAGATAAAAAACTGATAACGTATACCTCTTCAACCCTAAAAGAAGGTGATAAGGTAATGTGCGAGTTAATACCCGATATAGGCTGTGCAATGCCCGGACCTTTTTATTCTGATATAATCACAGTACAAGGCAGTGATAAAAATTACTGGTTGGGTTATACTTCAAGTCAGTGGTTTGTAATCGACAACTGGACTAAACTAAGAGTGCCATTCCCGATGGAAGACGTTGAATTTGCAACCTTAGAAAACAGTGGAAAAGAAGCTCAAAGAGATTTAGAAACTACCGAGCCTGAAGTAACGATAAAAGATTACATCAATAAAACAGATAAAAAACTAATCATTGCACCGGAAACATCATTAACGATAACCGGAAATATCGACACGAACGATGAAAACAAAATCTTGATTCAAGCGTCTGACGGAATGCCAAACGGATCGTTAATAATACCCAACACCACAGCCCCGTTAGCTACGGTAGAGATGTGGTCGAAAGCATGGATAGAGAATGAGGCTGCTTCGGACAATAAAATGAAATGGCAATATTTCGGTATTCCGGTTACAAACCTAAGTGCCGCTGCTCCGACATTTTCCGGTGCTTATGTTCGCGAATACGACGAAGTAAAGGCAACTACAACCCCCGGTTCTCAGTGGAATGCATTAAATGGAAGTTCCGCTATGGCCCCTTTTGCAGGATACGAAATAACGCAGCCCCAGCCTAAGAAATACAGTATAAGCGGTACATTGGTAAAAGAACGTTTCTCGAAAGTGCTGTCTGTAACAAACAATTCCTACTATAAAGGCCAACATATCTTCTCCAATCCTTATTCCGCCGCGATTGACATAAACAAGATGTCTTTCGGTAGTGCTTTGGATTCAACGATATACCTCTACAATACAGGAAGCTATGCCGAGTGGACAGAAGGCGTACGCAATAGCGGATTAGGAGGAAGCTATACAGCCGTGCCCCAACACCAAGCAACAACCATGGGGATAAATATACCTTCTATGCAAGGTTTTTTAGTGCGCGTACTAAAAGGAGAAGGATCAGAAATCGACAGAACCTTGAGTTTCGACTATTCGGCGGTTGTTAAAAATACAAATTCTTTAAGATCAGCCGTAAATAAAACCTATCTGAAAGCCACACTTGTAAGTAACCATTACACAGATCAGGCTTGGTTATTCGAAGAGTCACATTGCACAACCGGCTTCGATAACGGTTGGGATGGATTTAAACTGTTTTCATCTGCTGTTAACGCGCAATTCTATATAACAGGGAAAGGAGAAAACTATCAGGTGAGCTCTACGGATAGCATTGAAGGTACATGTTTTGGTTTTCATGCAGGAGAAAAAGATACAATCTACAAACTTCTTTTTGAAACAAAAAATTTAAGTCTGCAATATGATTCACTGTTTTTAATTGACCTTGAAACAGGAATAGCAACAGACCTTCTTTTGACCGATAGTGTTACCTACGAATTTACAGCCGTTCCGGGTATAAAAACAACAGAACGCTTTAAGATAACCTCAAATCCGGCTAAAGACACCATAGAAACAACCTTGAATGGTATCTCTGTATATGTAAACAACCAAACAGTTTACGTAAACAACCAAAACACAGAAGCCGGACAATTCATCATTTATGATTTACAAGGACGCATGGTATCACCAGCCCATAAATTCGCAGCCAACACCCTTACAGCAACCCCCGTATCACTAATGCCGGGAATATACATCATCAAACTAACAACCGGAAAAAAAGAAAAAATGACCAAAGTCATCTATCGTTAACCAATCGCAAAACAAGCAACAACCCCTTTTTGGTGTTATTGCTTGTTTGTTTTGTTAATAATTATTCTTAACAAACCTGATTTTCAACACAAAAATACATAAAGGATATTTTCCGAAAAATATCCTTTATTTTTGAAAAAATAAAGGATATGTATAAAAAGATAAAGGATGTATTTTGGGAGAGGCATTGTGTTGTGTAATAAAAACTGCTACAAGTCGCTTTGAGAAACTTTTTTTGCTAATTTTGCGGTTTATTTAAAAATACGGTAGAACTGATCGGGTTGTATCGGACTTTAGAACTCAAAATAACAAAAGATAAACACTATGGGCATGAAAAATGACAATTTGGAAATGGTGGATGATTTTCAACCTGTTCAACAAACGGATTTGATTTATGGTATTGATGATCGTCCGCCATTTAAAGATGCTTTTTTTGCCGCTCTACAACATCTTTTAGCCATTTTTGTGGCTATTATCACTCCTCCTCTTATTATAGCCGGGGCTTTAGGGCTGGATTTGGAAACAACAAGCTTTTTAGTGTCTATGGCTTTGTTTATATCCGGTATCTCTACTTTTATACAGTGTAAGCGTGTTGGCCCGATGGGGTGCGGACTTCTTTGTATTCAGGGAACGAGTTTTTCTTTTATCGGTCCGATTATTACGGCAGGACTTGCCGGTGGGCTTCCTCTAATATTTGGTGTTTGTATTGCTGCTGCTCCATTTGAAATGATTATTAGTCGTACGTTTAAATACATGCGTACTATTATAACACCGTTGGTTTCCGGAATTGTAGTGTTGCTAATCGGGCTTAGTTTGGTTAAGGTTGGTATCGTTTCTTGCGGAGGTGGTTATGGTGCTATGGAAAACGGTACGTTTGGGAGTTTGAAAAATATAGGTATTGCTGCTACTGTTTTATTTAGTGTACTGTTTTTTAACAGGAGTAAAAATAAATATCTGAGAATGAGTTCGATTGTTTTAGGGCTTGTTTTGGGATATGGACTTGCTTTTGCTTTGGGAATGGTGGATATGACAGCTGCTTCATCTCAGAATCTGGGCGGATTTACTGTTCCGGTTCCTTTTAAATATGGACTTGATTTCAGCTTTTCTTCGTTTCTGGCAATTGGATTGGTTTATTTAATCACTGCTATCGAGGCCACCGGTGATGTTACGGCTAATTCGATGATTTCAGGAAAACCTATTGAGGGTGAAACCTATGTTAAACGCGTATCAGGTGGAGTTTTAGCTGATGGTTTTAATTCAATTATTGCAGGTGTCTTTAATTCGTTTCCAACCTCTATTTTTGCACAGAACAATGGAATTATTCAATTAACCGGAGTTGCAAGCCGTTATGTTGGTTATTATATTGCAGGAATGTTAGTGCTGCTGGGCTTATTTCCGGTTGTAGGAGTGGTTTTCTCGATGATGCCGGACCCGGTTTTAGGAGGTGCTACTTTGTTGATGTTTGGAACTGTTGCCGCAGCCGGAATACGCATTATTGCTTCACAGGAAATCAACCGCAAGGCTACATTGGTATTGGCGGTAAGTTTGTCGCTGGGATTAGGAGTTGAATTAATGCCGGGTATTTTGGATACTGCCCCCGAGTTTGTGAAAGGGCTTTTTGCTTCCGGCATTACAACAGGCGGACTGGCTGCTATCCTTGCAAATATTTTTATACAGGTTAAAGAAGATAAAGTAGCATAAAAACACAAATATGGAATTACTTAAACGACGCATTGAGCAAGATGGTAAATGTTATGAAGGCGGAATTCTTAAGGTAGATAGCTTCATTAACCATCAAATGGACCCGCGGCTAATGTACCACATTGCTGAAGAGTTTGTAAAGAGATTCGAAGGTGTAAAGATTAATAAAATAGTAACCATTGAGGCAAGTGGAATAGCTCCTGCTATTTTAGTAGGGTATGTTATGAATCTGCCGGTTGTATTTGTGAAGAAAAAGCAACCTAAAACAATGGAAAATATGCTTACCACTACGATTCATTCTTTCACGAAAGATCGTGATTACACCGTGTGTATAAGTAATAATTTTCTTCAACCGGAAGATCATATTCTTTTTGTTGATGACTTCCTGGCTTATGGCAATGCTGCTCTTGGTATGATAGATCTTGTGCAGCAATCAGGTGCTACTCTTGCCGGTATGGGCTTTATCATCGAAAAAGCGTTTCAGGATGGCGGTAAAATTTTAAGAGAAAAAGGTGTAAGGGTTGAAAGTCTGGCAATCATTGATGATTTATCCGACTGCAAAATCGTTATTCGCTGAACATTGTAACTCTTAAAATAGTATATCTTTAGTATATTTGTATCTTACTTTAAATAAGATACGGATTATGAAAAGAGTACTTATCCTTTCATTTATTGCTTGCCTTTCTCTAACGGCAAGTGCTTTAGACGATCAGACAAAAAACGCTCCTCGTCTGATAGTAAGGGCTGATGATATTGCTTCTTCCCGAGCAGCTAATATTGCATGTATGCAGACTGCTTTGGATGGTATTACTACTTCCATAGAGGTTATGGTGGTTTGTCCTTGGTTTCCCGAAGCTGCCAAATTATTAAATGATAACCCTACGATTGACGTAGGGTTGCATCTCACCATTACAAGTGAATGGGAGAATATTAAGTGGCGTCCGCTAACTAACTGTCCCAGCCTGACCGATGCGAACGGATATTTCTATCCTATGATATCGCCTAACGCTTCTTATCCGGGACAATCTATCACAGAAAACAAATGGGAGCTAAAGGAAATAGAACAAGAATTTCGTGCGCAGATAGAGTTGGCTTTAAAAAACATTCCTCAAATCAGCCATCTCTCCGGCCACATGGGATCCATGTCTTTTGATCCTAAAGTTTCAGAAATGGTTGCGCGTCTTGCTGATGAATATAATCTGACTACGGTAGATCGCAAAGAATCAATGAATCAGTATCAGGTAGAGTTTGTGGGATACACAGGGTCAAATAAAACATACGAAGATAAAGAAAAGAGCTTTCTGGCCACTTTAGAGAAGTTGCAATCAGGGAAAACATACATTTTTATTGATCACCCGGCGTTGGACAATGAAGAAATGCAGACTGTAGGTCATATTGGCTACGAATGGGTAGCCAAAGATCGTCAGGGGGTGACCGATCTGTTTACTTCCGATAAAATTAAAAACACGATTAAAGAAAAAGGCATTCAATTGGTCACTTATAATGAAGTAACAAAGGCTTTGCCAAGAACTACTCCGGAAGCAGAGAAGGTTTCGTTGAAGAATATTCAGAATTATCTGGCTGATGTTAAAAAGCACAAGCAGGATCTGCATAGCTTAATGATCGTTCGTCATGGAAAGGTTGTATACGAGGAATGGTTTGGAGATAACGCGGCTAACAAACCTCATATTCTAAATTCTGTAAGTAAAACATTTACAGCTACAGCTATTGGTTTTGCCGTTCAGGAGAAATTAATAACTGTTGATGACGTTTTGATAGATTACTTCCCGGATTACCTGCCGGCCGAAGTATCCGAAAACATGAAAGCGGTTAAGATCAAAGATCTGCTGACTATGTCTGTCGGACACGATAAAGATCCGACAAGTGCTTTTTTTGAACAAAAAGTATCGGTTGAATGGGAGCGATTTTTCCTTGCTACTCCCGTTGTGCATAAACCGGGAACGAGATTTGTTTATAATAGTATTGCCACCTATATGCTATCTGCTATAATTCAAAAAGTGACAGGTCAGACAGTAGAAGAGTACCTCTACCCTCGCCTTTTCCGCCCTTTAGGTATTGTCGGAACCAAATGGGGAAAGAGCCCTTCAGGTGTAAACTTCGGAGGATGGGGCTTATATATTAAAACAGAAGATATGGCTAAGATGGGGCAATTTATGCTGCAAAAGGGTATGTGGAATGGAAAACAATTGCTTTCTGAAGCCTGGTTTGACGAAGCTACCACAGCTCATATTCAGCAACCTCCTATCTTGACAAAGGAAGGAAAAGAAGTAAAAGATAGTGATTGGACTCAAGGTTATGGTTATCAGATTTGGCGTTGTCGGCATAATGCTTACCGTGCAGATGGGGCCAATGGGCAATTCATCATCGTTATTCCCGAAAAAGATGCTGTTATAGTAGCAACAGCAAATATAGATGATATGCAAGCCGAAATCAATTTAATTTGGAAGCACTTATTGAAAGGGTTTAAATAAAAAAAGAGGGTTTTTCAACCCTCTTTTTTTATTTATAATAGATTATACTGATTAATATACATATTCAGCTTTATTCAAAAAGTCATAACTTTCTTGTACGCTGGCAACAGGATCGTTGTTTGTATATTGTTCTACTTCAACATACCAATCCTTAACGTTGTTAGCCTTCATTTGTTCGAAGATAGGTTGGAAATTCATTTCTCCACTTGCTCCGATTTCTTTTTCGTCTTTAATATGGATTGTTTTGAATTGGCTTGCGCGAGATTTCAAATAAGCAACCGGATCTTGTCCACCTTTCATTACCCAATAAACGTCCATCTGGAAGAATACGTGGTTAGGACTAACATTGTCTAACAAATAATCATAAATCACATGATCTTCAACCTTACGGAATTCGAAGTCGTGATTGTGATATCCGAAAGCAATACTTGCAGCAGCAGTCTTATAACCTACAGTATTGAAATAGTCGCAATACATTTTCAGGTCGTCCAATGTTGTTTGGTCATTAACCGGCATCCATGGTTGAACCATATATTTAACACCTAATTCATTGTGAGCTTCAATAGCCTGATCCCACCATGACATTACTTCCGCCTCTTTTTCTTTCGTAAAGGCCTGTCCTAAGTGAGCACTTGTACATTTCATTCCAAGGTCATTAACTATTTTCTTGAACTCTGCCGGAGCTAAACCATAGATTTTACCATTATCGTATCCTGCGGTTTCAAGGTTTTTATAACCCATTTTAGCTACAGTTTCAAGAACAGCTTGAATACCTGATTCTTTCACCATGTCTCTCAATGAATATAATTGAAGACCAACAAATTTAGCAGATCCTGAGGCATTACCTGCACATGATGATAATAACTGAGGTGCAACAAGTCCACCTGCCAACATAAGAGAAGCACTTTTCAAAAAGTCACGTCTGTTTTGCATAGTATTGTTAAATTAAAAAATTATTCATTCGGGCAAAAATATAACTATATTTTCTGTTTTTCACCTTTTTCAATAGAATTCTTTATAACATACAAATATAGTATCCTTTTCTCACCTATTCAAATCATATTGTCGCTTTCAGACTTCTAATTATCTGATAACGATAAATAATGCAGGCAGAAATAAAGTAAACGCCTGCTTGTATCCATAGCATACGATATTCATCAGCAACTTCATTGAGGCTTGCACCGGAGGTATTGATCCGGATAAAACCTTGTACTCCCGGGGTAGACGGAAAAAAACAACCCAATGCTCTCCAGAATTCGGGGATAGCTTCTTTTGGCCAGGATACACCTGATATAAACAGCAGGATAACGGAAGTAAATACAAATACCAGCATAGGCGATTCACGGGAAGTCATAAAGCCGGAAAGGGTCATCGCAAAAAAGATCGATGCTGCGAGGAAAGGCAAAAGAAATAGCAGAATTACACCCGGGTTACCTATTTGCGGGAAAGCAAACAACCTGGGAACAACGGTAATTACCCAAATACATACAACGGCATACAATACCATGTATGACAATGATTTCCCCAAAACAATTCGTAGCGTACCTTTAAAATGCCTATTCGATGGAACCAACGTGTGTAACTTGTTCTTCTCACGGGCCGTACCTCCCAACATGCCAATTCCCAATAACAGTGTTTGTTGTATCACTAATATTAATATTGCAGGTACCAGAAAACTGGCAAACCCCATCTGACTATTATATAAAGCTATGGATTCATAGGGAACCGGATCAATCTTTATCATTTCTGCTTGTTGTGAAACAGCCGGATGTAGTTCGGATACATACTCTTTCCCCAGATCAAAAGAGACTTCCGTTGCAGCCAGTAGAAATGCCTTATAGAAGAGTAAGCTGCTCATATCGGCAAACAACGAAATTTTGGTTTGTCTACCCGAATTAAGGTCTTTACTAAACGTGGATGGGAAATACAGGATCCCGTATGCTTTTTTTTCGTCCAGCATTTGTTTCGCCTCATTCATATCTTTGCACACACTAACGACGTGTACATCGGGAGTTGCATTTACTCTTCTTGTAAATTCACGACTTAAATAAGTGTCAGAATCATCTACAACAACCATTTTAGCTTCGTGTACCACCTCGTTATTATAGATCAGTGCATACACTAACGGATAGGCAAAAGGAACTAAAAAAAAGAAAACAATCACGCCGCTGTCTTTAAATATATTTTTCAGTTCTTCTTTCCAGATATAGAAAACATCTACTATACCTTCCTTTATCCTATTACTTAAACGATATCCGTTGCCCATTGTCTGTCTTTTTTTAAGGAATGTATTTCATGTAAAGCAATGCTTTTTTGAGCGTCTTTCCGATTAGGAAAGGAAGGATCAGGAAAGCAAGTAACCACAGATATTCACCCAAAGAATAATATAAGTCACGTCCATTCAAAGCCTGATCTATATAAATCAGAAAATAATGCCGTAATGGAAACAAATCGGATAAAGCCTGCAAGCTGGGGTGCATTGCCAGTACCGGAAAGGAAAATCCTACTATTGAGAAGGAGATCATGCCAAAGAGGCTGGCAAAACTAAGTCCTAAACGCAAAGTAGGCAATACACCTATCATAAATATACCAACTGCCTGCGAAGCAATAACCAACAAAAACATGGCTGTCAGCATTGGTAACCAGCCGGATTGGAGGGGAAAGGAATTAAATCCGTACAAAACAGCACACATCATGAATCCCAC
Source organism: Massilibacteroides vaginae (assembly GCF_900178525.1). Taxonomy (GTDB): domain Bacteria; phylum Bacteroidota; class Bacteroidia; order Bacteroidales; family Tannerellaceae; genus Massilibacteroides; species Massilibacteroides vaginae. Next base: position 258,397 of record NZ_FXDJ01000008.1, read on the forward strand.
TATTGTAAATATCACCGTATGAGGCAATAATTTACCTAACAACGATTTAAATAAACATCCTCTACCCATTTGCAACCATTCTACGGCAGTATCGTGCTTTATTTCTATGCCAATACAATAGACTGTCATCAGAAAGATCATCAATTGTAATATGCCGGGCAAAATTGTATTATTTAAATAAACGGAATAGTTCAGCCAAGGGTTTCCTAACGCATGGGTATCTATACTTATCGGTTGTAGCTGTCCCATGATCTGAGCAGTCGGCTTTCCTTGTGCAACTCCGGTCTGTAATCCCACGGAAGCACCTGCAAGAACCGAGATTGTTTTCATATCCCGGAAAAGCAATGAAGCCGCGATCAGATAGGTTCCGTTGGTATAGAAAGACAACTTCGGTTGCTTGCCTGAAGCAGCTTCAACCGAAAATCCTTCGGGAATATAATAAATTCCATATACTTCTCCCCTTTGCATCGCAATTCGAGCCTCAGAAAAAGAATTCAGATGTTGAACAATTTCAGTTTGCGAAAAGGCATCTAACTGACGGGTTAAATTACGTGAGGTAGATGTTCGATCCAGATCAACAACCGCAACAGGTAGATCAGTAGGTAGTCCGCTATGCATTAGTGAAAGAAAAAACACAACACTAATCAGCGGAGCAAGCAGCATGCATACAAGATAAAGTCGATTTGCCAACAGTCGTTTTACTTCTCTTGCAGCAATTGCACGGACACCATATTTCGGTTGCCCGGAATTCATAATAATTTATTTCCTTTTTTCTTCAGAATAACAGACATACCCGGACGAAGTCCTTCTACAGTCTGATTCGGGCGAGCACGCACCTCAAATGTTTTCACATCGTATTGTCCGGTGGTTTTAGTTGCTTTCCAGGCCGCATAGGTTCCCATATCTTTCATATAATAGACCGTCATAGCTACTACCTGATCACCTAATGCCGGAATAAAAGCATTTATTTCGCCGCCTATTTTGATTTCCGGCAACATATCTTCGCGTACGCTAAAAGTTACCCACATGTCATTCATATCTACAATATTCATAATCGGTGCTCCGGAGCCTACCAACTCTCCTACCTCAGGAAAACGTTCTACAACTTCTCCATCAATGGGAGATAACAACACAGATTCACTTACGTAGGCTTCTACTTCAGCTACAGCTCCTTCGGCACGTTCCAGAGTTGCTGCCGCAGCGGCTTTGTCTTCACGTCTGGCACCTTCACGCGCTAATTCATATTGTGACGCAGCAGCTTTGGCTGTAGCTTCGGCGGCTTTATAGTTTGCTTCAGCTTCGTCTTTTTTCTGGGCAGACATAACCCCTTTTTCAAACAAACGAAACACCCGTTCATACGATTTCTTTGCGATATCAAGTCCGGCTTGTGCTTTTTGGCTCATTTCATAAGCAGCCGCTATTTCCTGAGTCCGGGCTCCGGCTAACGCTTTATCTTTTTGGGCGGAAGCCGCGGAGTGCAAAGCTTCTGCCTGACGTAGTTTGGCCTGCACTTCCGGAGTGTCCAGAAAAACCAATGTGTCTCCGTATTTTACCCGATCGCCTTCTGCCGCGCGGTAAGCTGCTATTCGTCCGGCTAATTTACCGGATACCCGCACTTGTGTAGCTTCGGCCTGCCCCATGATCACATCGTCAGACGGTGTTAAAAGAAAAAAGCCGGCAAGTGCTACCAATCCGATTACAACCAGTACAGTAATAAATGCCAGCATCATATTGCTCATCGAAAACTTTTTTGCTTCGCTCATATTCTGTTGCTTTATTTTTTTTACTTTTCTACGTTTAATTTGCCCATTGACTTCATCAGGTATACTTTAGTTAGTTTCACCTCGATTTGCGCGTCTATCAGATCTGATCCGGCCGACATCCATGCGGTTTGCGCTTCCATCAGGTTCAAAGTGGGAATTACTCCTTCATTAAATCCGAGATCGGCATGACGAAGATTTTCATCCGCGCGTTCTTTATTTCTCATTGACGCAGTCAGCTTTTTGTTTGCCTCGTTCAATTTATAAATGGATTGATTAACCTCAAGTTCAATTTTTTCTCTCGCATTTTCCAGTTCTAATCGTTTAATTGTGGTTTCCGCTCTTGCCGCGTTGCGCTTATGCGTTCCTTCCCACCAACCGGATAAGGGAACCTTCAATGCAACTCCTACATTAAACATACCTCCGAACTCATTCTTAAATCCATTAAAAGAATTGGGATTTGTGACCAAATAATTTGCCATCAACGCCACATTCGGCAACATATCGGCCATTACGATAGCCTCTTTCTTTTTGTATATACGAGTGGCGAGGTCTAAGCTTTTTAATTCCAAACGATTCAGAAACGCTTCATTCACATTGCCTTCCTGAAAAGCGTCATTCATAGGCAGATCAACTAATGTTTCATCATTCAAGGCAAGCTGTTCGTGCATAGGTAGTCCACATAGCTGGGCCAACAGCATACGCGACAAGGCAAGTCCGTTGTCTACTTTCGTTTGCGCCATTTCAGCTTCATTCAAACGAACCTTTACCGAAAGCCCGTCTGCCTTCGTAGCCACTCCCTCATTGATCATTTCAGTCACATCCGAATCCATTTTTTGCAGTAAAGTCACGTAAGAATCTGCCAATTTCTTCTTGTTAACTAAAGAAATAACTTGCCAATACGTTTCATCTGTTTTGTAAATTACCTCTTGCAGTTTCAGATTGTTCATGGATTCTGCCAATTCCTCAGCATATTTGGCTATCTGATTATAAGAAACTATTTTTCCACCCATAAAGACCGGCTGTACCAAAGAAACACCGGCAACCCATACATTTTCAATATCCAGACGCGTAGCTTCTTTAACCTGTGGAGGAATTAAGGCGGAGATATCACCTAAATGTGTATAATCTACCAAATTTATATCTTTTTCGTTCCAAAGATAAGTACCCGTGGCAGATAACTGGGGAAAGTATTTGGTGAACGCGGCTTTTTTTTCAGAAGATGAAGTTTTAACACGCTCACCTGCAATTTGTAACTCCTTATTATTTTGAACAGCCAGCCGTCTGCACTCCTCGAGACTAAGCTTTTGTTGCCCACTCAATGAAAAGGCTATCATTGAGATTGATAACAGAAATAGTAATTTCATATTTTATCTCTTTTAAGAAAATTGATAAAAAAGAAGAAGAAAAAGAAACAGAAAAATACGTCTTTATTTATCCAGCGTAAACGATTTTTTACCGATCAAATTACCGTCGGCAAAAATATCCACCCGGTAGGTACCCGGAGATAAAAACTCTTCAATATCCCAATACATTACCACCGGAAGCTCTTCTCCTTCATATTCAATAACTCTTTTTATCGAATAGTTTATTTCTTTTCCTTCAAAACCAAATACATTCGTACGGTTTTTAACTAAAATATCATCATCAGGTTTCATGATACGTACATAGACCGTTTTCTCGCCAACCGGAGCCGTAATGTTTTTCGTGATTGTAAATTTGATCACAAATTGCTCCATCCTTTTAATCCGATCTACCGTTTTTCCTCTTGAATTCACGGGAGTAACCGATATAGCGGCAGCATCTAATTTGCTGGCTAATGTAACCCGTTCCGTCAGTTTTTCCTTGTCTTTTGTCAATCGAGCCGCAGTAGATGATGCTTGTTGGAATTTCTTCACAACCTCCTTGTTTTCCTGCTTAAGTTGCTCATTTGCAGCGTTTAATGAATCGATTTGCATTACATAATTACGCATTATACTACGTAACGTAGCTAACTCTTTTTTCAGTTCATTGATTCTTTTGGAATTGCTTGCCTTTACCGTACGAAGCTCTTCGAGCAATCTCTGTACTTTGGCCTGTTCAGTAGAAAGCAGAGCGACTAAAGAGTCGTTTCCGACCTCAAACTTATAGCCTTCATATTGCAATGACAGTTCGTTATATTCATCTTCAAGCATTTCCTTATCCAGGTCAAAAGCCTGTGTAATGTCATTTATCTGTTCTTTCTGATGATATATATAATAGCCCCCTCCCGCAATAATCAGGATCAATACAACGATTGCTACAATAAGCATCGAAAGCTTCTTTACTTCCTTTCCCTCATTCTTTTCTGCGTTCATACGGTGAATCTTCTGTTTTTTTTTCTGATGCAAAGGTAAACTTAATCGAACGATTAAGAAAGTCTATAACTTTTATTTACAATTTTTTATTGCAAAAATAATAATCTAAGACAACTTGCCGTATTTCCACACGCCGGATAAAATAATAAAGGATATCTTTTTTGCATATAGAACAGGAAGGAGATGCCTATATTTGCAGTCAAAACGAATATACATGAACAATTATACAATTCTTATCATTATAGCCGTCTATTTCTGTATTCTTCTCTTGATATCTTACTTTACAGGACGTAGAAACTCAGACAATGATGCTTTTTTTCGGGGAAACCGGCAATCTCCGTGGTATGTTGTTTCAATAGCAATGGTGGGCGCTTCGCTTTCCGGTGTTACGTTTGTGTCTGTTCCCGGAATGGTGCGGAGTATCGATATGACTTATATGCAAACCGTGTTCGGGTTCTTCTTCGGCTACATTGTCGTGGCTAAAGTGTTGCTTCCACTTTACTACCGACTTGAACTTACCTCTATATATACCTATCTGAGAGACCGGATTGGGGTAAGAAGTTATAAAACAGGAGCATCGTTTTTTCTGTTATCCAAAATTATCGGAGCTGCCGCCAGACTCTACCTTGTCGTCTTAATTCTGCAAACCTATGTGTTTGATGCCTGGAATATACCATTTGCAGTAACTACCACCATCAGCATCTTTCTTGTCTGGCTTTACACCTACCGAAGCGGAGTAAAAACCATTATCTGGACAGACATGATACAGGCATTGGCACTTGTTGCCATGTTGATTGTTGTTATCTGGCAGGTAGCAGCCAAAATGGAACTGAATATGATTGGTATGGTGCAGACCATAACAGCAAGTCCGCACTTCCGCATCTTTGAATTTGATGATTGGAGCAGTACACAACATTTTGTAAAACAATTCTTCAGCGGCATATTTATCGTTATCGTGATGACCGGGTTGGATCAGGATATGATGCAAAAGAATCTGACCTGCAAAAACCTTCGTGAAGCGCAAAAGAATATGTACACCTATGGCTTCGCTTTCACTCCGGTAAACTTCCTGTTTCTATCACTCGGTATACTGTTAATTACACTGGCAGCACAAGAAAACATCACCCTCCCACAATTAAATGATGAAATAGTACCCTTGTTTTGCACATCGGGCATATTGGGCAGTTCGATTCTTATTTTTTTTACGATTGGAATTATCGCGGCGGCATTCAGCAGTGCCGACTCTGCGCTAACGGCGTTAACTACTTCATTTTGTGTAGATATTCTGGGAATAGAAAAAGCAGACGCTGAAAAAGCAAAAAAAACCCGTATGCGGGTACATGTACTAATCGCAATACTTTTTGCGTTGATTATTCTCGTGTTCAAATCAGTGAACAACAGAAGTATCATCGACGCTATATACATGATAGCTTCCTACACATACGGTCCACTGTTAGGGCTGTTTGCCTTCGGACTCTTCACCAAGCGTAAACCCAAAGACAAATACATCCCCTATATCTGCATCGCCTCACCCATATTTTGTTTTGCCCTCTATCACTACACTTTACAAACAACCGGTTATGCTTTTGGCTATGAAATATTAATGCTAAACGGTGCATTAACTTTCATCGGTATATGGGTGCTATCCATGAAGCCAAACCTAAGTAAATAAGTTTTCTTATTTTCCGGAAGTACGGCTTTGTTCAGATACAAAGAAGCCTCCGGAAAACAATATTCCGAAGGCTATCCTCCTGTTTATTTTGTTGAATATGATTTTTTAATAATTACCTTTCCATCTAAATCAATCACTTCCAAATTCATTTTATCCCCTTCAGCTTTAACCGAGACAACACTATTATTTGAATTGACTAATACAGGAAACTGAATCTTTGAACTTGATTCTTCATAAACGTTACGATGAAGATGCCCACAAAGCATCAAATCAACCCCTATCTCGTTTAAAATAGGAACAAATTTATTTAAAACCTCCTTTTGTCCATGCCAAATGCCCGGAGAATTTAACGGTGGCATGTGCGCAATAACAACTCTGAATTTTGCCTGTTTAAAATCTTCATTCTTATGTAATTCTTTCATCCATTCCACCTGATCAGTTCTATAACCATCATAATCAGTAATATTACTATACTCTATGTCCGAATCGGGCTTATCTTCACCCGTATCCAACAAAATAAAGCAAACAGGACCCTGTCTGAAAATATAATATAGAAACGGTTCTTTAGGCGAAAAATAATTTTGGAAAGACGTTGCAAACTCCCCACGGGTTTCATGATTTCCGCGTGCATAATACATCGGTTTTTCAGCGGCAAACAAATCAATACTTTCTTTCATAAAACCATCAAAAATTGTTTCCCGGTCTTTGAATACCGAAACCATATCCCCATTAAAAAGGATTAAGTCTTTGTCCTTATAATTAGCCGCGTTTAATAACTTCGTAATTACATTTTCACGTCCATGGATATCGTTTACCATTAAAAATGACGTTTCATTTTTATTCGGATCACAAGTTGTAAAAACCAAAGGCTTCTTATTATAAACATCAGACGCGGCCACCTTACCGTAAATCACGGAAATACCTTCGTGCGAAAGCACTTCTTGAGAATAAATTCGATACCGGTAGGCAGTACCCGGAGCCAGATTCTTTACCTTAACAGCATGAAGCAAAGAAGTATTCTTAACGCCATTAGTAGTATCGAAAACTTTCGCTCTTTCCTCACTGTAAAAATGAGACCCATCATTGGGCGCTAACTCAACCCAACCAACAGACGGCTTGTCAGACTCCCAAACAATTGTAGCCTCCGTATCCTTTACATTTTGCAGATAAGGACCATAAAGAATCTTTATCTGAGCACATAGTAACTGAGACGTAACCGCAAGAACAAAAGTGTAAATTGCTATTTTCAACAAACGCATTGTAATTGTATTTTTAAATTAATAACCATCATTTTGAACCAATTTAGGATTCGCATCCATCTCAGCCTGCGGAATCGGTAAATGAAATTGTTTTTTATCGAAGTAACGAACCTCTACTAAACGATCCTCACGTGCTGCATTAAGATTAATAACAGTTCTACGATCCGGATCTGGTTCATTATAATTTACTGTTCCGCACAAACGAAGCAAATCACCCGGCATAACAGTTTCTGCTACTTTTTTACCTGTTTTTGCACCGTTCGAATCATATTCATCCCAACGAACTATATCTTCATATCTAAAACCTTCACCAGCCAGTTCTATTGTACGCTCCCTCCTTACCAACTCACGAATCTTTGCTTGTGTATTATATTTAGTTCTATCTACTACAATATGGCCACCACGAAGACGAATAAGATCAATAATATCAATCGCTTCAGATAAATTCTGATTTAATTCCACCAAACACTCAGCCTTTGTCAATAAAACCTCTGCATAGCGGAATATTATTGGACATAGGGCATCGTCATTCATAGAAGTCGAGTACTGAGCTTGATTTGGATACAAATACTTGGCCCATAACATACCCGTATGAGAAGCATTATTCGCTGCAATATAATAATCATTATTTAATGCACCATTAGGTAACGTTTTATCCAACGTATTAAATATACGCGGAACATTATTACGACCTATCCAATCCTGACCGGAATAAATAACTGTATTTTTTAAACGAGGATCACGATTATAAAACGGATGAATAGGGTCATAACCGGACTCTTCTTCTGTAATGGTTTTTCCATTTGACATTTCAAACATATCAACTAAATTCTGCGTTGGAACAAAGCTTGCCCAGCCCCCATCAGCATTATTATAAAAACGTATTACATCTGTATATTTAAATGTAGTTTTCAGATGCTGATAAGAATAAATAATTTCCTTTGAATTCTGGCCATACATAGAAAATAGATTAATAAAGTCTTTATCCAATTCATACTGACCTAATGCAATTACTTTATTAGCTGCATCTAATGATTCTGAATAGTTACCCCACAATAAATTAAATCTGGCAATTATAGACAGAACCGCACCTTTAGCAATACGACCTTTCTTTGATGGCTTTTCTGCAATATTTTCTGCACACCAATTTAATTCGTTCATGGCAAATTCTTTCACTTTTGCTTCCGGCTCCCTCGGAAGTTGTGCTTCAACTGCTGATTGAGGAATAAAATCCATTATAACAGCATCTCCATACCAAGTAGCTAAATACGCATGGTGATAAGCACGAATTGTACGAACCTGAGCCAAATACTCTTTTTTTGTCTCATCAGAAAGTTCAGATGCCGGAATCTTATCAATATTATCAATTACAAAATTACAACGACGAATATTTTCATACTGATAATAATTTGGCGTTGAAAAAGGAGATATTGCACCATTACCAGCCATTTTAAAACTTGAGGCATTGGTGTAATTAAATCCTATATCGGACATACAATCTTCGTAGAAAATAAATTTTGATCCTAAAAGATTATTTACCCACCATTCATAAGCAGCTGTTACAGCTGCATCCGCATCACTTGCCGTTTTCCAAAACGTTGAAGGAGTTAATTGATCTTTAGGGTATAGATCAAAAAAATCATCACAAGAAGTGAAGTATACTGTTCCAATCAAGCAAAATGCAAGACTTAATATTTTTTTTAGTTTCATAGATAGACTAATTTAAAATGTTACGTTAATACCGAATGAATGACTTTTACTTATAGGATAAACATTCAGATTTCCTGATTCCACCTCAGGATCTACATTGAATGGTAAATCATCAAATGTAAATAGGTTTTCACCTGTATAATATATTTTCGCATTGGCTATACCGAGTTTACTTATTAAAGATTTTGGTAAAGTATAGCTGAAATTTATATTCTTGATTCGCAAGTAATTCGTATTCATACACCAAAAGCTGGTTCTTGCCTTATTGGGGGCACTTACTGATCTGTCATCTAAAAATATTCGTGGCCAATCCGTATTTGTGTTTTCCGGACTCCAGGCGTTTAACCAATTTGTACTTGGATGAGAGGTTTCTCCTTCAAATAAACCCGGAACAGTATAGTCAAAGTAACGATTTGTACCTGTTATTCCTTGCATAAAAACAGATAAATCAAAACCTTTCCAGCCTCCTGCAAGTGTTAAGCCATATGTTCCTTTAGGCTGTTGAGAACCTTTTACAACCCGATCATCCTCTGTTAGTTTTCCATCACCATTTACATCTTTTATTCGCAAATCGCCTCCTTTAAAAGGTAGTGACCACGGGTTACCATATTTAGATTCATAAGAAGCAGCCTCTTCATCACTTTGAAACAGTCCATCTGTAACATATACATAAAACGATTGATAAGGTTGACCAACACGATTTATCAAATAACCATCGATAGTTTCATCAACACCTCCTAAGTCTAACAATTCATTTTTATTATAGGCAAAATTCGCATTAACTCCAAATCTCCAATCCTTATTGAAATTATGATTCCAAGTAACGCTAAATTCTATTCCGGAATTACGCAAAGCACCAACATTATCTTGATAAGCACTTGTTGTTCCAAAAGTTTTTGGAACAGGAACATTCATTATTATCCCTGTTGTCTTACGATTATAATACTCAGCGCTTAAAGTGAATTCATCTAAAAAATTGGCATCAAACCCAACGCCCCAGTTTGTTGCTTTCTCCCAAGAAATGCTAGATATCTTATGAGCAGTTTGAGTAATTCCTTGAAATAGTACATTATCAAATGGGAAGTTTTTACCAATATAAAGAGTTGTCAATGAAGGGTAATAATCTGATAATGCCTCCTGATTACCCAACTGCCCCCAAGAAGCTCTTATTTTTAAGGATTGTAACCATTCTTTTGTTTTTTCCATAAACCCTTCTTCCGATATACGCCAACCTGCAGAAAACGCCGGGAAATATCCCCAACGGTATCCTTTAGCAAAACGAGAAGAAGCATCAGCCCGAAAATCAGCTTCCAACAAATACTTTCCCTGATAATCGTAGTTAATACGACCAAAATATGACATCATTGCCAATTCTCGGGAATAGCCACTATTTGTTTGAGTAGAAGCATCCCCTGCATTTAAATCAGTCAAAGAACTATTTGGAAAACTTTTACGGAACGCTTTAAGTTCTCGAGAGTCATATTTTTCAATTTTATAACCACCCATTACTTTCAAGTTGTGATCTTGATTAAAAGTTTTTGCATAATTCAACAAAGCGTCAAGTGTATAACGACTCCACCTATTTACTTTCTCTTCCAACTGATCGGGACCATGATAATTTACTTCATCATACCAACATTCTTTACGAAAATCTTTGGTTTCCTTGATATCTGTAACATAAGCACCTTGCAGTGTAAAAGTTAAGCCCTCCAAAATAGTATAATCAAACGCCAAAGCTCCGGAGAAGTTCTGTTGTAAATAATTTCTTCTACTATCTATATCAATCCACGCTGCCGGATTTCCGTCAGAAATGGAACCGTATGAACCATCCTCTCGCTTGTATGGAATCCATGGAGCAATTCTATCCGCCTGCCATATAAATCCTGCGTATCCCCCCCCATAAGAAGCATTTGGGTCTGAATATTTATTATTGATAAAAGCCATATTTGTACGCATATTGAATTTATCAGAAAGTTTGATATCTAAATTTGTGCGTAAATTAAACTGTTGTCTATCTGAATTTCTTAAAGTACCTTCTTGTCCTAAATATCCGGCAGATGCCATATATTTAACATCCTCAGATCCTCCGCTTACATTGAGGTTATGCTTATGCATAAAGCCAGTACGATAAATGTAATCCGTCCAAACTGTATTGGGGTGATTGTAGGGATCAGATCCATCTTTAAATAATCGAAGATCTTCATCTGTAAAACGAGGGGCGGAACCATCCTGCATTAATGCATAATTATATAACCGGGCATGATCATAAGAATTTAATCGATCTATTAAAGTAGCTACATTAGAAATACTCACATTTCCGCTATACGACACTGTTGGTTTTCCAATTTTACCTCTTTTTGTAGTTATTAAGATTACACCATTAGCCGCTTTTGAACCATAAATAGCAGCTGAAGCAGCATCCTTCAGGATAGACATTGACTCAATATCATTAGGGTCAATTTGATTAATAGTCCCTGTCTCAATTCCATCCACTAAAATGTAAGGATCAGAAGTGTTTAATGTTCCAACACCACGAATACGGATAGTAGAGCCGTCTTGACCGGGACGTCCGGTTCCTGATGTTACAGTTACACCAGGAGTTAATCCCTGAATAGCGGAAGAAACATTTGTCACAGGACGGTCTAGCAAATCATCTTTGGCTATTGTGCCTACTGCACCTGTTAAATTAACTTTTGTTTGTGTTCCATATCCAACAACAACAACTTCACTTAATGTTTTCATATCTTCAACAAGTTTAATAACCAATGATGTCTGGTTTTCAACTCGTATTTCCTGCATATTATATCCTATATAGGAAATTTGAATAATTGCATCCGAAGATACATCCAAAGTAAATTTACCATCAAAGTCTGTAACAAGGCCATTTGTTGTTCCCTTTTCAACTATATTTGCTCCAATAATTGGCTCACCAAATATATCAGTAACAACTCCATTAATTTTCTTTTTTTGCTGAGACTCTACAAGGCTATTATTATCTGTAATGGTTTTTTTGGATAAAACAATGTATTTCCCGTCTTTATGATAACTCAACCCAAAGTTACGAGATAAATTTTCCAAGACTTCATCTACAGACTTACTCACCATTTCTATAGAACTCATTTTACTTACATTGACCTCAGTGTCATATATAAAAAGATATTCTGTTTGTTCCTCAATAGTATTCAAACAGTTTTTCAATGTTATATTATCACCTCGTAACGTTATTTTTTGAGACATTGCATTTTCCGAGTGTGAATAAAACACAACAGCAAATAATAAAAGATTTGTAATTTTCAAAATCCGAAACAAATGCTTGCATCGAAATTTAAAAACACGGCTAAAACCGAATAAAGTTTTTTCATTCATAATTTCATTAAATTTAAGTTTAGACATTAATTAGTATTTAAGGTGACAAATTATCATATTCGTTGTCATTTTTATTATAGTTCTTATAAATCTATCTCATAGGCATATTGTTTTTAAGGGTCAATCAATATATATATAAGTGTTATCATCATTTCGGGTAAATGAGAATGACCTGTTCCTTTGTAAAAGTTTTAAAATATAATCAATTCCATCAGCAACACGGCATTTACCACTACATTTATAATCTTTAAGGATTGGATTTTGTACAACAATTTTTATATCATATATCTGTTCAAATCGAAGCATTAAATCAGTAAACAGAATATTGTCAAAACAAATCAATCCTTCTATCCATCGAAAACGATCAAACTCTTGAATAGAATCCACAAGAAATTTTCCATCTTTAAATTCAGCTTTTTGCATTGGCAATAACATTAACTCGGAATCCTCTTCTATTTTATTGGTTAGCTTTATGGCTCCTTCAAATAAAGCTACATCAAAATCACAATTAGCGTAGTCAGTGCGTACATTGAACTTTGTTCCCAAAACATTTATGTTACAATTAGTTGTCTGTACAACAAACGGTTGTTTTTCATTTTTAGCGATATCAAAAAAAGCCTCTCCTTTAAGGGATACTATTCGTGAATCCTGCGAAAAAGAAGTCGGGTATATCAGTTCACTACAAGCGTTAAGCCAAATATTACTACCATCAGACAATATGATATTTACCCGTTGCCCAGGGGGAACAATAATTTTGTTCTCCATAATCTCATTATTTGTTTTTGCAATATCCTTATATATAGATAAGGCAGCAACACACAACAAGCAAATTACTGCGGCAGTAGTGAGAAAATCCTTGATATATGATTTAAGATTAGTCTTATGAAAAAATCTTTTATTATTATCTGATAACGAAGACTGAAACAATATCAAATCAAATTGTTTTCGTTCTTTTATAAAAATCTCTTTATTTCGATTGGAAAGATCAACCCAATTACATACAGCCTCTTCTTCCTCAAAAGAAGCTTTTCCGGAAAAAAAGCGATATAATATATTTTTATTCATATATAATAAGCACTTGAGAAAAGAATCCCCCTAAAGTTTAAATGTATTTTATTAGACAACCACTGTTTATAAAATCAAAAAACACGATTGGTGTTTATGTTGATTTAAATAAATTAACAATTCAAATTTATTCTTAAAAATACACATTACTATATAAATAAAAAGATAACCTTTATTTTTCAGAAAATATCCTTTATTTTTAAAAAAATAACCTTTATGTTTTTAGTCATACATATTGCACTGATAATCAATAAATTAAAAGCACTAAAATAACAGAAGGCAAGTCTTGTTTTTAAGCTAAAAAAAAGCATTTATTAACATTTGAATATTCTATTTGACCCTGTTTATGGTTAAATACAATGTCCTCTACTAATTATTCTTTTAATAAAAGCCAATCACTCAGAAAAAAATTAAGATATATCGAACCTATATTATAAAAAACAATAAAGTCACTATATAATCTTTCAGCTTTAACCTCATAATTTTCAACGCTTTTGAGATGTGATATTCAACACTTTTTTCTGAAAGTTCAAAACATTCAGCTATTTCAGAATATGTTTTATTTTCAAACCGGCTCATTATAAATATCTGTCTTGTTTTATCTGACATTAATTTTAAAGCTTCATTTATCAATTGTTGGGCTTCAATACTAAATAATTCCTCGGGATCACAAGCTTCAAGTGTAGCAATACGTAAGTTATTTACTCGATGATGATGTTCGCGAATATTTTGCTCAACATCTTCGCGAATACGGATATGTCGTAGATAATTTAAACATTTATGCTTAATCACTTCAAGAATATAAGCAGGTATGTTTGAGTCGGAAGTTAATTTGTCCTTATTTTCCCAATAATACATAATACCTTCTATGACAATATCTTCCGATACATCTTTATCGTTTATGTATGTATTAGCAAATCGAACAAACAAACCCTGATAGTCTGCAAACAGTTTATTAAAGGCTTTGATCTCCGAGGTCGTTCTCATGATTTTTATTAATTACAACAAAAAAACAAATCAAAACTAAAGTTAAATTCCCTACTTATTATATTTCAAATATACAGAATCAGCCACTCAAAAACAACATTAAATAAAAAAAGCAGGAACTATCTCTTTTATGAGACAATTCCTGCTTTTTTGAGCCTGTTTTTTTATTTCTTATTCCAGATAAGTATAGCCATACAGTCCGGATCGATAGTTTGACAAGAACTCCCTACCCTCTTCTACCGAAATAACTCCGGCTTTCATGGAAGAGGTTACCCAGGATTCTACTGTTCTTACCAGTTTCTTGGGATTGTATTGTACGTAATCTAATACGTCGGCGATGGTTTCGCCATCAATTACTTGTTCGATCTTGTAATTTTCTTCGTTCACAGCTATGTGGACAGCATTTGTGTCTCCGAAAAGGTTATGCAGGTCTCCTAATATTTCCTGATATGCTCCGACTAAGAATACTCCCATATAGTAGGGTTCTTTGCTTTTTAATGGGTGTACAGGCAGATGGTATGCATAGTTTCGGGAATTAATGAAGTTGTCGATCTTTCCATCCGAGTCGCATGTTATGTCTTGTAATGTAGCTGTGGTAGACGGTTTTTCGTCCAAGCGACTGATTGGCATGATCGGGAATACCTGATCTATCGCCCATGAGTCCGGCAAAGACTGGAAAAGGGAAAAGTTACAGAAATATTTATCGGGCAACATTTTTGAAATTTTCCGCAGCTCTTCCGGTGCATGTTTCATTTCGGAAGCTATTTTAAATACTTCGCGGGCTATTGACCAATACAAACGCTCTACTTGCGCTCTTGTAATCAGGTCTAACATCCCAAGACTGAATAAATCCAACGCTTCTTCTCTGATTTGTTGTGCATCATGCCAGGTTTCAATCAGTCGGGGTTGATTCATTTCGTCCCATAATTTGTACATCTCACAAACCAATTCGTGCGCGTTTTCAGGTAAATCCAGGTCTTCACTCCATTCGGGCAAAGTGGCTGTTTCCAATACTTCAAATATAAGTACTGAGTGATGTGCAGTAAGTGATCTTCCTGATTCAGTGATGATATTGGGTTGGGGTATTTCGTTCTTTACACAAGCGTCTACCAATGTTGAGATGGAATCGTTCACATATTCCTGTATGGAATAGTTCATGCTGCTTTCACTGCCGGACGAACGTGTACCGTCATAATCTACTCCTAAGCCGCCGCCTATATCTACAAATTCAACGTTATATCCCATGGTTCGAAGTTGAACATAGAATTGCGAAGCTTCACGTAGCGCGTTTTTTATACGACGTATCTTAGTGACCTGACTACCTATATGAAAATGGATCAGGCTCAGGCAGTCTTCCATTTTATTTTTCTGAAGGAAGTCTAAGGCTTCCAACAATTCACTGGATGAAAGACCGAACTTACTTACGTCACCTCCGGACTCTTCCCATTTTCCGCTACCGGAGCTGGCAAGTTTAATACGGATACCGATGTTGGGTCTTATCTTCAGTTTCTTGGATAGTTCGGCAACGAGTTTAAGCTCGTTCATTTTTTCCACTACTATGAAAATACGTTTACCCATCTTCTGCGCGAGAAGTGCTAACTGAATATACGCCTCATCTTTATATCCGTTACAGATAATTAATGAGTCACTACTTGTGTTGATCGCTAAAACCGCATGTAACTCCGGTTTAGAACCGGCTTCAAGACCGATATTAAACTTTTTGCCATGACTTACGATTTCTTCCACCACCTGGCGCATCTGATTAACTTTAATCGGATAGATTATAAAATTCTGAGCCGAATAGTTATATTCCTTTGCAGCCACTTTAAAACAATTCGAAATTTTCTCAATTCTGTTATCCAGAATGTCGGAAAAACGAACAAGAAGAGGAGCAGATACATCACGTAAAGTAAGTTCGTCCATTAACTCTTTTAAATCAACAGGAGCTAAACCTTTCTTTGGGGTAACAATAATATGTCCCTTCTCATTAATAGAAAAATAATCCAATCCCCAGCCGTTAATATTATACAACTCGGCTGAGTCTTCAATTCGCCATTTTCTCATTATCTTAAACTGTAAACTAATTATAAATTAGTGCGAAATTAATAATAAACCTAATAACTTTATTCGCTATTCTTCCTTTTGAAAAATAAAATGCAAAGATCGAAGAATATTTTCATCTTACAGTACTAAAATGTTTATTTATTACGGAGTTAGCCATAGATTGTTTTATTCTCTCTATTTTTGTGCTTTCTCTATTTCCAAACTACAATCAAATTATGTCTACAACAAACACAAATAGTTTATCAATCAACAAAATAATCCCCACAAAAACCAGAATTCGTTTATTGGCCGCCTGGAGCGTGGTTCTTTTATTTTCTGTATGGGGAGATTCCATTTTAGGTGATTCTATCCAAACAATGTCTGCTGTTTTTGCTTTTGTCATTCTTTTAGTCACAATTATCGCGGCGGCTTTTGGAGTGGTAAGAGAAGCAGATGAGCTGGCTCATAAGTTGGGAGAACCGTATGGAACGCTGATTCTTACCTTATCGATTGTCGCCATTGAGGTTATTCTTATCGCGGCAGTAATGTTAGGGCCGGGAGAATCTCCTACTATTGGTAAGGATTCTATTTTTTCGGTCATGATGATTATTATGAATCTTGTAATTGGATTGTGTATTCTGATTGGAGGGCTTAAATATGGCGAACAGGAGTATAATGCGCAGGGTACAATGTCTTACATTGCCATGATCATTATGCTGGGCGGACTTTCCATGCTACTGCCTAATTTTATTGAAGGTTCGGGAAACGGAATATTCAGCACTATGCAAACAATAACACTTGCCATGTTAATCACTTTGCTTTATGCGTTATTTCTATTCTTTCAGATGAAAGCCTACAGTCACTTATACGTACAACCACCTAAAGGGAAGATGAATATTCTTTTTGAAGAAAAACAGATTGTCGCTTTGTCTCATAAAACAGAAAACGGACAACAAACTACTGATACAAGAGAAATCACAATTCGATCTGTGATACTTATCGCGATGATATTGCCGATTGTGTTGCTTTCTCATAGTATGGCGATAGTCGTTGATTTTGGAATTAACGCGGCTAACCTCCCTTCTTCCTTAGGTGGGGTTTTAATTGCGATCATTGTATTTACGCCGGAATCTATGACTGCAATTAAAGCGGCTTTCAATAATGAATTCCAACGCGTAGTTAATTTGTGCCACGGAGCTTTTGTTTCTACAGTCGGGCTGACAGTTCCGGCTGTACTAACCATTGGTCTGATAACAAACAAGACCGTTCAGTTCGGACTTACGCCAAGCGAAACGATCTTGTTCATTATTACCTTATTATTAAGTCTTATCACTTTCTTGGGCAAACGCACCACTCCTATGACGGGAATAATGCATTTGGCTCTGTTCATTATATTCGTTATGCTTGTATTTAACCCTTGATAAAGACAAACACTACACTTTATTCCGTCTTTATACTATTCACCGGATTTTCATTTGCTGCACGCCAGCTTTGGAAAGAAACTGTTGCGATGGTAATCAAACAAACTACAACAAAAGCCATCAGGAAAACCCACCAGTATACAGGAACTTTATAAGCAAAGCCGGCCAACCAACTAACCACTCCCAAATAAGCGACAGGAACAGCTATTACAAAACAAATTCCGACAATATACAAGTAGTTTTTATTAAACATATACAACAATTCCGAAGCAGTTGCCCCCATAATCTTACGTATTCCAATCTCTTTGCGGCGGTATCCGGCTTCAAACATAACCAGTCCGAATACACCAACAACAGACAATAGAATAGCCAGAATACTGAAATAAGTAATCATCTTACTAACAGCAAGCTCTTTTTTATACAGTTGGTTGTAAATCGTACTGTAAAACTCAAAAATAATTACTTGAACGCCAGTTCTGCCTATCCACTTCCGGGTCAATTGCCATATAAATAGAGTTGTTCAACTGTGAATTAGCGGGAAAGTCTATATAAACAGCTCCAATGGTAAAATCTGAATGGCTGACAGTCCAGATTCTTTCTTCCGCATGAAGTGTTTGTCCAACAGCACTATTTTCACCAAACATTTTTTTAGCCATACTTTCAGGTATCGCTATCTTGCCCGGCTCATGCAAACAATTGCCACTTCCTTCCAAAATCTGAAATCCAAAAACTCTGGTCATATCAGCATGAACAGGTACAACCGATTCAACAAAACCTTTCTTCTTCTCATGCTCATTCGTTGTAAAGTAAATCTTTCCAACAAAAGAATTTAGAAGTGTACCAGCTTCTATATGAGGAGACGACTGAATCACGGCTTCAACAAAAGCTCGGGGAAGAACAAAGGCAAAATCACCTTTATTATTAAACGTTACCCGATATAAACGCTCCGAAGTTGCGTAACCACGATCATAATTACGTTCATAACTTACCTGCATCATTATTACAATAAAGGCAGCAAAGGCAACGGACAGTCCGGCCAGATTAAGGACTGTTGCCATCCTGAAGCGTTTCAGAACATTGAGGAAGTTTCGTATTATTGTTTTCATATTTTTATTGAAATCAACACTTCCGGTCTTCACAGATGGTAAGCGTTTTAGTTGACTTTAAATTTTGCTGACATCAGTTGAGAAATTACACGAATTCACTTACTGATGATACAACCTGTCCGTCAAACAAATTAATAACACGGTGAGCAAAACTTGCGTCGTGCTTTGAGTGTGTAACCATGATGATGGTTGTTCCTTCTTTATTCAGTTCTGTAAGTAAGTCCATTACTTCAGCACCGTTCTTGCTATCTAAGTTACCGGTCGGCTCATCGGCAAGGATAATCTTCGGACCGGAAACTACCGCACGAGCAATTGCTACACGTTGTTGCTGACCTCCGGACAATTGCTGAGGGAAATGTTTTGAACGATGGCTTATGTTCATCCGCTTCAAAATATCAGTTACCATTTTTTTACGTTCTGCCGGCTTGATATTCAGATAAGTCAGAGGAAGCTCCACATTCTCAAATACGTTTAGTTCATCTATCAGGTTAAAGCTTTGGAACACGAATCCGATATTTCCTTTGCGAACGTTTGTACGTTCTTTTTCTTTCAGGTGTCCTACTTCATGTTCTGCCAGATAATAATTACCTTCTGTTGGGTTATCCAACAAACCAAGAATATTCAAAAGTGTTGATTTACCACAACCTGAAGGCCCCATTACAGCTACAAACTCTCCATTTTTAACTTCCAGTGATACTTTATTCAACGCGATAGTTTCCACTTCTTCTGTACGGAAAAACTTGCTTAAACTTTCAATCTTAATCATGACTTTCTAATTTTATATTGTTTTATTTAATTTCTTATTTTGCTATTCTCTTATTCAGCCTTCAATCGTTTCACCGGATTTTCATTAGCGGCATAGTAGCTTTGCACGAAAACCGCGGCAAATGAAATAACTAAGCAGAACAGACCAGCTGCTACATAAATCAGCGGACTAAGTTCTATTCTGTAAGTATAGTCAGACAACCATTTTGTCATTGCGTACCAAATAACGGGCACAGAAAGAACAAAGGCAATCAGTACATAATTCAGGAAGTTGAACACCAAACGAAGCAACACCTGCACATTTGTAGAACCAAATACTTTGCGCACAGCAATTTCACGAGAACGCTGCATAATAAAGTAAGTCGACATTGCTATAAGTCCCAACAATGAAATAACAATAGCAATAACAGCAAAGATGGATACGATTTTAGATGTACGTTCTTGCGCCTCGAAAGACTGTTGGATCTGTGTGTCAAAGTATTCACCATCAAATTCAAGTCCGGAAAACTTTTCATACACTGCCTTTATCTCGCGGTATGCAACAAAAGGATCACCTTGCACTTCTACAATCAAATCCCAAGGATAGAAGTCTTCAATTTTTTTAATTTGATAAATGATCGGACTTTGTCCGTTTGTAATATTATAAAGTTGGAAATCTTTCAGAATGCCACGAATAGGTCGCTGATCATCATAATAGCGGAATGTTTCAGAGTCTTCACTGATCTCCAGTTCACGAATCGCTTGTTCGGTCAGATAACAGGCATCCATTCCTCTATTGTTATCTCTAATGATCTCCAAACCAAGCATATCAAAAAAGGTTTGATCGCTTACAATAGTCTGAAAGCTAATGCTTTTATTCTTCTCTTTATACTCCATCGTGTTATTATTCCCTCGTGAAAAAGGTGTTCCCTGAGAGTAGGCTACTCTTTTCACTACAGACAATTGTCCAATTTCATTTCCTAAAGTGATTAGTTTTTCTTTTCCATCCAAAGCTTCAATATTCATCAGGTTAGTTGAATTGTAGCCCAAGGGTGCGTTTATCAGATGATGAACCTGCATAATCATGGTGATAGAAGCTGCGATCATTACAATGGTAATCACATTTTGAAATGTAATAAATACCTTGCTAAACCGCATCTTTGTTTTCTGACGAAACTCTCCACGAACCACTTCTATTGGTTTTGAGTTGGATATGATGGATGCCGGTAATACACCGGAAAGAATGCCTATCAATAAAATTAAACCGAATGTGATAGACAGACTTGCCAAGGTAACACTGTCTCCTATATCAATCCGGGTCTGCAATAAATCATTCGCAAAAGGAACTACAGCCATTACAAGCAGCAATGCGATTAGGAAAGAAATAAAAGTAATCATCGTCGATTCCATAATCAGCCGCATAAACAATTCCCCTCGCGAAGAACCGTGCAAACGGCGTGTTGCCATTTCTTTCGCTCTGAATCCGGCCTGTGCTACTGTTAGATTAATATAATTGATAATGGCAAAAACAAGTATCAGGATACTGACAGATAGAAGTATTAATACAAATCGCTCATCTCCTTTTTCTAATCCGGGAGAATGGTATTTTGAGAAATAAAACTCCTTAAGCGGTATAAAATTCACCTTATCCTGATGTCCATTTTTATATATCCAGAAAATCTCTTTAAAGAAAGCAGCCATATCATCTGCTTTAGCATTAAGGTTCGAACCTGGTCTTTCCTTGATAAATACGACACAACTACCGGCATTATTAAAATGCTCACTATCCATTGACCAGTTAAAGTATTTAATATTATCTATACGGATCAGGATATCGGCATAAGTAATTGTAGAGTTTTTGATATCCTTCATTATTCCATCAACCGACACGATAACGGAATCATTCAAAGTTATCATTTTCCCCATCGGATCAACTCCGGGAAAAGCTTTTCTGGCAAAAGTTTCTGATATAACGGCAGAATTACGACTTTGAAACACCGACTCTTTAGTACCCTCTACTAATGTAAATGAGAACATATCAAAAAAAGTAGTATCAACAAACATGTGACCTGCATTTAACTTTGTATCACCAATACTAATCGCTCTTTTTTCCCAAGTAGGCACTAAAGGACAAACTTTCTCGATCTCCGGATAACGCTCCTGAATCCGGTAGGCCAGGCGATAAGCTGTGCCGACACCGTCTTCATTGCCGAGCAAATAGATCTGATCTCCTTTTTCATGAAACTTATCAATGCTTAGTTCTTGTTTTACATAAACAGCAATAAGAATTACAAACATCAACGACAAGGAAAGTCCAAATACATTAATAAATGTATAGGCTTTATTCCTTCCGAGAAATTTGAAAAATGTTTTTAAATTCAGCAAATTATTCATTTCAACAATATTTTATTGATTCTTTAAACTCTCTACCGGATTCTGATTAGCTACCCGGTAACTGTTTATGCATACTAAAGATAAAATAATCGTTACTACGGCAACTCCGCAACCAACAAAGAGAAAGATTGTAAGCGTACTTTTTTCCGCAAATTGTTCCTGCCATTTAATAGCGGTAAAATAAGCAGCAATACAGCCGAATATGATTGACGGTATCGCGATCTTCAGTATGTCTGCCAAGAAAAGTCGTAGTATATCATTCAATGTTGCACCATTTATTCTTCGAATCGCGATTTCCGCACGACGACGATTAATTTCATCATTCGTATAGCCGATCAACCCAATTAGCGAGATGACCAATGTAACTATTCCACCTATCATAACTGAATCCCGAAACACGCGTGAGTCTTTGTACATATTGATCATTTCCTCATTATAGGGAGTAACTACAATATGTTTATCCGGCATGGTATTTTCCAATACGGATGTTACCTGTTTAATTGTTGCTGAATTCATCTGATGCAGACGAACGGTAATAATCGTTTGATGTTCTTTTGCAAAAAGCAATAAACTTGGACGTTCATCCATATTCGCTATAGAAGAAACACGCACATCTCCATATACGCCCACAATACGACGTAACCCCCATTGGCTCAGTCGGACTTCCTTGCCCACTACTCCATCGGTCCAACCGCACATAATTGCCATTTTATCCTCAAAAGATTTACTTACCACAATATCTCCTTCCGATGAATTTTCATCAAAACCTTTTCCGGACACAATGGGTATCTGCAGCAGATTCAAATAATCAGCATCAGCGGCTTCCATATCCGCGAAATTAAATAGCTCTTCATCCTTTCCGGGAAGAGAAACATTATTTCCGGACATTCCTTGAAATGGTAACGTATTCGAAGTAGCCACGAGTTCTACACCCGGAATACGCTCCAGTTCATTAATTGCTTGTTGGCGTCTTTCCTTATTCGCTCCCCATGTTTCGCAGTAAAGCACATGTTCATAGTTATAACCGGGATTATCATTGACCATTAGCGTATATTGACGACCAATTATCACAAGCAAAGTGACCAGAAAAGCACAGGCAATAAACTGTATGAACAACAAACCTAACTTCCAATTACGGCGAGATTCACGGTAGTTGCGAAAAGCCACAGCAACAGGAATGCGGGAAAATAATTGCGCGGGAATCAATCCTGCCACTAAATAAACAAGCACACATACACCAAGAAGTAACAAACAAGCCTGCCAGGAAAGCAGCGCGATCAGAGAAGTTCCCAATAACTCTTTTACAACAGACTGACAAGCGGCTACTAATAAGACCGCGCTTATAATAGAAATCAGCAGATGCACCGTAGTCTCGGCCAGCATCAGTGCAGTAATATTCTTGCCTGAAGCACCATAACATTTATAAACCGCCACTTCTTTAGAACGTCCTACTAATGTAGAAATCACAATCAGGATATAGTTCATTACCGCTGTAAACAACAGGGCAAAGGAAAGCAATCCCAATAAAAAAGACATCCGTTTCACATTCAAATCCGCAGAATGGATTGTCAACAAAGGGTTTAATGTATAAAATATATCCACACCCATTTCCTTTAGTTTTTCCATTGGCTGATGACGGGTTTGCATATCACGCATTGAGCCGGCTATTGATTCGGGTGTTACGCCTTTTGCCAATCGCACATAGGCCATATATCGGTCGTTGCCTAACCAATTCATTGAACCGTCCCACATAAAGTTAGCTATTGAAGACATTGAAACCGCTACATCGTACCTGTAATGTGAATTCTCCGGTATATCTTCAAATACCGCGCCTATAGTCATTACCTTTCCGGGATAAGTATCCATCTCAATTGTTCTGCCAATCACGTCACCACCTATTTTATCTGCAATTGTTTTCGAAATAATTGCGTACATCGGGCGAGATAATGTTTCTTTTACATCACCTGCAAGAACCGGACGAGGAAGTATATCGAACAAACAGGAATCTGCAAGTATAAAATTACCGGAATACATACGTTTGTCTTCTGTAGTATAAAAAACAGCGTCAGCCAAACCAAATCCGGTATAACGCGTACCTGCTTCTACTTCCGGAATCTCTTCGCGCATGCCAACCACCACTCCACCACTAACACGGCTATTCCAGCCGGGTTCTTCATCATCTGCCTGCGTGAAATTTTCGCTCAAATGATATATCCGGTCTCCATCCGGATAGAAATTATCAAAAGTTTGTTCAAAATAAACCTTAGCAATCAACACCAATCCCATGGCTAAGCCTACTGCCAGAGACAGCATCTTAATATGATTATTACGTCCTTTTTTAAACAAGGATCGAAAAGCAAGTACTAATTCTTTATTCATAATCGTATTATTGAAGGATTAACACTTCATTGTCTTTGTAGTTTTCATAATTTGAGATAACAACGCGTTCGCCCGGTTCAAGGCCGTCAAGCACTTCGTAGAATTGGGGGTTCTGACGACCGATCTTTATTTTACGACGGGTGGCTTTTTTACCGTCTTTGTCAACTACGAATATCCAGCTTCCTCCTGTGGTCTGGAAGAAGGTTCCGCGAGGTATCATGATGCTTTCGGTAGGCAAACCTAATTGCAGACTGATATAATAGGTCTGTCCGCTGCGGATATTATCCGGACGTTCGCCGGCAAAGATCAGTTCGGTACGGAATTTTCCGTCACGCACTTCGGGAAATACCTTACGAACTGTCAATGCGTATTTTTTATCCTGACGTTCGAAAGCCGCATCCAACCCCTGTTTTACACGGTCTATATAATGCTCATCTATCAAAGCTTCCACCTTATAGTCCGACAAGTCATTGATCTGACCGATCTTTTGTCCGGTAGAAACATTTTGTCCTAACACAACATCCAAAAGCCCCAATTCGCCATCTATCTGCGAGCGGATATTCAGGTGTTCTTTGCGTTCGCGAATCAATAATACATTCTGACGCATATTAGCCAGGTTTTCTTCCATCTGATCAACCTGAATAGAACGGTAGATCGAATCCTGACGTAGGCGTTCGATAATCAGCGCATGTTTTTGTTTGGCCAGATCGTAATCTTCTTTGGCTTGTAAATATTCCTCTTTGGCAATCAAACTCTCATTATACAATTGCTCTTGTTGCTTAAAGGCGCGCAGTTTGCGTTGGATATCCAAGTCTAATTGCAGCTTTTCCGTTTGGTTGTTCAACTTATCCTGCTCCATAGTCACCTGTGTATTACGAAGGAAGTTTTGCTTTTCAGCCAGATCGGCTTCCGCATTCAGTATTTGCAGATCCAATCCGGAATTACTCAGCCGAACAATTATGTCTCCTTTTTTCACCTGCGTACCTTCTTCAATCACTTTATCTTGTACAATACCGCCTTCTTCCGGACTAAGCTGAACTACAGTAATTGGCTGTACCTGTCCATCAACACGTACAAAGTCGTTAAATTCCGCTTTTGTTACATTGCCGATATTCACACTACGCGAATCAACTTTCAAGGTTGAAGAATGATCGCCGAAAATAATCCAGCCTACCAAGATCAGAAATACTGCTCCCCCAACTACGTAAGGAATATGTTTTTTCTGAAGACCTTTCTTTTTTTCTAATTGTATATCCATGATTGTATCTATTTTTATATTATTCGTAAAGTTTGTTATTTCTGTATTAATTCACCGCCCTTGTAGTAGTCCACCTGACGGATCTTCACAAGATAAAGAAGACGTCTTTGCAAAAGATTTACTTTCGACTGTATAAGCAGGTTAGCGCTGGTTTGCAAATCGAGCGAGCTCATCAGTCCTTCTTCAAACTTTCTTAATGTAAGTTGATAAGCCAATTGATTCGATTTCACTTGCTTTTGCATCTGTATCACTTCTTTAAGATAGCCATCGCGGTCGGCCACGGCTTTCTCAATTGTGATTTGTAATTGTCTGAGTGTTTCAGTTTGCTGTTCTGCGGCGATACGCATATTGTTGCGTGCCCGGCGAACAATTGTTCGGTTGTTGAACCCGTCAAACAGCGGGATACTGACATTTAAACTTACATATTCCCCCCGGTTATTCTTAAACTGATTTTTGAAAGCCTCCGGAACAACAGCACCGGAAGAAAGATTTTCAAAATAGTTTGTGGAAATTCCGGCAGACAAAGAAATGGTAGGAAATAAGCGCCCTTTGGCTATCAGATGTTGTAATTTATTATTCTTCAAAGTAAGCGCGGCCTGTTGTGCTATGGGGTTGTTGTCCGCGGCAAAAGAATAAATATCAGCAGCCGATTCGGGTTGTATTCTGATTTCTTCGACAGTCATCGTGGTGTCTAACGCCAAAGGAGTAGCAGCATCCAGATTCATGTATTCTTTCAGCGTCAGCAAAGCTGTGTTATGCATATTTTCCTGATGGGTCAGGTCGTAATCGTCGGCAGCCACCTGTGCTTCTATCTGTGCAACGTCTGCTTTCCCTTTTAATCCAAGCTCTTCCTGACGCTGGGTTTTGTAAAGCAAACGACTACTTTCTTCTAACTTCTCTGCCGCATATTTAGCAGTTCCCAGATAAAACACCACATCAATATAAGCTTGCATAGTATTAATCGCCAACTCGTCTTCCGCCTGACGCACATTTTGTTTTCCTAACAAACGGTTTACTTTAGCCAACTTCCATTCATTTATTAAACGTCCGCCATGAAACACGGGTAAAGAAGCATACAAAGAATAACCGTTATTAAATGTAGAGGTATTATTATAGGTATTGGTTCCGGGGTCAATAGAACGACCATAATTTAATCGTGCCCCTACTTCTGCGGTAAGCGAAGGAAGAAAATTGCCGAATGCCGAAAGTTGCTCTGCCTTGTAGGTATCACTTGTATGTAACTGCTTCTTCACCTTCGGACTGTTTTCGACCGCGTAATTCATACATTCATCTAATGTCCAAACCTTATCCTGAGCAAACGAGGAGCCTCCCATGCCCATTAACACCATTACTATGTAGATTGTCTTTTTCATATACTTATGCTTTTACACGTTATTTAATTCAAACCCCGTGCCAAAAGCATAAATAGGCTGACTATCAAATGTATATAGATTTAGGTAAAATTAAAAAGTGTCCAAATTTTTGACACTGGTGTAAAAATATTGGACAAATTAAAACTGAAGTGAGGCATGAAACCCGAAATGTTCCGGACTTGCGGCCGGCGAAATACTTAAGTTGTATTTTTCGGCAAAAGGTTTAGTAAATATATAAGCACTTACAACGCCCATTGTTGCTCCGGCAGCCACATCCCACCAATCGTGTTTTTTACCATGCACCCTGCTCCAACCCACAAATCCGGCCGCGGCATAAGCAGGTATACCCCATTTCCAGCCGTACCTTTTCTGAATGAAGGCCGCGCCGGTAAAAGAAACAGCGGAATGCATAGAGGGAAAAGATTTATAATCGCTTTTGTCCGGACGCTCTTTCTCGATCACCTCCTTTAATATAAAGGTAAGACCAACCGATGACACGCCTGCCAGCGCACCTTGTTTCAGTCCCTCCCAATCGTGCAACGCAACTGTAGAAATGAGGCAGGCAGCCGGAATAGCAACCGCAAAGACATCTCCGGTAGTTCGAATCGTTTTACGGCTTCCACCTATTTCTGTTGTTTGAGCAGGTAATGACAGTGCAAAAAAAGATACGGTTAAAAGCAACAAAAAACTATTCATCGATCTGTTAGCTAAACAAGAGCTTCTCATATTCATTATTTTTCTTTTCAAATCCTTTATTTCTATTTCAACATCCTTTATTTTTCTATTTCTATAACTGTAGTAAAGTTTTTCTACAACTGTGGTAAAGTTTTTCCACAGTTGTCAAACTGTTTTTCTATATATATGGAAAAAGGAAAATATACTATATAAACAAAAAAACATTCCTATCTGAAGATTATTTTAAAGTATGCGCGCATGAACATTTATACTAAAGCCGCAATCTTAGGAAAGAAAATGATTCCGCCAATAATAGCAGCACTGATAGCCGCTATCAGCACAGCACCTGCCGCCAGATCTTTTACTCTTCCGATAGTTTTGTGGTGTTCGGGCGATACAAAATCACACATAGCCTCCAACGCTGAATTAACCGCCTCCATTGAAAAAACAAAACCAATTGCAAAAAACACCGCTACCCATTCGATAGCAGACAAGTTTAGTAAAAAACCACCTACAACAACCAAAATAGCCGCGAAGCAATGTATCCGGGCATTGTGTTCACCTGAGACAAGATAGCCGATTCCTCTGAACGCATAACGGAAACTTCTCAGTCTGTCTGCAAATGAAAATTTCTTTGTATTCATATATTTTCTTATGAGTCTATGCAAATATACTGAATGTTGCGAAAAGATTACACTTGTTTTAAAATCACTATTTACAATAAGGATATTACGATATATTCATGTACATTTGCATATAATATTAGTGTAGGACAAAAATCTGAAAAGCTTATGAAAACGAATATATTTAAAAGTCTTACTGCCTTAGCCATTGTCAGCTTGTTTCTTTACGGATGCAAAACAAATTCAAGAAGTTCGGTTGAAAATGACATCTCTTTTGATTCTATTATTGTAGATAAAGTTTATCACTTGTTGGAAAATCCCGAAAATCCCAGTTGCTCATTTCAATTAAAATTTTCATACCCAGTCGGGATGAAAGACAAAAAGATTTTAAGCCTTGTGCAGGAGCAATTTATCAATGATTATTTCGGAGATAACTATACGGATTTATCTCCTAAAGAAGCGGTGTCTCACTATACGGAAGATTACATAGCATCGTATAAAGAGCTGGAAGATGATTTCAAATTAGAGATAGAGCGTAGCAATGGTAAACCGGTAGCTGCCTGGTTTTCGTACTACGAAATGTCAAACAATGAAATAGAATACAATCAGAACAATATCCTTTCTTATTCGATCAGTTTCAATAATTATACGGGAGGAGCGCACGGAGCGCATTCAACGCTTCATCATGTGATCGATCTGAAAACCGGTAAACAGATTACCGAAGAAGATATTTTTATTGAAAACTTTCAGGAACAACTTGCGCAAATACTTGTTGATAAGATAGCGACACTTAATGAAGTACAAGACGTGAAAGAACTGGAAAATATCGGTTTCTTCAGTGTGGATGAGATTTTTCCTAACAATAATTTCATGATTGACGACACGGGTATTACCTATGCGTTTAACGAGTACGAAATTGCCGCGTATGTTGTGGGGCTGGTTGAAGTGCATATACCTTATAAAGAGATTGAGTATCTGATTCGGAAAGACAGCCCGATCGCTCATCTTGCATTTTAAAAATTATTATGCTGATTATACAAAAATATTTTACAGAATTATCAGAGAAACAAACAAGTCAGTTTGCCGCTCTGGACGAATTATACAAAGACTGGAACGCCAAGATCAATGTAATTTCCCGCAAGGATATAGAGAATCTGTATCCACATCATGTTCTTCATTCGCTGGGCATCGCTAAAATGCTTCGCTTTAAAGCCGGTTCGTCTGTTTTAGACATCGGCACGGGAGGTGGTTTTCCTGGCATTCCGCTTGCGATACTCTTTCCCGACGTTGAGTTTTTACTGATAGACAGTATCGGTAAAAAAATTAAAGTAGCTCAGGCGGTAGCGGAAGGTATTGGTTTGGAGAATATTCGTTTTCGCCACTGTCGGGGTGAGGAAGAAAAAGGAAAGTTTGATTTTGTAGTCAGCAGGGCAGTAATGCCCTTGGCGGATTTAGTAAAAATAGTCAGTAAAAACATTGCGAAGGAACAGAAAAACGCACTCCCCAATGGCTTGATTTGTTTAAAAGGAGGAGAATTGCAGCATGAAATACTACCATTCAAAAACAAAGCTGTAACGATCGACTTAAAATCGCATTTTAAAGAAGAATTTTTTATTACTAAAAAAGTAGTGTACGTACCATTATGATTACAATTAAAGCGTTTGAATTTAATTACTTTTCAGAGAATTGCTATTTGCTTCATGATGAAACCAACGAAGCGGTGCTAATCGATTGCGGTGCTTGTAGAAAAGAAGAGGAAGATGAATTGTCAACGTATGTCGCACAAAACGGATTGACCATTAAGCGTCTGCTGTGCACTCACCTGCATCTGGATCATGTTTTTGGAAACGACTTCGTTTTTAAAACATACGGTTTGCGCCCCGAAGTACACAAATCGGAAATAGAAAAACTCCCTTCGCCGGCAGAACAAAGTCAATTATTTGGGATTAAAACGCCTATAGAAGCTGTACAGGCAGCCAGATACATTGTAGGTAACGAGGTAATAAAGTTTGGCAAGTCCGAATTGATCGCTTTACTTGTTCCGGGACACTCACCCGGCAGTCTGGCTTTCTATAACGCAAAGGAAAAATTCGTTATATCGGGCGATGCGTTATTTAGTGGAAGCATTGGGCGTACCGACCTTTGGGGTGGAAACCAGGAAGTGTTGGTAGCCGCTATAAAGGACAAGCTTCTCTCCTTGCCGGACGAAACGGTTGTTTATCCGGGACATGGACCAACAACCAGCATAATAGAAGAAAAATACAATAATCCATTTTTATAACTAAATTGAATATGGACACAAATAAGTTTGTTAATCGCCACGTCGGAATATCTTCCGATGACATCCAAGAAATGTTAAAAACAGTTGGGACATCATCTCTTGACGAATTAATCGAGCAGACAATTCCTGCGAATATTCGCATAAAGAGCCCGTTAAATCTTCCCGAAGCAATGACCGAAAGGGAACTGGCTGAACATCTTGCCGAACTTGCTTCAAAGAATGAGGTTTTCACCTCATACATAGGTATGGGATGGTATGATACGGTTTGTCCTGCTCCCATTCAAAGAAATGTGTTTGAAAACCCGGTTTGGTATACTTCATATACTCCGTATCAAGCGGAAATTTCACAGGGACGCCTGGAGGCTTTACTGAATTTCCAGACTATGGTTTGCGAGTTGACCGGTTTACCATTAACCAACTGTTCGCTTTTAGACGAAGCAAGCGCAGGGGCTGAAGCAGCCACTATGCTATATGCAACAAGAAGTCGCGCGCAGGTTAAGGAAGAAGCCAACGTATTATTTGTTGATGAAAACGTATTTGCGTCTACCCTCGCCGTTATCAACACAAGAATGAAACCACAAGGAATAGAAGTGGTTACGGGAAACTATAAAACATTCAATTTTACCGAAAAGATATTTGCCGCTATTGTACAGTTCCCTAATGGAAATGGTTCAATTGAAGATTATACCTCTTTTACAGCTGAAGCAAATGCAAAAGGCATCCGTGTGGCAGTAGCTGCCGATCTGCTCAGTCTGGTACTGCTTACTCCTCCGGGTGAATGGGGAGCAGATGTTGTATTCGGTACTACACAACGCTTCGGTATTCCGATGTTCTATGGCGGCCCTTCTGCTGCGTTTTTCGCAACAAAAGAGGACTACAAAAGAAATCTACCGGGACGTGTTATCGGTATATCAAAAGATGCTTATGGGCATCAGGCATTCCGACTGGCACTGCAAACACGCGAACAACATATCAAGCGCGAAAAAGCAACATCAAATATATGTACAGCACAGGCTTTATTGGCAACAATGGCCGGGTTCTATGCCGTTTATCACGGAGCTGAAGGCTTACGGAATATTGCCGGTCGCGTTCATTCGTACACCGGATTTCTTGCAGCAGAACTTCAAAAACTCGGTTATAAGCAACTAAATAAAGACTTCTTCGATACATTAACAATTGAACTTCCGCAAAATGTATCAATTGATGCCCTGCGCGAAATAGCACTCGAATGCAAAGTAAACCTGCGTTATTATGACAGCGAACTGGTTGGTTTAAGCTTGGATGAAACCACATTGCCGACAGATATCGGTGTGCTTTTGTATATCTTCTCGGGTGCAGTAGGAAAAGATTATGTATTGGATAAAGAGATTGAGGAAAAAACTTATTTTGATCCAAAATTCGCACGCCAATCAGAGATTCTGCAAGCGGATGTCTTTAAGAAATACCGTACGGAAACGGAACTTATGCGCTACATAACCCGTCTCGGACGCCGGGATATTTCTTTAGCTCATTCAATGATTTCGTTAGGCTCCTGTACTATGAAATTAAATTCTGCTTCATCGCTATTCGCGCTAAGTAACGGTCAGTTCCAGAACATACACCCCTATGCTCCGGAAGATCAGGTAGAGGGCTACACAGAATTAATTGAAAATCTGACAACTTATCTAAAAGAAATCACCGGATTTGCAGGATATAGTCTGCAACCTAATTCCGGCGCATCAGGTGAATATGCAGGACTGCGCGTGATTCGTTCTTATTTGGAAAGTATCGGTCAAGGACACAGAGATATCGTATTACTTCCGTCATCTGCACACGGTACTAATCCGGCCAGCGCTATTCAGTGTGGTTATTCTACCGTTACTGTTAAATGTGATGATAACGGGAACATAGACCTGGAAGACTTCCGTTTAAAAGCCGAAGAAAACAAAGATCGTCTGGCTGCGACAATGATCACCTATCCATCTACGCATGGAATTTTTGAAGCAGACATCAAAGAAATGTGCGATATCATTCACGCTTGTGGTGGTCAGGTTTATATGGATGGTGCGAATATGAATGCGCAGGTGGGGCTTACTAATCCGGGAACTATCGGAGCCGACGTATGTCATCTCAATCTGCATAAAACATTTGCTATTCCTCATGGTGGAGGTGGTCCCGGTGTAGGACCGATAGGCGTTGGTGCTCATCTTATTCCATTCCTGCCATCGCATCCTGAAGTATGGGGTGATGCCACAAATACAGTTTCTGCCGCTCCATTCGGTAGCGCGGGAGTTTTGCCAATCACATACGCATACATACGTATGCTGGGAACAGAAGGATTGACAACGGCAACTAAGATCGCAATCTTAAACGCGAACTATCTGGCAGGTAAATTGAAAGATACCTACGGCATTGTATATACCGGTGCGACAGGACGTGTAGGCCATGAATTGATCCTCGAATGTCGTAAGTTAAAAGAAACGTCGGGCATTGACGAAGGAGATATAGCCAAACGATTGATGGACTTCGGATACCATGCTCCTACCCTTTCATTTCCGGTACACGGCACATTAATGATTGAGCCGACCGAAAGCGAAAGCAAAGCCGAATTAGATCGTTTCCTTGAAGTATTAGACTGCATCTGGAAAGAGATCAAGGAAGTGGAAGAAGGCAAAGCAGATAAAACAGACAATGTATTAAAGAACGCGCCGCATCCCGAATATGAAGTGACAGCAGATGAATGGAATCACTCCTACCCGAGAAGCAAAGCCGCGTTCCCATTGGAATGGTTGCACGATTGTAAGTTTTGGTTGAATGTAGCCCGAGTAGATAACGCCTATGGAGATAGAAATTTGATTCCTACTCTTTGTGCCTGTCAATAATTCTGTATTATGAATAAAATTAAAATAAGTATTCTTGCCGTAGTAAGCTGTCTCGTGATGGCCTGCGGCAAGACTCCGCAAACAAAGATCCCGGCATACGGCTGGCAAGGTGAAGGTGGAAACACTACCGAACAAACATTGCAGGCTGATTTTAGCAAGTGGAAATCTCATGGATTAGACGGCATTTGCTATAATGCCGGACATGATGTTGAAAAGCATCAGCGGGCTGCCAAAGTTGCCAAAGCGAACGGAATGGAATACCATGCCTGGATACCGGCTATGTTGCACGGAGGTATGGATTCTACAATCTATGCGGTAAACAGATTAGGACAGTCGGCCTATCACACGCAAGCCTATGTTTCTTACTATAAATTTCTCTGTCCAAACAGGGAAGAAGTATATCAATTCCTCACTTCATTGTACGGAAAAGTAGCCGATATCCCTGAAGTAGATTACGTTCATTTTGATTACATACGCTTTGTGGATGTGATTCTTGCTCGTGGTTTGTGGGATAAATACGGCTTGGTTATGAATGAAGAATATCCTGTGGCTGATTATTGCTACTGCGACAAATGCGTTTCTGATTTTAAAACCGCGACCGGAATAGATATCAAATCATTCGACGATCCTTCCTCTTGCGCGGAATGGGCACAGTTTCGTTGTGACCTGATTACCCGTTTGGTAAATCGAATCACAGACGATATTCATGCAAAAGGGAAAAAAGTCAGTGCGGCAGTTTTCCCCGGTCCCGACTCGTATGCTAAAAAAATGGTCAGACAGGAATGGAACAAATGGAATATTGACGCTTACTTCCCGATGAACTATAACGATTTCTATTTAGAAGGACCGGAATGGGTAGGTCGTGTAACGAAAGAAGGAGTAACTGCCCTAAACGGTAAAGCTCCCGTTTACAGTGGCTTATTTATTTGTCATGATTGGCAAAACAAATCGAGCATCGAAGACCCAGAAGGACACGGATTAATCCCCTCGGAGATAGAAACAGCCGTTCGTGCCTCAATGGAAAACGGAGCCGCAGGCGTATGCCTCTTTACTCCACACAGCATGACAGACGATCATTGGGCTACTTTCGAAAAAGCGATCCACCAATCTTATGTAAGCAACTAATTCATTAAACCGAATAACACAGGACGGACATCCCAAAATAAACGCAGCTCTTATTTTCTCGCCTGCGTTTATTTTTTTGTCCATACCGGAATGTTATTCCTTCATTATTAAATTTTTAATTATATGAGTACTACAACAAAAGAGAAAATTAAATTCAGTAAAGCCTTCTGGGTCGCGAATGTCGTTGAGCTTTTTGAGCGAGCGGCTTATTACGGTGTATTTATTGTCATTACCCTGTATTTAAGTCGTATTCTTGGCTTTAATGACATTCAGGCCGCAACTATAGCCGGCATTTTTTCCGCTTGCCTTTATCTTCTTCCTACATTCGCCGGTGCATTGGCCGATAAAATCGGATTTCGTAATTCTATGTTACTGGCATTCTCTTTACTTACCCTTGGTTACACGGGATTGGGCTTGTTTCCCACCTGGCTGGAATCAAGCGGGTTGGTTCAGTATGGTATGACCACTACTTTCACCGGTCTGGTAGAAAGTAATATCAGATACGGCATTCTTCCCATTATGGCACTGATTGTGCTGGGAGGTTCGTTTATAAAAAGTGTAATTACAGGAACTGTAGCCAAAGAAACTACAGCGGAAAACCGGGCAAAAGGTTTTTCTATCTTTTATTCAATGGTAAATATCGGTGCTTTTTCCGGTAAAACAATTGTTGACCCGCTGCGTAACGCTATGGGGAATCAAGGATTGATTACCTTGAACTTCTTTTCGGCAAGCATGACGCTGATCGCACTTGTATTGGTGTGGTTTCTATATAAAAGTAATAAGAACGCGGGCGAAGGCAAAACCTTTGCGCAGATATGGCAGGCCTTGATCAAGGTTTGTTCTAACGGACGTTTGATTATCCTGATCCTTATTATCACCGGATTCTGGATGGTGCAGCACCAGTTATACGCCACTATGCCAAAATACGTTCTTCGTTTAGCCGGCGAGGGAGCCTCTCCTTCCTGGTATGCGAATGTGAATCCATTGGTCGTAGTGCTGGCTGTTAATTTAGTTACCCAGCTGATGCGCAAGAAATCAGCACTTACTTCTATGACGTTCGGTATGTTTATTATGCCGATTTCGGCATTGTGCATGGCTTCCGGTAATCTGTTAGATTTTAATACACCGATACTGGGTATGCATCCGGTAGCCTTTATGATGGTAGTCGGTATTGTGTTTCAAGGTTTGGCCGAAACATTTATTTCGCCCCGTTTTCTGGAGTATTTTTCATTGCAAGCTCCTAAAGGAGAAGAAGGGCTTTACCTCGGATTCAGTCATCTCCACTCCTTCTTTTCGTCAATTTTAGGATTCGGACTGTCCGGTTTCCTATTGACAAAATATTGTCCGGAGCCTACCCTCTTCGCTAC
The DNA here is from genome assembly GCF_900178525.1 of Massilibacteroides vaginae. GTDB lineage: Bacteria > Bacteroidota > Bacteroidia > Bacteroidales > Tannerellaceae > Massilibacteroides > Massilibacteroides vaginae. Next base: position 294,202 of record NZ_FXDJ01000008.1, read on the forward strand.
GCACGAAGAATGGGCGGCAGCAAGTGCCAACGCCCATTACATCTGGTATTATTTCGGAGGGATAGCGTTAATTTCAGCCTTCTCTTTGATTATATACGGAAAAGTAGTTAATTACCTCGATGCCAAGAAGGCACAGGTGTAAACGTTAACGGGTATAAATAACCTGATTTCCTAATGTCACTTTATCTACCCCTTTCAGGTGCAGATGGAGTGACATTTTTTGTTCTATTTCGTGAGGGCGCCTAACAATCAACGTGTCTCCGGAATGTCTTAACCAAACACCTTTAGTATATTCTCCTTTCGCATAATAAATGAAGGCTTCTTCCTTGGTTTCGGCAACATCGAAAAAGATTTCATCTTTACCTATTCTTTCGTCTTCAATGGAAACAACCCGGAATTGATCTGATATGGCTCTGGTAGCAGATCGGCTGTACTCCGGATTATAATTTAAAAACAGAAATAAATAGATAACGCCGGTTACCAACACCAACGCAAGAATAACTTTATTACTTGTTCTCATGATTAATCGCTTTGTTTTTTTGATGAATACTCGGCATACGCCCGGTTTAAAAGCTCGATGCTTATTCCTAACAAATCCATTTCTTTGAATAATGTAGGAAGTTCTTCGCGAATGAAAGCAGCATGACGCTGTTTGTGTATTTCGTCTTTGGCAGTAGGAGATATAAAATAACCGACTCCCCGTTTGTTATAGATAATATCCATTTGTTGCAAACGTTCGTAAGAGCGCATCACGGTGTTGGGGTTTACCTCTACCTCTACTCCCAACTCACGAACGGAAGGAATGCGTTGATCGGGCAAATAGGTTCCATCCAATACGCGCTTGCTTATCAGATCGGCAATCTGAATAAAAATGGGTTTATTGCTGGTAAAATACCCGGTGAAACAATTTTTTCTTCAAACAACCCTTCCAATGAGGTGGTACAATTGTCTAACGATTCATTGAAAACGATCTTTTGCTGATCTATAATCACAACAGCATCAATCAGACTATCCAGATCGCGAACCTGATGCGTAGATAAGACTACAATCTGATCTTCACGAACAAATAAAGTGTATTAGTTAAATAGTACACCACAAATGCATTCTTTCTAAATAACCAACTAAAAAGCGAAAAAAACAGGGTAAAATCAGGAAAAAAACACCATTTTATAACTCATTGATAATCAATGCTTATAAGTAATGAAAAAACATATCCTTTATTTTTTGAAATATAAAGGATATTTTTCAAAAAATAAAGGATATATTTTTTTTCATATAGTAATGTAAAAAAACGAACTCTTAAGAGCAAATCAGGCCTGTTTTTTTTCTCAACTGTCTCAACCCAAAAGATCATGAAAATCCCGGATTAAGATATCGCGCATAAAATAAATCTGAATGATTGTTGTGATGTTGTGGGGGGGAGTAAAAGAAAGCCGCACTGAGGATATGAACAAACTCCGTATGACAGGATTTGAGTGCTTTACCACCTTTGTAATCCGCTGTGCGAAGCATACCCGAAGGTTGCGGCCCGCCATTGGTAATAAGAGCTATGTCTCGGAATTAAAATAACTGATGAGTTTCCCAATCTATCAGCGCGGCTTAACTCATTTCTTTAATACAAAGTAAAGTAAAAAACTCGAAATTTCCAAACAAACCCCCGATCAAACCTATGTTTCAAACAAAGTTATAAAACATATCTAAGACGCAGAAAATGCTCCCTCGTAATTGTTATATTATTATGTGATGTACTTATAAAATAATATTTGTAGTTTTGCAAAATTAAAATCTTGATAATATACTTCTTTATATGAACAACTTAACAAAAGTATTTTTATTTACTATTATATTCTCTTTTTCAAGTTTCTTTTCGCATGCTGAAACAGACAACAAAAATGATAAATCCGGAGAGGTTATTGTTTTAACTAAAGCGGATTTTTTAAAGAAGGTATATAATTTCGAAAAAAATCAGGATGAGTGGGTTTATGAAGGTGATAAACCATGCATTGTGGATTTTTACGCTGATTGGTGTGGACCTTGCAGACAAGTTTCGCCTATTCTGAAGCAATTAGCTGAACAGTATAAAGATCAGATTATCGTTTATAAGATTAATGTGGACAACGAAAAGGAATTAGCTATGGCTTTCGGGATACAAAGTATTCCTACTTTTCTCTTTATACCGAAAAACGGACAGCCACAATTAGCTATGGGAGCTCTTCCAAAAGAAACGTTCGAAAAACAAATTAAAGAATTCCTGCTTGGTGAACAAGAATAACTTATTTGATAATATCTTTTTTACGAATGTAGATTACCTCTCCTAATTTGGCCAGTTCATTCATGTCTATTTTTCTTGAATTACCCACTACCATATAAACAACAGGGCGATCGGCTACATTTTCATTATAAAAACGCATAATATCAGCCATACTTAAATCTTTAAGATTTTGAATGAATAGATGATTCGGGTCTTCTGTATATCCCTCCATACGGTATGTGGCTATCTTTTCGGATATTTCACGAAAAGACGGATAGTTGTTATTGGCATGGTTCAGAACAGTTTGACGTATCGATTCAACTTTCTCCGGTTTCACGGGCATTTTTCGTATTAATGAATCCAACACAACCATGGCATCAGTTGTTTTGTCTGACAGTGTGGTCATACTTGCCGTCAGTTCACCGGGTTTGTCTTTATGAACCAACGACGGAATCGAATACCTGGCAAAAGCACGATAAGCAAACGAACGGAATTCCCTGATTTCCTGAAACATCAAGGATGACATATCTCCTCCGAAATAACCGCCAAACAACTTGCCCGAATGCCTTTTCCGAAACTCACCCTGAGCTTCACCGGGCACATAAGCGTATACAATGCTTTGGGAGGCATCCGGCATATTATAAAAATAGACCCGTGGCTCATCGTATGTGATTAACGAACGATAATAAGGTGAAGCAGATTCTTTGGTGATATTTTCCAAAGCAATGTTTTCCGATAAATAATCCGCTACTTTTTCTATGGGTATTGTACCGCAATAGTGTATATCGCAGGCAATTTTTTGTGCTTTCTTAAATGAATTAACCAACTCGTCGCCGGTCATTTTTTTCAATTCTGAAAGAGAAACTTTTTTTAAGTATCTGGATTCATTTCCGTATTTAACCATTTCAAGCAGGGCGCTGGAAATATCGTCACCTGATTTTACAAATGCTTTAAGAGCTACCTTTTCCGCATCTCTTAGTTGACTTATATTCTTTTTATCCGCTTTTACGGTCTTCATAAATGAGCTGATGAGTTGAACTGTCTGTTCAAATTTCTCGTCAAATCCATTTATCCTGATGGTAAACAGTTGTTCGCTTGCTTCAAAAGACAAAGACGCACCATAAGACTGAAGCACCTCCCTGAATTCACGGAAAGATTGTTGGTCCGTTCCTAAAAAAGGCAGGTAGTTGGCCACTTGCTTTAATATAGGTGCCTTCAGAGTACCTATTTTATAGGATATATTTAGCGTGAAAATCGTATTTACCGGGTTTTGTTTCACATACAAAGTGGCTAATGGAGTTAAAGCCAATGTTTGTACGTCATTATTGAAATCGAGCAAACGCGGAGAAACTTTCTTAACAGGTATTTTTTCAAGTTGTTTGGCAAATACTGATTTAGCTTCCGCATTTTTCGGAGCAATAGGTTCGTAATCGGGCTTAGGCAGATTGTCTTTCGGATATTTGCCGGTTGTTTTTGTTATATACAAGTAGTTATCGGTAAAATATTTACGCGCTGCATTAACTACATCGTCTTTTGTTAACGCATTAACCCTATCCAGATCGGTTACATATTCTTCCCACGAAATATTTTGAGAATATAATCTCATCATAGTTTGGGCGCGTGCGCTGATATCTTCAAGACTTGCATTATAGGAACGTACTGATTCCAGTTTAAGGCTATTGAACATTTCGTCGGTAAACTCTCCCGATTTAACGCGTTCTATCTCCCTCCAAACTAATTTAGTGGCGGAGTTATAGGTTTGAAATAACAACTTAGGCACTACACCTACTCCTAATATCCCCGCTTCATTCAGGCTTTCGTTCATAGCTATGGCAGCCATTAATTTACGATCTACCATGAGTTTATCTAAAAAGCCCGTTCCGTTTTCGTTATTAAGTAGTCCGACAGCTATTTTTAAAGCCGCTTCATCCGGATGATTGGCCGGTACACCCCGAAAGCCGAGTGCCAATACTTTGATAAAAGGAATAGACAGTTTTATGCGCTCTGTTTCTTTACCTTGAAAAGAAGGCAACGATACTTTCTCCCTAACAGGAGGCTCTCCTTGTCTGATTACAGAAAATTTCGACTCCAGAATAGGCAAAACTTCTTCCGATCTGAAATCACCACTCAGTATTAATCCCATATTAGAAGCAACATAATACTCCTCAAAGAATTTCATCATCTCTGAAAGACGGGGATTCTTCAGGTTTTCTGTACTCCCTACGATAGGATAAGCGTAAGGATGCGGATAAAAATAACGATAGGTCAATTTTTCAATAGCCTGCCCTCCTACGCGGTCTGTGTACATGTTTTTTTCTTCATAAACGGTTTCAAGTTCACTCTGAAAAAGACGAAAGACCGGATTTACAAGGCGTTCACTGTTTATGGCAGCCCATTGTTCAATATATTGAGGAGAAAATGTGTTGAAATAAACAGTATAATCATAGGATGTTCCGGCATTGAGCTTGCTTCCGCCGTAACGTGTAATTAAATGATCAAATTCATTCGGAATAACATATTCCGAAGCACGAACACTGATTTGATTGATCTCCATCTGAATTTTATTGCGTTCAGCCGGATCATTTATTTGTGCTAATTCATCATATTTTGCAGCAATGGAATCCAACAATACTTTTTCGGCATCATAATCTACCGTACCTATCTTATCCGTTCCTTTGAACATCATGTGTTCAAAATAATGCGCAATACCGGTATCAGGACAATCTTTTGAGCCTGCCTTAACCACCACAGCGCCAAAAACTTTAGGTTGACTATGATCTTCGTTTAACCAAACAGTTAATCCATTACTCAGTTTATATTCTTTTACGCGAAGAGATTCCGGAATTTCCGTTGAATACACACTCGCGCTTAATGTCAAAAGTGCCACAGGCAATATTTTTTTCATTAACGATATAGATATCTCTCAAATACAAATATATCTACTTTCATTAAACAATACGAGAATTCAAATGGTTTTTAGTTTTTAAAATGGATGATTATGATTGTTTTGGAAATTCTTAATAGATTTGTAGTGAAACAAGAACATCTATTTCATGAATTTTAAAATCTTTCTGTCAATATTTCTTCTATTTTTCATCTTCCCTAAGGCAGAAGGATATAGTGATAATCGTTATTTCAGACATTACAATAACAAACACGGTCTGTCTCACAACACCGTATACGCTTCTATTCAGGACAAAAGAGGCTTTATATGGTTTGGTACTGAAGACGGACTAAATCGCTTTGACGGACATACGTTTAAGGTTTTTCACTATAACTCTTCTACCGACAACTGTATTCCTAATAATTTTATAATTAGCCTTTTCGAGGATTCGAAAGACCGGATATGGATATGCACGAATAGAGGTGTTTGTTTTTACGACTATCATACGGATACGTTCACCCCTTTTCGTCTGGATCCTAAGCAGGAGCATATCGAATATTTTCGTCATGTTAAGGAAGATGCGCAAAGAAATCTGTGGTTCATCAGTCATCAACAGATTGTACGGTATAGTATAACGGATCAAACATACAAGGCTTATTCGGCCAATGATTATTTTCATCCGAATGCAATTACAATAACCGAAGAAGGTAATCCATTATTAACCGACGGAAGTTCACTATATGAGTACAATAAGCAAACCGATTCTTTTTCTCAGAAACTGATTTTAACTCCGGATGAAATTAAAGATCAGGGGCATATTGATGTTATCTGCCAGGTTCCTGATGCCGGTGTATTGATCGGCACAGATAAAATGGGACTAAAGTTCTATAATTATCGATTACAAACAACAGAAACAATCATTCCCGATACCCAAATCAGAGATATTTGCTTATATAATAAGCACACTTATTGGATCGCTTCAGAGTCCGGTATATACATATATAATATATTAGACAAAAATCTGGTCAATCTGCGTAAGTCGTTAACCAACGAATATGCACTGGCCGATAATGCCATTTATTCACTCACAAAAGATCGTGAAGGAGGTATGTGGGCAGGCTCCTTTTTCGGTGGAGTAAGTTATTTGCCGAAACAATACACGCCTTTCAGCTATTTCATTGGTGGAAAAACGCATGCCGAAATGCCGGGAAATGCCGTTAGAGAGATTTGTCCCGACCAATACGGAATGATTTGGCTCGGTACGGAAGATAATGGCATCAACAAATACAATCCGCACACAGGCGAGATTACAAACTTTTCTTACAATAACCCCTTGCGCCCTTTATCGGCTACTAACATTCACGGGTTGCTTGCATTAGGAGATAGTTTGTGGGTGGGTACATACAATAAAGGAATAGACGTGATTAATATTCCTTCGGGCAAAATCGTTAAACGATACACACGGGATAATACGGCAGGAGGATTAAGCAGCGACTTCATTGTTTGTTTTCATTCAACACGTTCGGGCGAACTCTTTGTAGGTACTTCCACAGGGGTAAGCCTACTCGACAGGAAGAGCAACGGATTCAAGCGTTGGAAGGATATTCGCTCTTTAGTCAGACAAATTTATGAAGACAAGGATAATAACCTTTGGTTTGTAACCTCACACGGTGTCTTTTACTACATTCGTAAGCAGGATGAACTCCGACATTACACCCATGACCCTTTAAATCCAAATAGCATTAGTAATAATAATACAACCTCTGTTTTTGAAGATTCTACAGGTCGGATATGGATTAGTACTGTAAATGGGCTATCCCTTTTCAATAAGAATGCCAACTCCTTTAGCCGAATCACTGCTGAAATTGGTTTACCAAGCAATATCGTATACCGAATCGTTGAAGATAAACAGGGATATTTCTGGCTTTCAACGGCAAACGGATTAGTCAGGTTTCATCCCGAATCACAAGTAATGCGGGTTTTTACCTACACTGACGGGCTACATGAAACCCAGTTTAATTACAGTTCTTCCTATCAAGCACCGGACGGCACAATTTATATGGGTACAATCAACGGCATGATCGCCTTTAACCCAAGTAGGTTTAGTGAAGATGATTATATACCTCCGGTACTGATTACCGGCATAAATGTGCCGGACAGTAAGAGTAATAACTATAAATCACTGTCTGCTGAGACCGTAAAAAGCCTCAAACTACCCTACGATGCGGCTACATTCAGCATTTCGTTCGTAGCGTTGAGCTACACCTCCCCGGAAGCTATTCAATATGCCTACAAGCTGGAGAATATTGATAAAGACTGGATTTATATGAATGATAACAAAGATGTTACATTCGCCAACCTCTCTCCCGGAAAATACATTTTCAAGGTAAAATCAACAAACAGCAGTGGCAGATGGGAAGATAATGAATATACCTTGCCCATTTTAATTACACCTCCTTTTTGGCTTACCGGATGGGCGTTCTTTATATATGTAGTGATAGCCGGCACGGTAGGATTTCTATTTTACGGTTATAAAAAACGTCGTTTAGAAGAAAAGCACCGGCTCAATCAGGAGCGATTTGAAGCACGAAAAGAAAAAGAGCTATACGATGCTAAAATTCAATTCTTTACTTTTATTACGCATGAAATACGCACTCCTTTAACGCTTATAAAGGCACCTTTGGAGAAAATCCTCAAATCGAAAGATGGAACCAACGATACGAAAGAGCACTTACAAACCATAGAACGAAATACGAGCAGATTGTTAAACCTTAGTAATCAATTGCTGGATTTTAGGAAGACGGAAAGTAAAGGCTTCAAGCTTAATTATTCGGATACAGATATAATTGTATGGGTAGAAACAATCCTGCAATCGTTCTTGCCGGTTATGAAGTTAAAAAATAAAGAGTTTTCTTCTGATTTACCAGACAGTAAATTATTCGCATTTATCGATAGAGAGGCTTTTTCGAAAATCGTAAGCAATTTATTGAGTAATGCGATTAAATATTCGGATAAGAAAATAAAACTGTCGGTTAAAAGTGCTGAAGAAAGCAAAGCATTCTCGATTGCTGTATGTAGTGACGGACATTTAATTCCGGAATCAGAACGGGAATCGATCTTTTCTCCGTTCTACAGGCTGAATGAAACAATTCATCAGGAGGGAAGTGGTATAGGGCTCGCGCTGGCACGTTCATTAGCAGACTTTCATCAGGGCACATTGAACTGCATTGCTACAGAAGAGGGTTTAAACTGTTTTATACTAACATTGCCGGCTCATCAATCGCAGATAAAAACTATCCAAACTACAAACAAAACCGAATCAAATGAATCCGGCAAACCAACAATACTAATTGTAGAAGATCAGGATGAAATGCGGAGCTTTATCTATAAAGAGTTGGATACAGACTATGCCGTGCTGGAAGCTGCAGACGGTAAAGAAGCCCTTGATAAATTAATGCATAATGCGGTAGATCTTATAATCAGCGATGTGATGATGCCTAATATGGATGGATTTGAGTTATGTAATGCAGTTAAAAACGACATAAACTACAGTCATATTCCATTTGTATTGCTTACAGCGCAACACAACCTACAGTCTCATCTTAATGGACTAAATCAAGGTGCGGATGCTTATATGGAAAAACCTTTTTCCATTGAACTGTTAACAGCACAGATAATTAACCTTCTTAAAAACCGCGAACTATTAAACAAAGCCTATAAAGAAAAACCGACAACACAGGTTACCGACTTATCGACTTCTCCGGCAGATGATATTTTCTTAAAAGACTTAACAAACTGTATCGAACGCAACATCACAAATCAACGTTTAAGCGTAGATATGTTGGCTTCAGAGTTGGGGATGAGTACTTCTGGTTTATATAGAAAGGTAAAAGGGATATCCGGAATACCTCCTGTAGAATTCATTAAATTAGCCCGATTAAAAAAAGCGGTTCGTTTAATGCAGGAAGGAGAAACAAGAATGAACGAAATAGCTTTTCAATCCGGATTCTCGTCTCCATCTTATTTTTCTACCAGTTTTCTGAAACAATACGGGAAATCACCATCCGAATTTATTAAAAAGTAAGCTTTTCACAACACAATATATGGTAATGGAGTAGCTGTATTGCCTATTTCACTGATTATGTATACTCTCTTAACTCAAAATATTTGCAATATCCGTACAATAGTAAGGCTACCGGCTGAAATATTCCATTCTTAAACACTTGAGAAAATATTGTAAACTATTTTATGCTTAATGGAAACATTTGTGTAGAACTTAAGGACTACACGAAACGTCAACTATCATTTTGTCAAAAAAACAGACTATTGTAAGGATATCATTGTAAACACAAACACCAATATAGCAGGTTTACATATCTATCATTCGCATTTAATGTTGATACATTCGTAACATTAGTTACATGCATAAACATTATCAGTTATCTTAGAAGCAAAGGAAACATTTGTGTCAGTTACAAAAGAGAACGTATTTATTAAAATTACTTACCTGTTTTAACATATTCGGAACATCAAATAAATATATTCAATATCCACTATATCAGCGTTTTAGTATAAAATATCAAACATTTACTTTAAGATAAGAACGCATTAATAAGGCGATATATTCAATACAACACCCTATTTAAGGGTTTTGTAGCTTTTAATGTATTATATAATAAGCTATTACACACAATAAGCAAACAAAAGCTTTTATAACAAAATACAATTATAACAGATGTATTACTTGTTTACGTATTTGAACAAAACATTTGTACCACAATCTCGCCTATCTAAATACATTTGTATACGTTTGGTGTTCTAAAAATAAATTCACATTACTATCTCCTATTCATTTCATTTTGTTTATCTTTGTAATCTATTCTTTTTCGGATACATTTATAAATTTCGAACATCATGAAAGAGCGTATTTTACAAGTTATGGAAAATGAAGGACTCGCTCCTTCGAAATTTGCGGAAACAATCGGAATCCAACGGTCTGCTATGTCTCATATCATCTCAGGCAGAAACAATCCCAGCTTAGATGTATTCATGAAAATTTTAGAAACCTTTCCTTATATAAATTCAGATTGGTTGCTTTTTGGTAAAGGAGAAATGCAAAAAGAAAAAACAGAGAAGATCAGTTTCTCGCAGCCCGATTTGTTTACAAATACGGCTGTAAATCGACCTATCCCCCAGGTTGATCAGGAATATCGCAAGGAAAACAGGGTTAAGGCGGATGAAAACGAAGCAAAACAAACAGATAAAGAGATAGTTATACGCACAGAATTAGTGGCTAAGAAAATAAGCAAATTAGTTATTTTTTACGCCGACGAGACTTACGAAACCTTTATACCCGAAAAAGGCAGGAAAGAATAATCCAAATTTCATACATCCGTCTTATTCATGTATCTTTGTAGAAAATTGAGTAATCCTTTTATATGAAGAAGTACATCATGGACATGAAGGTTACAGAAAACCTTCGCCTTCATCAAAACTACTGCCTCCTAAAATTAGCTCCGGAAGAAACCTTACCGGAAATGCTACCCGGACAATTCGTAGAAGTTAAAGTAGATAATGCGACAACTTTTTTACGCCGCCCTATTTCGATAAATTACATTGATCGGTCAAAAAACGAACTATGGTTGTTGATACAAATTGTTGGGGATGGTACATTGAGCATGTCAATGCTACAAATTGGCAATATAGTAAATATAATCCTTCCTTTAGGAAACAGCTTCACTATTCCTGAAGCACACACAAAACAGGAATTACTGTTGATAGGTGGTGGCGTGGGTACTGCTCCCATGCTTTATCTTGGCGATCATTTAAAACAACTTGGCTTTACACCTTCATTCTTATTGGGCGCGCGCTCAGAAAAAGATGTACTACAGATAGCGGATTTTGAAGCTTTAGGACAGGTGTATATTACAACCGAAGACGGCTCGCTTGGAGAGAAGGGCTATGTAACCCAACACACTATACTTAACAAGAAGCGTTTTGACCGCATTTACACCTGTGGCCCTAAGCCGATGATGATGGCCGTTGCGAAAGTAGCTCGCGAAGCCGCGATCGACTGTGAAGTATCACTCGAAAACACAATGGCATGCGGCATAGGTGCTTGCTTATGTTGTGTGGAAAAAACAACAGACGGACATATTTGTGTATGTACAGAAGGACCTGTTTTTAATATCAATAAACTGACATGGCAGAATTAAACGTAAATATAGGAAAGCTACAGCTGAAAAATCCGGTAATGACCGCTTCGGGTACATTCGGATACGGACTCGAATATACTGACTTTATGGATATTAACCGTTTAGGTGGAATATTTGTAAAAGGTACGACTGCTGAACACAGAGAAGGCAATGCTTATCCCCGTATGGCGGAAACTCCGGCCGGTATGCTGAATGCAGTGGGACTGCAAAACAAAGGTGCTCAATATTTTGCGGATCATATTTATCCTGAAATAAAGGCATATGATACGCACATGATTGTAAACGTAAGTGGCTCTACAATAGAATCGTATATTGAATGCGCGGAAATAATCGCACAATTGGATCAGATTCCGGCTATAGAATTAAATATTTCGTGTCCAAATGTAAAGGAAGGCGGAATGGCATTCGGTGTAACTTGCCAGGGAGCCGGAGATGTAGTGCGCGCGGTTAGAAAAGTATTCCCTAAAACGCTAATCGTGAAACTGTCGCCAAATGTAACCGACATTACCGAGATTGCCCGCACGGTGGAAGCCGAAGGTGCGGATGCCGTTTCGTTAATCAACACCATGCTGGGCATGGCTATAGATGTAGAAAAACGTCGTCCTGTGCTATCTACCATAACGGGCGGACTATCCGGCCCATGCGTTAAGCCAATTGCCGTAAGAATGGTCTGGCAGACGTATAACGCCGTTAAAATACCTATTATTGGTATGGGAGGCATAGCCAACTGGAAAGACGCTGTAGAATTTATGCTGGCAGGCTCTACCGCCATTCAAATAGGAACCTATAATTTTATCGACCCGGCTGTTTCAATCAAGGTTATTGATGGAATTAATGAATATTGCGACCGTCATGGATTTAAATCCGTTGCTGAACTGACAGGTGCCATGATGCAATAAACACAAAACATATCGGTGAAAAATCCTTTGAAAATAAATTTTCAAAGGATTTTTTTTGTTCTACCAATAGGGGTTTTCCCTTCGTTTCTGTCATAAAAGTATAACTTAAACAAACGCAAAAAATGAAACATATCATCATCCTTTTATTTTTATTTCTATCATTAAAAACATGGGCAGACGAGAAACGTAGTTTAGAAACCTTGCCCTCACGCTGGCAGGAAATAAATTTATCCGGAGGGATAAACGGGAACGGCTATTTTGAAGTAGAACCATCCTACTCGTACCTGCTAACCCGCAATTTGGGACTAACGGCAGGTGCTAACTTTATACTTGGAATAGCAGACGACGATTATTATAACAACTTTACGGGCGAATATGAAAGAAGGTTGTTTGATATTCAAACGTTATTATTTCGCACTTCCGTTCGTTTCAGATATCCCATAGTTCGCCAAAACAAGGCAGAACTATTCGCCTTAAACATAGAACCGGGAGTATGTGCACCCATAGGTTCCGAAAAATTCAAAGCGAATATTATTTCAGATCAATTAGGTAACAAAAAAATGAATTGGCTATATTTTCATCTGAAAACCTATATCACCTTAGATCTTTGCCCAATATTTCTTTCCGTTGGCTATTCCGTTACAGACTTCAGCCACGAAGTTGACAAATTCCGCTTCACCCACAGCGGCTTTTTACAGATAGGTTATGCCTTTTAAAATCTGACAAAAACAACAACCAAAAATCAATCATTTTTACATAATACTATATAATCAAAAACATAACCTTTATATTTTTGATCCAATTTACCCATTTGATTTACAAAAAACGACTCAGATTTTGAGCTGAAATTTAATAATTGCTATACAGGTAACGCTTAATACTTTTTTTAGGTGTTTTTTCAAATTCTGTAGGGTAAAGTTGAATGGCGGATACCGATTCATAAGACGCAAGCATTTTGTTTAGCTCTGCTTTATTAAGCTCCATCATTTCCGGCAAATTCGAATGTGCTATACCGGCACTGTCTACCGCATCATAGTCCGGATATACGAGGGCAACCAATTTGCCGTTTCTTTCAACAACTACACTTTCAAGCACATAAGGCAGATTGTTTAGTTTGGATTCGATTTCTTCCGGATAAATATTCTGACCACTTGCTCCAAGAATCATGGTTTTGCTTCGTCCACGAATAAAAATACGTTTCTCTTCGTCTATGGTGCCCAAATCGCCGGTGCAAAGCCAGCCATCTTTCGTAAATACGGCAGCCGTGGCTGTTTTGTTCTTATAATAACCTTTCATCACATTTTCACCACGCACCTGAATTTCACCAACAATATTATAGGGATCTTCAGAGTCTATCCTGACATCCATAATGTCTTTCAAAACGTGTCCGCATGAGCCGGGCACAAAGTGTTTATTATTGCTGTAACTAACCAGCGGACCGCATTCGGTCATTCCATAGCCAATAGTAAAAGGAAATTTAATCTTATAAAGGAAATCTACTACCTCCTGGTTCATTGCCGCCCCTCCTACAATTACTTCCCGGAATTGTCCGCCAAAAGATTCAGTCAGTCCCTTTCTGATCTTTTCATAGATGCGCTTATCGATAAAAGGAATAGTCAATGCAAGCTTTAAACCCTTTTGATTCAGCCTCGGAAGAATCATTTTTTTATATATTTTCTCCAAAATCAACGGCACGGTGATTATCAGATTAGGTCTGATCTCTTCAAAAGCTTTGAGCAATATTTTGGGAGAAGGAACTTTGCCGAGCATATATACATGCGCTCCAACGGCCATAGGCACAAGAAAGTTGAAGGCGCAGCTATAGGCGTGCGCTAAAGGAAGAAAACATAGGATGTTATCTTTCTGATACATCAGATCCAACGTTTTCGAATAGGTTACATTTCCTGCCAGGTTATTGCCCGTCAGCATTACTCCTTTGCTAAAGCCCGTTGTTCCGGAGGTGTAATTTAAAAGAACTACTTCGTCATTCGATTGATCTACATAATGAATATCTACGGTAGAAAATCCGTATGGATACCGTTCCTTCATTTTTTCATCCAACGATTTCGTTAGCTTAGTAATATAATCGTCATTTCTTTCATAAGTGCAACTGAAATCAGAAATGGCAAATACGGCTTTTAGCCCATTCATCTTTTCTTCTTCCAGTGTATCCCAAATACGATGTGTAACGAAAAGAAGTACGGATTCGGAGTGATTAATGATGTGATGTACGTCATTCGGACTAAAATCCTGTAGAATGGGAACGATAACCGCACCATAGGTCATAACCGCCATATATATAATACACCAATGAGCCGAGTCTTTTCCGATCAGCGCAATTTTATCTCCTTTCTTAATATCGGCTTCCTCAAAGACAATATGTAAACGCGCAATTTTATCGGCTACCTGTCCAAAAGTGAAGGTATTATTCTTACTGTAGTCTGTCAAGGCGGGCAATGCCCAGTTTTCCTTGAAACTCTCTTCATATAACTTTATAAAGTTCTCTTTTATCATAGCACAAAACGATGAATAATGAGCAAAAATACATAGTAGTAGGCAGATATACAATTAAACAAAGTATTAACTTCTCGGTTTTATGTAACTTTGCAACCAAATTTTTATAATTAGATGATAGATACTACCGTTTTTGAAAATAAGATAGCGGCATATTATACACTTGGTTGTAAACTGAATTTCGCAGAAACCTCCACTATTGGAAAGATGTTGGCCGGTAAAGGAATAAGAAAAGCCCGAGCCGGAGAGAAAGCACATATCTGCGTAGTCAATACTTGTTCTGTAACAGAACTTGCCGATAAAAAATGCCGTCAGGCAATCCGTAAAATAAACAAACAACACCCCGACGCCTTTGTTGTTGTAACCGGCTGTTATGCTCAGTTAAAACCCGAAGAGGTGGCAGGTATAGAAGGTGTTGATCTTGTTTTAGGTGCCGAACAGAAATTGGATATACTTGAACACCTGGAGAATCTGGATAAGAAAACATCCGGTGGAACAATCGTTACTTCTAAAACCAAAGATATTCGTTTGTTCACTCCTTCGTGTTCATCGGATGATCGTACGCGTCATTTCCTGAAGGTTCAGGATGGTTGTGATTATTTTTGTTCGTTCTGTACAATTCCTTTTGCCCGCGGTCGCAGTCGCAATGGCACAATTGCGAGCATGATCGAACAAGCTGAAGATGTTGTACGAAAGGGAGGTAAGGAAATTGTTCTCACAGGAGTTAATATAGGTGATTTCGGACGAAGTACCGGAGAGTCATTCCTGAACCTTATTAAAGCACTCGATAACGTAGAAGGAATCGAACGATACCGGATATCGTCCATAGAGCCCAATCTGATTACAGATGAGGCAATCGACTTTGTTGCCGGCAGTAAGCGATTCGCTCCTCACTTTCATATTCCGCTGCAAAGCGGTAGCGATGAAGTATTAAAACTCATGCGCCGCCGTTATGACACGGAATTGTTCCGACATAAAGTAGAAAAGATTAAAGCAGTTATTCCAAACGCTTTTATCGGAGTAGACGTAATTGTAGGTACTCGCGGAGAAACCGACGAATATTTTGAACAGGCTTATCAGTTTATAAAGAGCCTGGATATATCTCAGCTACACGTTTTCAGCTATTCTGAACGCCCGGGTACTCAAGCGCTTAAAATAGACTATGCCGTCGATGCAAAAACAAAGCACGAAAGAAGTCAGCGCTTACTGGATCTGTCTGATCAGAAACTACAAAACTTCTATGATCAATATATAGGTCAACAAGCTGTTGTATTGTTTGAGCATACACGAAAGGGTGAATTAATGCACGGTTTCACGGAAAATTACATTAAAGTAGAAATGCCTTATGAAGGTTCGCTGATTAATAAGCCTGAAAAGGTTATATTAGGCGACTGGAACGAGGATAAATCGGCGCTTAACGGATCGTTAATATAAATAATAATGTGGACTAAAATAGAATATTCCCTGTTGTTCGCATGGACTAAAATCCATGCGATACTTCCTATGAAAGTACTCTATCTGCTTTCGGACATATTATATGTTTTGATTTATAAAATCGCTCATTACAGGGTTTACGTAACAAGAGCAAACCTAAAAGCGTCTTTTCCGGAAATGACCGAAGAGGAACGGCTTAAACTGGAACAACGTTTTTATCATCATTTTTCTGATTACATTGTTGAAACAATCAAATTAGGGCATATATCCAAAGAGGAAGTGAAGAGCAGGGCTATTCTGAATAATCCGGAATTAATAGACAAATTAATGGACGACGGGCATCCTTGCGTGATTCTATTAATGGGGCATTATGGGAACTGGGAATGGTTCACGTCATCGAAATCCTTTTTTAAAGACGCGAAGATATATCAAGTCTACCGCCCATTGAAGGATAAAGCCTTTGACAAGCTCTTTGTTTATTTACGTTCGCGTTTTGGATCCCAAGGCATAAAGAAGAATGATACTATCCGTGATGTTATTACACTAAGCAAAAACAAGACGCGTTCTTGTGTGATCTTAATTTCCGATCAGACACCCAGTAAAGCAAACCTACATTACTGGACAAATTTCTTAAATCAGGATAGTGGTATGCTAACCGGTGCTGAAAGAATAGCCCGAAAATTAAATCTGCCGGTAGTATTTACAGACACAAAGAAAACATCTCGCGGATATTATACGGTAGATTTTAAATTGATAACTGATAAACCTCAGGAAACACCCG
This sequence comes from Massilibacteroides vaginae, assembly GCF_900178525.1. Classification (GTDB taxonomy): domain Bacteria; phylum Bacteroidota; class Bacteroidia; order Bacteroidales; family Tannerellaceae; genus Massilibacteroides; species Massilibacteroides vaginae. The sequence continues at coordinate 311,180 of NZ_FXDJ01000008.1, forward strand.
AATTCTGGATCACGGAACAATACACGCGTATGATGGAGGAATGTATTCTTCGAGATCCGGCTTACTGGTTGTGGACTCATAAACGCTGGAAACACAAAAGGGAAACAGAATGAAAGAAGTTGCGGTAGTGATCTTAAACTGGAACGGAAAGGCGCTGATGGAAGAGTTTCTTCCTTCTGTAATAGCTTATACTCCGACAGATAAAGCAGATATAGTGGTAGCAGACAACGGATCCACAGATGATTCGGTAGAGATGTTGAAAGCAAAGTTTCCCGAGGTACAACTTATTTTGTTGGATAAGAACTACGGATTTGCCGAAGGGTATAATCAGGCATTGAAACATATTGACAATAAATATACCGTACTGTTAAACAGCGATGTGGAAGTAACTCCCGGATGGATAGATGCTCCGCTCAATGTTATGAATGATCAACCCGAGATTGCTGCTGTTCAACCCAAGATACTGGCGCAAAGGAATAAGAAGTATTTTGAATACGCGGGTGCTTGTGGTGGTTTTATGGATCGATACGGCTATCCCTATTGTCGCGGACGGGTATTGCATGCGATAGAAGAAGATCGGGGTCAATACGATATGCCTGTTGATATTCTTTGGGCTACAGGAGCTTGCCATTTTGTACGTACGGAGGTTTATAAGAAAGAGGGAGGACTCGACGGACGGTTCTTTGCTCATCAGGAAGAGGTGGATTTCTGTTGGAGACTTCGTTGTCGCGGATACCGTTTGATTTGTACGCCTGATTCGGTTGTGTATCATGTTGGCGGAGCTACACTAAGTGTGGAAAGTCCGCATAAAACCTATCTTAACTTTCGTAATAACTTGCTTATGGTTTATAAGAATCTGGGCGAAGCAGATCTTGAACACGTGATGCGAACGCGCTTTTTCTTGGATTACCTGGCCGCATTAAAATTTCTGCTGACCGGACATTTTAAGAATGCAAAGGCTATTTATAAAGCACGGCAGGATTTCTTCGAATTAAAAGAAAGCTACCTGCCTATACGAAAGGAAAATCTTCAAAAAACAGTTTTATCCCCTATCCCGGAATTATCACGCAAAAGCCTGATTGTTTCTTTCTATCTGAAAGGAAAACGCAAATACTCGGATATGTAATGAATCAGTTCAGGGAACCAATCCGATAATATCCCAAAGCGAATCTACGGTATAAAAACGAGAACTGATAATCGGTTCGTCTACTCTTTCATGTTCCCATGTTGTATGGTAAGGCACATACACGGCATAACTTCCCAATGCTAACGGAGGCAAAATGTCTGATCTCAAAGAATTGCCAATCATCATAAACTCTTCGGGCAAAACATCAATATGGCGAAGAAGTTTTCCATATTCACGTGATGTTTTATCACTCATGATCTCTACATGATGAAACAAGTGCTCTAAACCGGAAAAAGCCAACTTACGTTCTTGGTCAAGCAAATCTCCCTTCGTAACTAAGATTAGTTCGTAGCGGCCTACCAACGCGTTCAGCGTTTCTTCAACACCTTCCAATAGCTCTACAGGCTGCAATAATTGCTGTTTGCCTAAGCGAATTATCTGATCAATTACAGAAGCCGGCAGGTTTCCTCCGGCTATTTTGTGTGCGGTTTCGATTACAGACAGGATAAAAGCTTTCACACCGTATCCGTAAAGCGCCATATTGGCCATTTCTGTACGATACAACTCGGCTTCAATCGTTTTTTCATCAGCAAATTCGGCCAAAAGTTTATAGAATTGTTGCTCAGTTTCTCTGAAAAACACTTCGTTTACCCACAATGTATCATCGGCATCAAAACCAATCTTCTTTATACCTTCAATCATCAAACTTGTTGTAATATATCAATCAATACAGGCCTTAGCCCACTTACAAAACATTCAATCGCGATTACCATCAATATAAGCCCCATCAAACGCATCATTACGTTATTTCCTGTTTCTCCTAACACTTTCAGTATGCGTGTGGATGCCCTGAGTATAAGGAATGAAAGTAAATAAACCAATGCGATCGATCCGACAAGTATTGCTTTCATTGAAATATCTTCCGCGTCTTCCATCAAAAGGATAGCATTCGCAATCGCTCCGGGACCACAAAGCATGGGTATGGCAAACGGAGTTACGGATATATCATTCGCATAGGTTTTAATCTCTTCATCCTTTAGTTTTATTTTCGCAATTCGCGCCTGAAGCATATCATAACCGATCACAAAAATAATTATTCCTCCTGCCATACGCAATCCGTTTGTTGATATGCCGAAGAAACGGAATAGCAACTGCCCTGTAAAAGCAAACACAACCAATGTAACAAAGGCAACGAAAGTGGCCCGCTTTACAACTGCCTGACGCTCTTTTTCCGACATTCCCGTGGTCATGGTAAGGAATACCGGCATAGTGCCTAAAGGATTGGTAAGTGTGAAAAATGAAGTAAAACATAATAAAGCAAAAGGTACCAATGTCTCCATATACGTATATTAATAAGTTTGACGAACAATCACGGAAGCACTCTGAATCTCGCCTTCAATGGGAGGATTCAGTTTTGACACTTTAAGCTCAATAGCCGAAAGTTGCGGAAAAGTTCTTTTCAAAGCATTAAGTGTTCGGCCGGCTACATGTTCAAGCAGATTGGAGGGAATGAGCATCTCCGATTTAATAACCTCGTAGATCAGGGCATAATTAATCGTATCGTCTAAGTGGTCACTATCCATCGCACGCTGAAGTGGTACAGTCAACAATGCGTCGACAACAAATTGATTACCAACAATCCGCTCTTGCTCCATCACGCCATGATAGGCGTAAAATTTGATATTTTTTAGTTCAATACTGGTTGTCATTTTTCTAAATTTAGGTGTAAAAGTAGCGAAAAGTAGGACATTCAGCCAAAATATAGTTCTATATTTGCAGCATGCTAAAATTAAAGGTACTATGATCAGAAACAAAAACAATCCGGAAGCAATAGTAGGAGGACTTCACAACACATTAGCCATTGGTACTAAAGTTAAAGGAGATATCATTTTAGATATTGATTTTAGATTAGACGGATGCATTGAAGGCAATATAAAATGTGGGGCAAAAATTGTAGTAGGTCCGAAAGCCCAGGTAAACGGAAATATTGAATCGGTCAATGCTGAAATTGCAGGGACTCTGGCGGGAACTATCCGGGCAAGTGAGAAATTAATTGTAAAGTCTACCGCAGACATTACCGGAGATATCTTTACTAAAATTCTTGAGATCGAGCCAAACGCTAAGGTGAACGGATCTTGCAACATGTCGGCAGACGCAGTAAAGAAATAAACGGAGAGCAGGAAGAAAATCCGGTTGGCAGTTACCCCGGTCTGAACGATTTTAACATTTCAATTTCACGCTTAATTGGAAGTTGATTTTTTTGCATCCTTTATAAAAAAAAATATATCCTTTATTTTTCAGAATATATCCTTTATTTTTCAAGAAATAACCTTTATGTTTTTGCACTATTCTAAAGGATTGATTTTCAACACCTATGAAAGCGATCGTATTCTTGAATAATTTACCCGATTTTAACTTAAAATGGGGGATAAATCACAAGATTTAATGATCTTAATCATCCCCTCTTTTTTCTGTATCCAAGAATCGCGATCGCATTGAAAAACACAGCAAATCCGCAAACAATAAGCAGGTGGTCTGCTATATCTGTTAAATAACTCCCTTTTAAGTAAATCATCCGCATAACTTCTACAAAATAGCGGATGGGATTAAATAATGTAATTGTCTGAGCCCACTGAGGCATACTGCTAATAGGCGTAAACAATCCGCTTAGCAATGCGAATATCATCGCGCAAAAGAACATGGTAAACATGGCCTGTTGCTGTGTAGTTGATATGGCGGAAACAGCCAGTCCGAGCCCGGTAAGCGCAATCAGATAGATAGCCGCGAACAAATAAATGGTAAGTATGTTGCCAACCGGTACAAACCCATAAATAACCCAGGCAGTCAACATGCCGAAAGCGAGAAGAATGAGTCCGATAATCCAGAATGGCACTAATTTAGACAACAGGAAAATGCTTTTTGGAACGGGCGTTACATTAATCTGTTCGATCGTACCTTTTTCTTTTTCCGCGACAATGTTTAGCGCGGAAAGAAATCCGCCTATTAACGTGAGTAGAAAAGCCATAATCCCCGGCACCATGTACGCCTTATAATCCAAATGGTGATTAAATAAATGAGTACTTTTTATCTGAACAGGCGCAGTTGCGGTAGACAATGTTTGTTCCAGATTATACTGTCTGATTATCGAAGCGAGATACGAAGAACCCAGTCCGGCTTTTGTTCCATTCACCGCGTTTGCGGTAATAGAAACCGTAACGCTTCCCTCCTGCCCTAAATCCTTTTCCATAGCCAAGGGATACTCAAAAATTATATCCGCATTGTTGTTTTCCATAAACGGCAACGCGTTTTCATAACTACTCTCTAAAGCAGTAAGCCGGAAATAGCCTGAAGATATTATTTTGTCGGTCAACTGAGCAGTCACCACCGAGCGATCATTATCTACAATTGCCAGGTTTACATTCTTCATTTCGAAGTTTGCGGCAAACGGAAGGATGATCAACTGAATAACAGGCATGAGCACTATCAAACGTGGCATTAATGAATCACGACCGATCTGTTTAAATTCCTTTTCCAATAAAAGGCGTAGTATTCTTATGTTATTCATAATCTATTCCAACCGGATTTTAAAACGTTTTACACTCAACACAATAAGTCCTACAACCATAGCGAAAAGAATGGTTATCTCCGGCAGAATATCCAGCACACCCAATCCTTTTATCATCACATCGCGCAGAGCCACAATATACCAGCGTGCAGGTATTACATTGGAAATGAGTTGTAATATCCAAGGCATGTTTTCTATCGGAAACATCATGCCGCTGAGCAGTATAACGGGGAGCATTAATACCATGGCGCAAATCAACATTGCTCCCTTCTGCGTGCTAACCACTGTAGATACGAAGAGTCCCAGACAAAGTGCTACCAGCGCATAGAGTAATGACAGCATGATAACGAGCATAAGGCTTCCTCTTATCGGCACTTCCAACAGGAAGTAAGACAACAACAGTATCGTCAAAATATTAACTAAGCTGATCAGCAAATAAGGAGCTGCCTTGGCCAGAATAATATAGATGGGCTTAAGCGGAGAAACCAAAAGCACCTCCATACTTCCGTATTCTTTCTCGCGCACAATCCCGACCGAAGTCATGATGGAACAAATCAGGATCAAAATCATGCCCATCACTCCGGGCACAAAATTATAAGCATCCTTCATCTGTGGGTTATAAAGCAAACGGACCACGGGTGTAATGCCGCCGGTTGTTTGCAGGGCACCTTCGCTCAACTCCGTATTAATAATCGCTGTAGCATACTCGATTAATGAAGTTGCTTCGTTGGGCGAAGAGGCGTCTACTAAAAGCTGAACCTCCGACCCGTTTCCTACATTTTCCGCAAAGCCGGTAGGAAAAACCACCGCTATCTTTATTTTATCCTTTCTGAAAAGCCTGTCGATTTCCTCATAATCGGCAGCCTGTTTGTAAAAGTCAAAGTACTCATTCGATATTAATCGGTCTGTTATGCGTTGTGTAAGTAAATCATGACCATGATCCAGCACAACAAGACCGGAGCTTTTGATCTCTGTGGAGATGGCATAGCCAAACAACACCACAAGTACCACAGGGATAACAATCATAATAATAGTTGTTCTTAAATCCCTGAAAATATGATAGAATTCTTTTTTCAAAAAAGATAAAAACTGTTTCATGTCTTTATTCCCCTCTTTGTGCCTTACGGGCTAATGAATAGAACACCTCGTCCATACTTGACGAATTAAATTTCCTTTTTAACGCTTTAGGAGAGTCCAGTGCGTCGATTCGCCCATCTACCATGATCGACACACGATCGCAGTATTCCGCTTCGTCCATATAGTGTGTGGTTACGAACACGGTAATTCCACGTTCGGCAGCCTGATAGATCAGTTCCCAGAACTGACGACGCGTTACGGGATCGACACCTCCTGTGGGTTCGTCCAGAAAAACAATTTGCGGATCATGTACAACTGCCACGGAAAAAGCCAACTTCTGCTTCCATCCCAATGGCAGCGAATCAACCAGCGCATCCCGTCTATCTTCCATCTGAAGGGTAAACAGCATCTCGTCGGTTTTCTCTTTCAATTGCTTATCAGACAATCCATAAATCCCTCCGAAGAGTCGGATATTCTCCCATACTTTCAAATCGCCATAAAGCGAAAACTTCTGACTCATGTAGCCTATATGCCGCTTGATTTGTTCAGTTCCCTTGTAGATGTCAAAACCGGCAACACGGGCTTGTCCGGAAGTAGGTTGAGATAATCCGCAAAGAATTCTCATCGCGGTTGTTTTCCCCGCTCCGTTAGCACCGAGAAAACCGAAAATTTCCCCTTTTTTCACTTCAAAGCTGATTTTATCTACAGCCGTGAAATTGCCGAAACGTTTGGTTAGTTTATCTGCTTCAATCACATTCATAATTCATCCTCCCTATAGTTCATAAAGACATCTTCCACTGCCGGTTGCAATGGTTTAATCTGTATTTCCCGATGCCCTTTACTTACAAGATAAGCCATAAGCATAGCAGTATCCTGTGCTTCATCTTTGAAAATCACATGATGCTGATCGCCAAACGCATGACAGGAATAGGTTCCTTCAAAGCTTCTGATATCCAACAGCAAGCGATACATATCTGTGGCACAAACCGACCATAGTTTATGCGGAAAGGATGCACAAATAGCATCCGGCGTATCCATACGCAAACAAACCCCGTCTCGCATTAAAGCAATACGATCGCACCGGGAGGCCTCGTCCATATAGGGAGTAGATACAAGAATCGTTATTCCTTGCTCTTTTATTCGAAATAAAATATCCCAGAACTCTTTACGGGAAACAGGGTCTACACCGGTAGTGGGCTCATCTAAAAACAACACACGTGGGCGGTGTATCAACGCGCAACATAACGCCAGCTTTTGCTTCATCCCTCCGGACAGTTTGCCGGCACGTCGTTTGGCGAAAGGTTCTAACTGCACATATATATCCCGTATCAGTTCATAGTTATCTTCGATCTTTGTTTTAAACACAGTAGCAAAAAATTGCAGGTTTTCTTCTACGGATAAATCCTGATACAAAGAAAATCTACCCGGCATATATCCGGAAATACGTCTGATTTCCTGCCAGTCTTTTCGCACGTCCATTCCGCATACTTTAGCATCCCCTTTGTCTGCCAGCAAAAGCGTTGTAAGAATGCGAAACAACGTTGTTTTTCCGGCACCATCCGGTCCGATAAGTCCGAACAATTCTCCGGAACGGATACGAAGAGACACATCCCTGACAGCGGTTATGTCTCCGTAAGACTTGGCGATATTTCTTACCTCTATGCTATTCATCAGAATATTACTTCACCGTATTGACCAATTTTAAGGTAACCATCATTCTTTACTGCTATTTTAACAGCATAAACCAAGTTGGCACGTTCATTCTTGGTCTGCACACCTTTGGGGGTAAACTCAGACTTATCCGAAACCCAAGTTACAGTGCCTTTATATTCACGCTGTTCGTCTTTTCCAAAATCAGAGTACACAGAAACAGACTGTCCGTTTTTCACCTGAGAAAGCTGATCGGCAGTGATGTAAGCGCGGAGATATAACAAATCAGTATCCGCTATTTTATAAAGCGGCTTTCCGGCAGCGGTCACCTCTCCTGCTTCGGCATATTTCACTAATACAGTTCCCGTTAAAGGATTCCGTATTTTGCATTTTGCTATCATGTCGTCTAATCCCATCACCTGAAAAACAAGTCCTTCCGCTTCGGCATCTGCTTTACCGAATGTTTTATCTAAAGAAGACTTATGCGCGTCTAATTGCTTACGCAGAAGAGCTATCTGATTCACAATATCATCCAACTGTTTCTGATTGCCGGCTTTCGCCTTAACTAAGTTTTCCATTCGGCGACCTTCTGATTCCGCTGTAGCGATTTGTTGCTCCAGTGCAGCTATTTGTTTACGGATATCCGGTTTTGCGATATCTACCGCCCGAAGCCCAGCACGTAGTTGCTCCTTTTTATAATAGAGCTGCATACTATCCACACAACCTACCTCTTTACCGGCATCCAAACGATCACCCTCTTGCATATCCAACCTAAGTATCTTGCCGGAAGCCTCAGAAGAAACAAGTATTTCGGTCGCTTCAAACGCACCTGTCGCATCGTATTTTTCACTATTTTCACCACAGGAATTAAACATAAACAAGGCTGCAACAGCCGGATAAATCAACGTTTTCATACGATTATTCATTATTCGTTATATACATTAACTGATAAACAGCCATTAAATGCTGGGTTTGATGAATTACAGCAGCCTGTCGCGCCATATCTTCGGCATTGATCTCACGGATAAGATCGGATACAGCTATCACGCCGTTTTCTAACTTTACCTCGGCTGCCTGTTTTACATTCGTTCGCAATCGAATGATTTCTCCATCCGATTCGCTTAGACGAGCTAACTTTTGTATCTCTTCATTTTGGTTGATCAGTTGCATTTGTGTATTGAAAAGGAAGGTTTCACGGCTAACGTCAATCTTTCGACGTGCTACTTCCACTTTCCTGCGGTCATTCTTTATCGTATAAAGATGCCCTAAGTTCCAGTTCATTCGGATGCCGGCTATATAGAACGGATTAAACTCGTCTTCAAGCATATTTAATCCCGGACGACCATACCCTGCTTGTACAAAAGCTCCGAAGCGTGGCATCAGACCTGCCGTAATTGCTTTATTCTGCGATTCTACATACGAGCTTTGTGCCTGAAACGCGGCTAATTCCGGACGATTAATCACACCGGACAATCGGGCAATAGGAAGCTCAGGCTTCACTAATTCCAGCTGTTCCGGATCGTTTTGTCCGGTGAAATAAGAAAGCATGCGCATATATGCAATACGCGATGTTTTAATCTCTGTTTCACGCTGACGCGCGTTGAGAAGTTCTACTTGCAACAAATCCTTATCCGATTCATTAGCCACTCCATTTGCGATCATGGCTTGTATACGGTCCAGATTGATCTGCAATTCCTTTTGAAGCAAACGGTTTTGCAACAACAGGTCATCATTCAATAAAGCACCGAAATAAAGTTGGTTAACCCTTTCCTTCAGCACGTATAATTCACTTTGCAGCTGCTTTCTGTTCGCCTCTGCTTCCGCTTTGGTTAATAATCTTCCGGAGCTTATGGCTCCCCCATCCCAAATAGTTTGTGTTAATTCGGCAGCTACCTGATACTGGTCTTTACTCAATGAAGGCATTGATAAATCAGCAGACAATTTACTTAAGTCAATCGGCAGCTTGGTTACAGCACTTTGGTAAGTAGCTTTGGCTGTTAAGCTTAATTGAGGAAGCCAAGACTTTCCGGCGTTAGACAAATTATAATTTTCCGCCTGATCTATCAGTCCATACTGACGGATCTGAGGGTAGTTATCTCCGGCCCACTGATAACATTGAGCAAGCGTAACCCGCTGTTGCGCTCCACCTACGACAGGAAGAAAAAGTATCAATAGAAACAAATAAGATTTCATTGTACGTTGATTTACTTTATATGATTTGGATTAAGTAATTTCTCTACAATACCATATACGAACTCTGTTCTACGATCCAGAAAAGCCTCAAACGCCTCTTCTTTTCCTTCAAGAAAGATTTCCGTTAATGGACGACGAATAAGAAATGGAAAAATCACAAGACTAACGAATGTCGACACCAGATCAACAATTGGCATCTTACGTAAATTGCCTTTCTCCATCTCGTTTTCAACAAATTGCCTTAATTTAATAACAGGCATTATCCGTACGGGATCTTTAATTACAGCCCGATACAAGTGCTGCGGATCACGCTGAAATTCGTTTATTACAAAAAGCGGCATAGATCTGTTTTCCCTAATCGTTTGCATATATAACCTGATGATCTTTTTTATTTTATCCTGATATGGAGTCGCTTCATCTACAATCTGGGCAATATTGGGCAATATCATGCCCAGCAGTTGATCTAATATGGCTTCAAATAAAATTTCCTTTGTACGGAAGTAATAATTCAAAGAAGTTCTTCCAATACCGGCCTCGTTGGCAATGTCGCCCATTGTTGCCGCCTCAAAACCTTTTTTGATAAAAATCTGTCTTGCAGCGTCTAAAATACGAACTTCTACTTCTTTATTATCCTCTTGTTTCATAATGTTTTTTTTATTTCATCATTCATGTCTGACATATCTGTTTGACACAGTTGTCAAATGTATGTTTTTTTTCTATTCGTTATTCACAGACGATTAACAAATAACATAATTTAACTATTTATACATTATTGGGTAATCTTTGAAAAAAGTGTCACGTTGTATATTTATTATCTTTGACGGCAAAATCAAAATAGTGTCTAATTAAAAAAAGTCTTTCTTCATGAAAAAAATAATCATTACATCTTTAATTGTTCTTAGTATAGGCTCAATTTCTTGCAAAAAAGCCGGAAACAATACATCGGCTGTAGAATCAGTAAACGTAGAAACTCCGCCCCCACCCAGTATGGAAGCCACTTCAGACGATCGGGGCTATATTGTCAATATTGGCGATCAGGCTCCCGATTTTACAATTGAATATTTAGACGGAACGAGCAAAAAGCTATCCGAGTTAAAGGGCAAGTTAGTGATGATTCAGTTTACAGCCAGTTGGTGTGGCGTTTGTCGTAAAGAAATGCCTTTCATTGAAAAAGACATCTGGACTAAGCACCAAAACAATCCTAATTTTGCATTGATTGGTATTGACCTGAAAGAAGATAAAGAAACGACAGCAAAGTTTGCCGAAACAATGAAGGTTACTTACCCCTTGACATTAGATACCGATGGATCGATATTTGCCATGTACACGGCTCCAAAAGCAGGCGTTACCCGCAATATCATTATCGATAAAGAAGGAAAAATCGTTCTGTTAACCCGTTTGTTCGAAATGGAAGAGTTTAACGAGATGACGAAATTTATTGACAACTATCTCAGCACGAACTTCTAAACAAATAGTTCAGGGCGATCTCTCAAATCCGGTCGGTCGCAAATTTATGCCGTTTTTTCGATGCCTTTTAAGTTAAAATTCAGCTAAAAGTGATCGAAAAAACGGCATTTTAATTTGCATTGAAAATCAGACCATTAGAGTAGTGTAAAAACATAAAGGTTATTTTTCAAAAAATAAAGGATATTTTCTGAAAAATAAAGGATATATTTTTTTTTATAAAGGATGCAAAAAAATCAACTTCCAATTAAGCGTGAAATTGAAATGTTAAAATTATGCCGGGTAAGTTCATCACCGGACAATTCAACGGGTTAGCATTTTTAACGTATCTATTAGAGAATGAAATTCTTTAATCCGGATCAAAACCAATTGTAAAATTCCATATTATAACACGAATCATTCAAATTAGGGGTTGTAGGGGTTAATTAATTTGTATATTTGTTATCATGAAAAACATTTTAAAACATATAAAAAATGGCAAATGACGGATTGATTGAAACTGTAATTAGTAAAGCTAAGGTGTGGCTTACAGAGAGCTACGATGAAGAAACGCGCGCGCAGGTTCAGGCAATGCTTGATAACGACGACAAAACCGAGTTGATAGAAGCATTCTATAAAGACCTGGAGTTCGGAACAGGCGGACTAAGGGGTATCATGGGAACTGGTTCAAACAGAATGAACATTTATACTGTAGGTGCAGCAACTCAAGGTCTTTCCAATTACTTAAAAAAAGAATTTGAACATTTAGATGAAATAAAGGTCGTGATCGGTCACGACTGCCGGAATAACAGTCGGAAATTCGCTGAAATATCGGCAGACATTTTCTCGGCAAATGGAATTAAAGTGTATCTTTTTGAAGATCTTCGCCCTACCCCGGAAATTTCATATACCATCCGTAAGTTTGGCTGTCAAAGTGGTATCATTCTTACCGCCTCTCACAATCCGAAAGAATACAACGGCTACAAGGCTTATTGGGATGATGGCGCGCAAATGATCGCTCCTCACGACAAAAACACAATTGCCGAAGTCAATAAAATCAGAAATGCTTCTGAAATCAAATTTAAAGGAAAAAAGAGCCTGATCGAAATTATCGGAAAGGAAGTAGACGAACAATACATTCAGGATCTTACCACCATATCGCTTTCACAAGATGCCATTAAGCGTCATCACGACATGAAGATTGTTTACACCCCGATTCACGGCACAGGTGTACACATGGTTCCCGCAGCGTTGAGGGCCTACGGGTTTACCAATATAATTAATGTGCCCGAACAGGATGTGATCAGCGGAAACTTCCCCACTGTAATCTCTCCTAACCCCGAAGAACCGGCAGCCTTAGCTTTAGCTGTAGCGAAAGCGAAAGAAACGGATGCGGAATTAGTATTGGCCACAGACCCTGACGGTGACCGTGTAGGTGCTGCTGTGAAAAACGAAAGTGGTGAGTGGGTGCTTCTCAACGGAAATCAGACGGCTTTGTTGTTTGTTTATTACCTGATCACGCGTTGGAAAGAGTTGGGAAAAATTACCGGTAAGGAATATATCGTTAAAACGATTGTTTCGACGGAAACGATTCGTTCAATCGCCGAAAAAAACGGAGTGGAAATGTATGACGTTTATACCGGCTTTAAATGGATTGCCGACATAATGAGAAAAAATGAAGGCAAAAAAACATATATCGGAGGTGGCGAAGAGAGCTACGGTTTCCTTTGCGAAGACTTTGTCAGAGACAAAGATGCTGTTTCGTCTTGCACAATTTTAGCCGAAATGGCTGCCTGGGCAAAAGATCAGGGCTTATCGCTTTATCAGCTACTTTTACAGATTTATGTAAAATACGGATACTCTAAAGAAGAAGGAATTTCCGTTGTTAAAAAAGGAAAGAGCGGAGCAGAAGAAATCGAAGCGATGATGAAACATTTCCGCGAAAACCCACCAACGGAAATAGCCGGATCAAAAGTAACCCTGCTTCATGATTTCGCATCGTTAAAAGGTTATAGCTTTACCGACAATGAAACCATAACATTAGATATGCCAACCACATCTAATGTGTTGCAATACTTTACGGAAGATAGAACAAAAGTATCGATCAGACCTTCCGGAACAGAACCCAAAATTAAATTCTATTGCGAAGTTCATCTACCGATAAAGGGATTGGAAGATATCCCCGAAGCGGAAAAAGAAGCAACAGAAAAGATTAACCGGATCAAGGAATCTTTGGGTATCTGAACAAGCCTATAAAATTAAATTTTTGCTTGTTTTACAACAGTTTAGAAAGGGATTATCATGAATTGGTGATCCCTTTTTTCTTATCAACAGTTTTTTCGCTTCACGGCGAATATCCGTATTTGGCTTTAATATATTTTATATTACTTTTGTATAATCACTAATCAGCAATATAATTAAAGGTGGACACAAGGATAAAATTGCGAGTACAAGGTCTGACAAACAGCCAGGTACAATCAGGAGCCTATGCATTAGTATTAGCGGAAGATAACGGATTAAGAAGAGTGCCGATTATTGTTGGTACGGCAGAAGCTCAATCTATTGCTTTCGCGTTAGAGCAAATTACTCCTCCCCGACCGTTAACGCACGATCTGTTTACAAAACTGCTGCAGACAGTAAATTTAAAACTGGCGGAAGTTTTCATTTATAAATTTGACGAGGGAGTGTTTTATTCCGAATTAGTCATTGAAAACGGCAGCGAACAATTACGGATCGACTCTCGAACTTCTGATGCTATTGCTATTGCCTTACGCATGAATTGTGCTATTTATACAACGGAAGGAATAGTAAGGGAATGTGGCGTAATTCTTGATGAAGATACCGAAACCGACACGGCCGCAGAAGAAGAGCAAAAGCTTGAACCAAGTGATTTGGCAGATGAAAAAAAGCTAAATGAATGGCTATCTCTCATCCCCGTGGGTGAACTACAGGAAAGGTTGGACGAAGCAATTGCGTCGGAAAACTATGAATACGCTAAATTATATAGAGATGAACAAGACCGCAGAGAACAGGAGGGGCTCAATAAATGATTAACGAAACAACAACCGGCTTTAGTTTTGACACATTATTAAGAGGAATTTTAGGAATTTGTATTATTATAGCAGCTGCTTATTTGTTTAGTAAAGACAGAAAGCGAATAGACTGGAAATTAGTCGGCACAGGGTTAATTCTTCAGCTTCTTTTTGCCTTAGCGGTTATTTATGTGCCATTTGTAGGCGCGTTCTTTGAGCTATTGGGAAAAGTATTTATCCGCTTGATGGACTTTACACAAGCCGGAATTAATTTTCTTCTTGGCCCCTACGCTTCAAAAGCGGGTGGCTTTGTTTTCCTTATTCACTCATTACCTGTGGTAATCTTCTTTTCAGCTCTTGTGTCTCTGTTCTATCACTGGGGAATTATTCAACGCCTTGTACAGGGATTGTCGTGGTTGTTGAGAAGAATTCTGAACATCTCGGGAGCCGAAGGATTAGTTGCTTCCGGCAACTTGTTTTTAGGAATGACCGAAGCCCCGGTATTAATCAAAAACTATATTCCGTCCATGAACCGCTCTGAAGTATTCCTGATCATGGTAACAGGTATGGCCACTATCGCAGGTTCACTGATGGGTACGTATATAGGATTGCTTTCTGGTGACGACCCCGTTCAACGCCTATTCTTTGCGAAACACCTGATTTCGGCCACAGCCATGGCTATTCCCGGAGCAATCGTTATTTCAAAGATGATCTATCCGCAAACCGAAGAAGTTGTAGATCAATTTGTGGATACCGAAAAAAATAATTCAAAGTCAACAGCATTAGAATCAATCTCCGCCGGTACAAGCATTGGTGTAAAACTTATGACGAATATCGCGGCTATGCTACTTGTTTTTATTGCTTTGATCGCAATGGCAAATTATATTCTTGACAACCTGATAGGCCATTATACCGGGCTTAATGACTGGATTGTGGAAATAACGAACGGTAAAAGTACAGGGCTTACGTTTCAGTTTATTATCGGTGTGGTAATGGCGCCGTTTATGTGGTTGGTAGGTATTCCTACCGGCGATATGATGCTTGTCGGATCATTACTTGGCCAGAAAACCATACTGAATGAATTTGTTGCTTTTGTACAATTTCAGGAATGGAAAGAAGCCGGTTTATTTATATCTCAGAAATCAATTATTATGACTACCTATATTTTATGTGGTTTTGCCAATATCTCATCCATCGGTATTCTGATCGGTGGTATCGGTGTGTTGGCACCCGACAAAAAAGGGATGATCACCCGCTTAGGCCCGTATGCCATGGTAGGTGGAACAATGGTCTCTGTTCTTTCGGCCACACTTGTAGGGATGATTTTAGGATAATTATGCAACTATTTTATACACCGGACATACATTCAAACCCGGAACTACCGGAAGACGAGGCGCGTCATTGTATTCGTGTGCTTCGTCTGGGAGAAGGGGAAGAGATAAATCTTACGGATGGAAAGGGCAGTTTCTATAAAGCCATAATCGAACAGGCCAATCCGAAGCATTGCCTTATTTCCATAAAAGAAACAATACAACAGCCGGCATTATGGCCGTTTCAGCTGCACATAGCTGTTGCGCCAACAAAAAACATCGACCGTATGGAGTGGTTTGCCGAAAAAGCCACCGAGATAGGTATTGATGCTATCACCTGCTTGAATTGCCGCTATTCCGAACGCAAAGAATTAAAGAAAGAACGCGTAGAGAAAATCCTGATCAGTGCCATGAAGCAATCTCTTAAGGCTACGCTGCCTAAGCTTACAGGCATGACGGATTTTAAAGCGTTTATCAAACAGCCTTTTGAGGGCAAGAAGTTTATTGCCCATTGTGAAGAAGGAGAAAAGCCCCTGCTTAAGCAAGTGTGCCAACCGGGTGATAATGTGCTTATTCTGATTGGGCCTGAAGGAGATTTCAGCCCGGAAGAAATAAAGCTGGCGAATGAAGCCGGCTTTACAGCTATATCTTTAGGAGAAAGTCGGCTGCGCACAGAAACAGCCGCTTTGGTTGCTTGTCAGACTGTTCACTTCATCAACCAATGAGTTATGAAAGATTTTGCGGCTATCGACTTCGAAACAGCCAATCAATACCCAACCAGCATTTGCAGCATTGGTATTGTTATAGTGCGAAATGACGAAATTGTAGACCGCATTTATAGCATTGTACAGCCCGAACCCAATTATTATACCTATTGGAACACGCGCGTACATGGAATCACCCGGGCCGATACAGAAAATGCTCCGGTTTTTCCTTTCGTTTGGAAAGAAATCGAATCTCGCATAGAAGGGTTGCCGTTAGTCGCTCATAATAAAGCATTCGACGAGGGCTGTCTGAAAGCGATTTTTCGCACCTATTGCATGGATTATCCTGACTATGAATTCTTCTGCACCCTTCAATCGGCCAAGCGAATTATCAAGCATCTCCCAAATTATCAATTGCAAACAGTCGCCGCTTACTGCGGTTATCATTTAGACCATCATCACCACGCGCTTGCAGATGCGGAAGCTTGCGCTTGGATTGCAAAAGAGATTATCTGACAATATTTCATAAATCATCTATATGTTTTTTTACATTTGTATATTATAATTTAGTATCAATAACTTGTTCGTGTGGATACAATCCGGGTAAATAAAATAATTGACGATTTACGCGATGGTAATCGTGAAGCATTTAATGAATTTTTCTGCTTCTACTACCCTCGTCTTCTTTCCTATACCACCTCTATAGTCGAAGAAGAAATTGCTGAAGACATTACTCAGGATGTGTTTCTGTATATATGGGAAAACAGGAAGAGGCTCGTTCCCGGAAAAGGATTTCACTCCTATTTATTTCAAGCTGCTTACACGAAATGTCTGGATTATTTGAAGAGAACACAATCTTCCGACAAATACAATGCGCATGTGATGCTTGAACACGCCCGATTGTATGGCGAATTGATCAACGAGAAAAACACCGTTTTGGAAGAGTTATATTCAAAAGATTTTTACAAACAACTTTACACACTTCTGGAACAAATCCCGCCTCAAAGACGTGAAGTTTTCATTCTTGCCTATATACAAGGCATGAAAACAAAAGAAATAGCCGAACTACTTGAACTACCCCAACGAACGGTAGAAAGCCACATTTATTTAACGTTGAAATATCTGAAAGGAAAAATGACAGCAAAAGATTTCTTTATTTTCTGTCAAATTCTATCAATTTCTCCTGATCTGGCTTCTCTTTTCTAACCGATAGTTTGATATGTTTTGCTATTAAAACATATCAAACATAAATATATTACATTTTTTAACACTACCCAATAACAAAGAAAACCAGACACTTATAAAAAACATGCATTTTATATAGTAATATATATTTGCATTTTAAATAAAAACATCTACTTTTGCACCCGGGTAAGTCCTATACGGCATGCTCCCTCGGAATCCCCCAGGGCTTGACCGCAGCAAGGGTACTTGGTTGTAGCGGCGCGATGTAGTAAGCTTACCCACCTGCCTCTTTAGCTCAGTTGGCCAGAGCACGTGATTTGTAATCTCGGGGTCGTTGGTTCGAATCCGACAAGAGGCTCAAAAAAAAGAGACTATCTATTTAAGATGGTCTCTTTTTTTTGCTCACTTTGAAGGGTCAAGTGGAAAATCCGGGTCAAGTGAAAAATCGGGTCAAGTGGAAAATCCGGTTGGTAGAACTATTTCAAGCAAACAATTTTGTTAGTCTAAATATAAAGAATGGAATATCTCTTACCCCTCTAAACTGTGACCTGAAAGCCTTAATTTTAGCATTAAAAGATTCTGCAGACGCATTGGTTGAACGATTATCGAAATAATTACAGATTATACCGTAATTGTTTTGCATCGTGTCAATTACACTTCTGAAGAACTTCAGGTTGAGTTTTTCTACTTTGTCATACTATTTAGCCAGTCGAGTTAGTCCTATTTGTTTATCGCTTGTTGTATTGTATATTTGGGTTAACTCCATGGATACCTGATAGGCCTCTTCAATAGCTGGATATTCTCGGAATAATATCCTTGCTCTCTTCTCTTGGCTATAAGTCCATTTACTGAAGTGTTTCATTACCACATGTCTACTTCTGGCTAATAGCTGCTTGCGGGTATCTCCATTTTCAAAAACATGGGGTATATGTTTACGTTTTTCTTCCTTGGCTAACAGGATTTCTTTATTCTCTAAATCAATAGCTTGCCAACGATAATCTACTCTGAGGTCACTGATGGCTTCATTCATTAATCGTTGAACATGAAATCTGTCGGCAACCAACGTTGCTCTGGGAAAGGTCTTCTTAGCTATCAGACGCATAGTGGGGGATAAATCAAGAGTAATTTCTTTTACTTTCAGCCGTAAGGATCGGGGAAGCTTCTCTAATGCGGAAATGACATCCTCTGACTTGGTTCCCTGTATCATAGCTACTAAAGTTCCTTGCTTTCCATGACCTTCCTTATTGGTTACAATCGTGTAAAGTTCACCTTGGGAAAGACAAGTTTCATCTATACTTAAATAGGGACCTAAATTCTGCTTATATAAAATATAAGGATAATAATGGTTCTTCTCCCAATAACGGAAGTTGCTGATATGTTCTTTGTATTGATAACCTAAGTTAGTACCATCTACATTGTAACAAGAAGCAATAGATTTGATACTTACCGCACTACTTTCTATTTGATTCTTTTAAAAAAGCGACGAATTCCTTCGTCAAACGGGTTCCTTCATAGTTGATATCGAACTGTCTGCTTATGATCTCTTCTGTATCCTTATTCAGCCATTTACGTCTGCGAAGATGTAAGTAAACTGCTTTCCCTTTTACCGGAAAGTCCTGGACAGTACTGTAGTCCGTAAAGCCGTAAGAAATTAAAGCGTCTGGTTCTCCCTCGGGCATAAGTTTCTTTTCACTTAAATAAACATCAATACGAGAAGAGTCTTGAGAATACTTTTCCAACTCGAAATGGTCGAAAAGCCACGAAGGCAAGAATAAGCGGAGAATATCTTCGGAACTAAGCATCGTTTTTATTTACAAAGATAGTTCTACCAACCGGATTTTCCACTTGACCCCTTTTTTTTGCTCACTTTGAAGGAACGGGTTTGACGGATCAGTGTAAATTTTAAATATGTTAACAAAAAAAACCGCTCAAATCAACTAAAGCGTTGAATTTAAGCGGTTTGTTTATGGTGATCAGGCTGGGATTCGAACCCAGGACCCACAGCTTAGAAGGCTGTTGCTCTATCCAGCTGAGCTACCCGACCGTCCTTGAATTGTGGTGCAAAGGTATATCTTTTATTTTAATCGGCAAACCTTGATCACATTTTTTTTAGAAAGGATATCCAACGGCAAAGTGCCAGGCAAAGTCGTCGCCAAAATTGGGGTTACTTATCGCCCATTTCTTTGATCCTTTTCTCTGTGGATCATAAGCTTTTAGACCGGTATCGAAACGAAGAAGAAAAAAGTCAAAGTCTAAGCGTAAACCTAAGCCATAAGAGAAGGCTATTTCTTTATAAAAGCGTGAGAAATCAAAATTTCCACCCTTTTGATCTTCGTATGGACGAATTGTCCAAATATTTCCGGCATCAAGATAAGCGGCCAATTCAAATTTCCAAAACAGCTTTGTGCGATACTCCAGATTCGCTTCCAGACGAACATCTCCAACCCGGGTTACAAAACTGGACGAGTCTTTAGACATACTACCCGGTCCTAAATCACGCACAGACCATCCGCGAAGGCTATTCGCTCCACCGGCAAAATAACGACGCTCAAAAGGCAGTCTGGTACTATTCGAATAAGGAACTCCTATACCGGCTCCGAAGTGAAAGGCTATTTTATTCCGGTTGTCTAACACCAATCCTTTGCTTATATCGAGGTCTGTTTTTACAAATTGCTGATAAGGAATTCCAAACAGTTCATATTCACCTTCCTTATTCGGTGTTGCTCCTAATAAAGACGACACGCCATATAGGAGGTTTCCTGCAAGCTCCACGGAGAAACGAAGAGAATGGGTATTACGTAAGCGGTTCTGAGGAGAATAGTTGCTAAACGCATAGTTGTATCCAATTCCCAGTATAAATTGATCTTTATAATAGTAACTGGCTGTGGTTTCGGGCAATAAGTCCAGGAAAGTACTGTCAATCTTAGGAAGTGAAACATAATCCACATCAATTAGTTTGAATGTATGCCGGGCCTGAGTGTTTGACCGGTCTTGCCAGATATAACTCCAACCTCCAGAAAAAATATCCCGTCGATATTCCGGGCGACGTTGTCTGTTATAGCTTACATTCAGTTGTGTCGTTGCTCTGAGTTTTCTTCTTAAGTCACTATTCAGGAACGGAAAAACAAAACGTGGAAATTGCAAGGAGGCCTCTCCTCCTATTTCCATATAATAGTCTGATCCGGCACTTCCTTTTTGTCCTGCCAATGATTCAAACGCTCCACGAATCTTGGCCGAAAACACTTCTGATCCTTTAAACAAGTTTCTATGCTGATAATTCACACTTGCGGCAAATCCCAAGTCTCCATTTGAGTTAGTTCCTTCCAAGTCTGTTCCAAAGCCCTGAATTTTAGCGGGAGAAGTAAAAATATAACTGTTTAGCTTTAAGGTGTCGTTTTCCTCTACTTCATCAAAACGAATATTTATATTTCGCAAGGCTCTGAGGGCGGAAAACGAAGAATAGGTCATTTCCACATCTCGCTCATTAAACAATTTTCCGGGCGTAATGTGTGTGCTGTTATGTAATACGGAACGACGCACGGTTTGTCCGTTGGTACCGTAAAGAAAATTAAGCCCTTTATAGTTCATTGTATCCGTATACTGCGCATATACGTCATCACCACTCTGCTGAAGGGCATCAAAATTGCTGATAATATAAACATCTTTAATATAGTATTGCTTATGTTCACCATCTTCTACATTCCCTATTGCATCAATTTTTCGATGCGGACGCAATTGCATTTCGAGTTCAACCTGCTTGTTTCCAACGGTTGTATCTGCCTGATAAACCAGATAATCCCTGTTAAAGGCGTAATATCCTTGTCTTCTAAGCAAAGAAGTGATTCGTTGTCTTTCTTTTTCCAACTGATCCCGGTCAAACAGGTTACCTTCCTGTACAACAGCAACATACTGATCTAAAGAAGATTGAAAGGGTGAAGTGAGCCAATTCCGTTTAGGTGCAGTTTGACGAACAATGCTATCAATTCGTTTATCCTCTAAATTCATCACATAGTCACTTAGCAGGTAAGGTTCATGCGCCTTAATATGGTAGGTAACGACAGCCTTTTTTTGCCTTGATGTGTCAATATCGCTGGTAACCTCTGCATTCAGATATCCTTTATTGATAAGATACTTCGTTAGTTCGTCAACCGACTGATCCACAAGCGTGGTGTCCAATATTACAGGGGCTTCTCCTATCCTACGCAACTGTTTATTGATCCACTTGCGTTCGTTTCTTCCGGACCAGTTGTAAACATACAACTGCCATTTCATCAGTCCGAAAGCTTTAAAATTGGGTTGCTGCCTCAAATAAGAATAATAGTCAAGATTCTTATTACTTTCCCCTTGAGTATCAAACTTAACTTTATCTAAAAGATAATCCCCTTCATCAACAAATTTAGTCGTGCTGCAGGAAGTGAGCAAAAGGAAAAACAAGATTGTTTGTACTATACGTATGGAGACAACTTTCATCTTTAAACCTATTAAACAGCAAATGTACTGGAATTATAACAATTTCCTGTATTTTTGTTTTGTAAAAAGACAATAGACAAATGCTGAGTAAAGCTAAAATAAAACACATACGTTCTCTGGAACTTAAAAAGTTCAGAAACGAACACAAGCTATTCGTTGCGGAAGGTAACAAACTTGTTGCCGACATGCTACCCTTTTTTAATTGCGAACTGCTAATAGCAAAACCATCCTGGATGGCAACCCAGGGAGATTTAATTGTGAAAGAATTACTCGTTGCCGACGACGGTGATATTGAAAAGGCCAGTTTTCTAAAATCTCCTCAGGATGTGATTGCCGTGTTTCATCAGCCTTTATATAATTTAGAAGAGGCCAATCCTAATACAAATCTGGTTCTTGTTCTTGATGGCATACAGGATCCGGGAAACCTTGGTACTATTATACGGTTGGCTGATTGGTTTGGCATTGAACATATTGTATGCAGCTACGATACAGCAGATGCTTTTAGTCCGAAAACCGTACAAGCAACTATGGGAGCTTTAGCCCGAATTAAAGTACATTACACAGACTTAACAGCATTTCTTAAGCAGCAAAAGGCTTCAATCTATGGAACATATCTGGATGGAGAGAATCTCTATTCAAAAGAGTTAAATGGTAACGGAATCATTATCATGGGAAGTGAAGGTAACGGAATAAGGCCGGAAATCACTCCGTTTGTAACAGAGAAAGTCTTTATCCCTAATTTCCCGGCAGAAAAGGCAACCAGCGAGTCTTTAAACGTTGCCATTGCAACAGCCATTGTATGTAGTGAGTTCAGACGAAGACAACTTTGAGCTATAAAATGATTTGATTTAGAACAACCTTGCTCCCGGTTTTAACAGCATCGGTAATGCCGGAAGCTTCCAGTTCGGATACGGATTTTATTTCTTGTTGATCATCTAAGGAGGGAAATATAACGCCATCTTTAAATTCTGTGCCGGCAATCTCTTCATTAAGAGGGAAAACTCCGATAAGCGTGTTATCATCGCCCAGTTCAATATAATGAAGAGGTAAAAGTTTTTTCCAAAAAATATAATGAGCAGCAATTCTACGCATTAGGCCGGGATTTATTGAGTCGTCAATGTGTCTTTAGGTACTGACGTCGAGACATCACGTCCGTAGTTATATTTCATCAAATTAATGCTGTCTAAATAGACTTTATAATATGTGCTATCAGCATTATCCAATCGTATATAACCATAGACCTGTTTAACTTGTTTTGTCGCTAAGGTTTTCAAGATAATTTCCTGATAACCGTCTTTCTTTATTGTCTGATTGGTAGTTATAATCGTATCTCCCTGATTGGCACTAATACGAACTTCGGGGTAATAACTACTTCCTTCTTTCAATCCCCAAACTTTCATTCCCAACACAAAAGAGCTTCCGGATGAATAACTCACATCAGGGGATATATCAAAAACAACACCATTAAACAATGCTTTAGGAGTAAGCTCAACTGATGATCTGCGTGGCCATACGTCGATTGAATCCTGATTGGAAGATGGAGCTGCTTTGGCTTGTACATCTCCCAGGTCTTTTATTTCATTTTCAATTTCAATTTTCGCACGATCGTATACCTGCAGATAAATATCCAGATTACGTGCATACCAAACTAAAGAAGAGTCATAGTCTGCTTGTGAAATCCCATGTTTGGTAAAAACAGAATTAAACAGTACTTTTTTTATTGAGTCATTATTGTACCTCTTGTAATCCGACGAAATTATAGATTCAGCCAAATGCATATCAATAATTACTTCCTGCATTTTTTTCTCAGGAAGGATATGATCAGGCACCTTGCTGCAAGTAGTCAATAAAAACAAGACCAGAAAAGCTATGCAATATTTTAAATTAATTGGCATCCGTCTTTACTTCTTTAGACAGGCTTGCGGATAAGGTATGTCTGTGGAATATCAATAAGAAAAACACTCCTACACAGATAGCTGAATCCGCTATATTAAAAATCGGACGAAAAAACACAAATTCTTCCCCTCCCCAAAAAGGAACCCAGGTTGGCAAAACAGTTTGTATCAGCGGAAAGTAGAACATATCAACCACTTTCCCATGCAACCAACCGGCATATCCTCCACTTTCTGGCATAAAAGAAGCCACTTGATTATAACTATGGTCAAAAATCACACCATAAAACACTGAATCAATTATATTACCTATAGCACCGGCAAAAATTAAAGCTATACAAGCTATAAACCAGAAATTGTAATTCTTTTTTACAATTTGGTAAAGATAATAACCTATAAAGCTTACTGCTATAATGCGGAATATAGACAGGAACAGTTTCCCTATAACTTCAATTCCGAAAGCCATGCCCGGATTTTCAGTAAAATAGATATAAAACCAAGATGTAACCTCATAACTCTCATGCAATTGCATATTGGTTTTAATCCAGATCTTTAGTATTTGGTCAAGAAGAAGGAGCAGTATTATAATTAACACTGCTCCCCAGCCTTTTGAATATTTCATTTATCTAATGCCTCCTTGTTTCGCTTCAATACTTAATGTAGCATGCGGAACTGCACGCAAACGTTCTTTTGGTATAAGTTTTCCGGTTTCACGGCATACACCATAAGTCTTATTTTCTATACGGATCAAAGCTGCCTGAAGATTCTGTATAAATTTCATTTGTCTCTGAGCCAAACGACCGGCTTCTTCTTTAGATAAAGTTGCCGCTCCTTCTTCCAATACTTTAAACGTAGGGGATGTATCGGAAACATCATTCCCGTCAGAATTAGTCACTCCGGATCTCAAGAGCTCATAGTCGTTCTTTGCTTTTTCAAGCTTTTCTAATATGATAGCACGGAATTCCTCGAGTTCCGCGTCCGAATATCTTGTTTTTTCAGCCATAGCAATCACTTTTTTAAGTTCTACAATTAAATATACTTAAACATCATCTATCACTCCGGATTGTTTTACACCAAAGATAGGTATATTATATCGAATCCCACAAAGTAGTTTTCTTTTTTATAACATATCAGATCTTTTCAATCTTAACGGATAATTGAAAATCTTCAAAATCGAGAAGTACAGGATCGCTCATCACATCAACAATCTCTACTGTAGCAGCCAATACCTGATTTGCAATATACTCACGGTAATCATTAATCGCCGGATCTGTTTGATCAAACGACAGTATCTGCACTGCAATTTTATCAGTTATTTCATACCCGTTACCTTTGCGAAGGTTTTGTATACGATTGACTAACTCCCGGGCTAATCCTTCTTTTCGAAGTTCTTCCGTTACGGTTATATCAAGTGCTACAGTCAGGCGTCCCTCATTAGCAACCAACCATCCGGGGATATCTTCGGATATGATTTCAACATCTTCAGGCTTAATAACAGCTTCCTGCCCTTCAATGTTTAAATTTAAACTTCCTGTTTTCTCAAATGTTTGAATATCATCCTGAGTAAGTACTTGAATAGCCGCGGCCAATTGTTTCATAATTTTACCGTATCGAGGACCTAACTTTTTGAAATCAGGTTTCACTTTCTTCACTAAGATACCGGCTGTATTATCAACAAAATTAAGCTCTTTCACATTAACTTCGCCTAATATCAACGCTTTTACGGCCTCGATACTTTCTTGTTGGTGCTGATCTATAACCGGAACCATAATGGCTTGAAGCGGTTGGCGCACTTTGATATTAACCTTGCGTCTCAAAGCCAAGATCATTGAAGATATGTCTTGCGCAATCTTCATTTGCTCCTCAAGCTGCTTGTTGATCAACGTTTCATTGTATTTCGGAAAATCGGACAAATGAACAGATTCAACATGCTCACGCTTTGTTACGGCAATTAAATCCGAAAACAATTGATCGGCATAGAAAGGTGCAATTGGCGCCATCAATTTTGCTACTGTTTCCAAACAAGTATATAGGGTTTGGTAGGCAGACAGTTTATCATCTGTCATTCCTCCACCCCAAAAACGACGGCGGTTCAAACGAACGTACCAGTTACTCAAATTGTCGTTCACGAATTCAGAAATAGCACGTCCGGCACGTGTCGGTTCGTATGTATCATAATAACCGTCTACATTCTTAACCAGCGTATTCAAAAGCGATAATATCCACCGGTCAATTTCCGGACGTTTACTGAACTCAATATCTACCTCCGCATAAGTGAAGTTATCCACATTCGCATAAAGCGAGAAGAATGAATATGTATTGTAAAGCGTACCAAAGAATTTACGACGCACTTCCTCTATCCCTTCAATATCAAATTTGATATTATCCCATGGAGAAGCGTTTGTGATCATATACCAGCGTAATGGATCCGATCCATGTTGCTCAATCGTTGAGAACGGATCAATCGCATTACCCAAACGCTTAGACATCTTATTTCCATTCTTATCAAGCACCAAACCATTAGACACTACCGTTTTATACGACACACTATCAAATACCATTGTAGCTATCGCATGGAGTGTAAAGAACCATCCGCGGGTTTGGTCTACTCCCTCCGCTATAAAATCAGCCGGAAAGACAGTACCGTTATCCAACAATTCCTTATTCTCAAACGGATAATGAATCTGCGCATAAGGCATTGCGCCCGAATCAAACCAAACATCAATCAGGTCTGTTTCACGTTTCATAGGCTTGCCGTTTTCTGAAATCAGGATAATATCATCCACATACGGACGGTGCAAGTCTATTTTATCATAATTCTCCTGCGTATAAAGTCCGGCCTTAAAGCCTTTATATGGATTTGACTCCATCAATCCGGCCTTAACCGCTTTTTCTATTTCTTTGTATAATTCTTCTACGGAACCAATACACTTTTCTTCTGTACCATCTTCTGTTCTCCAGATCGGTAGTGGAGTTCCCCAGTAACGACTACGACTTAAGTTCCAGTCTTGCAAGTTTTCCAACCATTTACCAAAACGCCCCGTACCCGTACTTTGCGGCTTCCAGTTAATCGTATTATTCAATTCGATCATGCGTTCACGGCAGGCGGTGGTACGAATAAACCAACTATCCAACGGGTAATACAATACAGGCTTGTCTGTACGCCAGCAATGAGGATAGTTGTGCACCTGTTTCTCAATGCGAAACACCAAATTCTGCTGTTTAAGCATTATACAAAGACTTACGTCCAAGGTTTCATCCGCATCTGTCAAATTAGGGTCATAAGCATTCTTCACAAAACGACCGGCAAAGTCACCATACAAAGGAACATCAACCGATGTCTTTGTAAAAGAAGAATCCAAATCCCTTAAAAGATAATATTTACCGGTCATATCTACCATCGGACGCTTATTTCCATCCGTATCGATCATCATTAATGGAGGTATGCCGTTTATTTTTGCTACGCGGTCGTCATCCGCACCAAAAGTAGGCGCTATATGTACAATTCCGGTACCATCATCAGTCGTAACAAAGTCGCCCGTAATCACACGGAACGCACCTTCGCCCGGATTAACCCAAGGAATAAGCTGTTGATACTTCATTCCGGCCAACTCTGATCCCTGCCATTCTCCTACTATTTTAAATGGCACCAACTTATCTCCTTGTTTATAATCTTCAAGAGCCAATTCGGCAGCTTTCGGATTAAAATACACATCCATTAAATTCTTGGCTAAAACCGCTGTCATCGGTACGCCGGTATATGGATTATAAGACTGTACAGCTATATATGTGATATTTGGTCCAACACAAAGTGCTGTATTTGAAGGCAACGTCCAGGGAGTAGTTGTCCAGGCAAGGAAATAGGCGTCTCCAAACCCTGTCATTTCCGGCTTCGGATCTACAATATGAAATTGCGCCGTGCAAGTCGTGTCTTTTACATCACGATAGCAACCCGGCTGATTCAGTTCATGAGTACTCAATCCAGTTCCTGCAGCAGGAGAATAAGGTTGAATTGTATATCCCTTATATAGTAAATTCTTATTATACAATTCCTTAAGCAAATACCACAACGTTTCGATATATCGATTATCATAGGTGATATAAGGATCGTCCATATCCACCCAATATCCCATCTTCTGAGTCAGATCTTCCCATTCACGGGTGAATTTCATTACGTCCTTGCGGCAAGCTGCGTTATATTCCGCGACGGTAATCTTCTTGCCAATATCTTCCTTCGTTATACCTAAAGATTTTTCCACACCAAGCTCCACAGGTAGCCCATGCGTATCCCATCCTGCTTTTCGCTCAACAAGAAAGCCTTTCATTGTTTTATAGCGGCAGAAAATATCTTTAATCGAACGAGCTATCACATGGTGGATACCGGGCATTCCATTTGCAGAAGGCGGTCCTTCGTAAAAAACAAATGAAGGATGTCCCTCACGAATAGCGAGGCTTTTCCGGAAGAGATCACCTTCCTGCCATTTCTTTAGCACCTCTTTATTTACATTCGATAAATCAAATTTCGAATATTCGGCAAATTTATTACTCATTTTGTCGTAGTTTATCTTGCTCTTAAAAATTGGTGCAAATTTACGGCTTTTATTCTAAACAGCCAACGGATTGATGGGTCAATTAAAACTTCTCTGAAACAGCTGTTTTTTCATTAAAAACAATCACGTTAAAAAAGAGAGAGACTCAAAATGAATCTCTCTCTCTTTTTAGTTCAGGACAAAATTACAAGGTCCTGCATGAAATGTTTTTTCCGAACAATATACTCGCGCAAACTGAGTTAAAAAATCAACTGTTTTTTTATGCGGAGAAGTTTTCTTTTCATTATTAACTTCATTCCTATTGTTCTTATGCTTCATAGATCTGGTAGAAAGTTTCTTCATAGGCAACTATTTTATTTATACCTAATAAACGAAGGGTTTACTACCTTATTGTACGAGAACAATATTTTTTCAGGCCAATGAAAGCTCCATTCTGTTTTCGTTTGCCATTCTCCGCATATTCAGTATCGCGTAGCGCATACGTCCAAGAGCAGTATTAATACTTACACCGGTTATATCCGCAATTTCTTTGAAACTCAAATCCTGATAATACCTCATTTCTAAAACCTCCCTTTGATTATCCGGCAAGTGTTGAACCAGTTTTTTAACATCAGAAAGCACCTGATGATTCACTAAGTGATCTTCAACAGTTCCATCACACAGCTTCATGTTATTGAACAAATCAACCTCTACATCATCATTAGAGATTGTATTTTCACTTCTCTCCTGGCGGAAATTATCAATAATTAAATTATGGGCAATACGGGTAATCCAAGCCTTAAACTTACCATTTTCGGTGTAGCGACCTTGTTTAATAGTTACAATAGCTTTAACAAAAGTTTCCTGGAAAATATCTTCTGCTAAATCTCTGTTACGTACAATAAAATAAATGTAAGAATGGATATTGCTTTTGTGGCGATTCAAAAGAACGTCAAAAGCGGCATTATTACCTTCCGCATAAAGGACAACCAATTCCTCATCGGTCATCTTTTTCAATGTATTCATTACTTTCTATTTTAGGATTTTATTAAGTAATGTTATGCAATAGGCAATTATTTTTAGAATGGTTATATAATATTTATTGTTTGCAAAAAAACAACAATAATTTGTAATAAACAACTATTCCATCAAAAATCAACAAAAAATGTCCCTGATCCGTACTTTTCAGTACAAATCAGGGACATTTCCTTACAAAGCTATAATTTAGAACTTATATCCTAAAGTTAATGAAACACGTGTTGTGTTTGTTTTCATTGAAGAAGGAGTTGAATCAACAAAAACAACGTCAACATTATTCTCGTTTATAAACGTTTTCGAGAAAGCATATACATCTTCTTTGTATTGTTTATAAACACAAGCTAAATCGGCGTAGAAACGAGGAGTGAAACGATAGCCTAAACCAATTGTATAATAATCGGTACCTTTATCTACTGTATAATGAGGAATTGTTCCCGCGGTTATTACTTCAACTTTTCCATCTTTTATTTCATTACTTACAGGGCTGCTCATCCATGCACCCCCTGCTCTTATTGAGAATTGAGGCGTAATTTTAGCCTCAGCACCTATACGCAATGTGCCGACCGATTTAAAGTCTTGTTTTATAAACTTATTATCATTAAAATCACGGCCGTCGGCATCAGACAAACGCATATTCTTATAGTTGTTTAATTCGTAGTCAACACTTATTAACCCATATTGACCAATAAAACCGGCAGCACTAAATATCCAGCGATCATTTGTTTTTAATTTATAATCAAAAGCACCTGACGGTGTTTTTTCAGTTATTTTTTCATCTGCAATAACAGACTCTGCATCCGCAAGAAAATAATCGGTCAATTTATACCAGGTTGGTGAATTATAGGCTATCCCTAATCGCAGGTAGTCGACCGGACGAACAATTGCTCCTATATTAAAAGAATAACCATTCCCTTCAGTTGACATGGCATTATCTAAAAGCAAATAATCTCCATGTCCAAAATCCTCATCATAATAAGATCTGTATCCATAATCAATATCTGTCAAAACAAATGTTGCTCCCAGAAAAACTACGTCAGATATATTCGTTGCAAATGAGAAATCATATTGATCAATCGCTCCTTTTTCAACGACTTCAAGGTTGGATGAGTTTAACGGCCAAAGTCCTGTTTCATCACTAAAAGCATTATAAAACCCACCTACCACCTTAGGGTCATCGGCACCAATAAATCCACCACTATAACCAACTACAGAGAGAGGGTTATAAGAAGTATAGGGATTATAATCTTGCGTTGCCCATAAATTATCTCCGGTATACTTTCCATCCCCTCCAGCATAAATATTAGTCAAGTCAGCAATATAATCCGCCACAGACCAGTCTTGCTTGCCGGACATCTTATAATGCCTATTAAAGTTCTTCACACGATTATATGCAAACCCTACGTTCCAGCTTTTTATTCCGGAGTAATTACCTGTCGGAAAATAACCAACATAAGCTATGTTATCAAAATTAAATTTAGTCTTCCCTAAATCGGTTTTAGCACCCGACCAATCATTCTTTGTTTGAATAGAAGAAAGACTTAATGTAGTTACAACTTCCGAACTTCTGTATATACCAAGTCCTGCCGGATTTGTTGTCATAGAAGAGATATCTCCCCCTAAGGCTCCAAAAGCTCCTGCCATACCTGAATACCGAGCTGTACCCTGTATATCCAGTTGTGAGTATTTATATGCGTCAAATTCGGCTTGCGCAAAAACATTTCCACTACCTATAAGAGATACAAACATGAATAAACTTACAATCTTTTTCATCATCTTATACTTTTCAGTTCAATATTAAAAGGGCATTAATTATGCCCTTTTGTTTAGAATCTCAATATTTCAATTTATCTGGAGCGTCCACCACCGCCGCCACCGGAGCGACTGCTACCTCCACCACCGGATGAACCGGAAGAAGAACGACTACTGCCTCCACCACTGCTAAAACTTCCGCTTGAGCGTGAACTACCGGATGAAGAAGAACTATTGTATGATCTTGAGCTTCCGGAAGAAGAAGAAGAATTATTATTATTGTATGAGTTCGAACGACTACTTCCTGTACTTGGTGCAGAATAACTTCTGCGACTTCCGCTTGAAGAAGATTGAGTCGCTGAGCGATTACTGCTGCTTCCGGTTCTTGGAGTAGCAACTCTTTGTTGACTTCTTGTAGAAGTACCCGAATTATTAATTCTTGAGTCACTATTACGTGTTGTGCTTGAAGAACGAACAGATGATGACTCACGTGTTGAATTAGAGGTTGCACCTGAACGAATACTTGAATTATTACGTTCTCTGTTAGCCCGATCAATTGAGTTTATACTCTCTGATCTTAAAGAAGAACTTCTGTTTACACTGGAGTTGCGCGAACTTGTAGAGGTGCGTGAACTGCTATATGCAGAACCTGTGCGTCCTCCGGTTCGATCATCTCGTCCATAAGCAGTTGATCTGCGACTACTGCTGTAATAACCTCTATTATTATAACTTGGATAATAATGATGATGGTGATGGCCGTAATAACCGCCATAATAACCACCGTAGTATCCACCATAATACCAAGGATCATAATGCCATGGAGAATAAAATCCTGCATAGAAACCGCCCCAACCGAAGCCCCAGCTCCAAGGACGATAATGATAAGAAGAATACCAAGGATTGTAACCATAATACCAAGGATCATACCATCCACCGTAGCCACCGTAGCCCCAGCTATTTCCAACATTTACGTTAAAGCTTACATTTGCTCCTCCATAACCATTATCATAAGCCTCATAGCCGTAGCCATAATAACCATCACTCAAATATAGATCAACCTGATCTGCTCCTGCAATTGTTATTTTACTCGGAGAGTGGTATCGAATGATTCGTTCCGTATATTCATTATCCGAACGACGTCCGTTTTCCTCAATCACAAGCGTGTCTGTATTTTCATACACGTATTCTTCTTCCGGAAGATAACGACGGTTATATTCATCCACACTACGTTCTGTAGTTGCAGTTCTTACCGCGTTCGCTTGTGTACGTGATTGGGGAATTACTTTCTCTTCTACTTTATTTTGTTTTTTATCTTTGCCGGAAGAGAAATACACATCATCGAAAAATTCATCCTGAGCAGCCACATTCATCGCTACCAGAACCATCATCAATAAAGATGTTAATTTCTTAAGTTTCATTTTTGTTTCTCCTCTACTTTAATTAATAAACGACTATCTTATTCCTTTGACTAAAGATGAAAGGTAAAGGTTTAACCGGCAACAAACAATTAACGATTTTCTTTATACCTATCATACACAAATATAAACAATAAACAATATAAATCAAGTATCTACAGATACTTTAACTATAGGATAAATCCTTTATATTACGTCTTATGTATATATAAGATAAAAAAGTATGCCAAAACGCTGCACAAACAAATAAAAAAATAAATTAATCCAATTTCAACACGGCAAGAAAAGCCTTCTGAGGCACTTCTACGGTACCGATTTGTTTCATTTTCTTTTTCCCTTCCTTCTGCTTTTCCAGCAATTTGCGTTTACGGGAGATATCGCCGCCATAACATTTCGCGGTCACATCTTTTCTTACTGCTTTAATTGTTTCACGGGCGATAATTTTCGCTCCGATCGCGGCCTGAATCGCTATGTCAAATTGCTGTCTCGGAATCAATTCTTTCAGCTTCTCACACATACGACGGCCGAAATTGACACTATTATCAAAATGTGTCAGCGTAGATAAAGCATCAACCGATTCTCCGTTCAGCAAAATGTCTAATTTCACCAACTTACTTGGGCGATAGTCGTGTATATGATAATCAAAAGAAGCATATCCTTTAGAGATACTCTTCAGTTTGTCGTAAAAATCTATCACTATCTCGCCCAACGGCATGTCGTAGTGGATTTCTATACGATCTCCCGAGATATATTCCTGCTTTAACAAGATACCCCGTTTTCCCAGACAAAGTGTCATAATCGCCCCTATATAAGCCGTATTGGTAATAACGGAAGCACGAATATAAGGTTCATCTATATGATCAATCAAGGTTATATCCGGCAGCCCGCTCGGATTGTGTACTTCCATGCAATTCCCTTTCTTGTCGTATACCTGATAAGACACGTTGGGCACCGTAGTGATCACATCCATATTAAACTCTCTGTCCAACCGTTCCTGGATTATCTCCATGTGCAATAAGCCAAGGAATCCACAACGGAAACCAAAGCCCAATGCCGCGGAACTTTCCGGCTGAAACGTAAGAGAAGCATCATTCAATTGTAGTTTCTCAAGTGACGAACGCAAGTTTTCAAAGTCTTCACTATCGATCGGATAGACACCGGCAAAAACCATTGGTTTCACCTCTTCAAAACCGGAAATAGCTTCTTTTGCTCCATTCTTAACATGCGTAATCGTATCTCCCACACGCACTTCTTTTGATGTTTTGATACCGGAGATAATATACCCTACATCTCCCGTTCGAATTTCGCTTCGAGGAGACATACCGAGTTTTAAAACACCAACTTCATCGGCTTCATACTCTTTCTCCGTCGCGATAAACTTCACAACATCTCCTTTACGTATCACACCGTTTACAACCTTAAAGTATGCGATAATACCACGGAAAGAGTTAAACACCGAGTCAAATATAAGGCATTGAAGCGGTGCGTCGGGATCACCTTTGGGTGCAGGTACCCTATTGATAATAGCATCCAGAATAGCATAAACGCCTTCACCTGTTTTACCACTCGCGCGAATTATGTCCGTACGGGGGCAACCGAGTAATTCCACAATCTGATCTTCTACCTCTTCCGGCATTGCACTCGGCAAATCGATTTTATTTATTACAGGAATAATTTCCAGATCATGCTCAATAGCCATGTACAGATTGGAGATCGTTTGGGCCTGAATACCCTGAGCCGCATCAACAATCAACAAAGCACCTTCACAAGCGGCAATCGAACGAGACACCTCATACGAAAAGTCAACATGCCCCGGAGTATCGATCAGGTTCAGAATGTATTCTTCTCCTTCAATACTATATTTCATCTGTATGGCGTGACTTTTTATAGTAATACCACGTTCGCGTTCCAGATCCATGCTATCTAAAACCTGCGCCTGCAAATCTTTGCCTTCTACGGTTTTAGTATATTCAAGCAAACGGTCGGCCAAGGTACTCTTCCCATGGTCAATATGGGCAATAATACAGAAATTGCGAATATTCTTCATCTGCTAATTTTATTATAAGTGCGCAAAGATAGGAATTTTAGGCTAAATACTATATTTTTGGCAGACCATATTATTCGACAAATATGACACAACAAGAAATAAACCAAGCTTGCAACCGGGCTATCGGATCATTAGACAGTAAAGAGTTAAAAAATGCGCTGGACACATTACAAGGACTAATTTCCGGAAACCGGTTGTTTTCTTTTCAGGATAGGCTTAATGACATTCATGACACCTATCGAAACATGCTTCGCTATCGTACTGAAGGGGCGAAAGATCCGATGCAGGAACATATCTACAGATCATTGCAGACGCAATCTTACGAGTTGGCTGATGCCATAAAAAGAGACTTACTCGGAAAAGAATCTACTTTGAGTTATTATATGTATCTCCGAAATACCGGCACAACGCTTTTTCCTTCTTTTGATCAGGCGCACAAGCAACTCAAAACAGAGGTAGAAGTAGACAATCAACTCGGATACGAGAACAGCCTGACGGATCTATTCAACCGAATATGGCTTTCTGACACATTAAGCCTACAGGATACCGAAGAGATTAAAGCGATTCTCGCAGATAACGCCTTGCCTCATCATATCGGATGTCAGATTGTTTCAGCTCTTACATTGGGACTTCAAACCATGTTTGACAACAATAAAATCATGCTTCTTTTTGACGCGGCTTCGCACATACACAATGAAATCAGGGTAAGAGCCTATATTGGTATTCTGCTCACCCTTTATTTCTATAGAAACCGAATTAAGCTTTATCCGGCAATTTACGACAGATTAGGATTTTTATCTGAAAATGGGCAGTTTATAAAAACCGTACGTACAATTACATTACGTTTTATTCTGGCAAGAGAAACGGAAAAGATAACCCGGAAGTTACAAGACGAGATTATCCCGGAGATGTTAAAACTGAATGCGCGTATAAATAAGAAGACAGATTTTACAAACATCAATCCGGAACAACTTACCGAAGGCATGAACCCGGAGTGGATGGAAATGCTGGAAGGAAGTGAAATAAGTAAGAAAATTGAAGAATTCAGCGAGCTTCAACAGGAAGGTGCCGATGTAATGCATTCTACTTTTACTCATCTGAAATCTTTCTCGTTTTTCTCTAAAATTGCCAATTGGTTTTTACCTTTCAACCCTAATTTGTCTATTTTTCATAGTCCGGGTTCAACAGATAAAGAAACAAGCCAGATATTGAACCTGCTTGAATCTGCCCCGTTTATGTGTAATTCGGATAAATATTCACTCTATTTAAGCGTCATGCAATTACCCGAAAGTCACCGTTCGTTGATGATAGGGCAATTCAGCAGTCAGGCGGAAGAGATGTTAAAGCAAAATAAAGAGGAACTGCTAAGTAATATTGACAACACGGCAACCCTTGCCAGTCAATACATACAGGATCTATATCGTTTCCATAAGCTACATCCAGCTCATCTCGACTTTGATGATATCTTCTCTTTCCCTCTCGATTTTCACAATCTGGATATTTTAAAACCATATTTATCCGACGAAGAAAGTCTGACCATCATTGCAGAATACTATTTACACAAAAATTATTTCGCTGATGCACTGGCTATATATGACCGGCTGGCTAATGAGCAGATGGACAACGCTATGCTCTTTCAAAAGACCGGATATTGCCGACAAATGAATGGTGATTTTGAAGGTGCGTTGGATGATTATCTGCATGCTGACATTATCGCACCGGATAAATGGCTTACTCGCAGGATAGCTTTTTGCTATAAAGCGTTAAAACTACCCCAGGATGCGCTGAAATATTATTTACGATACGACAAACTCCAGCCCGACAATCTGTCCGTTTTGAGTAGTATCGGACATTGTTATTTGGAACTCAAAGACTACAATGAGGCTTTGAAATATTACTACAAGGTTGATTATTTAGACAACAAAAGCCATAAAACATGGCGCCCGATTGCCTGGTGTTCTTTTTTGATCGGCAAATACGATCAGGCAAGAAATTACTATAAGAAAATTATGGAAGAGTCTGCCTCCTCACAAGATTATCTCAATGCCGGTCATACCGAATGGGCTTTGCAAAATTTAAAAGGCGCGTTAGCGTTTTACAAGGAGGCAATCCGACTTGAGTCCGGAGACATAAATCGTTTCAAAGAACTTTTTTACGAAGACAAAGAAGATTTGTTAGTAGCAGGCATTGAAGAAGAAGAATTTCCATTGATGCTGGATCAACTGATGTATTCATTATAAAATCACGGATAGCAAAGGTTGGTATACGTCAAAAGCATGGAAAGCAAGTTATTCCATGCTTTTGACGGTATTTTATTTTATTTCTCTTTTCTCTACACCTTCAAAAGTTATTTTCACAGGATTAATAAATCCATTCTCATCAAAGGTCATTTGCTCTATACAGGTCTCCCGGTGATCGCGTGTGTCATCACCAATCGGACGGCGATGGTATACAATATAATATTCCTCAGTACCCGGAATTTGCATTACAGAATGATGCCCCGCTCCTCTTGCCACTTCCATATCCTGCTGTAGAATTGTTCCCACACGATTAAAAGGTCCGAAAGGAGAATCAGAGATAGCATACGCAACCGAATAATCCGGTCCGGTCCATCCTCCCTCACTCCACATAAAGTAGTATTTGCCGTCTTTAATAAACATAAACGGTCCTTCCACATAGCTTTCCGGTGTAACCTCTTTATAGATCTCCCCATCTTCAAAAGGTACTAAACCGGTAAAATCATCATTCAGTTTCACCATATTGCAATGACGCCAGCCGCCATAATACATATAATATGTACCGTCTTTATCCTTAAAAACAAATTGATCAATAGGTTGTGCCCCATTTACAATATCGTTAATAAGCGGTTTGCCAAGCAAATCTTTATACGGACCTTCAGGGCGATCGGCAACAGCCACACCTATCCCGCCTACTTCGCCTTCGTGCACATCATTCGCACCAAAAAACAAGTAATATTTATTGTCTTCACGAAACACAGCAGGAGCCCACATAGCCCGTTTAGCCCATTTCACTTCAGTGTTATCCAGAATATTGGCGTGCTTTGTCCAGGTTATCAGGTCTTTTGAAGAAAAGCAATCAAAGAAAGTCTGATTTTCATACAAATCACTCCACGTCGGGTAAATCCAATATGTATCATCATAGATAATTCCTTCAGGGTCGGCATACCACCCTTCAAAAATCGGATTCCCACTCTTTACAACTTCTTCTTTTTTCCCGGATTGACCGCAAGAAGCCAGTAAAATACCTAAAGACAATACACTCAAATACAAATAGTTCATAATTTATAATTTAATTTAACAGGTCAGTACATGCTTCGCCAGACCTCCTTCTGATGTTTCTTTATATAGACTCGGCAAGTCATTTCCTGTTTGCCTCATTACCTCTACTACCTGATCAAAGCTTACACGGTGTCTTCCGTCCGAAAAGTTCGAGAACGTATTGGCATCGAGCGCACGGGCGGCAGCAAATGCATTTCGTTCAATGCAAGGTATCTGCACCAAGCCGCATACCGGATCGCAGGTCAAGCCCAGATGATGTTCCAATCCCATCTCAGCGGCATATTCAATTTGCGCGGGTGTTCCACCGAACAGCTGACTTGCGGCAGCGGCAGCCATCGCACATGCTACTCCCACTTCACCCTGACAACCTACTTCGGCTCCGGATACGGAAGCGTTTGTTTTTACCACATTGCCAAAAAGACCGGCCGTAGCCAAAGCCCTTAATATGCGGGAATCACGAAACTCTCTCGACTCTCTTAAATAATACAATACGGCAGGAAGCACACCACATGAACCGCAGGTAGGCGCTGTCACCATTTCTCCACCTCCGGCGTTTTCTTCCGATACGGCTAATGCGTAGGCATATACCATACCCCGGCTACGGATATTACTTCCATATCCTTTAGCACGAATCAGATAGTCTGAAGCTTTGCGGCGCAATCCTAACCCACCGGGCAAAATGCCCTCGGTTTCTAAACCACGCACAATAGTTCTTTGCATAACTTCCCACACTTCCGCCAAATAATCCCAGATAGCAGAACCTTCATTCTGCTCTACGTACTCCCAATAAGAATGTCCTGATTTTTCGCACCATGTTTGTATCTCGCGGATATTCTCCATTTCATAAACACGGGCCGACATTTGCTCATTAAAGTCTTCGTTAGCCAATGTTCCTCCGCCAATACTAAATACAGTCCACGATTCCCTCACCTCATTCTCGTCAGTAAATGCTTCAAACTTCATTCCGTTCGGATGAAAAGGCAAAAATACCCTTGGCTCCCAGATTATGGCTGTTTTAGCTATCGGTTCCAATTCTTCTAAAATAGCTTTGTCGGTTAAGTGTCCTTTTCCTGTGGCAGCCAGACTTCCGTATAAAGTCACTTCAAAACGGTTTGCACCATGATGGCGACCTCCAAAAATAGAAGCAGCACGTTTTGGTCCCATCGTATGACTACTGGATGGCCCATGTCCTATTCTGTATATTTGTTTGATTGAATCCATTTAATATCCTAATTTGCGCTTGTTTGTACTAATAAATAAACGAAGGACAAACATACATAAAAAAGGCGATTATTAATCGCGTCCAATAAAAATAAAGGCCTCCCCTCTTTTAAACCCAAAAGGAAAAATTTGTTCGGTCAATATGTTAATTCCAACATATTAACAATTCAAATTCACCCATAATGCAGAAGCGTTTTTTCACAATACTATATATTTTAAAAAACATCCTTTATTTTTCCAAAAATATCCTTTATGTTTGAAAAAATATCCTTTATGTTTTTCAACACCCACAACAAGTTGATTATCAAGAAATTAAAAACACACAAAAAAAACCAAGACCAAACACTGTTTTTAACTTAAAAAACAGCAAAAAAATGTTTATCGCCATTGCAACTTAATATTCATCACACGAAGCAAAAGGATGGTTTCTTACAAGCTCAGGGTGACAGTGGGAAGGAACCACCCACCCTGTCATCTCGACCGAAGTGGAGAGATCTCTGCATAAAGCTTCGTTTAAGAATAGTCAGACGGGATGAGATGTTTCGACAGGCTCAACATGACAATGGGAAGGAACCACCCACCCTGTCATCTCGACCGAAGTGGAGAGATCTCTGCATTAAGCTTCGTTTAAGAATAGTCAGACAGGATGAGATGTTTCTACAGGCTCAGGATGACAGTGGATTGTTTCTTTTAATATGCACAGAAAAATCCAACAATTATTGTTATTCAGAAATAAATATTCCTATATTGCAGAGGCTAACCGATTAATGCTATGTCAATATGCGATCATGCTATATATTAATACTATTATTATGTGTATGCTTAACTTTCTCCTGCAATAAAACAACAGAATCCGTATTGTCGGAATTTGATCTGGTAGAAGCTGTTATGTGGGAACATCCGGACAGTGCTTTAGCCTTGCTGGAGAAAATGCCGAAGCCTGCACCTTCAGACAAACTGAACGACGCCACCTGGTGCTTGCTCTACACCCAGGCACGAGACAAAAACTACATAAAGCATACCTCAGACTCATTAATTAATATAGCCCTGCAATATTTTGATTCAAAAAACGATTGGCGCAGAAAGGCTCAAGCCTGGTTCTATAAAGGGCAGATATTACAGGATTTGAATAAAGAAGATGAAGCGGCGCTTTGCTATGTTAAGGTGAAAGATTTGTTGAACTATTTTGATGAACCTCTGTTTGCATCATTGGTGTGTCAGACATTGGGACGAATATATCGCAACCAACAACTATACGATATCGCTTTTAAAGAATTTAGAGAAGGAATACATTATGCTTTAAAAGCATCCAAAGGAGATATTCTGTCTCATGCCTACTCCGAATTAGGACGCTCATTTGCGGAATGTGCGGAATGGGACAGCACTCAATATTATTTTGAACGCTCACTCGAAAACGCGAGATTAATAAATGACTTATATGCAGAAGCTATGTGCATTGGTGATCTTGGTGTTCTTTTCCGTGCTAAAGGTGATTATGAAAAGGCTTTAAGATATAATAAAGAAGGATTACAGCTTAATATACAACAGGGAAACATCAGAAATTTGGCCCAAAACAGGCTAAATGTAGGAACAGCATATTATCAAATAGAAAAATTAGATTCTGCTATATTCTATTTGAAAGATGCTTTGCAGACCTCAAATATTTATATAATTCGTGGTGCGAATATGATGTTATATTTGATTGCTAAAAAACAGGGTAATTATATAGAAGCCATAGACTACAATGAAGAATACCTTAT
Organism: Massilibacteroides vaginae; assembly: GCF_900178525.1. Classification (GTDB taxonomy): domain Bacteria; phylum Bacteroidota; class Bacteroidia; order Bacteroidales; family Tannerellaceae; genus Massilibacteroides; species Massilibacteroides vaginae. The sequence continues at coordinate 351,885 of NZ_FXDJ01000008.1, forward strand.
TTATAATGATTCTATCAAAAACATAGATAAGACCAAAGCAATAGCAGAAGTACAGGTAAAATACGACAATGAGAAATTAGATAATGAACGTAAAGACTTGCTCCTGAAAAATGACCGGTTGCAGAAGGCGGTTCTTGGGGCGGGTATCTTATTTATTCTTCTGGTGAGCAGTATAGCGATTATTTATCAACGGAAGCTCTGGCTGCAAGAAAGACATATCAGGAAGGCTCAGGAAGAAGTTCAGCGATATTTAGCCAAGCTCCACGATAATGAAGTGGCTATCAGGGAGAATCAGGAACTGATCCAGGATTATTCCGAAGAATTGGAAGCAAAAGGAGGTCTGGAAGGGCTTGTCAACAATCAATCTGAACAAATTAACAGCTTACGCGATCGTATCAAGTACCTGCAAAGTCAGAATACAGAGTTCCAACAAGAGATAAATAAATACGCCCATTCTGTTAAGGAATACGATGAATGGGTCTTTACGGCGGATAAACTTTCAAAACAAAACCTGTCGCTAAAAAAAAGGGAGCAGTTTCTGACTGACTATATAAACAACCATGTGGACCTTTTCAGGGATTTGCGGGAAAAACCACGGAACACTCCAAACTGGACATATATCTTTGAAAGCATAGACATATTATACAATCGATTCTACCGGCGTTTGAGAGAAGAGTTCACCCTTTTGACCAACGAAGACATTCAGGTCTGTTGCCTGATCAGGATCGGCTTGACCACTTCGCAGATAGCGGAATTATTTTCCATCTCCGCTCCCTCTATTACCAAAAAGAAGTATCGCATCCGCGAACGCATAAATCAGCAAAAGGATAATTTCTTAACAGACAATATGGCACTCGATATGTATTTGAAAAAGTATTAGGAAACCAATTGTCCGCATTTCGTTCTCTCCTATTTTCTAAAACAGACAGATAATGAACCGATTAACTGAAATCCTTTGTCCGCATCAAGTAGACGTTATTTTCATTAATATTCAGCATTGTCTTCCTATGTTTGTATGACACAATGAAGTCATCTTGACTTTTAGATAGTCAAAGAAAAAAAAGGAAGCGTTAATTTTGTAATCGCTAAAAAACAAATAAAAAACGCTTCCTATGTACAAAGTACTTGACAAAGATATAATTGAAAACGAGATATTACCTCATTTATCAGTAGCAAAACGAGGTTTTAAGACAAAAAGTTGTCTTATCGAAATAGTTAATTGCATAATATACAAGTTGAAGACGGGGATTCAGTGGGAGTTTCTTCCGGTAGAAAGTCTTTTTTCTAAAGTAGTTCTGAGTTATAAAACAGTTTTCGGACATTTTCGCAAATGGTGTAAAAAAGGAGATTGGCATTGCTGTTGGGTTCTGCTCTTGTCCACCCATAAAACAAAACTGGATTTATCTAGTGCGGATATTGATGGAAGCCATACGCCGGCATTGAAAGGAGGGGAAGAGGTTGCTTACCAAGGTCGCAAAAGCAAGAAAACAACCAATGCCTTGTATTTTACTGACAGTATGGGAATACCTTTAGCTCTATCTAATCCTGTAGCAGGCAACCGCCATGACTTGTATAATATTGAGAGCTCATTGGATGAATTATTTGCCACATTAAGACAGGCCGAAATAAGTGTTGATGGATTGTTTATCAATGCTGATGCAGGTTTTGATTCTAAAGAGTTCAGGGAGGCATGTTTCAAACATGGTATCATTGCAAATGTTGATTTTAATGACAGAAACGGAGGAGATAATGATAACAAAATACTGGATGAATTACTTTATAAAGAACGATATACCATCGAAAGAACCAATGCTTGGCTTGATTCTTTCAGAACTTTGCTTAATAGATTTGATACAACTGTATCAAGTTGGAAAGCGTTTAACTATATCGCATTTATGGTGATTTTATTGAAGAAAATTTTTAAAATAAAAAAGTCAAGATGAGTTCATTGATTCATTAAAATTCTGGTGAAAATAATTAATATTAATCAAACATGAAAAAACTATTGGTATTACTATTCCTGTTAACAGTAAAAGGAGTCTTTGCTCAGAACATCCAGATTAAGGGCGTAGTCAAATTCGATGACGGCACTGCCGCTGAATTTGCGAATGTCGTATTACAAACAAAAGATTCTATATTTGTTACAGGGACAACAGCCGACTTAAAAGGTAGTTTCTCTTTAGAAAAAATCGCAAAAGGTAACTACCTGTTAGTATTGTCATCTATCGGCTATGAGAACAATATAATTGACTTGGAAGGTTTATCGGCGTCGGTAGATTTAGGCGAATTAAATCTGCGCTCCGCTACAATAGACTTGGGGAATGTAACTGTTACTGCTTCCAGTATTGCGAATAAGTCTGACCGGAAGATTCTATTTCCAACGGAAAGGCAATTGAAGACATCTACAAACGGAGTAGCATTGCTGCAATCAATGATGTTACCCCGTATACAGATCGATCCGATGAAAAACACGATCTCCTTGGTCGGACAAGGGAATATTCAGTTGCGGATTAACGGAGTAGAAGTCACGAATAGTGATTTGGTGGCCCTTCAGCCGCATGACATTGTCCGCGTCGAATACATTGAAAGTCCGGGATTGAGGTACGGCAATGCCGATGCCGTACTCAATTATATCACGCGGCGACATGAATCCGGAGGTTCAGTCAGCATGGACTTGATGCAATCTCCCCACCTTATGTTTGCCCAAGATCAGGTCTCGGCCAAGTTTAATAGCAAGAAATCGGAATTCGGCCTCAACTATGATTTCTGGGCCAGGGATTTCTTTGAATATTGGCGTACAAACGAAGAAGTATTCAGTTTTGAAGACAATACAAAGATGCACCGCTACGAGAAGGGAAAACCTGGACGGGCAACCGAACAAGGACATAGCGCTTCGCTAAACTACAATTACCAGGAACCGGAAAAATATTACTTCAACGCTACAATGAGGCTATATGCATATATGCAACCCCATATAGATTTCAAAAGCAATCTTTATACGATCGAACGGCCGGATCATGTGGTAGAGATGTCAGACCTGACTGATAATGGGACGTATCGCCCTTCACTGGATTTATATTATCAGCGCCAGTTAAAAAACAAACAAAGTTTTGTCCTTAATCTTGTCGGAACATATATGAGGACAAATGAAAAACGCAGCTACAGCGAAGTCTGGAACAACATCCCGGTCACTCAGATAAACACGGATGTGGAAGGAAATAAATATTCGTTGATCGGAGAAGCCATATATGAAAAAGAATTCGAAACCGGCAGGTTAAGCGCAGGCGGCAAGCACACACAAGCATTGGCAGATAACAGCTATATGGGGGCAAACCCCATCGACACGAGAATGAAACAGGCTGAATCGTACCTCTATACAGAATATCAGGGAAAGATAAAAAGATTGACATACAGCGCAGGAGTCGGCCTGAGCCGGTCCTGGTTTAAACAAGATGGGCAGGACGACTACGAAACATTCCTATTCCGCCCCCGACTGTCATTGCACTACGGCTTTTCAAATCGGTTTTACATGAGGGCGAAAGGTGAACTAGCAAACGTCCCTCCTTCCCTTTCAGAATTAAGCGCTGTCACACAATCCATCGACTCGCTACTGACACAACGGGGTAATCCTGAACTGTCGCCTTATAAAATGTATAAGTTGGATTTTGATACGGAATACCGGTTCGGAAAATTCTCGCTTGTCGGTAATCTGACTTATATAAACATGTCCGACCCGGTTATGGAAACGACTTACCGTGAGAATGGAACATTCATACGCACCTATGAAAACCAGGAGCGAATGCAGAAGATATGGTCGTCTATAACGTTAAAGACTGCCCCGTGGTGGGATATCCTCCAATTCTCGTTAACCGGAGGTCTTAATCATTACATAAGCGAGGGACAAACCTACCGCCACAATTATAGCAACTGGTTTTACCGAGGTCAGGTAATGGCCCAGTATAAAAATTTTATGGCCCTATTCGATATACAAAGCCGTTGGAACAACTTCTTTGGCGAAACACTTACCGGCGGAGAGAATATGCATCGTTTAATGGTGACCTACAGGTATAAGAATATACAAGCCGGCCTGATGGTTATGAATCCTTTTGTGGATGATTACAAGCGGGTAAACGAAAACTGGAATCAATACACATCCAATACCAGATCGAATTTCGTAAACGAATCGTCCCGCGCCTTCATCTTGAAATTTGCATGGAATTTCAACTTTGGACGAAAGTATGGCTCAGTAAGGAAAAAAGTCTATAATGAAGATTCCAATTCGGGAGTAATGAGTGTCGGTAAATAAAATAAAACTAATGAAACGATTAGTTATAAGTATACTAATTTGTCTATTTCAGATTCATTGTCTGCATGCTGAAAAAGGATTGTGGTTGCCTAAACTGGACACATTGCATTGGTATGAAATAAAAGAGTTAGGTTTTAATCTTTCGATGGATGAATTATATAGCGAGGACAAACCCAGTTTAAAAGATGTTGTAGTCCGTTTTGGCAACGGTTGCTCAGGAGTTGTAGTCTCTGAGAGAGGTTTGATTATGACAAACCATCATTGCGCGCTTCGATATGTGGAGAACATTTCAACTAAAGAACATGATTATCTGTCTGAGGGTTATTGGGCCGAAGGGAAAAGAGAGGTTCCAATCGACGGACTGTCAGTAAAGTTTCTACAAAGGATGATCGACGTAACAGATTCTTTACATACAGATGCTTTTTTAACTATACCGGATAAAGAGATAAAGCATAGAATTCAGGAAATAGAAGGTCAATACACCGACAAAAAAAATGGATATGAAGCGAATATCGTTTCTTTATATTCGGGAAATAAATACTATCTGTACCAGTATCAGGTATTCCAAGATGTCCGGCTGGTTGGAATTCCTCCATTTTCTTTAGGGAAATGGGGGAAAGATAAAGATAATTGGATGTGGGCAAGACATACAGCAGATTTCGCTATTTTCCGTATTTATGCCGGAGAAGACAACCTGCCTGCGTCCTATTCTTCAGATAATATTCCTTATAAGCCCCAAAGATATGCTCCCATATCATTAAATCAGTTAAAAGAAGGAGATTTTACTTTTGTTCTGGGTTATCCCGGTGCTACGGATCAGTATAAAAATTCGGATGTACTTTCAAACTTAGTGCATATCTCATATCCCGAACAGATTGACCTGATGAAAAAATACCTGACTATACTGGATACTTATATGATTAAAGATAAAACATTCGAGTTGAATAACACTTCCGCGTATGGAAGCATTAGTAATGTGATGAAAAGATTCCAGGGATTTATAGCTGGGATAGAACGGACAAAAAAAGTAGAGTTGTCTCGCAGCACACTATTTGAATACATAGCTTACTTACGAAATGATTTAATGTTAAAAATCTGTTATGATGAATATCGGAAAACCTATTATTATGAAGATGAAAACGTGACATCCGCATTAGGTAAACTGCGATGCGAAACATGTAAAGACCGGATGCTTTGTGCAGAAACAGCTTAGGCAGGAACAAGGCAAGTTTTTTGACATATTAGGTTCTACAGGACATGTTAAACATAACATTTTATTACAATGAAAACATTTATAATTACATTTCTTTTTACTGCAAATTATATTTGTGCCCAGAATATCCAAATTAAGGGTTTAGTTAAATTAGAAGATGACACTGCAGTGGAATTTGCAAACGTAGTGTTGCGAACAATCGATTCTGTTTTTGTAACGGGAGCATCGACCGACCTGAAAGGACAGTTTCTACTGACTAATGTCACACCGGGTGATTACAAATTGATTATTTCATCAATAGGATATCAGGATATTACTGAATTAATCGGGGTGACCGAGACAATAGATCTTGGGGTGCTGACCATGCGGGAAGGAACGGAAGTGCTAAACGAAATTACCATAACCGCGCAAAATATAGTCAACAAGTCCGACCGGAAATTAATCTTCCCGAACCAAAAACAGATGGAGGCGTCGACCAATGGGGTCAACTTGCTGCAAACACTGCAATTACCACGTTTGAATGTGGATGTGATGAACAATACAGTTTCCCTTAGCACTAAGGAACCCATACAACTCAGGATCAACGGCGTAAAGGTTAGCGAACAGGAATTGATGGCTTTGCAGCCTCAGGATGTATTACGAATCGAATATATAGAAAATCCCGGAATGCGTTACGAAAATGCGGGTGCTGTAATCAACTATATTGTCAGGAGGCACAAAACCGGGGGGATAATTTCGTTCAATGTAATCCAATCTCCATATAAAGTAATGGGTAATTACAACCTTTCAGCAAAATTAAGCTACAAGAAATCAGAGTTCGGAATTAATTATTTAGGGATGAACAGGAAATTCAATAATGTCTGGAGAGAGAATGAAGAACGTTTTATTTTTGAAGACGGGCGTGAATTGATTAAAGAAGAAATAGCGGAACCAGGAGATTTGACAAACAACGCACATAGGATAATACTAAATTATAATATACAGCCTGACGAAACAAACTATTTCAATGTTACCGCAGGGTATTATTGGGGACTGTATAGCGAAGATTATTATAGCAAACTAAAGAATAGTTGGCATCCGGAACAGATAACACAGATGACCGACTGGACCAGTAACAAAACTGACCGCCCCTGGGTGGACTTGTACTGGTCTCATTCGTTCGAAAACAAACAAAGCCTGATACTGAACGCCGTCGGCACATACATCCGGAGTGAGAATGACCGTACCTACCGGGAAGAGATTGAAAAGAAAATGATTACAGATATTTCTTCTCTTGCGGAAGGTGATAAATACTCCCTTATCAGCGAAGCTATTTATGAAAAAGCATGGGAGAAGGGACGATTAAGCGCGGGATTGAAACACATACAAGCGTCTGTGGATAATAAATACTCCGGCTCAATGGATCATGTAAATAAAATGAAGGAAGCAAACACCTATGCCTATATGCAATATGCAGGGAAGATCAACAAGGTGGATTACACCGCCGGAGTTGGCGTATATCGCGCTTGGTTGAAGCAGAAAGGAATAGATGAATATGAGGCCTATACTTTCCGGCCAACGGTTTCACTCACGTATGCCCCTGTCGATAAGTTCTTCGTCCGGTTGAACGCCTCGATAGAGAATTACTCACCTTCGCTGGCTGATATTAGCTCGGTGGATCAATATATTGACTCGTTGCAGATCAGACGGGGAAATCCGGAGTTAAAACCATACGACTATTATAAATTCAGCCTGAATTCCGAATACAGGTTCGGCAACAGTTCCCTTTCGCTGTGGGGAATGTATATGAGTTTCCCGGATGCAATTATGGAAGAGACCTATCGAGAAGGGAATTGGTTTATCCGGACTAACGAACACCAAAAGCATTTGCATCAGTTAATGGGTTCATTAACATTCAAAACCCGTTTTTTACGTGATATAATCAATCTTTCATTGACCGGAGGAAGCAACTATTTCCTGAGCGAAGGCTATACTTACAGGCATAACTATACAAATCTGTATTACAGGGCATCGTTGTTCATCAATTACAAACAGTGGAGTTTGATGTATGAACAGTATAATTCATTCAATACATTCTGGGGTGAACAGGTTAATGGAGGGGAAAATGTTCAGAATCTTATGCTTAACTTTAAACACAAAGACTGGGTGTTTGGGGCAGGCATGTTTAATCCGTTTTCTACCACCAAGCATGAAACCAGAAATTATAACCAGTATGCTTCTTTTCGCAAGGTCAACAGCGTAGAGGATGCATCAAGGATGTTTGTGCTGCAATTGTCCTGGAATATGAATTTCGGACGTAAGCAAAATGGTGTTCAAAAGAAATTGAATAACACAGACACCGACTCAGGCATCATGAGCACAGGAAAATAAAAGCCCACTTATTTACTTGCTTTCAGTCCACGAATTACGGAAGAAGTAAAGCCGGACAGCTCCATTTCATTTAAGCCCCGAATCGTAACGCCTCCCGGTGTGGTAACTTTATCTATTTCGGTTTCCGGATTCGATTTGTTGGTCAATAACAGATCAACGGCTCCTTTAACCGTGTGAACAACGATTTCTTGTGCTTCTTTCGGATAAAAGCCTAACTCAACGCCTCCTTCGATAGCCGCCCGCATATAGCGCATGGCAAAAGCTATTCCGCTGGAGGCAAGGGCTGTTCCGGGTCCCATCAAACGTTCTTCTACAAGCATGGCATTACCCAATTCGCGGAAAAGATCCAGAACAAGGTTGGTTTGCTCCTCGTTCGCATTAGAAGCAGAAACAAAGGTCATGCTACTCATCACCTCAATCGCGGTATTTGGCATAACACGGAAAACCGGGGGCAGTGAGATATAGTCATAATCGGCCTTATGGGTCAGAAAAGAATTTAACTGATCAAAAGTTATTCCGGCAGCAACGGAAACAATGATTTGCTTGTCAAAGTTCAAGACTGTACGAATTTGGGCAATCACCTCTTCGATGCGCCAGGGTTTTACGGCAAGAATAATCACATCGGCATCTTTCACAGCCTCCATATTATTCCGGGTTAACTTAAACCTGAAATCAGGATTATTCGTCAAGCGGTCAAAACTTTCCTCTGTTTGTACCGTACAAGTTATATCCGAAGAACTCACACGACTTCCTTTAGCCAATCCATGTGCTATAGCTGAACCTATATTTCCGGCACCAATAATGGTTATTTTCATTTGCTCTGTTTAATTATATTTGACTACAAGGGCAAAAGTAAGCAAAAATACAGGAAGGAATGGGTCGGTTGTTGTATATTTGTATCGGATAATCATTAAAAACAGATATAGAATGAAGAAAATTATTGTAACAGCAGCCTTATTCTCTGCGATAGCATTCTCTACTGCTACAGCTCAGGAAGAGCAAGGATATGTATTTACACCGGTTAAAGAACTTAAGATTACTCCCGTAGAAAATCAAAATCGCACCGGAACATGTTGGTCTTATTCCGCATTGGCTTTTATTGAATCAGAATTGATCCGCATGGGAAAAGGGGAACACAATTTGTCTGAAATGTTTGTTGTGAATCATTCATACCGGGACAAAGGAGACAAATATGTACGCACTCATGGCATAACTCCTTATGCGCAAGGCGGATCGTTTTATGATGTTCTATACGTATTGAAAAACTACGGTATTGTTCCCGAATCGGTTATGAAAGGCCTGGAATATGGTGAAGACGGTCATGTACACGGTGAATTGGAAGCTATAACAGGTGCTTATGTAAAAGCTGTTGCCGACAATAAAAACGGGAAATTATCAACTGCCTGGAAAAAAGGATTTAACGCTACAATTGATGCTTATTTGGGCGAACTTCCCGAAAAATTCACGTATAATGGTAAAGAATATACGCCAAAAAGTTTTGTTGCTGAATTAGGTATTAATCCGGACGATTATGTATCACTGACTTCTTACACGCATCATCCGTTTTACTCGAGCTTCGCTTTGGAAATTCAGGACAATTGGCGTTGGTCTGAATCATATAACCTTCCGCTAAATGAACTTATGCAGGTATTCGACAATGCGATCAATACCGGTTATTCAATCGCATGGGGTTCAGACGTGAGCGAAAAAGGCTTTACACGTAATGGTATCGCTGTTGTTCCAGACGTTGTTGCCCTGGAAACTTCCGGATCCGATCAGGACAGATGGGTAGGATTGAGTCGCAAAGAAAAAGACGATATGATTTCAAAAATGATTGAAAGTCCGTGTAAAGAGTTAACTATCACGCAAGAACTTCGTCAGCAGGCTTACGACAATTATCAAACCACCGACGACCATGGCATGCAAATCTATGGTATTGCCAAAGATCAAAAGGGTGGTAAATATTATATGGTAAAAAACTCTTGGGGTACAGACAACAAATACAAAGGAACTTGGTATGCTTCGGAAGCATTTGTTTCTTACAAAACCATGAATATCGTAGTTCATAAAAACGCTATTCCAAGCGCAATAAAAAACAAATTAGGAATCAAATAAACGTTCCTTTTAAAGATTAAAACGAGGGCAGCCGCAGATTACGACTGCCCTCGCTTTTTTAGTATAGTAATGTCTTTAAAATGCAAGGTGTGGAATAACTTCAAAATGATCTAAATCCTTAACCTTTAAGGTTTGTTGTTTATAACGAATTTCGTATATTTGCAGTTGTAGAACCCACCAAGCCTCTTCGCAATGCTCAAATCGGTGGGTCGTTTTTTATACATTATGATCCAAACACCTTATCCAAAAGCCTGTACTCTACCAAATGAATTAATCCCTGTACTAAAAGACAGAGGACTTTCGTTTGCAAATGAAGAGAAAGCAATCAATTATCTTACCAATATAGGCTACTTTCGCCTAAGCTCCTATCTTCGACCACTGTACAATGACCCAAAATCAGCCCATATATTCAAAGTTGATGCAACTTTTGAAAAAGCTATGTCTATGTATCGTTTCGATCGGAAGTTAAGAATACTACTTTTCAATGAGATTGAAAAAATTGAAGTTGCCATCCGAAGTGCAATGTCCAACACAGTAAGCAGTGAATTAGGAAATATTTTCTGGATGACAGACCAAAGCAATTTCTCCAATCAGCGTTTTTTCGATGAAACATTGAATATTATAACCAGTGAATTAGGAAAAACGAAAGAAGAATTTATTTTACATTTTAAAAGAACATATAGCAATACTTATCCTCCGGCATGGATGATTGCGGAAATTCTTCCTTTAGGAGTTATCTGTAAAATCTATCAGAACCTGAAGAAAGAAAGTTTGAAGAAGAAAATTGCTCGTCAATTCGGATTAAATGTTCCGGTAATGAGTTCATGGATACTGGTTTTAGGAAATTTAAGGAATTATTGCGGACACCATAGCCGTATCTGGAATCGAGAAATAGCAATCACTCCTTCCGATCCTCGAAATCCTATATATAAATGGATTGATATTACGAAAACAGACAATCGACGGCTGTATTGCCGTATCAGCATTATAAAGTATTTCCTGTGTTCTATTTCTCCAGAAAACACGTTCAAAGCCAAGCTAATAGACTTATTCTCCAAATACCCAACTATAGACAAAGCGGCAATGGGTTTTCCTCAAGATTGGGAATCAGAACCTTTGTGGGATATTTATCCACAAAAACAGAATGTCAAATATTGATTCAACTCATTCTGCCTTTGTAATCTTCGTAACCAAAGGTGCGGTATAGCACGAATTCATCGTTCTGGCTCCACAGAGCGAGTGCAGGGTGTGGAATACCGTTAAACATGCTGGTCTTTACGATTGTATAGTGGATCATATCTTCGAAGATGATCTTATCTCCTATTTCCAATGGTCTGTCGAACGACCAATCCCCCATAAAATCACCACTCAGACAACTATTACCTCCGATGCGATAAGTTGGCTTTCCTTCTATGGCATCCGTAGCAAAACGAACCATCGGTTTATAAGGCATCTCCAGACAATCCGGCATGTGACAGGTAAAGGAAGCGTCAATAATCGCGGTTTTAATTCCCTTATTTTCCACAATATCCACTACAGTAGTCAGCAAAAAGCCAGTCTGCCAGGCAAATGCACTCCCCGGCTCCATAATGAGTTCAAGGTTGGGGTATTTTTGTTTAAATGCCAATAGCAACGAAATGAGATGCTCTACATCATATCCCTTGCGGGTCATCAAATGTCCTCCTCCCATATTCAGCCACTTTATGTTGGGAAGAAAACGACCGAATCGCGCTTCTACTTCTTGCAGGGTTCTTTCCAGATCGAAAGAAGAAGATTCACATAACGTATGAAAATGAAGTCCATCAACTCCTTCAGGCAATTGATCCCCCAATTCTGCTGCGATAACTCCCATCCGTGATCCGGGTGCACACGGGTTGTAGAGGTCCGTTTCCACGTCTGAATATTCCGGGTTAACGCGAATACCGCACGACACACGATTGCCATCTGCTTGCACCATCGGGTAAAACCGGTTGAATTGAGCCACCGAATTGAATGTTATATGAGAGCTATACTTCAATATTTTCGGAAAATCAGCTTCCGTATAAGCCGGAGAATAGGTATGAGCCGGGCTTCCCATTTCTTCATAAGCCAACTGAGCTTCAAATTTCGAACTGGCTGTTGAATAAGGAATATATTCACGTATGATAGGGAAAGCTTTCCACATGGCAAAGGCCTTAAACGCAAGAATTATATTCACGCCGGCACGGTCTTTCACACTTTTAATAAGGGAAAGATTATTTCTTAACAGCTTCTCTTCCATCACATAACAAGGTGATGGTATTTGATTAAAATCTATCATTCTGTTTATTTTCTAAAAATTCAGGTACAAAGATAACGAACTAATACTTTTTCAATAGGAAAGATGGATTTATCCGTAAATAAACACCGGCCGAAAAAGCAGTTGTAAGGCTTACATCTGTTGCCTTAGGCTTATAGTAGTCAACATCTACACCAAGTGTGTATCCTTTTCCAAAGGTATAACTGTATTCAACACCGGCATATAGGGTAGAACGATCAACATAAACATGCGTTTCGTCGACAGTAGAAACTGCGCCATAATAAGGTATCCCGAAAAGAGAAATAAAATCGTTTCCTTTCCAATAACCCATCTTAATCCGGAAATTGCTCAGGTGGGCAGCTAATGAAGCGTGCCAGGCTGTTCCATCATCAAGGGGCCATAAATTACCGGCTTGCTGGTAATATCCCATGCCATTTACTTCCGCGGTTATTTTCTTCAGAATCCGATAATTTGTATTCCACTCCACACCCACACCAATAGCGGCGTTCATCAACGTATGCACCGAACTGGTTTGAATAGTATCGATCTCTCCTCCCCTGTGTTGCGCCAATAATTGTACGGGGGTGTAAAAATGAACTTTGGATTGCGGATTATTATACTTTATACGAGAAGACAAACCGAAAGTGAAAGCCTCTTGATGGGTATCATCCCTGAAAATGAAACTTTCCCAGTTCACCCACATATCCGCATCAAAAAATCTTGATTTGTACAGAATTTGCGCGCCCGATTCCGGATCAGCGGTTAAACATAACTCCGGATTATATAACGGTTCAATTAAATGATGGTTGGCGCCACCGTAAATATTCCCCAAAATAAGATCAAAATGAGCTGACAGCGCAATATGCGCGCGAAAAAACGGTAGTATCCGAACGCCCGATTGATAACTATCCGGGTTCCATTTGGCAATATCCCGATAGGCATAAGTCGGATAACGTTTCGTTCCGTAATAATATAATGTATGTACTCCGGCTTCCAGTTTAATATTCGTAAGCGGTTGATAAGTTGCCTTTGTGTTTAACCAAAACCCCGGAAGCGTATATCCTTTCATTATATCTCCATCATATTCATTGTTTTTAAAGAATGTGACATTATCGATCTCTATAGAAAGTTCGCCATTTTTTTCGGGAGATAGCGTTGTGTTATCCTCAAAAACCTGTTGGGAGAGTTGAGATTTTACCGGTAAAAAAAGGCCGCTAAAAAAAAGAATCAGGAAGACCTGACTGATAGTTTGTTTGATACGTAATGGATATTTCACGAACGAATAGTTTTCTTCACGTTATTTCTAAATAAAGCACAAATGTACGCTTTTTCATAAACATCGGCTCCCTGTATTTTATAATAAGCGTTTTTTTATTTATTTTTGCTGTGAATAAGTCGTTTATCTGTTAAAGATATACGCATTGAATTACAACTTTCATAGGATGACAATATTAAAAAAAGGATTGTTTTTACTTCTTTCAGCCGGTTTGGTAATTGGAATTATAACCTGTTCTACTCCTCAACGGATGACTGTGTATGACACGGAAAGCACTTGTTCTGTTGTATATCCTAATCTCAACCGCTCAACACCTCCTGCTGAATTACAGGTAAACTTTCCAACTCCGGAACTTGAAATATATAAAGCAGACAGGAAACCTGTCACCACCCGGTTCTCTTCATTTGACAAACAGCATGTACGTTCTAAAGATCCCTTGCTCTTCTCGTCCGGAAATACAATGATTATTGATTTTAAGGAGATAGGAGATGAAGAATACGCTTTTCCGCTTCCGGGAGGTAAAGTAATTTCTTCGTACGGAGGTAGAAGAAGGCATTCGGGGGTGGATATCAAGACCCGCGCAAACGATACGATTGTTTCAGCTTTTGATGGAATTGTAAGAATGGCGGCTCCTTATGCAGCCTATGGTAAAGTTATTGTGGTTCGTCATTACAACGGACTGGAAACAGTTTACAGTCACAACTCCCGCAACCTGGTAAAGGCCGGCGACACGGTTCAAGCCGGTCAACCTATCGGACTTACAGGAAGAACAGGTCGCGCAACAACAGAACATCTTCATTTTGAAATCAGAATAAACGGAGAGCACATCAACCCCACCCTCTTTTTCGACTTTGGCAAATGTGATTTATATAAGAAAAGCTTCGCATGTATCCGTAAAGGGGGAAAAATAACCGTAGCTGCCGTTGATCGGTTTCCTTATCAGCAGAACTACCTATCTTACTATTATTAATGCGGTATGAGACGTATCGTTATCATAGGAGCTACCTCCGGAATCGGATTAGAAATAGCCCGGTGTTATATTCGTAAAGGATGGCGAATCGGTATAGCGGGCAGACGTGAAGAGGCTTTAAAGAAACTGCAATACAGCGCGCCTGATCAGATCGAATACGAAACGATTGATGTTACCTCTGAAGACGCAGTTCGGGGGCTTGAAAGACTGATCGAGAAAATCGGAGGGATGGATGTTTTCCTGCTAAGTTCAGGAATCGGCAGTCAGAACAAGGCGCTGGATCCGGTGATAGAACTCAATACGATACGAACAAACGCGGAGGGATTTACCCGTATGCTTACCGCTGCTTTTAATTATTTCAAAGAACTGCGGGAAGGACATATCGCTGTTATCAGTTCCATTGCCGGCACAAAGGGCCTGGGAGCTGCCCCCGCTTATTCCGCAACGAAGCGATTCCAAAATCATTATGTTGATGCTTTAGCGCAATTAGCGCATATAGAAAAACTGGATATTAAATTTACAGATATTCGTCCCGGATTTGTCGCGACCGATTTATTAAAAAACCGCGACTATCCTTTGCTGATGCAAGCCGACCGGGTAGCTTTCCGGATCGTGAAAGCGATCGATAAAAAACAACGCATAGCAGTTATTGACAACAGGTATAAATTACTTGTGTTTGTTTGGAAACTTATCCCCCGATGGATATGGGAACGTTTATCTATTAAATAAAACCATGAAAGAAAAAACAGAAAAGCCTCAATACAAATTAGGCTTGGCTTTGGCAGGTGGCGGCGCACGTGGATTTGCGCATTTAGGGGTATTCGACGCGCTTGAAGAAATAGGATTGAAACCGGACATTATTTCAGGTACCAGTGCCGGATCGTTAGCCGGCGCATTATATGCGGATGGGTATTCCTCAAAAGAAATAATGGAATTATTTAAGGATGTAAAATTTGGCGAATTAGCTACTACCTCTATTCCCCGCAACAGTTTTTTCAAAACAAAGGGGTTAGCTTCTTTTTTAAAAAAACATTTACGCGCGCAAACGTTTGAAGAATTAGCAATCCCATTGCGAGTTATGGTTTCTGATATAGAACAAGGAGAGAAAGTTCTTTTCGATAGCGGCGAACTTATTCCGGCAATCCTTGCCTCGTGCGCTTTTCCGATCATGTTCGAACCGGTAAAAATCGGCAATCGTTATTTTGTTGATGGAGGACTCTTTGAAAACCTTCCGGTTTCAGCTATACGAAAAGACTGCGAGAAAGTTATCGGAATGAACATCACACCTTTATGCCCAATGAAGTATAGCCGGTCTTTTAAATACATGGTTGAACGTTCCTTGCATTACCTGATGATTTCTAATTCGCTTCACGACCGGGAACTATGCGACTACCTGATCGAATCGGTTGAGCTGGGGAAATACCCGTTATTTGAAATGAATAAAATAAACGAGATTTATCAGATAGGCTATAAATTAGCAAGTTCCTATTTTGAAGAAAACAAAGAGCGTATTCAAAAAGATTTCTTTGCTCCTCCAAAACAGGAATCTTTACTTACAAAAATCCAAAAACTATTTTCCTGATTTTAAAATCGTTTGCTCAATACACGTACCGAGTTAAGAATAGCAAGCAAAGCAACACCAACATCGGCAAATACAGCTCCCCACATACTTGCATACCCAAAAGCACCTAAAAGCAGTATGATCAGCTTGATCGAAATAGCAAAAATAATATTCTGAATAACTATACTTTTCGTGTATTTGGCGATACTGATCGCAGTCGAAATCTTTGAGGGTTGATCGGTTTGGATAACAACATCCGCAACTTCAATAGCCGCATCACTACCCATTCCTCCCATAGCAATTCCCACATCACTCAACGCCAGCGAGGGCGCGTCGTTTATTCCATCCCCAACAAAGGCTATACAATTAGCTGTATTTGCTTTTAATTCCTCCAAATGTCGCACCTTTTCTTCGGGCAACAAATCTCCGTAAGCCGCTGTAACACCAAGTTTTTGGGCAAGCTTCTCAGTTATTGCAGATTTATCACCACTCAGCATTATCGTATTTTGTATGCCAAACTTTTTCATCTCGCGGATGGCTTGGGCCGCATCTTCTTTTTCTTCGTCGGCAATCGTTATATACCCCATATACTGATCGTTATAAGCGATCAAAACAATTGTATCTACAATCTCATCAACAATCGGATCATAGGCTATATCGTATTTTTTCAGCAGTTTAGCATTTCCTGCCAACAAAATCATTCCGTTTAGTTCTCCCTGCAAGCCATATCCGGGAACTTCCATCACATTATGAGCCGCAAACTGAGGGTCTTTCTCTCCGGCATAGCTTGTTATTGCCTTAGCTATGGGGTGATTGGAAAAAGACTCGATAGCCGCCGCCATAGCCGTTAATTGCTTTGTATCATTATTTACAGCAGAAACATGCTGCACTTTAAAAACACCATGCGTTAATGTTCCGGTTTTATCCATCACAACGGTATTGACATGGGTCATTAAATCTAAAAAATTGGCTCCTTTAAAAAGTATTCCGTTTTTAGAAGCAGCTCCTATTCCTCCAAAATAACCTAAAGGAACAGAGATAACCAAAGCACAAGGACAAGAAATAACTAAAAACACCAATGCTCTATACAGCCAATCGGCAAAAACATAATCGGACACGATAAAATAAGGAAGCAAAGTTAAAGACAAAGCAAGGAAAAAGACCAACGGCGTATAAATTCGGGCAAAACGACGTATCAACAGCTCGGTTTTTGCTTTACGCGCCGATGCATGTTGCACCATATCCAATATTTTTGCCAGCGAACTGTCCGAATAAAGCTTGGTTACATGTAGTTCTATTGCATTATCCAGATTGATCATACCGGCCAAAACATCTTCTCCTTCCCTAATCCGTCTGGGTTTGCTTTCTCCTGTAAGCGCGGAAGTGTTAAAACTACTTTGCGATAAATGCAACACACCGTCTAAAGGAATTCGTTCGCCGGGCTTAACCTGTATTTTTTCGCCAACCCTTACTTCTTCCGGAGAAACCGTTAGGTATTTACCATCCCGAAGTACAGTAGCAAAGTCGGGACGTATATCCAGCAGCGATTTTATATTCCTTTTCGCCTTGTTTACCGCCGAAGCCTGAAATAATTCACCTACGCTATAAAACAACATTACAGCGACTCCCTCCGGATATTCGCCGATAGCAAAAGCACCTAAAGTAGCAATCGACATCAGACTGAACTCATTGAAAAAATCTTTTGCCCCGATCAGTTCTGCCGATTCCTTCAGCACAGGCAGTCCGACAGGGAGATAAGCCACTATATACCAGGCTAATCTTACATAATCATTATAAAATGTATAGGGTAGTAAATGATCTAAAACAAGTCCTGCCGAAAGCAAAATAAAACTTACTGCGGCAGGCAGATAAACCCGCCATTTACTTTGTTGATTCAGTTCGTTTGAATGTGCCATAATCTTTATTATTTTTTTATGAAAACAAAGGTATGGAAAGGGTTGTGCAACTAAGTTGCAAACTTTGAACAAGAGTCACAAAGCCCCTTCAGTACAAAGTTCACGTTCTCTAACAAAAAACCTTTTGGTAATTGCACCGATGGAATAGAAATACTTTCCAGACAAAAAGTTTGTTCGCACTTACGGCAATTAAAATGCACATGAAGATCTCCCAACGAGCACATACAGTCCGAACTACAAACAGAAAACTTCATTGTTCCCGAACCATCATCTATACTATGTATTAAAAGCTTTTCATGAAACAACGTGATGGTACGAGAAAGAGTTGATTTATCAACAGTATCCAAGGCATCTTCCAGACTTCGTAAGCAAAACGCTTCTTTACCCGAAAGCATTTTTTTTAATATTAAGAGCCTTACAGCAGTAGGCTTAACACCCCTGTCTTTAAGTCTTTTTTCCAATGAATCCATAATAATCAATATTTAATCCACTCAAAGGTAGTGATAATTCACACAAAACTACAGCAATATTCACAAAGAATACTTGTTTCAGATTACTCCGAAACAAGTATTTTTTCATGCAATCCGGTAGAAATTTTTATTTATCAGAATACAATCCTACCCTATTTCCCTCACAGTCAATAAAGACGGCAAAATAACCCCGATAGTCCGCTTCTATTTTGGTTTTTGGGATAAGAATTTTACATCCGTCTTCTTTAATAAACTGAACGGCTTTTTCCATGTTGTCTACATTCAGACTGATTAACACGCCATTTTCTGATGGAAGAAAACTGTTTTCGGCAGCCCATGAGATTGCGCCTGGACAAAGTCCGTTTTCTTCAGGAAAGAATGCCATCTTCTCGTATTCACAATCCATCCTTGTTAGTTTAACACGCAAAAGATTTTCGTAAAACTTAATTGCCCTGTCAAAATCAATGGCCGGAATTTCAAAAAACGCTACTAATGTTTTCATTTTCAAATTTATTTTATTTGTTTGACAAGACAAAAGTAGCATGCGAAAAGAGGATAGGATTGTAAAAAAAAGACATCCTCATTCCTTATGAAAAGTAATCCGAAAAAGGCTGACAATTGGCAATATATTCGCTTGGTGTATAGCCGGAGAAAGTTTTAAATTCCTTGATCATGTGTGATTGGTCGAAGTAGCCACATTCATAAGCAAGAGCTGTCAAAGGTATATGTCTATTGTTTTCGAGTATATGCAACGCCCGTTGAAAACGAATTGTACGTAAAAATTCTTTCGGATTAGCACCAATATGCTCAGAAAACACTCGACTGAATTGTTTGGTGCTCAAACAAGCACTATCGGCAAGACAAGTAATATCGGTCTGACCGGAATTAATCAGTTGAATAGTGGTTTCTATTCGTTTCAAGTTGTGTTCCGCAAAGAGAGTAAAGCGCTTAAGAAGGAATTGTTCTATAAGGAAAATACAACGCCGGTCGTCTTCGGTACTTGTTAATGAATTTTCCAAGGCTAATAATTCTTTATCTTCCAAATCGCCCGCCGTTAAACGTAAGCCGGCAGCCTTGTTCATGGGAAGATTGAAAAAAGCCCGTACTCCGACCGGATGAAAGACTACTGAAATCATATTGACCCGACCATTATATTGTAAGTCAACAAATGTTCTCTCCTGTCCGCTAAGAAAGGTACGGGGATGAAATTCATTATCACAGATAGACAACAAACGATTTTCCCGATGAAATATTAAGCTCATCATGCCGGTTGGCACAGTTCGGGTGAGGGTAGTCGAATCAACGACCGACTTCAACAGCCAGTAATGCTTTATATAGGGCAGAAGCAAGGATGTTGGCGATATAATTTTAAACTCTTCCATAAAAAAATATTCCGACAAAAGTACGGGTAAATTAAGAGCTGAAATTGTAAAAAAAGGACATTTTTACAACTCAAAACCGGCCTTAAAACAAAGCCGGTTTTTTACATTACTATATGTTTAAAAAGATATCCTTTATTTTTCAGAAAATAACCTTTATGTTTTGAAAAATAACCTTTATGTTTTTACACACATCTAAAGCACTGATTATCAAAACGGTAAAAAGCCCCTGAAAAAAGCAGCTTCGAGAGGCAAATTACAGGCGAAAAAGCATTACTAAAAAAGACAAAAAATAATCGCTGAAGAGGTTGTATATTACTTATGCAAATAAATAATCCAACTCCAGTCTTCCGGGTTTCCTGTACCCACACTTGGTGTGTATAAAAACATTTTCACCTTTTGATTTCACAATACAAAAACCAACATATATATATAAGGATGCGACATTTTTTTATATTCAGTATGTACTTTCTCTTTGTTTTTCCGCTGCATCATCTATCTTTGTAAAGAGACTCTTTACTAAATTTGCATACATGTCATACAAAAACGTTTTATCTTCCGGAATATTCCTGCTTCTTTTCTGCTTCTTGCTGTCGTCTTGTGGAAGCAAGCAAAAAGTTATATTACCTCATGACTTTAAAGGGCCTAAAGAGCTAAGCCGGTTGTATGGCGTACGTATTACTCCTGACGATAATATCTATTTATATAATGCCGGATCGCAGTGGTTGGGCGTGCCTCATCGCCTCGGAGGGATGAGTAAGCAGGGTATAGATTGTTCCGGGTTTGTGACTATTCTATATAAAGATATTTATGGAAAGAGACTTTCCCGCTCTTCGGCAGATATGTTAAAACGTGACTGCCGAAAAGTAAGTCGCGGAAAACTAAAGGAGGGCGATCTGGTTTTTTTCCAAACCGGACGAGGGAAAAGAAAAACACCTAATCATGTGGGAATATACCTGAAGAATGGTCGCTTTATCCATGTAAGTACGTCTCGCGGAGTGATGATAAGCCGATTAGATGAACCTTACTATATGAGAACATGGGTTTCAGGCGGCCGGGTTAATTAGTTTTTCTTCTTATAATACTATACAACACTACCTTTTTCTGTATCTTTGCTTCACTTAATGAATAATAAATAGAGAAGTTAAAGTATGCTGACGCTTAAAGTAATTACGGAAAATCCCGAAGCGGTTATTGAGGGATTGACCAGAAAGCATTTCGATGCGAAAGAATTAATAACTACAGTTATTGAGTTAGACAAAACAAGACGTAATACACAGGTTGTGCTGGATGCGAATCTGGCTGAGCTGAACAATATATCGAAATCCATCGGTCAGTTAATGAAAGAAGGCAAAAAGGAAGAAGCCGAGATTGCCCGCGCCAAGGTAAACGAAATGAAAGAGGGAAACAAGGCGCTTGAAGAAACGAAAACAAACGCAGAACTGGAAATTCAGAATATTCTGGTTCAGATCCCTAACCTTCCTCACGAAAGCGTACCTAACGGCAGAGTTGCTGAAGACAATGTGATAGAACGAACAGGCGGAGCAATTCCCGAACTTTCAGAAGATGCTCTCCCCCACTGGGATTTGGCAAAGAAATACGATCTGATCGATTTCGAACTGGGCGTAAAGATCACCGGAGCAGGATTTCCCGTTTATAAAGGATATGGTTGCCGCCTACAGCGCGCGTTAATCAATTTCTTTTTAGATAATGCCCGTGAAGCCGGATACTTAGAAATACAACCTCCATACGTAGTTAATGCCGATTCCGGATATGGAACAGGACAGTTGCCGGACAAAGAAGGACAGATGTATCACGCTACGGTTGACGATCTGTACCTGATTCCAACCGCAGAAGTACCTGTCACAAATATATATAGAGATGTTATCTTGAATGATGCTGATCTGCCGATAAAGAACACAGCCTATTCCGCTTGTTTCCGTCGTGAAGCAGGTTCTTATGGTAAAGATGTACGCGGACTTAACCGTCTTCACCAATTTGACAAGGTAGAGATTGTTCGTATCGACAAGCCGGAACACTCTTACGAGTCATTAACCGAAATGGTGAATTATGTACAAACGTTGGTTGAAAAGTTAGAATTACCTTGGCGAATTCTTCGTCTATGTGGAGGTGATATGAGCTTTACCTCAGCACTTACATTCGACTTCGAAGTATATTCAGCGGCTCAGAAACGTTGGTTGGAAGTCAGCTCGGTATCTAACTTTGAAAGCTATCAGGCAAACCGTTTGAAATGCCGCTATCGCGACGAGAACAAGAAAACGCAACTTTGCCATACATTAAACGGAAGTGCTATGGCATTACCACGCATCGTTGCCGCCTTATTAGAAAACAACCAAACCCCCGAAGGCATCCGCATCCCCAAAGCGCTGATCCCTTACACCGGATTTGATTTGATCAAATAAAAAAAATAAGTAGAGATGCACAATTTGTGCGTCTCTACTTATTTTTGATACATTTTTAGCTTTTATGCTCTTCTCTTAAATGTAAGTTTCCATAAGCTTTACCGAAGACGATGGGATTATTTCCACCGAAGTCGTATTAGCAGGAATCAACACAGTCTGTCCCTGGTGTACATTTATTTCTTGACCGTTATTATCTTTAATTACCGCGCTTCCGGACATGCAGATATAGATCAGGAATGAGTCTAATTCAGAACAATCACGCGTAAACGGTTTATCGTACTCCAGTAGATTGGTTGTAAAATACGGACAGGTTACCAACTCAACCTCTTCGTTCTCTTTCGGAGTGTAATGTGTGCGATAATCTGAAGAAAGTGTATAGTCTATCGCGTCTTTGGCCAGCTCGGTATGCAGTTCGCGTCCGTTGCCGTTCGCGTCACGACGATCATAGTCGTAGATACGATAAGTAATATTGCTTGTTTGCTGTATCTCCGCCACAAAACAACCGGCTCCAATAGCATGTACACGACCTGCCGGCAAGAAAAACACATCTCCCGATTTCACATTATAGCGTTGCAACACGTCCATAATCGTATTGTTCTCCACACGTTTCACATATTCATCGGCATCAATCTGTTGCGAAAAACCCGAATACAGGGCGGCTTCATCTGCTGCTTTTACAACATACCACATTTCAGTTTTACCAAATGAATTATGGCGTTTACGCGCCAGTTCGTCGTCAGGGTGAACCTGAATAGACAGATTATCACAAGCATCTATAAATTTAATAAGCAAAGGAAAAATATTTCCAAAACGATCAATCACCTTCTTGCCCATTAATTCCGCACCATACGTTTTAATAAGTTCATCGAGGGATTTACCGGCTAAAGCGCCATTTTCAACAACGGAAACGCTTCCTTCCACGTGGGAAATCTCCCAACTCTCGCCAATACCTTCTTGAACCGGAGTAATACCTTTAAAAGGACAAATATCAGCTCCTCCCCAAATCAAAGATTTCAGGATCGGCTTAAATGTAAATGGATATAACATAGATTTATTATAAATATAAGTGTATATGTTTAATTGATTTTCTTTAGAACGACTGCGCTTCTTGCCGGAATATACAGCCTTAGCCAGCCTTTGTTTTCGGATTCATACAATGGATCGAAAGCGGTAAAATGCTTAATAGAGTCATCCGAAAGTCCATTGCCGCCATATTTAACAGCATCCGTATTGAGTATAACTTCATATTTTCCCGGAGGAGTCAGAAAGCCGTAATCAGCAAACGATTTATCCGGACTGAAATTAAAAACAAACAACAGATCGGCACGCATATAAGCGAGTATCTGATCCTGATCGTTGTCCCATATTTTATAAATTGGAGTAGCCTGAAATTTATTCACACTTTTAATGACTTTCATCATTTCAGCGTCAAACTCATTCAGAAAACGATATTTAAGATCGGGGTTATCGGCCAGATCCCATTGCCGGCGGGCATATTTATGCGACCAGCCATTTCCTTCCCTTGGGAAATCAATCCACTCGGGATGACCGAATTCGTTTCCCATAAAGTTAAGATAGCCTCCGTTTATTGTGGATGCTGTAACTAATCGTATCATTTTATGTAAAGCAATACCACGCTCTACCACCAGACTCTTATCGTCTTTGTGCATATGCCAATACATATCCGCATCAATCAGGCGGAAAATAATTGTTTTATCTCCCACCAGCGCCTGGTCATGACTTTCGGCATAACTTATTGTCTTTTCATCCGAACGACGATTTGTTGTTTCCCACCAGATAGAAGACGGACTCCAATCCTCATCCTTTTTTTCTTTGATCGTCTTTATCCAGTAATCCGGGATATTCATAGCCATACGGTAATCAAAACCATACCCACCACTATCTACCGTAGCAGCCAGGCCGGGCATACCGCTCACCTCTTCCGCTATTGTGATGGCATGCGGATTTACTTCATGTATAAGTTTATTAGCCAATGTCAGGTATGCGATTGCATCACCATCCTGATGGCCGTTGTAATAATCACCGTAATTCATAAAAGCTTCACCAAGTCCATGGCTATAGTAAAGCATAGAAGTTACCCCGTCAAAGCGATATCCGTCAAAGCCGTATTCTTCGAGCCAGAACTTACAGTTGGAAAGCAGGAAATGAAGCACTTCATTCTTTCCATAATTAAAACAAAGTGAATCCCAGGCCGGATGTTCCCTACGTTCACCCGTATGAAAATACTGTCCGTATGAACCATCAAAACGTCCTAAGCCCTCTGTTTCATTCTTTACGGCGTGACTGTGAACTATATCCATAATCACGGCAACACCCATTCCATGCGCGTCGTCGATTAATTGTTTTAATTCTTCAGGAGTACCAAAACGGGAAGACGCCGCAAAGAAACTACTTACATGATATCCGAAAGAACCATAGTAAGGATGTTCCTGTATTGCCATAATCTGTATGGCATTATACCCATCTTTAACAATACGGGGCAGCACATTCCGACGGAACTCATCATACGTACCGACTTTTTCCTCTGCTGTTCCCATGCCTATATGACATTCGTAGATCAGCAGCGGATCAATAGTTGGTTTAATTTTTTTATGCTTATACACATAAGGCTGTTCGGGTTCCCAGACTTGCGCACTGAATATTTTTGTCTGATGGTCTTGTACAACACGTCTTATCCAGGCAGGAATGCGCTCACCTACTCCTCCATCCCACTCCATCCGTAGTTTGAACAAGTCGCCGTGATGCAGTTTGTCTTCGCTTAGCTCCAACGTCCAGACACCGTTTTCCTGAGGTTGCAAGCGATAATCTTCTGTTTTTTGCCAGTTATTAAAAGATCCGATAAGGTAAATAGCAGTGGCATTTGGTGCCCACTCTCTGAATATCCAGCCGGAAGAAGTCTTATGCAAACCGAAATACATGTATCCGGAAGCAAAATCAGTTAAGGATTTATCCCCTCCTTTCAACAAGGACTTTTCTTTTTCAACAGCATAATCAAAACGTCCTTGTATAGCTTCTTCATACGGTTCCAGCCAAGGATCATTCTTTATCAGTTTTAGTATTTGCATGATTACTTCCGTTTTCATTTCTATTCCAAACAAAGGTAAAAATAATATGGCAGAAAAGTATCTCTATCAGGTTATTAATGAAAACTATGGATAAACCTATATAAAAGAGTATGCCTCCAAAAGAGCATTTAAACACTTCTGAAGGCATAAAACAATCCTTAATCCGGTTTGATTTCTTACGTTATCAATTTTATATACTAATCAAATAGCTTACAATACGTTATTTTTTCCAATACTCTTCCATTTGCTCCAGACTTTTGCCTTTCGTTTCGGGCACAAACTTCCAGATAAACAAAGCAGCCAGTACTCCCATTATTCCGTAAATCCAATAGGCCATTCCGTGATTGAAAGTTTCTGTCAGATATTGGTTCTTATCGAGCATCGGAAATGTCCATGATACCATAAAATTGGCAATCCATTGTGCTGCAACGGCAATACTCATCACCACCGAACGAATGGAGTTTGGGAATATCTCAGCAAGCAATACCCAGCAAACAGGTCCCCAGGACATGGCGAATCCGGCGGTATAAACAAGCATACAAATTAACGATCCCACACCTACGTTGTGTGTATAAAACGTTGTGCCAAGTATAATCATGGAAAAGGCCATAATCAACGCACCGATAACCATCAACGGGCGACGTCCGAAACGATCTACCGTCAGAATAGCAAGTACGGTAAACGACAAGTTTACTATTCCCACAACAATCTGCTGTAACAAGGCGGCATCAGTAGCTGCTCCCATTGTTTTGAATATCTCCGGTGCATAATAAAGCACAACATTAATACCCACAAATTGCTGGAAGCCGGATAAAAGAACGCCAACAATAATAATCTTAACACCATACGATTTAACCGGCATAAGCAAAGAAACTCCAAAGCTAATAATCAATCCCAGCTCAAGAGCGTTGGAATTGCCGATTATTTCAAGCAAGGAATAGAGTGCGACAAACAACACCAGCCAAGTTCCCATAAATTGGAAATACGGACGAGTGGATGGTGTCTTTTCTTTAAAACTTTCGCGAATTGCTTCGAGTTCTTTATCAGCTCCATCGCCCAGCAGACGTGTTAATACCGAGCGAGCTTGTTCATTCTTTCCACGCATCACAAGGTAGCGAGGAGTCTCGGGTACAAACATCAGCAGAACAAAGAACAAGGCTGCCGGAAGCAGTTCGGAAGCGAACATCCAACGCCAACCATACGTATGCAGCCAAGCAGCGTCTCCCTGAAGAGCAATCGTATAGTTCACAAAATAAACAAGCAACATACCGAAGATAATGGCAAACTGGTTCCATGACACCAGATTACCCCGCCTCTCCGAAGGTGCTATTTCAGCAATGTACATAGGTGATATCATAGAAGCCAAACCAACTCCTATCCCACCATAGATACGATACCCTACAAAGAAATAGATAAAGGAATGATCTCCACTACCCGGCATTCCAAAAAATATTTCCGGCCAGGCAGACCCAATGGTAGAAGTAGCAAAAAGAACTGAGGCAACGATCAAGGTCGGTCTGCGTCCGTAACGCTGACTAAGCCATCCGGCAATAGATGCTCCGAGGATACAGCCGATCAGCGCGCTACTCACAACAAATCCTTCCAATGCATTTGCCTGATCAAGCGGAAGCCCGAGTGGTTCGATAAAAAATCTTCTGAGTGATTCTACTGTTCCTGAAATAACAGCGGTATCATAACCGAATAATAAACCACCGAGTGTGGCAACCAGCGTAACACCTAATATATAATTATTGTTTTTCTTCATACGTAATTTAGATTGGGAGGAATGAAGAGGGGTGTTTTTTCAACACCCCTTCTAACCAATTAAATATACTGATTGATGATTAATTCATACAACTCTTGTTTGCCGCTTATTTGAGCAGGCTCATCTGATTTAAGAGCAATAGTACGTAAATCTTCGAGCGTTAGTTTTCCGTTTTCGAAAGCCTTTCCATCACCACTGTCGAAACTTGCGTAACGATCTGCGCGCATTTTGCGATAAGGAGAGTTTTCAAGGATATCAGCAGCAATAAGCAAACCACGAGCGAACGCGTCCATACCTCCGATATGAGCAAGGAATATATCTTCCAAATCAGTAGAGTTACGTCTTGTCTTCGCGTCAAAGTTGGTACCGCCAGTTGTCAAACCTCCTGCTTCCAGAATAACTAGCCATGCCTGTGCCAATTCATATAGATCAATCGGGAATTGGTCTGTATCCCAACCATTCTGATAGTCTCCGCGATTAGCATCGATACTGCAAAGCATACCGGCATCGGCTGCTGCTTGCAATTCATGTTCGAATGTATGACCTGCTAAAGTAGCGTGGTTCACTTCTATATTCAAAGCAAAGTCCTTATCCAAACCATAGTGGCGAAGGAAACCGATCACCGTTTCCGCATCCACGTCATATTGATGTTTGGTTGGTTCCATTGGCTTAGGTTCAATCAGGAATGTACCTTTAAATCCGTTTTTACGCGCATAGTCACGGGCGATAGTCAGCATCTGAGCCAAGTGATCTTTTTCACGTTTCATATTGGTATTCAAAAGGCTCATATAACCTTCGCGACCACCCCAGAACACATAATTTTCACCCCCTAAAGCAATTGTCGCGTCGATTGCGTTTTTTATTTGAGTACCGGCAAAAGCAACCGCGGCAAAGTCCGGATTAGTGGCGGCTCCGTTCATGTAGCGTTTGTTACTAAACACATTCGCAGTACCCCAAAGTAGTTTTTTTCCGGATTCAGCCTGATGAGCTTTAGCATGCTCAACCATTGCGTCAAGACGTTTTTCGAATTCAATCATAGTAGGTGCTTCATCCACCAAGTCCACATCGTGGAAGCAATAGTAAGGGATGTTACACTTAGTCATGAATTCAAAAGCCGCGTCCATTTTATATTTACCACGTGTAACAGCGTCAGTGCTATCGTTCCATGGGAATGTTTTTGTACCTCCGCCAAAAGGGTCACCGCCTTCCGCACACAACGTATGCCAGTAAGCCATTGAAAAACGCAAATGATCTTTTAAAGTCTTACCCATTACCACTTTGTTTTCATCATAATAATGAAAAGCCATCGGATTTTTTGATTCACGTCCTTCAAATTGAATCTTTCCTATTCCGGGAAAAAATTCTTTTCCACTTTTAAATGCACTCATGATTTTTACTGTTTAAGAATAAATATTGTTTATTTTTTTGTAGTCATTTCTTTATTAAGCTGCTCTTTCCAGACTGTGTAAGCCTCGCAATAGCTGTCTGTGGTGAGTTTGTTTGGTTCGATCACATCTATTTTCTTTAATGAAGCAAAAGCTTCTTCGGCATTTTTATAGATTCCGGCACCGATACCCGCGCCTTTTGCGGCACCTACAGCCCCGTTAGTATCATACAATTCGATCACTGCTCCGGTTACTCCGGATAATGCCTCACGGAAGATCGGACTCAGGAACATATTTGCATTGCCGGCGCGAATCACATCTATATGAATACCCATATCGTTCATAATATCCATTCCATATTTAAAAGCATACACGATACCTTCCTGTGCCGCGCGAGCCATATGTGCTTTCGTATGGATATTAAAATTAAGTCCGTTGATTACGCAGCTGCTGTCTTTATTCTCCAGCATACGCTCTGCACCGTTTCCAAAAGGCAAAACCGACAAACCTTCTGCTCCGATCGGAACAGTAGCAGCCAGATCATTTAGCCGCTCATAGCTGATACCTTCGGGAGCAACGTTTTTCTTTATCCACGAATTAAGGATTCCCACTCCATTAATGCAAAGCAGCACGCCCAATCGCGGGTTTTCTGCCGTATGATTCACATGGGCAAAAGTATTTACCCGTGAGAGGGTATCATAATTAATATGTCCGTTTACGCCATAAACCACTCCGGACGTACCTCCCGTAGCAGCGATCTCACCGGGGTTAAGTACATTCAGAGACAATGCATTGTTAGGTTGGTCGCCTGCGCGATACGTAACCGGAGTTCCTTTTTTCAACCCCAACTCAGCAGCAACAGCAGATTGAAGCTCACCCTGCACACCGAAAGTCGGACAAACAGCAGGAACTATGCTTTCGTCAAAACCGTAGTATGACATTAAGTCGGACGAGATTTTGTTATTTTTAAAATCCCAGAAGATACCTTCAGACAAACCGGACACAGTAGTAGCTGTTTCTCCGGTCATCCGCATAGCAATAAAGTCTCCGGGCAACATAAACTTATGTACTTCTTTAAATAAATCCGGTTCGTTTTCCTTTACCCAAGCCAATTTTGAAGCAGTAAAGTTACCCGGTGAGTTCAGCAAGTGAGACAAACTCGTTTCCTCTCCTATGGAACGAAAAGCATGGTCGCCCAAACCTACCGCACGGCTGTCACACCAGATTATTGAAGGACGAAGCACATTCATATTCTTATCAACCAGCACAAGACCGTGCATCTGATAAGATATACCAATAGCCTTTATATCAGCACCGTCTACACCCGCGTTACGCAAAGCGCCCGATATCGCAAGTTTAAGGTAAGTCCACCAATCATCCGGGTTTTGCTCTGCCCATCCGGGTTTTACAGCTTTAATAAACGCCTCTTCTTTTGGAAAAAAGTCGGAGCCTACGGTCTGTCCCGTTTCTCCGTTTACAACCGAAGCCTTTACCGACGAGCTGCCGATATCACATCCTAACAGGTACATAGTTCTTCGTATTTATTTTAGTTATTACTCAATTTTGAATAAATCTTCTTGTATTTAATAGCATCGAAACGATAGAAACGGGCAGAACGATGCGGCACACCCTCTTCCATCTCATCCGTAGGCACGATATAACCAAGTGAATTTACTTTCTTATGAAAATTACGAACATCCAGCTTTTTATCATAAATGATTTCATACGTACGCCTAAGTTCGGCTACCGTAAACTTGGAAGGCAAATAGTCGAAAACTATTTTAGGTTCAATATCAACCAGTTTGCGAATTTCCTGCACCGCTGTTTTCACAATATGTTCATGGTCAAATAAAAGGCGAGGAAGGTTTTCTACCGGTATCCAATGCGCTAAATTATACCGTTCATTCGTATTCATGCGTTTACGCACCTTGCACAACGCAAGATAAGCAACCGTCACAATTCTTCCTACCTTAAGTTTGGACGATCGTTCCAACCAATGCACATCATCTATATTGGCCGTACGCCCGGGGTCTCCAAAGCTTCGGAATTGTTTCAAAGGAATGCGGGTAAGTCCGGTAGATTCTTTTAATATACGAGAAGCCGCCTGATCTAAATCCTCCGTTTCATAAATCAAACTACCGGGAAGTTTCAATCCTTTTTCATGATTTTCTCGGGTTAGTTCCGCAAGCAGAACACATAGTTTATCATCTACTATACCCAGCAATACACAGTCTACAGACACGTGTGGAGAAAGGATTTCTGTATGGATATGTTGTGTTTTCATTTGTATTACCGCCTTATGAAGGACACAAATATAAACACATTATTTTAAAATTCACAATAAAAAAAAGGTGTTATTCAACAATGATAACACCTTATAATTCTGACAATTCATTATCTTACAGCATACAAGAAGAACAAAATAGTTAATGTATAAAAGAAGATATATAAATCATTTATATTTCATTATCATAAAGTTTCTTCACAAGCACTTTATCAATACGCACACCGTCCATATCGACAATTTCAAATTCGAAGTTCAGCCAGGTTAGTTTTTCGCCGGTTCGGGGAACTCGCTCAAGCACTTCGAGCACAAGTCCGGCTAATGTATTGTAATCATGTTCGGCATAAAGATCTTCCATATCGAAATAATCAAGGAAATCGTAAAATGAAAATTGCCCGTCAACCAGCCATGTGCCGTCTTCACGCGGAACAATTTCCAACTCCTCACCCACTTCCGGCATTTGTCCGATCAAGGCTTCCATAATATCTTTAAGCGTTACAATTCCCTGTATACCGCCAAACTCATCCGTAACCAACGCGGATTTCACACGTGCTTCCTTAAACTGTTCCAGCGCGTTATAGACGCTTAAATTTTCGGGCAGGAACTGTGCAGGTCGAATCACCTGATCCAACGAAAAATCCGGCGCGTCCAATTGCAAAAACAAATCTTTCAGATGAACAACACCTACTATATTATCAAACTTTTCGGAGGCAACCGGATAAGTATTAAACAAATGCTCCTTTACCTTTTCTTTAATAAACTCGCGCGTATCAGTCGGGTCAAGCCATACAAGGTCAGCACGATGTGTCATAATTGTACCAATATTACGATCGCCCAGATTGAACACCCGCTCTACAATATCTTGTTCTACCTCCTGCACTTCACCGTCATCCAAGCCTTCTTTAACGATTGCTTTTATTTCTTCTTCGGTTACTTTGCTGTCATCCATTTTATTCATACCCAAAAGACCCAGCACAAAATTTGTGCTGATCGAGAGAAACCAAACCACGGGAGATGTAACAACAGACAGAAAAGACATCGGCCTGGCCATTATTTTGGCAATTCTCTCTGCCTTACCCATACCTACCCTCTTAGGTACCAGCTCACCTAAAATTAATGTGCCATAAGTCACAATAATAACAATCAATGCTTTAGAGATCAGAAGAGCATAAGGTTCCAGTATAGGTATTCGTTCCACTATTTCCGCCAGGTCTTTAGCAAAGGCTTCACCGGAATACAAACCGGTTAGAATACCGATCAACGTGATACCTATCTGAATGGTGGAAAAAAAAGTATCGGGTTTACTCATTAAAGTTAAGGCGGTCTGAGCAGCTTTCCCTCCCTTTTTGGCTTCAATTTCAAGTTTTGATTTACGGGCGGAAACAAGTGCTATTTCCGACATGGAAAGAAGTCCGTTTAACAGGATCAGACCAATAATAATGATAATTTCCATTTGTATATTAAAAATAATATTTCGTAATGCGAATGTAGTTATTATTTAGGAATTCGATACAATACAGGGTATTAAACTATCATTATTTTATGATAGACTGATCATAAATTCTGTCATGACGGATACAGGTATTACACCTTTTTCAATTGGTATTTAGCTTTCAATGCTTGCTTTTCATCCTCCTCCAAAGAAGAAATATAGTTTTTCCAGCCGGGACAAAAGTTAATATGCCAACGCCAAAACCTTCCGATTAATGACTTGGGGGCTTTATCATATTTTGTTCGCAAGGAGCAGTTTTCGCAATTATGCTGTGCCATTCGTACCTTCTTTTGATTTGATAGACAACAAATTTAGTAAATATCAGGGAAACAACGTGAACATTTTCTATACAACATGTATTATAACTATAAAAAGTATAGGGACAACACTTTTACTATACCCTTTCGCTTTCTGTAGGTATCAGTAATATATTATTTCGGATATTTGATATAGCTTTGTAGGCAGTAATTCATGAATACAATGGAAGATCGTGTTATTTTTCCCGCGGAATGGTATCCGCAAAGTGCGGTTCAATTAACATGGCCGCATAAAGGTACGGATTGGGCGCCGTTATTGAGCGAAGTAATCCCCTGTTTTGTGACTATTGCCAAAGAGATCATGAAACGGGAGAAGTTGCTTATTGTTTGCCCGGACGAACAAGAGGTACGCGCCGTTTTAGGCGAAGTGGATGAAAGCAAAATCATCTTTCGTGAAATGGACACGAACGATACATGGGCGCGTGATCATGGTGGAATTTCCGTTTTCGACGGCGAAGAATCCATGGTTTACGATTTCACATTTAATGGCTGGGGGATGAAATTCGCGGCCGATAAAGATAACCTCATCAACCGAAACCTGATTTACTCGAACACGTTTGCCGATGGCGTTATTCCGGCCAATATGCAACCGTTTGTGCTGGAAGGCGGAAGTCTTGAATCAGACGGCAAAGGCACCTTGC
Organism: Massilibacteroides vaginae; assembly: GCF_900178525.1. Classification (GTDB taxonomy): domain Bacteria; phylum Bacteroidota; class Bacteroidia; order Bacteroidales; family Tannerellaceae; genus Massilibacteroides; species Massilibacteroides vaginae. The sequence goes on from NZ_FXDJ01000008.1 coordinate 385,132, forward strand.
TTACCACTGCCGAATGTCTTCTGTCAAGCAATCGGAACGAATACCTCGACCGCTCACAGATAGAACAGCACCTGAAAGACATTTTCGGGTTTGAGCGTATACTGTGGCTTGAAAGTGGCTACCTGGCCGGCGACGACACGGACAGCCATATCGACACATTGGCTCGCTTTTGCAGTGAAGACACAATAGCTTACGTAAAATGCACAGACGAAAACGATGAGCATTACGACGAATTGCTGCAAATGGAAGAGGAAATAAAGGCTTTCCTGCAAACCAACGGCGAACCTTACAATCTGATTGCCTTGCCAATGGCAGACGAAGTAATATGGGCAGGTGATAGACTTCCGGCAACTTATGCCAATTTCCTGATCATCAATGGAGCTGTGCTTCTGCCTTTCTATAATTCACCTAAAGACGAAATAGCAAGAATTGCTTTGCAAAAGGCTTTTCCGGACCGGGAAGTGATAGGTATTAATTGCCTGCCTTTAATAAAGCAACACGGATCGTTACATTGCGTAACCATGCAATTTCCGGAAGGTTTTATCTCTTAAAAATACGGTTGGCTGACAGCTAAAAAACGCGCTTTTCAGAGGCGTTGATAATCAACGCCTGTAGAGCATCAAAAACATAAAGGTTATTTTTCGAAAAATAAAGGATATTTTTTCAAAAATAAAGGATATATTTTTTTTCGTAAAGGATGCTAAAAAAAAGACGCTTCAATTTTGCTTCACAATCGCCATCTTTTTAACAAAATATTCATACAATGAGAATCGGAATTATTCAACAACATAACTCGGCAGATATACCTGCCAATATAGCAAAGCTACAAGATAGTATTCGTGCCTGCGCAGATCAGGGAGCGGAACTTATCGTACTTCAGGAATTGCATAACGGCCTTTATTTTTGCCAAACGGAAGACACCTCGTTGTTCAACCTGGCGGAATCAATACCCGGCCCCTCCACCGAATTATTCGGTGCATTGGCAAAGGAATTAAAGGTGGTAATTGTTTTATCCTTGTTTGAGAAAAGAGCTCCGGGTTTGTATCACAACACGGCGGTGGTGCTGGAAAAAGACGGCTCAATCGCGGGCAAATACCGCAAGATGCATATTCCGGATGACCCGGCTTACTACGAAAAGTTTTATTTTACACCCGGCGATCTGGGCTTCAAACCGATCGAAACGTCTGTCGGCAAATTAGGCGTATTGGTGTGTTGGGATCAATGGTATCCCGAGGCTGCCCGCCTGATGGCAATGGCCGGCGCGGAGGTGCTGATCTATCCTACGGCTATCGGCTGGGAAAGCACAGATCCGTCTGACGAGAAACAAAGGCAGTTAGACGCCTGGGTTACCGTACAACGCGGACATGCGGTAGCAAACGGACTTCCGGTTATTGCTGTTAACAGAACGGGACACGAACCGGATCCTTCCGGACAAACAAACGGAATACAGTTTTGGGGAAATAGTTTTGTGGCCGGTCCGCAAGGCGAATTACTTACCGTGCTGCCGAATGACTCGGAGTCTGTAACTGTTTTAGACATCGACAAAGAGCGAACCGAAAATGTTCGCCGTTGGTGGCCGTTCTTTCGCGACCGCCGTATAGATGCTTTCGACGATTTAAACAAACGTTTTCTGCTTTAACATTGCAATGCGTATATATGATCGTTCATTCTCAGCAAGAAGCAATAAAATACATGAATAATAAAGGAAGGGCAGGAAAACCCTTCCTTTTTATCATCAATTTCGGGGCAAACATCATACATCTTTATGAGCCGCATGAAATTGATAAAACAAAACTAATATACAACCTGAACGGGTTTACGAACAACACCTGTTGCCGTGCGAATATACAGCCGGTTGAATGGCAAACAGAACCGATTCCTTTTCCTGTTTACGAGAAAGCGTTCAACTACGTGTCCAACCAGATTAAAGCAGGTAACTCCTACTTGCTTAATCTTACTTTTCCCACCCGAATAACAACAAACCTGACTTTAGAGTCAATTTTTCAAGCGGCTAAAGCACCGTATAAGATCTGGCTGAAAGATGAATTCGTTTGTTTTTCTCCGGAGATATTTGTCCGCATCAAGGATAATTGCATCCGTTCTTTTCCGATGAAAGGCACAATAGACGCGTCTTTGCCCGACGCGGAAACACAAATCCTTTCCAACAAAAAGGAAGAAGCCGAACATGCCACAATCGTTGATTTGATTCGCAATGACCTCAGCCGCGTAGCTTCAGAAGTAGAGGTAAAAAGATACCGCTACCTGGACCGGCTGATCACCAACCGGGGAGAATTGTTACAGGTGAGTTCGGAGATTGAAGGGAAATTGCCGGACAACTGGAAAGGAAGCATTGGTCATATTCTTTTTGAACTGCTTCCGGCAGGTTCGATCAGCGGAGCTCCTAAAACAAAAACACTCGAAATAATAGAAGAAGCAGAGATCGACAGCAGGGGTTTTTACACCGGAATAAGTGGCTATTTTGACGGTGAGCAGTTAGACAGCACGGTTTTAATCCGCTTTATCGAGCAAAAAGGCGAACAGCTGCTCTTTCGTAGTGGTGGGGGAATAACCGCGCAAAGCAATGTAGATAAGGAATACAACGAACTCAAACAAAAAGTGTATGTGCCGATTTATTGAAACCATACGTATCGAATGCGGACGCCTCTATCATATTGAGGCACACCAACAACGAATGGATAGAACAAGAAACCACTTCTTTGCGGGTAGTAAGCCTATTGAATTAAAACAACTCCTACTTCCGGACAATTACCACCAAAGAACTCGCTGTCGTGTGGAATATAACGCAAAAGTGCTGAACATAACATACACCCCCTACACTATTCGCCCGGTAAAAAGCCTTAGGTGTATTGAAGCCAATGATTTATTATACGACTTCAAGAAAACAGATCGCAGTGCAATAAACCATCTGTTCGACCAAAAACAAGGTGCCGACGATGTGTTAATCGTTCGCGACAACCTCCTTACGGACACATCGATCTGCAATATCGCATTGTGGGATGGAAACCGCTGGATCACGCCGGCTACACCATTACTTCAGGGCACAATGCGCGAAAAACTATTACAAGAGGGTATAATTCACTCAAAAGACATCAAAGTCGATAACCTGAAAGAGTACCTTAGGATACGGCTTTTTAATGCCATGATCGATTTTGGAGAATTAGAATTGCCCGTTGACGCGATTCGTCTCGACTGAACTTATTCAAATCCATCCAGAAGTTCTTCCGGACTCAGCCCTTTCTGTTTTAAGAATCCGGCAAGCGCGGTGTATTCATCTCTACGCTTTTTGTAATCGGGCATACTGATCCGTTCAATGATTTCTATCGGAAGAGGAGTCGTGGCAAAAGATTCCAAACAACCGTCATGATACCGATAAGCGGCGTCTTCGGGCATAAGCAATCGCGCCAAAATCCATTCTTTTTGGGCAGACAAATGAGCCGCCCTGATTTCTAAACAAGCATTGCAGAGCAAGGAAAAGAATCGGGAATCCACAGCAAATCCCGTGTACTCATCATCATAAAAGAATTTGTCGTATTCTTTTTCCAATTGATCTTCAAAAAAGCGGATATGTTGTTCTTCATCATATTTGCATCTGAGCAGAAACAAGTTCTCAAAAATGCAATGCTCGCCTAACTGTTCATAATTAAGGGTAAGTATCAAATCGGGATGTGTAGTTAAACAGGTTTCGTAAGTTTCATAAAGGCGAGTGGCGTAAATATGCATCTCCGGACCGACTAACAAATTCAGGTTTTCCCTGAAAAACGGGATTTCGCCTTTACTTTCAGCAAGGGGAATGCCTTTTTTCTTTTCAAAATTGTAAATCGCCTTACGAAACAAATACAAGCCGTAAGAACACTCCGACAAGCAACTATCATTCAACCTGTTAGACAAGATCAAATTAATTTCCCGTCCAATTTCGCCAACAGAAACAGCTGCTATAAAATTTTCAAAAGAAAGGGGTACGTGCAATTTCATATAAATAACATTTTATGCAGGTAAAATTACTTTATTTTTTCGTGATTATGGTTTATCTTTGTTCATGCTAAGTATAATTCTAATCCATCTATAAAATGAAACGACGCGATTTTCTTAAAACAAGTGCTATTGCAGGCGCCGCTCTATCTTTAAATTTCGACAATCTGCATGCTGCTCTTTCATCAAATACAATTGCTGTAGAGAAAGCACCGGATATGGTTGCTGTAATGGGAGGTGAACCCGAAGTTATGCTTGACAAAGCATTGGAAGCACTCGGTGGTATAAGTAAATATATCAAAAAAGGACAAAAGGTAGTAATCAAACCGAATATCGGCTGGGATCGCACTCCGGAATTGGCAGGTAACACAAACCCTGCATTAGTCAAGGCTCTGGTAAAAAGATGCTTGGACGCGGGAGCTTCAAAGGTTACTGTTTTTGATCACACTTGTGATAACTGGCAAAAATGTTATGACTCAAGTGGTATTGCCGCTGCCGTAAAAGAAGCCGGTGGCATTATTATGCCCGGAAATGATGAAAAGTACTATAAACCGGTTGATCTGCCATTAGGCAAGAATCTTAAAAGCACTGCTATACATGAAGCTTTAATTGAAGCTGACGCCTGGATTAATGTGCCCGTGCTGAAAAATCATGGTGGTGCAAAACTCACCTGTGCAATGAAAAACTATATGGGTATTGTATGGGACCGACGTTTCTTCCATCAAAATGACCTGCAACAGTGTATTGCCGATGTTTGTACATGGAATAAAAAACCTGTATTAAATATTGTAGACGCTTATCGCATCATGCACCAAAACGGTCCGCAAGGTAAAAGCGCAGCTGATATAGCTACATTAAAATCCTTAATTATTTCTCCCAATATTGTTGCGATAGACACAGCCGCCTTGGGTCTGTTCAATCAGGTCAAGAAGCTTGAAATGGAAGCCGTCGGACATATTGGTAAAGGCGAAGAGTTTAAACTGGGAACAACAAGCCTGGATAAACTAACGATCAAACGTATTAAAATATAATGAAACAAGGAGCTTTATTGAAGTGGTCGCGGGTAATTCTCGCGATCCTCTTTTTCTTACCTATAACTTTCTTTTTTGTAGATTTCTCGGATGTATTGCCTGACAGTTTAAGCCGTTTATTGGATTTCCAGATAATACCGGCCTTGTTGGGTGGCTTTATCGGCATTCTTGTGTTGCAGGCTGTTCTTGCTTTTCTTTTCGGACGTATTTATTGTTCTGTGCTTTGCCCGGCAGGTATATTGCAGGATATTATCAACCGGTTGTTTTGCATCGGAAAGAAAAAAAAGAAAGGCTCCCGTCGTTTTCTTTTCCGGAAACCATCAAATGTGTTACGGTACGGTTTGTTGGCCGTTACCGTTATTTTAGGCGTTTTTGGTTTTACCGGCCTGGTCATGTTATTAGACCCATACAGTAATTTCGGACGTATCGCAACCAACTTATTCCGTCCGGTTGTTATGTGGGGAAATAATTTAATAGCTGATCTGTTCATGAAGATGGACAACTATTCGCTTTATCATGTAACAGTAAGCACAGTAACCACTGTGGCTTTAGTTGCCGCATTCACTGCTTTGCTTTTGTTTGTGATTATGGTTGTTTTCAGAGGGCGGTTGTTCTGTAACACACTTTGCCCGGTAGGCTCTTCCTTGGGATTAATTTCCCGTTATTCTCTTTTCCGCATTACTTTTGACAAAGCCGGTTGCGTTCAGTGTGGTAAATGTGAGTATAGCTGCAAAGCTGAAGCAATTGACGCCAAAAATATGACAGTAGACGCCTCTCGTTGTGTAACTTGTTTTAATTGTGTTAGCTCATGTTCTAAAAACGGTTTAGCTTATAAGCTGAATCCGATTTTTAAAAGCAACAAACAGGAAGCACTAACCGATCTGTCTATTGATACTTCTGCACTAAAGAAACCGAACGGAAGACGTAACTTTCTGACAACAACAGTTGCTATTGCAGGTTCAGCACCTATTGTATCCGCTTTAGCTGATAATGTAAGTACGGAGAAAGAGAAAGAAATAAAAAAATGGCCGCCGATAACACCTCCGGGATCACTTAGTCTGGAACGTTTTAAAGATAAATGTACAGCCTGCCATCTTTGTGTGGTGCAATGCCCAAGCCATGTGCTTCGTCCTACCGGATTAGAATATGGGTTGGACTATCTGCTTCGTCCGAGACTGGCTTATATTGACAGCTATTGCAACTATGAATGTACGGTCTGTGCAGACGTTTGTCCGACTGATGCGATCAAGCCTCTCACTAAAGAAGAAAAAATAACCACGCAAGTGGGTATTGCGAAATTCATGATTGACCTCTGCATAGTTCACACAGAAAAAACAGATTGCGGAGCCTGTTCCGAACACTGTCCTACACAAGCTGTACACATGGTTCCCTATGAAGGAACGTTAACTATTCCTAATGTAACGGAAGACTTATGTATCGGTTGTGGTGGATGTGAATCGATTTGTCCGGTACGCCCTGTCAGAGCTATCGTGATTAAGGCAAATACAGAACATCTTTTCGTTGATTTGCCCGAAGAGGAAGAAGTGAAAGAGGTGCAGATTGATGACTTCGGTTTCTAAAGGAAAATAGTTACCTTTGTCGCAAATTTTGACGAATGAAGTTTAGTTTACAAGGTAAAGATACAAAGTCAAATGCCCGTGCAGGATTGATTTCAACGGATCACGGAGATATTGAGACTCCCATTTTTATGCCGGTCGGTACGCAAGGCAGCGTAAAGGCCGTTCACATGACAGAGTTAATTGAGGAGATAGAAGCACAGATTATTCTGGGCAACACCTATCATCTTTACTTACGCCCGGGACTGGATATATTAGAGCGAGCCGGTGGACTTCATAAATTTAACAGCTGGAACAAACCTATCCTGACAGACAGTGGAGGTTTTCAGGTCTTTTCATTGGCAGAAATACGCAAGATACGGGAAGAAGGTGCAGAGTTTCGTTCACATATTGACGGCTCCAAGCATTTATTTACACCTGAAAAGGTGATGGATATACAACGTACTATCGGAGCAGATATCATCATGGCTTTCGATGAATGTTGTCCGGGAGATGCGGATTATGCGTACGCAAAAAATTCGCTGGCATTGACCGAACGTTGGTTAGACCGTTGCTTTACTCAATTTAATTCTACCGAGCCGAAATATGGCTATCAACAAAGCCTGTTCCCTATTGTTCAGGGTTGCATATATCCCGACTTAAGAAAACAAGCTGCGGAATTCGTTGCAAGTAAAGGAGCTGATGGCAACGCTATCGGTGGATTGGCTGTTGGCGAACCGGTCGAAAAGATGTATGAAATGATTGAACTTGTCAATGACATTCTGCCATCCGACAAACCCCGCTATTTGATGGGCGTCGGTACTCCAATCAATTTATTAGAAGGTATTGAAAGAGGTGTAGATATGTTCGACTGTATAATGCCTACCCGCAATGGTCGCAATGGTCAGCTCTTTACTCGATTCGGAACAATGAATATGCGAAACAAGAAATGGGCAGACGACTTCTCTCCTATCGATCCTGACGCTCATTGTTCAGTAGACACCTTATATACGAAAGCCTATTTGCACCATTTGATTAAGGTAGAAGAAATTCTCGGTCTACAAATTGCTTCAATTCATAATCTGGCGTTTTACCTTTGGTTAGTGAAAGAAGCACGTAAGCATATTCTTGAAGGTGACTTTTCATCGTGGAAAAGCAATATGGTTATACAACTATCAAACAGATTATAAGTTATGAAGTTGGGATTGAAGCGAATCGACTGGTACATTATCAAGCAATTTCTTGGTACTTACTTTTTTGCAATCATATTGCTCATTGCTATTTCGGTAGTGTTTGATATCAATGAGAAAATTGATAAATTCCTCAATCCGGATGTTCCACTGAAGGCGATCATATTTGATTATTATAAGAACTTTATACCTTATTTCGCCAGCATGTTTAGTCCGCTAATTACGTTTGTTGCCGTTATTTTCTTTACATCTAAACTGGCGGACAATACGGAGATCATAGCCATGCTGGCCAGTGGAATGAGTTTCAGGCGACTTATGCTTCCTTACATGACTTCGGCAGCGGTAATTACTGTCTTTACATTTATATTGAATGCGTACGTCATACCGCCGGCGAATGCCACACGTATTGACTTTCAGAATAAATACATTAAGAACAAGAAAGAGACTTCTGCCCAAAATGTGCAATTAGAAGTTGAATCGGGTGTTATGGCCTATTTTAGCACATTTGATTCAAGGTCAAACATGGGCTACCGCTTTTCTTTAGAGCATTTTGATGGAAAGAAATTAGTTTCACGTCTGACGGCGAAATCCATTAAATACGATTCATTACACCAGTGGACAGTAATCGACTACATGATTCGTGATTTTGATGAGACCCGTGAACACATTACATCCGGATCACGAAAAGACACAACACTAACAATCGTACCATCAGACTTCCTTATTTCTATAAATGATTGTGAAACAATGACCAGTCCGCAGTTGAAAACATACATAGACCGTCAGAAAAAGAGAGGTATTGCCAATATCCAGACCTTCGAAATAGAGTATCACAGACGCTATGCTTCTATAATGACGGCATTTATTCTGACACTCATTGGCGTGTCTTTGTCTTCACGTAAGATAAAAGGAGGAATGGGAATGAACATCGGAATCGGATTAGCACTCAGTTTCTCGTACATTTTATTTATGACAGTTACTTCTACATTTGCTGTCAATGGGTATGTAAGTGCTATGGTAGCCTCTTGGATTCCGAATATCCTTTACACATTTATCGCAATTTATTTATACCAGAAAGCTCCGCGATAATCTTTTCTTATTGATTTTGCTCTTTTTGTTTTTTTAGAGATCACTACCGTCAAAACCTATCGGGAGTAGCGATGCAGCACTATCTATCAGTCTCATTTTGTCGGATCCGCAAAGGAATATTTTAATTGGTGCACCGGCACGAATTTCTGTTTCAAGCATTACCTGACGGCATCCTCCGCAGGGAGAAATACCTTCAACGAGTTTTCCTCCGGTTATAGCAGCTATGGCAATAGCCCTGACAGGTACATCGGGATATTTTGCTCCGGCATAGAATAGAGTTACACGTTCGGCACAAAGTCCGGAAGGGTAAGCTGCATTTTCCTGATTAGAACCCGAAACCACCTCACCATTGGCCAATAAAACGGCTGCTCCTACATGAAAATGAGAATAGGGCGCATAAGCTTTTGACGCAGCTTCGATAGCTTCTTTATGCAACAGCTGATATTCTGCCGCCCATTCTTTTAACGGAGCGGATTTTACGATTATTCGGACTTCTTGTTCTTCCATAATTATTTATTCGTTTGACGTCGTTTCATGTCTTGCAATATCAAAAAAGAAGCAGGCTCAACAACATTACCGTGATCAAATCCGGATAATTCATGGAAAACAGCAGTTTGATTGCCTACAGCTAATAAAGCTTCATATAAAAAGCGATTCTCAACTGTTCGGCAAGCCATTTCTTTTTCAGTCTGACCGGCTACAATTAAAAAAGGAGCAGCTTCTTTTCTCACATGAGCTAAAGGAGCATAGTTATCAATCAAAGGAATGTCTGTTGAAAGATTGCGTTCTTGGCGAATCTGAAAATGAGTGATCGCTTGTCCGCTAACGGGATAATAAGCCTTGACCTGATCGGCATCTACCCCTTCAGCATTCAGATATTCTTTATCCAAACCAATCATCGAAGTAAGATACCCTCCAGCGGAATGTCCTCCTACATATATTTGAGAAGGATCACCTCCGTAATGTTCAATATTTTTTATAACCCATGCAACTGCTGCCGCGGCATCCTTAATATAGGCCGGATGTTGGGCTTTAGGGCTCAAACGGTAATTCGCGGAAACGATACAAATATCTTTGTCTTTCAATTCTTCGGGGAAATGCTTCTTATCTCCTCCGGTAAGTCCTCCCCCATGAAACCACACAAGTGTTTGAAAACCCTTCTTTGATACCGGAACATAAACATCAAGCACACAACGTTCACGGCTATATTCGTCTACTACATTTTCTTTATAGGGAATAGCCAACGAAACAGTATGATGTTGTGCGAGTAACGGACACAACTCAAATGTCAGAAATAAGCATAATAAAATTATCGTTTTTTTCATGGAATAGGTAATTGTTGCGAAAAACAAATTTACGCAAAATTGTGGGACATACAATAAATCTACTATCTTCGTAGTACTCAAAAGCTGATTCAAACATGAATATTGTATTTATCGGAGCAGGTAATTTAGCGACATCGCTTGCGAATGAAATGTTCCGTCACAAACTACATATCAGTCAGGTTTATAGTCGGACGGAAGAGAGTGCTTCGCTGTTAGCAAATCAATTAGACTGCCCTTGGACTACCTCTACCGACGATATTATTACGGATGCCGACTGGTATATTTTCTCCGTCAAAGACGATGCCCTGGCTGAACTGATCTCCCGTTTAAAACCGAACAAAGGTCTTTGGCTCCATACGGCAGGGAGTATGCCGGCTGACATTTTCGAAGGCTATACGGATCGCTACGGCGTGATCTATCCCTTACAAACATTCAGCAAGAAACGCATTGTGGATTTCTCTAAAATCCCTTTCATTCTGGAAGCAAATAATGCAGCAGACTTAGCACAGTTGAAAAGCACTTCCGCACTTCTCACGCAGGATATACGAGTACTAACCTCGGAAGAGCGAAAAACAATACATCTGGCTGCGGTATTTGCCTGCAATTTTGCCAATCACATGTGGAGCTTAGCCTGGAAACTTTTGGAGAACAAGCAGATTTCTCCCGAAATACTAATCCCGCTGATTGAAGAAACTGCAAGTAAAATACAGTATTTAACCCCGATGCAAGCTCAAACAGGTCCGGCCGTGCGATACGATAAAAATGTAATAGAAAAACACATGGATATGTTAGAACAGGAGGATATGAAAGCAATCTACGGGCTATTGAGTCAAAGTATTTACAAAACAAAAAACGAACAATAATGAGCAGTATTAATTACGACTTAAAAAAGATAAAAGCATTTTTATTTGATGTTGACGGCGTATTGTCTAAAGACGTTGTCTCCCTCCACCCCAACGGAGAACCCATGCGAACGGTAAATATCAAAGACGGATACGCAATGCAATTGGCCGTTAAGCACGGATATCACGTTGGAATCATTACCGGAGGCAACACGGAAGCCGTAAAAGTGCGTTTCGACAGACTTGGCGTACAACATATCTATATGGCCAGTTCGGTAAAGAAGCACGATTTTCAGGACTTTCTCAACAAATCCGGATTATCTGCAGACGAAGTGATTTACGCCGGCGATGACATCCCCGACTATGAGGTAATGAAACGTGTGGGACTTTCTGTTGCTCCTGCTGACGCCGCACCCGAAATCAAAGCCATCGCCAAATATATATCCCACAAAGATGGTGGCGAAGGAATTGCCCGTGACGTGATTGAGCAAACCATGAAAGCACAGGGTAAATGGATGGGAGAAGAAGCTTTTGGATGGTAAAAAAAAGAGAGACGATGCTTGACAATTTAAAAAAATACAACATAATATTAGGCTCTAATTCTCCGCGCAGAAAAATGCTGTTGGCCGGATTAGATATTGAATTTAAGGTGAAAACGATTCCGGATATTGACGAATCTTATCCGTCTACAATTCCATTTGAAGAAGTTCCCCTTTACATAGCCGGTAAAAAGGCTGAAGCTTTTCAAAAAGAAATGAGTGACGATGAATTGCTGATAACCGCAGACACTGTAGTGGTAACAGACAAAGAAATTCTGGGCAAACCCATAGATAAAACGGATGCGAAAAGAATACTTAATCTTTTATCCGGTCGCGAACACCACGTAATAACAGGCGTATATATCATAACAAAAGAGAAGTCAACAAAATTCTCAGTCCTGTCTACCGTTTCATTCGCGCAACTAACCCCCGAAGAAATAAATTATTACCTCGAAAAATACCATCCCTATGACAAAGCCGGTTCATACGGAATTCAGGAATGGATTGGCTATATAGCAGTAGAATCCATAAACGGTTCATTTTACAATGTAATGGGACTACCCGTACAAAGACTCTACCGCGAACTCCGGCAATTTTAAAAAAACAAACACAAGAAGCAACACAAAGCACATTTTCCCATACATTCCTTATATTTCTATCCGAATAACCTTTATTTTCCTTTTTCCATAACTGTAGTAAAGTTTTTCTATATATATGGTAAAGTTTTTCTATATCTGTAGAAAGCTTTTTCTATATATATGGAAAAAGAAAAATATACTTTATGCAGCAAGTTGTGTCCTTTATAGTTTCTGTTTTATTGTTTATTCTTTTTTTTAATTACTATGCTTTTGGTTTTCTAAGAGCGTGGTGGTTGGGGCTTACTTTTGTGCAAAAAGTTATTTCCTGCTTTAAAGCATACAGCATTTAATTGGGGAACAAATTATTTGGTGTTAATTTTACACTCTGTTTTAATTACAGTCTCTTTTTCCTACTATTGCATGTTTTTTTATTGTGGGGAAAAGGGTTGTTAATAGCTATGCATGAAACAGAACAGCTATTAGTTTTAATTTTTACTTTTATGAAAAACATACTATTATTAGCTTTTTCAGTGTTGATCTGCTTAGGGAAAGTGTCGGCTAATGAGCCCGATTCCGCCTATATTTTTGCTTATGCTACAGCCAAAAACAATCATACTAACGGACTTCATTTTGCTTGGAGTATCGATAACAGGAACTGGCATGCTATTGGTTCTGAACACAGTTTCCTCAAATCTGATTACGGGAGATGGGGGTCACAAAAAAAGCTATTCTCGCCTTTTCTTTTTCAATCTGCCGATGGAATGTGGCATTGCATTTGGAGTCTGAATGACACGGATGGTGCCTTTGCTCATGCTTCTTCTGCTGATCTGGTTTATTGGGGCCGACAGTCTTATCCTGTGGTTTTACCTGATAATAATGTTCTTGAGCCGGAAATTGCTTATGATCGGACAAGTCAGAATTATGTAATCAGCTGGATTAGCAATAAATCTGGTGATGACCGCTTTTATTCGGTTACGACAAAAGATTTTAAAAACTATTCGGAGCCAAAAAAAATAGCCGGAAAACCAAATAACAAACAAGTTGCTTTGTTGAATGGAAACGAAGAAACAGGTACAATCCGGAAGGTTTCACGAGAGGTTGTTGATAAGCTTATCGACGCTCAAAAATTAACGGCATATAAATACGGGCAATGGGCCGAAAGGGCCTATTTAAATCCAAATGAATTGAAAGAGCCTGTTGATATTTCTATTCGGTGGATGCCGGAGAAGGAAAAATCTATCAGTGATATGTTGATCGGTATTTTCTTCGAAGATATCAATTATGCAGCGGATGGAGGGCTATACGCGGAATTAATACAAAACAGAGACTTTGAATATAATCCCGACGATAAGGAACGAAAAGATCCGAACTGGAATGGCTATAAAGCATGGGATGTTAGCGATAATACTATTTCATTCGTTATTGATTCTATATCTCCTATACATATTAATAATAAGAACTATGCGGCGTTGAATGTGAAAAATATTGGCTCCGGACTTATTAATGAGGGTTGGGATGGTATTGCGTTGAAACAGGGAGAAAAGTATGACTTTTCGGTGTTTGCCAGAAGTTCTGAGATGAAAAAAGGGAAAATAACTGTTCGTCTAATCGGAAAGAACGGAGAAGTGTATGGAGAGGCATCTACAAAGGTAATAGCTAAAGATTGGAAAAAGTATGAAGTTGTAATTACTGCCGGACAAACGGTTCGTGATGCCCGGCTGGTCCTTCTTCCTCAACAAACCGGAAGAGTAGATCTGGATATGATTTCTTTGTTTCCGCAGAATACATTTAAAAGACGCAAAAATGGATTAAGAGAAGATCTGGCGCAAACTCTTGCTGATATGAAGCCACGCTTTGTTCGCTTTCCGGGAGGTTGTGTGGCACACGGCGACGGTCTTAAGAATATATACCGATGGGAAAACACAATCGGAGAACCGGAGGAGCGCAAGCCACAACGCAATTTATGGGGATATCATCAAACAGCCGGATTAGGTTATTTTGAATACTTTCAGTTTTGCGAAGATATCGGAGCCGAACCTATTCCGGTGGTTGCCGCAGGAGTGCCTTGTCAGAATTCGGCTCATCATGGATGTGTTATTGGCGGACAGCAAGGGGGTATTCCTATGAATGAGATGGCCGAATATGTTCAGTCTGTCCTCAACCTGATTGAATATGCCAATGGAGATGTGAAAACCGAATGGGGGAAAAAGAGGGCGAAAGCGGGTCATCCCAATCCTTTTAATCTGAAATATATCGGTGTTGGAAATGAGGATTTGATCACAGCTATTTTTGAGGAACGTTTTACCATGATATATAACGCCATCAAGGAAAAATATCCGGAAATTACCGTGATCGGTACTACCGGCCCCTTTTGTGAGGGAACGGACTATGTGGAAGGATGGGATTTAGCAACCAAATTAACTATTCCTATGGTAGATGAGCATTATTATCAATCGCCGGGTTGGTTTCTGAACAACCAGGATTATTACGACAGATATGACCGTACAAAATCCAAAGTATATTTAGGAGAATATGCCGCTCATATCCCGGGAAGACACAATAACATTGAAACGGCATTGTGCGAAGCGTTGCACATGGCAAACGTAGAAAGAAACGGAGATATCGTAACGATGACATCCTATGCTCCTTTATTGGCAAAAGAAGGCTATACACAATGGAATCCTGATTTGATTTATTTTAACAACACTGAGGTAAAACCAACAGTTGGATATTACGTACAGAAGTTATACGGACAGCATGCCGGCGATGCGTATATTCCTGCTTCTACCCATATTTCTGATGGTCGGGCAGAAATAACTAAACGTATTGCCTCTTCTATTGTTCGTGACAATACAACCGGAGATGTTATAATCAAATTGGTTAATATCCTTCCTGTTCACGTTAAAACAAAGCTGGATTTGTCCGGAATAACCATCGCTGACAAATCTGCCCGGTTAGAAACACTTAAAGGAACGCTTGATGATAAAGACGTTGTGGTAAAAGAAGATAGGATTGAAGTAGATTCTATTTTTGATTATCAGATGCCGCCCCACTCTTTTTCCGTCATACGAATTAAAACACATAAATAATACCCTGTCGCAGTGATGAAAATAAAATGGATACTGATTTATTTATTGACCTTTATCGTTCTCGATTTGGGAGCACAAGGCAATAAATCCGGACCTGCTGAGAAAGATTTCGCAGGTTACTTGTTTGCTTATTTCAAAGGCAATGAAGTTAAAGACGAGGCTGTATGCTACGCTATCAGCAAAGATGGTTATACTTATTTATCCTTGAACAATAACAACCCTGTTCTTGACTCTAAGCTGATTAGTTCTACCGGTGGTGTACGAGATCCGCATATACTACGCAGTGAAGATGGAAAAACCTTTTATATGGTAGTAACTGACATGACTTCCTCAAAAGGTTGGGATTCAAACCGTGCGATGGTTTTATTAAAGTCGAACGATTTAGTCAACTGGACTTCATCTGTTATAAATATTCAACAAAGATATGCTGGGCAGGAAGACTTAAAACGGGTATGGGCACCACAAACCATTTTTGACCCTGAGGCAGGAAAATACATGGTTTATTGGTCAATGAAGCATGGAGACGGCCAGGATATTATCTATTATGCCTATGCAAATGATGATTTCACCGACCTGATTAGTGAACCTGCAGTTTTATTTATGCCTAAAAATGGCAAGTCTTGCATTGACGGAGATATTATTAATAAAAACGGGCTTTACTACATGTTTTACAAAACAGAAGGTCATGGCAACGGCATCCGTTTAGCAATAACCGATGCTCTTTCTTCCGGTAAATGGATAGAACAACCGGGCTATAAACAACAAACTAAAGACGCTGTGGAAGGTTCATGTGTATTCAAATTAGCAAACCAAGATACCTACATCTTAATGTATGATGTTTATATGAAAGGTAAATACCAGTTTTGCGAAAGTAAAGATCTGGATGTATTCCATGTGGTAGATAAGGAGATTTCGATGAACTTTCATCCTCGCCATGGTACTGTAGTTCCTGTTACCCATAAAGAGTTGAAAGCATTAACCGACAAATGGGGTATCCCGCAAGGATTTAAGATGCCGGAAGAAAAAAACGTTTATTGACAAAACATTATGCGGCTCCTGAAATAGTATATGCTGAAAGTTTGTATTGATAAGATGGGATTTAATGCAGATGATTCAATAAAACAGATAAAATAATAGATAAATAATAAATTTAACACCATGAATAAACGAGTAAAAACCTTAGTATTGCTGTTCGCGTTGTCGATTATTTCTTTTCAGCATGCTTTCAGTCAGAATTATGAGTTTGTATTAGATGCAAAAAAGAAAGGCGCGGTTGTACAGTCTACCATGTATGGTCTTTTTATTGAAGACATTAATTTTGCCGCTGACGGAGGACTATATGCGGAGTTGGTAAAAAACCGATCTTTTGATTTTCCGCAAAGTTTAATGGGATGGAATACGTTCGGTAAAGTGGATGTTAAAAATAATCAGCCTTTATTTAACCGCAATCCAAATTACTTAGTTTTAAGTCATTCAGGACACGCACATAAGCATACCGGGATAGAAAATGAAGGCTATAGAGGGATGGGATTTCAAAAAGATGCTTCCTATCGCTTCTCGGTGTGGGCCAAATCTCTTGATACGGAAAATCAGAAACTACGAATTGAATTTATCAACTCAAAAAACGATATAATTGCATCAGCCGAATTGTCTGTTGATTCTCGTGACTGGAAGAAATACCAGGTTTCTTTGACTTCCTCGGCAACTGAATACAAAGGGCGTCTGCGTGTTTTTCTTGCATCAAAAGGAAGTGTTGCCGTTGAACATGTTTCTCTTTTCCCGGCAGAAACCTACAAGGGTAGAGAAAACGGATTAAGGAAAGATCTTGCAGAAGCGTTGAATGATGTAAATCCGGGGGTATTCCGTTTCCCAGGAGGTTGTATTGTGGAAGGAACTGATCTGGAAACACGCTACGACTGGAAAAAAAGCATTGGCCCGGTAGAGAACAGACCTGTAAATGAAAATCGTTGGCATTACACATTCGCCAATCGCTTTTTCCCTGATTATTATCAGAGCTACGGACTTGGATTCTATGAATACTTTTTACTATCGGAAGACATGGGTGCAGAACCTCTTCCTATTGTAAACGTAGGACTTGCCTGTCAGTATCAGAACGAATGCTGTCAGGCCCATGTTCCTGTAGGAGAGTTGGATGCTTATGTACAGGATGCTTTAGATTTGATTGAGTTTGCCAACGGAGATATAAATACAACATGGGGAAAAGTGCGCGCTGAGATGGGACATGCAGCACCTTTCAATCTAAAATTCATAGGAGTTGGAAATGAACAGTGGGGAGAAGAATATGTAGAACGTCTGGCAGTGTTTACGAAAGCTATTCGCACGAAATATCCTGAAATGAAAATTATCGGTAGTTCAGGTCCATTGGCTGATGGTGAACAATTCAATTTTTTATGGCCTGAAATGAAAAAACTGAAAGTAGATTTAGTTGATGAGCATTACTATAAAGATCCGGAATGGTTTAAGAATAGTGCAACCCGTTATGATAAATATGACCGTAAAGGGCCTGCTGTATTTGCCGGCGAGTACGCCTGTCATGATCACGCATCCGGAAAAGACAACAATTTTCTGTCAGCACTTTATGAAGCTGCTTTTATGACCGGCTTAGAGCGTAATGCGGATATTGTACACATGTGTACCTACGCGCCCTTATTAGCTCACGTTGACGCTTGGCAATGGAAACCGGACATGATTTGGTTTGATAATTTATCCATCGTTAAGACTCCGAATTATTACGTTCAGCAATTATTTGCTAAAAACAAAGGCACCAATGTTCTATCGCTAACGATGAATAAGCAACCGATTGCCGGAGATAATGGTTTATATGCTTCAGCCGTTTATGACAAAATGGAGAAATGTTACATTGTTAAGATCATAAACATCAATAATGGAAAAATTAATGTTGACGTAGCGCTTAACGGTCTGCCTAAAGACAAAAAGCTGACAGTTTCAAACTCATTCATGTTGCAGTGCGATAATTTAAAGCTTACAAACTCATTGGAAAACCCGAACAATATCACTCCGAAACCGGCAAGTGCTGTTATGAATAATAACAAATTGTCGGTAGAGATGTCCGGATATACCTTCGGATTATATAAGTTGTATGAATAACAAACTATTAGCAATCTGTTTCTCTTTATTAGCTGCGGTATTATCCATTAACGGACAAAGCACAGACTGGCCAAACGTAAATATAGAGGCTAAACCTTGGACACGGTGGTGGTGGTTAGGTAGTTCTGTCGATAAAGCTAATCTGACCTACAATATGGAAATGCTTCATAATGCAGGAATAGGAGGAGTGGAAATCACACCTATTTATGGCGTAAAAGGAGAAGAACAACGCCGGATAGAGTACCTCTCTCCCACTTGGATGGAGATGCTCTCACACAGTCAGGCCGAAGCGAAAAGGTTGGGCATGGAGGTAGATATGACCATGGGCACAGGCTGGCCTTTCGGTGGACCTCAGGTAAGTATAGAGGATGCAGCCACACGTTCTATCTTTCAGGAATATACCTTGGCTGGAGGCGGCAAATTGCAAGAGCCATTAACCGTAAAAGAGGAAAAGCAAGCTGGGATAGCTCAATTGAGCCGTCTGATGGCTTATTCTGATAAAGGGGATCGTTTGGATATCACCAATACGGTAAAAGAAAATGGTAAAACGGATTGGGTCGCGCCTAAAGGTAAAGAATGGCGGTTGATCGCTCTTTTTACAGGTAAAACGTTTCAAAAGGTAAAGCGTGCCGCACCTGGTGGTGAGGGTTATGTACTGAATCATTTTGACAAGGAGGCGGTAGCTCGTTATTTTGATCGCTTCGATAAGGCATTTAAAACGACAAACACTTCTTTTCCACACAGTTTCTTCAACGATTCATACGAAGTGTATGGTGGAGATTGGACGGCAGACCTGTTAGAACAGTTCGAAAAACGTAGAGGATACAAATTAGAAAACTATTTTCCTGAGTTTATAGCCAATGGAAATACGGAAAAATCCGCCCGTATTATCTCGGATTATCGTGAAACAATTGGCGATTTATTACAAGAGAACTTTACTTCATTCTGGGTAGAATGGGCGCATGAAAGAGGAATCAGTATCCGCAATCAGGCACACGGTTCGCCGGCCAATCTGATTGATCTTTATGCCACTGTAGACATTCCGGAATGTGAGATATTCGGAATTACTGATTTCGATATACCCGGATTACGTAAAGATTCCATACGCAAAGAGAACGACGGAGATCCAACTGTATTAAAATACGCTTCTTCCGCAGCGCATATCGCAGGCAAAAAATACACTTCCGCCGAAACGTTTACTTGGTTAACGGAACATTTCAGAACTTCACTTTCTCAATGTAAACCGGAAATTGATCAAATGTTCCTTTCCGGAGTCAATCACGTTTATTTTCACGGGAATACGTATTCTCCGAAAGAGGCTCCCTGGCCGGGATGGAAGTTTTACGCCTCCGTAGACATGTCTCCTACAAATAGTATCTGGCGGGATGCGCCTGCATTTTTTGATTATATCACCCGAACACAATCTTTTTTGCAATATGGCGAACCGGATAACGACTTCTTGCTTTATCTGCCTATTTACGATATATGGGAAGAACAGCGGGAAAATAATTTTCTGACATTCGCGATCCATGGTATGCGAGAACGTTTACCAAAGTTTTACGATATCGTGGCACGTATCAGAGATAACGGATACGATCTGGACTATATTTCCGACAAATTTATACAGACTACAGTCGTAGAAAACGGAGCGTTGAAAACCCAAGGCGGAGCCATGTATAAGGCGCTTATATTACCTGCGGTTAAAATAATTCCTCAGGAAACACTTGATCACTTGTTTACATTAGCGGAACAAGGCGCGACACTTATTTTCGCGGAATCTTACCCCAAAGATATTCCGGGTATGCATGACCTGATAAACAGACGTGCAGTATTCGAAAAAACGCTGCGAAAATTTGCTGAAATAAGTTCATTTTCTAACACTCAAATTCATTCACTGGGCAAGGGAAAGATCATCACAGGAACGGATTATGCCTCTTTACTCAATGCCGGAGGCGTAGAAAAAGAAGAATTTAAACGTTCGTTCGGAGGAGAATTCCTTCGTCGTAAACATGAATCCGGACATCATTATTTTCTGGTTATGCTTCAAAACAAACAGATAGACGGATGGATACCGTTTGCCGTTCCCGCGGCTTCTGCCCTCTTTTTTGATCCGATGACTGGTAATAAAGGAGAAGCTGCTGTACGAAACAAAAACGGGGTTACTGAAATTTATCTTCAGCTGAAGCCGGGACAGTCTATAATTCTGAAAACTTTTGACACAAAGCAAGCAAACATTCCTCAATGGACTTACCTGCAGTCTGCCGAAAAAGAAATCAATTTAGACAAAGACTGGAGTATGCGTTTTGTAGACAGCGAACCGGTTATATCGGAGACTTTCCACCTGAATAGATTAACATCCTGGACAAATTTGCCGGATAAACGTTTATCTGAAAACATGGGTACGGCACGTTATCAGGTTTCTTTCGATTTTGAAAAGAAGAAGGACAAAAAATACGCTCTGCATCTGGGAGATGTCCGTGAAAGCGCACGCGTGTTTGTAAATGGAAAGCCGGCCGGAACCTTGTTTGCAGTTCCCTTTGAAGTAGAAATCGGAGATCTTCTAATAAACGGAACAAACACAATAGAAGTAGAAGTGACCAATCTTCCGGCAAACAGAATCTCGGCTTACGACCGCAAAGGAGTAAACTGGCGCATATTTGAAGAAATTAATTTCGTAAGTATCACCTACCAGGATACCCGCTTTGATAATTGGGGAGTTGTTCCCTCCGGTTTGTTAGGTCCTGTCACCATTAAGGAATTTACAAAACTCGTTCCGCTTCAAATTAAAACAGAAACGAAATAGAGGAATAACACTTGAGCTTTTCAGCAATAACCCCTTGAGCCGCAAAACAAAACAGCTTTACTGATTTCTCTATCAAAAAAAATATTGGGATATGCTTATGCTATCTTTACGAAAAGATGGTTAGGTCTATATCTTGGCGATCCACGTATTTGGGGAATTTAAAGGCAGGCATTGCCAATGCCATTCCGGCATGTATCTTTCCTTCAATATTTAAAAGTTTAGCCAGCTTTTTCTTCTTATCAAACCCAATTGATATACATACATAACCGGTATAAAATTGAGAAACACCTAAACTTTCGGCCATTAATGACGCATTTTGATAGGCCAGATTTGCATCTTGTTTTCCAAAATTACTTGTAGATGGAGTATGGATAAGTAATACGGCTTTAGCTTCTCGCAAAATACTATCACGTCCATTTCTATATCTGTTGATAACAGATTCCAAGTGTGGTATTCCCTTCTTTGCTTCGGGAGAAAACAATCCTAACAATGGCTTTATCAAGGGATTATTTGCCATTTTTACGGTTGCCTCAAAAGTTTCTATAGTGATTTCCGAAATTTGTTTTAACAACTCAGGATTAGTAACAAGCGTAAAACTAAGCTCTTGTTCATTGCTTGCTGTAGGAGCCAGATGAGCCGCGTCAACTATTTGCTTGAGGTATTCAGTGGGCACAGGCGACGACAAAAAAGCCCGGTTAGAACGTCTGGTTCTGCACAATTCAAACACTTGTTCGGGCGTTGGCAACTTTTCTTTGTCCACTGCATGCACCTTATGTTCCGGAAATTCCGAATGAATAACGGAGTCGGGCGGACATGAGGCAACACAATGTCCACAAGCGATACATGTATGTACATTCTTCAATCCGATAGCTGACGTTGGAGATTCTTGCGTCAGGATATACACAGGGCAAACTTTCACACATTTACCACACTTGATACACGTATTTTTATCAATATCTATTGTTATCATTGTTAATTAATTTCTATTATTTTTCAAAAGTAATAAAAAACAAACTTATCTGTGTATAAATATTATTTTGCCGCTATCCAACTATCATCTGATTGGAGGTCTATTGATGGCAGTGAGGGTGATTGGTTGTGAAGATTTGGTTCAAATTTAATATCCGGTTAACAACGGCTATTTCTATTATTTTTTAAGTTAAAAACATGACTTTTCGTACTGTTTTTGAGAGAGTTTTCATCATACTGATAATCAATGGATTATATATGCGAAAAAACATAAAGGTTATTTTCGAAAAAATATCCTTTATTTTTTCAAAAATAAAGGATATCTTTTTAAACAGATAGTAATATAAATTTCAAGCTGATTTTTATTCGTTTTTCAGGCTCCTGTTTTAGGCTCCTGCGTATATTAAAAAACCGAGGCCTATGACAAACAAAATAAACATTCCCGCATTTAAATAAGTGGATACTTTTGGAGCACCTTTAAATTCTTTCCAAATAAATATTCCCCATAAGGCGGAAATTAAAGTTGCTCCCTGCCCTAAGCCGTAAGATATAGCGGCTCCGGCTTTTTCTGAGGCCAGCATACTGAAAGTCTGACCAATACACCAGATAATTCCTCCCAACATACCAACCATGTGCGTACTCATTTTTCCGTTAAAGTATCCGGATATAGAAATAGGTTCTCCTTGTACCGGATTCTTCATGGCTAATGTGTTAAACAAAAAGTTACTGATTAATACCCCTAATGCAAAAATAAATACCGCTGTATAGGGTGTGAGTTTTCCTGCCGCCGGAGAAGCAAAACTGTTCAAGTCCATTGAGGCAGCCACAAAACGATAAAAGAATGCCATTATCACACCTGCCGCTATAGAGATCGCGATTCCTTTTACAGGGATTTTACTATCCTGAACCGCACTTGCCTTTTTGTAGGCTAAGCCATTTAAAATAATAGCGATTGTAATCAGAACAACTCCCGTAAAGATATAAACAGGTTCTCCTTTTGCAGCACCAAAATAGTTTACAAGTACGCCCAGCACAAGTGCCAAACCTATCCCAACCGGAAAAGCAACGGAAAGACCACAGATTGCGATAGCGGCAGCCAGCAAAATATTGGCCGCATTAAAAATAACTCCTCCTAAAAACGCGCTACTTAAAGAAGTAAGATCGGCTTGTAATAAATCCTCAATAAAGCCACGCCCTTCTGCCCCGAAACTGCCCAGGGTAAAAGCAGACAGCAGTGAGAATACTAATATACCAAGTACATAATCCCAGTAAAAGAACTCGTAACGCCACGTTTTAGACGCGAGTTTTTGTGTATTTCCCCATGACCCCCAACAAAGCATGGTTATCACACAAAACAAAACAGCTAATGTATAATCTTGAACAATAAACATAGTTAACTCCTCCTTTTAAATGGGTTGATGCATCATGTAGCGCTCTATCAAGGTTGCCATATCTTTAGCAGGAACCTTTTCTATCAGTTTGATGTGTTTGCCGTTAACATCCGGAATCCAACCGTTCTTTCCTTCATCATCCAAAATCAGGAATCGACCACGTTCGGCAGTGTAATACGGCTCATAGCCTTTGATTGCCACTAAAACAGTTGCCTGATCCCAACTCATACGTCCATCGTAATCGCCTTCGGCTAAACATAATGCATAGGCATCCTTCACCGGACTATTCTCTACACTCATTTGAATAAGTGTTTTGCCTGTCAATATTTTATTTCCGATTTCAAAACCACTAAAAACAATTTCTGTCGGCCATTTTTCCACTACGCACTTGGATGCAGGTGTATCACAATATACATTAAACTCTTTCCCTTCCGGAAACAGCCCTGCCATTGACACCAAACGTTTCACCTTTTGAGCCACCAGATCTACTCCGGAAAGTTTGCTGTATTCGTCCGGTTGAGAATTAAGCAGATCTTTCAGATTTGTAAAGAAGCCAACGGTACAGATTACGACACTTGCATCCGGTTGTTTGCTTAATAATTCACGATAAACTTTTACCGCGTCGGGCGCGTCAGCTGTTTTCTTTGTTCTGTGCGGGTACTTGGTAGGCAGCAATTTTGTCCATTTTTCTTTGTGCCAGGTTGTCAATGTTGCTCCCCCTTCACTTTTAGGAGCGCCTAACGGAATATCCGGACGATTAAAATAAGTATTCAACACATCAATACAAGGAATCACATCCTCATCGTGGTTTGACGAAATAGTTGCCAGAATATTCACCTGCCCGCTATCTGCCAACGCATGCATAAGAGCCATGGCGCCTACATCATCATAATCGGGACCTAAGTCCGTATCTAAAATCAAGCTTACAGGTGTAGACATCACGTGGTCATTGTTGTTTTTTTTCTCATTACAGGAGATCAACAAAGTAAATATCCCCATCAGCAATAGTGTTTTTTTCATGGTTTATCTTTTATTATTGATGATTTACGACTTTCGGTGTATCGGAATAGACTACTATTTCAGAATAGTGAATGGAAACATCTTTTTGAGGGTTCAGCCATTTAAAAGTAGCCGTATGTTTGCCCTTAGGCAGTTCATATTTCCAGAACAATTCATTCCTCCGGGTAGTATAAGAGGCCGGAAGGTTTGCGGTCTCAGTCAATTCACCATCGATATACATGTCAACTTTTGCTACATAGTTGTCCTCTTTAGCCTGTACACTTCCTTTAAAAACAATACCGGTACCATCAAAAGATACAGGCTCCAAGTTGGTAATCTGTTTGTTAAGCACAGTTTTTTCTATGGGATACATTCCTTCAAATGCCTTCTCGTAACGAACGGCCAAAGGTTGTTGGCATTTAATGGTAATATCATCATCCGAAACTTGTCCGCCATTACGTTCAATAACCTGCAAAGCCTGGTTAAAACTCATCTGATATGCTTTGTTAAGCGATATATCCGTATAAGCAAAGTTTATATCCTCCACTTCTTTCAGACTCGTCATCCAATAATCCGGAATCCGGCTATATCCCAGGATAGTTCCCAAAATTCCTCCGGCAGAGGCCGGATTACAGTCTGAGTCTTGTCCGCAACGGGTAGAAATATCCATCGTTTTATAAAAATCGCCCTCTCCATAAAGCAATCCGATCAGGATATATGCACTATTGATCAGCGCATCGATATTAAACGGTACAAACACGCCATCAGGACAACCAATCTCTGAGCTCCATTTTTTTTCGCATTCAAACCATGTTTGTTTCCAATCATCCGGATACTTTTTATGCCAACGGATTACATCATTCATACATTTGTAAAAGTTACTTTCTTCCGGTATTGTTTTCAGCGCCTCGGTTACAATAAATTCAATATCATCAGAAACAAATGCCAGTGTATACATCGCACCAACGTATACGCCCCCATACCATCCATCACCGTAGTTCATGATATGTCCTATCTTATCCGATATCTCCGAAGCGGCATTAGGCATACCCGGCGACATTAATCCGGCATAATCGGCTTCAATCTGATAATCAATATCATCAGCATGCGGATTATTTAACCAATGACCTGAAGCCGGTGGCATAATGCCTTGTAATATGTTATAACGAGCAGCCTGATTGGCATGCCAAAGTGTATAATCAGCCGTAGCAAATGCTACCGCGAAAGAGTCTACGGGAGCATCCAACCCCAGACGTTCAAAGACTTCAACAAACGTAAGATCCATATAAACATCGTCATACAATCCGGGAAAGGTGTCGTACCATTTTTTTATATAGTTGTCTGCCCACGGAATAGGTACATAATCCTGGATAATCGTACCATTATACTTAAACTCAGTAGGTCCTCCATAAGTACAGCCAATCACCTGTCCGGCCCATCCACCTTTAATCTTGTCTAACAACCTCTCTTTATGAATAATAAACTCTGCAGGAATCTGTTTGGTCGCCTCTTTTGAATCTTTCTGTGTACAGGCTATATTAGCCATCAGAAAAAAGGAAAACACAATAAATACAATGTTTGTTTTTTTCATTTTATGCACTTTCTTTAGGTTAACAAAAAACATCGACTTCATTTCTATAAGGAGCAGAAGATTGCGCTCCTATTCTTGTCACAGCTATAGCAGAAGCCTTACAGGCAAACCGTACCGAATCTTCTAACGTTTTATTTTCAGCCAAAGCAACGGTTAATGCTCCGTTAAAAACATCACCTGCGGCTGTAGTATCTACCGCCTTTACCTTAAAAGCCGGAATCATTTGAGTTACAGAATCAGCATAAACAAAAGCCCCCTTTGATCCCAACGTTATTATAATACATTTCACACCCATATCAGAAATCACTTTCGCAGCTTCGCAAGCAGAAGCTTCATCGGTAATTTTTACACCCGAAATTATTTCTGCTTCTGTTTCATTAGGCGTAATCATATACAAGTTGCTTAACAATGAAGAAGATAGTTTCCGGGCTGGAGCAGGATTCAAAATCACTTTCTTGTTCTTTTTACGTGCCATTTCCGCTACAAACTCAACTGTTTCCAACGGAATCTCAAGCTGCATAAGAATATAGTCAGCTTGATCTATTGCTTCTACTGCCTTAGTCAAATCTACCGGTGTAAGATTTGCATTTGCGCCGGAAGCCACTACAATACAATTTTCAGCTTGCTCATCTACTGTTATTAAAGCAACACCTGACGGATGTTTGGAATCAGAAAACAAATACGACGTATCAATACCTTCCTCTTCAAACAGTTGTTGGGATTGGTGCCCAAACACATCATTTCCGGTTTTGCAGATAAACGAAACCATTCCGCCCAAACGAGCTATAGCGACAGCCTGATTCGCACCTTTCCCTCCCGGATTCATAAAAAAAGTACCACCCAACACAGTCTCTCCCGGACGCGGAAGATGATCAGTCTTTACAACCATATCCGTATTAGTACTTCCAACCACTAAAATTTTATTGCTGCATATTGTTTCTTCCTTCATAACAGTAAACAAATAAAGTATTAACTTTCAGATCATTAATTATTACACAAATATAATAATAAAAACAAATTGTTTTTCACCCAATATTACAATAAACAAGTATCAGTCTATATTACAGCACAAAAAGACACTTACAAAGGAATATATACTTTATAAAATAAGTATATTTGTGTTTACGGAGTATTAATTTGTCAAATTTTTTAGACCATGAAATCTAAAACCATTTTATTTCTTTTGTTTTACCTGTGTTTTTGTAATGGATATGCACAAGAAAAATTCAATACGTATTTTGAACATAAAACATTACGTATCGACTTTACATTAAGCGGTAATTCAACTTTTCAAACAGCTGCCATTGAGCAGTTTAGAGAAGAACCAACCTGGGGTGGTCCGGTTAAAAACCTGATCGACGAGTTCGGCTATGGTGGCTATTATGTGAACGTGTTTGATAAGAAAAGTAATGAACTGATCTATTCCCGCGGATTTAACACCTTATTCGAAGAATGGTTGTCTACTGATCAGGCCAAGGAAGAGACGCAAGCCTGGACAAATTCCATAACTCTCCCCTATCCTAAACAGGAGATTGTGTTTGAGATTCTTGCGCGAGATAAAAAAGATATGCAATTCCATTCCTTGCTAAAGCAAACGGTTAATCCGACATCTATATTTATAGATCGTGGAAAATTGAAAGAAAACAAAATAATCAGTATTCAGAAAAAAGGCGACTCTTCGGAAAAAGTAGACCTTGTTTTTGTAGCAGAGGGTTATACTGCAGCAGAGCAGGGAAAATTTGAAGCTGACGCAAAACGTTTTGCCGAATCACTGTTCACAATTCCTCCTTTCGATAAATGCAAGGATAATTTTAATGTATGGGGCGTGGGACTGGTTTCGGAAGAATCCGGTACAGATACTTCGGGAAAAGGCATTTATAAAAACACAGCCCTGAACTCCGGTTATTATACATTCGGTGTAGATCGTTATCTCACAACTCCGGATATTCGTTCTATCCGCAATGCCGTTTGGAATGTTCCTTGCGACGCCGTATTTGTGCTTGTCAACGCTGAAACCTACGGTGGTGGTGGCATGTACAATTTTTATGCAATTGGAACGGCAGACAATGAAAGGACGCTCCATGTTTTCGTACATGAATTTGGTCATAGTTTTGCCGGATTGGCCGATGAGTATTTTTCTTCGGAAGTTGCTTATAATGATTTTTATAATCTGAAGTATGAGCCCTGGGAACCCAATATTACCACGTTGGTAAACTTCGATGTTAAATGGAAGGACTTATTACCATCAAATACGCCCATTCCAACCCCACTAACAGAGCAATACAAAGATAAAGCGGGCGTTTTTGAAGGAGGAGGTTATATTGCAAAAGGTATATACCGACCGGCCGATCATTGTATGATGCGTGATTATGCACCCTTTTGTCCGGCTTGTAGTCGTGCGATTCTTCGAATGGTAAATTACCTGTGTGATAAGGAATATTAATTAGGGAAATACAATTATGAAAAGAAATGATTACTTTTGTGCGATTAATCATTCATCCGCAAAATAATTAATCAATATGGCAATTTATTTAAACGATGTATCTAGAACTTTTGGCGAATTTCTTCTGATACCTGGTCTTACTACCAAAGAATGCGTTCCAAGCAACGTTTCCCTCAAAACTCCTTTAGTAAAACATAAAGCAGGTGAACAATCGGCAATCACGTTGAATATCCCTTTTGTATCGGCTATCATGCAATCGGTGTCCGGTCCTGAGTTGGCTATAGAATTGGCTCGCAATGGAGGTTTGTCGTTTATCTTTGGTTCGCAACCAATCGACAGTCAGGCTGAAATGGTGCGTAAGGTAAAGAAATTTAAGGCCGGATTCGTTATTAGCGATTCCAACTTAACTCCGGAAAATACATTAGCGGACGTAATTAAATTAGTAGAAGCAACAGATCACTCTACAATCGGAATTACAGATGATGGAACTCCTAATGGGAAACTTCTCGGAATGGTTACAAGTCGTGACTATCGTGCAGAAAAAGATCCGAAAGACAGAAAAGTAAAAGAGTTTATGACGCCTTTCTCCAAACTGATTGTTGGAAAAGTAGGCATAACCCTTTCTGAGGCAAATCAGATCATCTGGGACAACAAGCTTAACACTTTGCCGTTAATTGATGAAAATCAGAAACTGGCTTATTTTGTTTTCCGAAAAGACTACGACAGTCACCGTGAAAATCCGAATGAGTTGTCAGGATCAGATAAAAGTCTTCTGGTTGGAGCCGGAATCAACACAAGAGATTACAAAGAACGTGTACCTGCTTTAGTAGAAGCCGGCGTAGATGTTTTATGTATTGACTCCTCCGACGGCTATTCAGAATGGCAGAAAGAAACACTCACCTGGATTAAATCCAATTATGGAGATAAGATTGCAGTAGGTGCCGGAAATGTAGTTGACAAGGAAGGATTCCTTTATCTTGTAGAAGCCGGAGCAGACTTTATTAAAGTGGGAATCGGTGGCGGATCAATTTGTATCACTCGTGAACAAAAAGGTATCGGTCGCGGACAGGCAACAGCCATAATCGATGTTGCCGAAGCAAGAGATGAGTATCTTAAAACAAAAGGAATATACATTCCGATCTGTAGTGACGGAGGTCTTGTGCACGACTACCACATGGTATTAGCCCTATCTATGGGTGCTGATTTTCTGATGATGGGTCGTTATTTCGCAAGATTTGACGAATCGCCCACTAAGATACTTCGTGTAAAAAACAATTACGTGAAAGAATACTGGGGAGAAGGCTCAAACCGTGCTCAAAACTGGCAACGCTACGATATGGGTGGTACGGAAAACCTCAAATTCGAAGAAGGTGTTGACAGCTATGTTCCTTATGCAGGAAAGATGAAAGACAATTTACTAATGACACTTGGCAAAATAAAAGCAACGATGTGTAGTTGCGGAAGTATTACAATTGATGAATTACAAAAGAATGCCAGGGTAACCTTAGTTTCATCAACAAGCATTGTTGAAGGTGGAGCTCATGATGTAATTTTAAAAGAACATTCTTAATATCGATACAGAGAGGCGCACGGTTGTGCGTCTCTTTTTTTTTGCCCTTGCTGTCGTTTATTTTTCCAGGTCAGATGAAAAATTCATTTAGTAGTATTTTTGTATCTATTCCGGCTTCGGATTGGAGTAAGAAAATTCAGCATTAAAATGGCGCGATTTTTTATAATACTATATGAAAAAAAATATATCCTTTATTTTTCAAAAGATAAAGGATATATTTTGAAAAATAACCTTTATGTTTTTTGACGAAATTTACCCGTTGATTATCAACGTTATTTTTAATCGGAAAAATTCTTCTTGTTTTTGCTTTAAAACAAGACAAATGACTGCTTGCAATCGGATATTTTTCTAAGTGATTTTTTGTCTTTTTAATCCAATTTTATTTTAAGGAGGCTGATTGAATTCGGAGGGAAATGATAGATCATTGGCATACCGATTTTAAACGTATGTGTTTTCGATAGGGGCGTTATCAGATCCGGTATTTCAAATGAGTTTTTATCTTCGGGTTTTCCTTTGATTTCGATAACTTCAATTTCGTTTTTCGTACTTACACCATGAATTTTAAGCTCGGTTATTTCGTCGTGGTTGGTCGTATTTACTACCTTTAACAACAACAATTGCTGCTCTTCGTCCATTGTTGCTACAGAAACAAGTGAAGGGAGTGACTTCATCCGTACTTCATAGATCAATTCATCATTTATGCGGCATTGCAACAGATCGTCTACGGCTTTGAGCGACACACGGTATTCACGGTGACTTTCAAACGGGAAACGTTTCGGTGTAACTAATGTATCTTTTATACTACCTGCCTGATGATAAAAATGACAGAACTCCTCGCCCATCGTAAGTCCAATATGGTTGCTTTGTTCTCCCACCAGGCCATTGTCTCGTATTCTTAATTGTATCGGATCACTTCCTTTCGTTCGTTTTATTGTGGCTGAAAATTCATAGTTATATTGTCCGGAATCACCCAGGAGAACATAGTTCCAACGATTCGCCGCGGGCAATAACGACTCGTTATTCATTATCCAACCTCCCGACAAGATTTTATGTTGCCCGATCAATGAGCCGTTTACTTTCACGTCTTTTATTTCATAGCTATTATCAAACAACTCAATCGATGGGCTACCCTCCATCACGTATGGTCTGGAATAAGTAGTTAGCTGAGTTGGAAACACTTGATTTCCACGGTGCGACGCGAAGAGTTTAAGAAGATGATAAGACGGCGTGTATACGATGCTGTCCTTTTTAAAAAGCATCAAAGGGTATCGGTTGATTTCATAATCCGCGTTTCCTAAAAGAGGGGCAAAAGCGATACGTTTCACCATTTGGGGGTTATCTTCTGCACCAATCAAAAAACAAGCCTCTGCAATTGCCGCCTTTAGCGTTCCGCCATATTCATTACAAGTAACACCCATTTCACCTATAAAAACTGAAGACCTGTTCAATGATGGTCTATCCTGTTTGTATCGGGTATAGTTGGTAATGAAAAAATCAGGATTTGAGTAAAGATGAGAATCAATCCATTCTCCTCTCAACTTATCGGAAACCGGAGAACTGCTGATTACCGTTATCTCCGGGTAAGCCTTATTGATTGCTTCTTTAAACAATTGGAAACGTTTTCTGTATTCTGTTCCATAATTTTCACTTCCGATTTCAATAAATTTCAGGTTGAACGGTTCCGGGTGTCCGTTCTTTGCTCTCATTTCACCCAAAAGAGAATCTGCGGGAGCATTGGCATATTCGATCGCATCTATGGCATCCTGAACCAGTTTATTCATCTCCGTAATTACTTCATAACGAGGACGACGTTCCTGATTTGTTACACCACTATTGATTACATAAACCGGTTCTGCCTTCAGATCTTCACAAAGTTGTAAATACTCATGATATCCCATTCCGTTTGAAGTGCCGTATCCCCAGATATTCCAAAAATGCCTTCTTTCGGATACCGGACCTACAGACTCTTTCCAAACGGGAAATGTTCCGTTGGTATATCCCTCTACAAAAAGACCTCCGGGAAAACGAATAAATTTTGGTTTAAGTTCGGACAGTTTGTTTACAAAATCATTCCGTAGTCCGTTCGGACGTTCCATCCATGTATGCTGAGGGAACAAAGACACAACATCGATGTTGAAATAAGCACTTTCCATAGCAGAGATGGTAAGAAGCGCATGCGTTGCGTCTTCGGTTGCGGTAAACACATGGCGGAATTGTTTCCATTCATAGGAAGGGGTAACTTCAAAAGCATCGCTCAACAAGCGCGAGCAAGTAGAATCTTCAAGTGCGATTGTAATGTTTTTGGGCATCTGAGAAGTCGATCTGATATAGAAGGATAAGTTATACCGTTCTCCTTTTTTCAAGGAAATACCTTTATAACCTTCAGCAATAAGCCCTCCCCTTTTACCTTCACTGTAATTAACATAAACGGACAGATAACGACGGTTCTTTTCACTCAACGGGGTTGTAATATCGGGCGAGAAACAGGTGTTGTCTGCTAATCTCCTCCATCCGGGAACGGAGTCCGGACGCGGAAAAGCGAGTGTCCACCTGTTTGGAGTTATCAATACACCCCTTGCCCTGTCATAGGCACTATGAACCGGTAAAACACCATCTTCAAAACTTCTATTCTGAATCAACTCGGCATATAAGCCTCCTTCTATCGCATGATTTATTTCTTCGACATTCAAACCGTATAGATCCGAATTAACCAAAGCAGGTGTTGCTTCCATGTCTATTGAAATAGTAGAAGTAGGCGGAATATCCGGAACACAGCTTGTGATTGAAAGGATAAGCCAAGAATAAAGTATTTTTTGCACAAAACTAAAATACATCGTATTGCCACTCATAAGAACAGTCTTATTTTCCGCACAAAGATAGGTATTTATTGTCCTTTATGCCTGCAATAGCGAGATACATACCATTTTATCTTTTCAAAGAGGAAGAAACTATGTATCTTTACCCTCTTATTTATGGTTCAAGTATAGAACTATAGACTAATTAAATCATATAAACAACTACAATTTTACGAATTGAAATGGGTAATTTTGCATTTTGATTTATTTTTTATACTTTGATTAATTTAGGTTGTTGGGAATGGACATTTTATTAAAACGAAACAATTAATTATGGACTATGCAATTATTGCCGCTGGAGAAGGGTCTCGGTTAGTACAAGAAGGGATCAAAACCCCCAAACCCTTAATTCAACTTCAGGGAATCCCTTTGATAGACCGTTTAATTCAACTATTTTTAGACAACAATGCCGCTTCAATCAGTATCATTGTCAACGAGGAGATGAAAGAAGTACAGGAGCACTTGCAAAACATAAAAGCCGGGGTCCCTATTAATATATGTATAAAAAGTACTCCGAGTTCTATGCACAGTTTTTATGAACTAAGCCGGTTTATAAAAGGCGACAAGCTATGTCTGACAACGGTAGATACGATTTTTCATGAAGCGGAATTCAAACAATATATTAACACGTTTATTGATGACAAGGGGGCTGACGGATTTATGGCGGTTACAGACTTTATTGATGACGAAAAGCCGCTTTATATTGAAGTAGACAGCGAATTCTCAATTCGAAACTTTTATGATACAAAGGAAGAGGGTTGCAACTATATATCCGGTGGTATTTACGGCCTGAAACAAAACGCGATCAGTGTTTTGGAGAAAGCCATTGAATCCGGAGTGTCACGTATGCGAAATTATCAAAAGCTACTTGTAAAAGAAGGGTTGCATCTTAAAGCTTATCCATTTAAGAAAATTATAGATGTGGATCATGCCGAGGATATCCCAAAAGCTGAATATTTTCTGAAAACAAAATAGAGGAATGACAAAAATAACAATAGCAGGTATTTGTCGAAGAGACAAATTTTCACCTAATCATATAGGTAATGACGCCGCTATATTCAATTTAACCGCAGCGCATCTGATAGATATGGGCTGCATAGTAAATAAATATTCAGAATCAGACCTGATACTGGGGAATGTTAAAGAAACAATCATCTTTAACATGGTGCGCGAATGGCAATCTATTTATGAATTGCAGAAGATGGAAGATAAGGGATGCAAAGTGATCAACTCTGCATACGGAATCGATAATTGTACGCGCGAAAACATGACACGTTTATTGATAGGCAACCAAATTCCTCATCCAAGAAGTTTATTTCTTAACACAAATGAAGATCCGGAAGAGGAATTGAAGAAAAGTGGTTTTGAGAATTGTTGGATCAAAAGAGGAGATTTTCATGCTATTCATCGCGAAGATGTAACTTACGTGCGTCATCTGGAAGAAGCAAAAGGCATTTTGAAGGAATATGCGATAAGAGGCATCCAAACGGCAGTAGTAAACGAACATCTCTGTGGCGACCTGATCAAATTTTACGGTGTTAAAGATACCGGGTTCTTTTATTGGTTTTATCCATCCAACGCTAACCACAGTAAGTTTGGGTTGGAAGCGATAAATGGTACAGCCAAAGGAATCCATTTTGATGAAGAAGAACTGAAGAACATTTGCTCCCGTGCCGGTCATGTTTTGAATGTGAATATTTATGGAGGGGATTGCGTTGTTACGGAGGATGGAAAAATACATTTGATAGACTTCAACGACTGGCCAAGCTTTGCTCCATGCCGGGAAGAAGCCGCAAAGTTTATTGCTCAACGGATTTATATGATGGCTACAGAAGAATGAAAGAAGAGAAAAAAGCAAAACATACATTTGAATCGACATTAAAATCTTTAGACACTGAAGAGTTTATCGATATACATTTCTACAGGCCGATTGGTTATCAATGGGCTTTACTGTTTAACAAACTAAACATATCTCCCAACACAGTAACTATAGCGTCTATATTTATTGGAATTGCCGCAGGAATATGTTTCTATTTCAATGATTTAGTTATTAACATCGCAGGAATGTTGTTACTGATATGGGCAAATTCGTATGATAGCGCGGATGGGCAGCTGGCACGTATGACAGGAAAATCAAGTCCTCTGGGGCGTGTGCTTGATGGTGCGTGTGGTGACCTTTGGTTTATCAGTATTTACGCAGCCATTTGTTTACGTCTTACGCCTGAATGGGGAATTTGGATTTGGCTTTTGGGAGCGATTACAGGTTTCTTTCACAGCAAGCAGGCTTCTATGGCCGATTATTATCGTAACATTCATCTCCTTTTCCTTAAAGGTGAATCCGGAAGCGAATTATCCAAATCCGACAAACTTGAGGCCGACTTTGTAAAGCTTTCCTGGAGTAAGGATTTTATCTACAAATTATTCGGGTTATTCTATCTTAATTACACGAAAAGTCAGGAACAGCTTACGCCTAAATTTCAGAAAATGATGGAAACAATTCATTTGGTATACAGCAATAATATACCCGATGAGTTTCGCCGGCGATTCCGCGAAAAGAGTCTGCCATTAATGAAATACACAAATATGCTCTCCTTTAACACGCGGGTGATCGCATTATTTGTAAGTCTTTTTGTAAATATGCCTTGGCTATATTTTATATTTGAGATAACTGTACTTAACATCATGTTGGTCTATATGGTTATCACGCATGAATCTTTCTGTGATCAATTCAGAAAAGATTGTATAAACACAAAACAAAATAATGAGCAAGCTTAATAATATAACAGGAATAATATTTGATTATGGAGGCACAATCGACAGTAATGGTCTTCATTGGGCTGAAGTAATCTGGGAAGCTTATGAAACATTCCTTGTACCCGTAAGCAAAAATGATTTTCGTGAAGCTTATGTCTATGGTGAACGTACCTTGGCAAAGAATCCATTGATTAAACCAAACCATACGTTTAAGGATATGTTGCGTATTAAAATAGACATCCAGATACAATGGTTACACGCAAACAAAAAACTTCCGGAAAACTATATCTCTGAAGATATTTCGGCAGCAATCGCCGGTTGGTGTTATGCTTTTGCCGCAAAAACAACCACAAAGGCTAAGGAAACCATTGCTAAATTAGCAACGGTCTATCCTATTGTATTAGTTTCAAATTTTTATGGAAACATAGAGGCTGTTCTCCGTGATTTCGGGTTGAAGGACTATTTCCAAACAATTATCGAGTCGGCCGTTGTTGGTGTAAGAAAGCCCGATCCGCAAATATTCAGATTGGGAGTAGAACAGCTTCAAATGGATCCGCAAAACATTGTTGTGATAGGTGATTCTTATGACAAGGACATCGTCCCCTCTGCTAAGTTAGGTTGTAAAACCATTTGGATAAAAAACATAGGATGGGAGGAGTACTCCGGAAACGAAAGCGCGGATATTATCATAACAGACTTCACTGAATTAGAACAATATCTGCTCGAATAGAATAAGTCCGTTTATTTTTAACCAAATCAATTTAAACAAAATGCATAAAATACTTATTTATATATCTCTATTGCTTCTCTTCCTTAATTCGTGTGATCTGATTGACTATCATCCTTATGACGGAAAATTAAACTCAAGTACGGAAACAGATATCAACAGAAAGAACATAGCCAAAATACAAGAGCTTTGTAAAGGAAAAGACACCATCCGTTTCGTAATGATCAGTGACACACAACGCAGTTATGATGAAACGGAAGATTTCATGAATCATTTTAACAATCAGGTTCATGATGTAGACTTTATCTTACATGGTGGAGATATGGCAGACTTTGGTATGAAAAAAGAGTATGAATGGACGCATAAAATTCTTTCAAAACTAAAGGTTCCTTATGTTGCAATAATTGGTAACCACGATATTATTGGAAATGGCGCTCAGGTTTATAAAAAAATGTATGGAGAGGATAACTTCTCTTTTATTGTTGGAGACACGAAGATTATCTGTCTGAACACAAATGCCATCGAATATGATTATAGTCATCCTGTACCCGACTTCACGTTTATTAGTGAGCAGATTGCTCCGGACTCGCTGTCTTTTAAGAGAACAATAGTTGCAATGCATGCGCCGCCGGGAAATGAACAATTCAACAACAACGTGAAAGAGATCTTTCACATGGTTATTAAGCAAGCACCTTCCCTACTCTTCTGCCTTTTTGGACATGAGCATAATTTCAAGGCGATTGATTTGTTCAAAGATGGAACATACTATTACGGATGTACGACTATACAAAAACGAGGCTATTATTTATTTACCCTGACACCAGATGGTTATTCTTATGAAGAAGTTGAATTTTAAGTTGATATTTGTACTGGTTTGTTTGATCTGCAATTCAGTGCTGCACGCACAAAACGATCAGGCAATAGAAGATAAAGGCTCAGTATCTCATTATGCCTTCTGGAATAAATTAATTCCTCGCTATTACAAGGGACAATATGCAGGGTCAATCGGTAAATATTCTGCCGGCTTAGGTTGGAGTTATGGGAAAGATCATTGGGAGACAGATTTATTATTAGGTTATATTCCTAAAAACACGGATCGTCACGCCATGGCTACCCTAACCCTCAAGCAGAACTATCTTCCATGGAAAATCCCTGTTTATGAGCAATTCGTTTTCGAGCCACTAAACTGTGGGCTATTTCTAAACACGTTGTTAGACAGTGATTTTTGGGTGAAGGAACCAGACAGGTATCCCAAAGGTTATTACGGCTTTTCCACCAAAGTTCGTATACATGTTTTTATGGGAGAACGTATCACTTATAAGTTTAAACGTCAGGATTTATATGTCAAATCGGTTTCACTCTTTTATGAACTTAGTACTTCCGACCTATATCTCATAAACGCATTCACCAACAGTTATCTCAAACCTAAAGATTATCTGAGTCTGGCCTTTGGTGTTAAGGTTCAGATACATTAATCCTTACACCAAATAAGATAATCTTCAAAAGAGACTGAGTCGAGGTTTGGAACAGCTTGATACACTTTGCTTTTAAGTGACTCTTCTGTGTTTGTAGTGGCTAATCCAATCACTCTCATACCGGCATCAGTCGCGGCTTGAATCCCTACAAAAGAATCTTCAAACACAAGGCAGTCTGCTGGGTTAACCCCCAAATCTTGGGCTGCCAGCAGATAGCAGGAAGGATCAGGCTTGCCTTTCAGTATCCGGTCTGCCGTAACAATCGTATCAAATACGCCTTCCAGCTTTAACTCAGACAGAGCCCGTCTGACTTTAACATCATCCGAGCTGGTAACTAAACCAACCTTTACCCCTTTGCTTTTCAACTGCAATAATAACGCAATTGATCCGGCCAGCGGAGGAAGAGGCATTGTGCTTTCATACGCCATAGACTCTTCAAACACAAGCTGTTTGAATGCTTCCGAACGATCGGAAAAATAATTCTCTATTATGGCAGGAAGCGTTATTCCTTTTATCTCTTCGGCAAAATTATCAATGCCGGTTTCGTAACGAACACTTGCCTCATTCCAGAATTTATCATAGAGCGGTTCCGTGTCCACAAGCACACCATCAAAGTCAAAAAGGGCAATTTTAATATTTTTCATTGCATACATTTTATTTGAAGCGAAAGCCGAATGTATCTTACTGCAAGATCACGAAGATGAGATAGCTTTTCGCAATATAAAGATCAATAAATTGAAATCGTGTTTATTTACGTTTGATACTGTACAAAACTATTTCATCACGTACATCAGCGATATAGTTTGATGTAGAGGTTAATAGCGTAAATTCGTATTGATCTCCATATTTTTTTAATATTTTATCTACACTTTCGGAAGCCATAAGAAAATATCCGGCCTCGGGCTTTTCAAGATCAAAATCCCTGAATGTATTTCCCATATAAAAATTCATCCCGTATAGATTAGGGTATTCATACAAGTTATTCATTACGTAAAGATTATAATCGTTTATTGGATAAGTCTTCTGTATCTCATCAGCAAACAGTCGTGAAGACGTTGCTTTACGAAGGTTATACATAAACACCCCATCAATCATCATATTCATAAAAAATATCAAGGCTATTGACGCATATAGAATTTTTATATTGATCTTTTTAAACAACTGATACCAAAGCACTACCACTGCAAACAAATTGAGTAGAAGTATAGACATCGTAAGCCAGGTGGGTGATACAAACACTTGGGTAAGAACTTCTACCAGACCAAGCATGTTTTCGTCTGCCGTAAACATACGCGCAATAGGCATAGGATCCAACGTTCCTGCCATAATTAACCCGAAGACGATTAATAGAAAAGACATGATCGCGACAAGGAATCCGGCAAAAAAACGGGTAACCAAACGTCGGTATTCAGTCAAGTAAAGCGCATATTGGGCTAAAAACAAGGTAATAAACGGGTAAGCAGGAATCAGATATACACTCCGCTTACTGGAAGGAATAGAATAAAAAATACTGACACAGAATATTACAATAATACTGAACAATACTACTTTATCCAAAGAGCGAAAGCGTATCCACAAGTCTTTGAGGCTCTCTTTAAGGGATTTTTCCGGCTTGGAAAACTTTATTCCGAACAATGAAAACAAAAACAATAAAGTCCAGGGGATAAAACCAAGCAGTAAAGTCATAAAATTATACCAAAGCCCCTTTTCATGCCCCAAGTTATAACTAATATTCAGTTCACTGATACTGAAAAAACGCCCGAAATTCTCAGCTATTACTACATTCAGGAATTCATCTCCGCCTTGTTTCCAAGCGGCAATATACCATAACAAGGGTAGAAAAAGAGAAGCAACTCCTATGTAAAATAACGCCTTAAAGATTGTAAGCAGACTATATTTATTTAGCACCAGCAGATATACCCCAAATATGAATAATGGAATAATTACGCCAACCGGCCCTTTTGTTAATATCGCGCAACTCAAGAAAAACGGGATAATTACAGGAAGCCCTTTCAAATGGAGTTCATCTTCCCATTTGTAAAGCCTGAACAGCCCGAATACGATAAACATACTTAAAAGCATATCCACCCGGGTAGTCATACCGGCCCGATGTATTTCAAAACAAGTCAGCAAAAACAATACAGACACAAAGGCTTGCTGAAACCGGACTCGCTTACCAAAAAACACTAAGACTGAAGCAATCAACCCTACAAAAGCGATGGCAGAGGGTAAGCGCGAAGTAAATTCAGACACATATCCCTGAGGATAAGAAAATATAGCCATTAGCCAATGTGCCATAGGTGGTTTAAAGGCGAATTCACTTGTATACACATAAGGCAGAATCCAATTACCAGACTCCAACATGGATATCGCTACCGCGGCTTCCCGTGGTTCTCCCTTTGTGGAAAAATCACCGAGGATAATCCAAGGTAAAACCGAAACTATACACAGAACGACAACAAAAGTTATCGGCTTTTGTAAATATAAATACTGAAGGTTGGGTGTACGCATATTTTTCTTAATTCAAACCTAATGATTGTTTTATAACGGCTCGTATAATTTCTGCTTCTTTTTTATCTTCTTTCAGAATCGAGATTATCAGATTGAGATAGCTTGCTTTATTACTTATGCCTAACAAGTTGCACAATCTACTTTGCCCTATTATTCCTTTTTGATTATAAACGCGTAAAATTAACTTATAGTCTTTATTATCTATGTAAGCTGAAAATTTTTGTTTCAGCCTATCGTATAATGCTGTTACATCTATACTTTCCTGTAGATTAAGTATATGATCCGAAAGCTCTTCTTTGGATATTATTTTCCGGTTGACGGCTATTTCAAGCCGCTTCCTCACACGATGCTTGGTGTGCAGTAATACCTGTTCATCCAAATCTCTTTCAAATAAACGAATGATGTTTTCTTTAACTTCATAAAATACGTCATCCGGATCTGTCATTAATTTCCCGGCCACTACCTTAATAACCGGTTCCAACAACAACAGGTTTTCCACTTCAGCCACATCAGGCACTAAAATGTGTTGTTCATTCAAATATTCAACCTCTCCCCTTGTTCGTCTGTCGCGATCTACAATGCCCATTGAGTCGAGCGTATGAAAATCCTTTAATTGCCTGAAGGCTTTAGTTGTTTCAATTACTCTCTGACAACCACCCATTGGTTTTACCATATAATTAGGAAAAATCAACGGATACAAACGGCCATCAATACTGTTGGACACTGTTCCTTCAATAAAAAGTACCGGTTTACGACTACCCAACAAGGTAAGATAAATCTCTTCGGGAAAAGATTCATCGCTTTCCAACAGTTCATAATCCCATACTTGGTCATCTGCAAAATAAGCCCGGATCCAAAGTCTTTGCGCAAAAGTACGCGAAGCCGCAAACTCCACATCGTGCGTCAGATAAACAAAAGTACAATCCGGGCGCAGCTGCTCAATTTCATCCCATAAACTATTCTTGATCAGCTGATGCAAAAGCAAAGTAGGTTCTTCAACTATCAACAACGCATTTTTCGGGGCGCAAAGAACAGCACCTATCAGGTAGAACACAATGCGCTCTCCATCGCTCATGCGTTCGGCACTATAATGACTCACCAGGTTGCTGACCGAAGCCAATTCCAGGGATTCTGAATTACGAATCAAGCGGTTATGCGGAAAAACTCTTTCCCAGATAGCCTGTATACGATCCATTTTTGTTTGAGGAGGCAGAATTTTCCGGTTGTGTTTACTCTCTTCTTTATACCTGATAGCCACTTCAAACTCCTCGCTTTGCAAGCGAATCATCAACTTCTCGTATTCGGATAATACCGGTACGGAATTGCCGGATAAAGCAGATTGCAAAAACGATAAATTATTCCACGGGGCTTCCTCTCCTTCCCTTTTCAAATAAAGGGAACTCACACCGGATATTAGTTCAGTATGTCCTGCGTATTGATTACCTAATTCCTTAGCAAATGAACTCTTACCCGCTCCATTTGCGCCGACAATCACTACCGTATTTATCTTTTGCGTATCTAATACCTCGCTTGCTCCTCCG
Source organism: Massilibacteroides vaginae (assembly GCF_900178525.1). GTDB lineage: Bacteria > Bacteroidota > Bacteroidia > Bacteroidales > Tannerellaceae > Massilibacteroides > Massilibacteroides vaginae. The sequence continues at coordinate 427,119 of NZ_FXDJ01000008.1, forward strand.
TTCAGTTTCTTTGGCAATACTAATTTCATCAAGCTTCCGGAAATATAGAGTTATACATGATTCTAATATGATTGCCAAATATAGCTAAATTAATCAACATATACTTTCTGATTCCTGATCTATCCGATAGAATCATCTCTTATTTTACGCTTTGCCGATAACTAAATCAGCCCTATCCGTACAGGGATAGGGCATGAAAATGTTTTCAGATTATATATCAATAGCTTAATACTGTTCTTGTTCATTTGGAAAGTCGCTGCTTTTTACATCAGCAATGTATCCTTCTACCGCATGAGTTATTTCGTCAAAAAGATTGGCATAACGGCGAAGGAAACGAGGGGAAAACTCTTTGTTAATGCCTAACATATCATGCATAACAAGCACCTGACCGTCTACTCCGCCACCGGCTCCGATTCCAATAATCGGAATGGTCAGTTCCTGAGCGACACGAGCAGCCAGCTTTGCCGGAATTTTTTCAAGCACAATCGCAAAGCAACCTATCTCTTCAAGCATGTGGGCATCGCTAATCAGTTTTTCAGCTTCGGCTTCTTCGCGCGCCCGAACGGTATACGTACCGAATTTATTGATAGACTGGGGCGTCAAACCCAAATGTCCCATGATAGGAATACCGGCACACAATATGCGTTCGATAGATTCCTTAATCTCTACACCACCTTCCAACTTAATGCAGTCGGCGTGTGTTTCCTTCATTACCCGAATAGCTGATGCCAACGCTTCTTTTGAATTGCCCTGATAGGTTCCGAACGGAAGATCAACAACAACCAACGCCCGCTTTACAGCTTTCATAACGGATTTGCCATGATATATCATCTGATCAAGCGTGATAGGCAAAGTAGTAACATTGCCTGCCATTACGTTTGAAGCGGAATCGCCCACGAGGATCACATCCATCCCTGCCTGATCAATTATTGAAGCCATAGAATAATCATAGGCTGTTAACATGGAAATTTTTTCGCCTCTCGCTTTCATTTCTGTTAGACGATGAGTGGTCACTTTCCTGTTCTCATCTGCTTTTGCTACTGACATAATGTATATTAATTTACAATTACATGCGGCAAAGGTATTGTTTTATTTCTATATATTTGCGCTAATTCATATTGTATATAAAACAACAAAAAACAGTTAAACTATGGAATATAGACAATTAGGAGCTTCGGGATTATACGTACCTGTACTAACATTAGGAACAGCAACCTTTGGTGGAACAAACGGATTTGAAGGTTGGGGCTCTACTCAGGTAGACGAAGCAACAAGAATGGTTAATCTTTGTATGGATGCCGGACTCAATCTTTTTGACACCGCAGATGTTTATTCCAGAGGGCTATCCGAAGAGATTTTAGGTAAAGCCGTAAAAGGACAGCGCGACAAACTGCTGATCTCTACAAAAGCAACATTCAGAATGGGCAACGACCGCAACCAATTGGGTTCGTCTCGTTTTCATATTATCAAAGCCTGTGAAGACAGTCTGAAACGGTTGGATACCGATCATATTGACATCTACCACATGCACGGCTTCGACGCAAACACACCGATCGAAGAAACATTGCATGCTTTAGAATCGTTGGTTACAAGCGGAAAAGTACGCTATATTGCCTGTTCTAACTTTTCAGGATGGCATTTGATGAAATCAATTTCGATCTCTGAAAGATACGGCTGGAGCAGGTATGTTGCTCATCAGGTTTATTATTCTTTGCTAAACCGCGAATTCGAGTGGGAGCTTATGCCATTAGGTATCGACCAAAAAATCGGATCATTAGTATGGAGTCCGTTAGCTGCCGGCCGCCTCGGTGGTAAATACAGGCGCAATCAACCCATTCCATCAGACGGACGTGTTGCCCGTGGCGGAAGTCCAATTCCCGAAGAGGCAACATCCTACGAACGTTTATACAACATCATGGACGTGCTGGATGAATTAGCGAACGAAACCGGAAAATCCGTGGCGCAGATTTCCCTCAACTGGCTATTGCAACGTCCTACGATCAGCAGTCTTGTTATTGGCGCAAGAACGGAAGAACAACTCAAACAGAATCTGGAGGCTATTAACTGGAATTTAACTCCCGAACAAGTAAAACGATTAGACAATGCCAGTCAGCAACAATCCATTTATCCTTATTGGCATCAGGCGCAATTTGAAGAGCTAAACTCTCAACTGCAATTTTAAATAAAACATACTAACGGCAAGTATCCCATCTTTTTTTCTTTTAAACCTTTGTATCTTGCCGCATAACCTATGTTTTTCTTTTTCTATATATATGGAAAAAGCTTTCTACAGATATAGTAAAGTTTTTCCACAACTGTAGTAAAGTTTTTCTACAGTTGTGGAAAAAGAAAAATATAGGTTATAAATCAAAAACCATCCTTACTAATTACACATTTTATAGTATTATAAAATTTTCCGTCTATTACACAATCACCACAAACTTTTTTTAACACAAATTCTCCTTTTTCGAAAACGCCTACTTCACAACATTTTCTTTTGGGAAAACTTTTTGCAACTACAAAATATTATATATATTGATTATCAGTCCATTCACTTATCAAACCGGAATACTTTTCAACATATCGTTTTTTTATTCTTGTTTTATTTTGTCGGTAAGTAAACAATCACTAAACTTGCATGTAATAAAAACACAAGAATAGTGAACCGTAAAACTTACACATTCGACGAAGCTTTCGAAGCTTCTTTAACCTACTTTGGAGGTGATGAATTAGCCGCAAAAGTTTGGGTAAATAAGTATGCATTAAAGGATGCTTTCGGCAACATTTACGAAAAGTCTCCCGTTGATATGCATTATCGCCTGGCGTCTGAAATTGCCCGAATTGAAAAGAAACACCCGAATCCCCTGTCGGAAAAAGATCTTTTCGAGTTGTTTGACCGCTTCAGGTATATCGTTCCGCAAGGAAGTCCTATGACAGGTATAGGGAATGACTTCCAGATTGCCTCTCTATCGAACTGTTTTGTCATTGGTTTAGATGGTCAGGCCGATTCTTATGGTGCTATCATCCGCATTGACGAAGAGCAGGTACAATTAATGAAACGAAGAGGAGGAGTTGGTCATGACCTTTCACACATCCGCCCGAAAGGCTCTCCGGTAAAAAACTCGGCTTTAACTTCTACCGGATTAGTTCCTTTTATGGAACGGTATTCAAATTCGACTCGTGAGGTTGCGCAAGATGGTCGTCGAGGTGCATTAATGTTGAGTGTATCAATAAAACATCCGGATTCGGAATCTTTTATCGATGCGAAGATGGTTGAAGGAAAAGTTACCGGTGCGAATGTGTCGGTCAAGATAGATGATGAATTTATGCAGGCCGTAATTAACGGAACCGAATACCAACAGCAATACCCCGTTAGCTCCGACAATCCTACTTTCAAAAAAAATATAAACGCCTCGGAGCTTTGGGAAAAAATAATCCATAACGCATGGAAATCCGCAGAACCGGGCGTACTTTTCTGGGATACAATAATCAAGGAATCCGTTCCTGATTGTTATGCCGATCTGGGCTTCCGTACGGTATCAACCAATCCTTGTGGCGAAATTCCATTATGTCCGTATGACAGTTGTCGCTTGTTAGCGATCAATCTATACTCCTACGTACAAAATCCATTTACACCACAAGCCACCTTTGATTTTGAATTATTCAAAGAACATGTTGAACTGGCTCAACGTATTATGGACGACATCATCGATCTTGAGTCTGAAAAGATTGAAAAGATTCTGGAAAAGATCGATGCAGACCCCGAATCCAACGAAGTGCGCCAATCAGAACGTCACTTATGGGAGAAGATACAAACAAAAACCCTGCAAGGACGTCGTACAGGAGTCGGCATCACAGCCGAAGGAGATATGCTGGCCGCGTTAAACTTCCGCTACGGCACTGAAGAAGCGACCGATTTTTCTGAAAAAATCCAACGCGAATTAGCACTCGCAGCCTATCGCTCGTCGGTAAAAATGGCTAAAGAACGTGGCGCCTTCGAAATTTTCGATGCGAAGCGTGAAGAAAACAATCCGTTTATCAATCGCCTACGCGAGGCAGACCCACAGCTCTATAAAGACATGGTTAAATATGGCCGTCGCAACATTGCTTGTCTAACGATTGCTCCTACAGGAACAACCAGCTTGATGACGCAAACAACCTCGGGCATTGAACCTGTATTCCTACCCGTTTATAAAAGACGTAGAAAAGTAAATCCTAACGACGCCGATGCCAGAGTAGATTTTGTTGACGAAACAGGCGATGCCTTCGAAGAATATATCGTATATCACCACAAATTCATGACCTGGATGCAGGCCAACGGCTACGATTTAACGAAACACTACACGCAGGAAGAGGTGGATGAATTAGTTGAAAAGTCTCCCTATTACAAAGCAACTTCTAACGATGTTGACTGGTTGCAAAAAGTAAGAATGCAAGGACGTATTCAGAAATGGGTAGACCACTCAATTAGTGTAACGATAAACCTTCCGGCAGATGTTTCCGAAGAATTGGTAAACACCTTATATATTGAAGCATGGAAATGCGGATGTAAAGGATGCACCGTATATCGTGATGGTTCTCGTTCCGGAGTTTTGATTTCTACCGGCAATGAAAAGAAAAAGAAAGACGATTGCAATTGCATGGAACCGCCCGTCATTGTATCCAAACGTCCGAAGGATCTGGATGCCGATGTTGTTAAATTCCAAAACAATCGCGAGAAATGGATTGCCTTTGTAGGCTTGGTAAATGGTCGTCCTTACGAAATATTTACCGGATTAGCAGACGATGAAGAAGGAATCATGCTACCCAAGAACGTATCCAAAGGTAAAATCATAAAAAGCTACGACGAGAATGGCAACAAGCATTATGATTTCCAGTTTACCAACAAACGCGGTTACAAAATGACGATTGAAGGTTTGGACGGCAAGTTTGACCCGGAATACTGGAACTATGCTAAACTAATTTCAGGAGTGCTTCGCTATGGAATGCCCATTGATCAGGTAATAAAATTAGTTCAAGGCATGGAACTTGATAGCGAATCCATCAACACCTGGAAAAACGGAGTGGAGCGTGCACTGAAAAAGTATCTCCCTAACGGAACAGAACTCAAAGGCCAGAAATGTCCGAATTGCGAAATGGAAACACTCACCTACCAAGAGGGCTGTTTGATCTGCACAAACTGCGGAGCCTCTAAATGTGGATAAAGAGATAACAAAAAAAGCTGCAACCCTATCAGGTAGCAGCTTTTTTTTATTCTTATAAAAATATTATTTATTATACTGACTTGTCGTCACCTTTATTTGCATTACATCCGGATCTTTCTTTAGAGTTACCCCCATAGGAGCCTGATAAGTAGTCATTGATGTGATAATACCGGAGTTCTGATCGATTGACGCATTCACCGGAATAAGCAATAAATTCAAGTCTTGATCCGGTGCCTTTTCCTTTTGCGTTTTTAATATTCGGGCAATATTGCTGAACTTATACGTATAAATTTTATCTTCTTCGGAGTATTTATGCTGTGCCATAAATGACGTAATATCATCCTTTATTTTATTTGTTTCGAAAAAGTTCTTCAATGAATCTTCCGGCAACAACAACAAATAAGGCGATGGCTTAGAAGTATATTTCCATTCATCATTCGGTAATACTTTAAAATCAATCGGCAAATTGTTAATCACCCGATCACCTACGCGATTGAGTATTTCTTTTGCAGGAATCGTTACTCGGGTATATACACCAGCCGGAGTCTTCAGATAAGTATATTTATCATTAGGCTTTAGCAGTTCGTCTATCCCAAAGCTATTCATACGGTTCATCTGAATTACTTCATTAGTAACCATAAATATCTCGTTGGTATTCGCTACATAAGTAGAATCATTGCCTTTTGAATCCTTTTTAGTGGCTTCATAGCTATAATGAATCATCATATATGAACCCGCAACAGCAAGCACAGATCCCATACCATAAGTATTTGTCACATAAAGACCCGGAAAGAAACGGTTGAAAGCCTCCTGATTTGCGAAAGATGATGGATTGTTAACTGTTTCGTCGTAAATACGCTGTCCGATTTCTTTATTCAAAAACATATCAATACTCGTAACACTTTTAGATGTTTCCGTATTATAAATCACATACGCTTTTCCGCCTAACGAATTTTGCATATCCGAATATTCTTCAGGATTTATATTCGTATAGTAGTTACGATCTAATGCTTTAGTGACCGGGAAAACATCAACTTTCATTGGAGACAAAGAGTCGCCCACATAAGAATTAATGCCAATTATATATTTTACAGAATCAATTTTCCCATCTATCGGTTCATGTTCAAATTTAAAGCCTTCTTTACAATAAAACTGACTGATATAATCGGCTTTATAATCACCGTATTGCGGATCAAAGAATTGCCCTAAATACCCGGTTGAAGTTTTCGCGTAAATTGAGTCAACCTTAATTGTGGAAGATGTGATCATAAAAGAATCAACAGTCATATTAATCCTATCTCCATCAGGTTGAATCGACCCTCCAACATATTTTAAATCATCATCACAGCCGGATAAAACTCCAACTATCAGCATCAAGCCTAATACTACAGATCGAAACTTCATTGTTTTATTTCTTTTTAGTAGTCATTACTAAATCATAGAATTCATTAAAATCATCCATATAAGTATCTTCTGTTTTATATGGCAAGAAAGGAGTGTCAGTCTTTGAAGTGATATATTCAGCAATCTCAGCATTTATATTTTCACTTCCCTGTATAACGCCGTCACTAAAATCGATCGCTAATTTTGAGAGTGAAACAAAGTTGGCTTCAGCTTTAACGCCTTTTACATCACCATCTTTTGCTCCATCCATTTTCAGCTTAGCTGCAAAATTAGCCGGAAACGCATTCTTAAAGTCGTCTCCGTAAACTGAATAAATAATTTTTGCGTTCTTCAGACACGGATCATCAACATACATTCTTTTTATATATAAAGCCGTCAACGCAGACATCCAGCCATGACAATGAATCACGTCAGGAATCCAACGCAGTTTCTTTATCGTTTCCAAAACACCTCTGACATAGAAAATAGAACGATCGTCGTTGTCGGCGTATTCATTACCATCGTCATCAGAAGTTGTTCCTTTCCGTTGAAAGAAATCCTCGTTATCAATAAAATAAACCTGCATTCTTGCAGATTGAATAGAAGCTACTTTTATGATCAGAGGATGGTCTGTATCGTCAATAATCAAGTTCATACCCGACAGGCGAATCACCTCGTGAAGTTGATTCCGGCGCTCATTGATGTTCCCGAACTTTGGCATAAAGGTTCTTATTTCTCTTCCACGCTCCTGAATGCCTTGCGGCAAGTTCCTACAAATTGTTGCGATCTCTGATTCAGGTAAGTAAGGGGTAATCTCTTGTGCTATAAACAAGATTTTTTTTGCATCCATTCTTTTAAATTAGTTTGATAAAGCTGGTACAAAGATAATAAAATTCTTTCATTTACGCCAATTATTTACTTGCTTTGCAGCGTCTAAAGCTTGAAGCGAATGAAAACAGCAGGTAATATTAAGGAATTAAAACAGTATCTAAACAAAGAAAGGGAGCGCGGCAAAAGCATAGGTCTTGTCCCTACGATGGGCGCTTTACATGCAGGCCACATCAGTTTAGTTCGAAAATGCGTGGCGGAAAATGACATTTGTGTGGTTAGTATTTTTGTAAATCCCACGCAATTCAATGATAAAAAGGACTTGGAAACTTATCCTCGCACACCGGAGCAAGATTATGCTATGCTTGAGTCTGCCGGATGTGCTTATGTTTTTTCGCCGGATGAAAAAGAAATGTATCCGGAAGAAGATACACGAATTTTCGATTTCGGACGTGTGGCGGAAGTAATGGAAGGTAAATACAGACCGGGACATTTTAACGGAGTTGGGCAAATTGTTAGCAAACTTTTTGATATCGTTGAGCCCGGAAAGGCCTATTTTGGCGAAAAAGATTTCCAGCAGATCGCTGTTATCCGGAAAATGGTACGGATACTGAATCAACAAGTGGAGATAATTTCCTGCCCTATTTTACGTGAAAAAGACGGACTTGCACTCAGCAGCAGAAACACCAGGCTAACGCCCGAACAACGCCAAAAAGCACCCCTCATAGCTCGTGTTTTAAAAGAAAGCACTAACTTTGCCGTAAAGAATAGCGTTCGGGAAACAATTGATTTTGTTATACAGGCAATTAACAAAGAAGCAGAAATGAAAGTAGAGTATTATGAAATAGTTGACGGCGAGACGCTCGAACCGATCATCAACTGGTCTGACTCGATCAACCCCGTGGGTTGTATAACGGTATTCTGCGGACAAGTAAGACTCATCGATAATATTCACTACAATATATTTTAACACCATACACAACAAAAAACAATGTTTGTAGAAATAGTAAAATCCAAAATACACCGGGTAACCGTAACTGAGGCGAATCTGAATTACATCGGCAGCATTACAATTGATGAAGATTTAATGGATGCCGCAAATTTGATTGCCAATGAAAAGGTTTTTATTGTGAACAACAATAATGGCGAACGCTTTGATACTTATGTAATCAAAGGAGAACGCGGATCGGGTGTTATCTGTTTAAATGGTGCGGCAGCCCGCAAAGTGCAGCCGGGTGATATCATTATTATAATGGCTTACGCGATGATGGATTTTGAGGAAGCAAAGCAATTCAAACCCGCTATCGCATTTCCGGATACGAAGACGAACAAGCTATTGAAATAAATCGTTGAATTGATATTAAAAAACTAAATAAAGTAACTATGTTTTCAGGAATCGTAGAAGAAGCGGCAAAAGTAGTTGCCCTGGAATCAGATAAAGGGAATCTTCATATTACTATGAAGTGTTCATTCGTAAATGAACTGAAAATAGATCAAAGCATCGCGCACAACGGAGTATGCCTGACTGTAGTAAAGAAAACGGAAGATTCGTATACTGTTACGGCTATTAAAGAAACGCTGGAACGTTCAAATTTAGGTTTGCTTCAGATTGGTGATAAGGTGAATCTGGAACGCAGTATGATTATGAACGGACGCCTTGACGGCCATATCGTGCAAGGGCACGTTGACCAAACGGCTATTTGCAAGGATGTTCGCGAAGCCGACGGTAGTTGGTATTACACTTTCGAATATGTTTTTGATAAAGAAATGGCCAGACAAGGTTACATGACCGTTGAAAAAGGTTCGGTCTGCGTAAACGGCGTAAGTCTGACTGTTTGCAATTCAAAAGACAACAGCTTTGAAGTGGCGATTATTCCTTATACGCATGATTTTACTAATTTCGGTCAGCTTGAAAAAGATTCGGTTGTTAATCTCGAATTCGACATCGTAGGAAAGTACATCAGCAAAATGATTTCTTTCAAATAAAACGGGCAAAAAATTACTAAACAAAGGCGGAAAACAGGCGTTTCTATAACCGTTGAAATTCAAAGCCTGTAGACGGTCAAAAATATAAAGGTTATCTTTTCAAAAATAAAGGATATTTTTGAAAAGATAACCTTTATATTTTTCAACACATTACTATGTGAAAAACGGGGCTCTGTTTTACTGAAAAAATGAGGTTTATTTTTATAGCGGACAAACGGACGAGATCATTCCGAATGTAGCATTATCGTTCAGGCTCCAAATGATTTCGTTGTTAGCGTTTATTTCTATCAACTGGGGATTTTCTTTCATGGCAGGATCATCTCCGTGCCCCTGCCAGTTACACAGGTAAAGCCCTCCGGTGTTTGTTGGTAAAATTTGGGCTACAAACCGTAAGGAAACACCTTTAATATCATTAACGGATACTTTTTTTACGATAGCTCCTGTTTTCAGATCCAATTCAACATAGCTGTGCGCGTCTCCGCATGCTACCATATAATTACCGTTAGGCTGTTTTGCTGCTGAAAAGGGTGTGCCTTCCAATTGTATTTGCTTTACTATGCCACCATCAGGAGATATTTCCCACAAATCGGATGATTGGAAAAGCGGAACGAGGTAATTACCCTGGTCGTTCTTGTTGACCTGTCGAAATTGTGCGTGCGGTTCGTCAATATGCGTATCAAACACTGTCTTTGATACAGTCTCGCCTTTGGTGTTTACCTCTAAAATAGTAGCCGGACTTCCACACCAGGCAAGTAGATAGTTACCATCAGGAAGCACTTTCGCAGTCTGCAATTCGCAACCGTCGGGTGCAGGGATATTCCAGATAGTTTCTTTATCACGCGTAATTAACCGGGCTCCTTTGCTATAGGAAAACAGAATACTCCCGGCTTTGTCTACATCAACGGAGTTGCACTCCCACCCTTTCTCTATGGGATATTCCCACTCAATATTTTTTGTTGTTTTATCGATAATCACCAGTTTATCCCAACCGGAGCCTCCTAAGAGTAGTTTTTGTGAAGGTGAAGAGCAGGAAAGAAAGAATACGGTGGTAAGAAGAGAGAAGATTAGTTTTTTCATGTTGTTCTATTTTGTAGAGACGCACGGTTTGCGCGTCTCTACGAATTGAGGTTATATTTTAGCCAAATCACGGAATTTCTCAAAGCCTTGCTCAGGAGTAAGTCCGTCGTGTACAACTGCGTGAATTGCTTGAATCATGGCTGCAGGACTTTCGCTTTGGAACACATTACGCCCCATATCTACACCTGCTGCACCATCGTTTATCGCATTATAGCAAAGCTCAAGTGCTTCCTTTTCGGGTAGTTTTTTTCCTCCCGCAATAACAACAGGAACCGGACATGCCGCCGCCACTTTCTCGAAACCGTCGCAATAATACGTCTTAACTATATTTGCACCATTTTCCGCGCAAACCCGTGAGGCCAGACCGAAATAACGTGCATCCCGGGCCATTTGCGTACCAACAGCCGTAACTCCCATCACCGGAATGTTGTAACGCGTACCTAAATCCACGGCTTTATAAAGATTGGCTATAGTTTTAGCTTCGTATGCTTCATCTCCAATCGCCAGCATGATAGCCATTGCGGATACGTTCAGTCTTATGGCATCTTCGGCATCAATCAAAACATTATCATTCAATGCCGTAAGAATCGTAGTTCCGGCATCCGAACGCAAACAAATCGATTTGTTTGTATTTGGAGGTACTACAGATTGAAGAATACCACGGCTACACATCAAACAGTCTGCATATTCTATCAAAGGAAGAATATTCAGGTCGATTCGCTCCAATCCCGAAGTTGGTCCCATAATAAAACCATGGTCAAAAGCCAACATGACTGTTTTTCCTGTTTTCGGATTAAATATGCGAGACAAACGATCTTTCATCCCCCAGGGTAAATTGCTTGCCCCTTTGACATGAAATGATTGTTCGCTGACATTCACTCCTAAGCCGAAGTTTTTACCTTCTCTTAAATCATCTAAATCTGCCATTTTTCTTATCGATTAAATCATTATTTATTTCTTATAAAGCGTCCGCAAAAGCCGCAAACATGCAACTCCACGAAGTAGCTCCGCTATCTGCATAGCCGATAGAACGTTCGCCATAATTGCGCGCACGTCCGAAGTTAGCTTTCATTGCCACGGTTGCTTCCGCTCCTTTTTTTGCCGCATCGGCACCGGCTTGCATCAACTCTTTTATATTTTGTGATTGATCAGCTTGCATGGCTTCTACTGCCGGAACCAAGGCGTCCATCATTGTTTTATCGCCCGGTTTGGCTTGCGTTTGCTTTTGTACATTTGCCAGACCGGAGGCAAACATAGCCTTTACACCCGATGCATCAAGTTCGGTTCCGGATGCACCGTCACTCATTCCCAAGAAGAATGCGCCTAACAAAGTACTTGTTGATCCACTGGTTTCAAGCATAATGGCAAAACCCATATCATTGAGCATCGCTTTAAATTCTGTGCCTTTTTCGGCCGATTTAACCGCAGCCGAAAAAGCAGTAACGATAGCTGTGCCATGATCTCCGTCACCAATTACGGCATCTAATTGAGAAAACTCGTTCTCTCTTACCTTAATCTGTGTCAGTGCATGATCCAGCAATCGTTTAAAATCCGTTATTGAAAGTTGTTCCATTTTATTTACCAATAGTTGTCCAATAAGGTGCGTTTGCCGCTTTATTATTCAGATAGTCAATATGATCGTCGTCCAAAAGCGCGATAATCATTTGAAAACCTGCCTGTTCTTGCACAGTCAGAATTTCCGCAATTCGCGAAGAAACAACTTGCAGACCGCGTGACTCTAATTCTTTATATGCTTTACGGAACACAATATTTAATTCCATCTGTGTAGTAGCTCCTACCCCATTGATAACTAACATTGCTTTTTGTCCGGCTTTAGGTTTCAATTGTTGACATAACAGATCTACCATTTCCGCAGCTGTTTCGTCTGCCGACACAAGCGCTTTGCGTCCGCCGCCGCCTTCACCGTGTTGCCCCATACCAATTTCCATAATTCCATCAGGCAGATCACTGATTATAGCGTTATTTTGCGGATGCGTACATGAACGCATAGCAACAGCCAAAGTAGCCACATTTGCCGTATAACGTTGACCAATCTCCAACAGTTCGTCTAACGATTTTCCTTCATCTGCCGCCGCTCCTAAGATTTTGTATAATGGCACACAACCGGCCAATCCGCGACGATCATTAATCGGTGCGTCTATTCCGGCACTGATATCATCATGCGTAAGCAATTGTTTAACTTTAATTCCGGCACGTTCAGCCAACTGGCAAGCCATATTCGCACTCATCACATCGCCTGAATGATTCAATACAACCAACAGAATTCCGGCTTCACGTTTCATTAGCTGAAGAGCCTGAAACAAACGTTGAGCTCCCGGTGCTGCAAAAACATCTCCTACAACAGAACAGTCCAACATGCCGTCTCCTACAAATCCGCTCAATGCCGGTTCGTGACCCGAACCTCCTAATGTTACTATAGCTACCTTATCTTCAGATTTAGGATTAGCTCTGACAACGATATTTTCACCGCCTAAGGCAACCTGATCTTTATAGGCTAACGTGTATCCTTCCAATAGTTCAGCCGTAAGATTTTCAGGGCTATTTATAAATTTTGTTTTCATGTTTATAAATTCGTTTTTAATCGTTTTACTTTATTTCCATCAATTCAATTGCCAAGCCTTCTTCTTCAATAAATGCGATGGTGAGGTGTTCATCACAAACAGCCGGACCAAAAATAACATTCGCATCTTTCAAAGCAGTTTCCAAACAAGGAACAGTATAAGCGATATGCCCATTTTCCTGTACAAGCGGAGGCATACAACTACCGGCTTCGAACTTCAAATACTCAATTTTATTTGGACTCTTCGAATAATCGGTTAACCAAACGCTCAAACCTTCATTAAAAACAGCACCTTCTTTTTTTTCTGTAGTGATAATACCTACATGATTAAAAGTTCTCATGATAAAAAGATTTATAGTTAATAATATTATTGAATAAATTTCTTCTTTTCCTTTGGCCACTTTTGCCATCCATTCCAGGAAAAGCCTGCCAGTAATAAAATAATACCCAATGCGATATATAGATAAATAAATATCCCTCCTAATGCGTCATTGGCTCCGTAGGAATGCATTCCACTAAGAAAATAATTTACGCCGAAGAACGTCATCAGCACGGATGAGATGGCAATAGTTGAAGTAAAATTAAACAACCAATAGTTTTGACATTTCTTTATATGGCGTAAATGGGTTACGATAACATAAATTACAACCGTAATCAGTGCCCAGGTTTCTTTCGGGTCCCATCCCCAATAACGCCCCCAGGATTCATTTGCCCATATAGCCCCCAGAAATGTACCGATCGTCATAAGGGCAATACCTACATGCAATGACATTTCATTGATCAGACTTAATTCTTTCACCCGGGCAATCAATAAGTCTTCTTTTTTCACCCGACCGCAGCACATAAGTGAAAGGTTGGTTAATCCTATCAAACAGCTGATTCCAAAGAATCCGTAAGCAGCAACAATTACAGCCACGTGAAACATCAACCAAGGAGATTTTAACACCGGCACTAAAGGATTTATCTGCGGGTCCATCCAGTTCAGTCCGGAGACAAACAGGATAATTCCACTGAACAAAGTAGCCAATGCAAAGGTCATCGTGCTTTTACGAAGAAAGAACAGCCCTCCTGTTATTGTAGCCCAGGAAACATAAACCATTGTTTCGTACGAGTTACTCCAAGGAGCATATCCGGCAATATACCAGCGCATTCCCATTCCCGTCATCTGAAACAGGTACACACCAATTACGGCTGCAGCAAGCAACCATTTTGCCCACACCATCCATCTTCGTGTTTCAAACAAAGACAAAAACGCTAAGACAAGAGACATTCCGCCTAATAGCAGGTAAAAAATCTTACAATAGCGGAATATGTCCAGTTTATTATATTTCAATTCGGCTTCAATTTTCTTAGTATCAATAGCTATTGATTTATTCTTCGCGTTTTGATACGTCGTTATCATACCCAAAACCTCATCTGCTTTATTCCAATCACGGCTTTGAAGAGCATTCTGAACTTCACCCAGATACCATTCCATTATACGGGATACAAACATTGAATCCTGACCACTAAAATCGGACAAGTCATCACCCGGAGCATACCATTTATGATTAGGATCATCCTCTTTAGGGAAGAGGTTTAACATTTGGTGGTTAAAAAGTTGATGTAAGATGTTTATTTGTTCATCCAGTTTCATCACGTCCTTATCAAAGCTATTGCGTTCGGACGGCATTTTATGGTAAGCCTCTTCTAACCTTTCCTGCAATTTATACTGTCCGTTGCTATCAAAAACTTCAATATAAGCACACGACTTTGGGGATGAAAAAGCATAATAATCCGCCAGCTCTTTGTTTTTATGCACAATAAGGGGAATACGCATCCACATATCGGGCATAGCTAATACGCTTAACAGGAACTGATCAGAAGTAAGGTTTTCGTACGTATTTTCTTTATGTAATTTCCTTATAATTTCGGAAGAGAATGTATTAACAGGAATCATTCGTCCATTAACAGCCTGTATTGGCAGAGCACCAAACTTTGCAGCATGTTCAGGACTGATTGTATATTTTAAAACAGCATCCGTCATGGAAGCTGCATCATTTTGCGCGTTTAACTGAAAAGTGGAAGTTAAAAGAAGAAGCAACCCAAGTGTTGTCTTCACCGAACTTCTTAAATTATTTAACTGACGCCCCAATTGTCTGAATCGGGAATTACGTCCTATAAAACTCAATATAAAACCGACAAATAACAAACCATATCCAAAATAGGTTATCCTTCGTCCGGAAACATCCTGGTTTACAGATAAGACCGTTCCCATTTCATCTTTATCATACGAAGCTTGAAATAAGCGATAACCTTTAATATCAATCACATTATTCATAAACACACGGTCTTTCCTTTGCTGACCGTCCACATGAATTATCAAATCACTTTCAAAAGAAGAAGGACTTGCCGAGCCCGGATAACGGGTAAGAGTAAATTTCACCAACTCCACAGCAAAAGGTAATGTTTTATACTTCGTGCCTTCCGAAGTATGGATAACCATCCGATCTTCACGTGCACCCTCACGAATATGAAGCACACCCTCTTTTCCAAATAAATGAGTAACTAAGGCTCCCCCAAGGATAATAATAAAAGCAATATGAATAAGCAAAAAACCCCATTTCTTCTTTTTCAGCAATTGATGCTCTATCACCTCGTAAATAAAGTTCACAATCAGCAAGAACTGTAACATGATAAATACAGGAGAAAAATAAATCATCGCTTTAGCTGCGGCAGTACCGTGATACTTTTCAATAAATGTGGCCAAGGCCAAACCAAAAGCGTAAACGATTAATAAGACGATAGTCGTCACGTAAGAAGAAAGGATACTTTCTATTTTTGCTTTCATTTGCATTCGTGTTTAGTTATAATTGTTTTCGTGGCAACAAAAACTTTGCCACGAAAACAATTAGTCCCTGTTAATCTTCAATTATAACTCTGAAACCTACGTTGTGCACGCGTTGCCACGGGTAATATGCCTTACGGGCATAAGCAGTAGCAAATTTCGGGCGTTCAATATACGAACCTCCTCGCACAACTTTGTATTCTGAAGAAGATTTAACTTTTTCCGAATACGGATAAGCATTATAATCAGATTTTGTCCACTCCGCAATATTACCATGCATGCTGAACAATCCGAACGGATTGGCAGAATAAACCTTCGAGTCAGTCTGAATCATATGTCCATCATTAACTCCTTCAGCTTTTGGCAAAAAGCTATAGTAAGGATACCAAAAAGCTGTTTTAGCCATTGGCTGCGGGTCAATTCCACTTACTGCCATATTATTCAGTTGCTCGTCTGCCAGATTTTCATACGAACCGAAATCACTATTCATATCTCCGAACCAGAAATCTTTATCACTTCCAGCACGACAAGCCCATTCCCATTGAGCTTCCGTAGGCAGCGTAATCGACAATCCGGTTTTATCACTTAGTTGCTTACAGAAAGACATCGCATCTTCGTAGCTTACACGGATAACCGGCTGTTCCGGCAGATTAGCATCATATCCCGGACGAGTATGATCTTTCCAATGCTGATCAACATAACGGCTGTCATGTTTCGGGAATATAACATTATATTGTGCATTTGTAATTTCAATTTCAGCCATCCAGAAAGATTTATCAATCTTTGCTTTTGCTGTAGGAGCATTATCTTTAGCACCTTGATAACTACCCATCACAAATTCGCCGGCAGGTATACGAACAAACGTTATGTTCAATCCCGGAGCAATTTCAACCACTTTGCGTTTTTCCGTTTCTTTAGCCAGCATTGTTTTAATGGCTTCACCATCAAAAGGCCATCCCTTCACCTTAATGTTCTTTTCCTTAACGGGAGCAGCCTTCGGAGGCATAACGGGCGTAATTGCTCCTTGGGCTTCCAGATAAGAAGCATAATCGGCAATTTCTTTTTTCCAATCTACACCGGTTCCACAAGCATATTTGTCAGTTAATTCTTTACGACGTTCAATCTGGTCAAACCCTTTGTAAGGGAATCCGTCATAAGCAGTCGCTTCAAAGTAACCTTTGTCCGGCGCGTTATAGTCAATCCAGTTATACAACACTTTCCATTCATCATCTGTCAAAGAAACATTGTGGTGTCCGGTTTTAAGTATACGGATCAATTCACTTGTATTTGCATGATACTCGTAAGGTTGAAGCACTATAATGTCTGCTTCAGGTCCCTGACGATGCACGTAAGGATGCAAATTTAAATAAGACGTACCATATCCGCGTTTATCTTTTTTTCCGCCACGCAAGTCAAAAGCTTTTCCTTCACCGGTATGACAAGCAATACATGCCCGATCAAGAACAGGTTGAACTTCCAGATCAAATGTGAAAGAACGAACACCGCCTTTAGGTTTTTCTAATTGCATCGGAGCCTTCTGAGACGCGATTACACGTTTAGGAATAACGATCTTATTCTGATCCTCATGACAACCCACACAAGACACAACCTCACCGGGCATTCCGGTAAACCAGCTGCGCATCCATTGAAGAGCCGCCCCATCTTTATCTAAAGGTTGAATGGAAATCGGAGTATTTGCCGGTATTTTAAAAATAACCGAACCATCCTCTTCCACAGGAACAGTACCCAATAAGCGTTTGATATCCCATCCACTCTGGATACCTTGCGCGTAATGGTCTGACGATGTTTTCAGATAAGCATACTCATACCCATGAATACGCAAAGACTTCACCGTACCACGAGGTATATCACGTAAACCTTCTCCTTCATAAATATCCTGAATAAAAATAGTTGCTTCTTTATCATCCAATTTAACCCGATCCGGGATAGCAGGAGGAGTCGCTGTTTTGCGAAGAAGAATCGGACTAATAAAACCCTCGCCCTCTGTCTTAGCCAAGCAGGTCACATTATCAAATACGTCAACCAGATAAAGCCCCCATAAGTCTTGCGGATCCAGTTTAGCAGCCACAAGGAAATACTTATCATTTAATGGCGTTGGTTTAATAAACTGAGGCCATACCCCATCTACTAACTCGTCTTTGATTTCCGGAATAATTTCACGATTGCGATACGGTATCTCTTGTAGCATACCTTCAATGCCGGTACGTGCTTTCGTTGGGTCGAACAAAATAATTCGTCCTGAACGAGCCACCCCGTGGTGTCCGGAAATAATTCCGACAAAAGCAGAAGAATGCCCCGGCAAAGGTTGAATATCAAATGTACTGTTCGGGAACATAGAACCACTTCCAAACAAAGCTTTATTCTCCGTTCCATCCGGATTCATGTGCATTACGATGCGTGAAAAATAGTGTGTAAGGTCGGTATATTCCCAACGCGTATACATCACCCGCCCGTTGTGCATAATAACAGGATTCCAGTTTGCATCCTGATCGAACGTCAGACGACGCATGTTTTTTGTTTCCGGAGCGTATAACACCATATTTCCAACCGGATCATCTCCGCTTACGCAGGGAACTCCCTGGTAGCCAATGTTAGAATTGGCAATAACACGTCCGTCCGGAAGATAAGTTCCATCATAGAATTCAAGGTCAGGTTCGGTAGTTTCCACCATGGGTCTGAATCCTGATCCATCCGTTTTTACTTCGAAAACATTCCAACGCTTATCCGGCATCAAAGAGGTAAACATCAAACGATCGCCATTCCAATGCAATTTCAAATCAGCAATAGAAGCTGTTCCTTCCGGCTTAAAAACCGATTTTAATTGAATATCCCCTCTTAAGTTTGACAATTCCACGATTTCAGCATCAAAACCTTCACGGCGAGTAGATTGCTGATTACTCCAGTTATTAGCCTGTGTTCCCAAAGCAGGAGCCATTGAATTACGGGCTTGAGTTCCTAATTTAAACCGGGTAGCAACTATCTTTCCATCGTTCAGGAAAGGATTGGCAAATAAAATCGCTTTCTTGTTTGCTATCGCCTTTTCCGCATTTGCGAGGGCAGTCTCATTCGCCGAATAAATACCGGAGAAACCAGCCTTCACTAATCCTTCCAGTTCATTCATCAACGGTTGATATTTGGCCGTTTCAAAGCCTTTCATCCCTTTCATATCTTCGAAAGCCAGACGAACGGCTTCCATATTCAGCCAATCCAGTTCAGCCTGAATATCAGAAACCCGTTTTGCAACTTCAAATAACTGTAAATACGCACGGATTTGTTTATCCACATCTTTCTCCGCATCAATACGCTTAATCTCATTATCAAAATAAGATTTATCCTTCAAACGTCCGGATATTACCTGAATAGCATCACGTTCGGCAGAAGCATCTGAGGCAGCAAGCCAATTCTCCAACTCTCCGAAATTAGCACCAAGGGCACCAATTTGATCCGGATATGCGGCAAATAGCTTTGCAACCGTTTCTTTCGGATAAACGTTAAGCACACGGAAATAAACACTTCCTACTTTAGATTGATCACAAATACCGGCTTCAGCTTCAAATCGCACATAGTTCTTGTCCAATGAATAGACAATTGCACCATTGGCATGACTTACGATACCATGTTCATACTTTTTCCCTTTTACCTGAATCGGATTACCATACAAATCGGAATTCTTACGAATCCCCCCTGAACCGGTATGCGAATAGGCAGGTGTAAGATCGTCTAACCAAACGAAAGTTCCATCGGCTTTGAACAGACGGGCATTAGCCCATACACCCCAATCCCAATCCGTTCCATCCGGTCCGCCGGAAGTAACAAGAACCAGTTTGTCTTGCCCTGTCAGGTTAGCAGATACCGGCACGGCTGTTTGCTGTGCCTTAATCCACTCGGTTTCTACAGGCATTCCTGCCTCATTTAATACTTTTCTAAGTTCTTTTTTTTCCTTTATCACCTGATCTATCCATGTTTCCGTCGTTTTTTTCTTTTGAGCGACAACCGTGGTAAATAAAGACAAAGGAATCAAAAGTGTAAGTAAAAATAAACTCTTTTTCATGCTATTACATTTCGTAATAAGTAAGTTAACAACTCATCGCAGAATTACAGAGAGGCTTTACTATTGGTAAAGCGAAGCCCGGCATTGTCATGATAGCTTGCCCACTCATCTACGATAGCTCCTTCCGGACCGGCCATCATGAAATGAAATGTTTCAGATTTTTTCAGGTGGAGTACTTCTCCCACATTTTGAACCACGAAATTTTTACTTTGGATCGGACCGTGAGTTGCTGAAATTGCAGGAGGATTTGGAGTTTCGTCTCCTATTACTGAAAAGTTATAAACCCATCCGTGATTCACCATCCATGATTCGAACTTTGCAGGAAACTCAGTTTTTACGTGAGCATGCTCAGGAATCATCTGACCCGGCAACAAGTAGATAGCGTGAGCAAAGTAACTGTGTTCCATATCGTTCACCCAAAAGATACCACCCATACCTACATTTTCAAAATCGCCGAGGCCAAAGTCTGTCACCCACATATCTTTTGCCATTAACTCGGTAAATGGCACACCATAAAACGCAAACATATCTTTGAAAGCATTCATTGCTGCTTCCTGATTAAACTGGCCGTCTTTATAAAAGTCGGCATTTGTAAATTTCTTTGAATAAGCCATATCTTCTTTTTTTATACGATTAGTATTTGCAGTTTCATTTGCGCAACAAGCATCTTCGTTTGCAGTTTGTTTATTGCCGCAAGAGCCAAGCGTCACGATACACAACGCGATAAGTAGTAATTTCACACTTTGTTTTGTTTTCATAAGTTATCTATTTATTATTCAATTATCTTTAACAGCAACTCCTTCTATTTCGATCAATAATTCATCCCGGCAAACATCAGCACACATATAAGATACCGGCAGATCGGGATACATATTTCTCAATAAGCTCTCCGTCACAGAGAAATCTTCCTTATATTTAAGGTATACGCGCAACATCAGCAGTTTTGCAACACCTGTCAGTTCAGCGATATTTTCCATCGTGATGTGTAGTTGTTTCACTACGCCAACATTTTCAAGACTTTCTTCACCGCGGATTGCAGCTGTTCCTGAAACATAAATTAATTCCTTTCCCGAAATAGTTAAGCTTTTGGCACGTTCAAACTTCGGTGTTTCTTTTTTATCCGAAGCTTTCTTTAATACCTCTTCGGAATAAGCATGTGCTGCAACCTGCAACTTATTATCTATCGGTTTAATTTTATCTTCCGGTTTATGGAGGAGTACTGCGTCAAAATCAATTAAAACGCCTCCCAGATTAGCGCCTATCCCGGTAGCTGCCGGATACCCTAACGGCCAGTTTGTTTTCTTATAAAATACAGCACGGGCATTATTGAACGACTGATAGTGTTGGTTGTGTCCGTCAAAAGCCGTGATTTGCTCGATATAGTTCCATTGGCGAACTATGCTATTAATCGGGAACCCTTCTTTCTCCAACAATTCGTTTACTAACTTAAGCACTTCAACCGATTGTTGTTCCACGCCTGATCCGGCTACATCTCCCTGAAATCCTCCGGCATATAAAAAACGACCGGTTTCGTTTTCAATAATAACGTATGAAAGATCATTATGAATACCATATATAATACGATCTTCTTTGTTGGCTTGATAGCTATGTACCTCAACTAAAAGCGGTGCGTTAAGCGGAGGCTGCGAAACATAGCTCAAAGCAGGTTTGTTGACTCCAAATTTCTGATCAATCTTTTCACACAGAACCGAACGTCGTTTCAGGTACTCTTCGTTATTTGCCGGTGTTCCAAAAAACGCCAGCCTTACAATTGTTTCGTCCGAAGGTAACTGCGCCAACAAATGGTCTACCATTGTCGGAAAGTCATCCTTTACGGTGGTCAGTAAATTATATTTTATATTGTTACAATAACTCATTTATACTTTGTTTACAACGAATTTACATACTCAACAAGCGATTCTATTTCTTTTTTGGAAACCTTCTTGTCTATTCCATGTTTATGCACTTCAAATACTTCTTCCATTGTTGCCGCTCTGCCGTCAAACAAATAAGGAGCCGTACGCCATACTTCTATCAGTGTTGGTGTGTCCCATCCTTTTTCAAACTCAACATCATCTCCAATACGGTGCATTTTCATATCGGTGTAATACGGGCCACTGTGGCACTCGTTACATTTTAATTTTTCGAAAACTTTCCGTCCTTCTTTGGCTTTCTCAGACAGTTCTCCGTTTACCAGATAAGGACTCGGCACAGGCCGAAGCGCTTTTAAATATTCATCCACAAACGTTGCGCTCTCTTCATCAATCTGGAAAAATTGAATAAATTGGAACCCCGTTCTTACCGCCCGGTAAGAAGACTCACGTATACCCGAAATCATAGCCGGAGGGGTTACATGACTATACAGAAGACTCTTACAGTTCTTTGAATTACCAACTCCGTCATTCATCAAGTCCCAGTTCATGGCATCCATACGACCATCACCGGGATGACAACCGTTACAACTTTGCCATCCTTGAAAACATTTTGTCGCATCATTGAATATCCTCTCCCCTTTATGTGTCATCGCCTCTGTTCTTCCGGGATTAATATCAACTGCAGACATCACATTGGTTTTTACATCCAGGTAGTTCAGCATATCCGCGAAATAAGTAGTCACAATCAGATTGTCATTTGTCAGAACCATATTTCTCGGACCATTTCCTTCTACCGGAATACGCTCTCTCAGTCCATAAAGAAACTGTAAGTCATAGTTCAGATTCTCTTTTTCCGGATAAGCTTCAAATTTACGAATCATCGCCTTATGATCTATTACACTTACTTCATGCGTTCCGGAATGTGAAATATAAAGATGATCCTCGTTACATGCGATACTCCAGATGCCTGCGGCTCCCTTCTCCGCCTCGTCTACCAATATTGCGCCCAAATATTCTTTAGCAGTAACATCAATTACACTAAACGCGCTGGTATTCATCCAGCCTTGTTGCAATTGCGAAGTAGGCACCGTGAAACGTCCTAAATTATGTGATACATAAATATATTTTCCATCCGGAGTAATACAGATGTCGCGCAACGCGTTACTTCCATTTGCTAACGCTATATCTTTTACCTTTTTAAAGGTTTTCATTTCGATCACGGAAACACAGGATGAAACCACATCTAAATCGGCACGTTGAGCCGGGAGATAATTCGCTACAAATAGATATTGACCATCAGGACTAAACACTTTCGCCTTCGGTTCGCGCAAAACGTTTACCGTACGTACTACTTTTCCTTGCGCCGGATCTATTTCTTCAATTGTATTTTGAAATTGATTGCTTACATAAACCTTTTTTCCATCGGGAGAAAGCAACGGAAAGCCGGTACCCGATCCTGTCGGAATAGATACCTCAACCTTGCCTGTTTCTAAATGCAAAACGTGCAGTCGCCCCATCGTTTCGAAAGTAGTAACGTAAGCTTTGTTTCCATCTACTGCTATTCCTGTCGGTATATCATTCAGCAGATAAGAATGAATCAACGTTTTCCCATCAGAAGACAAAACGTCTACACTCTTTTTCCCTTTTTGCGTTAACAATAACTTTCCGTCGGATGTCGGTTTTATATCCGTTGTGAATAAAGGTGATTGTTGTGCAACAACCTGACTTAAACTGCCAACCAGACATATAGCGATAAAAAATTTCTTTACTATGTTTTTCTGTATCATGATTATTGTTAAGCTTTTCTGTATCCTAATTCTGTCGATATCAATCGAGCAATATCCTTAATATGTCCTGCTGAAGTACGTATCGCGTCCGGTGTCAGCCTGTCTTTAGGACCGGATATCCAGATTGCGCCTGCCGGATAACCCGTATAATTAAACAATGGCGCTCCAATACAAATTACACCACTCAGCTCCTCCTCGTTATCCAAGGCGTATCCTCGTTGCCTCACCTTTTCTAATTCCTGAAGATATGCCTCTTCTGATGTAATTGTTCTGGAATTGTAACGTGTAAATTTCATATAAGAAATATACCTGTTTCTCACTATATTGGGAAGATAGGCCATAATAGCCTTGCCGGGTGCCGAACAATGTAATTCGAACGACTTGCCGGGAGACAGAAAGAAACGAAATGTATGATTTCCCAACGCCTGCTCAATAAAAATACCCTTTTCTTCACCCAATAAGCCAAAACAAGCTGTTTCTTTTACCTTATCTCTTAATTCTTGCAAACGAGGCAACACGATTTCCAGCAGATTGTGTTCATCAAGTGAACGAAAACCCAGCGTAAGTAGTTTCCGGGAAATACGATAACGTTTAGTATCTTCGTTATAAACGAGATATTCTAAACGTACAAGTGTATTTAAAATACGATATGCTGTGGTTTGAGAAATACTCAATTCAGTTTTAATGTTCTGAAGTGTTTCTCCACCTTTCTTTAACGATAAATATTCCAGCACGGCAATTCCTTTTTCCAGATTGGGTACCTTATAATTATCCTCGTTTTTTTCCATATTCGGAATAGCGTTTTCCATATTTGAAATAAACATTCGTATTTGAATCTAATATAACAGACCAAATGAAACAACTGCTATACAATGTGTAAATTTTCATTAAACATGCCGAACAGCATATTTAAGCCTGCAATCTCCTTCATAACAGATCACAACTTCAGTGTTTTGTAATAAGAATCGGCGTAAATCAACTACGGCAAAGATTTGCAAAACACCCTCAGGCTGCACTATACGAACTTACAAAAAAATGTCAAGAATTCCCCAACACTTTATTCTTAGCGATAGTTGCCTGAAATTCTTTTAAATAAAAAGGTTCAAAATAAGCGGCATTTTCAGATTGCCCATTCTTGTACGCTTCATCAGCCAATTCAGCCATATCCTTTGCTAAAGGTACAATATCGTTCAGAAAAACAACACGAGGAGAAGAAACAAAGCGCTTGCACTTTTCTGATCCATCACCAAAAATATACAAATTACTTTCTAAAGGAAAATCACTCAAGAAACCCTCCTCAATTATCTCGGCCTTTGTTTCACGAATTTCCAATCCTCTACTATCAAACATAGCAGCATAAACCTCCATCCTGCGCGCGTCCAGCATCGGATAATACACACCATCCCTGTCTTTTTGTTGCTTAATCACGGCATGCGCCATAATCTTCAACGTAGGAATACTGATTATCGGAAGAGAATGACCAAAACAAATCCCTTTTGCCAAGGAAACACCAATTCGCAATCCGGTATAAGAACCCGGACCACTACTTACCGCAACCGCATCCGGCACACACCCTCTTGATTTAGCTTCGGCCAAAGCCTTTTCCACAAAAGTTCCAAGCAGAACCGCATGAGACGGTCCCTCAAAAGACTCCTCATTAAACACCGTCACCCCATCAATCGACAAAGCCGCCGAACACACACGAGTAGATGTTTCTATACTTAAAATACACGCCATATATACATTATTAATAACGAATACAAAAGTACAATTTTAATTACAACAAAAGAGGAGCATACAAAATAGAAACCAAATAAAGAACACACAAAATTAACAATTCAAATTCACCACGAAAAAGCATGGCTTTTTAAAACATACTTTATGTTTAAAAAAATAACCTTTATATTTCTCGAAATAACCTTTATTTCTAAAAAAATAACCTTTATGTTTTCAGAAACCCTATACAACTGATAATCAACAAAATACAAACAGAGCCATTTTAACACAATTCCCTATCATTTTAACTTAAAAAAATAGCGGTTGAAAGATTACCTACCTCTTCTTATATGGTTGCTGCACGAATGAATTTACATGGGGTCTACGTCGTAGTGGAAGATGATTTGTCGGAAAGAAGGGATTGATTGCATTTCTGAATATACTTTTTCTAATAATTCGCGGGTGCCGACTATGGATGCGTTAATTTCGATCTTTAGTACAATATTTCTTACGTATAGGGTTTGTATACGGGTTACAACAGGGGTAACCGGTCCTAAAACCCGGTCTCCGAATTTTGTTCGTAGTTTGTCTGCATATATTGTCGATGTTTCTCTTAATGCTGTTTCATTTCTACTACGCAGCACAAGTGTTATTAATCGATAGTAAGGTGGGTATTTAAACATGTTTCGCTCACCTAATTGCAAGGTTGCCATTTCTTTATAGGCCGAACGCATAACCATCCTGATCAATGGATGTTCCGGCTGGGAGGTTTGCAGCACAACTGTACCCGGTGTATCCCGTCTTCCTGCTCGTCCGCTAACTTGCGCCATCAGTTGATAGGCTCTTTCATGAGCCCGAAAGTCCGGAAAGTTCATCAAACCATCCGCATTAAGAATACCAACAACACTAACATTGGCAAAATCCAAGCCTTTGGATAACATCTGAGTGCCTATTAACAGCTGAGTTTTTCCCTGATCAAAATCAGCTAATATGCGTTCGTATGCAGTTCGTGTTCGTGCCGTGTCGAAATCTAATCTGTCGGTTTTCGCAGATGGAAAAATCGAGGCTATTTCTTCTTCTACTTTTTCTGTTCCGAATCCCATCATTCGTATGTCCGTACTTTTACATTCGGGGCATTCTTGCAGTTGTTTAATCGAATAACCACAATAATGGCAAACTAATCGTTCTTGTCGTTTATGGTATGTCAAGCTCACATCGCAGTTCAAACAGTGGGGCACATAACCACACTCCTTACATTCTACCATTGGTGCAAAACCTCTCCTGTTCTGGAACAGAATCACTTGTTCTTTTTTTTCCAGCGCATAACTGATTTTATCTATCAACAAAGGAGAAAACAATGCGTCTCTTTTCATTTTCTTCTTCCTTTTGAGTTCCTTAAGATCAACCGGAATGATTTCAGGGGGCTGTGTATCTGCAAATCGAGTATTCAGTTCTACAAGTCCATATTTTGAAGTTAATGCATTATAATAGGAATCAATCGACGGAGTAGCAGAAGCCAGAAGTGTCTTTGCTCCATGCATATTGGCCAATACAATAGCGGCGTTGCGGGCATTATATCGAGGGGCCGGATCTTGTTGCTTGTATGAGTTTTCGTGTTCTTCATCCACTATGATCAAGCCTAAATCTTTGAAGGGCAGGAAAAGAGATGAGCGTACACCTAAAATCAGCATCGGTTCGTTTCCATATAAAAGTTTATTCCATACTTCTACCCGTTCATTATCTGAAAATCGGGAATGATACACTAATAAACGATCTCCGAAATGGGCGGCTAACCGCTCTGTGATTTGTGTTGTTATTGCTATTTCTGGCAATAGATAAAGCACTTGTCTCCCCATGTTCAACACCTCATCGATCAGATGGATGTGTATTTCTGTTTTTCCACTGGAAGTTGCACCATAAAGCAAGCAAACATCTTTTGTTTCGAAAGTTTCACGAATTCTGTTGCAGGCTTCGAATTGTGCCGGCGTTAGTTTTTTAGGAGGCGTTAACCGGCAGACGGGTATTTGCAAGCGTCCGATTTCTTTTTCGTAGCTTTCAAGTATTCCTTTTTTCAATAGCTCATTGAGTACAGTGGTAGTTGTACCGGCACGCTCTAACAATTCTTTTTTTGATAGTTCTTTTGCTTTCGATGGGTTCAGCGCATGACTAAGTTCCAAATAAGTGATCAGTACTTCTTCTTGTTTTTTGGCACGTTTCAGATCACTGAAGACTTGTTGCAATTTTACTTCACTTCTGAAAGGTTCAGCTAAACGAATAAAGGGCTGCATTTTCGGTACAAAGCCGCGTTTCAAAGCCTCATTTACCTCAACAGCTCCGTAAGATAACAGCGATGAAATAGCCGGCAGCACATTGCGCAATCCGGTTCGTTTTTCTAAATCAGAAACTGTCAGCTTCTCTCCCACTTTAAAAGCATCCAGCACTTTCCCCTCGCTTGGTTTGAGCGGTTGCTCTGCTTCAAAATCCTCATTCAGTGTGATAATCGTTTCACTCTCTAATTTTAATCCGGAGGGTAAAGCCGCTTTATAAACATCTCCCAGTTTGCATAGGTAATAAGACGAGATCCATTCCCAGAATTTCAGTTGCGGTCTGCGCAACACGGGTACAGTATCTAATAAGCTATGAATCGATTTGATTTCGTAAGCGGTATTCGGACAACGATGATGTGTATGAATCACAATAGCGGTATAAAAACGCTTCTTCCCAAAATGCACAATCACACGACAGCCCGGCACAATTGATTTTTCCAAATCATCGGGCACCCGGTACGTATAACTATTCTCTAAAGAGAGCGGGAGTACTACATCGGCATACATCATCTTTTCTTTGCTTTTTCAGGTCAAAAGTAACAAAAAAAGGCCGGACTTCTTTGGTCCGACCTTTCATCTGTTTTATTAATATCAAAACAGAATAGCAGCGGTAATAGCCCAGCCTCTGTTCTTGCCATCGCCTGTTCTTTCTGTTCCCTCATAACTTTTTATTAAACCTAAGTCATAATTCACACCTACTTGAAGATGCTTTACAATCTCAACCCCGGCTCCGAAATTTAATCCTGTGCCAAAGCCTTTTGTTTTAATTTGCTCATCCAACACATTCCAAATTTTATCTCCGCCAATACGAAACGAAGCATAGGGACCTGCAGTTAAGAAACCTTTTAAAACAGGAAGACCAAACTTCCATTTCAAATTAACAGGTATCTCTAAATAATCTGTTTTATGACTTTCCGA
Organism: Massilibacteroides vaginae; assembly: GCF_900178525.1. GTDB lineage: Bacteria > Bacteroidota > Bacteroidia > Bacteroidales > Tannerellaceae > Massilibacteroides > Massilibacteroides vaginae. The sequence goes on from NZ_FXDJ01000008.1 coordinate 455,699, forward strand.
TTTAAAATCTACACCTTTTTGCGAATACAAAACAGCGGCATCCATTCCAATGCCTAACAAAGGAACTGTAAAGTCCACCATAGGACCGATCTGAAATCCGGTAAGGTTATCCGCATCTATAACGTCTTTACTAAAATGTGCTTTAGAAATATTCAAACCTCCTTTTACGCCAAACGCTAATTGAGCCGTTGCCGTAAGCGTACTTAATAGCAACATAGTAAAAATAACACCTAAATTCTTTTTCATACCTTTTCCTTATTTGTTTATAAATAATAACAGTGCAAATAAACTGAAAGTTCTTTAGATAACAAACTAACAAATTCGTTTTTCCTTTAACACTAAAGAAAAATTATGATTTGCATAAAAAAACTCAAAACAATAATTCCCGTTAAAATGTTTTTTTTAAAAATATAGTATAAGTTATGGAACACTTTCCCAAAAAAGATATTCTCTCAGGTAATGTTTTAACAGCAGAAGAACAAGCGAAATTAACACCCGAAACAGTTTTAGAAATATTAGAAAAAGGCAATCAGGATTTTGTGAAAGGTCATCTCACCGTACGTAATAACTCTCAGCGCGTAAGAGACGCTTCTTTAGGTCAATACCCCATGGCCGTGGTGCTTTCGTGTCTTGATTCACGTGTTCCTGTAGAAGACGTCTTCCAACGTGGTATTGGCGATCTTTTTGTAGCGCGTGTAGCTGGAAACATTGTAAACGATGATATTTTAGGCAGTCTGGAATTGGCTTGCAAAGTATCCGGAGCTAAACTGATCGTGGTGCTCGGACATGAGTATTGCAGTGCTATAAAATCGGCAATAGACAACCTTGACATGGGAAATATAACCACATTATTGACCAAGATCAAACCTGCAGTAGCTTTAGCCGAAAAGGATTTTCAAGGAGAAACAACTTCTAAAAATGAGCTGTTTATGGAAAAGGTTTGTTTATGCAACGTTGAGCTTACCATCAAAGAAATAATCAACAAAAGTTCTATACTGAAAGAAATGAAACAACAAGGAGAAATTAATATTGTAGGAGGTATTTACGATATGAAAAAGGGGGCTGTTTCATTTTTTTAAGTTATGTCCTTTACTGAACATGTTTTTCAGTAAAGGACATAAACTCAAAATACTGTTTTACTGAATCGTCTGCGGACGATCTTCTTTAGCTACACCGAATGTTGCCGATGGAGTATCTCCCATTTCAAACACCAACTCACCGCCTGCGGCAATGTTTGCATATTCGATATATGATTTTGTATAAGGCTGTCCATTTAATGTTACCTGTTGGATATATTTATTGTCAGCGCTATTGTTAGTTGCTTTTACCGTAAACGTTTTGCCTGAACCTACATGCACAACCGCTTCGTTCACCAACGGACTACCAAACACATATACTCCTCCGGCTGGAGCAACCTGATAAAACCCGAGTGCAGATAAAACATACCAGGCCGACATTTGACCTACATCTTCATTTCCACATAATCCGGCAGGAGCATCGTGATATAGCGTAGTCATGGTTTCACGCACTTTATCAGCCGTTTTCCAAGGCTGACCTACATACGAATAGAGATACAATACGTGGTGGCTTGGTTCGTTACCGTGCGCATACTGACCTATTAGTCCGCTAATATCCGGCGAAGCCTCATCACCCATATCCCCTGCCACAATAAATAGCGAGTCGAGTTTTTCAACAAACTTATCTTCGCTACCGAACAAGTCTATCAATCCCTGTACATTCTGAGGCACCAACCAAGTGTATTGCCATGCGTTTCCTTCTGTATAGTCATTAACACGGTGTACGGATTTAAATGGGTCAAGCGGTTCCGGTCTGAATTTCCCTTTGGAGTCAATACCTCTTACGAAATTGATACTTTTATCAAAATAATACGAGAAAGAATTACTTCTTTTCAGGAAATAGTTGTAATCATCCGTAGCTCCTCTTTCTTTAGCAACCTGGGCAAGCGCCCAATCAGCAAGGGCGTATTCCATTCCTTTGGCTACAGATTCGTTTTCAAGATCAAAAGGCACATAACCTAATTTTTTATAGTGATCAAGTCCTCTATCATCCAGCATGGCAGACGTTTTCATTGCTTCGAAAGCCAGGTCTTTATCAAAACCGGAAAAACCTTTCAGGTAAGCATCCGCTACTACAGGAATACCCGGATTACCAACCATACAGTCTGTTTCATTAGCCATAAGGTGCCATACGGGAAGTTTTCCTTGTTGTTTATAGATATTCAACATCGTGTTGATGATATCCGGCATCTTTTCGGGATGAATAATCGTCATCAACGGATGTGCAGCGCGGTAGGTATCCCAAAGTGAGAATGTGGTATAATTCTTAAAGCCTTCATTCGCATAGACTGTTTTATCAGAACCCCGGTAGCTTCCATCCACATCACAGAAAACGGAAGGAGCTGTCATTGTGTGATACAAAGCAGTATAAAATGTACGCATAACAGATGCTTCATTCGTAGTTACCTGCACTTTATTCAATTCTTCATTCCATGCTTTATCTGCATCAACAATTACCTGTTCGAAATCCCATCCCGGAAGTTCCGCGGTAAGGTTAGCTTTAGCACCAGCGACACTCACCGGAGAAACAGCTACTTTGGCATATACTTCTTTCGCTTTATCCGCAGCGGCAAACTGCGCCACACCATAAGCCCGACGGGTAGTAATGTTATTACCTTCCTGAATAGCTGTTGTGTCGGAAACCGAAAATGCTTGAATCGGTTCGGAGAAAACAGCCGTAAAATAAATACGTTGATCGTTAGCCCATCCTTTTGAGAAACGATATCCGGAAATAACCGAATCATTTTCCTGAATCAAGTGCCCTTCAACAGGACTGTCCCAACCAATACCGGCAGCCAGATCGATTACCAATTTAGGATCGGCAGCGGATGCAGCCTGATAGGTGTATTTATGGAAACCAACACGTTTGGTAGCAGTCAGTTCCACATCCACATCATAACGATCCAGATGTACGGCATAATAGCCCGGCTTAACCGTTTCTGTTTCTCTTCTGAAAAGGGAATACAAACCGGTTGTTTGATCTCCATGAACTCCCCGTTGTAAGTTAGGTTCACCTGTCAATGGCATAAAAACAATATCACCCAGATCGCCGATACCCGTTCCACTCAGGTGGGTATGGGCGAATCCCATAATTGTAGAATCTGAAATATGATAGCCCGAACACCAGTCCCAACCTTGGGTAATATTAGATGGGCCTAATTGAACAGCACCAAAAGGTACATTTGCCCCTACAAATACATGTCCGTGATCTCCTGTTCCGATATACGGATCAACATACTGTGTAAGATTGGGCGAAGTTTGAGAGGTTGTTTCTTGCTTGCAGGAAGTTAAAACACCAAAAATCAAACCGGAACACAAACTTACGCTCACCATTCCGGTGATAGTTTTTTTCGTTAATTTCATATGAATAAGTAATCTTTTAAAATAAGAATAGTCTTTATACAAAAGCATTGATACAACAAAGATATAGATTTTATCAGGGTATAAATACGTACCTTTGTAAAAAATTAAATACAGCATGGTTAGTTATTTGCAAATAGATGGCCTTACGAAGAGCTTTGGCGATCTCGTTCTTTTTGAAAATATATCCTTTGGAATAGCTCAAGGACAGAAAACCGGATTAATCGCAAAAAACGGAGCGGGAAAAACTACGCTACTCAATATAATAGCAGGAAAAGAAGGTTATGACGAAGGTAATGTTGTATTTCGAAATGATTTGCGCGTAGGGTATTTAGAACAAACACCCGTATTCCCTGAAAACATAAACGTGCTTCAGGCTTGTTTTCACTCCGAAAATGAAACAGTACGCCTGATTGCTGAATATGAAGAGGCCATGAGTAGTGGCAATCACGATAATCTGGAAGATATTCTTCAACGGATGGAACACGAGAAAGCATGGGACTACGAACGTAAAGCCAAACAAATTCTATCCCAATTAAAGATAGCTGATTTCGACCAACCGATAAGCCAACTTTCGGGAGGCCAACTAAAGCGGGTTGCTCTGGCAAATGTATTGATCACCGAACCGGAGCTGATCATATTAGATGAACCTACCAACCACCTTGATCTCGAAATGACCGAATGGCTGGAAGATTATCTGAGCCGACAGTCTATCAGTATATTAATGGTAACGCACGACCGTTATTTCTTAGACCGTGTATGCAATGAGATCATGGAAATCGACCGGAAACAGGTTTTTCAATACAAAGGAAATTACAACTATTTTCTCGAAAAGAAAGAGGAACGGATGGCAACGCTGAATACCGAAACAGACCGTGCCTCTAACCTACTCCGTAAAGAGTTAGACTGGATGCGCCGTCAGCCTCAGGCTCGTGGCACTAAAGCAAAATATCGTATCGACGCCTTTTATGAACTCGAAAAGAAAGCCAAACAGCAACGGGACGAAGGCAATGTAAACCTGAAAGTCAAAGCCGCATACATTGGCACTAAAATATTCGAAGCATCACATGTTTCTAAACGTTTCGGCGATTTAAAAATCGTTGAAGATTTTAATTACATATTTGCCCGCTATGAGAAAATGGGTATAGTTGGCAATAACGGTACAGGCAAATCTACGTTTATAAAGATGTTGCTTGGCGAGGTAGCACCCGATAGCGGCAGCTTTGATGTTGGCGAAACAGTTCGGTTTGGCTATTACAGCCAGGACGGACTGCAATTTGACGAGCAGATGAAAGTTATCGATGTAGTACAAGATATTGCGGAATATGTTGACCTTGGCGACGGCACAAAATTAGGGGTAAGCCAATTCCTGAACTACTTTATGTTCGAGCCGGAAAAGCAACACAGCTATGTATACAAACTAAGCGGTGGTGAAAAACGCAGATTGTATCTGTGTACCGTATTAATGCGCAACCCCAATTTTCTGGTTCTTGACGAGCCTACCAATGATTTAGATATCGTTACACTGAATGTTTTAGAGGAATATCTTAAAAACTTTAAAGGATGCGCTATCGTGATATCTCACGACCGCTACTTTATGGATAAAGTGGTAGATCATTTATTGGTATTCCGTGGTCAGGCAGACATCAAAGACTTTCCGGGCAACTATACACAGTACAGGGAGTGGAAAGAAGCGGAAGAGCAACTTAAAAAAGAAGAGGAAGCCCGTTTAGCTAAAAGTCAAACACAAACGGAGAAACCTCAGAAAAAAAACGAAGACAAGCTTCAAAAGAAGAAACTCTCTTTCAATGAGCGGCGCGAATTTGAAAGTCTGGAATCGGAAATAGCGAAACTGGAAGAGGAAAAAACAATGCTTGAGTCTGAAATGAGCAGTGGACTGTTGGGAAATGAGGAGTTAATAAAAAAATCAGATCGAATAGCAAAAGTAATAGACGAGTTAGACGAAAAAACAATGCGGTGGCTTGAATTAAGCGAACTCGCGTAAAAACAGAAGATATATGGCTGAAAGCAAACCAAAATTGTGGAACAGAAATTTTGTTCAGTGTTGTACTTCCTACTTCCTGATGAACTTTGCGTTTTATATGCTTATGCCTACAATTCCGGTCTACTTAGTGGAAGAATTAGGCATCGAACCGTCTCAGGTGGGAATGGCACTGTCCAGCTATACACTCGGGTTAATGCTGATACGTCCGTTTTCCGGTTATTTAGTTGACTGTTTATCCAGAAAACCGCTTTACTTCTTTGCCTTTCTTGCGTTTGCCTCTATGTTTGCCGGTTACCTGTTCGCCACGTCTATTCTTGCCGTAATGCTCGTTCGCTTTATTCAAGGGAGTTTTATGGGACTAACCTCTGTAGCCGGCAATACAATAGCGATTGATGTGATACCTTCGAAAAGGCGTGGTGAGGGTATGGGTTTTTACGGGCTCACGATCAATCTTGCCATGTCTTTATCTCCTTTGGTTGCGGTAGCCCTGTATGACAAATCCGGTTTCCATCCGGTTGTTCTAACAGGCATGGCAATCGCCTATATCGGGGTTATCTCCGTTTCACTTATCCGCTACCCCAAACGCAAAACAATAAACCGCCCTCCGCTTTCATTAGACCGATTTGTATTGGTAAAAGCCTTGTGGGCCGGTCTTTCTTATATGCTTTGTGCAGTACCCTACGGAATGATTATTTCTTTTGTCGTTTTGTACGGAAAAGAGATCAATATTGCTAACCCGGGCTATTTTTTCATCTTTATGGCTATCGGTGTAGGTACGGCAAGACTTATTTCCGGCAAATTAGTAGACCGGGGTAAAATTCATATCGTATCGGTTTCAGCACTCCTGTTTTTAACGCTCTCGTTTGCGCTATTTGCTTTGCTGCATACAGAAACAGCCTATTTTGCCTGCGCCTTGTCCATAGGGGTTGGCTTCGGTATTAGTGTGCCGGCCTTTCAGATGCTTTTCGTAAATGTAGCCCCTCACAATATGCGTGGAACGGCCACCTCCACCTACCTCACTTCCTTTGACCTGGGTGTAGGCATCGGCATGCTGAGCGCCGGCTTTATTTCATCACGCTACAATTTGGCAGCCGCCTACCTTATCGGATCATTATCCTGCTTTCTTTCTTTGCTTGTTTACCTGCTTTTCGCCAAACCGGCTTACGAAAGAGACCGGATTCATTAATTTCCTTCCGATACGCTTCTTCTCCACATAGTAATAAACCTTCTTTTCTTTAGGTTTAAATTTTCCGCATAAAGTATATTTTCCTTTTTCTATATCTGTGGAAAAAGCTTTCTATATCTGTAGTAAAGTTTTTCTATATATATGGTAAAGTTTTTCGACATATATGAAAAAAGAGAAATAAAGGATGTTTTCAAAAACAAATAGTAAAGACAAGAAAAAATATACTAACACCACACACAACTATCATTTAGGTTTTCAATATTACAATACTGTTACAAAATGACTATCCATTAGCTTTGAGTATGACATTTTTATATATTTTATCATTTTTTATACTTGTTGAGCAACAGTGTTATAAAACATATTGCTATATTTGTATCAGGTAAAGATTAAAAGGGGAAAAGGTTATCACCCCTATTTTTTAGGTTTAGGTTTTTAATTTAGGATTATTAAAATTAGGTATTATGAAACGTTTAGGTTTGGCAGTTGCTGCCGTATTAATGAGTGCATCAGTTGGATTTGCACAAAGTGGTGAAGTAAGATTGAGTAAAGAACCGTTTGCTGTTAATGCTGAAAGATTGAGTTCTTATCTGCAATTGACTCCGGGTCAATATAATGAAGTAGCTAATATTAACGCCTATTTCATCGAAAAACAGAATGAAAGCATTAAATCAAGCAGTAAGTTACAAGCAAAAAAAATGCATCAGGCTGTTTATGGCAACCTGAAGTTAATGAAGAAAACGCTTACTTCTGAACAATATCGTAAATATGTTGTTCTGCTAAACATCACAAACAACAACAATCGCCTGATGGGTATCAACGCGATTCCGGATGTATATCTGGCGGATAATAAATAAGGAATTCACCTTTAAGTAGTAGTATATTTGAGAAGAGATTACACGCAATAACTGCATGTAGTCTCTTTTTTTTGTCTATATGTTTTTATATTATTCCGTTCTCTGCCTAAGATTTTAACAGGTAATGATAAAACTTACCCTATTTTCCTTTAGATATTTGTTCCGTAGGAAACTAATATGTATATTTGCTGTATAAATCTGAAGTTAAACATTAAAAGGAGGAAAAATGGATAGAGTAATAAACATAATAAAAAGAAATTCACTAATGCTTATCGGTCTGGCAGTGGGCGCAATTGGCGGATTTCTGTACTGGAGATTGATTGGATGCAGCAGTGGAACTTGTCCGATAACGTCATCGCCAATCATAAGCTCCGTATGGGGCGCACTATTAGGTAAGTGTTTTTCTGGGACAAAAATATGCGTTAGAGTTATTGAAGAAAGGAGATAACCCGGCAATTATTAATATCGCCTCGATTGCCGGATTAGAAGGAAGCCGCGACGGAGCTGCCTACCACAGTTCTAAAGCAGCCGTAATCTCACTAACAGAATGCGCGGCCTTAGAGTTTGCCGATTTTGGCATAAGGGTAAATTCTATTTCTCCCGGAGCGGTTCTAACCGATATGGTATTGAACAACGAAGAGTATAGAGATGCGATAAACAAAATGATAGAGGCAGTTCCTTTGAAGAAAATTGCCAATTCGGAAGATATTGCAAAGGCGATATCTTTTCTGGCTTCAAGTTACGCACCGGTTATTACCGGAACCAACCTGATTATTGACGGTGGTTCAACTAAGGTTTAACGATAAACAAGATAATTGCGAGCGATTCTGTTGAAAGTTGTTCATGATGACTTAAAAGTAAAGTGCTTGCAGCAGAAAAGCCGTTGGGAAACAGATACCCTACGGCTTTTCTTGCTTTATCACTTAACTCCTTTGGTTTCAATATTTTCAACTTTGGGTTACCCTTCAAATCAGTCCGCATTTAGCGGGGGGATAAAATTAGTTTACTTAAAACGCGGTAAATCTAAAAAAAGAACTTTTTTTGTAAGATTCTGTCTATATTTGCGCCATTATTCATGCACACGCAAAACGAATCATGACACTCAATACAACTATACGACAAAACGCAGGCGCCTATACATTAATTGTTATCGGCGCTTTTTTACAAGCACTTAGTTATGTGCTTTTTTTAGCTCCCTACAAAATCGTTCCCGGTGGTGTATACGGTATTTCTATTGTGATTCACCACATAACACAAGGACTGTTTCCATTCTTTCCCGATGGGCTGCCAATGGGGGCAACCGCGCTTTGTTTTAATATTCCGTTGTTGTTTCTTGCCATGAAAAAGCTGGGATTATCTTCCGGACCTAAAACCATCGTTACATTTCTGCTGATCTCTGTTTTTACAGACACCATTGCTTACCTGGTAGGTAGTGAGCCTTTGGTTGAAAACGACCGCTTCATTGCCTGTTTCTATGGAGGGGCCATTTTAGGGTTAGGTGTAACTTGCGTTTTTCGGGCCGAAAGCACAAGTGCCGGATCGGATGTATTGGCGCGTGTGATAGCAAACAACACCAATATGAAAGTCAGCAACATGATCATCATTGTGGATTCGTGTGTTGTTATTCTGGGGCTTATTGTGTTTCAGGATTGGGCGGTACCTTTGTATTCCTGGTTTACTATTTTCGTATTCGGTAAGATTGTTGAGATGTTTCAGGTGGAGAACCCCAGCCGGGCAGTCTTTATTGTTTCTAAAAAGACACAGGAAATGAAAGAAATGATCATGGATAAAATGAAAATGAGAGGAACCTTTCTACATGGTCGCGGAATGTATGAGGGCAAAGAAAAAGACATCATTTTCATGATAGCGGAACGTAAGGATATTCCACGCCTGAAAAACGAGGTGAAAGCGATCGATGAAAACGCTTTCTTATCCACAATGCACGCGAGTAAAGATTCGCCGGCAACCGGAAGATAAATAAGGTTATATTTGCACCTTTTAGCGACTTACGCTATTTTTGCATCATTTTTAAACTGAATGGATATTTTTATTTACTAAATAATAGATAATGCCTAACATTTCACAACGAGGGCTCAACATGCCTGCTTCACCTATTCGTAAGCTTGTACCCTTGGCCAACAAAGCTAAAGCAAAAGGCCATAAAGTATATCACCTCAATATCGGCCAGCCGGATCTGCCAACTCCGGAAGTCGCGATGGAGGCGATGCGAGCGGTGGACCGCAAAGTGTTAGAATATTCTCCGAGTGAAGGCAATCTCAGTTTTCGTGAAAAGCTGGTTAAGTATTACGCTAAGTTCAATATCGATGTAACTGTCGATGATATTATTATCACCACAGGTGGATCAGAAGCTGTATCTTTTTCTTTCATGGCTTGTCTTGATCCGGGAGACGAAATAATCGTTCCCGAGCCGGCTTATGCCAACTATATGGCTTTTGCAATTTCGGCCGGTGCCATAATCAAGACTGTTCCCTCAACGATAGAAGAAGGTTTCGCACTTCCTTCCATTGAGCGTTTCGAAGAACTGATCACTCCAAGAACGAAAGCTATCTTAATCTGTAACCCGAATAATCCGACAGGGTATTTATATACACAAAAGGAAATGAACCAACTCCGTGACATTGTCAAGAAGAATGATCTTTTCCTTTTCTCCGACGAAGTATACCGTGAATTCTGCTACACAGGAGCTCCGTACATATCTGCTTTCCATCTGGAAGGTATCGAAAACAATGTGGTATTGGTAGATTCCGTATCTAAAAGGTATAGCGAATGTGGCATTCGTATTGGCGCGCTGATCACGAAAAATCAGCAGGTGAAAGAGAATGTGATGAAATGGTGTCAGGCTCGTTTGAGCCCTCCTTTGATCGGACAGATAATAGCCGAAGCCTCTTTGGATACGCCCGACGACTATATGCTGGACGTTTATAATGAGTATGTTGAGCGAAGAAAGTTCCTCATCGACGGGATTAACCGTATCCCCGGCTGCTACTCTCCTATTCCTATGGGTGCGTTTTATACGGTAGCGAAACTTCCGGTTGATGATGCAGACAAGTTCTGTGCCTGGTGCTTAAGCGACTTCGAGTATCAAGGACAGACCATTATGATGGCTCCCGCGTCCGGTTTTTACACCACTCCGGGATTAGGTAAAAACGAGGTTCGTATTGCTTACGTATTAAAAAAAGAAGAATTGGCTAAAGCGCTTGAAGTATTAGCAAAGGCACTTGAGGCTTATCCGGGACGTGTAATTTGATAGATAGTTCATGAATCTGGAACTATTCATAGCGAAAAAGATACATTTTAATAAGGAGGAAGGGAAACAAGCCACTCCTCCTGCTGTTCGTATCGCCATGATCGGAATAGCACTCGGTCTGGCAGTTATGATGTTATCCATCGCTATTATCGTAGGCTTCAAACAGGAAGTGAGAGGAAAAGTGGCCGGATTCGGGTCTCATATTCAAATTACGAACTTCGACTCCAACAATTCGTATGAAACTAAACCAATAGCAGTAAGTGATTCTCTGCTTACTGCTTTGTGCAACTTTCACGGCATAAAACACGTTGAAACATACGCAACGAAATGGGGTATACTCAAAACAGATTCAGACTTTCAGGGTATTGTGCTGAAAGGAATAGATCATGACTTTGACTGGTCTTTCTTCAATAAAAACATGAAAGAAGGCACGGCGTTCACCTTAGATTCGGCCAAAACCGGAACAGACGTTATCATTTCTCAATATCTGTGCGATCTGCTGAACCTCAAGCTTGGCGATTCATTCTTAACCTACTTTATGCAAGATGATATCCGGGCGCGAAGATTTACCATCACAGGTATTTACGACACAGGCTTTCTGGATTATGACAAACTGTTTGTTATCGCGGATATCCGACAGATACGCCGCCTTAATGGCTGGGAAAAAGATGAAGTAAGCGGAATAGAATTACAAGTGACCAACTACGACAAGATTGACCGGATAACAGAAGAGCTCTACTTCTCTATGGCAGAACTGCAGGATCGCAACGGAAACAGCTTTTACACGCGCTCTATTAAAGAATTAAACCCAATGATATTCAGTTGGCTGGAAGTTCTGGACATGAACGTAGTTGTTATTCTGATACTTATGATGGCAGTGGCCGGCTTTGCAATGATCTCGGGACTGATAATTATCATTCTTGAGCGAACAAATATGATCGGCATATTAAAAGCACTCGGACAAAACAACACCAGCATTCGAAAGATATTTCTTTACATTTCTTTCTTCCTGATCGGAAAAGGTATGCTTTGGGGTAATGCGATTGGTTTGGTTCTCTGTTTCATCCAGTATCATTTCGGAATTCTTAAGTTAGACCCGTCTACCTACTACATGGATACTGTTCCCATTAGCTTAAGTGTTTCTTCTTTCATTTTATTAAATATCGGAGCACTTGCGGCAGCTATGTTAATGATGCTGGGACCGTCTTATGTTATTACTAAAATAGCACCTGCCCGCAGTATCAGGTTTGAGTAGAAAACCTTTCTCTCAGCGCAGATTAAATGTATAATCCTTCTTCCCTCTGAACGAACGGTAAATACGGACATATAAATTAAACAAAGGGGAAACGATTTCTAATATCGGCAACAGGAAAATAACAGGTTTTTGCTGTAGCATCTTTGCTGATTTAAAGAAAACTATGCTCTTCGAAAGCATTAAAAGAAGGTAAAGCAATCCTCCGCACACAGCAACTAATGGGTTACCAACAATCCCGAAAAGGATAGATACAACTACACTTATAAGAAAGAGAAAAAACAGAACCGTATCAAAACGATAGCGACTTAATGCCCATCCTTTGTAATAACGCCGGGTGGCAGCTCGTGAAACTTTCATTTCTTTCCAAACAGAAAATCGTTCGATCTTCCCCATTACAGTAAGGCTGTCCGCACAATATTCTACAGAGGTATTCTTCTTTGTTGCTGCTTCATTCACAAACAAATCATCATCTCCGGCATGAAGGTTCAACGAATTATAGTATCCTTTTCGCTTGAAAAACTCCTCTTTACGATAAGCCAGATTACGCCCGTTGGCCGTATAAGGAGATTTGGCTAAAGCGGAAGAAAGATATTGCAGCCCGGTTATCAAGTTGTCGTAAGCGATCAGTTTATGCAAAAATCCTTTATGAGGACCATACGAACAATACCCAAGCACAAAGCTCTTATCCTCTACGAAATTCGTAGCCATTGCCTTAATCCAGCCGTCTGTTAAAGGATGGCAGTTTGCTTCGGTAAAGAGAAGAACATCATTTTTCGCTGCCTTAATTCCGACAGTCAGTGCCAGCTTTTTACGACTCAGGTATTTTGCTTCTTCCGGAATATAGGTATGGTAAAGATGCTTGTATTCAGCTTCAAACCGCTTCAATACTTCCTCGCTTTCATCGGTTGAGCCGTCGTTAACGACAATTACTTCATAATTTGGATAGTTCTGTGTAAGTATAGATGGAAGATTTGCCTGTAAGTTTTCAGATTCGTTTTTAGCGTAAATAATTATCGAAACAGGTGATAATGTACTTATTTCCGACTTTGCTTTTTTTGCTTCTTTTTTCGCAACACGATAAGGACGCAGATAAACAATTAATAAAAACATCAACTGAATTAGAAATAATCCGCCTACCACGCTGGCTACCACAAGTTCAACTTCTGAAAAAATGAATAGTTTTTCCATCTATACACATATTTAATGCACAAATGTACAAAAACTATTACAGAGAATCAGAGAAAAAAGCCTTCGGTAACTGACGACAATTATATTGAGAAGCCATTACTTCACCATAAGCACCGGCTGAACGGAAAGCAAGCAGGTCTCCTCTATGGGCTTTGTTTAACTCAACGTCTTTGCCGAACACATCAGATGATTCACAAATCGGACCTACTACATCATATACTTCCAGTTCTCCATCACTCGAAATATTTTCTATACGATGGTAAGCATCATACATTGCCGGACGAATCAGTTCCGTAAAGCCGGCATCCATAACGGCAAATTTTTTAGTTTCACCTTCTTTTACGTAAAGCACTTTAGATATAAGCGAACCACATTGTCCTACAATAGAACGTCCCGGTTCAAAATGCACTTGCTGTCCCGGACGGAGTTTTAATAATCTATGAAATACTGAAAAATAATTTTCAAAAGCCGGGATAGCCAAATGGTTCGGATGATAATAATCGATACCTAATCCACCTCCGAAGTTCAGGTTTTCAACAATAATGCCACGAGCTTCCAATTTGTCCTGCAAATCATTCAGGCGAATTGCCAGATCCTGAAACGAAGACATATCTGTAATCTGTGAACCAATATGGAAATGAACACCAATCAATTTCACATTTTTCAATACGGAGAACTTATCTAATACACCATGAAGTAAACTGAGGTTGATCCCAAACTTATTCTCTTTCATCCCTGTAGTGATCTTAGCATGTGTATGCGCGTCGACTTCCGGATTTATACGTAAAGCTACTGACGCTACTTTTCCTTTGGCAGCTGCTAACTCATTAATAATATCCAATTCTACAGCAGATTCTACGTTGAAGCAGAATATATCATTATCCAGTCCTAAGTTAATTTCCCAATCGGCTTTACCAACTCCTGCAAATACTACTTTATTAGAAGGAAAACCAGCATCTAACGCAGCTTGCACTTCGCCCCCGCTCACACAGTCAGCACCAAATCCATAAGCAGCAATAATAGAAAGCAAACGAGAGTTCGCATTCGCTTTAACCGCGTAATGAATATGATAATTATATTTTTCGGATTCAGCCTTTACAATATCCAGGGTTTTCTTCAATAAATCTATATCGTAATAATAAAAGGGGGTTTGAAGCGTCTTAAACTTCTCAAGAGGGAATATACCTTTAATCATAGTAAACTGTTTTAAAGAAAAAAAGAGGACAGTTTAAATAAGCTGTCCTCTTTCAATTAGTTATTAAATAAATGAGTGCTTAATGCCTGGAGTGCCCTCTGCTTATCAGAAGCTTTCACCAGCAATGACACATTATAATTACTTCCTCCGTAAGAAATCATTCGTACGGGTATATCTTTTAAGGCGTATATAATTCGCGCTTCAAAGCCTACGTTATCCCATTCCAAGTCACCGACAACACAAATAATGACCAGATTTTCATCTACCATTACTGTACCGTATTTTTTCAGATCATCAACGATCTCTTCCAGGTGCTTGCGGTTATCGATTGTTACCGAAACACCAACTTCGGATGTAGTAACCATATCAATCGGCGTCTTGTGATCTTCAAATATCTCAAACACTTTACGAAGGAAGCCTGTAGCAAGCAACATACGACCACTCTTCACCTTAATCGATACAATATTATCTTTTGCGGCAACAGCTTTGATCTTTCCTTTTTCTAATTTATTTGAGATCAGTGTGCCTGGGGCATCCGGCTGCATCGTATTCAATAAACGAACCGGTATGCTATGGATCTTGGCAGGAAGGATACAAGTAGGATGCAGAATTTTTGCACCAAAATAGGCTAATTCGGCAGCTTCTTCAAAATGAAGATTACGAACCGGAGATGTTTTATCCACAATACGCGGATCGTTATTGTGCATACCATCTATATCTGTCCATATCTGAATTTCATCCGCGTTAAGCGCTGCTCCTATTAAAGAAGCGGTATAATCGCTACCTCCACGTTGTAAATTGTCGATCTCACCATATGCGTTACGACAAATATATCCCTGAGTAATATAAATATCAGCGTCTTTATTCTCATCAACCAGCTTCGTTAACTTTTCCTTGATATAAATAGGATCAGGTTCAGCATTTTTATCTGTTCGCATATACTCTAAAGCAGGAAGTAGTACAGACTTAATTCCCTGCTCGTTTAAATAAAGGTTTACCATTCCGGTAGAAATAAGTTCTCCCTGAGCTAAAACAACCTTTTCCTCAAACAGCGTAAATAAATCTTTTGTAAAAGAACGGATATAGTTAAAATGCGTAGTAATTAATTCATGCGCCTCTTGTTTATATTCGGCAGTTTCAAACAATTCTTCAATATGAGCATAATATTTTTGAGCAAGTCTGTTGATCACCTCATTCGCTCCATCCGGATTCTTTTTATATAAGTAATCGGATATTTCTACCAATGAATTGGTGGTTCCTGACATAGCAGACAAAACAATAATATTACGATGTTCTGCAGTGATTAGTTTTGCTACATCTTTCATTCTTTGGGCTGTTCCCACAGAAGTACCGCCAAACTTTAAAACTTTCATTTTTCTATATCGGTTATTAAATTGTTCATATTTTTAACAAACACGCTACAAAGTTACATAAAAAATCATTCTCCAACATCAGTAAGACAAGCATTCTCGCATTTTACAACACGACCGGGATAATTTTGCACTAACGTATAATTATGAGTAGTCATGATCACCGCTGTTCCGTCTTTACAAATATCATGTAGCAGTTGTACAATTTGCGCTCCTGTTTCCGGGTCCAGGTTACCCGTTGGTTCATCCGCGAGGATAATGGCCGGATTATTCAGTAAGGCACGAGCTATAACAATACGTTGCTGCTCACCTCCCGACAATTCATGCGGTAACTTATATCCCTTGTTCTGCATTCCTACCTGATGGAGCACCTTGGCTATTCGTTCAGACATTTCGTTCTTTTTCCAACCGGTTGCTTTCAGCACAAACTCGAGATTCTTAATTACCGAACGATCGGTTAGCAGCTGAAAGTCCTGAAACACAATACCCAGTTTCCTGCGCAGATAAGGAATGTCTTTATTTTTGATCCGGTTAAGATCATAATCCAGTATGTAAGCATCTCCACATTCAATAGGAAGTTCGCGATATAGCGCCTTCAACAAACTACTCTTGCCTGATCCCACCTTTCCGATTATATAGACAAACTCCCCATTTCTTAATTCAAAAGAAGCGTTTCGTAATATCACGTTCTCTTCACGGTTGATGCTGACATCATGTAACTTTAGCAGAATAGTATCTTCCATAATTGCAGATGCTTTTTTAGATTATTTCTTATTTATGTCTTTTTTTCAATTCGCGTATCAGATCTTCCATACGAAGACCTTTACTGGTAAGCAGTACGATCAGATGATAGATCAGATCAGAAGCTTCATATATAAAACCATCTTCTGTTCCGTTTGTTGCCTCAATAACTGTTTCAACAGCTTCTTCGCCTACTTTTTGTGCCATCCGGTTTACACCTTTCTGGAACAAGGAAGTAGTGTATGAACCTTCGGGCATCTCCTGGCGACGCTGTTCGATAAAGTTTTGTAAATATTTCAAGAAAAGTATGTCTTCAATATTCTTTTCGCCAAAACAAGTATCCGCTCCCGTATGACAAACAGGGCCTGAGGGTATAGCTTTGATTAAAATAGTATCATGGTCACAATCTGCCATCATATTTACTACGGTCAGATAGTTGCCACTTGTTTCACCTTTTGTCCACAAGGTTTGGCGGCTTCTGCTATAAAACGTTACTTTTCCGGTTTGCTTTGTCAAGTTATATGACTCTTCATTCATATAGCCCAACATCAACACTTTTGAGGTATTCTCATCCTGAACAATTGCAGGAATCAATCCACCCATTTTTTCGAAATCTAATTTCATTTTTATTTTTTGTTCTGTTTATAATCGTACGTTCACTCCTTCTTCCGAAAGATACTTTTTTAAATCAGTAATACCTATTTCACCAAAGTGAAATACACTCGCCGCCAAAGCCGCATCCGCTTTTCCTAATGTAAATGCATCACGAAAATGGCTCATTTCTCCGGCACCTCCGGAAGCAATGATCGGTATTTGAAGAGAATCTGCCAACTGCGCTAATGCTTCGTTAGGATAACCTTCTTTCACCCCATCGTGCGTCATGCTGGTAAATAAAATTTCCCCTGCTCCGCGACTTTCAGCTTCTTTAGCCCAGTCAAAAAGATATTTATCTGTTGGAATGCGCCCTCCATTTAAATAACAAACCCAATTGTCATTTTCAAAATTAGCATCAATCGCCACAACACAAACCTGACTTCCGAAATTTTTCGCAATTTCTTCAATCAGTTCCGGTGTACGAAGCGCAGATGAGTTGATCGAAACTTTATCAGCTCCGGCCGCCAACAATCGATCCACATCCGACAGGGCGTTAATTCCCCCGCCCACGGTAAAAGGTATACTGATATTAGCAGCCACCTTCTTCACTAATTCCGTAAATGTTTTACGCCCTTCATGAGTCGCGGTAATATCTAAATAAACCAACTCATCAGCTCCCTGACGACTATATTGAGCCCCCAACTCCACCGGATCTCCGGCATCACGAAAGTTCACAAAGTTTATTCCTTTTACCGTTTTTCCGTCCTTTACATCGAGACAGGGTATTATTCTTTTAGCCAACATATATAATTTTTTAGATCAGGTAAAACGCAGTAAATCCTTCAGCTGGATACGACCTTCGTAGATCGCCTTTCCAAAAATAACCGATGGAATACCTGCTTCCCTTAATTTTTCAATATCATCAATCGAAGAAACACCTCCACTCGCAATCACATGTATGTATCCCACAGCTTCACGTATCTCTTTATATAGCTCAACAGACGGCCCTTCCAACATACCATCTTTACTTATATCCGTACAGATCACTTTCGTAACCCCTTTCTTATAATAATCCTGAATAAACGGGATCAATTCCAAATCCGTTGTTTCTTCCCAACCGCTCACCGCAATTTTATTATCTTTCGCGTCGGCACCGAGAATAATTTTTTCACTTCCAAATTTATTGACCCATGATTCAAACACTTCCGGATTTTTCACGGCTATACTCCCCCCCGTTACCATCTGAGCACCACTTTCGAAAGCTATTTCCAGATCTTCATCCGCTTTCAATCCACCGCCAAAATCAATAATTAAAGCAGTACGGGTAGCTATCCGTTCCAAAATGCGGTAGTTTATAATCCGTCCGGCACGAGCACCGTCCAGATCAACCAAGTGCAAACGAGTGATTCCGTGACCCTCAAACATCTTAGCAACCTCCAGCGGATCTTCATTATATACCTTCTTTGAATTGTAGTCACCCTGAGTAAGACGAACACATTTTCCGTCAATCAGATCAATCGCAGGTATCAATTCAATCATATTCTTCATAACATCACAAGTTCAGAAAATTAGTTAAAATAGCTTCGCCCACATCACCACTCTTTTCCGGATGAAACTGAGTAGCATAAAAATTATCCTTATTCAAAGATGCAGAAAAAGGCAGAATATAGTCTGTCGTAGCCATTGTATAGTCATTTACAGGAACATAAAAGCTATGAACAAAATAAGCAAACTGTCCATCCTGAGCCGTTGTAAACAGTTTCCCTTTTACATCCTTAAGTTTGTTCCACCCCATGTGAGGCACCTTATCTTCATGTTTTTCCGGTAAAAAACGTTTCACGTCGGTATCAAAAATTCCAAGACAGGGAGTATTCCCTTCTTCCGAGAATCGACACATCAACTGCATGCCAAGACAAATACCCAAAAGAGGCTGTTGTAATTCAGTTATCAGGACATCCAATTTATGCTCCTTTAAATAAGTCATTGTAGAAAGCGCCTCTCCCACACCCGGAAAAATTACTTTATCCGCTTTAAGAATACGTTCCGGATCATCCGTAATAACAGGTTCAACTCCAATGCGTTTCAACGCGTAATCAACCGAATAAATATTACCTGCATTATACTTTATAATGGCAACCTCCATCGTCCTTCCATTCTTTTATTTGAATTACAAAAGTAGTAAATAATCATTATTAAATAATGACATATCAAGGAATAAACATAGATTATATTGATTGCATAAAAAATTCAAGGCTCTTCAAAAAACAAAAGCACGGCCGTCAAAAGACAAAAGCAGGAGCCTCAAAAGACAAAAGCACGGCCGTGCTTTTTCACAAACAAAGGAATCCGGCTGGTTTAATTACTAAAGAGTTTTTTTAATATTGTATATTTGTAAAATCTATTTTTCTCAGTAAAATTGCATTAAACTTCATAAATCATGATCAAAATATTCCCTGTCAGTACCGTTAAGGAAATAGACAACTACACTATACAGAACGAACCGATTGATTCTATTGACCTTGTAGAAAGGGCTTCTACTCTATTCGTTCATGAGTTTACCCGGCGTTATTCTAAACACCACCGCATTATTATTTTTGCAGGACAGGGGAATAATGGAGCGGATGCTTTAGCTATAGCACGCCTCTTAAGTGAGGAGTCTTACCGGGTTGAAACTTTTTTGTTTAACCCGACATCGAGTCTATCGGGAGCGTGTGATATGAACAAAACACGTCTGCTTGAGATTGAGCATGTTGAATTTACTGAGATCATTGATAATTTTGAGCCGCCTGTTCTAACCGAAAACGATATTGTGATCGATGGTTTGTTTGGTTCCGGATTAAATCGTCCGCTAACCGGAGGTTTTGCCGCTTTGGTGAATTATATCAATCAAGCTGATTCGGAGATCGTGGCAATCGACATTCCTTCCGGATTATTTGGTGAAGACAACCGCGAAAATGATATGCGCAACGTAATAATGGCTGATTTGACGTTGACTTTCGGTTTCCCGAAGCTTGCTTTTTTATTGGCAGACAATTATCCTTATGTTGGTGAGTGGAAAACGTTGGATATCGGCTTGCATCCGGACATCATCGCTAAAACCCAAACGCCTTTTTGCTTAGTTACTGAAGAGGACATTACAGACGTGATTCGTCCTCGTAAAAAGTTCGCTCATAAGGGAGATTTTGGTCATGCATTGTTGATTTCCGGGAGTAAGGGTAAAATGGGGGCAGCCGTTTTAAGCTCTCGCGCTTGTCTTCGCAGTGGAGCCGGATTAGTGACGGTTCATATACCAAAATGCGGACTACAGACTCTTCAGACGGCTATTCCTGAAGCAATGGCAAGTGTAGACCAACATGCTGAACATTTCAGCACAACTCCGGATAGTTCGATGTACGCCGCAATTGCTGCAGGTCCCGGATTAGGACAACATCTGGATACCGCCATAGCCTTAGAGCATTTGATACAGACTGCAGGTAAGCCTATACTGCTCGATGCGGACGCGATCAATACACTTGCGACAAACAAGGATATGTTGAAAAAACTTCCGCCACGAAGCATACTAACACCTCATCCGAAGGAGTTCGATCGCTTAACGGGAAGTTCGTCTTCTGCGTATGACCGCCTGTTGAAGGCAAGAGAATTTGCCATGAACTATCAGATTATACTTGTATTAAAGGGAGCCTTTACTGCAATCTGCCTACCAAACGGATATATCTATTTTAACAGTACCGGCAATCCGGGTATGGCTACCGCAGGTAGTGGAGACACATTGACGGGTATAATCTTAGGACTTCTTGCTCAGGGTTATGAGCCTGAAATAGCGGCTACGGCAGGTGTTTATTTACATGGCACGGCAGGAGATCTTGCCGCGGCTGTCCATACGGAAGAAAGCCTTATCGCAAGCGATATCATTGATATGCTTGGTAAGGCCTTCAAACAAATTAAGTAATTTCGTTATTTGGGTTGCTTTCCGATATAAGCTAAAATACCACCATCTACATAAAGGATATGTCCGTTTACGAAATCAGAAGCCTTGGAAGCCAGGAACACTACCGGTCCTTCCAGATCTTCCGGATTTCCCCAACGGGCAGCCGGTGTTTTGGATATAATAAAATTGTTGAATGGATGTCCTTCAGTTCTTAAAGGTGCTGTTTGAGGAGTTGCGATATAACCCGGGCCTATCCCATTTACTTGAATATTATGTTCTGCCCATTCGCAAGCTAAGTTTTTAGTAAGCATCTTCAGTCCTCCTTTTGCCGCAGCATAGGCAGAAACTGTTTCACGACCTAACTCACTCATCATTGAACAGATATTTATAATCTTTCCCGCTCCTTTCTTAATCATACCCGGAGCAACTGCTTTTGACACGATAAAAGGACCTACAAGATCTATATCGATCACTTGTTCAAACTCTTCCACACTCATTTCCAACACCGGAATACGCTTGATAATTCCCGCGTTATTCACCAAAATATCAATATCTCCGTGTTTGGATGCCACATCAGCCACAAGCGCTTGTACTTCGGATTCTTTGGTTACGTCACATTGATATCCGTAAGCATTAAAACCTTCGGCACGATATTCTTTTTCCGCTTCTTCAACTTTGTCTTTAGAACGGGCATTAAATATAATCGTAGCCCCGGCTTTTCCTAAAGCTTTTGCCATTGCCATACCTATGCCGTAAGTACCTCCCGTTACAAGGGCGATTTTTCCTTCTAATGAGAATTGTTGTAACATATTCTTGTTTTTTTATTGATTAGTAATCAAAGGTTATACATTGAAGAGATAGAACACACTTTATCTCTAAGTGCCGAAGATAGGACTTTCCTACGAAATCAGAAAAACGAAATCAGGAAAAGCACAGAATCACAGATACTGACACCGAGAAAAGAAAAACCAGCATTCCGGTTTTACCCAAAATTTTATTTAAGGCTCTTCCTTCCGTTTTCACCATTTCTTTCCATAGCAAGTAGAACAAGATAAAGAATGCACCTAAAAGCCCTACTTGCCACGATAACGCGGGCAGCATTGAAACCAAGGGTAATACAAGCAATAAAGCGATCAAGCCATTCAACAGATAAAGAATCAATCCAAAACGACGACCAAACAAAACGATTGTTGTTCGTTTTTTCGCTTTCTTATCCTGCTCATAATCCCGGTAATTATTAACAATCAAAATATTCACGGATAATACGCCTATGGCAATAGAAAGAATCAAAGAAAGCAAACTAAACGTATTTGCCTGTACATAATAAGTAAAACAAACAGGGACTATTCCGTAAAAAAGAACAACACAAATATCTCCCAATCCATTATAAGCTAAAGGAAAAGGACCTGCCGAATAAGCCAGCACGCAAAGAGCAATAGCTACACCTACCGGTAAAAGTATCCAACCACCATAAAACAAAAGAAAAAGTCCGCAAAGGCAAGCCAAACCTAAAGCAACAAAAGTACCAATTAACATACTTTTCGGCTCAATCCAGCCGGATGCAACGGCACGTTCAGGACCAAGCCGTTCTTCGGTATCAGCCCCCTTTTTAAAATCAAAATAATCATTAGCAAAATTACTGGCTATCTGCGCAAACAATGCCACAAACAAACACAAAGCAGCAGGCACAGCATTAAAAACACCATCCTGCCAAGCCAAAGCAGACGCCAACAACACAGGACTGATGGAGGCAGGTAATGTTTTCGGCCTTGCCGCCTCCACCCACGCCGCAAAAGAGTTCTTTTTCATTTTTATCCTTATCGATTGAAGATGCAAAAATAGGAAACTTTATTCTATTCTATAACAACTGCTTGTTTCCGCTTTGGGGAAAGAATTTTTTGTTCTATTTCTCTTATATTCAGTTTTACTGGAGACGAGATGAATTCTGGGACATTATACGAAAAGAAAGATCCGTCATTTACCGCTGGATTTTTTTGTGGCAACAAGAAGGGTTTGGTCGCATTCCCGTTATCATCAATGGATGATAAATAAAGACGTGTGTAAAGACCATCGTCTCGTCGGCTGGCAAATACAAACCAGTGACTGTTACTACTCCAGCTATGATAGCTTTCTGCATAAGAACTGTTTGCTTCCGCTAATGCGCGTTGTTCTCCCGACTCAAGGTCAAGCAACCAAAGATCGGCCTCATTATGCCAGATAAAGAAACTGCCGTAATCTGCCAGACCGTACATTATATATTTGCCATCATAAGAGGGACGAGGAATAGAAGCACTTTTATTCACTGCGCTGGCATGAACTAAAGTGTCTATCCGTTCTCCGAAAGTGCCGGTTTCGGCATCAAATGTGATACGACAGAGGTTGTAGCGAACCTCTTTACACTCTTCCGGTAGTTTTCGTTGTTGAGCACTACAGAAGTATAATGAACTTCCATCCGGAGAAAAGGCCGGAAATGTTTCAAAGTCTGCCGTGCTTAATAATGGTGAAGTCAGTATACGATTAGACGTAATATCATACACGATGACATCTGATTCGTGATCGAATACTTCCACACGTTCATCCGGGTGGGTGTGAAATGCTTGTTGTGTCCGATTTACGGAATAGGCTATAAATTTTCCTGAAGGATGCCAGTATGGATACACTCCGGCACTAATCAACTCATCGGTTTTAAGCGACAAGAGTTCGTTATTGTTTCCTTGTTTAAGTAAAGTTCCGCCATGATTTCCACGAATATGTAAATTCATATACTGTGCATCCGTTTGTTTAAAAGAATGACAGTTAACACAACTACCGGGCACCAAGCTATTTTCGATTAGTGCCGTTTGCGTGAAATCCGATAAAGATCGCTGGTAGATACCCATTTTACTATATGCCTCGTATCCTGGAGCGATTAGTCGGTAACATAATCCGAAATCAATAGGGTAAGGACTAACATGAATAGAGAAAGATTGGTAAGTTACCCACTTAGCTGCAGATTTACGCGAAACGGTGACACGTAAACTTTTGCCTTTATTGGCTGTCAAAAGTTTAGACCAGTCCTTTTCCGGAAATTGAATTCCTTGTTTCCCTCCTATCTCAATGCGGTTTCCGCTTTCATCCGCTATAATTGCGTAAAGACGGTCTGCTTCACCCATCCAAGTAAAATTAAGCGGAGCTATTTCAGCGGGGATAGTCACTTCTTTATAATCAGGAAAGATAGTTGGCAATTCATCTGTCACATTAAAATCTTTCGGTTTTTCACTACAACCAATCAGTATGATTAGCCCACAGATTATGATGTATATCGTTTTGTTTACCTTATTCATTCCCTACTTGATTTTTCATTTTTAGTTGTCCTCCCAAATAATGCAAATAGTACCAATACGTATTCCCGAAATTTTCACGAATAACTGTTCCGGGTTGAGCCTTTCCTGAACGAGCTTGTTTGTAAGCTTCGTATCGCTGCCGTATCTCATCACTAATGTAGGCATATATACCTTCACTCTGTCCGGTTAAGTCTTGCACAAACAGCAAAGCCTCTTGATAGCTGAGCGGTAATGTCTCACCACCGATCGTATCAATTCTTTTTTGCAGATTGTCCTGAAATCGAATAAGCTCTTTATCCAATAAATTCTGAGCCAACAAATAATCCGCTGCTACATGATTATGAGGATTTTGCTCTAATAAAGCAGTAAACAACAATTCTTTATCTTCATTCATAAACAGACAATCTTCTTTTAGCATAAAACGCCGGAGTTCTCCCCATTCAGGGTGAGCATTGATCCGATCCTCGTTATATAAGAAAGACAATACATCAGAAGCCCAATCTTTATAGAACAAGGTGTGTTGCAATATCGTCAGATACTTTTCAGCTACTTTATATTGTTTGTTTATCAGGTTGGTTTCGGCAAGTCGCTGAAGACATCGTACACTTTTACGGTAATCGGGTATTGACTCCATTGCTTCAAAAGTAAAACGTTGCGCGCTATTGATCAATCCCATATTGTAATATATTTCACCAATCATAACGGGGAGGATATAATCTGCGGTGTGATTAGGGATTAAACCATCAGACCCGTTTTGAAAATAATAAAACAGGTAATCGCCCATATAGCCCCGTTTGCTTAACGCGAGATTCAATGCTGCTACGGTTTTGGGGCTATCGGGAGGAAGCTTATTTGCCTTATCAATAATATTCGTCCATTTTTTAGTCCGGACATAATAGTCGTATCCCATCAATTCCTCTTTTTTCCAATCGGCACCAAATCCGATTATCCAATCAATCACTATAAACAGTAATAAAAACTGAACTATACGAACACCTACTCTCCATCCTTTCTTTTGTATATCAGGAAGCCATTTTGTCAAAACAGGGATAATAATAATGGAAAGAAGCGTGTAGAAGATAGCCGGATTTATATGTGTTACAAACCTATAATAATCACCGGCCATCCAAAACCGGCTTAACGGATACTGCGGTTGTAATAATTGCGCTAATAAAGGAACAAACAACAGCAAACCAACAGCTATCAGGCTAATAATGGCCAGAATTCTTTTATTGATACGTTTGGCAATAATCCATTCGTAATACAGACAAAAAACGGGGAAAATAAAAACAGCAAAACCTACTAACCAATATAGAAGCGGAATCATGATCAACAAATAAGCTATACGCAAGCTATTTTTCTTGAATAATGCATAAAACAAGACTGCCGAAAGCACAAGCAATGCAGCGATTAATGCTGAAAGCAACATATCTTCATGACAAAGAAGCAAAACGAAAAAAAGCGAAGGCAAACAAGCCAACGGACGATACAATGCTTTGCCGCCAATTATTGAGGAAATAACAGAAACCTGTATATGTAAACTACTTAGCATTACGGCTAAAATAATCGCTCCGGTGGAAGAATGATAGAAAAATTGCGTCACAAAACTATTCAAATAGCCGGCAAAACCTCCCGGTTGAACTATGCTCTCAATAAAATAATCGGAAGTAAAAAGAAATAGTTGCAGCTGCTCCTGATAATGTAAGTGATGTCTATAAAAAACAGCAAAAAACACCCAGATCAGGAGTCCTAAAAAAGCAGTCAGAATCAGATCCGGATAAAATTTGTTTTTCTGTTTTTTCATGGAACATTGGATTAACGATATGCAAATATAAGGAATATGTATCTACTTTAAAGAATCTCTTCTTTCACAAAGAAACAATAAACCAAAAACAACCCGGACAAGAGAAGCTCCAGCCGGGTTGTAAAAAAAGTAATAAGATTATTTTTTATTCTGAAAGATGACGGATTACTTCCTGATTGATTTTGTGAAGAGCGGCTTCATCCATCTTAATTACTTTACGGTCATAGGTCATAACACCGTTTACTTCTCCTTCCACATCGGTTGTCTGTGTGTAAACAGCTGCAGAGAAACCACGGTCTATCATTGGTTTCAGTTCGTTGGCGTATTTTACGTATTCTGCCGTTACTTCACTGCTGTTTTTGAATTGTATGTAACCCCAGTTACGTTTGTTCCACCATAAGTGATTTTCCAAAGGCAGACCGATACCTCCGTATTCGCCCAATACGTTCACACGTTCGGCATCGAAAAGGAACATACGTGGTCCCGGATAGTTATGTAAGTCAAGTATGTCGCCTGTTGGACGATGGTTACCACCACTTGCCGAATTCACAAGGCGGGAAGGGTCATAAGCCGCTGTCCATTCTGTTACACGCTCCGTATCAAACTGTCCCCAAGCTTCGTTAAATGGCACCCAGATAACAACTGAAGGATTTGAGATACACAGATCCATGATCTCTTTCCATTCCTGATCGTAGTTGGCGATAGATTCGGCAGTACGTTGCTTGTCTGTTCCGCCATTATAAGTATGAGGTGCCCAATGATTACCCATGTCGCCACTTGGCATATCCTGCCAAACCAACATACCTAATTTATCACAATGATAATACCAGCGAGCAGGTTCAACCTTTACGTGTTTGCGGATCATATTATATCCCCATTCCTTTGTTTTAACGATGTCAAAAAGTAAAGCCTCGTCGGTCGGAGCAGTATATAATCCATCAGGCCACCATCCCTGATCCAGCGGACCGTAATGGAAGAGGTTCTTGTTGTTTAATTGCATACGCATAATTCCGTTCGCATCACGTTTCTTTGATATCTTACGGAATGCGGTATACGACTTTACCTCATCCTGCACTTTTCCTGCTGCAGAAAGAGACACCTTCATGTCATACAAATAAGGATTGTTCGTATCCCAAAGTGTTGGGTTCTGAACACCTAACCGCATTTCCTTTCCAACAATTCCTTTTGCCGTAGCAACAACCTGTCCTTTATCCAATAGTTTTACTTCAACGATATTTGAAGGACTTGTACAAGAAGCCCCGACAGTAACCGCAAGTGTACCATTATCGATGTTCGGGATTGCTTTTACTGAAGTAATGTGCGCGGGTGCTACCGGCTCGATCCAAACGGTTTGCCAGATACCTGTAACAGGAGTATACCAGATACCTTCAGGATTGGACGTCTGTTTTCCACGAGGTTGGAAACCTTTATCACTTGGATCCCAAACACGGACAACCAATTTATGTGTGCTTTTGCCGGCCAGATACGGGGTGATATTGAATGAGAACGGTGTAAATCCACCTTTATGAGAACCGATCAGTATGTCATTTACATACACATCCGCTTTCCAGTCTACAGCACCGAAATTCAGCAGAACATCTTTGCTCTTCCATGCGGAAGGAACAGTAAACGTACGTTTGTACCAAAGTTCGTTTTTCTCACCTACTTCTTTCTGGATACCGGAAAGAGACGACTCGATCGCAAAAGGTACAAGAATTTTCCCATCAAAGTTTGCCGGTTCTACTTCACCGCAAGGTTTAACAGAATAGTCCCAAAGACCATTCAGATTTACCCACGCTGTACGCTCCATTTGCGGACGCGGATATTCCGGCAGCACATTGTTCGGATCTACTTTTTCTGCCCACGGAGTTTTTAGTTTGTCGCCCACAGGCTTCCATTGCGCGCTTACAGCCATTGTCATAGCAAGGAAAGCACATACAATAAGTTGCTTTTTCATGATTTTAATTTTAAAAGATATATAATTTTAAATACAATGCGATTGATTATGGCTTTATCACCTGCGAAGTGGTAGTAGGACCATCCACATATAAGCGGCCATGCTCATCCACACCCATTCTGTCAATAAACACCACACGTTCATCTCCTGTTGCTTTTGTACGGCCGTGATATACGCAGTAAGTTTGTTTTCCGTCGCGAGACTTGACAATGCTGTTATGTCCCGTTCCGGTCACAATACCCCCTTTGGCTGTGTTTTTTTGAAGCACCGGGTTATCCGCGCTTTTTACGTAAGGGCCAAGCGGATTTTTCGCCGTGGCATAACCTACCGCGTAATTCTCACCTCCAAAGAAGTTGGCCGAATACATCATATAATAAGTATCTCCTTTTTTGAACGTATAAGAACCTTCCGTCCATCGGCGGTTTACCTCGCCCGATGTAACCGAACGACTCTCCCACTCTGCTTGCGCATCGTCATTTGTTACCGGCGGACGGAGGATAAGTACCGGCTCTCCGATTATGGCCGAGAAGTCCGGTTTAATTTCCACACCGTAAATCCAGCTTTCTTCTATTTCATCAAACATACCCTGCTTCTTAGCCCATGTAGCTACTTCGCTTTCTATGGCATGCTTATAGCAGCAACGTGAAAAGTAGAGGTAGTTGCGCCCGTCTTCGTCTTCAAATATATTACCATCAATGGCCGGATAACCGGGGTCAAACAAAGGACGATCGCTCATTTCCTTAAACGGTCCCGTCGGTTTGTCGGCCACGGCTACACCGATACGGAAGTTTTCCAATTCGTTTGTCGGATTTTCTTTCCAGTCGGCACTAAAAAACATGTAGAACTTACCCTTACGCTCGTAAACCTCAGGCGCCCAAAAATTAGCCAAAGCCCATGAACCTTCAATATTGCCCCGGTAAACCTGTCCTTCCGCTTTCCAGTTCACCAGATCATCAGACGAATAAGCGCAAAAACCGTCAATTGCTCCGGCTCCTGTTCCATACATATAATATTTACCATCTGAGGCCAACAGCACATAAGGATCACCAAACTCAACGGATAGCGGATTAGCAAACACTGATTTATCCGCAACATTTAATTGAGCCGGCGCATACGAAGACGCGTTCGCTTTCACTTGTCCGTCTTTACCGAATTCGAGAGAGATAACAGCCGTTTTACGTGGAATTACCGTCGAATCAGACGCGTGCACATGAAACACATATTTCCAATTGCCTGATCTATCTTTAAACAAATCGCCATGTCCCGCACCGTTCTCTCCAATAAGGTGGCGGTCAATTATCGGATTATTATCCGCTTTCTTCCATGGACCATAAGGAGATTCCGATACAGCATAACCAACCGCATAATCAATATTTCTGAAATCGTTGGCAGAATAAAACAGGTAATACAATTCGTTCTGTTTAATTACGGTTGGTCCTTCCGCTACTTTCCATGCTACATTTTCGGTGTCTTCCCAACCACTCTCCGCCGAAATACATTCTTTAAGCGTTTCCGGTTTAATGGCAGAAAGGTCGCTTTCCATTTCAGCTACGTATATTCTGTTTCCATTATCCAATCTCACATGATATAGATAAATACGTCCATCTTCATCAAAAAACAAATATGGATCTATCTGGCGAACATCCGAAGTTAAACAGGCAAGCGTAGTTTGGCGGAATGGTCCGTCCGGTTGATCGCTCACAGCAATCGCAATCTGTTCATTAGCCGTGTAAGCCATATAAAACTTACCCTTATGTTCAAACACCTGAGGAGCCCAAAAGCCCTGCTCTCCGAAAGCGTCTCCCTTTTTCAAGGCGTAGCCATTTACCGGAAACTCGGAATTGGTCCAGGTTTTCAAATCGTCAGACACATAAACAGGAAACCCAAAGTCTGATGTTCCTCCGGTTCCATACAAATAATAATTATCCTGATAGGAAAAGATAGTAGGGTCAGCTACTAATACCGGATTTGCCGGCATTTCGTTTGTCATCGACTTACCGTCCTTTTTTTGTCCACATGATAGTAAAAGGCAGCCAATAACTGCAACACTCAAAAGTATTCTCATAACATGCTATTAAATTACGACAACAAATAACGCTTATTTCCACCAAAATGCCTTTCAATAATCATTCAAATGATTTAAACTTTCCTGCATCGGCTTTAGAAATTCAACATTTCACAGCCGGATTTAACCCGGCAAACCTCATCTCTTTTTCTACGCTTTTTAAGTTAAAATTCAACTTTTTCTTTCCACTCAAAGCGCAACTCATAAAGTCCTGAATATCAACACATACAGAATACCGAAAATCATAAAGGATATTTCCGAAAAAATAAAGGATATTTTCAGAAAAATAAAGGATATATTTTCAATCATAAAGGATACGAAAAATCCCTCCTCTTTTTTGGGGTGATTTTGAAATGTTAATTTCGGTCTGAATAAAACCTTCGGGTAATAAAAAATCGGGACACGTTTTTATGTCGAACTTGCGTTATTAAGTTTATCTTTGAGTTCATTCAAATTACATCTGATACTATGCATCCATTTATTCGTAAAACCCCGTTATTGTTCTTATTCTCCTTTTTTGTTGTTGCCTGCACCGTAGACAATAGTAAGTTATCCTCTTTAGTAGTAGAGTATACAGAAACACCTTTGGGTATCGACACCGACAAACCCCGCTTTAGCTGGCAAATGGAATCAGACGTGCGTGGACAAGCACAAACGGCTTATCAGATAATAGTGACCGACGAAGATCAGCAAGTAGTCTGGGACACGGAAAAAGTGCTAAGTGACCTATCGCTCAATATAGCATACAACGGTAGGCCGCTGCAACCAACCACGCGTTATAAATGGAAGGTTAAGGTATGGAGCAAGAATGATAAAACGCTGACAAGCGAATCCCGGTTCGAAACCGGATTGATGAATCCTTCGGTCAGTGCCTGGGATGGTGCGAAATGGATTGGCGGAGGAGATGAAGACTTAGTAGTATATCCGTCTTATCTTCCTGTGTTCAACATCCATTATACGGTACAGTTAGATCAGCAAAGCGGCACCACCAAAGCCGGTTTTATTTATGGGGCCAATGATCCCCGCCTGATGAACAGGAATCTGAATATTTATAATCTGCAAAACAATAAAAACGATTCATACGTTGAAGTAGAATTAGATATTTCCGGAATGAACGCCGGAGGTGCCGCACAACTCCATATCTACCGGGTGGGTTATGCTCCTACTGATAAAAAGGAAATTCCATTGCAAAGCCTGCCTGTTCCTTCCTCGTTGATCAACAACCAGAACAAATACGACCAACACCGGATTTATCTTAAAACAATGTATAGTTCAACCACATGCTATATCGGTGGAGAAGCCGAATCGAATAAAGTGGGCACGGTCGTTATTAATCCATTGGGAAACAGTTGGGATTATATCTGTTTTCCGTTGTTGTGCGAGATCGGTTTTTCGGCAAAAGCCAATCAGTTATCGGCCTTTTCCGATGTTGAAATACGCAACTACCGCGTGCCAAACAATATCCTGTTCGCTGAGGAGTTAAACGCAACTTACAACGGCGTTTTCTCCGATTATATAAAATCAGGAAGCGGATTGACCGTTCAGAATAGTTCCTATTTCATGAACGGAGGAAACACAGGAACTTTTGCTGTGGCAGATACAAAGAGAAATTCCATGCCAATGCTAAGAACAACCTTTAATTCAAAAAAGGCTAAGGTGGCTAAAGCGCGTCTTTATTTAACATCAAGAGGTATATATGAAGCCTACCTGAACGGAAAAAGAATCGGTAACGATTATTTCAATCCCGGTCTGACACAATACAATAAACATCACATGTACCAAACCTACGATGTAACCGATCAGATAAAGGCCGGAGGCAATGCTTTGGGCGTAACCTTGGGTGAAGGTTGGTGGAGTGGCGCGATCACCTATATGGGCGATCTGTGGAATCTGTTTGGCGACAGGCAGTCTGTCCTCGCCAAGTTAGTGATCAACTACACAGACGGATCGGAGGAAAAAATAGTCAGCTCACCGGATACCTGGTCTTACTTCAATAATGGACCGGTTGTTTACAGCAGTTTTTTCCAGGGTGAAGTATATGACGCGCGAAAAGAAGTGCTGACAGAAGGATGGACTACCGCTTCTTTTGATGATTCCGGTTGGAAGAAAGCCGTAGAAGTTGATCAGGAAAAAGCGATTAGTGAGGATAAGGTTATAGCTGCCTACGGCATGCCGGCGGTTAATAACTACTCCGATATGAAACTGATAGGTCAGTATGGCGAAACAATAAAAAAGATCAAGGAGCTTACGGCTATCTCCGTGGAAGAAGTAAGACCCGGCGTATTTGTTTACGACATGGGTCAAAATATGGCCGGAATACCAAGAATAAGTCTATCGGGAGAGCAACCCGGCAATCAGGTCAAAATGCGGTTCGCAGAAGTAAAATATCCGGATCTACCTGAATTTTCGGCCAATACCGGTATGATTATGCTTGAAAATATCCGGGGAGCATTGGCACAAGACATCTACATTACAAAGGGAGGTAACGAAGTGATCAGTCCACGTTTCACATTTCATGGCTACCGGTTTGTAGAAATAACCGGAATCAGTAAAGCCTTGCCGCTGGATGCGGTAAAAGGAGATGTGATAAGCTCTATCCATGAATTAGCGTCGAGTTATGAGACATCGAATACCCGGATAAACAAACTTTGGGAAAATATCACCTGGTCTACACAAGGCAACTTCATCTCTATACCTACAGATTGCCCTCAGCGAAACGAACGTATGGGTTGGAGTGGCGATATCTCCGTGTTCTCACGTACGGCTACTTACATGGGCAATGTATCTCAATTCCTTCGCCGCCATATATTGGCCATGCGTGACACGCAACGGGAAGACGGACGATTTGCTGATGTAGCTCCTGTTGGTGGTGGTTTTGGTGGGATACTTTGGGGAAGCGCAGGCATTACAGTTGCCTGGGAAAGTTATTTGCAATACAATGATAAGACCATGCTTGCGGAACATTATGATGCGATGAAAAACTACATTCATTATCTCCTACCTTATATTGATCAGGAAACAGGTATTCTTACGGAAGGCAATCTCGGAGACTGGCTCGGCCCGGAACAGGATAAAAACGATAATAGTTTATTATGGGAAAGCTACTTCATCTATGATCTGAATCTGATGCAGCGTATAGCAGCCGTATTGGATAAAACGGAGGATGTCATTGTATTCAATCAATTATATGAAGCACGAAAGTCATTCTTCAACAAAACTTATTTCGATGTTGAAACAGGGCAAACTATTCATTCAGGCTTCAGGCAACCGGAGAAAAAAGGCGAGGTCATTGGTACGCAGACTTCTTATGTTCTTCCTTTAGCCTTTGATATTTGCTATGAAGAAATAAAAGAGCTTGTTATTAAAAACCTGATGGATTGCATAGAAAACGATACGAAGGTCAGCGAAAGCGAAGTATATCCTCCTTATTCATTAATGACCGGATTTATCGGTACAGCATGGATCAACCGGGTATTATCCGACTTGGACAATTCTGAAGCAGCCTATCGTATATTTCAACAAACGAGTTATCCATCCTGGCTCTATTCCGTTGATCAGGGTGCTACAACGATCTGGGAACGGCTTAATTCTTACACAAAAGAAAAGGGATTCAGTGGTAATAATTCTATGAATTCATTCAACCATTATTCTTTCGGGGCAATCGGTTCGTGGATGTATAATCATTCATTAGGTATAGAGCGGGATGAAAACCATCCGGGATTCAAACACTTCATTTTAAAGCCTGAACCGGATCCCACAGGACAAATGATATACGCCAAAGGACACTATGATTCTATGTATGGACGCATCGAAAGCAGCTGGTCTGTCAACGGAGGGTTTTGCAACTATCAATTCAAGATACCGGCAAACACCTCTGCAACGCTTTATCTGCCAACAACCGATAATATAACCGAAAACGATAAGCCTGTTACAAACGGTGTCAAGACCGGGGATGGAAAGGTTATGCTTAAACTGGAATCAGGATCATATCATTTTAGGGTTAAGAGCCAGCTTTAATTTTGCTCTAAACATCCTAAAACTAAAAATAAAATTCAGGAAGTGTACCAAATGTGACATTTTTCCGGGTAGTGTACCGTATATCTTTGCTTGAAAAAGAAATAGATTATCAACCAATAAGCAAAGATATATCATGAACATGTTTTGTTATCAATGTCAGGAAACAGCCAAAGGTACAGGTTGTTCGATTATGGGAGTTTGCGGTAAGACTCCGGAAGTGTCAAACATTCAAGACCTTCTTTTATTCGTAGCACGCGGTGTAGCGGTTTATAACAACGAACTTAGAAAAGCCGGAAAAGCATCTGCCACAGCCGACAAATTTATTGTGGACGCGATGTTTATCAGTATCACAAATGCCAACTTCGATTTTGATGCCATCAAAGCTAAAGTTAAAGAAGGTTTGGCATTGAAAGCAAATATGGCTGCTCAGGTAGGAAACACAGGCAAACACATGCCCGATGAGTGTACATGGAATGGTGATGAATCAGAATTCATGACTAAAGCACTTGAAGTAGGCGTACTAAGAACGCAAAACGAAGACATCCGTTCACTAAAAGAACTGATCCATTATGGGTTGAAAGGTATGGCTGCCTATGCAGAACACGCTTACAACTTGGATCAAACAGATGATGAAATTTTCTCATTCATGCAAAGAGCACTGGCGGAAATCACACGTGAAGATATTTCGGCCGACGAATTAGTTGCCTTAGCATTGGAAACAGGAAAATACGGCGTACAAGCTATGGCCCTATTAGACGGAGCCAACACAGGACGTTATGGTAATCCGGAAATAACACAGGTTAATATCGGAGCAGGCAAGAATCCGGGCATCTTAATCAGTGGTCACGATTTACGCGACATCGAAGAACTTCTTCAACAAACTGAAGGAACCGGAGTTGATGTCTATACGCATAGTGAAATGCTTCCTGCACATTATTATCCTCACCTGAAGAAATACAAACATCTGGTAGGAAACTACGGTGGCGCATGGTGGCAACAGAAAGAAGATTTCGAAGCATTCAACGGACCAATCCTCTTTACCACCAACTGTATTGTACCTCCTTCAAAAAACGCCGGTTATAAAGGTCGTATCTTCACAACCGGAGCTGCCGGATTAGACGGAGCAACTCACATTGCTGAACGCCGGAATGGTCAACAAAAAGACTTTTCCTCTATTATTGAAATGGCAAAACAATGTCAGGCGCCACGCGAAATAGAAAGCGGCAGCATTACAGGAGGATTCGCCCATGCTCAAGTACTTGCATTGGCAGACAAAGTAGTTGATGCGGTTAAAACGGGAGCTATTAAAAAGTTCTTCGTAATGGCAGGATGTGATGGACGAATGAGCAAACGGGATTATTATGCGGACTTCGCGCAGTCATTACCAAATGACACCGTAATTCTTACAGCAGGCTGTGCAAAATACAGATACAACAAGCTTCCATTAGGAGACATAGGAGGCATACCACGTGTTTTAGATGCAGGCCAATGTAACGACAGTTACTCATTAGCCATCATCGCCCTTAAACTGAAAGAAGTATTCGGTTTAGAAGACATCAACGATCTGCCTATTGCTTACAACATTGCCTGGTACGAACAAAAAGCCGTAATTGTATTGCTCGCTCTTCTTCACTTAGGAGTGAAAAACATCCACCTCGGCCCAACACTTCCGGGATTCCTTTCTCCAAATGTAGCTAAAGTATTGGTTGAAAACTTCGGTATCGCCGGTATTACAACAGTAGAAGAAGATATTGAAATGTTTATGGCTATGTAATGTAGATCTCAAAATAAATCACTCTACAAATAAAACTTCCCATAGTCTTAAATGATTATGGGAAGTTTTTTTTAATATTAAACTCAAATTCGAAAACATTAATCATTTTTACGATATTTGTATTAATCTGATAGGAGTTTAAATAGTGAATTCATGAAGACAAATATAGATAATAAAAACTCACCTGAGCTATACAGTCATCTATATGAAAAGTATGCTCCCGGTTTACTTTTTTACGCACGTAAATTTGTCTCCCATCAAATTGCTGAAGATATTGTACATGATGTCTTTTTATCTATGTGGAAAAAAGGCAATATCTTGTTTGTTGAAAAATCGGTTGTGTCTTATATGTTTCAATCAGTGCAAAACCGATGCATTAATTATCTAAAAAAACAAAATGTTCGTGATGAATATAAAGATAAAGCTATTCATGATCTAAAAATGGAAGAATTAACAATTTCATCTGTTGAGATAAAAATTATTGAGCGGGAACAAATAGAATCCATATTTAAAGCTATTGAACTATTACCTAAAAAGAACAAAGAAATTTTTCAGTTATCGTATTTGAAAGGGAAGAAAAATTCCGAAATATCAGATCTGCTTAACATCTCAATCAGAACTGTAGAAAACCACCTTTATAAAGCATTACAAGAGTTGCGAAAAAGGCTTTTACCTTAATGTTATTCAATACCCAGTGTGTTAATATTTGCTAATTAACCAAGCGTTAAATGAGTAAATTTATTTAATAAAATGTACTGTTTATATGGAATATACCAATAATATAGCCTCGATAATACTACGTTATCTTCAAAAAACAATATCTATTGAAGAAATGAAGATACTCATGGAATGGTTAAATGAAAAAGAAGAGAATAAAGTTCTTTTTTTTCAAACCAAAGAAGTGTATGAGCTTATGTACAAAGATCGATATCCTTGCATCGAGGAGGTTCAAGAAAGTAAAGAGCGTTTACTTAACAAAATCAGAAAAGAAGAGAACGAAAGTGCTGAGAAGAATACACTGAAGAAAAAACAAATACAAAGTTCGTTTGCTAAATACATCGCTATTGCCATAACTTCAATCGGATTAACATTAGGTATAGAATATTTTTTGACCCCAAAAGAAAAAATAATTTATTCAGAATTGAACATTGAATCCGGACCTAGAAAAGGGTTCCTAACCTTAGCTGATGGAACAAAAGTTTTTTTAAACGCATCAACAAAGTTTCGTTTTCCTGATAAATTTGGTGAAACTTCAAGAGAAGTTTTTCTCGATGGAGAAGCTTATTTTGATGTAATCAGTAATGAAAAAGCTCCATTTATTGTCCATTCAAGTAAGCAAACAATCAGAGTATTAGGAACAAGATTTAATGTAATGGATTATTCTGAAGATGATTATGCAATTACTTCACTTGTTAATGGGAAAATAGATTTGTCTACAATAAGTGAATCTGGTGTATCCTCCGAGCCTATCATTTTACAGCCGAATCAGCAGGTTTTTTATAATAAGTCCAATGAGCTTACAACATTATCAAACATTAAAATAGATTTAAGCAGAACCTGGGTAAACAAAATATATCATTTTAAGGATGAACCTCTTGGACAAATAGCATCACGTTTAGAAAAAATGTATGGAATCAAAATCAGTATTCTTAATGAAACTTTGAAAAACACAGAGTTTACAGGAACCTTTAAATTAGATCAAGAATTAGACGAAGTTTTGCAAATTATAAATTTCGAAAGATTATTTTCTTACGAAATAGTAAATGAAGAAGTCTTTATTAAATAATACTATAAAAAAAAACTTCAAAACAATTTGCCTATGGGAATAAACTAAAATTCAAAAACCGGACAATAATAGAAGCATTATCCGGTTTATGACAATTTTCAAATCACTCAACTTCCTCTCTAAAGTAGTATGACACTATAGGGAGGATATGTTTAATTCATTAAATGTACAAATTTATGCGATTATCCTTAGATCAAAAACACAAGTGGTGTAAAAACTCTTTTAATTTTATTAGATACACCATTGTCTGTATGCTATTTAGCATATTCAGCGCCTCAGCTGCTGTTAGTGCTCAAACCGAAAATACCATATCTCTTAATATTCAAAACGGAACTATTTACGATATTGTTGCTGCAATAGAAAAACAATCAGACTTTATGTTTTTCTATAAGAGCAGTGATATTGACAACACCAATCTCGTGAGCATTAATGTATTGAACAAGACTGTTCTAGACGTTTTAAATGTTGTTAAAAACCAAACAGATCTCGACTATAAGATAGAAAATCAGCATATTCTTTTAGCCAAAAAAACAAGTTCTGCTCTTCAACAAATACCAATAACTGGTGTCGTAAAAGATGAAACAGGAGAACCTCTATATGGTGTAAATGTTTTAATTAAAGGAACTTCATCTGGAGTTGTTACTGATCTGAATGGTGAATACCATCTCTCAATCCCTAATGAAAATGCTATTCTTATCTTTTCATATATAGGATATGAGAATCAAGAGATAACAGTTGGAAACAAACGTACAATCAATGTTATAATGCGTGAATCCTCTTTAATGATTGATGAATTGGTAGTTACAGCATTAGGTATGAAACGTGCAGAAAAAGCACTCGGTTACGCAACACAAAAAATTGGCGGAGAACAGTTTGAAAAAGTAAAAGGAGTAAATGTTGCAACAAGTTTAACTGGTCGTATTTCCGGTATGACGGTATTAAATTCTACTGAATTTTTAGAAAGTCCTACTATTAAACTACGTGGAGAGTCTCCAATTTTAATCTTAGATGGCGTACCTACAGAACTCAACTTAGGTGATCTAAACTCAGATGACATCCTTAGTATTGATGTATTGAAAGGTGCTACGGCATCAGCTTTATATGGTTCAAGAGGAGGAAGTGGAGCTATTATGGTTACCACAAAAAAAGGAGGCAAAGAGGGTTTCTCTGTTTCTGTAAACACTAGCAATATGTTTCATGCAGGTTATTTAGCACTCCCGAAAGTACAAACATCGTATAGTGCTGGATACAACGGAAAATACAATACTGACGATGAAGTATGGGGAGACAAGCTGGATATTGGACGAGTTTATCCGCAATGGGATCCGATTTCAAAAGAAATGCGTGATATGGAATTAACATCCAAAGGGAAAAATAATTTCAAAAACTTCCTTGAGTTCAGCATGATTAGTAACACTACAGTCAGTGTTGCACAACAGGGCGAAAATGGTAGTTTCCGTTCCTCCATTTCCTACGTATATAATAAAGGACAATACCCCAATGCCAAAGCTCAACAATTCCGCTACACTTTGGGGGGAGAGATGAAACTGGGAGACAAAGCAACTATTGAAGGAACAATGGGTTTTACTAAACGTACAGCCCCAAATACTTCCGGCACAGGCTATGGAGATCAAGGCTATATTTACAATATGCTTATCTGGACAGGACCGGAATATGATATCAGAGAATATAAGGATTATTGGATTACACCGGATATCCAACAAAACTGGCATTATGCCGGCTGGTATGACAATCCATATTTAATGGCGTATGAAAAGTTAAATACGATTGATGACACGAAAACGAACGGAACATTCAGCTTAAATTATAATGTATTTCCTTGGCTAAAGGCTATGGCTCGTGCAGGATTTGACGCTGCATTTGATCAAACAGAGCGTAGAGCTCCGCTGAGTATAAACTCTGACCGTAACTGGGGAGGTACAAATAAAGGATATTTCCAACAAAAAAAAGATTACAAATACTCCATAAACACAGACTTTATCTTAATGGCCGATAAGCGCTTTAACAAATTTTCAGTTGAAGGACTGTTAGGAGGCTCTATTTATTATTTAAAAAACAATTATCTGAAATCAACCACCCGTAACGGGCTATCGGTACCCGGATTTTATTCTTTAAAAGCATCCGTTGAAACACCTACAACAGATGTAGAACTAAAGCGCAAGCAGGTAAACAGTTTATTTGGAAAAGTTACCCTTGGTTATATGGATGCGTTTTATTTGGATGTGAGCGGGCGTAACGACTGGTCATCTTCATTACCGGAAGACGAAAAATCATACTTCTATCCCTCTATTGGTGGTAGTGCAATTGTTTCTGAATTTGTTACTATGCCTGATTGGATTAAATTTCTAAAACTTAGAGGATCGTGGACTGTTTCTAAAAAAGATTTAGATATTTACGCCGTAAACCAAGCATATACGGTATCAAACAGTGTGTGGAGTGGACTAAATTCTGCGCGCTTTCCTTTAATAAAAAGAGGTAATGTAAAACCAATCACAGATCGCACCTATGAGATCGGAGCAGCTATTCACTTCCTCGACAATCACCGCCTAAAACTCGACGTTAGTTATTTCAATAAACTAACATACAATAACACAACTGAAGTTCCCATATCCTATTTATCCGGCTACGAAAAGCTACTGATGAATACAAAAGAAGAATTTGAAACAAGAGGATGGGAATTTGTTATAGAGGCTAATCCTGTTAAAACACGTGACTTCGCTTGGAATACAATATTGAACTGGTCAACGGCACGCAGGTATTATGCCAAATTAGATGATGTCTATAGTCCGGATAAACT
Source organism: Massilibacteroides vaginae (assembly GCF_900178525.1). Lineage (GTDB taxonomy): Bacteria > Bacteroidota > Bacteroidia > Bacteroidales > Tannerellaceae > Massilibacteroides > Massilibacteroides vaginae. Next base: position 496,267 of record NZ_FXDJ01000008.1, read on the forward strand.
ATGGGTATATAAAGGAGCTAGAACGGATTATCGAGAGGAAAAGGATTTTAATTATGATTCTAATGGTAATGTTGTGTTACAAAATGGTTTCCCCCGATTAAGTGATTACTATTCAAAAATAGGTTTTAATGACCCGGATTGGATTTGGGGTTGGACTAACACATTTAAGTATAAAAGCTTTACATTATCAATGAGTATTGACGGACGTATTGGAGGACTCTCAAACTCTACAACAAACAGGGCTATGTGGCAAACCGGAGCACATCCTGACACGGATAACAAATGGCGATACGAAGAAGTTGTAAACGGGAATAAAACGTATATCGCTGATGGAGTAAAAGTTGTTTCAGGCTCTGCTGCATACGATTCTTATGGACGTATTGTAAGCGATGACCGCACATTCGCACCTAACGATATTATAGTCTCTTACGAAACATATATTAAAGACTATTGGAGAAGGGGACCGCAGTTAGTTTTCGATGAAACATTTATAAAACTACGTGAATTATCTTTAAGCTATGATTTACCTAAAGATTTCGCAAACAAAATGAAAATGTCGAATGCATCTGTTTCGCTGGTTGGACAAAACCTTCTATTATGGACTAAGGAATATAAGTTTGCTGATCCGGACAAGGCTTCTGATGACTTAGCCTCCCCTTCTCTTAGGTATATTGGTGTTAATGTGAAAGTTGAATTTTAATAGAAAATACACAATATGAAACGAAATAGTATATACATAATAATCACCGGCATCTTGTTAACTGTATCAATTTCCGGTTGTGATAATTTTGAGGAATATAATACCAATCCGGATGAGTCAACAAAAGTAACTTCCGGAATGTTAGCCTCTAATTTGATTTTGGGAGTCATGAAAGAACAAAGCACTACTAAAACATTTGTTCGTGATGATATGCTCAGTAAATATATTGCCTGGACAGAAGGGAATGACATTGACTATGCTTTTAACAAACTGGGACGCTTAAATGACTATAGAGAATTTAGCGACCGAAACATGGTCATGCTAAACAACGTCCAAAGAATGATCGACTTCGCTACGAATGAAAAGTTGAAAAACTCCTACACAGCATTAGGACATTTTATTCGTGCCAGTAAGTTCTTCTATTTAACAATGCGTGTCGGAGATGTTCCTTACAGTGAAGCCTTTCAGGGAGATAATGATAACTACAACCCTAAATACGACACACAAAAAGAGGTTTTCTTAGGTTTGTTAAAGGAATTGGACAAAGCTGACGAGTTGTTTCAGAATGGGGATAACTTTGATGGTGATCCTGTTTATAATGGAGATATAACCCAATGGAGAAAAGCGGTTAATGTTCTACAATTAAAATTGCTAATCAATTTATATAAAAAAGCAAATGATTCTGATTTGCAAATTAAAGAGCGCTTTCAAGCTATTGTAAATTCTCGTCCAATATTCAAGTCTAATGCGGACAACTGCCAACTTATACACTCTGACAGAGCAAATGAAAAATACCCATTCTATAAAGAAGGTAATAATTTCATTGTATTCAATCAGGTTTCTTCAATTGTTATTGACACGTTGAAACTATTTGAAGACAGACGTCTTTTTTATTACGCAAAGCCAACGCCTAAAGCAAATGAGTCTGGAATGAATCAAGCTGACTGGGATGCATACAATGGGGTTGATCCTACTTTAACATTTGCGGAAATTCAAAAAAAGGTGGAAGAAAAAAACGTATCACAGCTTAACAATCGCTATACTCAAATTCCGGAAGGAGAACCTACATTTTTGTTGAGTTATGCCGAAATGAATTTAATTTTGGCGGAAGCAGCTGCACGTGGATTTATCAATGGCAATGCCCAAGCTTATTATGAAGAGGGAATCCGGGCGTCCATGAAGTTTGTTGCAGATAATACACCCGACGAACCGGATTTTCATCACAACATGAAGATTTCGGATGATTACATTACTTCATACTTACAAGGTAAGGAGGTAGCTTTCGCTTCAACATTTGCCCGACAACTTCGACAGATTATAATGCAAAAATATCTTACAACATTTTTGCAAACGGCATTTAATGGTTATTATGAGTATCGTAGAACAGGTATTCCTGCATTCCCGATTAACCCCTCATCTAATCGCAATGATCCTGCGGATAAAATGCCTTTACGTTGGATGTATTCCAGTCAAGAGTACACCTACAATACAGATAATGTAAATGAAGCAGTTGCAAGACAGTTTGGGGGAACAGATACAGAGAACGGTGTTATGTGGATATTGCAGGACTAATTAACTCCGACAAAAAAATTAATACATTCGGGAAACCTCTTTATAGGGGTATCCCGAATGTTTTTATCTCACTAAGCCCCTTATGTATTATTTTTGTATTTTAGCATCGTTTTAAATACAAATACAACAACGATAATGAGGACTTACTTTTATAAGGAAACTTTTTTAATTCTTTTTATTTCAATTATTATGGTCAATCTATCTTCTTGTAATCAGAACCAAAATACCGAAAAGCCGGAGTTTGAAAACAAAGCCATCGAGGCTATTATGAATCGAACAAGCATAAGAGTTTATCAGGACAGAGATGTGAATGATGATAAAATAAATATTCTGATGAAAGCGGCTATGGCGGCTCCTTCTGGAAAAAATACACAGCCATGGGAATTTGTCGTGGTAAAAGACCGGGAAACGCTTGATTTCATGGCAGAAGGTCTGCCGTATGCAAAAATGCTTAAAAACACCCGTCAGGCTATTGTTGTATGTGGCGACAGCATAAAATCCTTTTATTGGTACCTGGATTGTTCAACTGCTGCTCAAAATATATTGATTGCCGCTCAATCACTGGGTCTCGGAGCCGTTTGGACAGCCGCTTATCCATACGAAGAGCGAATGGCCGTAGTTAAAGAAGCTATAAAACTGCCTGACAACATCCTTCCTTTATGTGTTATCCCATTTGGCTATCCCGAAGCACCACAAGGTCCGAAAAAGAAATATAAGCCAAGTAAAGTACATCGGGACAGGTTTAAAGGGGATAGTACGGAGAAATAAGAAACGTTATTCTTTAAAAGCCGCTTCTCCCTGTACGGAGCCAACTAAATCCAGCACTTTTTGCACTTCTTCTTTGGGGCCGTATATAGCTAATGAGATTCCACCTTCACGACCGGCAAGTCCTCCGGCGGCAAATGGGACGATGTTTACCGATGCAAATGTTTTGATTGCTTCTATTTCGGTGAATATTTCCGCGTTTTTATGTACCCAGACCCGAGGGATATAAGCTAACTGTTCGTTTTTAACAGCGGCTATTTTCTCGTATTCGTTCAAATCTCCGTAAACTTGTTTTTCCAGTCCTATGGGTACAATTAGTTTTGCTTTACCTTCACCGGTTGTAACGGTGCGTAGTCGTTTTGTTGTTCCTCCGTCGGGGGCTCCTATGCATACTGCCACTTGTTTCTTTTCGTAATTAAGCATATTGCCACCTTTGAAAACCAAGTCTCCTTCTGTGGCTTGCTTTAGTGCTTCTTCAAAGTCTATATCCGTTTTCTTTCCGTTGATCAACACAATATTGGGGATGCGTTCAAGCCCTTCGTTTACTCCGGGAGTTCCTTGTGGAGTGATGTTTCCGGTCATAAAACTGCCGTGAGGTGCATTCAGACCGGCCAGCTCTTCAGCAATATATGTATTGGTAGAGCCACTTGTGATAATGACCATTCCATTCGCTAATTTTGTTTTTACCGCAGGGTGATTGGCAATACCTTTGGCAATAAGTCTTTTTCCTTCTGCCACTGTCAGGTTTATTCCTGCAATGACATCTCCTGCTGCAACCGGAGTTACTGTCTGATCTGATTTTACCTGCTCCATTGTTTTACTTTCTTTGTTTTCTTGTACACACGAAGCCATAAGAATGACCGCGCTTACTAATACGAATACGTTTTTCATCTTCTTGCCTTTTGCTCATTCTAAATTAATAATTATGATAAAGTCTGTCGTCAATCATTTTTAGCACGGGAGATAGCCGGTCTTCGCCCATTATTTTATTTAGTCGCTCTGCCTTTTCCATCGTTTGTTTTAGAAAAGTGCGATAGGCGTCATTCTCCGGATTGAACGGTTTGTGATTCAAAGCCCTTCGTATCTCCGCGAGATCTTTCAGCAAGTTCTTGCTTTGATCTGTGAGATAAGAAGCTGCGAAAGACTCCCAGATATAATCAACAGCCAATGAGGAAGGATGCAACATATCGTCTGTGTAGAAACGATAATCACGCAAATCGTCCATCATAATTTCATAAGCCGGGAAATAGCCTACCTGGTCGGGATACCGGTTACGCAGTTCATCGATGGCAAGCAGCAGGGTTGCTTTGCTTAGCTGATTGCCATTTGCGCCGTCTTTCCAGTGTCTTACCGGACTGACGGTAAAAAGCAGCTTTAAACTTAAATTTTCCGTACGAAGCGTATCTATCAAACTATGCCAGTCTGCCACAATTTCGTCAACACTCAGTCGCACACGCTCAAACATTTTATCCGGCAGCTTATGACAGTTTCCAACCACCTGCCCATCGCTTTTTAATTTATACACCCATGCTGTACCGAAGGTTACAACAAGTCTTTCCGCTTTCCGCAAGGCGATACCGGAAGATTGCATACGTTCGTTTATCTTTCGCAAACAAACCTCCGCTGTAGATGCCGAAAAACGACTGTGATGCGTAAAGCTATGAAAAACACCTTCGTGAAAAAACAAGTCGGCTGATTGAAACTGTTTACCTTTCATCAGCAACCGCATACCTTCGGCAACCGAAGCCGGATTGTAAAGCGTGCCGAAAGGGTTGACATCAACCGGAAAGAAATGGTTGTCTAACCTCTCGCCTATATTTTCGGCAAAGCAAGACCCCATTAACAAAATAGGCGTGTGATGTGAGAAAGTAAAAGATACCTTTTCAGGTTTTACCTGTGTTCTGAAATCCATGTTGTTCTTTTTTTACCTTACTACAATATTACTGGTTTTAACGGAATATCGCAAATATGAAAAATCATTACCTTTGCGAAATACATTAATTTAATGAAACACAGAAACATGAAAAAATTAATATACCCTTCCCTCCTATTCTTTATCATAGCAGGATTACCTTTCTTGACTTCGTGCGAAAAAGACACCAGCTTAGATAAAACCCCGGATAAGGTTAACGAATGGATATACAAAACCATGAAGAATAATTATTTGTGGGCAGATGAACTTCCTTCTTTTAAGGAGACTAATGCAAAGGCGGAAGACTTCTTCAGCTCGTTGCTTTCAGATCAAGATGGGAAACATACAAAAGATAAAAATTACTATTATTCTACCATTGAAGAAGACGTATCAACCAAAAGTGGAAGTTCTAACTTAACTTATGGCTTTAAACCGGCCTACCGCTATTTAGAAAGCAATCCTAATAATGTATACGCAGCCATAAAGTATGTACTTCCTAACTCACCAGCGGAAAAAGCAGGACTTAAGCGTGGTGATTGGATTTCACATTACGATAACATCCGACTAACCCAAGACAATTTCACCCAATTTCATTATCATACAGCAAAGACCAAACTCACTGTTGGTCAATTAACTGATAGAGAATTTAAAAATATTCGAAATGTAGAATTAGATGCTGCTATAACGATGCCAGAGAACCCAATTTTAGTTGACACGATTCTCTTAGTCAATAACAAAAAAATTGCATATTTAATGTATAACAGTTTTGTTGCCGGGCAAGATAGTAATGATGATCAGACTTACAACGATGATCTACGAGCAGTATTCGCCAAGTTTTCCGCGCAAAACCCCGAAGAATTCATCCTTGATCTCAGATACAATAATGGCGGACTGTTGTCGTGTGCACAATTATTAGCTACAATGATGGCACCTAGAAGTGCTTTAGGAAGTATTTATTGCAAGCTTGTATACAATGAAACATTAAAAAAAGAGGATACCACATACCTTTTAGACGAAAATGTTATTGAAAACGGGGCAAATCTGAATCTTGATCATCTTTATGTTATAACTAGTTCTGAAACAGCATCAGCCTCTGAATTAATCATAAATGGCTTGAGACCTTATATTGATGTAATACTGATTGGAGGACAAACGGAAGGTAAAAATGTTGGTTCTCAGGAATTTCCAGGAAAGTCTAAAAATTTCCCTTGGATATTACACCCAATCACCTGTTGGGTTCAAAACTCACAAGATTACAAAGACTACGAAAATGGATTTCTTCCGAATATCAACGTAAATGACGAGTTTGACTCTGTATTAGGGAGTATCAGCGAAACTATGCTAAGCAAGGTGTTAAGTGTAATAGAATCAGGCAATCGACTCTCGTCATTCAAAAGTACCGAAAGTATGCTTCGCCCACTTCGGCTACCTCAAAAAGGAATACAAGGTATAATTATTGACTAAACAAGCATAACGAGGTTATTCTTTATGGAATATTCACCTCAAATTAACGCTTCAAATTTCACGGTGAATTTGAAGCGTTTTTTTATAATACTATACAAAAAAAATTATATCCTTTATTTTTCAAAAGATAACCTTTATTTTTCGAAAAATAACCTTTATGTTTTTACACCCTCCCAATATGCTAATAATCAACCACATACAAAAACGCCAAAAAAGCGTATTTTACCCCCGATTTTAACTTAAAAAGTGGAACACTTTATACCGCTAACTGATATACGGCTTAATTATGCATTATTATGTAATATAATTAGCAATAATGTATATTTATTCAATTTAATGCGCTATATTTGTCGTGTAAATGTATAAATATACAACATGAAGACTAAACAAGATCGTCTGAAAGATATTCGACATATTATTACTACACAAAACATTGAGAGCCAGGAAGAGCTGCTCCAATTGTTGAATGAGAAGGGATATTCGACTACACAGGCTACCTTGTCACGGGATATAAGGCAACTTAAAATAGCGAAAATTCATGTGAACGGAAACTATGTTTATCGTTTTCCGGATCATGAATTAACGCCACAAATACAAAACGAACAAACACAATTGTATCCTGAGATCGAATTTTCGGGAAGTTTGGCTGTCATTAAAACACCTCCGGGCCATGCGATGAAAATCGCTTGGGACATAGACAATCAAACCATCAGAGAAATTGTTGGTACGATTGCCGGAGACGATACCATTCTGATTATTCCACGCGAAGGATACAATAGAGAACAAGTGGCGAAAGCCCTGGCGCGATTTATAAATAGATAATAGGTGTTAGTTAATTCCAATTCAGGAAATGGAAAAAGAAGTAGAAATTGATGTGATGGTGGCTGACGAGAGCCACGAAAAGTACGTTGATACAATTTTAGACACAATAGAGGCAGCAGCCAAAGTACGTGGAACGGGTATCGCTAAACGAACACATGAATATGTTACCCAGAAAATGCGTGAAGGAAAGGTGATTATCGCCCTTGCGGGTGAGGAGTTTGCCGGCTTTACCTATATCGAATCATGGGGAAACAAGCAATATGTCGCTACATCGGGATTGATCGTAGCTGATAAATTTCGTAACAGAGGGTTGGCTAAGCGCATAAAAAACGCTTCCTTTACACTGGCAAGATTGCGATGGCCTAAAGCAAAGTTATTCAGTCTTACTTCGGGTAGCGCGGTAATGAAAATGAATACGGAACTGGGCTATGTGCCGGTTACTTTTGCTGATCTTACCGACGATGATTCTTTCTGGAAAGGATGCGAAGGTTGTGTGAATCACGACGTACTGACTCGTACTAATCGTAAATATTGCATTTGCACAGCTATGATTTTCGACCCGAAAGATCCGCGTTGTCTGATACACGAAGAAATGTATGATGTGCTGAGAAAAAAGACTCAATTGAAGCACGAAGAGATGAAGGCAAAAGAAGCGGAAGCAAATGAGGCCGACAACGAAAAAGAACAGAAATAAAAAACATTAAATATATAACGTAATGGGAAAGAAAAAAGTTGTATTGGCTTTTAGTGGGGGATTGGATACATCCTTCTGTGCCAAATACCTGTCTGAGGAAAAAGGATATGAGGTATATACCGCTATCGCCAATACGGGTGGTTTTGACGAAGTAGAATGTAAGTTGATCGAAGAAAGAGCTTACAAACTGGGCGCGGTAAAACACGTGACACTTAACGTAGAGCAGGAGTACTACGAAAAGAGTATAAAATATATGGTATTCGGGAATGTGCTGCGAAATGGCACCTACCCTATTTCGGTTAGCTCGGAACGTATTTTTCAGGCCATAGCCATTATTAACTATGCGAAAGAAATCGGTGCTGATGCAGTAGCTCACGGAAGTACAGGCGCGGGAAATGACCAGGTTCGTTTTGACCTCACCTTCGAAGTGTTGGCTCCGGATATCGAAATCATTACTCCTACCCGTGATATGGTGTTGAGTCGTGAATATGAAATCAATTACCTGAAGGAACATGGCTACGAGGCCGATTTCACAAAAATGGAATACTCCATCAACAAAGGGCTTTGGGGCACAAGTGTAGGGGGTAAAGAAACGCTACAATCTAACCTTACCCTGCCGGACACGGCTTACCCATCTCAACTTGAGGCGGAAGAAGAGGAAGAGGATATGTTCATTGACTTTGTGAATGGTGAAATAAGTGGCGTGAACGGCGTAACTTATAAAAATAAGGTAGATGCTATCCGTGCCGTAGAGGAATTAGGTTCTCGCTGGGCAATCGGTCGGGATATGCACGTAGGAGATACGATTATCGGTATCAAAGGCCGTGTTGGTTTCGAAGCAGCCGGTCCATTATTGATCATCAACGCGCACAAACTATTGGAAAAGCATACGCTGACCAAGTGGCAACAATACTGGAAAGATCAGCTGGGCAACTGGTACGGAATGTTTCTGCACGAAGCGCAGTACCTTGAGCCTGTAATGCGTGATATGGAAGCTTTCCTTGCAAGTACGCAACAAAACGTAACAGGTCGTGTGATTATCACATTGCGCCCTTACACCTACACCTTAGTAGGTATTGAAAGTGATTTTGATTTGATGAAGAGTGACTTTGGAGTGTATGGTGAAGAACAAAAAGCCTGGTCGGCAGATGATGTTAAAGGATTTACCCGTATCTTAGGCAACCAAATGAAATTATATTACTCAGTACAAAACAAGAATAAAAAGGCATGATTAAAATTGGTATAATCGGCGGGGCAGGTTATACAGCAGGCGAACTAATACGCCTGCTACTAAATCACCCCGATGCAGAGATTGTATTTGTGAACAGCTCCAGCAACGCGGGAAATAAAATAACAGATGTACATAGCGGACTTTATGGTGAAACCAATCTGGTTTTTACTAACGAACTTCCTCTTAAGGACATTAATCTTTTATTCTTCTGTACGGCTCATGGCGACACGAAGAAATTCTTAGACAGCCATTCGGTTCCGGAAACAGTGAAGATTATTGACCTCTCCACGGATTATCGCATCGAGTCTGACGAACACAACTTCGTTTATGGACTACCGGAATTAAACCGTCGCCGGATTTGTTCGGCTCAGCGGATTGCTAATCCTGGCTGCTTTGCCACTTGTATTCAATTAGGCGTATTGCCACTTGCCAAACATCTGATGTTAAACAAGGAGCTTCACGTTAATGCGATAACCGGATCCACCGGAGCCGGCGTAAAGCCTTCGGCTACTTCGCACTTTAGCTGGCGCAATGACAATATTTCTATTTATAAGCCATTTACACATCAGCATTTAGGAGAGATAACGCAGAGTCTGAAACAATTGCAAAACAGTTTCGACGCAAGTATCAATTTCATCCCGGTACGTGGCAATTTCTCCCGTGGCATCTTTACTTCCATCTATATGGATTGCAAAGTTGAACTAAATGAAATCAAACGCATGTATGCAGAGTACTACGATGATCATTCATTTACCCACATAACCGATACCAATCCGGATTTAAAACAGGTAGTAAACACCAATAAATGTTTGCTTCATCTGGAAAAACACGGAGACAAACTTTTGATTATATCCGTAATCGATAATCTATTGAAAGGTGCCAGTGGTCAAGCTGTTCACAATATGAATTTACTATTCGGACTGGAAGAAACAGTAGGCTTACACCTGAAACCATCGGCATTCTAAAGGATGGAAGTTAGGAGTTGGAAGTTAGAAAAAAACAAACTCCCAACTTCTAACTCCCAACTTCTAACTACTAACTACTAACTACAAAAAAATGAAACTCTTCGACGTATATCCCTTATTCAATATAGAAATTGTAAAAGGAAAAGGAGCACATGTCTGGGATTCGGAAGGAACGGAATACCTTGACCTCTACGGAGGTCACGCGGTTATTTCCGTAGGACACAGCCATCCGGACTATGTTGCCGCTATCACAGATCAGGTAAATAAACTGGGGTTCTATTCAAACTCAGTAATCAACAGTCTGCAACAAACATTCGCGGATAAGCTTGGTAAGGCTTGCGGATATGATGACTATGCGCTTTTCATCGTAAACACCGGAGCCGAAGCCAATGAAAATGCGATGAAGCTGGCTTCGTTTCATAACAATAAACGTCGCGTGATTGCTTTCCAGCATTCATTTCACGGACGTACTTCCGCGGCTGTACGAGTAACCGATAATCCAAAAATCGTAGCTCCAATCAATGATACTATGCCCGTAACTTTCCTTCCACTTAATGATATCAATCTTGTTAAAGCGGAGCTGGAAAAAGGAGATGTTTCTTCTGTTATTATTGAAGGTATCTTAGGCGTAGGCGGTATTCAACTTCCGGACGATCAGTTTTTACGTGATCTTCGCGAAGCTTGTACGCAATACAATGCGGCCTTGATTCTGGATGAAATACAATCCGGCTATGGTAGAAGCGGAAAATTCTTCGCTCACCAACACGCCGGAATACGTCCTGATATGATTACCGTAGCTAAAGGTATCGCAAACGGCTTCCCCATGAGTGCGGTATTAATCAGTCCGGAGTTCAAGCCTGTGTACGGTATGCTGGGTACAACTTTCGGAGGAAATCACTTAGCTTGCGCGGGAGCAATAGCAGTTCTCGATATTATGGAAAAAGAACAGATGATTGCCAACACAGCTAAGGTCGGAGACTTTCTGATTGACGAACTTAAACATCTTCCCGGATTGAAAGAAATACGCGGAAGAGGATTAATGATAGGTGTTGAATTCAGTGATTCGATCAAAGAAGTACGTAACAAATTACTCTTCGAAGAAAAGGTGTTTACCGGAGTAGCCGGAACGAATACGATTCGTTTGCTTCCCCCACTCTGCCTTACTATAGAAGAGGCCAAAGAGTTTATCCGGCGCTTCAAAAAAGTATTAGGCTGCTAATGTGTAGCTAACAAATAAAGAGGGTGTCCCAAAAGTAAGCTGAAAACTACTTTGGGACACCCTCTTTTTATTTGTTATTTATTTCAAATCGCAAATTTCGGCTTTCTATGAATCCACTGACCACGAGTAAAGTCAGGAAAATCAACCAAAGCTCCGCCCCGTGCAATAGACATTTCAGACAAACCGGAGATTGCACTCCAGGCTGCCGCGTCATAACAATCCATCGGTGCCGGTTTCTTGTTGCGAATCGCATCGATCAGGTCGTACATCATGATAAAGTCCATGCCTCCGTGGCCTGCTTCTTTTGCCTGAGCTTCCAAACCACTCCACAATTTATGATCGTATTTCTTGAACCAATCTTCCGAAGCATCCCACTGATGCGGCTTGGATTTACCTTCGATGTGAACTCCGTTGCCGTCGTTCATCCACAGACCGTCGGTTCCCTGAATACGAAAAGCCAACGAATACGGACGAGGAGAGTTCGTGTCGTGCGTTACAATAACAGTCTGACCGTTAGCACATTTTATCATTGAAGTAACGATATCTCCCAGATTAAAACGAACGTTGGCCAATTTATGGTCACGACCGCCTTTGTCTACGATAAACTTATTCAAACCACGTGCCTGACTGGCCATAGCGCTTAGGGAAAGGAAGCGATTGCCGTGGTTAATATCCATGCAGTTTGCCACAGGACCAATGCCGTGTGTTGGATAGATATCACCGTTACGGGTAACCGAGTGTTGCGTGCGCCATTGTGCTTCAGCAAAAGCTGTCGGACCCATGCGCAGTTCGCCACCTTCTTTATATGAATAGCTCTTGCCATCGTTGAATTTAACCGCGCGAAGATCGTGCTGGTATCCGCAAGTACCGTGAAGAAGCTCACCGAACAGATCCTGACGAACCATGTTCAATGCCGCCAGACAGTCACGACGGTAACAAACATTTTCCATTATATTCAATTGGCTACCTGTGGCTTCAGACACATTCACCAAATCCCAACATTCATCAATCGTATTGGCAGCCGAAACCTCAACACCAACATAAGGAACGCCGGCTTTCATGGCCGCTACCGACATGGGTACGTGCCATTCCCAAGGACTGGCAATAATAACACAGTCAAACTCTTCGTTGTTGAGCATCTTTTCGAACTCACGTTCGCTACCGGTATATACCTTAGGTGCAGGAACATTGAATTTAGAAATGTGCTTAAGGGTACTGTCAAGCGGTCCTTGCTGTGTATCACAGATGGCCACGATCTTGTTTCCCGGAATTGCCAATACATTATTAATATGCTCCTGACAACGCGAACCGGTTCCGATAAAACCAAAGCGAAGTTTGCCGTCATCTTTTCCGGCTGTTTTTTTCTTCTGCTGCACTTCCGGCGCCGAAGTAGATGCAGCAGCTGTGCTTGTTGCTGCCAAACCTGCCGCTCCAATACCGGCGGCGGTTACTTTCTTCAGGAAAGAACGTCTTGTGTTTTCCATTTTTCTATTTAGCTTTTACGTTTTTAAATAAAAGATTATTCTAATTCTGTCCAATTAATTTCCGGCTGTTTGCCTGTCGGAGTTCTTTCAAAAAGACTTCCCGGTGTAGTATAATCATTCAGGAAACCTCCGTTTTCAAGAAAGAAACCTGCGTTATCTACTCCACCTTTGTAGTCCATACGAGCTGCTTTACGACCGGTTTCATCAACGGTAAATCTTCCGGAGGCTAATGCTATCCACTTCCCCTCTGTAGTATATATCCATTGATTATTATAAAAAGCCATACGACCTTTATAGCCTTGTTCCGTGAGGAAGTTTTCCAAAAAAGAATGTGGACGAGTATAATAAGTTGTTGTTCCCGGACGCAAGAATTGAGCGATCAATTGCCACTGATCAAGTTCCGGAGCAAAGAAATAAGCGGTATATTCGGAATATCCGTTTTGATGAGGTCTGATATGCGTAAGGAATTTATAGGTGTTTCCGGCTTTCCAGTTATACCTCATAAAACTTTGTCCTCCGGAACCTTCATTACCAAACTCACCGGTCTGAACTCCTTTTCCTTTCTTCACCAGCTTTATTTTATGTTCTTCCGGAATAGCATTCGGATCATCTGTTTCGAAAGGGCTCCATACAGAGAAAAGCACTCTACGCTCGGATTCCGAATTCACCTGAATACCAAAATACCCTTCGCCAAAACCGTTAGACATAAAGTAACTCCCCACAATATCCTTTCCTTCGGGAACAGTAATTTCATTATAAAACCATTCCGCGGTATGATTTTCAGGTATGAAATAAGTCATGTGAACAGAAGGACCTCTGCGCCCCCAATAGAAAGAAAAATCATCCACGAAATTCATATTCTCCGCCGCATCCCCCTCTACAACAAGCGAATGAAGAGTAGCATATATATCACCGGACTTTTTCACCCCAAGGAAATCAACTTTGAGATAGCCTTCTTTCTCACAAAAAACCTCCCCAATAAAAACAGCAGTATCCTGTTTAGACAAGACAACATTAAACAATTTGTCCAAACAACTTACCTTTATCTCACTATCACCGCCTTTTGTAGCATACGTCAACGACAGTCGTAGATTTCCGGTTTTATTCACTCTAAAGAAAGTGCTATAAACAGTCCCCGCGCCAATCATATCAATGCCGTCATTTGTAATTTCCCCGGATCCGGAAGAAGTGATATAAGAATTCCCTCCGAGAGGAATTATCCTTTGGTTTTCTGCTGCAATACCATGATGAGTAAAAAACAAAAAAATCGTTAGAAAAGATAGAATAGATATTTCCCGCATAATTGTAGGTTTAAGCTACTAAATATATGATAATATTCACCGGCCTTTATAAAAAAAACCGGTGAATATATTAATTAAGAACTTAGTTTGATGTCGGATTTTGTGTCAAAGTTCCCGGATATGAATTTATCGCATTTTGAGGAATAAAATAAACCGTTCTGAAATCAGTCGGTTTAACTTCTTCCATCGCATTATGCGGTCCCGGATATTGACGTGTAAGTGAACGTCCGTTACGGTAAACATCATAACTACGTTCTGCCTGAAATGCCAATTCCAACGTTCTCTCCTTTTCTATTCTTTCTTCCGCATTAGTAGCATCAAGAGAAGTATATCCTTTACCAGGCAGTGAACGTTCACGAATAATATTCAATGCAGTTAACGCTGAACCATAATCACCTATTTTAGCAGCTGCTTCCGCTTTATTAAGATACATTTCAGCCAGACGGGTGATTACAGGTGAGTGCAACTGAGACTCTTCACCTTCACGCGCACATTTTACAACATAGAACATAGGATAAACACGATTTAGTCTGATAAATTGATCTATATATCCCGTGTATGTCTTTCCATCTTTATATTTAATAGAATAAATTCCTTGTTCCGCATCAATCGGTGTTAATATATATGTGTCAGATTTATCACCGTCTTTTTCGATACAACTAACTTTGTCTCCTTCTATTTTTAAAGTTGCTTGAACATAATTAAAGTTAGTATGAACGCCTTCTTTATTCTTCACATCTTTAATAAAACGAAAAACAAGTGAATCTTTTTTCTCATACTGTGGTTCAATAAATGCTGCACGTGCATCTACAATTTTGTTCTTACGCCAGTCGTTACGGCTGGTTTCATCTAATAGAGCTATATATTTTGCACTTGCATACATCTCTCCCCAACCCATACCTCCAATATTGGAATACATACCCGGGAAATCATAATAGTGATCATTACCGGAAT
The DNA here is from genome assembly GCF_900178525.1 of Massilibacteroides vaginae. Taxonomy (GTDB): domain Bacteria; phylum Bacteroidota; class Bacteroidia; order Bacteroidales; family Tannerellaceae; genus Massilibacteroides; species Massilibacteroides vaginae. The sequence goes on from NZ_FXDJ01000008.1 coordinate 511,350, forward strand.
ATTCAGAAGCAACACGTTTTACAACAAAAATTGACTCTTTGTTGTTTTCCGGTTTGTATGTGTTATACTTCATGAAATCCTCGCGATTTAACAAAGAATATTTTCCTGAATTTATCACTTTATCAGCATATTCAACTGATAGACGAGCATATTCTGCATTAGGATTATCCCAAGTACCACTCATATAAAGATATATACGTGACAACAAAGCCCAAGAAGCCTCTTTACTGGCATAAGCCGGACCGGAATTTATCGTCAACATTTCGGCTGCTTTATTTAAGTCATTAATGGCTTGTTCATAAGATGCTTTTACTGTTGCCCTATCAGAGAATGACATATTTAAAACATCATCCGGAGTCCCATTTACGATAGGTACTCCTAAATTCTTTTCAGATTCCTGATAGTAAGGACGTCCATAGGCTCTTGTCAGATAAAAATACAACATACCACGAATGAAATAACATTCACCTAATTGATTGTCAATTTTCTCATTCTGCCCTTCTTCAATCATTTTAACAACGTTAGAAGTTTGGGCTATAGCCTTGTAACTATAATCCCAAAAATTTTGCAAACGATAATTGTTAGGAGTGCGAGAGTAAGAGATGAACTCATAAAAAGCATCTGTAGATGACCCTCTAATCATGATATTGTCTCCGGCATATTCTCCACAACGATGCATTACATCAGCCCATCTCTTCATCTGTGCATAACTTCCGCTCAACATTCCGTCAAGAAATACATCCGGATCTGCAACTACCTCTTCTGCTAGTAGATGGTTTTGTGGTAGTTTTTCTATATCGCAAGCGGTAAACAAACAACCTACCGCAGCTATTATTGCTAATTTTTTCATGTGTCGTTTTTATAATGTAAAGTTAATACCAAACATAAACTTACGCGTAATAGGATAATTATCAGCCTTAGATACTCCGGCTACAGATGCTGTTCCTTCTTTTGATGAATCACCATCCAATACTCTAACCGGAATTTCAGGATCTACACCTGAATAATTAGTGATAGTAAACAAGTTTTCTGCTGTAAACGATAGACGTACATTTTCAATTTTGAATTTTGGTAGCTTCAGATTATATCCAATAGAAAGACTACGAAGTTTCAAATAGTCACCATCTTCCAGAAAACGCGAAGAAACCTTATTCGCATTTGAAGAGTTGTTATATGATGCTTTTGGGTGGGTTGCAATATCTCCTGGTTTTTCCCATCTACTCCATCCACTCATTAATTTCATTTGATTACGATCTGTATAAGTTCCATCCGAATCGTATTCCTGACGAGCATAATTATATATCCTTCCGCCTACTGAATAAGAAAACACAGCATTAAGATCAATCTGTTTCCATGCTAATGAAGTAGAGAATCCTCCATAATAGTCAGGGCTATATTTACCCAACATCACTTCGTCAGCTTTTGCGTAATCGCTTGTCAAAACACGGTTCCCATTGTTATCTGTAGTATACCATTGAGGTGCACCGTCTTCAGGATTAACTCCAGCCCATTCTCTTCCATAGAATGTATCGCTACTATAGCCTTCTTTAAGAATACGACTGATACTTCCAGCTGGTCCTCCGAAATTGGTACTGATGATTTCGGCTTTATCTCCTGCACCATTTTTGTAAAGTTTCTTAATCTTATTAGTATTAAAACCTATATTAAAATCAGCACTCCAATACCAGTCATCCGTTTTGATAATATCAGCACCAACAGCTAATTCAAATCCTCTATTTTGAACTTCTCCAATATTTTGCCAAACTTCCGTTACACCAGAAATACCTGATACCGGTACAGCAAATAACACATTGCTTGTGTTTTTGTTATATAAATCAGCATTAACTCGAAAACGATTCAGAAAACTAAAATCCACTCCAACACCTAATGTACTAGTCTCTTCCCATGTGAAATTATCATTACCAATTTGATTAATCAAAGCACCGGATGTTCCATTATAGCTCTGATCTACTGAATAAAGATTATATTGTGGGTACAACTTCGGAGGGGTGTTACCTACGGTTCCGTAAGCAACCCTCAACTTTAACATATCAATCCAGTCTTTTTGCAGGAATTCTTCTCTGTGCAAATTCCATCCCCCGCTAATTGAAAAGAAATTTCCGTATTTTTTGCTGTTCCCGAAATTTGAAGCACCGTCTCTACGAAGAGAAAATTGTGCCAGGTATTTATTATCGTATGAATAATTTCCATCAAAGAAATATGACTGTATAGCCGATTCGTTAATATATCCAGCTGTTTTTTCCGGCTTAGCCGTCGCGTCTAAGACTTCAAAGCCCGGGATAAATCCTGTAGCAATCGCCTCAACTCTTTTAAATTTATAATCTCTATATTCATAGGCAACCAAAGCAGTTACAGAGTGCTTGTCAAATGCTTTGTTAAATCTCAAAAGCTGATTGGTATAATTGCGTTCAGTTTTATTGTTTACCTCTCTTAAACGACCGTTCACACCTGAGCCATCGTTTGAGCGAGAATCAGTGTAAGCTTGATACGCATAGTTGTTCCAAGCAAAGTTGTTTACAGAAGAGAATGTTAAAAAACTTGTCAGACGAATATCAAAGTCAATATTTCCCGTAAATGCATAAGTTTCGCTTTTAGCTTTATTCCACTGCAAATCATACAAGTAGTTAGTCTTGTTACTATTTACCCAAGTAGAAGACTTGTGTGGAGTAGGTTTTCCATCTTCTAAGTAAGGACTATCCCAAGGAAGATTTACATACATTGCTGTTACCGAATACTGTCTATCATCAACATTGGCTCTTGAGCCCGCGATCTGAGGCTTAATTGTCAACCAATCTGAAGCCTTATATTCTGTACGATAACGGAAACTATATTTCTTGTAATCGTATCCTTTTATAGCTCCTTCCTCATCATATAAACCTAAAGAAAAGTAAGATTTAACCTTTTCGGAACCACCAGATATAGAGATATTATAATCCTGAGCCATACCTGTTTGAGTTGCCAAATCCCACCAGCTATAATTATTATTTCTTAAATTGTCGTTCCAACGAGGGAAAGAAATCATTTCCTGATTAGAAAAAGATTTAAAGTAATCATACAACTCTGAACCATTCATAACTTGCATGTTCCCGTTATCCAAACTGTTCACTCCTAATTTAGCAGATACACTGATGCGTACTTTATCTCCACTTGCACGTTTGGTTGTAACAACAACAACCCCGTTTGCTCCTTGAGAACCATAGATTGAAGTTGAAGCAGCATCTTTAAGGATACTCATTGTCTCAATATCGTTTGGATTCAGAAAATCAGCCGAGGAATTACCTACAATTACTCCATCAATAACCCAAAGTGGATCTGTGTTTCCGTTAATTGAGGCTTTACCACGGATGATAATATTTCCTTTCTCTCCAGGACGCCCTCCACCAGGAGCGACAAATACTCCAGGAGCTTTACCCGACAACATATTATCTACGTTAGCTGAAGTTACTGTTGTAATCTTCTCACTCTTCAGCGTTTGTAATGCGCCGGTGAGGCTTTCGCGTTTCTGAACGGTGTAGCCAACCACCACTACTTCTTCCAAGGCTTGTGTGTCTTCTTTCAGACGTATGGTTAGGTTGGTTCCGCTTGCGGGAACTTCCAGGTTCAGGTAGCCAATGTAAGAAACGACAAGGGTTGCGCCTGAGGGCACTTCCAGCGAGAAATTACCGTCAAAGTCGGTACTTGTTCCGTTTGAGGTTCCTTTAACAATAATATTTGCACCGATTACCGGTTCGCCGCTTACCGCGTCAACAACAACTCCTGTAATTTTTTGAGTTTGTTGTGAAATTGACGTAGAGAAATTGGCTGCATTAGTTGTGTTTTCTTTTCCAGCTTTTGCTTTGTAAATAATAATTCTGTTTTCACTTACTGTGAAATCTGCGTTTTGATTTTTTAGGGCGTTTTTCAGAATATCTTCAACAGATCCGGTTTTTAAGTCAAACGAAACGCGTTCGCTCAGATCTATATCGTTATTCCGTATAAGGAAGGTGTAATCAAATTGTTCTTCTATTAATTCGAACAATGTTTTTAAAGTAGCGCTTTCCATCTGAATCGTCATTGTATATGATCGAAGTGGAGATGCCAGTGATAAATTGGGAGGCAATAATAAACCGACAGCTAAAAGAGCCGAAGCCAACTTGCCTGAAAAAATAAATTTATTTTTTTTCATAAATATTCTGATTTAAATTTAGTGAATAGTATTGACTAAAATTTTTCTATTTATACAAAACATACATATTAACCGTCTTTATTCATAAGCTTCATTTTTTAGATTTATATTCTTATTTGTCTGTTATAATCAATGTTCTATTTTCAAAAGTGTATTTATACTTATTGTCCATATCAATTTCTTTTAGGACTCTATCCAGCGTATAGTCTGAAGAAAAGCTGCCTGTAAACACTTCGCGGTTCAGTGATTTACTTCGTATTTCAATGTCCGTATCGTATTTACGTTCTAATTCCCGGGCAATTTCGGGGAATGTTTTTTCATAGAAATACAATATTCCTTTTGTCCAAAGAATGGAATTAGCGCTATTCACAACCGAAACGGTCGTCTTTTCTTCTTTCTTGTTGTAACTAATCTTCTGGTTGGGAGATAGTGCTATATCTTCTTGCTGGTTGTCGGCAAGTTGAATATTCACTTTTCCCGAAATCAGTACCACATCAATTGTTTCCTCCTCTTCGTAGGCTTTCACGTTGAATGTTGTTCCTTTTACCTTTACATTCAGTTTATCGGAATACACGATAAAGGGTTTTTCCGGGTTTGATTGTATCTCGAAATAGGCTTCTCCGCGAAGTTCCACTTTCCTTTCCGAATCATTATAGTCACTCCGGTATTTTAAGAACGAACCCGAGTTGAGCAGTACCGTAGAACTGTCTGGCAATAAGATTTGTGTTTGAGACCCATTGGGTGCAAATGTTTCAGTATAGGCAAGCTTCTCGCCGTCGTTTGAGTTTCTGCCTAAAAAGAATGCGGACACCCCCACCCCGATCAGCAACAAAAGGATTGCCGCAGCCTGTATCCATACATTTAGCTGCCTATGTATTTGTTTTGTTTGTTTTTCGGGCACCGATCCGATCAGGAAATGAAAATACGCTTTGAAATCAGCTTCCAAATCAGACTTGAATAACGGCACATGCGCAACTGCCCACCAATCGCTCATTTTATCCATTAAATATCTATGCTCTTCTTTTTCTTTGAGCCAGATCAAAAGTTCTTCCTTTTCCGCATGAGATAGACTTCCTGAAAAGTATTTAAATAATAATTCCCAATATAGTTCTTCTGTTTCCATGCTGCATCTTAATTACATTTCATTTATGTTCTTATTACTACTTACACCATAACGATACAATGTGTTTAAATGTTTATTAAAATTTTTCAACTTTAACATTTCAAGCATCGTCACGGTTGTTTTTCTTTTCTCACTGTTTATGAAATTCTTCACATAGATTAAAAAAGAAATTCTTTCTTTTATTTTAAAAAACATATCCTTTATTTTTCTTTTTCCACAGATATAGAAAAAGCTTTCCACAGATATAGAAAAGTTTTTCTACAGTTGTCGAACTGTTTTTCCACAGTTGTCGAAAAAGAAAAAGAAAGGTTATAAATAAATTAATATCCTATTGTTCTGTTTTTTCTTAGTAAAAGATTTTCCGGTTGCAACAAAGCGTTAGTAATCGGATGTAAGTGAGTAAAGAACAAGGAATAAGAGATAGTAGTCCTTAAGGGTGTCTTTTAATTTTGAGAGTGCGATTTTAACTTGTACGCGTACGGTACTTGATGATATATCATACAATTTGGCAATTTCTTCGTATGATTTATGATTATACAGGTATTCGGTAAATATTCTACGGCATTTATCGGGAAGAGATTGCACAGCTTCTTCAACCAACTTTTCAAATTCGCTGTTTTCGAGGTATGTTAACGGCTGTTGCCCCAAATTAACCTGTTCTTCGTGAAAAGCCAGTACATATTCATCTAATTCCGACAGCGATATTTCTTCGGTTTGTTTATTACGCAGATGGTTAAGACTTCGGTTCTGTACGGATCGGGTAAGGTATGTTTTAATGGGATATTCAAGTGATCCCCTCTTATTCCAAATATTCAGAAAAACATCATTAACAATTTCTTTGGCTATTTCATAGTTGTATACATACTTGGTTGAAACGGCACAAAGATAGACATAGTAAGTCGTATATAGCGATTTGAAGGCATCTGTATCTCCCTTATTGAGTTTTCGTATAATGCTTTTATCGATAAACATAAATTCTTTTCTCTTTTCTTTTCCTTACTAATAGTACAAAAATAGGGAAAACATATCTATTTTTGTATTATCTCTGTATCATAATCATTGTAGAACCAATTATATCTGTATTTTCAATGAAATATAATGTTGACGACAAATTAGGAGTAAGAGATTCGATACTGTATGGGCTACAGTGGTTTTCGGTTATTTTACCTACACTCATCATTATTTCGGGTGTAGCGTCTGTTCTGCATACCGAATCAATTTCTGCTCAGCTTTTCTATTCGCAAAAGATATTTATTATTGCGGGTATTGCCCTGATTATCCAAATAATATACGGACACAAACTGCCTGTTTTATCGGGGCCTGCTTCTGTATTACTTATCGGGATATTGGGCAGTCACGACGCAACGCCCAATGCCATTTACACCGCAATGGCAATTGGCGGTTTATTTGTTGCTTTGCTTTCTTACGGCAAGTTTTTTATTTTTCTTCAAAAGGTATTTACCACCAGAGTAGTTATTGTGATTCTTTTATTGGTTGCACTTACCATGCAGCCATTGATTATTAAACTTTCAGGAGGAACAAACGGACAAACATTTATCAATTTCGTGTTTTCGGCAGCGTTGGCATTGCTGATGGTTTATGCGAATTATCTGTTGAAGGGGGTTTATAAATCGCTGGTTGTTCTAACCGGACTGTTCGTAGGCAGTTTGCTCTATTTATTGCTAACAGGTATGCCTTCCTTGCCTGAAGTAAACTTTATCGACCTTGGGGTATGGAAGGAGCATTTACTAATCCGTCCGGAAGTAGACATCCCGACTATTCTGGCTTTTCTCTTCTGCTTTCTGGCACTGACGGTAAACGAATTCGGGGCTATTCAGGCTACCGGTCGACTTATAAACGCGGATAATCTGAACGAACGGAGTAAAAAGGGGTTAAGGATCACCGGATTTTCCAATATTTTTTCCGGTTTATTCGGCGTTATCGGAATTGTCGATTATTCCATGAGTCCGGGTATAATCTCTGCCACGCACTGTGCCTCACGTTATCCCCTTATCATTACCGGGGTAATTTTAATTATTTGCGCCTGTATACCTCAATCCTTGTTGATTTTTTCCTGTATACCTGAGGTTGTAATGGGAAGCATATTGCTCTATGTTATGTCGGCACAGCTGTCGTCCGGCTTTCAGTTGATGCTTGTGGAGAAAGCGATCTTTGATTTTGGAAGTGCCATTACCATTAGCATTCCTATTATGATAGGAACCATTATTTCTTTTGCTCCTGAAGCTTTTATAGAAAGTATTCCGTCATTACTACGTCCGTTGTTTGGCAACGGGTTCGTAATGGGAACCATTATTGTTCTTGTTTTAGAGCATACGTTAAACAGGAAAGATAATAAGCAAAAGATGGAGAACTGATGTTTATTTCTACTTAATTATAACCGTTTTACCTTAGCCACATCCGTCAGGTCAACACAAACAGTAGCACCTAATTGTTCGATGTATAAGAGAAGATGTTTCTTATTGATTTTCTTTATACGACCGGAAACTTGCTTCATCGCTCCACGCAGAATTTCCACTTCTTCTCCTTCGCATAATTCATGGCAGGCGGCTTCTTCCAGAAATTGTTTTATCGCATCGATTTCTACCTGACGCACTGCTGCCGGCTTTCCATCATAATAAACTATCCGAGACACACCATATATATTCAGTAGTCCGAGTAGCTTAGATTCATGGCAGTTTACGAAAACATACGAATTAAAAAGCGGGATTTCAACAATCTTTACCCGGTCAGACCAGACACGGGGCGAACGGTGCAGCGGCAACCAATTGTCTACACCTGCTAAGGATAATCTTTCGGCTACTTGTTTTTCCGCACGGGGGGCCGTATATAAAACGTACCATTGAGGTTTTGAAGTTATCATCTTTTAATTGTTTGCGTACACAAATATAACGGTTTTTTCGTATAATTGTGGTTGAATAGATTTTATCATCACACGTTAACTCATAATACCAGATAAACACAATAAAAAATGAACAGAAGAAATTTTCTCCAAAAATCAGCATTTACTGCTGCCGGAATCGGGTTAACTCCTCTTTTCGGAGGTTCTTACCAGTCTGTGTTTGGACAGACTGCTCCCAGTAATAAAGTAAAAGTAGCACTCATTGGCTGCCGAAGCATGGGTTGGAGCAACCTGAATACTTTTCTGGATTATCCGGAAGTAGAGTGCGTTGCGCTTTGCGATATAGACGATGAGTGGTTAAACAAGCGTGCCGGTGATGTAGAGAAGAAATCAGGCAAGAAAGCACCTAAACTTTACAAAGACTGGAGAAAGGTTATTGACAACAAAGATGTGGATGCCGTTATCATCGGAACCCCCGACCATTGGCATTGCCTCCCGTTAATTTATGCCTGTCAGGCAGGAAAAGATGTATACGTTGAAAAACCATTAGCCAATACCATCGAAGAATGCGACCTGATGGTGAAAGCGGCACGTAAATACAACCGTATAGCTCAGGTAGGTCAATGGCAACGCAGTGATCCGCATTGGGACGAATCCGCTTCTTATCTTCGTGCCGGCAATATCGGGCGTATTCGTACGGTTAAGGTTTGGGCTTATCAGGATGGTAAACCCACATTGCCAGTCATAGCAGACGAACCTGTTCCGGCGGGTGTAGACTATGATATGTGGTTAGGCCCGGCTCCTAAACGTCCTTTCAACATGTATCGTTTCCATTATAATTTCCGCTTTTTCTGGGATTACGCAGGCGGATTAATGTCTGACTGGGGTGTACACTTGCTGGATTACGCACTTGAAGGCATGGGCGCTCCACTACCAACACACACCTTTTCAGGCGGTGGTAAATTCGCTTATCCGAATGACGCGATGGAAACTCCGGATACATTAATGGCGACTTATGCTTATGATGATTTCAATATTATCTGGGATCATGCCTGCGGTATAAACCACGGACCATTTGACAAAAAAGAAGGTCTTGCATTTTACGGAGAAAACGGTACACTTGTACTCACACGCGCAGGATGGGAAGTAATCCCTGTCGTTGCCGGCAAAGAAGCCCGTATGGAAGCTGTTCCGTTCAAGAAAGGAGAAGGTAAAGGTTTATACAATCACGTGGGTAACTTCCTGAGCTGTATAAAGAGTCGCAATCTACCGGCAGGGGATATTGAAATAGGTGCCCGGGTAGCAAAAATGTCTCACTTCGCAAACATATCTTCCCGTCTGAAACGAGAAGTTCGTTGGAACGAAGCCACTCGCAGCTTCATAAACGACAATGAGGCCAATCAATTGGCAAAAGCACATTACAGAGCTCCCTGGACTCTTCCTGTTTTGTAATAGGTATCAAAAAAAGAACAGCGACACAAAATTGTATGTCGCTGTTCTTTTTTTATTACTCTTCAGAAGTAGTTTCTTCCGTCTTTGGTTGCTTAAATTCTGCCGGAATAAGCAAATCATTACCATCACGATTCGCAACAAAACGAGGCGAAAGCAATTCAATTCCGGCTTCATTGCAAACATCCTTTATGTTCTGGTTTAAATCAGAATAGATAACAGCAATCCGATCTACATCCCTTATATACGCATTAATCTGATAACAAGGATAATCATCCTGCAACTCCGTATCAAGAACAAATGGCTTAGGACGCGCATGCACGCCGTTGGTACGTAATGCCGCTTTGATTAATAAATCATGCACATGACGCCAATTAACATCATAGCCAAAAGAAACGGTTGTATGAATAATCAAGCCGTAATTTCGGGCAGACGAGCTATAATTGGTGGTATGCGAAGACATGATAAACGAATTCGGAATGGTTACCACCTCGTTTTTAGGTGTTCGGATACGTGTTACTAAAGGTGTCTTTTCAATCACGTTTCCGGTTGTTTCATTCAGTTTTATCCTATCCCCTATTTTAAACGGACGCATATACGTTATTACTAATCCGGCAATAATATTACCGATAATCGCAGTCGATCCCAAAGAAAGTATTAATCCTACAAAAACAGATATACCCTGAAAAACGCCATCGTCAGCACCGGGTAAATAAGGATAGATCATTGCGATCATAAACGCGTAAAGCAAGAAACGGATGATATTATAGGTAGGCATAGCCCAATCAGGATAAAAACCGCCTATTTTAAGCTTTTTGGTTTCAATTTCTTTCGACACATAAAAAATGCCTTTCACAATATACCTGATGCACAAATAAATAACTATAATAATAAAAAGATTAGGTATATATTCCACGACTGACCTGAATACCATTTTTATCGGAGAAAGAAGGTAGCCGAATAATCTTAACGCTAAGCTCTCTGTTTGAGGAAATATCGAAAAGATAATCGGAATACTTATCATCAATTGCAGTAAAATAACAAAATAGCGAACCAGGTTTGTACAAAAGAGAAGTATCAAACTTTGGCGATGCGTATTTAAAAACTCATAATCCCGGAGCGTTATCGGCTTAAGTTTGTTTTGTTTTAACCAGATCACCTTACGCTTTAATTTCCGAAACAAGAAATTAGTTAGCCTGAATAGAAAATACTGTGCGATTAACACCAACAGAAAGAGTGCTACCCGTTTAAGAACCTGCAAAACATTATGTTCTTTACGTAAATCGACAATAACATCCGTTAAGATCGGAATATAATCCTGCGCTAATTCCGCATGTGTTTTATTCTGCCAAAGGGCGTCTTGCTCGGTTACACTAAAAACAACCTTCTCTCCCGACATTATGTCTGAGAAATGCTCGGATTCCAAAACATACAGCGAGTCCATCTTCAAACTGTAGTTTTTGCCGATTTCAGTAATTACCCTCTCCACATTATTCGCACGTTCAAGCGGGGTTAGTCCTCCACGCTTAACATAAATGGAGAATAACGTATCCTTCCCAACAACAACAGAAACACCGGATGTTGATGCACGTAATGAATCGATACGATTACGTTTTATCGCCATTTTCAAGGAATCCTCAAGTTGACTTTGGTTTCGTGCTTCTTCAAGAGAGGAAAGTAATAGTATCTCGTTCAACTTCATTTCTTGAAGCTGCAACTCTATCTCTACCAGTCGCAGAGAATCTTGCTTGTGAATTGAATCGGACGATGATGTTAGCTGTACTGAATCAACCTGATCGAGTGTGGATCCGCTACCTAAAGTGGACTGGATTATTTCTCCGGCTTTCTCTATCAGTTGCGCATCTACATTTATTGGTACTGCAATCAAGAACGTTAAAAGCAGTACTAATTGCATAAAACGGCTCATATTTCGCTGTCAATTAAGATTAAACTTATTTTATTTCCCGCCCGAAGATAGGTATTTCCGCCAATAATCCGCCATACTTTTACGTAAATGATAGGTAGTCCCTTCTCCTTCACTGATACCGTGGCTGCGCATGGGATAAGCTATCTGACTAAATATTTTTTCATGCTTTATTAATTCATTAACGAGAAGTTCGCAATTCTGATAGTGCACATTGTCATCCCCCGTACCATGAATAAGAAGCAGGTTTCCTTTTAATCCTGCCGCATGACTTATAGGCGAACCTTTGTGATATCCTTCCGGATTATTTTGCGGTGTATTCATGTAACGTTCCTGATAGATGGTGTCATATAATCTCTGATCGGCAACAAAAGCGATGGCTATACCTGTTTGGAACACTTCGGGATAACGAAACATACAGTTCAGCGTTTGGCTGCCTCCACCACTCCATCCTGTTATTCCAATACGGGCAGTATCTATGAATGGGAACTGACTGGCCAGATCTTGCACACCTCTTGCCTGATCTTCAGAAGCGAAAGTTCCTACTTCACCATATATGCACTTGCGCCACACTCGTCCACGGGGAGTATTTGCTCCTCTATTTTCGATACTCACTACAATGTAACCAAGGTTAGCCATGTATTGATTCCAAAGATCTCCTCCACCCCATACATCTTGTACTGTGGCTGAAGCCGGCTCACCATAAACTTCTACAATTACGGGATATTTCTTTGTGGCGTCAAAGTTTTTTGGTTTTATCATCCAGGCATCCAAAAGGAGTTCACCGGAGCGAACTTTCAGGAATTCTTTAGGCGAAAGACCTAAACTCTTGTATTGCTCTGCGGCAAGCTTATTGTCTTCAATCAAACGTATTGTTTTATGCAGGGGGAAAGAAACCATACTGATCACGGAAGGTGTTACCGCATTACTATACGTATGTACAGCCCACTTTCCGGTTGGCGACATATTGTATCTATGTTGTCCGGACTGTTCCAGCGGACTTAATCGCTTCACCTCTCCTTTTCCGAATAGTTTCGCGCTATACAAATAACGTTGGGTATAATTATCCGGCGACGCGATGAAGTAAACCAATCCCTTATCAATATCAAGCCCTGTTTGTTGGATAAAGTCGAATTCGCCTGTTGTTATCGGAGTAATTTCTTTTCCATCACGACTTACGCGATATAGATGGCGCCAACCGCTTCGTTCGCTTTGCCAGGTGAAATAACGATTATCCTTCAGCCAGGTGATATTATCATTCGTTTCCAGCCAAGCGGCATCTGTATCTGTGAAAATATTGGCAGGTATTTCATTTCCTACTTCAGCGATCCATACTTTATTGGTATTCTGTTCGCGGTTCATCTGTTGGATAAACAGCTCACGACTTTCCGGGATAAACTCCATCCGGGGGATATAGTTATTGCGGGAATCACCAGGGATAGCAATCCAGGTAGTTTGTCCTCCTGCTACAGGAACGGTTCCAACCCGTACTGCTGAATTTGCTGTTCCTGCCTTTGGATATGGAAAATGTATTACAGAAGCGTAGATCGAGTCTACATTATTAATAATATCGAACACACCCGTTCCTTCGGTATCGCTTTGCCAGTAAGCGATGGATGCTCCGTCGGGACTCCAGCGAAAACCATCACGGCAGCCGAATTCTTCCTCGTACACCCAATCAAACGTACCGTTAACGATTGTTTCACTTCCATCCGAAGTCAATGAGGTTATCTTTCCACTTGCCACATCTTCAACATAGATGTTGTTTTTCGAAACATAAGCAACTTTAGAGGCATCGGGCGAGAACTTCGCAAACATAAGTGATGATTCAGGCATTCCTTTACCTACTTGCCTTAACATACCGTCGGTCAACGAAAGCACCCAGTAATCTCCCCTTGTATCATAGCGCCACACACGCTTTGTGTTGTTATAGATCAGTACCTTTGTATTGTCTTCACTCCATATAACACTACGTATGCCTAATTGCTTACCTGTTGTTTTATCCATCAGCATGGAAGAAGGAATCAGCACTTTACGGGCATTGTTTTTGGCTGTATACGCAACCAATTCCATCCCTCCGGTTTGCGGATTACGCTCCACACAACTGTAAGACTCGCCGTCTTTCATCCATGTTATACCTCCGAAACCTTTCGTTTCAATCATTTTTCCGGATAGCACTTGTTTAAGGTCAAGTTCGGAATTAGTCTGCGCAGTTGAATTTGTTCCGATCAGTAGCGCAAGTATCAAACCTACTCCCATTTTTTTCATTAACATATATTCTTGTATCTGTATTTTTCAGTTACCTCATCTATCATTCAAAGATAACAAGCCTAAAACATTAACGTGTATAAACACAATAAAAAAATATCCGCCAAAAGAAAAAGGGATACCGTACATTAAAGACAGTATCCCCCTTTCGTTAAGGTCGGTCGTGTGTTTAGATAATATTAGATGATAAAAAAAAAATTAATTAACCCCTGTACGTTTATCCCACCAAAGCTGCTCGCCCCAAACATAATCTACCACATTGGCAGACGCAGCTTTTAAATAGTCTAAATTGTACAAGTACTGATTATTCGGGTACGGAAAGCGGAACGGCACATCATTGTGTATGCCATTAAATCCGGAACGCGCACCCGGATACTTCGGAGAAACTCCGTCGGCAGCCTTAGCTGTGTGTATGTAAGTAGGATAGCCGGTTCTGCGGTAAAGAGACCAGGCTTCAATGTTTTGTTTGAATAATGCCACCCACTGTTCAAAATAAAGACGGGCATACGTTCCATCCCATTTGCCTTTACCGGCCAGATAGGCCTCTGTGTCAGCGTCTTCAATCTCATTATCAGCCATAGACAAACGAACAGCCTTTTCGTAAGCCTCCGCTGCCGTCATAGGTACATTCCAACCATTCAGAGCCGCTTCGGCCATGATAAAATAACTTTCACACGCACGATAGAAAGGTGAAAAGCCCGCAGGATCTTCACGATATTTCACGCCTATACGAGATATAGCCTTACGATTTTCCGGATCGGTTTTCGAACCGTTTTCAAAACCACGGTATTCACCGTCTGATTCTGCCGGTTTTGCTATTACGGCAATACGCGGATCTTCCATCATCTTCAGATGATCAATAAAAATATCGGCCATACCGTCATCATCACGGGTTCTGAAATTGTTATAATAGCGTTCAAAATAATCACCTGAACCTTGCCACCAGAAATAAGCGTTTTCCTTAGTTTCTGCGATATAGGGATATTTATCCGGATTATTGAATATTTCTTCTATGATAGCCTTGGATTCCGGATATACACCCGATATACGCATGGCAATACGCAAACGAATGGAATTACAGAATCTTTGCCATTGCTTCACATCTTCATTGAATAAGAAATCGCCTTCTCCAAGATTATCGTTTCCTAACCCTTCAGCCCAACTATCAGCCACTGATTTCAAATTAGCTAATAAAATCGGATAGATGTCGGCCTGTTTATCATACGAGCTTTTAAAAACAGAACCTTTGTCTTCAGCGCCTTTGAATGCTTCCGAATAAGGGACGTCTCCAAAACAATTCACCGCCATAAACATCAGGTAATTTTGCATCAGAACAGACACATTGCGGATATTTTTGTTCAGTTCGGCGGCATTCTCTGTTTTGTCCAATATATCTTGCAGTTGAGTGTGCCCCCAATAGCAATGACTCCAACGGTTTCCATACGTGTTGTTTGTTGGAATATAACCGCTGTAATCATTTAAATACTGAATAGAAGATACATAACCTGCCCATTGTGCTATATCCAGATCACCACCGAATTGCTCTCCTGTTCTGCGAAGCACATCTGCAAGTACGTTCGTGTAGGGAACAGATGTAAACGCATCCGGGTCTGTATTGATTTCATCAAAAGAACTGGTACATCCCACAGACGAAGCAAACAAAAGGGACGAAACAGCTAATATTTTATATATTTTTTTCATAACTCAAACAGCTTTTAATTAAAATGTTAAACCTAACTTAAGACCGATACTGCGTGAGCCCGGGGTTGAAGCCTGTTCAAAACCTACACCACGGCTATCGCTGGACACACCACCGGTTTCCGGATCTAAACGCATCGTATTGGATGAGTGCACCCAAAGTAAGGCGAGGTTTGTACCGATCAACGACACGGTTGCCTTATTGAAATACTTTGTTTTATTCAATACAGATTTCGGAATATCGTATGACAGATATACCTCACGCAGTTTCAGGAACGAACCGTCAAACACATACGTTTCAGACGTTCCATAAGAGTTAAACCAGGTATAAGCATCCGTCTTGATCGTGTTTTCAACCCAACTTCCACTTGCGTCTTGCATCACAAAACGTTCATTTGTCTGCACATCTTTTCCGCCGATGATATCCCGTTCACGAATACCATTCTTGGCTGTTTCGTAAGCAACACCCGCGGAGTATGAGTGAGACATGGATTGAGACCAAATATCACCGCCTACACGTAAGTCAAGTAAAAATCCGAAAGCGAGGTTTTTATAATTGAAATCCTGGCGCCATCCCATCAAGAAATCAGGCGTAACATTTCCAATAACCGAAGCAGAAGCCGTAGTCGGTCTGCCGTTTGCATTTACTTTTATTGCGCCAAGCTGGTCTGATGTGGCTACATTTTTCTTAACATCCTCTTCCGAAATACGAGCATAACCGGTACCCACCAGGTCGCCCCATGCCGAACCAACTCTCGCTTGAGTAGCAATCCCCCAGGTCCATCCGATTTGATATGTTTCCAATCCCGGATACAAGCTTATTACCTTACTTTTATCCTTCGAAAAGTTCAATGTAGACGTCCAGT
This sequence comes from Massilibacteroides vaginae, assembly GCF_900178525.1. GTDB lineage: Bacteria > Bacteroidota > Bacteroidia > Bacteroidales > Tannerellaceae > Massilibacteroides > Massilibacteroides vaginae. The sequence goes on from NZ_FXDJ01000008.1 coordinate 527,724, forward strand.
TCAAACCCTCGTTGTTGCGTAAAACATCTCCTTTAAGTTGAATTTCGATTCCTTTGTTATCAATCCGTCCGGCGTTAACCAGCATAGACGAAAAACCAATCACGTTTGATGTTGTTACCGAAAGAATCTGATCTTTAGTTTGTTTTTGATAGTAAGCCAAGTCCAAACGGATTCTGTCGTCAAACAAACCTACTTCTGTACCCACTTCCCAAGTAGTAATACTTTCAGGCTTCAAATCAAAATTAGGATAAGTATAGCTTTTATACATCTGAGCTACTCCGTTAAACGCGGAAGTTTCGGCATAATAATAATAGCTGTTGCGATACGCACTTGTGGCAGAACCAATCTGAGCAATACCCGCGCGAAGTTTCAGGAATGAAAGCACATTTCCCTTAATGCTTTCAAAAGAAGCCGTTGGAATCCAGCTTAAGCTTACAGACGGATAAAAGAAATCTTCATGAATCGTTGAACTCCAGTCGTTACGCGCGCTGGCATCTAAATAAAGCTGACTTTTCCAACCAAGGGAAGCATTGGCATACACCGAATTTGAACGTATATGGCTGTGGTCCATTGTTGTTGTAGCATCCCCTCGTTTGTTGGCCAATGTGTAACCACCCGGAACCGTTAATGCCGTTGCTCCCAAATCATGTGTTTCCCATGATACATCACGGTAGTTCGCGCCAATAATACCCGAAAGGTTAAAATCACCGAACACTTTATTTACAGCAGCGATAAAGTCCATGTTCAGTTCGGTATTTTTGGTTGTTTGTTGCAAAAATCCGCCATCAGGCCAATCACCACGATCAAAATAGTGCTTCTCGAATGTTTGCGCGTTATAATAATCAAAACCAAGGCGACCTTCGAATTTCAGCCATTCAAAAGGTTGATAGAATAACGACGACTTACCGAAAATACGGTCACGCTGATAGCTGTTCGTATTCTCATTTAACGAGAAATAAGGATTCATGTGGTAATAATCGATCCAGTTATAATACGTATAATTACCGTTGGCATCCTTTTGATCCCAATTGTCTTTTAACGTTTTCATGTTGATCTGACGACCGGACCAGGTAATCAATGAATTGATCGGGTTATTCCCGTAACCCTGCGTAATCAGGTTGTCACTTTGGGTACGGGTGTAGCTGGCGTTCATGTTATAGGTAATATACTTATTCAGCTTCATTTCCGTGCTGAGCTGACCGGAATATTTCTTTTGATCGGTATTAGGCACAGTACCTGCCTGATCACGAAAAGAAAGCGACGCACGTGTAGTGATGTTTTCACTTTTAGCCTGTACGGAAACCATGTGGTTCATAGACACACCCGTTTGGAAGAAATCTTTCACGTTATTCGGACGAGCCACCCAGTCCACATATTCGCCATTACTGTCGTATTGACTAATCTTTAATCCGGCATTCAATCGTGGTCCCCAAGATTCATCATAGCCTGTATTAACATCGGTAGCATAATCAAACCCATACCGTACTGCATAATCCTGATAACTCAAATCCGAATATTTCCCGTTTTTCCAATGCCACTCATCACCGTCGTGTCCCTGACCGTAAGCGTTCTGAAGTTTTGGAAGATTTGCCACCCTGTCCATGGTTATGTTCATATCATAGGATATAGAAACTCCACTTGAGCCTTTGCCCGATTTCGTTGTGATCAAGATTACACCGTTACCGGCACGCATACCATACAAAGCGGCTGATCCTCCCTTCAACACGGAGATAGATTCAATATCTTCAGGGTTAATGTCATTCAATCCGGAACCATAGTCAACCCCATTATATGTATTGTCTCCGGAACGTTGTGTGTCATTGGCAATCGGAACGCCATCTACAACAATTAAAGGTTGCTGATCGGCACTAAGCGAAGAGTTACCCCGAATCGCAATACGCGAAGAAGCACCAACAGAACCCCCGAATTGGTTGATTTGAACCCCGGCTACCTTTCCGGACAAAGAACTTGTTAAGCTTGTTGCACCGGCTTTGGTTAATTCGCCTGCTTTCACTTCCTGCACAGCATAACCAAGCGATTTCTTTTCGCGGTTAAGCCCCATGGCAGTTACCACAACCTCGTCTAAAGCCTGTGAATCAGTAGATAGAAGTACCTCAATTTTGGATTTTACAGCCACTTCCTGACTTTTCATACCTAAATAAGAAACCACTAAAGTAGTAGCCGAACCCGGAACATTGAGCGTAAACGCCCCATCAAAATTGGTAACCGTACCGATGGTTGTACCTTTCACAACAATTGATGCCCCAATAATCGGTTCTCGATCTTCTGCGGAAAGAACCACCCCCTCCACCGGTAGCGTTTGAGCCTTTGTGGCTCCTATGCTTACCAAGAAGCATAACAAAAGATAAGTCAATCTTTTCATAAACACTTTTTTTACATTTTTATTAACATTAAGTAAAGTTCTTCACAAACACACATTAACACAGATAACCCATTTTTACAATCAAAAAGATAATTCTAAACACAAATATAAAACAGAATATAAAATCAAATATTAATTATTCTTTGCCATTTTTTACAACAGCAAATATAGTAACATCCTAAAACTACAAACTATATTATTTCTTTTTTTTATTGTTAATATGACATTTTTTCAATCATATCATAACCGGAGCAACACAAACCATAGATAAAACGAATTAAAATACACTATTTAATCAAAGTATAAAGCTTAAAATAAAACTAATTACAAGCATGTAAAGAGGCACAAAATGCATTATCATTTTAACACACAAAAACTCAATCAAGTTACTTATACATAAACAAAACAGAAAAGGCAAGTATTGCAGATAATTAACAATTAATGATCACATCTTTTATTTTTCTTTTTTAAACCTATATTTTTTATCCGATAACCTTTGTTTTCCTTTTTCCACAGATATAGAAAAAGCTTTCTACAGATATAGAAAAGTTTTTCCACAATTGTCGAACTGTTTTTCCACAGATATAGAAAAAGAAAAATATACTTTAAACAGATAAGTTTATCCTTATTAAAAGAAGATTTTAAAGGATAGTATCAGGCTTTGGTTATATAATCCCGACAAAAGAGCCTGAGGTCGGTAAAGAACAACATGAATTGGTTAAACAATTCGTCTTCATGTTCGGACAGATACACCATAGCATTATCAACAGAAATATCCAGGTTGCGGTATTTAACCATTATTTCAAGGGATTGACGAATTCCTTCCGGTTTGGCGTATTTACCAAGCCGGTCGGTTAAAATAAAATGCCACATAAAGCTTTTCATTCTGGCAGGTAGGTAACGGTAGTTTAAAACGAGCGTAATATAAAAGTTCTTTGTGTAAAAAGTCAACGATTTGTCTGAATACAGATGAAACCGGGAAGCGAGAAAATAATCAAAATAAATATCCAGTAAGATAGCGGAATAACGCCCAAAATCCGGGCGTAATTTAACAACCATCTCCCGTACAACCGGATGGTTATCTGTGTAATAATCAATAGCTCTATGAAATAAAATACCATCGGCAATATCTTTGGGGTAGTTTTCATACCCCTTTCCTTTTACAGCATCTCCAATATAATTTCCCAGCTGCCGTTTACGGACCGAACCCGAAAGAAAAATATGAGCTAAATAATTCATCGTAGTTTCAACACGTCACCCTCTTCGGGAACATAATCGTCGTTTTTCTTATTCATTTTGTACAGATTCTTTATTCTGATTCCATACTTCTGAGCTATACTGTGCATAGATTCACCGATTTGCACAACATGGTCATAATAAGGTTTGTCGGCTTTCTTCTTTTTCTTTTGAAGATAGATAACATCGCCTTTTTGAAGCGGAAAATCGACCGGCACTTCATTGTATTTTTGCAGATCTTTCGGTTTAAACCCTAAATCTCTCGCCACATCCTCGAAGCTGTCATTCGCGTTGGCATATACATATATTAAACCGTGCGTTTTATAAACCGCGCGCTTACTTATCGCTTTAGAAGAAGGCACGGAAACCGAGGTGTTTTTCCGTCCTTTATTGGAATCGAATTTATACAACTCATAATCTTCGATCATTTTTATAAGCTTGTTGGCGTAGGCTTTATCGGTAGCGTATCCGCTTTTCTGAAGCCCTCTTGCCCAGCCTTTGTAATCTTTAACATTAAGCTTAAACAGATTAGCGTATCGAGGTCTGCCGGTAAGAAACAAAGCATGGTCGTCATACGAATCTTCTACTTTCCGATATTTACGAAAGCACTCTCCGCGGAAGTCGTCGTCATGATACGCACGCGCGCCGGTCCAATCGTTGTGACATTTTATACCAAAATGATTATTTGACTTTCTGGCCAACTGGCTCTGGCCCGCGCCAGATTCCAAAATTCCCTGAGCCAATGTAATACTGGCCGGAATTCCATACTTAGCCTGATGTTTCACAGCTATAGAATTATACTTATCTATATAGTTAATATAAGATGTGTTTTTGCGTTGGGCCTGCATCTGAGTAACACCAAACAGGCAGAATACAAATAATAAGAGTTTGTATGATTGCAGCATCAACTTCATAAATGTGTTCTTTTTTTCTTGGATAATGCACAAAGATATACTATTTCCTGTCATTATACTATGTTAAATTAATAAGCAACAGGAATAAGTACACATAAGCATCGTTCGATTTTGCACGCTTTTATTGTTCATTCCTTATTATTATTTTACCTTTGATGTCTGTTATTGAACTGTAAGATTATTGAACATTACTAATACCAAAAGAATTAAAGTAACTAACATTATGTCAGAGTTAAAAGAAAAACTTTTCTCCGAATTTCCGCCGGTTACTACAGATGAATGGATGGCGAAAATTACGGCAGACCTAAAAGGTGTGCCATTTGAGAAAAAACTAATCTGGAAAACGAATGAAGGGTTTGAAGTAAAACCTTTTTACAGAGAAGAAGACATTCAAGACCTGAAGTCCATCAAGTCTTTGCCGGGTGAGTTCCCTTTCGTTAGGGGCACTAAAAAAGACAATAACTGGGATGTACGGCAGGACATTGAAGTGGAAGACTTTGCCGCTGCTAACAAAAAAGCGCTTGATCTCTTGAATAAAGGGATTACTTCTCTCGGGTTTTCTTTCAAGAAAGACAAAATTACGGCAGAAAACATTGCACTATTACTTAGTGGCATTGTAGCCGAATCGGTTGAACTAAACTTCAGAACCTGTCTTAGCGGAGCTACGAAACTTTTAGGAATACTAACAAGTTACCTGAAAGCAGCCGGTGCCGACCTTAGCAAATGTTACGGTTCGGTTAATTATGATGTGTTTAAAAATCCTTTATTAAAAGGATACAAGGCAGAAGACTGGAGCGATGAGGCTATTGAAGTGCTTAACGCCGCCGCCGAATTACCTAAATTCAGAGTGCTTGCTGTAAATGCAATGCTCTTAAACAACTCGGGAGCCTACATTTCGCAGGAGTTAGGTTATGCTTTAGCATGGGGTAACGATTTGCTTGCCAAATTAACAGAAAAAGGACTTTCGGTTGATGAAGTTGCTAAAAGAATTAAGTTTAATTTCGGAGTAAGTTCCAATTACTTCATGGAAATCGCGAAATTCCGTACCGCTCGTTGGTTATGGGCACAAATCGTAGCTCAATACAATCCGGCTTGTGATTGTTCGGCCAAGATGGACGCACACGCAATTACCTCAAAATGGAACATGACTATATATGACGCGCACGTGAACCTATTGCGTACGCAAACCGAAGCAATGTCGGCAGCTATTGCCGGAGTTAACTCAATAACTGTTCTTCCGTTTGATGATGTATATCAGAATTCAGACGATTTCTCTGAACGCATTGCTCGCAATCAACAATTGTTATTGAAAGAGGAATGCCATTTTGATAAGGTAGCTGACCCTGCGGCAGGTTCATATTATGTAGAAGTACTGACAAGTTCGTTGGCCGATGTGGCTTGGAAATTGTTCCTTGAAGTGGAAGAGGCCGGAGGTTTTACCACTTTAGCGGATAAAGGCCAAATACAGAATGCGGTTAATGCATCAGCTATTGCAAGACAAAAAGCTGTAGCTACCCGTCGTGAGGTATTATTAGGAACAAATCAGTTCCCTAACTTCACTGAAGTGGCAGGAGATAAAATAAAGAAAAATTCCGAATGCGGTTGCGGTTGTGGCTGTGGTGACGAAAAAGCGGTTCCTACATTAAACAATTCTCGCGGATCATCAGAATTTGAAGCACTTCGCTTGGCTACAGAAAAAAGCGGCAATACACCAAAAGTATTTATGCTTACTATCGGTAATCTGGCTATGCGTTTGGCTCGCTCGCAATTCTCATCAAACTTCTTTGGCTGTGCAGGTTATAAAGTAATCGATAATTTAGGTTTTGAAACCGTTGAAGCTGGTGTTGAAGCAGCAGTAAAAGCCGGTGCTAACATAGTGGTACTGTGTTCAAGTGACGACGAATACGTTGACTTTGCTCCTGCAGCTTTTAAAGCGATCAACGGAAGAGCTGAATTTGTTGTTGCTGGTGCTCCTGAATGCATGGAGGACCTGAAAACACAAGGCATAACTCAATTTATCAATGTAAGAAGCAACGTGCTGGAAACATTGAAAACCTTTAACGCTAAATTAGGAATTGCTTAAGTAGAAGAATCATGAGACCGAATTTTAAAAATATAGATATAAAAAACGCCGGATTCACAGCTACTAATACGCAAGAGTGGATCAAAGAGAACGGCATTAATGCAGACTGGAAAACTCCTGAACATATAGAAGTTAAGTCTGTTTATACCAAAGAAGATCTTGAAGGAATGGAGCATTTGAATTATGCTTCAGGTCTTCCTCCTTATTTAAGAGGCCCGTATAGCGGTATGTATGCTATGCGTCCTTGGACAATCCGTCAGTACGCCGGATTCTCAACCGCAGAAGAATCGAATGCTTTCTATAGAAGAAACCTTGCTTCAGGGCAAAAGGGTCTTTCTGTAGCTTTCGACTTAGCTACGCACCGCGGATATGACGCTGATCACGACCGTGTAGTTGGTGATGTAGGTAAAGCAGGCGTGTCAATCTGTTCTTTGGAAGATATGAAAGTATTGTTTGATGGTATTCCATTGAATAAGATGTCTGTTTCCATGACTATGAACGGTGCTGTGCTTCCTATATTGGCATTCTATATCAATGCAGGATTAGAGCAAGGTGCTAAATTGGAAGAAATGGCAGGAACAATTCAGAATGACATTCTGAAAGAGTTCATGGTGCGTAACACCTACATTTATCCACCGGAGTTTTCCATGAAGATTATTGCTGATATCTTCGAATACACTTCGCAAAAGATGCCTAAATTTAACTCAATCTCTATCTCCGGTTACCACATGCAGGAAGCAGGAGCTACAGCCGATATTGAGATGGCTTATACACTTTGTGATGGTATGGAGTATTTGCGTGCAGGTATTGATGCAGGTATCGATGTAGATGCCTTCGCTCCTCGCCTGTCTTTCTTCTGGGCAATCGGCATGAATCACTTTATGGAAATCGCGAAAATGCGTGCCGCTCGTATGCTTTGGGCGAAGATTGTGAAAAGCTTCGGAGCAAAGAATCCGAAATCATTAGCACTTCGTACGCATAGTCAGACTTCAGGATGGTCGTTAACGGAACAAGATCCGTTTAACAATGTAGGTCGTACTTGTATTGAAGCTATGGCTGCTGCATTAGGACATACACAATCATTACACACGAACGCATTGGACGAAGCAATCGCTTTACCGACCGACTTCTCTGCCCGTATTGCTCGTAACACACAGATTTATATTCAGGAAGAAACGCAGATATGTAAAGAAATCGACCCTTGGGCAGGTTCTTATTATGTAGAAACGTTGACAAACGAACTTGTTCATAAAGGCTGGGCACTGATTCAGGAAGTACAAAGCATGGGTGGAATGGCAAAAGCAATCGAAACCGGTCTGCCGAAGATGCGTATCGAAGAAGCTGCTGCCCGCACACAAGCACGTATCGACTCTAACTTGCAGACAATTGTTGGTGTAAACAAATATCGTTTGGCTAAAGAAGCACCGATCGACATTCTGGAAATCGACAATACCGCAGTGCGCGTTCAGCAAATCGAACGTCTTAACACAGTACGTGGCAAACGCGACGAAGCTGCTGTAAAAGAAGCGTTGAATGCTATTACCGAATGTGCTCGTACGAAGAAAGGAAACTTGTTGGAATTAGCGGTAAAAGCTGCCGGACTTCGTGCTACTCTTGGTGAAATATCCGATGCTTGCGAAGAAATCGCAGGACGTTATAAAGCAATTATCAGAACTATTTCAGGCGTGTATTCATCAGAAACAAAACAAGATGCAGACTTTATCAGAGCCTGCGAACTGACAGAGAAATTCGCGAAGAAAGAAGGTCGTCAACCTCGTATTATGATCGCGAAAATGGGACAAGACGGTCACGACCGTGGTGCTAAAGTAGTAGCAACAGGGTATGCAGACTGTGGATTCGACGTAGATATGGGACCTTTGTTCCAGACTCCGGCCGAAGCCGCTCGTCAGGCTGTAGAAAATGATGTACACGTAATGGGTGTTTCTTCACTTGCAGCAGGACATAAAACACTTGTTCCTCAGGTAATAGAAGAACTCAAAAAATTAGGACGTGAAGATATAATCGTAATTGCCGGAGGAGTAATTCCTGCTCAGGATTATGATTATCTTTATAAAGCCGGTGTAGCAGCAATCTTTGGTCCGGGTTCACCCGTTGCCAAGGCAGCATGCCAGATTTTAGAAATCCTGTTGGATGAATAATTGAAACAGAATAAATAATTAGAAGCGTGGTTTTCATTGTTAAGCCACGCTTTTTTTGTCAAAAAAAATATCATTCGCAAGAATGGACAACCAGTTAATCAAAAAAAGAAGATAGCTTTGTTTCATTATCAATTAAAACAAACGGTTATGGAAACAAAATTTTGTCAAAGTTGCGGAATGCCTCTTCAAAAGGCTGACGATCACGGAACAAACAAAGATTTAACAAGCAATGACGACTATTGCTGCTATTGTTACAACGAAGGTACTTTTACACAAAACGTGACTATGGATGAAATGATTATCCATTGCGCTCAATTTGTGGATGAATTCAACAAAGGCTCAGACAAAAAAATGTCGAAAGAGGAAGCAATCGCTCAAATGAAACTTTACTTTCCAACATTGAAACGTTGGGCAGCCAACTAAGTATTGTATGAAGGAACTCTTTTGTCAAAGCTGTGGCATGCCTCTATCTGTTCCCGAACATTTCGGCATTTCACCATCAGCCTACAGAAAATCCCCCACTCCATGGAAAGACATACCCCAAATTAACAACACACAATGTAAGTTATCTCCTGAAATCAGAGAAATTTCATCCACAAACAGCATCTACATCCGTATTATTGATGCCTATAGCTCTCCTAAATCATACAATATTGCCTGGGGTAAACTATATCACTTTGCCGTAGATAACCAATTAGAATGCCTGTAAGAAATTTTCCTTTCATAAACAGAAAATACTAACCGCAAAGAAAACTTTCTAAACCATTACAAAGCATTTAAAACAAAAAAGGATGTACCGTGTTGGTACATCCTTTTTTTGCGAAATATGAGTAGATTAAACTCTTTTTTCTTTGATTCTTGCTTTTTTACCGGTACGTTCACGTAGGTAGTACAATTTAGCTCTGCGAACTTTACCCACTTTGTTAAGTGTGATACTTTCGATAAATGGAGAATCCATTGGGAAAATTCTTTCTACACCAACGTTTTCAGACATTTTACGAACAGTGAAACGTTTTTTGTCACCATGTCCTGAGATACGGATAACAACACCTCTGTACTGCTGGATACGTTCTTTGTTACCTTCTTTAATACGGTAAGCAATTGTTACTGTATCTCCACTTTTAAATGCAGGATACTCTTTTTTTACAGCAAATGCTTCCTCTGCAACTTTAATAAAATCCATTTTTGTATAGCTTTTAATTGTTATTTTAACGAAACGCAATGTAACGGGCCCCATGTCCCGACAGAGATTACGTAAAGCGGTTGCAAAGTAACGAAAGATTTATGTGATAAACAAAATTCTTACCGCTTAAATTACTATATATACGGGTAATACTCCTCTATCTATTAAATGTACACGAATAACCTGTCAATTCTTTTTTATAAAGGATATTTTCCTTTTTCTATATCTGTGGAAAAACTTTTCTATATCTGTGGTAAAGTTTTTCTATATATATGGAAAAAGGAAAATAAAGGTTATTTACAGAAAACAATAGTAATAGTAGCAAAAAAGGGAACAATTAATAATTAGTTCAATCACAACTTTCAGGTATTTTTGTTCATTAAACGGTGTATTATGCAGAAAAGAAGGTTGATGTAAAGAAGTATGCTTACATTTGAGCATCTCAATTCAATACAATGATACAATGAATACAGAAGAGATCGCAAAAACCAATCTTTTTGCCGGTTTAACAGCAGATGAAATCGAGCAGATACTCACGTCTGTTCAGGTTAGTGAATCTACCTACCCGAAAGGAAGTATACTTGCTATGCAAGATGAGCCGTGCAATCGCCTGATATTTTTACTGAAAGGAAGTGTTAAAGCCGAAATGACGGATCCTTCGGGAAAAATCGTCAAGGTGGAGGATATTGAGGCGCCTAATCCGTTAGCTCCACTGTTTTTGTTTGGGAAAGAGAGTCGGTTTCCCGTACAGGTTACCACACGTGAAAATGTAACAGCACTGATTATACCCAAGGGTTCTGTTTTGAAAATGCTTCGGATGCACGAACAGCTTCTACAAAATTATCTGGATATTTCCGCGTATTACGCTTCCGCGCTCAGTAAGAAGCTGCATCTGATGTCGTTCAGAACGATCAGACAAAAGATCATTATTTATCTGCTGAATCTGCCGGAAGAAAAAGCAAATCAGGTAGAACTGGATCGAACCCAGCATGCGTTAGCAGAATACTTTGGGGTTTCACGTCCGGCTTTAGCCCGTGAACTGCGCAATATGCAAGACGACGGCCTAATCGAACTGGAGAAAAAGATGGTTAGATTTGTAAATAAGCCTAAATTAGTACAGCTTATCCGGTTCTAAGCGTGATTAGAAGAGGAATCCTAAAGAGAAGCCCATCATGTTCAATCGTTTGTCGAGAACGATATTTCCGGCCAAAGGGAGATCATCTCCTATCCTCTTGAAGTTTTTTTCACGATGATTTAAACCGACTTCGTAAGTAAAATCAAAAAACAACTGCCATAAAGTAACTCCAATACCTCCCATCAGGTTCACTCTAAACTTCGTGTCGTCGGTGGTGTATTTATCGTTATAATAATCGAGATTGGAGGTATACTGTATGCTATAATTGTATTTCATTGAAGCACCTGCCATTATAGATAAACCAAAGGGTTTTTCTTTAACAAGATTATACCCAATCAGAACAGGTAGTGCGAGCGAGTGGATTTTAAGATTTAATTGGTCGGACATTTGTTTGGTAGGCGTTGATCTCAATGGATTTACTCCTTCCGGAATATTGAAATTAAACCTGCTTTCTGTGGTATGCCAGGCCAAACTGGGTTGTAAAAAGAATCGATCGAAGTTTAAGCGTAAAAAAAGGGCTGCCATATAGCCCACCTTATATTCTACATTCGATTCAATAGGTATATCCTCTATTGTGAATGTATTTACAACCGGTAATACGGAACTGAAACCTACTTTGGCTCCCCAGTTAAAATAAGCGCTTTGTTTTGGCTTAATCTGCACGGAATCAGTTTCCACAGCCTTTAAAACACTGCACGAAAGAAGCAACAGCGATAAAATGAGGAGCCAATGTTTCATGTAATTCTTATTTTTTCTTTTTCACGGACCAGCCGAATTTACCGACCAATTCACCTAACTCATAATATTTACCATGCGAATAAGCAAGTAAGCCGGCTTTTTCCATATCAAAGGCACCGGTTTCAGCATTCAGGTATTTTTCGTCAGCCCGTACATTCACCACATCCGCAATAAACATATCGTGACTACCTAATGGGATAATTTCTTTCACTCTGCATTCTATACAAAGGGGAGATTCCTCTATTAACGGAGCATTAACAAGAGAGGCTTTTCCCGGTGTGAGGTTCATTTCTTCAAACTTATGATAGGTCCGTCCGCTGTTCACACCGCACCAATCCGTCGCAAAAGCCAGGTCTTTTGTCGTCAGATTGATTACAAACTCCATATTCTTCTTTATAATAGGATACGAATGACGCTCCGGTCGTACAGAAATATAACACATGGGGGGATTTGTACAAATTGTACCCAGCCAACTTATCGTCAAAATATTATACTCATCCGGTTCACTTCCGCATGTAATCATCGCAGCAGGAAGCGGATAAATCATCGTTCCCGGTTTCCAGTCTTGTTTCATTTTAACACAATATCTTCCTTGTTAATTTTACGTTCGCAATAACGGCATCTGAGCGTTCCCTTTTCCCGGTCTATTACGTCAAAATGCGTTGGCATTGGTTCATTGTTGGTAATACATTTAGGATTATTACACTTCACCAATGCTGTAATTTCGTCGGGCAATATAACCGCTTTCTTTTCTACCACTTCAAAATCGCGGATTATATTCAGTATCACGTTGGGAGCAATCAAAGCGATCCTGTTAATAATATCTTCCTGAAAGAACTTATCCGATATTTTAATAACTCCCTTCGATCCCATTTTTGAGCTCTTAAAGTTATTGCCGATCGTAATGGTATTATTCATTTTTTCCAGTCCTAACAAGTTGGCTACCTTGAACAGGCGATCGGGGGGGATATGATCTATTGCTGTTCCATTTTCTAATGCAGCAACCTGCATTTCACGTTTTTTTTGCGCTGACATAACTTTACATCAATTAATGGTAATACCTAAAACTTCACAGATAATGGCCTCACGCGTAAACAGTCCATTTCGTGCCTGCTGAATATAATAAGCCTTCGGACTATCGTCAACGTCGTATTCAATTTCATTGACACGCGGAAGCGGATGCAGTATCCTCAAGTTATCACGACTATTATCCAACATACTATTACGTAAGATATAGACATTCTTCACCCGTTCATATTCTTCCAGATCCGTAAAACGTTCACGTTGAACGCGTGTCATGTATAAAATATCTGATTCATTTATTATCTCTTCGGAAAAGGCCGTATGTTCATAATACTTAATCCCGTGTTCATCACAAAAATTTTTTTGTTCTTCAGGCATACGCAACTCCTCCGGCGCGATGAAATGAAAAGTCGGATTAAAGTGAGACATACCCACAATCAGCGAATGCACTGTGCGCCCGTATTTAAGATCTCCCACCATAGTTATGGTCAGATTATTTAAATCTCCTTGTGTTTTGCGGATTGAATATAAATCAAGCAAGGTTTGAGATGGATGCTGATTGGCTCCGTCTCCTGCATTTACAATTGGAATAGTTGTGATTTCGGAAGCATAGCGGGCGGCACCTTCCAAATAATGACGCATAATGATCAGATCGGCATAATTGCTCACCATAAGAATGGTGTCTTTTAATGTTTCACCCTTGGAGGAACTTGTTGTAGAGGCGTCCTGAAAACCAATCACTCGTCCACCCAAACGGTTAATTGCTGTTTCAAAACTCAGTCGGGTACGCGTGGAAGGTTCAAAAAACAAAGTAGCTACCACCTTTCCTTCCAACAATCGCCGATTCGGGTTCGCTTCAAATAAAGCCGCGTTATCCAAGATACGGATTATATCCTCTTCAGTACACTGATCAATAGAAACTAAACTGTTACTTTTCATGTTTTAAGTATTCTGTCTATATATGCAAATGTATAAAAAAAGCGGAGACCTTTCAGCCTCCGCTTTTTATTATTTCAAGTAATCTGTTAATGCTTGCGGTAAATAAAATGTATTGTTTTTATCTACATAAACAACCACCGAATTCAACCGGATTTCTTCATTGGCTTTCTTGCCGGCCTTCACAATATTAGAGAAAGGCGTAATTGTCAGCTGTTTCTTCTTATTCTTAACAATTAAAACAGGTAAGCCTCCCTCCTCTTTTGAAGGTATTACTTCAAATTTATAATCACTGAACACGTCGGTATGCTTTGCGAAATATTGATTGCTTAAATCATCTAATTTTCCACTGAAGCCCATAACTTCACAAAGATACTGGTTCAACTCTATATTCGTTTGCATACCTAACGGTATTGTGTTTTGCGGATGATAAGCAGCCAGGAAAACTTCCTCGCCGGTATGTCCACCCGTTGTAAAACCAAAACAAGTCTTAGATGTAATTATTTTTGCCATAAAAGAGGTAAGCGAACCACTATACATAGAAGCCTCAACCCCATCCGCCGAACGTTGATCTTCAGGAATAGGACTATTTTTATAGTCTTTACAGTTGTTTAACGCATGTAATTCCTGTTCACTCAATTCAAATCCGGCATATTCTCTGAAAAGATTCTGCACTTCAGCCGCAGGGATTTCATTAACCTTACGAGCAAATCCCTGAGCCGTCATTTTAAATTTGGAGAACTGTCCGAACAACTGATGTTTTGACAACTTATCATATCCGGTACAACGACTTACGCCAATACTGAGTCCGCTATTACCATGATCGGGTAGGATAACTACAGCTGTTTCTCCGTTTTGACGTGCAAAATCCAATGCAACTCCACACGCTTTATCAAAAGCGATGAAATCAGTAGCCATACCAATAGGATCATTGCCATGTGCTGCCCAGTCAACCTTACTACCTTCTACCATCAAAAAGAAACCATTTTCGTTTCGAGACAGTTTTTCAATAGCAATACGCGTCATTTCTTCAATAGAAGGCTGTTCGTTCACGTTACGATCCAGATCATAATCCATATCTCTTTCACCGTATAAAGCCCACATCTTGTCTCCCTTATCGGCGCGCATGGCTTTCAAATCATCTTTGTAAACCGAATAGCCGTTTGCTTTCAGATAAGCTTCGCTTTCAGCAGGAAGCAGCGTCGTTCCTCCACCGATAACGACAGACAAATCATTGTGTGCCATCTGCGGAGCGATCCATTCATACTTTCCTCTATTGTAGCTATGCGCAGAACAGTCGGCAGGTGTAGCATGTGGAAATTCACAAGTAAAAACAAGTCCGCCTGCCTTGCCATCCAATAATTTCGCAGCTTCCAATACGGTTATCAGCGGTTGGTAAGCACGCTCAGGATCCATCGGATAGATATCATTACCCGGATCTGCAACAGGATAAGTAGACACGTAGCCTGTACGACTTGGATGACCGGTCATATAACAAGACGTAGTAGGCGCCGAATCTCCGATAGGAGCATTAGACGAATGCGTACGCACCGTACCACATAGGTATGGATCAATATTCAACTTCGGTTTGTCCGGGTTAGAATACCATTGCAACCAACGAGCAGTCGACATTGTAGCCAACGATGCACCATCCGGAATCAACACGATTAAATTCTTTACAGGTTTTACTTCTCCTTTGTTTGTCGCGTTCAAGGGCAACAAAATCGCTAAAAGCAGAAGACCTAATGCAAGAGTTCTTTTCATAGCTTGATTATCATTTAAAAATTAATAATATTTTCAGCAGCACAGGTAAGCTTTTCAACCCCTGCGGCTGTTACCAAATAACTGTTTTCAACACCCACAGCTCCCACTCCGGGAATAACAAATTTAGGCTCAAGGGCGAACACCATTCCTTCCGCCAGCAAATCTTTAGAACGAGCAGTAAGCACCGGCAATTCATTTATCTGAAGCCCGATACCGTGCCCCACGAATTTAGCTTGTTGCTTAGTTCCCATAAAATACGCTGACAAACCCTCTTTACCGGCAATCGATTCCGCCAGATTAAAAATTTCCGCAGTAGAAAATCCGGGCTGAGCTTTACTTTCCATTTCATACTGTATATCCAAAGACACCTGATGTGCTTTATAAGCCAATTCAGGCAGTTTACCTACGGCAAATACCCGTGTCATATCTGTGCAATACGCGGTATAATTACCGGCCATATCAACCATAACGGCTGTGCCGTCTTTGAGTAATGTTCCGTTTGCGCCAATCGGACAGGAAACATCTACTCCGGCCCCACCCAAAGCGAAGTCAAACGGAGAAGGAGCCTCTGCATTCTCTCCGGCAAGAATACTCCCCATAAAAATATCCATATTTGATCCGAACGTACGAAAAACGCCAAAAGAACCGTTCTTCCTCATTCGCCGTTCTATTTCGTACTGAAATTCGAGATCAGTCATTCCTGCGCGATAGCATTCGGGAATTTCAGAATAAGTCTTTGTATGCATCTTACCTGAAATTCTAAACTGTTCGATCTCCCAGGGAGTTTTTATCCGGCGGATTTCACGCATCATTGTTGTTGCATTACCCGTCTTTTCCGGTGTAAACAAAGCCTGTAACCTTACATAATCATTATAAGTAAGTTCATCGGCTTCAAGCATGATCGACTTAGGCTTTTCCATTCCGAGATCAGCCATATAATCGACTATTTGTTCCGGTTTACGGATATAAAAAACCGATTTACCGTCCAACCCATTCGGGCGTTTTACAAAAAAAAGCGGATCACCGGTAGCCGGAAGATAAAAATAACCATTATAAATTTGTCCGGATACGTAAAAGAGGTTTACATCCATGCTCAACAAACAAGCATCATACCCTTTTTCAGACAGATAGGATTGGATATTTTTCCACTTGATCCTTATATCATCAATTAAATTCTCTTTGATCATCATAAACTAAAATCTTCTTTCAAAACTCAAAGATATTAATAATTCTTTTTTTCGGTGGAAGTATTCTGTTTTTTTCCGGTCATAATTTCAAGTACCATTTTATCGGTCGTTTCCATTCCTATGGAACCTATCCGCGTAAGGTTGCTGATTGTATTGTCTACATCCTCGTCAATAATACCTTCAATATCGGTCACCACTTTATTTTCCATAGCCATCAACGCGGAAAGCATAGCCGTGGAAACACCGCTGGAAACTTTCATCGCGCAACTTGGCTTGGCTCCATCGCAGATCATTCCGGTCAGGTTGCCGATCATATTCTTTACCGCGTATGAAACCTGCTCCCTGTTTCCACCCATCAGGTATGTTATTCCACAACTTGCTCCGGTAGCAGCAACTACACAACCGCACAAGGCAGACAAACGGCCAAGACTCTGTTTTATATAAACAACCATCAAATGACTTAACATCAACGAGCGGATCAATTGTTCCTCTGTGCATTGCACATCTTCGGCAAAAGACAAAACAGGTAGCGTAGCCGCGATTCCCTGATTTCCACTGCCCGAATTGCTCATTACCGGAACCATCGCTCCATCCATACGCACATCACAAGCCGAGGAAGTCATTGCCAACATACGGGTCAGCGAAGTATCTCCCATGTATTTTTTACCATACGTTCCGGTTACGATCCGGCCCACCGAGTGACCATATTCATGCTTTGATGCTTCTTCAGCCGCTTTCTTATTCAGCCGGGCAGCATCCAGAATAAAACGAATATCTTCCAAAGGCACAGTCATCGCGAACTCATATACCGTTGCAAATGAAAGGCGAAAATCAGTCTCTTCCCCATTTTCATCCGGTTTGCAAACAGCAGAAGTAGAATCCAGCAAGACCACGCCCTCCTTTTCCAGGTAAACAAATTGCGTATGTCCATGCGAAATAATCGCCTTTGCGCTGACTGATTTATTTGAACATACAACTTCGATATAAAGCTTGTCTACATTTTCTTTCAGCGAAACAAAAATCATCTTATCAGCTATCATTTTACGCCCTTCCTCCACCGCTTCCGGTGTCAGATCACGCAATACCTCCAGTCCATAAGCCGATTTTCCAATCAATGCACCTAAAGCAATAGCAATAGGCAGCCCCACCATTCCGGTTCCGGGAATTCCCACTCCCATGGCATTTTTCAGCACATTCGCACTAAGAAAAACGTCAATCCGATCCGGTTTAGCTTCCAACAACTCAGTAGCCCTGGCAGAAGCCAAAGCAACAGCAACCGGCTCGGTGCAACCGATAGCCGGAACAACTTCTTTTTTAAGTAATCTGATAATCTGATTGATCGTGTTTCTTTCCATTGTGTATTTATTCGGACGTTTAAGTCATATATCGAGCCACAAAGATAGTGTTTAACAGGCTGAAAAATGCAAAAAACATTAATTCCTTAACCTACCGTTATCATATATACCTTAGTTTCAGTTTGGATTCTAATATTTTATATATTTGTATCACTTTGTAAACGCTCAGGTCTGCCAAAAATAGTTATTCATATTCAAAGCACCTGAAAGCGGCTTTAAAACAATTAAAAAAATATTATTATGATTATTGGAATTCCTAAAGAAATTATGCCCGGCGAAGCGCGCGTATCTGCAACACCGGAAACAGTCAAAAAGTTTATTGCAGATGGAGCAACAGTTTTAGTAGAAAAAAACGCAGGTGCCGGATCTTTCTATTTCGATGAAGATTACATAAATTCCGGAGCTCAAATCATTGATTCGGCAAAAGAAGTTTTTGAAAAAGCCGATCTTATCTTAAAGGTAAAAGAGCCCTTGTTCAACAAAACGTATGACACCCATGAAGTAGACCTGATGCATAAAGGTCAGCATCTGATCACGTTTATACATCCGGCATCTCCGGTTAACCACCAAATGGTAAAAAAACTGGCGGCAAACGGCATTACAAGCATGACCCTTGATGGTGTTCCCCGTATATCACGGGCGCAAACTATGGACGCGCTCACCTCTATGAGCACATGCGCGGGATACAAAGGTATTTTATTGGCCGCAAACGCGATGTCTAAATTTATGCCTCCTATGTTCACCGCGGTGGGTTCCATACCTCCGGCTAAAGTATTGGTTATCGGTGTGGGCGTAGGCGGATTGCAGGCATTAGCTACCGCGAAACGACTCGGAGCGATCACGTATGCAACAGATATTCGTCCGGCGGCAATCGAACAAGCTCAAAGTTTGGGTGCAAAAATAGTGGATGCCGGAGTTCCTTCCGAATTAGCAATCGCTGAAGGTGGCTATGCAAAAAATTTACCGAAAGAATGGGTGGAGAAAGAGCGTGAAAAACTACGTGAAACGATCAAAGATATGGACATTGTTTTCTGCAGTGCTTTAGTGCCGGGCAAAGTGGCCCCTATACTTATAACGGAAGACATGGTAAAGGAAATGAAAAACGGTTCGGTTATCGTTGACATATCCGTTGATCAGGGCGGCAACTGCGACATAACTCCGGCAGGAACAACCGAAGTAAAACACGGCGTTACAATAATAGGTATTAAAAACATTCCGGGAATGCTCCCCAGCAGCTCAACATGGATGTTCTCTAATAATGTATACAACTTAGCGAAATACCTGATCAAAGACGGTAAAATAAGTTTAGATACGACTGACGAAATAGTTAAATCCATATTGGTTACTATTGACGGTGAAATAGTGCATGCCGGAACACTGGAGGCTATGCAACAATAACCGGATTGAGAATTTTTCTGACTGTAGATGCGCACGACCGCGCGCATCTACATACACCACCTATCACAAAATAAAAGCAAATGAATCCGATCTTTTTAATCCTGATTTTTATCGCATCCTCGATTGTAGGATACTTTATTATAAAAAATGTGCCCAGTCTATTGCATACTCCCTTGATGACAGGCATGAATGCTCTGGCCGGTATTTGTCTGTTAGGCGCTGTTGTAACTGTAGGTTACTCTTACCAAACAGAAGGAGCCGATATGCTTATCGGACAGGTTTTCGGTGGTATAGGCATAATTCTTGCCACAGTAAATGTCGTAGCCGGTTTTGCCGTTACACATCGAATGCTGAAAATGTTTAAACACAAAGATAACTCCGACAAGAAATGACAGACACATTATATTATATCATTTGTGGCCTGCTCTCTCTGTTAGCCCTCGCCGGTATATCGATGATGAGCAAAGTTAAAACAGCCACCCGGGGAAATTTAATTCTTTCACTCTCTTTACTTGCCGGTTTTATAACCACGTTATTACACTACAAAATCGTAGAAGTCACTACCATTTATGTTTTCATCCTTGTGGGTTGTGTTATTGGTGCATACATTGCACGTAAGGTACAGATGATGCAGATGCCACAAACCGTTGCCATGCTTAATGGTCTTGGCGGACTTGCGGGAGCGATTGTAGGCGGACTTACTTATATTGGCATTGGTGTTGATGAAGTGATAAAGTACCCTTTGTTTGTAAACGTAACTGCTGTAGTTGCAGTTATTGTGGGGATGGTAACTTTTGTAGGCAGTATGGTTGCAGCCGGAAAACTGCACCGTTTATTATCTCAAAAACCTGTTATATGGAAAAATCATGAAGCTATTCTGCTGCTTACCATTATTGGTTCTTTAACAGCCATTGCGCTGAGCTTCTTTACAGGCAGAGGCTTCGGGGTTTTAGCTGATCCTTACTTCATTCTTACACTTGCCATACTCTCCGGTTCTTTATTCGGATTAGCCTTCTCCATCCGTGTAGGTGGAGCAGATATGCCGATTACAATTTCCTTGCTAACTTCTTTAGCCGGGGTTGCCGCTGCTATTGCCGGTCTGGCTATCGGCGATTTATTAGTTGTTTCTATCGGAGGTATCGTTGGCTCGTCCGGGTTAATTCTTACACAGATTATGTGTCGTGCCATGAACCGTAATTTAATGGTTATCCTGACCGGTAAAACATCGGTAGCAAGCGGTAATGTGGTGAAGGTTACCGGCGATTCGGCAGCAACGCCTCCTGAAGAGTCTAAACCGTGCGACTATAGTACCTTATTAAACAACGCCAAACGGGCAATTATTGTGCCCGGATATGGCATGGCGTTAGCACAAGCCCAGCACTTGGTAAGGCAATTGGCGGATAAACTCGAAGCACAGGGAACGGATGTAAAATACGCCATACACCCTGTTGCAGGACGTATGCCCGGACACATGAACGTATTATTGGCAGAAGCCGATGTGCCCTACGACAAGCTATATGAAATGGACGCCGTGAACGATGACTTCAAGGATACGGATATTGTAATTGTGATCGGAGCAAACGATGTGCTCAACCCGGCCGCCCGTGACGCTGTAGACACCCCGATTTACGGCATGCCGGTATTGAATGTAGATCAGGCAAAGCACATTATTATCTGCAACTACGACTTAAGTCCCGGATACGCCGGAGTGCCTAATCCGCTTTACGAAATGAAGGATAAGGTAACCTTGCTGTTGGGCGACGCGAAAGAATCGCTCACTACATTGATTTATAAAGATGAGCAGTCCGGTCTATCTACAGAAGAAGAAACAAATACGGACAGCCCGTTGAACGACACTGCCTCCCTGCTGAAAAACGCCAAACGGGCAATTATTGTACCCGGATATGGTATGGCGTTAGCACAAGCTCAGCACTTGGTAAGGCAATTGGCGGATAAACTTGAAGCACAGGGAACGGATGTAAAATACGCCATACACCCCGTTGCAGGACGTATGCCCGGACACATGAACGTATTATTGGCAGAAGCCGATGTGCCCTACGACAAGTTATACGAAATGGACGCCGTGAACGATGACTTCAAGGATACGGATATTGTAATTGTGATCGGAGCAAACGATGTGCTCAACCCGGCCGCCCGTGATGCTGTAGACACCCCAATATATGGTATGCCGGTATTGAATGTAGATCAGGCAAAACACATTATTATCTGCAACTACGACTTAAATCCCGGATACGCCGGAGTGCCTAATCCGCTTTACGAAATGAAGGATAAGGTAACCTTACTGTTGGGCGACGCGAAAGAATCGCTCACTACATTGATTTCTTAGCAACGCATAATCCGGTATAGACACGCGGTATCGCGTCTATACCGGCATAACGATCTGGTGAAAATTCCGGATAAAAACCGACTCCGACTAAGAGCCTGTTTAACAATTCAGATTCACGATAAATCCGGGGATATATTCCGCTTGTTTTTTACAATACTATATGTTTTAAAATATATCCTTTATTTTTTCGGAAATAACCTTTATTTTTGGAAAAATAACCTTTATGTTTTTACCACTATACAAGAAGCTGATATTCAGACTAATTGATCTCAAGCATAAAAAAGTAACTTTTCCCCCAATTTTAACTTAAAATTGAAAAAATGTGATTGTGCAGACAAGTGTTGCATACATTACCGGCTTTTTTATAAATTTGGGCAATATGCAGGAGAAACATCATTTATTTAAAGGAGATATATTTCATTTCACAAAATCGCCTTTGGAGTATAAAGATTCTTATGAATTTATCCCCAACGGAGCGCTTGTTATTGCCGACGGTAAGGTGTTGGAAACCGGAGTTTACGCGTCTCTCAAATCTAAATACGCATCGATTCGGGAAACGGATTACAGCGGACAATTACTTATGCCCGGCCTGATTGACGCGCACGTGCATTATGCTCAAACGGAAATGTTGGGAATGTACGGCAAACAATTGCTCGATTGGCTTAACGACTATACTTTTCCGGCCGAACTGCAATTTAACGCAGCCGATCACGCGACTCGTATCGCACGTAGTTTTATTGAAGAATTACTTCGCAACGGCACAACCTCATGCGTGGCCTACCCTACGGTTCATACCAACTCGGTCAATGCGTTATTCCAAGTTGCTTCCGAATACAATATGCGCCTTATCACAGGCAAAATCCTCATGGACAGAAATGCACCGGAAGGGCTGACAGACAACGTGGAAACAGGAGAAAAAGCGTGTCGGGAATTAATCGAAAAATGGCATGGAAGCGGAAGAAACAGCTATGCGATCACCCCTCGTTTTGCCCTGACAAGCACCCCGGAACAGCTCCGTATGGCTGGTCGTTTGCACGCTCTCTATCCGGACACTTATATACAGACGCATTTATCTGAAAACCGAAACGAAATAGCTTCTACTTTAGCATTATATCCCGGTTGTTCGGACTATCTGGAAGTTTACGAACGGGCAGGACTAATAACAGACCGAACGCTGTTAGGACACGGCGTTCATTTATCAGACAGCGAGCTGAAAAGAATAGCCGCGGCAAAAGCCATCATTGCGCATTGTCCTACTTCCAATCTGTTTTTAGGAAGCGGACTTTTCGAAATGAAGCGCGCGAATAACATGGGCATACAGACAGTTCTTGCCACCGACGTAGGTGCCGGAACCTCTTTTTCCATGCTGAAAACAATGGCCGAATCCTACAAAATTCAGCAAACAACAGGGTATTCGATGTCCGTATTGGAAACATTATACAAATCAACCCTGGGCACAGCCAAGGCATTGAATATGGCAGATAAAACAGGCAGTTTCCTACCCGGAACAGAAGCCGATTTCATAGTCGTAAACAGCGCAACCACCCCTACCCAACAACTAAGACGTGATTATTTAGTGCGCTCCGGCAAATGGACAATCGAAAACCAATTGTTCGGATTACAAACATTAGGCGACGACCGAAACATCTCAGCCACTTATCTTATGGGGAAGAAGGTTTGGTAAGGATCAAAACACTGACATGCTGTTCTGTACTCTTTCAAAACCAATCAGGCGATCATAACGCGCACCTATCGGACGGTAATAAACTGCAATGGCGTATTCGTTTTATGATGTCATAACAGAATACTTACCTGTAATCGTTAAACGGAAATAATTCATTACATTTGTCCGAAATTTACCGAATATTTCGGACACATTAGATAAAAGAATACCAGTTATGGATGATAGTATTTCAAAAAAAATAAGAGAGCGAGTTAGCCAATCTGAAAAGGGTAAATTATTCTCAATCAATGATTTTGAAGATTTAAACAACGATAATCTCGTTACGCGAACACTGTCCCGTCTACAAAACGAAGGCGTCATTGTCCGTGTGGCAACCGGTATTTATATAAATCCCCAAAAAACACAGTTTGGTATTGTCTATCCTACTATTGACCAAATTGCCCATAAAATAGCTGAGCGTGATAAAGCACAAATTATGCCTACAGGCGATACAGCATTAAACATATTGGGGTTTTCTACGCAAGTACCCATGAATGCTGTTTATATAACCAATGGTGCAAAGCGAAAAGTGAAGGTTGGCGAAAGAAATATTGTCTTCAAAAATGTTGTTCAAAAAAATTTTCAGTTCAAAGGCAATCTTCTTCCATTGATTATCATTGCATTAAAAGAAGTTGGAGAAAACCGTGTGACTAACGAAATGAGGAACAGAATAGTTGAACTTATTACGGCGGGTGCGGCTAATGAACGGGCAACCATGATGCACGACCTATACCTATCGCCAGTATGGATTAAGGAATTACTTCTACCAATCATAAAAACAGTAACAGAATGAGTATTTGGCTGAATTATACCAATGAAGAGAAATTGGTTTTGTTACAACAGACAGCTGAAGCTAAAAGGATTGCAGCAGAACAAGCGATAGAAAAGGATTGGTGGGTAAGTGTCGTTTTAGTAGCACTCTCGAAAACGTCTTGGGCTGACGTTCTTCAATTCAAAGGTGGAACGTCGCTCAGTAAATCATGGGGACTGATTAATCGGTTTAGTGAAGATATTGATTTGGCTATAAACCGATCTTTCTTTCACTTACCCGAAGAAACAAATCAACAACGAACTAAAATTCGCAGAAAGGCATTTCATTATATAGATAAGAAACTACTTCCGGAGTTAGATGGCATACTTTCTTCAGAAGGAATAACAGGTTATAAAATTGAGCTTATTACCAAAAACAGCAGCGATATGGTTACTGTTGTGGAAGTAAAATATCAGAGTATTCTTCCGAATAGAATAGATTACCTACTTCCGGTTATAAAGATTGAGTTTAGTGCTATGTCATTGGATGAACCATTTGTAAAACAAGAAATAACTACGCTTATCCATTCCCATTTCCCAGTAATTGACAGCAAGCTAACATGTCTTTTTAAATCGGTATTGCCGGAACGAACCTTTTTGGAAAAGATATTCTTGTTGCACGAGGAGTATCAAAAGGAAAATCCACGTACGGATAGGATGTCGAGACATCTGTATGATCTGGAAAAGATGATGGATAGTTCATTTGCGCAATCAGCATTGGAGAACATTGATTTATATAAGGCGGTAGTCAATCACAGACAAAAGTTCAACAACTTGAAAGAGATTGACTATGCGACGCATACACCGGCTCTGATACAAATTTCTCCTCCGGACCATTTGATAGGTAGCTGGAGAAAAGACTACGAAAATATGAAAGAGAGTTTCATTTACGATGAAAACAAAAAATCATTCGATACAATTATTGAAAGGATGGACGAACTTATCAGCAGAATAAGAAAAATCGACCTATAATGAAAGGAAACATCTCAGCCACTTATCTTATGGGGAAGAAGGTTTGGTAAGGATCAAAACACTGACATGCTGTTCTGTACTCTTTCAAAACCAATCAGGCGATCATAACGCGCACCTATCGGACGGTAATAAACCGCAATGGTGTATTCGTTTTCCGTTTCTGCGAAATCCCCTTCAACAGGATAAGTCAGGCCTATTTTTTCTCCATCAGGCACAAACAGGTATTGGTAATTGTAACTACCGGCTTTCAGCAACAAACTTTTTTCATACTGCCCGGCTTCATGGTTATACTCCATCCGGCTCTCCTCATTGAAGTTGTTGCAAAGAAACTGTCCGTTAAGATATACATCCCCCCCCGGAATTTCATCCTCTGCCAAGGTGAAATGAACAATGAAATAATCGGCTTCCGTATCCGGATCGCTACAATCGCTGCATCGCGTAAAAAAACGTCCGTTCTGATCCTGATCGTATTGGTAAGAGAACTGATTTCTGCTGTGATCCGGGAAAAGTGTCATGTGATAAAATGGATTAAAAAACTGAACCTGCTCCACATGCATTCCATTGTATTTATTGCTCAGAAACTCCATCCTCCGGTATTCATTCCCCGCCTTAAAAATAAGTTCACTATTATGCGAATAGACCAATTGGTTTTGCAAAATGGAGGACGGTTTAAGATCGGTCACAAAATTATCCCGGCGTTCATTTTGATAAACACAAACCTTCATATCAGTAAGGGGATGAGGAATAGGAAAGTTTTTGTGATCAATGGAGAATTCAAGTTGCTGATGATTTTTATTCACATCGATATCAGTAATACCCGATATTTTCGTGCTTATCGAAACAAGAGATTCAGCTACATAGAAACAAGCCGTAAAAAGAATCTTGTCGGGCTCGGATTCGTCGTAAACTTTCACCGCATAATTGCCGGACAGTTTGAATTGAACATCTTCATTAGGCAAATAAAACCGATAATTAGCGTAAGCAGTAGTCGTTGCCATTGAGTTGGCAAAATCATCAATCGTGGTCCCCTGAAATCCGGAAATATACTCAATAGGTAAAACCGGTGAAGGGGTCCAATCCGCGTTGCAATGCACAATAGAATACGCATAACGGGTATAACCATCACCCAACACATCAAAATTTATTTCCAATTGCTTATCACCGTTCAGATTTATCACCGGATTTGAAAAAAATTCACCCGCGTTTTTTATTTGTAAATTTTTAATTGTCCGGCTAAAAACAGAAGTGTTATAAATTTCCTCTGTTTTACCATTAAAAGCAACAATCAGAAACAAAAATAAGAAGGATACTACTCGTTTCATACCTATTACGACTTTTATTCTATAAGGATACAAATTTATGGATTTATTTCATTAATTAATTAGGTCATCATGCTCTTAAACATAAATAAATGTGTATTTTTGCGATAAAATTACATAAACATCTTAAGTTGTATTATGACAAATGTGATTAAGCTTAAAAAAGGCTTAGACATCCAACTGAAAGGCAAACCCGCGGAAGTACTGTTATCGAACGGGCGTAGCGCTAATTATGCTATCGTTCCAGATAATTTTAACGGTATTACCCCAAAGGTTGTTGTCCGCGTAGGGGATAAAGTTAAAGCCGGTTCTGTCCTTATCATAGACAAGACCTATCCCGAAATCAAATTCGTCTCTCCTGTAAGCGGTGAAGTAACTGCCGTGAACAGAGGTGAAAAGCGTAAAGTGCTTAGCGTCGTTGTTAAGCCCGACGCGGAAAACCAATACGAAGATTTCGGAAAGAAAAGTGTTTCATCCCTCAACGGTGAAGAAATAAAAGAAGCACTTTTAAATGCCGGCCTCTGGCCTTGTATCAAACAACGTCCTTACGACATCATAGCGCGTCCGAACGAAGTTCCACGCGATATTTTTGTTTCTGCGTTTTACACTGTTCCTCTTGCGCCAAATTTCGATTTTGTGATAAAAGGACAGGAAAACGATTTTCAAACAGGGATTGATGCGCTCGCTAAATTAACCGACGGAAAATTATATGTCAGTTTGAAAAAAGGATCGGCCATTAAAGTGAACAACGCTGAAGTTGTTGAGTTTGAAGGACCTCATCCGGCAGGAAACTTAGGTATACAAATTAATCAAATCAAACCAGTCAATAAAGGAGAAACTGTTTGGGCTGTTCGTCCTGACGATGTAATTCAGATTGGCCGTTTATTTAACACCGGCATTGCCGACTTTACCCGTTTGATCGCGCTAACCGGCTCCGAACTATCCAAAACAGGATATGTGAAAGCCATTTCAGGTTGCGACATTAACAGTTTAGTTGGAGACAAACTGCAACCTACGCAAGGAAACGTTCGTATCGTTAGCGGAGATGTACTGACAGGAACAAAAGTTTCTAAAGAAGAATTCCTCGGATTCTACGACACACAAATCAGCACACTTCCGGAAGGAGACGAAACCCATGAGTTTTTAGGTTGGGCCGCTTTAGGTGTAAATAAATTCAGCGCAGGATATACATTCTTAAGCAGTCTGTTTGGCGGTGTTAAGAAAGAACGTGTTATCGACGCCCGTATCAAAGGGGGTAAACGCGCCATGATTATGTCCAACGAATACGACAAGGTATTCCCGATGGATATATTCCCTGAATATCTGCTGAAGGCTATTATCACTTTTGACATTGACAAGATGGAAAATCTGGGAATTTACGAAGTAGCTCCTGAGGATTTCGCCTTGTGCGAAGTGGTGGATACATCTAAGATCGAGTTACAGAAGATTGTTCGTAACGGACTGGATCTTCTTTATAAGGAAATGAATTAATAATACAATAAACAGAATACACATTGAAAGCGTTAAGAAAATATCTCGACAAGATTAAGCCTAATTTTGAAGAGGGGGGAAAGCTGGGAATGTTCCGTTCTGTCTTTGACGGGTTCGAAACTTTTTTATTTACACCGAACACAACGTCAAAATCAGGAGTGCACATTCACGACAGCATAGATTCTAAACGTACCATGATAGTGGTAATCATCGCTTTGATTCCTGCTCTATTATTTGGTATGTATAATGTCGGTCACCAACACAATCTGGCAATTGGCGCAGATCCGGGTTTTTGGGCGACATTTATTTTTGGTTTTCTGGCAGTATTACCTCAGATCATCGTTTCGTATGGTGTTGGTTTAGGTATTGAATTTGTCGTTGCCCAGATCAAAAAAGAAGAAATTCAAGAGGGATTCCTGGTATCAGGTATGTTGATCCCAATGATCGTACCTGTAGATACACCGCTTTGGATGATCGCTATTGCTACGGCATTCGCGGTTATTTTTGCGAAAGAAGTATTTGGTGGTACCGGTTATAATATATTTAATGTGGCGTTAGTTACGCGCGCATTCTTATTCTTTGCTTATCCGGCAGCCATGTCCGGTGATAAAGTGTTTGTACGCACATCGACTACTTTTGGTTTAGGAGATGGCACAGTTGTAGATTCATTCTCCGGAGCAACTCCTTTAGGACAGATTGGTACAGCAACAACAAACAGCACAGCCGTTACCGACGTATTAGGCGATC
This sequence comes from Massilibacteroides vaginae, assembly GCF_900178525.1. Classification (GTDB taxonomy): domain Bacteria; phylum Bacteroidota; class Bacteroidia; order Bacteroidales; family Tannerellaceae; genus Massilibacteroides; species Massilibacteroides vaginae. The sequence goes on from NZ_FXDJ01000008.1 coordinate 556,627, forward strand.
CTTTATCATTAATGGATATGTTTATCGGTTTAATACCGGGGTCAATAGGTGAAACTTCCAAATTAGCGATCCTTATCGGAGCCGTTATTTTATTAGTTACCAAAATAGCCAGTTGGAAAACAATGTTTTCCGTATTTATCGGAGGTGCCGTAACCGCATCGTTGTTTAATCTGATCGGAACTACAGCATCTATGTCTTTAGGTCCGTTAGAGCATATTTTATTAGGTGGTTTCGCGTTTGGTGCCGTGTTTATGGCAACAGACCCTGTTACTTCGGCTCGTACTGAAAAAGGAAAATACATTTATGGATTGTTAGTTGGCTTCATGGCTGTAGTGATTCGTGTACTGAACCCTGGTTATCCGGAAGGTATGATGTTGGCAATTCTGCTGATGAACATATTCGCTCCATTAATTGACTATTATGTGGTTGAGGCAAACATCAAACAACGCTTAAAGAGAGCAATTAAGTAATAAAGAGGGAATATAAGATATGAATACACAAAGTAATCTATATACCGTTATATATGCGGCTTTGCTTGTAATTTTCGTGGCGGCAGCATTAGCTTTCACGAATCAGGTGTTAAAAGATACGCAAAAGAAAAACGAAGAGATTGATAAAAAGATACAGATACTGCGCTGCGTTAATGTTGTAGCTACAGCAAAAGACGTAGAGGCAAAATATGATGAACTGGTTCAGGAAACTTTTCTTGTAAACAAAGATGGCGATAAAGTTGAAGGTGATGCTTTCAAGACAGATGTTGCTAAGGCTTTTGCAGGCGGAACTGCCCTGCCGGTTTTTGTTACAAAAATTGATGGTCAGGTCAAATATATCGTCGCTATGCGTGGCACCGGTTTATGGGGTCCGCTGTGGGGATATTTGGCTTTGAATGATGATAAGAACACGGTTTTTGGTGCAGACTTCAGTCATGCCGGTGAAACTCCGGGGTTAGGGGCAGAAATCACGCTTCCATTTTTCGGACGCCAATTTGTTGGCAAAGAAATTTTCAAAAATGGGGAGTTTAAAAGTATTGCCATTGTGAAGCCTGGTAAAACAGCTGAAGGACAGGACTACGTAGATGGTATTTCCGGTGGTACGATTACCAGTCAGGGAGTAGATAAAATGATCTACAACAGTTTGAATAATTATGTGGAATTTTTAAAATCTAAATAACTAAGCAGACTATGAGTTTATTTTCTGGAAAAAACAAAGATATTTTACTGGGACCTATTAGTAAGAAAAACCCGGTTGTTGTACAAATGCTTGGTATTTGTTCGGCACTGGCCGTTACTGCTAAGTTAGAACCTTCTATCGTAATGGCAATTTCCGTTGTTGTGGTTATTGCGTTTGCGAATGTGATCATTTCTTTGATCCGTAAAACGATACCTAACCGTATCCGTATTATTGTTCAGTTAGTAGTAGCCGCTACATTGGTTACATTAGTTAGTGAAATATTAAAAGCATTTGCTTACGATGTAAGTAAACAGTTGTCTGTTTTTATCGGACTGATCCTAACAAACTGTATTTTGATGGGACGTATGGAAGCATTCGGTTTGAGCAACGGCCCCTGGGAGTCTTTCTTGGATGGGGTTGGTCACGGAGCCGGCTATGGTGTAATTCTTATTATTGTAGGTTTCTTCCGTGAACTATTAGGTTCGGGCACTCTTTTAGGTATACAAATAGTTCCTCAGATTTTTTATGACTGGGGCTATGTTAATAATGGATTGATGATTCTCCCACCAATGGCACTTATTGTTATTGCTGTGATTATCTGGATTCATCGAGCGAGAAATAAAGACCTTCAGGAGGAAAAATAAAACAGGTAAATAAGAAATAACATGCAAGAAATATTAAGTACGTTAGTCAGTTCAGTATTCGTTGAAAATATGGTTTTCGCATACTATTTGGGTATGTGTTCGTATCTGGCTGTATCTAAGAACGTAAAAACAGCTTTAGGCTTAGGGCTTGCGGTCACGTTTTTCCTTGTCTTTACCGTTCCAATCAATTTTTTGTTGGATAATTATGTGTTAAAAGAAGGTGCATTAAGCTGGTTAGGCGAAGGTTTCGCAAACGTAGATTTAAGTTTCATCAGTTTAATCATTTTCATAACAGTTATTGCTTCGTTCGGTCAGTTGGTTGAAATGATAATCGAGCAATTTATGCCTTCTTTGCAAGCAGCGTTAGGTATTTTCCTTCCTTTGCTTTGTATCAACTGTGCTATCCTTGGGGGTGTGTTATTCATGCAACAGAAAGCATTCGCGAACGTAGGCGTTGCAACTGTTTACGGATTAGGTTCGGGTATCGGTTGGTTATTGGCCATCGTCGGACTGGCTGCAATTCGTGAGAAATTAGGCTATTCTGATGTGCCTAAACCATTGAAAGGGTTAGGTATCACATTTATCATCACCGGATTAATGGGTATGGCATTTATGTGTTTCTCCGGATTGAAGATATAATATTAACGAATTAAGTAATAAATAAAGATGACAATACTTATATCAGGTGGGTTTACAATCATCGTCAGTGTAATCGTATTCTTTACGCTGACAATGGTTATCGTAGCCACTCTATTATATGCAAAAGCAAAATTGATTCCCTCCGGTAATGTGAAATTAACTGTAAATGGGGAGAAAGAGTTTAGTGTAGCTCAAGGTGCTACTCTTTTAAATACACTTCAGGGTGAAGGCATTTATTTGTCTTCCGCTTGTGGTGGTGGTGGTAGTTGTGGACAATGCCGTTGTCAGGTATTAGAAGGAGGAGGTACTATCCTTCCTACTGAAGTTGGCTTCTTCTCACGCAAACAAATTAAGGAAAACTGGAGACTTGGTTGCCAGACTAAGGTAAAAGGTGATCTGTTAGTTCAGGTTCCTGAAGAGGTGTTCGGAGTAAACGAATGGGAATGTACAGTAGTTTCTAACCATAACGTTGCTTCTTTCATCAAAGAATTTACCGTTAAATTGCCGGAAGGCGAAACGATGAACTTTAAATCCGGTAGTTACGCGCAAATCGCTATTCCGAAATTCGATATCAAATTTGCAGACATGGAAATTGACGACCGATTCAAAGCGGAATGGGATAAGTTCAAACTATGGCCTTTAACATGTAAGAATAATGAAGAAACAATTCGTGCTTACTCTATGGCCAACTACCCTGCCGAAGGAAATATTGTGACCCTTAACGTTCGTATTGCAACACCTCCATTTGACCGTGCAACCGGAACATGGAAAGCCGGTGTTACTCCGGGTATCGCGTCTTCCTACATATTCTCACTCAAACCGGGAGACAAAGTAAAGATGTCCGGTCCTTATGGAGATTTCCATATCTTAGATACCAAACGTGAAATGTTATACATTGGTGGTGGTGCAGGTATGGCTCCTTTGCGTGCGCACTTGCTTCACTTATTCAAAACGCTTAAAACTACGGATCGTACAGTGACTTACTGGTATGGAGCCCGTTCTAAGAATGAAATATTCTACGAAGAAGATTTCCGCGAAATAGAAAGGGAATTCCCGAACTTTAAGTTCAACATTGCACTGTCTGAACCACGTCCGGAAGATAACTGGACAGGTTATGTAGGATTTATTCATCAGGTTATTTATGATCACTACCTGAAAGATCATGAAGCACCGGAAGATATTGAATACTACATGTGCGGTCCCGGTCCAATGTCTAATGCAGTAAAAGTGATGTTAGATAACCTTGGCGTCCCTCGTGAAATGTTATTATTCGACGATTTCGGAGCTTAACAAAGTTTAGCTTACTATATAAAGAAAGGGCGGTTGAAAATTTTCAACCGCCCTTTCTTTATAGTAGCTAAAACTTATTATCTTTTCTTCAAAGGAATATAAGCCTCTTCGTCTAAAACATTCTTATATGCCGGACGTATAATACGTTTTCCATCGAATGTCAATTCTTCAATACGATGTGCCATCCATCCTACGATACGTGACATCGCAAATAATGGAGTGTAAATTTCTTGTGGTAAACCAATCATTTCATATACAAATCCGGAATAGAAGTCAACATTTGAAGATACACGTTTCTTCGTACCTTTAAATTTAGCGAAACTGTCGATCGCGCGTTCTTCCAACAGTTCCAGGAATTTAAATTCTTCTTCACGACCTTTTTCTTTAGCTAAATCACGGGCTAATTCTTTAAGAAGAACAGCTCTGGGGTCGGAAATAGTGTAAACAGCATGCCCGATACCATAAATTAAGCCGGAATTGTCATATACTTCCTTATTTAACATGCGCATGAAATAAGCGTCAATTTCTTCCACACTGTTCCAATCAACAATATTTTCTTTCAAATGATGAAACATATCTGCCACCTGAATATTAGCACCTCCGTGCAAAGGACCTTTCAATGAACCAATACCTGCTGCTATTGACGAGTAAGTATCCGTTCCACTGGAACTCGTAACGCGCACTGTAAATGTTGAGTTGTTACCACCACCGTGTTCAGCTTGTAATACTAACAATAAGTCCAACGTACGTGCATCAAGTTCTGTATATTCTTTCTGTAACATAAACAAGAAGTTTTCAGCCAAAGAAACGTTTTCTTTTGGATGACGAATATGCAGCGAACGACCCTGTGTACTGTGACGATAGATATTATAAGCGTAAGCAATAATTGTCGGGAATTTAGAAATTAACTCAATAGCCTGACGCATCAGATTGTCTCGTGATGTATCATCCGGGTTTATATCGAATGTATACATTTCCAATACGCTACGCGCTAGAATATTCATGATATTTTGTCCTTCCAGATCAAGAATATTCATTTTTGTTTTTTGCTCAAGAGCCATATTCTCATTAAGCAATTCTTTAAATGCCGCTAACTCCTCCTTGTCCGGAAGCTTAGCAGAGAGCAACAAATAGCAAACTTCTTCAAATCCGAAGCGTTTTTCTTTCAGTAAAGCGTGGGCTAAATCTTCCACATCATACCCACGATAAAACAATTTTCCGGGGATAGCCTTCAAACCACCTTCCGGCAGTCGTTCGTAACCTACAACATTACCAACTTTTGTGAGTCCTACCAGTACACCTGTTCCATCCTCATTACGTAATCCTCTTTTCACATCGAACTTCGGGAACAATTCATTGTCTATTTTAGTACACTCTTTCGCCAATTCGGAAAGACGGTAAATTATATATTCTTTTTTCATGAGCATTATATTTTAATTTGTTTATAATAAAGTAATAAGCATTTGCCCAAATTCCTTAGTACCTAATGATGTTCCATTTGGCATAAAGCGAGCTAAATCATGTGTTGCCTTCCCGCTTTGAAAAGACTTTTCTAATGCTTCCGTAATTAAAGTTGCAGCAGCATTCCAGCCTAAATATTCCAACAACATCACAGACGAAAGCAGTAAGGAGGAAGGATTCACAATATTCTTTCCGGCAATGTTAGGAGCGGTTCCGTGGGTAGCTTCAAAAACGGCATGTCCTGTATTGTAATTGATATTTGCTCCCGGAGCTATACCAATACCTCCAACCATTGCAGCCAATTGATCCGAAACGTAATCACCATTCAAGTTCAGCGTGGCTATAACAGAATATTCTTCCGGGATAAGTAGCGTGTTCTGCAAAAATGCATCGGCAATCACATCTTTAATGATAATCTTGCCTTCTTTTTCTGCTTTTGACAAAGCAGCCTTAGCGGCTTCTTCGCCTTGTTCTTTTTTCAATTGTTCATACTGAGGCCAGGTAAAAACACGATCTCCAAATTCTCTTTCAGCCATCGCATATCCCCAAAGTTTGAATCCTCCTTCGGTAAATTTCATTATATTCCCCTTATGCACAATTGTTACACTCGGCAAATTATGTTTTAACGCATATTCGATAGCCGCACGGATCAATCGCTCGCTTCCCTCTATAGAAACCGGCTTAACGCCAAACGATGATGTTTCCGGAAAACGAACTTTGGTTACGCCCATCTCTTCGGTAAGGAATTTTAGGAATTTCTTTGCCTCAGGCGTTCCCTGCTGCCATTCAATGCCTGCATAAATATCTTCCGTATTTTCACGGAAAATATACATATCCACTTTCTGAGGTTCTTTCACCGGAGTTTCCACACCTTTAAACCAACGAACAGGGCGCAAACAAACAAAGAGATCCAACGTTTGTCTCAAGGCAACATTCAACGAGCGGATTCCTCCGCCAATAGGAGTAGTTAATGGACCTTTTATTCCTACTAAGTATTCTCTGAACGCTGTCATAGTTTCTTCAGGAAGCCAACTACCCGTTGCATTAAATGCTTTTTCACCGGCAAGTACTTCTTTCCATTCTATTTTTCGTTCACCGTTATATGCTTTTTCTACCGCTGCATCTACAATACGCTGGCTTACGGGTGTAATCTCCGCCCCTACTCCATCTCCTTCAATAAAAGGAATAATAACATGATGCGGAACAATAAGTTCTCCGTTTTGTTTTATTATTTTTTCTGACATAGAATTAGTTAGTTTTCAAATAGTTCAATGCACTTCCTGCCTTAAACCATTCAATTTGTAAATCATTATATGTGTGATTAACCGGGAATGATTCCTCAGAACCATCTTTGTGTTTCACCACAACGGTCAACTGTTTTCCCGGAGCAAATTCTGCCAATCCAATAACAGAAAGCGTATCTCCTTCGGCTATTTTATCATAATCCCCTTTATTAACAAAGGTCAAGGCCAGCATACCTTGCTTCTTGAGGTTCGTTTCATGAATACGCGCAAAACTTTTTACCAATATTGCTTTTACATTCAAGAAACGGGGTTCCATTGCAGCATGTTCACGAGAAGACCCTTCTCCATAGTTTTCTTCGGCTACAACAATAGAAGAAATTCCTTTTGCTTTGTATTGTTTTGCAACAGAAGAAACACCTTCATATTCACCGGTCAGACCATTCAATACAGCATTTGCATTTCCATTAAAAGCATTGATTGCTCCCATCAGCATATTATCCGAAATATTTTCCAGATGACCTCTGAAACGCAACCATGGACCAGCCATTGAAATATGATCTGTCGTACATTTTCCTTCAGCCTTCAACAATAGAGGTAAATCTAAATAGTCTTTCCCGTCCCACTTAGAGAAAGGCGATAAAGCTTGCAAGCGATTTGAATCCGGGGCAATCTGAACATTTTCATTACTTTGTCCTGGAGCAATATAACCGTTGTCTTCTACAGCAAATCCGTTTGCAGGAAAATCAGAACCTACCGGTTCTTTGAGTTTTACTTCCCGACCATCTTTCGTTTTTAACGTATCTGTCAATGGATTAAAACATAAATCACCCGCTATCGTAAGCGCCAATGTTAATTCGGGAGAAGCAACAAACGCATGGGTATTCGGATTTCCATCAGCCCGTTTAGCAAAGTTACGATTGAAAGATGTCACAATTGAGTTTTTACGCGTATTATCATCCGTATGCCTTTTCCACTGTCCAATACAAGGTCCGCAGGCATTCGCCATAATAACAGCGCCGATTTGTTCGAAGTCATTTAATATCCCGTCTCTTTCCGCTGTATAGCGGATCATTTCAGATCCCGGATTTATAATTAAAGGAGCAGCTACTTCAATCTGCTCGGCTCTGGCCTGACGAGCAATGGAAACGGCACGACTTAAATCCTGATAAGACGAGTTCGTACAAGAACCGATCAAGCCAACTTCCATTTTACGTGGGTATCCTTTCTCCTTAACGATTGCAGCAAATTGAGAAATTGGAGTTGCAGCATCCGGAGTAAACGGTCCGTTAATGTAAGGTTCAAGTTCAGATAGATTGATTTCAATCACCTGGTCATAATATTTCTCCGGCGAAGCAATTACTTCCGGATCCGGTTGTAAATGTTCGGCTACTTTTTCTGCCCATTCTGCGATCTGACTACGTCCGGTGTTACGCAAATAAGCAGCCATGTTTTCATCAAACCCAAACAAAGAAGTGGTTGCTCCAACTTCAGCACCCATATTACAAATTGTAGCCTTTCCTGTAGCAGAAAGAGAAGAAGCTCCGTCTCCAAAGTATTCAATAATGGAGTTTGTTCCCCCTTTAACAGTCAGAATTCCGGCTACTTTCAGAATAACATCTTTAGGAGAAGCCCATCCGTTCAATTTACCTGTCAGTTTTACGCCGATAAGTTTAGGCATTTTCAGTTCCCATTCCATACCACTCATCACATCCACTGCATCAGCTCCTCCTACTCCAATGGCAATCATTGCAAGACCACCGGCATTTGGTGTATGCGAATCTGTGCCGACCATCATTCCTCCGGGAAACGCATAATTTTCCAGTACTACTTGATGAATAATACCAGCTCCCGGTTTCCAAAAACCAATGTTGTATTTATTTGAAACAGATTTAAGGAAATCGTATACTTCCCGATTACTATCAGTTGCTGTCGAAATATCAGCTTTAGCACCCATATTTGCCTGAATAAGGTGGTCGCAATGTACGGTAGCAGGTACTGCAGAAGTTTCTTTCCCTGCGTTCATGAACTGAAGTAAAGCCATCTGGGCGGTAGCATCTTGCATAGCTACTCTATCCGGACGGAAATTCACATAATCTTCACCTCTCTTATACGATTGAATTGTTTGTGGGTTATAAAGATGGGCATAAAGAATTTTCTCTGCCAGGGTCATTGATTTATTTATGTTATTACGAGCATGGCTTACTTTTTCAGCAAAGCCGGAATAAAACTTCCGAAGCATATCTATATCATGTACCATATCTATTATTGTTTTATTGGTTTTTAGTAATAAACAAATATAATGTTTTTGCTTTCAATTTGTATTCAATTTAACTTATTAACAAATAGAAGATATTTATATCTAATTTTAAACTTACGTAATGAAAAACAAACAACAGACCATTACGTTCGTTTTATCCAGAGTTTTTCAATCAGAAATTATACGCTAAACCTACGCCTAATATTTCTTTAAATTGAATTTTCGGACCTTGCGATTTTCCATCCTTATCTACAAACTTAACATCATCATCGTATTTGAGCGTCGCGTTAAGCGTAGCAGAAAGGAACTTATTTATTTTCATACTGATAAGAACATCCCAGTTTACATCAATATTACCAAACGACTTATCATAGGCGGTAAATAGATCCAATGTAGAAATAAGACTCACATTTTCCATCACCCCTTGTTCAACTCGTGCTTTCAGATAAGTACCTACTTCGGCTCTGAACTTATCACCCGGATCAACACCAAAAGCTCCGATTCCCGACAAATAGTCATCTTGTACAAACGTTAATTTGGCCGATGCCGGCGAGAAATAGACTGAATAATTAGCCTTAGGTCTGTACTCAATACCTAACGAAAGATTAGAATAAGCAGGAGCCATGAAATTTGAAATGATCTTCGATTTATCGGGATATTTATATCCTTTATAAAATTGGGTTTTGAAAGATCCCATCGCTGTATAAAAAAGCTTGTTATTGGTAGAATAACCCAATTGTGTAGAGAAATCAATATTATCATTGGTCTTCTTTGTACCATCCGTTTCTAGTTTAGATAAGCCATATTCGAGAACCAGTGTATTTACCCAAAGCCAGTTACCACTTTTACGCTTTAAGGCACCATTTAAATAGATATTACCTGCTACTGCATTTTCCCCTCCGGCAGACCAGTTACTCAAAGTTGTCTGAGACAAATTCATTCCGGTTACACCCTTCAAGTCCCAAGCTCCATCAACATATCCCTGCTCATCCGTTTGTCCAAAAGTAAAGAAACTAATCAAAGTCAAAACACTAACTAATAAAGTTCGATTCATAAAATTTTTCATTTTTGTTTATTCATATATTAATAAACAGTTAAAAATCCATATTTGTTTATGAAAAAGACATGAAAAGACAAAGAAATTCAATCACTGTTTTTACACTAATCATAAAGATCACAAAAAAAATGCCTGACAGGATTATCCCTATCAGGCATTCAGTATATTAGAAAATATTTTTAGCTATTCATTGAAGCCAAGAACTCCATATTGTCATACGTTTGTTCCATACGTTTTTTCACAAACTCCATAGCCTCCATTGAATTCATATCAGCCAGGTATTTACGAAGAATCCACATACGGTTTAGCGTATTGTCATCCTGAAGTAAATCGTCGCGACGAGTACTTGAAGCAGTAATATCAACAGCAGGGTAAACACGTTTGTTAGACAATTTACGATCCAACTGCAATTCCATATTACCCGTACCTTTAAACTCTTCAAAAATCACTTCGTCCATCTTCGAGCCCGTTTCGGTTAATGCGGTTGCCAGAATAGTGAGGCTACCGCCGTTTTCGATATTTCGGGCAGCACCAAAGAAACGTTTAGGCTTTTGAAGCGCATTCGCGTCAACACCTCCGGACAACACTTTACCTGAAGCAGGCTGTACTGTATTATATGCACGAGCCAAACGAGTGATTGAATCCAACAGTATAACAACATCATGTCCGCATTCCACCATTCTCTTTGCTTTGTTCAGCACGATATCCGCAATCTTCACATGTCTTTCTGCCGGTTCATCAAAAGTAGATGCAATAACTTCTGCGTCCACACTACGAGCCATATCAGTAACTTCTTCCGGGCGTTCATCAATCAACAAAATGATCATGTAAACCTCAGGATGATTAGCCGCAATAGCATTCGCGATATCTTTCAGAAGCATCGTTTTACCTGTTTTCGGTTGTGCTACGATCAATCCGCGTTGTCCTTTACCGATCGGTGAGAACAGATCAACAACACGAACAGCTATCTGATCATTTACCTTATTGGATTTCTTAGCCGTAAGCATAAACTTTTCATCTGGGAAAAGCGGTGTCAAATGATCAAAAGGAACACGATCTCTCACCTCTTCCGGCGTACGTCCGTTAATACGGTCAACTTTTACTAATGGAAAGTATTTTTCTCCTTCTTTTGGAGGACGAATCGGTCCTTCAACAACATCACCTGTTTTAAGTCCGAATAACTTAATTTGTGATTGTGATACATAAATATCATCCGGAGAAGTCAGGTAATTAAAGTCCGACGAACGCAGAAAACCATATCCATCCGGCATCATTTCCAACACGCCCGAACCAATAAGTATTCCATCGAATTCATACGGTTTTTCTTGCGGGTTAGCATTTCCGGCTTTAGGAGCAGGGTGATTATTGTTCTGTCGGTTATTATTTTGACGATTTGTATTTGCAGGTTGAGCAGCAGTTTGTTCAGCTGCGGCCTGACGTGGCTGTTCCTGTTTAGGCGTAGAAGAAGCCATCGGAAACATCTGATCAAGAAGCGAATTCGCATCCGGATGTCTGAAGAAAACACGTTTATTTTCGGTTTTTTCTTCCGCTGGGACAGGCGAAGCTTTTTCAGCGACAGGATTCGTTTTCTTTGGTTCTTCCGCCACTTGTTTCTTCGCCACCGGAGCAGGAACAGGAGCAGTTTTCGCCTTTTCTTCAACAACCGGAGTTTCCTCCTCAACTACGGCTACTACAGGGGCAGGCTTCTTTACTACTACAGGAGCTTTCTTTTCAGCAACTGTTTCTTCTTTAGTTTCTACAACCACCACCTCATTTTTAACCTCTTCTTTTTTCTTTTCGATACGAGGTTTTTTAGGTTTTTCTTTTGTTTCTTTTTTAGTTGACTTTTCTTCTCCCTTTACTTCAGGCACAGATTTAGGTTCTGTTGTTTTAGAACTTTCTGTTTTCTTTTCTTTGGCTACTGCTTTTTCTTTAGGGGCTTCAGATTTAGTCGTTTTTTTTGTTTTTGACTGATTTACAGCCTTTTTAGCTTCTTTGTTTTTTTCTTTCTCAGCTTGTAAACCGGCATAAGATATCGCTTGTTCATCTAATATTTTATAAACAAGTTCTTCTTTACGTAAAGAGCTGATTTTTTTAATTCCTAATTCTTCGGCAATTTTCTGTAATTCCGGAAGAAGTTTTTCATTCAATTCTAAGATGTTATATTTCTGCATATTGCGAAGTAATAATAATAAAGATAAGATAATAATGGTATGTTCATGTTACTACATATAAACATGTGAACAACCTTATCATTGCGTTTATTGCTGATAAAAAGTAAATAGTAAATTATAATAATACCGGATTGTTTAGCTAATCTGACTCTATTTGCAACATATTAGCGGAGAAATCTGCGCAAATGTAAAGAATCTTTTTTATATAACCTCCTGATTTACTCAAAAAAATGAATCACAAGTACTTGTTCCGAGTTTTTATCTACACAAAACCGATTATCAATCCGTTCTCCGATAATCCAAACAATATTATCTCCACTACAAAGGAGCCAGATATTCTCTTTTTCAAACAAGCTTAATTTTCTGTCTGTAAAGTAATCACTTAGTTTTTTTCGCCCTTTCATCCCGAATGGCACAAACCAATCTCCTTCTCTCCATCGTCTCAGTGAAAGCGGAAACGCCAATTTATCCGGATCAAGTGTAGCGATATGTTTGTCTTTGCTAATGCTGAATCCTTCCTGAAAAGGTTCGTATTTCAGTGTTAGTTGTATAGGATCTGTTATTCTCGTATCGTTTTCATACAATAACTGATCACCACCTGCGGCTACCGATTCCGTCAAAGGTTTGATCAGCAATCGATCGCGATCTTTCAGTAATTGGAATTCATCAGAAAAGAAACGTTTTCCGGACTCACCCTGTAAAACAGAAAAAATATCATTTACCACTGACCTGTTAAAACCATAAGGCTTCAGCAATTCGTACAAGACCGTTTTTGGCGCGGGAGTATTTAATAATGGCGCTATTAATAAGGTATCCTTACCGGTTTGCACCTTTTTTTTGATCTCGTCAAGAGCATAAGCATAGATCGCTTCTGTTTCACTCAGGTTATCAGCAGTTCGTATAATTGCCTGAGACACCGACGGATTGAGCTTCTCTAACAAAGGAATAACACGTATACGCAAGAAATTCCGGGTGTATTCATCAGCAAGATTGGTACTGTCGGTTACATAAGCAACCTCCCGCCTGTTCAGCCAAGCCAGTATATCGGCTCTTTTAACAGTCAATAAGGGGCGAACTACCAATCCGTTTCGGGGAGACATTCCGGTAAGTCCCTTAATTCCCGTGCCACGAATTAAATTAAGCAATACCGTTTCCACATTATCTTGTTCGTGATGAGCCACTGCGATAGCTTGCGCAGAAAGCTCCACACGCAATTGCTCAAACCATTGATAACGCAGCTCTCTTGCTGCCATTTCGATAGAAATCCGATTATCAGCAGCATATTCATTTGTCTGAAAATCGACTTTATAAAAAGGCACACTCAAATTCTCAGTAAAACGACGAACAAACATTTCATCGCGGTTGGATTCCTCTCCGCGCAAATGAAAATTACAATGTGCTGCCATACAAGTATAACCAAGCTCACAAAGCACACTCAAAAGTGCCACAGAATCAGCCCCCCCACTTAAGCCAACGACAACCGGTTTATCCATCGTCAGCAGCTTGTGTTTTTCAATATACTTTCGTACTTCGTTTTTCATTTATAAAAAAATAGGGACACAAATGCATCCCTAATCTTTCGTATCGTATAGTTTGAATTTATACTTCGTCAACACCTGCCAGTTCCGGGTCTATCATAATACGCCCGCAATACTCACAAACGAGAATTTTCTTACGTAGTTTAATATCCATCTGCTTCTGGGGTGGAATTTTATTAAAACAACCACCACAAGAATCACGTTGAATATAAACAACAGCCAAACCATTGCGCGCACCTTTACGAATACGTTTAAAGGCAGTCAACAAACGAGGTTCGATAGCTGCTTCCAGTTTTTTAGCTTTCTCTCTTAGTCTTTCTTCTTCCTGTCTGGTTTCAGAAATAATCTCATCGAGTTCGCTTTTTTTCTGGTCCAGGTCACCTTTACGACCTGATAATGTTTCAGCAATCTTAGCTATTTCGTCGCGCTTCAATTCTATCGTGTCTTTGAATTCACGGATTTTCTTTTCAGAAAACTCAATTTCCAATCCCTGGAATTCAATTTCCTTAGACAAATTGTCAAACTCGCGGTTGTTACGAACATTATCCAACTGTCCTTTGTATTTTTCAATCAATCCGGTAGATTCCGTGATTTTGTTTTTCTGTTCAATAACAGAAGCGTCAAATTCTTTTATCTCCAACTGATAGTTATGAAGACGCGTTTCCAGCCCTGCGATCTCGTCCTCCAGGTCTTGTACTTCTAAAGGAAGTTCACCACGAAGCGTCTTAATTTTATCCACTTCAGTCATCATTGTCTGAAGCTGGTATAGCGTAGAAAGCTTTTCTTCAACTGTATATTCTTTTTCAGCTGACTTTTTATCTGTAGCCATTCTATAAATATTTAACCGGGTTTGAATTAACATTCGAAAAATGTAGGGCAAAGGTAGGCATTTTTTTCGAAATCAAATTATAAAAGATATCTTTTGTATGAAGTTCGGATTCGTAATGCCCTATCACAGCCAATAAAATACGGTTTTCCACATCATAAAAATCATTGTATTTCGCCTCTCCCGTAATAAACACATCTGCACCGTAAGCAATCGCGTCGTTAATCAAAAACGCTCCGCTACCTCCGCAAAGAGCCACTTCACGAACCGGTTTATTTCTTAATGCTGAATGTTTTACACAACCTACATTAAATAAGTCTTTCAGTCGTGACAGGAATGAAAACTCATCTTCCTCTTCGGGCAGTTCACCCACAATACCCGAGCCGGTTTCATTCCATGAATTAGCCAGAGGATAAAAATCAAAAGCCGGTTCTTCATAAGGATGCACCGAAAGTAAAGCGCGGGTAACCGCCGCCTTTTTAAAAGCAGGAAGTATCGTTTCAATTCTGATTTCAGTTTCATAATGCATCTCTCCTACCTCTCCGCAAAACGGTTTGCAGCCTTCATTCGCCCTGAAAGTACCTTCACCTTTCAAATTATAGCTGCACGAGTCATAATTCCCGATACTACCGCCACCGGAATGAAACAACGCATTGCGCACCACATCGGCATAAGCCTCCGGAACAAAAGTAACCAACTTCAACAAAGCGTTTTTTTGGGGATTCAACACTCGAACATTCTTTAAGCCAAGCATATCCGCCAGGTAAAAATTCACTCCGCCATTCGCGTTATCCAGATTGGTATGCGCAGCATAGATCACCATATCATTTTGACAAGCTTTAATCACACAACGTTCTATATAACTACCGCCTGTCAGCCTCTTTAAGGGTTTAAATATCAACGGGTGATGGGCTATAATCAGATTACACCCCAAAGCAATCGCTTCCTCTACCACCTCTTCGGTAACGTCCAGACAAAGCAAAGCTCCGGTGGCAAGTTGATTCACATCTCCAACTTGCACTCCGGCATTATCATAACTCTCCTGTAACGGAAGCGGCGCAAACGTTTCTATTTCCCGCAATATATCCTTAATCTTGTACATATCGTTTATCTCTTTATCACAAATATAAAGATTTTAAAAGAAAGCATTAATATAAGGTAAAAAAAATAGAGACGCATAACAACGCGCCTCTATTTTTTATATGATACAAACCATTATTCTTTTACTTCAACCCGGATACTTAACTCTTCCAATTGTTTGAGGTCGATGTTCGATGGCGCGTCAATCATTACGTCGCGACCTGAGTTGTTTTTGGGGAACGCAATACAGTCACGGATGGAATCCAATCCGGTAAACAGCGACACCCAACGGTCCAGACCATAAGCCAAACCTCCGTGCGGTGGTGCTCCGTATTTAAACGCGTTCATCAGGAAGCCGAACTGTGCTTGCGCCTGCTCGGGTGTGAAGCCTAACAGTTCAAACATTTTATGCTGCAATTCGCTGTTATGAATACGGATTGATCCGCCTCCTACTTCTACCCCATTAATAACCATATCATAAGCATTTGCACGAACGGCTCCCGGATCAGTGCTAAGCAAAGGTATATCTTCCGCCTTCGGAGAGGTAAACGGATGATGCATTGCATAGAAACGGTTATCTTCTTCACTCCACTCAAACAGAGGGAAATCTACAACCCAAAGACAGGCAAATTTATTTTTATCGCGTAAGCCTAATTGTGACGCTACTTCCAAACGAAGTTCGCACAATTGCTTTCTTGTTTTCATTATTTGGTCGCCGGAAAGGATCAAAATCAGGTCACCGGGCTTCGCATCGAAAGCCGCCTTCATATCTTGCAATACTTCCTGCGTATAAAATTTATCGACACTCGACTTAACGGTTCCGTCTGCTTCAACACGGGCATACACCATTCCTTTGGCTCCCACCTGCGGACGCTTCACAAAATCCGTCAACGCATCCAGTTGTTTACGCGTGTAGCTTGCAGCGCCTTCAACACAGATACCTCCAACATAAGCGGCATCATCAAACACAGAGAAACCATGACCTTTCAACACGTCCATCAATTCCACAAACTCCATTCCGAAACGCAAGTCCGGTTTGTCACTTCCATAATACTTCATCGCATCATGCCAGGTCATTCGTTTGAAAGGAATTTCAATATCTATGCCGCGGATAGCCTTGAACAAATGTTTAGTCATTCCTTCAAAGGTAGTCAACACGTCTTCCTGATCAACAAAACTCATTTCGCAATCGATCTGTGTAAACTCAGGCTGACGATCCGCGCGAAGGTCTTCGTCACGAAAACATTTTACAATCTGAAAATAGCGGTCAAAACCGGATACCATCAACAACTGCTTGAACGTTTGCGGAGATTGGGGCAAGGCATAAAACTGTCCCGGATTCATACGTGAGGGCACAAGAAAATCTCTTGCTCCTTCAGGCGTAGAACTAATCAACACAGGAGTTTCCACTTCAAGAAAATTCAAGGAATCAAGATACCTTCTCACCTCAAGGGTCATTTTGTGGCGCAATTCCAGATTCTGACGCACGGGATTACGACGAAGATCGAGATAACGGTATTTCATCCTCAGATCATCCCCTCCGTCTGTATCATCTTCAATGGTGAACGGTGGCGTTGCCGACGCGTTCAGCACATCAAGAGAAGAAGCGATTATTTCAATTTCACCGGTCGGGATATGTGCGTTTTTACTTGATCTTTCGGCAACTTTCCCTGAGATACGCACAACAAACTCGCGCCCCAGTTTACTTGCCTCTTCACACAATACCGCATTAACCTCCTGATTAAAAACAACCTGACTGATACCATAACGGTCGCGGACATCAACGAAAGTCATCCCACCCATCTTACGGGCTTTTTGCACCCATCCGGCCAATACTACTTCCCGGCCAACATCTTGCAGGCGCAACTCGCCGCACGTTCTCGTTCTGTACATAATGATTATATCTGATTTTGTATTATTATACGCTATAATAAAAAATGTGCATGCAAAGGTATAAGAAAAGCAGGAAAGAAGTATTCTTAAAAGAAACAAATTAAAACCTATATAAAAATAAAACGATACTAATGAACGAATAAAAACATAGGTTGTTTTTCTTTTTCTATAAATATAGAACAGTTTTTCTACAGTTGTGGAAAAACTGTTCTATATTTGTGGTAAAGTTTTTCTATATATATAGAAAAAGGAAAACATAGGATATATATTCAAATACATAGGATTAAAAAATAAAAACATCGTATACTAAATCAAATTAAAATGGCAATAGTTAAGTATTCAATTCACGAAACACCAAATCCTCAACAAGACGGTAAAAAGAAATATCACGTACGCCCGGTCAGTGATCAGGCCGTTAAAACAGAACAATTAATTCTTACCATCAGCGAGATGTCATCATTCAGCAGCGCGGATGTTAAAGGAATGCTGGCGGCATTCTCTCAAGTACTGAAAACGTTTCTCGCTCAAGGCAACACGGTTGAACTCGAAGGTATCGGATTGTTCAACATTTCAATCTCTTGCCCGAAAGATATCGAAGATCCAACCAAAATCAACGCAAGCAAGCTTCGATTTAAGAAAGTAAATTTCAAAAGTAGCATCAACCTGAACAATGAACTGAAAGCGTTAAAGTTTGAACGTTCGGAAAACGATAAAAACAGAAAAACGTCTGAAGAAGCTGATCGTTTGAAAAAAATACTTGATTATGTGGAAAAAAACAATTGTATTCAAAGTTCGGACAGCATGAATTTGAACAATTGTACCCGGTATATCGCTCTGAAAGACTTGAATTCGCTGGTGAAGGCCGGAAAACTCATTCGGCACGGAATCAAAGCATCAAGTATCTATTTACCTATTAAATAAAAAAAAAGTTTAAGAGCCTGTTTAAATTTTCCGAAAAATAATATTATGTTGTTTTTTCGTCCTGTTTTGAGTTTCTTTTCGGTCTATTCACTTGTTTTATTTCGTCACATAGCCCGCTATGCTCCTCTTCAAAACAAGAAAATATCCTCGAAAACAATTCTCAAAACAACAACGAGCAAAATTTAAACAGGCTCTTAGCCATGTCAAATGGATAATTATTCGGAAGAAAAAGCAAAAGACGAGTTGGAAAGAAGGCAGAAAAGCTTTTCAAAAGAAGACGTCAATAAAGTTATAGAAAAAGAAAAAGAGCTTGAATCCAAATTCAGGAAGCAAAAAAAGCTACACCAGTTTTGGGATGATTTCAAGGTTTTATTTTCTATGATCAGCGATTACTATCACGGCAGATACAGAGAAGTGCCGTGGTATGTTATCACTGCGGCCGGCGCTGCTTTGCTTTATATACTGTCTCCAATGGATCTGATTATTGATTTTATCCCCATTGGTGGTTATATAGACGACGCTGCCGTTTTTCTTTTTTGTCTGAATCAAATAAAAGGCGAAATAGAAAAATACAAATTATGGAAGGGATGGGAGTCGTCCGTAACAGGTAAATAACAAACGAAATTTGGTTTGATTACGCCTATACAACGGGTGGAAAATATTTTTTCTTGGATAAAAAAAGGGGGAGGAAGCACGGAAGGAGAGGCTCGAACTCCCGACACCTGGTTTTGGAGACCAGTGCTCTACCAACTGAGCTACTTCCGTAATGCGGGTGCAAAGGTAGTCGGATTTTTGAAAGTCACACTATAAACACCGCATAAATACGAATAAAACCCCTCTTTTTTCTTTATCCGGAGAGTACATTTGTTTTTCTGGAGTTCCATTAGTAATTTAACGCACTAACTTTTATCTAAAAAAACCAATATCAATGAATAATATTCTCAAAACCGGAGCATTCATCACACCTGTTGTTTTATTATCCGCTTGCGGTGGTGGCCAGCAAAAAGCAGCGGTAAAACCGCTAAACATTATACATATAATGACGGACGACCATTCGTTTCAGACGATAAGTGCTTACGGACATCCTATTTCACGCCTGGCACCTACGCCAAACATAGATCGTCTTGCGTCGGAGGGCGTTTTATTCAGAAAAGCGTTTGTAGAAAACTCACTTTCCACACCAAGCAGGGCTTGTTTGATGACCGGACTATACAGTCACCAAAATGGTCAAAGACAGCTTGGTAAAGGAATTGATACAACAAAAGTGTTTTTCTCCGAACTACTGCATGACGCCGGTTATCAAACGGGAGTGGTTGGCAAATGGCACATGCAATGCGAGCCGAAAGGGTTTGATTACTACCATGTTCTATGGGATCAGGGAGATTATTACAATCCGGCATTCAAAAGCCCGGAGAGTAACGGAAAGTATATCAAAGAAGAAGGGTATGCTACAACACTGACAACTGATCATGCCATACGTTTTCTGGAAAACAGGGAGCAGGAGAAACCTTTTTGTTTGTTAGTTCATCACAAGGCACCGCATAGAAACTGGATGCCGGAACCTAAATACCTCGATTTATATGAAGACGTAGAGTTTCCCTTCCCGGAAACATTTTACGATGATTATTCTACGCGTTGTGAGGCTGCACATAATCAGGAAATGCGTATTGACGACGACATGACCCTTATTTACGACCTGAAGGTTAGCGAACTAAAAAATGTGGAAGCGTATAAAAACGAACCGAATAGCAAGGGTTTGTTTGCCTCATTAGACCGCATGACCGAAGAGCAGCGCAAAGCCTGGATGGCAGCATACGGTCCGTCAAATGAAAAGTTTATCAAACAAAATCTGAAAGGTGACGACTTACTGAAATGGAAATACCAACGTTACCTGAGGGATTACCTGAGATGCATAAAATCCATCGACGATGAAGTGGGACGCTTGATTGCGTATCTTGAGAAAGAGGGGCTGATGGATAATACCATTATTGTATACACTTCTGATCAGGGTTTTTATATGGGTGAACACGGCTGGTTCGACAAACGCTTCATGTATGAAGAGTCTTTCCGCACCCCACTGATTATTCGTCATCCGAATACAAGTACGGATATGAAAGGAACCGAATGTGATTTATTGGTGCAAAATATCGACTACGCCCCGACCTATTTAGCCACGGCGAATATTGAGGCTCCAAAAGAAATGTCAGGCGCGTCTTTACTGCCTATTTTAAACGGAAATAAACCGGCAAACTGGCGCAAGTACTTATACTATCATTATTACGACTTTCCGGCGGTACATCAAGTTCAAAGGCACGATGGCGTAAGAGACGACCGATACAAACTAATTCATTTTTATGGAGAAAAAGGGGAAGTAAACTGCAACGAACTATACGACCTGCAAAACGACCCGAACGAATTACAAAACCTGTACGGAAACACAAACCACACAGAAACCCAAAACCGACTACAAAAACAATTAGACAGTTTCCGAACAACGTTAAAAGTAGATGAGTTTTAAAAGCCGGTTTAAATTTTCCAAAGAATAATAAAAACGCTGTCTGAATTCCAGGCAGCGTTTTTATTATTTCATGCATCTTCCTTATTATGAGGATTTAATTAACCTTTAATTCCACATAATGTGAAACGAACATGCAATACATTCGTTTATACCAAAACGAATGATTAGGTGAGTTTCATACGACCTTAATGTAAAACATAAACTATAATCCTATGAAAAGAAAAATGAAATCACTACTTCCATGTCTCTTTCTGATAGGGACGCTTTTACTCAGCACTTCTTCCGTCGGACCTGATTTTCACGAAGGCAGTTACACGGCTGTTTTTATGGAACGTTCCGAACTGGAAAGGTCTGTTTTTTTCGAACAGAAAAGCCGGGATTTAATTAATCCGGGGAAAATTTATTGTAAAGACAACTACATCTTTATTAATGAAAAATACAAGGGAATTCATGTTATCGACAACAGTACACCTGCAAATCCTAAACAAGTCGGTTTTATTATTGCTCCGGGATGTATAGATATCGCGGTTAAAGGAAACACCCTCTATTTAGACAATGCAGTTGATCTGGTAGCATTTAATCTGGAAACAAGAGAAGTGACCGAACGTATCAGAGACGTTTTTCCGGAACCCGGTTCTCCTGAAAACTTCTATTATTACGGAAATCGCCCTGCTAATACGATTTTAGTGGGATGGAAAAAAACAACAAACAGATTATGAAAAAAAATACATTTATACTATTGACAGCTTCTCTTGCAGCGGCATCCTTATTTTATGGTTGTTCTGAAAACTCAGACGTCGGGTTTAACTCACCGGATGGTTCCGGCAAAGGCGGTTCAATGGCACGTTTCACAATCAGTGGAGACGTTTTATATACTGTAGACACCCACACTTTAAAACTTTTCGACCTTTCGGATGCGCAACATCCCAAATATTTAAGCGGAAAAGATCAGCATCTGGACTTTGGAGTAGAAACCATTTCAACGAGAGACACTTTGCTTCTGATTGGCTCGCAAGACGGACTTTATATTTATAATATCCAACGTCCCACATTTCCCATTTCCATGTCTAAAACACAACATTTCAGAAGCTGCGACCCGGTGGTTGCCAGTGGCAATTATGCCTATGTTACATTGAATACAGACGGTTCATGGTGTGGAAGCGACATGAATGTTCTGGATATTTATGATATTACAGATCCGATTAAACCGGTATTGGAAAAGACAATCCCAATGAACCATCCGAAAGGACTGGGTATAGATGGAAATAAGCTATTTGTTTGCGACAAAACTGCAGGTATAAAAGTATTTGACATCAGTGATCCCATCACACCCGAATGGATAGACGACCTTAGTTACATCACAGAAATGAAGAACGTAGAGACGTATGATGTAATCCCTTTAGATGGTTTATTGCTTGTCAGCGCTACAGGCGGCTTCTATCAGTTGGATTACACAGGTGAGCAATTGAAGTATGTAAGTAAAATTGAGGTAAAGGGAGAATGAGTATGAATAAATTATTGATAATAACAGTTTCCCTGTTTTTAGCCGGAATCGGAATTAAAATGCATGCAACAGAGCCGCAATTCCCCCGGTATATCCTGTCCACAAAGCCTCTGCTTTTATTTGATGGTGAGTATAAACTAAGTATTGAAAGGGCACTGAACAACCCTCAACACTGGGTAGGAATAGGCTTATCAGCCTTTTATTTGCCGGAAAGAGACAATAAAACCTGGGATACAAGAAACACCATAAATCATGATAATCTTCGATCTTTAAAGGGTTTTGGTGCAGACCTCACTTATAAATATTATGTTGTACGCAACATCATATATGTGGGAGCTGATCTTTTTTACGGACATTATAAAACCGGACGCAAAAGCTACTCTTTCACAGAATATAAAGAAGACGGACTCGTCTTTTACAACTATAATTACGGTATTGTGAATGATAAATTCAACAAATTAGCCGGCAACCTCTATTTCGGTGTTGGAACGCCAATAGCAAATAGAATCTTTGTTGAAACCTATATTGGGGTAGGTAGGTCGGGCAATCTTAGTTCCAATAATAATTCTTTGTTCGATTCTATTTTTGGATTTGGTTATAATGGTTTTTATCCGGTTATGGGTGCACGAATCGGTGTAACATTCGGCAGATAAAATCAGAGCAATCCTAATTCGCGAAACATCGCGGAATAACTTTCGGCTTTCTCTTCAATGGGTCTCGGGTAGGCTCTTGAAGAGGAAGGCATCCGAAATAATTTCATGTCATTTCCGCCAAATTCAAAGTTGGTAAAGCCTCCGACGGATGGTTCTTCCGCAGGTATAACAGATAATAAGGTGTCCATCGCTTTTTGCCCTGTTATAACAATGGCCCGACAGGCAGGTATCTGAGAAAGGATGTTTGCAGGATCAAACGGAGTTACTACTTCCAGAAATTTATCTGACGCATTGTCTTTCAGTCGAATTATCTCTACGGCAGTATCTCCCAACGCAATCCCTTTATCGATACAGAACTTTCGAACACGCGATTCATCAAACGCTTTTTTGCCTTCTACCTGAAAGTAATTCTTGTTTTGAAAGAACAAATAACCCATGATCCGCCACATATCGTTCTGGATATTCGGATAATAAAAATTCATGCTCCATCGTGCCCGAGGCGGAGGAAAACTTCCTAACATCAACAATTTTGCTTGTTCGGGCAAAAAGAAACCTAATGGATGCTGTTCTGTTGCTTTTGTATTCATTAATATCGTTTTAAACCAAGATAGTCGCTAAGAATTCGAAATTAGGGCAAAGATATTGAAAAAATACTGCTAATTTTGTGCGAAACAATTGCATAATCAACTAACTTATAATATAACATGGGACTATTTTCCAGACTTTTCAATAAAAAATCCGAAGATTCGGGACAAATTTCAGCTCACCATACGGAAGAGTTTATGACATTGATCCGGGTTTATTATCAATCCGTAATCGCTACTCAATTAGGGATAACAAACCTGAACATGCTGCCCGATATGGCTTTATTTAAACGTATGTTGAAAATTCCTACACAAGGTGGAAAACTGGGAGTAGCCGAAAAGTCACGTGCCCGCAAAGTTTTAATGCAGGATTATCAGTTGAACGAGGAGTTTTTCAAAGAAATAGACCGTTCTATCAAAAGAAACTGTAAAACACCAAACGACATCAATAGTTATTTCTATAAATTTCAGGGATTCAACAGCGAGTTGTTTACGACAATGGAAAGTTTGATGAATATACGTTTTCGTTTGTCAATGCTCTTTAATGGTTTGCTTAAGAAGATGACCGCTAAAACAATTCATAAAATATTAAATCAGTCGGAATGGAAAGATATTTCTATCCAAAAAGCAGCTTGGAGTGTACGTAAATATCAAGAAGCCTTGGGATATTCCGAACAATGGATTGTTGATTTCGTATATCAGGTATTCCTCTTAGCGAAAAAAGACAACAAGCGTAAAGCAGCCAAGGGTTAATTTGTTATTACATATTCAGCCCTTTATTGTATAGCGAATTATGAAACACTTATGTCGTATTATTCTATTATTTATAGCTATGACTTATTCTTCTTGTTCTAACAGAAACCGTTTAGAACCCACTCGGGCATTGCCTATTGAAGGGGCTTATAATGTGCGGGATCTGGGAGGATATCCGGCAGCGGATAATAAGAAAGTTAAATGGAGAAAAGTTATCCGGTCGGGGGATTTGCATCTCCTGACAGATAGCGATCTGGACTATTTTAATGCTATTCCGCTAAAAACATATATCGACTTCCGTGATCCGCAGGAAATCGCTTCTGCTCCCGACAGAACTCCGACTTCACTCGTAAATCAGGTTTCTCTGCCGATTGAGACCGGGGATATCATAAGTATGCAAAACATCACACCGGAATTAGCGGAAACCGCGCTTGTGGATGGTAATAAATACCTCGCAAGGGAAAACCAGAAAGCTTATAAGGAATTTTTCCGCCTGCTGATGGACGATAATAACACGCCGCTTCTTTTCCATTGCTCGGCCGGAAAAGACAGGGCCGGATTTGGAGCAGCTTTATTTCTTGCCTCTCTGGGAGTAGATCGAAAGCTGATTATCGATGATTATATGCTGACCAATGAATGTCTAAAAGATAAGTATACAGATATAATAGCTCAAATGCCTTTTCTCAAACCGCTTTTTGAGGTTCGTAAAGAATATATTTCGGCTGCATTCGAAGTCATTGACAACGAATACGGCGGAGTGGATAATTACTTGACAAATCAATTGAATGTTGACCTCAAACGTATGCGGGAACTATATACTGAATAGTTTGGGGAGATAATGCTATAGGCTGATAAATGCTCATGCATTGTTTTTTTAACTTTCATTCCTGTCTTATTTATTCAACAACCTGTATTTCTTTTTTATCTTTGCGCTGTGGCAGAAGATAGTAAACGATACAATGATTTCGGGGATTTCCTGAAAAATATATTTCCTTATAAAGTTCAGAAGATTTCTGTTAACGCGGGCTTTACCTGTCCTAACCGGGATGGAACAAAAGGGCGCGGAGGATGTACTTATTGCAATAATCAGACCTTCAGTCCGGATTATTGTCATACAGAAAAAGGGGTTGGCGAACAGTTGGATGAAGGGGTTGGTTTCTTTTCCCGGAAATATGCCGACATGAAATACTTAGCCTATTTTCAGGCATACACTAATACGTATGAACGGTTTGATAAATTAATCCCCAAATACGAAGAGGCACTATCCTACCCTAACGTAGCCGGATTAATCATTGGTACCCGTCCGGATTGTATGCCGGAAGACTTACTCTGTTATTTTGCTGAGCTGGCCAAACGGAAATTCCTGATGATTGAATATGGATTAGAAAGCACATTAGACCGGACGTTGGAATTAATAAACCGGGGGCACACGCATGCTGAATCGGAAGAAGCGATTCGTAGGACAGCAGCCAAGGGTATTTATACCGGAGCCCACATGATACTCGGTCTGCCGGGTGAAAGCAGAGAAGAAATACTGCATCATGCGGATGTATTATCCGCGTTGCCCTTAACAACACTCAAACTGCATCAACTACAGTTGATTCGTCATACTAAGATGGCGTATGATTTTTCAAAAAGACCGGGCGATTTCCACCTATATGAAGTAGACGAATACATTGATCTGGTGATCGACTTTATAGAAAGATTAAACCCCTCTATTATTGTAGAGAGGTTTGTATCGCAGTCCCCCAAAGAATTATTGATAGCGCCGGACTGGGGGTTGAAGAATTATGAATTCACAGCGAAGGTACATAAACGTTTAGCTGAGCGAGAAACCTGGCAGGGACGTTTATTCACTCCTGCTTCAACCTAATCTCTCCATGATAAGTAATGCTTTGTTTATTCGTAGGTTGAACAAAAACCGTCGCGGTTCCGTTTGAATAAATCTGAATCCTGAATTCATATCTATCGTCATCCGAACGGGTTGAAAATACTACGGTTGCTTTATCGTCTTTGTCGAAAGAAACATTATAATCCATTACGGGTTTTTCAAACCGCATACCATTACCACCGCCATAGGGAACAGAATAAGCACGCCCATAATAAGGAAGATGAGAATAAATAGAATCTCCCTTAATATCAATGCTATAAAGAGAAGTCAGATTGACAGAACGCCCGCCCATGGGGTAAGCGCGATCAATGTCTACGCGATAAGTACCACTCTCTATCAAGTCTTTTACTTGTTGCTTCTTTTCTTCTTGCTTATCCTGAGCAAAAAGGGACTGTCCCCCAAGAAAGGAGACAATCCCTAACATAATCAAAAACCTACTAATCTTCATAACCTTAAAAACTAAACACTCTATATATATAAGACAAAAAAGACACAAAAGGTTTAATTTGAAACCTTAAATAAATAAAATTTGTATTTTTACATTTTAAAATAGATTATCATTATGACTAGAACCTTTTCTTTATTTTTATTTAGTCTCCTTTTACCGGTATTGTTTTCCTGTACGGAAAGCGGTAAAACGAATCGTACCGAATGTGCACAAGAAACCGTGTCGGGGAAAAACGTAGGAGATAAAACGTTTGGTGTTGTTAATGTATCGGTAGCAGATACACGTACCAAAAACAGTTATTCGAGCGGAATGGCCACTCAACTATTGCTGGGCTCTCCTGTAAAAACCCTTGAACACGATGGTTGGTGGCAAATTGAAAGCAGTGAAGGGTATGTTTCATGGATTCCATCCAACACTTTTGTGCCTATGACCAAAGAGGAGTTCAACACTTGGACTTCGGCTCCCAAAATTATCTTTACCGATTTCTATGGATTCTGTTATGAAACAGCAGATAAAAAACAACAAACCGTATCTGATCTGGTGTATGGCAATATGCTCAGGTTAGACGAAGAGGTGGGCAATTTTTACCGGGTTATTTATCCCGACGGACGAAAAGGATACGTTTTAAAAGATCAGGCTAAAACAATTGAGGACTGGTTGGCCGGTCATGATTTAAGTGAAGCTACTTTGCTTGAATCAGCATTTCGCATGAAAGGAATACCTTATACATGGGGAGGAACATCTGTAAAAGGATTAGACTGCAGCGGATTTACAAAGTCTGTTTTATTTGAATTCGGAGTAATTTTACAACGCGATGCTTCTCAACAAGCAAAAACCGGCACTCCGGTTGATATTACTAACGGATACGATAATCTTTGTCCGGGAGATCTACTCTTTTTCGGCAAAGCTGCCACACCTGACAAACCGGAAAGAGTAAGACACGTCGCGTTTTACATCGGCAACAAGGAATTTATTCACGCTTCCGGCTTTATCAAAATCAACAGCTTAGATCCGGACAAACCGAATTACGATGAACTAAACACAAAAGAGCTACTAAGTGCTTCACGTATTTTCGGATCAGTTGGTTCGGAAGGTATTCAACGTATTTCAGACAACCCCCTTTACAAAATTCAATAAAACAATATGAAAAACTCCAGACGGGCATTCTTAAAAAAAGCAACATTTGCCACAATCGGAACAAGTATTGCAGGTTCATTGCCGGCAACTTTATTAATTCAGCCTAAATCTATTTCTGAAAACAAAGGAAGCAGCAAGATGAAATTAAGTTTCAAGCCTTACGACTTGCAACTAAGACATGTATTCACTATTGCCAATTCTTCAAGAACAACCACACCTGTTGTACTAGCCGAAATAACTTACGAAGGTGTTACAGGCTATGGCGAAGCTTCTCTTCCACCCTATCTGGGGGAAAGTCAGGCTTCTGTAATCGAATTCCTAAAAAAAATAGACCTCAATCAGTTTTCAAGTCCATTCCTGCTTGACGATATCCTGACTTATGTTGATAAAATAGCTGAAAACAACACAGCGGCCAAGGCTGCTGTTGATATCGCCCTGCATGATCTTGTCGGCAAATTAGTTGGACAACCTTGGCATAAACTATGGGGATTAGATAAATTGAACACGCCCTCAACAACATTCACAATAGGCATCGACACAGAAGAAGTCGTTAAGCAAAAAACACGTGAAGCAGCAGGGTTATATAATATTTTGAAAGTTAAGCTTGGGCGTGACAATGATAAAGAGATCATTAACGCTATACGCTCGGTAACCGACAAACCTATTGCTATTGATGCAAACCAGGGATGGAAAGACAAACATCAGGCGTTAGATATGATCTACTGGCTAAAAGAAAAAGGGATTGTTATGATAGAGCAACCAATGCCAAAGTATAATTTAGATGATACCGCCTGGGTAACCGAACAAAGTCCACTCCCCATCTTTGCAGATGAATCTTTCCAGAGACTACACGATGTAATGCGACTGAAAGGGGCTTTTACGGGTGTAAATATCAAACTGATGAAATGTACAGGCATGAGAGAGGCACACAAAATATTGACCGTTGCCCGCGCGTGTAACATGAAAGTTATGATCGGATGTATGACGGAAACTTCTTGTGCTATTTCTGCCGCCTCTCAACTTTCTCCTGCTGTAGACTGGGCCGATCTGGATGGCAATCTATTAATCGCTAACGACCTGTTTAGCGGGGCCAAGGTTGTGGATGGGGTAATAACACTTAATGATTTGCCGGGTATCGGATTAGACAAGTAAACCGCCCCCGGTTTAATCAGATGTTTATATGCTAATAGCTTAAATAAAAGAACTAAACGTGTATAAATAGCAGGAACTTTGTATTTTTGCATTCATATTAACACATCACAAAAGTATGGATAGCAAAAAATCGTTTCAAGGATTAAACGACGAACAAGTTGAAGAAAGCAGGCGTTTACATGGAGAGAACATTTTAACACCCCCTAAAAAAACTTCCTTATGGAGCCTGTTTCTGGAAAAATTTGACGACCCGATTATACGAATACTGCTTGTTGCCTGGTTTCTGTCTATGATCATCGCCGGAGTACACTGTTGGGGACCTGAGGCAAAAGGATTTACCGCTTTTCTTGAACCAATCGGTATCTTTTTTGCCATTATTCTGGCAAGTGGCGTTGGCTTCTTCTTTGAAGTAAAAGCGAACAAAGCATTTGACGTACTCAACACCGTAAATGACGATATACAGGTTAAAGTGATCCGAAACGGAAACATCTGCCAGGTTACACGTAAAGATGTAGTAGTAGGAGATATTATTCTGCTTGAAACCGGTGAGGAAATTCCGGCAGACGGTCATCTGATTGAAGCGATCTCTTTGCAAATTAACGAATCAACGCTGACCGGTGAACCTATAATTGCTAAAACAACCAACGAAGCCGACTTTGATGAAGAAGCGACTTACCCGTCGAATATGGTTATGCGAGGCACAACAGTGGTAGACGGACACGGCGTGATGGAAGTAGAATTAGTTGGCGATGCGACCAGTTATGGAAAAGTGTACGAAGGTTCGCAGATCGATAATAATGTAGAAACACCACTTCAGATTCAGTTAAAAGGATTAGCCGGAATTATCAGTAAAGCAGGATATACAATAGCCGGAGCGACTTTTATCGCGTTGGTTGCTAAAATGTTCTTAACGCAACCGAACCTTCCTCTAATGGATATGATCAGTCATGTATTGAATATATTCATGATTGCGGTTACTTTGATCGTTGTTTCCGTGCCGGAAGGGTTGCCTATGAGTGTAACATTGAGTTTGGCACTTAGTATGAATCGGATGTTGAAAACGAATAATCTTGTTCGTAAGATGCATGCTTGTGAAACAATGGGAGCAACTACGGTTATTTGCACAGATAAGACGGGAACACTTACGCAAAACCAGATGCAAGTGTATAAAACAAACTTCTACAACCTGCCTGATCAACTACTAAAAGACGATGAACTAAGTAACTTGATTAAGGAAGGTATTTCTGTAAACTCTACCGCTTATCTGGACTATTCGGAAGACAAAGTTAAAACGTTAGGAAACCCTACTGAAGCAGCCTTATTGTTGTGGTTGAATAGCCAAAATCAAAACTACCTTAATTTTCGCGAAAGCGCTCCTATTGTCGAGCAGTTGACATTCTCAACCGAACGTAAATATATGGCCACGGTAGTGACCTCTCCTTTATTAGGTAAGAAAGTTCTTTATGTTAAAGGAGCTCCGGAAATTGTTCTGGCAAACTGTAAACGCGTAGCTACCGAAGGTAATTACAAAACTGTAGCTGAAGTTAAATCCGGAATTGAACAACAATTGCTCGATTATCAGAATCAGGCGATGCGTACATTAGGATTTGCTTATCAGATTATTGATGATAATCACACAGGCAGTTTCTTTACTGAAGGAAGATTGGTTCAGGATACTGATTTGACTTATCTGGGTATCGTTGCAATCTCAGACCCTGTCCGTTCAGATGTT
Organism: Massilibacteroides vaginae; assembly: GCF_900178525.1. Classification (GTDB taxonomy): domain Bacteria; phylum Bacteroidota; class Bacteroidia; order Bacteroidales; family Tannerellaceae; genus Massilibacteroides; species Massilibacteroides vaginae. The sequence continues at coordinate 587,193 of NZ_FXDJ01000008.1, forward strand.
CCTGATGCGGTTAAAAGTTGTTTGAACGCAGGCATTTCTGTTAAAATAGTAACGGGTGATACTCCGGGAACTGCAAAAGAAATCGGCCGCCAGATTGGTATTTGGGAACCGGAAAAAGACACAGAAAGAAACATCATTACCGGTCCCGGATTTGAAGCCTTAAGCGACGAAGAAGCATTAGATCGTGTACTCGATCTGAAGATAATGTGTCGGGCCCGCCCAACGGATAAGCAGAGACTTGTTCAATTATTACAGAAAAAAGACGCTGTTGTGGCTGTTACCGGAGACGGAACCAACGATGCTCCGGCATTGAAAGCCGCTCAGGTAGGTCTTTCTATGGGCGATGGAACTTCTGTTGCCAAAGAAGCCAGTGATATCACAATCATAGACAACTCCTTCAGCAGCATCACTCGCGCTGTTATGTGGGGGCGTTCGTTATACAGGAACATTCAAAAATTCCTGTTGTTCCAATTAACAATCAATGTGGTGGCATGTATTATTGTTTTGGTCGGATCAATTTTGGGAACAGAATCTCCGCTTACCGTAACTCAAATGTTATGGGTAAACCTGATTATGGATACATTTGCCGCTGCTGCTCTTGCGTCATTACCTCCTCAGGAGCACGTGATGAAAAACAAACCGCGTAAAAGCGGTGCAAATGGTGATTTTATTATCACTAAAGAAATGGCTTACAATATATTCGGTGTAGGTATACTTTTCGTTGTGTTCCTCGTTTGTGTTTTATTGTATTTCTATCAGGACGGTACACTATCACCCTATGAATTATCCATGTTCTTTACCATTTTTGTTATGCTGCAATTCTGGAATATGTTTAATGCCAAAGCATACAGTGATAAAAAATCAGCATTCAGTGACTTTAACGACAGTAAGGTATTTCTATTTGTTTCACTCTTAATCATTGTTGGACAGTACCTTATTGTAACTTTCGGTGGACAAATGTTTAGTGTTGTTCCGCTAACGTGGGAAGACTGGGGAATAATCATTGCAGGCACTTCAATTGTGTTATGGCTGGGCGAAATAGTTCGTTTTTTCACACGGATGAAAAAATAACTATGTTTAACAACCATGCTTAACAACATATAAATCATCATATTTAGGTATAATCCCTACATAATTCACATTATGTAGGGATTGTTGTATTTTTTTTAAATACCTACATTTGTGCATCTTTTAAACAAAATTATAGTGAGTATATGGATGCGTACAAAGACTTTCAAGGAACTAAGTGGCAAGAAACAATTGACATCAACGACTTTATTCTAAAGAACTACACAGAATACACAGGAGACGAGAAGTTCCTGGAATCTTCAACCGAGGCTACAAATAAATTATGGGCTGAGCTAAGCCAAATGTTTGTTGAGGAAAAAAAGAAAGGCATCTATGATGCTGAAACTAAAATGCCTTCTCAAATCGATGCTTACGGAGCAGGTTACATAGATCAAAAGCTTGAAAAAATTGTTGGACTTCAAACAGACAAACCGCTTAAAAGAGCAATATTCCCCAATGGCGGCTTGCGTATGGTGCAGCAAAGCCTTGAAGAATATGGCTACCAATTAGACCCGGTAACAACAGAGATTTTTTCTAAATACCGCAAAACGCATAACGAAGGCGTTTTCGCTGCTTACACAGACAGTATCCGCCGTGCCAGAAGTAACGGTTTATTAACCGGGTTACCTGATGCCTATGGACGCGGACGTATTATCGGTGACTATCGCCGGGTGGCGCTTTATGGTGTAGATCGTTTAATAAACGAACGCGTAAAGCGTTTTCAAGAGTGCGACCCAATTGTTATGACCGACGATCTGATCCGTCTGCGTGAAGAACTAAGCTCACAAATTGAGGCACTAAAAGCACTTAAACGCATGGCGGAATCTTACGGTTTTGACATTTCAAATCCGGCAAACAATGCCAAAGAAGCTATTCAGTGGACATACTTCGCTTATCTGGGAGCTATTAAAGATCAGAACGGAGCGGCAATGAGTTTAGGTCGTGTCACTACTTTTCTGGATATCTATATTGAACGTGATCTTAAAAACGGAACACTTACAGAACAAGAAGCTCAGGAATTGATGGATCACTTCGTTATGAAACTTCGCATTGTAAGATTTCTCCGCACAAACGAATACAACGAATTGTTCTCGGGTGATCCGGTTTGGGTAACAGAATCAATCGGGGGTATGACCAACAAAGGACGTTCAATGGTAACGAAGAACAGTTTCCGTATGTTGCATACATTATATAATTTAGGTCCGGCTCCGGAACCAAACCTAACAGTTCTTTGGAGCGACCGCTTGCCTGAAGCCTGGAAGAAATATTGCGCCAAAGTTTCAATCGATACGTCATCTCTTCAGTATGAAAATGATGATTTGATGCGTCCGCAATTAGGAGACGACTACGGCATCGCTTGTTGTGTGTCGCCTATGCGTATCGGTCAGCAAATGCAATTCTTCGGTGCTCGCGCCAACCTACCAAAATCTTTGCTATATACAATCAACGGAGGTAAAGACGAAATAACAAAAAAACAAGTTCTTCCTAAACATTGGGTTGAAAAGGTGTCTGGTGATTACCTTGAATTCGACGAAGTATGGGAAAAATTTGACCGCACACTCGATTGGGTTGCTGAAACCTACGTTAAAGCATTGAATATTATTCACTATATGCATGATAAGTATTCATACGAAGCGCTTGAAATGGCTTTGCATGATGTAGATATCGTTCGTACACAAGCCTTTGGTGTATCCGGTCTTTCAATTATCGCAGACTCGTTCGCTGCAATTAAATACGGGAAAGTTCGTATCGTAAGAGATGAAGACGGAGATGCGGTAGATTATGTAAATGAAAAAGACTACGTTCCTTTCGGAAATAACGACGACAACACAGACCAATTCGCAGTGCAAATTGTAGAATTGTTTATGAATAAGATTCGTAAACGCAAGATGTACAAAAACGCGACTCCTACACAATCGGTATTGACGATCACATCCAATGTGGTTTACGGAAAGAAAACCGGAAACACTCCTGACGGACGTCGTGGTGGTACGCCATTTGCTCCGGGAGCAAACCCGATGCACGGACGAGACACGAAAGGAGCTGTAGCTTCGCTTGCATCCGTATCTAAACTGCCATTCGAACATGCAAACGATGGTATCTCCTACACATTCGCCATTACACCGAATACGTTAGGAAAGAACAGAGACGAAGAAGCACAAAACCTTTGCGGTTTGTTGGACGGTTATTTCCTACAAACAGGTCATCATCTGAATGTGAACATCTTCGATCGACAGTTATTGATCGACGCAATGGAACATCCGGAACAATACCCTCAATTAACAATACGTGTTTCCGGTTATGCCGTTAATTTCGTCAGACTAACACGTGAACAACAATTAGACGTAATAAACAGAACGATAGCAACAGCTATCTAATATCCAATACAATAGAGACGTGCGAAAACACGTCTCTATTTGCATTATGACGGGAAATATTCACTCTTTCGAATCGTTCGGCACCAAAGATGGTCCGGGAATACGCTTTGTCATCTTTATGCAAGGATGCCCGCTTCGTTGTCTGTATTGCCACAATCCGGACACATGGAATGTGAAGAATCGTGCCTATGAAATGACTCCGGAAGAAGTCTTCAAGGAAATCAATAAAGTAAAAAACTTTATCCGCAATGGCGGAATAACCATTTCCGGTGGCGAACCCCTACTCCAACCCGATTTCATTCTCGAACTATTCAAACGCTGCAAAGAAGAAGGTATTCATACTGCAATAGACACTTCAGGTTATCTACTGAATGATAAAATCAAGGATGTATTAGCACTGACCGACCTCGTTTTATTGGATATAAAACACATCAATCCCAACAAATACCAAACCCTGACTGCAAAACCATTAGAACCCACCCTGCAGTTTATCGATTATCTTACCGAAACAGAAAAACCAATGTGGGTACGCTATGTACTTGTTCCCGGCTATTCCAATGACGAAGCCGACCTTCATCAATGGGCAAAATACGTATCCACCCTTCCTACAGTACAACGAGTAGATATTCTTCCTTTCCATCAAATGGGAATACACAAATGGGAACAAATCGGGGCAAAATACCAACTAAAAGAAGTACTTCCCCCCACAAAAGAAGAAATAATTCAAGCCGAAACCATTTTTAAAAGCTACGGATTACCGCTAATCTGAGTCAGAGCACAGTCTCTAAATGCAAAAAATCCATCCATCTTACCTCTATCTACTATTCTTAATACTAAAAAAGAATAGCTATATAGAATAAAACAATATTTTTGTACTATATTTCTCTTTTTCTATATCTGTGGAAAAACTTTTCTATATCTGTGGTAAAGTTTTTCTATATATATAGAAAAAGGAAAATAAAGGATGTTTTCAAACAAATAAAGATTAACCGAGATTTTATGAACTATCAAATTACACATTTACAAGAAGAAAATCGCTTTGAAATTAAGATCGGCGAAGACATGGCGTATGTTGAATACACTTTGCATGATGAGAATCTGGATATTGAACATACATTTGTTCCAAAGCCTTTGGAGGGACAAGGTCTGGCAGCAGCTCTTGTAAAAAAGGCTTATGATTATGCTTTGGTAAATAATCTTAAACCACTCGCCACATGCTCTTATGCTGTTGCCTGGTTAGAGAGACATCCGGAATATAATCGTTAAAGGAGTCCGATAAACGAAGGCAGATACTCTTTCAGATCTCTCCGCAGCAACTTTAGCGCTTGTTGTATGCGGTAATCAATTGTTTTGGGAGACAAGGAAAGTTTCTCTGCGATTTCATTGTAGGTCATATCTCTAAACCGGTTGAGTTCGAACGCTATTCGATAACTTTCCGGCAGACGCTTTAGTGCCTCTTCTATTTTCAAGGTCAATTCTTCCACAATATAAAAGTCGGGAGCGTCATGCATATATCCCATATTTTCATGCACCGTCTTTTGCACCTTTTCTTTAAGCTCATTTCTCGACAAGAAAGTAAGGCATCTATTCTTAACCGATTGAAAGAAATATTGTCGCGGAGAGGTTGCAACCAACAACTGCCCTCTGTTCAACCACATATTCACCATAATATCCTGCACAATATCCTGTCCGTCTTCAATGCTAACAAATTGCTTTGAATAAGCACACAACACAGCGTAATATCGGATAAAGAAGGTGTCAAAAGCCTTCTTATTACCAGCTTTAATGGCGTAAATTAGGTCTATATCTGACTGGTGGTTATCATTCATAACAGGATACATTTAATACAAACATAATTCTTTTCGTTTTAATATGCGAAAGCTGATTGGCTTTCTTTGCGCATAATTGAGCTAATTTTGTGTTGGCTACAAAAATAAACTATCCGGGTTACGTATTTATGTATTTTCTTTTACAAAAAAATGTTACAAAAAAATCATTTTTGTTTAGGAGGTAGGCGTTTTTGTTAGTCTTAAGAATATAGAAACGAACAAACGGAATGAATACAGAACAAAACAACAGAAATAAAATAACAGAATTTGAATTAATCAGTTACTTCAAAGCTGAATTGAGCGAAGATGACAGAGGGTGCGTGGAAGCATGGATTGATGCTTCCGAAGAAAACCGGGCTCTTGCCGAAAACATTTATACCATTATATTTGCGGATGAAACTTTGCACACCATTAATAATATATCAGCACATGACGCGCTTAGGCAAGTAAATAAAAAAATTACCTTGTTTAAATTTCGTCAGGGAGGAAAATGGTTACAGCGCATAGCAGCTATTTTATTTATTCCTTTGTTAATTACAACAATCTATCTTTCAACAAAAGATCTCAACGACGAACCGGAATATATATCACTCCGAACCAATCCGGGAATTGTAGCAGACTTTAAATTACCCGACGGAACAAAAGTTTGGCTAAACGCACTTTCAACACTCACCTACCCTGCCAAGTTCTCAACAAAGAACAGAAAAGTGGAATTGTCCGGCGAAGCCTATTTTGACGTTGAGACAGATAAAAAGCGCCCATTCATAGTCGGTGTCAGCAACAATATTGAAGTTGAAGCAACAGGAACAGAATTCAACATTGACGCCTACGATAATTTCGGTCAAATAACAGCCACACTGGCCGAAGGAAGCATCAAGATGAGATATCCGGATAAAGAAACAGGTATAAAAACACAAATACTAAAACCCGAAGAGAAAATCGTTTTTGACAAAAACAGCGGAAACATAATGCTAACAACAGCATCAACTCTTGTAGAAACAGGCTGGAAAGACGGGTTGATTTATTTAGAAAACACCCCTTTAGAGCATTTATTACACACATTGAGCAAACGCTTTAATGCAAATTTCGTATTAGAGAACAATTCACTTAAAGAAAATTATTTTACCGGAGTTTTCGGAACACAAGACCTAAAATTGATACTACAGCATCTTGAAATATCTTCCGGCATTAAGCATCACGTAAAAATGCCTACAGAAAACGATCCGGAAGCACGAATAACGATAAGACTATATTAATTTAAACAACACAATTATGATGATGAATAAACCACCTTAGAAAAGGACGGGAAAGTGCTGGAGACACCTTCCCGTACAAGAAACTGATTTCAGTATTACTCATGCAAGTAATTAACCAGGTTTCATACAAAAAAAACTATTACAAATCTATGACAAAGAAAAATATGAACAAAGGATTTAGAAACTCTGTTTTTCTTAATCTTTTAAAAATCAATACCATTAGAGGTCTGTTAGCCGCCGTTTTATTCCTGTCCGCAACAGGCGTATGTAACGCGTCAACCACGTATGCACAGACCGTTTCGCTCTCTCTGCATATAGAGAATAAACCTATACAACAAGTATTACAGGAAATAGAAAAAAACTCAGAATTCAAATTTTTCTATAACAATAAGCAGATTAATTTATCTCATAAAGTTTCTGTAGATATTTTGGAGAAAGATGTGTTTACAATCCTCGATCAAGTATTAAAAAACACAGATATCAGTTATAAGGTTTTAGATAAAAACATTGTGCTGGCTCGTAAAAACATGTTGGATAAAACCAATTTAACAGAGTTACAACAACAGAAACAAAAAACGGTAACCGGTACTATTGTCGATACATTCAACGAACCAATTATTGGAGCTAATATTTTAGTACAAGGAATGACTTTGGGTACAATTACGGATATCGATGGTCGGTTTACACTGACCGAAGTACCTGAGAATGCCACTCTTATCGTTTCATATATTGGATATATCGAACAACTAATCAAGGTTGAAGGGAAAAATCAACTGGCGGTTATATTAAGGGAAGATACGAAAGCCTTAGATGAAGTGGTTGTAGTAGGTTATGGTGTACAAAAGAAGCTTAACCTGACAGGTTCTGTTGAACAGGTAACTTCTGAAGTTTTTGAAAATCGCCCTATCACAAACATATCTCAGGGATTGGTTGGTGCAATTCCAAACCTGAATATAAAAATGGCAGATGGAAAGCCAACTCAGTCTCCTTCATATAATGTGCGTGGTACCACATCTATCGGTCAAGGAGGTAGTGCGTTGGTATTGATTGACGGTGTAGAAGGAGACCCTCGCATGTTGAACCCCAATGACATCGAAAGTGTATCGGTACTTAAAGATGCGGCTTCTGCTTCAATTTATGGAGCACGTGCTGCTTTTGGTGTTGTTTTGATTACCACAAAATCAGCATCCGAAGGAAAAACATCCGTTACCTATAGTGCTAACTTTTCATCCAAATCTCCCACTACTGTTCCGGATAATATTGTAGATTCTTATCCATGGGCACAATCGTTCAGCGATGCATGGTCAAGATGGAATGACAATGGAAATACGCCTACGGCAGTAAACAAGACAATGACATTCTCACCGGCTTATTTAGCTGAAATCAAAAGAAGATGGGAAGACCCTTCTCTACCCAGAGTCGAAATAAATCCTACTACGGGCGCGTACGAATATTATTACAGCACCGACTGGTATAAAGAGTTATATAAAGATAGTTTCTTCGCACAAGATCATAATCTATCCATGTCTGGAGGTAATAATTTAGCAACCTATTATGTAGCTGCAAGATATAACGGTGAAGATGGGCTTTATCGTTACAGTCCGGATAAATATTCCATGTATAATATTCGTGGAAAAGGAACCCTTCAGTTGACAAAATGGCTGCAAATCGACAATAATATTGAATACTCTTCTATGAGTTATTATCAACCGATCAATGTTGGTGAAGGTAGTAATATCTGGCGTAACATTGCCGATGAAGGTAACCCTTTAGCCCCACTGCTCAACCCTGATGGAACATTGAGTTTCGTGTCTGCCTATACTGTTGGTGACCGTTACTTAGGAAAAAGCGGAGCGGATATTCGCCAGCGGGTTTTCAAAAACAAAGCCGGATTTAAAGCGGAGTTTTTAGATAAAAGCCTAACTATACGTGGAGATGTAACGCTGCAAAACACAGACTATGACCATGATCAAATACGCGTACAGGTTCCATACAGCAGATACGAAGGTGTTATTGGCTATGCAGGAACAAATACGAATGATTTTGAGGTAAGAAAAAACACGAACGAGTATATTGCTACGAATTTATTTGCCAATTATATAAAATCATTCAGAGAATCACATAATTTCAATTTTTTAGTGGGATGGAATTATGAGCAATCTACGTATAAAAACTCAACAGTTCGCCGTAACGGTATTGTGTATGAAGATGCAAGCGACATCAACCTTGCGCTTGGAAATAACATAACAACCACAGGAGGATATAGAAAATGGCGTGTAGCAGGTGGATTCTTCCGTGTAAATTATAATTTCAAAGAACGCTACCTTCTCGAAGTTAACGGGCGATATGATGGCTCTTCCAAATTCCCGGATTCACAGCAATGGGATTTCTTCCCATCTGCCTCAGTGGGTTGGCGTCTCTCCGAAGAAGCTTTCTGGCAGGTAGATCCTAAAGCTATCTCTAACATAAAACTTCGTTTATCTTACGGATCATTAGGAAATGGAACAATTGATCCTTATACGTTTAGTGAAAACTTTAGTATTAAGCAATCCGGACGTATCCTTAACGGAATCCGTCCGCAACAAACGTCTCAACCAAACGTTATCCCACATAGTTTAACATGGGAAACTGCAACAACAGGAAATATAGGGTTAGACATAAGTAGTTTAAACAATCGTCTGAGCTTTGCCGGAGACCTTTACCGCAGATGGACGAAGGATATGTACACAGTAGGACCAACTGTTCCGGCAATCTTCGGTACAGGAGTTCCCAAAGGTAATTATGGTGCTATGAGAACTACCGGATGGGAAATTTCGGTAAACTGGATGGATAAATTCAATGTCAATAACAAACCATTGAACTATAATGTAAGATTTACTTTGGCCGATTATCAGTCTGTTATTACCGACTATTACAACCCGGACAAGAACCTGAGCGACTATTATGTTGGTCAGAAGATTGGAGAAATTTGGGGTTATCGCGTAGAAGGTCTGTTTAAATCACAGGAAGAAATTGACAACTCCCCTTCACAATCCAATATTTTGGCGCATAATACACGCAAGAATCATGTAGGAGACCTGAAGTTCAAAAATCTGGATGGAGATGATATTATTTATCATGGCTTAAACAGAGCAGATGACTCGGGAGACAAAACAATTATAGGAAATAAAGAACCAAGATATGTATTCGGTCTTACACTCGGAGCTGATTGGAACGGATTCTTTTTCTCTTCATTCTTCCAAGGAGTAGGAAAACAACAATGGTATCCTTCTAAAGAAGCTCGTTTCTGGGGACAATATAATCGTCCGTACAACGACTATCCACGTTGGCAGGAAAATCAACAATTCCGTCCCGAATTAAATAATTTTGATGCTTATCTTCCATTACTTTCCGGATATACAGCACAGAATTCAAATGGCCAACTCAGTTTACCAAACGACCGATACCTACAAAACGTAGCTTATATTCGTTTAAGAAGTTTGAATATCGGTTATACAATTCCTAAACGGTTTACAGAGAAAATCAAAGCTCAGGATCTAAGAATCTATATCTCCGGGGAAAACCTGTGGACGTGGTCGCCATTGTATAAAAAAACAAAAGATACAGACGTAACTAATATCTGGGGAGCAGGATCTGAACTAACCGGTGTCGATAGCGACAAAACTCGTACTGATGGCGATGGATACGGTTATCCTGTTTTAAAGGCAATTACGCTTGGTTTATCTGTAAACTTCTAATATAAAAGACAATATGAGAAATATAAATAAATATATACAGCGCATTGCCGTCGCTTTATGCATCTCGGCAGGCTTAATTAGTTGCGACTTAAATGAAATGCCAAAAGAAACAGCATCTAATGCTGCCATATTTGGATCAAAAAATGGTCTGGAACTATACTCTACTTCTTTTTATGAAATATTACCTACACCTTATGATGGTGTTTTCATGGTTGATGACAATTCGGACCTTATTGCCCGAAACGGAGTAGACATACGATTTGTACCCAATGCTTTAAGCCCCTTAAACAGCGGTGGTTGGGATGTAAAAGACAACTGGGACAGATTGAGAAATCTTAATTATTTTATTGAAAACTGCGAGAAGAGTTCTGTTGCGGAAAAAAATCATTATTTAGGTTTAGCCCGCTTCTTTCGCGCTTATTTCATGTTTGAAAAAGTGAAACGTTTCGGAGATGTTCCCTGGATAGATAAAACTATTGAGGTAAGTGATGAGGAGACGTTATACGGAACACGTACAAATCGTTTTGAAGTAATGGATAAAATTCTGGCAGATCTTAATTATGCTATTGAAAACATCACATTGGAAGTGGATCCTTCTTCTACCAACATTACAAAAAATGCTGCAAGAGCATACAAAACGCGCGTATGTTTATATGAAGCTTCTTTCAGAAAATATCACACGGGTTACGGAAAGCAAAGTACAGCAAACGAGTGGTATCAGGAAGTTATTAGCACAGCCGATCAGATTAAGGGCTTCTCTTTACGTCAAGGAGCAAATGTATATCGCGACATGTTCCTGCAAAAGGTTCCTTATATTGAAGAAACAATTCTTGCCGTTGCTCTGGATGGCGCGTTACAAACATACAGTTCCAGAAACAGAAAAACTATCAGTCCGACTTATGGCAACAGACCGGCTCTGACTCGTCGGTTTATTAATACTTATCTGAATTTGGATGGTACTTCCTTTACCGACAAGCCGGCATATAAAACAACTCCTTTTGTAGAGGAAGTTAAAAACCGTGACTTGCGCTTAAAACAGACAATTCGTGTGGGAGATTATAAAAGAACAGAAAACGGTGATCCGATTGCCGCTCCAAGTAATCTTGATCAGTCTTATACCGGCTATCAACTTATTAAGGGTTGTTATGACGAACGTTTCCCTTACGATGACGAGAGTCGTAATGAGAACGCACATATTTTATTCAGATATGCTGAGGTTCTTTTAAATAAAGCTGAAGCATTAGCCGAATTAGGTACTATGACGGATACTGACTGGGCTAATACGATTGGTGCACTTCGTGCCCGTGCCGGCATTACAGGATCTACATTAACTCAAAAACCAACCGTTGCCGATCCTTATATGGTGGACTTTTATAAAAACAAATTCTCTGATCCGGTATTGCTCGAAGTTCTTCGTGACCGTGCTATCGAAATGATCACCGAAGGTTTACGACCGGACGATTTGACACGATGGAGATTGGCAGAATTGTTTGCCGAAGCTCCAATGAATGGAATGTATGTGCCGGCATTAGGAGAGTATGATCTAAATGAAGATGGAATTATGGATGTTTGCTTCTATCAGGGTGAAAAGCCTAAAACGGCAACTGCAACTGTATTTGTGGACGTTTCGTCTTCCGGAGTAGGAAAACGAATACTGTCTAACGGTACATCCGGAGAAATAATATGGAATCCGGGTGAGCGCGAATGGGCAGAAAAGAAGTACCTTTACCCCATACCTGAAGCACACAGGATCAAAAATCCTAATTTAGGACAGAACCCCGGATGGGAATAATAATGGATCACACATAATTATAAACTAAGTCTTATGAAAAAAATTTTAATTGTACTCCTCTCTGTTTTATGCGTTTCCGCATATAGTCAACAGAAAGCGAATATCAACGTAGGTTCATTCAACCTCCGTATGGATACAGAAAGTGATAAGGAAAATGCCTGGCCAAACAGGAAAGAAATGGTTAAGTCATTGCTTTTGTATCATGAGTTCGATATCTTCGGAACACAGGAAGGTTTCAAGCATCAGTTGGATGGTATTTTGGAAACGGGTAAATATGCATATATCGGAGGTGGACGTGATGATGGTAAGGATGCGGGAGAGCATTCGGCTATTATTTACAATAAAGAACGCTTCAAGGTGTTGGATAATGGTGATTTCTGGTATTCGGAAACTCCGGATGTGCCCGGCAAAGGATGGGATGCGGAATGTTGTAACCGGATCTGCTCATGGGGAAAGTTCAAAGATAATGTAAGTGGAAAGGAATTCTTTTTCTTTAATTCGCATTATGATCATCAGGGTAAAGTGGCACGTAGAGAATCATCCAAACTCTTACTTAAAAAGATGAAAGAAATAGTTGGTTCCTCTACCTTCTTCTGCACGGGAGACTTTAACGCAACACCGGATGACGAACCGATCCAGATTCTCTACGCCGATGGTATGTTTAACGACTCAAGAAAAATAACCAAGCAACCGCCTTATGGACCGGAAGGAACTTTTTCTGCTTATAAATTTGACGCACCAATGAAAAACCGGATCGATTATATCTTTGTTTCAGCCGATGTTACTGTAAATAAATACGCCGTATTAACAGACAGCAAATTCGGTCGCTACGCCTCAGATCATTTCCCGGTACTCATAAACGCAACTTTCTAAGTTGCAGGAAGAAAATAATTGAGGAAGGCCGTAACGAACAAGTTTTATCGTTACGGCTTTTTTATATACATACGCTAAAAACTATCCTGATACATAGTTTAATATAATGATCAAATGGCTTTTTTAGCTATTTTTGTGAAAATAAAGATAAGAACATGACTTACGAAGAAACGCTGCACTACTTGTATACCAGCATTCCTGTCTTTCAGCATATTGGCGGAGACGCTTATAAACCGGGGTTAGATAGAAGTTTAGCGTTAGATAAACAGTTGGGATTTCCTCAGCAAGCTTATAAGAAAATTCACGTTGCCGGAACGAATGGAAAGGGTTCTACAAGTCATTTGCTGGCAGCTATATTACAAGCAAGCGGATATAAAACCGGACTCTACACATCGCCTCATTTAGTGGATTTCAGGGAACGTATCCGGGTTAATGGAAAAATGATCAGCGAGGAATACGTTATTGATTTTGTTGAACATCACCGCCCTTTTTTCGAATCTCTTCAGCCTTCTTTCTTTGAACTTACCTCCTCACTTGCCTTTGATTATTTCCGCTCAGAAAAAGTTGATTTTGCTATTATAGAAGTTGGCCTGGGAGGGCGTTTAGATAGCACCAACATTATTACTCCTGAATTAAGTATCATCACCAATATAAGTCTTGATCATACGCAGTATCTGGGAAAAACACCGGAGGCTATTGCTTTTGAAAAAGCGGGGATCATCAAATCCGGTGTTCCTGTTGTAATTGGTGAATGCGGAAATGAAGGCGTTAAGCATGTCTTTGTTGAAAAAGCAAAAGAATTGAATGCTCCTATACTTTTCGCGGAAAAGGAAGATGTACTTCAGAGAACGTCGTTAACTGATAACGGACAATGGATCTATCTTTCAACGGATTTCGGCCAGATTACCGGAGAGTTAGGAGGTGCTGTTCAGATACATAACACCCGGACTGTATTAACGGCTGTAAGACTGTTGAGGGATTTAGGCGTGGTAATATCGCCGGACGCTGTCAAAGAAGCATTTGCTCATGTAGTGGAACTAACCGGATTAATGGGTCGGTGGCAAACTATGCAAGAGTCTCCACTTGTGATCTGTGACACCGGGCATAACATCGGTGGGTGGGAATACCTTTCCGTTCAGTTAAAAGAGAAACAAAAAAATCACCCTTCACTTCGCATGGTGGTGGGGATGGTAGATGATAAAGATATAAATGGGGTTTTAAGCCTCATGCCAAAGGATGCGATTTATTATTTTACGCAAGCTTCCATAAAAAGAGCCATGCCCGTAGATAGTTTTGCCGAGATGGCCCACAAACATGGGCTGGAAGGTTCCAACTATCCTACGGTGGAAGAAGCAGTACAGGCTGCTCTTACCGATGCCGATCCGGCCGATCTGGTTTTTATCGGAGGAAGCAGCTTTATTGTCGCGGATGCGATTCCTTTATTCAGCAATTCAAATAACTTAATAAATAATTAATCTATGACTGAGATCATACAAAAAAAGTTGAATGATTCGCCCGTAGCACGTTGGAGTGTACTGGCAATCGTATCGTTAACAATGTTGTGTGCATACTTCCTGACGGATGTAATGGCACCCATGAAAACTATGCTGGAACAAGAATTCGGTTGGAGCAGTTCGGACTATGGTTTTTTCACCAGCGCTTATGGTTGGTTCAATGTGTTCTTATTTATGCTGATCATCAGTGGTGTGATTTTAGATAAGATGGGGCCACGATTTGCCGGTATTTTAGGATGTGTCTTTATGCTTGCCGGCTGTTTTATAAAGTATTATGCTGTTTCTTCGTTTTTCACGCTTGAAGGTGAGTTGTTCGGAATCAGCTTACGTGTTTTTGCCGCCGCTATCGGATTCGCTATTTTCGGCGTGGGGGTTGAAACAGCGGGAATTACTGTTTCTAAAATTATCGCCCGTTGGTTCAAAGGACACGAAATTGCGATGGCTATGGGATTAGAAATGGCTATGGCACGTATTGGAACGGCATTGGCTATGTCTGTTACCGTTCCATTCGCTAAGCACTTTGGAAGTATCTCCGCACCGATATTATTGGCGTTAGTACTTCTTTGCATAGGGCTTTTGTCATTTCTCTTGTTCTGCATCATGGACCGTAAATTAGATGCTTCTCTTGGGGAAACCGAAGTGAATGAAGAAGACTCCTTTAAATTCGCGGATATTATTTTTATTATTAAGAATAAAGGTTTCTGGTTAATCGCGATCTTATGTGTTCTGTTTTATTCGGCCGTATTTCCATTCTTGAAATATGCCACGCAGTTGATGGAGATCAAATACCAGGTTGATATTGAACTCGCGGGGATAATCCCGGCATTATTGCCGTTTGGTACGATTCTGTTGACTCCGCTGTTCGGAGGGATCTATGATAAAAAAGGAAAAGGAGCTACGATTATGATGATCGGTGCTTTCCTGCTGATTATTGTACACCTCCTTTTCTCTTTGCCTATTTTAAATGTTTGGTGGTTTGCTACGATTATCATGATTGTGTTAGGTATCGCGTTTTCTTTGGTGCCGAGTGCGATGTGGCCTTCTGTGCCGAAAATCATTCCGGAAAGACAATTGGGAACAGCCTACGCGCTTATTTTCTGGGTACAAAACATCGGACTCATGTTGGTGCCTTTACTGATTGGTTGGGTATTGGAAAAGTATTGCAAGACTAACGATCCTTCAGCACCTTACGATTATACACTACCAATGGTAATCTTTACCTGCTTTGGTGTGTTGGCTGTATTTGTAGCTTACCTGTTGAGACTTGAAGACAAGAAAAAAGGTTACGGCCTTGAAAAACCGAATATAAAGTAATAAGATGATTTGTTTTCCGAATGCAAAGATCAACCTGGGGTTGAACGTTACAGAGAAACGTCGGGACGGGTATCATAATATAGAAACCATTTTCTACCCGATACCTGTCAAGGATGCCTTGGAGATTGTTCCTGCCCGGGAGTTTTCTTTTTCTCAGACGGGAATCGCAATTGATGGTCCGGCCGAGAAGAACTTAGTAATGAAAGCTGTCAACCTGATGAAAGAACATTTCGATATTCCGCCATTAGATATTCACTTACTGAAAGCGATTCCTTTTGGCGCGGGATTAGGAGGAGGTTCGGCTGACGCGGCTTTTATGCTAAAGCTTCTGAACGATTTCTGTTCATTGGGTCAAAATGAAAAAGAGCTTGAAGCATTGGCAGCGTCTATCGGTGCGGATTGTCCTTTTTTCATTCGTAACAAACCGGTCTTTGCATCCGGAACCGGAAATATATTCACTCCCGTGAATGTATCTCTTACAGGTTATATGTTGTGTCTTGTCAAACCGGATATAGCCGTTTCTACACCGGAAGCCTATTCATTGGTTAAGCCGGCTTTTCCGGAAACAGGTGTAAAAGAAATTATAAGTCGCCCTGTATCTGAATGGCGGGAATTATTGGTTAACGACTTTGAGGAAAGTGTTTTCGCTCGTCATCCACGGATAGAGCAGATAAAAACAACGATGTATAAAACCGGTGCGGCTTATGCGGCAATGTCCGGCTCCGGTTCTTCTGTGTTCGGTTTGTTTGAAAAACCGGTTTCATTAAAAGAAAACTTTCCCGATTGCTATGTATGGGAAGGTAATTTACCTTAATTAATAACGTTAAAACGAATGAAGAATAAAACGAAATATGTAATAGCACTATTGTGCGCGGCATTCACCATGCAAGCGGCAGAGGATGTTAAAATACAGCAATACAAACATGCCGGTCCGTTTACGGTTAATAAACCGGTATTGGCAGACAGCCTGAATGTAAATGGTAAACCTTTTGAAATAAAGAACCTGCTGAAAGCCACTTTGCCTTCAGACCTTGCCTTGAAACAATATCAGGTATTAGAAGCAGATACGGCAGGCAAAGTAAGCTTTACCTCACCGGAGAAAGGATACGCACTACACCTCTTCTCGTTCTATCTGAACAGCGACCGTTACGTAAAAGGCAATCTGGAAGTATCGGGAGCTGGCGAAATGGAAGTGTTTGTCGATAATAAATCGGTAGGAAAATCAGCCGAACTGAAATTGGAGCCACGTCGTTATGAGGTGGTTATTAAATACCTGACCGCCGAATCGGATACTTGCGCGCCTTACATACAGTCTGTTTTCAAAACAAAAGACACTGCAGAAGTAGTTGCTTCTCTAAATTCGGAACAACGTTATACACTGAAAGCAATGATTGAGGGTAAAAACCTCAGCGGTGTAAGTGTTTCGCCCGACGGGAAACTGGCATTGGTGAAATACACCACACAGTTAGAGGGTGGCAAGAGCGAGCGATTCGCACAACTAATCGAAACAGCTTCCGGAAAAGTTAAGCTACAGAGCGACGGCTTCCTCAACAATGCCCGCTGGATGCCGAAGAGCAATGCCTTATACTACACGCGAACCGGTTATAACGGTACTGAATTAGTAAAATTGGACGTAGCAACGATGCAGGAGGTTGTTCTTGTAAACGCATTGCCGGAGAAGAACCCATATTTCGCACCCGATGAACAAACACTTTTCTTTATGGTAAAGGAAGAAGGACCGAAAGAAGGGAAAGAACTTATACGTGTTCAGGAGCCAAGCGACCGCTTACCCGGATTTCGTGATCGTTCATTTATCTGGCGCTACGATTTGCAGTCCGGATTATACGAACAGCTTACCTACGGACATAACTCAACCTATATCAACGACATTAGCTTAGACAGTCGCTATATACTGTTCAGCACCAGCGAGCGTGTTCTAACCGCTGTGCCACATTCACGCAACTCGCTTTATAAGCTGGATTTACAAACACTGAAAACAGATACACTTTGGGAAAAAGCTCCTTTCATTAATCAGGCTTCTTTCTCTCCCGATGGGAAACAATTGCTTGTATCCGGAGCAGGAGCGGCGTTTGATAATATCGGACTGAATATTCGTGAAGGACAAATCTGCAACACCTATGACGGACGCCTTTATACCTACGATATCGCAACTAAAAAAGCGACCGCGTTGATGAAAGATTTCAACCCGAACTCAATCCGTGCCGTATGGAGTCAATTCGACAAACAAATTTATATCCTGACGGAAGACAAGGATTATCAAAACATCTACGTCTGCAATCCGACAAACGGTAACCTAAAAAAAATAGAAACAGGAGAAGATGTAATTCTCAACTTTTCGTTGGCCGAAACGGCTCCGGTAATGTACTATTACGGACAAAGCGTTTCAAACGCTAACCGCCTATACTCATACAATACAAAGACAAATAAGCGTCAATTGGTGAATGATCTCTCGGCCGAAAGACTGAAAGATATCAAATTGGGCGAATCTCACGATTGGAATTTCACCTCTGCCGATGGAACCACAATCGAAGGACGCTACTACCTGCCGCCCAATTTCGATCCGGCAAAGAAATACCCCATGATTGTTTATTACTACGGAGGCACCTCTCCTACCAACCGTATGCTTGAAATGCGCTATTCAATGCACATGTATGCCGCTCTGGGTTATGTGGTTTACACGTTGAATCCAAGCGGAACAACCGGATTTGGACAGGAATTCGCCGCGCGCCATGTAAACGCCTGGGGTAAGGTTACTGCCGACGAAATCATTCGCGGAACCGAGCTTTTCTGCAAAGAACACACCTTTGTTAACAGCAAAAAGATCGGTTGTATCGGGGCAAGCTATGGCGGATTTATGACGCAATACCTGCAAACCCGTACCGACTTGTTTGCGGCAGCAGTAAGTCACGCCGGCATCAGTGCCCTAAGCAGTTATTGGGGAGAAGGATATTGGGGATGGGGTTATTGCTCCGTTGCCAATACGAACAGTTATCCCTGGAATAACCCTGAACTATTCGTAGAACAAAGTCCGCTGTACAATGCGGATAAAATTAAAACACCCTTACTGTTATTGCACGGAAACGCGGACGTAAACGTTCCTGTAGGAGAAAGCATCCAGATGTTTACGGCCCTTAAACTATTAGGTAAGACAGTAGAGTTCGTACAAGTAGAAGGAGAAGATCACGGTATTGTAGGCTACAGCAAGCGTATCGGCTGGCAAAACAGCATCTTCGCCTGGTTTGCGAAATGGTTGCGAGACGAACCTCAATGGTGGGACAACATGTTTCCCGCTGCTCCGGGAGAAGCCAGATAAAAACCCTCAAAAAAAAATAAAAACGGTCTGTCTCTACCACAATAGAAACAGACCGTTTTTTTGCTCAAAACTATACCACATATTTAGAGGCTAAAACACATAGTAATGTCTTTAAAAACATAAAGGATATTTTTTCAAACATAAAGGATATTTTTTCAAAAATAACCTTTATGTTTTTTCACGCAAAATAAGCATTGATTTTCAACACTTTACAAACACGCATTATCGGCCGTATTTTCACCTGTTTTTCACATAAAAACTGCACTTAGAAAATACTATACGTCAATGAAGCGGCAAAATTAAGCTTTGGGTTATTTATCGTAGATTCCCAACTCTTGTCATCTTCAGAGAATTTAAAATAATAATAATTAATTCCTGCATTTGCACTAATGCGCAGTTGTGGAGATAAATAATAGTACATAGAAAAACCCAAATTTGTGTTAGAAAAGGTTTGGTTGTAGCTATCATCGTTCAAAAAGTTAAAATCTTCTCTCAATGTAAGTGTCATATAAGTTCTGGAGTTTGGATAATATCCCAACCCAAGGGAGCCTCTTAATGAAGTAGACCAAAAAGTCTCATCTATTCCTCTATTACGACCTACCACCTCTTCCGCTTCCACAAAAGCAGAATGTTGCCAATATAAGTTTACCGGTTTTTCATAGGTATAATTAACATAAGCACCACCTTTTAGAGAAGAGTTATATATTTTATCATCTTTATATTCCCATCTACTCCAAGCAAAAGCAGGTGATAATCCTACAGAAAAACGACTCCCTGAAAGACGAGTAATCAATCCTGCATACAGCCAATTATCATATAACGTTGTAAAATAACGAGAATTATTCTGTTTATCAATAATATCATTTGCCAGCAAAAAAGAGTCTACGGTAGCTATTTCATCAATCAATTTAAGTCGAGTATCAAAATGGCGTTTGTGTTTTACAAGAGTCATACATTCAGCTAATTGATCAATCACATCATGTGTGATGTTATTCACAGGCACTCCCTTGCTTGCTAAATCTTCCAACAAATAAACGGCAAGGCGCGCATCTTCAACATGCTCAATTCTTCCTTTTCCATATCCTAAGCGGAAAGATGTTATCATATTATAAGTCTTATTGTCAAATTCTTGCTCTCCGTTCTCTTTTTCCCTTCTATTATCTATATTCCCTGAAATAGAAGGTGAAAATTCTATGAAATTTTTATTTGTGAAATAATAACGAGAGTTGTCAGCCAAACTAATAGAAATCTTTAATTTATTGTTTTTTGTGAGAATGATATCATCATACTTATCCGTCAAAAGATTCCCATCAAAAGACAATGATAAAAAACGTTCGCTTTGTTTGCTTAAAGAGTTCTGTTCCTTTTTATACATGAGAGATAAATCGCCACTCCAAAACGAGCTTTTGTTTTTATTATCAACACCATCATCCCACTTCTGTTTACTCGAACTGAAATTTCCCGCCGTATTAAACATAAATTCGAGTGATTGTCTTTTATAGTCCGGATTCACATATTGATCCAGGCTATAATTATCAAACTGAGCATAGCTGCTAAAACAAACTAAGCCAGCAAAAAATAGTATCAATACTGTTAATCTTTCCATAATGGTAAAAATTTAATAGTTAGCAATTAAGCCAAAAATAACGAATATTCAACGGTATATATAATAAAAAGTAAAAAAACTACTTTTCATCGGTGAATTTTAATTAGATCGGAAAAGAAGACTTCTCTCTTATTGATCAAAAGTTCTGATATTAAGAGGCTGACTATTGGTTAGTCGGTCTTTTACAAGCAGAAGGGGCTGCCTCAAAAGTGAGACAGCCCCTAATTATTGTTATAAGAAGTTTATTACTCTTCTTCCATTTTCATATTGTGAAAAACGTTTTGCACGTCTTCATCTTCTTCCAGCTTATCGAGCAGTTTATTAAGAGACTCGCGTTGTTCGTCGGTAACCTCTTTCATATCATTAGGAATACGCACAAATTCCGCGCTGTTTATCTCGTAGCCGCTTTCTTCCAGGTATTTCTGAATAGCTGAGTTTTGAGCAAATTCACCGTAAAGGATGATGTCGCCTTCGTCTTCTTCAACTTCATCAACACCGAAATCAATCAGTTCTAACTCCAGATCTTCAAGTGAAACACCGTCTTTCTTTACAATATGGAATACGCATTTATGCTCAAACAAGAACTCCAGACTACCGGAAGTACCTAATGATCCTCCATGCTTATTAAAATAGCTGCGTACGTTGGCAACTGTTCTGGTTGTATTGTCTGTTGCTGTTTCCACGAAGATAGCTATACCAAATGGGCCGTATCCTTCGTAGTTCATTTCCTTGTAATCAGTAAAGTCTTTAGAAGTAGCCTTTTTAATCGCACGTTCCACGTTATCTTTAGGCATATTCTCCTTCTTGGCTTGTTGCATCAACACACGCAAGCGAGGGTTTGTGTCTGGTTCCGGGCCTCCTTCTTTTACTGCAATTGTAATTTGTTTACCTAATTTCGTGAATACACGGGCCATATTACCCCAACGCTTCATCTTTGTAGCTTTGCGATATTCAAATGCTCTTCCCATCTTATTTATTAAGTTTTTATATTTTAATTAACGTAATTGCGCATTAAGTTTCTGCTCCAGATTCGCGCGAATCTTACCCATTATACCGTCGATTTGTTTATCGTTAAGTGTTTTATTCTCATCTTGCAGATAAAAACTAACCGCATAAGATTTTTTTCCGGCAGGCAGATTCTTGCCTTCATAAACATCAAACAGACGAACATCCTTCAGTAGTTTTCGTTCGCTTTCACGCGCTATATTTTCAATCTCTTCAAAACGAGTTGAATTATCAATCAGTAACGCCAAATCTCGTTTTACTCGTGGAAACTTAGACATCTCAGTGAAGGTAACTTTATTCTTGCGTGTTTCCTTCATCAACAACGTCCAGGATATTTCAGCATAATATACTTCAACATCTATATCAAGAGCTTTAGTCAACTTGCGATCTACAATTCCAAGTGTAGCCAATTGTCTTCCCGAACGAGTGGTTACACTCAAACCGACAGAATAGATATCGTTACTAAGATTACCGAAGATCACGCTTTTCGGATTAATACCTAAACGTGTTAGGATATTCTCAACGTACGCTTTCAGCTCATATACGTTTGATTTCTCATCCGGATGAGCCCAATTGTTTTCTACGCGATTTCCTGTAATCCACAATCCCAGACAATATTCTTCACTGAATTCGGCAAGGCTTTCACCTTCTTTCTTCCTGTCTATATCATACCTATAACAGTTCCCGAATTCAAAGAAACGGATATTCTCATTCTTTCGTTTTACGTTGTGCTCAACACTTTCCAATCCGCCAAATAATAATGTCTGACGCATTACACTCAAGTCTGCACTTAAAGGATTCTCGAGTTTTACACAACGAGCGATCGGATAGGTAGAAAGATTCTCGTAATACGCTGAACGAGTCAGCGAGTTATTTAGAATTTCATTGAAACCACCTCCACAGAGTTGTTCGGAGATTAGGTTCTGCAAATCGTAGCTCTTATCTGTTGGTGTTTTATAACTCAGGTTTGATTTCAAGCTGTCGCTGAATTCTATATTATTGTATCCGTAGATACGCAGAATATCTTCTATCACATCCACATCACGCTGTACATCCATACGATACAAAGGTACCTCCAACGTCCAACGTCCGGCGGTTTCTGCAACAATTTTCATCTCAAGACTTGTTAAAATGCTGCGGATTGTATCTGCCGGTATATCTTTACCGATCAAGGTATTCACTTTTGAATGAAGCAGATCAACGGTATACGGTTTTGCCTGTACAGGATAAACATCCTGAATCGGACCGGCAATAATACCTCCGGCCAATTCCTTGATCATAATCGCGGCTCTTTTCAACGCATACATTGTTTCATTAGGATCAAGTCCACGTTCGAAACGGAAAGACGCATCCGTATTTAAGCCGAAACGACGAGCTGTTTTTCGTATCCAGGTTGAATGGAAGTTGGCTGATTCAAGGAATACATCTGTTGTTTGTTCTGTTACGCCGGAATCCAAGCCACCGAATACACCACCGATACACATAGCGTCTTCCGTATTGCAGATCATCAGATCACGTTCGGTTAGTGTACGTTCTATACCGTCTAACGTAATAAATTTAGTTCCTTCCGGTTGAGTCTTAACCACAACCTTATCTCCCTTAATCCTTGCCGCATCAAAGGCGTGTAAAGGACGACCTACTTCGTGAAGCACGTAGTTGGTTATATCCACTATATTATTGATCGGACGCAGACCTATTATTTTCAGTCGGTCTTTCAACCAATCCGGGCTTTCTTTTACAGTAACGCTTCTGATTGTAATACCGGAGTAACGAGGACAAGCCTCTGTATTTTCAACAATTACTTCAATACCTGAAGTAGGGTTTTCTATTTCGAAAGACTCCACCGAAGGTAAAGTCAATGTTCCTTTTAAATTATTTTGTTTTAAATAAGCAGCCAAATCACGTGCCACACCGTAATGCGAAGTCGCATCCACCCGGTTCGGTGTAATATCAACTTCAAGCACATAGTCGCTCTTTACATTATAATAATCCTTTGCCAAAGTTCCGACAATAGCATTTTGCGGCAAAACGATAATGCCTTCATGACTTGTGCCGATACCTATTTCATCTTCGGCGCAGATCATACCATTGGATTCAACACCACGGATCTTTGATTTTTTAATCGTAAAACTTTCGTCACCATCATACAATTTAGTGCCGTTAACAGCAACTACAACCTTTTGACCGGCAGCAACATTCGGAGCGCCACAAACAATCTGAAGCGGTTCTTCACCACCTACGCTTACAGTAGTAAGATGCAGATGATCTGAGTTCGGGTGGTCTATGCAGGTTAATACTTCTCCAATGACGAGCCCTTCCAGTCCGCCTTTGATCGTTTGCACTTCTTCCACGCCTCCGGTTTCTAAACCGATAGAAGTTAAAGCATCCGCTACTTCTTCCGGCTGAAGGTCAAAATCAAGATAGTCCTTCAACCAATTGTATGATATATTCATTGCTTTTTTAATTTACGCCCCAAAGTTAACAAGTTTTTTTTACGGTTAAAAGATACACACCATTATATCGTCTTGAAAACACTACCTTTGCACCTGAATAGAAAACAGATACGAATGAGAATAGATATACTGACGGTTTTGCCGGAAATGATAGACGGAATGATTAACTGCTCTATACTTAAACGGGCGCAGGAAAAAGGCTTGGCAGAGATACATTTACATAATCTTCGTGATTATACGACTAATAAATGGAGACGAGTGGACGATTATCCGTTCGGAGGAGAAGCAGGAATGGTGATGCAGATAGAACCGATAGACCGTGCGATCAGCACATTAAAGGCCGAACGCGCATACGACGAGGTAATCTACACTTCACCGGATGGCGAAACATTCGATCAGCCGATGGCAAACAGTATGTCTTTACTAAATAATATGATCATCCTTTGCGGACATTACAAAGGGGTGGATTACCGGATAAGGGAACACCTCATCACAAAAGAAATTTCTGTGGGCGATTATGTTCTTACCGGTGGAGAATTAGCCGCAGCCATTATGGCCGACGCTATCGTACGTCTTCTGCCCGGTGCTATCGGCGATGAGCAGAGTGCGCTTTCCGATTCTTTTCAGGATAATCTTTTAGCACCACCTGTATATACACGTCCGGCGGAGTATAAAGGATGGAAAGTACCGGACATTCTCCTTTCCGGACACCAACTGAAAATTGATGAGTGGAGACTTCAACAAGCGCAGGAGCGAACAGCCAGACTACGACCGGATTTACTCCAAAAGGATAAATAAAATCAGCAGGGGCGAAAACATTTCGTCTCTATATCAAATTTGTACAACCGGCAAATTTCCGGGGTGTATCAGATATAATATTCAGCCGAATCAACAAGTCCGGCCCGAAGTGCGTATTTCGTTGCCTCGTGGATATTATTGACTTCTAATTTACGGAAGATATTTTTTCGGTGTGTCGTGATCGTGTGGACACTCGAGAAACGTTCGGAAGCGATTTCTTTGGTTGTTTTTCCTAACGCGATTAATTTAAGTATTTCGGTTTCAGTTGCCGTCAATACCGGCTGCTCCTTTAATTCATAGTCCGCCCTACGACTCAACAGCATATTAGAAATGCGATTACAAACATAGCGTTCAGACCGTAACGCGTATTGAACAGCCGCTTGAATTTCTTCCAGCGAAGAATCTTTCAGCACTATACCAAAAGCCTCACTTCCAAAAACAACCCTGCGGATAAAATCTTCAGACAGGAATTCACTGAACAAGATCCATTTCACCTTCTTATACCTTTCCTGTATGATCTGCAACTCTTCAATACTGTTCATATCGAACAACGAATAATCCAGGATAACAACCGAATCGGGGTATTCAGCCAGTTTTGCCAACAGAGCTTCACGGTTTTCGGCTTCAGCTATTTGACTGTAGCCGGAAATCTTATTACATATGTATAAGATCCCGGCTCTTGTTATATCCTGATTATCCGCTAATATAATCGTTTTCATTCCTTAGGAATATAATGCTTGTTTAATGTCATTAAACAGGTCTTCTACCTCTTCCAATCCCACAGACAATCGAATTGTTTTCGGGCTAACATCCATACTCACACGCTGTTCTTCTGTAAAACTGCCAAATATTGTCGTTGCCGGATGAATAAT
Organism: Massilibacteroides vaginae; assembly: GCF_900178525.1. Taxonomy (GTDB): domain Bacteria; phylum Bacteroidota; class Bacteroidia; order Bacteroidales; family Tannerellaceae; genus Massilibacteroides; species Massilibacteroides vaginae. The sequence continues at coordinate 613,022 of NZ_FXDJ01000008.1, forward strand.
CAAAGACTTGTTATCAAAAAGATTGGTTGCCCGGCAAATCAACTTCAACCGGTTCATAAATGCAAAACAAGCGTCTTTTGAAGCCAAATCAAATGTCAACATAGCACCGGGAAGTGGGCCAAATTGAACGGTACTCAATTTATAATAAGGATTATCCTTGAGTCCGGTATAATTAACCGATTCAATTTTATCTAACGTTTTCATACGTTTTGCCAATTCAAGGCAGGTAGATGCCTGACGTTCGAAACGCAGCGACATGGTTTCCAAGCCCAAGGTCTGCATATAAGCTACCTGTGGAGTCATATACGCACCCATATTCCGATGAATTTCTTTACGCATACGAACCGTAAAAGCATCCGCTCCGAACCGTTCGGCCATTGGAGCAAGCACACGAGACTTAGACCAGTCGAACGTTCCGTAATCCAGAATTAAACCGCCAACACTTGTCGCTCCACCTGAAATATATTTAGTAGATGAAACAACCTCTATATTAATTCCGAACTCATTTGCATGAAAAACAGAAAAAGGAACAACCGTGGTATCTGCCACCAAGGGTATTCCGCCTTCCAGACAAATCGAAGCGAGTTGTTTCAGATCGGCCACTTCCAATTGCGGATTAGTAATGACCTCCAGAAATAAAGCAAATGTATTTTCGTCGATCTGTTTACGCACCTCTTCCGTGTTTTTCAGATCACAAAAGCGAACTTCTACGCCAAATGCAGCCAGCGTCATCTTAAACAAAGAATATGTATTGCCAAACAAATGCGAAGAGGTAACGATATTACCTCCTGCAAAACCGATTGCCATCATTACATTACTGATTGCCGCCATACCCGAATTAAGCGCGGTTACACCTGTCGCTCCCGTGATAGCACGAACTCTCGTTTCAAAATATTGTACTGTAGGATTGGTGATCCTTGAGTAAGTGTGATCCGCCGAGTACCCTAAAAAGGCTGCTTCCATTGCTTCCGCAGTCTCGAATTCAAAGGCAGCCGAATTATATACCGGCATAGCCAATGCATTATACGCATCCGGCTTCTCATACGGGGTATGAAGAAGCCGCGCCTCAAAACTAATCTCTTCCATTTTCAACAAATTCAATCATTAAACACCTTTTATCTCCGCAAAAGTACCATTCAAATCTGTTTACAGAATATGTTTTCCGGTTTTTTTGCGTTTTTCAACGACAATGGCAATCCACTATATGATCATTAACAAAACCCACCGCCTGTAAATGGGCATAACAAATCGTTGTGCCAAAAAATTTGAACCCCCGTTTCTTCATATCTTTACTGATCGCGTCAGACAAAGGAGTTGAAACCGGCACTTCAGCCAAGGTTTTCCAATGGTTGAGCACGGGTTTTTTATCGGGTAGGAAAGAACGCATATAAGCACAGAACGAACCAAACTCTTTCTGCACAGCAATAAAGCATCGCGCGTTTGATATCGTTGATTTTATTTTATTCCGATTACGGATTATTCCGGCATCCGGCATGAGCCGATCCACATCCTCATCAGTCATGCAAGCCACCTTGTTTACATCAAAATTATGGAAGGCGTTGCGATACCCTTCACGCTTTCTTAAAATGGTGATCCAGCTCAATCCTGCCTGCGCACTCTCCAACACCAGGAATTCAAACATTTTATGGTCGTCGGTTACCTCTTTCCCCCACTCCTCATCGTGGTATTTCATATAAAGCGGATCCGTACCACACCATCCGCAACGTATTTTATCCATAAGATTTAGTATTATAATACAACGCGTGAAAACGGCGCCGCATCCATTGGGCAAAACTCTTTGTCCATATATTTATAATATCCAGTAATAGCTACCATAGCCGCATTGTCTGTCGTATAGGCAAACTTGGGAATATGTATTTTCCATCCGAAACGTTTGGCGTGATCATGAAACGCGTCACGAAGTCCGGTATTGGCAGACACACCACCGGCAATTGCTACTTCTTTTATATGGAGATCTTTCGCCGCTTTGCGCAGCTTATCCATCAGTATGTCAACAACCGTTGCCTGCAAAGAAGCACAAAGATCGGCTTTATTCTTTTCAATAAAATCCGCATCTTCAGCCAACCGATCACGCAAAGTATAAAGAAAAGAAGTTTTCAAACCACTAAAACTATAATTATAATCAGGGATATGAGGTTTACTGAATGCAAAGGCTTTCGGATTTCCTTCATTAGCCAGGCGATTCACGATTGGTCCTCCGGGATAACCCAACCCCATTACTTTCGCACATTTATCAAAGGCCTCTCCGGCAGCGTCATCAATAGTCTGTCCGATCACTTCCATGTCGTTGTAGGCGTTTACCTTGATGATCTGTGAATTACCTCCCGACACAAGCAGACAAAGGAAGGGATAATTCGGTTGATCCGTATCGTCCGGTGTATCTTTAATAAAGTGTGCCAACACATGCGCCTGCAAGTGATTTACCTCAATCATCGGAATGTTCAGCGACATCGAAAGTCCTTTCGCGAAAGAAGTACCGACCAACAGAGAGCCCATCAATCCCGGACCACGGGTAAACGCGATCGCATCCAATTCTGATTTATCAATACCGGCCCGTTTAATTGCTTCGCTCACAACAGGAATGATATTCTGTTGATGCGCACGCGAAGCCAATTCCGGAACAACGCCTCCATACGCTTCGTGTACAGCCTGACCGGCAATAACGTTAGACAATAACACACCATCCCGGATAACTGAAGAAGAGGTATCGTCGCATGATGATTCAATACCTAATATAGTAATACTCATATTAATGATCTTTTTTCTGCAAAGTTAACCAATTCCATTACTCCAATGTTGCAGTTTTCTCCTTTTCTATAAATCTTTTAAGTCTCACAAATCGAGGGTATTTACAGATCGCTAATATCCAAAGTAAATCTCACACCGAACTTATCCTGCTTAAAATCATTAAACGAACCGAAAACACCAACATTCATCAACTTCCCAAAACCGACGCTATAGCCAAACTCCGTGTAATGCTTCCGGTGAGGTGTGTACAAGTATTTAGCACCAAGTGTTTCACCAAAAACCTTGCCCTGCAAAAACGGCAATCTCTTCAGGAAAATATATTGGCTGTTATAATTCATATTCGCCTGCACCCAATGTTCATTTGTTGAATGCGTATAATAATCGAGCAACATATAAGAATCGAAGCTGTTTTTTCCTGTAAACATCAAATCCGACGTATTGAAATGCTTATAATCAGCAAAGTTCATCCGATTGTAAGATCCCAAAAAAGTACCTGCGTTTAGTGAATACAAAAAAGAACTGAACAACCCCGTTTTAATGGTCTGCCTCACGCCCATTTCAAGAGACTGCGAACTGCTGTTCTGCGTATCATTTACCGGAGTATTCCGACTATAATGCAGATTAACCGTTGGCGAATTTGTTCGTTTATAAATTTTCCTCCCCTTATACAGCTCGTAATATTGATTAAACGTATATTCCAGATCAACATCATAACGAATACGATCAAACCGGGAATCAGTTATCAAGTTGGGCGTTACATCCGTTTTCTTTCCAAAAAGCATATCCGTAACGTTGTTTTCCAGACTTCGTCTTTTAGCTATATCCACTTCAATCGTAAGTTGTAAAGCATGGATCGGTTCTATTTTATGCTTCACATGAAAATAATCATTCTGATATAGCATACTACGATTACTTCCCCACAAGAAAGAGTTCAGCGCGTTTTCTATTCGTAAAGCACCGTCGGGGTTATAATCGACGGAGGTACTACCGGCAGACAATTCAAGAAATCCGAATCGCAGTGGAGCATAATTAAGCTGCAAAGCCGTTTCCCATAAAACACGCTTTCGGGCTGTGGCATAATAAACCGCGGGAACTACATGGAATGAATTATGCTTACCAATATGAATACCCAGATCAAAACGTTGCCCTAACCAATAACCGTCCACAAAGTTATATTCCGGCAAAGCCCTCAATAATCCCCCGTATTTTAATGATATCCGGGCAGAATCGCCACCTACTTTTCCTCCTGTAAGCAATGTTTTCGGCTTAAACTTTGTATTGTGATAGTTTTGTTTAATAGAATCAGTGAAAGCCTGTATAGAATCTTTTTTCTGATAACTCAAAAGTTCATCATCCGTAAGCGGAAGCGTTCGTATTTCCTTCCAAAACAAAGAATCCTTTTTATTTGCCAGCGAATCCGATTTCACCACATACGTTGTATCTTTACTAATTTCAAGGGATCGTTTAGGCTTTTTTTTCTTTTCCAGCACAACCATAACCGAATCATTTGGTATTACTTCGGTGTATTTAGTAGAAGAAGAGTAGCTACCCTCAGCTTTAAATCCCATCAATGATATTTTTGAGTCGATATCATAAGTCGTCGGCAGATAAACCGAATCGGCAACCTCATTATAGGTAATACGATAGACCTCTAAAGAACCTAAAATATTCAGAGTCAGTTCCGCAAAACGGATATTCCATTCATTGTCCGCGATATAAATATATCCGGAAACAAAAAGCGGATCGTTCAACTTAGGAATTATCTTTATCTTATTGACCACCTGTCCATCTTCCTCAATAAAACCTTCGTAACGAAATTTATAATACGAAAACGCCTTCGGGTGCAAAGGAGAAGTTAGTCCCGCAAAAGTAGGCTGATACAATGAACTTTTAGTAATCCGGAAAGCATCTTCCGGATTCAGATTGTCCGGTATCGTGCTACTAAATCCTTTAACTATTTGCTCATATTTATCCGGTGATATGTAATTAATTTCATTAAAGGATTCCTGCATAAACAAATTCCCCTTATAATCATTCAAATTAAGCCCTTCGTTCGTTTCAAGTTTTACACCGGGAATTTTCGGCAACGCCAGCAACTTTAATTTCAACTTTTGATAAACCTCCGAATGATACGATTTTACCTGATTTGCATGAAAAGGAGCTTTGGCAATCGCCTGCCGCATGATTTCGTAAGCAGGATCTTCCTGACCGGTTACCACCACTTCGGAGAGAGCATAAGAACGGTCTGCCAACTTCACATCAACAACCACATTCCGGTCGGTTTCCATAACCACACTCATCACCTGTGTTTCATACCCTAACGATCGAAATTCCGCCGTATAGCGTCCTTCCTTCAAACTGATCCGAAACTCACCCTCATCATTGCAGACAATCCCCTGCGTAGTTTCTCTGATAAAGACCGTACTGCCAAGTATCGCCTCCCCCGATTGATCCGCAATACGCCCACTAAAAATTTGAGCAAACAAGCTTAATCCCCAAAACACAGTCCAGCCAACAGTTAGCAAAAGTCTTCTCACAGCTCCGTTATTATTTGTTTATTAAGGGCAAACGTAAACCATCAGGCGGTTAACTTTTGTATAAATGGCGTTAATTCTTTTTATTTTTAGTGTGTTTTAATAAACTGAATAAATACATTTATAACCATGGATAAAAACATTAGAAAAAGAGACTATTCGCAACAAATTAACAATTCAAATTACCCCTTACAGCAAAGGCATTTTTCAACATTACTATATAAAAAAAAATATAACCTTTATTTTTCAAAAGATATCCTTTATTTTTCGAAAAATATCCTTTATGTTTTTCGCCCCATAAAACAAGCTGACTATCAACCAATTACAAAAACGGTTAAAAACAAGAAAAACCAGCTGATTTTAACTAAAAAAACAAGGCTGTCAACCGATGTCATCTTGAGCCTGTCGAAAGATCTCATACCGTCGAACTATTCTTTAACGAAGCCACATGCAGAGATCTCTCCACTGCGGTCGAGATGACAGAAAGGGTGTGGTTCCTTCCCCTTGTCATCTTGAGCCTGTCGAAAGATCTCATACCATCGGACTATTCTTTAACGAAGCCACATGCAGAGATCTCTCCACTGCGGTCGAGATGACAAGGAGGGTGGTTGTATTTACAAAGAGGGTATGTTTATAATAATCCAACTTTAACCCAATTATTATAAGTATGATTATAATAACAGCTATATTTAGAGTAAACTATAAGTATAACTACAAATAAAACAAACACTATGATTACGTTTCCTTCAATTCTCCACAGCAGAGACACCTATATTGAGCGTATCAAACCATTAACCAATGTCATCTTGAGCCTGTCGAAAGATCTCATACCATCGGACTATTATTTAACAAAGCCACATACAGAGATCTCCCCACTTCGGTCAAGATGACAAGGAGGGTGGTTCCTTCCCCTTGTCATCTTGAGCCTGTCGAAAGATCTCATACTGTCGAACTATTCTTTAACGAAGCTCCATGCAGAGATCTCTCCACTTCGGTCGAGATGACAGGGAGGGTGGTTGTATTTACAAAGAGGGTATGTTTATAATAACCACACTTTAACCCAATTATTATAAGTATGATTATAATAACAGCTATATTTAGAGTAAACTATAAGTATAACTACAAATAAAACAAACACTATGATTACGTTTCCTTCAATTCTCCACAGCAGAGACACCTATATTGAGCGTATCAAACCATTAACCAATGTCATCTTGAGCCTGTCGAAAGATCTCATACCATCGAACTATTATTTAACAAAGCCACATACAGAGATCTCCCCACTTCGGTCAAGATGACAAGGAGGGTGGTTCCTTCCCCTTGTCATCTTGAGCCTGTCGAAAGATCTCATACTGTCGAACTATTCTTTAACGAAGCTCCATGCAGAGATCTCTCCACTTCGGTCGAGATGACAGGGAGGGTGGTTGTATTTACAAAGAGGGTATGTTTATAATAACCACACTTTAACCCAATTATTATAAGTATGATTATAATAACAGCTATATTTAGAGTAAACTATAAGTATAACTACAAATAAAACAAACACTATGATTACGTTTCCTTCAATTCTCCACAGCAGAGACACCTATATTGAGCGTATCAAACCATTAACCAATGTCATCTTGAGCCTGTCGAAAGATCTCATACCATCGAACTATTATTTAACAAAGCCACATACAGAGATCTCCCCACTTCGGTCAAGATGACAAGGAGGGTGGTTCCTTCCCCTTGTCATCTTGAGCCTGTCGAAAGATCTCATACTGTCGAACTATTCTTTAACGAAGCTCCATGCAGAGATCTCTCCACTTCGGTCGAGATGACAGGGAGGGTGGTTGTATTTACAAAGAGGGTATGTTTATAATAACCACACTTTAACCCAATTATTATAAGTATGATTATAATAACAGCTATATTTAGAGTAAACTATAAGTATAACTACAAATAAAACAAACACTATGATTACGTTTCCTTCAATTCTCCACAGCAGAGACACCTATATTGAGCGTATCAAACCATTAACCAATGTCATCTTGAGCCTGTCGAAAGATCTCATACCGTCGAACTATTCTTAAACGAAGCCACATACAGAGATCTCCCCACTTCGGTCAAGATGACAGGGAGGAGAAAGATAATAGGAATGAAGGGGCGAAAGTTTTTCGTCCTTATCAACCAAAGAAAAGGGTGATTCCTACCCGAAAAAGAGCGCGATGCCGCGCCAAGCGGCGAGCCGTGAAAAAAACGGCCTCATTGGATGAGCGTTAAGAAAAACCCGGAGCGAAAGCGTTAAAAACAAATCGTTGTTTGAGCGCAGCGAGTTTTCGATTTGTTTAGCGAAAGCGCAGTGTTTTTTAGCGAAGGAAGTGCAGCCTTGATCTTTTTTGCTTCGTTTTTTGGATCAAGCCAAAAAATGATGTGGGGTCGCAGGGGTGAAACCCCTTAAAACCCTGTCCCATCCAATGTCATCTTGAGCCTGTCGAAAGATCTCATACCATCGGACTATTCTTAAACGAAGCCACATGCAGAGATCTCTCCACTTCGGTCGAGATGACAGGGAGGGAAGGGTTGTGATGATAAAGTAAGAGATCACAATACGTGAAGTATTAATTATGAATCTTTTGATTACCTTTGAACATTCAAAAGAAATGAGTCCACACAATGCCAATACAGGGTACAATATTAGTAGTTGATGATAATAAAGCGATTCTGACAGCGATGAAAATGTTGCTGAAAACTTCTTTTGAAAAAATCATCACAATCACCACTCCCGAACAAATCAAGTCTGTCTTATCAAAAGAAACGCCGAATGTAGTTTTGCTGGATATGAATTTTAAGTCCGGCATTAATACCGGGAATGAGGGTTTATTTTGGCTTACTGAAATAAAAAAAGTAAACCCATCCCTTCCGGTAGTACTTTTCACAGCCTATGCAGATATTGATCTTGCCGTAAAAGGAATTAAAGAAGGGGCTGCCGATTTTGTGGTTAAGCCATGGGATAACGACAAATTGGTACAAACATTACTGAAAGCCGCAGCATTTGATAATAACCGGAAAGGCAAAAAAGGGGCAACAAGTACGCTTTCGCCAATTGCAAACTGCATGGTTTGGGGGGAAAGCAAAGCTATGCAACAATTACGCGCTTTGATTGAAAAGGTAGCTATTACGGATGCGAATATACTGATAACAGGAGAAAACGGCACGGGAAAAGAAATGCTCGCACGGGAAATTCATGCTTTGTCTAAGCGCAAAAACAACATCATGATCCCGGTAGACATGGGTGCAATCACTGAAACGCTATTTGAAAGTGAACTGTTCGGACATGTGAAAGGCGCATTTACGGATGCGAACGCGGATCGCCCCGGTAAGTTTGAAGCAGCCAATGAGGGAACACTGTTTCTGGATGAGATTGGCAATCTGCCCTATCACCTGCAAGCGAAACTTCTCACCGTATTGCAAAGTCGTAAAGTGGTAAGAGTAGGCAGCAACAAACCTATACCTATAGATATACGCTTAATTTGCGCGACAAACAGAGACATGGAGAAAATGGTTGAGAAGGATGAATTTCGTGAAGACCTTTTATATCGGATCAATACGATACACGTAAGAATACCTTCGTTGCGAGAACGCCGGGAAGATATTATCCGCCTGGCAGAAATATTCCTGTTCAAATACTGCACCATTTACGGAAAACAAAACATGCGACTGACTACCGAGGCTAAGGCTAAATTAATGCAGCACGTATGGTCCGGAAATATTCGCGAACTTGAGCATACAATCGAAAAGGCTGTCATTATTAATGAATCGGACACATTAGACGAGGTTTCTATTGACCTGAACAAAAACAAGAATAAAGTTCAGAAAGAAATCACGACACTGGAAGAGATGGAATACAAGCTGATTAAGGAAACCATTGATCAGTTTGAAGGGAACATGTCATTAGTAGCTCAGCAGCTGGGCATTTCAAGACAAACCCTATACAACAAGATTAAACGTTACGAATTGTAGGCAAACGATATGTTGAGGATATTATTAAAAAGACTCTCATTTGTTTTACTTCTGCTGTCAGCACTGTCTGCTGCCGGAGCCTATCTTGCTATGCGGAAAGAATGGATATTGTTCGGAATAATCGTTTTCTTTTGGGTTCTTCTTTTCCTGACACTCCGAAAAATATATAAAAAAAACGCGCAAAAGGTCGCTTTTCTGTTTGACTCCATTGATAATGGAGATCAGGCCTTCAATTTTGCTGAAAGAGGTACTTCCTCTTCCGATGAATTAGTGAATAATTCTCTTAACCGGATAAACAAGATTTTATTTCAGGCGAAAGCCGAAGTAATACAAAAAGAGAAATACTACGAACTGATTATTAATTTCGTTAATACAGGAATTATTGTTGTTGACGAAGGAGGATATGTGTTTCAAACAAACAAAGAAGCACTGCGTCTTTTGGGAATGACTGTTTTCACACATGTGAAACAGCTCTCCAAAATCGATCTGAAATTAGAAGAGGCAGTAACAAAAGCGCAACCCGGCACAAAAGAACAAATCAGTTTTCACAACGAGCGCGGATTGGTACATCTGCTTATTCAGGTTTCCGGCATGCAGCTTCAGTCAAAAAACGTCCGCATCATAGCAATTAACGATATCAACAAGGAATTAGATGAAAAGGAGATAGATTCATGGATACGACTTACCCGTGTATTGACGCATGAAATAATGAATTCCATCACACCGATCACCTCATTGAGTGAGACCCTTCTTTCGACACACGGAAATGTCAACAAAGAAATTAACGATGGGTTGCAGGTTATTAATTCAACGGGCAAAAGCCTTATGTTGTTCGTAGAATCTTACCGGAAATTCACCCATTTACCCACTCCAAATCCTACTCTTTTTTATGTGAAGACATTTGCAAAGCGTATGCGACAGCTTGCTTTGCATCAAAAAAACTACCCAAACGTTCGTGTAGAACTGGATATCCCACAGGAAGATTTAATTGTGTACGCTGATGAAAATCTGATCAGTCAGGTTGTTCTGAACCTATTAAAAAACAGCTTAGAAGCCATAGGAGATGAAAAGAGTGACGGTCTTATTGTAATTAAAGCATACACAGACAGTCAGGAGGCGGTGATTATGGAAATAGGTAATAACGGTCCGGCTATCCCTCCGGACATACTGGAGCATATTTTCGTACCTTTTTTCACTACAAAAAAGCGGGGGAATGGAATTGGTCTTTCCGTGTCTCGTCAAATCATGCGATTATCCGGAGGCAGCCTTACGGTCAGAACAACTTCTGAGCGTACATGCTTCTCGCTCACATTCCCGTGAAAATAGAGCTTTCATTATGCCGCTTGTGAAGAAATCGTTACATTTGCATTCTTAAAAACAAACCGAGTGCAATATGAGCGATGTGAAAGTAAGCGAGGAAGGCAAAAAGAGCTTGAATTTTATTGAATCCATTGTAGAAAAGGATTTGACTGAAGGTAAAAACAGCAAACGTGTTCAGACGCGTTTCCCACCGGAACCAAACGGTTATTTACATATAGGTCATGCTAAAGCAATTTGCATTGATTTTGGCATTGCTGAACGCTATAATGGTGTTTGTAATCTACGTTTCGACGACACAAACCCTGTTAAAGAAGATGTGGAGTATGTGGATTCCATTAAAGAAGATATTCAATGGTTAGGATTCCACTGGAACGAAATTTATTATGCCTCTGATTATTTCCAGCAACTTTGGGATTTCGCGGTTAAATTAATCAAGGAAGGAAAGGCGTATATAGATGAACAAAGTGCTGAAACAATCGCTGCTCAAAAAGGAACACCCACACAAGCGGGAGTAGAAAGTCCTTATAGAAATCGCCCGATTGAAGAAAGTCTTGATCTATTCAAAAGAATGAACGAAGGCGAATTTGAGGAAGGACGTATGATTTTACGTGCTAAAATCGATATGGCCTCGTCGAATATGCATTTCCGTGATCCGATTATTTATCGAATCATCAAACATCCTCATCATCGTACAGGCACAGACTGGAAAGCTTATCCGATGTATGACTTCGCTCACGGACAGAGTGATTTCTTTGAAGGCGTAACGCATTCGATCTGTACGCTTGAATTTGAAGTGCATCGTCCTTTATATGATTATTTTATTGACGAATTGAAGGAAGATGACAATTACCGCCCTCGTCAGATTGAATTTAACCGTCTGAACTTAACTTACACCGTTATGAGTAAGCGTAAGCTGCTCCAATTGGTAAAAGAAGGTTTGGTTAATGGCTGGGACGACCCCCGAATGCCGACTATCTGCGGATTCCGGCGCCGTGGTTACACCTCGCAATCCGTTCGTAATTTTATTGATAAGATTGGTTATACAAAATACGACGGCATAATTGATGTCGCATTGCTTGAACATGCTGTTCGCGAGGATTTGAACAAAATAGCACCACGTGTTTCGGCTGTTATAAATCCGGTAAAGCTGATCATCACCAATTATCCGGAAGGACAGGTTGAAATGCTTGAAACGGTAAACAACCCGGAAGATTTATCTGCGGGTACACATGAAATTGCATTTTCACGTGAATTATATATTGAACGCGAAGACTTCATGGAAGATGCGCCAAAGAAATTCTTCCGTATGACACCCGGTCAGGAAGTACGCCTGAAAAGTTCTTATATAGTGAAATGTACGGGCTGTAAAAAAGACGAAAACGGTGAAATTGTTGAAATCTACGCCGAGTTTGACCCGATGACGAAAAGCGGAATGCCGGATAGCAACCGTAAGATCAAAGGTACACTACACTGGGTATCGGCAGCGCACAGTTTGCCGGCCGAAGTTCGTTTATACGACAGGTTGTTCATGGCTGAAAATCCGAGTGAAGAAAAAGACAAAGATTTCCATGAGCTATTAAATCCTGATTCGCTAACCGTATTGCGTAATTGCAGGGTTGAAGCCGAATTGGCAAAAGCGAAACCTTATGATCATTTTCAATTCCAACGTCTGGGCTATTTCAATTTAGACCCTGACAGCAAGGAAGGAAAACTTATTTTTAACAGAACAGTCTCGTTGAAAGACACTTGGACAAAAGTAAAAGACAAGTCCTGATAGCTTTATTCAACAGAGAAGGAGTCGAAATATGAAACAAAACAAAGCGTCTCATCTTCTGGATAAATTTTTAGCTGCTCAAAAGGCTGGAAAAGAAATCTATTTTGACGCTGATGAGATTGATGATATTCTTGAACGCCTGGAAGATCGGGAGGATTATACCCATTATGAAGCGATTCTTTCACTTGGGTTACGACTACATCCGGGCAGCACGGAATTACGCATCAGACAATGCAAACTGCTCATATATAAAGAGGAGTTCAATCAAGCATTAGATTTAGTAGACAGCATTTCTGACGCAGCTCATCTTGAATTAGATTTGCTGCGTTTGGAATGCTATTGCGCCTTAGACCAATACCACAAGGTGGTTAGTTATATTGAAGCTCACCTGAATGATGATCGGGAGGAGCTGGAAGAGGTTTTTGAGTATCTCGCTCCGATTATCAGTGATATGGATATGAATGAGGAAACGTCGGATTTCATTCAGCGCGGATTGAAGATATTTCCAAACAACATGATACTCAAAGATGAACTTTGCTTACATCTTGAGGCTATAGGAGATATTGATGGCGCGATTAAAATATGCAATGAACTTATAGACAAAAACCCTTATTCGGTAGATTATTGGTTTATGCTGGGCCGTTTATATTCCATGTCGGCTGATTACGAAAAGGCGATAGAAGCTTTTGACTTCGCGTTGACTTGTGATGATTCGGATATTGAATTGAAGATTCTCAAAGCCTATTGTTTATATATGAACGACAACTTTGAAAAGGCCATTGAGGTATATTCGGATATCATTGACACGGATAATAGTCTGCGGGACAGAATAACACCGTTGTTGGCTGAATGTTATATTAAACAGGAGAAGTACGAAGAAGCTTACCGGTTATTAAAAAAACACCTGAGTGAGAAAGAGACTAATTCGGTTGAAGATATCTCTACTTTTCTGAACTTCATACGTTGTTGTATGGAAACGGAAAGGGAAACAGAAGCTACCGTTATTCTCAACAAGGCTCTTGAGTTATACCCGGACAACATTCGTCTGCTTTCAATCCTTGCTATAAAATATACGGAAGACGGTAAGGATAAGGAAGCAAAAGAAATTACCGAAAAATTATTCCGTCTGATCGATGAAGCAAACGACAGCTTAGTGGACAATGCCGAAAGTCTTTTTCAAACAGCTCAATACCTGAACTTGAAAAATGACATCCGGGAAGCGTTGAAATATTATCTGAAAATTCTTAATATTGATCCGAAGATGCCGCTGATCACGATGTATATCGCCATGGCCTATTTGTCTCTTGGTGATATTGAGGCGTTCAATAAATATTATAATTTAACTCCCCAGGAAGAACTGGCCGACTTTTTCAACAAATCCGGCATTGATCTGGACGATTTGCTACGAAACCTTGAAAGTAAACATATTGAACCCGAAAACCTGACAAAAGAATACCTTAAAAACAAAGGTCACAGAAATTAAATGACATAAAGCGTTATCAGATAATTCTCCGATTCGTCTTGGTTTTATCACATTAGTTCTTAACTTTGTGAGTCTACGCGGTAATACATAATTAGTAGTTTATGGCTAAAATTAAAGGAGCGGTTGTGGTTGATCAGGAAAGATGCAAAGGTTGCGACCTTTGTGTTACCGCCTGTCCTACAAGTGTTTTAGAACTTCATCCACGCGAGGTAAACAATAAAGGATACCACTACGCGTACATGAAAAATCCGGATGACTGCATTGGTTGTTCCAGTTGTGGTTTGGTATGTCCGGACGGATGTTTAACTATCTATAAAGTTAAAGTGTGAAACTTACTCAATCTTAAACCGGAATGGAAGATGATATAAAATTAATGAAGGGAAACGAGGCCGTTGCCCATGCTGCTATTCGCTATGGCGTGGATGGCTACTTCGGTTACCCTATTACTCCTCAATCAGAAATACTTGAAACCCTTACGGTTGAAAAGCCGTGGAAAACTACCGGAATGGTGGTATTGCAGGCTGAAAGTGAAGTGGCTGCAATAAATATGGTATATGGAGGAGCCGGTACGGGAAAACGTGTAATGACGTCGTCCTCAAGTCCGGGTGTTAGTCTGAAGCAAGAAGGGATCTCTTATATCGCAGGTGCTGAATTACCCTGCCTTATTGTTAATGTAATGCGAGGAGGCCCGGGATTGGGAACTATCCAACCCAGTCAGGCGGATTATTTCCAAACAGTAAAAGGGGGTGGACATGGTGATTACAAGTTAATTACGCTTGCCCCGTATTCAGTTCAGGAAATGGCAGACTTTGTCGGATTAGGTTTTGAATTAGCATTTAAGTATTCAAATCCGGCGATCATACTGGCTGATGGCATTATCGGTCAGATGATGGAAAAAGTGGTTCTGCCTCCTTTCCTACCCAGAAAGACAGAAGCCGAAATTATCGCGGAAACTCCTTGGGCTGCTCAAGGAAAACCTGCAGGACGTAAACCAAATGTAATTACATCTCTGGAGCTTGATGCGTCAAAGATGGAAGAGAACAACATACGTTTTCAGGCTAAATACAAAAAAATCAGTGAGAACGAAGTGAGATATGAAGAATTTCATTGCGAAGACGCGGAGTATTTGCTTGTTGCATTCGGATCGTCAGCACGTATTTGCCAAAAGGTTGTGGAAAACGCACGTAACGAAGGTATTAAATTAGGATTATTGCGTCCGATAACGCTTTGGCCTTTCCCGACTGAGGTAATAAATAATTACGCATCTAAAGTAAAAGGCATCCTGTCTGTTGAGCTCAACGCCGGACAAATGGTAGAAGACATTCGTCTTGCGGTAAATGGAAAAGTTAAGGTTGAACATTTCGGAAGATTGGGAGGTATAGTATTTACTCCTGATGAAATATTAGAAGCTTTTAAACAAAAAATACGCTGAGAATATGGAACGTGGAGGTAAGACTGATCAATTAATGACTATTATTTTTATGGTTCTGGCGGTTATCGCAGGTGCATGTCTGCTATTTGCCAGCAACAGGGTTTATTTTTTATCGTTTGCCGGTATCGCGTTATTATTACGTATTACTCAGTATGCGCTCAGATTTTTCAAATAAAAACAGTATTTATGGAATTGTGCGATATAATTAAACCGGAAAATCTGGTCTATAAAAAACCGGAATTGATGAATGACGCCCCGATGCATTATTGCCCGGGTTGTAGCCATGGAGTTATCCATAAGCTTATTGCTGAAGTCATTGTGGAAATGGGTATGAAAGAAAAAACAATCGGTATATCTCCGGTTGGTTGTGCTGTTTTCGCGTATAATTACTTAGACATAGACTGGATCGAAGCTGCACACGGTCGTGCGCCGGCCGTAGCTACTGCATCTAAACGCCTTAATCCTGAGAAAATGGTTTTCACCTATCAGGGAGACGGCGACTTAGCGGCTATCGGTACAGCAGAAACGATTCATGCGGCTAATCGTGGAGAGAATATTGTTATCGTATTTGTTAACAATGCAATCTATGGAATGACAGGCGGACAGATGTCTCCTACCACACTTGAACACATGTCGACTTCAACAACGCCTTACGGACGCGACATTAACTTAAATGGTCATCCACTTAAAATATCCAACTTATTAGCACAGTTGGAAGGTACTTGCCTTGTAACTCGTCAAAGCGTACATACTCCCGCGGCTGTTAGAAAAGCCAAAAAGATGCTGCGTAAGGCTTTTGAAAACTCAATGATGGGTAAAGGAACCTCTGTGGTAGAGTTTGTTTCAACTTGTTCTTCCGGTTGGAAAATGACACCGGCTCAATCAAACAAATGGATGGAAGAACATATGTTTCCGGCCTATCCGTTAGGAGATTTAAAAAATGTGGATTAATACTTAACGCTTACACGAATGAAAAAGGAAATTATTATAGCTGGATTCGGAGGGCAAGGTGTATTGTCTATGGGAAAAATCTTAGCCTACTCCGGCTTGATGGAAGGAAAAGAAGTTAGCTGGATGCCCTCTTACGGACCTGAACAGCGTGGTGGAACAGCTAATGTAACAGTCATACTTAGTGACGCACCGATTAGCTCGCCGATTCTAAACGAATTTGACGTAGCGATCATTCTAAATCAACCCTCGCTTGACAAGTTCGAGAGCAAGGTAAAGCCGGGAGGTATTCTTATCTACGACGGGTATGGAATCCACACACCTGTGAAAAGAACAGACATTGACGTTTATCGTGTAGACGCGATGGATGCTGTGACTGAAATGCAGAACGAAAAAGCATTCAATATGCTTATCTTAGGAGGACTTCTGAAAGTTTCGCCGATGGTTAAGATAGAAAATGTACTGCTGGGATTAAAAAAATCATTACCGGAACGTCACCATAAACTGATTCCGATGAATGAAGAAGCTATCAAGAAAGGAATGGAGATTATTCGTAAGGTATAGTCTCATGCTAAAAGATTATAATGAGGGGTGTTTCTTTCGTAGAAACGCCCTTTTCTTTTATCTTTGCATCCCATGAAGTATTGCGTATACATATTCATTATCATATTCATATCAGCAACAACATCTCATGCCCAACGAGGCGGTGGAGGACAGCGTGGGAGTTTCTCTCTTTCGAACCTTTCTTCATCAAAGAATGCTTTGCCGGATAGTATATTATTTGCAGACAGTGCAGAATTAAAAAACAAGCGTATTATCGGTTATTCGCTCACAAAGGATATTGGTGATTCTTATATCGCCCCGATGGATACCAACCGACTAAACTACGCCAACAGCACATTAATTGATGGGCATGGACTTTCTGTTGGTTATCTCGGCAATATGGGTTCTCCGGCTCAAAGTCATATTTTTTCCGACAGGAAAGAGGCTAACGACTTCATTTTCGCTGATGGATATAATTATTATAAATATACCTCGCAAAACCTGTTGTTTTATGATGCGAAAACACCCTATTCCAATGTAACATATACTTTCGGAGGGGCCAGCATAAACAAAGAGGAACGGCTGAAAGCAGTTCTGACAACCAACTTCGGAAAAAAAATTAATATCGGAGGAGACTTCGATTACGTATACGGACGTGGTTTTTATAATTCAAACGGGACAAAACAGGTAAGCTACAGATTGTTTGGAAGCTATAGAAGTGACCGGTATGAACTCAATGCTTATTTAAGCAATCAGCATTTCGTGATTAATGAAAATGGCGGGATAACTGATCCCAAATATATTAGAGACCCGGATAATAATTTACAAAACGGACAAATTCCTAAGTCAAAAGAGTTGCCTGTACGTTACAACGCTGCCTGGAATCGGGTAAGAAACAAACAATATTTTCTGACACATCGTTACAATCTGGGATTTACCAGATCCATTGATCAAGTTGACGAAGAGGGAAATGCAAAAGAAATTTTCGTACCGGTATCAAGTATTATTCACACGTTTGAATACGAAGATTACAGAAGACGGTTTTACTCAAGTCAGACAAGTGTTATCGACACTTGCTATCAGGGTGTTTACAATTTAGATCCGGAATTAAATGACAGGATGTCTTCTTGGAATTACAAAAACACATTTGCTCTTTCTCTTCGTGAGGGTTTCCAGGATTGGGTTAAACTTGGACTTACTGCTTTCATCCGGATTGAACAGCGAAAGTTCAGACTTCAATCTCAACCGGAAGAGCTAAAGAATTCACCCATATTCAGTGATAACTGGGATTCATATCCAACCCTTGAATCATTAGATTTTCCACTGATAAAAGACTACAGCGAATCTTCTACTTATATCGGAGGTGAGTTATACAAGAGACAAGGCAGTATGCTGACTTATAATGCCCGCGGTGAACTAAGTATTATTGGTGATGATATAGGAGAATTCAGACTAACCGGAGAGTTACAGACCAAGTTCAATTTATTCAATAAAGAGCTATCCTTAAGGGTAAACGGACATATAAACAACACGACCCCTGCATTCTATCAGAGGCATTTTTATTCCCGTTATTTTTGGTGGGAAAACAACCTGAAGAACATTAAACAAGTTTATGTTGGTGGTGAAGCAAAAATAGAAGCTACCAAAACAACCTTATCAGCTGGTGTGGAAAGCATTGAGAATTATGTATTTTTTAATGCCGATGGAGTACCGGAACAATCCGGCAATAACATACAAGTAATTACGGCAAAAGTTAAGCAGGATTTCCATTATAAAGCTTTTGGATGGGAAAATGAAATAGCCTATCAGCTCAGTAGCGAAAAGAAAGAACTTCCGTTACCGGAAATCACGGCATACTCCAATATTTATCTCAAAACAAAGTTGGCCAAGGTACTGACTGTTCAGATTGGAGCTGACGCGCATTATTTTACCGAATATGATGCACCGTATTACGAACCGGCAACACAACAATTCCAACTACAGCGAAAAGGAAAAGAGATGAAAGTAGGGAACTATCCGTTAGTAAATGCTTATGTAAACTTCCATTTGAAACAAACACGTTTCTTCCTGATGATGTACAATATTAGTACTTTGTTTACAGACCCGAATTACTTTTCTCTGGCAAGCTACCCACTCAACCCGATGCACCTGAAGATTGGCATCTCTGTTAATTTCAACAACTAACCTGATCCGCCACTTATGAAGCATAAAAAACTACTGACCATTTACATAGTTCTTCTTTTGGTGGTTATCGCTGCCATGACCGGCATTTGGTTTTCTCTTACTAAAAATAAGGTTATAAGGGATTATCCGGAAATACAACAAGAGGGTATACTTCGTATCATCACAGAATATAATCAATCCGGTTATTACATTTCAGGAGATACCATAGAAGGATTTCAATACGAACTGAGTCAGGCGATATCCAACATATCCGGACTTGAAGTACAGATCAGTTTAGGTAGCCGGTTATCAAATAGCTTCAGGCAATTAGCAGATGGCAAATACGACATTATCGCGCAAAATATACCTGTCACTTCTGAAAAGAGGGAAGATTTTTTATTTTCCGACCCGATTGTGCTGAACAAACAAGTATTAGTACAACGATCTACAGACGACAGCATTCCTCCGATAAGGACACAGCTTGATCTTGCAAGAAAAGAATTGTATATACCCGAAGGTTCCCCTGCTCTACTCCGCATACAAAATCTGGAAGCTGAAATCGGCGATTCAATCTATGTGATCGAAGATCAGACTTATTCCGAGGAGCAACTGATCATTAAAGTGGCGAAAGGAGAAATTGATTACGCGGTCTGCGATCAGCAAATAGCTAAAACTTACCAAGAGATATATCCTCAGATAGACATAGATACAGACATTAGCTTCACCCAGTTGCAATCTTGGGTGGTAAGAAAAGACGCCCCTATCCTCTTAGACAGTCTAAACGGTTGGATTGAACGGATCAAGAAAAGCGGTGTATATGACAATATATACAAACGTTACTACAAGAAACATTAATTATGTTTATCTTTACACTATACATATTACGAAGTACACATGAGATTTGATGAATTAGAGCTTGAAGATGCCGTATTAGATGGGTTGGATGCCATGAATTTTCTGGAGACCACACCCGTACAGGAGCTCACGATCCCCATTATATTAGAAGGGAAAGATGTGATTGCCTGCGCTCAAACAGGCACTGGTAAAACCGCGGCATATGTGCTTCCGGTAATTAATGAACTGAGCAAGGGCCAGCATGCTTCAAACGGGATAAACGCCATTATCATGGCTCCCACAAGAGAATTGGCCCAACAAATAGATCAACAAATAGAGGGATTCACCTATTTTGTTCCGGTTTCTGCCGTAGCCGTTTATGGAGGAACAGACGGTATAGCCTGGGAACAACAAAAGCGAGGCATAGAGATGGGAGCGGATATCATTATCGCTACACCCGGACGATTGCTTTCACACATGAAACTTGGCAACATTGACTTTTCACACGTATCCTTCTTTATTCTTGACGAGGCTGATCGTATGCTTGATATGGGTTTCTTTGAGGATATCATGTCCATCTATAAGGAATTACCCAAGAGTTGTCAGACAATCATGTTCTCTGCCACTATGCCTCCTAAGATTCGTACTTTGGCAAAGAGTATCCTGAAAACCCCGGAAGAAGTAAAGATTGCCATTTCCCGACCTCCCGAATCCATTATGCAAACGGCCTATATTTGTTACGAACCGCAAAAAATAGCTATTTTGCAGCATCTCTTCGTAGAAAGCCGTCCACAGCGGGTAATTATTTTTTCTTCGTCTAAGTTAAAAGTTAAAGAACTCGCCTCTACACTCAAACGCCTGAAGTTTAACGTTGCAGCTATGCACTCTGATTTAGAACAAAGTCAGCGCGAAGAGGTAATGAAGGAGTTCAAAAACGGACGTATCGACATTCTTGTAGCCACAGATGTGGTTTCACGTGGTATCGACATCAATGACATTAGACTGGTGGTTAACTTCGATATTCCGCATGATCCGGAAGATTATGTACACCGCATCGGACGTACGGCTCGCGGTACCGGAGGAGAAGGTCTTGCAATTACATTTGTATCGGTAGAAGAACAATATTCTTTCAAAAAAATTGAAGATTTCTTACAAAAGAACGTATATAAAATTCCTGTCGATCCAATCATCGGTGAAGCTCCACTTTACGAACCGGATAAAAACAAACAAAGGAGAGGTCGTGGGGGAAGACCAACAGGAAAATACCCTGTAAGCCCAAGAGGCAGACAGCGAAAATAATTCCATTAGCATGAATACATTATTTCATACGCTTATCTCCCGGGTATTGAACATCCCGGACAGACAAGTAAACAAGACCATCGAACTGCTGGGCGAAGGGGCAACTATCCCCTTCATCAGTCGTTACAGGAAAGAAGCAACAGGAGGATTAGACGAGGTACAGATTAGCCAGATCAAAGATCGCCTCGACAAACTCACTGAAATAGAAAAACGTAAAACTACGATTCTTACCTCTATCGAGGAACAAGGCAAACTCACCGCCGATCTTAAGAAACGAATCGAGGACTCGTGGGATGCCACTGAGTTGGAAGACCTCTACTTACCCTACAAGCCCAAACGGCAAACCAAAGCAGAGATAGCACGTAAAAAAGGACTGGAACCGTTGGCCGAAATTGTTTTCATTCAGAATGAACGCGACCTTTCCACACGCATACTTCCTTTTTTAAACGACGAGGTAAAAAATGAAGACGAAGCGCTTCAAGGCGCACGTGATATTATCGCCGAATGGGTGAATGAAAATGAAGACGCGCGTAATAATGTGCGCAACAGCTTCGAACGAACAGCCGTTATCACAGCTAAAGTAATTAAGGGAAAAGAAGAAGAAGGTGCCAAATACCAGGATTATTTTGATTTCTCCGAACCGCTTAAGCGCACCACATCTCATCGATTGCTTGCCCTGCGTCGTGGTGAAGCCGAAGGGATACTGCGTGTAAGCATCTCACCGGATACGGAAAACTGTGTGGATCGCCTCAAGAATCGCTTCGTTAAAGGACGCGGAGAAGCTTCCGGACAGGTTGAAACAGCCGTGGAGGACGCTTTCAAAAGATTACTGAAGCCATCTATAGAAACAGAATACGCCAACCTCAGTAAAACAAAAGCAGATGAAGAAGCCATCCGTGTTTTCGCTGAAAACCTGAAGCAACTGCTTCTTGCTGCTCCGCTTGGGCAGAAGCGTGTTCTCGGTGTTGATCCGGGTTATCGCACGGGGTGTAAATTAGTTTGTCTTGATGCGCAGGGCACACTGCTGCACAACGAAACAATCTATCCTAATCCTCCGCAGAACGAACGAAGTAAAGCAACTTCCAAGGTAGCTCATCTGGTAGAAACTTATGCTATCGATGCTATCGCGATCGGTAACGGAACAGCAAGTCGCGAAACGGAAAAGTTCATCACCGACATTCGCTACGACCGGAAGGTACAAGTATTTGTTGTCAGTGAGAATGGAGCTTCTATCTACTCTGCTTCACCAATAGCGCGTGAAGAATTCCCAAGCTATGATGTTACGGTGCGTGGTGCGATCAGTATCGGACGCCGTTTGATGGATCCGTTGGCTGAACTGGTGAAGATCGACCCCAAAAGCATTGGCGTAGGGCAATATCAGCACGACGTTGATCAAGGTTCGCTGAAAAAAAGTCTTGATCAAACCGTAGAGAGTTGTGTTAATGCGGTGGGGGTAAATGTAAATACCGCCAGCAAACACCTGCTGACGTATATATCCGGTCTGGGACCAACGCTGGCAAAAAACATTGTGGAATACCGTACCGAGCATGGTGCCTTCCAAAGTCGCCGGGAATTACTGAAGGTTCCCCGTATGGGTGAAAAAGCTTTTGAGCAATGCGCAGGCTTCCTTCGTATACAAGGCGGTAAAAACCCGTTGGATAATTCCGCGGTACATCCGGAAAGTTATCCTGTGGTAGAGCAAATGGCAGCCGATCTGCAATGTACAGTGGAAGAGTTAGTCAAGAACAAAGAACTTAAAAAGAAACTCGATCTCAGGAAGTACGTTTCCGACAAGGTAGGTATTCCCACGCTACAAGATATTATGGAAGAGTTGGACAAGCCCGGACGTGATCCACGTCAGACGATACAAGTCTTTTCTTTCGACCCGACAATCAAGACGATTGAGGATTTGCGTGAGGGACAAGTATTGCCCGGAATTGTAACTAACATTACAAACTTTGGCTGTTTTGTAGATGTAGGAGTTAAAGAAAACGGCTTGGTGCATATTTCAGAACTGGCCGACCGTTTTGTTAGCGACCCTACAGAAGTAGTTTCCATCCATCAGCATGTTACCGTAAAAGTACTGAGCGTTGACATGGGGCGTAAAAGAATACAACTCAGCATGAAGCTGTAAAACAAAATAAACCAAAAGTACGTGATTCCTACTACAATCCGGAATCACGTACTTTTAACAACTCCTCTATTCCTTTAAAATCAGAATTTGCGGAAAATATACCGTTTCTCGTTCCTCAGGAGTATAAGTTCCTTCCCCTTAAGCCGTTCGATAGTAAAAGATTCTTTCACGCTATCCCAATCGGTCAGTTGCAGAAAGTCACCGTCATATTCAAGTTGGAGAAGCAGTTGTTTGTCGGCTTCAAGTGTTTTAAAACCATAGCGATGCTTCATTCCGTCAGTGGCAGGATCATACACCTGATACATGAACAGTGAAGTCTGAAAATTATAGAAAACAGTATCTACGGCTGTAATCTGTCCGCTTTCCACAACCTGTCTAAGTTGCCATTTTCCTTCAAGTTTGTCATCATCGTCTTTGCTGCATGAAACAAGGATCAATAATCCCGCGAGCAGCGCTGTTATTCGTCTTATCATAAAACTCCTTTTGTGCTTGGTAACGTAAAATTATATACATCCCGGCGGATAGCCATACGGATCGATCGCGCCAAGGCCTTAAAGATACCTTCTATTTTGTGATGTTCGTTCTCTCCTTCGGCTTTAATGTTCAGATTCATGCGAGCGGCATCACTTAAGCTCTTGAAAAAATGAAGAAACATTTCAGTTGGCATATCCCCTACCCGTTCACGATTAAACGTGGCGTCCCAAACCAACCAAGAGCGTCCGCCGAAATCAAGGGCTACAGAACAGAGGCAATCATCCATCGGCAAACAATAACCATAACGCTCGATTCCCCGCTTGTTACCAAGCGCTTTTAGTAACGCTTCACCGAGAGCAATAGCTGTATCTTCAATGGTATGATGCTCATCCACATTAAGGTCGCCTTTCACACGGACAGTCAAATCCATCCCCGAGTGCTTACCGATCTGGTCGAGCATGTGATCAAAAAATCCGAGACCGGTGGAAACTTCAGTCTTGCCGCTGCCATCCAGATTCAGGGAGATATAAATATCCGTTTCGTGGGTTGTGCGCTGCACAGTAGCCGTGCGTTCACCGGCAAAAAGATATTCAGTAACCTTATCCCAGTCGTCGGTAATAAGCGTTGGCCGAAGCTCACGCGCATACGCCTTTAGTTCAGCTTCCGCACCTTCGGGACTGCGTAGCCAAATGGCCTTAGCTCCAAGATTAGCCGCAAGTTCCACATCAGTCAGTCGGTCGCCGATAACATAGCTGTTTTCCAAATCGTATTCCTTACTCAGGTATTTGCCAAGCATACCCGTACGCGGCTTACGATTCGGCGAATTATCTTCCGGAAAAGAAGGATCGATCAGTACCTCGTCAAAATGAATACCTTCACCTTCAAGTGTCTTCATCATCAAATTATGCGCCGGCCAAAAAGTATCTTCAGGAAAAGAATCAGTACCCAAACCATCCTGATTGCTGACCATCACAAACTCAAAATCGAGCTGTTTCCGTATAAAATGCAAATTACGGAACACTTTGGGGTAGAATGCCAATTTCTCAAGACTATCTAATTGATAGTCTACAGGCGGTTCCAGCACCAATGTTCCATCACGGTCAATAAACAAAGCTCTTTTCATGATTGTATCTTTTCCAGTTCGTTTAATAGTTGATTATTCTCCTCTTCCGTGCCCACAGTTATGCGAAGACAGCCCTCACATAAGGCTACATTAGTACGGTTGCGCACAATAATTCCCTTCTCGACCAATCGGTTGTAAATGCCGGTGGCATCCGTAACGCGTACCAGAATAAAGTTGGCGTCTGAAGGGTATATTGTTTTTACACACGGTAATTCACGGAGGCGTCGCTCCAACAGCGTACGCCCTTCCAATAGTAAAACAAGTTGTTCTTTCATCTTGTTTTCATCCAGAAGTAAGCGTAGCGCGAATTCCTGTGTTAATTGATTGATATTGTAGGGATACTTTATCTTATTCAGCAAACCGATTACCTCCGGCGAAGCAAATGCCATACCCAGACGTATAGCTGCCGCTCCCCAGGCTTTCGAAAAAGTTTGCAACACCACTAAGTTCGGGTACTTGCTCAGTTCACCGATATAAGAAGGCGCGGAAGAAAAGTCAATATATGCCTCATCCACAACCACCAATCCATGAAAATTAGCTAACACCTTGTGAATTTCCTTGCGGCTGAGATTATTTCCGGTCGGATTATTCGGAGAACAAAGAAAAATCAACTTAGAATCTTCTCCCGCAACGCGAAGCAGTTTTTCCGCATCCAATTCAAAGGCCGGCGTAAGTTTCACCTTACGAAATTCCACATTATTTACCTCAGCCGACACCTCATACATACCATACGATGGCGAGATAGAAGTTATCGCATCCTTACCTGGATCGCAAAACGCGCGAATAAGCAAATCAATCGGTTCGTCACTCCCATTTCCCAGCAAAATATTCTCTTTACGTACTCCCTTTAGCTGACCGATCTTTTCCTTCACCGCCCATTGTAACGGATCAGGATAACGGTTATACGGTGTGTTGAACGGGTTTTCATTCGCATCCAGGAAAATAGATGCTTCACCCTGGTATTCGTCTCGCGCGGAAGAGTAAGGTTTCATCTTCAGCACACTTTGTCTTACTAATTTATTGAGTTCTGTCATAGCGTATTCAGTCTTACAGTTACGGCATTGCGATGCGCTTCAAGTTGTTCGTTAGCAGCCATCACCCGGATGGTATCACCTAAATTACGTATCCCGTCTGCGGATATCTCCTGAAAAGTAATCTTCTTAATAAAGCTGTCGAGATTCACACCGCTATACGCCCGGGCATACCTATTGGTCGGCAAGGTATGGTTCGTACCGGAAGCATAGTCGCCTGCGCTTTCAGGAGTATATGCCCCTAAAAAAACACTTCCGGCGTTCTCTACACGCTCGGCTACGGCAGCATAATCTTTGGTTTGAATAATCAAATGCTCCGGTGCGTATAGATTCGTAAATGCAATTACTTCATCCATATCTTTGAGTAATACAATACGACTATGCACAAGTGCCTTAGCTGTAATTTCCTTGCGTGGCAAATCGTTTAACTGGCTGTTAATCGCTTCCTCTACGCGAGAGATCAGCGCTTTATCAGTCGTCACCAATATAGCCTGACTATCCACTCCATGTTCCGCTTGCGACAAGAAATCGGCTGCGATAAAGTCCGGATTGGCGGTTTCGTCGGCAATAACCTGCACTTCAGAAGGTCCGGCAGGCATATCGATAGCTACATCCTTCAAACTGACCAATTGCTTAGCGGCAGTTACATATTGATTACCCGGACCGAAAATCTTGTCTACTTTCGGAACAGACGCTGTGCCATAGGCCATAGCAGCAATGGCCTGTATCCCCCCCGCTTTAATTATTATATGTACACCGGCAGTCTTGGCGGCAAATAAAATAGCCGGGTGCACATTACCGTTAACATCCGGCGGCGTACAAAGAACAATTTCTTTACATCCGGCAATACGCGCGGGAACAGCAAGCATCAGCACAGTTGAAAACAGCGGAGCCGTTCCTCCGGGGATATAAAGTCCTACCTTTTCGATAGCTACCGCCTTCTGCCAGCAAACAACACCCGGGGTTGTTTCAATTTTCTCTCCTGTAAATTCCTGAGCCGCATGAAATCGCGCGATATTCGCATAAGCTGTTTGTATCGCCTGTTTAAGTTCAGCCGGCACGTTTTCTTCAGCTCGTTTGATCTCATCCGCAGAAACTCGAAGCGTATCCAATGTTACTTTGTCAAATTTCTCCTCATACCGCTTTACGGCCTCATCGCCCTCTGTTCGCACCGCTGCCAATACGGGATTAACCGTATCAAACAGTATACTTACATCCATCGCCGGGCGTTTAGCCAGTTCGGGCCAATTGCTTCTGTCGGGATAGTTAATGATTTCCATTCTTGTATTCTTTTTTCAGCAGACTATAAACATTAATGTCAGTATATTTATTATCGGCTAATAATTCACCGTCACGTTCAACTCCTTCAAACTTGAAACCCAGCTTTTGCGGAATGCGGTTACTCTTTTTATTATCAACCGCTACCTTTATCTGCACACGGTTCATATTCAATTGTTCGAAAGCGTAATCAAGCAAAGCATCCACCGAGCGTGTCATGATACCGTTTCCCTGTTGATATTGAGAAAGCCAGTAGCCAATCTCGATTTTATGATTTGAATCGTCAAAATCCTTAAAACCAACCAGTCCGACAAAAATACCCATGTAACGAATAGTAAATTGTTCGGAAGGCGATTGCAGCATCTGCACAACTGCATTCGCAGTATCTTCTTCCTGCTGTGTATTATCCACAAAGGGCAACCATTCACGCATATATTCGCGCTCATCATTCAGCATCCGGAAGATATCCGAAATATCGTCCAAACACAAAGGTATTAATTGTATATCGTCTGTGATGCGTATCATAAGATCATTTTTTCAATAGGTAACACTAAAATACCTTCCGCACCCAACGATTTTAGTTTCCCGATGATCTCCCAAAAATGCTTCTCCGCGATTACCGACTGGATAGAAACCCACTCGCTATCAGCCAATGGCGTAACCGTAGGACTCTTCATTCCGGGCAGAACACGGATAATTTCATTCAGATTTTCTCTCGGCGCATTCAACAACACATATTTCTTTCCTTCCGCTTCCTGGATGGCCGCAAAACGGAACAGAAGTTCATTTAGCACTTCTTTTTTCTCTTCAGTCAGTTTTTTATTCGCGATCAATAATGCCTCGCTATTCATCACCACCTCAACCTCTTTCAGGCGGTTACTCACCAATGTACTCCCCGAGCTTACGATATCAAAAATCGCATTTGCCAAACCAATACCCGGAGCAATCTCTACCGAGCCACTAATCACATGAAGTTCTGCTTTTACCTTGTTTTGCTTCAAAAAAGCTTCCAAAATACCTGGATACGAAGTAGCGATCGTTTTACCTTCAAACCACTCAACTCCGTTATACTCCTCATCCTTCGGAATAGCCAGCGACAAACGGCATTTACTAAAACCAAGACGTTTGATCAATTCAGCCTGCCCGCCTTTCTCTACATACTCATTCTCTCCCACAATGCCGACATCCGCCACACCGTTTGCAACTGATTGCGGAATATCATCGTCTCGCAGAAAAAGAACTTCAACCGGAAATCCTTTTGCAGACAAAAGCAATACACGTTTCCCTTTATTTAATTTAATTCCCGCTTCTTCTAATAAAAGCATTGTTTCGTCGTACAAACGACCTTTGGACTGAACTGCGATTCTTAACATGTCTATTTGTTTTTATTTATAAATATGCACAAAAAAAGGCTCACCTACACGGCAAGCCTTATTATATATTATCAAAGTATCTACATACCACACAGCCTACCGAACGATGTCCGCTATACAATGATGGTGATGATGTAGATTTATTCTTTTCATTTCAATACTTATTTCAAACGCAAAGTTACAATAATAATTGAATATCCAAATTTTTCTATCCTTTTTATTCATAACAGACCGTTTCGTGTACGTTATATGATATATAAAAGCAAAGACTTCAACTTCTTTCATTATATTAAAAGAAATCTTATCTTTGTATTGAAAGAATTTAATTAAAATTCTGTATCGACAAGTGAAAATACAGGCAGGCGATTAGAAAATTTAATCTTCTTACACCTTCGTCGAAAACACAAACAGATATTCTATTATAAAGATCGGGGAGAATGCGATTTTATAGCAATGGAGAAAAATGCAGTCAAAGAAGCGATACAAGTATGCTTAACCATAAACGATGAAAACTTTGACAGAGAATATAACGGCTTGTTAGAAGCAATGCAAAACCTCGGACTCAACGAGGGCACAATCGTTACGCTCAATCAAAACGATACATTTGAAAAAAACGGCATGATCATCAATATAATACCAGTACACGAATATCTGGAGCGATAAGTAGCTAATAGTATTAATTAAATATACGGTTTGATCTTTAATTAATTTGTTCATTTATTTGTACGTATGTAATTGTTTCGTATTTTTGTCGTGAACACTAAAAAATTACTTATAATTATGACAAAGCATCAGGATGAAAAAAAAACTGCACTGAAAAAGATGCTTGATGACAAGAAAGCACTTTCTAAGTGTATCAGGGAAAAGGGTGATATTAATAAAATTCTGAATGAAAGAGGTATTAAATTGTCCGCGCCATTATCCTGTTAAATTTAACGATAATTCAACAACTTACGAGTTTATAACTGAGGGCGGTATAAAATATACCGCTTATTTTATTTGCTGCTCCTGCTATTCTGACGAATTAAGCATCAAAGTAAAGCATTCGTTTTCTGTACATCTCTTTATGAAATGACCCTCTAAATTAATCGATATTTATTCCTGTTTTTTTGCATTACTATATGTTTAAAAAGATATCCTTTATTTTTCAAAAGATAACCTTTATTTTTCGAAAAATAACCTTTATGTTTTTAGGAGGTTTCAGTGGTCTGATTATCAATGATATAGAAAGACGCTAAAAACATGGCGATTTTCCCTTGATTTTAATTTAAAATTCTCCCGTTTTGCTCTCCCTGAGCATAGAGAAATCTTAGACAATCACAAAAATATATTTATTATTCCAAATCATTTTGCATATCAGTATGGTTTATGTTATAAACTTATTTATATTTGCAGAAATATATTATTTCTAATACAATAACAAATTAAATATTACTGTCATGAAAAGTTTAATAATCAATGTTTTTGCATGCTTGACAATAGCTGTTTCCGGAAACAGTATAATGGCACAAACTGCCGAATTAACAATCGTAGTAAAAGACATCAAAGAATTAAAAGGGAAAATATTGGTTGCTGTTAAGGACAGCAAAAACCCGGAAGCAATGGTTTACGATATGGCTCCGGTGGAACAAAAGGAAAGCGTTGTTTTTACATTAAAAGATGTTCCCGCAGGAAAGGTCGATATTTCACTCTTTCAGGATCTCAATGAAAATTTCAAGCTGGATATGGACGAACAAAACATACCGCTTGAGCCTTGTTACAACAAAGAAAAATTCAACGTGAAAGAAAACGATACGAATAAACTCGTGGTCAGATTGATAAACGTGAAAGAACTGATGATGCAAAATCCGAATTAAGATGAAACGAACAGTCTTCTATTTTTTTATCAGTATTTCCTTCTTTTTTTCTATAACAGCCATTGCGCAAGAACGCAAAGGGCGTATTCTTAACAACCGGAATGAACCTGTTGAGTTTGCGACGATTATCCTACTCAAGAACGGGGAACAGGCCACCACGGCAATAACGGATACATCAGGCTGTTTCGCTTTTACGGCTAATGAAGGTAAATACTTGATGCGCATTCAGAACATTACGTATAAAACGCTTGAGAACGAAATCAACCTTACCCGAAGCAATCTTGATTTAGGGTTATTTGAAATGGAGGATGCGTTTGTAAATATGTCGGAAGTAGTGGTTACCGCCTCTACGATCACTCGTGAAACAGACAGATTTATTATGCAGGTCAACAACAATATGCCTTCGCTGATGAACAAAGACGCGTCTGAAGTGCTTCAACTTGCCCCCGGTGTATGGGTGGATGAGAAGGGTATTTCTATCAACGGAACTGCCGGAACTAAAGTGTATATTAATGACCGGGAACTAAAGCTTCCGGCCAACGAACTGGTTGGCTATCTGCGCAATTATCGTTCGTCGGATATAGCACGCGTTGAAGTAGTGCCGCAAGCTGGAGCGGAATACAGTGCGGATTCCAAAGGGGGTGTAATCAGGATTGTTTTACGCAAACAGCAGGAAAACGGGTTGACCGGCAGTGGCATGATGCAAACCTCACAGGGTGAAAATTACGCCTATTACAAACCCTCGGCAAACATAAACGCACGTATTGGAAAATGGACAATAAACGCATCCGCGTCCGGAGATGTAACACCCACAAACAAAAATAAAATGACCGAACTTCGCTCCTATCCGGATGTTTCGGATGATTCTTTTCAATCTCAGTCATTTATGAACAGAAAACCGAAATCGGCAATGGGCAGACTGGGGGCTGTTTATGAAATAAATAAAAGAAACAGTATTGGCGCGGAACTGGAATGGTGGGCAAGAAAAACAGAAACACCGGCCTACTCGGAAACGACCGGCAACACAAGTGGCACCCTGTTTCATAGCACAAGCAACTACGAAGAATATGAAAAAGACCGGAATATGTCGGCAACTTTCAACTATATATATAAGGTAGATACGCTTGGGTCTATCCTTAAAACGATTGTAGACTATACCGATAAAAAAGTTACAGGGGTAAATGAATACGCGTCTGTTTTTGAGCTACCCAATGGTCGGTCGGATTCCGTTTACCGCAACAATTCGTGGTCGAACTACCGCATATACACTACTGATCTGATGTTGGACAAGCGTTTGCAAAACGGGATGAAATATACCGGAGGAGTACGTTTTGTCCGCAATGAAATGTCAAACGAAACCTTGTATGAGGGGCAATACAATAAACAATGGAGACCACTCGATCGATTTAATTACGCGTTGGATTATGCGGAAAACATCAGTGCCGCTTATGCTACATTTGCATTCCGGTTGGGCAGTCTGGATGTTTTAGCCGGTTTGCGCGGTGAATATACGTTTACAACAGGGAAAAATGAACCGGATAAAAAGTACACAGATCTGTTTCCAAACCTGAATCTGACTTATTCGTTTAATACGATGAAAACTTTTTTACTTGTGGGACAGTATGCCCGGAATATACAACGTCCGAACTTTTGGTATTTAAACTCAAATCGTATTCAATACTCAGACTACGCGTATTATATCGGCAACCCACTGCTTAAGCCCACTTACATCAACCGGATGAGTCTAACCGCAGTATATAAATATCGCCACACGCTAACAGTCGGAGCCAATCTGCACAAAGACCTGATACGTGAAGTAACAAAAATCGATTCGGAAAATCCGGAAGTTAAATACATAACTCCTGAAAATCATTCCAGCGAGAATCACTATTTTGTTGCCATAAGCAGTCCGCTGAATTTCAACAAATGGTTCTCGTTAAACACAAATTTAGTCGGTGTAAAACAAGATATTCGTGGGGTAAAAACAGACAAGACGATGAGTCATTACCTCTATTTCATCAACTCGACGGCCAATTTCACACTGCCTATGGATTTCTTCCTTGAATTTTCTTACAACGGCACAAGCCGGCTGTATTCCGCTAATTCAGGAATTGAACCCACTCATTTATTTCATGCAGAGATCAAAAAAAAGCTACTTGCCGGCCGGATGAACCTGACGTTAGGCATCCACAATATATTCAATCGGCAGACCTCCTATTTCGCGAACATGGATAGTTACATGTCGAAATCAAAAAGTGTGGACGCAAGGAATTCCCGGTCAATAAAACTATCGCTACAATACACGTTCAATGCAGGGAAAGCAGTTAAAAAGCGTGCAATTGAAAGTGGACTTAACTCGGAAAAGGAAC
Source organism: Massilibacteroides vaginae (assembly GCF_900178525.1). Classification (GTDB taxonomy): domain Bacteria; phylum Bacteroidota; class Bacteroidia; order Bacteroidales; family Tannerellaceae; genus Massilibacteroides; species Massilibacteroides vaginae. Next base: position 645,761 of record NZ_FXDJ01000008.1, read on the forward strand.
GTATAGAAAAGGCCTCCGGTGTAAAATAATTTATATTATAAACCAAATAAGATAATAATCATTAATTTTACAATTAAAATATAATTAATCATGGAAGAATTGCAAGACAAACGGCTAAACGAAAAAGAAAGTTTAGAATTGATCGCACAAATGATCCGCAACACCAAAATGAAGATGAAAGAAGGCAGCGGAACAATGTTTTTGATCTGGGGATATTCCACGGTGATCGTTACAATGCTTGTTTGGAGTCTTTGTCTTTATACGCAAGATTATAGATACCAGTGGCTCTGGTTCCTGCTGCCGATATCCGCTTCAATAATGACGATTATTTACAAAAAGCAAGAAGATAAAAAACCTCGTGTCAGCACATATATAGACCGTGTAATAAGCTATATATGGTGGGTAGTGGGTGTTGCCGGATTTTTGCTTTCAATGGTATCTATACTGGCTTATACCTTCCCGATCTTGTTTGTAATCGTTCTGATCATGGGCATCGGCACTACATTAACAGGATTAATCATCAGTTTCCGTCCGTTGATTATTTCCGGTATAATAGGAATGGCGGCTTCAGTCGTTTTATCTTTCCTGAGCTGGAAGTTTCAACTACCACTGTTTTCCCTGATTTTTCTGTTCATGATGATCATTCCCGGGCATTACCTGAACCATAAAGCCACAAATAACAATGTTTAAAGAATTAGATCCGTTATTTTTATCCGAACTCCGACTTGCCGTAATGTCGATTCTGATCTCGGTAGAAGAGGCCGACTTTGTCTATTTGAGGGAAAAGACAAACGCAACCGCCGGAAACCTGAGTGTGCAGATCGATAAATTGCAACAAGCGGGTTATATTGACATAAAAAAAACATTCAAAGGAAAAAGACCTCAAACGCTTTGTAAAATAACAAAAAAAGGAATCAGCGCTTTTGAAGAATATATTGAGGCTTTAAAAAGCTACATAAACCTATAATAATCAGCTTATAAAAGCTATCCTGTTTGAGAATAAGAATCATACATAATTGAGAGGGTTTTTCAAAAACATGCTATAAAGCATATTTTGAAAAACTCTCTTAATTTGAAAAAAGATTCCTCTAATGTTTAAAAGAACGTACATTTGTCGTCTTAAACAGAAACAACTAACTATAACTAAATAAAGACATCATGAATATCTCACACATTGAGCATCTTGGTATTGCAGTAAAGAGTATCGAACAATCTCTTCCTTACTACGAAGAAGTTCTCGGATTGAAATGCTACAACATAGAAGAAGTTGTAGATCAAAAAGTTAAAACTGCTTTTTTTAAAGTAGGGCAAACAAAAATCGAACTTCTTGAACCTACCAGCGAAGACAGTACAATCGCAAAGTTTATTGAGAAAAAAGGAGAAGGAATACACCATATCGCATTTGCAGTTCCTTCTGTACAAGAAGCACTTGACAAAGCTTCTGAAAAAGGTGTTCAATTGATTGACAAAGCACCAAGAGCAGGTGCGGAGGGTATGGATATCGCCTTCTTACATCCTAAATCAACATGCAGTGTACTTACAGAATTCTGCATGCCGGGTGCAAAAAAATAACAACGTAATTTTAAAAGAACATTTTTAACAATAAGCTAAAATCTAATGGATAACCAGCAAGAGAAAGTGAAACAACTTATCTCGCTTCGTGAAAAGGCTCGCCTTGGTGGAGGAGAAAAAAGAATTGCTTCACAACATGAGAAAGGCAAATATACGGCCAGAGAACGTATTGCTATGTTGCTCGACGAGGGCAGTTTCGAGGAATTTGACATGTTTGTTCAGCACCGCTGCACAAACTTTGGTATTAGTGATACGCAATATTTAGGAGACGGTGTAGTTACTGGTTATGGAACTATCGACAACCGTTTAGTTTATATTTACGCGCAGGATTTCACCGTATTTGGCGGCGCTTTATCTGAATCAATGGCCATGAAAATATGTAAAGTAATGGATCAGGCGATGAAGATGGGTGCTCCGGTAATCGGATTGAATGATTCGGGAGGCGCGCGTATTCAGGAAAGTGTAAATGCTTTGGCAGGTTATGCTGAAATATTTCAACGCAATATTCTTGCCTCCGGAGTAATTCCTCAGATATCCGCGATCTTCGGTCCTTGTGCCGGTGGTGCGGTATATTCACCTGCTTTAACAGACTTCACTATCATGTCTGAAGGTACCAGTTATATGTTTGTAACCGGTCCGAAAGTAGTTAAAAGCGTTACGGGAGAAACTGTAACTCAGGAACAATTAGGAGGTGCGAAAGTACACGCCAGCAAATCAGGTGTATCTCATTTCGTATCCGAGACTGAAGAAGATGGTTTATTAGTTATTCGTAAGCTATTAAGTTACCTTCCTCAAAATAACCTGGAAGATGCTCCGCTAAGTATATGTACAGACGCTGTCGATCGTTTGGAAGATGCGTTAAATGAAATCATTCCGGACAATCCGAACAAACCATACGACGTTACAGACATAATAAAAGGTATCGTTGACAATGGAGAATACTTAGAGTCACAAAAGTTATATGCGCCTAACATCGTTACTTGCTTTGCTCGTTTCAATGGTCAAAGTGTAGGTATTATCGCTAACCAACCGAAATACCTGGCCGGTGTATTAGACATTAACGCATCTCGTAAGGCTGCGCGTTTTGTACGTTTCTGCGACGCGTTCAATATTCCTATCGTAACATTGGTAGACGTACCGGGATTCCTTCCGGGAACTGCACAGGAATACGGAGGTATCATCATTCATGGTGCGAAATTACTTTTCGCATACGGTGAAGCTACTGTTCCAAAGGTAACTGTTATCTTGCGTAAATCGTATGGTGGTGCTTATTGCGTAATGAGTTCTAAACATTTACGTGGTGACATTAACTACTCTTGGCCATCCGGCGAAATCGCTGTAATGGGCGCAAGTGGAGCAATAGAAGTGCTTTATTCTAAAGATATAGCTAAAATAGAAAATCCGGAGGAGAAAGCAGCCTTTATCGCTGAAAAAGAAGCAGAGTATAAAGATGCTTTTGCCAATCCTTATGAAGCGGCTAAATATGGCTATGTGGATGACGTGATTGAACCACGTAACACGCGTTTCCGTATTATCCGTGCTTTGCAGTCATTAGCAACCAAGAAACTGGTAAATCCGGCAAAAAAACACAGTAACATTCCATTATAAACCGAAAGGAAGATATGAAACAATTATTGTCAATAAAGATAGTTGCACTAATAATCTGTCTTTTTTCGGTTTCGAAAGCCACAGGTCAAATGTTGGACGATGTTCGAATTAATGAAATCCAGGTAATTAACAAGGATGGATTTAAGGATAATTTCGGACAGGCACTTTCCTGGATTGAGCTTTTCAACACCGGATACGGACAAGTGAATATTGGTGGAGCTATTTTAAAAGTAAACGGTAAAGAATATCGTATCCCCAGAACAAAAGAGATGGTTATCCCGACACGTGGATATGTTATCTTTTTTGCGAGTGGGCAAACTGATAAGGGTGCGTACTATACGAACTTCACGTTAGAAAATACGGACTTTATCGAACTGTACTCTCCCGACGATCTAAATACACCCATAGACAGACTTACATTCAATCCTGCGGAAATGAAAGAAGATGTCACATACGGTTGGTTTAAGGACGAGAGCGGTGTGGAAAAAGTAATGAATCTCCCCGTAATTACTCCGGGTGCGACAAACAATACCCTTGAAACGGTTCATCGTTCGGAACTATTCCGTCAGGCTGATCCTTCAGGTGGTGTACTGACTATAACGGCTGTAGTCGTGGTTGGTCTGAACCTTTTCTTGCTGTACATTATTTTCGCATACATTGGAAAAATGAATATGAAGATAGCTCGCAGAAAAGAAGAAAAAGCGTTGAAAGCTATTGCAGAAGCAACGAATACTAAAGTTGTTGCCGGAAAAGAAGATGTTCTTACCAACGAAGAGTTAGCTGCTATTGCTATCGCATTGTTTAAGTATTCAGAAGATCTTCATGACATTGAGGATACCGTGTTGACCATCAACCGGGCAGCGAAAGCTTATTCTCCATGGAGTTCCAAAATCTACGGTTTGAGACAATCATTAATTAAAAGGTAAATCATGAAAAAATATGTTATAAAGATATACGGTACTGAATATGCCGTAAAAATCAAAAACGTAGAGGGAAAAACTGCACAGCTCACGGTTAATGACATCCCCTACGAAGTAGAAGTTGAAGGGATAACAACGAATCCGACAAGAATGACTACTAAAACAGCTATTCAACATCCGGTTATGCAGTCTGAAGTTCCGGTTAGTAAACCGGCTCCTACTTCAAGCAGCTCATATCCAATGAAAGCACCACTTCCCGGTGTGATTTTGGAAATGGGTATCAAAGAAGGTGATACGATAAAACAAGGTCAGCTTTTATTAGTACTTGAAGCAATGAAAATGGAGAACAACATCGAATCAGACAGAGCTGGTGTAATAGACAAGATCTACTTTCACAAAGGCGACTCCGTATTAGAAGGCGACACACTGCTTACAATCAAATAAGGATATATAACACAAAAAAAAACGGATATCAAAAAGGTATCCGTTTTTTTGTATTATATAAATATCAAATCATCCTCATTTAATCAACCACATTTTAGTATTTATGTCGTCAGCACCAAAGATTTTAAGAGCCTCATCGTATTGCTTCTTATTTTGAGCACGCTCGCCATCAGGGTAAATATATCGGAAAGGAATTGTAGTTTGTTTAGCTCCTTCCGGATTTATTCCTCCGTTAAATCCGAGAATATCATTTGTACGTCTGTAATCAAACCAACCTTCTGCCCCTTTTATGAATAATGAAGCCCATTTTTGCCCGATCAGTTGTTTTAACGTACCATCATAACTTACACCATCTTGTATCAGATAACCCTCAGCAGATTCGGAAGAAGCACCCCAATACAAAAGACTCGCCTTAATTCCTTCTTCATAAAAACTTTGAGCCGTTTTACCGGAAACTGTAACTCCCTTTTGTTGCATGACCTCTGCAATCATAAAGCAAACTTCCGGATAGATCATCATACTTGCCTTAACCTTTCCCGGTAAATCCAAATAGAAAACCGATTTATTTAATGTGGATATATTATCACCTCCCCCATTATAGTCATAAATTGAAATTAAAGCGACGGGGGCACCCACATAAGGATTTTTATCTACAAGACCGGACGCAGGGTCAGCAACCTCATCAAATAATAACGACAAACGGGGATCATTACGAGATTGCATAAAATCGATGATTTCCTTACTTGGTCTTCTTTTAATAAATTCAGCGTATTCATCCGTGAGATTTCCACCACCTCCGGTAGGGCCACCCGGCCATTTATGAGTTACCACATAAGGTATTTCAGCATTATCAGCATTACTTTCAAACAATGGATATTCGGATGGATTATTTAGCATCTCTTGAATAGTCGATAGTGCATCAGGAAGTTTATCTGACGCTTTCAGCAACAATCGCAAACGAAGTGAATTCGCAAACTTACGCCACTTCAACACATCACCACCATACATCACATCAGCTGAGGCATCTATAGGTAAAGTCGAACTTTTCAAAAGCGTATTTGCTTCTTTCAATTTTGCGATCAGATCCGGATAAATCTCTTCTTGCTTATCGTATTTCGGATAAACAATTTGTTCATCTTTCGATTTCAAAGCCTCAGAATAAGGGATATCTCCCCATAGGTCCGTAACATACGCAAAATTAAAAACGCCAAGTATAAGTGAAGTCGCGACGTATTGATCACGTCCGTTAGCAATGGCCTGATCATGGAACGTACGATTTTCTGAGAGCCGATAATAATGCGAATCCCAACCTTCCGAAGTCCATCCAAAAGTATCGTCACCTGCGTTTCTTAAGCGTGTCATATATCTGCCTGCAGCAGCTGGTTTGCCCATATAGGCTTCTTTCTGATAATCGTAGGCCGTCGAAATAATAACTTTTGTCAAATAATATACCTCGTCTGCCTTTTCACCGGCGTTCGGATTTGTATTGATTTTTTCAAAATCTGCCGTACAGGCAAATGAAACAAATAGTATTCCGGTCAATAATAATTGTATAACTGTTGTTTTCATTACTAATTTTCTTTTTTTAATATTAGAAACTAACACCGATCTTTATTCCGTAAGTACGCGTATTAGGCAATGACCATCCCCCAACACCCGGAGTAATTGTTCCTGCAGTAAATGTCATTGATGATTCCGGATCAAAACCCTGATCTGCGGCCGTCCAACTATACAAGTTACGCCCCCACAAGCCCAATGTCAGGTTTGTAATAGGTAGTTTTTGTATTGTTTTCTTATCGAAGGAATAATCTAAAGAAACTTCACGTAGCTTTACGTAAGTAGCATCAAAAGTGGAACGTTCATTATAACTCCAATAGTATTCACCATAATAGCTTTCGGGATCAGTAACAAACTCACTTAGTGCAAAACTACCGTCTGCCTGTTGAATATACCCATGCAATTTCATACCATCATTACGTTGTGTGCCATTGGCATCAACCCAAGAAAGTCCTCCGGCAGCCGCATCACGACCGAAAATAGTAGCTTCTGTGCGTCCGTCAGATATCAAGTTTTTAGCCACGTACGAATAAAAATCACCTCCTTGCCTCCAATCAATCAAAGCTGAAAGGGTAAATCCTTTATAATGGAATGTATTTGTAAAACCAATCATAAAGTCCGGATTGTAATTACCAATCTTTACAAATTCATTTTCACGCTGATAAGCTCCGTTTTCTGCCAACCAAGGCTCTCCCGCATGCGGTCCGTCGGGAACTTTTTTCCACGTACGAGCATACATATCACCAAGTTCATATCCCACACGCGCATAATAGTTAATACCTTCACCTCCACCAACATTTATTTCATCAACACCATCGATCAATTCAAGTATCTTATTGCGGTTTCTGGAGAAATTAGCAGCGACATCCCATGTAAATGCTCCTTGAACCGGCGTTCCACTCAAAGATATTTCTATACCTCTGTTCTGTATTTTACCGGCATTAATTGCTCTTGAGCCATAACCAGAAGCAACAGTAGTAGATATATTCATTACTTGGTTCTTGATTTGAGTGTTATAATAGGTAAAGTCCAATCCCAACCGTCCTCCGAAGAAACGCAGATCGGTTCCAACTTCAAATGAAGTACTAATTTCCGGTTTCAATTTGTTGTTTTTCAGACTTCCTTCCTGATTAGCAATATTCTCATCTCCCCAAGAAGTCAATCTTACAACATTATATAACGTATAAGGACTAACATCCTGGCCCACCTGAGAGATATTTCCCCTCAACTTGATATAAGAAATTTTACCGGACTGCTCTAACCGAAGCATATCACTCAACAAAACACTCAATGAAGTTGATGGATAAAAATAAGAATTACTTCCGGTGGGCAAAGTACTCGACCAGTCATTACGTGCCGTTAAATCTAGGAAGACATAATTTTTGTAGGCAACCTGCCCCATACCATAAACACTGTTAATTCGTTTTTCCCATTTATCCGTGGTAGACAGATTCTGAACTGTTCCGGCTACGGCATTCGCGATATTATAAACACCCGGATTAACCAGTTGATTCGTAGCTAATGTACTATTATTGCCCGATTGATCCATCCTGTTTGCACCGGCAGAAACGGAGATAAACCAATCATCATTCAAATTATTTTTGTAAGTAGCGAGAAAATCCGTGTTTTGCTCTTTGAAAAAAGTATTCGACAAGCTATACGCTCCTTGTGGGAAACGCCTTGAACTGAAAGCACTTCTACTTTCACGAGTTTCTCCATAATAGTCAATACCAGTTCTACCCATTATATTAAAGTTTGAGTTGATTTCCCAATTCAACTGTACACTTCCGGTGAGCCGGTCGCGATTATAGCCATTCAGGTTTTCGTAAACAATAAAATACGGGTTATCATTACCTCCGGGCACAGGCGAATTTTGTTCTATTCCTTCTCTGCCGGCTTTCCAATAATTCCGCAACTTTTTAACATTGATATTAGCCGGCATTGTATATACAATATTCACAGCACTCTCTCTGTTAAACGTAGGTCGATTATCACTTTTATTATTTGTGTATGAAACATTGGCGTTTACCTTCAAATTAGGATGAAGTTTATAGCCGGCGGTTAAATTTATATTATTCCTCTTTAAATCCGTATTAGGAACTATACCCTCATTATCCATATTCGTAAATGAAAGTCTGAATTCACCCTGATCATTAGCACCGCTAACAGCAACATTGGTAATTAATGTAGAACCGGTTTGGAAAAAGTCTTTCACGCGATCAGGATACGAAACCCAATCAGTGGCGACAGGATTGCCATTATTATCTAAAGGACTGTCCCATTGTACATACTTTGTGCCATTATCCAATCGAGGTCCCCATGATGCTCCGGATATCACATCAGTCGTTCCTTCTCTCGTACCTGAACCAAACATATTCTGAAACTTCGGAAATTGCCATGCTTCATCAAAAGACAAGCTACTGTTTACACTCACACCAATACCTTTCTTTTGTAATGCTCCTGATTTGGAAGTAATTAAAATCACCCCGTTGGCAGCACGGCTACCATAAAGCGCGGCAGCGGCCGCTCCTTTAAGAACAGAAATAGATGCCACATCGTCCGGATTGATGTCCGAAATAGGATTACCATAGTCAACAACCTGCCTGTTCGAACTTCCCAATTGAGAAGATGTATTATTTACTGAGTTATTAACCGGAATACCATCCAACACAATTAAAGGCTGATTATCACCGGTAAGAGAACGTTGTCCGCGAATATTGATCAATACCGTAGAACCCGGATCAGAAGCAGAAGAACGAATGTTAACACCCGAAACTTTACCGGAAAGACTACTGATCATATTAGCAGACTTCGCATTGGTTACGGCAGACTCATTCAGTTGAGCTACAGAATATCCAAGGGCTTTCTCACTTCGTTTTATACCCAAGGCCGTAACAACTACCTCCTCAAGCTGTTCAACATTTTCCAATAAAATAACATTAATAACGGTTTGATTTCCGACAGTGATCTCTTGTGTATTATAACTTATATACGAATACACTAAAACTGAATTTCCACCGGGAACAGCTAAAGAATATTGTCCGTTACCATCTGTAACTGTACCGGAAGTAGTACCTTTTAAAGAAACACTTACCCCAACCATAGGTTCTCCTGTATTGTCTTTAACAACTCCCGAGATTCTATTTGTCTGTTGTAAATTTTCTTGTTCAATCAACATGTTTGCCCGTAGCGTGGTAAATACAGGTAAACATAAAACACAAATCATAACTAATAGTAGTGCCCTTCGCTTTACGAAGCCAAGCACAGAAAGAATTGAATTCAAATTCATAAAATAGTAAATTTAGTGTTGTTGGAAATTAAAAAAAGATTTAATAGTATACATTAATATCAAACTGATCAGGTAATCATAACGCAAAGTTCATATTCCAATATTTAAGAATAAATAATAATGGAATTACGTTATTAATACGTTTCAGCAATACATATCATTTTCACTCATGAGAATTGACATTTTCATAATAATGACTTTTAAGCACAAAAACAAACGTCAATTATTTATCAAAAACAAGATATCAACGACTTAAAAACACAACATTTACATACTTTCAGCAACTGTCAGCAAAAGTATTCATTTAAACGTTTATGCACAAACAAAAAAGACATATTGTACAACATGTTTTTTTAAATATCTTATTTAACATTCCACCTTATAAAACTATATAACAACATATTAAGGATATAAATACAGATAAAAAACAGGCAATTTTCCTTGAGGTATACTCGCTTAATAAAAATGTCAACTCAATTTAATTAGTTCACAACATAGCTGTTTTTTCTTTGCACGAAAACAAAACATAAGTTCATGCAGAAATAAAAGCACATTATATATGTTGTTTTTCAAATATTTAAACAAATATATATTATACAACATAAAGACAACATATTGCTTAAACGTTTATTTATATAATTTTGTTTTCGATTCTCATTATAGACATCAAAGACTCATACTATACAGCAACAACAAACGAATGGTTCCTTTTTTAATCACTATTATTACGTACAAATATGAAAATACAACCTCACATTATTTTACTCTGTATCCTTTTACCCGGGTATTTATTCGCGCAAGGCGGACAGAGTACAGTTAAGGATGAACCCTATACTGTGCCGCAATCTGTTAAATACGCCATTTCTGATAAGCACAAGGATGTTAATCTAAAAAAACTCGTTATTGATGGAGACAACAGTGTGTTCATTTTAACCAACTTAGGTTTATTCAGGGATTATCCGGGGAATATAATTTCAAAAGATCTTATATACAGCTCATTGGCAGACAAAAAGCCCGTCGATATTTGCATTCAGGAAGAGAAAGAATATTTGTATTACCTGTATCCGGATCGGTTCTTGACAAATAAGCACGCCGGAACAATCTGCGGACATTTACCTCTTAATAAATACAGTCACATTGCTGTCAACAAAGATGATGATGTGTTGTTAGTCGGCAAACAAGGGGCAATTTTATTCAACCGGAGCAACAAGCTGAAAGAGTTTAGCATTCCTCAGGGAGAGTTTGTTAAGCTGTATGTATCAAACAATACTTTTTGGTATTTGTGCAAGGAAGCAGTCTTTGTGCTAGAAAACGACAAGTGGAATAAATTACATGAGGGAAAAAACCTCACCGCGCTGGCTTTTTCCGGAAATAATATTGCTGTGGGAACAACTGACGGTTATTATGTAATTGACAAAAAAGGTAATTCTATCAATAAGAAAAACAATAGGTTGCCTGTTCCTGCTATTACAAATATGCTGACTGTAAAGGATCGTTTTTGGTTTGCTACGGATGACGGTGCTTTTGTTAAGCAGCAAAAAAACTTCGATTACTATGCTTCTAAACGCTGGCTTGACCAGAATCGAGTGATCGACATGGCAGCAGACAAGAACGGCAATCTTTTCTTCCTCACGTCTACCGGATTAAACAAGGTTGAATTTGTTGAAGAGACCTTAGCCGATAAAGCAAATTATATGCAAGACAATCTGCGTAAATATCACCTTCGTTATGGTTTTTCGGCTGAATCAAGACTTACAGACCCAAATGACCCGACCTCTATTCGTTTGGACGACAGTGATAATGACGGACTTTGGACATCCTTTTATTTAGGTAGCCAGGCTTTTCGTTATGCTGTTACTAAAGAAGAGAAAGCCAAAGAATATGTCTGGGAATCGTTTGAACCGTTCGAAAGACTAATAGTTATCCACCCAATTACCGGTTTCTCGGCGAGAACATTCGAACGTACCGGATACATAGCCGGAGACACAGTTCCCTGGCGCCCTGCTCCCGACAAAGATTGGTGGTGGAAAGGTACCACCAGCACCGACGAATTTGTGGCATACCTGTTTGTTACAGCTGTAATTGATCAGTTTGTGGCTACCACCGCGGAAGAAAAAAAGCGTGTAGCAGATTATTTTGATGCTATCATGACGCATATAATCAGTAATGATTACTATTTCATTGACTATGATGGCAAGCCTACATTGTGGGGAAGATGGAATCCGGAATATGTCAATTCTTTTGCCACGACACAGTTTGACCGTCGCTTAAACAGTACCTTGACAATTACCGGACTACAACTGGCCTATAAGTTGACGAATAAAGAGATATACAAAACAGAGGCTTACCGGATGATGAAAGAGCATGGTTATCTGGAGAACATGAAAATTCCGATGAACAACATTAAATTCACCTCCGGATTCCAACACGACGGTATCACCATGGGAGAAGACTGGAATCATTCTGATGATGAGATGGCCTTCCTAACCTACTGGGTGCTTTATCATTACGCCTTCGATAACCAAATTAAAGAAGAATACGCGAAAATGATACGTGACCATTGGGAAATAGAAAAGCCAGAACGTAATGCGCTGTGGAATTTGCTAACTTATGGAACCAGCGGAGATATTGATCTGGAATCTACCATCTGGTATCTGCAAGGTTTCCCGAAAGATCGCACTCGCTACGAAGTAAAAAATTCGCATAGAAAGGATATTGAACTCATGCCTGTAGATCTACAGTCAAATTTCAGAGATCAAAAAACAAAGGAACTGCTTCCTAAAAGAGAACGCCCCATGAACCGTCATAACAATAATGAGTTTTTTATTGACGGAGGCCGTGGCAGTAGTAGAACTTTATCAGGTGATGAATACCTGCTTCCTTATTGGATGGCACGCTATCTTAAAGTGATAAAATAAGACATATAAAAATTTTAACGCCCGTGCTTTTATCTTTTGAGGCTCCTCAAAAAACAAAAGCACGACCGTCAAAAGACAAAAGCACGGCCGTCAAAAAATAAAAACATACAGAATATCTCTTCTTATCATACGATATTTCACTGAAAATTAACTTGATTACAGTTAACATTAAAACGACAAGTAAATGAGAACATCTGCCATCCAATTATTACTCCTGTTTTTTACAGCAACATTGGGTTGTAGTTGCCAAGGTTCAGCCTCAAAAAAGGTAAGTGAAGATGGCCTGCAAATTACTGAACAGACAAGAGATCATGTGTTGCAACGTATCATTTCCGCCTACTCTCCCGAAGAACTGAACAAGCTAAACTCCGAGCAGATATTAGCCTTGCTTAGTAAAGAAGAAAAAGCGGTATTTGCAGATCTACATTGGCGGTTCGTAACTAACAAACCGGCTTTGGTGTCTGTTATGCGCCACAATAAGCAGGAAACCATTCCTTTCTGGTTAACCGAAAAAGGGTTTTTAAAAACGCAACTTACTGTTACGAATGAGAATTATGAATATGAAGTTTGGCAAAAAGAGTTTCCGGCAGGCGAGATCAATCTGGGAATAAATGGATTTGATTTGCATCGACCTGTCTATTTCGTAACAATCGGTCCGGTTCAGGGGAGCGACATGCCGGAAATTATTCAACATGCGCCCGATAAATGGGAAGTAAGCCACATGGAAAAAGGCGCGTATATTTACAATGATTGGGACGAATTGGTAATCAAGGATTTTCCTAAAGAAATTGAAGGGCATATACTATTTACTACTATTCGGGGGCGTGCTCGTGAATCAGCCATTCAGGGTTGCTTTCGGGCAACAACGAATCCATCCTCTAAAGATGTTGATCAAATAGTGTTGACATGGTGTGCTGATCCGGCCACAACGCAAGCAATCCAATGGCGTACGGATCCGTCTGTCGTAAAGACTTCTCTTAGATATTGGAAGGCAACAGAGAATAAAAAGAGCTATAAAGAAAAAGATGCCACCTACGAAATGCTACGCGACAGTTATATTTACAACAATCCGGAGGTAAAGCATTGGCAGATCAACCTCTCACGACTTATTCCGGACACGGAATACAACTATCTGGTATACAATGCCGATACAAAAAAAGAAAGCAAAACTTATACGTTTCGGACCGGACCGGAGGATGATCGTCCTTTCAGTTTCATCTATCTGGGCGATACACACAATGATGATATTGTTGGGCCCGTTTTAAATCAAGCGATCAAGGAATCTCCCAACGCTGCATTTCTTATTCATTCCGGTGATCATGTAAATACCGGATTGTTCAGAGATCTTTGGGATAAGTATTTTAATTCGGCAAAAGAGGTCTTCCCTGCATTATCATTTGCGCCGACACTTGGAAATCATGATAGTCAGGACGGTTTGGCTCCAACGTTGTTTACTCAACTATTTATGCTGCCGGATAATACGGATAACGATTTACCTGCTGAGCGAAATTACACATTCTCTTACGGAAATGCACGTTTTTTCATGATCGACGCAACGGGAGATATTACTAAAATTGCCTATTGGTTAGAAAAAGAACTTAGTCGGACAACGGAAGTCTGGAAGATAGCAGTCACCCATTTCCCACCCTATGCAACAGACGATTCTTATCCAGAAATACGTGAATCATGGTGTACTTTGTTTGATAAATACCATGTTGATCTGGTTTTGTCCGGACATGTTCATCAATACTTCCGATCATATCCGATAAACAATCAACAGGTCGAATCTACTTCAGATAAAGGTACGGTCTATGTATCCTCCGTTACAGTTGAACCTCGAGAGCCCGAGCCTGTATCGTCTACTTATAATAAGGTATATGCTAACAAAGGCAGTTTATACCAAATCATTCGGATTGATAAGCATACGCTCGATTTCAAATCTAAACGAATCGACAACAGCATAGCTGATCAATTCCGGCTACAAAAACAGAACCAATCACAGAAGCAATAAAACATGAAGTTTAAACATATATTCATAGCATCAATAGTGGTTTTCTTCTTCACGGCATGTGCAAAACAAAGCCCGATAGAGGAGATCGTATTAACGGAAAACTGGAAACTCCATTCTTCGGAAGGGATTAGTCAGGATGGAACAGCCTTATCCACGTATCCGGTTACCGACAATTGGGTGGAGACTTCGTTACCATCCACGGTGTTAGGCGCGTTATGCAATGCGGGTATTTATGAAGACCCTTTTTTCGGCATGAATCTGGAGAAAATCCCGGCTGCTCAATTCGAAAAACCATGGTGGTATCTTACCGATTTCGATCTTGCCGGTTTTAATGCGGAAACAGAGCAAACCATGCTCTTTCTCGATGGCATTAACTATCAGGCTAATGTTTGGTTAAACGGCAAACAAATACTATCCGCCGACACTGCCTTCGGTGCTTTCCGGCAATTTGCCTGTGACATAACAGATATCGCAACAGAAAAAAGCAACAAAATGGCGATTGAAATCATACCTCCGCAACCCGGTGATTTTTACATGGGTTTTGTAGACTGGGCTCCTGTCCCACCCGATCATAATATGGGTATTTATCGTCAGGTAAGGATCAAACGCAGTGGAAAAGCTACAATAAATCGTCCGTTCATAATAACCGACGTAAACACAGAAACGCTTGACGAAGCAACATTATCAATCTCTGCAGAACTGACCAACCATGGTGGAAAGAGTAAAAGAATGACACTTGAGGCAAGAATCGAAGAATGTGTGGTAAAAGAAACATTCACAATTGAAGCAGGAGAAACACTACTTGCCCAACTCACGCCGGACAAGTTTAAAAATCTCCTGATCAAAAGCCCTCGCCTCTGGTGGCCTAACGGTTTGGGTAATCCGGAAATGTACACAATGCACCTGTCCTTAAAAGAAGGCAATACGTTATGCGACACCAGCTCCGTTAGATTCGGAATTCGCTCCATCGACACATATATGAATAAACAGGGCGTGCGCGGTTATAAAGTAAACGGCAGAAAAGTATTGATTAAAAGCGCAGGATGGGTTGATGACCTCTTCCTTCGAGACAATACTCGCAGCAACAAAGCTCAAATACGTTATGTAAAGGAAATGAACTTAAATTCAATCCGTTTTGAAGGTTTTTGGGGTACAAGTCCGGAAATATACAATCTATGTGACGAGAATGGTATTTTGTTAATGGTCGGGTGGAGCTGTCAATGGGAATGGCCTGATTATCTCGGCTTAGCAATGGAAATGCCCGAAGAAGACGAGAACATCCCTATTAATGAGGGTGTAGATAAATATGGCGTTAAAATTACGCCGGAAGAAGAGCAATTATTATCCGATATGTTCAGAGACCAGGTGCTTTGGTTAAGGAATCATCCTTCTATTTTTGTTTGGGCGGTAGGTAGTGATGCTATGCCTAAGCCTTCTTTAGAAGCGAAATACACTGAAACACTAAACAAGTATGATTCAAGCCGCTCATTATTGGTTTCCGCCGGTGATTTCACCAGCGAGCTGTCCGGACCAACGGGTATGAAGATGAACGGCCCGTACGAGTATGTACCTCCGGTTTATTGGTTTGAGGATAAAAAATTAGGAGGGGCTTTTGGTTTTAACACAGAAACCGGTCCCGGTCCACAGATTCCTCCTATCAGCAGCATAAAGAAAATGATACCTGAAGAATATCTTTGGCCGCCTCTTAACGAAATGTGGGATTTCCATTCCGGCCGAAAAGATTTCAACAGCGTGAAGGTTTACCTGAATGCCATGAACAAAAGGTATGGCGCATCACAAAATCCGGAAGAATTGGCTATGAAAGCGCAGTGGGCTAACTATGAAGCTATCCGACCTATGTTTGAAGCCTTTGTTATTAATCATCCTGTGGCAACCGGAGTTGTTCAGTGGCAACTAAATTCAGCCTGGCCTGAATTTTATTGGCAACTATACGACTGGTATTTAATGCCGACAGGCGCGTATTTCGGAACAAAAAAGGCTTGTCAGCCTATAAACGTGATATACAACTATCACGACAGGAATGTATACGTTGCAAACGATGCTTTGGGAGACATTTCCAACCATACAGTAAAAGCTACTTTATATACCAGTAGGTCCACAGAAGTCTTTAACTACGAAAAAAAGATGTCTGTCCGCGAAAACTCGTCAGAAGTTTTAACCGCACTTCCCGCATTAACCGATAAGGAGGAAACTTATTTTCTCAACCTCACCATACATGACAGCAGCCATAAGTTGGTGGCAGATAATTTTTACTGGTTGTCCGGTCAAGAGGACCAAATGGAATGGAATCAATACTATTGGTTCTATACTCCACAGAAACAATTTGCCAATTTCAATGCGTTAAAAAATCTGCCGGAATCACAGGTTAACGTTTCAAAAAACGTTTATCAGGAAAATAATGAATGGGTGATTGATGTTATATTAAGTAACTCCGGCAAAAACATCGCATTCTGTATAGAGTTACTTCTGGTCAACAAAGACACTGAAGAGCCTGTGCTCCCGGTATACTGGACCGACAACTATGTATCTTTAATCAACAACGATACAAAGAAAATAACAGCTCGTTGCAATATTGATGAAGTTGCGTCAGAACCTGATGTAATCATACAAGGCATTAATGTAAATCGGATAAAGAAATAATTGTAACTTTAAGCACCATGTATAAATACAAGAAAAACAGCATACGTTTCATTTTCGCTGCAGTCGGGTTTCTTTTTGTAATGCTGACCGCGCATGCGGAAAGCATTAATCTGTCGGGTAGTCGTTTAATGGTTTCCTCAACCATAAAATCTCCGGTAAAAGAAACAGTCGTACTCATGTTGCAGGAAGAGGTTAACAAACGCACAGGTGAGAATTGGACAACCACAAGCACCTGGAATAATACACCGGTTATTGCTCTTGCGCTAACTTCAGACCAAGAGTTGAACGGCAGGCAACTTCCGGACAAATCTCAACTACCCGGCAAACCGGAAGGTTTTAGTCTGATTGTTGCGGAAAATGCTTCGCAACCTGTCATCTGGCTTATCGGTGCAGACGAACGTGGCGTTCTGTTTGCTGCCGGGCATTTATTACGTATGATTAACCCGAAAAACAAGCGTATTACATTTAATTCCGGAAACACGGTAAAAAACGAACCTGAATATGCAATCAGGGGACATCAACTTGGCTACAGAAACACGGCTAATTCATACGATGCCTGGTCAAAAGAACAGTATGAACAATACATCAGGGAACTGGCTATTTTTGGAACGAACAGTATTGAAACGATTCCTTTCGACACAACTCCGGCGGCATTAATGAAAGTACCCAAAGAGGAAATGAATAGGCATATCAGCCGGGTTTGTTATAATTATGGCTTAGATTATTGCGTCTGGACTCCGGCAAGCGTTGATCTTTCAGACAAAAAATTATTTGCGGAAGAAGTCAAGAGGCATGCTGAATACTACAAACTATGTCCGCATTTGAGCGACGTATTTGTTCCGGGAGGTGATCCCGGCGACAATCATCCCCGCTATGTACTGCCTTTTTTAAAAGCTATTGCGGAGGAACTTGTAAAGTATCATCCACAGGCAGGTGTTTGGGTTTCTCTTCAGGGTTTTAGCGATGAGCAAATTGATTACTTCTACCACTTTTTATCAACTAATAATCCCGATTGGTTACGAGGTGTTGTTAGTGGTCCGAGTAGCCCTTCTTTATCCGAGACTCGCTTTCGCTTACCCGAAAAATATAAGCACAGACATTATCCAGACATTACGCATACAATACGCTGCCTCTATCCTACACTGCATTGGGATCAGGCGTTCGCACTTACGTTAGGTAGGGAGCCTGTAAATCCTGAGCCGACTTATTACGCGGCAATACACGATCAATTCGCATCATTTACAGATGGATTTATATCGTATTCGGATGGTGCTCATGACGACCTCAATAAGTTTATATGGACACGTAAAGGCTGGAGTAAAGAAGAAGACCCAGTTAATATCACAGCGCAATACGTACGCTTTTTCTTTGGCACAAAAACCGAAGACCGTGTAACTGACGCCATCTTCGGATTAGAGCGGAATTGGAACGGACCAATAGAAACGAACGGAGGAATTGAAATGACTTTTGCCCGTTGGCAACAGCTTGAAAAGGAATATCCCAAGCTGCAAAAAAACTGGCGCTGGCAAATGTTACTTCTACGTGCATATTACGACACCTATATCAAAAGAAGGAAACTTCACGAACAGGCTCTTGAGAAAGAAGCGAACAAAATACTCGAACAAGCTGAAAGCAAAGGTGCAACAGAAGTAATGAAACTGGCTTTAAACAAAGTAAATGAAGCGGATCAAATCAATATAGCAACTGAATTGAGAAAGAAGGTTGTAGACTATTGCGAAGCACTATTCCAGTCAGTTGGTTTGCAAACAAGCGTCGAGAAGTATCAGGCAAGAAGTGCAGAGCGAGGCTGTGTGCTGGATTTCATAGATTATCCACTCAACAATCGCTGGTGGTTGTCTGATCAGTTTGATTCAATATCACAACTTCAAACAGAAGCGGAAAAGCAAAAAGCTTTAGCTGTTATCCGAACCTGGAGCAACCCCGGACCCGGCAGTTTTTACGATAATGTATCAGACATCAGTCAAAGTCCTCGCGTTAAAACGGTTGTACATGACGCTTGCGATGTAGCTTGGTGGGATAACGGAAAAAGTCGCAAAAGACTATCTACACAATTATTCCAGAACTTCCCTCGGTTAGTTTACGAAGACCTTGATCCCAAGTCAAGGTATGTAATTCGCATAGCAGGTTATGGTGATGCTTTACTAAGAGTAGATGGAGTTAGAATCTCTCCGACCCTATACAATAAAGAACTGGAGGAATTCAAAGAGTTTCCGGTAGACAGAAGGTTCTTTCAGGATGGAAAACTGGAAATCTCGTTCGATGAGCCGGAAGAGTCTCACCTCAACTGGCGAAAACAATCCAAGATATGTGATATTTGGTTGATCAAACAATAATATTAAACTAAAATAATTCAGAACATGAAACGAATTCAGCTTTCTTTTTTAATCATTTTATCTGTATTATTCACACATTGTAGTCCTTCCGCGGATAAGAATGAGCAGAAATCTGCCCCACAGGTAAAAAATGTCATTGTCATGATTGGAGATGGTATGGGAGTATCTCAGGTTTATGCCGGACTTACAGCCAACAAAGGTTCTTTGCATCTGGAAAAGTGTCAGTTTGTAGGTTTCTCCAAAACTTTTTCCGCAAATAATTACATTACAGATTCAGCCGCCGGTGGTACTGCCATCGCTTGTGGAGTTAAAACAACAAATGGAGCCATAGGTGTAGACGCAGATGGCAATTCGGTTAAATCGATGCTTGAGTACGCTGCCGAGCATGATCTGTCTACAGGAGTTGTATCCTCTTGTTCTGTTACCCATGCTACCCCTGCCTCTTTTGTTGCACACCAGCCAAGCCGTAAAATGGAAGAAGAGATCGCTGTCGATTTTCTTAACTCAGACATTACATTGTTTATTGGTGGTGGTAAGCGTTATTTTGATGCGCGTTCGGATGGTGAGAATCTATTGGAAAAACTTGAGGCAAAAGGTTTTCAGGTTGCACTTAACATGGATGATGTTAAGAAAGTTACTTCAGGTAAGTTGGCCGGTTTAATTGCCGATGAGCACCCCGAATCTTATCCTGAAAGAGGAGAGTTCCTGCCTGAAAGTGTTCAAAAAGCTATTGATTTGCTTAAGAATAATGAAAAGGGCTTCTTTCTTATGGTAGAAGGATCGCAGATCGACTGGGCTTGCCATGGCAACGATCAGGAAAATCTGGTTAACGAAATGGTAGACTTTGACCGCGCTATTAAAGTAGCTTTTGACTATGCGGCACAGGACCCAAACACGCTCGTTATCGTTACGGCTGATCACGAAACAGGTGGAGCCGCTTTAACAGGTGGAAACTTGTCCACCGGTGAAGTTGGTGTCACCTTTGGTACTAAGGGACATACCTCTGTTATGGTTCCGGTTTTTGCTTATGGAGCAGGAGCTGTTGATTTCGCCGGAATCTATCAAAATTCTGACATCTTATCTAAAATAATCAAGCTCTATGGTTTTGAAAAGTAATCAACAAAAATTAATCCTGTTCCTTTTGTTAATCACAACCGGACAGTTGATAGCAAGAGAGTCTGTAGTGGCAGACATTTTATATAAGTTCAATCACACCCCAGATCGTATTTTGGTTGCGGCTCATCGTGGTGCGCATCAAAACTATCCGGAGAATTCGCTCGCTTCTTATCGCGAAGCCATTCGCTTAGGCGTGGATATCATTGAAACAGACGTAAGGGCAACAAAAGACGGTGTTCTGGTTATTATGCACGATAAAACAGTAGACCGCACAACAAATGGCACTGGCAACGTAAGTGACTATACGTTTAACGAACTTCGCGAACTACGTTTGAAACATAACGGACAAGTAACAGGCGAACTTATCCCCTCCTTTGAGGAAGTTTTACAACTCATCAAAGGGAAAATCATGCTTGATGTAGACTTCAAAGCAGATCAGCGTTTTGCCGAAAAAACATGCCACGCCATTAAAGAAGCCGAAATGGAAGATCAGGTGCTTTTCTTTATGTATGACTATAAGGAGATTCCCGCTCTACGAAAAATCGCTCCCTCTATTCTTGTTATGCCTCGCGCATACAGTCTTAAAGATATGGATAAGATCATGAAAATGGGAAACATTCCCGTTATCCACATTGATCCGTCGTATTATAAAGAGAAAACGATCAGGGAATATGCCGATAAAACAAGGATATGGGCTAATGCTTTAGGCAAATATGACAATTACAGCAACAAGAGCGAAGGTTTCGAACAAATGTTGAAAGACCTCAGGCATGTAAATATCATCCAGACCGATTTCCCTGAGGAACTTATACGATTTCTCGATCAAAAAGAAAGGGAAAAACTCCGGGCAACGAACCCTGTAATTCTCCGTTCCGAAATAATAAAAGAACCAAAATCCGTTCCATCCGCTCATGCCTCTACCATCGTAGAAACCGAAGATGGGATGCTTGCGGCATGGTTTGGCGGGACTTACGAAAGACATCCGGACGTAAGTATATATACCTCCAGACTAAAAGACGGCGTATGGAGCGATCCGGTTCTTGTGGCCGACGGTGTACAAAACGAATCATTCCGTTTCCCTTGCTGGAACCCTGTTTTGTTTAAGCGAGACAACGGCGATCTGATCCTTTTCTATAAAGTTGGTCCCAGTCCAAGCACCTGGTGGGGCAAATACAAACTATCTACTGACGAAGGAAAGAGTTGGTCTGATATGGAAGTAATCCCCCGAGCCTGCGTAGGTCCTATCAAAAATAAGCCCGTAATTATTCCCGGAAAGAATATTCTTTATCCTACAAGCATAGAAATCCCCGGAAAATGGAATGTTTATATGGAAATATCCGATCAGAGTCTGAACAACTGGGAAAAGATAGAGATAGATAATAATGGCTTTGAAGCCATTCAACCATCTGTACTGTTCCATAAAGACGGTTCATTGCAAATTGTTTGTCGATCCAAGAATAAAAGCGTTGTAGAATCCTGGTCAAGAGATAATGGCAAAACCTGGTCGAAACTTATGGCGACCGAACTTCCCAATAATAACTCAGGGACAGACGCGGTTACTTTAACAAATGGCATGCATATTATAATATACAATCCAATAACAGAAGGTAGAAACAAACTGGCAATAGCAGGTTCGTATGACGGTAAAATATGGGAAAAGTTAATTGATCTGGAAGATCATACCTCCGGAGAATATAGTTATCCCGCTATTATACAAGATAAGGAAGGTAACGTTCATGCAACCTATACTTACAACCGGGAAAAGATCAAATATGTACAATTAAAATTCCAGTGATTTGAAATCAACACGTGTATCTATAAAAGATATTGCAATAAAGGTAGGGGTATCTAATGCAACCGTTTCTCTTGTCCTAAATGGAAAAGAGAAAGAAGGGCGCATCAGAAAAGAAGTAGCCGAAAAGGTGCTTCAGGCCGCTAAGGATTTAAACTATGAACCAAACAACTTCGCCAGAGGTTTGAGGATGGGGCATTCAAACACGATCGGTTTAATATTAGCTGATATATCCAATAGCTTTTTTGCCAATATCGCCTTTTACATTCAAGAGTATGCGGAAGAATATGGATATTCCGTCATAATCACCAACACAAATGAGAGCGGCAAAAAAATGGAGAAAATGATCCATATTCTTAAAAGCAGACAAGTGGATGGTTTTATCATTGTGCCTACCGAAGATGGGGAAGATTATGTTAATGAGCTATCTAAAACTAAAACTCCGATCGTTTTATTGGATCGTTATTTTCCGAATCTCCCAATCAGTCATATTGTTGTTAATAACTATCATGCCTCTTTTAATGCGGCCAATCTTTTGATAGACTCCGGGTGCAAAAACTCAGGACTGATCATTTATAACAACAAGCTGCCTCACATGCAGGATCGGGAAAAAGGATACATGGAGGCATTAACAAAAAAGAACTGCTATAATCCGGCACTGACAAAAAAAATAACCTACAGTAATATTGAACAGGATATTTCAAATGCGATCGAGGAGTTACTTAAAGAAAATCCTAAAGTAGACGGAATATTCTTTGCATCAAACAGTATTTCTGTCATCGGAATAAAGCACTTATTAAAACTCGGCGTACGTATTCCGGAAGACATTCAGGTTGTTTGTTTTGATAAAAATGATGCTTTTGATTTTATTCCATTCCGGATTCCCTACGTGCAACAACCCATTCAGGAAATGAGTAAAAAAAGCGTAGAGGTACTCATGGAACAGATAAAAAAAACGAATACAATACCAACAACAATGGAAATGTTTGCTCGCTTATCGAACATTCCATAGTTAAACACAGCAACAAAATGAAAAAACCTTTATATGGTATTATACCACCATTAGTTACTCCGTTAATCGATAATGACCGTATAGATATTGAAGGTCTCGAACGGCTTATCGAACATGTTATTGCCGGAGGAGTACACGGTATTTTTATTCTCGGAACAACGGGTGAAGCGCAAAGTCTGAGCTTCACCCTCAGAGCGGAAATGATTAAACTAACCAGCCGGATCGTAAAAGGAAGACTTCCTCTTTTAGTCGGCATCTCAGACACATCTATTGTAGATAGTGTTAACCTGGCTAAAACAGCGGCCAATTTCGGCGCAGACGCGTTGGTTTCCGCGCCACCGTACTATTTTGCCACAGGACAGCCCGAACTGGCTGAATTCTATGAAAGCCTCATCCCTGAGCTGCCTTTGCCTATCTTCTTGTATAATATGCCTACTCACACAAAAGTTTCCTTTGCTCCCTCAACGATACGAAGAATCGCGCAAAACCCTAAAGTGATAGGTTTTAAAGACAGTTCGGCCAATGGAGCTTATTTTCAGGCCGTCATGTATGAAATGAAAGAACACGAAAACTTCTCCATCTTTGTAGGTCCTGAAGAGATGACCGCCGAGGTTGTTCTTCTAGGAGCCAACGGTGGTGTAAACGGTGGGGCGAATATGTTCCCCAAGCTCTATGTTGATCTTTTCAATGCCGCTCGCGAGAAGGATATGGAACGTGTAAGCCTCTTGCACAATAAAGTGATGCAGATCAGTTCTTCTATTTACAGCATCGGCAGTTTTGGCTCCAGTTATCTGAAAGGGGTTAAATGTACTTTATCCTTGTTAGGAATATGTAATGATTTTTTAGCCTCGCCATTCAATAAATTCGGGGATGAGCATCGTAAAAAAATCAAGGATGCCTTAGATGCGTTAGATCTGAACTATTAATTCAAAAGTTAAACTTTAAATAAAAAGCCATGAACACAAATTATCCAACCATCGGTATTCGACCTATTATTGACGGTCGTAGAAAAGGGATCAGAGAATCTCTTGAAGATACCACAATGAATCTGGCTAAAAGTGTAGCTCAATTCTACACAAGTAATTTGAACTATCCGGATGGTACGCCGGTAAAATGTATTCTTGCGGACACCTGTATTGGTGGAGTAAAAGAAGCGGCAGACTGTGCTGCCAAATTTGAGAGGGAAAACGTCGGACTTAGTCTTTCGGTTACACCTTGCTGGTGTTATGGATCGGAAACGATTGATATGAATCCGCTTATACCCAAAGCCATCTGGGGATTTAATGGCACCGAACGTCCGGGTGCTGTTTATCTGGCAGCGGCATTGGCTGCACATACTCAGAAAGGACTTCCCTGTTTCGGTATATATGGTAGAGACGTACAGGATATGAACTCTTCGGAAATCCCCAAAGACGTACAGGAAAAGCTTTTACGCTTTGCTAAGGCGGGATTGGCTGTCGCGTTAATGCGTGGAAAATCGTATTTGGCTATCGGATCGGTTTCGATGGGAATAGCCGGGTCTATAGTGAGCCCTGATTTCCTACAAGAATACCTGGGACTTCGTGCGGAGTTTGTAGACTGCTCCGAGATTAGTCGTCGCATTCAATACGAGATTTTCGATAAAGAAGAATACCGGAAAGCGCTTGAATGGACGCAGAAGAACTGCATAACGAACGAAGGCGAAGACTACAATCCGGAGCATTTGCGTAAAAGCAGGGAAGATAAAGATAAAGACTGGGCATTTGTGGTGAAAATGACGCTGATCATGCGTGATCTGTTAATTGGCAATCCCAAACTGGCCGAAATGGGGTATAAGGAGGAAGCAATGGGGCATAATGCTATTTGTGGCGGATTCCAGGGGCAACGTCAGTGGACGGATTTTCTTCCTAACGGAGACTTTTCCGAAGCTATACTTAATTCTTCCTTCGATTGGAACGGCATACGTAAGCCTTTCGCTTTTGCCACCGAAAATGATCATCTGAACGGCATAAGTATGCTGTTTAACCAACTGCTAACGAATACGTCTCAGCTATTTGCCGATGTGCGTACTTACTGGAGCCCTGAAGCTATCGAACGAATAAGCGGATGGAAACCGGACGGTATGTTGAAAGACGGAGCGATTCACTTGATCAACTCCGGCTCTTGTACGCTCGACGGAACAGGGCAACAGACTAAAGACGGTAATCCGGTGATGAAACCCTTCTGGGAGATCACCGCAAACGAAGTAGACAAAATGCTTGAAGCAACGAAATGGCATCCGGCCAATCTGGAATATTTCAGAGGAGGTGGTTACTCATCCAAGTTTTTGTCTAAAGCCGGTATGCCGGTTACCATGTGCCGCCTCAATTTAGTAAAAGGACTCGGTCCGGTTCTTCAATTGGCCGAAGGCTGGACAGCAACATTCCCGGAACACGTGTTTAACCTGATCGACAAACGTACGGACAAAACATGGCCGTCTACTTTCTTTATTCCACGGGTTACGGGCAAAGGCCGATTCAAGGATGTTTATTCGGTAATGAATTATTGGGGAGCCAATCATGG
Source organism: Massilibacteroides vaginae (assembly GCF_900178525.1). GTDB lineage: Bacteria > Bacteroidota > Bacteroidia > Bacteroidales > Tannerellaceae > Massilibacteroides > Massilibacteroides vaginae. The sequence goes on from NZ_FXDJ01000008.1 coordinate 671,556, forward strand.
AGCTATCAGCTACGGGCATATCGGTCTCGACTTAATCGCGTTGGCTGCCATGCTTCGCATTCCGGTTTGCATGCATAATGTAGACGAAAGCGAACTATTCCGTCCGTCGGCATGGAGTGCGTTCGGGTCAGACGCGGAAGGATCAGACTATCGTGCATGTAACACCTATGGTCCAATCTACAAATAACAGAAAGATGAGCGTAGAAAAAAGAACCTACCCTTGGGCTGTTGTTGCCATGCTTTGGTTTGTCGCATTACTTAATTACTTAGACAGACAAATGCTGGCAACAATGAAGCCTTCCATGATGGAAGATATCTCAGAACTGGTGTCGGCTGCTAATTTCGGGCGTTTAATGGCCGTATTCCTTTGGATATATGCCTTTATGAGCCCTCTCTCGGGAGTTATCGCCGACAGGTTGAATCGTAAATGGTTAATCATAGGAAGCCTTTTCGTATGGTCTGCCGTAACCCTGTTGATGGGCTATTCAACAACATTTAATCAATTATATATCCTCAGGGGCATTATGGGAGTAAGCGAAGCTTTTTACATTCCTGCCGCCCTTGCCCTCATCGCGGATTATCATCAGGGTAAAACCCGTTCGTTGGCCATCGGGATCCACACCACAGGAATCTATCTCGGTCAGGCTTTAGGCGGATTCGGAGCCACGATTGCCAGTAATTTCTCCTGGCAATTAACCTTTCAGTCGTTCGGTGTTGTAGGCATGGTGTACGCCCTTTTCTTGATTCTCTTCTTAAAGGAAAACAAAACATACACAATAGATAAGAGTGAAAAGCTTTCCATCAAACAGGAATTTAATGCCGCCTTTAAAGGACTGGGTATTCTTCTGGGGAATATCTCATTCTGGGTATTGCTGTTTTACTTTTCCGCCCCAAGCTTGCCGGGTTGGGCAACGAAAAACTGGGCCCCTACCCTCTTCTCCGACACACTTAAATTAGATATGGCTCAGGCCGGACCCTTGGCAACCATTACCATCGCGATGGCATCATTCGCAGGCGTACTTATCGGAGGACTACTCTCCGACCACTGGGTACAAAAAAACCTCAAAGGGCGAATCTACACCGGTGTAATCGGACTGGCCTTAACCATTCCCGCCTTATTCCTATTGGGATTTGGCACAGCATTCACCCCTGTGCTCTGCGGAGCCCTGTGCTTTGGATTAGGCTTCGGGATATTTGATGTCAACAATATGCCGATCCTCTGTCAGTTTGTATCACCACGTTACCGTGCAACAGGCTACGGACTGATGAATCTGGCCGGCATATCCGCCGGCGCCTTTATTACAAACTTTCTCGGCAAATCGATAGATGCCGGTCATTTAGGAAGAGATTTCGTTCTTCTCTCCGGCGTTGTAGTAGTGGCAATCATATTCCAGCTCACCCTACTAAAACCCAAAACAATCAATAAAACCGACTAAGACACCCCCAATTCCCCCTCAAAAAATCAGCCGATATACCCCATTTTCACCCAAAGGGTATATCGCTGAAAATCAGTTACCTATTACACCCCAAAAACATAAAGGTTATTTTTCAAAAAATAAAGGATATCTTTTGAAAAATAACCTTTATCTTTTTTTTCATATAGTATTACAAAAAAAGAGCCTAAGAAGTAAGGGCAAAAAACAAGGCAAAACGGCTCTATTTTCCAACAGAAAAAAGAGAGGGGGAAAACCGGAAAACTAATGCCTGATTCAACCGTTCGTAAATTCCGAACTGTTCGATTAGGGGGTAGCCGGTAGACAGAGCATGTGAAGTAATGCGAACCCACACTTGTAAAGAGAGAATAAATCTGATGCCGAATATAAAGAATTGTGGAGTAGACCACGGTTACCAAAAGCATCGAAGGAGGAACAAAAGCAAAAACAGCCTATCGTTCAACAGAAGAATAGAGGACAGAAAAGGTAGGAAGATGAATATATTCTTAAAATTACCCATTTAAAATTCCTATATTTACCATTCGTAACACAATCATAAAAATATGAATCGCATAAAAGAAGTTTTGCAAGAAAGAGGAATTAAGCAAACATGGCTTGCCGAGAAGCTCGGAAAAGCTTTAAGATAGTAAATGCTTACGCATGCAACCGTGTTCAACCTCTCTTGGAAACCTTGTTTCAAATTGCAGAGATATTGCAGGTGAGTGTGAAGGATTTAATTGAGGATAATAAAGAAGAAAAATAGATATGGCAAAGAAAAACGGAAATACGGCAGAAGAGCCTTTGGAAAAACAGCTTTGGAAAGCCGCGGATAAACTGCGAAAAAACATAGACGCTGCCGAATACAAGCATTTTGCATTGAGGCTTATTTTCCTTAAATACATTTCTGATGCATTTGAAGAATTCTTTGCATGGTTGCAACATTTTATTTATCATTTGTCACCGAGTGGGCAAGCCGGCGTGGTGTTGGCAAAAGGAGCTTTGACCTCCAAAACATCTGGTGAGGGGGAAATTCGTAAAGCATTGATAGAAGCAGGAGGTACAGGTTTGATTGTTTGCATAGTCAATCTTCCGGCGAAATTGTTTTTGAATACACAAATCCCCGCTGCTTTATGGCTCTGAAAGCGGAGTTCAAGGAACAGTTGAAAGAAGAGGAGCGTTTAAAATAAGCTGATAGCGGAGAGTTTGAGCAAGATAAAAATTAATGAGATAAAGTAAAATAAAAAAACAACTATTTTACTTTATTGATTGAAAGTAAAATAAAAGAAACCTTATTTTACTTTTATGAAGAAAAAGATCATCTATGATAGAACTAGAAAAATACCAAGCAGGACATCTTGAAAAGACATCAGGATATAAATATTTTGTACCAAAAAATATCAATGATGAGTGGTCATGGAAAACGCCCATAATTAATAAGCTTTTAGAGAGGGCTGCAGTAAAACTTGGCGAATTAAATTCTTTTGCAAGATTAGTTCCTAATATTGATTTGTTTATTCAGTTGCACGTTACTAAAGAAGCCGTTGTGTCAAGTCGCATCGAAGGAACGCAAACAAACATGGATGAAGCTCTTCTTCCGATAGAAGAAATTCGACCAGAGCGCAAAAACGACTGGCAAGAGGTCAATAATTACATCAGAGCCATAAACGATGCTATCGGACAATTGGATACACTGCCTATTTCGTCAAGACTACTAAAATCTATTCATAAAACCCTACTCCAAAGCGTTAGAGGTGAACACAAACTGCCAGGAGAATATAGAAGTAGCCAAAATTGGATAGGAGGAACATCACTATCTGATGCCGTGTTTATACCTCCAACACATCTGCTGGTAAATGAGTTAATGGGAGATTTGGAGTCTTTTTTGAACAATGAAGATATTCATGTTCCTGCGCTTGTTCGTATCGCAATCGCCCACTATCAGTTCGAAACGATTCACCCTTTTCTCGATGGGAATGGACGTATAGGGCGTTTGATGATTACACTATTTTTAGTTTCGGAAAAAATCCTAGATAAACCGTTGCTGTATTTATCGTATTTTTTCGAGAAAAACAAAAGTCTTTATTATGACAACTTGAGCCTTGTTCGAACAAAAAATGATATGATACAGTGGATTAAGTATTTTTTAGTAGGGATTGAGCAGACTGCAACAAAGGCTGTTGATACGCTTTCAAGCATTTTAAAATTAAAAGAGCAAATAGAAAATGATATAAAAGCAAAAATGGGGAGACGTAGTAATTCAGCCCTTATTTTGCTTACAGCTTTATTCAAAGACCCTATTGTCACCATAGATCAAGCGGCGAAAATATCCAATTTAAGCTATAAAGCAGCGAATGACTTGGTGGCAGCAATGCAGGAACAGGGTCTGCTTAAAGAAATTACTGGACAAAGCAGAAACCGTATTTTTGTATTTGACCAGTACTTGAGTGTTTTTAATATATAGGAACCCGGTGTTTTCTATACATGTTCAAATTTACATGTATAGGGATGGTACGAAAACTATAAATGAAAGAGAATCTGTGCGAGTGGAAGATATCATCACGTAAGATCGCTGCAGCTTTATGCATAAACAAGGAGACTGTGCTAACCTACCTCAAATATGACACATGTCCTGCTGAAGGTATCTCCTGTTTTGGTCATTGGGTCACCCAACTCAGAAATCAAATAATTTAGCTATTCCTTTTTGTTCTTGTGATAACAAAATTGTTTTGGAAATTATCTCTCCTGTTGCGGGAACTTTAATGTTTATCGCAAATATGGTTTCAGCAATTTCTATTACCTTCTCTGGTGTTAAGTTTGATCCTTTTTCTTTTAGAATCCTTTCTAATTCCGTGTATACCATGTACGCGGAGAATGTGATACATATATGAGCTTCTATCCGTTTTTTATTACGATGGAATACAGGTCTTATTTTTAAATCATGTTTGGCTACTCGGAATGCTTTTTCGATACGCCATAAATGATTATAATTAGCCAAAATTTCTTCTTTATTTAATTTTGAGTTTGTTTCATAACCTTTTAAGCCATCCCATTTACCATCCTGTTTAAATTTGTTATGATCAATACTCACTTGTATCTGCCCATCTATCTTTAGATATTTCTTTGCATCAAGCTAATCAACCTGCTCAAAGCGGAGCAAATTGGTGAATTTATCTCATTACTTTTCCAATATCTATCTTAAAATAACAGCCGAGCTTAAACTGTCGATTCCGGGGAAATCATTCCAAAAGTAAAAGTTCTGATTCTAAATCATTATCTATCACTAAAAAACAGCAATTCAATCTTTTGAGTTATACTGCTTTCTTTAATTTTCGTTACCTTTGCGATTGTTCACAATTAATTTTTCACACAAATGAAAAAAACTTTATTATTTATGTTGGGAATGGGTATGGTCGTTTCTTCCTGCACGGATGGGGGCAAACAAACGGAAGTAAAAGGTAAGGATTTTGAATATACTGTTGATGCTTTTGCGGATTTACAGATACTACGTTATCAGGTTCCGGGATTTGAGACATTGACGTTGCAGCAAAAACAATTATTATATCATTTGTCGGAAGCCGCGTTGATGGGACGTGACATTTTGTTCGATCAGAACTGTCGGTACAATCTGGCGATACGTCGTACGTTGGAGGCTATTTACGAAAATTACAAAGGGGATAGAAACGATACGCAATTCAAGGCTTTGGATACATATATGAAGCGTGTATGGTTTTCTAACGGTATACATCACCATTATGCGGAGGATAAGTTTTTGCCGGAGTTTTCGGATAGTTTCTTTACGCAATGTGTAATGGAGCTGCCAACCGAAAAGGTTCCTCTTCGTGAAGGGCAACAGGTTGATCAATTTATTGCGGAAATCAAAGAGGTTATCTTCTCACCCACTCTATTAGCGAAGCGCACTGTACAAAGCGGAGATAATGATATTATCCGGGCTTCGGCCAATAATTACTATGCTGGTGATCTGACACAAAAAGAAGTGGAGGATTTCTATGCCGCAATGAAAGACCCAAAGGATAACACGCCTGTATCCTACGGATTGAACAGTAGGTTAGTGAAGGAAAACGGAGTTATCAAAGAGAAGGTATGGAAAGTAGGCGGTCTTTATTCGCAGGCTATCGAACAGATCGTTGCCGAGTTAGAGAAGGCTGTTCCTTTTGCCGAAAACGAGAAGCAAAAAGCAGTGATCCAAACTTTGATCGATTATTATAAATCAGGTGATTTGAAAACGTTTGACGCTTATGCCGTTCTATGGGTAAAAGACACGGATTCTGAGGTTGATTTCGTTAACGGATTTACGGAAACGTATGGTGATCCGTTGGGTATGAAGGCCAGCTGGGAAGCTACCGTAAACTTTATTAATAAAGAAGCTACTAAGCGTACAAAATTAATTAGTGACAATGCGCAATGGTTTGAAGATAACTCACCGATAGATGATCGCTTCCGCAAAAAAGAGGTAAAAGGTGTTAGTGCGAAGGTAATTACCGTAACTATGCTGGGTGGAGATTGTTTTCCGGCAACTCCTATCGGAATCAATCTGCCGAATGCTGATTGGATAAGAAGGGATCACGGTTCGAAATCGGTAACGATTGAAAATATAACAGAGGCTTATGATAAGGCATCACAGGGCAATGGTTTCGGTGAAGAATTTGTTTGGAGCGATACGGAACGTGATTTGTTGAAAAATTACGGATTTGCAACCGACAACCTGCATACTGACCTGCACGAATGCCTGGGGCATGGTTCAGGCGTGACACTTCCCGGTGTGGAACCGGATGCGCTGAAAGCCTACGCTTCGACATTGGAGGAAACACGTGCGGACTTGTTCGGACTGTATTATATTGCCGATAATAAAATAGTAGAATTAGGTCTTTTGCCGGACAAAGAAGCCTACAAAGCCGAATACTATAAGTTTATGATGAATGGCTTGATGACACAGCTTGTTCGCATTGAATTGGGCAAGAACATTGAAGAGGCGCACATGCGCAACCGTCAGTTAATAGCTCGCTGGGTTTACGAAAAAGGTAAAACAGATAATGTTGTAGAATTAAAGCAACGCGACGGTAATACGTACGTGGTTATTAATGACTATCAGAAACTACGCGACCTGTTTGGTCAGCTTCTCAGTGAAGTTCAACGTTTGAAAAGCGAAGGTGATCTTGCAGCAGGTAAAAAACTGGTTGAAGACTATGCTGTGCAAGTAGATCATACGCTTCATGCTGAAATTCTGAAGCGATATGCCAAGTTAAATTTAGCTCCTTACAAAGGATTTGTGAATCCGGTCATGAAGGAAGTAAAGAACGCCAATGGCGAAGTGACAGATGTGGTGCTCGACTATTCTGAAAGTTACGTTGAACAAATGCTTCGTTACAGTAACGATTATTCGTTCCTCCCAACATACAACGATTAAACCCTGATTATGGAGGAAATAATAAAAGATATACGCTTTCGGCTACGTAAAGCGATGAACGGTGTTGTGTCTGCAAGTATGCGTAGGGAAGGGATGGAATACAAACTGAATTTTGGCGTGTCCATCCCCGAAATCAAGGTTATTGCTTCGGCATATACCCCTGATGCGGAGCTGGCAAAATGGCTTTGGACACAGGATGTAAGAGAACATAAAATACTGGCAACACTACTATTTCCTCGTGAAGCCTTCACGGAAGAAGACGCGGAAAGTTGGGTGGGTGATATTCGTTATCTGGAGATTGTGGAGCAATTTTGCGCAAATCTGGCTCAACACCTGTCTTTTGCGTCAACCTTGGCCGAACGTTGGATTAGCGACGAACGGGAAAATGTAAAAACGTCCGGTTTTATATTGTATGCCCGATTGTTCACAAAAGGGTATAATCTTTCTTCTCCGGACAGCTTTTTGAAAGAAGCAAAAATGATTCTCGACAAAGGTATTTCTCGTCCTCAACGCGCGGCTTTATTAGCGTTAAAGCGGTATGGACGACAAGAGGAAGCACAAGCAGAGCGTGTTCTACAATATTTCAGCACGTATGCAGATGCTGACTTAATAGAAAAGAATGAATTTTACAAAGATCTAAAGTTTGAATTTGAATATTATAATTAGGTTTTGTCGTAAAAATAATTAGGTTACCTTTGTCTGACTGGACTATATGACATGAAATGTCTTTAAATGGAAAATAAATACTATACTGAGCTTAAGGGTGTGCTGACAGACTATCTTACCACATTGAAACTGCGTAAGACAGATGAAAGATATGCTATTTTTGAGCAGATTTGTTTATTTTCGTCGCACTTTGACATTAGCATGTTACATGAGCGATTGAATTTGACAAATTTTCATGTCAGCAAAGCGACTTTATATAATACGTTAGACATCCTTCTGGCAGCGGATTTGATCGTAAAACATCAATTTACGGCAAAGTCGATTCAGTATGAATTAAAAGTAGTGGCAGAAACGCACTCGCATCTGATCTGCACAAACTGCGGGTCTGTACGAGAGGTACGTGATTCTTCACTAAAAAAAGATATAAAGAATTTGAAAATAAGTAGGTTTACTCCTATGTTTCACATGCTTTATATCTATGGTATATGTAGTAAATGCAAATATAAGATTCAAAAAAACAACAATAAAGGCAATACAAAACAATGAAAGTAGATGTTTTACTAGGTTTGCAATGGGGTGATGAAGGCAAAGGAAAAGTTGTCGATGTATTAACACCAAAGTATGATGTGATAGCTCGTTTTCAGGGTGGTCCGAATGCCGGTCACACGCTTGAATTTAATGGAGAAAAATATATACTTCGCTCAATTCCTTCAGGGATTTTTCAGGGTGGAAAGATTAATATTATTGGTAATGGCGTTGTACTTGATCCGCTGTTGTTCCGTCAGGAAGCGGAAGCTTTAGCAGCAAGTGGTCACGACCTGACAAAAAAATTATTTATCTCTAAAAAAGCGCACCTGATCCTGCCTACTCACCGTGTATTAGATGCCGCGTATGAGGCATCCAAGGGAGCCGGAAAGATTGGCACTACCGGTAAAGGTATCGGACCGACTTACACAGACAAGATCAGCCGTAACGGTCTGCGTGTAGGAGATATTCTGCATAATTTCGAAGAAAAATACGCGACTGCCAAAGCAAAGCACGAAGCTATTCTGGCATCTTTAAATTACACATTTGATAGTAAAGAACTGGAAGCTGAATGGTTGTCGGCGCTTGATTATCTGAAGCGTTTTAACCTGATAGACAGCGAACAGGTGATCAATGATTATTTGAAAGAAGAGAAATCAGTGTTAGCAGAAGGTGCTCAGGGAACAATGCTGGATATTGACTTCGGATCTTACCCCTTCGTTACTTCGTCAAATACAATTTGTGCTGGATGTTGTACGGGATTAGGGGTATCTCCACGTAATATTGGTGAGGTATTCGGCATATTCAAAGCGTACTGCACACGCGTAGGCAGCGGTCCTTTCCCGACAGAATTATTTGATGAAACGGGTGACAAAATATGTGAGTTCGGACATGAGTTCGGATCAGTTACCGGACGTAAGCGTCGTTGTGGCTGGATTGATCTGGTTGCCTTAAAGTATGCAATCATGATTAACGGAGTTAGTCAACTAATCATGATGAAAAGTGATGTACTCGATACTTTCGAAACAATCAAAGCATGTGTAGCTTATCGTGTAAATGGCGAAGAAGTAACCACGTTCCCTTATGAAATAAATGAAGGAATAGAACCTATCTATGTGGAATTGGCAGGTTGGAACACAGATATGACAAAAATGCAGAGCGAAGATGAATTCCCTGAAGAATTCAACAATTATCTGACATTTTTGGAAGAAGAATTAGGTGTTCCTGTAAAAATTGTGTCAGTGGGTCCGGATAGAGAACAAACAATCGTTAGATACACTGATAATTAATCATAAAACAATTAAAAAAGGAGTGTCTGATATAACGTATTTCTAATTTGGCAAGCTTTTTGCCGTTTAAATTGTTATATTAATAACTATGTCTTTAATGTAAAAAGTATGACGTACTGGATTATATTTATTGGTTTTGCTTTATTAAGCTGGATTGTTTCTTATCGTTTGAAGAATAAATTCGAGAAATATTCCAAAGTACCCCTGCCTAATGGTATGACAGGAAAGGATGTTGCTGAAAAGATGCTTCATGAAAATGGCATCTATGATGTAAAGGTAATCTCTACTCCCGGTCATTTAACAGACCATTACAACCCTACAAATCAAACAGTAAATCTGAGTGAATCGGTTTACTACAGTAATAGTGTAGCTGCAGCGGCTGTGGCTGCTCATGAGTGTGGACACGCAGTTCAACACGCTACTGCTTATGCTCCGTTGAAGATGCGTTCGGCACTCGTTCCGATAGTTAGTTTTTCATCCAACATCATGATGTGGGTAATTCTTGGTGGAATGTTAATGATTAACACTTTTCCTCAATTACTGCTGTTTGGCATCATTTTGTTTGCCTCCACAACCTTATTCAGTTTCATCACGTTACCGGTTGAAATTGACGCCAGCAAACGTGCATTAGTCTGGTTAAGCAATGCAGGCATTACAAATGTAGCGACACACGATAAGGCGGAAGACGCCTTACGTTCGGCTGCTTACACCTATGTGGTAGCGGCCTTAGGTTCATTAGCTACATTATTATATTATATTATGATCTATATGGGACGCCGTGATTAAACGGTGTTAAATTTGAGATAAGTAACATGAGCCTTTCGGAAGCTTTTGCAATCCGAAAGGCTTTTTTCATTTGATTTATTAACTTTGTGGGCAAAATAATTAATTGATTAAAAGACATGCAGAAACCATCGATACCAAAAGGAACCCGGGACTTCTCGCCTGAAGAAATGGCGAAACGTAATTATATATTCAACACAATTCGCGAAGTCTATCATTTATACGGTTTTCAACAGATCGAAACTCCCGCGATGGAGAACCTGTCAACCTTGATGGGAAAATACGGTGAAGAAGGAGATAAATTATTGTTCAAGATATTGAACTCGGGAGATTGCTTCTCCGGAATAACGGATGAAGAACTTACAGAACGTAACGCGGTAAAATTTGCGGCAAAAGCCTGTGAGAAAGGGTTACGCTATGACCTTACGGTACCCTTTGCCCGCTTTGTGGTTCAACACAGAAACGAGATCACTTTTCCTTTCAGACGTTATCAGATTCAGCCGGTATGGCGTGCTGACCGTCCTCAAAAGGGGCGTTACCGTGAATTTTTCCAATGTGATGCCGATGTGGTAGGTTCGGATTCGTTGATTAACGAAGTAGAACTGATCCAAATTATAGATGAAGTATTCAGCCGCCTGAATATTCGTGTTTCTATCAAGATGAACAATCGTAAGATACTGACAGGTATAGCTGAAATAATCGGCGAAGCTGAAAAGATTGTAGATATAACCGTAGCGATCGACAAGTTGGATAAGATCGGCTTAGATAATGTAAACGCCGAACTACGGGAAAAAGGGCTTTCTGAAAAAGCAATCAACCATTTGCAACCGATTATCCAATTAAGCGGTACTAACAATGAAAAGCTGGAGCAATTGAAAGCAGTCCTTGCTGATTCGGAAATCGGGTTAAAGGGAGTAGAAGAACTTGCCTTTATTCTAAAACGTATCGACTCCACTCCTATTCGATCCGAACTGGAGTTAGACCTGACATTGGCTCGCGGACTAAATTATTACACAGGGGCTATCTTCGAAGTTAAAGCGCTCGATGTTCAAATCGGAAGCATAACCGGAGGCGGACGATATGACAACCTTACAGGCGTATTCGGATTGCAGGGTGTTTCGGGGGTAGGAATTTCATTTGGAGCAGATCGAATTTTCGATGTATTAAATCAATTAGACTTATATCCAAAAGATGCATTACAAACAACTCAACTGTTGTTTGTCAATTTTGGCGAAAAAGAAGAAGAATATCTGCTACCGATCGTATCCAAAGCACGTACTGCCGGAATACGCGTAGAACTTTATCCGGAAAGTGCCAAAATGAAAAAGCAAATGAGTTATGCGGATGCCAAAAAGATTCCTTATGTAGCCATCGTTGGGGAAAATGAAATCAATGAGGGTAAAATCAATTTGAAAAATATGGTCACCGGTGAACAAAACCTATTGACTATTGATGAATTGATTGCGCAATTCTAAAGAACCTATATCACGTCATAAAAGCGACAAACTGTCAGTCGTAGGTATAATCAGACAGACTATATTGACAGTTGTATAATTGAATTTTACTTTGGCATGGAATTCGTATAGGTAGTGACGTGAACATTAAAATAATCATATTAATAAATTAAAATACCAAGAAAATGAACATTAAGCCATTAGCAGACAGAGTGCTTGTAAAGCCTGCAGCAGCAGAGGAAAAAACAGTTAGTGGAATTATCATTCCCGATTCAGCGAAAGAAAAACCTCTAAAAGGTGAAGTTGTAGCTGTTGGAAATGGTACAAAAGATGAAGAAATGGTAGTTAAAAACGGTGATAGCGTATTATATGGTAAATACGCAGGAACTGAGATCGAACTGGATGGGGAGAAATTCCTGATCATGCGTCAATCAGATATTTTAGCTATTATCTAATTTCTAAACAAATTAAAAAGTATAAAAATCATGTCAAAAGAGATTTTGTTTAATATGGAAGCCCGCGACCTGCTAAAAAAAGGCGTGGATGAATTGGCAAATGCTGTAAAAATAACTTTAGGCCCAAAAGGTCGTAATGTGATTATCGAAAAGAAATTCGGTGCTCCTCACATCACAAAAGACGGTGTAACCGTAGCAAAAGAAGTAGAATGCACTAACTCATTCGAAAATATGGGTGCTCAGCTTGTTAAGGAAGTTGCGTCTAAAACAAATGACAATGCCGGTGACGGTACTACTACTGCTACAGTATTGGCTCAATCAATTATCGGTGTAGGTTTGAAAAACGTAACCGCAGGAGCTAATCCTATGGATCTGAAACGTGGTATCGATAAAGCAGTTGCTAAAGTTGTAGACCATATTGCAAATCAGGCAGAAGCTGTAGGTGACAGTCTTGATAAAATCGAACATGTAGCTAAAATCTCTGCTAACGGCGACGAAACAATCGGTAAGCTGATTGCAGAAGCTATGAGAAAAGTAAAAAAAGAAGGTGTAATCACAGTAGAAGAAGCTAAAGGTACCGAAACTACAGTAGACGTAGTTGAAGGTATGCAGTTTGATCGTGGTTATATTTCTCCTTATTTCGTAACTGATACAGAAAAGATGGAAGCTCAAATGGAAAATCCATATATTCTGATCTACGAAAAGAAAATTTCCGTATTGAAAGAGCTTCTTCCTATCCTTGAACAAACAGTACAATCAGGTCGTCCGATGTTGATTATCGCTGAAGATATCGATAGCGAAGCATTGGCAACATTGGTAGTTAACCGTCTGCGTGGTTCATTAAAAATTTGTGCAGTTAAAGCTCCAGGATTTGGAGACCGTCGTAAAGCGATGTTGGAAGATATCGCAGTGCTAACAGGTGGTACTGTTATTTCTGAAGAAACAGGCTTGAAACTTGAAGCAGCTACTATTGATATGTTAGGTACTGCAGAGAAAGTGACTGTAAACAAAGACAACACAACTATCGTAAACGGTGCCGGTGACAAAGATGCTATTCAATCTCGTATCGGCCAGATCAAAGTTCAAATCGAAAATACAACTTCAGACTACGATAAAGAAAAACTACAGGAACGTTTAGCTAAAATGGCTGGCGGTGTAGCTGTACTTTATGTAGGCGCTCCTTCAGAAGTAGAAATGAAAGAGAAAAAAGACCGTGTAGATGATGCGTTAAGTGCCACACGTGCTGCCATTGAAGAAGGAACTGTTCCTGGAGGTGGTGTTGCTTATATCCGTGCTATCGAAGCATTGGAAGGCTTGAAAGGTGAAAATGACGATGAAACTACAGGTATCGAAATCGTTAAACGCGCAATAGAAGAACCTCTTCGTCAGATTGTTGAAAACGCCGGTAAAGAAGGTGCTGTTATTGTTCAGAAAGTAAAAGAAGGAAAAGGTGACTTCGGTTACAATGCTCGCAAAGATGTATATGAAAACTTGTGTTCTACAGGTGTAATCGACCCGGCTAAGGTAACTCGTGTAGCATTGGAAAACGCTGCGTCTATCGCTGGTATGTTCCTGACTACAGAATGTGTTATCGCTGAGAAGAAAGAAGATACTCCAGCAATGCCTCCAATGGGCCCGGGTATGGGTGGCGGCATGGGCGGTATGATGTAATCAACCTCTTCATGAAATATAAAAAGGTCCGGCAATTAAAAACTGCCGGACCTTTTTTCATCCAAGTCATATCAACATCTTCTTTATTCTTTTCTGCTAAGTTTTATCTTTATATTTTCTGATACCGAACCATATTCCCAAATACCGTTACCTCCGGATTCTGCCAATTGCTTCAGCGAGAATTTTACATCAACCGTATCATTTTTGAAATGTCCTCCGTTTTTATCTCCATCAATGTCTTTGATGATAAAACGGAATGTTTGATCTTTCGCTAATGCTTTTCGCTCCCACTCAAAAACGCCCTTCTTATTTGTATATCTTACTTCTACTTTCTGATAGGGCTGAGGATCATTAATATCATTGGGGATTTCAACAAGAATATTTTCCAGGGGTTGATTATTCGGTGTTACAACTTCTCCTTTCACACTGAATAGTGCCCCTTCTCGTCCATATTGCGCATACGCGGCTTCCTCTAAATCATTTTCGCCTAATGAGCAGGAGTTGAAACCTCCTAATAAACAAATAATCCCGCCGATCAACAGAAATTTTCCTTTTATGTATATTTGATCTGTCATTTTCATTATTCAAACCTTAGTCCATATAGATAAGATGCAAAAGAATACAAAATGTTGCATCTCTTTCAGTAAAAAAATGAAAGATTCGCAGGATATATATTAAAACGCCGGATATTCCGTAACTTGCAGCCTCAAATAAAAAAGAACTGTTCTACATGAAAGATTTCATAAAAGTGCTTAGGCGCTTCGTGCCTCCCTACAAGAAATTTATAGTATTGAATATTGTATTCAACTTTTCGTCTGCTATATTGAATTTATTCTCTTTTATGCTGATTATTCCGATACTTAACATCTTATTTAAAACGGATGATAAGGTTTACAGTTTTATGGAATGGTCTTTCAACCTGTCGAATGTAGAAGCAATGAAAGAAACAGTCAGTATCGCTTCAAATAATTTCTTTTGGTTTATCAGTAGTTATATTGAAACTTACGGAGGATCGTCTACGCTGATTATGTTAGGCGCGTTTTTGGTAGTTATGACTTTTCTGAAAGTACTGACCATGTATCTGGCTTTCTATACTATGATTCCTATCCGTACGGGAGTAGTTCGCGACATACGTAATCAAATAAACACAAAGATCACCCAACTTTCTTTAGGTTTCTTCTCCGAAGAGCGTAAGGGCGACATTATCGCGCGTGTATCCGGAGATGTGAATGAGATCGAAACTTCGATTATGAGTTCGCTGGATATGCTGTTTAAGAACCCGATCATGATCATTATCTACCTGACAGGGATGCTTATCATCAGTTGGGAACTGACAATTTTTGTATTGGTACTTCTGCCCGTGGCAGGCTATCTGATGGGGCAAGTCGGAAAGAAGCTGAAACGAAAATCGTTTGAAGGGCAGGAACAATGGGGTGTATTGATGAGTCAGATAGAGGAAACCCTTGGTGGACTTCGCATTATAAAAGCTTTTAACGCAGAAAAGAAAATCCAGAGACGCTTTGAAGAAAGCAACGATAAGTTCAGAAACATCACCAATCGCATCTATCGTCGCCAGCAGATGGCACATCCGATGAGTGAGTTCTTGGGTACTGCTACTATCGCAATTGTATTATGGTACGGAGGAACATTAATTCTCGGCAACAGCAACTCTATCGACGCGGCTACTTTTATTTATTATCTGGTGATCTTTTACAGCATCATTAACCCGGCGAAGGATCTGAGCAAGGCTGTTTATGCTATACAGAAAGGGCTTGCTTCGATGCAGCGGGTAGACAAGATATTGATGGCTGAAAGCACAATCAACGATCCGGAAAGCCCGAAACAGATCAGTTTGAATGAAAAAATATCCTATAATAACATTTGGTTCAAATACCAAAGCGAATGGATAATAAAAGACGTAAGTCTGGAAATAAAAAAAGGACAAACAGTAGCCTTAGTCGGACAATCCGGCTCCGGTAAAAGCACAATGGTCGATCTCCTGCCCCGCTTCTATGATATAGAAAAAGGCAGTATCACCGTGGATGGTGTGGATATACGGGATGCTCGCCTTTATGATTTGCGTTCGCTAATGGGCAATGTGAATCAGGAGGCTATCCTTTTTAATGATACATTCTACAACAACATTGCTTTCGGTGTGGAAAGCGCCACGTTAGAGCAAGTGGAAGAAGCTGCGCGCATTGCGAATGCCCACGAGTTTATTATCCAGACCGAAGGAGGTTACAACGCTAACATAGGCGATCGCGGAGGTAAATTATCCGGAGGGCAGCGTCAGCGTATCAGTATTGCCCGGGCTATACTGAAAAATCCGCCCGTACTTATCCTTGACGAAGCTACGTCTGCGCTCGATACTGAATCCGAACGCTTAGTTCAAGACGCACTCGAAAAGCTGATGCGCAACCGGACAACAATCGTTATTGCCCACCGCCTCTCAACCATCCGCAATGCCGACGTGATTTGTGTCATGCACGAAGGACGCATCGTAGAGCAAGGACGCCACGACGATTTGATTGCACTGAATGGCTATTACAAGAAGTTATGTGATATGCAGAGTTTTTAAGCATTCATTATCTCTTCCCCAAATCCTGATACAGGGTTTGAAGAACCGATTTACCTTTTTCAAAACGTTCCGCACTTCCTTCTGCCGGAGATTCTAATAATGGAACTTCGGCAGCATTGTCATAAATAGACACGCCGGTGCTGTCGATAAAGGCGAAACCGTTGTTGAATGTATAAAATACTGAGTTAGGGTAATCGGGAGTAAAGAAATCACGGCTGAAAGCAAAGTCTTTGTTATCGATATCAAGTTGACCGAGCAGTGTTGCCGCCAAATCAGACTGGCTGATCAGCTCATCAACTACCACGGGTTCCTTTATCGCTCCTCCAATCCAAAGGCAGGGAATATGATAACGTTCGGGTTCATACTCTTTAAAAGTATCCGGATAACGAAAACCATGATCCGAAACAAAAACAACCAACAAATTATCCCACACCGGAGTCGCTTTTATCTTATCGATAAAGTGACCGATGCAACTATCCGTAAATGCTACTGAGTTAAGATAAGGATGTTCCAACCTTTGATAAGGCACCTTGAACGGCTCATGACTACTTAGCGTCAGAAATGTACAAAACCAGGGAGATTGCTTTATTTGCTTATCAACGATATCCTGATATAAATAGTCAAAAGTAACATCATCGTGCGCGCCCCATTTACTTAAACGGTTGGCTATCGGGAAATCTACGTCGGCAATCAAACTATTGTAGCCGGAATTAAAGAAAAAACTCCGCATATTGGTAAAATTAATGTCGCCACCATACAAAACATCCGTGTTATAGCCTTCCGCTCGCAGACTCTTTGCTATTGAAGGTAGAGATTGACTTTTCGAAGGATATTTCATAATTGAAGTTGTGGGCTGTGCCAGATAGCCATTCAAGGCAGCAACCAGTCCTCTGTCTGTACGAAATGAGCTGGCATACATATTCTTGAACAACACACCTTCCTTGCTCAAGCGATCGAGATGGGGCGTAACACCCGCTTCTCCACCTGTCGATTCAACCACATTAGCCGAAAAACCTTCAAGGATGACCATCAAAATATCCGGTCTGTCTGTTCGCAAAAGTTTGCTGCTTGATTTTTCACAGGAGGCATTACTGTCATCTTCAGCTTGTAGGGAATTGGCTGTATAAAGCAGATCAGCACCCTCCTTTTCGGTCGGGATAGCAAGAGATAAAGCGGGAAACACCGTTTCAAACAAGGCCTTGCGTTTTTCTTCCGGAAAAAACTGAAATTCGGACGAAAAATCCTGTTGCTTGGTCAACGACGTTAACAAACTAAAGCACGGATTAATGGCCGAGTGGTTCAAGAATTGATCTTTACTAAAGTAAACCATCCCCACATTCGCGGTTGAAGTAGTTACACCTCCGCGAATCGCGATAAACAGCAACCCACCCAATAGAACAGAGACAGACAATGTCTGCCATTTCTTCCTGGTTGGCTCTACGGGCAACATCGGCACGACAAAGCGTTTAAACCACCAGTAGATTACGGTGCCGAACACAACCGTTTTTATGAATTGAATTATAAATGCAAAGACCGGCACACTTGCCATCGCGTTTTCAGGAGATTCCAGGTAGAAGAAAATTGTGGAATCCAATCTAAAATTCCAATAGCCGTACAAAGCCTCATCAACAGTGAATATCAAGGCAACGAGCGCACCTACAACAGCAAAATAAACCTTAAGTACATGTTGCATCATCTTTCCGCTGAACCAAACCGAAACAACAGTCAGCAGAAGTGGTATAATTGTCAGATAGCCCGCCACCACAGCGTCCAACTTAAGACCGTTTAATACAACCTGCAAAAATTCGGCAAAGGAATGTGTTTCGGCTAAATTGTGATGGTAAAGGAGAAATAATGGTTTCTGGACAGCAAAAAAAACAATCCAGGAAAAAAATACGCATACGATGAATAATATTCTCTTTTTCATTCTCGTAATCAAAGAGCCCAAGAGGCATAAAAAAGATAGAGACGCACCTTTTGATACGTCTCTATCCGGTGTTATTTATAAAATCGTTGTTTCAGTTCCAGAACCGTAGGATCCGTAATATAATCATCATAATCCATCATCTTATCGATAATACCGTTCGGTGTTAGTTCGATAATACGATTGGCCACGGTCTGAATAAATTCGTGGTCATGACTGGAAAAGAGTACGTTTCCTTTAAATGTTTTCAATGTATTATTGAAAGCCTGGATAGATTCCAGATCAAGATGGTTGGTCGGTGTATCCAAAATCAGCGTATTCGCGTCTTTCAGCATCATACGGGAAATCATGCAACGCATTTTTTCACCTCCCGACAAAACACTTACCTTCTTCAGAAGTTCTTCTCCGGAGAAAAGCATACGTCCGAGGAAACCTTTCAGGTAGACTTCGTTCGTATCCTGGGCAAACTGGCTTAACCAGTCGATCAGGTTGTATTCCGATTCAAAAAATCGCGCGTTATCTAATGGCAAATAGGCCGTCGTGATTGTTTGCCCCCACTGAAAAGTTCCTGCATCTGCTTTTTCTTCGCCGTTAATGATTTGGAAAAAGGCTGTCATCGCACGAGGATCCCTACTGATAAACACTATTTTATCGTCCTTTTCAACATTAAAGTTTAAATCCTGAAACAGCACCTGTCCATCAATAGTCTTGGTTAGTCCCTTTACTTCCAAAATCTGATTTCCCGGCTCTCTTGAAGGCGTAAAAATAATTCCCGGATAGCGGCGAGACGACGGTTTGATCTCTTCGATATTCAGTTTCTCTATCATCTTTTTACGGCTTGTGGTCTGTTTTGATTTAGACACATTGGCACTAAAGCGACGGATAAACTCTTCCAGTTCCTTCTTCTTTTCTTCAGCTTTCTTATTCTGTTGTTGCTGCTGGCGAAGGGCTAACTGACTGGATTCATACCAGAAGCTATAGTTGCCGGCAAACAACTGCAATTTATTAAAGTCGATATCTACGGTATGTGTACATACGGAGTCGAGGAAGTGACGGTCGTGACTAACCACCAACACGGTATGTTCAAAATTAGAAAGATATTCTTCGAGCCATCTTACCGTTTCAAGGTCGAGGTCGTTGGTCGGCTCATCGAGCAATAAGTTATCCGGCTGTCCGAACAACGCACGCGCCAACAAAACGCGTACCTTCTGCTTACCGCTCAGGTCTTTCATGATGCTGTAATGCAGTTCTTCGCTCACTCCGAGACCGCTCAACAAACTTGCCGCATCACTCTCCGCGTTCCAGCCTTCCATCTCGGTAAACTTTTCTTCCAGTTCCGATACACGAATTCCGTCTTCATCACTAAAATCAGGCTTAGCGTAAAGTTCATTTTTCTCACTCATCACTTCCCAAAGGGTAGTGTGTCCCATCAATACTGTATCGAGTACTGAATACTCGTCAAAAGCAAAGTGATCCTGACTCAACACAGACAAACGCTCGCCCGAACCAAGAGAAACAGTTCCTCTTGTCGGATCCAATTGTTTGCTTAAGATACGGAGAAAAGTAGACTTCCCGGCTCCGTTAGCACCAATTATGCCATAGCAGTTTCCGGGAGTGAATTTTAAGTTGACATCCTGAAAAAGAACTCTTTTACCAAACTGAAGGTCCAGATTATTTACTGTTATCATTCTATAATTTCGTTATTTACCAATTGAGGGTGCAAAGTTAGCAAAAATAAAGCAAACGCCTCGAACACTTTCTTTTATCATTCCTTTTATAAACTTAAAAAGATAGTATCTTTTTTCTATTATGTAGTAATGATTTTGTTTTTCCACAATTGTCGAACTGTTTTTCCATATATATAGAAAAGTTTTTCCATATATATAGAAAGCTTTTTCCACATATATGGAAAAAGGAAAATATAGAATATAAAAACAGAAATATAGGAAGCATTCCTTATATTAATACTATAATTCGGACCGTTAGTTCTTAACGAATCGCTATTTTTGATTCTCTGATAATAAAAACGATATGAAACACTACAAATTCTACCTATTATTTCTATTGCTTACCCTATTGTGCTT
This sequence comes from Massilibacteroides vaginae, assembly GCF_900178525.1. GTDB lineage: Bacteria > Bacteroidota > Bacteroidia > Bacteroidales > Tannerellaceae > Massilibacteroides > Massilibacteroides vaginae. The sequence goes on from NZ_FXDJ01000008.1 coordinate 691,843, forward strand.
CTCCTGTACCGATGATTCGGTATTTGTAAACCTTGACCAAACATCATTTGTGGTGGATGCAAAAGGCGGAAGCGAAATTATTAATGTAGCCGCCAGTGGCGATTGGTCTGTTTCGGATATTCCTGAATGGGTATTTTTGAATACAACTTCAGGAAGAAAAGACACTGAAATTAAAATTGATATAGCCGGACATAAAGCACAAAATAGTCGCGAAACAACATTAATCTTTTCTTGTGGAGAAAAAACACAGGCATTGCAAATACAACAATTAGGATTAAAAGAATCTGAAGTTTTTCTTGAATTAGATGTAGAGGAGGCAAGAGTAGGTGTTGATGGAAACCAATTCCGGATTGAACTGACCGCCAATAGAAAATGGACAATAACAAAACAACCCGTTTGGGTAAGAGCTTTGCCTTTTTCAGGCACCGGTTCGGAAACTCTTACTTTTAAGGTTGCCGAAAACAACACGGCTGAGAGCAGATTTGGTGATATTGAATTCAGCAGTGAAGACATTAAAAAGACATTAAGCATTCAACAACTTGCGGAAAAAGATTATGTAAGGATTCCGAGCATGTCTATTTTCAGAGCGGCAAAATTATCTATCAAAGGCTTTACTTATTTCGAAGTAGAAAACACAAAACTGTTTATCAATTCATTTATCAGCGACAAAGCTTATTTAGGAAATCTTATCAGCTATAACCGTATTTTATAGGATTTTATTATGATATGTGATAAAAAAAGTGCATATTTGTTATGATTAATCAAAGTATTTGTACAATATATAACTTTTGAGCTTGAAAATGCATATCAATTTTCATAGATATGGCATGATTAAGCATCACGACAAATAAACGATTTATTAAAATTATCACTTAAGCAAAAAAACACCGGACATAACATTTGAAGGATCGGTTTAATTCGTAAATTTAAATTAATAACCTTACAAATGAAAATAGGAAAAATGAAAGAGACAGTAAAAACAGTAGTTTATCAGGCATTCCCAAGATTATTTGGAAACAAGAATGCCACCCTCATAAAAAATGGGAACATAAAAGAGAATGGTGTTGGCAAGTTTTCTGCATTTTCCACCAAAGTATTAAAAGAAATAAAGGGATTAGGGATTACGCATATTTGGTACACCGGGGTAATTAGGCATGCTTCGGTTACAGATTATTCCGAATATGGTATTCCTGCATCTCATTCAGCAACGGTAAAAGGCAAAGCGGGTTCTCCGTATGCTATCAAAGACTATTACGACGTAGCTCCGGATCTGGCGGATAATGTTGAAAAAAGAATGGATGAGTTCGAGGCGCTTATCAACCGCACGCATAAGGCAGGCTTAAAAGTAATTATCGATTTCGTTCCGAATCATGTTTCCCGGGAGTACCATTCGGATCTTCGCCCTCCTTTTATCGAAGATTTGGGTCAGCACGATAATTTAAGCAAAGCTTTTGACTCGAATAACAATTTCTATTATTTACCCGGCCTTTCACTTGTATTGAAATATGACACACAAACTCAAATAGAGGATTTTCAGTACAGCGAGTTTCCGGCAAAAGTAACCGGAAACGATTGCTTCAGCACCACGCCGGGCAAAAACGATTGGTACGAAACCGTTAAGCTGAATTACGGGATTGACTTCATGAACGAAAGGCGACAGGTATTCGATCCGATACCGTCAACATGGAAAAAAATGTTGGAAATACTGCTATTCTGGACTGAAAAAGGGGTTGACGGATTTCGATGTGATATGGCGGAAATGGTGCCGGTAGAGTTTTGGAATTGGGTTATTCCACAGGTAAAAGCACAAAGAGACGTATGTTTCATTGCCGAGGTCTACAACCCGGCTGAATATAGAAACTACATACAAAATGGAAAGTTTGATTACTTGTACGACAAGGTTGGTTTGTATGACACCTTAAAGCAAATTGGTTGGGGCAATCTGCCTGCAAGCCGGATAACGGATTGCTGGAAGTCGGTTGAAGGTATCCAACACAACATGCTGAACTTTTTGGAAAATCATGACGAACAGCGTATCGCGTCAGACTTTTTCGCCGGTAACGGGTTTGCGGCAATCCCCGCTATGATCGTCTGCGCCTTAATGAACACCAATCCGGTTATGATCTATAACGGACAGGAATTAGGCGAACGGGGCATGGATGATGAAGGCTACAGCGGACCGGATGGCAGAACAACGATCTTCGACTACTGGAGTATGACCACCGTACGTGAATGGCTGAGCAATAAGCTGCCCGAAGAGGCACAGAAACTCCGATCATTCTACAAAAAACTATTAAACGACATTGCGAAAGAGAAAGTGGTAAGCCGGGGTGTTTTTCATGATCTTGTTTATGCGAATCTGAATAATGAACACTTCAACATACACCGTCACTACGCATTTCTGCGTAAACATGAAAATGAGGTGCTTTTGGTAGTCGTAAATTTTGATCAACAGGAACAGACTGTAAGTGTAAATATCCCTCAGCATGCCTTTTCATTATTAAATATCCCGGACAATAAAGTGGCAAATGTCAAGGACTTATTTACTGAAAATGAATTCATCGGAACACTGACAGATGCCTGTCCGTATCAAATGATTCTGCCTCCGATGTCGGGGAAAGTACTGAAATTTAGGTACAATTAATATTGCATAAAGGAAAGTATTCGTATTTCAAGTATATTGCAAATAAGTTTTGTACTTTTGCGACACAATTAAACTTTATTCATTCTAAAGAAAATATTCGGAATAATGAGTACACAAACTCCTTTCTTGGTGTTTTCGGGAAGTAATTCCCGTTATCTTGCAGAGAAAATTTGCCTAAGTCTTGGTTGTCCGTTAGGACAGATGAACATTCAGCATTTCGCGGACGGAGAGTTCGCGGTTTCTTATGAAGAGTCTATTCGCGGACGCGATGTATTTTTGGTTCAATCCACATTCCCCAACTCAGACAACCTGATGGAGTTGTTACTTATGATTGACGCTGCTAAGCGTGCTTCGGCTCATTCAATCATTGCGGTTATTCCTTATTTTGGTTGGGCCCGTCAAGACAGGAAAGATCAGCCACGTGTTTCAATCGGAGCAAAACTAATTGCCGACATGTTGAGCACTGCAGGTATAAACCGGTTAATCACAATGGACTTGCATGCCGACCAGATACAAGGATTCTTTAATGTTCCTGTAGATCACTTGTATGCATCTTCTGTATTCTTAGACTATATTAATAGCTCATTGAATATAGAAAACCTGTGTATAGCTACACCGGACGTAGGAGGTACAAAACGCGCAAGCAGTTATTCAAAATACCTCGGACTTCCGATGGTTATTTGCCACAAATCCCGTTTACGCGCCAATGAAGTAGCAGAAATGCGCATAATTGGAGATGTAACCGGACTGGATGTTCTTCTGGTAGATGATATGGTAGACACCGGTGGTACAATCACAAAAGCAGCCAACCTGATGTTAGAAAACGGAGCAAATTCTGTTCGCGCAATAGCCAGTCATGCGGTTATGTCTGACCCGGCTTCTTCGCGTGTAGATCAATCCGCATTAACAGAAATGATCTTTACTGATTCAATCCCATACTCAAAGAAATGCGAAAAGGTGAAAGTACTTTCGGTAGCTGATATGTTTGCCAAAGCTATCCGCCGTGTATGCAATAACGAATCGATCAGCTCTTTGTATGCTATAAAGTAAGCTGTTGATTTTTTCACATAAAAAAAGCGAGGCTGTCCGAATTTAATCAGACAGCCTCGCTTTTTTATTTTAATTATTCCCACTCAATCGTAGCGGGTGGTTTAGAACTGATGTCATAAACAACGCGGTTCACCCCTTTCACTTTATTGATTATCTCGTTTGATACCTTAGCAAGAAAATCATAAGGAAGTTGAGCCCAATCGGCCGTCATCGCGTCTGTAGAAGTAACAGCACGTAAGGCGATTGTATTTTCGTAGGTACGCTCATCTCCCATTACACCGACTGAACGGATCGGTAACAGAATTGCTCCTGCCTGCCATACTTTGTCGTATAGCCCCCATTCACGTAAAAGAGAAATATAAACGTCGTCGGCTTCTTGCAATACGCTTACCTTTTCTGCCGTGATATCACCCAGAATACGAATGCCTAAGCCCGGTCCGGGGAATGGATGGCGAGCAATCAGGTGAGACATCATTCCCAGCTCCGTTCCTACTCGGCGAACTTCATCTTTAAACAACAGACGAAGAGGTTCAACCAATTTCAGATGCATTTTTTCGGGCAGACCACCAACATTATGATGGCTCTTTATCACCGTTCCGGTTATTGACAATGATTCGATCACATCAGGGTAGATCGTACCTTGTCCCAACCATTTAATGTCTTTGAGCTTGTGGGCTTCTTCGTCAAACACGTCGATAAACCCTTTTCCAATGATTTTACGTTTCTCTTCCGGATCAGTTACACCGGCCAAACGGGAATAGAATTTCTCACGCGCATTGACTCCGATAACATTTAGTCCCAGATGTTCGTAATCACGCAAAACGTTTTCGAATTCATTTTTACGTAACAAACCATGATCCACAAAGATACAGGTCAGGTTCTTACCTATTGCTTTATTCAGAAGAACAGCCGTAACCGAAGAGTCAACACCACCTGAAAGAGCAAGAATCACCTTGTCGTCTTTAAGTTGCTCTTTTAGTTCTTCGACAGTCGCTTCAATAAACGATGCCGGAGTCCAGTCTTTGGAACAGCCACAGATAGAAAGGAAGTTGTCCAACAATTGAGTTCCGTTTGTTGTATGAAATACTTCCGGGTGAAATTGAACACCCCATGTTTCCTCTCCTTCAATTTTATAAGCGGTTGCCTTTACATCATCTGTGCTGGCAATAACGTTGAATGATGCCGGCAAAGAAGTGATGGTATCTCCATGAGACATCCATATTTGTGCACCCGAAGTTATACCTTTAAATAACCGGTCGTCACTATCAGCGAAGGTTAGTTTGGCACGTCCATATTCGCGTGAATTTGCCGATTCTACACTTCCGCCGGAAGTATAGGCTAAAAATTGTGCACCATAACAAATTCCTAACACCGGATACTTACTACGAATCTCCGTCAGGTCAGTTTTAAAAGCGTTTGCATCATAAACAGAATAAGGGCTTCCGGAAAGAATAACCCCCTTAACATCTGTTGCATCATGTGGAAATTTGTTGTAAGGAACAATCTCGCAATAAGTATTCAACTCACGCACCCTACGGCCGATAAGTTGTGTCGTTTGCGAGCCAAAATCAAGAATGATAATTTTCTCGTGCATGCGATGTACAGTATTTAATTGAGTAGCGCAAAGGTAGTAATAAAAATATTATTCGTCGGGCAGGGATTCCTATTTTATGAAACTTATTCCTGCAACGCAGGCGTAGTGAATTTTTTATTCAGATAATCAATCACTTCTTGTGTTACATTGTAAGAATCTTTGGCATAAAGGATGTTATCCCCTCCTGTATTACTGAAGAATATACTTATCTTCTTTGTTTCATTATACCTTTTGATTTGCTGGATAATAGAATCATATAATTGCAGGTAGATACGGTCTTGCTCTTCTTTCAACTCTTTGGATAGTTGATTTTCCAGGTTATAAACGTCATGTTGACGTTGTAGTATCTGCCTGTATTCTAAATCGGATTGTTCGCGTGGAAGAAATGGGTTTTCTTCTAATCGTTGTTTGTATCGTCTCATCTGCTGTTCCAGATCACGTACTCGTTGCGTGATAATCGACCGGGAGTTTTCTTCCTTTACAAGGAGTTGACTACGCAGATCCATTGCCAGATAATATTTCAGCAATAAAGAGTCTACATTAATATACGCGAAAGAAAGTATAGAGACGGAATCTTGCGGCTCATCAGACTGGTCAGGATAAACAACATTTTTGTGTTTATTCCCGATCTGAAGAATAAATAAAAGTATTATTCCTACAGCCAAAACCCCATTTATAATATAATTTATTGTATTATGAGTCATAAATCACCGACATTCATTCCGGACACAAAAGTAATGGATTACGAACGAGTTTCAATATCTTATTGCATTTTGTAAGCGAATTTAGTATACTTTATCTTAATTGGCAATCTTAAACTCCTCTTTTTCCACTTTTTATAGGTCTGCGTTTCCTCCTTAACATAAAAGTAACACAAGTTACACGTCATTGTGACGCCTTTTAAACCGGCTTGAAATATCCGCCGTCTACTTTTGCTCCGTATTCTTACAATAGGATCAATAATAATATTTAGTGAGGAATGAGAACGATTTACAGAAATAACTTAGTTAGAAAACTTTATTTATTTATTACAGGGATTACACTATCATTCGCTATTTATGCGCAAACGGGTACGATCTGCGGTACTGTGTTTGATGCAAAAATGAAAGAACCTTTAATCGGTGCTTCAGTTCTGATAGCCGGAACTACAATTGGAGCTATCACCGATATCGATGGTAATTTCAGAATCGACGGGCTTAAATCGGGGGCAGTCTATAGTGTGTCTGCTTCTTATGTATCCTACCAAACAGAAATAAAAACCGACGTACCGGTTGTTACGCAGCAGGAGGCGGTTATACGATTTGAATTAAATGATGCCGGATTAGAGCTTGAAAACGTAGTGGTGGTGGGCAGAAAAAACAAAGAAAGTGAAAACGTATTGATGCTTGAACGACAGAAAGCGTCTGTTTCCGTAGAGCATCTTGGAGCCAGAGAAATGAGCGTGAAAGGCATTTCGAATGTAGCCGATGGGGTGAGGAAACTTTCCGGTATTTCAATGACCGGCAACGGACAGCTTTTTGTTCGCGGACTGGGCGATCGTTACAGCATTACCACGATGAACGGTTTGGTTATCGCCTCACCCAACCCAGACAATAAACTGATTCCTTTAGATCTCTTCCCGTCTTCTATCGTACAGAACATTACGGTAAGTAAGGTTTTTCAGGCGTCTACTTTTGCAGACTATGCCGGAGCGCATATCGATATTGCCACAAAAGAAAATCCGGGAAAAGATTATTTGAATGTATCGCTATCAACCGGAGGAAGACTCAACACAACCTTTAACAACTTTCGCTACTCCGACAAATCCGGAGGGTTGCGCATCAAGAATCTGCCGCAAGCGATTAAGAACATGTCGTCTAAAGATTTTATCGCGTATTCGAAACAGCAAAATCCGTTTGACGGGGAATTTTCTACACATAAAAAACAAGCGCTTCCGGAGTTAAGCGTAGGTTTATCTTTTGGTAAATCATGGGATACAGGAAGCGGAAATAAGCTGAACCTGATCGGCGCATTAGGTGTAAGTAATGATTACGAAACCCGGTTAGGCGCATACGTAACCACGCTAACAGCACAAGGAACCCAACTGAATGAGTTTACGTCAAACAACTTCGCCTACCAGACAAAAGCGTCTGCCCTGATTGGTTTAGGCTATCAATTCGCTAACACAAATCGGATTCGCTATAATTTCTTTTACTCCCGGTTGACAGACGATACTTATAAGTCGCGCGTTGGGTTTGACTCCGAAGGGAATAATTTAGAGGGTAGCAATAGTGTGTATCATCTCTATAGCCTAATCAACAACCAGCTGGACGGTGAGCATATTTTCGGAAAATGGACAATCAACTGGAATGGCGGATACGGTGTAACCGCCAGCGATGAACCGGACAGAAGACAAGTCATGTTTCTTCGTAAAGACAACGGAGAGTTAGTGTTGTTTAAACTGAATAAACAGGAAACAATGCGCTTCTTTGGTGAATTAGACGAAAAAGCGGGAATTGGCGACCTGCGTTTCAAATACAATTTCAACGAACTGAACCTGATTCGTTTTGGTGGGGCTTACCTGAATAAAAAACGTGATTATTTTTCCACACGCTTCTTTTACAACCTCAGTAAATTGAACCCTCAGATTGATAATTTTTACGACACAGACGGATTCCTGAATCAGGAAAACATTACCAATGGAACAATCGTGATCGACAAAAATCAACAACCCAAATTCAGTTATTACGCCGGAAGTGAGATCATAGCGGCTTTTGCCGAAACCGACTTTTACCCTGTAGAACAAGTACTGATTAACGCGGGGGTAAGATACGAACGCTCAACCCAATGGGTTAGATACTGGAACGATGCTGCACAGGAGAAATACACCGAACTCAATTCAAACGATATTCTTCCGGCATTGAACATCAAGTATGTAATAGACAGCAACCAGGCGTTACGATTCGGAGCATCACGCACTGTAACCCGTCCGCAGTTCATCGAAATGGCTCCTTTCCTCTATCAGGAATCTTACGGAAGTGCTTCCATACGGGGTAACGACGCGTTACAAAACGGATATGATCTCAACCTGGATCTTCGCTATGAATATATTTCGGGAACAGGCAGCATGTACTCCGTAACCGGATATTATAAACATTTAGATTCGCCTATTGAACGCGTACAGGAAGTGGCCGGAGGTTCTGCAGTTCACTCCTTTCTCAATGCCGGAGAAGGAACCGCGATGGGATTGGAAGCAGAAATACGCAAAACTTTCACGTCCGAATGGCGTGCCGGAGCAAATATTTCCTGGATGTACACACAGGTAAAACTACCCGAAGACGGAGTTTATACCGATAAAAAACGTGCGCTTCAGGGGGCATCTCCTTATCTGGCAAACGCAGACCTAACCTATGCTCCGGCCTTTGAAGGAGGAAACAACCTGACACTTACATTGCTTTACAACCTACAAGGTCCACGTATCTACACAGTGGGTATTAACACACTGGGTAATATAAAAGAAACAACTCGTCACACCCTTGATTTCAACGCCGGTTATGCGCTTAACTCAAGGCTCAGTTTTAAGTTTCAAGCCAGAAATATTTTAAGTTCCACCATCAAATTCCGTCAGGAAGTCGTTTCTACCGGGATAGAGGAAACCGTGGAAAGCTACAAAACCAATACGGCGTTGGAAATCGGTGCATCGTACAACTTTTAAAAACACCTTATAATGTTTTTCTCTTTTAATAGCGACACAAAAGAAAATATAAAGGATATTTTCCTTTTTCTACAGATATAGAAAAACTTTACCACAGATATAGAAAGCTTTTTCCACAGATATAGAAAAAGGAAAACAAAGGATATAAATAAAAAAACATAGATTATTAATTCGATTATTCAGTTATTAAATTAATTATAAACAGTTATGAAAAAGAATTTTTGGAAACTTAGTTCAATCGCGTTTACTTTAGCAACAATGGTGATATCCGCCTCATGCAGCAATGACAACGACCCGATAACAGAACCGGAACCCGAACCGGCAGATACCGAGCTGTTAGGTGAATTAACAGGAAAACTAACCCTTAAAAGCGGGAATGCGTATAATTTGACCGGTGGATTTACGGTAAAGTCCGGCGCTACCCTGACCATCGAACCCGGTGTAACGATCATCGCTAAGGAAGACGACATCGTTGATTACATATTGGTGGAGCAAGGTGCTAAAATTTTGGCGGAAGGAACTGCTTCTAATCCGATCATTATGACTTCCGAAAAGAAGGAACCGGGCGCATGGGGAGGGCTTCATATTTGTGGTAAAGCCAAGATCAATGTAACCGGAGGAACTGCAAAATCGGAAATCGGAAATGCCACTTACGGAGGAAATGAGGACGCCGACAATTCCGGAAAACTTCGTTACATCCGTTTGGAATATACCGGCTATTCATTTGACGAAGAGCACGAAGCAAACGGTGTTACCTTCTACGGCGTGGGCAACGGAACTGTGGTAGAATACTTACAGGCTTACAAAGGATCAGACGATGGCTTCGAATGGTTTGGTGGTTCGGTAAACGTTAAGTACTTAGTTGCGACAAGTTGCAGCGACGACTCGTTCGATTGGACACAAGGTTGGAGAGGTAAAGGGCAATTTTTGGTAGCATACCAGGAAAACGAATCTACCTTAGGTTACGACTGCGACTGCCTGATCGAAGCAGACAATGACAGTAAAGTATTCGGCGCAAGTCCGGTTTCTGCACCAGTGCTGGCCAATCTCACATTAATTGGAAACAATTCAACGGTGGGCACACGTGGCATCCGTTTACGCGCAGGAACTCAGGCAAAAATTTACAATGCGCTTGTAGACGGAAAAAAGAACACGCTGACTACCGAAACAACAGAAACAGAAACAGCACTCGACAACGGAACGTCTATCCTGAACAATATCTGGCTGGCTACGTCATTCAGCGGAAAAGAAGGTATCTATACGAGTGAAAAGTTCAACGCGGCTCAAGGTAACGCACAAAATAAAGCATTCACATTATCTAACAAGTATATCGGAACCGAAGCCGGAGGAACAGATTTAAGCAGCGATTCGTTCTTTGCAAAAGCTGAATACAAAGGTGCAGTTGCAAGTGAGAACGACTGGACAAAAGGTTGGACAAAATAATTTGTTCACAGACAAAAAGCGTATAAAATATGATTACTAGAGTTTTATTGGCTTCAATTTTAGTTTCAGGGACCTCGCTTGCACTGCAAGCGCAGGACCTTGTTCTTAGTGAAGGACAATACTATACGGATGATAGTCAGAGCGTTCTTTACACAGGCAGATATACCGAGTTTTATGAAGATGGTATGCTAAAGATGGAACTCTACCTGAAAGACGGTCGTCCGGAAGGCACATACGTGGTTTATTATCCGGATGGAAAAACGGCAGAAGTAAGGGCATACTACAAAGGTATTTTCCATGGCGAATGGCGTACATTTAACGAAAACGGCAACATAACGGGTTTGGGCACTTACAAGGAAGGACAAAAAGATGGTCCGTGGCGTATTTGGAATGATAAGGGAGTTTTGCGCTATGAAATGTTTTACAAAAACGGTCGTAAATCCGATACCTGGAGAACCTGGGACGATGAAGGCAATTTGTTAACAGAGCAGGCACAGGCCGAATAAATTTATAGAGACGCGCTATGCCGTGCGTCTCTATTATTCTTTTTAGTCCTCCGTTGAGTCAAAGTCGAAATCAAAATCAAAACCGTCGTTCATATATGAAGTACCGGTGAATTCCTGCATATCACGACGATCTTTTTTGGTAGGTCGCCCCATTCCTTTAGATCGATCAACAAATCCGGTGATACGATTCATTTCCAATAATTCATACTGATCCGGCGTTGTTACATTTTCCAGGTATTCCGAAACCAGCTTCGCTCCCATCCTGCGTTCGGTTAATCCCAACACCTTAAACGAATAGGTAACAGGAGGCTTACGTACCTGAATAACATCACCTACTTTAATCATACGGGAGGCTTTTACATTAACTCCGTTTATCGCGATACGATTTTTCTTGCAAGCTTCTGTTGCAATCGTCCGGGTTTTAAAAATACGGGTTGCCCACATCCATTTATCTATACGTACTTCTCCCATAACCTTACTTATGATTATATTGGTTCATCGTAATCTGCATTCCGGCCAAACAGAAACTACGCATTATCTCAACGGCCAATTTTTGTTTTTCCGGCAAGGCGGATAGCTCCTCCGGCGTAAACTGTCCCAACACATATTCAACCTGTCTGCCTCGTGAAAAGTTATCGCCAATACCAAACCGCAAACGGGCGTATTCCTGCGTGCCTAATAATTCCTGAATATTGCGCAATCCGTTATGACCGGCATCACTGCCTTTTGGTTTCAAGCGAAGTGTTCCATAAGGCAACGCCAGATCATCGACAACTACCAGCAGATTCTCTACGGGTATATTTTCCTTCTGAAGCCAGTATCTTACAGCGTGTCCGCTAAGATTCATAAACGTATTCGGCTTTAAAACCACCGCTTCCTTATTTTTTATCCTGCAGCGGGCAATAGCTCCATACCGTTCTTCCCTAAATTCAGCACCGGCATCATCAACCAGTCCGTTCACTAAGCGGAAACCAACATTATGACGGGTTCCCAAATATTCAGAACCAATATTTCCTAAACCTACAATCAAGTATTTCATGACTTAATATAAAAGAAAAGGGGAAGCACATTCAACAGAATGTTCCTCCCCTTTTATGTTGTTTATCTGTTGTAAAAAGCAACTACTTATTTGCTGGCAGCGGCAGCAGCAGCACCACGAGCAGCACGAGTTAACTTAACAGCACATACTACAGCGTTCTTAGCATTCATTAATTCCAAACCCGGGAATTGAAGAGAACCAACCTGTATTGTTTTACCTAATCCTAATGAGTTGATATTAACAACCAATTTTTCAGGAATTTGTGCATAAGGAGCCTTTACTTTAAGTTTTCTCATTTCAAGACTTAATTTACCCCCTGCTTTCACACCTTCCGCGTGTCCTTCCAGTGTTACAGGAACTTCAACTACGATTGGTTTTTCATCAAATACTTCCAAGAAGTCGATGTGCAGAATTTCGTCTGTTACCGGATGAAATTGGATATCTTTAAGAATAGCTTTTACTTTTTTATTCCCTTTGATGTCTAATTCTACAATAAAGATTTCAGGAGTATAAATTAGTTTACGAACACCGTCGTTAGAAACAGTAAAGTCTGTTACGATTACTGCACTGTTTTTTTCTAATTCTACTAACTTATCACCTTTAGACACTTTACCTTCGTAAGGGAAAGCAACAGGTGAACTTCCATACAATACAGCAGGAATTAAATCTTGTTTACGCAATTCTCTAACGGCTTTCTTTCCAAGGCCTTCTCTTGCTTCTCCTTCTAATTGAAATGTTTTCATTTTTTTGTTTTTTTTTGTGTTACTCAAAATTAGTGCTTCCTAATTTCCCATCACACGATGCTGGGTATAAAAAAGCGTGGCAAAGATACGCCTTTATTTTTATCTTACAAGCGTTTAGGTTAGATTGTCTTCTCGATATTCCACACAAAAGCCCGTAATCCTTGCGCTTCTGTCGCTTTATCTAAAGCATGAAGTGTTTCGAGTAATTTATCCACCTTTTCGTCATCAATGATTGTCAGGATTGCCGAGTTCATCGTTGCCCAGGCATGACTACCATAATGGGGGTCTCCTGTTTTAGTACCTCTTCCTCTTACGCTGTTATTCCAGGAAGTATATCCGCGAATATTCTGCTTGTCGAGAATGGTCACTATATTTTCAAAATAAGCCTGATTGAATGATATAAATACTGCTTTCATATATTTCTATTTTAGAACCGGAAAGGAAGAAACGAACTTCCTTTCCGGATTAAAGTTTATGCAATAGTTGCAGATGTGCGAAGTACTTTCGCATGTTTCTTACGTCTGCGTTTAATTCCGTTTCCGGCGAATACACAGTATATCGTAGGTACAATAACTAGTGTAATTAAGGTTGATACGGCCAACCCAAAGGCTACAGTCATACCTAATGAACGCCACATCTCAGCACCTTCACCCTGACCAACTGCCATTGGTATCATACCCAGAATCGTAGAAATTGATGTCATTAACACCGGACGCAAACGAGACTTTCCGGCTGTGACCACGGAGGTAACAACACTCATTCCTCTTTCACGACAAAGGATCGTATAGTCGATCAACACGATACCGTTCTTTACCACAATACCAACCAACATCAATACCCCGATCAAGCCCATCACACCAAGAGGAGTTTGGGTTACGAATAAGCCCAGTATTACTCCGGTAAAGGCAAACGGAACCGAGAACATGATTATGAATGGGTCTACCAAAGACTCAAACTGCGACGCCATCACAATATACACCAATATAATGATCAGTAACAATAAGGTTCCAAGATCTGTAAATGTGTCTTGCTGATCTTCAAAAGTTCCCGCAAGAGTCCAATCAATATCTCCCGGTACTTCTATTTTAGACATCTCCGTTCTGGCTGCGGCCACGATATCACTTAATGCAGCACCCGGAGCAGCAATAGCCTTAACAGTAATTATACGTTCTCTGTTCTTACGTTCGATTGTCGGAGGAGTCATACGTTCTACAACCTTACCCACTTCGCGTAAACGAATGCCCTTACCTTCATTATTCACAATCAGGATGTTTTCTATATCCTCAACAGATTGACGGAATTCTAATCCATATCTCACACGGATATCGTACTCATCCCCGTCTTCACGATATAGGGAAGCTACCGTACCGTTAATACGGTTACGTAGGAAGGTAGCAGCCGTAGAAATATTCAGTCCGTTCAACGCTAATTTTTCGCGGTCGAAATCAACCTGATATTCCGGAATATACTCGCCTCGGCTTATCGTTACCTGCGAACATCCTTTTACATCACGCATTCTACGGGCAGCTTCATTCGCGATTGCATCCGTACGGGCAAAGTCGAAGCCATAGATTTCAATATCCACCGAACTCTCTCCTCCCATACTGCCATCACCTCCGGCCAATACCTGGAATTCACGAATCTCAGGGTATTCGGAAAGATCTTTACGCATCATGTCACAGATTTCAACCAATCCTCTTTCACGTTCACCAACGTTTACCAAACTGATATAACCCGAAATAATATGTGTTCCATTATCATTCATCTGCGCGAAAGTATTATCGGAATCGGCTTGTCCTTCACGCAAACTCAGCATCCTGATTTCAGGATATTTCTCGCGGAATTTCTTATCGATATCCAACGTTAAATCTCTCGATATTTCCTGGCGCGTACCTATTGGCAATTTAATATCAATTGAAATACGCCCGTTGTCCTGCGTTGGAAAAAACTCCGTTTTCAGGAATGGAACAAGCATCATACTTCCGATAAATATAAGCGCGGCACCGGCCATTACTGTTTTCCTGTGGCGTACAGCCCATCCAAGGAAACGTGCATAATACACATCTAAGCTTCCCAGGGCTTTTTCAACAGGAACAAAGAATTTTGCATATAATTTTCCTTTCTTCGAATTCAGTTTAAGCAGTTTGGATGCACTCATCGGAGTAAGCGTCAACGCAACAACTGTAGAGATGATCATAATAATTGAAACAATCCATCCTAATTGCTCAAACAAGATTCCGGCCATACCGGTTACCATCGTCAACGGAAGGAACACAGCCAACATGGTAAGCGTAGAAGCTACAACCGAAAGCGCAACTTCGGTTGTTCCATGAACAGCCGCCTGCTTCGGTTCACTACCCCGTTCAATATGCGTCGTAATATTTTCAAGAACCACAATAGCATCGTCAATAACCATACCGATCGCGATAGACAGCGAACTGAGCGAGATGATATTGAGCGTATTTCCTGTCATCAACAAATAAATAAAACTTGAGATCAGCGAAATAGGAATAACCAACATGATAATAAACGTTGCTCTCCAGCGTCCGAGGAAAAGGAACACCACCAACATCACCACAATAAATGTGATGGTTATCGTTTCAACAAGACTATCAATCGTATTAAGGATATTTGTTGATGTGTCGATAACTGTATCAATCTTGATATCAGAAGGCAATGTTTCCATAATTTCCGGAAGATTTTCCCGGACTCTGTTTGCAATCTGTACGGAGTTGGCTCCCGATTGTTTCTGGATAATAATCATCCCTCCTCGTACACCATTGTTGAATGACTCCTGCACACGTTCCTGAACAGAATCATGAATCGTAGCAACATCTCTCAGGTATACAACCTTGCCGTCTCTGCTGCCCACAACAAGGCTAAGCATCTGACTGGCTTCGTTAAACTCACCTTGCACACGCAAAGAGTACGTGTTTGAACCTATATCAATACTACCTCCGGGAATATTCCTGTTTTCTGCAGCGATCAACGAAGCGATTCCTTCGATCGTTACACCATAAGCTTCCATCTTATTCGGATCACAGAATATCTGCACTTCGCGCAAGGGTGTTCCTGCAATAGACACAGCACCAACTCCACTAACACGCGCCAGCGGGTTGGCTACTTTGTCGTCAAGAATCTTATACAACGCATTTGTACTTTCTTCTGCCGTAACGGAGAGGATCAATACGGGAATATCATCAGTACCGAACTTAAAAATAATCGGCGAATCAGAATCATCGGGAAGCATCGACTTTACAGCATCCAGCTTATCCCTCACATCATTTGTTGCAACGTCGATATTTGTTCCATACTCAAACTCCAGTGTAACAACAGAAATGTTTTCCCTGGATTGAGATGATATATGCTTTAAGTCACTTACCGTGTTCAATACATTTTCCAACGGTTTTGTCACGTTCATCTCGATATCACTGGCACTTGCTCCCTGATATGAGGTCATAACCAGAATCGTATTAGTCTCGATATTCGGTAGCAAGTCTACGGAGAGCCTTGACAACGAAAAAAGACCTAATATAACGAGAGCCACAAATATCAACGTTGTTGATACCGGCTTACGTACTGCGGTTGAATATAAACTCATTTTCTACAATCTTATTTTACAACTTCAACTTCAACTCCATTCACAAGGTTAGACTGTCCGGAAACAACTACCGCATCCCCATTGGTCAGGCCTGAGAGGATTTCATAACGGTTACCCATACGTCTTCCCAATTCAACTGTTATAAAAGACACTTTTCCGTTATTATAAACATAAACGTACCTGTCTCCTGAACCGGCTTGTTTAACGATGGCAAGGTCTGGCACCACAACATGGTCTTCAACCCCGAAGCTCAGCGTTACACGCGCGAACATTCCCGGACGAACCCGTTCATCTGCATTGTCTATCTTAAGTTCCACCGGAAATGTACGGGTAGATGCATCGATAGTAGGATAAATCAAACTCACTTTTCCTTTAAATGTTTCCCCTGGATATACATCCATTCTAACATCTACGTTTTGTCCTTTCTTCACTGCAGTAAAATAAGTTTCTGAAACATTTACAATTAACTTTACAGGGCGAATCTGTTCTACCGTATAAATTGGCGTAGAAGCACTATACAAGTCGCCATTATCATAATTGCGCGCAGTGATAATTCCGGAGATCGGGCTAATTAATTTGCTGTTTTCTTCTAAGTTTTTATACATCGTACGCGTAACGTCGAGTTGCGTTTTCAGCGCGTCCCAGCTCGATTTAGAAGCGCCTCCTACTTTATATAACTCGTCGATACGATTAAATTCAAGTTCCTGATTATCCAATTGAATTTTGGTTTGTTTCAAGTTTGTTTCATCCATCGTGGCCAGTAATTGTCCGGCTTTCACACGATCGCCCACTTCTACCTGCAACTTCAGGATACGTCCGGGAGATTGCGGTGCAATGTTGTTAATAATGTTTGGTTCGACCGTTGCCGTAAACTCCTGTGATTGATCTACAGCCTGAACATGTACTGTTTCTATTCTCACTTTGGGTTTTTCTTCCTCAACCACTACATTCTTTTTTTCACCGGAACAGGAAGCCAGTAGAGCTAAAGCCACTGCAGGTAATAAAAACAAATTTTGATTCGCTTTCATATTATTTTTTTTCATTATGTTATCAATTAATTTATTTTGCCATTTGTTTTCCAAGCACTTTATCCAGTTCGGATTTAGCGACCATATAATCGTAAATAGCTTGATTAAAGTTTAGTTTTGATTGTGTAAGTGCCAGTTCGGAATCATTCAGCTCTAACAATGTTCCGGCACCGGTATCGTATCTTTTCTGAGCGATTGAATATCCTTTTTCTGCCTGCATTACTCCTTTTTGAGCGGCGTCAAAACGTTTCACACAAGTACTCATATTGTCCATTGATTGTTTGATCGACAATTTCAGGCTACGTTCCAGATCATCCCGTTGATAGCTTAACTGAGCCAAAGAAACACGTGTTTGTTTAATTTTATTCTGTTTAGCACCTCCTGAAAACACAGGAATAGTCAACTTCACTCCCACCATAGAATAAGGATTCCATTTATAATCACCAAACTTAAAGTCGTTGTTCATAGAGGTCCATTGATACAACCCTGATAAAGAAAGTGTAGGCAGATAATCGAACTTCTCCATCTGCAGTTTCGCACCCAACTGACGACCTTGAATATCAAACTGTCTTAAGTTTGTATTATCAACCAAAGCCGTGTCGGTAGCAACGAAATCATCAAACAACTCGGATTTAAAATCGGCTAAAACACCTTCGCAGGCAATTTCCTGTTCCAGATCCATACCCATTAATGCTTTCAACTGCCACTTTGCCAATACCAGCGAATTTTCTGCCTGCAGCATATTCGGTTCAACATTGCGCACACTTACATCCGCGCGAATCAAATCGTATTCGGCCACCAAACCCTGGTCATACTTCTTTTTAATATCCGTATAATTCTCCATGGCATTGTCGTAGCTTTCTTTAAAAACACGATAAGAATCGTTAGCCAACAATACACTGTAGTAACTTTTCCGCACCAGATTCACCATATCAATTTTTGATGAGCGGGCTTGTTCTACAGCCAATTCTACGTCAAGTCCTGAAATCGACAAGCTTTTCCATAAGGCAGCATTAACAAGCGGCATACCGGCAGTAAAGCCAAAGTTCCAGTTGTTATCACGTCCTACTTCCATACCATCTTTCATAGAAGATGCATCCACTCCGGGAATTTCAGCTCCTCCCATGTCGAAGTCCATATACATCACTTGTTTTTTGATCGTACGATTATAGTCCGCACCAAAATCAACCTGTGGGAAAAGTGCCGCATAAGAACCTTTCTTGGCATACTTTTTCTTTTCAATCTCTTTGTCAGCAACTTTCACAGTAGGGTTCTCGCTCAACGCGATTTCAATCGCCTTATCCAAGTCTAACGACAAAACATCATCTGTTTGAGCCTTAACCGAAGTCAATAGGCCGGCAGACATAAGTGTCATCGTGACTAACCTCATCTTTTTACCAACTAATAACCGTTTCATTTTAAACATTTTATCTGAATATTAATCTACTTAATAACATTTAGTTTTTACTTAAATCAAATCGTTTCTTTCGAATATGCCGTTCCAGTCTTTCGTTTCCTTTTGCCGTACATATACCTCGCAGAAAAACAAGAACGATTGTAGTGTATACTTCTCTTGATGAAAATTGCGAGAAAGATTGAGACGGACGAATCATCTTCGAATAACTTCTCGACATAAGAATCAGAATCTCAAAATTCACATCGCCCACAAAAACACCTTCTTCAACACCTCTTTTAAACCAATTTGAAAATATTTCGTGAAAAAATTCCTTGTACCGCCCCTGTGCCTCTCTCACTTCCGGATATTTCTTCAGATCATCGTAAAATTTAGGACTATACCATCTCGGCATTTCCATAATCTTTTCGTAGAAGTAATAGAAAAGATCAATTACCGATTCTGAATCTTTTTCCAAACGCTTAATCAAACTTACATGCTCAATATAGTTGTATTCCAACGCCTCCGATAGTAAAGTTCCTTTGTCTTCAAAATATTCATACAAAGTCCGTTTGGATATATTACTATTCCTTGCGATCTGGTCCATACTAACCCCTTTCACCCCATAGCGTGAAAAAAGATTAAGAGCATCAATTATTATTTCTTTCTTGTCCACGATTATAAAACTATTCTTTTCACAGTGCAAATATCACACATATTAAGAAAACTCAAATGGTTTATTCCGGTACACGATTGGTCAAAACAGAAACCCTGAGCTATGAAAACAAGTAAATCAAGCTTTTTTTTGTTCCAAATCGAATAGGGATATTACAAAAACACTATATTTGCCCTAAAAAAAGCATGGACAAACTCCCATTAATTGAAATGAGAGCATTAAAGACTCTCGCTAATGTAGATTCGTTCAACGAAGAGTTACTTATCGCAGAATTAGATGGCAAATTGGCATCCAACCATGAGAGTGAGGATTTCTCCGCACCTGTCAGGATGAATGCCATGATCATTATTATTACGCTTCAGGGCTCATCCGATTTTTGTTTGGATTATGTTCATAATAAAACAACAAAAGGACAATTAACAACCATATTTCCATCGCACACCGTTCAATTAATGGATGTTAGTCCGGATTTTAAAGCCAAAATGATAGTTTTGTCTAAAGACTTCTTAGACGGTTGGTTGGATAAACGCACCCCTTCTATGATCAACTACCTGAAATTGGTAAAAAACCCGTTTACACAGTTGGACGAGAAAGAAATGATATCTCTTCTTGAAGGCATCTATTCACTCCAACAAAAAATAAAAGATCGCACCCATTTTTTTCAAAGAGAATCACTTCAGGTTTGCGTTATTTCTATTCTTATTGAATTGGGCAATATATTCATGGGTAAAAAGGATGGGATGACCAATGAGTCCCTTTCCCGAAAGGAGGAATTACTGAATAAGTTTCTTGAATTACTATTCGTTCATTGCAAAGAGAAACATCAGGTAGCGTTTTATGCCGACAAACTTTGTATATCTCCTCAGTATTTGTCTCTTATACTAAAAGAGCGAACCGGAAAATCGGCAAGCAAATGGATTGATGAGGTGTTGATGACAGAAGCCAAGATATTGCTTAAATCGCCGAACATCACTGTGCAGCAGGTAGCAAACATGTTAAATTTTTCGGATCAGTCTACGTTTGGAAAGTTCTTTAAAAAGCATCAAAAAACATCTCCGTTAGAATACCGGAAATCTTAGCCTATACATTAATATATATACAAAGCCCCCGGACACACTGTCCGGTTCGGCTACCGCGTACTTAAATCCGAATCGATTTAACATTTCAAATTCACCCACAAAATGAAGGTGCCAAATCTGCATCCTTTATATTTCAAAACATAACCTTTATTTTTCCAAAAATAACCTTTATGTTTAGAAAAATAACCTTTATGTTTTCATCCATATTTAACCTACTGATTACAAGCGATATACGCAATGGCAAAAAAAAGAGAAATTTACCCCTGATTTTAACTTAAAAAGTAGGAAAAACAGTTTGTGACGAACCGTTATTATTCATTGATCCGCCATTCTTTTTTCAGGTGTAATAAAAGTTACATATTTTATCGCTAAACATTCCGTATTTTTACACTGCTAATTTAATATTGAGTTTAATTATGGTAGAAATACATGCACATGAAGTACTTCACATGATGGAAGGACAAAGTTATACAGAGGAGACATTAAAAGCCGATATTATTCAACGCTTTGGCGCAGACGCCCGTTTTTATGCCTGCTCGGCCAGCGATATGGACGTAGACGCGCTACTTCTCTTTCTTAAAAGAAAAGGAAAGTTTATGGACATAAACGATGGCTTTACCGTTGATCTTAGTAAAGTTTGCGATCATTAACATCAAAAAATCCCGGATCAGAACAGTCCGGGATTTTTTGTTTTTAATATCGCGATAGCCTTAGCTTCAATCTCTTCTTTAAAATCACAGCCATTCATTGATTGGAAAGCGGTATAAACCACCTCCCATTCCGCTCCGCGAAAGGAGACTTCCACGTCTTTTAAAGCCGCCGCCTCTTTCAATGCTTCTGATATTTGATTATACGCATTGATATTTGTGAGATTCTCGAATAAAAGTTTGTCGATCATGTTAATGCTTATAATTTGAATTTTTACAAAGGTATTATTTTTTATGATTGTTTTATAATATCGGATATTTACATATATTTGTGAAAAATACTGTAATCGGAACATATTTTCACACAATCGTAATATGCTTTTTGCAATTATTAATTATTCACAGCTTACTTTTGTACAATTATAACTTAATAGTAATGTCTTATGTTAATGATTAAAATCAGAACTTTTTTACTCCTCTTTTCATTAGCCTGTGCTTATCCCATAGCAGCACAAGTAACTACAGCCAGTATGAGCGGTATAGTAACCGACACAGAGGGGGCTGTAATTGGCGCGACAATTGTTGTTACGCACGAACCTTCCGGAACTACCTACGGAACAATTACCAATGAGAACGGACGATACACATTAAGCGGAATGCGTACAGGAGGTCCATATAAAGCGGAAGTATCTTATATAGGTTATCAGCCGGCTGTATATACAGAAATTCAATTACAACTCGGTGATAACTATTTATTGAATGCTTCTTTGAAAGAATCAAGTGAAGAACTTAGCGAAGTTGTCGTAACGGCTTCTAAAAACAGCAACATGAAGTCCGACCGCGCCGGTGCGATCACAAATATAAACAGCGAACGAATGGCTTTGCTTCCTACAGTAAGTCGCAGCATGAACGATGTTATGCGTCTTACACCGCAAGGGGGTAACACAGGAAATGGTTTCGCAGTTGGTGGTGGTAACTTCCGCCAGTCTTTTGTAACGGTAGACGGTGCTGCGTTTAACAACGCATTTGGTATTGGCTCGAACCTGCCTGCAGGGGGATCGCCTATTTCTTTGGATGCTTTGGAACAGATATCCGTATCGGTTACTCCTTACGATGTACGTCAAAGCGGTTTTACAGGTGGTGCCATCAACGCGGTAACCAAAAGTGGTACGAATCAAATAAAAGGTACGGCTTATACTTATATCAGCAACCAGGATTGGAAAGGTAATCATGTAGCTGATGTTGATTTGACCAGAGAAGAGTCTAAATACCATACTTACGGTGGTAGTTTGGGTGGAGCAATTATTAAAAACAAGCTTTTCTTCTTCATCAACGGCGAGTATGAAGATAACGTAACAGCCGGTCCTTCGGCTAAGGCTCGTAGTAGTGAAAGTGCAGACTGGGGTAGTAATACCGCAAACATCCATCGTCCTACGGTTTCAGACATGGACATGATGAGTAATTTCCTGCAAACAAAATACGGATATAACCCGGGACGCTATCAAAACTATTCCATTGAAACTCCGGCTTATCGCCTGTTGGGAAGATTAGACTGGAACATCAACAATGATCATAAAGTGAATGTTCGTTTTTCACGTACACACATGAAAGATTCGAACAGTCCTTCCAGCTCTACATCACCACTTACAACCAACACTATTTATCCCGGGGGTGACGGTATCAGCGCAGGAAGCGGACGTACTTCTTATCCGGGTCTTTACTTTGAAAGCTCTCGTTACTATCAGGAGCAAAACTTTACATCGTACGCTGCAGAATGGAACTCTAAATGGCTGAACGGAAAGCTGAACAACACCTTACGTGCAACTTATTCTTATCAGGAAGAACCTCGTACATACGTTGGTGGCGCATTCCCTACGGTAGACATTCTGAAGGCAGGTTCGGTTTATGCCTCTTTTGGCCCCGACCCCTTTACACCGGGCAACTTGCGTGAAGTAAAAACACTGTCGTTTACCGACGAAGTGTCGATGAGTATCGGTATGCATAACTTATTTGCCGGTATACAGTTCGAAAGCAATGACGCGGTTAATGGTTTTATGCAAGGTGGTAATGGTTATTATATATTCTCGTCGTGGGAAGATTTCGCGAACGGAAACAAGCCTTCCGCTTTTGGTGTCACCCACTCCAACTCCGAAGATTTGTCGCAGTTTGAGGCTAAAATGAAAACGCAACAATATGCCTTTTACGTGCAAGACCAAATAAACTTCAACGACAACTTCAAACTGACTGCCGGTCTGCGTTTTGAATTGCCGGTTTATCCCAATCTGAAAAACAATTACAACGAAGCTTATTACAACTTAAACTTCGCGAAAGAAGGTCAGCCCGAGCGTCATTTCTCAACCGACCAATTGCCATCAGCCAAAATATCCGTATCGCCAAGAGTTGGATTCAACTGGGATTTAACAGGCGAACGTAAATATGTGTTACGTGGAGGAACGGGTATCTTCGTAGGACGTTTGCCTTTTGTATGGTTAGTATCTGCAGTCGGCAATTCAAATGTCGGACAAACGCAATACTACTATAATACAGCAGCCCAGGCAAGTGGTGTTCAACCAGGCTTCCATGCTAATGTACAAGACATTTTAAAGGAGCTTTATGGTGGAAACTTTAAGCCGGCCGAAATAACTGCCCCTTCTTCTCCAACCATTATTGATAAAGATTTGAAGATGCCTTCTACCTGGAAAACCTCATTGGCATTCGACGCCAAGCTACCGGGAGATGTTGATTTTACTGTTGAAGGAATTTTCAACAAGGATATTAATCCGTCTGTTATTACCAACGAGAATTTATATGCTGACGGAAGCACTATTCAGCTTTCTCCGAACGATGTTAGAAATAAATACGCCAGGTATACAAGAAACAATGCTTTCCTGATTACTAATGCAGGTGGTAAAGCGCACTACTATTCTATCACCACTCAGTTGGCGAAGAATTTCAATTTTGGTCTTGATCTTTCGTTTGCTTATACTTATTCTAACTCCAAAGCCTATAACGATGGATTGGGTAGCCAGGTAACTTCGGCATACAGAACTAACACCAACTCCATAAACGGAGTAAACGATAACGAGATTGGTTATGGTAGTTATGTATCTCCTCATCGTATTGTGGCTTCATTAGGATACCGCATTGGCAATGACAAAACTTCGTCGGCATTCTCATTGATTTACGAAGGAATGAACATGGCTTATAATGGAGGATATGCTGCAACCCGCTATTCTTACACCTTGGCCGGCAACGTAGTTGGTGATGGAGGAGCAAACAACCTGCTCTATATACCATCCAGCCGCGAAGAACTGAACAATTGGGTTTTTGCTGAAGAAACAAGACCCGGTACGCCTTATATGATTACTGACGATAACGGAGAGAAAATTGTTTACACAGCAAATCAACAGCGTGATGACTTCTGGGCATACATCAATCAGGATAGCTATTTGAAGAATCACAAAGGGGAATATGCAGACCGTAACGGTGCTGTAATGCCTTGGCATCATCAATTAGACTTCAAGTTCGTACAGGATTATAACTTCTTAGTAGGCGGAAAGAAAAACACGCTGCAATTCGGTATCGACGTAAAGAATTTCCTAAACCTGTTAAACCGTGATTGGGGTCTTTATAAAAGTGTAAATAACAATTCATTGTTATCATACAACACCGCGGAAGGAACAGCAAATGGATATACTTTCCAACAAAACAACGGAAAAAGATTAACTGAAAGCTACACGAAATACAATAGTTTTGCTTCCACTTATTCTATTCAGTTTAGCTTACGCTATATCTTCAACTAAGAAGATTGTATTTACGAAAAACCGCTTTGTGAATTAATCGCAAAGCGGTTTTTTTTATCTTTCCTGTTTTCCGCATTGAGGCATCTTATAAATATTACTTGATGATTGGGTATAGTTCGAGTCGACAGTCCGGATCACCTCTTTTCAAAAGACATATTTTAACACAAAAACACATAATAAACCTTTCACTTCCATTTTTGACATCAATCCCAAAATGCAGTTTTGGAGAGAGATTTCAGGCATATTTGCTCCGAATTGTGCCATATTTAAAAGTTATTGGTTTGTTTAGATACATATTTAAAATTAGTTTAAAGTTTAACTAAATGCAAAAAAGCCCAAAAAGTAATATGTTCGGATTTCCACTAGGTTGTTTTCGTAATATTGTAATTTTGAAAACAGATTGAAAAAGGTTAATATAGAATTGTATGGAAGAAACAAAAGGTAATGTTTCACAGGTGATCGGGCCGGTTGTGGATATCCACTTCGATAATGAAAAAGGAGTAAAAATAGTACTACCCCGTATTCATGATGCCATGGAGATAGCCCGTCCCAATGGAAAAACGTTAATTATTGAAGTACAGCAACATATTGGAGAAAACACTGTACGCACAGTCGCTATGGACACGACAGACGGACTACAGCGGGGAATGGAAGCCATTTCATGTGGCTCGCCTATCACCATGCCGGTTGGCGATCAGGTAAAAGGCCGTCTGATGAACGTCACCGGTGATTCGATTGACGGGATGAAAGAATTAGACCGGAAAGGGGCACTCCCTATTCATCGTGAACCCCCAAAGTTTGAGGATCTGACAACCAGTCAGGAGGTACTTTATACAGGCATTAAGGTAATCGATCTGCTGGAACCCTACTCCAAAGGGGGGAAGATCGGACTGTTCGGAGGGGCCGGTGTGGGTAAGACTGTTCTTATCATGGAGCTAATTAATAACATTGCTAAAAAGAATAATGGTTTTTCCGTCTTTGCCGGCGTAGGTGAACGTACCCGCGAAGGGAATGACTTGCTGCGTGAAATGATCCAGTCGGGCGTAATCCGGTATGGCAAGGAGTTCAGGGAAAGTATGGAAGCCGGTAATTGGGACCTGTCGAAGATAGACCACGAAGAGCTTGCCAAATCGCAGGCCACGCTGGTGTTCGGGCAGATGAACGAACCGCCCGGAGCACGCTCGTCGGTGGCCTTGTCCGGGCTAACCATCGCCGAATCATTCCGCGACCTGGCACCGGAAGGCGAAACACGCGACATTCTGTTCTTTATCGATAATATATTCCGTTTCACCCAGGCCGGCTCTGAAGTATCCGCCCTGCTGGGACGTATGCCATCTGCCGTAGGGTATCAACCAACACTGGCCACTGAAATGGGAGCCATGCAGGAACGTATCACTTCGACAAAGAAAGGTTCGATCACCTCCGTTCAGGCTGTTTATGTACCTGCCGACGACTTGACCGACCCGGCACCGGCCACCACCTTTACGCACCTGGATGCCACCACTGTGTTGAGCCGTAAGATTACCGAGCTTGGCATCTATCCGGCTGTGGATCCGCTGGAATCAACCTCCCGTATCCTCGACCCGCTGGTTGTTGGAAAGGAGCATTACGAAACAGCTCAGCGCGTAAAACAAATTCTTCAACGCAACAAGGAACTACAGGATATCATCTCTATCCTGGGTATGGAAGAACTTTCGGACGAAGACCGTCAAACAGTAAACCGTGCCCGCCGCGTACAACGTTTCCTGTCGCAGCCTTTCACTGTGGCAGAACAATTCACCGGCATACCGGGTGTCATGGTTTCTATCGAAGATACTATTCATGGTTTCAATATGATTATGGATGGCGAGACGGATGATATCCCCGAACAGGCCTTCCTCAATGTTGGTACGATTGAAGATGTGATTGAAAAAGGAAAGCAATTGGCAGAACAAGCAAACTAATAACGTATGGAACTGGAAGTCATATCTCCCAAAGGTATATTATTTAAAGGAGAAGCGATATACGTATCCTTCCCTGGCGTTGCCGGGATGTTCGATGTTTTACCGCATCACGCTCCCATGATAGCCGCGCTGAGAGAAGGTGCTATCCGGTATCAGACTAACAAGAAGGAAGGAGAACAAGAAATAAAAATACAGAGTGGATTTGTTGAAATAAAAAACGATATCTTGTCTGTATGCATCGAATAAACAATACGATTATGAGCAGCGGTAGATTAAAAATGAAGTTAATGGGGTTGATTACCTTTATTAATGCGATTATCGGTATCACGTTAGGAGGTTTACTATACACAATTTGGCCATCCGAATATTTCGATTGGTATCCGTCTATTCCGGTATTCTACTGGTTGATGGCTATGCTGATGACTTTCTTCCTCGATCATGTGAAACGAAAACGAGGCGATGTCACCATTGTAACATATATGATAGTCCGGCTGTGCAAAATTGTACTTGCGCTCATATTCCTTTGGCTATACGCCGCGATGATCGGCAAAAACCTGAAAGCGTTCGGGTTTACAATGATGTTGTTTTATTTCATCTACCTCATGCTGGAAACCTATACAATGTATCTGTATGAGAAGAAAAGAATGAAAACTGAGAAAAAAGAAAAAGATGAACAGAATACAAAATAAATACCTCTTGGGGGTTATCTTTCTGCTTTTCATCTGTATCAGCATGCCGGCCAAAGCGTCGGTCGCAGGCGACGAACCGGAAAAGATAAATGTGCAAGAGATCGTATTTTCGCATATACAGGATGCGTACACTTGGCATATCGCCGAATGGGATGGCCGGGAAATTTCGCTGCCGCTTCCAATTCTGGTGAGAAGTGAAGCGCGTGGATGGGATTTATTCCTCTCCTCACAGTTGCATCATGGGAAAATATATCACAATTACTATATAGCAGAAGAGGGTGATTATGCCGGAAAGGTTGTGGAGAGAAACAGCAGCGGAGAGGAGGTTAAACCACTGGACCTGTCGCTGACCAAAAACGCAGCCGGTCTGTTGTTCAGTTGCTGTATATTGCTTTTCATCGTACTGCGTACAGCACGCTGGTATAAAAAACATCCCGGTAAAGCTCCGGGCGGATTCACCGGATTAATGGAAATGGTCATTCTGTTTATTCATGAAAAAGTGATCAAGGAGGGAATTGGTAAAGAGTATCGGCCTTTCTCTTCATATCTGCTGACGGTCTTTTTCTTTATCCTGATCAACAACCTGATTGGTCTTATTCCGATATTTCCCGGAGGGGCTAACATCACAGGCAATATTACGATCACGGCTGTATTGGCTCTATGTACTTTCCTGGCGGTAAATCTATTTGCTACCAAGGAATACTGGAAAGAGATTTTTTGGCCGAATACGCCTATCTTCTTGAAATTACCTTTGCCAATCATGCCATTTGTGGAGTTCTTCGGTGTATTTACAAAGCCCTTCGCCCTGATGATCCGTCTGTTTGCCAATATTATGGCAGGGCATACAATCATTCTGGCGCTGACTTGTCTGATATTTATCACCGCTTCAATGGGGCTTATTATCAACAGCACAATGATAGTCGTTTCTGTACTGTTCACTATATTTATGAACTGTCTCGAACTGTTGGTGGCTTGTTTACAGGCTTATATATTCACTCTACTGTCGGCCAACTATATAGGAATGGCCAAGATCAGAGAATAAATAAACAAATTGATTTAAAATAAGGTTACTAATTCTTTTTAAATATTGAAATTATTATGTTATCAGCAATTTTATTACAAGCAGCGACAGCCGGTATGGGCATCGCAAAACTGGGAGCAACCGTGGGTGCAGGATTAGCCGCGATCGGCGCAGGTATAGGCATCGGAATGATCGGGAAAGGAGCCGTTGAGGGAATCAGCCGTCAGCCATCAGCTGCCGGAGATATTCGTACGTCTATGCTTATCATGGGCGCGTTGGTAGAGGGTGTTGCTCTCTTTGCTGTGGTGGTGTGTTTCCTGGCTTTATTTCAATAAAAACAAATAAGCTATGTCATTGCTCACACCAGACATAGGGCTTTTATTCTGGATGATCCTGTCTTTCGGAATCGTCTTTGCCATTCTTTCCAAGTATGGTTTTCCGGTCATAATCAAGGCTATAGAACAACGGAAAGAATACATCGACCAGTCCCTCGAGGCGGCACGTCAGGCAAACGATCAGCTTGCCGGTATTCAGGCCGAAGGAGAAAAGATGCTTACGCAGGCAAGAGAGCGACAGAATATAATTCTGAAAGAAGCCCTGGCTGAAAAAGAACGAATTATCAGCGAAGCCCGACAAAAGGCCTCAGCTGAAACGCTCTTGCAACAGGAAGAGGCTACCCGGCGCATCCGGGAGGAAAAGGACAAAGCGATCCGCGAAGTCCGATCCGAAATAGCCGACTTATCTGTAGCTATTGCGGAGAAAGTTATGAATGAGAAAATCAGCCGTACCGATGAACAGGAAAAGATCATCAACGGGCTGCTTGACAAAGTTTCGTTTAGTAAATCATAATATATGGATGCAGGTACAATCTCTTCCCGGTACGCGAAAGCGCTCCTTTCGCTTGCAAAAGAGAAGGGAGAGGAAACACGGGTATATGAGGATATGAAGATGTTGGCCATCAGTTTCGAGAATGAGGCGGGCATGAAGACAGTCGTGGATAATCCGATCTTCCCCGAAGAGGAGAAAGTAAAACTACTGACAACGGCCGCCGGTTTGCACGTGTGTGAGTTGTTTACCCGCTTTATCCGCCTGGTGTTGAAGCACAAAAGGGAGAATTTGTTATCTCTTATGACACACAACTATATCCATAGGTATCGGAAAGACAAAAAGATCACCCGGATATTGTTTAAGACACCGGTTCCGGCGAACGAAGCAACCCGCAAACTTCTGAAGCAACAGCTGCAGAAAGAGACCGGTGAAACGATTGAGTTCACAGGTGTAGTCAGGCCGGAGCTGATTGGTGGATTTGTCCTTTTTATCGACAATATCCGAATCGACGCCAGTTACGCCAGACAACTCCGGGAGATTAGAAACAAGCTGATCGAACGACATTAAAAAAGAAGAACAACTATGACAGATCTGATAAAAGTAAGTGAAGTTTCCGCCATATTACGCCAGCAGCTGGAAGGTATCAAAACAAGTATCCGGTTGGAAGAAGTGGGTACCGTCCTTCAGGTAAGCGACGGGGTAGCGCGCATCTACGGGCTGGATAATGCCGAAGCCAACGAACTGTTGGAGTTCGACAACGGCATGGAAGCGATCGTTATGAATCTGGAAGAGGACAACGTGGGAGCCGTATTGCTCGGACCGACCGACCAGGTGAAGGAGGGTGATACCGTAAAACGTACCCGCCGTATCGCGTCTATCGATGTAAGTGAAAGCATGATCGGTCGTGTGATCGACCCGTTGGGCAACCCTATCGACGGGAAAGGCGGGATTGTTGGAAAGAAATACCAGATGCCACTGGAGCGGAAAGCACCGGGCGTTATTTTCCGTCAGCCGGTCAACGAGCCGTTGCAGACTGGGATCAAGGCGGTAGATGCCATGATACCTATCGGACGCGGTCAGCGTGAATTAATCATCGGCGACCGTCAGACCGGCAAGACCTCCATCGCGATCGATACCATTATTAACCAACGCCCTAATTACGAGGCCGGCACTCCGGTGTATTGTATCTACGTAGCGATCGGACAAAAGGGTTCAACTGTTGCCTCTTTGGTCAACACACTCCAGGAGAAAGGGGCTATGGACTACACGATCGTTGTCAGTGCCACTGCTTCTGACCCGGCAGCCATGCAATACTTCGCTCCCTTTGCAGGAGCGGCTATCGGCGAATATTTCCGTGACAGCGGACGACATGCCCTGGTTGTTTACGACGACCTCTCCAAACAGGCTGTTGCCTACCGTGAGGTGTCGCTGATCCTGCGCCGCCCTTCCGGACGCGAGGCCTATCCGGGTGATATCTTCTACCTTCACTCCCGCTTGCTCGAACGTGCGGCGAAAATCATCAACCAACAGGAAGTGGCCTGCAAGATGAACGACCTGCCGGACAGTATGAAAGAGATTGTAAAAGGTGGTGGTTCGCTGACTGCCCTGCCAATTATCGAAACACAGGCAGGCGACGTTTCGGCCTATATCCCGACCAACGTGATTTCTATAACCGACGGACAGATATTTCTGGAGACAGACCTATTTAACCAAGGAAATCGTCCGGCTATCAACGTCGGCATTTCTGTATCCCGTGTAGGAGGTAACGCCCAGCTGAAAGCGATGAAGAAGGTGGCCGGGACATTGAAGATAGACCAGGCACAATTCCGCGAACTCGAATCATTTACGAAGTTTGGTGGCGAGATGGATGCTATCACAGCCTTTACGATCAACAAGGGACAGAAAAACACTCAACTGCTCATACAGCCTCAGTACAGCCCGATGCCAGTAGAGCAACAGATAGCTATCCTGTATTGCGCAACCAAAGGCTTACTGAAAGAGGTGCCGTTAAAGCATGTGCACGATTTCGAAAACGCATACCTGCAAACATTGGTCACCAACCATCAGCGGGATGTATTGGACGTACTGAAATCGGGGGTGATAAACGACGAGGTCTGCCGCATTCTGGAGGAAACAGCCCACCAGGTAAGCGGAGCATACAAAGCAGATTGAATATAGAATTTGAATTATGGCATCACTGAAAGAGATAAAAATACGTCTCGCGTCGATTAGGAACACGCAGAAGATCACTTCTGCCATGAAGATGGTATCTTCTGCCAAACTACATCATACGCAGACGATTGTGGAACGTATGCTGGCATACGAGAGTAAGCTGAGCACGCTGTTGGAGGGAACTTTGGCAGCCGAAAGCGAACAGACTTCACCTTATGCCGCCTGCCGGGAGGTGAAGCAGGTGGCTATCGTTGCTTTCTCGTCCAACACAGGTCTGTGTGGTGCTTTCAATGCCAATATATGGAAGGAGCTCGCTACCCGCCTTCAACACTACAAGACGGAAGGTGTCGCTGTACGCCTCTACCCTGTCGGCAAAAAGATAGCCGACGAACTTCATAAAGCCGGATATCAGACAGACGACAGTTATCTGTCGATTGCCGACAAGCTGGATTACGAGGACGCCAGCAAGCTGGCTACCGCACTGATGACGCTTTACACCTCCGAAGAGGTAGATCGAGTGGAACTACTCTACCATCATTTCAAAAACAGGGCAGAGCAGATACTGACCGAAAAGGTATTCCTGCCGGTTACCCTGCCGGAGGTAGAATCGTCCGGCACATCGTTCAATTACATCCTCGAACCCTCATCCGAGGAGTTGCTGGCCCTGTTACTGCCGAAGGTACTTCACCTGCATATCTATACGACGCTGCTCGACACCGTTACGGCCGAACATGCCGCTCGTATGCTGGCCATGCAGATAGCCAACGACAATGCGAACGACCTGATCCAGGAGCTGACACTTCAATACAACAAAACCCGCCAGCAAGCCATTACCAACGAATTGCTGGATATCATGGGAGGGGCGGGATGATAGTTATTTGAAGAATCGCAAAGCGGTTTTTTTATCTTTTCATCTACACAATCAGAAGAGCTGGTTTAGTATCGCGGCCAATCTTAAGCCGGCACGTTGCAGTTGAAGCTCCACCGTTGATTTATATTTATAAGGATACGCATAGGATAGTTTATCTTCGTTCTTAACCGATGAGTATATCTCATTTGTGATTTGATACGTATCGAATAACCAATCCATTGCTGTACCTTTTTGTATTTCTTTTTTCTCTTTTGAAGAAATCCGGTTCAAAATAGCAGTGTATTCAGTATAACTATATCTTTCATTATTAATTAAATTCGAATCCCAGACTGCATGAATATTGGTTGGCGTTCCAAACCAGTAAACGGTTATTTTATTTCCTCCCAGATCCGCTTCACGACCAATATGCATCGGCTGATGTAAATCCCCTACCAAATGAATCAGGAAGTACAAAGCTTCCCGCTTTTCATCTGTTGCGGTGTTTTTATTTTTGATTACATCACACAATAACTGTATTTCGCTATAAACATTAGCTTGTTTCACATCATTCACCGCTTGCTCCATCTCTTGTTTCTGAAGATCTCCCGGAATATTCACATAATGCCATATATGCGTATGCGTCCATCGGTCGGTTGTATCCGATTTGATGTTATCCGCCCAAACAGACCAATAAGCCATAGGATAATTATCCAGCAACTTTGTAACCTGTTTATTCGCTTTTCTATTCAAATTACGCTGCGCGATTTCAGCGATAACACGATGCCCGGTTGGTCCCCATGCTTGCAGGTTAAGAGGGGAAAATCCCAAAATCAGGGAGAATATCCCCAATAATATTGTTCTCATTAGACTAATTATTTTAGGTGAAATTTATATGAATAGAAACGTACAAAATGATATTTACTTTAACAATCCCTGAACAGCGGTACTATCACCGTCATTCGGCGCAGGATCAAGCCCTAACAAAGTTGCCACCAACAGGTAAAGATTTACATTCGCCATTGTAGGTCTTTCCTCATTCTCTTTAAAAGAAGGACCCGCGGCATAAAAGATAGCTTCCATTTCCGGTGAGAAGTTATCATAGCCATGAGCACCACCCAGGATAGGGTAATCTTTTGCACGGAAGTGAAGCATAGTTCCAATATCCGGCATAACCACAAGTTCTCCAATACGGGGATGCGTTCCATACATATATTTGTCGGGAATCTCATGCTTACGCCAGGTGGTTACATGAGGAACGCGCTGAAGTATGGCATAAGCACTATCCACGTAAGTAGATTTCGGATACAACAGCGTAGGTACTCCTTCAAATATATAATCGAAGCTATCCCGTGGCAGGTAATTATTCAGATTCACATAGCTCTCCGGATAATAAGTAGCCATACCGTGATCAGACAAAACGATAAAATCTATTTGGGGAAAAATGTCTAACTTTCGTACTGCCGTAAAGAAATGATTCAAAACGCCATCTAAAGACTCTATCGTTTCTACAATAGCAGTGGAGTCGGGAGTTACCGCATGACCAACGCCATCCGGTTCTTCAATATACCACATCAATAAATGAGGGCGAACATCTTCGGGCAATTGCAGCCATGCAACTACAGAGTCGGCACGATCCGTAAAAGGAACCGTTTTGTCAAAACTCTTCCAGATAGAGGGCTGTATGCCTTGTATGGGTGCTTCTGTTCCTACCCAAAAGTACGAAGCAGATTTTACCCCTTGTTTCTCGGCGGTTACCCAAATTGGTTCGCCACCGTAAAAATCAGGATTTCCCACAGCTCTGCGATTTCCTATCCGATAAATACTATCCAGGTCGGGGGCATAAAATGAATTACTAACAAGTCCGTTATGATCCGGATGCAAACCGGTAGCCATTGCGTAATGATTCGGAAAAGTCAAGCTCGGGAAGCTCGGTCGGAAGCCGGCTTTCACACCTGCTTTAGCCAGCGAATCCAAGGTTGGCACTTTAGCCCGTCCGGGATAGTCTGACCTAAATCCATCTAACGAAAGCACAACAACGTACCGTTCCTGTTCTTTAGTACTCTGATAACTATAAATCAGTACGACAACAGAAAACAGTATGATAACAAATAAAATCAATGATATTTTTTTCATACGCTTAAGCTTATAATGATTAAAATTCATGTGATCTGATTGCTAAAAGCTTTCAGATCTATTTCGCAACATATCTGCAATGTCTCTATGTTTTTGCGCCAATTCTTCTTCGCCCATACCCGAATATGCTTCTGCCAGATATTCGTGCGCGGCGGCATGTTTTGGCTTTGCTTTGATCGCTATCGTAAAATCGGTCATTGCCTCTTCATGATTTTTCAATAACAGGTGACATTTACCCCGGTTATAGTGCGTTTTAAAAGCGTGTGGCTTTTGTTTTACAGCTTCATTTAAACAAACATGAGCATCATAAAGTTCTCCCATATCCAGTAAGGTCACTCCTTTCCTCACCCACGCGTCAGTAAACAAGGGATCTAACCTCAACGCTTTGTCAAAGCTTCTGAGCGCTGCCCTACTATCATGTGCTTGTGTAATACATTCATTCCCCATCAGGTAATACTCACGGGCATACTCTGAAAGGATTTTTTTACTCTCTTGCAGTTTGTCTTTCAAAGCCGTAATTTCATCCTGCTGACGATTTATTACACGCAACTTCCTACCAAGCAAGCGTCGAACCGGTTCTTTGTCTAATTCATTCCGCTTACTTACCGCGGCTCCGAAAGCCTGTGCGGCCTTGTCAACCTTTCCTTGCTTAAAAGCTTCGGTAGCCTGAGCGTATAACCGGTCGGCTTCTCCTTCGCGCAAACTCTTTTCTATCAACCGGTGATCGTTGAACTGCCGGCTGAATTCTTCAATCTCCTTCCTCACGAAAATATCATAGGGAGACAGTTTGCTTTTCAACACCAGCCCATCCAGACTTGTGCAGCGACTTAAAGCAACATAGGTTTGCCCTCCGGCAAATACACCCTTACTCAAATCAACTACAACCCGGCTAAACGTCAGTCCCTGACTTTTATGTATGGTAATAGCCCAGGCCAAACGAATCGGGAGTTGTTCAAATGTACCGATAATTTCTTCTTCGATTCGCTTTTCCTCTTCATTATATTTGTATTTATAATTCCGCCAGGAAGTACGTTCAACCAGATGCTCCGATCCATTTTCCAACAACACATATACATTACCCGTATCATCTATACCGGAAACACGTCCGATAGTACCGTTAACCCATCTTCGGTCCGGATCGTTATCAATAAAAATAACTTGTGCCTGATCTTTGATTGCCAGTTTTAGCTGCGTAGGCAAAGAACTTTCGGGAAAATCTCCATCTATCGTGCCCAAGGAGATAAACTCTTCTCCGGAGAGTTCCGCTAATTTTTTCTCATTAATAAAGTCTACCTGGTCGCGACGCGTTGCCAACGTAATAAACATATCTTCTTCCTGTGGTACAAACGAAGGGAAAACACGCTCATTCAATATCTTTAATTCTTCAGGACGAGCCGTATTGCTACGAATACGATCCAGAACATTAATAAACACAGGGTCATTTTGCCGGTAAACCTTTTGCAACTCTATCGGCACGAGATTAATTTCTCTAAACACATGGGCTGAAAAGAAAAAAGGGGTGGGATAAAAAAGGTTCAATATCTCGCGCTGATCAGAAGGAACAACAGGTTCCAATTGAAAAACATCGCCAACAAAAAGCAATTGTTTCCCACCGAAAGGCAAACGAGTGTTTTGAGAATAAATCCGCAAAATACGATCTATACAGTCTATAATATCAGCCCTTACCATCGATATTTCATCGATAATCACCAGCTCCACTTCAGCCAGTATTTTGCGGTGTTCCTTTCTGTATCTAAAGAAATCAAAAATACGCCCACCCTTTACACTCAAGTCCGGATCATCGGGCAAGATCGGGCGAAAAGGCAGTTTAAAGAAAGAATGCAACGTTACTCCTCCCGCATTAATAGCAGCTATGCCTGTCGGAGCAAGTACAACATGTTTTTTTTTGGTATGTTCGCAAATGTATTTCAGGAAAGTGGATTTGCCGGTGCCGGCTTTTCCGGTCAGAAAAACAGACTGACGTGTATAAGTTATCAGTTGCAATGCATCCTGAAACTCTTTATTATCCGTGTCGAGTACAAAATCCAATGGAATAGAATTCATTAACGGCTGATAAACAACCAGGCATCCTTATATTTATCTGTCTGACGAACAACGGAAAGATATGACTCCGCTTCTTCTCTATTATCAAACTTGTCTGAATACACACGTACCTTCTCTC
Source organism: Massilibacteroides vaginae (assembly GCF_900178525.1). Classification (GTDB taxonomy): domain Bacteria; phylum Bacteroidota; class Bacteroidia; order Bacteroidales; family Tannerellaceae; genus Massilibacteroides; species Massilibacteroides vaginae. The sequence continues at coordinate 728,601 of NZ_FXDJ01000008.1, forward strand.
CTTTTGCTACAAATCCAACATTTGGAGATAAAGTTCTATCTATTTGCGAAATAAATTTCCGGCTTGATTCCTCGTTCGGAAAACTACCGATTACAATATAATAGGTCTTTCCTGTTTTCCGCACAACGGGGGCAGGTTCCGGTAGAACAGTCGCTTCGGGCACAACCTCCGATTCTACAGATACAGCAGGAGTCGTTTCCTCCACAACACCCGGGTTCAGGTGCTCCGCCGGTTTATTGACCGTTACTTCAGAAGGAATAAAACTTGCCGTATAGGTCGATGGGTTAACATCCCTTATTGGAGTAGAAATTAAAAGTACAAAAGCAATTACCGCAGCTACTGCAGTGGCCACCCGGATTACACTTTTATTTATACCAATGTATATTTTGTCTTTTCTTTTGAGTTCGTCGGACGAGTATGCAGGAATAAACAAATCCTCCTCTTCCCGCTTAAGCAGTGACAGAGGCGTCAGGTAAAAAGAAGGCAAACCATAGGCACCTATACCCAGCTGGTTTTCTTCAGCCACAGTAAATACCAACTGTGCTTCATCCCCCAAACGCAAAGTACCGATGGCGCCCAGTTCTATCTGCCCGCAAGCATTAAGCCGTTGCAGCAATACTTCCACATCTTGACTCACCATTTCAGCGGCTTTGCTATAACCTACGGCATATTTTTTCATGTAGGCCTCCACCAACAAACCATCCTGATGATTAAGTGTACGATTAAACAACAGATCCTTACGCATCGGTCTGAAGATATGTTCCTCCGCAGAATATGAGGCCGGTACGGTTTGAAGCACAAAACCTCCAAGTTTAGGAACTATCACACAATCATGCGTCAATAACAGATGTTCAATATGAGCGATTATTCTTTGCATAATACAAAGATAAGCATCTATTCGAAATGATCGACTCCTACCAATTAAAAAAACCGTCAAGATCAATATCCTTTATAAAAAAAAACATAACCTTTATTTTTCCAAAAACATCCTTTATTTTTCCAAAAATAACCTTTATATTTTTACCCTTTATATATAATTGATAATCAACAACTTACAAAACCGCATCCGAAGAGTCGTTTTAACATTATTTTAACATTAAAATACAGTAATACCGAGTTTTAAAAACGTTATGTTAATATACCATCCTGAGGTAAAATAAAAAAATGGAAAAAATCAATGGGAATACGTATATTTGTGTTCGTTTTAACACCCATACGCTGCTCTGATTGATGCTTGAGGGCTGCCGATAAAAACAGTTTAAAATAGGATTGAAATGATTAAGAGAAACAGTTTAAGTTTTATTTCTTTTTTAGTATGTGTTTTTATTCTATCCGCTTGTAAGGGCAAAAGCTCTGAGGCCGGGGAGGATGGTTCTGTGAACAATAATCTGGTCAGGGCTTCTCAAACGCTTGATTCACTGTATCAACATTATGGAATAGCGGGAACGGAATTATTAAGGGAGACTTTTCCTTTCGACGATCAGCACAAAGCTACTTATTTAGCGTCGGAAGTACAGACCAATGTGCCAAATGCTTATTCGTATTTATGGCCTTACTCCGGCACGTTCTCGGCGGTTACTGTTTTGTTTGAATCAACAAAAGATGCTGCGTTCAAAAAAATACTTGACGAAAAGGTACTTATCGGGTTAGAGGCGTATTTTGACACTCAAAGACAGCCTTCCGCATACAGTTCATATATAAATGAGGCTCCGGTATCTGATCGGTTTTACGATGACAATGTTTGGTTGGGTATCGACTTTACCGATAGCTACATGCTGACAAACGAAAAGCGATATCTCGAGAAAGCAGAGTTGATCTGGAAGTTCATTCAAAGTGGTACAGACGATAATTTAGGTGGTGGTATTTACTGGTGCGAACAAAAAAAGGGATCAAAGAACACCTGTTCCAATGCGCCGGGTGCCGTATACGCGCTCAAGTTATTTATCGCGACAGGAGATAGCAGTTATTATCATCAGGGACTGAATTTATATAACTGGACGAAAAATAATCTTCAGGATACGGAAGACTATCTTTTCTATGACAATATCCGTATGGACGGTTCTGTTGAAAAGACAAAATATGCCTATAACAGCGGACAAATGATTCAGGCCGCATCAATTTTATATAAGCTGACAGAAAAGAAAGAATACCTTACCGACGCGCAGCAAATCGCAAAAGGTTGTTCTTCTTATTTCTTCGTTGATTTTACAGGAAAGGATCAAACTTCTTTCCGTTTGATAAAAAATGGCGACATTTGGTTTACGGCTGTTATGCTACGCGGGTTTGTGGAGCTATATACAATTGACAAAGACCGTACCTATTTAGATATGTTCAACAAAAGTCTGGATCAGGCGTGGAATACAATGCGTGATGATAACGGATTATTCAACACCGACTGGACAGGGCAAAAGAAAGACGATAAGAAATGGCTGCTTACACAGGCGGCAATAGTAGAAATGTATGCCAGACTGGCATTTTTATAAATTTTAATAAGACATGAATAAAAGGCAAAAAGTAAGTATTTTAGGTTATTCGGCTATAGCCATCGCGCTATTAGCCGGAAATGAGGTTTACGCCTCTACCGATTATTTATCACTACCTGCGGACAACACGCGTATAGAAAGTGGTTCTGACTATACAAAAACAAATCGTCCGGCTAAGGCCGACAGGTATTTTACATCAAAAGCGGTTGAGCAAGAGATTCTGCGGGTTACGAAAATGTTGAAGAACGCAAAGCTGGCTTGGATGTTCGAAAACTGTTTTCCGAATACGCTCGATACAACGGTGCGCTATCGTAAAACAGACGGTAAAGACGACACGGTTGTTTATACCGGAGATATCCACGCGATGTGGCTTCGCGATTCCGGAGCTCAGGTTTGGCCTTATGTGCAATTAGCCAACAAAGACCCGGAGTTGAAAGCCATGTTGGCAGGTGTTATTCGCCGTCAATTCAAATGTATTATTCTTGACCCCTACGCCAATGCTTTCCTTGATCCGCACGACCCTAATCCGGATCATCAGTGGATGTCTGACAATACAGACATGAAACCGGAATTGCATGAACGCAAATGGGAAATCGATTCGTTGTGCTATCCTCTTCGATTGGCTTATCACTACTGGAAAACAACTGGAGACAGCAGCATTTTTGACGAAGAATGGTTAGGTGCTATTCAGAATATTCTGAAAACATTCAAAGAACAACAACGCAAAGATGGTCCCGGCCCTTACAGATTCCAACGTAAAACGGAACGTCAGTTAGACACGATGAACAACGACGGAAAAGGTAATCCGGTAAATCCCGTAGGGCTGATTGCTTCGGCATTTCGTCCTTCAGACGATGCTACCACTTTCTTATTTTTGGTTCCATCCAACTTTTTTGCCGTAACCTCATTACGCAAAGCGGCCGAAATCCTGACGGAAGTAAGCAAACGCACTGATCTGGCTCAGGAATGTACAGCATTAGCCTCTGAAGTAGAAACCGCGTTGCAAAAATACGCAATCAACAACCATCCTAAATACGGCAAGATCTATGCATTCGAAGTTGACGGATTCGGAAATCAGTATTTGATGGACGACTCAAATGCTCCAAGTTTGCTTTCTTCTGCTTATTTAGGCGATGTAAACGTAAATGATCCGATTTATCAAAACACACGCAAGTTTGTTTGGAGCCAGGATAATCCTTACTTCTTCAAAGGCAAAGCCGGGGAAGGAATCGGAGGTCCGCATATTGGATACGATATGGTTTGGCCAATGAGCATCATGATGAAAGCATTCACATCTCAGGATGACCAAGAGATAAAAGAATGCATTAAAATGATCATAAACACAGATGCGGAAACAGGTTTTATCCACGAATCATTCCACAAAGATGATCCCAAAAACTTCACCCGTTCTTGGTTTGCATGGCAAAACACCTTGTTCGGCGAACTAATTCTTAAATTAGTAAATGAAGGAAAAGTTGATTTATTGAACTCTATCCAATAATCAATCCGGAAACATAGAAACAGAAAGAGGGTGGCAAATTTGTTTTTGTCACCCTTTCTTTATATTACAACATTCACCTATGCTTAACCAGCATAATCACGGGATTGGAATCTTCGTCTAAAGTCGCGGCTATTTCTTTTAGTTTGCCTTTTAACTGATCTTTCTCATATGATAATATGAGGCGATAAGATTCTAAAGATCGCCATGATTCTATTTCGTGATTTACAGGTCTAAAACTATTCATATAAATTTCTTCCTTAATCGTATAGTCTCCATTATAAACGGTATACTTGAAAAAGGAATCTTCCAGCTTATCATACATAAGAAAAGTCCGGGGAAATCCTGATTTACTATCAAAATCATATACGTTTTTTATAGTTTCCATAAAATAATAACGATCAGAAAATAGTCTCATAAGAAGAAACTCTTTCGGGTCCATAGATCCAATAGGCGGAGTTCTTGCCAGAAACGGTCGCAAACTATAATCCGACAATAAAGAATACACCGTATCTGAAGAGAGTTCAGATAACAGCCAGTCACCTTTAAATGGAATAATTGAGCGGTGAGGACCCGGCCCTACTGTGTATGTTATATCACTTGCCTCATCCCTCATTTGTTGTTGTAAAAAGATTTTTTCTTTGTATGGAACTTCAACTTCTTTGACAACTTTACCATCCTGTTTAGATATAATAAGGAATGGTATTTCTTCATTATATTCATCATAACAAATCAGATGATCTTTGTCATAATTGAACATGTCTATATAAAATTGAGATCCTGTCCCTTCCTTGTGCTTAAAACTTCTTTTGAAAGTTCCGTACATATCGTATACCACAATTTTTTTTGCGTAAATATCAGACACAAACATTTCATCATTATCTTCATCCAGAATCATATTAAAAACGCCGGTATACTCCTCGCCACCTTGACCTTTGCGGTTAATCTTTCGGAGAGCTTTTCCTGTACGGTCATAGACAAAAATATCACCATCATCCTTATAGTTTCTGACTAAAATATTTTTTTCACCAATAGCCTGTACAAACCCTTGATTAACAAATTCATCATTTGTTTCCAGCGCAATATATTCCACATCCATAAAATCCTGAAGAATCAGTTCTTTTTTGGAGGAAGGAGTTTTTGTAATATCAACCAAGACAAGATCATCGTTACCCGATTGCCTTTGTCCGCACCCTGCCCCTATAAAAAGGATCATTAATAAAAAAGCGATGGTTCTTTTCATACAAATATGTTATTAATTAGTTTAAACAAAACAACTGAAATCAATATATATAAATTACCCCTCATAAAAAAGATCAACTTTTCAAGTTCCTTCATGGTAAAATCGAATCAATAAAATTTTCAATTATTTATAGCCCGCTAACTTTATGATATTACCTTGTCTTCAGCTTCCCGATAAACAGAATATTATTATCATCATCTGTAATATTCTTATTTAAAGTTTTCAACTTCTGACGCATCTCAGGAGTTAATTTATCTGATTTAGCTAGTACTTTTTCTAACTGTTCTTTCAATTTGTAAGGTTCCATATTGGCCGTAAAATAACCACGACTAAAAGATATTCTATTGGAACCGTCAATATTACCTAGCATATTCCATTTAATATCAATATAACAACCGCGTAAAGTTTTTTTGTCTATTAGTACTTTTGGAAAACGAGGCATTTCTCCGTTCCAAGCAACTTGGGTAATCAACCAAGTTAAATAATAATCAGGTAATTCTATGTAGTTATGACGAATAGGTTCACCTTTGAAATCAAAAGTGAAATGTGGTTTCAATCGATTTTCTTTTCTCAGATAATGATAAAGTGTATCCTCAGACTCAACCCATTTTAATAATGAGAAATCTTGATTTATTGTATTTAGTGATTCCCAGACTTCATTACTATAGTCTCCTGGATGGATTAGAAACTGACCCGTAGGAATTTCTTGAAGTACATTTCCTTTGAAGTCTTGTGCCCAAATAACTGAAGGGGTATCAATAAATGGCAAAGCCATCATCGTTATTGTCTCCGTTTTCGGATGAATAATAAATCGTCCTTTGTGGGCTATATAGGATAGAGGAATATGTTCTAAAGCTCTTCCTTCCAAGTTAAAAACTAAGATTTTACTTGCTCTAAATGCCAACAAATATATTCTTCCATTATTTTCATCGATATAACTATCATACAGGCCTATAAAGTATTGATCTGGTCCTTGTCCGGGAGAAGACACAGTACACATATATTTCCCATTTTTATTGTAGAGTTTATAAGCTCCAGCTTTAAAAGAATATACTCCAATGTAGTTATCACTTACCGTGACAACGCCATCTTCTGCGGTCAATGCTTCTTCCGTATTTTCCAGCTGGACAATTTCAAAAGAAGACAGAAATACACTTAATGGAATATTAAACGTGTCTTTAACAGAAGCAAAATCACACACTGTTAAAGTATCACCATTAGTATATTCCTGATGAGCCACAATAGGACAGTCATTCAGTGTCAAACCTTTTGCTACCTTCTTTTTTTTACTGCATGAAACCCCTAAGGTAGTCATGACTATTATCACGATACTAAAACAAATATATTTTTTCATATAGCATAGGAATTTAAGTTGAAAACCAAATCGTTTGCAAGTTAGTTTTTTATTTAAAAAATCAAACAGCACTATAGTTAATTATCATTTTTTATTCAAGATATCTAAAAAACTATCCTTCAATACTTTTGAAAGAAAGACACCTTTGACAAACTTTCATTAACGAAAGTTTTTTACGCCTAAGAATGCCTGTCATTGTGCTCCTTCTTATTTTTGTTATCCCGACCTCTCTTTTTTGTCATTCCGACCAAAGTGGATAAATTGCTGTATAGATCAGCATAAGAGATCACCAGACCGTATACTATTCTTCCGCTTCGGTCAGGATGACAAGGCACTAAAGAAGAGAAAATACTTAAATTCCGTACCTGAAAGAAGTTGTCCTTTATATAAAAAAACAGTATATTTGTAACTGGTTTATTACCTTATTAACTGTGTATTAACAAGATTAATTCTATTTTTTAATGGGAAGAGTATTAGTAATTGGTGCAGGAGGAGTTAGCACTGTTGCTGTCAAGAAAATCGCGATGAACGCGGATGTATTTACGGATATCATGGTGGCGAGCCGCACGAAAAGCAAATGTGATGCTATTGCCGCTGATATTAAGAATGTAAAAGTTCAGACAGCACAGGTAGACGCTGATAATGTGAACGATCTTGTGGCGTTGTTTAATTCCTTTAAACCTGACTTGGTAGTTAATCTTGCATTACCCTATCAGGATCTTTCTATCATGGACGCTTGCTTGGCTTATGGTGTCAGTTATTTAGATACAGCCAACTACGAACCATTGGACGAAGCCAAATATCAGTACAGCTGGCAATGGGCATATAAACAACGTTTCGAAGATGCCGGACTGACCGCTATTTTAGGTTGTGGTTTCGACCCGGGAGTAACAGGCGTTTATACGGCATACGCGGCTAAACATCATTTTGATGAGATACATTATTTAGATATTGTTGACTGTAACGCAGGGGATCACCACAAAGCGTTCGCGACAAACTTTAATCCGGAAATCAATATCCGTGAGATCACTCAGAAAGGAAAGTATTTTGAAGACGGAGAATGGAAAGAAACTGATCCGCTTTCTGTACACAAAGCACTAAACTACCCTAATGTAGGTCCGAAAGAATCTTATCTGATGTATCACGAAGAGTTAGAAAGTTTGGTAAAGAACTTCCCTACTCTTAAACGGGCTCGTTTCTGGATGACATTCGGTCAGGAATACCTGACTCACTTACGCGTAATTCAGAACATTGGCATGGACAGCATCAAACCTATTTTATATAACGGAGTAGAGATAGTTCCTATTCAGTTTTTGAAAGCAGTACTACCTAACCCGGGTGATCTGGGAGAAAACTACACGGGAGAAACATCTATCGGTTGCCGTATTCGTGGTATTAAAGATGGTAAGGAGTTGACTTATTATGTATACAACAACTGCAGCCATGAAGAAGCATTCAAAGAAACCGGCGCACAGGGTGTAAGCTATACTACCGGCGTTCCGGCCATGATCGGAGCAAAACTGTTTATGCAGGGAGTATGGAAGAAACCGGGTGTATGGAATGTAGAAGAATTCAATCCTGATCCTTTCATGAAGGAACTGAATGAACAAGGGTTACCTTGGCACGAATTATTTAATGTAGATCTGGAATTTTAATTTTATGGCAATACAAATAGGCGACAAAGCACCCGAAGTTTTGGGTACAGACCAAAACGGAAATGAAATAAAACTTAGTGATTTTAAAGGTCGTAAAATAGCTCTTTACTTCTATCCCAAAGACAACACAAGCGGTTGCACAGCGCAGGCTTGCAGTTTGCGTGACGGATACGAAAGTCTTCGTGCCGCCGGTTATGAAGTGATCGGTGTAAGCAAGGATAGCGCCAAATCTCATCAAGGTTTCATCAGCAAACAAGAGTTGCCATTTAATCTGATAGCAGATACCGAAACCAAGCTACAAGAGCAATTCGGAGTATGGGCGGAGAAAAGCATGTACGGACGCAAGTATATGGGAACGTTGCGCACCACCTTTATTATAAATGAAGAAGGTGTTGTGGAACGAATCATCACGCCCAAAGAAGTGAACACAAAAGACCATGCAAATCAAATATTAAACAACTAAGCAATGTCAAAAGAAGAAAAAGACATACAAGCGAAAGCCGCTGTAAATGCAGAGAAGCTGAAAGCGCTTCGCGCCGCAACCGAAAAGATTGAAAAAAATTACGGAAAAGGCTCTATCATGAAATTAGGTGATGAGAGCGTTGAGAACATAGAAGTTATTCACTCGGGCTCAATTGCCCTTGATGCCGCTTTAGGCGTTGGTGGTTACCCAAGAGGTCGTGTGATTGAAATATATGGTCCGGAATCTTCCGGTAAAACAACTCTGGCAATCCACGCTATTGCAGAAGCTCAGAAGGCAGGTGGTATCGCGGCGTTTATTGACGCGGAACATGCTTTCGATCGTTTTTATGCCGCCAAGTTAGGCGTTGATGTAGAGAATCTATGGATATCTCAGCCGGACTGTGGAGAACAAGCGCTTGAAATCGCGGAACAATTGATTCGTTCATCGGCCGTAGATATCGTTGTTATTGACTCGGTAGCCGCTCTTACACCAAAAGCTGAGTTGGAAGGTGAAATGGGTGACAGTAAAATGGGGTTACAGGCCAGACTTATGTCTCAGGCACTCCGCAAACTGACTGCAGCGATCAACAAAACAAATACAACGTGTATATTCATCAACCAGTTGCGTGATAAGATTGGTGTTATGTTTGGCAATCCGGAAACAACAACAGGAGGTAACGCCCTGAAGTTCTATGCTTCCGTTCGTTTGGACATCCGCCGTATCAGTCAGCTGAAAGACGGTGATGAGGTAAAAGGAAATCAGGTTCGGGTGAAAGTAGTTAAAAATAAAGTAGCCCCTCCTTTCCGCAAAGCTGAATTTGACGTGATGTTTGGTGAAGGAATCTCTCGTTCAGGCGAAATCATTGATTTGGGTGCTGAAATGGGCGTAATCAAGAAAAGTGGTTCCTGGTACAGTTATAACGACACGAAATTAGGACAAGGTCGTGATGCCGCGAAACAATGTGTAAACGACAATCCGGAACTGGCAGAGGAATTAGCTGCACAGATTTTCGAAGGACTTAAATAACAAGTCGACTATAGTTCGGGAAAGTAGAGATTTACCTTAAACAAGAAGAATTTCTACTTTCCCGTTTTTTGTTAAATCCATTCAATAGAAAACCGAATGACTCCCGTACAAAAATACCGGCAACTTTGTGAAACAGAAGAAAGCATCCCCCTCTTCTCACGGGATTGGTGGTTGGATACGGTTTGCGGAATATCTAAATGGGATGTCATTTTGATTGAAAACAAGGGTCGGATAGTAGCGGCCATGCCTATATTCAAGCCCTTACCGAATGTTGTTTCCATGCCATCTTATACCCAAACGATGGGACCTTGGTTTGCGTCAGAGTCTTCAGACACTAAATACAGAACGCTATTAGGAAACCGGCAAGGATTATGCGCGGACTTACTTGATTCCTTGCAAGATTACTCTTCTTTTCTTCAACAATTCCCCTATACATTTACAGATTGGCTGCCCTTTTATTGGAAAGGATTCAAGCAGACAACCCGCTATACCTATATCCTGCAAGACATTACCAATACGGATCAGTTGTGGGAGAACATGTCTGCAAATATCCGGCGTAACATAAATAAGGCAAAAGAAAAAAACGGGATTGTTATCAGGAAAGGTATTCCATCAGACGATTTTCTGAATGTATTCAAAGCAACATTTCAACGACAGAATAAACCTGCGCCTAAGGATATAGAAGTACTGAAACGGATCATTAAGGTTTGTCGCAAACGCAATCAGGGAGATATCTGGGGAGGTTATGATGAAACGGGCAGGCTCCATGCCGCCGTATTCATTGTTTGGCAGGAGAGTTCGGCTTATTACATTGCCGGAGGGGGTGATCCGGCTCTGAGAGATTCCGGAGCGCATAGCTTGGTTATGTGGGAAGCCATTCAATTTGTATCACAATATACAAACACTTTTGATTTTGAGGGTTCGATGATTCCCGGAGTTGAGCGATTTTTTCGCGAATTCGGAGGTCGACAAATGCCATTCTTCACAATAAAACGCGGTAGATTGAGTTTATTCAATAGACTAATGATAAAGTTAAGAGATGGTTTGAAATGAAAGATTTTATTCAATACATTATTCGTTTCTTGTTAGGAGATGATATTCCGGGAGAATATATCACTGCTATTGGCTATACAGCTGATCCTCGCCTATACAACAAGTACAGTATTGTAATCCATCCTTCCGGTTTTTTTGACAGTCACCTGTATGGAAAACCCTCGTCAATTCCAACGTTACCGCTTAAATTAATTGACGACATTCCACTCCTTTTCGGGGAAGCGAAAGAAGAAATGATTGGTGATACACTCGTGCTACGTGCCGATTTGGTTGCCAGCACTTATTTTCTGATCACTCGTTATGAGGAGATGATTCGGCGGGATATGCGTGATGAACACGGACGTTTCCCCGGGAAACAATCATTGCCGTATAAGGCAGGGTTTTTGCATCGTCCGGTTGTAGAAGAATATGGTTTATATCTCAGAAATAAACTACGGCAGTTAGGTTTGCAATTGCATGAAGAAAAACCAGGTATACGGCAAATATATCTAACGCACGATGTGGATGCTCCGTTTTATTGCCGCTCTTGGAGAAATGTAATACGGGAAATAAAAAACGGGGAAAACATTATAACAGCACTAAAAATTAAAAACGGGAATCTGGAAAGTGATCCCTTTTATACCTTTCCAAAGCTATTCGCTGAAAACGAAAAGTTAGTAACAGCGTTAGGTAAAGACCGATGTAAAGTAATTTGTTTCTTTAAAGCCGGAGGCAACTCGGTTCAAGACAAACCCGTTTATAAGCTGATTGGTAAAGACATTAAAAACCTGTTTGCGCTGTGCGATCAGTTTCAGGTAGAAATAGGTCTTCACAGTAGTTATCAGGCCGGCAACAATCCCGAACTAATTGTCAAAGAGAAAAAAAAACTTGAATCAGCGATAAAAAAGGAAATCAAACTTAATCGGCATCATTTTCTTTCATTCAGAGAACCGGAGCATACTGCCTTTCTTCAAAAAGCAGGTATATTTGAAGATTTCACACTCGGCTATGCTGATGTAGCCGGCTTTCGCTTAGGTACTTGCAGATCTGTTCGATGGATCAATCCTGCAACCCGAAAACTTACCTCTTTCCTGCTTCATCCTTTAACAATTATGGAATGTAGTCTGTCTGAAAAAAAATATATGGGTTTATCATATGAAGAGGCTTTAGCCTATTGTCTTGGTTTAATTAATCAAACAGCAACACATAAAGGAGACTTGGTTTTGTTGTGGCACAATACTGCTTTTGCAGAACACAAGGCTGATTATTTAAATAAACTCTATACAGACTTGATAAAAAAATTAATGAACGAATGAAAGTTATAACGATTGTCGGCGCACGTCCTCAATTTATCAAAGCGGCCATGGTAAGCCATGCCATACATACGCACAACAGGAAAAACAACAATCAGATTGAAGAGTTACTGATCCACACCGGTCAACATTATGACGAAGCCATGAGTCGTATTTTTTTTCAGGAAATGTGCATTCCTACACCTACCTGGCAACTTAATTGTGGTAATATTTCGCACGGAGCCATGACGGGACGTATGTTAGAAGAAATAGAATCGATTTTACTCAAGGAAAAACCGGACTATGTGCTTGTTTACGGAGATACAAACTCCACACTGGCTGGTGCATTGGCAGCTTCAAAATTACAAATTCCGGTAGCACATGTAGAAGCCGGTTTACGTAGTTTCAACAGCGCAATGCCTGAAGAAATAAACCGGATATTAACTGATCATATAGCTTCAGCACTTTTTTGCCCTACGAAAAGTGCGGTTGAACAGCTAAAGAACGAAGGCATTCTGAACGGTGTGCATCACGTGGGTGATGTGATGTATGACGCGGCACTTACTTTTGGGAAAATAGCAGAACAGTCCTCCCCTATCCTACAATCGTTGAAACTTAATAGGAAACAGTTCAGGCTATGTACTGTTCATCGAGCCGAAAATACGGATAACCAAGAGCGACTGACCGGAATATTCCGTGCTATTGAAGAGATCGCAACAGAAGATTACCCCGTAGTTCTGCCACTTCATCCCCGAACGAAAGTCTGCCTTGAACGATTTGGATTGACAAGCCAAAATCCCTATCTGCGAATAATTCCTCCTGTTAGTTTTTTGGATATGATTTTATTGGAAAAACACGCATTTACCATTCTTACGGATTCGGGAGGCGTACAGAAAGAAGCTTATTTTCATCAAACGCCTTGCATTACCTTGCGTAATGAAACAGAATGGGTGGAAACGGTTGCTGCAGGATGGAATCAAATTGCAGGTTATGAAAAGGAAAATATTCTGAATTGTATTGCCTCCATACCCACCATCCGTGAAGAAATAGTTGATTATGGAACGGGCAAAGCAGCGGAAAGGATTATTTCGTTATTATGAAAAAGGTGTTGATTATATGTGATATGTTCCCACCGGCTTTTGGTCCCCGGATGGGTTATCTTACTAAATATCTGAAATCTTTCAACTGGGAAGTCGTTGTCGTTACCGAAAAAACAGAAGAACAGACTTTTGCGTTCTTAACTGACCAATGTAAGGTGAAAGCTGTCGATTTTTACAAGAACGCAAAGCACAAAGGTTTACGGTGGTTTTTTATCCTCCTCGGTGAACTCTTGTTTAAGTTCAAAAGCAGAAAGTTATATCGGGTAGCGATGGAGGAGTTGAAAGACAATTCGTTCGACTTGATATTATGCAGCACCTATCGTTCATTTCCCTTATGGACAGCCCGGAAGGTTTCAAAAAAAACCGGTTTACCGCTTGTTGTTGATATCCGCGACATTATAGAACAATACACCGGTTATGAGTTTATCAAACAAACCTTGCCGGATATTCCCGGAGTAAAACCGCTAATTGACGTCTTTTACAAACGATCGTGCCTAAATGAGCGCAACCATGTTTTGCGGGCAGCCAACCATGTTGTTACAATCTCGCCCTGGCATGTTTCAGTTTTAAAAGAACACAATAAAAAAACGTCGTTAATATACAATGGCTACGATCCCGAATTATTTTATCCTGCACATACAAAGTCAGATAAGTTTATCATTGCTTACACGGGGCGGCTACTGAGTTTATCTATGCGAAATCCCGGTTTATTACTGAAAGCATTAAAACGTTTGTCTGATGATAAGATCATATCCGATTCGGATTGTCGGGTAGAATGGTATGTAGATAAAGCCTCCAAAGATATCTTAATAGAGGAAAGCAAATCGCATGGTGTATTGAATTTTATGGATTTCAAGAGTTATGTTCCTGCATCTGAAATACCGCAAATTTTAAACAAGAGCTCCATCTTGCTGCTACTTACCAATAAAGCAGACGAAAAGGGCCCGAAAGGCATAATGACAACCAAGTTTTTCGAATTTCTGGCGGTTGAGAAACCAATTCTTTGTGTTAGAAGCGACGAAGATTCTTTAGAAAAGGTGATTAACGAAACAAACTCCGGTCTTGCTGCCAAAAACGAAAATGAAGTTTACGAGTTTATTCATCAGCATTTCATTGAATGGAAAAAGACAGGGAAGACTCACGCTGATATAAATAAAGAAAAAACAATCGCCTTTTCCCGAAAAGAACAAGCCTTGCAATTTATTCGTATATTCGAAGAAGTTTTGAAAAAACAGAATGGATAAGCAGCTCAACATTATCGCGTTAAACATCCCCTGGCCGGCAAATTATGGCGGTGTGATTGATATTTTTTATAAGATAAAAGCACTACACCAACTTGGTGTGAAGATTATTCTTCATGCCTTTGAATATGAACGTCCGCCCGCTCCGGAATTAGAAGCCTATTGTGAGCAGGTTTTTTACTACAAAAGGAAAACCGGTTTGCTTCAGAATTTTTCAATCCTACCCTATAATGTGATCAGCAGAAAAAATCCCCTTTTACTGGAACGTTTATTAGAGAACGATTACCCCATTCTTTTTGAAGGATTGCACTCATGCTATTATTTGTCTGACAGTAATTTGAAGGATAGGATTAAAATCGTCCGATCAGCTAATATCGAACACGATTATTACCTACACCTGTATAAAGCGGAGCGGAATTTTGTAAAGCGAATTTTCTTCCTGATCGAAAGCAAACGTTTTGCCCGTTATGAAAAACAAATTCGTCAGGCTGATTTGGTGTTGGCAATCTCTGAAAGTGATAAAACATCGCTTAAAAGCCGTTATCCAAAGAACAACATCGCGTTGCTATCTGCTTTCCATGAGAACAAACGTGTCTCGGCAAAAGAAGGGACGTCCGATTTTATCCTTTATCATGCCAAACTATCGGTGGTTGAGAATGAAAAAGCAGCTTTGTTTTTGATCAATAAGGTATTCAGTCAATTAAAGTATACCTGTGTAATAGCAGGCATGAATCCGTCTCCGGCTTTACTTAACGCGGCTATGCCCTATCCTAATATAAGAATTGAAGCCAACCCTTCTGCGGAGCGAATGAATTTTCTGATCGAAGAAGCGCATATACATGCTTTAGTAACTTTTCAGGATACGGGATTAAAATTAAAACTATTGAACAGCTTGTTTGCCGGACGTCATGTGCTGGTTAATTCGCTTATGCTTACAGGAAGCGGACTGGAGTCTTTATGCCATCAGGCCGACAGTCCGGAAGAGATGATCTGCCAATGCAATAAACTCATGCAAATACCTTTTAATGCTTCGCAAATTGCTGAAAGAGAAAACGTGCTTTTTCCAACCTATAACAATATGTTTCAGGCCAAACGCTTATATGATATGATTTATGGAGCTAATTAATTATAAATCAGCAAAAACGAATCTTTATAATAAGATTTCCGCTATCGACTTTAATCAACTTGCTATCAGCAACTATAATAAAGAGTACATCGGCAGACTTAAACCGGCTTTGCCTTTCTTTTTAGCCATTTACGCGAACTGCCTTAAAGAAGGTTTGAGTAGAACTGAAAAGGATATTAATGAGGTGATTTTGGTAGATTATGGTGGAGGAAGTGGTTTTCTGAGCATGCTTGCTAAAGAGATTGGAGTAGGTAAAGTAATTTACATTGATCTGAACGAGAAATCGGTAGAAGCCGTAGAATTAATTCAGAACGAAACAGGGATTGGTCCGGACATAATTCTGCATGGAGAATCCGCCAAATTGGCAGCATGGTGTAGTGAAAATAATATCAAACCCGATCTGCTCCTGGCAACCGACGTTATCGAGCATATTTATGATCTTTCTGTTTTCTTTAAAGAAGTGATTGGCATAAACAATCAAATGGATCTGATTTTCACAACAGCGTCTACTCCCTATAACCCACACGTAAAGAATCGTTTACATCGTTATATGCGCGGTTGCGAAACAGGCAAGTTAGAGAAACCCAATTACTACACGAAAAGGGTAAATTATATCAAAAAAGCGTTTCCTAAATTCAGTCGGAAAAACGTTAGAAAATGGGCCGTATTAACGCGTGGACTTATTTACAGTGATATACATAAAGCTATATCTCAAAATGAACGCCCTTTATTATTAGACGCTTATAACACGTGTGATCCGGAAACCGGAAACTGGACAGAACGCATTTTATCAATGAGGGATTACAGGGAATTGGTTGCAACTTACCATTATACTGTTGAAGTGAAGAAAGGATTCTATAATACGCAAAGACCTAAATTATGGAAAAAAACGCTTTCATTACTGGCCAATCAACTTATAAAACACAGCGGAAAAGTCGGTCTCGTATTCGCGCCTTTCATTTTTCTGTCATTCAGCCGCAAGTGAGCGAATACCACTTACAACGTAGTCACGCTTCATGTCTTCTTTTTTCAGGATCTGTTCATTCCATTGAAGCAAGTCGATGTCAATCGGAATACTTCCAATCAACTTGTCATTTGGGGTTCTTCCTATAACCTGCTCAATCAGTTTAAAACAAACAATAATTTCCTCCGGACGATCAGCTGTATAAGCAACCGCTATGCGATTCAAAAAAGGGGTATTATAATTTGTGCCTATAGGTTCGGTATATACTGGATCTGAAAACGCGATTCGAGGAAAATAATCCCGCAATTCGGCTTCCGCCAGCTTCATATTCTCTTCTGCGTTTCGATTGGATCCCATGAGCATTATTATACGATTACTCTTGTCCATATCTTCACATAAATCGATTTATATCATTAATTATAGTACGTTGCGAAAACTATCGTAAATACAAAGCTAAAGAAAAAAACGAACTGACAAGAGTTTCATAAGAAAATATTATAGCAGTTAGGATTTTACACGTATATTGTTATCACTTTTTCGAAAAACACACAACAGAGCAAATAAAATGTCCGGTTGGCAACGTATCTAATTTGTTTTTTTATGTTAAAAACAGGGGGATTGTTTTCTATTTTTGGTTAGTCTTTTATATTGCTGAAATTCAACGCATTAGATTTATCAGAAAACATAAAGGTTATTTTTCGAAATATAAAGGTTATTTTCAAAAAAATAAAGGATATCTTTTTAAACATATAGTATTGTGAAAAATCGCTTCTGTTTTAAGAAGAATTTGAATTGTTAATTTTTATATATCAGCCGGTTTTTTTGAGCTAAAACAACAATAAACAATTAATATGACCATTTTTTATGAGACAAACAGGTATTACATTGTTAATCTGCTTTTTATCCTTATTCTATTTGCAAGGACAAACGCATAGATTAACTTCAGAACAAATCAAAACGTATGAAGGGCACAACTGTGTTACGCTAAAAGACAGCACTTCTGTTATTGTAGAACCCTCGGGTACGGGTTCTTTCGCAGTTTATAAAACATTTCAGGTGCTTACTCCCAAAGGGGCGGTAAACAACCGTATTATCAAGTATGATTATGATCCACTTACAGCGCATGCTTTTTTTAAATGGGCAACGATCTATCGGGCGAATGGCGACATTATTAATTTAGATGTTACGCAAGCGTGTGATTACGCAGCTCCGGCACGTGCAATTTACTGGGGAGCAAGACAGATCATGCTTGAAATTGGCAGACTTCATCCCGGTGATGTAGTGGAGTATGAGATTTCAAAAAAAGGGTTTACGTATGCGCTGCTTGGCAGTGATGACGACGACGCTCGTTTTATCCCTCCGATGCGAGGACAGTTTTACGACATTGTTCCTTTCTGGGTTACAGAACCCACCCTTCGAAAAACCTATAAGGTAACTGTTCCGATGGAAAAGGAATTACAGTTTCAGTTTTATCAGGGCGAATGCACTTCTTCTATGCGTTACGAAGATGGGAAAAAAGCATACTTATTCTCTGTTGACAATGCCCTTCCATTTAAAAGAGAGGCTAATATGGTTGATTTGTTTGACGCGGCTCCTAAGCTAATGATGTCTTCAACACCTCGCTGGGAAGAAAAGTCATTGTGGTTCAATAAAGTAAACGAAGATTATGGAAGTTTTGATGCATTGCCGGAAGCACAAAAGAAAGTAGACGAACTGATTAAAGGGAAGAAATCAGAAATGGATAAGATTGCTGTGTTAACGCATTGGGTTGCAGACAATATACGGTATTCCGGAATTTCAATGGGCGAAGGCGAAGGCTATACGCTACACAACACGAAAATGAACTTCACGGATCGTGCCGGTGTGTGTAAAGATATCGCGGCCATGTTAATTTCGTTTCTTCGCATGGCGGGTTTTGAGGCTTATCCGGCCATGACCATGGCAGGTAGCCGTGTAGAATCCATCCCTGCCGATCATTTTAACCATTGTGTTGCGGTTGTGAAGTTAGCAAACGGAACTTACATGCCACTCGATCCTACCTGGGTTCCTTTTTGTCGTGAACTTTGGAGCAGTGCTGAGCAACAGCAAAATTACCTGCCCGGCGTTCCGGAAGGATCTGATATTCTTTTAACACCTGTATCTGATCCTGAAAATCATTATGTTCGGATTACCGCAGATAACCGTCTTGATGAAAAAGGCACTTTATCCGGACAATTCATTATCACTGCCGAAGGTCAATCAGACAGTAATGTGCGTCGCATTTTCACACGTGGATGGCAAACGGAATGGGAGGCTTCATTAGAGAGTCAATTACTGGCGGTTTCGCCCAAAGCTAAACTTAAAAAAGTAGATTATGGCAAAAATCCAAAGGATTATCAGGCCGCACCTATCCAAATTACCTTCCAATATGAAATTCCGGATTATGCACTAACAGGAGAAAACGAAATGGCATTAAAACCTTTGGTAATGAACAATTTATACAATCAGGTGAAAACCTACCTCCGTATCGACACAGATTTAGAAGATCGTAAGTACGGATTTCGGGATGGCTGTTCTCGTTTAGTAGAACTCAAAGAAAACATCCGCCTACCTAAAGGATATCAATTAATTGACAAATCCAGATCCGAAGAAAAAACAAGTAGCTCAGCCGATTTCAAAGGAACACTAAGTCAGGAAGGAAACACATTGCATATTTACCAAAAATTAGCTCTCAAGAAGAGGATTTATGAAGCTTCTGATTGGTCCGATTTTAAAGATGCAGTAGATGCCCACAAAAGTTTTGGAGACTATTTGGTTATTAAAAAACAGTGAGAACAATGAATATGAAGAAATTATATAATTATTTACTTATTCTTCTTGTTATCAGTGTACACACAGGTACATTGTCAGCACAAGAAGCCGAATTCATCAAATTAAGTAAAGATTTCGTTCTGCATGCGGACGGAAGTCAGGAGTTGCGTTGCAACAAGGAACTTAAACTATTCACACATACCGCAATGAACAGTACTTATGGCGAAACATTTGTGGTATACAACCCGGATTTTCAAGAATTGAAAATACACAACTGCTACACGAAGCAAAAGGATGGAACCATTATAAAAGCTCCCGAAAATGCGTTTGTTGAAGTATTACCTCGTTTTGCAGCCGATGCACCTGCCTATAACCAATTAAAGGAAATGGTGATCGTACATACCGGGTTGGATCTTGGCTGCACCATTTATCTGGACTATTCTGTAGTAACAAAAGCAGGCTACTATCCTGAATTAGATATTGACGAGCTACTTCAAGAAAGTTCGCCGATACGTGAGTATAGCATTTCAGTAAGCATCCCGGAAAGCAAATCACTTAACAGTTTTCTATATGCATCTACTCAAAAAGAGGCCATTCAAACAGCCAATGGTATGAAAAAGTATTTCTGGCAGTTAAAAAACATTCCTGCTTCATCAAGAATGCCTTTCCTTGCACAAAATAAAGAGAATATCCCCCGCTTAGTAGCAAATACTTATACGAACCATGAGCAGGCATTAGCTGTCCTCAAAAAACAAATTGAATCTTCCGTTTCTTTAGAAAGCGAAACGTATGCTCAGTTTATTACAGCAGATTGCGCTTCAGTTCAAGAGAAGATTGATTTAATCCATAAATATGTGGTGGATAATATCAATACAATTCCAATCCCTTTGTCATACAATGGTTTCAAATTCAGAAGCGCAGATGAGATCATACGTAATGCTTATGGTACAGAAATAGAGAAAACAAACCTTCTCTACAAGATGTTAGAAGCGATTAATGCCTCTCCCGAAATTATAGTTTGGTATCCTTCAACAATACAATCTTCTGTATCAGGTTTAAGTTCAATTAAACAGGTTGGCATAAAGGTTTCGGCAGGTGATAAAATTCAATATCTGTCAGCAATGAGCAACACTTCATTGAAACCTGAATTAAGAGGCAATTTAGATAATCTATTCACAATAGATGGGATTATGCAGAAAATAGATGTACTGCCGGCTACATATAATAAAGAAATGGAATTGAACTTAGATATAAATGCTGCCAAAAACGGATTTTTAGTCTACGACCTGCCTCCATCAGATGGAATTGATAAGTGGAATATAAAGTATTTGAATACCAAAAGAACAGATTTATTTGAAATTCCTTCAATGATACAAGATAATATTAGCTATACAATAACAGTACCGGAAGGAACAACACTAAGAAGTTCTGCAAAGCCCATAGAAATTAAAACGTCTCAAGGGAAAGTTACTCGTACAATAGAAAAAACAGGAACAAAAATTAAAGTTGTCCGTAGTATTGAATTAAACAAAAGCCAATACACACCGCAAGAATACGATGAAGTAAGAAAACTAATTACAGAATGGAATAGTGACTCCAACAAACAATTACTATTTAAGGTCAATTGACCTTAAATAGTAATCCGCTGATTTCAAACAAGTAATTATATACAGCCCTAAACGCAAAAGAGCCGATTCAGACTAAACTGAACCGGCTCTCTAGTTAAAAAGGCAACTACCTACTCTCCCACTTGATGCAGTACCATCGGCGTGATTGGGCTTAACTTCTCTGTTCGGAATGGGAAGAGGTGGAACCCCAATGCTATAGTCACCTAAATGTCTTTATAAACAATCTTGACTGAACAAAAACAATTTAGTAATACTTAAACAACTATACTAAAATATAAATCAACATCTTGCGTCGATAGAAAGTCTAGGGCTATTAGTACTACTCGGCTATGACATTACTGCCTTTACACCTGTAGCCTATCAAGGTCATAGTCTATAACCACCCTTAAGGGATATCTTATCTTGAGGCTGGCTTCGTACTTAGATGCTTTCAGCACTTATCCAATCCGAACGTAGATACCCGGCAATGCACCTGGCGGTACAACCGGTAAACCAGGGGTTCGTCCAACACGGTCCTCTCGTACTAGTGTCAGAGCCTCGCAAATATCCTGCGCCCACGATAGATAGAGACCGAACTGTCTCACGACGTTCTGAACCCAGCTCGCGTGCCACTTTAATGGGCGAACAGCCCAACCCTTGGGACCTTCTCCAGCCCCAGGATGTGACGAGCCGACATCGAGGTGCCAAACCGCTCCGTCGATATGAGCTCTTGGGAGCGATCAGCCTGTTATCCCCGGAGTACCTTTTATCCTTTGAGCGATGGCCCTTCCATACGGAACCACCGGATCACTATGCTCTAGTTTCCTACCTGATCGACTTGTAGGTCTCTCAGTCAAGCGCGCTTATACCATTACACTCTACGACCGGTTACCAATCGGCCTGAGCGCACCTTTAGAAGCCTCCGTTACACTTTTGGAGGCGACCACCCCAGTCAAACTACCCACCATACACTGTCCTCACATCTAGCGAGTTAGAATTCAAACATTAAAAGGGCCGTATTTCAACGGTGACTCCACAAATACTAGCGTACCCGCTTCATAGTCTCCGGCCTATCCTACACATTTAATGACCAAATGCAATGTAAAGCTATAGTAAAGGTTCACGGGGTCTTTTCGTCCCATCGCGGGTAATCGGCATCTTCACCGATACTACAATTTCACCGAGCTCACGGTCGAGACAGTGCCCAGATCGTTACACCATTCGTGCAGGTCGGAACTTACCCGACAAGGAATTTCGCTACCTTAGGACCGTTATAGTTACGGCCGCCGTTTACTGGGGCTTCAATTCAACGCTTCTCTTGCGATGACATCTCCTCTTAACCTTCCAGCACCGGGCAGGTGTCAGGCTATATACGTCTTATTAACTAATTTGCATAGCCATGTGTTTTTGTTAAACAGTCGCCTGGGCCTATTCTCTGCGGCCACTATTGCTAGTGGCGTCCTTTTTCCCGAAGTTACAGGACTATTTTGCCTAGTTCCTTAACCGTGAATCACTCGAGCGCCTTAGTATACTCAACCCAACTACGTGTGTCCGTTTACGGTACGGGTATTATAATAATATGCTTAGCGGGTTTTCTTGGGAGCCGGCTTACGTCCATATTGCATTGTACAAGTACGCTGCATACTATCAGGTTCAGCTCTAACTGCGGATTTGCCTACAGCTATCAACGCCTACACCCTTCAACCTCCTATTCCGTCAGAAGGCAGGACTGTCACTTCTCCGTCACCACATCGCTCATTATAATAGTAAGGGAATATTAACCCTTTCAGCCATCGGTATCGCCGTTCGGCTTAACCTTAGGACCCGACTTACCCTGATCCGATTAGCGTTGATCAGGAATCCTTAGTCTTTCGGCGAGGGGGTTTCTCACCCCCTTTATCGTTACTTATACCTACATTTGCGTTTCCATGCGCTCCAATAATAGTCGTCCCATTATCTTCAACGCAGCATGGAATGCTCCCCTACCAATCATTGCTGATTCCATAGCTTCGGTAAACAGTTTATGCCCGAGTATTATCCACGCCACATTCCTCGACTAGTGAGCTGTTACGCACTCTTTAAATGAATGGCTGCTTCCAAGCCAACATCCTAGCTGTCTATGCAATCTGACTTCGTTTATTCAACTTAACTGTTATTTCGGGACCTTAGCTGATGGTCTGGATTATTCTCCTCTCGGATGTGGACCTTAGCACCCACACCCTCACTCCTTATTTTAAACTAGTACGCATTCGGAGTTTATCTGGACTTGATAGGCGGCGAAGCCCTCGCATCCAATCAGTCGCTCTACCTCATACTAGTAATAATAAAGGCTGCACCTAAATGCATTTCGGGGAGTACGAGCTATCTCCAAGTTTGATTAGCCTTTCACCCCTACCCTCACTTCATTCGAAAGCTTTTCAACGCTTAACGATTCGGTCCTCCAATTAGTTTTACCTAACCTTCAACCTGAACAAGGGTAGATCACTTGGTTTCGCGTCTACTCCATCCGACTAAAACGCCCTGTTAAGACTCGCTTTCGCTTCGGCTCCGGCACTGAATGCCTTAACCTTGCCGGATAAAGTAACTCGTAGGTTCATTATGCAAAAGGCACGCCGTCACACTATGAAAGTGCTCCGACCGCTTGTAAGCAGACGGTTTCAGGAACTATTTCACTCCTCTATTCGAGGTGCTTTTCACCTTTCCCTCACGGTACTGGTTCACTATCGGTCTCTCGGGAGTATTTAGCCTTACGGGATGGGCCCCGCTAATTCACACAGGATTTCTCGTGTCCCGCGCTACTCAGGATACCACTAGGCCAATCAATCGATTCGTATACGGGGCTGTCACCCAATATCGCTGAACGTTCCAGTTCATTCTACTTCAATTAAATTGTACCACAACGTGGTCCTACAACCCCTATTATGCCTAAACAGAATAGGTTTGGGCTGTTCCGCGTTCGCTCGCCACTACTTGCGGAATCACTCTTGTTTTCTTCTCCTATGGGTACTTAGATGTTTCAGTTCCCCACGTTCGCCCCTCATTACGAGGTGTCAGGCCTTCAACCTGACGGGTTGCCCCATTCGGATATTCCGGTATCAAAGGTTATTTGCACCTAAACCGGACTTTTCGCAGCTTATCACGTCCTTCATCGCCTCCGAGAGCCTAGGCATCCACCGTCTGCCCTTACTTACTTTCTTATCAACTTAACACTAATTCTATCCGTTTTTACAAACCAATAAAACAGCTGCTGATGTATACTTT
>NZ_FXDJ01000009.1:0-1410000 GCF_900178525.1 Massilibacteroides vaginae
TTTAATACATTATCAACTGTAGTACAAGGAAAAAAGAAAGACAATAAATTCTTTCATTCCTGTTTCGTTTACCATTTTATACCTATACCATTCACCACTATCTATCTCAAATATCCAAGGCTCCAGAAAGGAGGTGTTCCAGCCGCACCTTCCGGTACGGCTACCTTGTTACGACTTAGCCCCAGTCATCGGTTTTACCCTAGGCCGATCCTTGCGGTTACGGACTTCAGGTACCCCCAACTCCCATGGCTTGACGGGCGGTGTGTACAAGGCCCGGGAACGTATTCACCGCGCCATGGCTGATGCGCGATTACTAGCGAATCCAGCTTCACGGAGTCGAGTTGCAGACTCCGATCCGAACTGAGATGGGGTTTGGAGATTAGCATCCTGTCGCCAGGTAGCTGCCCTTTGTCCCCACCATTGTAACACGTGTGTCGCCCCGGATGTAAGGGCCGTGCTGATTTGACGTCATCCCCACCTTCCTCACAGCTTACGCCGGCAGTCTTAATAGAGTCCTCAGCTTAACCTGTTAGTAACTATTAATGAGGGTTGCGCTCGTTATGGCACTTAAGCCGACACCTCACGGCACGAGCTGACGACAACCATGCAGCACCTACATACCTGCTATTGCTAGAAGTGATGTTTCCACCACAGTCAGGTACATTTCAATCCCGGGTAAGGTTCCTCGCGTATCATCGAATTAAACCACATGTTCCTCCGCTTGTGCGGGCCCCCGTCAATTCCTTTGAGTTTCACCGTTGCCGGCGTACTCCCCAGGTGGATTACTTAACGCTTTCGCTGTGCCACTTACAATATATCGCAAACAGCTAGTAATCATCGTTTACTGCGTGGACTACCAGGGTATCTAATCCTGTTTGATACCCACGCTTTCGTGCTTCAGTGTCAGTTATAACTTAGTAAGCTGCCTTCGCAATCGGAGTTCTGCGTGATATCTAAGCATTTCACCGCTACACCACGCATTCCGCCTACTTCAACTATACTCAAGTAAACCAGTTTCAACGGCAATTTTATCGTTGAGCGACAAACTTTCACCGCTGACTTAATCTACCACCTACGCACCCTTTAAACCCAATAAATCCGGATAACGCTCGCATCCTCCGTATTACCGCGGCTGCTGGCACGGAGTTAGCCGATGCTTATTCAAAACGGTACATACAAAACAGTACACGTACTGCACTTTATTCCCGTATAAAAGAAGTTTACAAACCATAGATCCGTCATCCTTCACGCGACTTGGCTGGTTCAGGCTCGCGCCCATTGACCAATATTCCTCACTGCTGCCTCCCGTAGGAGTCTGGTCCGTGTCTCAGTACCAGTGTGGGGGACCTTCCTCTCAGAACCCCTATCCATCGTTGCCTTGGTAAGCCGTTACCTTACCAACAAGCTAATGGAACGCATGCCCATCTATCAGCGATAAATCTTTAACAAATATCCCCATGCGGGACCCCTGTTTTATGGAGTATTAGTCCGACTTTCGCCGGGTTATTCTCCTCTGATAGGTAGGTTGCATACGCGTTACTCACCCGTGCGCCGGTCGCCAGCAAATGTATTGCTACATCCCTGATGCCCCTCGACTTGCATGTGTTAAGCCTGTCGCTAGCGTTCATCCTGAGCCAGGATCAAACTCTTCGTTGTTATAAATTGTTATATCTTTGCTCTAGGATATCTTCCTTTTAAATAATGATTTATTGAATAGTACCTGTATTTAAGTCTTTGAACGGAAGTCAATTTTTTTATTATCAAATTCCCTTTTCCTTTTTTTAATCTTGAACTATCTATTTTATTACAATATATATACATAAAATATATAAACCGCTAAACAGACAGACAAAACTGTAGTACTTTTTAGTTGATATGTAATTCTTTCAAAGATCGTTTTGCAACCCAACCTTCGTCCTGATTGCGGGTGCAAAAGTAGTGCTCTAAAACATACAATCCAAATATTATAGAGACTATTTTTAAGAAAAAAACAAACTATTTTAAATCAATGCTGAATATCTGATAGTTACAGAATAAATAAAATTACACAAGTTGTAACGAGTATTAAACATGTCGCACTTTATAAACCATATTACACAATCCGTCCGATTAGCAAAACATCAATTTTCAAAAACACACGGTATATATACCATATATATTAGCAAGAAAAATGAAGTTAAAAGAGATGAGGGTGAGTAGAATTATATACCTATTATGACAACCTCAGCTTAATACGAAATGCATTTAAATCATCTCCCCCAAAAACAGCTCACCATCCCAAAACATATATTTCTGAATTTCAGGCATTAAAGAATATTTAGGTAATTTATATTACTATATTTTTAAATAAAATCTCAAAAACACTTGTTAGAATAAAAACAATAGCTAACTTTGCACCGCAATTAAAGAGATAATTGCAGTAGATAATACATAAGGAGAGGTGGCAGAGTGGTCGATTGCGGCGGTCTTGAAAACCGTTGAACCGCGAGGTTCCCGGGGTTCGAATCCCTGTCTCTCCGCTGAAAGGCTAAGACAAGAATAGCCAAAAGTAAGACAAAACCTACAATATCAACATATTGTAGGTTTTTTTTATTGTTTATGACCTACCTGCCAAGCCATCAAAAAGACAAAAAAAGACACACTTTTGGGACTAATTCGTGACCTATTCCAAATAAGACAAAACAGGTCACAGAAAGTCCAAATTTGGCGTTGAGTTGTCGCAATTTGGCATAACTGTAAACATTTCATTTTGAATCATTAAGAGTAATTTTGTAATGTAAAAAATGAATGTTATGAAGAGTACATTTAAGACCCTTTTCTACCTGAAAAGAAATGCCATAAGGAAGGATGGCAAAATGCCTATTATTGCACGAATAACAGTTGATGGCAAAATTTCACAGTTTAGCACTAAATTGGAAATTAATCCTCAAAATTGGAATGTAGATTCCGGGAAAGCTATTGGTCGCACCCAAGAAATTCAACAAATAAATACCTTGTTGGATGAAATAAAGGCATCAGTTCACAAGATTTATCATGAGCAACAACGTAGGGACAGCGTTGTTACATCAGAAAAAGTCAAAAACGAATTTTTGGGTATGTCCCAAAGTCAAATGGGTTTACTGGAATTATTCCAAAAGCACAATGAGGATGTCTTTAGCCTTATCGGCAAAAGTAAATCAAAAGCCACCTATCAGAAGTACGAGGTTTCGAGAAAGCACGTACAATCTTTTTTGAAGACCAAGTACAACTTATCCGACATTTCACTAAAAGAGGTAAACCATATGTTCATCACAGACTTTGAAGTCTACCTGATGACCACCTGTAAGTGCGGAGCAAACACGACCGCAAAGTTTATGCAGTTCTTCAAGCGCATCATTATTATTGCAAAAAACAACGGGTGGATTCAAACAGATCCATTTGCAAACTACAAAATCCGCCTGAAAAAAGTTGATCGGGGCTATCTCACACAAGAAGAGATTAGCAAAATAATGAACAAGAAGTTCTCCACCAAACGCTTGGAACAGGTACGGGATATTTTTGTTTTCAGTTGCTTTTGCGGTTTGGCATACATTGATGTCAAGAAGCTTCGAGCAGAAAATATTCGCACTTCATTCGACGGCAACCTTTGGATCATGGGCAAGCGTGAGAAAACAGACGTGAGCTTCAATATTCCCTTACTCGAAATTCCTCAAAAGATTTTGGACAAATATAAAGGTACGCTTCCCGAAAATATGATTCTTCCAGTGCCGAGCAACCAAAAAATGAATGCTTACTTGAAGGAAATTGGTGATTTGTGCGGAATTAAAAAGGAGATTTCATTTCATTTAGCGCGACATTCGTTTGCGACTCTGACACTTAGCAAAGGTGTGTCTATTGAAAGTGTGAGTAAAATGTTAGGACATACCAATATTAAAACGACACAAATTTATGCCCGAATTACAGATGCCAAAATAG
Organism: Massilibacteroides vaginae; assembly: GCF_900178525.1. Lineage (GTDB taxonomy): Bacteria > Bacteroidota > Bacteroidia > Bacteroidales > Tannerellaceae > Massilibacteroides > Massilibacteroides vaginae. The sequence continues at coordinate 3,955 of NZ_FXDJ01000009.1, forward strand.
GCAATGATATGGCAAAATTTGCAGGAAAACTCAAAGACTTAGAAACAACATTTGATATAAACCTTTAAAATTTAATCTCATGGAATTACAAATCATTCAAAATAAGATATTTGAGATAAGAGGGCAACGAATAATCTTAGACTTTGATCTCGCAGAGTTATATGAAGTTGAAACCAGGGCATTGAAGCAGGCGGTAAAACGTAATATAAACCGTTTCCCCTCAGACTTCATGTTTGAACTAACAAAAAACGAATGGCAAGAGGTTATCACAATTTGTGATAACCTACCCCAAACAGTAAAGTTTAGTCCGGCTTTACCATTCGCTTTTTCTGAACAGGGAGTGGCAATGCTTTCTTCTGTATTAAGGAGCCAGAAAGCCATCGACATAAATATTTCTATAATGAGGGCTTTTGTTGCCTTACGCCAATATGCACTGGGATATGCTGAATTAAATCGAAAATTGGAGGACTTTATGATAGAAACCAATATGCAGTTTAGCGACATTTACCAGGCTCTTACCGAGCTTGCATCCAAAAAGGAAGAAGAAAGTAAACCCCGTAAACGTATCGGATTCAATGTTCAAAATAAAGAATAACTACTATGGAACGAGGATATATAAAAATCAAAGAAAATAAAGATAATCAACTGATTATTGAAGCAAAACTCGTAAATTGCACCCTGTGGATGACAAAGCATGAGATAGCTGATTTGTTGAATGTATTTGTAAGTTCAGTTGGCAATAATCTACGAAGCATATTCAATTCTGGCTTATTACATAAGGAAGATGTTACACGAATACACAAATACGAGGATAATGGTCGCCGATGCGAAATGACATTATACAATCTTGAAACGTTGATTTTTGTTAGCTATCGAACAGCATCTTTTGAAGCACAAGCGTTCAGGGAATGGGTTATGAAAGCCCTGACCGAATACACCCGAACACAACCTAAAAGAGAAGCTGAAGTTTTGGTTGTGTATAATTATAGTAATAAACTCACTTCTGTTATATTAAACTGATTTTGAACATAAAATATAAAGTCATGAAAAATCTAATTTATGTACTAATCGCAATGTTGATGGTTGCATGCGGTTCAAACTCATCAAGCAATTATGAGAAAACCATTAGCGAATCCCTACTTAAAGGCGGTTCTGCATCGGATGTCAATTTGAAGATTATTGAGCTAAAAGAACAAGGTACTGTAACAGTAGCCGACAGCATCACATTTCTAACTGATGAGTTCCGCAAAGACAAACAACTCATTATTGATCGTATTGAGTTGGCTAAGAAAATGAGCGAAGATCTACAAGCAAAAACAAAATTGAAAAGCGAATTTGATAAATACAATGCGGATATTGCCGTAATGAACAATCGGATAGATTCGCTTAAAAACCTTACTCCCGATAATTTACAAGGATATGACAGCAGAAATGCAAATGATGTTCTTTCTGTAATCATAAGGTGTAAATATTCGGTTACTCTTGGAGGAAAAACCGTAGAAGAAACATTCGACTTCTACTTATCTCCTGATGGAAACAAATATTACGGCAAGAAAAGAGCCGAATAAAAACACATATCATTCTTTAAAATGAAGCCTGTATCTAAAAATGGATACAGGCTTTTTTATGCTTATGACTTTCCTTTCTGTGGGGAAAGTTCTGCGTATTATAATGATAAACGCAAAGTATATAATTCAATTTCCTTTTTTCTATACTTCCCTCGGTATAATTTCTTCCTCATTTAGCTACTTATGCTAAAGCGGCTCGGTGTAATCGGTTCAGTTGCGAAAGTATTTCCGTGTTCTTAACGCCGTCGCAAGTTCAAGCCTGCGGTTTTCCGAAAAATCTTCCTCTTTCCTTGTCAGGCGAGCGTATTTATTCGTAAAAAACTTGACAACGGCTAAACACTACTTTCTCCAGGCACCTGAAACTCGATCACTCCTCACCGGCTCCGATACGGCATAAAAAAAAAGTCAGAAATTATGAGAAGCATAGAAAAAAATAGGAAACAACGATCTACCTACCTTCCAATTAGCATAAAATTGGTTGTGAAAATCGCTTTGGTGGCTTTAGGGTTCTGCGTGTGGGGAACAGGGTTTATTTGGGCTTTAGCAGGCTTCTATTTGGCTCTTCCCGTGCTTCGTGGTATTCTTTCCTGTGTGCTTGCATTGGGTGTTGTAATAGCCTTTATGTATCTCATGCTGACTTTTTTATAACCCCTTAAAATTTAGAGTTATGAGCAAAGTATTTTTATTAGGAGCAAATAAAGAAATAGACAGAGCCAAGCAAGTCGTAGAAGTCAATCAGATAATCCAGATGGAGGGTTACAGCTATCATAGATATGTAGTGTACGACATTACAAAAAATCAGTGGGGAATTACTTACAAGTTAATAAATCTCACTACAAAAGACTTTCACACAGCAGAAATAATAAGACCATTAAAAGAAAAATTTGGAATAGGTTTTTATTACGACAGCGAAAACCCTCAATTTATGGACGGTTTTGAAGTTGCAATCTTACTTCAGGAAGCACAAACCAAAGCCAAAGAGGAAGCAGACGAAGAAGAAAAAGAACGCATACGAGTTGAAGAAGTAAAAGTAATCGGTCGCAAACGTTTTGCCGAGATATTTCCTGAAAATGCTCAGGCAGTTATCGTTGCAAAATTGAAACAAGACGAAAGCGACAGCCAAACCGACTATTTCGCAAGCAGTACGCAACGCACCGTTATTTTAGGCTTTTCCACCCACAAAAGGGACATCTTTTCCGAAATGCGAAAACACGCTTCCAATTTCGAGAAAACCGCCTATTTAGCCGAGTATAATGAAGATTATGAACACCGAGAAAAATACTCAATGGGTGCAGGTTATTATTTGGGAGAAAGCAAATATCATGGGTGGATAATTGAAAAATGCCCTGTTTACAAAAGAGAAAGCACAATCGAGGAATTTGCATACACCGCAGGGAACGAAGATAATATCCATATTAATAAAACTGACAAAACACCGCCAACACCCCCGACAGATGAAAACGGCACAGGCAAAGCAAATTGCACACTCGTTGAGTATTCAGCCAAAGCAGTAGCAGTATTCGGAGATACCAAGTCTATCAAAGATGAACTCCGAGCGATGGGCGGACGGTTCAACAGCCGATTGACATTCAACGGACAGAGGTTAGCAGGGTGGATATTCTCCAAATCACAGGAACAGCGATTAGCATACTATTTCGGATTAGATTAATAACAAGAAAAAACAAATTATCATGGCAAATATGTGTACAAATATGCTTTTCTGTAAGACAGAAAATGCAGAGAACTATAAAAAAGTATTGGATTTTCTTGAAGAAAATTTTGAGGTAGATTTTGTCAATGAGGACGAAGACGGCAACTACTTCGAGAGCGAATTTTACTCAAAATGGAGTTTCGCCGAAGAAGAATTTAACACCCTCATAAAATCGCTAACAGAAGATGAAACACTCTACATACGCATTTTATCACATGAACTGTGTTGTGAGTATGCCAGTTTTAGGATTTATAAAAATGGGAGTTGGGATATACGATTTTAAATGTTTTACAAGGGGCAGAAACCTATCTGCCCCACAATACAGCAAACAAATGAATACAACAGTAATAGCAAGCAAATTTGTTAAATGGGAAGTACCCGAATTGAATACATTGAAAAACTCCAAAGCATATCTGCTTCGTGAGAAACTCAATACAGGTAATAAACTGACCAGAGAAGAAAAGAACTGGATAACCGAAAAAGTAAACCATAACACCTATTTCAAAAGTGCTATTCCATTGCAAGGCTATCGTTTCGACTTCTCTGACATACTCAAAACGTATGTAGTTAAACAATACGGACAATATCAGGAATACAAGGCAATAGACCGTACAAGTTTGCGAGCCATGATATACGGCAGAATAAATAAGATTATTGAAGAAAAATAAAATCAACAGACATGAAAGCATCAAATCATTTTAAAAATACGATAAAGGCATATTTAGACCAACGTGCAGAAACGGATGTATTGTTTGCACTCCAATACTCCAAACCCGAAAAGAACATAGACGATTGTATTACCTACATTCTAAATGAGGTTAAGAAAAGCGGTTGCAACGGATTTCATGATGATGAAATTTTCGGCATGGCGGTACACTATTATGATGAAGATAAAATCGAAATAGGTACTCCGATGAGCAACGCCCATGTAGTAGTGAACCACATTGTAGAACTTACCGAAGAAGAAAAGGAACAGGCTCGCCAAGATGCTATACAAAAGGCACAAAATGAAGCGTACATGAAAATGACACAGCCAGTCAAAAAAGCTAAGAAAGTAGTATTAGCACCCCAACCAAGTTTGTTTGACTTTTAAAGCATTACCACCATGAAACCAAAAAATAAATTCCAACAGCGAGTAGTTGAAGCAAGCAAGAAGTTACCCAAACTCACAAAAGAGCAAATCCAATGGAGTAAGGATAACGTTATTGAGCATATCGGACGAAGAAACGAGAAAGGCAAAATAACCTGCACCAAGTGTGGACACTCATGGCAAGGCGTTGGTTATTTGGTTGATACCCTTACGGACTGCGACTGCCCGAATTGTAAAGCCAAACTGAAAGTAAAAACCACCAACAAGCGAGTATTCAGAACCAATTACTATATGACTATAATAACTGCTTGTGAGGGTTATCAGGTAATACGGTCAATCATGGTTAAATGTACGGCAAGAACAGGTAAACTACCCGAATACGAACATTCGGAAGTGATGCAACGTTGGCTCGCACCCGATGGGAAATACTGCACTTTCGCCAAACTTCGGCAAACAATGGGTACGATGTATTACGATGCGTGGATACATTACACCCTTTTAGAACTTCGCCGAGAGAATGATGTTTACGACCGTATTTTTACGGACATTATTTATCCACGTCAAAAACTAATACCTGAAATTAAAAGGACAGGCTTTAAAAAGGCATTTTACGGACAAAAACCTTTAGACTTGTTCCGCACCTTACTAATCGACAGCCGAACCGAAACCCTGCTAAAAACAGGCTATACCAAGCTATTTAAACGCATCATGGACACAGGTTGGAAGAATATCGACAACTATTGGCAGTCAATCCGCATTTGTATTCGCAATGGTTACAAAATCAAACATGCAACAATGTGGTGCGACTATATCGACCTGCTTCGCTTCTTCGAGAAAGACCTGCATAATGCCAAATATGTATGTCCCACAGACCTAAAGAAAGAACACGACCGCTATGTAATCAAGAAAGCGAAAGCCGATGCACAGCAGGAACTTGAAAAGCAGTTAGAGAAAGAAGATGAGTACAGAGAAGCCAAAGCTAAGTTTTTCGGACTTGCATTTTTCGATGGGGTTATCAGCGTTCGTGTACTCGAAAGCGTGGCAGAAATCATATTAGAGGGCAAACTGATGCACCATTGCGTAGGCAGTTATCATACAAAAGAAGACAGCCTTATCCTTTCCGCTTGCATTGATGGAGAAAAGATTGAAACCATTGAAGTATCACTCACTCAATTACGAGTTATCCAATCGAGGGGCATATGCAACAAGAATACCAAGTACCACGACAGGATTGTAAATCTTGTGAATCAAAATATTTCACTCATTGAAGAACGATTAGCAGCATAATAGTAACGATAAAATTCAACAGATATGAAAACAACAGAAGTAAACGACAGCCTGATAGGAAAACGATGCAAGTGTATTTTCACGGGATTAATGGTAACGGGAACTATTGAGGACATTAAAATATCCGAACATACAGCCGAAGTGAAAGTACAATACGATGAACCTCACCAATGGGGCACCCAGTTGTACGAAGACGGTTGGGCATTCGCCCGACTGTCGGATGACTTTGGCTCACTTCGCCACCTTGAAATCATTGACGACAAGTACCAAACACTTCGGGTTTCGTTCTCAAAGGCTATTATGGAAATTAATCAAATGTTTGCTCAATCTTACAATACTTGGGGTGTTGTCAATCTCAAAGAATGGATAGACAGCTATGAGTCATCACGCTTTACCCAAATAAATGAGATAACGGCAATTATCACTTCCGAATACAATATTGAACATATTTTAGAGTGGCTCACTCAAAATATGCCTTTAGATACTTATGAGATCATTTATAAATAAAAACAATATGAAGCTAAATTCAATCAACAGCAACGGCTGTTCTGTTTGTAAAACAGGCAAAGAGAACTATACAACCTTTATTGCAGGAGCGTTCAGAGGAACGGAATACTATCAATATGACTATCGCCATACAGACGGAGAACTATTCTCAACAGTCGCAAAATCGTTGGAAGAATGCCGAAAACAGCGGGATGAATGGCTATCTAAAAAGCAGGAGTGACTGACGGGCGTATTTTCGCCCGTTACTTTTTCCATGACTTTTCCAAAATGACGGGGAGAAAAAGTAACAAAAAGCCCTATCTGATGTTTCTATATTCGTTTTGAGGAGAAACAATTTTATTTGAGAACAACAGTATAGAAAATTTTCATAGCTTAACAAAAATGCAAACTTAAACTTCCAACTCCAGACCAGTATATATTTGATTTAATTTATTTCCAAGTATTGTCTTGAGATAATTGAATGAATACTCTCCTGTGCAGTGCCCGGTAAATAATTTTATTTCATTTTCAAGAAAATAATTGGAAAAATCTCTTAATTCTTCATCGGTTGCATGTTGTTTTGATATTGGGTTGCAAAAATGAAATCCGCCAATATATGCTCTTACTTTTTTATCGGGGAAATGCTCCTTAACCGTTTCTATTGAATTGATAACTCCATTATGTGAGCAAGAATTAAAGATAATTAATTCATTATTGTCTATTAAAACTAAAATACCTTCATGCTGGAATGTATCGGGTTTTATATTCCCATCATTTCTCATGTAAAGAGCCTTATTTAAAGATGGTTTGGGAAATTCATTCACGCTATTCCTAATAAAATAAGCACAGTCATTTAGTTGATGGTCTCCAGTCAAGGATGTTATACGTTCTTTTGTGATTTGACTGCATTTTAGGCTTATAGGGTAATTAAAAACCTTAGCGATTTTGGTATAGTACATATCGTTGACATTCCCGAACATATAAATTTCGGCATTTTGATTTACTTTACAAAAAGCATCAAGTCCTCCCGTATGGTCAACATGATTATGAGATAAAATCAGCATTTCCACAGATGATACATCAACATTCATCAAGGTAGAATTGTATAAAAATTTATCATCAGCCCCTAAATCTAAGATAAGGGACTTTCCGTTATATTCTATATAAAAAGACAATCCATGTTTTGCTTTAAATGCTTTGTCTGCTTTTGTGTTTTCTACCAATATTTTAACTTTAATCATTTTGTCTTATTGTATTATGTATATAACTTAAGTGGAAAAAATATTATTCTCCACGTAATTTATAAGCTATTGATTTTCTGTGTGCAAATATAAGAATTTTCGCTTTACAATTTGGTTTCGTATGCTTTGAAAAAACAATAACACCACTCTATCGGATTCAGGAAACGATTGCCTTTCCTTATTTCATAATGCAAATGACTACCTGTTGATATTCCCGTATTGCCCACACAGGCAATTTGTTGAATTATACTAACCGAATCCCCTACACTTACCATTGTTTTACTTAAATGTGCATAGAATGAGCGAAAACCGCCAGCATGTGTAATTTCGATAAAATTACCGTAACCAGAACTGTAACCCTTGCGACTTACAATCCCATTGCCTGTTGCATATACGGGAGTACCTTTAACTTGTGGAATATCAATGCCTGTATGGAATTGTCGAACCTTACGGATAGGATGTTTACGCATTCCGAAACCTGATGAAATACGTTGCGGTTTCTTAATCGGAAAAATAACAGGATAGTTGCATAGTTCATCAATAGATAACTGCAAAGAATCTGCCATTTGATGAAACTCATATATAGAGTAAATTTTTTCCGTCAACTTCTCTATCTGTGCTTTTCTGTTTGGAGGACTATTCTGCTGTCCAAACACAGGGATATTCAGTAAAGCGACAAAGAATATTATTACATATCTCATAATTGGTATGTGGTTATGAAAAACGCCCGAATTAAACTCCGAGCGTTTTTCTGTTACTCTATTTCCTCTCCCCATAGCTCTATGTCTGTCGGGGCATTATTCAGTGAAAGGGCTATCCAAAGCCAACAAAGGGCGTTGAATGCTATGTAACTGTACATAATCATGGTAAGCTGTTCTTCGTGAATCCTCTTTATCTTCTATTACTTTATCACTTTGCCAACTGAATGTTCGTTGCACTATCTGCCCGAAATTATCTTCGATATACACGTCAATAGTTTGCTGGTCTTCGCAAAGAGAAGTATAATAAAGCCTGAAAGTTGTTTTGTTCAACGGATAAAGGTCATTCGGTTTGAGTACCCTTCCGTCATCCATTTTTAATTCGCCTTTTCCGTCAGGTTGAAAATATCGGATGAAGAACCGAGCTTGGTCGTAATTTCCTTCTTTTACCAATTGGCATCGAATCTCTGCGGTTTCTCCCTCTGCGATTTTTTTCTGTACCGGCATAGATACGAAATCGAATGAATAAGATTGCTGAATATCCAAATCGTCACTACAGGCACAGACTATTGCCGATAGCAATAGCGTGTATAAAAAATATGCTAAAAACTTTTTCATTTTGTTGCTGTATTTAATTGATAATAAATTTTAAACCCAATCCGAACTGGGTATGGAAATGTCCTGTTGTTGTTCCAAACAATACCCGTTCACGGGCAGTCAGGAGCAGGACAACATGGTCGGTTAAATACGTTTCCATCTCCAACGTGATTGCACCCCCATAAATAAAGCGGTCGCTATTCCTAAGTGTAGAACCATCAAAGAGCGTCTTTTCTCCCCAGTTGCTTGTTTCATATCCGGCAAGTGCAGATCCGCCCAAAGAAAAAAGAACTACTTTGTTATGGTCGGAAAGAAACTTCAAATAATAACCGCCCTCTACTGTGAACTGACTGACAGGAATCCTGTCTTTTTTGTATGGATAATAGCGGTTCAGGTACTCTGTACCGAATACCCATTTGTTAGCATTTCGGGTATAGGTAGCCATAGCCGCCCCGAAGTAATATCCCAGTTCATTCTTTTTGTCCGATGAATGGAAACCATCTACCATTCCGCCTGTTACCTGTATTCCTTTCATACCTGGCAAACAACGCTGTGCATATGCTCCGCCCGAAAAGGCGAAGCAAAGCACAATTGTTAATATAATAGTCAGTCGCTTCATGTTATTTCACTTTTAATTCGTTGATAACTTTGGCTCTTACGAGGTCGGCATTTTCAACCGTAAAGGTTTGATGACGGCCACCCTCTTTTTCAAATAGTTCTATGACAAGATGTTTATCATCAGGTATCGTGAATTTAGGCAGGGCGAATATGCAGCGTTCCATTTTCTTACCGCCTATCAACATCAGGTTGTTGTGTGCCCGAAGCGGTATAATTACCTGCTCCTGAATGGCGGTACGTTTGGCTACTTTCTTATCGACGATTTTGAAAGTAATATAGTCCACATCAAACGGTACATTGGACGAGTTTTTCAATTGCAGATGAAAATACAGCAATCCGTTATGTACATACAAACCTTTAAGCGTATGTTGGATGCCGAAGCGCTTGGAACCGATATGCTTTATCTCCCTGTCATCGTTCTTATAAATAGATTTCATAATTAGCTTGACCAGTAAAGGCGATTCGCTACCCAGTTCCTTCATGTAAATCTCCATTGCGTTGTTTGGTCTGTTAACCGCTTCCCCATCATGGATAAAGTCTGTCATCTCAACGCTTAGCTTTACAGGCTCATCGGCATATTTGACATTAAAAGTGTAGTAGGCACCGTCTTCGGTTATAACAGCCAGATTGCTCTCCTTAGAGAAGTCCCGTAGTGCCGCTTTCACTCGCAATACATTTTCCGCTCCGTCCGCTTTGGCTGCCAACAGGTCGGCAGAACCCAAGTCCACATAGCGGATTGGTGCCGGAAAGATGACATGTACCGTTTTTGAAAATGTAACTTCAAGTGCATAGGGCGGTATCATACGATTAAAAGTCAGCGGTCGTGTCAGACCGTCAAAATAATCCCCTTTTGAGGGTGTCGAAGTAGCTTGTTCTTTAACTTCTACTTCCTGTGCGTTTGCAGTAAAGATGCACCCAACCAGTGCGAGTGCTAAAAAGAATCGTTTCATACGAAAATTGTTTTAATTGTTATTACTATTGGATTTTTTAGTGGTGGGCTGATGCCCTGATGTTTTATTGTACTTTAGGAAGCAGTAATACTTTGTAACCTGATTTCAGGGTTATTTTTACTTCCCGCATTTTCTTACTGAAAAACTGCGATACTCCTTGAATGGCACTTCGTCCCAAATCAGCAGCAAGCTGTGAACCTGCATCGTCAGTTATGGTGATACTACTTCCCATAGAGGTACCCATATTGGCTGCAATCTCTTTGGCTGCATTGATTTCGTCCGAGTTCGGAACGAAAATCCCCTGCATACCGTCCATATCATAAACAGCCATTTCAACAGGTATCACATTGTCGGCATATTGTATCGAAGTGATAAGTATCTGGAGACGTTCTCCGCTAATCTTTGCACTTCCCGTCAGAACCGTATTGCGAGGAATCAATATATGACCTGCCTTCATTGGTTCCAATAAACGCAGTTGCAACTCTTTACCGTTGGATAGTGTGACTGTTTGATATACACAAGCCCTGATGCTGTTTTTATCTGTTATTGCTTCTTTTCCGGCAGCCGTTACAAACCCCATATTTCGGGGTTGGTTGTATTGCTCCACAAATTCATCATTGCTCAATGGGGCTGCTAACAGTGAAACTACACTATGGTGCACCTGCGAAACTGGCTGTGCGATAACTTTCTCACGCATATCGGCTATCGGTACTGTTTGTACTTGTTCCTGCGTGTTAGGCATGTACTTGGCGGCAATGGCATAGGATTTTTCAATCATCTCCAGTTGTTCGTCCGCTGCTGATTTTTTCTCCAGTTGATTTTCCAACTCCTGAATGCGGGATTCCATTGCAAGCTGTGTTTTGTCGTCTACTTTCACCGCAGGCTCTTCGTTCCAACTATTTAGCTGTCGGTTGATGTCCCGATACGCATGTGTTGAAGCCTGAATAGGTGGACTGCTACGATAACTCCCTCTGTTATTCGAGTTTTCCTGATTATCGGAAGGAATAGGTGCTATAACCGTTTGGTTATCATAATTTGCCTGCGATTGGTGTTCCTCCCCAAGTGTAAAGGCAAAATCCTGTAAACTCCGCTTTTTTTCTTCTGCCTTATTTTGTAAGGCTTCCTGTTCATAAGCTGTCCGCTTATCGCCTACAATTCCTTCGTCTTTTGGGATAGGCAGTTCCGGGTTAAATCCGTCAACTTGTTGTTCATCCTTACCACCGGAGGGAGCAAATATCAGCCACATTGAGCCGATAAAGAGCAGAATCAGAAGCGGAAAAATGAGCATCTTTTTTCGCTTTTGAAGTTCCTGCGGGGTAAGCTCCTTTTTAGGCTTATCCCTTTTGGTTTCGGCAGTGTCCGCTTTGCGGTCTTTGCCTTCTTTTTCATTACTCATAATTGAATTTCTTTAAATGGTTAATACTATCTGTTTGCTGCCTTTGAAACTCCAGAAGTTTGATATGCTCAATCTGCATTTCCTGACCTTTGCTTTTACCCATGTTATAAATGGACGAAACGGTCATGTAGATAGAGCCTGCTCCAAACAGGAAAAGCATAGCGAGAATGATGATAACTCTCCCATCGGGCGTTATCTGCCCCAACAAAGCCCGTAGACCGTCTTCCATCCAGTCCCTTACGGCTGTAATTTTCTTCTTTATCATAGCTTTACCTGTCTAAAGTCCGTAAATCCCTGTTCTCAATAATTTCAAAGCGTTCCATCGTAAACCCATGAGGGTTGTTGTCGCTTCGGACAGAATTAATCAGGTCGCAACGGGTTACCATGTTACGTTCCGTAGCATTACTTGCCCTGATAATCATTTGCCGTGCATAGGTTGTCGCCTTGTACGGGTACACATCGAAGTTGCAGGCTATCGAATCAATCTGTATAATCTGATTGATATTACCCGACACAATGCGATTATAGTAACCTTTCTCCGACATATCCTGATAGTACTTGAAAGCACTTTTATCGACAAGGAACAATGCCCTGTTGATATTCGATTCAATAGCATTCTTGTCGGGAGAGAGTGTGAAGAACAATTCGTGGAACCGCTTTATATGTTCACGAGCTTCCACAGGACGATTTTGCGACATATCCTGCGAAAGAGCCAACATAAGCGACTTACCTTCATCCAATACATAGATTTTCTGCCGTTGTGCTTCCGCAAAGTCGTAGGAGTTCCAGACTGAATATCCGGTAATGCCTGCACACAGCACAACAAACACAATGGCGATAATCCGTATCTGCTTGAAACTGGTTTCAATATTTTTTAAACTTTTAAATTCCATGTTTTAATTGATTAATAATTATTTACCAAGTAAACGACCGCCTACATTTCCGGCTACCGCTCCCGCAGCACCTCCGGCAATAGCTCCTGCTTTACCTGCTGTTTTATTTATTGCTCCGGTAGCACTTCCCATTCCTCCGGCTTGTATTACCCAACCCGCTACAGTCGGAATTGTGAAGTATCCGATAATTCCAATAATAAGGAACACGATATACACACCATTGGAACCGTCCGGTATATAGTTCGGGTCTTGCAACAGAGCAATGTCCTGTTGAAGCATCAATACCTGTATTCGTGCAAGTACAGATGAAAAGATGTCGGAAATCGGCAGCCATAGATATACGCTTATATAGCGTGCAAGCCACTGGGTAAGCGTTGATTGAAATCCGTCATAGACGGAAAAGGCAAACGCTATCGGCCCCAGTATGGCCAGCACTATAAGGAAGAATGTCCGTATCGTATCTATTACCAGTGCGGAAGCAGCAAAGAGCAGTTCAAAAAAGTCTCTTATTACCTGCCTGAACCATGCTTTAATATCGTACCAAAGCCTTTCACCCCACATACTGATGATTTCAGGGGTGTCGGTAATTCCCAAGTCTTTCATCTTTTGGTCATACACTTCGTCATCGACAAGCCAGGCTTTACCCTCACGCACCCGTGCTTCATATTCCAGATTGTCTTTCTGTTGCTGATAGGCTTTCATATCCATAGTCTGTGATTCTAAAATGCTGTGAGTTCCTTTTACAACAGGACTCATTACCGCATTGATAGTTCCCAAAACGATGGTGGGGAAAAACATAATACATAAGCCTATGGCAAAAGGACGAAGCAGCGGAAACACATCAATCGGTTCTGCACGGCTCAATGCCTGCCAAACACGGTATGCCACGTAGAACAGGGCTCCCAGTCCTGCAATTCCCTTTGCGACACCAATCATGTTGCCGCAAAGAGGAAGCATATCTTGATACAGATTCGCAAGAATCTGATGTAGGTTATCAAAATTCATAACTGATTATATTTTTTGATTACCAATACCTTTCGGATGGATTGCCGTAAAGTGATAGTACCCTGTCCATATCATTCTTTTCTTTTGCTCGGATATACGAAACAGAGATACTCTTTTGAGTGTAGTATTTGGTCAGGTTACGGTATTCCAACATTTTGTCATATACTTGGTCTATCACCTCCATACGTTCTTTATCAGACAAGGAAAGCCCATTACTTCCGGTAACAATATTTTTCAATTCCGTTACCAACGCACCCCCTTCTTCCAATATCTTGGCGTAACCTGCTGAAATAGCTACCAGTTCATTGGGTGTAAAGTTGGGATCTCCCACCATTTTGTTAAATCCGTTCACATAGATGTCCGTAATTTCACTAACCATCTCGATGGTCTTTTTTACTTTACGGGCATCTTTAATCAGGTTGTTTACCGACTTTAAAGCATCGTAATATTCTTTACCCTGATCGTACACTTTTTTTACTTCCTGAACATTCTTCACCATGTTTGATACCGTTTTGACACTTTGAACGGCACTTGTAATATTCTGTACAAGGTTGGTCGGGTCGGTTACAACCCATTGCGCTTTCGCCTGAAATGAGAGCATGGAAAGACCTGATATCATTAGGCATAAAAAGATTCGTTTCATAACTTCAAATTTTAATTGATTATTAATTGATTTTGGGTTGCACATTAATCGTACACCCTTTTGTATTCGCCTTCGGTAGTAAACAGCAACAAGTCCCGCTCATCATCGTAGGTGATTTGCATCATACCGTAGAAATAGAAAAATGTAATCCCCCAGCTTTGGCATAAATGGACGGTAAACGCCGCATCTTGTTTGTAAGAAAACTGCAACCGGAATCGACTACCGTCATGGAATATTCTAATGCCGGGAGAACCACAAAGGCTAACCCATGTACCGCATATTTCACGGAGCGGAAAATGGTTTCGCACTTGCGGTGCCGAATATGGCTTACTGTTTTTTCTTTTCATGGCATCTATCCCTGTTCCTGCCGCTTACTTTCAGCAAGCTGCTTAATCGCCAGTTCATAATTCCCGTCCAACTCGTCCGTCTTTCGGAATACTTCCAGCTTTTCGGATTCTTCAGTCGTATAAGTCAGGTACTCGCACATCGAAACTTCGGTAGCATACACCCCTGATTGAACGCCACCCAGACCAAACCAAACCTCTTTGTATTTTCGGTTCGGATTGTTTGCCAGATTAATGGATAGGATTTGCCCTTTCTCTTTTTCGGTTAATCCGAGAAGCGACTGGATCACATCAAAGCGATTCATGAATTTTCGCTGATCTAACAGGATTTTGCAGTCGGAGTTATTAATAATAGCCTCTTTCACGATGGGTGATGCGATAATATCGTCCACTTCCTGCGTTACCACGATGGCTTCTCCGAAATACTTTCGGACGGTTTTATACATATATTTCATGTATTCCGCCATGTTCGCTGAAGACAAGGCTTTCCAGGCTTCTTCTACGATAAGTTGCTTTCTGACACCCTTTAACCGCCTCATTTTGTTGATAAATGCTTCCATAATGATGATAGTCACAATAGGGAATAATTCTTTATTCTCTTTGATACTGTCAATTTCAAATACGATAAAGCTCTTATTCAACAAGTCAATATTTTCTGCCGAGTTCAAAAGGAAGTCGAAACGTCCGCCTTTATAATATTGGCGCAAGGTGGTAAGCATATTGTCGATATTAAAGTCAGACTTGCTTACCTTGATTTCCCTTTCGTCCAGTTCACGGCGATAATCGTCCCGCATATATTCATAGAAGGTATTAAACGATGGTATGATGCTGTGGTCGTTCTGTATTCTTTCGATATATGCCGATACTGCGCTACCGAGTTCTCCGCTTTCGGTCTTAGTTACCTTATCATCATCGGATTTCCAAAGAGTCAGAAGCAGCGTTTTGATACTGTCCTTTTTCTCCACATCAAACTTGTAATCGTCGGTGTAGAACGGATTAAATGAAATCGGATTTTCATCCGTATATGTATAGTAAATGCCGTCCTGACCTTTGGTTCTACGACGCACCATTTCACACAAGCCCTGATAGGAGTTACCCGTATCGACAAGCACCACATGAGAACCCTGTTCCCAATATTGCCTTACCATGTGATTCATAAAAAAGGATTTACCACTGCCGGATGGCCCCAACACGAATTTATTTCGGTTGGTGGTAATCCCGCGTTTCATAGGTAAATCCGATATGTCCACATGCAAAGGTTTTCCGCTCACACGGTCGCACATCTTGATGCCAAACGGAGAGGGTGAACTTTTGTAGTTTGTTTCCTCAGTGAAGAAACACAGTGCAGGTTCGATAAACGTAAAGAACGATTCTTCCGCAGGAAAATCACCGGCATTACCCGGCATCCCAGCCCAATAAAGCGTAGCAGCATCTACCGTGTTGTGCCGTGGCTTGCATTCCATCAACGCCAACTGGCTACCAACATCGTTTCGGATAGATTTAAGTTCTTCTGCATCATCACTCCACGCCATCACATTGAAATGCGCTCGAATAGATGTTAGTCCGTATGAATGGGCTTCATTCAAATACTGGTCGATCCACTCTTTGTTTATTTGGTTTCCACGACTGTATCTTGAAAGCGACTGCATATTCCTTGCACTCTTTTCAAACTTCCGCAGATTATCCGCACTGTCCTCGATGAACAGGTATTGATTATAGATATGGTCGCAGGAGAGCAGCAAGCCCACAGGGGAAGCGAACGACAAACGGCAATCGCTTCTGTCGGTTGATAATTTTTCGTATCGCATGTCCGTTCCGATTTTTCCGGGCAGATCTTCCGCATCCGAAAGTGTATGCAGACAAACGTGCTTACTTCCTACACGCATACCGTCAGCACCCAGTTCCATATCCTGCAAACAGGTTGTATCGTCCAACGACAAGGCAAAATACTTTTCAATCAATCCCACTTTGTCGTCCGTGCCTGTAATCTCATCTGATGTAATTCGGGTAAGCCGGATAAATCCACTGTCGTTGATAATTCGCTCAAACTGTCCGACAGCTTCCAGAAACTTCACACTTGTATCCTTATTGACCTCTTTGGGAATAATGTTTCCCCGACAAAGCGATGAGAAATTGCTTTGCATCTTCATTCGCTCTTTGGTTGTTTTGGTCAGGAACAAAAAACACGAGTGATTCAGGAACGGGCGTTCGTTGAAATGCGTTTCAAAACTGCGGGACAGGAAACTCATATCATCCTTGTCTGTTTGCGGTTTATAGGTTTCACGCACGAACCAATCCTGCTTATGCACCACACTGTATTCGGGAAGAACTTTGATTGCTTTCGACCAGGACGAGTGTATGGCTTCATATTCTGTACTGGTTACGGTAAACAGTTCCGGCAGTTCCACATAAAAAGCTACGGTTATATCCGCATCTTTACTGATAATGCAGTCATGTTCGACAGCCAGTAGCGGAAACTTGCTTTCAATGGTTGATGCTTTCATTGTATTACGCATATGCCGCCTCCTTTCTTTTTCGTTTGAACAGGCGATGCGCAGTTCTCCTGTTAATCAGAAAGCGGGGATGCTGCCTTGCAGCCATGAGCTTCATCAGCCCGTGTTCCCCGTATTTGGCATTCAGGTTAAATGTCATCCAAACCAATACCGATGCCGCTATCACGCCGAAGCCGATACATACCCATTGGTCGATACCCACCATATACATGATGACGAATACCACAAATACGGCAAGTAAACCTCCGGCGAAGATGAACAGGTATTGAGCCTTCAAACCCTTGAACTCTACACTTTTTCCTATTCCTTTATTTATATTATACTCCATAACTCTTGTTTGTATGAAGCGGATTAAAGGAAAAAGGAACGCAAAATGGTAGCGGCTACGATAAGGAATATACAGGCACCGAACCACGAAGCAGCGGTTTTCGAGGTGTCGGGATCACCGCTCGAAAACTTATTATACACTTTGATACCGCCAATCAGCCCGACAACGGCACCGATGGCGTAAATCAACTTCGTTCCGGGATCGAAGTACGAGGTTACCATGTTGGTAGCTTCGGTAATACCTCCGATCCCATTTCCTTGTGCGAACGCAGAAGCAGCAGCCAGGGTAAAGGCTGCCGACATAAGAATCTTTTTCTTTGTCATTATTAGAAATTGTTTAAGTGGTATCGGGGTGGATAGTCCCGATACCTGATGAATAATTTTACTTTGGATTTTTTAGTGGAGGGCTTTACACCCTTTTGTTATCGGCTTACGCACGCTAACCATAATCTCTTTCTTTCATTTTTTCTTTGTTTTACATTATTACTATTCGCTATGCGAAATCTCTTACATTAAAATCGGCAGGAGCTTTTTTACCGTTTTCGGTATTCCCGGCTTCTTTATCTTTGCGTCTATGGAAAGCAGCCAGGCTCTCTGCCATCAGATCAGTTACCATTTTCTTCGCATCGAGTTTAGCCGAAACCAACTGCTCAAACATATCCGTGTGGCGTATCTCCAGTAAAGTATTGCCTGCCGCTTCCTTTTGCTCTTCGGTTGCTTCATCCGTTCTATTTACCGTTCGCACCGCATTTCCCAAATCTTCAAATTGAACTCCTGATGCAAGTGCGGCTTGTCCCGAGCCTTCAACTTCTTCCGTTTCTTCTTCGTCATCTTCCGGAGCGTCATCGCTTTCTTCTTTCGCTTCATATTCGAGCGGATAATCTATATCCATAGGCTCGTTATCTTCTTCATTCGGAGTGTCGGAAAACGCTTCGTCTAATTCCTCCGATGGCACTTCTGCCGATGGTTTTATCTCGTTTGACGGAACAAATGTATCGGGATTTTGTGTCGGATTTTCTGATTTTGACGAGCTGGCAGCGAGTGGCTCCGATTTGGAAGTGAGTGGCTTTGATTGACTTAAATCAAATCTGCTTTTACCGACAATATCCGACTTCAATCTGTCTGTTTCCTGAATAGAACTGCCTTGTCCGACAATGTTTTTCTTTCTCCTTTTTCGGGTATTCGCCCGTACAAAGTAGATTGCGACAAAGAGGGAGTACAAGACAATGATTGTTATAAATATCTTTTCCATGATATATCTTTTACTTTTTAGGATTCAGGTAATCATCATCGTGATTCTTACGATACAGTTCGCTAATCTCACCCTGAAAGGTGTCAAAATGATGTTTCAGCACATTATCTATGTAGCTGAATATGGTAACGTCCCTTTTACCGATTACCCGCACAATCTTTGCTATACGGTTATGGTATGTTTGCCGAATGCCGACTTGTTTTCCGCTCCGTGCGGTTATTTCCGTATTCACAAGAAATAAACTTGCGTAGTCCTGTGATTTTTGCTCCGTTATCAATTTTTCAGGTTCCTGAACAACTAAAATTTCTACATCTTCGGATTCTATCTCCTGCTTTGCTTTCATACGCTTTTTATAGCGAAATACTTTAGGCAATATGATTGCTGCAAGAACGAGTAACCCGCACAACACTATGCCTATTATGGCTTTATCGCCACTATTTAAAATTGGATTGACTATCATAGCTTTACTTTTTAAGAGTTAAAAAATTCCTTTGTTATTTTCGTTGTACAGCTCTGTGATTTCATCCTGATAAGTGGCAAGATGATGCGATAGTACATTGTCTATGTAGCTGAACAAAGACACCTGATTTTTTCCAATGACCTGAATAATCTTCATAATCTTATCATGATGCTCTTTGCGTATGTAAACCGATTTTCCTGTACGTGCCGTAATTCCTACTTCCTGAATAAATAGGCTTTCGTAATCAGGTGCTTTATTACGTTTCCTTTTACTTTCTTCACGGGGAACCTCTGTTTGAGTAACCGTTGGTTTTTCTTCGGGTTCTGCATCCTGTTCTATTTCTTCCTTTTCAGGCACCAATGCTTTGGGTACGGAACTGGGATTGTTCCGTCTTTCTTTGTTCTTGAACGAGGATATGACAAAACTGGCATCTATCTCGTCCAAATTCACTTCTTTGTCTTTTTTCATGGCTCGTTATTTTAAGGTTTCCAACAATTCATCCACTAACGCATCGAGGTTGCTCCCTTTTACCAGTGCCTTATCCGCAGGAAATAAGGTTGAACGGAACAGAGCTTTGTGGCTGATGGATTGCTCCCTGCGGAATCGCTTGCTGTCGGGAAGGAATGTTTTGAAAAGCGTGAAACCCAGCTTTTCGATTACGTCTTCATATACTTCGTATAACTCCGTCTTTTCCCGCCCATCGACAAGGTTCCAGAGTAAATGAATACCCTTTATCTTTGCCTTTCCGGGCGTAATCAGGGCATCATTGACGGTAATCACATATTGCAGGGTGCTCTCCAGTACGACACGGTCGGCACTGATCGGAGCAATGATATAATCCATAAATGACAAGGTTTTTACAACAGCCGGATTGTTGATGGTTCCCGGCAGGTCAAAGAATACAAAATCGGGTTTCAGTTCTTCAATCACCTCTTTTGCATCTTCCATCGCATTTTCGGGGCTGCTTTCAATCACTTCATAAGCTTTTTTTCCCAGAGTGGAAAACTGCTCGTAAGCCATGAGCTTGTAATGCTCGTCATCCATCGTCATTTGTAAATCCCTTTCACGCATCTCCGAAATGGAGTGCTGCGGAAAATCGCAGTCAATCACGGCTACGTTGTAGCCTTTCACATAATGCAGGTAGCTTGCTACCAAAACCGTTAAGGTTGTTTTTCCGGCTCCGCCCTTTTGGGTGGAAAATGCCACGTTCAAAGTTTTCTTTTCCATTGTCTGATTTTTTTAATGTTATACTTATTTGTCTGTCCGTTTAGCCATCTGTTTGTTTGGCTGTTTCTCTTTACATTCGGTTAGCTGTCCATCTATTTGTCTGTTTAGCCTTGCATCCGATTAGCCGTATATCTCTTTGTCTGTTTGTCCGTCCCTCTGTTTAGCTGATTAGCCGTTGGAACGTTTAGCCGGAGATTTAATCGACTGCCTGTTTGATTATTTTTCTGACTATACAGCCTTATAGTCGGCTATACTTTTTTATCTCCGTACAGCTATCCGGCTATCTGTATATCTTGCCATTCGGGAACAAATAAACACCTAAAATTTGTCCCTCACATCACTTTTTAGCCAGGTGGAAGTGAGTGGCTTCGATTTGGCAGCGAGTGGCACAATCGCTTATAGAGCAAGAAGTTACTTTGTCCTATAACTTTGCTGCATGAAACGTCGGGAGGTATCCGACCGCCTTTTTAACTCGCTTCACTCGCATTCATATCTGTCCCTGTTCAGGACAGATTTTATTTGCACCGAAGCAAATAGCAAGCTGTGTTTTTTGCTGCACGAAACAAGTTCTGCTGCAATAAACGCTTGCCCCACAAGGGGGGACGCACCCTCCGAAGTCGGTTGCTTTTGGCAATCATTTGAGCGATGATTGGATGGGCGGCATGGATGCCACACGACGGATTGTACCACTAAAAAATCCGACGTAATGAATGAAGATGTAAACAACACCCCTAAACGGGGTAAGGGGGGAAGAACCCCGAAGAATGATCCGGCAAATTACCGATACTCGGTAAATTTTACGGCTGTTGAACATGCCCGCTTTCTCACGATGTTTGAGCAATCGGGAGTGCAATCGAAAGCGAGTTTTATCGCAGCCCGTGTATTCGGGGATGAGTTTCGGGTGGTAAAAATTGACCGCTCGGCAATGGAATATGTAACCAAACTCACCTCTTTTTACGCACAATTCCGCTCCGTCGGAGTGAATTACAATCAGGTTGTAAAGGAACTGCACACCAATTTTTCAGAGAAAAAAGCACTTGCATTGCTTTATAAATTGGAAAAAGCAACCATTGAACTGGCGGAAATCGGGAAGAAAATTCTGGAGTTATCGGAAGAATTTAAGGCAAGATGGTTGCAAAAATAAACATAGGGAGCAACCTGTACGGTGCATTGGCATACAATCAGGAGAAGGTGGACGAAGGGTTGGGAAAGATTCTGGGGAGTAATCTTGTCTTTGAACCTGCCAATGGTAAGTTCAATATTACGGAATGTATGAATGATTTTATGCAATTTATTCCGGCTCATTTTCGCACCGAAAAGCCAGTTTTTCATGTGTCTTTGAACCCGCACCCTGATGACCGCCTAAAGGACGATCAGCTTACGGATATCGGGCGGGAATATATGCATAAGTTGGGATATGGCGATCAACCTTACCTCATTTTCAAACATGAGGACATCGGACGTGAACACCTGCACATCGTTTCGTTACGGGTAGATAGCAATGGAAAGAAGATTGACGATTACAAAGAGCATGAACGGAGCAAGGAGATTACCGAATATTTGGAGCGTAAATATAACCTGCATCCTGCGGAGGGACAAAAACGCAGCGAGCAATGGGAAATTACCCCCATTGATGCTTCAAAAGGTGATTTGAAAAAGCAGATTGCATCGGTTATTAAACCGTTGGCTTCGATGTATCATTTTCAATCAATGGGAGAATACAAAGCTGTACTTTCCTTATACAATATCCATTTAGAGGAATTAAAAGGAGAAGTAAAAGATAAACCTTATCGTGGCTTATTGTATTCTGCAACTGATAGCGAGGGGAATAAGGTAGGCAATCCGTTAAAATCGTCCATTTTTGGAAAATCGGTCGGTTACGATGGACTTGAAAAACGTATGGAAAAATCAACCGAACGTATCAAATTCAAGAACCTGAAAGCACATACATTGAAAGCTGTTTCAGAAGTAAAGCAAAACTGCCAAAGTGAAAGCGAGTTCCGAGCGAAGTTAAGGCAGCAGGGTATTGATGTATTATTCAGGCGAAACGATGAAGGACGGATTTATGGTGCCACTTTTATAGACCATACTACCCGCACCATTCTAAACGGTTCCCGTTTGGGCAAAGAGTATTCAGCCAATGTATTTAATGACTTGTTTGGAGGTAAGCAAGAACAGCCACAAGAATCTACGCAGGAAACACGCTTGTCTGATGTTTACAAAAACACCGAGCAACCGAGTACTTCCTTTGATGACAGCCATTCTTCGGATAATGGTCTGGGCGGTATTTTCTCAATCCTTGCTCTGGAGCCGGAGAATCACCCGAAAGATGATATGCCGTTACCCCGTAAGAAAAAGAAGAAACGCAGGTATGGTAAGCAGATATAGATGTAATCGTATCTACTTAGGTATATTTTTCAAACTCGGATTCTCTTTTGTATAGTATTCCCCTACAACTAAGTCACTTTGATTTAATTCATCTGTTATGTAAGATGTTGTGTAAATCATTTGAAAATCGGATGAATTATAATTGCTGACTCGGTCAATTAAAAGGTGTTGAAGATTTTGAGCTCTTTTCATTTCAATACCCTTATCCTCCATATTGTCAGCGAAAATAAATCGGGGAAATCTCATCGCATCAATATGTAGTGATGCTAAGAATATTGAAAATCTTGCTGAAACTTTCAAATAGAAATTAGAACTTGCTGAATATTTCGAGAATTTATTTGACAAAAATGTAATATTATTTGAATAGTCGATATAAAAATCACTGGCATTTTTAAACTCATCTTGTCTGTCAAGGTCATTATTTAACAAATAAACTCCTTCCTCTCGAACTTTCTCGTTAATATTCTCTTTTAGAACCGCTTGTGCTTTTTCAGTCTTAAAGATATAACCTTTTAAGAAATTCACTTCTTTTGCAAGTTGATCTCTCTTTTGTATGAGTTTATCATAAAGTTCTGCATTTTCAAGCATTGTTCTAAATTGAAGTATTTCGCCTTCAATAAATCCTTTCTTACTGTTTAGATTATCAACAGTTTCTTCATTGAAAGATTTTACATCATCCAGTGCTGCATTAACTTGTTTTTGTAAATCTTGGAGTTTACCTAATTCGGCAGTATGCTTAGATTCTAACTCCATTAATGTCCTGATATTAAGTTCTAATAGTTTTTGAGATTCGTTTATTTGAAAACCAATTTCAAGTTCCATTCTTCTCGCTTGAACAATACCAAAAGACTCATCAATTGGTTCTTTACAGAGCTTACACTTTGTACTGTCATCATTTGTTTTAATTCTCGTAAGGCATTCTGGACAGTATTCAAGTGGCAAATTCCCCAAAAAACCCCTTGTATGAATGGAGTTTTTCAAAGCTTTAATCTTTTTATTGAGTGTTTCGATGAAGAACTGCGAATCTTCAATTTCATTATTCAGATATGAAATATGTTCCTCTATGTCTACAACAACCTTTCTTTGTGAAATGGTATCTTCCGTTAGTTTTTGAAATAAAAGTTTTGAGTCATCTTGATAGTTTACTTCTTTCTCTTTATTTCTGATAGAAATAATTTCATCTTGAATTTCGGATATTTCCACTTCCCTATTCTCAATTGCGGTTTTTATGTGAGAAGGATTCAGAGATAATGGATCTGAAAAAAACAAAGAAGTTGCTTTGATTTCACTCTTGACAGAATCTAATTCTTTCTCTGCAACAATTAATCGTTTTTTCTTTTCGTATAGTTCCTCGTTGTAAACTCCAAGTAGCAAATCAGAAACAGTTTCCCTTGTTATTTGACTATCAAAATGTTCGTAATAAAAAAGAGAACTTGTTGGCGAATCTTGATCAATATATAGTAATCGTAATATCTGGTGGAAAGTAATATTATTATCTCCTTTCACAATTGGTAAATCAAGGCATTCAAACAATACATTGGAAAAACTTTTCCGATTATCTGTAGTTTTGTAACCAAACTTTTGCCATGTTTTGTCTGGTGGAGGGTTAAAGCTTTCCTCCATATTCCCCCAAAAGAAAAACATCGGTGTTTGTGTACTTATATTACCTTCATCATCTTTTTGAATGTCTCGTTTAATTGTAAAAAGTAAGTTGTTCATTTCAACTTCAGCTATTACCTGAGAACATTTTCTTGCTTCTGGCACAAAATCATTAAAAGCTCCACCTAATGCGAAAAATATGAAATGAGTAATAGTTGACTTCCCACTACTATTGTCTCCTCGAATGATATTGACTCCTCTGTGAAAAACCTCATCATAAGCGATATTACCATTTTCAGTAGTAATATGAAGTCTATTTAGGAACAAATTATTACGCATCATATTTACTTTCTATTAAATTGGTTCTATTTTTCAATCCGTCAGTTCCAAACAATGACATTTGATAAAAATGAGAAGTCATCAGTGCAATAATATTTCTTTCTTTAGGAGATAATTCTTCAAAATTTGCAACAAATTCGGTAAGTACATTTTTGTTTATTATTGTAATCCTTTGCTGGTTAAGTGATGACTTGTCGATTATTCCATATGATGCAATACAATTAAGAGCAGATAACTGATAAGGCTTTATCTTTTCAAATATTTTTCTGTTCTCGTTGATTTGTTCGTATGGATTTTTTGAATCTTTGATAAAGTCTTTTCTTATCTTCCTGATGTCTGATTCATTCTGTTTTAGTCTTATATCATGAATTTTATGGGGAAACAATAAGTAGAAGTCCCATATTCTAATTCGTTCAATTTCAACTACTGCATCATTCTCAAATTTGTTTAGAAAATGAAGTATTCTAAAAATTGTATGATATAAGTCAAATGCTTGATTATATACTATCATAGTCTTTCCAGTTTAAATGGCATTGCCCTGTTAAATAATAAACCATTCCAAAAACATCATCAGCATTATAATTCAACACTTCATCGTTTTCTCCCTCAATGTTTATTAAATCAAGAATGGGCTGAACTACTTTTAAAACAACTTCTTTAAGAATATCGTCTTTGCTCGCTCCTCTATTAACCAATGGCAATACAAAAGCTTCAAAATCCATTTTTATTTTACCGAAAAGCTGACTATCTATCCATTGTGCTGATTCAAAAAATCTATTCAATTCGAGTTTTTTGGCATATCTCTCTTTCTTTCGTGTTGCTTCTAAGATTTCGCGTTGACTAAATCCTCCGTCTTGAAGTTTAGTAGGCATATCTATACCATCTCTACTTGTTAGATAGTATTTCAGTGACTCCATTATACCTTCGTATCTCTCATCACTTGCAACTTCATTATTTAATTTCTCAAACCTTTTGGCAAAGCGTGTTTGTTTTGCCAAATAAATAGGAGCTTTGTTTTCTCCTATATTTAATTGATTATTAATTTTATTATCTTCGTTATTGACGTTTTGGCTCATTACATTTGAATATTGCCTGTGTTATTTTGGATGTTAATCTGTTTTTCAATCTGCCCATTATTATTTATGTTCTGTTGATAATAAGCATTTAATTCCTCTTGACTTTTATTCACGGCAACTTCCAATTCGTCTTTGAAAGATGAATTTTTACTTACTTCTTCAATTAACAAGTTTATTAGCCTCTCTTTTTCTTCTTTGTTGTTGATATCTATAGATAAATTGGAGTTGCCTTTTGCGAATGGCTTTTTAATAAGATTCCAAATATCTTCACCAATTTTTTCTGCAACACTTTCTCCTGCCTTAATTAAATAGGGTGTTGCCAATGCTATAGCTGTTGAAATTAATGTTATAGGCTCCATATTTTTGTGGTTTTATTTCAATTCTAAATTAGATGTAAAAACAATAGTTTAAATTATTTATCATATTCTGTTGTTCGCAAATTTAACAAATATTTCAGGAACAGAGCGAATTACGTCTTAAAATATTGACTTTCACTCATATTTCAAGACCAATGCCACATACTTCCAAACCGAAGCCACATGCTGCCAACAATGGAAAAATAGCATAAAACCCCAATTATACCCTCTAATTTCGCTTCTCAAACATTTAATTTACAAGAAAATGCAACAAGAAGATGATTTAAGAGGACTTGCCAAAGTCATGGAGTTTATGCGGGCAATCAGTATATTGTTCGTAGTAATGAATATTTATTGGTTCTGTTACTATGCCATTCGTGAATGGGGAATCGGTATTTCAGTAGTAGATAAGATACTGCTAAATTTTGACCGTACAGCGGGATTATTCGGTAACATTCTGTACACAAAACTGTTTGCGGTTGTTTTCCTTGC
The DNA here is from genome assembly GCF_900178525.1 of Massilibacteroides vaginae. Taxonomy (GTDB): domain Bacteria; phylum Bacteroidota; class Bacteroidia; order Bacteroidales; family Tannerellaceae; genus Massilibacteroides; species Massilibacteroides vaginae. Next base: position 30,511 of record NZ_FXDJ01000009.1, read on the forward strand.
TCTTTCCTGTTTAGGTACGAAAGGCGTTAAAGAGGAAAAAATTACATGGGCGAAGATCTACGTCTTTCTGACAATTGGTTTTATCCTATTCTTTATGAACTGGTGGATATTGGCTCTGCCATTACCCGCAGCGGCAACAGCTGGATTCTATATTCTGACATTATCTGTCGGTTTTTTATTCCTTTTAGTAGCCGGAGCATGGATGAGCCGCTTATTGAAAAATAACCTGATGGATGACGTTTTCAATACCGAGAACGAATCTTTTATGCAGGAAACACGTTTACTCCAGAGCGAATATTCGGTAAATCTACCTACGAAGTTTTGGTATAAGAAAAAGGAATGGCGAGGTTGGATAAACGTTGTAAATCCGTTTCGTGCTTCCATTGTGTTGGGTACTCCCGGTTCGGGCAAGTCATACGCTGTTGTTAATCAGTATATGAAACAACAGATTGAGAAAGGATTCTCAATGTATGTGTATGACTTCAAGTTCCCTGATTTATCAATGATTGCATACAACCATTTATTAAATAATCAATCAGGTTATAAGAAAGTCCCCACCTTTTATGTAATAAATTTCGATGATCCATCTCGCTCACACCGTTGCAACCCGATTAACCCCTCATTTATGGATGATATTTCGGATGCTTACGAAAGTGCCTATACCATAATGCTAAACTTGAATAAAACGTGGGTGCAGAAGCAGGGCGATTTCTTTGTAGAATCTCCAATTATTTTGTTTGCTTCTATTATATGGTATCTCAGAATCTATCAGGACGGAAAGTATTGTACATTCCCTCATGCGATAGAGTTCCTAAATAAACGCTATGAAGATATATTCCCGATTCTGACTTCTTATCCTGACTTGGAAAACTACCTTTCTCCATTCATGGATGCATGGCTGGGTGGAGCTGCCGATCAATTAATGGGACAGATAGCAAGTGCCAAAATTCCGTTATCTCGTATGATTTCACCACAGTTATACTGGGTGATGAGTGGCGATGAATTTACGCTTGACATAAACAATCCTGATGATCCGAAAGTGTTGGTAGTTGGTAATAATCCTGACAGGCAAAATATCTATGGTGCGGCTTTGGGACTTTACAACTCCCGTATTGTGAAGCTCATTAACAAAAAGGGGCAATTAAAAAGTTCAGTCGTAATTGATGAGTTGCCGACTATTTATTTCAAAGGGCTTGATAACCTGATAGCGACTGCTCGAAGTAATAAAGTGGCTGTTCTGTTAGGATTTCAGGATTTCTCCCAATTAACAAGGGATTACGGCGACAAAGAAGCCAAAGTCGTAATGAACACAGTCGGTAATATTTTTTCCGGTCAGGTTGTGGGCGAAACAGCGAAAACACTTTCTGATAGGTTCGGAAAAGTACTGCAGAAACGCCAGTCCATGACTATTAACCGTAATGATAAATCAACTTCTATCAGTACACAAATGGATAGCCTGATACCACCGTCCAAAATTTCCAATCTTACACAGGGTATGTTCGTAGGAGCGATTGCCGATAACTTTGACGAGCGTATTGAGCAAAAGATTTTTCATTGCGAAATTGTTGTGGATAATGCAAAGGTAGCCTCTGAAACAAAGGCTTATCAACCTATCCCTGTTATTACTGATTTCACGGACGAAAACGGAGAGAATAAAATGAAAGAGCAGATACAACTCAATTACAACCGCATCAAAGGGGAAGTCAAACAGATTGTTACAGATGAACTGGAACGGATAAAGAATGATCCTGCATTGGCTCATTTGTTACAGAAGCAGGAATAGCCCCATTATAACATAGGAGCTAGAATTTCGGGCTCCTATGTTATAATGTTACACTAAGTCAATTAAAATAGTCTATGGAGTTACCAACTCTGCTAATTTAGCAGCAATATCTCCCATTGAGTCTTCAATAGTACTTAAACCGCTTCGTGAGCCGAGTAGAGGACTTACTTCACGTAAATCTTCAAAAGTTGTGTTATGAACAATAGGAACAAGCAAATCACGAGCTAGAAGAGCAGAAAGCTCTTTGTCGGCTATTCCCTCATCGTTAACACGTTTAAGAAAAGAAGGAGTCACTAATACAATGCCAACACGAGACTTTGCTAATCCTTTATCGATTTCACGGAGTAAGGATGAGCCTAACAAAACATCTTTTTCGCTAAACCAAACAGTAACACCTTTCGATTCAAGTAAATCATGTAGTTCTTTAGCTGCATCTTTTCGATCATCCCAAGCGTGACAAAGAAAAACATCTCGTAGATCTGGCAAATTCGAACGTTTTTCTACATTTTCACGGACAGGTGTAAGTGTTCTAATTTCAGCAGGTGTATAAAGAATAGTTGAACCTGCTGAAGACCAACGCGCTTTAGTTTTAGTTTGTCCGCTATTACTATAGCTACTACCAGAACCACTAGAGGAAGAAGATGGTGAAGAATAATAAGATGGAGAATAAGAAGAATACGAATTGTAACTTCGGCTATAACGACTACCACATGCTGGGCAGGCTGCTGCCGCACTCGCTGTTCTATGACCATACTTTGGTGCTGTACATCTTGACATATTATAAATATTAAAAGTTTATATAACAGACAGATACAAAGAGAATGCCAAGTATTAATCAAAATTACAATTGGAATACTTTGTCAGTTGCATCTGCCAAAATGGCTTAATTAAAATGTTTTGATCTTTAAAATCGAGCTAATTATATTTTCACAAAAGATATACATGTTATTTTTTCAATTTATCTCAACTTTTTATTAATCAACGCCACATACTTCCAATCCGAAGCCAGATGCTGCCACTTGCCTGAAAACCATCTGCTAACCCCTTGATTAGAACTACTTTTATTCTGCATTAATAGTGATGCAGAACAAAATAACAGTTTTAATCATGGATGAAAAATTGAATCCTAAAGACAAAGTTCTCCTGATGCGGGATGAAGGAGAAGGCAACAAACTCAAAGTTGTAAAGAGCATCGACAAGAAAGGAAAGGTTGATGCCATCGACCCCATGAAGGCGAAACAAAGTGATTTTCTAATCATAGATAAACACGCCGACCCTCTCGAAAACTTTTTCAAAAACTTCATGAATCAGGCAAAGAACCCATCTCATACGGGATTCTACGCTATTACGGTTGATATGCTTGATAAGGTATTGACGTTAGGTGAGAAAGAGTTAGAGAAATTTCGCATTAATCCTAAAGACTTCCTGAATAAAGAACAGGATAAATCAAAGTCCGAAACCAAAGAAGTTACTAACGAAAATTCAGAAGAAATGAAACCAACAACAGAACAAAAAGCAGACGAACAAAAGAATGAATTTAAGCAATTTGATACGAACCGTATTCCTGAAAGTGAATATCAGAAGTATGGTATTAAGCCTGGAAATTTAGAAGACGAACTGAAAGCTATGAGTTACGGGTATAAATCTCCGCATCTGGTAGATATTAATCCTAATATCGAGGGCGTAGACTATCCGATGAAAGCCCGTATGTCTTTGGAAGAACAACCGGACGGCAGTTTGAAATTCGTTCCGCATCCACAGCAACAACAGGTAGATTTGGATAAACCCTTTCAAAACACCATGTTACCACAAGATGTAAAGGAAAATCTTTTGGCAACAGGTAACAGTGGAAAAGTAGTTGAACTGGAACCAAGACCGGGCGAAAAAGTGCCCTCGCTCGTTTCCATAGACAAACTGACGAATCGACTGGAAGCCGTACCACTTGATAAATTAACTGTTTCTCAAAACCTGAAAGGTGCAGAGCTGTCGCCTGAACAACAGCAAGCACTTAAAGAGGGCAAAAAGGTATTGGTTGAGGGTATGACCTCGAAAAATACAATGGGCACCGATAATCCCCGAAAATTCGACGCTTATGTTCAGTTCAATGCTGCTAAGGGCGGTTATGATTTTTCTTATGACGGACTTGATCGTAATAAGTACAAGCAAGATAATAAGCAAGAGCAAAATAATACCCAAAGCCAGGAGCAGGACAATAAAGTTCGTATTCCCAAAAAACTATTAGGGGTTGATTTGGATGAGAAGCAACAAAACTCACTTCGGGAAGGAAAAGCCGTATATGTTCAGGGAATGATGAAAGACGGTCAGGATCAGCCTTTCAATGCCTATGTAAAGGTTAATCAGGAAAAGGGGAAACTTGATTTCTACAAGTGGAATCCCGATAAAGCCAAGAAGCAAGGGGCAGATGTTAAAGTTGCCGAAGGAAACAAAACACAAGTGGCAGTCAATTCCGAAGGTAAAACCAACGAAGCAACCAAGAATGTAAAAGAACCTTTGAAGCAAGGTCAGCAAAATCCTACCGACGAACAAAAGAAAAGGCAGGAGATTAAAAAGCCTGTGAAAAAATCCACAGGACAAAAAATGTAAGTCATGATTATCGCATGTGTTATAGCCCTGATTCTCTCTGTTGTAGCCATTATCTCCATTTTTTCTAAATCAGATAATTCAAATGATACCGATAGCCAATATTATGTAGATGGCTATCATATTTATTATGACAGGAAGATAATCAGGCATATGAATAAAAATAGCAACCACTAAAAAATCCATTAGTAAATGAAAGTAATAATAGCAGAAAAACCCAGCGTAGCCCGTGATATAGCGGCTATTGTTGGTGCCGATAACCGCAAGGATGGTTATCTGGAGGGTAACGGATACGCCGTTACGTGGGCATTCGGTCATCTTGTTGGACTTGCCATGCCCGAACAATACGGTATCGCAGGATTTCAAAAAGAAAACCTGCCGATACTTCCCGATGAATTTAAGTTGATTCCCCGTCAGGTAAAGGACGGAAAAGAATATAAGAACGACCCAGGTGTAATGAAACAACTTAAAATCATCAAAGAACTGTTCAGCAAGTCTGAACGCATCATTGTCGCAACTGATGCCGGACGGGAAGGAGAACTTATATTTAGACTTATTTATCAATATCTGGAATGTAGCAAACCTTTTGACCGTCTTTGGATAAGCTCTCTTACTGACCAGGCTATCCGCAAAGGACTGGAGAATCTGATTGCGGGAAGAGAATATGACAACCTGTACGCTTCTGCCAAAGCCCGGAGCCAAGCCGATTGGGTTGTCGGGATAAATGCTTCACAAGCCCTTTCAATATCCGCCGGGCACGGTGTATGGTCACTGGGACGTGTGCAAACGCCTACACTCGCTATGATTTGCAGCCGTTACCTCGAAAACAAGGATTTCAAACCGCAAACCTATTTTCAGGTAAAGCTCCATACGACAAAAGATGCAACACAGTTCGCCGCCATTTCCACCGAACGTTACGACACGAAACAGGACGCAGACACAATCTTAGAGCGTATCCGCTCGTCAGAATCAGTCAGCGTTGTAAACGTAGAAACAAAGCAAGGAAGTCAGGAGCCACCTTTACTCTACGACCTGACCACCTTGCAGAAAGAAGCGAACAGCCGACATAGTTTTTCTGCCGATAAAACCCTGTCGGTTGCTCAATCGCTTTACGAAGCAAAGCTCATTTCTTATCCCAGAACTGGAAGCCGTTACATTTCCGATGATGTTTTTGCCGAGATACCTGCCCTTATCAACCAGTTATCTGCTTACACTACATTTGGCACTTATGCTGAAATGTTATCAGGTAAAGAACTGAACAAACGTTCGGTAAACGATAAGAAAGTAACCGACCACCATGCCCTGATTATTACCGAAAATATGCCGGACACTATTTCAGCAGACCAACGCATTATATACGATATGATTTCAGGGCGTATGCTTGAAGCATTTTCAGGTAAATGCACCAAAGAGAACACATCCGTTTCTTTGGATGCGTCAGGAGTTTCGTTTTCTATCAAAGGCAGTGTAATCCTAATTCCGGGTTGGCGTGCCGTTTTCAATGCCCCTGACGAAGAGAAGGGAGAAGATGATGCGTTGGCTCTGCCTGAACTTTCCAATGGAGACATACTTCCCATTAAAGGAACTGATTTACTGGAGAAGCAAACCAAACCTCGTCCGTTACATACGGAAAGCAGCTTGCTCTCTGCGATGGAAACCTGCGGTAAAGACCTTAGTGACGAATCCGAACGGGAAGCCATTAAAGAATCGGGTATCGGAACACCTGCTACCCGTGCCAGTATCATCGAAACACTATTCTCCCGTGAGTATATCGTTAGGGAAAAGAAATCCCTTGTTCCTACCAATAAAGGATTGGTTGTATATCTCGCTGTTCGTGATAAAAAGATAGCGGATATTTCCATGACAGGTGAGTGGGAAAGTGCTCTGAATAGAATAGCGTTGGGGGAAATGGATGCGGGAACGTTCCATAAGGCGATTGAAGTATATGCCACACAGATTACCACCGAACTATTGGAGAACAAAATCGAAGGTGGAAACACAAGGGAAAGTTGCCCGTGCCCCAAATGTAAAAGCGGTCAGGTAACGATTTTTCAAAAGGTTGCTAAATGTAACAATGAAGAATGTGGGCTTACTGTGTTCAGAAACAAATCAGGCAAAGACCTGACCGACGGACAACTGAAAGACCTGCTTACTAAAGGAAAGACCGGAGTTATCAAGGGTTTCAAAAGTCGTGAAGATAAATCTTTCGATGCTTCCGTTACTTTTGATGCTGAATACAAAACTATTTTTTCATTTCCACCTAAGCCGGGTTTTAAAAAGAAAAGCAAATAAAGTGCTATCTTTGCCACTAAAGAATCTCGTAAGGGCTGTCATTAATAAGCGATTGTTAAGTTCAGTTACTTCGGATTTTTTAGTGGTGGCACCTGGGGAGGGATACCCTGGGTGCCTTTTTCTATTTTTCAAGTTTTACCACTAAAAAATTCATAGTATGAAATACAATTCAAATTTAGAGCCTGCGGAAATGTCTTATTTCCGCCTTAATTTACTATCTTATTTACGTGATTCCCATCCCGATAAAGCAAATGACCTTTCATTTATTGCTGGACGTGGAGATATGGCAGCCGAAGCGTACAGTGATGCCATCAAAAACGGTTTAAACCATATACAGGCTGCCGAAATTGCCAACGAAATCCTGTTCAGAGGACTGCATTTCTCTCCGCTTAATACAATCGTAGAAATACTTTGGAATGAGTTTTTTGACGAAGTATCTCCGGGCATAGCCCAAGAGAAAGCAAAAGAATTGATGCCTGAATGTCAGGCGGTATTTGCCAAATACAACCTGAACGATGATTTTGCCGAGACGACAGAGTACCAGTCGCTCTATACAGAGCTTGTCGGCACAATCCTGATTCTGCTCGAAGATGAGTTACAATAAGCGAACTCATTTGCGTCAGAATATCGACGCAATTAAGTTAGCGTTTAGGCTCGACAAGGAAAATAGAAAAGCAACCCTACAAGAACAAGAGATACTTGCCGCTTATTCAGGGTTTGGTGGGATTAAGGCAATTCTTAATCCTGCCTACAAACCCGAAGATATAAGCAGATGGTCTAAATCCGAAGTCGAGCTTTTTCCGTTGGTGCAGGAACTTCACGAGGTACTCCGTGAAAATTCTGCCACGCCCGATGAATACAAACGCTATGTAGGTTCCCTTAAAAGCTCCATCCTGACCGCATTTTATACGCCAAAGCCTGTCATTGATGTACTGGCTGATACTTTGCGGGATAACGGAATAACACCGACACGTTTTTTGGAACCCAGTGCCGGAACAGGTGCTTTTATATCCTCTTTCAAGGAAACAGCACCCCAAGCCGAAGTTACCAGTTTTGAAAAAGATTTGCTGACAGGCAAAATACTTTCACACCTTTATCCGCAAGATAAAGTCCGAATTGAGGGTTATGAAAAAATGGAAGGACGCTACTCGCAATATTTCGATGTGATAGCCTCCAATATCCCGTTTGGCGATATTGCCGTATTTGATCCTTTACTGTCTAACCATGAAATACCTGCCGTAAAACAATCTACACAGGCTATCCATAACTACTTTTTCACCAAAAGTGTTATGTCGGCCAGAGAGGGTGGAATTATTGCTTTTATCACTTCACAAGGTGTTCTCAATTCGGAACAAAACAAGCCGATACGGGAATACCTAATGAACACCTGTAATGTCGTTTCGGCAATTCGTTTGCCGAACAATCTCTTTTCCGACCATGCCGGAACAGAAGTTGGGAGCGACCTGATTATCCTGCAACGGAATAATAAAAACATTGTTCCAAGTGTGCGGCAACAGGATTTTATCGAATCCCGAAAGCTGTCGAACGGTATTTCTATCAATAACCTGTTCCGTGATTTTAACAGGGTAATACAAACCCAATCTAAAATAGACACCGACCCTTACGGAAAGCCTGCGATTGTCTTTACCCACGAGGGAGGGGTTGACGGTATTTCTAAAGACCTGCGACAAATGCTTACAGCCGATTTTTCGCAACATCTGGATCTGCATCTTTACCAAACTTATGCACAAGAAACGGATGTATCCCAAACAAGAAAAAGCACACATGAGCTGGATCGGGAAGAACATTCATTAGGTTGGAAAGATGTACTCTCGGACGACCAACTGGAAGAACAAGGTATCTCTACAACACAAAATGAGCAACAGGAGAATACCGAAACGCAAGTTAAGTCGAAACAGTTTTCTGGTACTCTTTTCGATATGGATGATCCTGCCATTAAAAAAACGCCGACTACGGAGGCGAAACCTCAATCCGTGTCACAGCAGCCCTTAATCACACTCTATGACCTTTTCGGATTTACGCAGGAGGAACGAAGCCAGGTCAAAAGGCCACGCAAACGAGGGAGTAAGAAAAAAGACGAACGTCAACAAACAATCCCTCTTGACTGGAGAGAGGAGTTACAGCAATCCAACAGACAAAAGCAGGAGCAGGCAAACGCAAACACTTATCCCGTAGAAGATGCCCGAAAGGAAGAACAGTTGGAACGGTTGAAAGAAGAAGTCGAACAAGAACGAAAGGAACGCATGAAGCCTGTTCCGTATTTAAGTGAAAATATGCCGACCCATTATCGTGAAGGTTCGCTTGTGACTGATGAGAATAACCGTATCGGATATTTACGCGACTTGCAAGGATTTCAACCGATGTTCCATCCGTTGGAACTCACGGGTACCCAGCAGATGAAAGCATCCCTTTATATTGAGATACGGGACACTTATCATCACCTGTATAGCAACGAAGCAACAAGGTTGGAAGCAAACCCTGCACTTCGTGAAATGCTAAACAGGCTTTACGACGATTTTACCCGTCGCTTTGGAAATATCAACGATGCGAAAAATCTGAGCCTGATTAAAATGGATGCCGGAGGAACGGAAATTCTTTCCCTCGAACGCTATGTAAACGGGCAGGCAGTCAAAGCCGATATTTTCCAACAACCCGTAGCTTTTAATCCCAATGAGATTACCCATGCCGATAACGCACGGGAAGCTCTGACCGCTTCGCTTAACAAGTATGCCGAAGTAAACCTCGATTACATGGCAGGACTTACCGAAAGAACTTCGGAAGAGATACTGGAGGAGCTAAAAGGACAGGTATTCTACAATCCCATGATTGGCGGATATGAAATTAAGGACAGGTTCATAAGCGGGAATGTGATTGCCAAAGCGGAGCATGTTGAACGTTATTTGGAGAACCACCTCGATAACGAAGCGGCAAAAGAATCGCTTGCGGTACTTCAGGAAGCAACACCCCGTCCGATACCTTTTGAGGATTTGGATTTCAACTTCGGGGAGCGATGGATTCCGACTGGTATTTACAGCAAGTATGCAACCCATTTGTTCGACACCAATGTATCGGTAGTGTATGCAAATAACATAGACGAATATAGCCTGAAAGCCGATAGTAAGAACATAAAGATTTACGACCAGTATGCCGTAAAATCCCAAAGTCGGACTTTTGACGGTATCGCCCTGATGAAACATGCCCTGCACAATACCTCTCCTGATATTACAAAGAAAGTCAATAAACTGATTGATGGAGAGATTAAAGAGGTCAAAGTGCGTGATGCTGAATCAATCCAACTCGCCAATTCCAAGATTGATGAGATACGCAACGGTTTTACCGAATGGCTGAATGAACAATCACAGGAATTTAAAGACCGATTAGCGGATAAGTATAACCGTACATTTAACTGCTTTGTCCGTCCTGATTACGATGGTAGTCATCAGGAGTTCCCCGGATTAGACTTGAAAGGATTGGGTATTCCCGATTTATACAAGAGTCAAAAGGATGCCGTCTGGATGGATAAGCTCAATGGAGGCGGGATAATCGACCATGAAGTAGGTGGTGGTAAAACGCTGATAATGTGCGTCAGTGCTTACGAAAAGAAACGGTTGGGATTAGTCAATAAACCGCTTATCATGGCACTTAAAGCCAATGTACACGAGATAGCTCAAACTTTTTGTACGGCTTATCCCAATGCAAAAGTATTGTATCCGGGCAAGGAAGATTTTACACCTGCCAAGCGGGCAAGAATTTTCAATGAGATGAAGAACAATAATTGGGATGCCATCATTTTAACACACGAACAATTCGGAATGATACCACAGTCGCCTGAAATACAGCAACGAATATTACAGGCGGAACTTGACAGCGTGGAAGAAAATCTGGAAGTATTACGGGCACAGGGTAAAGAGATTTCCCGTGCTATGGAAAAAGGTTTAATCAAAAGACAGCTTAACCTTGAAGCCAAATTAAGCAATGTGGCATACCAAATCGAGAACCGTAAGGATGATACCGTCGATTTTCGTTTGATGGGTATTGACCATTTGTATGTGGACGAATCGCACCGCTTCAAGAACCTGACCTTTACCACCCGCCATGACCGAGTTGCAGGACTGGGTAATGCAGAAGGCTCACAACGGGCACTCAATATGCTTTTTGCCCTGCGTACCATTCAGGAAAGGACAGATAAGGATTTAGGTGCTACTTTTCTTTCGGGCACCACCATATCAAACTCTCTGACTGAATTATATCTTTTATTTAAATACCTGCGACCTAACGAATTGGAACGACAGGGCATTAATACGTTTGATGCTTGGGCAGCCATATTTGCCAAAAAGTCGATAGACTATGAATTTTCGGTAACGAATGAGATTGTACAGAAAGAACGCTTCCGGTATTTCATTAAAGTACCCGAACTGGCGGCTTTCTATGCCGAAATAACGGACTATCGCTCTGCGGAGGATATTGGTATCGACCGACCTGTAAAGAATGAAATTCTGCACAATATTCCGCCTACTCCCGACCAACAGGAATTTATCGGGAAGTTGGTAGAGTTTGCCAGAACAGGCAATGCGGAATTATTGGGACGACCTAAGTTATCGGAAAGCGAAGAAAAGGCAAAGATGTTGATTGCTACCGATTACGCCCGTAAAATGTCGCTCGATATGCGCCTGATTAGTCCTAAGTATGAAGACCATGTAGATAATAAAGCATCTCATGTGGCTAAAATGGTTGCAGATTATTACAAAAAGTTCGATGCACATAAGGCAACCCAGTTCGTCTTTTCCGATTTGGGAACCTATAAGCCGGGCGAATGGAATCCTTGTTCCGAAATAAAACGTAAACTGATGGATGACTACGGAATCCCCGCTCACGAAATACGTTTTATTCAGGAAGCTAAAACCGACAAGGCACGAAAAACAATGATAGCCGACATGAATAGTGGTAAAATACGTGTATTGTTTGGCTCTACTGAAATGTTGGGAACAGGAGTGAACGCACAAAAACGTTGTGTTGCTATCCATCATTTAGATAGTCCTTGGCGACCGTCAGATCTGGAACAACGGGACGGGCGAGGTATACGCAAAGGCAATGATATTGCGAAAATGTATGCCGATAATAAAGTTGATGTAGTTATCTATGCTGTTGAGAAATCATTGGATGCTTATAAATTCGGACTTCTGCATAATAAGCAACTTTTTATCCGTCAGTTGAAAAACAATTCATTAGGTAGCCGTACCATCGACGAGGGTAGCATGGACGAAAAAGGCGGCATGAACTTTTCCGAATACGTGGCTATTCTTTCAGGTAATACCGAATTATTGGAAAAGGCACGTTTAGAAAAGAAAATCGCTTCTTTGGAATCGGAACGACAGGCGTTTATGCGTGGTAAATCTTCATCACGTTATAAGTTAGAGAGCATTATGTCCGATGTGGAAAAGAATAACGGATATATTAATCGTATTACCAAAGATATAAATGCGTTTAACTCCCGTGTTCAATACGCACAAGACGGAACTACACGCCTGAATCCGGTACAGTTGGAAGGACTAAAAGGGAGCGACCCCAAAGAGGTTGGAGCAAAGCTCAATGAGATAGCCGAAAAAGCACGTACCTACGGTGCGTATGAACAAATCGGTACGCTATATGGTTTTAACTTGCTTGTCAAATCCGAAACCACAAATAAAGAGGGTTTTGATGTGATACAAAACCGTTTCTTTATTAAGGGAGAAGGGGAACTGTTGTATAACTACAATCACGGGGTGATGGCTACCGATCCGAAAACAGCTGCACAGAATTTCCTGAACGCACTCGATACCATGCCGAAGCTGTTGGAGAAATACCAAACTGATAATGAGAAACTGCAAAAGGATATTCCTGTACTCAAAGAAGTGGTTGAAGGATCTTGGCGAAAAGAGCCGGAGTTGAAAGTGCTGAAAGATGATTTGATAAAGTTAGACCGTGAAATTCAACTTTCATTGAATCCTATCAGTGAAACCGAAGGTGTTCCTGTTGAAAATAATTCTGATGTTACTATTAATCAGCAGAACCAGTCGCAGGGAAAATCCGAAACTTCGATTGCTCAGGATGCTTCGATGCCGAACACCTTGCAAGGTATTAAAGAGGTTATGGGAGATAGGCTTGTTATTGCCTCAGTGAGTGGAAGTTCGCCGAAAGTAGAGAAAAGAGAATCCAAGTCTTTAAAGATGTAAAAATCAAAGCCCGTGCCTGTCATCTACGACGGTACGGGCTTTTTCAAGATTATGAACACAAAAACAAATAATTATAGCTTTTTATTATTTCCCCTTTTTTTGTTGAAATTTTCTCGAATAAAAATATGGACATCACTTTCTTTATAATAAGTTTTGTGGTAGACTGTCTGAAATGGTAACTCTCCTGAACTGCGATAACGCTGCAAGGTTCGTTTGCTGACATTGAGTAACTGGCATAAATCCTGATTGTCAAATAACAGTTCTCCATCTAACATATTTCTACGTTGGCTCATTTTATCGAGTTTCTTGTCCTGTTTATCCAAGCGATCTAAAATTCGCTCCATCCATGCTTCAAAATTTTCTTTATCTATATACATAGTATGCTGTTTTAGATGTTATGCCCTATCATAAAGTAGTTTTGATTGGACGGATCTTTAATAATTATCTCTTTCTCACGCATAAACTTGATGTAGCTTTTGGCTGTACGCTCTTTTACATCCATGATTTGCTGTATGCGGTCGCACAAGTCGATATAAGTCAGGTGTTTTTGAGAAGCAAATATTTCACGAGCTACATTAGACAACTCTGTTTCCTTACGTTTTTCTTTTTCTTCTCGTGGTTTTTCTCCTATGTAGATGTGCATCCCGGCTTCTTTATCCCATGAGAACTGCATTAAGGGAACATCGAGCGGGCTTCCATCTCTAACTTTTAGAGCCTTTACTACCGATATCGACGGATCATTGTCAAGTTCTATACTTAGGATTGCAGCAGCCTTGCGTTGCAATTCAGACCCAAGATGCCCCCGCAGTTTTAACCCGTTGGGGACATAGTGGAGTACGCATATAATGCAGGTCTTGTATATTCCAGCTAAACGATACAGTTCATCTACAATTCGGATACTTTCTGCTTCATCATTGGCAGAAAGCACCAAATCCGCTATACCGTCAATAACAACCAGGCGAATGCCCTCATACTCGTAATGATACTTATCCATACTCTGAACAATGGCTTGTAATCGTTCTTTTCGGGACATTCCGGTAAGTGAAAATGCTCTTAATTCTTGCGGCTTTTCTTGCAGTTTGGCACGCTTCAAAAGGTTGGTTACATTTTTAAAAAGTTGTACTTCTGATTGTTCGGTATCATAAAGCAAGACCGCTTTATTGTCGGAATTATCTCGGACATCAACTCCTAATGTGTCAATAAGTTTGTTTTCTTTTCTTATAGAGCCTGCGATAAGAGCAGCGACATAGTTGCTTTTGCCTGTACCTTCTCCGCCTGTTATACAAAGGATATTTCCCTGAGTTCCCAAAGGAACATCGCCGGCAGAGATAACTTCCTCTGCTTTTGCAGGAGGATTGTTAAAGTCAATTTCGCACGATTTCAGCATGGTCATTGTTTCACTATATAGGTTTTCGAGAAAATCGAGGAATAGTTGACGGAACTCTTTTCGGCTATTTCCTTTACTGAAATAGTTGGTTACATCTTTATCTTTCTTTTCGCCTGAAAGTGGCAAAGCAAGCCGCTTAACACCGTAGCCAGACAAAGTTTTTTCGTGTTTTATAGCACTGTCTATTCCTGTTTTATCAACATCATAGAGCAATACAATATGTTTAAACCGAAACGTCAGCTTGTAGATAATTCCTGTCGGAATCGTTGAAGTTTCACTATTGAAGCAAATTGCATGAAAGCCATGAGCGGCAAGTGTCATTACATCTTTTTCTCCGCCTGTAATAAATAAAGCATCTCCTTTTGCGGGTAATTGCTCAAGTCCGAAGCAGTAATTCTCACCAAGATTTCCACCATACAAAAAACGTATTTCCGAAAACGGTCGATAGATTTTAATGTGCCGCTTACCCATGTAGCCGAATAGCGGCTCATTCTCTGATGAAGTATAGAAGAAAGGCTTGTCATCTTTATTTACACTTCTAAACTCTTTCAGGGATACAGCTCTGTATAGTTTGAGTATTTCGGGAGTAATACCTGATTGCATCCAGAATTCCAGTTCTTTTTGGGTGAAGTTTTGCTGTATGATATTATAAGTTTTGATTTTAGGTTGTTCGATATTAACTGGATTATTTCTTGGTGTAACTGCCTGTGTAGTAAAGGCAGTATAATCCGAATTACCTAATCCTAAAGACATATCCCTGTTTATGATATTCAATATTTCAACGAAATCTATCCCATTGCTACAATCTAAGCCTTTCAACTTGCCGACAAAGAAGAAGCAATCACCACTGAAATCATCATTACCAAAATCCTTAATCCGATAGATATCCCCACGACGGTCGAAATAGATATTACATGACGCTTTACGGTCATCATACAGAGGATTAAGGAAATTGCGTCCTGTTTTCCACTGTCCCGAAATGTAGTGTTTGAATACATCCAAACCACTATTCGTTCGTCTTAAGATTTCGTCTTTGTTGAGCATGGAGTTTATGATTTGAGATAAGATCATTCATACATTCGTCGGTACTGCGGATTTTTTTCTCACTAAGCATCCGTTTTATTTCCGCAATAGTATAGTATGATTTGCCGGATATAATTGAGTAAGAAATTATTCGATTGCTTCGCAAGCGCTGAAGCGTCCGCTCGCTGATTTTAAGGAAGGTGCAAACCTCATAACCATCAACCCACATTTCGTCCGGGTTGATAGTATCATCTTCCTGATGATCTATGACAAACTTTGCTATGGCATTAATCTTGGTGACCAGTTCTTTATATGCCTGCGATTCTATTGTTATGACATCCATAATCGTAACTATTTGATTCGCTGCAAAGTTCGACTGTTTTTGGATGGCTGATAACGAGGTCGGTATGACTATTTTGAAAACTATTTGCAGTCTGCTTATTCATAGTTGCTTACAGCCCAATTTTACTTCCAAAATCAAAAGAAAAAATACGTAAAAGGTCGGTATCGTGATATTTACAAACCCAAACACCCGATTTTGACCTAAATTAGCATCAAAATCGGGTGTTTGAGGATATATACCGACCTCGGTATTGGTTAATTTCTTCCCATACGCCGTAATAAGGCGTCTTTCAATTTTTCAAGAAACGGTGTAGGGGCATTCCGTATTTTTAAATCGCCAAAAGTACGTGAAAGGTTCGTATCCAACTGGATATTGAATACATTTTGGATGTAATCGTAAAGTTGAGTGAGAGGAACATCGCCAAATGTTCCGGCACTATCCCAAGCATAGATCTGTTCTTGTAATTCAGCTTTGCTTCCTTTCCACGTTTTTTTAGTGGTAGGAAAGTTAAAAGAACCTGCTCTCATTCCATTGTCATTTAACAACTCGATTTCTTGCATAAGATAGGCAGAAAGCATATCATTAGACAAAATCTTTGCTACTTTGAAATCGCAATTTGTGGAAAATTTAGGATCAAGCTCATGATAGAACGTTTCGAGGTATTGTTCGGCATCTGTACTATCCCGCAAAAAGTAGAGAGTGTCCAGATGGGTGGAACCCGAACGGTAATATCGTATAAAGTCAAGTCGTTTAGAGTTATATTTATTTATGTCATTCAAGATATCACATAGATACTCCCGTTGTTTATCTATACCTATGGGTCGATTCATTTCGATATTGTAAACTTTACGATAGTATATTAAACGAAAGCACAATCTGGGCTTAATTTCTTTAAAAAATGAAATTTCGTCATCATCATTCTTAAAGTTATGTGACAAGACAAATAGTTTCAACTGTTTGAATGCATCAGCAAGCACACGCGATGCCTCCAATGACTTTGTAATCACGCTGACTTCCGAGCATTCGATTTGCTCAACTTTCACATCAACCTCTTTTTTGAGACTATAAATAAATTGAATCATAATTCTGCACTTTACTTTCACCCAACGCAGAACTCTAACCTATAATCTTTATGGTAAAACAAGGTTATATTACTCATGAACTACTTTGGATATTAATTACAATATTGACGTATTCATAAAGAGACACTGTAAATTGAGCATGATTAATACTTCATTTTAAGTATTCTTACTGCATTTAGTATAGCCAACAGAGATACACCTACATCAGCAAAAACCGCTTCCCAAAGTGTAGCTATGCCACCTGCTCCTAAGATCAGGACAACCAACTTTACCCCAAATGCAAGGCTGATATTCTGAATTACAATCCTACGTGTAGCTTTACCTATTTTAATAGCTGTGGCAATGCGACTTGGTTGATCTGTTTGCAATATTACATCCGCAGTTTCAATGGCGACATCACTCCCCAATCCACCCATTGCTATACCTACATCGCTCATTGCTAATACAGGTGCATCGTTAATACCATCACCAACAAAAGCTATATTATTCGTTGGATCGGTTTTTAGTTTTTCGACATGTTCTACTTTCCCTTCAGGTAGTAAGTCGCCAAATGCCTGTGTAATGTTAAGCTCCGAAGCCAATTTCGATACGATTGCCTGCTTATCTCCTGACAGCATGACAATGTTTTTTACACCCAACTCTTTGAGTGAATCCACTGCTTTCTTTGCATCTTCTTTTGGAGCATCTGCAACAAGGATGTATCCGGCATAAGCACCATTAATGGCACAAACAACTATCGTTTCGGGAATTGATGCTATTTCTACCGGAAATTCGATTTGATTTTTAGTTAGAAGTTTTGCATTTCCTACTAACACCGTTTTTGAAGCAACAGTAGCTTCCAAGCCGTGACCTGCAATCTCTTTAACATTTTCAGCTTTATCAAGATTCACTTTTTGCTGATTTGCGTATTCTACAACAGCCTTTGCAATAGGATGTGTACTTTGAGTTTCAACTGATGCTACGATTTTCAACAGTTCATCTTCATTAATATCGCCGATAGAAGAAATTTTCTGAACACTGAAAACACCTTGAGTCAATGTTCCTGTTTTATCCATAACAACCGTATTTATTTTTGTTATGGCTTCCAAATAGTTACTTCCTTTAAATAATATACCGTGTCTTGAAGCGGCTCCTATACCTCCGAAATATCCAAGGGGAATGCTTATTACTAATGCGCAAGGACATGATATAACCAAGAATACCAAAGCCCTATATACCCACTCATTGAATGTGAATATAAATTCAGGCGAAATAAATGAGTATAGCCACGGCATAAGAATTATTAATGCTGCCAATCCTACTACTATCGGTGTGTAAATCCGAGCAAATTTTCGGATAAACTGTTCGGCAGGAGCTTTTTTCTCTGTCGCATTCTGAACAAGGTCGAGAATACGAGCTAAAGCACTTTGCCCAAATGGTTTGGTGACAATAACTCTTGAAACATTATCGGTAGCAATCATTCCAGCCAAAACTTCTTCTCCTTTGCGAATTGTCCGAGGAACGCTCTCTCCCGTAAGTGCAGCAGTATTGAAGGAGGCAGATTCGTTTTGCAAAACACCATCAAGTGGAACTCTGCCGCCTACTTTTACTTCCACAACATCGTCAATGTTTACATCTTCAGGCGAAACTGTTTCCAATGAATCACCTTTTACTACTGTTGCTGTTTCGGGGCGGACATCAAGCAATGCGCTGATATTTCTTTTGGCACGATTTACGGCACTGTCTTGAAAAAGTTCACCGACCGCATAGAATAACATTACGGCAACTCCTTCAGGGTATTCGCCAATCAAAAATGCTCCGATGGTTGCAATACTCATTAAAGTATATTCACTGAAAATATCCTTTTTGAGCATGCTTTCCCATGCTTCTAATATAACCGGAACACCGACAGGAATATAAGCTAAAAGATACCAAGCAAGCCTTATCCACTGATTTTCAAAGAATGTTAGATTGAATGCAGAAAATAAAATTCCCGAAATCAATAAAACAAAAGATATTCCTGCCCGAATATATGCTCTATTTGGTGAGCTTTCTTCCTGTTTTTCTTTGTCACATGAACAGGTATATCCATTCTTTGTAACTTCCGTCTTTTCCTTTTTCATATCATTATATTTATAGATTATTCTTCCTCTTCTTCTCCACCGCTTATTTTAGACATCACATAAAATGCTCCTTTCGATATGATTTTAGCATTTTCGGCAATACCATCTACAGGTCTAATTTCTATGTAACCTAAATCAGTTGTTCCTGTGATGACTTCAATTTTCTTAAACTGATAATTTTTTGCATCACTATCACATTTTTCTTTGCATTTCGGGTCATTACATCCTTCTTCTATCCCAGTTAATATAAAGATAAATTGCTTGCCCTCGGCATTAGCCACAGCACTAACAGGAACAGTTTTAACATAACTGTTGCCGGTTTTAATCAGGGCTGTAACATACATTCCAGGAAGAAATTTTTCTGTTGCAGTATTTTTTAATTTTACATGAACTGTGATAGATTTACTGTCATTCTCGAATGACTGGTTAATACTGTAAACCGTCCCTATAACAGGCTTTCTATCCAAGTTTGTGAGCAAAACATCAACCTCTTGTCCCATTTTTACTTTGGAGAAGTCTTTTTCAAATATCTGAATATTACACTGTATTTGCGAATTATCTGTAATTTCCATTAGAGGTGTTTGCATATCTGCATAACTTCCAGTTTTAATACGAATTTCCCCAACCACTCCGTTGATAGGGGCAACAATGGGAATTTGTGTCACAAAATGTCCTGTTGCTGCCGATTGCGGATTTATATTTAGTTGCCGCAACTGAGTTTCAAGACCTGTAAGTCGAGCTTTGTCCGCTTCATATTTGGATGTTACTTGTTGAAGGACTTTTCCTGTCCCTGCATTTTGGTTGCTTAATTCCTGTTGACGTTCGTACTCTTGGCGACTAAATGCCAATTCTTGTCTTTGAGCGAGATAAGCCTCTTGCATCTTAACAATTTCAAGGTTTTCTAACATGGCGACAGTTTGTCCCTTTTTAACCGAACTTCCTTCAATAACGTTTATTTGTTTAATGATACCTGCCGCTAAAGACGCTACCTCCGCTTTGTTTTGTGGAAGTAAAGCCATTTGTCCGTTGGCTCTAACCACGCTGTTGAGATTTTTCATTTCTACTTCTCCCAACTCGATATCAACAGCTTTCATTTGTTCTTCGGAAACTTCGATGGCTTCTGAATGACTTTGTTCAACAGTTGTTCCCTCTTGTTTTTTATTGCTCTCTTTGCATGAGGAAAAGCCTATTACACCAATCAATAAAAGGATTGCTGCGATTGATTTTATTGTTGTTTTCATTTTACTTATTACCCTTTAAATAATTTAACAAGATGATTGTCTGATTGAAACGGTTCATGGCATCGGCATACTGCAACTTGATATTGATAGCCGTTTGCATGTTTTGAATATATTCCATATACCCTATTTCCCCGATCTGGTAAGATGCATTTGCTACCCGCACCATATCGTTGGCTTGTGTCACACCTGTGGTTTCGTAGTATGTCAGGCTTTCTTTTGCCTTAAGATACTCATTGTATTGTAAAGCATAAATATTTTGAAGAGATTGCATAGCCTGCTGCTTTTCGGTACTTATCTGCATGCTTCTTATGTTTGCAGCTTTAATTTTTGAACGTTGTGCTCCAAAAAACAGAGGGACACTTATTCCCACCTGAAAACTGGGAGTTTTAGAGTCTGTAAAGTAGTATCCGCCAAATATGTCTGGCAACAGTTTGTTCTTTTCTACATTTACTTGTGCTATATTTACATTCAACTGTTGGTCGTAATGACCTATTAATGGATTAGTAGTGACCGATTCAATATCCAATGAAACAATATCCGGTATTTTTTGCAAATCTCTTTCCTGTGGCAATATAGATTCTCCAGTATTAAGCAGTTTTTGCATTTCCAACTGACGATTTGCCAAGTTTGAAATAGCCTGATTAAGCTGCAATCGGTTCTCCTGATACTTGCTTTCGGCATTCATTTTTTCTAATTGACTGCTTTCTCCTGTATTGTAACGAGCTGTTGCCTTATGCAAAAAATCAGCGTAAATACTGTCTTGTTGCTGTAGTAGATTGACTGTTTGCAACGCATGAAGCATATCGTAATATGTTTCCGACACCTCGCGAACAATTTCATTTTGAGTGATGTTTTTCGATTTTTCTGCCAATATGGTTTCCTGCTTCAGCATCTTACTTTGGCTCGTGTAGACAGTCGGAAACTCGAATGTTTGTGTGATCCCTATTTTTCTGTCAATCAAACCGGGCATAATGGGGTCTTGCGCGAATTCAACACCTGTTTTTTCGGGATTGAATGCAGTCCCTTGTAAGGCTTTCGCTTGCTTTATTCCTAAATCTGCCGAAAGTATTTGCAGATTCTCAGTCAATGCCATATCAATACACTCTTGCAAAGATTTAAGTTTACTTTGGGCATTGACGTTTTCAGCAGAAAAAAGAGATATGGTAATCAGTAAAATGACTATAGGTAGAACTGTAGATTTTCCTGTTTTCATTTTTCTGTGTTTTAAGTTAATCTTCGAATCGAATATGATGTAGAGCGAAGGCAACACTAATAGGGTGAGTAAAGTTGCTGTAATTAATCCACCGATAACCACTGTTGCCAAAGGTTTTTGTACTTCGCTTCCTGCACTTGTAGAAAGAGCCATAGGTAGGAATCCAAGTGATGCTACCAATGCAGTCATAATAACAGGTCGTAATCGAATGTCGGTTCCTATGCGAACTCTTTGGTAAATATCTTCCACGCCTTCTTCCTTTAATTGCTTAAATTGACCTATCAGAACAATACCGTTTAGTACAGCAACTCCAAACAGAGCGATAAATCCAACACCTGCCGAGATGCTGAACGGCATACCTCGGAGCCACAAAGCAAATATTCCACCGATAGCAGAAAGAGGGATGGCGGTAAAAATAAGCAGTGCTAAT
The DNA here is from genome assembly GCF_900178525.1 of Massilibacteroides vaginae. Classification (GTDB taxonomy): domain Bacteria; phylum Bacteroidota; class Bacteroidia; order Bacteroidales; family Tannerellaceae; genus Massilibacteroides; species Massilibacteroides vaginae. Next base: position 52,241 of record NZ_FXDJ01000009.1, read on the forward strand.
TTTATATTACGGAACGTGAAAAAAAGCAATACGAATATGAGTAATAACGCAGCTGGTACCGCAATCATCAGTCGGTCTTTGGCTTCTTTCAGGTTTTGGAACTGTCCTCCATAAGTATAGTAGTATCCTGCCGGAAGTTTCAATTTCTCATCCAATATCTTATGAATCTCTTCTACTGTACTTTCCACATCTCGCCCTCGTACATTGAAACCTACGTATATTCTGCGTTGTCCGTCCTCATGACTGATTTGAGCCGGAGCTGTTTTATAGGATATTTCAGCAAGTTGATTGAGAGGAATGTGGTTGCCCGAGGGCAACGTTACAAAGAGATTTTCGAGATTGCTCAAATCATTACGTAAATCGCTTTTTAAACGAACAACCATATCGAAACGTTTGTCGCCTTCGAATACAACTCCTGCCACATTCCCGGCAAAGGCTGTTCGAAGTACAGTATTAACATCACTTATTGAGAGTCCGTATACTGCTATTCTATCTCGGTTATATTGTACCTGTATTTGTGGCAATCCTGTTACTTTCTCTACAAATGGTTCACTTACTCCTTTCACATTTTTAATCAAACCAGCCAATTTTCCTGCATGCGAAGTAAGTACTTCCAAATCTTCACCGTAAATCTTGATGGCGACATCTTGACGAATACCTGTTATCAATTCATTAAAACGCATTTGCATTGGTTGTGTCAATTCCACTCTGATACCCGGAATTGCTTCCAACGCTTCTTCCATAGCTTCCATCATTTCTTCTCGACTATGGGCGGTTGTCCAATCTTCTTTTGGTTTCATGGACAGCATCATATCACCACGTTCGATAGGCATCGGGTCAGTAGGTATTTCTGCGCTACCAATTCGAGTAACGGCTTGTTTAACTTCGGGGAACTTATCTTTTAATATTTTTTCTGCCATGCCGAAAGTTTCTATTACCTGTGTGAGTGAAGTTCCTTGTACCATGCTAATTTCGACTGTCAAGTCACCTTCTTCTAAAGTGGGAATAAATTCGCCTCCCAAGCGATTGAATACACTTAGGCTGAAAACAAACAGGGCTACCATTGATAAAATAACAATTTTTTTCCAACGCAAGCTAAAATCCAATACAGGACGATACCAACGTTTCAGAACGTTGATAATACGGTCTGAAAAATTTTCTTTGTGAAAGGTTTTCCTGCTTAGAAATAGTGCACTCATCATAGGCACATAAGTCAAGGACAAAATGAATGCTCCGATTATGGCAAATGATACTGTTTGTGCCATAGGTTTAAACATTTTACCTTCAATGCCCACTAACGATAAGATAGGAAGATATACGATAAGAATAATAATCTCTCCAAACATTGCGGTATTTCGGATTTTTGAAGCTGCGCCATATACCTCTTTGTTCATTTCGGCTTGGGTAAGCAAAGGTTTGTCCTTAAACAACAGACTGTTTCCGGTAATGCGATGTACAATCGCCTCGACAATGATAACCGCGCCGTCTACAATCAACCCAAAGTCAATTGCTCCCAAACTCATTAGATTGCCGCTCACGCCGAATATATTCATTAGACTTACGGCAAATAACATGGAGAGTGGTATAACCGAGGCAACAATTAGTCCAGCCCTAAAATTACCTAACAACAGTACAAGAACAAAAATGACAATCAGCCCGCCTTCAAGCAAATTCTTTTCTACCGTTCCGATGGCGCGATCAACCAATTCTGTGCGGTCTATGAAAGGTTCGATAACTACGCCTTCAGGTAAACTTTTCTGAATTTGCTCCATCCGTTCTTTAACGTTGGCTATCACTTTTGAGAAATTTTCGCCTTTCAACATCAGTGTGATGCCTGCTACAACTTCGCCTTCTCCGTTACGCGTAACAGCTCCGTATCGTGTTGCCGTACCGAAGCGTACTTCAGATACATCTTTAATTAATATAGGCGTGCCATTAGTATTCTTAATAACTATACGCTCTATGTCGGATAAAGTTTTCACCAAACCGATGCCACGGATAAAATTGTAGTTACTTCCTTGTTCTATATAGCTACCACCTGTGTTTTCATTGTTTTTCTCCAAAGCTTCGTAAATTTCGGCGATACTAACATTCATCGAAGCCAATTTGTCATTATCTAATGCTATCTCGTATTGTTTGACATAACCTCCCCAACCGCTAACTTCTGCTAATCCTTCAGTTCCAGCCAGTTGGCGTTTTACAATCCAGTCCTGTATAGTACGTAAATCGGTACTGGTATATTTACCTTCATAGCCTTCTTTGGTGTGTATAACATAATGATATATTTCACCCAACCCTGTGGAAATGGGGGCTAAAGTCGGCTCACCTAATCCTTGCGGAATTTGTGATTCTGCTTCTTTTAATTGTTGGCTTATCTGTTGCCGTGCCCAGTATATATCAGCATCGTCTTTAAATACGATAGTAATAACTGATATACCGCTACGGCTTATACTCCTTTTTTCAATCACATCAGGGATATTAGCCATAGCCAGTTCAATAGGTGTAGTAATGAACTGCTCAATTTCCTGCGCACCCAAAGTAGGAGCCTGCGTGATGATTTGTACTTGATTGTTGGTAATATCGGGTGTGGCATCCACAGGTAATCGCACCACGGATATGGCTCCCCAAATAATCAGTGCCAGTGTTAGTACACCAATTACAAGCTTATGCTCTATTGAATATTTAATGATTTTATCGAACATTTTATCATTCGGTTTAATTATTGACAACTTTAGTGAACACATATACTACTCCGCCAAACAACTATAAAAGTGTTCAGCGTAAAGTTTATCCTTTAAAAAAGGTGTTTAATTAACCGATTTTAGGCGGTTGCCAAATATTCCCGTAGAATACGGGTATAAAATGTTGAGTATGGGAAACTGGGGTTGAAGACTCATTGCTCATAACGGGTTTTATAATAAGCCCCGTTGAAGATAAAATGAAGCCTGAACAAGTATGACATAAATGAAAAGGAGAACAACAGTTGGCGCATGTGACATCACCATTTTGTTGATTTCCGTCTATACTCGCTGTAACCTCGTACTTTTCACATACACATTCAATCCCGTCAAATGCATTGATCGAAAGAGAGAAAATGTATAATGCTAATATGGTTGCGAATATTTTCATGCAGCAAAGATAAAGATAATATCTTGCAACTAAGTTGCAAACTTTTTACATTCTTCGCAAAATCCTTTAATAACGAGATTAATACTTATAGGAACCAAGTTATCGGGTATTTTTAAATCGGGAACGGCAACTTTGTCCAAACAGAAAGTTTTGTAGCAATGTAAACAATAGAAATGAGCATGTGTGTCACTGATACTGCAATTACAATTACTGCTACATACAGAATATTTTATAGCACCTGAACCATCGTCAATGCTATGAACAACCATGTGCTGCTGAAATAATGTTAGTGTTCTAAACAATGTTGACTTATCAATAGTTCCCAATTCAGCTTCCAATTCCAATAAACTGAAAATTTCCTTTTTATTGGATATAGCTTCAAGAACCAACAGCCGTATGGCTGTTGGTTTAATGTCTTGTTTTTCTAACCGATTTATATACTTATTTTTTTCCATCGTCAAAAAATATAAATGGTAGTGTACCAAAGAAAAATACGGATACCAATATTTCTCCTAAAGGTACATAATGAAAGAAGCACTCCTCATCTTTGCATCTTGATACAAAGAACCAAAAAAGTAAGCCCAAGATTATTCCAGATACAATAGATATTATAACAATCCGTTTTTTTGTTCTTGGGCTTATTCTTTTTCGTCGTTTTCTACTACGACGTACCTTTTTCATTACGTGTAAATCAAAGTTCTACTGCCGATAATTCGGCAAACGCCTTTTGGTAATCCATTTCAGCTTGTAATGCTTGATTAACTGTTTCGTAGTACAAACCTATTTCTACCATATAATCCAGCAGTGATATTTCTCCGGCATCCAGTGTCTTTTTCAATAAATCGGTACTGTTTGCTGTAAGCAGAGATTTCCTGTACGCTTGTGCCGTATTTTGAAGCCCTATTGCTCGATTAAATTGAATTTGAAGATTGCTGTAAAATTGCTGTTTACTGTCAGCTTCTCTTGATTCTGCCGCTCTGACTGCTGCTTTTGCCTGTTTTACTCTATTTTTGTTTTCCCATAGAGGTATCGAAACACCAACAGAAACACCTTGAAAACGCTGACCTACCACTTTTTCACTCATATATCCGGCTGAAAATGTAGGTAGCCCCATTGCTTTACTTACTGACACTTGCCTTTTACTTACTTCTATCTCCTGTTTTATATAAGCCAAAACAGGGTTCTTTTGTTCGGCATTTACGAACCAGTCATCAAAATTTAAGGGTAATTGGATTTGAGCGAATTGGGAATCATCAAATGTCACATCATTGCCGCCATTCAACCTTTTTAGTTGTGAAAGCAGTGCATTACGTTCAACTTCAATACGACTTATTTCTCCCTGAACAGTAGATAAATTAAGCTGTACTTTGTTGTATTCAAGTTTATTCGCATCTCCGGTTGCTAATCGTTTTTCATAACTTTCGGCAATTGTTTTTGCGTGCTCCAAACGTATGTCCAACTCTTTTTTCAGCGCATTGTAATATATCAGCTCAATGCAATATTGTTTTGCTTCAAGCATGATATTCATTCGATCTGCCTTGTATTGCCATTCAACCAAATCGTTTTTTCCGTTGGCAACTTTGCTCTTCATCCCTGTAATAGTAGGAATGTCGAATGTTTGAGTAACGCTGAAATCTGTACGGTTTCCCATATCTACGGGGTTACCCCATAGGTAGTTAAAACCGACTTCGGGGTTAGAAAGATATATTCCCGTTCTGTTTTCGAGTTTCTGCGATTCTGCTGTTTCTCGCAGGGCTTTTAAAGTAGTATTGTTTTCTTCAATGGAAGTCAATACCGAATTGATGTTGTTTTGGGCGTACAGTGAAATACTCCCAAACAATGCCAATATACTGATTATAATTGCTTTCATATTTTTATATTATTATTCAGTTTCATCACTGACAATTTCCGATTTCACTACATTTCTATTTGTAATAAGATACATTATTGGGATGATGAATCCATTTAAAAGTGTTGAAGTAAACAACCCTCCAAGTATTACGATTGCCATCGGACTTTGAATTTCATTACCAGGAAGACTACCTCCCAAAGCAAGAGGGATCAAAGCTAACCCAGATGAGAGTGCAGTCATAAGTATTGGGTTTAAACGATCCAACGAACCGTGCATCACACTATCAAATTTAGAATGACCTTCTGCCTGCAAATCGTTATATCGTGAAATTAGTAGCATACCGTTTCGGGTAGCGATACCGAAAAGAGAAATAAATCCGATGAGTGCTGGGATGCTGATAATTCCGCTTGTAAAGTAAATAGCAAACACCCCCCCGATAAGTGCTAATGGAAGATTCAATAGAATAACGCTTGCCTGATTTATACTTCGGAACTGAGCAAATAGCAATAAGAATATTACCATTATCGAGAATATGGAAGTGATCAGTAACGTTTGTGATGCAGCTTGTTCACTTTCAAATTGTCCACCGTATTCAATATGATAACCTTCGGGGAGAATAATGTCTTCTTTTACGGTTTTCTGAATATCGTTTACAACTCCTCTTAAATCTCGTCCGGCTACGTTTGCCGATATTACTATTTTGCGTACAACATTTTCCCTGTTGATAGTATTGGGGCCAGTTGACGAAGAAATTTCTGCAATATTGCCTAATGGAATTTTTCGTCCGTTGGCATCTACTATCAGATTCTTTATCCTGTCGGCAGTTGCCCTGCTGTCTTCGTTTACTTTGAGTGTAAGGTCAAAAGCCTTATTTCCTTCGTAAACTTGTGATACAACTTCTCCTGCCAACATTACATTTATAATCTCCGCAAATTCAGGTAATGAAATACCATACTTGGCTAACAACTCTCGTTTAGGTTCTATTTTAAGCTGTGGACGCTCTACTTGTTGTTCTACGTTCAAATCGGCAACACCTTCCACATTCTGAATGGATTCTTTAATCTCATTTCCTAACGCAAACATTTTATTAAGGTCTGTTCCAAACAGTTTAATTGCAATGTTTGCTCTCGTGCCAGACAACATTGCATCTATACGGTGAGAAATGGGTTGTCCGATTTCGATATTGACACCGGGTAACACTTTCATCTTTTCCCGAATCTCAGCCAATACTTCGTCTTTGGAACGTTTATCAAGTATAAATGGTGCTTCAATTTCAGATACGTTTACACCTAAGGCGTGTTCGTCCAGTTCGGCACGTCCTGTTTTACGACCAACGGTTTGAACTTCGGGTATAGAGAGAAGAATGTTTTCGGCAATCATACCCATTTTGTCTGATTCCTCGATGGAAATACCCGGAAGCGTACTTATATTAATCGTAAATGAACCTTCATTGAATGGAGGTAGAAAACTACGCCCAAGAGTAAAGAAAATAATTATGGTTACAACCATAATACCACCTGTTCCTCCAAGTACCCATTTTTTATGATTTAATGTCCATTTCAACGCCTTTCCATATACTCCCTTTAGCTTGCGTACAACGTAAGGTTCCCTTTCAGGTTTATCATTCTTTTTGGGTTTTCCCAACAAGTAGCTACAAAGCACAGGAGTAAGTGTCAATGCTACAAGAGTAGAGGCAAGTAAGGCTACAATAAATGCTATACCAAGGGGAGCAAGCATACGACCTTCCATTCCCGAAAGGAAAAATAAAGGCACGAAACTCGCCACAATGATTAACGTTGAGTATAAAATAGGCATACGCACTTCTTTAGAAGCATCAAAAACAACTGTCATTACTGTTTTTTGCTCTTCTTTGGGTTTTTGCCTGTTCTCCCGCAATCGCTTAAACACGTTTTCGACATCCACAATTGCATCATCCACAAGCGAACCGATAGCGATAGCCATACCTCCCAAACTCATTGTATTAATGGTTAAGCCCATAAATTTAAGTGCCAGTATAGCGCAAACCAACGACAGAGGAATAGTAACAAGCGAAATAACCGTTGTACGGGCGTTCATCAAGAATATGATAAGGACGATGATTACAAAAATACCTCCTTCGTATAATGATTTCTGTACGTTATTTATGGAGTTATCGATGAACCGCGCCTGACGAAATATATCTGTCGATATTTTCACATCCTTTGGAAGCGATTGTTGCAGTTCTGCAAGCGATGCATCTAATTTGTCGGTAAGTTCAATCGTACTTGTTGCAGGCTGTTTAGTTATCGTGATTAATACCGCAGGCTTGCCATGATTTGAAGCAATTCCCAATTTCGGAGCTTTGTTGCCTATTTTTACATCTGCAATGTTTTCAAGCAATACCGGAATATCATTCGTTGTTTTAATTACGGATTTACCTAACTCGGATAGCTTATTAGTAGAAAGAATCCCACGAATAATATATTCGTTACCATACTCATAAAGTACACCTCCGGCTGCATTTTGATTCATATCCTGTACTACCTTTATCACTTCGTCCAAACCGATGTCGAAGTGTTTCATTTTTTCAGGATTTAATAGAATTTGATACTCTTTGATATCTCCTCCTTGAACGGTAACTTGGGCTACGCCACCTGTTGAAAGCAAGCGCGGGCGTACAGTCCAATCTGCTAACGTTCGTAAATCTTGAAGGGAAGTAGTATCTGCTGTAAGCCCTACAATCATTAACTCTCCTAAAATAGAAGATTGTGGCCCCAATGTCGGATTACCGACGTTGGATGGTAAGGCATCTTTAACAACAGCCAGTTTCTCTGATACAATTTGTCGGGCAATATAAATATCGGTTCCCCAATTAAATTCGACCCACACGATAGAAAAACCCGTAGTAGAAGAAGAACGAACCCGACGTACATCAGTTGCTCCATTCAATGCTGTTTCCACAGGAAAAGTAACCAAACGCTCCACTTCTTCGGGAGCCATGCCTTTGGCTTCGGTCATCACGACAACCGTTGGCGCATTCAGATCGGGGAATACATCCACCTCCATATTTGAGGCGGTATATGTCCCTGCCAGCATTAACAGGAGTGATGCAACCAAAACAACCATGCGGTTGTTGAGGGAAAATTTTATTATTTTATTCAACATAACACTTCGAGTTAAAGATTAATGATTGTGACCTTCAGGCATTACTGAGGAAATGGCTGCCAGCTTAACCTGATATACACCTTTGGTGACAACTTTGTCTCCGACCTTTAATCCCGAAAGGATTTGTAATCTGTCTCCGTTGTTTTGACCTAATGTAACTTCTTGTTTTTTATAACCCTCTTCATCCAGCTGTATATAAACAAAGAATACCCCCTGCTCTTCGGTAATGGATGATACGGGTACTGAAATCACATTGCTCTGTGGAGTTGAAAGTAGGAATACTTCGGTAAAAGAACCGGGTATAATATCGCCTACATTATCAAATTCAAACGTAACAGGTATGAAAGAGGATACACCTGATGCTTTTCCGAAAGACAGTAAACGACCGTTCAGATCCGATAGCTTATAAACCGTATTGTCATACGATGGTTTGAAGTTCGCACTACTAATACTTTTCAAACTTTTGTAATAGTTTTCTGTTACTTCGGCTCTTAGTTGTAAACGTCTGTTTTGAGAAACAGTAACGATAGGTTGACCAACCGAAACATATTCACCCTGACTAACCAATCTGGCTTTAATAAATCCGCCTATTGGCGAAGTTACGCGTACTCCGCTTGCCGATAAATTTGATGCTTGTGCTTCATAAGTTGTTTTAGCTGTCTCATAACGCAAACGCACTTGCTCAAATTCCTTAGCAGAAATTATCTGGTCTTTTACAAGTCCTTCGGCTCGCTGATATTCTTTTTGAGCTGTTTCGTACACAATTTTTGCTTTTACAGCCGGATCACCATCCTGTATGTTCTTTGCAGAAACATTTACAATCGCTTCACCTGCTCGTACTGCCGCCCCTTCTGTTATTGAAGGATTTGCAAATGATACGATACCGTTTGATGTTGCCACGATTGTAGCTTCATCTCCCTGAGACGCTTGTATCTGTCCACTTGTTTTTATTACTTGATTAAAGGCTCCTGCTGCAACTGTTTCGATGGTCAGTCCGACAGCTTTCGCTTGTTCTTTGGTAAAAACGATTTCATCCGCATGCTCGCCTTCTTCTTTTAACTTTTCACCCTCATGATCATGTCCGTCATTTTCAGAATGGTCATGTTCATCTTCATTTGAATGGTCGTGTCCATCTCCTTCAACATGTTCATGGGGGTCTTTTGATGAATTATCTTGCTTTTTTTCCGAATTACATCCGGTAAGCAGCATTGCTGCTATTATAAATAAACTAATGATGTACGTTTTCATTTACTTGATATTTTTAATTTAATTGAATAAAGAAATTCTCTTCCTATTATCAATTGTTTAATGTTTGTGTTTGTCGTCTTTACTATGGTCGTGACCCTCATGATTATCGTGTTTTTGGTCATCATCTTTGCTATGATCATGCCCTTCATGATTGTCATGTTTATTGTCTTTATCTTTGCTGTGATCGTGACCTTCATGGTCATCGTTTTTAATTTGCTCTTTGTTTTCTTTTGATGATTGATTGCCCTTTTTAGTTGTTGAATCACATCCTGTAAGCAGCATTGCTGCTATAATAAATAAACCAATTATATATTTTTTCATTTTTTTGATATATTAAATTTGAATTGAAAAGGAAAGACCGCCCTGTTGTCCATTATAAAATGGAAGAAGAGACATGTTTTTCTTATCGCGATTATTCTTTGAAATTTTTTGTTCAATGTATGGGTATATCCAATAAGCAACTTTTGTGCTTAGTATTCCAAGACCTGCACCAAAAGCTACATCACCTACCCAATGTTTGTTATTATATATTCTGAATATCCCTGTTCCGGCAGCAATGGTATATCCTGCGATGCCATACCATATAGAAACGTCTTTATATTCTTGCCATAAAAATTCAGCACCCATGAAAGCGACAGCCGTATGCCCCGAAGGGAATGAATTGTTTGCCGATTTGTCGGGTCTTTCTACTTTTGCTGTGTATTTTATGCTATTTACTGATGCAGCTGTGAACAATGCCGACAATCCTAAAATAATTGTTCGGTCTTTAAAGTTGTTTTTACCTTTTATACCAGCTAAATTCAAAGCATATACACTTGCAGCAGGAACATATTGAGTAATATCGTCAATCTGAAACTTTTCAGGTTGGTGAGTTATTACCTCATGACCTATGGCATAGTTTAATAACTTTTTATTCGGTGCAAGTGTTGTCTCAACAGCTCCATAAGCCATTAAAGTTGCCGGAATAATCAGTTGTTTATATGGAAACTTGGATGATTTATCAGAAATACTATCAGCTTCTATTTTTATTATATCATCATTGTCGGCATTAGCCGCATACGATGAAAATATGGAAGAACATAGTATTAGTAAACTTACCATTTTCTTTCTTAATGACATATATTATACAAAAAATAAGGTTGTAATATGTACCATTCCCTATACATCCGATTCAATCGGATATACAAATAACCTATTTAATGTGAATAGGTTTATAAATTAAGAAAGTAAGTAAGGCGGGGCACGCAAACCATTAAATAGGTTCGCTTCTGCTGATTTGTAGAAAGAAATAAATTCCCCGTAATCCGATTTAGACGATAAGTATTCCGGATTTAGGATAAAATCCGAAACAAGAAAATATACGGGAAATAAAAACGAATATGAATTATCATCGTGGCTTTCTGATTTTGCCACTTTGTATTTTATTCCATTGTTCAATGAAGAAGCAATATAATCAACTTCGGCAACACAAGATTGGTCATCGCCTTTTGGAATATTGCCATGATGGGTATGTTCATCGTTTATGGCATCATCTTGTTCACAGTATTCTGTAACAATACAAGCAGTCCCTTCATGATGATGATGAGGCACAATTGCAACCAACATCAAAACTAATGTTGATAATGCAATAAATGATATGGAAACTGCTTTTTTCACTAATATTTTATTAATAACGCAAATGTACGTAAAAATGTTTGCAACTAAGTTGCAAACTTGTCACAATCTCCGCAATAGCCTTTAATTACAAGGTTTATGCCTTCCATTTCCATGCCTTGAGGCAATTCAAATTTAGGCATAAGAATATTTTCTAAACAGAATGCTTTCTTGCAATAGTTACAGTAAAAATGCACATGAGAATCACTCACTTCGCAATTACAATCATCTTTACAAATCGAGTATTTGATAGCCCCCGATCCATCGTCAAAACTGTGAATCAGTCCATTATTATTAAAAAGATGAATGGCTCGTGAAATTGTTGATTTATCAACACTAGTGAGCTTGCTCTCTAAATCTCCAAGGCTGAACGCACTATCAAATTCTTTCATCGATTTAAAAATCAGAATACGACCAGAGGTCGGTTTAATATCCCGATTTTCAAGTAATTTTTCTATTGATTCTTTCATGTATAATTTAATTACTAAACATTTACAACGAATATGCCAAAAGTATAGTTTCTATACTTTTGACATATTCTTCTTGAAAACGTACTTCAAGTTTTTATTTATGATGCCCTCCATCATTATGGTTGTTGCTATTGTTAGTTGTTCCATGATTATGGCTCTTATCTGTGCAGGTTGCCGCATCATGAGTATTTCCGTTGTTGGCTTCACCATGATTATGTGTAGCATCATTACAGGTTGCTACATCATGTGTCCCTCCATTAGTTGTTCCATGATCATGATTCTTATCTATGCAGGTTGTAGCATCATGAGTTCCTCCATTGCTGTTTCCGCCGTGATTATGTGTAGCATCATTACAGGTTGCTGCATCATGAGTTTCTCCGTTATAGTGAGAATGACCTCCTTTAGCAGATCCGTTAATATGCTTCCCGTCATGTGTAACACCATCATGGTCAGGGAAAGGACATGCTTGATGCGTACCATCTGCAAGGATTTCACAATTCTCATGATTACCCAAAGTACATTGGGATAAAACGCTTGATGTGTATGATTTAACATCCGAATATCCAAGATTTGAAGCACGGGTTGCTACACCATTATCTGAACTTTCAAGACCTTGAATATCGTTGTCTTTACTACATGATGTGAATAATAAAGCTGATGCGAAAAATAAATAAAAGATTACTTTCATGATTTAATTTATTACTGTTGTTTTTCTATTCTTGCTTTTGAGCAAGTAATAGAATTATTAATTATGCCCTCCGTTATGATTCTGACCATGAGAACCATGAGAGTGCCCGTTCGCATCGTGCGTTCCGTGGTCGGTTCCGTTGTGATGAGTTCCATCATGCTTAGTTCCCGAATGCTCTGCATAACCACATGCTTGGTGTGTGCCATCATTCAGAATATCGCAATTTTCATGGTTCCCGGCAGCATGTTGCTCTGCTACACTTGCTTTGTAAGCGTTAGCATCCGAAAAGCCAAGAGATGAAGCACGTAGTTCCAAATTTTGTTCTGTATTTCCTAAGTTATGATCATCATCCTTACTGCATGAGGCAAATGCAACTACAAACGCTAAAATGGCTAATGAATAAAATACTTTTTTCATGTTTCTCTTATTTTTAATTATTTAAATTGAAATTCTATCTATATACCAATTAGTAATAATTTTACCCTATGGTAAATCAGAAAATAATTTCAAAATCTATTTACGGTACTTGCAGCATCCGGGAAGAGCATCATAAGTTGCTTGATCCGCTTTGTGTTTTTCTGTATCATGCCCCACTTTCGCTAAAGCCTTACTTATAGCATCAACAGATGTTTTGCTTCCATCAAAATTAACGTGTATTTGTTGCGTTTCTGCATCCCACTGAGCCGATGAAACTCCATCAATTGATTTAGCCGTCTTTTCAATTCTATCCTTACACATATCGCATGACCCATTAACTACAAAATGTTGATGGACTTGCTCTGTTGTTGTTGCTGCTTTTTGTTGGTTAGCATTCTTTTTAGAACCACCTGATCCACAAGCTGTCAATAATGCTACAGCGGCAATGATAATTAATAAATTTTTCATAATAAACTTCTTTAATTTGTTGTTATAAATTGATATTTTTTAATCTTAATGCGTTTAATATAACGCAAACTGAACTTAAACTCATCGCAATGGCCGCAATCATAGGAGATAGTAGTATTCCAAAAAGCGGATACAAAATACCGGCAGCAATCGGAATACCCAATACGTTGTAAATAAATGCAAAAAACAAATTCTGCTTTATGTTTTTCATGGTTGCATGACTTAACTTTTTAGCTTTTACAATCCCTTGTAAATCTCCTTTCAGCAACGTTATTGAAGCACTTTCTATCGCTACATCTGTTCCGGTACCCATCGCTATGCCAATGTCAGACTGAGCCAGAGCCGGTGCATCGTTTATACCGTCTCCGGCCATAGCGACCACCTTGCCCTCTTTTTGTAACCGGTGTATTTCATCCAATTTATCTCCGGGCAAACATTGAGCTTTATAATCAGTTAAACCTAATTCGTCCGCAACCGCTTTTGCCGTGAGTTCATTATCTCCGGTTAACATGATAACTTGAACATTTTGTTTTAAAAGCATTTGTATTGCATTCGAGCTTGTTTTCTTAATGGCATCGGTTATACAGATATAGCCTGCTATTTCAGTATTAACCGCAAGATATGATACGGTTTTACCCATACCCTGTTCATGCTTGACCTCTCTTTCTACAGACTCAGGAATTTGAACATTGATTTGTTCCATCAACTGCTTATTCCCTAATGCCAATTTGTTATTTGCAATATATCCGATAACGCCTTTGCCCGAAACAGCCTCAAAATTAGAGATACTATCTGTTTTTGACTTAACTGATTTTCCATATTCAACAACAGCTTTTGCCAACGGATGTTCACTATATTGATTAATTGAAGCACTATAGTATGCCACATCCTCCTCAGTGTAGCTTCCAAATGGTTTTACTTTACCTACAGTAGGCTTACCTTCTGTTATTGTACCTGTTTTATCTACGATGAGAACGTTTACTTTATCAAATCTCTCCAATGCTGCGGCATCTTTAATCAGAACTCCGTTTTGAGCACCTTTGCCTATACCGACCATTACAGACATGGGTGTTGCAAGTCCTAAAGCACAAGGACAAGCAATTATCAGTACAGCAAGTGCATTACTAAATGCAAATACATATGCCGGAACCGGCCCCCAAATTATCCACACGGCAAAAGTGAGTAAAGCAACAGCGATAACAACAGGAACGAATACTCGAGAGATTCTATCCGCTAACTTTTGGATAGGTGCTTTTGAACGACTTGCATTCTCAACCATTGTTATAATCTGAGATAGAATAGTTTCGCTTCCTACCTTTTCTGCTATCATTGTAAATGAACTTGTGCCGTTTATTGTGCCGGAAGTAACTGTATCCCCTTTTATTTTATCCACAGGTATTGGTTCGCCGGAAATCATTGACTCATCAATACTGCCTGTGCCTTCCAATACATATCCGTCAACAGGGATTTTATCCCCGGGTTTTACACGTAAAACATCACCTTTTTTTATTTCACTGATTGGTATTGATCTATCCTCTCCATTAATTACCAATGTCGATTCGGTTGGAGCCAATTTTAAAAGTTCTCTCAATGCAGTGTTTGTTCTGCTATGCGCTTTAGCTTCTAAAAGTTGCCCCAATAAAACTAAGGTAAGTATAACCGTTACCGCTTCGAAATATAGAAATACCTGCCCGTTATGCCCTCTAAATTGTTCGGGAAATATGGACGGAAATAATAACGCTACTATGCTATATATAAATGCTGCTCCCGTACCTATACCTATCAGAGTAAACATGTTTAGATTCATTGTTCTGATTGAAGTCCATGCCCTCTGAAAAAACATCCAAGTTGCGTAGAATACAACAGGAATTGAAAGTGCAAACTGTAATTTACTTGAAATAGCAGGTGAAATTATTTTTGAAACAGGATTTCCGGGTATCATTTCAAGCATTGCCAATACAAATACAGGGATGGTAAAAAGTAAGGCTACTTTAAACTTTTTCAATAAATCTTGGTATCCAGAGTCATTGTCTTGTGCCTGTACGGGAACTAAATCCATACCACAAATAGGACAGCTTCCCGGTTCAGGTTTAATAATTTCCGGGTGCATCGGGCATGTGTACTCACTTACTGTAATTACAGGCTGCTTTATCAAATCCATACCGCAAACAGGACAACTTCCAAACTTATCGTAAGTTTTATCCCCTTCGCAATACATAGGACAGTAATATATTCCTTTATCTCTATCGACCTTCGACGATTTAATACTTGCCGAGCCACAGCAACCCGAATGATTTTTATGTTCATTTCCTTTGATTTCCTCAATTGTGTAACTGCCAATTTCGGATAATGCTTTTTGAAATGTTTGAGTAGGGATATGCTTGTCCATCGTAATGATAGCCTCAGGAGGGGTTAAGGTTACAACGGCCTTAACACCCTCTAAGCTATTCAATGCTTTTTCTACTTTACTTAGGCAACCGTTACATGTCATGTTGCCGATTTTATATTTATGTGTCATAACCTATCGGTATTTGCAGCAATCAGGTAAGGCGTTGTAAGTTGCTTGGTCTGCTTTGTATTTATCGGTGTCGTGACCAACTTTAGCCATAGCCTTACTGATAGCGTCTATTGATGTTTTCGATGATTCAAAATTAACATGTAACTGTTTAGCATTTTGATCCCAAGTTGCAGTGGTAACTCCGGCAATTGCCTTTGCTGCTGTTTCAATTCGTTCCTTACACATTTCACAACTGCCGTTTACATTTATCGCAGCGTGTTCTGTCTTAGCACTACTCTTGCTTGAAGTTCCACCTGACATGTCATGTCCTTCATGCCCAGTCATTGGTTGTGATACTTCATTGTTCATCATACTTTTTTTGCCTTCAAGTTGTGCGCTTGCATCAATAGAGAATACTCCGTTTGTAACTATTCTTTCACCTTCTGTTAAACCGTCTAATACGACATACGAATCGCCCAGTGACGGCCCGAGTTCAATTTCACGCAGTTTGAAAATAGGGGAATTGCTATTCGCCTGTTTAACGTAAACAATTGAGCGTTTCCCTGTCCAAAGTATAGCTGTTTTTGGAATCACAATTTCATTCTTCAATTGTTTTAGCGGAGCATTTACTATCGCGCTTGCATACATTTCGGGCTTCAATTCCATCCCGGGATTTGATGTTTCTACTCTGACTTTTGCCGTACGTGTAGTTTTATCTATAATAGGGTCAATAAAGGATATGTTGCCAGAAAACTTTTTGCCCGGAATAGCCTGTAGGGTAAATTCGAGCTTGTCGCCAACCTTAAGAAATGGCAGGTCTACTTCATAAGCATCGAACATTGCCCACACTCTTGATAAATTTGCGATGTCAAATAATACACTTCCGGCTGTAATATAATCTCCCTGACTAACTTTCTTCGAAATAACAATACCGCTTGTATTTGCCTTAATATCAATATTCGGCGATACATTACCCGATGTTTCGATTTTAGAAATCTGCTCATCTGTTAATTTCCACAACCTTAACTTTTCTTTTGCAGCTTCAACTAATCTCGGCTGAGTTTCTTTCAGTTTAACTGCCTCCAACAATTCTTGTTGAGCATTTAGCAGGTCGGGAGAGTAAATGGTTGCAATGGTTGCACCCTGTCTTACACTTTCTCCTGTAAAGTCAACATACAATTTTTCAATACGCCCTCCGACATGTGCCGTTTGTGATTGAAGACTTCGTTCATCAGGCTGGATTGTTCCGTACAAAGACACTTCTTTAATCGGCCTTTCTCGGCTCACTACAGAAGTTTGAACATTAGCAAGTGCCGCAGCTTCCTCTGATAGTTCTATTGCTCCATCATCAGCTATATCACTTGAACCGCCTGTTCTTAACGGAATTAAATCCATTGCACAAATAGGACATTTACCGGGTTTGTCTTGTTTTATCTGTGGGTGCATCGAGCATGTCCAAACTTGGTTCTCTACAACTTCTTTATGTTCGCTTTCATCATGTCCACTTGATGAGCCTCCAAAAATGAGCCACCCAACGAACAGTCCTATCAAAAGCACTAAAGCATATCTTAAATATTTGCTTTTGAATATATTTTTGATCTTTTCCATAATTATTCTTTTTCTGTATTTGATATTAATCTTTGTAATGATGCAATCATAGTATTATACTCAGCAATTGCTTCCGATTGTTTCAATTGATAATCAAGAAGCTGTCGTTGAACTTGCATAACATTTGTCAAATCGCTTTTACCTGAAATAAATTCCTGTATAATGATGTTATAAGTTGTTTGAGCAAGTTCCGTTTGCTTAATATAAAGCTCAATTTTTCTATCTGCATCGTTGATTTGATGTTTAACAGTGTAATACTGAGCTTCCAACTCCTTCTGTGTGTTAGCGTACTTTTCCTGACTTGATTGCCAATACAGCATACTTTCCTTTTGTTGTGCGTTGTATTTTTTTCTGAATATTGGTAGGGTTACCGATACCATAGGCATTATCATGTCTTTCCCATTCATATGTGTGATGGGAAGTCCCATACCATCATCCATTCTTTTATTAATCATGGTATAGTTAATACCAACACCAAACATCGGATAGCTCATCTTCTTATCCATTTCGCCTTTTGCTTTGTATGCTAACGATTCTTCTGTAATCATTTTCAGCATCGGATTATTATCCATAATGTTTTCTAATGTACTTTCTTCATTATCATAAACAAATGGTAGTTTTTCAAATCTATCTGGTATAACAACACTTTCATTAGCAGGTCGACTTAGAAGAGAATTAAACTTAGCTTTAGCTGCTATCATTTCAGAATTGATGCTTTTGATATTATTATCTAACTCAGCGATTTCCAACTGTATTCTTAATACATCGGACATGCCAGAGGAGGCTCCCCCCATGCCGCCACCACCAGCAGACATACTCGCAGTGGTAGTCTGAGCAGCTTGTCCGCCTCCCATGCCCATTCCACCCATTCCTCCTGATGAGTTTGCGGCAACAGGTGTGGTTGAAGCAGAAGGAGTAGAAGCAGCTTTTGATGATGCTCCTGTATTTGAACTTGAGAATCTGCGTAAAGCCAACTCTTCGAGATGTGTCAAGATATCTTTATTAGCTTGCGTATTTACCAAACGTTGTTTAAGATTACATAAAACAAACCATTGATTATAAATTTCGAAATATAGATTATCTCGAGTTTCTCTAAACTTCTCGTATGCCATTTTTGACATATGTTGAGCCTCCGTTCTTGCAGCTTTTCGTGTACCAAACCAAGGAAACATTTGCATCAACTTAAAATCGGCTACTTGTTTACCATCAATAATATCCATCGGTTGTAGAAAAAAACCTATTTCCAATTGTGGATCTGCAAATGCACCGGCTTGAGGTATTTTTTGAAGCGAAGCCTCATATACGGCAAATTCTGATTTCAACAAATGATTGTTATACGCTGCAATCCTCAAATAGTGCTGCAATGAATCAGCTTCCTGAGCATGGATGGTATTTGCACTAACTATTAATGCAAGCACTAAAATATATTTATTAAATATTATCCGAAGCATAATCATTATTATTTTCTGTGATTTCTTTTTTCTTTTCTCTCTTAATTGCCGATTCCCTCCACCAGCACTGAAATACCGGAACCACAAACATGGTCATGGATTGAATAAGCATACCTCCGAAGGTAGGAATTGCCATCGGAACCATTATCTCTGCTCCCTTGCCTTGAGCCGTTAGAACAGGTAATAAGGCTATCAATGATGCAGCTGTTGTCATAGCTGCGGGACGTACCCTTTTGAGTCCTGCGAATACCACAGCTTCTCTGATAGCCTCCTTGGTTTTTGGGTCTCTTTCAATAAATGTATCATGTATATATGTTCCCATCAACACTCCGTCATCCGTTGCAACGCCAAACAGAGCAATAAATCCGACCCATACGGCAACACTTAGATTTATGGGGTGCATTTGGAATAAATCCCGCATATTGGTTCCTGCCACTGCAAAGTTCATAAACCAATCCTGACCGTATAGCCATAAAAAAATAAATCCTCCCGAAAATGCAACAAAAACTCCTGAAAAGTGGATAAGTGATGCGGTAACTGTTCTGAACTGAAAGTAAAGAACTAAGAGTACCATCATTAGCACCAAAGGAACAATTATCATTAAACGATTTGTTGCACGTTCTTGCTGCTCATAGTTACCTGCAAACTTATAGTTTACTGCTTCCGGTAGTTTTAATTCGCCTGAAGCTATTTTCTCCGAAAGAATTTTATCAGCTTCCTTTACCACATCAACTTCTGCCTTGCCCTGTAATTTGTCAAATATCACATAGCCCACTAAAAACGTATTCTCGCTTTGAATCATTTGTGCGCCCTTGGTGTAAATTATGTCGGCAAGGTCATTAAGCGGTACCTGAGCACCCGTAGCAGTTGGAACAAGCAACTTGCCTAATTCTTCCGGACTGTCTCTCAATTCCCTTGCATAACGTAAACGTACAGGGAAACGCTCTCTGCCTTCAACTGTTGTTGTTAGACTCATTCCTCCTACAGCCGCAGATAATATCTCTTGTAAATCACCGACATTAACGCCGTATCTTGCCATATTTCTTCTATTGAGCTTAATTTCAAGATAAGGGGCACCTACTGCTCTGTCGTAAAAAACGGAAGAGCTGACTACGGATGGTACTCCTTTAAGCACTTGCTCTATGGCTTTTCCTCCTTCCTCAATCGACTCCAAATCCGGGCCGTAAACTTTTACTCCCATTGGTGCTCTCATTCCTGTTGAAAGCATTACAAGGCGAGCTTCAATTGGTTGCAACTTAGGTGCCGAGGTTAGTCCCGGCATGTGAGTTACATTCACAATTTCCTGCCATATATCATCCGTATTCCTTATATTAGGCCTCCATTGCCTGTAATAATCACCTCTTTTATCTTTAACCAAACTATCGACAGGTATTAATCTAAATCCGTCTTTTGGATTATAGGTATTTCCGCTTATCAGCAAGTATTCTCCTTTTGAGTTTGTCTTAAACCTTTGCCTCTGCCCGTCCTCATTAAGAGCGTATTCAGGTCTATAGTTAATCGTATTTTCAAACATTTGTATGGGAGCAGGGTCTAAGGCAGAGTTAACTCGCCCCCACTTACCGACTGCTGTTTCCACTTCTGGAATTTTAGCTAAACGTTTATCTAATAGCTCAATGAACTCTAAATTTTGCTCAATCCCTGTATGTGGCATACTTGTAGGCATCAATAAAAACGAGCCTTCATTTAGACTGGGCATAAACTCCTGACCAATGCCCGGAAATTTTTCGCTTGCTGCTTCCCAAAATGCTGTTTTTCTAAATTCTTTCCAACCTACAGATTCAAAGCCTGTAGCTACAAAGCCAAAAACTCGGTTAAATCCAATCCAAATAACTAATCCAAAAACTACCACAGTTATTGGCAACATCATAAATTTGAATCTGTTTGCCAAACACCATCGTAGAATTTTTTCGTAAAAAACTACAATCGTCCACATTAACCCCATTACCACAGCTATGGCCAATGATACAAATACGATATTGACAAACATTCCTTTTTCGGGGCCTAAAGGTAGCCACGATTGAGCCAAAATATATGTAACGATAACCAGTGCAATGCCAATATTGATATAGTTGCTTAGATTTTTATTTTTCCACTTATGTGCAAATAAATTGTTTGCTCCAAGAGCGATTAAGCCTATCGCAAGTATATTACCATAAACAATTAAAAAGACTAAACCGGCAGCAATCAGAATATAATTCAGTACTTTTCTGATTTTGGCAGAATTAATTTTGAACGAAAAAACGAAATAAGCAAGCGTTGGAAGTATTATCAATCCCAATACAAATGAAAAACCGAGAGTAAAGGTTTTTGTATAAGCTAAAGGAGCAAACAATTTACCTTCCTGTGCTT
Source organism: Massilibacteroides vaginae (assembly GCF_900178525.1). GTDB lineage: Bacteria > Bacteroidota > Bacteroidia > Bacteroidales > Tannerellaceae > Massilibacteroides > Massilibacteroides vaginae. Next base: position 73,236 of record NZ_FXDJ01000009.1, read on the forward strand.
CCATTGCAAAAACGGGTAAGAAGCTCACAATAGTAGTCATCATAGCAACAGTTAATGCTCCTGACACTTCCCCAATAGCCTTTTTGATTAGTTGAAGTAATGGCTTCCCTTTCTTGGCATCTTTATTTTCAGGCATTTCCATATGCCGGATAATGTTTTCGACAAAGACTGTCCCCACATCAACCATTACCCCGATTGCAATTGCAATACCTGATAGTGCAACAATATTTGCACTTATGCCTGTATATTTCATCAGGATAAATGTGGCTAATACAGCTATCGGCAGTAAACTGGCAATGATGACTGAGGCTCGAAGGTTGAGAACCAATACTATGATTACAATAATACAAATAAGTATTTCTTCCATTAAGGAGCTTTCAAGCGTTCCTATTGTCTCTTTAATGATACCTGTACGGTCATAAAACGGAACAACGGTTACTTTAGAAACTGTACCATCCTCAAGAGTCTTTTGAGGTAATCCGGCTTCCATCTCTTTTATCTTTTCCTTAACGTTATTGATTACTTCTAATGGATTTGAACCATAACGTGCTACAACAACGCCTCCGACTGCTTCCACACCTTCTTTATCCAAACCGCCTCTGCGCGGTGCCGGCCCGAGTGTTACAAAAGCGACATCTTTTATCTTTACAGGAACTCCATTCCGAACAGTGACTACCGCTTCTTCAAGATCAGACACATTTTTAATATACCCAAGACCACGTATAAGATATTCTACTTTGTTTATTTCTACAGTTTCGGCTCCAATGTCAAGGTTGCTCTTTTGTACGGCATTCATTATATCCATTGTAGACACATTGAATGAGCGCATAGCATTAGGATCTATTTCTACTTGGTACTCTTTGACAAAACCTCCAACCGAGGCCACTTCCGAAACGCCCTTAGCTCCCGCAAGAGAGTACTTTACATAGAAATCTTGTATAGTTCGAAGCTCATCGGGATCCCATCCTCCGGCAGGTTTACCTGTTTCGGGATTTCGACCTTCAAGAGTATACCAGTAAATTTGACCTAAAGCTGTAGCGTCCGGCCCTAAACTTGGTTGTACTCCTTCCGGTAAAGTTCCAGATGGCAGAGAATTTAATTTTTCCAGTATCCTTGACCGACTCCAGTAAAATTCAATGTCATCGTCAAAAATGATATAAATAAATGACATGCCGAACATGGAACTGCTTCGGATTGTTTTTACCCCTGGGATGCCTAATAATGAGGTAGTCAATGGATAAGTTATTTGATCTTGTATATCCTTTGGTGAACGCCCCATCCATTCGGTGGCAACAATTTGTTGATTATCCCCAATATCGGGAATAGCGTCAACTGCAACCGGATTACTTGGTATAATCCCGCCATGCCAACTGAATGGGGCAGTTGAAATGCCCCAAACAATTATTATGACCAGCAATAATATTGCAACTAATCGGTTGTCTAAAAAATAATCTACTATTTTCTTTAACATGATTCTTATTCGTTAGTTTTTCCTACAACGTTTCCGCATGTAAGCATTTTATTTCCAAAATAAGGGTTCTTAATTTCTTTTTCAAGACTTAACCAATTGGCTCCTTTGTTGTTTAGAGCCATTGAACAGTGTGCAATATATATACCAGCTTTAGATTCTTTTGCTAAAAGAATATACTCCTCGCTTATCTCAGATAAAACAACTCGAGCAGTATCAATGTTCTTTGCAGAGTAAATCTCTTTCGACAATTGTTTGATTTTATCATTATTTGCAGTTTTTTCAATTGCTTTTGCTTCTGATTTTACAGACTCAAAGTCGGAACGGACAAAAGCATCTTTGAGTTTGAAATATTCAACAAAAAGGGCTGATTTAGTATGATCCGCATGATTGTGTTCTGTTAGATTACCTTGCTTATGGGCTGAATGATCTCCATCTTTAGGACATGATGCTTCCTTATGTTTTTGGTTATTAGAACAGCATGACGATGAATTTTCTTTGTGCTCGGAATGAGAAGATTGAGCAAATGATTTTGCGCTGAATAGAGTAGAGAACAGGACTATACCTGTTATAATTATAATATTTTTCATTTTATCGAATTTTAATATGTTACAAATTATACAATAGAAATAGAACTCACATGAATCAACTTAATGTTAATTCAAAGAGTTAAATCGAGGTATAATTAATAAATCAAATTCGATATACGCAAATAAAGGCAAGCCTGTCCAAGACTTTTCTGAACAGAGTTCCAACAGGGATGAATCCCTCATCCTTTAAATCCGCACTGTGATCGGAAGTAATAAGCAAGTGTTGTTGTACAATAACAAACGCACTTATTATACTGAAATTGGAATGAACTTGTTGTGCTTGATAATTATCTGTAGATAGAACAACAGTATTATCATTGCAACATCCTGCTTTGTGTATGCCTTCGGCAGGCAATTCACCACAGCACTTTGTATCCTGAGGAGTTTGAATAGCGATTGAACTTAATTCGCCTTGGCAATAATGAAAATAGAGCACTGGTTGCACAGCTATAAGCAGTGTCAACAAAATCAGTGATATGAATGCTATTCTTTTCATTTTAAGTCAAAATGTCCAGTAAATATATTTCAGACAATTATCCTGCAAATGTCGGAAATATTTCCGGATATGCTTTATACTATTTCTCGTTTATTTTATATATTTTACAACTTCGTCGTTTTTAGATTAAAATCATGCTTTTTAGATTTCATCTAAAGCCTTACGGCTATTGGGTTGTATCTCTTTGAACTGACTCGGAGAAATGTTTGTAATTTTTTTAAACTGACTACTTAAATGTGCAACACTTGAATAATTTAGTTGGTCTGCAATCTCACTCAAGGTCAATTCTCCATATTCCAATAATTCTTTTACTTTTTCTATTTTTTGAGCAATGAAGTACTTCTCAATTGTTGTAGTTTCAACTTCTGAAAAAATATTGCTCAAATAATTGTATTCAAAATGAAGTTTTTCTTGCAGATAATCCGACAAATTTGTTTTGAGAATACAATTCTTGTTATAAATTAAATCAATAATTATAGCCTTTATTTGCTGAGTTGTTTGACTTTTTTTATCAATAACCAAAGCAAAGCCTAATTTTTGAAGTGCCAAATCAATTTTTTCTAAACTAATGAAGTCCAATTCATCAGCAAACTCCACAACTCCTAATTTTACAGAAGTTGGAGAAAATCCTAACTTTTCTAACTCTTTATTTACAACCATTATGCAACGATTGCAAACCATATTTTTCACAAACAATTTATACATTGAAATTTTTTATAGCAAAGTTATTACTAATTTACATCAGATAATAGTTTTAAATCTGTTAGAAAATAATTTTCACGCCAAAATCAGAAAATAATTTCAAAAAATAATACTGGAGTAAGGGGTGTTGCTTTTGTATAAACATTATAGGCACTATTTTGATTAGACAAACGGTAGCTGTATTTAACGTTATTTGTATTGAAAACATTAAGAACAGAAGCACCTGTCTGAATCCTTATTTTTTTTAACTGCAACTTGTATGTAAGAGATAAATCCAAACGGTTATACGGAGGTTCATTAGAAGTATCCGAATGTTGATGCCCATTTCCATGCTGCTGCTCTTCATCACCTTGCCCATGCCCATGCCCGCTTGTGGACAAGTAAGGGAATCCGGAACCATAGACATAAGTTGCGGAAAAGTGGAACGATTTTAATGTATATATCGCTCCTAACTTTACTTCATGCGCTGTATATTCTTGCGGATTGGCTGAATTGATAAAAGAGTATGAGCCAAAAGCAGTAAGTCTGTTCCATTCTTTTTTAGCATATACATCGACACCCCAAACTGTATTGTCAAATGAAGAAACAACATTGTCGATAAAATATAATTGATTTCGATTTTTCTTTACATAACCTTCGGTACTAAAAAGCCAGCCGTTTTTACTGTATGCAAGCCCGGCTAAATAGTGTGTCGATGAGAGATATGTACTATCCGACAAGTTCCAAATCATCTGATAGCTTCCTTGACGATATTGATAGGGAATGCGTGTTAGAAATTGATTGTACAATCCGAAGGAAGCCGTAGCTGTCAGTTCGTCGGTAAGTGAATAGCTTGCTGATAATCGCGGCTGAATGTGTATTTTTTTGTCAGGTACTAAATCGGCTCTCAATCCTGCCTTTAGTGATAATTTCCCCAGCAATATATTATCTGTAATGTATAATGAAGGGTTATTTATTTGTGTTTGCCTATCGTTAAATTCACTTGTATAGTTTTGCCATTGTCCACCTATTTGTATTTTTTGCCTTTCGCCTAAATTGAAATTATGTTCCAGTTTTGCTGAGATTTCTTGTATTGAGTTTTTGATATTAAACACATCCAGAGGCGTTGCTTGGTTATTGGTAATACCAGTAACATTATCTACGGTAGCATCGAGTTTTGAATATGAAATTAGGAGCTTACTGTTACTACCACTATTCCATATCCTATTATATCCTGTTGATGCACCATATTGCCTGTTTTTTTCGGTAGCATTTACCTCATACTCCTGCTGTTTTACATAAAACTTGAAATGGTCGTCCGCTCCATACAAGCTAAGGTGGTAGCGGTCATTACCGAATGCTTTTCCTGCATATTTGAGGTTCAAATCACGAAAATCGTAATTGGGCTTAATATATGTTCCCGATTGAGTTTGTGTACCATGATTTCCATTTGAACCGTTTACATCTTCATTATTATAGAGGTTGTAAAATGTTTGACGATAGGCTACCGACAGGGCAGAGGTTTTCTTTATTGGAATCGAAGTGTAAATATTCGCTGTATAGTTACTGACATTTAACTTTACTGATGGTTTAGAAAAATCGCCTTCATTTCCTGTTATTTCGGCTATTGCTCCGATACGATTACCCGATGAAGCATCATATCCTCCTTTTTGCAAACGAATATCTTTTGCCAAATAAGGGTTAACGGAACCTATCTGGTCGTTGAAACTTTTCATCCCGAAAATGGTAAAACCATCATAGGTTAAACGGCTTTCTCCCCAATTACTTCCCCAAACAAAAAGATCTTCCGATGGTTCTCCCGAAGCACGCACTCCGGGCAGCATACGCAAGAGGGTGAAAACTGAATTATCAGCACTTCCGGGCATATATCGTGCTATTTGATGATTTATTCTCATCTCGCCCGAAGTCTTTCCCGATTGCATCAACATGGCTGTTGATGAAGGTTGGACAACAACTTCTTGCATTGTAAATACCTTAGCTGATAAACTAAGTTTATGGTTACCTACTATCAATGTAGTATCAAGCGGTTCAAATCCCATATATTGTGTTTGAATCCGTGTGGGTTGATTTGTTTCTTGGATAATTGAGAAATACCCTGATTCGTTGGTGATTACCGTCCCCTTAATTGTTTGAATATACGCATAAGGTAAAGGCTCTCCTGACACCATATCATATAAGACTCCAGAGATAGTATATTTTTTAGGTATGACTGGTGTGTGTGTATTCTCGATTTCTGCTTTGGGCGAATAAGTAATAACATAGACATTACCTCTTTTTCGCATCGTCAGAGGTTTGTCCTTTATTAAATAACTTATAGCTTCTTCAGGTGTATTAAAAGTTTTTGAAACAGAAATAATATATTTTGATAATGCCTCATCATCGAACGAGATTTCTACATTCAATGAGTTCAGAACTGTATTTAGTGGCTTTTCAGATACAACTAACCGCAACCCTTGTGAAAAAGTTGCGGTAACGGATGTAAATAGTATAGCTATTAAAAGAAGCCCCTTTTTCACTTTTTTATATTGAATGTTATACCAAATGGCTCTCCGATTATATCCAAAATTTCTTGTGCATCTTTTTCTTTTGAGAAATTTCCTGAGTAAAGATAGTTTAATTTTGAAGTTGTTGTTACATGAATATCATACTGTCTTTCAATTTCTTCAATTACATCAGGCAAAGGTACTCCTATGAAACAGAATTTATTCTCTCTCCAACCTATTACCTGTTCCGACTTGGATATTTGAGATACATTCAATTTACCTTTATTAAGAACCGCCTCCATATTAGGCGTAAGGATCGTTTTCTCTTGATTTGAAATTACTTCAACTTTTCCGGCAAGACAAGTTACGTTATATTTATCGGTACGAGAGAATATATTGAAACTTGTTCCTAATACATGAACACTATTATTATTGGAATAAACACTGAACCGACTTCCTTTTTCAACTTCAAAATAAGCTTCTCCTGACAATTCAATATCTCGTGAGATGTACCACCACAATGGTTTATATGCAAGTTTACTTTCTGCATTCATTTCTACCTTTGATCCGTCTGGTAAAATGACTGTTTTATGCACTCCTCTATCTGAAATTTCATTCGTAGAATAAAAATAAGCGAATGAAGTAAGAACTGCAAAAAGTATTACTGATGCAGCAGAATAATACGAGAACAATTTTAATTTACGCCCTTTCTTTTTTCCTTTTTTTAATGTGGAAAACTTTTCAAGCCAAATATCCTCACTTGATTTATCCCACTGTGGGTCTATTTGTATATCATCTATTTTCATATTTAATCAACTAATAGTTTATCTCTCAATTGCTTTAATGCTACAGACATCCATTTTTCAACGGTCTTAACACTTATACATAAAGTTTTGGCAATTTCACTATACTTCAAACCCTCGTTTCTGCTCATCAGAAATATGGTACGTTGCAATTCAGGCATATCATTCAACGCATCAGAGTAATTTGTTGTCAATTCCTGATATTGAATCTGTTCTTCGGGAGACTCTTCAAAGCTTACTTTCAATCTCATGGTCTGTTCAAATTCGATATGTTTGGATTCTCTATGGTAGCAGTTAATAAACATGTCGTGAGCCATTTTATAAAGCAAACTTTTAATGTTAGTCAACTCTAAATCATCGCTTTTTTCCCAAACCTTAGTGAAAACATCTTGAGCTATATCTGAAGCCATACTCATATCTCCACAGCGATAATAAATATATCTGCGGATTGAATCAAAATACTTATCAAATATGATTTTAAAATCATTTGTATCTAACACGCCAAAACTTATTTTACTATTATACCAATTGAGTGATAAAATACCCTATGATAATTTATCTTTATTATAATCAACTTTCATCATTCCCGAATCGTAAATTTGGGTTTTAACTATTTCCCATTTTGATTCCTTTGGTTTATTAGGAAACAAGGGAACGCCTTCTCCAAGAATTGCAGGAACATAGCAAATCTGCATTTCGTCAATAAGGTCATGATTCAGTAATAATGTTATAAGTTGCCCACCGCCAACTAACCAAATATCACTTTTACTTTCTCTTTTGAGCTTTTCTATATTCTCTGTAATATTCTCTGTAATGAAATTCACATTATCGTTCTCGTTCAAATTTGTATTACGATGAGAGATTACATAAGTAGTTTTCGTTTTATAAGGCCAATCAAAATTTGATTCAATTATTTCATGGTAAGTTTTGCTGCCCATGATAATTGTATCAATCGCATCCATCAATTCATCATAACCATGTCTGTTTTTTGAAGGCTTTAAGAAATCGGACAACCAATCTAAGGCTCCATCTGAGTGGGCAATGTATCCATCAAGTGAAGATGCTATGTACAACTTAATCTTTTTCATGTTTTCTCATTTAAACGTTACTTATTCCGAAACGTTCACTATCCCACAAAAAAGAAGCGTGGAACTCACACTGCTCCACTTCGAGGTACTGGTATACCCGACAAACGAAACAGGCAAGCCCACGCCATACTTTCGTATAGCATGAACATTGCACTTTTCGTCTCGTTTGTCCTAAAATTACCAGTTTTCGAAGTGAGACTTCAGCGAACGTTATGTTATAATATCTAACAGATATTATCTGTTATTTTTATTTTTATTTAACGTGGCAAAGATACGAATTGTTTCTTGTTTTATTATTTGGATGTGCTACATTTATCCTGACAAGTTAAAAGCGTTTATTTAATTTTGTGCAAGGTGCAAGTATCTATATATAGATAAGCTTGCACCTTGCACAAACATTAAGATATTAATAATCAATGTACTTTGATATTCAAAAAGAATGTGTAACTTTGAACCTGAAATGGATGCAGTTTGGTTAGCGCCAACTACGTCAAATGAAGTGAAATACTTTTGGGACTAATTCGTCCCAGTACTTTTTGAGTAAGTGCTAAACAAATGATATTTAGGTCATTGGAGCGTTAGGTTCATAATCCCCTCTCTCCGCGGAAAGGCTAAGACAAAAGAAGCCAAAACAAAGACAAACCCTACAAGTTCAATGACTTGTAGGGTTTTTTCTTGCAATTCAGTCTGGTCTGAAAGACAAAAAAAAGACAAAAAGGGACGCACTTTGCGCTCTAAATCGTACCCCTTTTTAGTTTTCCGAAAAAGGGGTACGAATTGTCCAAAATAGGCAGTGTGTTGTCTGGATTTGGCTGCGTCACATAATACTCAAATTTAATTAGTTAAACTATGTTTGTAACATTAAAATTTGAGTTATGCGAAGTACATTTAGAATCCTCTTTTTCCTAAAAAGAGACAAGAAAAAAGCGAATGGAAATATGCCAATATTTTGTCGTATAACGATCGACAAAGAAGAGGCTAGATTCGGAATTAAAAAAGATGTCAATCCCTCGATTTGGGATGTTCAGGCAGGGCGAGCTGTTGGCCGCACAAGTGAAGTCGTTGAAATCAATTCCATTATTGATAAAACTAAGTCTGCCTTATTTAATGCTCTAACTCTATTACTTTCCGATTTAAAAGGATTAGCAATGCTTTATTTTTCGGCTCTCTTTTTTTAGAATCTCAAAGCTCTTTTTTTACATCCAAGCCAACGGGAATCTTCGTTTCTTTATTTCCAACCCGAATACGAAGGTAGATAGGATATTTACCTTCGTATTCGGGTTTATCTGTATATATTAATTAGGAATTAGTCCATCTTTCAATCGAAAAGTATACCACTTACAAACTATGAACGTATAGGATTCGTTCATATAAAATGTTAAGTATGTATACAAAACAAGAAATAGTCATTCAGAGTCATCGTGAGGGAAAAAGTCAACGTCGTATTTCCGGTGATCTGCATATCAGTCGTAAGACTGTAAAGAAATATATCGAAGAGTACGAGGGTTTATTGGAAAGTGGTCTATCTCCAGAAGCTGCTCAAAGTGTTTACTTCACAACACGGCCAGCTTATACCACGAGTACTCGTTCTAAGCTAAAGTTAACGCTTGAGGTTCAGCAATCCATAGATCATCTTTTGTTCTTAAATAAGGAAAAGAGAGCACTTGGTTTACGCAAGCAATTGCTGAAAAAGAAAGATATCCTTGAAGAACTTCATCGTCAGGGTTTTGAGATTGGTTACACCACGGTCTGCAATTATATCAGTAGAAAAGAAGCTCTCCCTTCAGTCCGTGAGGCCTTTATTCGTCAATTATATAACCCGGGCGATGTTTGCGAGTTCGATTGGGGTGAGATCAAGTTGTATTTGGCAGACAAGCTTGTTCGTCTTCAATTAGCTGTTTTTACAAGTGCGTACAGCAATTACCGTTATGCCTTTCTTTATAACCGTCAGGACACGCTTTCATTTATGGACTCCCATGTTCGTTTTTTCCGGGTATCAGGTGGTGTATACCGGCAGATGGTTTACGACAATATGCGTGTTGCGGTAGCAAAATTTGTTGGTCCGCACGAAAAGGAGCCTACCGCTTCTTTGCTTCAGCTTCGGGGCCATTATGGGTTTTCCCATCGTTTTTGCAATGTATACCGTGGCAACGAAAAAGGGCATGTAGAGCGGAGTGTGGAATATGTTCGTCGTAAGGCATTTGCCCTGAAGGATCGCTTTACGGATATTGAAGAAGCAGAAGAGTGGCTTTTTAAGGCACTCGACAAGCTTAACGGTCAGAAGCAAAGCTTAACGGGAAAAAGTGGGCTGGAGCTGTTTTCAGAAGAGCAAGAAACCCTTGGACGTCTGCCTTTGTCAGAGCCTGTATGTGCAGAGCAAATCCAATTGCGCGTAGACAAGTATTCCACTATCAGCTACTCAGCTAACCGTTATTCGGTTCCGGATCATCTGGTAGGGCAGTTTGTTGATGTGTCGATGCTCAGCAACGAATTACATATATATTATCAAAACGACAAAGTCTCGGTACATAAACGGAGTTTTGATAAACATGGATGGAGCGTGGATATAGAACATTATCTTTCGACCTTTAAGCGAAAACCCGGTGCTCTTGCCGGCAGCCTCGCTCTTGCCGGTAATGCCTACCTGAAACATCTCTACCAGACGCACTTCAGTGAAGATCCCCGCAGCTTTATAGACCTGCTTACTTATTGTCGGGACAATAGGATTACAGAGGAAAAGATGGAGGAGTCGGTCAAGCGTTTGCTCACTACGGGAAACGGTCAACTGACCACTGAAAAACTTCGGGCTTTACTAGGCAACAAAGAGGCTTCCTTCCAACAGTTGGCAGAAGACACGATCTGTATAACAGCCAGAAAACAATTATCTGTATTATCAACATTAATGCATTGAATAGATCAAGGATGCCATCGGGAACCGGCAAGGTTTATTTGGCGACCCAGAAGACGTTAACTGGCGCTGACAAAAGATCCCCGGCAACATCCTCATCATCAATCGAAACAGACTAAATAAGTAAAGACATGGATTCAATCAAAGAAGATATAATTAAATACAGCAAGGAGTTAAAACTACCTGTTTTCCGCCGTGATTTTGAAGAATTAGCCAGAGAAGCTGCAGCTCAAAGAATAGATTACGAAGCGTATCTGCTCGGGTTATTGGAACGCGAGTTTGAACTCAGGCTTGAAAACCGGAAGAAAGCACAAATCAGGCAAGCCGGATTCCCTCTAAGGATGTACCTTACAAACCTTGAAAGGAATCAACTCCCTCCCGGAGCACAAGAAAAACTACCCTTGCTCGAGAGACTTGATTTTATAAAATCAGCACAAAACATTATCCTGGCTGGTAACCCGGGAACCGGAAAAACACATATCGCCATAGGACTGGGCTTAAAAGCCTGTATGTCCGGCTATAAAGTATTGTTTACTACCGTGCACGGATTACTCACACAGCTTCGGGAATCACACTCAAAGCGAACATTAAGACAGCTGGAAAGTAAATTTGAAAAATATGATCTTGTCATTTGTGACGAGTTCGGTTACGTTTCTTTTGATAAAAACGGAGCTGAATTACTCTTTAATCACCTGTCGCTAAGAACGGGAAGAAAATCAACTATCATCACAACCAATCTAACGTTTGACCGCTGGGATGAAATCTTTGGCGACCCGGTGCTGACAGCTGCATTAGTAGACCGATTAACCCACAAGGCTTATTTAATAAATATGGAAGGGGAATCATATCGTATAAAGGAGACTAAAAAAATGATGAGGAAATGAAAAATAGAAGAAAGAGAATCAGGGCACCGGCCTTCGTAGTTGTTTCCGGGGTACCCCGGAAACAACTACGACAATACCTTTTGAATTTATAAAAAATGGTATACTTTTGGATTGAAATAGTGGTATACTTTTAGAGTGAAATAAACAAGGTAATGATTATGGCAAGAGTTACCGTTGATGGTAAAGTTTGTCAATTTAGTACAAAACAAAGTATCCTCCCTGAAAACTGGAGCGTAAAAGCAGGCAAAGCTACGGGTAAATCAGGTGGACAAATAAACAAGTTGCTGGAGGATATTAAAGCATCCCTAAATCAAATATACCACGAACAGCAACGGCGTGACAACTATGTAACTGCGGAAAAGGTTAAAAACCAATTCTTAGGGCATAGTGAAACTCACGAAACTTTACTGAATCTATTTGAAAAGCATAACAACGATGTTAAGCAGCTTATTGGCATTTCTAAATCTGCATCTACTTATCAAAAGTATGAAGTAACCCGCAAACACCTCGAAAGTTTCATAGAAAGGAAATACAAGTTGTCAGATATTGCATTGAAAGAAATAAACTTAATGTTTATTACCGACTTTGAGGTTTATTTGAAAACAGTTGCTAAATGCAATGCCAATACAACAGCTAAGTTTATGCAGTTCTTCAAACGCATTATTCTTATTGCGCGAAATAATGGCATACTTATCGGTGATCCTTTTGCAAACTATAAAATCAGACTGAATAAGGTTGATAGAGGGTATTTGACAGAAGATGAAATCAAAAAAATTCTTGAACTCAATCTTGTGTCCGAACGACTGGAGAATGTACGCGACTTATTTATATTTTCCTGTTTTTGCGGTTTAGCATATATAGATGTAGCTGGATTGAGAAATGAGCATATCCGTAAATCTTTTGATGGCAACCTGTGGATAATGACAAAACGTGTAAAGACCGGGACGGATGTTAATGTACCTCTACTTGAAATTCCTAAAATAATATTGGATAAGTATAAAGAAAAACTCCCTGATGGTAAAATTCTTCCTGTTATTAGCAATCAGAAGCTAAATTCTTACCTGAAAGAGATTGCCGACCTTGCCGGAATCAAGAAAAACCTTACATTTCATCTTGCAAGACAAAGTTGCTTTTGCAATAAACTGTATTTCAACTCATTGCAAAATGTTTTCGTCTCGTAGGTAACGATTTAGAAACCAGCTTGCTTCTTAGATATGCTTAATTTCCTCACTATAATAAAGAGCGACTTATCTTTTGTAAAGATATAAAATACTTTATTCTAATGTTTCTTTTTCTGTCCTTTTTTCTAATTTTCACTTGAAGAAGTTAGTCGCAAACTATAGATAAGAATTCTGTTGTATATGAACAAGCCTTTCTATACAATTTCCATTACTTCAAAAGGTATTCTGCATGTCTTTTGAAGCTTTCTAAGAATATATAGTTTCATATGCTCCCTTATTATTTCAGAATTTTATTGTTTTCGGTGAGATTTAGGTTGAGAGTATTGCCAAAATGCTCGAAGATATCAATGTTTATGATAAAGTTATAAATTAAAAAAACGGAAACATTTTAATAAGATATCACAAAACAACAAATAAATCGATTTGTTTCCGTATCTTACATGTCTAACAATATAGTTTTTATTGTATCTTTTCTTCACAATGATTTGCTCCGCCTCTGTTTGCGGATCTCCCCATCGTCAAAATCGACAACAAAATCAACTCGCTTGTTTATAGTATTAATCAGTTATGAGAACGTATAATACGGTTGCTCATGACACATTTTGTAAATAAGATGAAATCATTTTTTATAGGGAATCTGGAAGTCAAACTTCCGGTTATCCAAGGTGGAATGGGTGTCGGCGTATCTTTGTCCGGATTAGCATCGGCAGTTGCTAATGAAGGAGGTATAGGTGTAATTTCATGTGCAGGTTTAGGGCTCATTCATAAAGGTCACGGAAATTTCATAAAGAATAGTATTTGGGGGCTGAAAGAGGAATTGCGTTTAGCCAGGGAAAAGACAAAAGGTGTAATTGGCATCAATATAATGGTCGCCCTATCCAATTTTGCAGATATGGCACGTATGGAAAATCCAGTTCAGATTGCCCCCTTGTTCCAATTCTAAATTGACCCTTGAAAAAACTTTATAATTACCCCTAGATTATCCTGGTCGACGGGGTCATTTTTATTTTAGATTTACTTGTTTGTACCTGCCTTCATTTTTCTCACACTCTCACCGGTCAGTTCTATCTGATATGCCGAGTGTACGATGCGGTCAAGAATGGCATCAGCCACAGTTGGTTCTCCTATTGCATCATACCAGTTAGCAACTGGTAATTGAGAGGTCACAATGATAGATTTGCGCTCATGACGATCCTCGATGATGTCAAGCAGTATTGGACGTTCTTTAGCGTCAAGAGGAACAAGAAAGAGGTCATCAAGGATAAGTAACTGACATCGTTCGATTTTCTTGAGTTCGGTCTCGAAGATACCCTTTGTCTTTGCAACTTTTAGCGCTCCCATAAGTTTGGATGCATTGGCATAGTTTGTTCGTATTCCGTTCTTACAGGCGTGATAACCAATAGCTGTTGCAATATAGCTTTTACCGGTTCCGGATGAACCGGTAATGAACAGATTCTTTCCTTGACGGATAAAGTCAAGCGACGAGAGGCGTTCTATATGGTTGCGGTCAAGACTTCGGTTGATGGTATAGTCTATACTCTCAAGATAAGCCTTGTATCGAAAGCCGGCTTGACGAATCAGGCGTTGTATGGAGGCATCCGAACGATAGTCCCATTCACGAGCCAATAGTAATGCAAGGAAGCCGTCAGCAGTCATAGACTCGGCAACGGTAGACTGTAGGCTTTCCTTAAAGGCGGCAGCCATACCATGCAGCTTCATACGGTTCATCAAATCCAGAGAAATGGCATTTTGGTCTTTCTCCTGAGTAACAGGTGCAGTTTTATTATTTGTTTCCATTGTTTTTGTTGGTTTTTGTTGTTGATTTTAAGAAGTATTCACGTCCACGGATGTTTTTGTGGTGCGGAAGTGATAAGTTGGTACCCAAGTCTTGATCAGCCTGTGGTAGAAAGTCTGCGTCATCGCCTCGGTTCAAAATACCGATAACATCTTGATATCCGTAAACGCGCATCAATGATGCACAGGTGCATGCCGCCACAAGCCTGTCCAGTCCGAAGGTCTTTTCCAAGGCAAGGATACCTCTGCATGAGCGGAAGGCCTGAGGCATATATTTCTTCTGCGATGCCACATCCTTGAGATAAAGCAAGACGATATTGTCTATCTGAGCGGCTCGTTCAAAAACCTCGTCCAGATCCTTTTCGTAGCTACCATGCCTACCGGGAAGATTGTGTGCCTCCTTCTGAGTGTAGCCATAGGGTGTGTTCATCACGGTGGTGGGTTGTTACGAGCCGCAGGCCATAGAAGATATCGAGAGTATCAGCATCGTAAACAATATCGACACGCTTGCCTACATATTCTTTTGGTACGCTGTAATGATGTTTCCTGAGAGTTACATAGCTATTACGCATCACGGTCACAGATTTGCGTTCCTTCATCTGATACCGCACAGAAGGTAGAGTCCGTAGATAGTCTTTTTCCACCTCTTCAAACAACTGCCTGCGAGACTGATTGCGTCCGGTAAGTTTTCTCTCGTTGAAACGACTTAGAGATTGGATAATGCTGGCATTGAGTGATTCCAGATCATGGAACATCAGACCTTCGAGATCGGTATAAACAGATTTGTACATCAGTTTTACAGCGTTCTCTACAAGTGCTTTGTCTTTTGGATGCCTGACTCGCGCCGGATATATACTACAACCATAATGCTCGGCAAAAGCGGCAAAGTCTTCGTTAATAACCGGCTCGTTGTGGTTGCTCCGGGTTACAGCCGACTTCAAATTGTCAGGGACGATTGCCATGGGTACACCTCCATAGAAGTGCAATGCATTCTCACATGCTTTTATCAGGTCTTCTTTCTTCTGCGACCAGACTGCCTCACAGTAGGTATAGTGACTACAAGGAAGGATTGCTACGAAAACTTCTACAGATCTGACCTCGCCTGTTTGTTCATCAATGATCTGTAAACGGTCACCAGCAAAGTCGATATACAGCTGGTCTGCGGCATAATGCTCAACGTGACCAACCGGACGAGATACAAGCCGATAGCGTTGTAGGTATGCTCCGAAACTTGCATGACGGAATCCATTGGGATGCTCTCCTCGATACTCTTCATACAAAGATTTTATGGTCACTCCTTTGCGAGTAAGTCTTGCAGCATAATCAGGCAAGAGTGCCTCTAGCTCCAACTGCCGCACCGAAGGGCTACGTTCCCTCTCTCCACTACTACCGAACATCTCCTCAAGGCGCTTGCCAGGGATTGACAGAAGCTGCTCTATCGGTATGTTACTCTCTTGAAACAAACGCACATACTTGCGCACTGTGTTACGGGATAGCTCGAAGGTCGTACTGATACCTTTTATCCCCATCCCCATCGCATAGCAATGAAGAATGTTTGCTAACTTTGTTGTCATTGTAATTTTAGTTTTAACCCATCGACCAGGACGGGAATCTAAATTACATAAAAATCCCCTGTTGGTTTAAACTCCGACAGGGGACATTTTTATTTTGGCGAAAAGGGTCAAACATGTTTTGGTGCAAAGGGTCAATTTAGAATTGGAACAAGGGGGCAATCTGAACTGGATTTTCCAACTGCATCTGACTATTGAGCAACTCTATTCTATTGGCATGCAAAAATACGGATTATATATCAGAACCTTAATGACTAATTACCTTTAAGGTAGAAAAAACTTTTTCTTGTATCTTATTGGCAAAGGTGAGCAGTCGAATGTGGTATTTCATGAATGGAACAAGAGTTTGTAGCAAAGGCATTTAGATATTAAGAACCGAGATATATGCAGACAAGCCTTTTTTATTGACACCATAGATAATCCAAAACATGGTTCTATAGGAATTGCCGGGAAGTGTATATTTAATTCCAGCATTTTAACAGTTCAAATTCTGCCTTATGCAGAGGCTTTTTTTCACAATACTATATGTTTGAAAAGATATCCTTTATATTTTGAAAAATAAAGGTTATTTTTTCAAAAATAACCTTTATGTTTTTCAGTACATCTATTCCATTGATTATCAACGAGGTATAGACTGTGCAAAAAACCGAAGAAAAGGTGCTGTTTTTAACTTAAAAAGCTAAGGAAAAATTTGTCGCCAACCGGGTATTTCATTTGCCCCCTTTATTTTGAACAATGTATCTTTTGTGCTTTCATAAGTATTCATGCATTGATTTGCATTGATTTGAAAATCAGCAAAAACATAAAAAAAGGCCGATGCAATCGCATCGACCTTAATATAAACTTCTTATTTTAGAAATATCATGTTTAAGACAACGTAGGGATACCTCCAATTTTTGATGTGACGCCTCTCCTTTTTATTCTTCTTCAGGAGTAGCGGCTGGAGCTTCTTCAGGGGCTTGTTGTGCTGTTCCGAAGTTAGGAGCGATTGTTCCCGGATCAATTGCTACAGCATCATTTACCTGTTGTTTAATCTCAGACTGTTTTACTGTTTGAGAAGTAGGTATAAACGTTGTGATAATAATACTTAAAACAATAACGGTTCCAGCCAGAGTCCATGTTGCTTTTTCCAAAAAATCGGTAGTTTTTCTAACACCCATGATTTGATTGGATGAAGAGAAACCGGAAGCAAGACCGCCTCCTTTTGAATTCTGGATCAACACAATCAAGATCAGCAGTACTGAAGCTATCAGAATCAGGATAGAGATAAATACGTACATCTTATTTTATATTTTTATTGTTAATAATCAATTTCTCCAAAAATCGTATTTGGTCTGCAAAGTAAACATTTTTTTCCGGATATTTCAAGCGTAATTTTCCAATTATTTGTAATGCACGCTCATAACGTTTTTGTTTTATATAAATTTGGGCTAATGTTTCTGTAAAAAAGGAATCATCCTGCGATTGTAGAATGTCGTCTGTAGATGTTTCCTGTAGCTGAAAGGTGTTGTTGCCCGGAATTGCAGGTTCTGAGAATTGTCTTGGACGCTCTCCTGCGCTTTCGATAAAAGAATCGATCAGTTGGTGGTGTTTTAATTGAACGGTGTTTTCTTCGTTTACATCCGTTTCTTGCTTAGACATGGACCAATACATATAATCTGAAGACACAGATGCATTATTCAAGGTTTCATGCCAATCACGGGATGATTCATTAGGCTGTAAGGAAAGAAAGGAGTCGATGAGGTCGAAAGCATTTTCGCGTTCTTCATCTACAACCATTGTTACAGAAGATTGGTAGTCTAACTTATCCTCTATCAATAGAAAAAGCTTACGTCTATCCGGAATTCCAACCGACAGTTTTTTCAGTTCAACACTAAAATCCGGATGATTCAACACCGCCAGATTTTTCAAATACAATATCTTGGCTAATGAAAAACTCGGATTACGATCGATGGTTTTCTTTAAATCAACCAATGTTTCATTGTTAAACAATGACGCATCTTCTATCAAATCATATAGAAAGTGAGTTTTCATTTACCAGTTGGCGACTGTTGCATTATAAATTTGGTCTGCTATTTCAGCGATAATCTCTTCGCATAGTCCGTCCTGAACGTCCTGCAGCATTAGATTATTATCGAATGGGCGGTTTGCCGAAAATGTTTGTTCGAAATCTTCCTCAGGATTGGCTTGATTTCTATAACGAACTCTGACTGTTATTGTCAACTGGGTTTGTGAAGCATAGGCGTCTTCTTTTACGGCCAACTGCACCAGGTCGTAACCGGTAATTTCTCCCTCAAGATACAGATCGCCGTTATCAGTAACGATCTGTAAACGAGTTTGCCGGATATACTTGTCTTTAAGTCCTTCTGTGAAATTTTGTGCCAAAGGAGGATAAACCAATGGTGCCTGATTAGGAAAATCACGAATCGTAATCGATTTGGTTTTCGTATAGTCAATAGATGCTCCGTTCAGGGTATAAGAGATGGAACAGCCTTCCATGAAGAAAAAGACAATTGTCAAAAAAAATATTGCAAAACAATGATTGCGCATCTGTTATTATATTATTCGAGATTAAATTCTTTTATTTTGCGATAAAGTGTCCGCTCCGAAATTTTCAGTTCAGCAGCAGCACTTTTCCTTCTGCCGTTGTATTTCTCCAACGTCTTACGAATCATTTCTTTTTCTGCATCTTCTAATGACAACACAGCCTCTTCAACTGCTTCCGCTTCCTGAATGATGTGATCAACATGGCGTATTGAATGTGGGTGTGAATGAGAATAAGTAACGTCATTTTCTTTAGTCGGCACTGCTACATTTCCAGACATTAATCCGTGTACCAATTCCTTCAATTCATTTACATCTTTTTTCATGTCAAAAAGAACCTGATATAAGATTTCGCGTTCACTGTTGAACAGTTTGTAATCTGATTCCTGTTGTTTAACCAACACGGGCAGTTTTTCCACCTGCGAGTTTGGCAGGTATTGTTTTAATGTTGTTGCAGTAATCGTTCTTTCTTCTTCAATAACGGAGATGCGTTCAGTTAGATTTTTCAGTTCACGTACATTTCCCGGCCATCTGTAAGAGACTAATATTTGTTTGGCATCATCACTTAATTTAACCGTGGGCATTCTATACTTCTCCGCACAATCACCAGCGAACTTTCTAAAAAGCAGGTAAATATCTTCAGGGCGTTCGCGTAAACTCGGAACAAGAATAGGAACGGTGTTTAAACGGTAAAACAGGTCTTCTCTGAACTTACCCTCGCCTACTGCCTGGGTTAAATTCACATTCGTTGCAGCAACTATTCTCACATTTGTTTTCTGAACTTTCGAAGAACCAACCTTAATAAATTCTCCGGATTCCAACACACGCAATAATCTTGCCTGTGTGGGTGTAGGCAATTCGCCCACTTCGTCCAGAAAGATAGTTCCTCCGTCAGCAACTTCGAAATAGCCCTTTCTGTCGGCTAATGCACCGGTAAAAGAGCCTTTCTCATGACCGAACAATTCTGAATCAATAGTTCCTTCAGGTATGGCTCCACAGTTTACCGCGATATATTGACCATGCTTTCTGGCACTATTTTGATGTATTATTTGCGGGAAATTTTCTTTACCTACACCACTTTCACCTGTTATCAACACAGATAAATCCGTAGGGGCTACTTGTAATGCCACATCAATTGCTCTATTCAATAACGGACTATTACCAATGATCCCGAATCGTTGCTTTATTTGTTGTATGTCAATTTTCATTCCGATAACACGTTCTGTGATCCATTTTGTTTATCTCACAAAATTACAAACTTAATTCAGAAATACACGTTTTCGATGTGAATCTATAATAATAGGTTATTTTTTCGCATTGTATGTTGCATTATAAAGATAAGAAGCTAACTCTTTACCGTCTTTTATCTTAGCAATTTCTTCAGTTGAGATCAATTTTCCAATGTAAACATCAGCCGTTTTTCCTTTCTTATTAAATGCTTCTGCAGGAATGCGTAAGGTTCGAATACGCCAATCAATGCGACCTAACCAATAGAAAAAACCTGTATTATAAAAATCAAACAGAACCGGACACACCGGTACTTTACCTTTTTGAATCAGCTTTACAACGCTATGGGTCCAGGGTAGATCACAAATTTCCTTTTTCTCCTTATTATAAAACGAAATCGCTCCTGCAGGAAAGAATCCCACCGGCGATCCATTCCTTAATCTTCCAAGAGATTCTCTCACACCATTCACATTCTGCAAATTTGCTCCTTGATTTTTAGAATCCGGCTTAACAGAAATAAAATTATCTTCCATTGCGCCAATATTCTCAAGCACGCCATTAACCATAACTTTAAAATCCGATCGGATTGATGCAAAAATATCTATTAGGATAATACCATCCAGAGAGCCTATCGGATGATTTGAGACAGTAATAAATGCACCTTCAGGAAGTTGAGCCAGTCGCTCTTTATGATGCACTCTGTATTTTAAATCAATTAATGAGTCATTTAGAATCGCAGTTGTAAATTCGGCACCTCTTAAATGACAATTCTTACGATGTACTTCATTCACTTTTTCAACACAAAACCACCTTAAAAACAATTTTCCAAGAAAACGTCCGACTGTAGTACCAAAGAAAGAGTTAAGCTTTTGAAGATCGTTTATATCAACAACAGTCTTTTTCATAAATAAATTATTTCATAAAATTCGCACACATTTTTTCGTGCTTATTCATCACAGTTATTAGAATAAGGTTAAGAACGATAATTTCATATAAAAAATAGGCCCATACATGCCCAGTCAATACAATAGCAAACATAATCATTGTGCGACCATTGAAAGTAAGCAAATCTATAAATGGCATCAATTTTAAACTTTGTGAACGAAAGCTTTTCCGAATGGGATCCGGTATATCATCTCCGTATTTTTCAGAAAGATTTAACAACATTTTTTGCAGATTAGGCGTTGCTTTAACCTGTAAATAGGTATAACCAATGTAAAGCAGATAAAATGTTTTACTCAGTCCTATTTTTGTTTCTTTGTGTGTTTCTTTAACTTGTTTCAGCGTCTGAAACTCCTTACCCTTCTCTTTGCTTATAAAGAAAAGATGTAATGTTTTATAATAATCAGTAATGTTGGCTTGTATTAAATGCGAAAGACCGGATAAAACAGCTAATCCAAAGAACCAGGATGTTCCATAAATATCCATCAGGCGGTAAGCAAAACCTATATAAATAGAGGCAAACCATACATCTCCGGCCATACCGTCTAATATTCGTCCAATAGAGGACTTAACGCCTGTCATTCTGGCTAATTGTCCGTCAACGCAGTCCAATATATTGGCGAAGATCAACAAACAAATACCAATAATAGAATAAACTATATTATTAACATAAAAAAAATAACCGACAACCCCTCCCACAAATATTGAGAAAACAGTAACCATATTGGGCGTTATATTGGTATTCGTCAACAAGCGCGCAATACGAAATCCTATGGGACGATAAAAAACACGATCAATAATGTTCTCCGTTTCGATCGACTTCAACGATGCTTCGTATTCTTTTTTTAAATCACCCATCTATTTTTATTTATATAAATATCCACCATCAACAACTACGATCTCACCGTTAAAGTATTTGTTATCCATTAACATAAGAAAGACCTCCGCTATCTCTTCCGGTTCTGAAAAGCGACCTACTGAAATTTTCGATTCAATACTCTTTCGTACTTCAGTCGGTTTCGTTTTTTGCCATTCGGTATCTACGAACCCCGGAGCTACAGCATTAACGCGGATATCATAAGGAACAAGAAATTTCACAAGATTTTTAACTAACGAATGAACTGCGCTTTTAGACACGCCATATACTAATGAAACAGAGTGAGGTTCAATACCCATTAGAGAACCTGTAAAAACAACAGATCCACCTTTACTTACTCTGCCGACAATTGATTGTAAAAGGAAAACTGGGAAATGAACATTCGCAAAGAAAACACGTTCCCAATCAGACAGGGTTATTTGTTCAAATGCATCACGACACGTTATACCGGCATTAAAAATAACGGTATCAAGCATTATTTCCTTTTCAGCTAAATATTCTGCAATACCGGTAATCGCATCAACCGAAGTAGAATCTGCCTGCAAAAGAAACACATTCACTGCCGACAAACCTTTAAGCTCATCAGCTGTAGTTTTTGCTATTTTTGAATCCGAAGAATAAGTGAGTATTAAATCGTAGCCTCTTTTAGCAAGAGAAGTTGCAACAGACTTTCCAATTCCTTTTGTTCCTCCTGTAATTAACGCGGTCTTCTTCATAGAACATTTATTTCAATCCATCTTTGACCGTTGTTGGTTTTGCCTTTTGCTGCAATTGTAAATTTGCCTCGTATGAATCGTGGATCGCTTTTTTAAGTGTTGAAGACGAAACTCCTGTTCCGTAGGGAAAATAAAAAACTTGTACACCTAAATCTTTCAGGTAGTCATATTTACCATACCAGTCATCTCCAACAACAAAAGCATCGATATTTAGCTTTTTCACAATCTCTGAATGATCTAATGAATGTTGCGGAACAACTATATCCGGTGTTTTTAGAGCCTCAATAATCTGAAGTCTTTCATTAAAGGGGATAATAGGTTTAGCCTTGTAAGAAGAGACTAACTCGTCCGTACTCACCCCTACAATCAATATATCTGCTAAGCTCCGGGCATAATTTATCATTCGCAAATGATTATAATGGAACATATCAAACGTACCCGAAGTATATACAATCGTCTTATCCTTAAACATACAAATAGTATCGTTTTAATTTATCTCACAAACTTACACAAACTTTTCCTACAAAAAAACTAAACTTACTCGTCTTTCGTCAGATCCAGCTTTTCATTATCTCCTCCTCTGTCGAAATATTGTTTACGTAAAGGATTAGCAGTAGCCTCTTTGTATGCTTTACGGCTTCGATGCACATCGAGGGCTACATACAATGCCTGACGGAAAGAATCTTCAGATGCCAGATTTTTTCCGGCTATATTATAAGCAGTTCCATGAGCAGGTGAAGTCCGTACAATTGATAATCCGGCTGTAAAATTCACACCATCTTTCATCGCCAACACTTTGAAAGGAGCCAATCCCTGATCGTGATACATCGCCAATACGCCATCAAACTCCTCGTACAAAGATGCGCCGAAAAATCCATCGGAAGGATAAGGACCAAAAGACATTACACCCTGCTTCTCTGCTTCTTGCATTGCCGGCAATAGTACATCCTCTTCTTCTTTTCCAATCACTCCACCATCTCCGGCATGTGGATTTAAAGACAATACCGCTATTCGGGGTTTAATAATTCCGAAATCCTGAATAAGGGATTTATTGAATAGTATAAGTTTTTCTGTTACTGCTTCTTTTGTGACTTTAACAACCACCTCAGACAAAGGAATATGCCCGGTAACAAGAGCAACACGAAGTTCATCTTTCATAAGAATCATCAAAGCCTTATTCTCATGATGCCCAAAACATTCTTCTAAATATTCGGTGTGTCCCGGAAAAGTAAAATTACTATTCTGAATATTGTTTTTGTTAATAGGTGCAGTTACCAACACATCAATTAAGCCTTGTTTTAAATCATTTACCGCAGCCTCCAAAGCCTTATAAGCAGCTTCCCCGGCAATATCAGTAGATTGAGCTAATTCAACTTTCGTTTCATCATCAACACAATTAATAATATTTACCCGGTTTTCTCCTGCTTCGTCTGCTTTTGAAATGACACTCATATTAACCGAAGCCAACTCCAATGTCTTTCTATGATAAGCCGCTATCTTTGACGAACCATATATAATAGGAGTACATAATTCTGTAATGCGATTATCTGAAAATGTTTTTAAAATCACTTCATACCCAATACCGTTAATATCACCGTGAGTAATCCCGACTCTGATTAATTTATTCTCCATCTACTTAATTGTTTAATTGGTCTTTGCCTTTGCTTGTAAACGATTCAGACACCGGAATATCAAATTCTCCCGGCAATCGCAACGTGTATAAACAAGCCTCTCCCCTTCTCATCAGGTTTCTTTTTTCCATTTCCGGAGCAAAGACAAAACTTTCTACGACAATAATTTTATTATTTACTTCATCTACTTTTGTCAGACTAACAAATGGACCTCCCATCATGTCTCCAACCGTTTTCCATAAACCTCTCATCACACCGCCATATTTACCAAGATGCGTCATTGGTTTGTAATCTACTCCCCAACGCAATTCGGTGGCCAGATAAGAATTAGGAAAACTTCCGGGAAGATTTTCTCTCAACACAGAGTCACGTTTATTTACAAGGTAATTAACCGTAAAAGTTTGCGGATCAACATAAGGGAATGAATAAACAATAAAATCTACACGTCCTGTATTCGCATTATTAGAAACCCAGAAAAAGTCGGTTGTATCTTTATAAAAAGTCATTTCCGCAGGCACATTTAATCTCACATCAAATTTAGCCTGAACTTTTTCCATTACAAGACTACTATATGTTTTTTCAAGGGTAGTAAAGACCCTGTCCATTTCTGCTTTTGTGAAAAATTCGACAACTACACCTTGTCTGTCTTTAAGGTATTGTACTACCGACGCTTGATCCGGAGCAGTAATTGTAAGCATAACCTGATTTTGCGCCCATTGATTTATTTCATGCCTTAATGAAACTTTGGTGTAAGAATTCGGATCCACCTTAACCTGAACAATATTTTTTGCATAACGCAGCATACCGTCAAACACTTCCGGAGTAACCTTGGTTAATTTA
Organism: Massilibacteroides vaginae; assembly: GCF_900178525.1. Lineage (GTDB taxonomy): Bacteria > Bacteroidota > Bacteroidia > Bacteroidales > Tannerellaceae > Massilibacteroides > Massilibacteroides vaginae. The sequence continues at coordinate 97,981 of NZ_FXDJ01000009.1, forward strand.
AGTGCTTCTTCCGGTTGCGGCAAACCGGGTATATCCGCTTCCATTTCAGCAATTAATGCCTCTCCGGCTTCTCCATCCCATACTTTTTGGTCGGCAACCACAACAACTTCATAAACCCATCCTGTAGCCTGAGGCATAACGAAACTTGACGTACATCCCCCCAAAACAATAAGTAATGACAAAAGACTGAATATAAAAAGACGTGTTTTCATATCTATTCGGTTTTATATTTCTACAAATATAAGTTTTTATATTTACTCTTTTTTAGTTTTCCTTTGATTTTGCGCTCGACAACATACCACAGGCGGCAAAAATATCTTCTCCTCTTGAAGCCCGGATTGTACAAACAAGTCCTTTAGCATTTAACATATCCCTGAATTGCTCCATTCTTTTCATGTCCGGACTTTTTAAGTCTACGTTAGGTATTGCATGAAAGCGTATTAAGTTGATCCGACAAGGAATATTTTTCAATAAGGTCGCTAAAGCATTCGCATGGCGTGGTGTGTCATTTAGGTCTTTAAACACAATATACTCAAACGAAACTCTACGCTGATGAGCGAAATCAATTTTACGTATCATTTCCAACACTTCATGAGAAGGAAAAGCCTTCTCCACAGGCATCAAAGAAAGTCTTTCATCCGGAAAAGGAGAATGAAGACTTACCGCAAGATGACAGTCACTTTCGTTCAAAAAACGTTCCAAACCCTTCGTTATGCCAATAGTAGAAACCGTTATACGTTTTGGACTCCAGGCATAACCGTAAGAAGCTGTTAATATCTCCAATACCTTGAACAATTCTGTCACATTGTCTAATGGTTCGCCCATTCCCATAAATACGAGGTTTGTCAAGGTGTCTGATTCAGGAATAGAACGAATCTGATTCATTATCTCATGGGATGTAAGATTTGCAGTAAAACCTTGCTTACCTGTCATGCAAAACAAACAATTCATTTTACATCCTACCTGAGACGACACACAAAGCGTAGCTCTATCTTCAGTAGGAATATACACCGTCTCGACAGAACGTCCTTTATCAACACCAAATAAGTATTTAACCGTACCGTCTATTGACTTTTGTTCATGAATAGGAATGCTCCCTCCTACTTCGTATAACTCCTCCAATTTAGACCTGTTCGCATTCGAGATGTTTGTCATATCTGAAATTGACGACACCTTCTTTTTATATAACCAATCCGCAAGTTGAGCGGCTGTATATGATGGCAGACTCAGTTCGGAAACCACTTTTTTAAGCTCATCAAGAGTCATGCCCAATAATTTCTTTTTCATTTCTATATCTCCTATTTTGACGAAGTAATGACGTACAAAGATAAAAAAACTGCCATACATTTCTGTACAGCAGTTTAATATACCAATGGTAAACAATAATCTTAATAGAAACGAATACGATTATCTTTAATTTCCGCATCGTTTATCAGCTCCTGAATGCTCAGATAACCTACCCGATAAGCACTTGCAGATTCTATTCCCTGAATAGATGCCTTCTCATCATATGGTGTTTCTGATTTTTCTCTGTTATAAACTTTAAATACATACACCCCATTCTGTCCGGCTACAGGAGCACTAAGTTCTCCTTCCTTAGCAGCAGCAACATAAGCGTTAAGTTTTGGTTCAAGTCCAATGCTGGCAATACGTTGTGTTCCAAAATTCACGAATTTCACAGAATCAACAGCACCACCCATTACACCTGCATAAGCATCCAACGAAGTAAGATTTTTAGAAGCTAAGTTTTGAACAATTTGTTCACCCTTCTTTTGTCTGATCAGTTCCGATCTTAACGAAGAAGAAACAGCCTGCAATGAACTATAGCCTTCTTTAATTTTACCCTGAACAACAGCTACAATAAATTTATTATCACATTCAAAAATCTCAGAAATCTTTCCTTTATCATTTTCAAAAGCCCAACGAATCACTGGACGAGTGTTTTGAATAAAACCGATCGTCTGATCCTGTGCTGTAACAGTAATATTGGATACAAGATTATATCCGGCATCTTTAGCCGCATTATCTAACTTATCAGCATTGTTGTTTTTTGCAACAAACTGATTCAGATCATTGTAAATATTACTATATGTTTTAGAGCTTGGAGACACATTCAAAGCAACATTAGCCAGTTTGTATTTTTCCACATTAGCAGTCTTTTCTGTTACTTTTACTAAGTGTGTACCATATAAGCTTTTCACAACGACTACATCATTCAATGGAGCAGAGAAAATAGCATTTTTAAACTCTTCGTTCAATCCATTAAGTGCGGCAATTTCAGTAAACCAACCTAATTCACCACCTTGTTCCGCTGTCTGATCAACTGAAAACTCTTTCGCTATTTCAGCAAAATCAGCACCACCTTTCAATACATTTTTCAAGCTATCCGCACGTGCAGAAATTACGGCATCAGTAGCACCCGCCAACATAATATGGCTCACTTTAACCGAGTCAGGAGCAACTGTTTTTGCGACTAATTTCATTAATCGATGCGTATCATTCTGGAATGTAGGAACCGAAACAGCTCCGATTTCAGAAGTTGTTACGAAAAGTTTAGCTTCAGCATCTAATGACGCATTACTAACGAAAGCATCTACGTAAGGAGTCTCAGAAGATTCATTTACAAGATCAGCTACATTGTCCGTAGCAATTAATTCTTCTCGGATTTTTTCTATTTCAGCTTTAGCTTTGTTGTAATCTTCCTGACTTGGCAGAATGTCTACTGATATATATTTTATCATACGTCCTTCAGCCTGTTTAAACTGATCTTTACGTTGTTCGTACAATTTCTTCAGGTCACTATCAGCTACAGTTATCGTTGAGTCCGGGATTGTTGAATAAGACTGCATTACATAAACAATATCAGAATTTTCAACCGATGAGTTATACGCATCCTGAGCATCCAACACATTTGCAGAAACAGCCTTACTTAACAATGTGCTGTATTTAGCTGTCAACGCCTGTTGTTTGATATTCTTTTCCCAGAACAACCAGAAATTTCTGGCTTGTAATAGTTGAGCTTGCTGATCCGCAGGATAAGAAGCTATATTATCATCGTTTATTGTTTTCAAAAAGTTTAACAAGGCAGCTTTATCAAACACGCCTGTTTCCGGATTGCGGAACATAGGCATTTGTTGAATCATAGGAGATACATTTTCACCTTGTATCAGATCAAATAATTCTTCCGGAGTTACTGTTAATCCTAACGCGGAAGTTGCATCATCAATAACGACTTCCTGTACCATTGCATCAAATACAGACTGACGAATCTGTGTCATAAGTTCTTCCGCAACGTTACTAGTACCCGTTTGCATCTTATACACCTCAGACATTTCGTCCACGCGCGCCTGATAATCGTGAATACTGATTACTTCTCCGTTAATTTCGGCAATTTTTTCCTGTGATTGTCTAAAAAAGGTTGATCCGGAATTTAAGAAGTCTCCAATAATGAAGGCGAACAAAGCCACTCCAACAACAGCAACCAAAAGTCCAGCTTTGTTTCTAATTTTTTCAAGCGTAGCCATTTAAATTATTTGTTTTTTAAAATTTATATTCTCCATTTTAAGGGCACGAAGATACAAAAAAAAGGATTTATTATATCTTTTATCGCATTTTTTTTAGTTTGGGGTCATCTCCAAAGGTGAAATAGGTATCGAATCGGCAGCGGTTGTGGTCGTATCCGGTTGAGTATCCTTCACCGGAAAAGAACCCTGCGAATTAAATACATTATATTTAGTCATACTCATATTCGACTCAAAGCCGATTCCGGTAATAATCTTATCTTCCTGTTCAACGCGGATATACTTATCCGAATAGGCCTTATCTGCTTTTTCATCCATAAAAAGTTGCTCCGTATTAAATTTCTCACCTTGCAAACTGAGGTATTCCACATTTCCAACCAGTTTCCAGAGCCCCTTCTTTGTGTAATAAAAAACCGTATCAGCCTTTATACTTGCGTCTTTATTCAACAGCGAATCAAAACGCTCTAAATAGCCTCCTTTAGGCAATAACCAATAAGGTTCTTCCGCTTTATCATAGCTATACCATTCTTCGGCTATAATCTTATAACGAATGATGCCGGAATCCGAAATAAGTTCAGTTATATCGGTAGTTTTCATTGTATACGTATTTTCCGGATCAAAAGCCACCTCTACAACATCCGTTTTCTCTTTTCCACAAGAAGCTACCAATAAAACAAGCATAACAACTACACAAAAAGTAGTTGTTATGCTCGACTTATGATTCGTTTTACTAAGAAAACGCATTATCTTTTTTTTAGAATATTATCTAACAATGGTACGTTCTCCGATCCAACCACCAATTGTTATTGCTTTTCCTTTTTCCAGGTCAGGATGCATAAACACATCTTCTGTTGATGGGAAGTGCGCACGATAAGCAGAAATCTGAGAAGAAGCTTCTTCCGCACAAGAAGGATCAACCTGTCTTGCTTTTTCAAACTTATCTACAGCAGCGAAATAAACAGTTTTCCGCAATACCGGATCATTCGGATATACAGAACTTGCTGTTGCAGCATACATTTTTCCAATCAGAATATAAGCATTACCATAATTAGCGTTAGACTCTAAAGCTTTCAAGCAATATTGTCTTGCTTTAGAATAGCTGTTCTGTTCAAAGCTCAACAAAGCGATCATATAATAATCGTCAGCTTTAGACATAGGATCCGTTTCTAATCTTGCCGCTTCTTCAAAGAAATCAACAGCAGTTGCATAATCTTTTTTCTTAACAGCTTGCTTACCTAAACCTACAGCAGATTCGGCAGTCGGTTCTTTAGCATGTGCGTAACCCGAAGCAGCAAAATAAGCTTCAATTTCCTGGCAACGTACTCTGCGAAGCAAAGAGATCGTTTCTTTCAAAAATTCAAGGTCATCTTTATTTTGTTCTACCTTATCACTATACAAGGTTTGTAACAATTCACAATCAGCTGCGCCACTTCCAGCGAAACTTTGATCGATACTACTCTTAAAGGTAGTTAGCGCGCCTACTTCTTTTTCATTATTTGCTGCTTTAGCCGCATTTAACTGAGCATCCAAGATAGAAGAAGCTTTTAAATAGTTCTCAACGAATTCGCCCTTCTTATCGTTATCAGCGATCAAACGTTGATGTGAAGCAAACATAAAAAGATTGACTGCCAATGGCTCTGTTTTTTCACCAAACTGATCAACAACTTCCTTCAACCAGCCATACAACATGTTATAGTCCGCCTTTTCACCTGCGTGTTTAACATAGTCCTGAGCTTTACGAGAAATGATCCAGTCTTTTCCATAACGATTATCATTACCGAAATATTTCACACGTTGATCATAAACGGCCATTAACTTATTCAGCAATTCTGTTTTTTTCGCAGGATCCTTTTCATTCAGAAGTTGCCATTCTACGATACGTACACCGTACAAATAAATATCTTTAGTTGCAGCGGGACATTCCTCATAAACAATTTTCCAAAATTCATACGCATCCTTGAAATTTCCAGCTTTAGCATACGGAGTAAACAAACTGATATTTGTTATACAACGAATACTATCCTCTCCTGAGCCAAATTGAGTCCCATTGTCGACTCCCTTTTGAGCAAAAGCACCAGATACCGATAAAAGTAATCCGGCTGCCAATAATACTACTTTCGTTTTCATATCTATATTTTGAGTTTTAATTTTCTTTTTATTTTAGTTTAAACTTAAAGAACCATTGTTCGTTAAATGTGTAATTAATCGTTACTCTGAAATACTGTTCTTCAACCATGGAACTTAACTCAGGTTTAATCTTCGCATATTCAAATGAAAGATTCAAGATCGAACGGTTATCAATCAACGGCAATCCAAATCCAATACTTGCGCCATACTCTTTATAGCCGGCTTTATCTACCCCGACTTCATTTGTATTCACCTGTTGATAAGAGTTTCCATAGTGAATACCGGCGCGATATCTTACACGTTTAAAAAAAGAACGCTCCATAAATCCCGGAATATACTCTACCCCTCCGGCTACACGATAACGATTATCAAAAACTCCTTTCTTGTCTTGAAAATAAGCCTTTTCCCATTCTTCATAAAGAACATCAAGACCTACTGTCAATTTATTCTGTTTTACATACGACAACCCAAATCCATAAGAATTGGGTAAATCAAAAGCCGAACTGGTCAACGTGTCTGCTGTTATCAACCCGGTAGTTCCCTGTCCTTCTCTGAATGTATTATAAACCTTTGTATTCAGCTTGTTTGACGGAGAAAATGCCAACCCTACTACTACATGCTCTGTTTTACTGAAAGGATGCGTATACTGAACACCAAAGTCAAGCTTTAAATCATTCACTCTGATCTCCTGCTTCTTTTCAATAGGCAAAGCTGACGTCGAAGACGGGAAAGTCAACAGACTGCTATGCGTAACTGTACCAAAAAGATAACCGGCATTAATACCGACTGAAAGACGCTTCTTCCATATATCCATAGACAAGCCAGCATAGATATCGTTTAATCCACCCTTGCCTGTAAATGTGTTAAGAGATGTTTCTCCTGCAATTTGTTCTATATGGTTAAAGTCATATCCAACATAAGAATAAGGCAAAACACCGGCACTAACCGCCAGTCTTTTAGTAATTGGAAATTGCATAGCAATATACTCCACATTACCGTTTTTATTCTTCTGCTTATTGACCCCGTCGTTATACCAGGACATCTGCCCTGAAACCCCAAAGTCAAAAAGAAATGTCATTGAATCAATGGCACTGTATGACGCCGGGTTCATCGGGTTAATTTGCTTTGAAGATCTTAGCCCAAAGCCAAGTCCTCCCATAGCTCGTCCTGCGCCAAACGATCTGTCTGCCAGCTCTCCATAACCATATCGAGTATAAGGAGAATTTGTACTATTCTGTGCAATTAAAGCTAATTGAGCAAACAAAAAGCAGGCTATTATAAATACCTTATTAATTTTCAACATTATACTCAAAGATTCTATTTAATCCTGTCAACACTAAATTAATGTCTGCAAAGATGGAATTTTTTAGTCGTCTTTCAAAATAATTTGAATGACCACTTGTTAAAAAAACCAAAAGAGAAAGGGATTTCTTTCCACATACCTTAATACAGCCATCCATTTCATACACAATACTATTCAGCACACTGGTCCTAATCGCACGCTCCGCATTAGTTCCAATAGCTGGAATTGCTTTTTTCTCTTCCGGCAACAATAGTTGACAGGTAAAGTTGTTAAGCTCATTATTCAATATTCGTATACACGGCAACTTTCGAAGAGGAAATTCCCTGTTCAATTATAAGATTCACTTATTCTCTCATTATTTAGGCTGCAAAGAAACAAAAAGAAAATGAATTACTTACTTCCAAATTACTTAAAAGTTCAATAGTCTGTTTAAAACAGGAACGAAAAACAGGAGTAGCCTACATTATATTAAAATACAAAGCGGTTAGGAAGGGCAAACCTAATCTGCAAATCAAAGATACTATTATTGCACCCAACAAATACATGATATAGTAATGTGGTATGAGCGAAATTCATTAACTTTGCCATTTCTTATTAAAAAATCGACACATCTATTTAAATAATACTAACGTGGCAGATACAAAGTACATCTTCGTTACAGGCGGTGTGGTTTCTTCTTTAGGGAAAGGAATTATTTCCGCATCCTTGGGTAAACTTCTTCAGTCCAGGGGGTATAAAGTTACGATTCAAAAATTCGATCCGTATATCAACATTGATCCGGGCACATTGAATCCTTATGAACATGGCGAATGCTATGTAACCGTTGACGGTCATGAAGCGGATTTGGACTTAGGCCATTACGAACGTTTTCTGAATGTTCAAACTACGCGAGCCAACAATATTACTACCGGACGCATATACCAAAGCGTAATTAACAAAGAACGTAAAGGTGATTACTTGGGAAAGACAGTACAGGTGATCCCTCACATCACCGACGAGATTAAAAGAAACGTAAAGCTTTTAGGTTCAAAATACAAATTTGATTTTGTTATTACAGAGATCGGAGGTACTGTAGGAGATATCGAGTCTTTACCTTTTATAGAAAGTGTGCGCCAGCTGAAATGGGAACTTGGTAAGAACTGTCTTTGCATACACCTTACTTATGTACCTTATATAGCTGCTGCAAAAGAATACAAAACAAAACCTACCCAGCATTCGGTTAAGCAATTACAGGAATTAGGGATACAACCGGATATTTTGGTTTTACGTACTGAGCGCGGATTGAAAAAAGACATTCTGCATAAAGTGGCTCTGTTTTGTAATGTTGCCGAAGACGCGGTAGTACAATCGATCGATGTTCCTACCATTTATGAAGTACCTTTAGTGCTTCAAAAGCAAAATATGGACATAACAGTCCTGAAAAAGATGGGGCTTGAAGTAGGTCCTACTCCGGAACTTACACAATGGAAGGCGTTTTTAGATAAAAAACATTCCGCGAAAGAAACTGTCAAGATCGGGTTGGTGGGAAAATATGTAGAGTTACAAGACGCCTACAAATCGATTGACGAATCATTATTGCAAGCGGCTATATATAATGACAGGATATTGGATCTTCATTTTATTCATTCTGAAAAACTATCAGATGAAAATGCAGCCGAACAACTTGCCGGCATGGACGGCGTATTAATCGCTCCGGGTTTTGGCACACGTGGTATTGATGGAAAATTTGCCGCTATTAAATATGCACGCGAGAACAACAAACCATGTCTGGGAATATGCTTAGGCATGCAATGTATGGTTATTGAATTTGCCCGCAATGTTTTAGGACTGAAAGATGCCAATTCTACCGAAATGGAACCCAACACACCATATAAGGTAATCGACATGATGGAAGAACAAAAAAACATAACGAACATGGGTGGTTCTATGCGTCTGGGAGCTTATGAATGTGTACTTAAAAAAGGCTCAAAAACTTTTCAGGCATACAAAAAAACACATATTGAGGAAAGACACAGACATCGTTTTGAGTTCAACAGCAGCTACAAAGCTCAGTTTGAAGAGAATGGCATGATGTGTACCGGAGAAAATCCTGAAACCAATTTGGTTGAAGTTGTAGAAATTCCTCAGTTAAACTGGTTTATCGGCGTGCAATTCCACCCGGAATACAGCAGCACCGTTGAAAACCCTAACCCATTGTTCGTAAGCTTTGTAAAAGCGGCAATCGAGAACAAATAAAAATCAGATAAATGGATAAAAACACAATTACCGGATTTGTATTAATAGGTATTCTGTTATTTGCGTTCAGTTGGTTTAATCAACCTTCTACTGAACAAATTGAAGCACAACGTAGATATAATGATTCTATAGCTAAGCTTGAGCAACAACTACAGGTTGAAGAGCAACAAAAAACGTTGGCATCAACCTTGCCGGCCGAAACCCTGGCGCTACCGGATTCCGCAAGAAACGCCAGACTGCAACAAACCTTCGGCGGTTTTGCAGAAGCAATGACCGGAGCGAATGAACAATTTTCATTAGAAAATGAATTGGTAGAGGTGAAGTTCAGTAGCAAGGGAGGAAATTTGTCTTATGCTCGTTTGAAGGAATACAAAACCTACGATTCATTGCCTTTAGCTCTTTTTGACGAAACACAAACAGCACTAAATATTGCGCTTATCACAGCGACTAATAAGGTTGTTAATTCATCAGATTTATACTTCACTCCCGTGCGCGGCAGCAATCCGAATAGCCTGACAATGCGACTGAATGCAGGGGATGGCGCTTACCTTGACTTTATTTACACGCTTCCGGCCAATGAGTACAGAATGGATTTTACGATTCAAGGTACCGACTTAAACGGAATTCTGGCACCAAACACAACGTCTTTTGACCTGACTTGGGAACAGAAAGCCCGCCAGTTGGAAAAAGGACGGAATTACGAAGACCGCTATACGGCGTTATATTATAAACTGATGTCGGGTGATGTGGACAATCTTAGCGAATCGGGAAATGATAATGAAAGTGTTTCCGAGCACCTGAAATGGATTGCTTACAAAAACAAATTCTTCTCAACCGTACTTATCGCGAAAGAAGGCTTCGGACCCTCTACACTCGATTCGAAAGCGGTTACGGATCCGGGCATTTTGATGAACTTTAAAACGGCAACATCTATCCCATTCGATTTACAAGGAAAAACGCCTACGGCTTTACAATATTATATAGGTCCTAACCTCTATGGGCTATTAAATTCGTACGACAAAGGTATCGCTTCGGATCAACAGTTAGATCTGGAACGACTTGTTCCGCTTGGCGCCAGTGTGTTCCGCGCGATCAACAAATACTTTATCATCCCTGTTTTTGATTTTCTGGGAAAATACATCAGTAGTTACGGACTTATTATTTTACTGTTAACGCTATTGGTTAAAACAATACTGTTCCCGTTGACGTATAAATCATATATGTCGTCAGCAAAAATGCGAGTATTGCGCCCACAGGTTGAAGAAATAAACGCAAAATATCCGGGACAAGAAAAAGCAATGGAGCGTCAGAAAGCAACGATGGAATTATATAGCCGCGCCGGAGCAAGTCCGATGAGTGGCTGTGTACCCATGCTACTTCAGATGCCTATACTTATTGCCCTGTTCATGTTCTTCCCATCGGCTATTGAGCTGCGCCATCAAAGTTTCTTATGGGCAAGCGACCTTTCCACTTACGATGCAATCATCAGTTGGGATGCGCAAATTCCGTTGGTATCCACTTACTTTGGCAATCACATCAGTTTATTCTGTATATTGATGGTAGCAGTCAATTTGATATACACCAAGTTCAACATGGAACTAAGCAATACCGGACAGCAACAAATGCCCGGCATGAAAGCGATGATGTATATGATGCCTTTAATGCTGTTGGTATTCTTTAACCAATTTGCGTCAGGGTTGAACTACTATTACTTTATTTCTACGTTAATTACTGTTGCACAAACCGTACTTTTCCGCTATACAATTAATGAAGAAAAATTGTTGGCAAAACTGGAAGAGAACAAAAAGAAGCCGATGAAGAAATCAGGTTTCATGAAGCGTTTAGAAGAAGCTCAAAAAGCACAGGAAGATCAATTACGCAAACAAAAAGATCAGCGCAAAAACCGGTAATTATTTTATCGGAATATAGCAATAGATTTAAAACGGGGGAGATCGTGTATTTCCCCCGTTTTTTTATTTTTTAAGTTAAAATTCAGGCTGATTTGCTCGTTTTTGAAGCCGCTCTTATATTCTTGATAATCAGAATATTAAATATAGCGAAAAACATAAAGGTTATTTTTCCGAAAATAAAGGATATATTAAAAAAAATAAAGGATATATTTTTATTTATATAGTAATGCAAAAAAAACACTTCTTTTTAGGCTGGAGATTGAATTGTTAATTTATTTCAGACCAACCGACAAATTACCGGAAAACCGAATTGATCTAATGTTTCATACTTTCAGTTAACAAAAAATACCCCTGAGCGCATAAAAAGAACCCCGCTGTGTGTTTTGAAACAAATCCTCCCCTTTTGTTTTACATTATCTATCCTACCATCAAAACACTTAATCCTAAATTTGCATAGGTATTGTTAACAGTTAATATTGTTTTTTATATGTATTAGCCTCTGATGATACATTACAAGTGTATATTTATTCAACTTAAATCAATTCTTTATGGAAGAAAAATGTCGTACATTTTCTTTGTGTAGGCTATCTCGTAGTTTTACACAAATGCTAATTGTTGCATCTTTTCTGCTTGCGCATAGCCTCACAGCCTTCGCGCAAACGGGTGTAAAAGTAAAAGGAGTGGTAACTTCGGAAGCAGACGGTTTTCCGTTAATCGGGGTAAACGTAGTGCAAAAAGGAACCGCGAATGGCACTGTAACAGATTTAGACGGGAATTTCGAATTAACCGTTCCCGCAAATGCCGAAGTAGATTTTTCATATATCGGCTACTTAAACCAAACGATTAGAACCACAGCCGGTCAAACAACCTACAATGTTGTTCTAAAAGAAGATTCTCAGGCATTAGACGAAGTTGTAGTGGTAGGTTATGGGGTTCAGAAGAAGAAACTCGTTACCGGAGCTACAGTACAGGTAAGTGGTGACAACCTTCAAAAACTGAGTACAACAAGTGCTTTATCGGCATTACAAAGTCAGACGCCGGGGGTAAACATCACACAAAGCTCCGGTCAACCGGGTGAAGGCTTTAAAGTTAACATTCGTGGTCTGGGTACCGTTGGAAATTCAGGACCGCTATATGTTGTTGATGGTGTAGCCGGAGGCGATATCAACAATTTAAACCCGTCTGATATTGAATCTATTGATGTGTTAAAAGATGCGGCTTCTGCTGCTATCTATGGTGCTCGCGCGGCTAACGGTGTTATTCTGGTAACCACCAAACAAGGTAAAGCCGGTAAAACAGTTCTTTCGTATGACGGATACTACGGTGTTCAGTACATGGCAAAGGCTGCAGACCTGTTGAATGCGAAAGAGTACATGGCCATGATGGATGAGACGCGTTTTAACGAGGGGAATGCCACTTACGATTGGGCCAACTTACTGCCAACCAACTTGTACAATTCGATTATGGACGGTAGCTGGCAAGGAACAAACTGGATTGAAGAGGCTTATAACAAAGCTGCTCCTACTCAAAATCACGCCATAAATCTTACCGGTGGAAATGATCAGTCTAAATTCTCTCTTGGTTTCTCTTATGCTTCTCAGGAGGGTATTTTAGGAAAGCCTGTTCAATCGGACTATGAGAGATATACGGCTCGTATAAATTCCGACCATGTATTATTGAAGGGGGATGGCTTTGATATTATTAAGATGGGCGAAACATTAAACTTCAATCACAACACAAAGTCGGGTATCGCGATCGGTAATATCTATTGGAACTCTGTTCACAACCTACTCATTGGCAACCCGCTACTGCCTGCATACAATGCTGATGGCGGTTTTTACGACTACAATAACAAGACTGCCGACGGATGGTTGTTTGACGGCAATACAGGGAACCCGCTTGCCGATATGGCACTATCCAACAAAGGGCTGAATGAGTCAAAAAACTATGGATTACAAACAAGTGCCTATATTGAAATACAACCCATCAAGCAGTTGATTCTTAAATCTCAATTCGGCTTTAAGATGAATGCTTCCAGGTATCGTTCCTATGACGGTATACGCCATTTGGCTAACAACCAGAATGTAACGCAAGACAACACGGTGCAAGGTGCGAGTTCTGGTCATAGCTGGACGTTAGATAACACACTTGCGTATAGCTTTACAATCAACGATCTGCATAATTTTGATGCGGTTATCGGACAATCTGTCGAAAAATGGGGTTTTGGAGCAGAGGTGGAAGCCAGTGGTAGAAACTCGATGTTTCCGGGATCGTTTGATTATTCCTGGATCGACAACACAAAACCGGCTGAACTTTCTCAGTTGGGAATTAAAGGAAAACCTTGGGACAATGGCGCTTTAGCATCTTTCTTTGGACGTGTAAATTATAACTATAAAGAAACCTACATGGCATCTGCCACAGTAAGAGCCGATGGTTCATCAAACTTTGCAAAAGGAAATCGTTGGGGATATTTCCCATCATTCTCCGCCGGTTGGGTTGTTACGAATGAAGCATTCATGGAAGACACACGGAATTGGTTAGATTTCTTTAAGGTGCGTGCCAGCTGGGGACAAAACGGTAACGCGGATATAAACAACTTCCAATACCTTTCTACTTTTGCATTTGATGTTAAAAACGGCTATTATTTCTCTACCGACAAAACAACACAAACGGTTGGTGGATATGCTGATATTTTAGCGAATCCGGATGTTACCTGGGAAACTTCTGAACAGTTGAATATTGGTTTTGACTCTCGTTTCCTGAATTCTCGCTTAGGCATTGTGTTTGACTGGTATAAGAAAACAACAAAAGACTGGCTCGTTGCGGCACCTATCCCTGCTGTTTGGGGATTAAACGCACCCTATGTAAACGGTGGAGATATTGAAAACACAGGGGTTGAACTTGCGCTGAACTGGAACGACAACATTGCCGACTTTACATACGGCGCAACGGTAAACTTCGCCTATAATAAGAACGAAGTAACACGTATTGCGAATACCGAAAAAATCATTCATGGCGCAGCCAATGTACTTAGTCAGACTACTTCTGAAATGTATCGTGCTGAAGAAGGATACCCTATTGGTTACTTCTATGGTTACAAAACGGCAGGAGTGTTCCAAAACTGGGAACAAGTGAATAACACAACCGCAAAATACGCCGGTGCTCGTCCGGGTGATTTGATTTTCGTCGATACCAACAATGATGGTGTAATAACGGAAACAGACCGTACACAAATTGGAGATCCTAATCCGGATTTCACATTAGGGTTAAACCTGAATTTCGGATACAAAGGGTTTGATCTGAATATTACAGGAACAGGTGCTTTCGGACATCAGATTGCAAAATCGTATCGCTCTTTCGCCGACTCTCCTCTTCACAACTACACCACTTCAATTTTTGATCGTTGGACGGGTGAAGGTAGTTCAAACAAATTGCCCCGACTTACTTCCGGTAGTCATACAAACTGGCAAAACATTTCGGATATCTATATTGAAGATGGCGATTACCTGAGAATACAAAACCTTACCATAGGCTATGACTTCAAGAAATTATTCCCAAAGATGCCTCTTGGACAAGCACGTTTGTATGTTACGGCACAAAACCTATTCACATTCACGGGTTATTCCGGTATGGATCCTGAAATCGGATACGGTGGCGATGTTAATGATGGTGACGGTAAATGGGCAAAAGGTATTGACGTAGGGTTTTATCCTGCTCCAAGAACCTATTTAGTTGGTGTTAATCTTAAATTTTAAAAGAGAGTAAACATGAAAAAGATATTATATTTTACGGTAGCCGCTTTTTTATTGGTAGGTTGTGAAGATTTTCTTGATACGGAAAGCTACACAAAAAAGAATACGGAGAACTACCCGAAAACAGAGAAAGACGCCATTGAAATGGTTACCGGTGTATACGCAACGATGAATAATGTGACAAAAAACGTCCAAAATTCATATTTCTATGTAGCCGAATTAGCTTCAGACGATCGCTTTGGTGGTGGTGGTGAGAACGACAAAAACATGCAAGTGCTCGACCATTTACTGTACACGGATATTGATCGTTTTCAAACGTTCTGGTCTGATCGCTACTCCGGAATCAACCGCGCGAACATGGCTTTGGCTAATTTAGATAAAGTAGAAAATGAAGAGTTAAGAAATCAACTCATGGGAGAAGTATTGATTCTTCGCGCATTCTTCTACAACGAACTGATTGAAATGTTTGGCAATATACCTTTGATCACGGGAGTTCCTTCTTCTGTTGACGAAGCAATCATTTATCCGGCTCAGTCTCCTACCGATGACATTTATGGTTTTATGGCGGCAGATTTAAAAAGAGCGATTGAAATAATGCCTTCAAAACCTTGGAAGCAAACGGTTTCCGGCTCAGAGCATCTAACAAAATGGGCTGCTGAAGCCTTGTTGGCTCGGATATATTTATTCTATACCGGTTTTTATGGAAAAGACGCGCTTCCTTTAATGAATGAAGAAGGTAGTCTTAGCGGCAGTATTGCAAAAGCAGAAGTAGTTGCTGGTTTGGAAGATTGTATTGCAAACAGCGGATTCGAACTGTTAAGTGATTTCCGCAGTTTGTGGCCATACTCCAACTCGTTGACTAAAAAGGATTATCCATTCGCGCAAGATGCTCCTTCTTGGGTAAAGGACGGTGAAAATCCTGAACAGGTTTTCTCAATTAAATTCTCTCACATGGCAGACTGGAACATCAGACACAATGGATACTCTAACCAGTATATGTTGCATTTCGCGATCCGTGACGGAGGTGCTGATGCTGATCGTTATAAAAAAATATTCCCATTGGGATATGGTTGGGGAGCCGGTCCTGTTAGTCCGAAACTCTGGGCTGAATGGAAAGCAGCAGAACCTACAGATATGCGTCGTGAGGCTTCTATCTTAGATGTAACAACAACAGATGGTTATGTATATGGAGAAGACAAACAAATGGAAGAATCCGGTTTGTGGCAAAAGAAAATTGTAGCGACAAGAGCTGCTAAGAATTACAATTCCGACGGATCAATGAATCAGTTATTCTGGAGTTTCTCTTCTTCTTCCGAATTTTTCGGTGATGGCGAGGGAGATGATCAACAGCTTAGCCATGAAGTAGACTTGAATATAATTCGCTTTGCCGATGTGTTGTTAATGCATTCGGAATTAACGCAAACAGCAGACGGAATGAATCGCGTACGTGAAAGAGCCGGATTACCCGCAGTCACTTATTCCGAAAAGGCGCTTCGCAACGAACGTCGCTGGGAGTTGGCTTTCGAAGGAACAAGATGGAGCGACATCAGAAGATGGGGAATCGCTAAAGAAGCTTTGGCAAAACAGTTAGGCTCTACAATTTGGAATCGTGGCATTCAAACAACCATGAAAGAACAAGGCGCCGGTTATGCAACACGTTATGAAGCAACAAAAGGGTTTATGCCTATTCCACAAATAGAAATAGACCTGTCTGACGGTGTGTTGAAACAAAATCCGGGATGGGATGCTTCTGCATTGTTTGTAAGCTGGAATGAATAGTATTCAGTTAAATTTAAAATTCAAAGAATAGTATGAATAAAAAAATATTATATTCCGTATTAGGATTGGCTACACTAACGATCGCATGCGATCCGGTGGAAGACAGAAAAACATTGACCGGTGCATTAACAGCGGATCAGATCCAGATTTCTGCTGTTCCACAGGTTGTTGATGGGAAAAGCTCAAACTATATTGATTTAAACAGTGATGGAGTGGGTGTACTTTCTTCATGGGACTATGGTAGTGGCGTTACAGTAAGTACAAAAACAACTGTTCAGGTTGTGCTAAAAGGTGAAAATGAGATAAAGTTCACAGGGCGTAATCATGATGGAACAACAATTGAAAAAATATTAAAAGTTCAGGTTGACACATTAATTAATGTGCCTGCGGAATGGGGATATCTTTGTGGTTCCGGCGAAAAAACCTGGGTATGGGACAATACTCAGGCCGACGAAAAAGTTTGGGGTAATGGAGGTTATAAAGGAAATGTTTCTCCGGGTTGGTGGACTGTATCTATCGACGACTTAGATGAACAAGCTGCAGGAGAAGGACGAGGTTCCAGCATGACTTTTGCTATTTCCGGGTCTAAATTAACAATGAACAAATCTGATGGGTCTAACCAATCCGGCACTTTTGCTTTCGACATGACACAACAAACACTTGACGACGGTGGTGCAGTTTGGGGAAAAGGTAAGTTAAGCACAAAATCAATCAGTGTTTTATGTGGTATAGCGCCAAACGAAGGCAATGCCCGTGTAATGGAATACGACATTCTAACATTAGATGATGATAAAATGGTTTTAGCACGCCCTGAACCGGGTGCCGGTTCTTGGGGAACTGCTTGGTTCTGGATGTTTAAGGCTGAATAAGTAGCATAATTCTGCATATAAGAAAGAAAGGCGAATCACTTTGACTCGCCTTTCTTTTTCCAATATATTTGCACTCTTTAATTAATTGACTAAAATGAACAAATGGCTATATGGGCTTCTCTGCTGCTGCCTCTTTTCTTGTCAGACAAAGCAAGCATCCTATACAATCGCAGGAACAGTCTCCGGCAATGACTATGAGAACGAAGTTGTGTATCTGGTACCATTAGAGGGAGCCACGGTTGAAAATGTAGACTCAACCTATATAAGGGATGGCGAATTCCGTTTTTCGGGAAAGATCGATACCCCTTCTATCTATATCATTCGTACAAGACCTATCGTGAGGCTTAAGTTAGAAGAAGTTTTAGTTGTTGTAGAGCCCGGTGAAATACAGGTAAAGTTGGAATCAACAAGTAGCACCGCAGGAACAATACTAAATAATGCATTACAGGAATGGAAAGAGCGAAAAAGTTCCTATGAACTGAAAAGAAATCACCTCTCCTCTTTGCTCAACCAAACAGACAAGCCCGAGATTATCAAAAATGAAATTTCGACTATAGATTCTGACTTTTCTAAATATAATTATAGCTTTGTAAAAGAAAATAAAAAAAACATTGTTGGTAGTTTTGTGTTCAAAATGACACGCGCTCTCCTAAGCTCTGAACAAATAGTTGACTTGGAAGAACTTTAAAACGACATAAAATAGTGATAAGACAAGGAAATGAAATACAAATCGGCAGTTTGACAAGAATGACATTCGTACTTTCTTTGGGGGTACTTTGCTTCTTGTTTTTTTACTTTATGCAACCTTATCATTTACTCTATGAAGAACAAATGCAATTATTTTTGTTCTCATCCGACTATTTCTTGTCTTACCTCAGCAAACCGGGTGGGTTAGCTTGTTACGCAGGAGACTTTCTTACTCAGTTTTATTGTATTAAAGGTGCAGGAGCTGTTATTATTACCCTAACCTTAGGAGTAGAACTCCTTTTGCTTTTATGTATATTTACTCGAATCGGAAAACGGGAAAACGGATTGTATGCAGTTATACCGGTTCTTATTGAATGGCATTTACATTTAAGTCTAAATTACCGATTGTCTTCTTCCGTGGCATTCATCTTTGCACTTGGTCTTTTTCTACTTTATACCTTGATCAATAAACAGAACGTCGCCGGAGTGTTCAGTCTGGTAATAACGCCTGTATTGTACATCTTGATAGGTGGTCATTTTTTGACTTTCGCCATTTTAGTTATCATATTTGATATTACCCGCCGCCGATTATCTTCATTTCCCTATTGGTTATTATTAATAGGTGGATGCATACTATGCCCTCTATTGCTGCGTGAACACTATTTACTAACAATCGAACAAGCATTCTTCTATCCCACAGACAGGATCAGTTACTTTCTTCCTACTCTCTCACTAATCTTTCTGCTTATAGGGTATATTATTTCATTACAAAAACGATCATTCCGTTATCAATACAATGAAGTAACCATATTGTTTATTATTGCTTTAGGACTTACTATTTATGTATTTATTCATACTGATCAAAACAAAGAAAAACTGCTGACGTTGGATTCCGAAACTTATTTCAACAACTGGGAAAAAGTTTCAACTAAGGCAGAATCGTTTCAAATGCAAAATCCGGCAACTACTTATTTTACCAATCTGGCATGGATGAAGCAAGGTTTACTTGCTGACAAACTGCTATCTACCTATCAGCCATTTACGAATGGGATGTTTATTCCAGTTGGTCCACGCAGTACGCCTCTTGAAATATTATTCAGCGGAGAAGTGTATTTCCAGCTGGGAGATATGAATATGGCACAGCACGCAACTATGCTGGCTATGATTTTCTCACCTCAACACAGAAGTTCCCGTCTGATTAAAAGATTAACTGAGATCAATCTGATTATCGGTGATACGGCCGCGGTAGACAAATATCTACGGATATTAGACAAAACATTATTTTATTCGGATTACGCGACAGGCATACGGAAGATAATGCAAGAAGGAGATGAAAATCCATGGTTGGCAGAAAGACGTGCGTCTATAGCAACTTATGATACACTGCGAATGGCTTCGAATGTGGAGGCATCGCTCACTATGCTTATTAAAAGCAACCCCCAAAACAAAGCCGCATTGGATTATTTGTTATGCTATCATTTACTGGATAAAAATATATCCGGTTTTATTTCTGTTTATGACAAATGGTACAAAAACAGCGAATACGATCTTCCAAAGCTTTACGCTGAAGGACTCCTCATCGCTTTAGCTCAACAAAAGGCATCCCCAAAAGTATTGGAAAGCTACAAAATACCGAACGAACTGACAACGGATTTTCTGGCTTATACTAAACGCTATCAGGAAGCAGGAGGAGACGGAACTGAATTACAGGATCAATATGCAAAGTCTTATTGGTTCTATTATCATTATGCTCAAATGAAAGAACAATGAATAAGTTGATAACATATCTCATCTTGGTGGTTTCATTTTGTTCTGCCTGCAACCGCCCTACAAACGTCAGAAAAACGGACAGCCTGCCTCCTATTTATCCGGACTATACCAATATTACGATTCCGGTTAATATTGCACCACTTA
This sequence comes from Massilibacteroides vaginae, assembly GCF_900178525.1. Taxonomy (GTDB): domain Bacteria; phylum Bacteroidota; class Bacteroidia; order Bacteroidales; family Tannerellaceae; genus Massilibacteroides; species Massilibacteroides vaginae. The sequence continues at coordinate 118,078 of NZ_FXDJ01000009.1, forward strand.
ACTTTCTGTTGAGAGAAGGCATTACAAGCTCAGAGATATCTGTTCAGGGAACTCACCTGTCATTCACCCTATACCAGAATGAAAAAGTACAGTTCTCCATGAAACGATGGAAACACTTCCTCGAATCCGAAGTGGGCAATAAAGTAACGGTTCAGATAACGGCTAAGTCAAATGGAGAGTGGATCAGTTACGCACCGTTCTATTGGACTATTGTTCCCGAAAAAATAGACCCTTATCTGAGTTATCGTCTGATTGAGCCGGGGTATGAAGTCTGGAACACAATACAACTCTGTGAACGAAATGTCGAAACATTTAGAGAACGGGTATTGGCCGATAATAATCTGACTGATGGAACATGTATGAACTGCCACATTTACGGCAATCAGGATGCTTCATTGTCGATGTTCCATCTACGGGGTAGCAACGGAGGCACTATACTAAATCGAAATGGCGAACTACGAAAGATAAACACGAAAGCTGACGGACAAATATCTCCGGCTATTTACGGCAACTTCCATCCTTCGGGCAAATACGCGGTATTCTCAACCAACACAATCATACCTGAGTTTCATGCTTACCGGAATGAGCGTTTGGAAGTATACGACACCGAGTCCGATCTAATTGTTCTTGATCTCGAATCAAACAAAGTATTCTCGTCTCCCTTATTATCGGGCAAAGAGAATCTGGAAACGTTTCCTGTTTTTTCTGCTGATGGGAAAACGCTTTATTTTTGTTCGGCTCCGGCAGTTGCATTACCGGATAGCATTCAGACATTAAAGTATAATTTATGCAGTATTGCATTTCATGAAACTAATGGTAGTTTTGGAACACAAATTGATACGTTATTTCATGCCTTGGAACATAATAAATCCGCTTGCCATCCAAAAACCTCTCCCGACGGACGGTATCTGCTATTTACAATCGCGGATTATGGAACTTTCCCGATCTGGCATCAGGAAACGGATTTACAAATGATTGATCTTCATACAGGTCGTTTAGATTCATTAGCGATTGTAAACTCTGATCGATCGGACACTTATCACTCTTGGTCGTCAAACAGCCGTTGGTTTGTATTTGCAAGCAAACGAGATGATGGGTTGTATGGCAAACCTTATTTTTCGTATGTCGACAAACAAGGAACAGTGCATAAACCCTTCGTGCTTCCACAGCGCGACCCTACGAAATATGATGATATGCTGAAGTCGTTCAACATCCCGGAGTTGTCAAAAGGACAGGTTCCTTTTGGCGCGGGAGATATTGAGAAAATTCACAAAAACGTTCCTGCCGAATCGGTTTCTAATCGCTAAATAAATTGTTCCGTAACACAGCCAGTCGGTTGTCGTTTACTTTCCTTTCAATCCGAAATGTAGTTGGGCAAAGCGGATGTAATTCTGCCAGTCGATATCCGTCACATCGTGTTTACCCGGACGGATATGATAGCCTATGCGATTCATGATCGGCCGGTTGAGATCGGGCATTTCTGTTGTTTGCAATCCTTTATAGCCATAAAGCTCATAAACAGGACCGGCAAGTACGCCGGCAAGGAATTCGCCTTTAGGATCAGCCCATCGATCTTCTTTGGCACTGGCAATATAAACCGGACGTGGAGCTACCAAGGCAATCAGTTCGTGCTGATCGAAGGGCAGTTTGTCTTCCTGGTCTGCATATTGCTCTGCAGCTTTACACAGCCAATGCGGAAAAGAAGTCGTCATGATACGAAACGTTTCGCCGTATCTTCTTTTAGAAATAGCCGCTCCTCCACATCCTGAGTTATTAGATATAACTATTGCAAAACGCTCATCCTGCACTCCGGCCCAAAGACTTGCTTTCCCTTGCCTTGAATGCCCCATCAACGCAACCTGTTCAGCATTTATTTTTTCTTCTTGCTCCAGATAGTCCATAATCCGACTTAATCCCCAGGCCCATCCGCCTATGGCTTGCCATGCTTCGGAGTTGTCTTTTGTTTGCCGATAATCGCTAAATAAACGCAGGATACTTTCGTCTTTCAGCTCTGCTTTGTCGGGGAAAATATCGTGATAGCACATTGTCGCTACACCGAATCCGGCATCAATAATCATCTCTACCGGCCATCTATCTTTTTGAAAGCCACGAGCCATAGACGGGTCGTCGGTACTCTTAACAAACTTCAAGCCGGGTGATACTAAGATATTTTCATCCGTATCCAGACTTTGATTGCCCATAAAGTTATAAGATAAAAACACGGGCACTTTACCCTTTATCGCATTAGGCAGATACAAAAGAAGGATTGCTTCTGTTTCTTTTCCGTTTTTACTAAAGCGCAGACCGATTTGTTTGCAGGTAGCCTTACCGGCAAGCGCATCCGTTTTTTCATCGAGCAAACGATAATCTACCGGAATAGATTCATTTGGAGTAACACCGTACATCTGTGTTGAAAACAAACGTAGTATTTCCGGACGGCGCACGGTTTCCCATTGCCCGGTTGTTGTTACAGCCTCCCCATTCTCGCAGATAAGCGGATCGGGCAATGTATAAACAGGAACTTTTGTTTCGTCGTAATTCTCACCTCTGGATTGTGCCTGAGCAACATATCCGAGTAGCAATAGTGTGGTTATAAGAAGTAGTTTTTTCATAATAATAATCCATCTTTTGTTTTATCTGTGGGTATTCATAAACTCCAGCGCTTTCTCCATATCTTCCGGCGTATCTATTCCGATTGTTTCCTGATGAGTAATACCGGCTTTGATACGATAGCCATTTTCCAGCCAGCGAAGTTGCTCCAGGCTTTCGGCAAGTTCAAGAGGTGATTGCGGCAAACGCGTGATCTCACGTAAAACATCCGCCCGGTAAGCGTACAGACCGATATGTTTATAATAGGTATAATTACGAAGCCATTCCGCATGTTCTTTTCCACGTGTGTATGGAATTACAGAACGACTGAAGTACATCGCTTCGTTATGCTTGTTCAACACAACCTTCGGAGAATTAGGATTAAATAAGGTGGATTCAAAATCGCCATCCGGAGCAAAAGGTTTTACTAAAGTAGCGATTTCAACCTGCCCGTCTGTAAAGCAGGATTTCAACGTTTCTATCTGGGAAGGATGAATAAAGGGCTCATCACCTTGGATGTTGACTATTACCTCGTATCCCGTTCCGGTTTTAGTATAGGCCTCATAACAACGGTCGGTTCCGCTTTTATGATCGGCAGAGGTCATTACAACCTGTCCGCCAAATGCTTTAACCGCAGACTCGATACGCGCATCGTCGGTCGCTACATAAACAGCATCCAACAGTCCCTGCACTTGTTCATAAACACGCTGTATCATTGTTTTGCCGTTCATATCCGCTAAGGGCTTACCCGGAAAACGCGTTGATGCGTAGCGGGCGGGAATAATTCCGATAAACCTTATTCTATCCATCTCTGTTATTGTATTTGGAAAATAAATTCTAACATCTTATGAGGCTGTATCAAAAAGCATGGCGCACCATCCTTTTTTTAACCAACCCCATGCTATTGGCAAAGTTAGCTATTTATTTTATTTTTGTCTGACTAATAATCGTCAATATGAAGAAGCATCCGATTGAAATATTGATTGAACAAGGTGAGCATCAACAGCTTGATTTCAAATTTGAAGTGAGCGACAGCAAAAAGATAGCCCGAACGCTAAGTGCTTTTGCCAACACAGATGGAGGGCGTTTGTTGATTGGCGTAAAAGACAATGGAGCGATTGCCGGAGTTCGTAGCGAAGAAGAATACTACATGATTGAAGCGGCTTCGCAATTATATACGAAACCCGAAGTAGCATTTACCGCGCAAAGATGGGAGGTCGGTGGAAAAACCGTTCTTGAAGTACATATCCCCCCGGCAAAAAACGGTCCCTATATGGCGCCGGACAAACAAGATGAATTTAAGGCTTATATTCGGGTAGACGACGAGAATATCCTGGCAAACGACGTACTTGTTCTTGCCTGGGAAAAACAGAAACGAACTAAAGGAACTTTACTGAAACTAACAAAGCCCGTAGAACGGTTATTCCATTATTTAGATAACCATCCTTATATTAATGCAAATCAGTTTTGCCGTATCGGACGAATTAATTATTACACGGCAAAACATATCCTGAGCGACCTGCTCGCAATTAACAGTCTGCAATACGTGGTTGTTGACAAAAGGATCGCCTACAAACGAATTGCCTGAACGTAAACCTGCGCGTTTTCAAAGCGAACTACTTTTACAGGTGTTCCTTTTTCAATGTAATTCTGTATGGACACCCCATCATAGAGCTCTCCCTCAATCAATACCTTACCGGATGGTCGCAATACGGTAGCGGCTGTTCCTTCTTTTCCGACCAAAGAGGTTAGCACAGGACCGGACACAGCTTCTTCCAGATCTGTTACCAATGCCACCTTGCGGAATATTCCTTTATGCCCGATCCGGTTGGACAGCCAGATCATCAACGCAAAACCAAAACCAAGCCCCATAAGCACTGTCAACGACGCCCTACCCGCTTCCATGCTGCTTACATTGTCAAAATTAAAATTCGTATTATTAAGCAAAGCCATTGTTAACCCACCGATTATAAGAACTATCCCGGAAATACCGGCAACCCCAAAACCCGGAATAACAAACACCTCGACCAGCATGAGGAGGATGCCGACTATGAAAATAAGGATTTCCCAATTTGCGGCCAATCCCTCGATATACAAGGGCGCAAAATAAAAAACAGCAGCAATAACAGATGCCGCCGAAGGAAAACCAATACCGGGTGTCTGCATCTCAAAATAAATACCACCTATAATAATGATGATGAGTAGCGATTGAGCTAAAGGATTCATCAAAAGACCTTTCAAATTATCCACCCACGATGGCTCATAACTTCTGATCTCATAAGTGTCATATCCCATATATTTCGTTATCACCTCATCCACTGATTCGGCAATACCCTCACAATATCCCCACTGCACAGCCTCGTCTGCCGTAAAAGTCAATATCTTACCGCTGTCTACCACATGAGGGATTTTGGTTCGTTCGTCTACCATAGCCTCTGCTATCTTAGGATCCCGTTTCCACTTATAAATGGTATCGCCTCCCTGAACAATCGTGTCCTTGCCGTGCGCCTCAGCCGTTGAGCGTATCATCGAGCGCATATAAGACTGGTATTTATCAGGCATCGCCTCGCCGGTTTGATTCACCACGGTAGCCGCCCCGATATTTGCCCCTTTCCGCATATAAATATTTTTGGCTGCGATAGAGATCAGTGCTCCGGCAGAAGCCGCGTTGTTATCGATAAAAACCGATACCGGTATGGGAGAATATAAAATCGCCGTGCGCATAGAGTCGGCGGCATCCACCAATCCACCATACGTATTCATGTGAATTAATATGGCATCAGCCCCCAACAATTGGGCTTCCGAAAGCCCTTTTGACAGGTAAATTCGCGTTCTGTTATCAATTTCATTTTTAATATCGATCTTATAAACTATCGCTTTATCCAGAGCCAAGGACTGATGGGCGTTTAAGAGGAAAAGTACCCCAAAAACAACGAAAAACAACAAACGAGATATTTTATTCATACACAACATTTTACATATTCATTGACAAATACAATCACGATATAGATAGTTTTTATGAGCTACAAATCGTAATCGAGCTAACCAACTGATAATAAACACAAAACAACAAACAATTGCAACAAAAACTTCACCAGCATAAACCTGTCCGAAAATTTGTTATTTTCAATAAGAATTAGTATGTTTGTGATACTAACAGTTCCGGCTAAAACTTTATTTTAGAATTAGAAGTTTATACATTTAACAAATTACGAACATGAATACGCTGCAATTTCAGAAAAAATTATTGGGCATGCAAGAAAACATGATGAATTTTGCTTTGATGCTCACAGCTAATAAAGATGATGCGAAAGACCTTCTTCAAGATACTACTCTCAAAGTTTTAGATAATCAAGAAAAGTTCGTTGATAATGTAAACTTTAAGGGTTGGGTACTAACTGTAATGCGTAATATATTTATCAACAACTATCATAAATTAGTACGTACTCAAACCATCGTAGACCAAAGCGTTGATTTATACAACTTAGATGTTATCAACGATTCCGGTTTTAATTCACCCGACGGAAGCTATCAGATTCAGGAAATAACAAAATCCATTAACGACCTGAATGACGATTTAAGAATTCCATTTTCCATGTTTCTGAGTGGATATAAATACAACGAAATTGCAGAAAAGCTGAATGTGCCTTTAGGTACAGTAAAGAGCAGGATTTTCTTTGCCCGACAGGAACTACAGAAATCATTAAAAAGTTTCCGCCCCGAATAAAGCAAACTAATAATTTAATAATTAGAATATACTGAAAAGGTTCCGAGTTTATAAATTCGGGACCTTTTCAGTATAATCACCCTGTCGAAAGATCTCATACCAACTGACCATTGTCATCTTGAGCTTGTCGAAAGATCTCATACCAACTGACTATTGTCATCCTGAGCCTGTCGAAGGATCTCATACCAACTGACTATTGTCATCCTGAGCCTGTCGAAGGATCTCATACCAACTAACCATTGTCATCTTGAGCTTGTCGAAAGATCTCATACCAACTGACCATTATTAACGAAGCTCCATGCAGAGATCTCTCCACTTCGGTCGAGATGACAAGGGGAGGGAGGTCGAGAAGACAGGAAGGGAAGTCGGAATGACAAGGGAAGGAGATCGGAATGACAGGGAAGGATAGTCGGTGTTCGTAGGGGCGAAAAATCTTTCGCCCTATACCAACCGCAGCAACAATAAAAGCCCTTATTTTTCATCAAACACAACTACCTGATTATCAGACATCCAAACACACCCAAAAACATAAAGGTTATTTTTCGAAAAATAAAGGATATATTTTGAAAAATAAAGGATATCTTTTTTTTCATATAGTATTACGAAAAACAAGGGCCAAATTGAACGCTGAATTCAACCTGAAAATTTTGTTCAAACCGGGTTTAACCAACCCCTTTTTTTGTACGCTTTATAACTTTTCGCAACCATGCTTTTCTCTTTTGATGAAGCGCTGATTTTTTGAATAAAGCATTCCACCCCAAAAACAACTTGTTTGAACGAATAAAAAAACATGAACACAGACAAAGAATGTGGTTAATACCTCTTTTTTGTCTATTTTTGCAATAAACACAGTAAGGATTAAAGATAACGGATGATCATGATTATAAAAAAGCTTAGTTTAGGATTCGTTTTTATATTAGTGCTCACTACCTCATTAAAGGCAAACGAACAAAGCATCAACAAGTTAAACGGTGCTCTGTTTATAAATAGAGTTGAACTACCTCAAGAAGTAGATACAGCTGAATATTTAAAAATAGACAGCCTTGATTTGATACAAATCAAAGACCTCAGGACTGTTTTTGAAAAACAGAACGAAAAATATAGCACACCAAAAGCTCCGGGAGAGAAGTTGCTTCGTTTTCTAAAAAAAGACGAACTTCAGATATCTACAGAAGCCATGTATTGGGCGCGACTGGTGAGAGACGCTTCTTATTATGTAGACGAATACTCTACCTTTAAAGATACGATCATCGTTGATCCGATCTATTTGCCTATCATTTTCAGAGGGCATCCTTTCACGAACAAGGAGCTGACTTTTTATTCCATGGACTTTCTCAACTCAAAATTCAAAAAGCCTGATCTGTATACGTCTCAACCTATTTTTAACAACTACTTACAACGAAAGGAAAGTGGAAAAATGGCTGTTCGTTATGTTGAAGAAAAGCATCCCTCCTACATCCAATATTCACGAAGGGATTTGCCGCAAGATATTATACAGACTACTGCGATCAAAAAAGACATATATGAAAACTTACAATTGCGGGTAGAAAGTGAAGCCGATTTTAGCGATGTTGCTCCCGTAAAGTTCATTCCGGAAAGGCGATATTGGAAATCCGGCTTTGAAAGTGCCATACAGTTTTCGCAGAATTATGTTTCTGAAAACTGGCATAAAGGGGGAAGCAGCAACCTGAACTTATTCACAAAAAACTTACTGACGTATAATTACGCGAAAGACCGCTTGGCTGTGAACAACCTGATTGAATATAAAACAAGCATTTACAATGCCCCAAAAGACACCTTGCGTTCATACAGAATAGGCGACGAGGTGCTCCGGTTGTATAACGATGTTGGGTTTCGCGCGTTTAACAAATGGAGTTATACTTTCTCTACAGAAATTAAGTCGCAGATACTTAAGAATTACAAAGAGAACACGGACATAAAACAAGCAGCATTTCTGGCTCCGGTAACCACAACATTTGGTGTCGGTATGAAATATGCTTTGGACAAACAATTTAAGAGCAACAAACACAAAAAATTGAATGTGGCGATCAATTTGGCTCCTCTTACCCTCAAATACATGTACAGTATACTGAAAGATCCGAACGAAATAGACTTAGGCAGACATGGTTTCAAAATGGATACTGTAACCAATATGTACAAAAATTCTTTTGCCGAATTCGGTTCCAGCATAGATGCTCAGGTAAAATTCACTTTCAACCGCAATGTTACCTGGGAGTCTCGTTTAAACTACTTTACCTCTTACGAAAATGTTAAATTAGAATACGAAAACACATTGGTAATGGCAATCAGCCGTTTTTTCTCTACCCGTATTTATCTTAACATACGATTTGACGATTCTGCATCAACAAAAGATAAAGACTGGAAATATTTCCAAATTAATGAATTGTTAAGTTTCGGGTTTAACTACAGATGGTAATTACACATTAAATTTGATGTAATAAACTTTGTTAATCGATCATATTATCCCAAATATTGCTTACTTTTGCCTTGGTTTTGCAATGTGGAGTTTACAAATATGGACAATACGATACATCACACAGGAATAATAGAACGCATAGACCCCGACAAGGTATATGTGAAAATCTGCCAACAATCCGCTTGCGCCGGATGTCATGCAAAATCTATGTGTAATGCGTCGGAAAGCAAAGACCGGATTATTGAAATCGAAGGCGTTTACGATTCTTTTCAGTTGAACGAAGAGGTTGAATTAAAAGGAAGAGAATCAATGGGATACTTAGCCATTTTCTATGCTTTTTTACTCCCCTTGCTTTTATTACTAACGGTTATTATTTTTAGTTTGGAAATGAACCGGAGTGAAACAGTCAGTGCCTTAGCAGGTCTTGCTGTTTTGCCCGCTTATTATAGTGTATTATACTTTTTTAGAGACAAATTAAAAAAGAAGTTTGTCTTTGCCATGAAAAAACTAAATTGATTATAGTATGATTTTAATCGCCATTATTTCGTTGGGAGGAATCGGTGCCGCCGGTGCTGCTCTTCTCTACGCTACATCTAAAAAATTTGAGGTTTACGAAGACCCTCGCATTTCGGAGGTGCAAGATGCTCTTCCGGCTGCCAATTGTGGGGGATGTGGATTTCCCGGATGTGCCGGATTTGCTGCTGCTTGTGTTAAGGCCGATAGTTTAGATAGTCTGAATTGTCCGGTAGGTGGAGCCTCAGTGATGGAAAAAGTAGCCACGATATTAGGAAAAGAAACATCTAAAGCGGATCCGACAGTTGCAGTTGTACGTTGTAATGGCAATTGTGACGCGCGCCCTCAGATAAACCTATACGACGGAGCTACTAATTGTGCTATTGCTTCCGCGCTTTACGGGGGAGAAACCGGATGTTCGTTTGGTTGTTTAGGAATGGGAGACTGTGAGGTTTCCTGTGACTTTGACGCGATACATATCAACCCGGTAACCAAACTTCCGGAAGTTATCGAAGATAAATGTACTTCGTGTGGTGCTTGCGTAAAGGCATGCCCAAAAAACATAATCGAACTAAGAAAAAGAGGTCCTAAATCACGTCGTATATTTGTAAGTTGTGTAAATCAGGACAAAGGCGGCGTGGCGCGTAAAGCCTGCTCCAATGCCTGCATCGGTTGCAGCAAATGTGAAAAAGAATGTGCGTTTGACGCTATCAAAATAGAAAATAACCTGGCGTATATTGATCCGGTGAAGTGCCGGCTATGTCGCAAATGTGTTGTAGTATGCCCAACATTGGCTATTCACGAGCTGAATTTCCCTCCTCGCAAAGAGAAGGAAGCAGAGCCTGTTGCTAAAGCAAAACTGCAACCCGAAGTAGCTGCATCAATAACAGCGGCCACACCCGAAAACTAACAAGAAACAATACAAAATAAAATCTAATAGTATGCTTAGGACATTTAGAATCGGAGGAATTCACCCACCCGAGAACAAATTGTCTGCCGGAAAAAAGATCGTCCGACTTGCTGTTCCAAAACAGGTCATTGTACCTTTAAGCCAACATATCGGAGCACCGGCACAGGCAATTGTCAAAAAGGGAGACGTGGTGAAAGCAGGAACGCTGATTGCCAAGCCCTCGGGCTTCGTTTCAGCGAACATACACTCTCCTGTCTCCGGTAAAATAAACAAAATCGACGCTGCGATAGATGCCAGTGGCTATAAACGCACTGCCATATATATTGACGTAGAAGGAGATGAATGGGAAGAATCCATTGACAAAAGCGACAAACTAATCAGAGAATGCCATTTTTCGGCCAAAGAAATTGTTGACAAAATAGCAGCAGCAGGGATTGTTGGTCTGGGTGGTGCTACTTTCCCCACACAAATAAAGCTAACCCCTCCACCGGGAAGTAAAGCGGAAATTCTTATAATCAATGCAGTAGAATGCGAACCCTATCTTACTTCCGACCATATCCTTATGTTGGAAAAGGGAGAAGAAATATTAGTAGGCGTTACTTTATTAATGAAATCCATTGACGTAAAGAAAGCTGTTATTGGTATTGAAAACAATAAGCCTGACGCGATCAAGCATTTAAAGAAATTGGCTTCTTCATTCTCCGGTATAGAAATCATGCCGCTAAAGGTACAATATCCACAGGGAGGTGAAAAACAATTGATCGATGCCGTTATGCGCAAACAGGTAAAAAGCGGCGCGCTGCCTATTTCAGCCGGTGCGGTTGTTCAAAATGTTGGCACGGCTTTTGCAGTCTACGAAGCGGTGCAGAAAAACAAGCCACTGTTTGAACGTGTGGTAACCGTAACCGGGAAAAAGCTAAGCAACCCGTCGAACTTTCTCACTCGAATAGGTACGCCTATCCATACATTAATAGAAGAAGCGGGTGGACTCCCCGAAAATACGGGAAAGGTAATTGGCGGAGGCCCTATGATGGGGAAAGCGTTAATCAGTCCGGACGTTCCTGTTACAAAAGGAAGCTCGGGCGTTCTTATTTTAACAAAAGAGGAATCCGTACGCAAACCAATGCAGAACTGCATTCGTTGCGCCAAGTGCGTGAATGTATGCCCGATGGGATTAAATCCCACCTTATTGATGAACGCAACGGAGTTCAAAAGCTGGGAGATGGCCGAAGCTAATTATATTGTGGATTGCATAGAATGCGGTTCATGCAGTTTCACTTGTCCATCTAATCGTCCGTTGCTGGATCACATTCGTATGGGAAAAGGAAAAGTAATGGGTATCATTCGTGCCAGAAAGGCGTAATTAAGGATTTGTTATGGAAAATAAATTAATTATATCTCCTTCGCCGCACATACATAGCGGCGATAGTGTCAGTAAAAACATGTATGGCGTACTGATAGCCCTGTTACCGGCGTTATTAGTTTCGCTCTATTACTTCGGACTGGGAGCGCTGATCGTTACATTGGTATCTGTATTGAGCTGTGTGCTGTTTGAGTTTCTTATTCAGAAGTTTTTAATTAAGCAACCACAGACCATATATGACGGATCAGCCGTGCTTACAGGACTACTGTTGGCATTCAATTTACCCTCTAATCTTCCTATATGGATCATTCTGATAGGGGCATTAGCTGCCATAGGAATAGGCAAAATGTCTTTCGGTGGGTTAGGAAACAATATCTTTAATCCGGCTTTAGTAGGGCGTGTTTTCCTTTTAATCTCTTTTCCGGCACAGATGACAACCTGGCCGGTACCCGGAACCATACCGATGGATTATGTCGATGGTCAAACGGGAGCTACTATCCTATCCTTACTTAATGAAGGAGCAACCGAACTTCCGAGTTATACCGATATGTTATTGGGAAATATGGGAGGAAGCCTTGGCGAAGTAAGTGCCATAGCTTTGCTTCTGGGATTTGCGTTTTTGCTTGTACGAAAGATTATCTCCTGGCATATCCCGGTTTCCATTATACTGACAACGTTTGTTTTCACAGGAATAATGCACTTGGTGAATCCGGCTGAGTATGTTAATCCGATCATCCACATTCTTTCCGGAGGTTTATTGCTTGGAGCCATCTTTATGGCGACCGATTATGTTACCTCTCCTATGAGTAAAAGCGGAATGCTTGTGTTTGGTATCGGAATCGGGTTATTAACGTCTGTTATCCGTCTGTTTGGAGCATATCCGGAAGGAATGTCGTTCGCAATTCTAATTATGAATGCGCTGACACCTTTAATCAACATGTATTTCAAACCTAAACATTTCGGAGGAAAGTAAGATGGGACAGAAACTAAAATCAACACTACTGAATATGGTTTTATCGCTAACGTTAGTTTGTGCAATTACTAGCGGACTTTTAGCAGCTACATACATGTTCACCTCCGGTCCCATCGCAGAAGCGGAAGCTCTTGCGCTGAAAGAAGCGGTTAAAGAAGTATCTCCTGCATTTGACAATGACCCGATCGCCGATTCTTTTAAATTTCAGACAGAAGACGGCTACGAATTATTAATTTATCCGGCACAAAAAGAAGGTAAAAACATCGGCGCCGCTGTTGAAAGCAGTTCTAAAAATGGATTCAGCGGTCTTATCCGTGTTATTGTAGGTTTCGACTCGGAAGGGAAAATACTAAACTATTCTGTATTGCAGCACAACGAAACCCCAGGATTAGGATCTAAAATGGAAGAATGGTTCCGCACAGATAAAAATAATCAGAATATTATCGGACGTTCATTAGCTAACGGCAATCTGAATGTAACGAAAGACGGAGGAGATGTTGATGCAATAACCGCATCAACCATCACCAGCCGTGCTTTTCTTGAATCAATAAACCGTGCGTATAGTGCTTACATAGGCATAGACGCGACAACAAGTGCTTCAGAGCAAAACGGAGAGAAAGGAGACACAAATGAATAAACTAAAGGTTTTAACGAATGGTATCATTAAAGAGAACCCAATCTTCGTACTGCTTTTAGGAATGTGCCCTACGTTAGGTACCACTACATCGGCTGAGAACGGATTAGGTATGGGACTTGCCACCGCATTCGTATTAGTTTGCTCTAACGCTGTAATATCATTGGTAAAGGGCTATATCCCCGATCAGGTGAGAATACCTGCTTTGATTATTATTATAGCATCCTTGGCTACTGTTGTGCAATTATTCATGAACGCTTTCCTTCCAGGATTGTATGCAAGCCTTGGTTTGTTTATTCCCTTGATTGCGGTAAACTGTATTGTAATGGCACGTGGGGAATCTTTCGCGGCAAAAAACAAGCTGTTGCCCTCTATCCTTGATGGATTAGGTACCGGACTTGGGTTTACATTGGCTCTTACCTCTTTAGGTATCGTGCGCGAATTTCTCGGAACAGGAAGAACATTCAATTTTCCACTTTACGCCGAAGATCTCGGTTCGTTGATATTTGTTCTTGCACCGGGTGCGTTTATTGCGTTAGGTTATATGATCGCGATTGTTAACAGATTTCAAAAAGCTTAAAAGACGAAGATTATGGAATATATATTAATGTTTATCGCAGCTGTATTTGTGAACAACGTTGTTTTAGCGCAGTTCCTTGGGATCTGTCCGTTTCTCGGCGTTTCTAAAAAGATGGATACAGCAGTAGGTATGGGGCTTGCAGTAGTTTTCGTACTCACCGTAGCAACAGTATTTACTTATTTAATGCAGAAATTCCTGCTTGATCCGTTAGGATTGGGCTTTATGCAAACGGTAAGTTATATTTTAGTGATCGCGGCATTAGTTCAGTTGGTAGAGATTATTTTAAAGAAAGCCTCTCCTGCCCTACATCAGGCGCTGGGAGTATTTCTTCCGCTGATCTCAACAAACTGTTGTATTCTTGGGGTAGCTATTCTTGTGATACAAAAAGAGTTTAATTTATTGCAATCCATCGTATATGCTGTTTCAACAGCGATTGGTTTTGCGCTTGCTTTAGTTATCTTTGCAGGTATCAGGGAACAATTAGAGATGACAAGAATCCCGAATGGAATGAAAGGTATTCCTATTGCTCTTATCACTGCAGGTTTATTGGCCATGGCATTTATGGGATTCTCTGGTATCGTATAATACTTAACGATTAAATCTATAACAAGATGAAGCAGAAAATATTAGTTACAGGAGGAACCGGATACATCGGCTCGCATACTGTAGTAGAATTACAAGCCGCAGGATATGAGGTTGTGATTATTGACAACTTATCCAACTCCAATGTTGAAGTACTTGACGGAATTGAGAAAATATCCGGCATCCGTCCTTACTTTAAAGAACTGGACTGTAACGACAAGGCAGGCCTAAGCTTACTTCTGAAGGAACACCCCGGCATTAAAGGAATTATCCACTTTGCCGCGAGTAAAGCCGTAGGAGAATCCGTACAAATGCCTTTGCCTTATTACAGAAACAACATTGTAACACTGCTTAACTTGCTTGAGCTAATGCCCGAAGCAGGTATTAAAGGCATCGTTTTCTCATCATCTTGTACAGTATATGGTCAGCCGGACGTACTTCCCGTAACTGAAGACGCTCCTGTAAAGCCGGCGTTGTCTCCTTATGGAAACACAAAGCAGATCAACGAGGAGATTATTCGTGACACCATCTACGCAGGCGTGCCATTCAAGAGCATTATTTTACGTTACTTCAATCCGATTGGCGCGCATCCAAGTGCCGAAATAGGCGAATTACCTAATGGAGTTCCGCAGAATCTAATTCCTTTCCTTACACAAACGGCTATCGGCATCCGTAAAGAGCTCAGCGTATTCGGCGACGACTATGATACGGTGGACGGCTCTTGCGTTCGCGATTACATCAACGTGGTAGACCTGGCTAAGGCGCACGTAATTGCGATGGATAGAATGCTTAGCGACAAATCAGATGATAAATTAGAGGTATTCAACCTCGGAACCGGACGTGGCGTTACGGTATTGGAGCTGATCAACGCTTTTGAAAAAAGCACAGGTGTAAAAGTTCCACACAAGATCGTTGGGCGTCGCGAGGGAGATATCGAAAAGGTTTGGGCAAACCCAGAACACGCGAACAAAGTGTTAGGTTGGACAGCCAAAGAAACAGTAGAAGACACGTTAGTTACAGCCTGGAACTGGCAAAAACGCCTCCGCGAAAAAGGAATCCAATAAATAAAATAAAAGTTATTTGTGAAGAGCAGGAATAAGATTGTCTTATTCCTGTTTTTTTTCATATTCCACGTGCCGCATATTCACGGCATATCCGGTTGCATACCCGTTGATCTGAAATAAATTAACAATTCAAGTTCGGGCTTAAAAAAGAGGCTTTTTTTACAATACTATATGTTTGAAAATATAACCTTTATGTTTCTGAAAATAACCTTTATCTTTTCAAAAATAACCTTTATGTTTTCACGCAGAAACAAAGCGCTGATTTACAGCAACATAGAAAATCGCCAAAAACAGAAAGAAAAACCCTGATTTTAACTTAAAAAAGCACCGTGTAGTTTTTTCGTACACGATGCTTGAAACGAGTTTGTTCTTATTTAGTCCGAGTAAGGTTTGTAAGGCGCGTGTATTACATTCAGTGTTTTGGGAACCCAAACACGGTAGCGTACTGTTTTATCCCATGTATTGCCTGCCGAAGCAAAGTCACAGAAATGAATATTTAGCGGTGCGCGGTGGCTTTCAAGGTCTGTACCCAACACCAATGGAGCAGTAAAAGACATCCATGAAAAATCAGCGTCTTTCGTTGGCGTCAACGCCACATAACCGTCTTCCACTACTATAACCGAAGCTTCATCTACCGCACCGTCGTTAAAACGACTGTCTCGGGCAAGCACAACCGGTCCTCTTACAATGGCTTGCGCCTGATTGAGTTCTACTACTTTAGCACGCATATCAAATTCCAATTCGATGTGATCTCCTTTGTTCCAATCGCGCTCAATTTGGCAATACGAACCGGGTAAAACAGCTGCTATTTCATTGCCGTTTACTTTTACCGTAGTTTGCTTGCTCCAGGATGGGATGCGCAAAGAAAGCGTAAAATGTGATTTTTTAGCCGGATCTACCTGAATGGTAATTCCACCCGTAACCGGATAATCGGTTTGCTGTGTGAGTTTCACCTCTTTCTTTCCCGGCAGCAGAACCGTACTTTCAGACTGCGAGTAGAGGTTGAGGTATATTGTTTCGCCCTTTGTGTGGTAAGCATAAGCCGGAATCAGCGCGAAACCTCTGGGACCATTCGCGTTGCAGCAGTTAATATGCATGCCGCATTGCTCTTCCCCTTCGTGCCGCCAACCTTCCAGCGGACTGTATTTAGCGATCTGCGAGGCATCCGACTTTAGCGAAGCAAGCAACGCGTTGTAAATACTGTTCTCGATATAATCGGCATAAAGGGAATTACCCGTCACATCCAAGAGGCGGTTGCATAGCTGCATCCAGGTAAATGTAACACAGGTTTCCATCGTATGATAAGTCGGCAAGGTTTGTCGTTCGCGCCCGCCATACCAACACTCAAATGCACTGCCCGATCCGGCTATGTTTATCTCCTCGCTGATGATATTATTGACCGTTTTCTCTACTACCGAAAGGTAAAGCGCGTTTCCGGTGATTTTATAAAGTTCGAGCAAACCCTCGTAACACGACATCATTTCGTATGCCTTTTGACCATTCTCGCGCGAGAACCATTGTTTCGGATGTGGAAAACGACCGGAAACAGACACGCCATTAATTGCTTTACTGATTAACTTCGGACCGGAAGGCGTTTCCCATTCACGAACAATATATTCGGCAAAGTCGAGATACGCCTTTTTACCTGTACGGTTATAAAGAAAGATCACAGGCTCGAGCACCGAGGTACTGGCCATACCGAGGTAATTTCCGGTTTCCACGATGTTCTTTTTGCCGGGCCCTACCTGCGTCATCAAATGATCGAGCACCTTACAGGCCGAAGCGAGTGCCTTTTTATCGCCCGATAAATCATACCAGGCAATCAGTCCGAGCATGGCGTATTTTCGCCCCCAAACATCCCACTGTTCCAACTGAGCATCCGGAGCATAGTTGCCTATATAGCCATCCGGAGTTTGCGTAGCCATCAGTCCGTCGGCCGCATTTTTAATAATTTGATATAGTTCAGGGTCTTTGTTATACTTATACGATCCGATAGCCCCCTGAATCCACTTACCCCAGAACTCACTCTGCCAGCGGCGCGTTTCGGTGCGGTCTCTAAAAGGTTCTATCAGATGTTCTACATCCTGTGCCTTAACACGATGTTCAATACAATCATCGATCCGGCTTCCCAGATAACCGGATATTTTTAAATCCTTCACTTGTGCAAAAGCGGACGAAATCATTAGAAACAGGAAAAGAGTAAACAGAGCGGTACTTCTAAAAAAAGGGTCACTTTTCATTTTCATATAGCTATAGATTAACATGTACAACAAAAATAAAATAGTGCCAGTCTTATTTGCTTATAAAACTGACACTATTAGTATAAAATATGATAGATCGGGATACTTTTAGTGATTCGTTCCTTCAAACAAATCATGATCCGGCTTAGCTTCTGTTGCTTTGCGGCTGAAATTATTGAATGTATAACTCAGGGTTAGCGAGATAAGCGGATAATTCGGCCGAATACGTGTAACGGATTGCAGATTGGATGTAGTGATATTGCTCACGTAGCGCGCCGAGTTGAAAACATCGCGAAAAGCAAGCGTAGCGGTTAATCTACGGCTCATTAACTGTTGGCGCACAGCCAGATTCACATACCAGAAAGCATCTGTACGGCCTTGTGTAGTAACCGACGGCCCTACGAAGTTACCATCTAATTGTATACGGGTATATTTACCGGCATCAAAAGCATTATTGAGCGCGATTTCGTAGTTCGTACTCTTTTCGTTTGTACCACCGGTAGATTTGATTTCATTTTCTACCTTATAATGATAAAGACTTCCGTTAATCGTCATATTCCAACGGCGGGTAAGGTGTAGTTGCGAGCTAAGCTCCATACCTGTAGAATAATCATGTCCGACATTCGCCATTGAATCCAGGGTAACCCCTGCTTCGTATGGAATACGCAAACGCTCTATCTTGTCCTTTCGGCTACGATGAAACACGGTTGCCGATACACTGTGTTGCCCAATATCTTTCTTATAATTCAACTCATAGGAGTCAATATATTCCGGACGAATATCCGGGTTACCGATTTCGGCAGAATAAAAGTCACGATAAGTAATATAGGGTTCCATATAGAACAACTGCGGACGAGTAGTGCGATGTGAATAGGACGCCAGAACATGGTGATCGTTCGGGAATGTATAGCCTAAATGTACGGAGGGGAACAAATTGTAATGGTTTTTTATGCGATCCGCCCCTGCTATTGAGCTACGCAATACGGTACGCGCATATTCACCACGCAATCCCACCTGAAAGTCAAACGATTTGTAACTATCTGCCACTAAGGCGTAGAGCGAATGAATACCTCTTTGGAAATAAAATGTATTATAAATATCCTCACGCCAATAAAACTCCTGACTCTCCGGATTCCAGAATTGCATGCTATAGTCTCCATCTTCCAAATAAGAGAAATATTGGTAGCCGGATTCAATTTTACCCGTCTCACGATAAGGCAAAACATAATCCAGGTTACCTCTCACCGTCCAGCGGTGTTCATCTTCCCAGGCACGATGTCCTTGTTGACGCTTATTGTTCTTATCGAACAAGTCGCTTTGAAAGTACTCCATTGCATCACCACCATATTTAAGATAAAAGCTTCCGGTAAGTGCTTGCCCCTGGTCGTTAATCTTTTGAGCGAAGCCTACTGTTCCCTGGTAATAGGTTTCATGCAGATCGTATTCATCACGACTAAAATAATCGCCTTTTTCAAAGAGCACATTGTTGGCACTTCGTTCCTCATGATAATCAAGGTCACCATTTCTGGTTCGCCCACCGTATCCACCTTCAAGATCAATATTAAATGTAGTTTTAGGGAGCGAATACATCCATCCGGTTTTCAGTGAGTAGTTAAAGTTATTACTTTCGCGTGGTCCGTCCGAGTGAGACATAGTCGATGTATCACCGACAAGCGTCGTTTTCTGCTGATTAAAATCACTCTTGCGCAGGTTATCAGTCCACGCTCCTCCAACATACCAGCGCGACGCATTCTGTTGATTACTGATCAGAAAGTCTACCCCTCTTGAAAGCACCGTGCTTCCGGTGAGATTCACCATTCCGCTTAAGCCACTTTGCGTATGTTTTTTGGTAATAATATTAATAATACCGACATCTCCTTCCGTATCATGACGGGCAGAAGGTGTGGTGATAATCTCAATATTCTCGATATGACCGGACGGAATCTGTTCCAACGCCTGTGTTCCACTAAACACACTGGGTTTGCCATCCACATAAACAGCAAAACCACTACTACCTCGAAACGTTACCTCTCCTTCGGCATCAACACGTATAGAAGGTGTGTTTTCCAATATATCAACAGCCGTTCCTCCGCTTGACAATAAATTCGAGGAGGCTTCAATCACTTTCTTATCCAACTTATATATTACCTGTTTTTTCTGTGCTACGATTTCCACTTCAGCCAATCCTATTTCAAGAGGTTTCATTTGTATTACTCCCAAATCCAATACAGCCGAAGATGCAGGCAAAACAAGCCCCGTACGATTATAAACATCGTATCCGATCAACTTAATTAAAAGCGTGTATTCTCCGTCTTTCAGGTTATGAATAATAAACTGTCCGTTCACATCGGGAAGCACATGAAATGAAGGATTGGATTCCTCGCCGGAATAAAGCAATACATCAGCGAAATCAAGGGGTGCCTTTGTTACGGCATCAACAATTTTACCTTTTAAACGAGGTGCCCCCGGCTCTGACAAGGCGTAAGGAACTACGCACAGCATAGCGAGCAGGCACAATGCAAGTCTTTTCATCGATATTTAGAGTTTGTTAAACAGGTATGCGAATATAACACAAAAACAAGAATAGGAACTATAATCTGATGATAAATAATCCTACTCTTGTTTTTTCTGCTATATAATGAAGGAGTAAAACTGTCAAGAAAATAGTCTACCGGATAATAACCGAAGTCATGGTCAATGATCCGGCTAAAGCCTGATCATTAAAAAACTCGATTTCGTCTTTCTTTTCCTGCAAAGATAACGCGTAGAGTAAAGGTATATAATGATCGGGAGTCGGTACTGCAAGTTTTGCCGCCTTACTTAATGAAGGGTAGTTGATCAATGCCTTATGGTCGGCTGATTGGATTTTTTGTTTAAAAATATCATTCATTTCCAAAGCCCAATCATAGCCATACGGTTCGTTAAATCCTTCGATTGATTTTACATGTACTAACCTCAGATTATGCACCATATTACCACTACCAACAATAAGTACCCCCCTTTTACGAAGGAAAGCCAGTTCTTTCGCCAGATCGTAGTGGTATTGCATTCCTTTGGTATAGTCGATACTTAATTCCACTACCGGTATATCCGCTTCGGGGTAAACATGCCTCAACACGCTCCAACTGCCGTGATCTAATCCCCAATCCGTGTTCAGGTCTACGGGATTATGTTTAATCTCCTGCTTTATCGATTCGGCCAAAGCCGGACTTCCGGGAGCCGGATATTGAACGTTAAACAGTTCGCAAGGGAAACCACCGAAATCATGAATTGTTTCCGGTTTAGACATGGTCGTAACAAATGTTCCATTCGTTTCCCAATGAGCCGAGATACAGAGAATTGCGGATGGTCGCGGCAGCGCTTTGCCAATCTCTCCCCATTTCCTGGAAAAGGGATTATCTTCAATCGCGTTCATCGGACTACCATGACCAACAAAAAGCACCGGCATTACCGGTGTTCTTTTCGTTGTATCCACAATATCTCTTAATTTATTGATCATTATGCTTGCTTTTGCCTGATTACACGCTTTTTGCAACCAGTGTTATTGATATTTCCATGTCATCATTGATGAACGAATCCTTCAAGTCTTTAAAGATATTCTTCGAACCATAGTTTACACCCCATTGCGTACGGTCTATTGTAAACGTAGCTGTTTTGGCGGTATAGGCATCTCCTTCTTTAGTTATTGCAGCGTTAAATGAAATATTTCTCACCGCTTCTTTTAATTCCAGGTTGCCACTGATCTTATGGGTAAATTCACTATCGGATAGTTCTTCAACGTCTGTAATTGTAAACTTTCCTTCCGGATATTTCTCTACATCAAAAAAGTCTGCACTTTTAAGGTGACCTTCCAGTTTATCTTTCCCGTTTTCAGCATTTATATCCTGCACATTGATCGCATTCATATCTAACACGAATGTTCCTGATTTCAGTTTGTCTCCATCAATAAATAGTTCTCCGGACTTAATGCCTAAAACACCATGGTGACTTCCGCCCGGTTTGAATCCTTTCCAGTTTATTGCCGAAGCCGTCAGATCAACCGCTAAACGCTGACCTTGGGCAGTCGCAACTTCCTTCTCCGCTGATGTTTCTATTGCTTCACTTGATTTTTTTCCACCACATGCAGACACGATTAAAATAAGAGCTAATGCGATAATATAATTATACGTTTTCATATTCTTGTTGTTTTAATTATTAATTACAGCACAAAGATCGGGGCATTTTAACGACGAAGGGTAATACTTTTTGGAAGAAGAGTGGTAAATATTGGAAAAATGAAAATTAAAGCATCTTTTTCATCTCATTGCGAAACTCAGACGGAGTTACTCCTGCCTTCTTTTTAAAAACTTTGGTAAAGTAGGCCTTTTCGTTGTAGCCAAGTTCAAAACCTATTTCGGATATGGTTTTATCCGAATGCATAATAAGATTCTTGGCTTCGGTCAGTTTTCGGGTTTCGATAATTTCAGACACACTTCGCTGTAGGATGTTGCGGCAGATAAGGTTGAGATTTCGCGCGGACATATTTAATTTTTCGGCGTAAAAGTCCACACTTACATCCCGCTTAAAATTATCTTCCAGTATACGCAGGAACGATTTAAAGGTAATATTCTGATTATTATCCGCAATAGGCAATGCCTTTTTCTTTCGCTCGGATTCGATCAGTATAAAAAGAGTACTTAAAAGGCTCCTTATTATGGAATAATCGGGAGTTTCTTGCTTCGTTTCATCTTCAATCATTTGCGTAATTACGCATATTCTGTCAAATTGTACTCCATCCGGCAATTCCACATTGGCAAAATCATGGTAATCGGAATAAAGCTGAAAACGAGATTCTGAAATAAAACTACTCTTAAATCGAAAAGTCCATCCTTCAGGATATCTGTTTTGCGAATCTGCCAGCATCTGAACAGCATGTGCTTTTCCTTTACTAATAAAACTAACCAACGGTGCGGTCAGCAACGAACGCTGAAAATCAATATGATGCTCGATTACTCCTGATTTACAAATAACAAGTTCCTCAAAGTCATGGCTATGCGGTTCAAACACAAAAGCCGACATACGTTTAGACTGTTCTTCAGAAAACTTGCTGATTGTAAATAATTGCTCCATACGTTTTCCCGAGTTTATAATTAACAAAAATAACATTTCCCGGGAAAACGGAGTAACATTTTTCGCTATTTCTTAATTTCTCAACGCGCTAAGTATTTTACAGCAAATTGATTATTTCTTTTTGTTTTGCAATAAATTTCACCCTTTCCATTTCTCCACAACCGGATATCAGCACGGAATAACGCTTAAGGGATTCTATCCATTTTTTTTGTGTATCAAAGAAGTTTTTATCTTGTGTAGTAAGCGTATTAACTGCATAAACGCGCATACTTGAAACCGACATATCCTCTGTTTCAAAATAGCTATACGAAGAATCAAAGTCTATACTGGATATATAGACCGATACTTTATTTTGCGGACTAATTCCTCCCTCTTTCACGACCCGTTCGAACATACTCAGTAAATCGAGCAGTTCATTTTTTAATAGGAGACGATCTTCCGTAGAAATAAAACCTAATTGGATAAAATGGTTAATGTCATTTACAAAAGTCGAAAAAATATTCCGGTCCAACACATAAGAAAAGTCTTCCAAATAATCGGCCTCCTTCAGCATATCCTGATGCAAAGTCCAGACCTCATCGGGCATTTTCATTTCTGAAAAGGAAGTTGATGAGAAAGAAATATCCATCTGATGCATCCAGCGATACAGTTTGAATTTTGAAAGATTTTCGTATTTTCCATACATGGTAAATGGAATAACATTGGAAGCAGTGCAGCCTTTTGAGTTGGAAGAACGATTCATCTCCTTGAACAAGGTATAAAAAGACTCCACTGTTTGCTTGTAGTCTTTATACATTTGATTCGTGTTAAAAAAGCGAGTATTAACTACAGCAAGCTCCGGAAATGAAACAGCAATAATAGAGTCTAACGAGAAACGAAAAACAGACGCTAATTTAGCAATTTCACTAAAAGTGAAAGGAACTTCGCCTCTGATCCGTCTATATGCAGCTTCCTTTCCTACAGACAACGTATTCATAACAACATCAACTAAATTATCATCCGGCTTAGTATTGCTTTTTACGATATTAACAATTTGATTATTGAAAAAGTATTTCATAGAAGCTATATAATGTGAGTAAATAATAGATAAATAAAACAATTAGTCGTACAAAGATAGGAAAAACAAGGAAAATATACAGGTTTTGGTTTCAAAAAAAGCAAAAAACAAAATGCAAAAATCTGTTTTTTGCTTTTTTATTATAAAGATTATATTAAATCGCAAATTTTGGCTTTCTATGAATCCACTGACCACGAGTAAAGTCAGGAAAATCAACCAAAGCTCCGCCACGTGCAATAGACATTTCAGACAAACCGGAGATTGCACTCCAGGCTGCCGCGTCATAACAATCCATCGGTGCCGGTTTCTTGTTGCGAATCGCATCGATCAGGTCGTACATCATGATAAAGTCCATGCCTCCGTGGCCTGCTTCTTTTGCCTGAGCTTCCAAACCACTCCACAATTTATGATCGTATTTCTTGAACCAATCTTCCGAAGCATCCCACTGATGCGGCTTGGATTTACCTTCGATGTGAACTCCGTTGCCGTCGTTCATCCACAGACCGTCGGTTCCCTGAATACGAAAAGCCAACGAATACGGACGAGGAGAGTTCGTGTCGTGCGTTACAATAACAGTCTGACCGTTAGCACATTTTATCATTGAAGTAACGATATCTCCCAGATTAAAACGAACGTTGGCCAATTTATGGTCACGACCGCCTTTGTCTACGATAAACTTATTCAAACCACGTGCCTGACTGGCCATAGCGCTTAGGGAAAGGAAGCGATTGCCGTGGTTAATATCCATGCAGTTTGCCACAGGACCAATGCCGTGTGTTGGATAGATATCACCGTTACGGGTAACCGAGTGTTGCGTGCGCCATTGTGCTTCAGCAAAAGCTGTCGGACCCATGCGCAGTTCGCCACCTTCTTTATATGAATAGCTCTTGCCATCGTTGAATTTAACCGCGCGAAGATCGTGCTGGTATCCGCAAGTACCGTGAAGAAGCTCACCGAACAGATCCTGACGAACCATGTTCAATGCCGCCAGACAGTCACGACGGTAACAAACATTTTCCATTATATTCAATTGGCTACCTGTGGCTTCAGACACATTCACCAAATCCCAACATTCATCAATCGTATTGGCAGCCGAAACCTCAACACCAACATAAGGAACGCCGGCTTTCATGGCCGCTACCGACATGGGTACGTGCCATTCCCAAGGACTGGCAATAATAACACAGTCAAACTCTTCGTTGTTGAGCATCTTTTCGAACTCACGTTCGCTACCGGTATATACCTTAGGTGCAGGAACATTGAATTTAGAAATGTGCTTAAGGGTACTGTCAAGCGGTCCTTGCTGTGTATCACAGATGGCCACGATCTTGTTTCCCGGAATTGCCAATACATTATTAATATGCTCCTGACAACGCGAACCGGTTCCGATAAAACCAAAGCGAAGTTTGCCGTCATCTTTTCCGGCTGTTTTTTTCTTCTGCTGCACTTCCGGCGCCGAAGTAGATGCAGCAGCTGTATTTGTTGCTGCCAAACCTGCCGCTCCAATACCGGCGGCGGTTACTTTTTTCAGGAAAGAACGTCTTGTGTTTTCCATTCTCGATTAAATTTTAATTAGAAAAACAAATGTATATGAATAGTTTTGAAATAGCAAAGCTTTGACAAGAAACCGGGCTTTAAACAGACATAGTAATATAAAAAAAAACATAAAGGTTATATTTTTAAAAATAAAGGATATTTTTCCAAAAATAACCTTTATGTTTTTAGCTTCTATAAGAAACTGATTTTCAACACACTAAAAAAGAATGGTTTCAGCATCCTTTTTCAGGTATGTTTTTACATTATTTCTTTTCCTTCAACAGATCTCTTATTTCAGAAAGCAATTGGATATCTTCTGCCGGAGGTGCAGGTGCTGCCGGTTCTTCTTCTTTCTTTTTATTTAATGTATTAATCCCTTTAACCAACATGAAAATAGCAAAAGCGATAATCAAAAAATCAAAAGTAGTTTGTATAAACGCACCGTAATTCAGGCTTACTTCAGGAATTGTAGTTTCGCCAACTGTTTGCGCTTCTTTCAATACAAATTTCAAATCGGTAAAATTCACACCTCCTACAAATAGGCCTATTACCGGCATGATCAGATCGCCAACTACTGAAGATACGATCTTTCCGAAAGCACCACCAATAATTATACCAACCGCCATATCGATCACGTTTCCACGCATGGCGAATTTTTTGAATTCTTGCAACATAAGTTTTTTATCTTTTATGGTTTATTTCTTGTGTTAAAATAGTCTACAATACCGCTGAGCCTTAAAGGCTTATTTAGATTCGATCTAATACAGTTTCAATCAAACCTGTGATCGTACCTTTATATTCCGTATTCATATTGTGATCCACACGACCTGCGATAATGCAGCAAACCGTCAGGGCACGATGTCCCATAAGTGCTGACAATCCGGCTAATGAGGAACTCTCCATTTCATAATTCGTTAGCTTATTTCCCTGAAAACTAAAATTTTCGATTTTCGAATTCAGTGTCGGATCTGTCAGTGCCAAACGTACTTCTCTACCTTGCGGTCCATAAAATCCGTTTGCAGCTATCGTGTTTCCCTTACGAATATCATCGCGCACAATTTGCTCCACTAAGGAAGCATCCGCCGAAACTACATAGGGTTTCAATCCTTCAATCTTCCAATCCAGTTGCTTCAGTAGTTCTGCTTCAAAAGAGGCATTGCGTACAGCTGCAGAATTTGCATAGAAATAAAGCACACCGTCAAATCCGATGGATCTTTCGGCCGCTACATAACTGCCAACCGGCAGGTCGGGTTGCAAACTTCCGGATGTTCCGATTCTGACTAATGTTAATTTCGTCAGATTCTCTTTTGCTTTTCGGGTTTCAAAGTCCACATTAACAAGTGCGTCGAGTTCGGTCATAACAATATCGATATTGTCTGTACCGATACCGTGAGACACAACAGTAATCCTTTTCCCTTTGTAGCTTCCTGTAATGGAATGAAACTCGCGGCTTGCCACTTCGCACTCTTTGGTGTCGAAATATGAAGCAACGGTGCTAACCCGGGCCGGATCGCCCACCATAATCACTCTGTCGGCCACTTGTGCGGGCTTTAAATGAAGATGGAATGCACTTCCATCTTCATTTATAATCAGTTCTGATGCCGGAATAACTCTCATTATTGATTAGTCTTTTAACGGTTTTGATGAAGTATTACCGGGCTTGGCTATGTTTTCACGCATAGATGTATCGGCCTCGATATTCTTCATTTTATAATAATCCATTATGCCCAGATTTCCGCTTCTGAATGCTTCGGCCATTGCCTTAGGCACTTCGGCTTCTGCTTCGATCACCTTGGCGCGTGCTTCCTGCGCTTTGGCTTTCATTTCCTGTTCTGAAGCGACAGCCATGGCACGACGTTCTTCGGCTTTGGCTTGAGCAATATTTTTATCTGCTTGTGCTTGATCCATTTGCAGGTAAGCACCGATATTTTTACCTATATCGATATCCGCGATATCGATAGACAGAATTTCGAAAGCAGTACCGGCGTCCAAACCTTTACGAAGAACTAATTTCGAGATTGAATCCGGGTTTTCCAATACCGTTTTATGTGTATCAGACGAACCGATTGAAGACACAATACCTTCACCTACACGTGCCAGAATAGTTTCTTCACCGGCACCACCTACCAATTGTTTGATATTGGCGCGTACGGTAACGCGTGCTTTCGCAATCAACTGAATACCGTCTTTAGCAACTGCCGTTACCGGTGGTGTGTCGATTACTTTCGGATTAACCGACATCTGCACGGCCTCAAATACATCACGACCAGCCAAGTCGATAGCGGTAGCCATTTGAAATGACAGATCGATATTCGCTTTTGAAGCTGAAACCAGCGCATGTACTACCCTTTCAACGTGACCGCCGGCCAAATAATGGGCCTCCAGTTCGTCACGGGTCAAACTTTTGAGCCCTGCCTTATGGGCTTCAATCATGGCTCTCGTAATAATATAAGGCGGAACCTTACGAATACGCATCAGGAATAATTGTATCAGGGAGATATTAACGCCTGATACCTTCGCTGATATCCATAGTAAAAAAGGAACGTAGTAGAAGAATATTATCAGAAGTAATATCGCCGCTCCTAATAGAAAAACAGGTAAGAAGGATGTTGTCTCCATACTAAATTGATTATAATTGTGTATTTTCTAATTTCTGCTCCACAAGTACATTGTATCCATCTACACGGATAACCTTAACGGGAGTTTCTTCATCTATAAAATCGCCTGTAGATTTAGCTTCTACAGTAATACCCTTGATCAATGCTCTCCCTATAGGTGCTAAACGGGAAAGTGTTACGCCTTCATCTCCAACTTCAATTCCCAACTCACGACTGGAAATCAATTTTGAATCCACATCGGTGTTTAAGGCAACCCTGCTGAATGACCTTGAACGTAGCAACCAGAAGAAAGATGCCCCAAAAGCTATAACAGAGGAAACTAAAGTAATGTGTCCGACCGTTTCATCTACCATATAGGCATAGATTACACCGCCTATGGCAAAAAAGAATCCGCCTACTCCCGCAATCGTGATCCCCGGCAGAAGAAATATCTCCAACAAAAGAAGTAATATCGCGACAATGATCAGAAAGGCAATAATGGCTACATCGAATATCATAGGTTCTGCTTTTTTTTAAAATTATGAGATGTATAGATTAATGCGTTCGCAGATATTGTATTTCTACATTACGCGCCTTTTTCTCTAATTCATAAGGCTCTTTCAGCAACTCTTCAAGTAGCTGTTCATCCTGAACGATACGACCGGCTAATTGCGTACGTGCCGATGAGCTTGCCTTTGTGTAAGAAGCGCGTGCTTCGGTAAGTCTTTCTTCCAACTCACGGATTTGTTGTCTCAGGCTGATTACTTTTTCGTAGTATCCCTTTGCTTCCGTACTTTTTATATCATTCAATGTAAAATAGACGGTATTGTCATTTATTACAAATTCAAAATCTTTTTGTGGTTTAGACGCGCCTGAAGCTTCGGTATAGGCCAGTTGAATCAGTTCGGAATAATCTTCAACTTTCCAGGAGTTCTGAATTGAAGTCAGCATGGCACGTGCCCGTTTTTCTTCAACGTCATCACTTTCCACCCGGCTGCGGGTGTCATCCGGAATAAACAAATAGATGCAGGCTTTATCTTCCGGCTGGAAGCGATCTGAAACAAACCAACCTAAGCCTTTATTTTCATCAATCACCAATAAATAATCATTATATATTGAATTGAAAGGCATACCCATTTGTTCGGGAGTAAGATAGGTATCGGTATTTGTGTTATATCTTGTAACGAAGATATCATACCCACCCAATGATTCCGCATTCGTAGAAGCATAATATACTGTAGCGCCATCAGAAAGCACAAAAGGAAAACTATTATCACTACCGGGAGCATTGATATTCTGCGGCAACTGTTTTTCGTCACCCCATTTATCAATTAATTTTGACTGTGTAAAAAGAGCATATTGACCTTCACTATTATGTCTGCCATAGTAGATATTCCGTTCTTTCTGATTCATATACACCGTAGTGAAAACAGAATCGTCCGCCTCAAAGAATTGATTGAATGGATACAAAGTTCCGGCCTCTTCACTCAGTTGATAAGCCTGCAGGATATCCTCCTTTTTAACGACTATGCTGTCGATAATCTGAATGCTTTCTACCCGTTCCAGCATTCTTTGCCCTTTTTTAGCTAAAGATGCCTTATTTTCAAAAATTTCGGTGTCTTGCTTCTTCTTGGTCAGAATAGCAATGTATTCTTCATACATCTCTTCGGCTTCTTCAAAACGATAAGTCATGAAATACAGATCACCCATATACCGGTATGACTCCTGTACTTTTCGTTTCACAGCGATTGCAAGATGTTTCTCGGCGGTTTCATAGTCGCCCGTTTCAAAACAACATACGCCGTACCAATGATTATAAGATGAATTACTGGGGACACGTTGAACCAATCGTTCAAAAGCAGGTTTGGCTTCTGCATATTGCCCCTCGTTATAAAGTTTTTTTGCCTGATCAAGGCTCTGTGCATGTAGTCCGAAAGATAAAAGAACTACAGATATTATGTAAAGTAGTTTACGTGCAACCTCCTTCATTGTATTATCTATCTATGTATATAGATTCAAAGATAATAATAATTTTACACTAATAGAAAATCTGACCTTAAAGTGTTTCTGCAAGAATAAAATTGAGTATCTTTTCCTCATCATCCGGATGAAACCAAACCGTATCCTGATCACGTTTAAACCAGGTCATTTGCTTACGGGCGTAAACACGGGAATTACGTTTTATCTTTTCCACAGCAAAGTTGAGCGTCCACTCTCCTGCGAGATAATTAAACAGTTCCTTATATCCAACTGTGTTAAGCGAATTCAAATGCCTGAACGGGAAAACTTTTTCCGCTTCTTCCAGCAGGCCTTCCCGCATCATTTGATCCACACGAATATTAATACGATTACAGAGTTCTTCGCGTTCTCTCGTTAATCCGATTTTTATTATTCTGAACGGGCGTTCTTTTTCTTTATTTGTGCGATAAGAAGTATAGGTTTTTCCGGTCATTCTGCATACTTCAACAGCATGTATAACTCTTTTATAATTCTTCCGGTCTACCACTTCGTAATGTTCCGGATCCTTTTCTTTTAATTCTTCCAGAATAGGCGTTAAGCCTTCCACTTCAAATTGCTTGTAAATAGCTTGTCTTATTTCTTTGGAAATAGTTGGAATATCATCAATACCCTTACATACGGCATCGATATACATCATTGACCCACCGGTCATCACCACATAGTCGTGTGTTTTAAATAATTTGTCTAAAAGCAGTAGGCTGTCTTGTTCAAAATTACTGGCACTATAATAATCTGTCAGATTCAGAATGCCAACGAGGTGGTGGGGAACCCGTTCTTGTTGATGCAAGGTAGGTGCGGCTGTTCCTATTGGCAGATCTTTATATACTTGCCTGGAATCAGCAGAGATTATCGGAGAATTGAATTGTTCCGCAATACGCAGACTTAATTCAGTTTTCCCAACCCCTGTTGGTCCCAGTAGTACAATTAATGATTTCATTAAAAACGATCATCCTCAAAAGATCCTTCGGCGGCTTCATCTCCAAAACCGTCAAAACCATCTTTATCTATTTCGTCAATGTTATAATCGGAATCACCGTAAAAGTCTTCTCCTAAATCTGTAGAGGTAACTTTGGTATCTAATGTTTCAAAATCAATTATTTGATTAGGAGCCAATCCTATTGACTTACTGCATACCGCTTCTGCCAGATTCTGTCCCGGAATGATTTCACGTAGCTCCATAAAGAATGCACGTTCCGTCATGTAATCAAACACATACAACAGCTTCTGATGTTCATCTTCAAGCAATTCCTCTAAGCGTGTATCTTCCATCAGATAATTGTCAACTTCTGAAGAGGTGTCCATTTCAACCAAGGTAATTTCGGTTTGCTTACTCCAATCGTCTTCACAAATAAAGAATGAAGCCATTTGGTCTTTCTCGTAGTTAACAGATTTTACAATAGCATTGTGCAAATCTAAAAAAGTTGCTTCGGAGTCGATTTTTATTTCTCTTTTAAAATCATCAACCTCATCTGATAAGATTAAAAATCTAAATAGCATAGTTTATACGTTTTTGTTTACCTCAAAATTAATAATAAATAATATTTAAACTAATAATTCATAAAAAAAAGAACCACCTCATTTCTGTTGATTTGAAGTAGTTCCTTTTTCTTTTATAATGAAGGATTAATCGTCAATCGATCCTCTTACAATTCCACGCGCGGAGGTTTTGATAAAATTCAATATAAAATCTCTTTCTACGCTTGGTTCGTATTCTGTTTCAATACATTTCAGCGCCTCGGTATTGTTTAGTCCACGAGTATAAAGTGTACGATAAATATCTTGAATCAAATAAACCTGCTGGTTTGTAAATCCACGACGTCTCAACCCAACGATATTTATGCCGCAATAAACAATCGGGTCACGCCCTATTAATGTATAAGGCGGAATATCCTTGCCTATACGCGAACCGCCTTGTATCATAACATGTTTCGAGATGCGTGTAAACTGATGAACAAGACATCCACCACTTACAATAGCAAAGTCGTCTATTTCTACTTCGCCGGCAATCTGACAGGCATTGCCTATAATGATATGGTCGTTAAGAACACAGTCATGCGCAATGTGAGCATAAGCCATTAGCAAACAGTTACTACCCACAACTGTTTGTCCTTTTGACGCTGTACCTCTATTTACGGTCACACATTCACGTATTGTTGTGTTATCACCAATAATAGCAGTCGTTTTTTCTCCGGCAAATTTCAGGTCTTGCGGTATTCCCCCGATCACAGCACCAGGGAATATATTACAATTATTTCCGACACGAGTTCCATTCTGAAGAACAGCATGCGTGTATATTCTGCAATTATCGCCAATTACAACATCTTTTTCGATGACGGCAAAGGGTTCAATAATTACATTCTTCCCAATTTTTGCTTCCGGATGAATAACTGCCAAAGGAGAATTGTCCATTTCTTTCTAAGTATTATTTGTTTTTTACGATTTGTGCCATGAACTCAGCTTCGCATACTAGTTTCTCTCCTACAAAGACATGGCCTTTCATGGAAGAAATTCCTCTTCGAATAGGTGCTAATAATTCTAAGCGGAAAAATAAAGTATCACCGGGAACAACCATTTGTCTGAACTTAACACCGTCGATTTTCATAAAGTAGGTAGAATATCGTTCGGGTTCATCAACAGAGTTCAATACCAAAAGACCACCAATCTGTGCCATTGCTTCAACAAGCAAAACACCCGGCATAACCGGTTCCTGTGGGAAGTGCCCTTGAAAAAAGGGTTCGTTTACGGTTACATTCTTTACCCCTACAATGCGCTCTCCGCCTATCTCAAGAATCTTATCCACTAACAAGAACGGATAACGGTGCGGTAATAGCTCTTTAATTCTGTTTATATCCATAACAGGGGGTATATTCGGATTATAAACAGGTGCCTGAATTTCGTTAAGTTTAATCTCTTTCCTGATCAGTTTAGCCAACTGATTATTAATCTTATGCCCCGGACGAGTAGCGATAATTCTTCCTTTGATAGGCTTTCCTATCAAGGCTAAATCGCCAATTACATCAATCAGTTTATGTCTTGCCGGTTCATTATCATACACCAGCGGTTTGTTGTTTATATATCCCAGTTCGTCAATACTCTTATGTGGGATATTCATTTTATCAGCCAGTTTGTTTAAATCTTCCTGCGCTATTTTTTTGTCGTAGATAACAATCGCGTTATCTAAATCCCCTCCCTTAATAAGATTGTTCTTAAGTAGCATTTCCACTTCTCTTACAAAAACGAAAGTTCTTGAAGAAGCAATCTGGTCGGCAAACTCAGAAAAGTCATTTAATGTTGCGAACTGATTGGATAAAACAGGTGAGTCAAAAGATATTAATGCGTGTACACTAAAATTATCGTCCGGCAATATAATTAATGAAGAACCGGTTTCCTCGTCTTTAACTTCGATTTTCTGTTTTACAATATAATAATCTTTAGGTGCGTTTTGTTCAACCACACCGGATTCTATAATGCCTTGCGTATAACAGATTGAGCTTCCGTCCAAAATAGGGAACTCAGGAGCGTCTACTTCAATTAGGCAGTTATCTATTTCGAAAGCATATAAAGCAGCCATCGCATGCTCTATAGTACTGATTTGTATTCCGTTTTTTGAAATTACAGTTCCCCGTTGGGTTCCGATTACATTTTCAGCAAGCGCATCAATGACCGGTGCTTCTTCCAAATCAATACGTTTTATTTTATACCCATGATTGTCCGGGGCAGGATTAAAAGTTATATGTATATCCAATCCGGTATGTAGCCCCTTACCTTCAAGAGAGAAGCTTTTCGCAAGCGTTTTCTGTTTTTGCATACTTTTCGTAAATTGTTTATTTGTTTCTTTCTTGTTTCAACAGCTCAACCTCTCTTTGCAATTCCCCAATCGTGCGATAAATATCCGGTAATCTCCCAAACACGGCACTTGAACGGAA
Source organism: Massilibacteroides vaginae (assembly GCF_900178525.1). Lineage (GTDB taxonomy): Bacteria > Bacteroidota > Bacteroidia > Bacteroidales > Tannerellaceae > Massilibacteroides > Massilibacteroides vaginae. The sequence goes on from NZ_FXDJ01000009.1 coordinate 151,934, forward strand.
AAACAGCTTGGAATCAATAGCTGGAGCTCCTAACAATGTTTTGCCTTCTTTCACATCACTAATAACTCCTGCTTGAGCACCGAGTGATACGTTGTCGGCTATTTTAATATGACCGGCCAAACCAGCCTGTCCTCCTAACATACAATGCTTACCTACTTTTACAGATCCGGCAATACCTACTTGCGCGGCCATAACTGTATTATCTCCGACCTCTACGTTATGCCCAATCTGAACGAGGTTGTCAAGCTTAACACCTTTGTGAATGATCGTTGAACCCATTACCGCTCTGTCTACGGTTGTATTTGCTCCAATCTCCACATCATCTTCAATGATCACATTTCCTATTTGCGGAATCTTCTTATATACGTCACCTTCGGGAGCAAAACCAAACCCATCAGCGCCCAATACCGATCCGGCGTGAAAGATACAGTTTTTCCCGATATTACAACCACTGTAGATCGTAACATGCGGATAAATTATTGTATTATCACCTATCGAAACGTGATCTCCTATATAAACATAAGGATATATCTTACAGCCTTTGCCTATTTTCACATTTTCGCCGATATAAGCAAAGTTACCTATATAGCATTGTTCTTCAATAACCGCGGTTTCAGAGATGAAGGCAGTTGAGGCAGTGCCGGATTTATTTTCTTTGGCTTTTTCAACTAAGTTCATCAGGATTGCAAGTGCGGAGTAGGCATTTTCAACTTTAATTAAAGTTGCATTAATCGCTTTAGCCGGAATAAAATCCTGATTTACCAGTACGATACTCGCTTCAGTATCATAAATATAATGCTCGTATTTGGGATTTGCGAGAAAACTAAGTGTTCCGGGCCTACCTTCCTCAATTTTGGAAAAATTGTTCACCCTCACACTTGGATCACCTTCTACAACCCCATTCAAGACATTTGCTATTTCCTGAGCTGAAAACTCCATTATACCAATATTAAAGTATGTAATCTTAATTATTTTGCGATCTTTATCATAAAGACAGCCTACAAATTTGGGAAAAATTATTGAAACTTTTCTCTATCTATACATGAATAATTCGTTTATCATTCAAATAGACAGTCATTTCCTGTTGCACAGCCTTGGCTTCCCTTGCCGCAACCTCTGCAAATCGTTCCGTATTATCAGCATAAATTATCGCTCTTGATGAGTTTACCAACAAGCCGCAATCTTTGTTCATACCATATTCCGCAACGTCTTTCAGACTACCACCCTGCGCGCCAACTCCGGGCACAAGTAAAAAATGATTTGGGGCAACTTTTCTCACATCCTCAAACGTTTTGCCGTGTGTAGCACCTACTACATACATCATTTGGTCGTCATTTGCCCAAGCCTGAGACTTTCTTAAAACAGTTTCGAATAAGAGTTCGCCATTTTCATCCCTTGTCATTTGGAAATCATGAGATCCCTTGTTGGATGTTAGCGCCAAAAGGATAACCCAACTTTCCGGATAGATAAGGAATGGCTTTACGCTATCTTCGCCCATATAAGGAGCCACCGTTACGGCATTAACTTTCATGTGATCGAAAAAGGAACGGGCATACATTTCTGACGTATTGCCAATATCGCCACGTTTAGCATCCGCGATAATAAACTGATCGGGGTAATTTTCTTTAATATAAGCGATCGTTTTCTCCAAAGAAATTAATCCCGCCACCCCTGTACTTTCATAAAAAGCAAGGTTTGGTTTATACGCTACACAGTAAGGTGCAGTTGCATCAACAATTGCCTTATTAAAAGCAAAAAGAGGATCTTCGTCTTTCAATAAATGTGATGGAATTTTTTTGATATCCGTATCTAAACCGACACAAAGGAAAGATTGCTTCCGTTTTATGTTTTCAATTAATTCTTTTCTTGTCATTGTTTATTTCTTTTAATTATTCGGGCACACTTCACACAGAAGGAGTATTCAGATCAAAACTCTGCCTCTTTCAATCGCTCAGCATTCTCGGCAATGATCAATTTATCGATAACCTCCTGAATGTTTCCATCCATAAAATCAGACAGATTATATATTGTATAATTAATACGATGGTCCGTAATGCGCCCTTGCGGATAATTATAGGTCCGTATTTTTGCCGAACGATCACCGGATGAAACCATAGTTTTCCGTTTTCCGGCTATTTCATCCAGGTATTTCTGATATTCCATATTATAAATACGACTTCTCAGCTCAGTTAATGCCTTCGCTTTATTTTTCAATTGCGATTTTTCATCCTGACATTGCACGGCAATACCTGTGGGAATATGTACAAGTCGCACGGCCGAATAAGTAGTATTAACCGATTGTCCGCCATGGCCCGAGGCACAAAAAATGTCTGTACGAATATCCGATTCTTTAATTTCCACATCAAACTCGTCGGCTTCCGGCAATACTGCCACAGTAGCGGCTGAAGTATGCACTCTGCCCTGTGTTTCCGTTTGAGGTATCCGTTGCACCCGGTGAACGCCCGATTCATATTTCAGCGTTCCGTATACATTATCACCCGTAACGGTAAAAATAACTTCTTTAAAACCACCTGAAGTACCTTCAGTGCTGCTTGTTTGCTCAATTTTCCAACCTTTATTTTCGCAAAACCGAACATACATACGATACAAGTCTCCGGCAAAGATAGCGGCTTCGTCACCTCCTGTTCCTCCACGGATTTCTACAATCGCGTTTTTTTCATCTTGCGGATCAGCCGGCACCAACAAAAGTTTTATTTCTTCCTCAAGTTCCGGAATACGATTTGTGCATAATTCCAACTCTTCACGAGCCATTTCACGCATTTCCGCATCCTGTTCAGTGTCTAAGATAGCCCTTGCTTCGGCTAATCCTTCCTGTGTTCTGATGTATTCAAGACGCGCAAGGTTTATTTTCTCAAGTTCACGATACTCCTTAGTAAGTTTGACAAATCTTTTCATATCGGATATAACCGATGGGTCGGTAATCAGTGTACCAACCTCTTCAAACCTACTCACTAAGCCACTCAGTCTCGTTAACAAATCACTCTCAATCATGCGTATATTTTAGTAAAGGAAGCGACCTTTTTCACTTTCAATTATTAATTGATTATTTTTGGATTCTTCAACAAAACCAACAATTTGAGCATCTACTCCAAAAGATTTACTTATAGAAATAATTTCTTTCGCATATTGTGGCGCAATGTAAATTTCCATACGGTGTCCCATATTGAAAACCTTATACATCTCTTCCCACGCCGTGCCACTTTGTTCCTGAATAATGCGGAAAAGAGGAGGAATAGGAAATAAATTATTCTTTACAACACGTTTATTCTTTACAAAATGCAGCACCTTAGTTTGCGCGCCTCCCGAGCAATGCACCATTCCATGCACTTTCGGTCTGAACCGATCCAATATTTTTTTAATAATCGGTGCATAGGTGCGGGTTGGCGAAAGCACTAATTTGCCGGCATCTATACCCAGTTTATCAATCGTGTCTGTCAATTTCAGTCCGCCCGAATAGATCAAATCAGCAGGCACCTGCGGATCAAAACTTTCCGGATACTTAGTGGCCAGATAATTCGAGAATACATCGTGACGGGCAGAGGTCAGCCCATTACTACCCATCCCTCCATTGTATTCTTTTTCGTACGTAGCTTTACCATACGACGACATTCCGACGATAACATCTCCTTCTTGAATATTCTTATTATCAATAACCTCACTACGCTTCATCCGGCAAGTAACCGTACTGTCTACAATAATTGTACGAACCAAGTCGCCCACATCAGCCGTTTCTCCGCCTGTTGCGTAACAACCAACTCCTAATTCCTGCAATTCTTTCAACAACTCATCGGTACCGTTAATAATAGCCGAAATCACTTCTCCGGGTATTAATAATTTATTCCGTCCTATGGTAGAAGAAACAAGAATATTATCGGTAGCCCCAACGCACAAGAGATCATCTATATTCATAATCAACGCATCCTGTGCGATTCCTTTCCACACAGAAATATCACCGGTCTCTTTCCAATAGAGGTAAGCCAGCGATGATTTTGTGCCGGCACCGTCAGCATGCATTATATTACAATACTCCGGATCACCTCCTAATATGTCAGGAATTATTTTACAAAAAGCCTGAGGGAAAATCCCTTTGTCAATGTTCTTTATGGCGTTATGCACATCTTCCTTTGAAGCCGAAACGCCACGCAAATTATAACGTTGATTATCCATTACTTATATTCTTTGGTGCACAAAGGTAATATATTTCTGTTACTAATCTTTAGTTTTGATTCATCACCTTTTCAAGGAAGCAATCGTATTTTTTACGTAAAAGAGACAATTCAACAGAAATTCGCAGAAGTAAAAAAGGAAGGTTGTTCCGGCAGATATGACTCTACTTAAATTCTTGCTTTTTTAAGTTAAAAACAGCTCTTTTTCTTCTGTTTTTACGAAATCGCTATATAGCTAATAATCAAACGATTGCATGCATCGAAAAACATAAAGGTTATTTTTCCAAACATAAAGGTTATTTTCGGAAAAATAAAGGATATCTTTTAAAATATATAGTATTGCAAAAAAACACCTCTGAGATAAGGGAAAATTTGAATTGTTAATTTGTTGGAATTAACATTCACTTCAACCGGTAATTCCGACAAACGCGCTAAAAAAAAATCATCCACTGTTAGTCGAAGATGTAAAGTTCTTCGAGTAACAGTGGATGACTAAACAATTCGTTATATAAGTAGTTTAACGATTTATTCCATACTGCTCGGCGTAATCAACAGCCCATGTAAGAATATTACCAAAAAGTTTAGAGTTGCTCACTGTAAATTTTGATGGTGTATAATTCGTACGGTCAATCGGCTGATAAGCTGCATTAATTGCAAACGGACAATAGTCTATCATTCCCACATAAGTAGGCCCGATATAGCGTTTATCATTAGATATAAAGCCACCATCACCGACAAACACAAACGGTTTCTTTTGATAACGGAAGAAACAAGGTTTTCCATCATGTTTACGGGTGTTATATACAACAACATCATTCATTGGAATTCCGCCAAAACCATGTACAAAGTAACCATCGGTACCCCATGAGGCTCCTCTTAAATCGCCAAACATACCATTCAGAATCATATCATCCTTATATTGATTTCCGGTCGGTAATCGAAAGGCAAATTCATGCATCGCAATCGCTTCGTTCTTTCCGGTTAACGTCGAGCCCAAAATAGCACCCGCCATTTTATTAATACTCTTTTCAGACGGATAATATTCATTGAACATCAGGAATACACCTCCCTTATCCACGAAATTAGAGATAGCGCTTATCGCTCCATCAGTAAAGTCTATTGCCTGACCGGTGAGAATAATATCCGGTTTAAATCCGGACAACATCTGATTTAAATAATCTTCTTTTATTCTCTCTCCGGCCATTCCTCTTCCGGCAGTCATATATTCAATATGAAAGGCGTTATTAGCAGCATAACTATCCGTTTTATTTGGATAATTACCGGGATGTCTGTAATTGCTCGGAAATTGCTCCATGGTAACGGTACTTTTAGGATCAATACCAAAATTGATACTTGCATCTACAAAGGCGCGTGATCCGGTGTTAGGTTCCAACATATATCCAAATCTATAGATCGCATTAGCTCCTATAGCCAGAATTCGCTTCGTTTTGTAACCGAAAAGAATTGTTGTATTGGCACACGAACTATTATTCACCGAGTTCGAGTTAATGATAAGTTTGTCAATGCGTGTAAGAATTCCGTCAAGTTTGTCAGGATTATTCGGGTCATACGGATCTTTGACAGGCGTACCCGATCCTTGTAGTTTTATCGTATAAACATACTTGTTGTTCTGGTAAACACCTTGCTTATCCAACTTGCCGTCGAAAGCAAACTGTATACCTTTCCGTTTCTCCGAATAAATATTCAGATGGGTTTGATTTGTATACAAATCTTTAGAAGAGCTGATTTTAACTTCCAGATAATTAGAATAGTTCAATTCAACACCTTCACGATACTTTCCATTAACTACAGTCTCTTCACACATCAAGCTGTATTCAACATTTGCCGCTTTTTGTGTTACTTTAATACTGAATTCCATGTTGTCTACCGTTACATGCAAAACATCTGAGATTTCACCGGCCGAAGTACCTCCTCCTCCAATGTTTTCTTTATTGGTCTGGATTACAAGTGAATTAGCAGGAATTAACGGACCGCCTGAATGCTGTACATCTTTTAAGTACACCAAAGCCTGAAACCTTGAATGGTAATCGGTTCCTGTTGAATTCCATTTGAAAGTTAAATTTTTATATTTGAAGAATCCCGGATAACCTGGTATAGCACCAGATTCAACAAACTTAATATTCGTAGTAAAGGGTATAGCAACACCGATCAATGGATATATCGAATTATTATATACCGGATAATTGGCGTTAAGAACTACTTCCCGATCTTTAATCTGGAAGAATTTATTTCCTTGAACAAACATATTCAAAGGCACTTCATTCCAAACCGAAACATTTAATTCCATCGGAGTTACAATGCTATGCAACGCCTGCTCCGGTTCTTTAAAGCCTGGACTGTTTACCGCCTTAATGTTAAACACATGACGATGGTTACGAAGTACTTCTTTATAGCTATCTACCTTGCTTATAACACCATCTTTGGTGTACGATGCAAAATCGGCGCGATAAAACGTTTCCTCTCCACCCTTGTAATGACCACCAATTACCAAACAAGGCACATCGTCCATCGACACGAAAGAAGACGAAGATGGCAGCATAACAGATTCGGGTATATATATTTCACGAATGTATTTATTAGCCGGCGAATTCAATTTATAAAGCAACGGGTAAGCATCTGCAACAGATCTGTCGGTTGTAGATGTTCCATTAGACAGATTAAATTCTGCGTCATCAGGTATGTAACTGCTGATCACGTCATCCTTATTGATATTCATTTTATCGGTTGAAGTAGCCACATAAGCTTTATTCATTGTGCGATAAACTCGTATACTGGAAATCTTGAAATTTGACAGTCCGTCTACCTCTTCCGTTTGATTACCTTGCGTTTGCGCTTTAAAGTTCAGCCCCACATCCACTCTGGCTAATGCTCTGAAAAGAGACACCGAGATGCTTTTGTTAGCATCTACCGTCACGATGTTTCTAGTCTCGCCCCACATAGGAATATAGGATCTGTCTCCATTAGTAGCCCATGTAGACGAGCAGGCAAACGTGAATTCATTTAATGCTTCTTCTTTTGCAACACCATCGGCAATCGACAATTTCGGTGCGTTTGCCAATATCACAAAACGATACTCCGCTTTGTCTAATGGCATTTTTACTGTCAATTGCGTGTTGGATGAGCTTGTTACCTCACCCACATTCCGATAAACTTCCGCCGTTGCAGTATTCTCAAACACCAATACCTGAAGATTCTTTATCGCCTTTTCCTGACTAACATCCATGGCCCGGGTTATACTCTCCGTAGTTTCAACACCCGGAACCAGCAGATCCAGCGTTACTAAAGCTGCATTCTCATTTGCAATTCGTTTATCCCCTTCGTAACTATCTGAGCAGCTCAAGGCAGACAGTAGTATAAACAGGCAACAAACACCTTTAAACCATTGTTTTAATACTATATTTAGATTCATATCGTATTCGTATAATTAATTCATAATTCAGTATCCGAATTATCTACCCATTGCGGCTTCACGCTTATGGAATAGATCAGCAGATCGTTGCACAGCCCAGGCCATTATATTACAAAATGCTTGAGAGTTATATACCGGTATACCCGTTCCGTTATAGTTTGGTTTTGCCACCGGCATAAGCGTAGTAGGGTTCCACCAGAATGGACATGGTACTATTGCTGTACTGTTATTGTTAGTGGAAATAAAACCTCCGTCTCCAAAGAAAACAAAGCTCACCAAATTGCTTGAATTTTGATCTGTTTCATATTTAAAGCCTGAAGCATACTCTTTAGAGTTATTTATATGCGCAGAAGAAAAGTCCGCTACATAGGAATAGATCGATATATCATCTGATATTTCATTAGAACCACTCTTTCTTGGAAATGCGCTCGTATTTATTGCAGTTGCCCAACTGGCATCTTCGCCCCAATGTTTATCTCTAATATCGCCAAACGGTCCGTTTAAGATAGGATCATTTTGAAGCTTATACATAAATTCATTCCATTCGGTATCAGTTCCTGTTTTATAAATAGCATTACCTGCAAATGGAATCACAGCATTGGTACCAGCTCTACCTAAATGAATATTGGCCGTCGGGAATAATCCTTTAAAAATTCTTTGTGGACCTGCAATACCATCTCCCTGACTACCTCCGGAAGGATCACCTCCTTCATTAAACATCACAATGACTCCACCATTTTTCATATATGTCAACAATGTCTGAACTTCAGAAGTACTCATATTATATAGTCCATCATGACCCACATATAGAATATCGGCCAAATATTTTCTGGTAACTCCGTCTTCTGTTACTTCCATCCCATCACGCAACCACTTATAAGAGTCTGCAGATAGAGGTTTTAAATATTGCAATCCGCCTCCATTTCGCCCCTGAATAATATCAAGACTTTCTATCTTCACAAGACTATTTTCGTTAGAACCAAAATTATTTTGTGATTTTAAAATGCTGTAGGCTCCACCACTTGGAATACTAATATCATATCTATAAGTTGCATTGTCATTTGCAATACTCAATACCCTCATTTTTGAAATTACCGGATAAATGGTTGCTTCGCAATGTGATCCTGAACCACTGTTTGAAACGATATTCACAGTAAACGGAGCTGTTCTTGCATCAATAGGTGTTTCCAGTTTTCCTGTTCCTGTTAATTGTACCGTTTGAGTCATCGCGGTAACATTACCAGACGCTTGGAATTTAATACCATATATTTCCTCTGTATGTATTTCGTATGCCGAACCGATTATGCTCGGATCTTCAGCAATAAACGTCAACTGTATCTTGTGCGTATTTGGAGACAAATTATAACCCGGTCTATATGTTCCGAGCACTTTTACGGATGAACAATCAAGATTATATTTGAGATTCATATTCTCCTGATTTACGACCACCTTTATCAGGAACGATCCAACCCGAACTCGTAGCACATCAGATAGTGTTGCTTTGGATTCATTGTTGGTGAGTGCTTTAATGCGGATAATTCCTTTAGCCCCCCCGGCAATCGTCTCAGCCTCGAACAATGAAGATACAGAAGGATCTAACGGATTTGCCGGATTTTCCCACTCAAAAGTAATTTTATCCGTGTTGGTAATCGGGTAATTGGTCTGGTATTTAATGTCGAATCTATTTGCCGGCATTTCTGCTGTTCTTTTCGCATTCAACGTAATTTCTCTGTTATCCAAACCAAAATAGTGTTTCCCTTGGATATGCATTTCATGTATTGTTTCATCCCAAACGATCAGTTCATAATCAATGGTTCCTGATGAAACCGACCTTAACGCATCTTCCGGAGTTTCAAACCCTACACCGCTCACATTTTTTATATTGAATATATAACGATGATTACGTAAGATAGGCATATACACGCGTGTGTCGCGATCAGTATCCTCAGCAAAATCTAATCTGTAGTAAGATCTAACACCATCATAATAACCACCTACTACGATACAATGCATATTATCGTTTGATGGTGTACCAGGCAAGTTTGCTTCAGGTATATAAATTTCCCGAACATAGCTATTCGTTTGTGTGAAAGGTCCAAAACTCACCGGTGCATTATCGGCTCTACGTGTAGCATCTCCCGGAACAGAAGGCTCATATCCAATCTCACCCGGTTTAGGACTTGCTGATAGCGGCGCTAAATAGCCCTTATTGAAAGTACGGTATACTTTCACATCGGAAATTTTAAAACCGGCAATTCCTTCAGCTTCTTCGGTTATGCTGCCGCCTGTTGTTTTAAATGCTAAACCTACATCAACACGCGCTAATGCACGGTAAAGTATAAGTTCCGGAGCGATCATGTTTTGTTCGGAAACTTTTACTCCTTTTATTTCTCCCCACATAGGTAAAGATGTTGAGTTTCCTGTCGAAGCATTCCATTTGCCGTTTGAGGCGGGCATTAAATATTGCAGGTTTTTCACAACCTCTTCTTTTCTTGATACTCCTTCAGTAAGGGTAACACCCGCCAGATCGTGGTTAGCAATCACTATCATAGAGACTTTTTTCGTCTCCGGTGTATCCGTTTTCACCATTTTAATCGTAACGGTTGCTTTGCTGGGATCAGAAGGATCTATCTGAAGTGAACCATCTACAACCGGTGCTTTATAATAATACGTTGTGTCTGTAGCTTCTTCACTAAACACCAAAACTTGTAACTGATCAGTCTTTATTGTATTTTCAGCCTTATCGTCCATGGCTCTTGTACCCGTCCTTTTATCAATAATATCGGGCATTTGATAGTCCGGCAAACTGAGCTGGAGTTTCATAAATCCTTCTGATGGAACCGATTTAATTTCTTGCGAAAGGTCGTCATTCGCACATGAGAACAATCCCCCAAACGCAACTACGAGAGCAATCAGTAGTAAATAATATGCTTTATTTTTTATCATAGTACGCAATGTGTTTCTTAAAATTCAACTTGGATATTATTAATTACCCAACCATTTATAATTAGAGTAGAGTCTAACCAAGTCTTGGTATCCGTATAAAGAGTGATGATTAATAAATCTTCTCTGTCAATATACTCTTGGAATGTCCAGTTTGGATCAGCCTGACTGTCAACTTCAAACAAAGCTCGAAGCAAAGCAAAAAAGTTAGCATCCATAATCACACCACCTGTTGATTGTTTCTTGATAACGAGTCGCATTTTATGTGAGCTATCTATCTGCGAAAGACTAAATTCATTTACAACCGTACGTTGCAGGTTATCACCGGACTGAAGCTGGTTTTGGGTATTTTCTTCGGTTCCCATTCCTGCCCAATAAGGCAAGTAATTAAGAAATCCGTCCGGAACAACCGTGTAGTCATATTTCACAATACCGCTTCCTTCTTCATCCGAGATCGCCAATGAATAGGTAGATTGGTTTACTTCCTCAACTCCACGATCAACTAGAATAACTCGAACGGTATTTGTAATTTTTTTGGTTTGAATAGTTACCGACGAATTGGTAACATAATCTATATGTATTGTATTGTGATATCCAACTAATAAATTGTTTAATTGTCCATCAAATGTGGATTGTGCCCGTTTAAGGGTTGCAGTTAAATCATCCAATCTGGACTGACCGGCCTTTAGTGTAGGGAATTTAAAATTGGCCTTATCTCCCTCTATTTTGTTATTTTGCGCAAAAACGACAAACTGATATTTCCCGTTATAAAGAGGAATAGTCATTGCAAAATCATTTTTGGATACATGATCTCCACGCTCGGTGAATGCCTGTATAAAAGTGTCGTTTTCGTCAAAAACATAAAGTGAGACCTGATCAACCTGCTCGCCAAACCGATTTGCGGAGGTCATATTGTAGCTGTAATCAAAATGAATTTGGATCCGGCAATCTTCATCCAGATCATCCTTGATGCAGGTCGTAAATAAAAACAAAGCCGAAAACAGCAAAAGACTTGTCTTTATTCGTTTATAAGCATTTTGTATAGCCATGTAGCAGGTTATTTTTATGAATAGTAAATTACTCTATACGTTAATTTCAAGGAAAAATAGAGGTATTACCGCCGTCAAACGGCGGCAATACACTCAATAATTATAGTAAAACAAATGTTTTAGAATTCGATATCAATTTGGTTCAATACCCAGTCGTTGATAGATACTGCAACTTCGATTTTAGCATCTTCAGGATCAACAGGATCGATTGGTTTTTTGCTATCATCCGGAACATCATCACCCAATCTTTTGATTGCTGTAATATTCAGGTTGTAGATAGAGTTACGGAACACGCCATAATAATCAGATGTACCTAATTTGTAGTTACTGTTATTATCTTTAATGAAATAAGTATAATACATTACACCATTTTCATAAACGCTAATGCCCATGTTTCTTAATTCTGCTAATGTCTTTCCGGTAAGATTACCTAATGACGCAGGTAAAGCATCAAGAGTTGCATACGCAACACCATTATACGCATAGAATGTAGCTGTAACGTCAGCACCTCCCTTTTGAGCAACTACACGGTAGATAACAGCAGTAGTTTGTCCCTGATGTTTAGCAGTTACACCCTTACCGTTAATTAAAATTGTAGGACGGTTTTCAGATACGTATACAGAATCAACATACTGACTCTCGCTTGTTAAGTCTTCAATACCAACACCGGTAGACGCATCAACCTTTTTGTAAGTTGTTGACGGAAGAAGATAAGAATCGTATGACTGAACAGGTGTTAACAAAACGTTGTTTGCAAGAACAGACTCTTCAGTATTTTTAAGACCCCAAGTTTGGATAATGTTCATTTTTGGGTTTATGTTCATCGGAACGAATCCAACCACTCTAACACCATCCATAATTACTTTCACATCCGGATTTTGTAATTGTCCTGACAAAGTAGGTACTCCTGATTTGTTACGAACTTTCGCTGCTAAACGGTCTACATTGATTTCAACCTTAAGGTCGTTACCTGCTTTTAATGATATAGATTTACCTGCATCTAAAATGCTTTTAGAAGCATCACTTTGCACATTCGTCATGAAGAAAGATCCGCTCTTAAATCCATTTGTGATTTCATTTGCTGATGCAGCAGCTACAACATCATTGATATTACCGTTAATCGCTAAATTTGAAGCGTCGTTCACCAAGGCATAAACTAAATAATCACCAGTAGTAACTGCAAATTTCCTTGTTGTAGTACTGTTTTCAAGCCCGGGTTTTTCTACTTGCTGAATAACTCCGGCAGCATTAGTCAACACAACTGTTACATCAGAGATTCCGTTTTCTGTTGTAGTTCCGACTTCCACGTCAGCAGCATTGCCCGGAGCAGTTTTAGTAGACGGGTTCATAGAACCGCTTTTAATCGTTAGTGATAAATAACCATCCAGCGGGCTACCACCTTCAGTTCCTTCAATTACATCATCATTACTACAGGATCCCATTCCAAGGACAAATAATCCTGCTAATAGAAAATTTTTAATCTTCATAAATTTAAAACTTATAATTTAACAATAGAAAATGTTTACTTAAAAAAAAAATAACAATAGAAAACAACAACTAAAAAATCTCAACAATAGAAATAATTACAACTAAAAAATATTATAAATAACAATAGAGAATGATGTGATAAACAACACTTTTTCAAAATAGAGAATAATTACAATAATCAAGAATCGGTCAATGACCGAAGCGATCAGTTACGTTTACCGATCTCTTCAATATTATGATTTACATTGGTATCATTACCCATTTGTGCGGCACGATTAAAGTCATCCGCTGCTTTTTCCCATTCGCCTTCCAGCGCGTTAAGCATTCCACGGTTGTTATAATAAGTAACCGTTGCTTGCTTCACCTTAGCCAGATAGTTTCTTGCTGAGATGAGGTCTTTACGATTCAGCGCATTAGCTGCCGCGTTCAGATTAGCCTCGTCGTTATCGGGAAAGAGACGTGCTGCTGTTTCAAACAGTTCGTTAAACTCAGAACTACCTGGTTCGTACGTTTTTGAAATCAGGAACATTTCGTTCAATGATAAACTTGATGGTTTTGTTTTAAATACTTCCTTACCCTTTTCAACTGTAAAAGGAAGCACAGTATAATGTAGTGTATAGTCTGAACGACGAAGTTGAGGGAATATGTCTGTTTTTATCCGGTTGTAAACACCACCCAACGCGGCTAATTGTCGTTCTTTCTGATCTTCCGAACTTGAGTTCCGAATAATAGTCAAAATCCGGTCTTTAGCCTCGTCGCTTGAGGTTTCAATTATCTTTTCGAATGTAATCCAGTCTTCACCTTCACCGCGAACAGAGAATTGAACTCCGGCAAAATCATATTTCTTACGGATATGGTCCTGCAAAGCATAAGCACGTTTCTCAGACAATCGCTTGTTCATTTCCGCTCCTCCATCAGGCGAGGCATAACCGATAATCTCCACCTGTGTGATTGTGGCATTATCATCAGCTTTCAGCTCGTCGATCAATGTATAGATACGTTGTAATTCGTTAGCGTTATTCTTGAAATTTTGTTCCACAACAGACTTACCTACATGGAAATCCAGATAAGCTTTACCCGCTTCACTTCTCAGTTTCACCGTTTCCACCTCAGGCACTACAAAAGCGGCCACTAACTTAGGTTCGTAAGGAGGCAACACCTCAGGTATCGGCTCAACAGGCACATAAACCGGCGCAATTTGTTTTTTCTTTCCACCGAATGTATAGATCAATGAAAGACCAGCCTTCGTAGGACCTACATAATGACAGTTTCTGCTGCCTAATTCAGGTGCACATTTTACACAAGGGTATTTCTTTTGATCAAGATAAGCGTACCCTACTCCCAGCGTAGCTTCCATTCCCCACTTGTGAGAAAAATTCCAGCGATAACCATAACTTACTCCGGCACCTATTAAAGAACCTTCGTAGCGGTGATCTCGCATATTTTTGGAAAATGGTCCGCTTGGTAATGCTCCTACATTATAGATACCATAATGTGCGTGAGCACCAAAGAAATGCCCCTTAAACGTCTCATTTGTCCACCAGCGTAGTTCCGGCTGAACCAGAAAATGTTTCCACTTCCGGTTATTTGAGAATGTAAAGGGGTTGTAATTGAACGGAAGTTCAAGACTCAAACGATCGTTTAATCGGAATTCAGCTCCCAAATTAAACGTAGTCGTAGCATCATAAAGCAAGTTCGTCTTCAAATTGAAGAGCGGAGTTGCCTCTTGCATAATTGAATCCGATTGAGCCTGTGCCTTACTCAACAAAGGCAACAAGACTACTGACAAAAACAAAATTGTTCTTTTCATACAAATCATAATTATTCTTTTGGAAGAAAGTAGTTATGTATAACTATTAATATTTAGTCAATATCTATTAATTCCGTGTCAACTACATAATTATATAAGAGACTTAACCACCCTTCTTAATTATATAAATTAAACACAGTGAACATTAAATTATAATAACGACAGTACAACAACAGTACAGCAATGTAAAACCATCTCCTTATATAGCAGGAGTTCATATTTACATTTGAAATTTTACTTTAGAAGGAGAGACGTTTACGGTTAATTTCGCTTCTCTTCATAGTAACGGTCAAACAACAATAATTCAACAACACATTTTTATAATTTTATTTTTCGTTCATAAAACTATTGCAAAGATATCCCTTTAAAAGAATAATTAGTATAAATATCAGCGATTATTTCAATTATATATTTGATATATTCGTAACACCCTACTCAAATAAATACCTATAAACGGATTTTACGGACACTTTACAATATTAATGTTCGTTTTTCGTGTCTGCTATAATTTTATGTTTCTTTTTTTTTGTGTTTTTCGATAAATGCAAACCCGGATAAAATATTACTGCGCCTAATGATATACAATGCTTGTAAGGCATGTACTCCATCAACCGAACGAATCAGCTTTTTCACACTTAATAGCGCAGGAGCAAAATCAGGCAGAAAAAATATCATCTGATATTCTAATATGGGCTAATTAGCAGGGTAAAGAGTTGCGGCCTTTTTTTCGATTTCAGACAGGGTATTTTCGGGGTTGTTTTCCCGTCCTGGGTATAGTGTAATTCCGATTTTGCAGTGCCGGAATTACAGATTATTTGTGGTGTTTACAACAGGCAATTTTCTATATTACTATATGTCTGAAAATATATCCTTTATTTTTTAAAAAATAACCTTTATGTTTAGAAAAATAACCTTTATGTTTTCAGGTCTTCTAATTTGTTGATTGTCAGCCGTATAAAAATCGCCTTCAAAAGCGGTAAATCGAGCGCTGTTTTTAATTAAAATAAAAAAAAATCGAGCTACGCCCCGACCGGAAAACTCGTTTAATCCGGCAACAAGGCGCATGTGTAGAGCAGACCAATATTGGCCCGAAAGCGTCAAGGAAGAACAAGAAAAAGCCGCTTATTTTTTCCGGTATTGTTGGGGAGTAATGCCTATTTGCTTTTTAAAACATTTACTAAAGTACGCAGGGTTAGAGAAGCCCAGGTTATAGGCAATTTCCGAAATGGTTAGTTCTTCGTGTTCCTGAAGTAAAACCAGCGCTTTATTCATTTTAATCTGAAGGATATAATCGTTTGGCGTCATGCCGGTGATCGTTTTAATTCTGTCGAACAATCGCGTACGTCCTATTCCCAGTTCTTTACTCCATATTGTGGTGTCAAACGCCACATCTTCTATATTCTTTTCAACAACTTGGTTCGCTTTGTCTAAAAAGCGTTGATCCTGGAGGTTGGTTGCTAAAGCCTGAGCTTCGTCTTCCGACTGTCCGGTATATTTGCGGCGAATGTTTTTATGGTTCTTCACCATGCTGTTACAGCGCAAGAACAAATATTCCATACTGAAAGGCTTTACTACATATTCCTCTGCCCCTGCCCTAACACTTTCGTGCTGTTGCTTTGCGGATGGATGTGTAGTAATCAGCAGAACCGGGATATGCAGTGTTTTAATATTGGCTTTCAATGCGGCACACAGTTCTATGCCTGAAAGTCCGGCCAGCGACACTTCACTGATAATCACATCTGGCTGTTCTTCAACGGCAATATTCAGGGCTTCTTCTGCGCGTGTTGCTTCGTAGACTTCATAAACCGACGAGAATGAATCTTTTAATATCATACGCAATTCATCGTCATTATCGACAAGCAATAACTTTACGGTTTTTTCGGACAAATCTTTGTCCTCATCTACAACAGATTCTTCCGCTTGCTCCGGAATATCCGGAAAAGCGGGTAAATGACGAGTTATAAATTCGGTCGTTCCGGTCTTTTCCTCGGCGGTAAAATGTTCTTCACCGGTTAGAAGGCGCACAGTAAAGGAGGTACCTTCTTTCTCCGTCCGAACAATTAATTCGCCTTTATGCATCAATATGATCTTTCTGCCAAAAGCCAATCCGATTATGTTATTGGGTACTATGCCCATGGCATCTCGCAGTTCGGTGGTTTGAGACACATTTTCAAAAACATCAAACAGCTGCAACAACATTTCTTCGTCGTAGATATCTCCGTTACAACTAATCCGTATTTCAACCCAGGATGCCTTAGCGTGCAATGATATATCCACATTTCCTTTTTCATGCACCAATTTTGAAATAGCAAATAAGAGGTTGTACATAACCTTCTGCATCTGTGCCCAGTCAAACCAAACCTTAACATCTTCTCCCGGATGGTAGAAATTAAAGGTAACCTGCAAGGTGGATTCATATTCAGACAGCACATCGTGCATTTCATGCAGAAACTTCGTCATACTGTAATAACCGACTTTCAGGCGAAGGAGTCCGTTTTCCGCTTCTCTAAATTCCTGTAGTTCCACAAAAAGGCTTTGCATACGTATTGCCTGCTTCCGTACGCGCTCCAACTTCGACTTACTTACAGAACCCACATCACTCAACAGTCTGTCTAATGTTGTTATTATCAGCGTAAGCGGTGTTCTGAATTCATTGGTAATCCCGGTGAAGAAATTTAATCGGTTCTTGTTTTCCTCCTGTACCCGTTCCGATTCTTTTTTCTGATAGTCCAAGGTAGCATACAAAACCGCCCTCGCTTTACTTGTGCGCACGGCAAACCATAAAACACTACCTATTATAATAATGTAGAGAAAATAGGCCGGATAGGATTTCCAGAAAGGAGGCTTAATGGTTATGCTGAGCGTAGTGGTTTTTTCAGGATCGGATGTTTCCCGTACCGTAAACACGTATGTTCCGGGAGGAAGCGATGTGAAGGAAACGGTTTTATGATCAGTTTGTGTCCACTCATCAAATCCGGAGAGTCCTTCCATCTTGTATTCATAGCCGGTGTAATAAGACGATAAATAGTTTGAAGAAGCAAACGTGATACTCACCGTGTTCTTATCTGAAGGCAGTTCCAATTCTTTAAGTCTTGGTGTACTTTCGTGAATCTTCGGAGCCGCGTGATTTAAGGGCGAGTTGTTGACTTGTATGGAGCTTATATATAATGTATAGTTACGTTTAACGGTGCTTATCTCTTTCTCGTCAAATGAAATCAGCTTTTGCAAACCGCCAACATAAATATTCCGGCTACGGGGTGAGACAAATAGAGCACAGTCCGGACTTAGCGACATGATGGGTGATGTTCCGTCTAAACGAATGTGACTGGAAGAGTTAATGGCTCTTCTGGCTGATATATTCAGAATTGAAACACCTTTATTGGAAGTAACGATCAGGTTGCCGTATCCCGAAAGGGCCACCTTATAACAAATATTACTGAGAAGTATATCTTGATCAACAGAATAAGAAGTGATTTTTTCTGACTCTACATCGAAACTCAGAATTCCTGACTTTTGAGTCGCGAAGTATATTCCCTGTTTTGAGTTGCCACAGATACTGATCACCGGACTTGGAATTATACTTTCTTCGCTTAATCCATCTCCATAAAAAGAAAGCAGCTTAGAGTTGGTCATATCCACCGTAAAAAGCCCGTTATCTAATGAAGATACCCACAGAATATTCCTGTCGTCTAAATAAACGGCACGGGTCACCCCGGAGGATAGTCGCTTTAATTCCGGATCAGTGAACAAAGGAGAAATCAGATTTGTTTGGCGGTTCATTTTAAACAACCCGTCTTGCGTAAGAAATATAAGGTAATTGTTATACGGAATAATCTCTTCAATGATCTTATGGTATCTCGTTATTAGCGAATCCGAGGAAACGGGATAAACACGATCTGTGTTTCGTTCGTAATAAACCAACCCTTCCATATACGTACCTATATATATACGGTTATATTTCTCGTCATAATACATAGTTCTTATTTTATCGTGAGGCAGTTTATGAGAGGCAACCGTCAAATGCCGGATCATACGCCTGTCCGGAGAAATGACATTAACCCCGCTTCCTTCTGAAGAAACATACAAAAAGCCGTCGGCATCTTCTACTATATCACCCAGAATAACCCCGTGCAACCGGGAAGGATCATCTTCTTTACTTGTGTATAACGAGTAGTTATCAGTTTCCGGATTAAAATAGCGCACTTCGCCATAATACGATCCGATCCAGATTGTACCTTGCCTGTCCGTATACAACGCATAGATAGAGAACTCCGGCATAAACGCAACTTTGTCTACCTGAGCAGGAGCTTCTCTCAAAGGCGATGTTACCTGAAAGAGTCCGTTTAAGGTACCTAACCAGATATCTCCTTTAGAATCTTCGGTAAAACTAATCGCTTCGTGTTCAAACAGCCTTTTGTTGTCTCCATATATTAATGTAGAGACATGCCCGTTAGGTCTGATTATCCGAACATTCTTTGAACGAGAGGATATCCACAAGTTACCCTTAGAGTCTTTGAATAAATAGGTGATAATATCTTCTTCAAAATAGTTCGACAAGATCATCCCGGTTACAATATCAATCTTGTATAATCCGGAGGCGGTTCCTATCCAAAGAACGTCCTCACTATCCTCCACAAAACTGTAGATTACTCCACTTGTTGCTTGCAGATCCAATAGCTTACGACTATCTCCCGACGAACGATCATATTCAAATAATCCTCCGGTTTGTGTAGAATAGTACAAGCGATTATTTATCATACTGGTACAAACAGCCTGAATACCGGTAAAAAAGAATTGCTCTGTCAGCAAATCAAGTCCGACAAGATAATCCTGAGCCAGGAAATAAAGCGTTGAATCATTGCCGCAAATAGCATGAATATCTGAATCCTCAAGTTCCGGAAAGAACTCGGAAACTCTGTAAACTTTGCTTGATTCTCCGTTATAGCAGTTCAGCGCATCGTTGCCAAACCACATGCGCCCCAAGGCGTCCTGCCAGATAGAAATAGCAGATGCCTGTGATAACCCTTGTTGACTCCCTACAGTTCTAAAATGAAAACGTTCGGCTAAAACAGTAAATGAGCTAAAAAGCATTACTAAAACCAAACAGTATTTGCTAAGATTTTGCATTTCTAAACATTTAAAAACGCACAAAGATAGAAATACTCTAAGCAATATCGTTCGTTAACCAGGTAAAATAGTTCATGAAACTAATTGGCAAGCTAAAAAAATCAAAGACTGCTATACTTATTTACACAATAAAATAGATTTGCAATCGAATGTCATAATACCCAACATGAGTGTTGATATACGTTAAATGCTAAAAGCTATAAAACATTTTTTTCAGAATTAAAAATATAAATAATTCAAATTTAAATCATTTACTATGTTCAAATCGTACAAACCTGTTAGCCTTTTATTGCTTACCGGTGCCCTGACTTTCGCAGGTGGTCTGCATGCTGAACTTGTTCCGGCAAAACCCGGCATACAAGTAACGCAGCAAAACGGAAAAATCAGTGGTACAATAGTAGACAATATGGGGCCTGTTACCGGAGCTTCTGTTGTTATAAAAGGAACTGTCAATGGAACAATCAGTGACTTCGATGGTAATTTCACCTTGGAGAACGTACCCAATGGAGCAATCATCCAGATCTCTTTCATTGGCTATATCTCACAGGAAATCACTTACACCGGCCAAAGCGCTCTTAACATCACGTTAGAAGAAGACACTCAGAAACTGGATGAAGTTGTTGTTACGGCTTTAGGAATGAAGCGCGAGCAGAAAGCACTTGGTTATGCAGTAACCGAGCTTAAAGGCGACGATTTAAATAGAAATGCGATCAACCCCGTTGCTTCATTGCAAGGAAAAGTTGCCGGAGTTGAGATTGCAGGTTCAGACGGTGGTATGTTTGGTGCTACCAAAATTCAAATTCGTGGTGCATCTACATTAGGCAATAACAACCAACCTATCTATGTAGTAGACGGGGTTATTTTGTCTAACGAAACCTCAGGTACAGCATCATCTGACTGGGATTCGAATGCGAATGACTTTGGTAATATGCTTAAAAACTTAAACTCAGACGATTTTGAATCCGTTAGTGTGCTTAAAGGAGCTGCAGCTACTGCACTGTACGGATCGCGCGGGCTGAATGGAGCTGTTGTTATCACAACTAAAAGCGGAAAAGGCAGTACAGGTTTTGGCGTTTCGGTAAGTCAGAGTTTTGGTATGGATCATGTGTATGGCACTTATGATCGCCAGATGATTTACGGACCCGGTAATTACTCAGGGAATGCCAACTATGGAGAACAAATTGCGGACCCTTCTGATCCATCAAAAAAGGTGTATAAGAAATGGGATAACCTGGGCCAATTTTGGTTAAACTCAAACGGAGATCCTACCCTGATCGGACAAACAACAAGACTTTGGGGACCTAAGTATGATGGTAGAACTATCGAAAATTATGATGGTACTTCAACAACTTATTCTCCGGTTAAGAACAACATGAAAGATGCTTATCAGTTGGGGCTTAACACAAACACAAACGTTTCTATCCGTGGAGGAAATGAAACAACAAACTATTTCTCTTCTCTATCTTACAAAAAATCAAAAGGTATTGTTGAGAACAACGATTTTGAAAGATATTCGTTATTATTAAAGGGATCTCATAAAATAAGCGACAGAGTAGATATCAATGCATCGGTTACGTTTGCGAACTCTACACCTAAAAATGCTCAACGCAACCTCGGAGAGGCATTTGCCGTAAGTTATACAACCATGCATGACACCAAGTACTTCCGCAATAAATATCTGGGTGATCATCAAACAGGTATAGCGAGTACAAATTATGGAGATACCTACGGACCTGTTCCGGGAAAAGGACTATGGTTTGAAATCGACAACTATGACATTACTCAAAAAGAAACATTGATCAGACCAACTGTTGAAGTTAATGTTAAAATTCAGGATTGGGTAAGATTCCGTGCTGAAGCAAATATGAACTATTATTTCAAAAGCTGGGAAAGAAAAGAACTGGGAAGTGGCTACAATAACGATGGCGGCTTCTATGAAATGGGACAAGACTACGACAAACAAACAACGTTTGCCGGAACATTTACGTTCGATAAGCCTGTACAGGATTTTAACATCGGCGGTTTCGTACGTGGTGAATATTACACGATAACTGGCGGACATCAGCTTACCAAAACAGACGGTGGATTAGTAGTTCCCGGACAGTATTTCCTTGAAAACAGTAAAAATCCGATTAAGGCAGAAGCAGAAATCAGAAACGAGAAAAGAATGCTTTCGGCTGTAGCTGCTTTAAACCTTGCTTGGAAAAATCAGGTATTCTTGGATGTAACCGGACGTAATGACTGGTCTTCAAGTTTAGTTTACACAAATGGTACCGGTAATTATTCATACTTCTACCCTTCAGTTAGTGGTTCATGGTTATTAAACGAAACATTTGAACTTCCTTCATGGATTTCATTAGGGAAAATACGTGCATCATGGGCGCAAGTCGGAAATGACGCATCACCTTATTCTATTTACTCCGGCTATAAATTAGCATCCCTTCTGCAACCAAACGGAACTACGATCTACACAAATGACATCGCTGATAAATTATATTCGGCAAATCTGAAGCCTGAACGTAAAAACTCATGGGAAGTAGGTTTAGACTGGCGTTTTCTGAATAGTCGCTTCAACATTGATGCTACTTATTACAAAGAAAACACCAAAAACCAAATCATGGAAATTGCAATTCCGTTTGAATCAGGAAGAGACAAACAACTTGTTAATGCCGGAAACATTCAAAACTCAGGTATTGAAATTGCCATCAACACTGTTCCTTTCAGAAATAAAGACTGGGAATGGACGTTAGATTTGACTTATACACGCAATAGAGACAAAATTGTAGAATTACATCCTAATGTTGCTAATTACATCAGATTAGAAGGAGATGTTGATTATGGTAACTACAGAGTTGGTTCAGTAGCAAAGGTAAATGGCCCTTATGGCTTGTTAATGTCTGACGCAATGCCTAAAAAGAATAAAGACGGACAAACAATCCTGGAATGGAGAGACGACTTCAGAACCCCTTATGCACAAAGAAGTGGTACTGCTGAAGTAGTAGGTAATATGCAACCTGATTTCTTAGGTTCTTTAGCAACCGGTCTAAAATGGAAAGATTTGAGCCTTAGAATTGGCTTAGACGCAAGATTCGGAGGTCTTATCGCATCTTATACAAACAAATATGGTTTGGCTTACGGCTACACGGAAACATCACTCAGATATAGAGATGCTAAAAATGGAGGTATGTCATGGACTTCTAATTATGCAGACTCTAAAGGTTTGAGTTTCAATGACGGGGTTATTCCTGAAGGAGTTTTCGCTGATAACACTAAAGTAACCGGTGTTGATGGAAAAACGTATAATGTAGGCGGACGCAGCTTTGCTGATTTAGTGAAAGAAGGTGTTTTAGAACCTGCTCACGCCTCTGCTTACCATTACTGGACAAACAGCTGGGGTACAGGAACTGTAAATGACGATTGGGTTAGCAAATTAAGCTATGTTGCACTTCGCGAGATTACTGTAGGCTATAGATTACCTAAAAACTTCTCTTCTAAATTAGGAGCGAAAGGACTTAATCTTTCTGTTAGTGCAAGAAATCTGGGTTACATCTATAATTCACTTCCTAACAACCTCCATCCAGAAGGTGTAAGAAGTAATAAGTCTGGAGAATTCCGTGAACGTTCTAATAGTCCATACACGGCAAGTTACATGTTAACTATCAATTTGGATTTCTAATTTAAAATATAGAAAAATCATGAAATTTAAACTTTTCATAACTGCGACACTAATCGGAGCTTCCGTACTTACGACAGGATGTCGTGATGAGTTTGCCGAAACAAATACAAAGCCGTCTGTGGTTACAAAACCGGATATACGATATGTATTCACAAAAGCATTGTCCGAGTTTGAACCTGCGGGCTATCAACAATGGTTTTACAACAACCTTCAATACATGTTGCCCTGGATACAGGCTACTCTTGCAGAAGATGCAGGGAACTCCTCTTCATTAAACCTGATGAGTGCGTATGAAGGTTCGCAAAACCAACTTATTAAAGTAAAAGTACGTACAGAAGAGATCTTATACCTCTTGGGTGAAATGAGCGAAGAGGAAGCGGCTAAATATGAAAACATCCGTGTAATGTGTAATCCGTTATTGGTTTACCTCGGACTTTTCGGCACAGACATGTATGGTTCAATGGCTTATTCGGAAGCCGGACAAGTATTACATTCCAACCCCACAATCTTAACGCCTAAATACGAAACTCAGGAAGAGTTGTTTACGCTTTGGCTTAAACAGCTGGATGAGACAATCAGTGTTTTAGGAGCTAAAATTGACAATCAGGTATCGTTAGGTACACAAGATTTTGTTTATGGTGGGAAAACTGAAAAATGGGCAAAATTCGCGAACTCTTTAAAACTTAAGATCGCGGTAAGATTAGTACATGCAAATAAAGCAAAAGCATTACAGATTGCACAAGAAGTAGCCAACAGCCCTGTTGGAATTATGTCAAGTCTGGATGATGACTTTTTCTATTGCAAAGGTGCTCAGGAATACCATTTCGGTGATGATCTATGGGGAGGTTTTGGTTCACAACAACTAATAAGCTTCTTGGTAGACAATCAAGACCCACGTGTACGTTTTATGTTCCAGAAAAATGATTTCAACTCTTTAGTTGTTCAAACTTTCTTGGATAACAAAAAGGAATTACCATCTTACATTAAAGCTTTGGTAAATACTAAAACAGAAAACGGAAAGGTTGTTTTTGAAAGCTGGAAAGCTCCGGGAGAACCTTGGGTTCGTTATCATGGCGCACCAATCAATGTTTACGCAAAAGATAACGGAACAATCAACGACAATTATTTCAACACAACGAATTTTAAAATAGATAACAAAAGCTACACTCCACTGGCAAGGTTAAACCACAGAGAAATGCTTCAGGGTGATAAAACATACACATTCCCTGATGCTCCGAATGTGACTGCGGTAATTGACAACCAGAAAAACGCATGGTACGGTCTGCATTTTTCTTCTGCCGAAACCAATCTGTATTTAGCTGAGCTTAGTCTGTTAGGTGCTACTTTACCACAGAGTGCAGAGTCTTATTTTGAACAAGGTATCCGCCTATCGGTTAGCGAATATGACAGATTAGCGTCGTTGAACAAAATACCTTATTATTCAAGCGCTTATGATCCGAAAGAAACTACAATTTCTTTGAAAAACGGAGAAATAGACGAGTTGGTTAAAAATGAAGCATATCAATTAACCGGAAGTACAAAAGAAAAACTGGAGAAAGTATACATCCAACAATACATTCACCTGCTATACTTCCCTACAGATATGTTCTCAATGGTGCGTCGTTCGGGTGTTCCTATGAAAGGCAGCAAAATTCTTGCTTGGCAAGAATTCTCAAAAGATAACGATACCAATTATCCTATGCCGCGTAGATTTACAATCAACTCGCCACTTGAAACAGACTTGATGTATCAAATAAAGAAATCGGCTTTCGAAGCACAAGGTTATACTACCGGTTCTTTGGATCCGCTTAAATTGAATACAGAACGTGTTTGGTACGATAAAGGTGCTCCTAATTTCGGAGAAGGACCAAATTTCTAATTATTTGAGGTATATTATTTAAGGCTAAAAAGGAGCTGATCGGTATAGATTCAGCTCCTTTTTTTATTCCTCAGTTTTCTCTTTTCATTCTCTCCGCCCCAACGCCATCAGCGAAGGAATCATGAAAGACACCACTCCGAGCACAAAAATACAACAGCCTAAGATGATAAATGTATTCGGGATACCGATCGTATCGGCGGCAAAGCCTGTGCCTAAGAGTCCTATCATGGAGGGCAGCACAGCTACACTCATAAACATGGAGAACACACGCCCTAACTGTCCGGGGTCTACTTTTTCCTGTATTATGGTGGTAAAACAGGCGCTTTGAATCGATCCGCCTATTCCACTAAAGAAGGTAAGCACAACAAAAAACACATAGCCGCCTTCGGCCGGAAGAAGGCCTGAGATGGAAAACACCGTTCCTACTATCAGATAAATCAGATTTATGGCAGCCGCTTTATTATAGTATCTTTTATTCAATCCCATTATCGCACCGCCTATCAGCATGCCTACACCCCAAAAAACTTCTACAAGCCCGATCTGAAAAGCAGTTCCGTTAAAATGGTTCAATGTCATCAGGGGAAATAACGCGCCAATCGGCATAATACACACCATGGCCAACACGAAAAACAAACCGAGGTAACGAAGTCCTTTATTCGCGGTTATTGTTTTTAGTCCTTCCTTCATTTCGCGCAACACATGTTGTTTATTATCCGCTTCTTTTTTGGGGTTCGGTATATAGACAAACAGCAATGAAACACAGGCGATTGCCGCGCCAACTATGTCGAAAAACAAGATAAATCCTATATCCATAATTGAAATCAGCAATGCGGCAATAGCCGGACCGGCAATTACACTGACTGATTGTATCATCTGATTTATCCCTGCGATTCGTCCTAATTCTTCTTCCGGAGCCAATAAGGGAACAGAGGCTTGCATAGCGGGAGAATGAAAAGCCGAACCTACCGAACGCAGTACAAGCAAGAGGTAAATATACCATATCTCTATTTTTCCCAACATGAATATAACAGCCAGAATCAGGGTGCAAAGCGCAATGAAAACATCTGCCGCTATCATCGTCTTTTTTCTGTCCCAACGGTCTACATACACCCCGGCAAAGGGTCCGATAAGTGCTTGCGGCAAAAAGGCGGCCACACTCCCCAAAGCAAGGACTTCGGCCGAGCGCGTTTCAAAACTTAACCATAGCACAATGGCGTAACCCACAATTGTACTGGTAAGAATAGACACAAACTGCCCGGCCCATATAATGGTAAAAACTCTTTTCCAATCCTTCATTTCAGATAATTCATTGTCTGTTGAATGTGCAACCTATTTGATAACATAAATCATAGGTTATTGTTTCTTTTTCCTTCTATCTTTTCTTAGAAAACAACCTTTATTTTCTTTTTTTCATATCTGTCAAACTGTTTTTCTATATATATGGAAAAACTGTTCTATATCTGTGGTAAAGTTTTTCTATATATATGGAAAAAGCAAAATAAAGAATATTTTCAGAATAATATAGTATATGCAAAGACTTTTAAAGAATAGAAAAGACGGGATAACATTGCCTGCATTACTACAGAAGGAAGACTTTAAAATAATTAAAATTAAAGAAAAAAAACTCATTTATGATAGTAATTGTAAGGAAAATGAAACAAAATAATTATATTTTCTTACTTTTGTATCCAAAATATTAACACGACAACATTAATCATAAATCTATGGCAAAAGTAACAAAAGAAGAGGCCCTTAAGTATCACGCTGAAGGCAAACCCGGTAAAATTGAAGTAATTCCCACTAAACCCTACAGTAGCCAGACTGATCTTTCTTTAGCTTATTCTCCCGGAGTAGCAGAACCCTGTTTGGAAATTGAAAAGAACCCACTCGACGCGTATAAATACACAGCAAAAGGAAACTTAGTAGCTGTTATTTCTAACGGTACGGCGGTTCTCGGTTTAGGAGATATCGGAGCAATGGCCGGAAAACCTGTGATGGAAGGCAAGGGACTTCTATTTAAAATATTCGCGGGTATTGATGTGTTCGACATTGAAGTGGATGAAAAAGACCCGGAAAAGTTTATACAAACGGTTAAGGCTATTTCGCCGACTTTCGGAGGTATTAACCTCGAAGATATAAAAGCTCCTGAATGTTTTGAGATCGAAAAAAGGCTGAAAGCCGAACTCGATATACCTGTTATGCACGACGACCAACACGGTACTGCGATTATCTCTGGTGCTGGATTAATCAATGCGTTGGAGCTGACCGGAAAGAAAATTGAAGACGTAAAAATCGTTGTAAACGGAGCCGGCGCCGCGTCGATTTCGTGTACGAAACTTTACGTTATGCTGGGTGCACGCAAAGAAAACATCATCATGTGTGATAGTAAAGGTGTGATATCTGTGCACAGAACAGACCTGAATGAGGAAAAGAAAGGTTTTGCCACTGAACAAAACCTTAAAACGCTGGAAGAAGCGGTTGCCGGTGCAGATGTATTCTTAGGACTCTCTGTTGCGGATGTGCTGACTAAAGAAATGGTTCGCACAATGAATGAGAAGCCCATTATTTTTGCGTTGGCCAATCCGAATCCGGAAATTTCCTATGCGGACGCTATGGATTCGCGTGATGATATCATCTTCGCTACCGGGCGTTCGGATTATCCGAATCAGATCAACAACGTGTTAGGTTTCCCTTATATTTTCCGTGGCGCATTGGATACGCATGCAACAGCCATAAACGAAGAGATGAAACAGGCTGCTGTTTATGCGATTGCCGACCTGGCTAAAGAGCCGGTGCCCGATGTAGTTAATGCGGCTTACCAACTCCGACGCATGACCTTCGGTCCGGAGTATATCATCCCGAAAGCACTTGATCCGCGTTTACTAACCCGTGTTTCTTGCGCCGTGGCAAAAGCCGCAATCGAATCGGGAGTGGCCAGACACAACATTACGGACTGGGAAGCGTATGGCAAACATCTGCGTGAAATGATGGGCTATGACAATAAAATGCTTCGCTCATTTACGGAAATGGCTAAAGCGAGTCCTAAACGTGTTGTTTTTGCTGAAGCAAACCATGTGAACATGCTTAAAGCAGCGGTTGAAGCCAAGGCTGAAGGAATCTGTACGCCAATACTTCTTGGTAATGCGGATAATCTGCGCAGAATAGCTGCCGAAGAAAGCATCAATCTGGATGGTATCGAGATTGTGAACATGCGCCATGAAAGCGAAAATGAAAGACGTACGCGCTACGCTAAATTACTCGCCGAGAAAAGAGCTCGTGAAGGGGTTACATTCGCCGAGGCGTGCGAAAAACTATTCGACCGCAATGCTTTCGGTATGATGATGGTTGAAACCGGAGACGCAGATGCCTTTGTTACCGGTGTATATAGCCGTTATTCGGAAGTTACAAAGATGGCTGCTGAAATTATCGGTATTCGTCCTTCGTACAATCACTTCGGTGCCATGCACATAGTGACTTGCAAAAAGGGTACGTTCTTCATGGCGGATACATTAATCAACCGCCACCCGTCTGCCGATGTATTGATCGACATTGCGCGCTTAACTTATGATTCGGTTAAATTCTTTGCGCACGAACCGGTTATGGCCATGCTTTCATACTCCAGCTTCGGAGCAGACAAGCAAGGTAGTCCGTTAAAGGTTCACGAAGCCATCAAGTTCTTGCATAAAAACCATCCGGAAATAGAGATTGACGGAGAAATGCAGGTAAACTTCGCGTTAGATAAGGAGATGCGTGATAAAACTTATCCGTTCAATAAAATAAACGGTAAAGACGTAAACACATTGGTTTTCCCGAACTTGAGTTCTGCAAATAGTGCTTATAAGCTATTGAGCGAGATGGGAGTAGTTGAAAAACTGGGTCCTATTCAGATGGGATTGAACAAGCCTATTCACTTTACGGATATAGGTAGTACAACCCGTGATATCCTTAACCTGACAACAATAGCAGTAGTAGACGCTATCGTACAGGAGCAGATCAATAAGAAATAAAAACAGGAATTAGCTATTATCGTAGAGACAAGGGGCTGCCTTGTCTCTACTTTTTTATACCGATTATATTTTTGATCTCAGGTACTCCATATATTCCTTAGCCGCATCAGCCTCATCCACCGAAGGGCTCCACGGAGCAAAATTTTCGGGAGACAAAGGGGCATAAGGGCCTCTTTTGGTTTCGTAAACAACCGTATCCGGTTCCAGCACCAATAAAGAATGCCAGACTCCCGGTGCTATTTCAGCCCCATATACGCCCTCATCCGGACTCAAGATTAGTTTATCCGTTATGTTTCCCTCATCATCGAAAAGGAAAAATGCCGCTTTACCTCTCAACAGGAAAAATATCTCTTCTTTATCCGGATTCTGATGGCGGTGCGGTCGTACATAACTATCCGGCTCGATCGCGTTTATCAACCGATTAAGAAAATCGTCGGTGTGCTCGTGAAAATTGTGGTTCATTCGTAAACGGGGCGATTTTTTCGCTGCTTCAGATGTACGGTCTAATAATTGTTTATCTATTATCTTCATATTTTTGATACTAAAAAAGCGACCCAAAACTATGAGCCGCTTATATAATTTTTACTATTTAACTTTGGTTATTCGTGCATGACTTGATCAATACTGTCTTTCAAGTATCCAAGCATCATGAAATTGAGATCTTATGCCGTCTCTGCTTTCAATCGCATCCGCTTTATTGTCAAAGCTGGAAACAATTACACGCAACATACCTTGTTCGTTTTCGCCTAACAATGCTCTATATCCTTCGCCTTGCATACGTTCTTTCAAAGAATAAGCATTCGTTTTGTTCTTAAAACTTCCAATCACTACACTGAAACGTTTCAAACCGCTTTCATCTTCACCCTGAGCCGCTCTGATTCTTTCCTGACGAGTTGACGCGTCTGCTGTTCTGGGTTTAGAAACCGGTGCAACAGGTTCTTCCGTCTGTTCATAAGTAGTTTCAACAGGAACTGTAGATTCTTTCTCTTTAGCCTGTTCGTAAGCTGCTTTATAAGCACTTTGCTTAGGTTTACATGAGCCGAAGGCTAATACCATACACATTGTGGCTCCCAATAACCAAATCTTATTCATACTATTCAGTTCTTAAATTAGTTATGCAAAGATATAAATATATTTAGTAAATTCGCAAGTAGAACTTATAATATATTACAACTCAAATGAATAAAACAATCGGAGCTATGATGATGGCTACTACGGTGTTGTTGGGCTCATGCGCACAGCCGGAAAAGAAACAGGAGGTGAACGCACCTCTTATAGGAAGAGTCGATGTTAAGGTACCAAACGGGGTAATGACTCCTGAGGTTCTTCATAGCATGGCACGGGTAAGCGACGCGAAACTTTCGCCAGACGGAAAGAAGGTTTTGTATGGCATTACGTTTATCAGCATAGAGCAAAACAAAGGTAATCGCGAGTTGTTCGTTATGAACACGGATGGTTCCGACAAGAAGCAGATCACCGCTACGCCTCAAAGTGAGCAAAACGCGGTATGGATCAAAGGAGGCTCTGAAATTGCTTTTCTTTCCAGCGAAAGCGGTTCTTCCCAGATCTGGATAATGAACGCGGACGGAACGAACCGGAGAAAAGTAAGCGACCATGCAGGAAGCATAAACGGTTTCTTACTCTCTCCCGACGAAAGTAAAGTTTTATTCTTCAGTGACATTAAGTTTGGCAAACGAAGCAGTGATGTTTATCCGGACTTACCCAAAGCTTCAGGACGCATCGTGAACGACCTGATGTATAAACACTGGGACGAATGGGTGGAAACGATCCCTCATCCTTATATTGCTACGTTTGATGGTCAATCGGTAACGGCCGGAACAGACATTATGGAAGGCGAACCGTATGAATGCCCGATGAAGCCATTCAGTGGTGTGGAAGATTTTTCATGGAGTATCGACGGCAAACTGTTAGCTTACGCGAGTCGCAAAAAAACCGGTCTGGATTATAGCGTCTCTACCAATTCGGATATATACATTTACAATACCGAAACCAAAGCCACCGCAAATCTAACGGAAGGAATGATGGGGTATGACATGATGCCGTCTTTCTCTCCCGATGGCAAATATATCGGCTGGATCAGTCAGGAGCGCGACGGTTACGAGTCTGATAAAAAACGCCTCTTCATAGCCGATCTGGCAACAGGCGAAAAACAATACCTTACCGATGCGTTTGATTATAACGCCGATGATTTCCAATGGAAGGAAGACAGCAAGGCTATTTATTACATCGCCTGCAAGGAAGCTGTAACGCATATCTGGGAAATCGGTCTGGATAAAAACATCCGTCAGATCACAACGGGGCAATACGACTATGTAGGCATGGACGTAGTGGCAAACACCATGATCGCACTGCGTCAGTCAATGGAATCGCCTACGGAAGTATTCAATGTAAATATACAAAGTGGAGAAGCAACCGAAATCAGCTTTGAAAACAAAGCGATAAAGGATCAGTTAACCCTTGGTAAAAGTGAGCCGAGATGGATCAAAACAACGGATGGCAAGCAAATGCTAACCTGGGTTGTTTATCCGCCCAACTTTGATCCGAACAAGAAATACCCTGCCCTACTCTATTGTCAGGGTGGACCACAAAGTACCGTCAGCCAATTCTGGAGTTATCGTTGGAATTTACAGATGATGGCCGCAAACGACTACATCATCGTTGCGCCCAACCGTCGCGGACTTCCGGGTTTCGGACAGGAATGGTTAGAGCAAATCAGCGGAGATTACGGCGGACAAAACATGAAGGATTACTTTGCCGCTATTGATGAAGTAGCTAAAGAGCCTTATGTAGACGCTGATCATCTTGGTGCAGTAGGCGCAAGCTACGGCGGATTCTCGGTGTACTGGTTGGCAGGACATCACAACAAACGCTTCAAAGCGTTTATCGCGCATGCCGGTATTTTTAACCTGGAACAACAATACTTAGAAACCGAAGAGTTATGGTTTGCCAATTGGGATTTAGGCGGTGCTTATTGGGACAAGAGTAATAAAGTTGCCCAAAAGACTTTTGCTACCTCACCTCATTTGTTTGTTGAGAAATGGGATACTCCTATTTTAGTAACTCACGGCGAATTAGATTACCGCATCCTCGCATCACAAGGTATGAGCGCGTTCAACGCCGCGAAATTAAGAGGAATACCTGCTGAAATGCTGATCTTCCCGGACGAAAATCACTGGATTGCACAGCCACAAAACGGTATTCTATTCCAACGGGTATTCTTTAGCTGGTTAGATAAATGGTTAAAATAACAATCGCTATATAGTAAATAGTAAATGGCCTGATAGATTTCTTTTATCAGGCCATTTGTTTTTCCTATCGATATATAAAACTTTTTTTAAACGTGCTTGTTATAATGATATAGTGTTTTTCATGGTATTAGATTTTAGTTAGTAATTAGATTCGTCTTATTCGTGAGAATAGGACGTTTTTTTTTATGGCTTGTATTTGGATTGCGATAATATATCCTGCGCCTTTGCTTGCATTAATTCGCCTGCCGAAGCATTTGTTTCATTCATATAGCCGGTTACAATTTTCCACCCCAACCATACACCGATATTGCCCGGTGCGCCGTCTGCCAGAAAAGTACTGGGGATAGATTGAAAATAGCGAGCCGTAGTCATCTGATCCGGTGTAAATAATTGCTTATTCCCTATAATTGTGCGCCAAAGCATTTTTTCATTCTTCTCACACCATTCCATATCTTTTTCTTCATAACCCAACAGTTCGCTCACAGCTACTTCCGGCAATGCTTTTTCGAGCAGGTATTTAATTTTACCTTCCTGAATCATACGGTCGAGCAACACATTTTCATTTCCTTCAAAAGGATATTCCGAAAGCAGTAAGCCGGCGATATAATCCGGAACAATCAACTTTCCGGTCATCAGATTACATTCATACGCATGAAAGAAAGCCTCATAGATAGGGTAATCCTTTCCCATGTATTTGTCTACAGAAACAGACAAAACATTCTCTCCGGCAAGTACATTCTGGTTTAATCCCGACACATGCATATAAACAGCAGGTATTTTGATTGCAGGAAAATTAGCTTGAATAAAAGCAAAGCCATCTCCCAGTTGTTGTTCTATTTCTGTAATATCCGCGTATTTTTCCAGAGCATCTTTATACAAGGATAACAGATTCGGCTCAGAGAAATAATTAACCAACCGCTCCAGAAAACCGGGCATATCTACTGATTGCATATTCAAGACTCCCTTGCCAAACATATCGAACATATCCGGATAACGTCCAACTATTTCGCGAAACAACAAGCTGTCGTCTTTTTCTACCAGCTCGTATATTTCTTTATCGAAACGTATGATCGACACGGGTGAATCAGACTTAACAGCCACTACTTTCGTGTTCTG
This sequence comes from Massilibacteroides vaginae, assembly GCF_900178525.1. Lineage (GTDB taxonomy): Bacteria > Bacteroidota > Bacteroidia > Bacteroidales > Tannerellaceae > Massilibacteroides > Massilibacteroides vaginae. The sequence continues at coordinate 185,915 of NZ_FXDJ01000009.1, forward strand.
AGCTGTACAGGCTGTCAGGATAAACAAGTGAAAGAACAGTAATATAAGAATCGATCTCATAGGAATAAGTATTTAAACAACGAAAAAATATAAAGAAAGCATAGCCGTCAAATCCTTAAAACATAAACGATAATTCAGATCGTTTATTACTTATAACATTTCGAAATCCGATTCCTGAAAACGAACCACTTCCTTTTCCCATCTTTCGGCAACGAACTTATTGTGATCCGGATGATTGGTATAGGTGTCGAATTCTTTCTGATTCACAAAACGCATATAAAATCCATACTGGAAGTCATTCTTCGGACTTACCTGACGAAACGCCTGAAAGTCATGCACTCCGGGAATAGCCGTCAGGATAGTGTATCCGTCTTTCATGAATTTCTTTGCATCAGGAGAACCTACCGGATGTTTCAAATCAAAGATTACGGTATGTATGATCTCTCCCTCCTTTAAACCGGCAGGAATTGCCGCACTCATAAAACCTGTGGATGCGGCAGCTGTCAAAGCAACAGCTCCGGCATTCGCAAAAAACTTTCTTCTCTTCATAAATTTTAATTCATTAATGATATTACACAAAACTACGGTGGAAGCTTCGCACCGCTTATTTTTTTATCAGAACGGTAAGCTGTAAAGACAGATCGAAAAAGACCATCTTCGCGTTTACATTCTGGGTGATATGCAGTTCTGCTTTTGCAAGTTCGTCCATCAAATCAAAAACATTCCGCTCGTTAACAAACGGAGAGAATTTAACCGAGAAACCTGCTTCGGGCGCGTTCATATAGTTCAGTTCCGGTGCCTGAAAACGATAGACAAAGTTTTCACGTATCAGGTGCTGACAATAAGAAAGAAAACCTTTTTGCCGCTCTCTACCGAGAGAAGCCAATTCATCTGCCGTAGCTTTCATTCCTTTTACGTTGCGCGCCCATGAATTACGCATCATACTCTTAAAAAGCTCCAGAAAATACTCTTTTTCCTCGCCAAGACTGATCGCCTCAACCGCTTTTAAATAATTACCTCCCGACAAATGAGCCACATGACGCGCATCATCAGGCGAAATACCGTATTGAGAGAGCATAGAAGCAACAATAGCCTCCTGAGCAATCGGGCGGATAGTGATCCGTTGAGAACGAGACTGGATTGTACCCAATATCAGATCGGGCTGTTCAGACACCATCAAGATTACGGTATTCTGCGGTGGCTCTTCTATTATTTTCAGCAATTTATTGGCACAGGTAGGATGTAGTTTTTCAGGAAGCCAGATCAACAAAATGCGGTATTCAGCTTCGTAAATACGAAGACTAAGCTTACGTACAATTTCATCACTTTCTTTCGAATAGATCAGCGGCTGGGAGTTTCCCGCGTCAATGGCTTCAAGCCAATTATCCAAATTAAAATAAGTCCGGCTTCGCAGGAACGGTCGCCATTCAGCCAGGTAATCATCACATACCTCTTTCTTCTTATCTTTCTTGGCTACAATAGGATAGACAAAATGCAAATCCGGATGAGCATACTCATTATACTTTACACAAGAGGGACATCGTCCGCAAGCGTCAGCGTCTCCCCTATTCGTACAATTCAGGTATCTGGCGTAAGCAAGCGCCAACGGAAAAGCTCCGGCACCCCCTGTTTCACAAAGCAATTGCGCATGCGGCACAATCCCCTTACAAGCAGACTCTATCAGCTTTTGTTTAACATCTTCCTGTCCAATGATATCTTTAAAGTACATGAGCTTTATTTATCTTTATTTCTGAAAAACTTTCGTACTGAGAACCATTACATCCTGCAACGGACGATCAAATTCATCCGTTTCTACAAGTGACATCTTTTCTACAATATCGAAGCCTTCTGTTACTTCACCAAAGATAGTAACAGAACCGTCTAAATGTGGCACTCCGCCGGTTGTTTTATAATATGCTCGTCTTTCTTCCGGAATACGATAGGGTTCTACTGTAGCCAATGTGTCGGTTAGCATACGGTTCACGATTACATCCAGCGAATCCGGCAACAAATCCGGTTGTTCGGCACAAACGCGCGCTTTAAATGTATGATAGAACCAATTCTTCCGGATATTATTGATCCGTTCTTCACGTTGATCCAGTTCTTCGTCCGTATGCAATTTCCCTTGCACAAAACAAAATTGGGTACCGGCAGAAGCGCGTTCGGGATTTGTGTCATCTATTTGTTTGGCGTCGATCAAGGCTCCTCGTTTATTGAAGTAATGCGGAAGAATCTCGGCAGGCACAGTATAGCCTCCCGACGAACTGCCATAACGAACACCCGGCTCATGTGCTTTACTATCCGGGTCGCCACCTTGCACTACGAAGTCTTTTATAATGCGATGAAACAATACGCTGTCGTGCGCGGCTGTCTGACAGAGTTTAATAAAATTATCCCTGTGCAATGGCGTGTCGTCATACAACAGCACGGTTACATCACCCATTGATGTTTTGATTTTCACATAGACCGGTTTTGACGGGTCAAGTGCTTTTTCGGCACAACCTGCGGTCACGATCAAAAGCATAAGGAATAGAAAAACCTGCGGTAGTTTCATGGCTTATTATTTATTGGGATTAATATTATTGTTCGGCGAAAACTAACATTCTGCATACGCTACAATCGAAATTCAGGCGCAACCTCACGTCTTTATAGGATAAATAAAAGGGTTCCTTATAAACCGACTTTCCCTTTTGCCATACCGGACACCAGCCCATCGAATAGCGCAGACAATGCTTTGTGAACATCAGCGGAACATCTTTCTGAGCTACCGCTTCAAATGCGGGCTCTATTGTTTGCACACCGTGCGCCCGGTAAAAAGACTTGGCTTTACTATTAAGCACATTTCCCAGATAAGTTAATTGCCGTTCAGGATAAGGCAATGTGGGCCTAGCCTGTTTACGATCGGCTATCTCTTTGTTATAACGGATCCGCCGGTTGGCTAAAAGCTTGTCGGTTACCCTACGGCGCATATCAGCCAGAAGAGAAGAAGGCACAAACCAGTCTTTTTCCATCTGTATAGCAATAGCTACTGCTTCAAAAGGCGTATTTCCTAATTTGGATAGTTGCGTGCGGATATTTTCGTCCTGATTTTTACGGGCCGGATCTTTCCGGAACGGTTCGGTAATTGTAGCACCTACGCCCGTTTCGTCTTTTATCCCCAAGGTAAAACCAAAACTATTGTCTGAAAAAGAGAGGTCTACTTTTAATTTCCGTTCAGCCGTCGGCTTATTCATTTCCTGCTCAAAAACATGATCGTAGTTACGAAACAAATTTGTCTTTGGCTTAATTGTCGGCATGGATAGTGGGTATACCCTGTTTGCCTCTACTTTATTTACACGGAATCCTTCCAGCTCCCCTTTTTCGTTGATGAAGACTAATCCGTCTCCATTATTGAGTTGTTTTACGCCTGCCACAGTAAAGGAGTTCCCTTTTATTTCTTTCACTACACCAACCGGTTCGCCCATTGATTTTGGTGTGTCGAATGAGGTAATATCCGGGCTACGTCCGTTAAGGAAGTAGGTGGTAAATCCTCTGTTGAAACTCTTTTCGGGCACGGGTTCAAACGTATAAGTGCTCTTTCCTACAGAAGAGCGTACAAATTCCGGTCTGCGGTCTAATATCGCGTCTAACTTTTTACGATAGTATGCCGTTATATTCTTTACATAAGCAACATCTTTCAGTCGGCCTTCTATCTTAAAAGAAGAAACACCGGCATCAAGCAATGCTTCCAGTTGATCCGAACGGTTTAAGTCTTTCAGCGAAAGCAGGTGCTTCTCACTCACAATTTCTTTACCTTCGGCATCCGTCATTGTGTAGGGCAAACGACAATATTGGGCGCATTCGCCCCGGTTCGCACTTCGTCCGCTTAGCGCCTGACTAAGAAAGCATTGTCCGCTATAGCTTACACAAAGCGCACCGTGAACAAACAGCTCCAAACGCGCCGTGGTAGCTTCCGAAATGCCACGAATCTCATTCAATGACAATTCACGGGCAAGCACTATTTGCGAAAATCCGGCCGACTCCAGAAAGCGAACTTTCTCTATCGTTCGATTATCCGTTTGTGTGCTGGCATGCAATGGAATTGGCGGCAGATCCAATTCCAGAATTCCCATATCCTGAACAATCAGCGCGTCAGCGCCGGCACGATACAAATCCCAGATCAGCGTAAGCGCATCTTCCAACTCATGTTCATGCAACAGCGTGTTTAACGCCACATAGATGCGGGCATCAAAACGATGGGCATAATCACAAAGTGCAGCGATATCGGCCACTGAGTTACCGGCCAACGCACGGGCTCCGAATTTCGGCGAACCGATATAAACGGCATCTGCCCCGTGATTTATCGCTTCTATCCCACAAGTTAAATCCTTTGCGGGAGACAACAATTCTATCGCACGAACCTTACCCATAATCAGGCTAATTCTCCCAGTTTTTGAATATCTTCAATCTTATACGGCGTTTCCTGATAGATATAATAATTCAGCCAATTTGTGAATAACAAGTTGGCATGCCCCCGCCACAACACCAATGTGCCGTCGGCAGGATCGTTGTTTCTATAATAATTAGCAGGAACCTGAATATTCAGCCCTTTCGTACGGTCTCTTTGGTACTCGTCGCCAAGGGTATTGGGTGAGTATTCGGAATGGCCGGTAATATAAAATTCACGTCCTCCGCGACTCATCACCATGTAGACGCCTGAGTCATTACTTTCCGAAATCAGTTTCAGTTCCGGAACACGAAGAATGTCTTCCCTTCGCACCTCCGTATGGCGGCTATGGGGAACAAAAAACTCATCGTCAAAACCTCTGAATATCGGCAACGAAGAATCTGAAACGCTATGTTTGAACACACCGAACATCTTGTTCGGCAGATCGTATTTAGGCACCTTGTAATGATGGAACAAGGCCGCTTGCGCTGCCCAGCAAACATAGAACGTAGAGGTTACATGCGTACGCGCCCAGTCAAATATCTGAGTTACCTCGTCCCAATAATTTACTTCCTCAAAAGGCAACTGCTCAACAGGAGCACCCGTAACAATCATGCCATCATAATAATCAGCGGATACATCTTCGAAATTCATATAAAACTCCTGCATGTGGGCAACCGGCGTATGCTTATGGGTATGCCCTTTGATCTTCATAAAATGAAGCTCAATTTGCAAAGGACTATTACTCAATAAGCGCACCAGATCAGTTTCGGTAGTGATCTTCAGGGGCATTAAGTTAAGAACAATCATACGCAACGGACGAATATCCTGTTCGGACGCGCGAAGCGAATCCATAACGAATATGTGTTCTTTTTTCAACAGCTCAATAGCCGGCAAATTCTTTTGTAAGTTTAATGGCATCTCTAATCCTCTGTAGTTTGTAATAAAAACAAAAGTACAAAAAACTCACTACCTAAAGAAAGCATAACAAATAATAGATCAATTTTCCGAAAATAGCCAAACTTGCAAACAGCTCAAATCAGTTATTCGGAGCCATCCGTTTATTTGCATCCTTTATAAAAAAAAACATATCCTTTATTTTTCAAAAAATATCCTTTATTTTTCGAAAAATAACCTTTATGTTTTTCGGGCAAAAAAGACATTGATTTTCAACGCCTTTAAAAATGCGTTTTTTTTACAAAATATTCCCTATATTTAGCTTCTACATTCATTAAATATAGAAACTATGAAACAGCGTTTTATATTATTCTTAATGGGGTTATTCGTGACAGGAACTGTTATGGGTTCTTCGTTGAAAACCGATACATTCAAAACGCAGAATGGAGGAGAATTGATCATTACTTTCATCAAGCACAGTAGTCTGATGCTTTCTTTTAATGGCAAGATCATTCATGTGGATCCTATTTCAAAGTATGTTGATTATGATGCGTTGCCTAAAGCGGATATTACGCTACTGACTCACGAGCACGGTGATCATTTAGATCAAGTGGCTTTGCAGAAAATAGAGAAAGCGGGTACAATCCTGGTTACTAATCAAGCCTGCCGGGATATTTTAGGGAAAGGAACCGTTATGAAAAATGGCGATAAATCCGAACCGACCGATTATCTCAAACTGGAAGCTGTTCCGGCCTACAATTACACCGAAGGAAGGACTCAATTTCATCCTCGCCACCGAGACAATGGCTTTGTTTTGACGTTTGACAATCTGCGGGTTTATATTGCAGGAGATACGGAAGATGTACCGGAGATGAAAAATCTCAAAGAGATCGACATTGCTTTCCTGCCTGTTAATCAGCCTTACACAATGACGATAGATCAGGCAGTTAACGCAACCAACATGTTTTCTCCACGCATACTTTATCCTTATCATTGCGGAAACACACCGGTTCAGCAGCTGGCTGATAAGTTAGCCGGCAGCTCTACGGAGGTAAGACTTCGGGAGATGTAAGGGGTTAGGAGTTAGGAGTTAGAAGTTGGGAGTTAGGAGTTAGAAGTTGGGAGTTAGGAGTTGGGAGTTGGGAGTTGGGAGTTGATTTTTAATTTTTGTTTTCTGCTTTTTTGAGATCCGGCAGGAAAAAGGTGACCAAACCAAGTAACGGCATATAAGCGCAGACGTTGTAAACGGCTTCTATGCCGTATGTGTCTGCCATGTCTCCGAGTACTGCCGAAGCTATTCCGGCAATGCCAAATGCCAATCCGAAGAAAAGCCCCGAAATGAGTCCTAATTTATAAGGAAGCAATTCCTGCGCGTACAACAGAATAGCAGGAAACGCGGAGGCAAGCATCAGTCCGGCACAGAAACTCAACACAATAGTCAGAACCAAATTCACATGCGGCATAAACAAGGTAAAAGGTGCTGCTCCTAGAATAGAAATCCAGATAACATATCTGCGTCCTATCTTATCTCCTATGGGACCGCCAAGAAGAGTTCCTGCCGCGGTAGCAAAGAGAAAGACAAATAAGTAGAATTGGGAATCCTGAACAGTAACACCGAATTTTTCTATCAGATAAAATGTATAATAGCTCGTCAGACTGGCCATATATACATATTTAGAAAAAATCAGAATCAAAAGGATAGCAATAGCAAACAGGGTTGTTTTTTTAGGTAAAGGCATTTTTACATGCTTGGGTGCTGCTTGCTCTTCTATTTTTAGTAGCTGTAACCGCCTTTTATACCAGAGGCATACCGGAATCATAACCAGAATAGCAATAAAAGCCAATATGGCAAACAAGGCAATATTCTCCCGCCCGTAAGGAGCCACAATCAAGGCTACCATTAATGGTCCTAAAGATCCGCCTAAATTGCCTCCCACCTGAAACAACGATTGCGCTAACCCACGTTTCCCTCCGGAAGCCAATGAGGTTAATCGGGATGCTTCGGGGTGAAGAATGGACGATCCGAATCCGACTAAAGAGACAGAGATCAATACCCAGGTTAATGTATGTGAGAATGCCAGACAAAGCATTCCGGCCAATGTGGAACTCATGCCAATAGGCAAAGACCAGGGCGACGGGTGTTTATCGAAATAAAGTCCCATAATCGGTTGAAAAACCGAAGCAGACATCTGATAAATCAATGTGATTAAACCAATCTGGGCAAAGCTAAGTGCCAGATCATCCTTAAAAAGCGGATATACTGCTGCGATAACCGATTGCAAGAGATCGTTCAGGCAATGCGAGATACTAAGAATTATCAGTACTTTAAAGGCCGTTCCACTAACCGGCCGGGTAGAAGTTCCGTTTGTCATCAATCATCTTCTGGCTTTTCACCAGCCTCGTGTAAAATAAATGTAGTTGCGCCAATAGTCACAACCGCCCCTCCTTCAATGAGCACCTGTTCTTTCTTGCCAAGGCAGTAATTATTTAAAAAGGTACCTGTCAGGCTGGGGAAATCCCGTAATGTGTAGCTATATGTTCCGTTATTTTCTTTTACATGAATAACGCAATGCTTACGTCCTAAACTCGGGTCTGCGGTAATAATTTCGATATCAACCCCATCCGTGTCTTTATTACGACGCCCAATCAGGTTATCACCCGGTACCAACGGGAAATATTGCTTAAAACCAAACGTATTTTCAATCACATGAATATACCCACAGGTATAATCTGCTTCTTTTACTTCTTTAATTTCTCCGGATTCAGTTTTAATCAATTTACGTCCTAAACGTATTTTGAATTGATGACCGCAACCCGGACAAACAAAGGCTAAAGCTTTTGCATCGGGAAACTTCTTTTCATCAAAAGTCAACTGATTATCACATTTCGGACAGAATATTCTCTTCATAACCTACCTATATAAGACCTGTTTCTAAACGGTTGCAAAGGTACACTTTTTTAGTATATTGCCATAAAAAAAACGAGAGTCGCGCGATTCACATCAGGCGACTCTCTACACTAACCCTTAACTTTAACCAATGAAAAACAATAATCTACATTGTTTTACTTAAGAGACGCTAACGCAGCGTCATAATTTGGCTCTGAAGTTGTTTCAGAAACCAATTCTTCATATATTATTTTGCCGTCTTCTCCGACTACTATTACCGCACGGGCTAAAAGTCCTTTCAGCGGTCCGTCTTCGAACAACAAGCCATATTTTTCTTCAAAGCAAGAACAACGAAAAGCAGATAGTGGTACCACCTTATCAATACCTTCCGTTGTACAGAAACGAGCATGCGCAAATGGCAAATCTTTTGAAAGTGCCAACACTACTGTGTTCTCTAATGAAGCTGCTTCTTTATTGAATCTTCTTACAGAAGCCGCGCAAACGGCCGTATCCAGACTCGGGAAGACATTTATTACCACTTTCTTCCCTTTTAAATCGCTTAATTTAAGTTCGGATAAATCCGTTTTCACTCCTTTAAAGTCGGGAGCTAATGAGCCCACAACAGGTAAAGCACCATTTGTATGTACGTCGTTTCCTTTAAATTTTACTGTTGCCATTATGTTAATATCTTTTTATTGGTTTTTATAATTCCAAATATAGTCTTTATAAGTTTCATAAATAAAACAAGAGGTATATAAGATTGTTCCGGTTTTAACTCTTTTTAAGTACCTATGAACAAGGGCTTATCTCTATCTTTGAATAAAATTTGATTAATTAATTTTATGGAGTGGTGGATTATCGGTGGTTTTATAGGTTTAGGCATACTGCAAACAGTCTTTTATTATCTTTCTCAGCAAAAGAGCAGAAAGAACACTGAGCTATCAGAGGAAATAGAAAAAGTATTCTCGCGGATTGAAAAGAACTTCCGGGAAGACTTTCATATAAACCGGGAAGAAAGCCGGAAAGCGGCAAAAGAAAACCGGGAGGAACTGTCTCGCTCACTCCGTGAATTTCAGGACACCTTTGAGCGCAGCATCCTTTCTTTTAATACGCTTCAGCGTGAAAAATTTTCCGCGATGAGTGAACAGCAGCAGCAATTAGTGAAACAAACGGAGAAACGCCTCGAAGAAATACGTTTGACGGTAGATGAAAAACTTCAGAAAACACTCAATGAGCGTATTGGACAATCCTTCCGTCTGGTTACCGAGCAATTAGAAAGTGTACAAAAGGGGCTTGGCGAAATGCAAACGCTTGCACAAGATGTAGGTGGACTCAAACGGGTACTAAGCAACGTTAAAACCAGAGGAAACATCGGAGAGATTCAACTCAGCATGCTACTTGAACAAATACTTGCCCCGGAACAGTATGAAGCAAATGTCCGCACTAAAAAAGGATCAGATGCCTTAGTTGAGTTTGCCGTTAAATTGCCGGGCAAAGATAATATGCGGGATTACGTTTATCTCCCAATAGATGCGAAATTCCCGAAAGACATTTACGAACAGCTGCTTGATGCTTACGACAAGGCAGATCCGCAAGCAATTGAAACAGCAGGCAAACTGCTTGAATCTACCATACGCCGCATGGCTAAAGATATTTCGGACAAATACCTTGCTCCTCCAGCCACAACAGACTTCGGCATTATGTTTCTCCCTTTTGAAGGCATATATGCTGAGGTAGTTCGCCGCTCGGCCTTACTTGAGGATTTACAAAGACAATACAAGGTAGTTGTTACCGGACCAACCACCTTAGCAGCCATTCTCAACAGTTTACAAATGGGATTCCGCACGTTAGCCATACAAAAACATTCGGGCGAAGTATGGACTATTCTGGGAGCTGTGAAAAAAGAATTTGAAAAAGTTGGCGGCATGTTGGAAAAAGCGCAAAAAAACCTGCAGACCGCCAGCGGACAAATAGAAGAAGTGCTCGGAACCCGCACCCGTGCTATACAACGAAGATTAAAAGATGTAGATTCTCTTGGCGAAAAAGAAGCGCGAAACATAATACCGGAAATAGGATCACTTGAAAAAGAAAGAGAAAACAACACACAATAATTACATAAATAAGAATAAAGGCAAGGGTAGTTTCTTTGTGATAAGTTTTTTTGTATTTTTGTGCCTGATTTCTATAAACCTACGGTATTTCATTTACATAAATACCCGGTTTTATTATTCAATAAAAACATTCTCTTTACTTAAACATGAGACTTTTACAAGAGAAATTATCAAAGTACGATCTTCCACAAAAGGCTATGGCGGCAGGGATTTATCCTTATTTCCGCATGATCGAAAGTGATCAGGATACAGAGGTTCAGATCAATGGGAAAAAGGTATTAATGTTTGGTTCAAATGCTTATTTAGGACTAACTAACCATCCGAAAGTTAAACAAGCGGCTATTGAAGCAATCGAAAAATACGGTACAGGATGTGCCGGATCGAGGTTCCTCAACGGAACATTAGATCTGCATATTCAATTGGAAAAACGTTTGGCTGAGTTCGTAGGCAAAGAAGATGCGATCATCTATTCAACCGGATTTCAGGTGAATTTAGGAGTCGTATCCTGCCTTACCGGACGCGAAGACTATATTATATGGGATGAACTGGATCATGCTTCGATCATTGAAGGTCACAGACTGTCTTTCTCCACTAAATTAAAATTCAAACACAACGACATGGATTCGCTGGAAAAGCAACTCCAGAAATGTGAGCCGGACAAAATAAAGCTCATTGTCATTGATGGTGTGTTTAGTATGGAAGGAGACATTGCCAACCTGCCGGGAATCGTTGCGCTTGCGAAGAAATATAACGCAAGTATTATGGTTGATGAAGCACATGGAATAGGTGTTTTGGGTGCACAGGGACGAGGCACGTGTAACCACTTTGGCGTAACCGACGATGTTGACCTGATTATGGGAACATTCAGCAAATCTTTTGCTTCAATCGGTGGATTCATCGCTTCAGACAAGGAAACAATCAACTACCTCAGACACAATTCACGCTCATATATATTCAGTGCAAGCAATACACCGGCCGCAACTGCTGCCGCAAATGCCGCGTTAGACATTATGCTGAGCGAACCTGAAAGAATTGAGAAGCTATGGGAATTAACCAACTACGCATTAAAAGGATTCCGCGACATGGGTTGTGAAATAGGACATACATCAACTCCTATCATTCCGCTTTTCATTCGCGATAACGACTTGACATTCCTTATCGTTAAAGAACTCTTTGACGCAGGAATATTTGTTAATCCGGTAGTATCTCCGGCGGTTGCCCCACAAGACACGTTAATCCGTTTCTCATTAATGGCAACACATACAAAAGAACAGTTGGACAAAGCGCTTGAAGCAATACGTACAATATTTAAAAAGTACGGTTTAATTGAATAAAGCACAACATTCGATAGTACAACAGAAAACCGGAACTGAGTAGGATAACTTCTACTGGGTTCCGGTTTTTTCGTTTCAGTGATTTATACTCCCCACAATAAGTATTGCGTTGAATGGTAACAATGTTATTTATATTCCTTTCTTAATCTTGATTCACCTAATGTTGGAAAGTCTGCGGGTATTTTCCGGGTCACTTTACCTGTAGCCGCCCATTCTGCTCCCCGGAGTAATAACTCCTGAAATCCTACGCATTGCATAGCCGGACTTTTCTCGAGCGTTTCACCGGCATGCCCTATCATGGTATGGAAAATACGCGCTTTGCCATAATCAACTGTAAAGACCAGCGGCTCTTCACGCCCTGAACCTCCGGTTTCTTTGTCTGAATAGGCCGTATAAAGAATGTCTTTAATATTGCCCGGACCGCGCATTCTGTCGTAGAGTTCGTCTAAGGCATGCAACCATTGCAATGGCAGACCTTCAGTTATAGGATGTACGGCATTTCTATTGTTCAACACATACTCATGTTGCTTACCATGAGATCCGCCTGTTCCCGGACTCATATCCTTAAATAGAGCACCGTCTTTCCAATAAACGTAGGGGCCGGACTTTTCATCTCGTCCTTCCCAGCCACCTAAAGCACAGATTTTGCTGTATTCGTCCCAGTCGGGAAAAGGATTATCGGCAGCATGATAAACCACGATACCACCTCCGTTTTTAGCATATTGTATGAAACGGTTTTTCGTTTCTTCGGGCCAATGGTCGCCGTTATAATCAAGAACCACTAATTTATAGGAAGAGAAATCCACAATAAACCCCGACATATCTTCTCCTTTTTCTGGAGAGATAAGTACATCCACCTGAAATTGCCCTGAATTCTCTAGAATTTGCTTCATGGCAACACTACTCACCGGCCAGTTGTGATTATTTTGTCCCGTAAGGATTAGGGTGCTAATCGGTTTTTTTGCTGATATGGAAAAGACTGTCATTAGTCCAAAAAACAGGATAAGTCCGTAGATTTTCTTCATGATGAATAGTTGTATTTATAGATTTAACACCTCAAATATACAACTTCAATTATAACTAACTTACTGATAAACGGACAATTTTGACTAATTTTGCGAAAGCAAAGAAATAATAAAGTAAAAATGGAAATAAAAAGTGCCGAATTTGTGATCAGCAATACCGATGTAAAAAAATGTCCGGAAGGTAATTTGCCGGAATACGCTTTTATCGGTCGTAGTAATGTGGGAAAATCGTCACTGATCAATATGCTGACGAATAGGAAAGGGCTTGCAATGACTTCGCAAAAGCCGGGTAAGACGCAGCTTATCAATCATTTCATCATCAACAACAATTGGTATCTGGTCGATCTTCCCGGATATGGTTACGCGCAGCGGGGTAAAGATGGTAGAGAGAAAATTCGCAAAATAATCGATGCCTACATTCTGAAACGGTTGCAGCTGACTAACTTATTCCTTTTATTGGATTGCCGGCATGATGCACAAAAGATTGACCTAGAGTTTATGGAATGGCTTGGGAATAGTAGTATCCCTTTTTCTATCATTTTCACTAAAACGGACAAGGTTAGCAAAAGCCGGCTAACAGAAAACATCAATGCTTACAAAGAAAAATTGCTGGAAACCTGGGAAGAACTTCCGCCTATACTGCTTTCATCGTCTACCAGTAAAGAAGGGCGTGAAGAAATACTTAATTACATTGACGAAATAAATAAAAGACTTTATTAAATACAATTCTGATGAAACCACTTATTAGCTTTTTCAGTGTCTGGATAGGACTCGCCTGCTTTTGTTCAACAAGTTTTGCAGGAAACAAAGAAACATCCGCCCCACAAACCGAAAACAAGTCATTAACCGACATCTATATTCGCGATCCTTATATTCTGCCTGATTTAAAAACGAATACATATTATATGTATCGCTCATCAAGCAAGACCAATACAAAGGGCACGCATCTTGGTGGAGTGGAAGTTCTTAAAAGCAAAGATCTCAAAAACTGGGAAGGACCTGTTCAGGTATTCACTGTTCCCGAAAAGAACTGGATAACAGGACGTGTCTGGGCACCGGAGGTACATGAATATAATGGAAAGTATTATTTGTTTGCCACCCTCAATAGTGATATCCAATGGAAGAAAAGCCAAAAAGGCTGGCCGGCGTATTTATTCAGAGGCACACAGATCTTTCATGCGGATTCTCCGGAAGGACCATTCCTTCCGTTTGATTTAACACCCCACACACCGATGGACAGAATGGCGCTCGACGGAACTCTTTGGGAAGAAGATGGCGTACCTTACATGATCTACTGTCATGAATGGGTTCAAATTGCAGATGGTACAATGGAGTTGGTACAATTAGCTCCGGATCTATCAGCCCCTGTAGGTAAATCGATGACTTTATTTTGCGCTTCAGCAGCCGATTGGTCAACGGGCTCTTCTCATGAAGCTCCACTCCCTCTCACCTCCTATGTAACAGACGGTTGCTTTATTTATCAAACAAAAAGCAACAAGCTATTGATGATCTGGTCCAGTTTTATGAATGGAGAATACGCCATAGGCATTGCCGAATCAGTAACCGGAAAGATAGCAGGCCCATGGAAGCAACAACCCACCCCGCTGTTTCACAAAAATGGCGGTCACGGAATGATCTTCAAGTCATTTGAAGGAAAACTGTACATAACTTTCCACGGTCCGAACTCTCCCGACGGAGCCGAAAGAGCCCACATTTATGAATTAGAAGACATAGGAGAAACACTTGTCTTAAAAAAAGAGATCCGTGAGTAATATAAAACGCGCAAAATATAGCACAAAAACGCTCGTATAAGCATAAAAGGATATAGCTGACCAACAACACGTTAGCAAAACCCCAAAAGATAGAAACAAACTTTCAGGCAGAAACGCGAAAAAAATCCCCTTAAATACTATGTTGTTTAAATAAAATACCTATCTTTGCACCGCAATCGAAGATAATAAGATTGCAAAAACGGGGTGTAGCGCAGTCCGGTTAGCGCACCTGCTTTGGGAGCAGGGGGTCCCAGGTTCGAATCCTGGTACCCCGACAGAGAAAAGATCAGAAAGTTTCATATAACTTTCTGATCTTTTTTTGTTTTGTTTACTCTCCGGATTTTCATCCGGAACCATTTCACTTTTTCTGATAGATATGATAGAAACCTTCATCATTCGGATAAACTAAAGTTAGTTCACCATATTCGTTTATCATAAAATAGACTTCATCATAACAGTATTCATCGGTTTGTTCTGAACATATAATTAATCCGGAGGTAGAATCTTCTTTATCGCTTTCCAAAGCGTATATGCACGTAATATTTTTAACCGGGGAAACGCCAATAGAGCAAAGAATACCATCCGATATCACCTCATTGTTGTTTTTAAACTCAAGCGTCTTGCCGTTTTTAACTTCCGTAAACTCATTTTGAATATCAGCTTTTGTCTTTGTCAATTTCCAACTTCCTCTAAGTGCAGCAGGAACTTGGTCATCATTACTATCACTGTCAGAGCAGGAAAATAAAACTCCAATAACAGATAAAAGGAAAATTAGCTTTTTCTTACGTTTATAGTTTTTTACATTAAAGATGAATGGAATTCACCAAATTATTTTTATTTAATATTCTAATAAGAAAGATGTAAGACCGCAGAAAAATGCTGCATAAAGATTCAGATTAATTCGGAATAGAGCGAAGAAAAACATCCGGATATCATCAACATTTTCATCGTTTTTCAGGGTAAAAACAGGGTTGGTTTTCTGTTTTTTCAAGGGGAATATACATCCTTGATAATCAGGATATTAAATACAACAAAAAACATAAAGGTTATTTTTCGAAAAATAAAGGATATCTTTTTAAAAATAAAGGATATCTTTTTAATCATATAGTATTATAAAAAATAGCCTGTTTTAAGCAGGCGAAAAAGGGAGCCGTTTTCTGTAAATGGGGCAAAGAAAAAAAGAAGAGATTTTTCATTCAATAAGCTCAAAGAAGTTACTCTAAAAAGCTATTCCAACTTCCACCATTATGCACATTCATAAACCCTTCTTTTTTGAGTATGTTCACAGCCTCTCCACTTCTTCGGCCGCTAACACAAACTACCACATAGGTCTTCTCTTTATCAAACTGAGCCAGCGACAGTGCTACCTCATCCAAAGGAATATTCCGTGATTCCGCCACGTGATCTTCATCATATTCCTCTCTTGTACGTACATCGATTAATTCGGCACCTTTTCCGATTAGTTCTTTGAGCTTCTCCGGAGAGGTTGGGCTCATTATAGTTTTTAAAAAATTGAACATATACTTTTATTTTTATGCTATTGAATAAATAACAAAGCCCTGCCCCAATATGTTTCATTCAAATAGAATACGAAAACGGGTTAACCCGTCTGAATATGTATGAAGCGAAAACGTATATCCATGTTTAAGTAAGACTTCGCGTATAAAAATCAACCCGATTCCTTGTCCGTTCGGTTTGGTTGAAAAGAAAGGACTAAACAATTTGGACTCTACTTCTTTACTAATGCCCTTACCGGTATCGGCAATTTCAATGGATAGTGGATTAGAAAAGGTGCGAATAGAGATAACGCCGTCTTTTTCGATAGCCTCGGCCGCGTTCTTGATTAAATTTACCAACACTTGCTCCATCAGCGTAGCGTCCAACCGAACCAACAATGGGGCATCCCACAGATCAGAAACAAGACGAATGTTCCTTTCCTGACAAATATGCTCCATAAAGCGCAAACACGACGACGCCAATTCATTGAGATTCGTTTCACGCAGTTCCGGTTCGGGAATACGCACAACAGCCGCATCAACCGATTGTTGTTGCGCCAGAAGGACAGCATCTTTAAGCGTTAGTTTTATTGCCTTGTCTTCCGCTTTCAGACCGGATGCGAGAGCAACAAAGCATAAAATACAGGTATATATAGTCCTCATAATTCAGCGTTATTTAATTCCACAGCAAAAGGCAAAAGCCGTGCCATGGAATTAAATAGCTGATAGTCTAATCTTTATAAAATTTTCTTATTGTTCGAAAACGAACACCCTGTCCGCTTTTAGTCAAGCGTAAAAGTAAATTCATCGTAATCGGCCGTGCGCCAGGCTAAATGTTGTGTAGAAGGCGAGATAGCAAAGAATGGAGAAAAAGTCTTCACTTTTACTGTTTTTCCATCCGGCAAAAACTCCAGAATGCGCAACCAACCGTCACCACCATTCCCATGCCAACCTCCGGCTAAGGCCTGTGCATTGAACACCATCTGTTGCACCGTTTTTCCGGCTGCATTCTTATCCGAACGAAAAGCAATATGTTTCTTCGGATCGTCGGGAGCACCGATATGCCCGGCAAAAACCATCCGGATGTTTGACGAAGGCTGTACTAATTTCTGCCATACAGCAGCTCCGTAATTAGCATCTTCTACCTTGTAACCTTCCTTCACAATATGCTCATTATCCGAATTCATATAAGAATGAGTTAATAAGATCACTTCATGGTTTTTATATTTTTCCTGTCCGATTATTTGTTTAGCCCAGTCAACAGCCGCGTCACGGGGAGCAAATTCAAGCACAAGAATAAGCAGCTTCTTCCCTTGCGGTGTACAGTATTCATAAGTTGCGTTTCTTAGCGTGGGAATTCCTTCTTCGGTTAAGCCCACATCCCGTAAAATCTTTTTATTCAGGATATTATTATTGGGTGTAAAGTATTCATCAAAATGAGTTCTGCGATTTTCCGCGCTAAGGATTCCAAAATCATGATTCCCGGTAGTCAGGATATACGGAACCTTACCGTCCAAACGTGCAAAAGCGGATGAAACAGCCTGCCATTGTTGCGGACTATTCATATTCGCGATCTTACCATCAGGGTTTAGCAAATTATTGTGCTCCACCAGATCACCGGTACACATAACAAAGCCAATGTTCAATTTTTCAACATTTTCGCCAATCCAGGCTGTCATTAAATTCAAGATTCCCTGATTGCGTGAAAACTTAACATAAGTTTGAGGGTCCGGTATCAGCACCATAGACCAGGAGTCAGGATTAGAAAGTTCAGGCGCAACATATTTCTCCTGCGCATTAAGGCTAAAAACAAAGGCCAACAATAGGATAATAATGCCATTTTTCCTCATTAATTGTTTCATGATAATGTTGTTTAAGGATATAATAAACTAATTATACAAATATAGCATTTCAAACGTATCAGACTAATTTCGTTTTTGTTAATCCTAAATAAAACTCTCCTACCGCATCATCTACTTCTATTTACCTTTTTGTCTATCTTTGCGGCTTATTATAAAACTCTAATTTAAATAAAACGATGAAGAAACTTTTAACGCTGGTATTTCTTTCTTTATTCTGTGCGGTTGGGGGTGCGCAGAATGTTCAGTTCCATTATGATTTTGGCAAAACACTTTATGACAAAGATTTTGGAACTCGCCCTCAATTAACCACAACAGTAGAGATGTTTAAACCGGACAAATGGGGAAGTACATTTTTCTTTGTTGATATGGATTATACAGGCAAAGGAGTAGTCGGTGCTTATTGGGAGATCGCTCGTGAATTATCTTTTTGGAAATCTCCACTTTCCATTCATGTGGAGTACAATGGCGGAAACGTAAAGGGAAACTACATCAACAATGCCTACCTTGGAGGGGTAACCTATTCTTACAATAACGCAACTTACAGTAAAGGATTTACTTTCACACCAATGTATAAGTACATCCATGGGAACGACAGTCCGCATAATTTCCAGATCACCGGCACCTGGTATCTTCATTTTGGCAAGAACGGCTTATGTACCTTCAGTGGATTCGCTGATTTCTGGCGCGAAAAAACTCTTCCTTCCATTGGCGATTATCAGTTCTTAGCAGAACCTCAGATATGGGTCAATCTAAACAAGATCAAAGGAGTAGACGAAAAATTCAACCTCAGCATTGGTTCTGAAGTAGAATTGAGAAATAATTTTGCTTTTGTTGATGGCTTCTTCGCTATTCCTACGTTAGCAATTAAATGGTCGTTCGATTAAATAAAAAATATGATGCTTCAAAAACTATTCGGATTCGATAAGAATACCATGAACCTGAAGACTGAGTTAATAGCCGGTCTGACTACCTTTATGACGATGAGTTATATCCTGGCTGTAAACCCGGATATCCTTGGTCAAGCTGCTATGGACAAAGGGTCTGTTTTTACAGCTACCGCTTTATCATCCGCTGCTGCTACTATCTTACTCGCTTTTATTGCAAAAATGCCTTTTGCACTTGCGCCGAGTATGGGTATCAATGCCTTCTTCGCATTTACACTTGTACAAGGAATGGGCTATTCTTGGCAAGCAGCTTTAGCCGCTATCTTCATTGAGGGAATTATCTTTATTATTATTTCATTCTTTAATATACGCGAGAAGATCATAAACAGCATACCGCTCAATTTACGGTACTCTATTTCCGTAGGGATCGGGATGTTTATCGCGTTTATCGGTTTAAAGAACGCCGGTATTATCGAGGCCAGCCCTGCCACCTACGTGACATTAGGAAAATTCACGCCGGCTGCTTTGGTGGCGATTTTCGGTATTTTATTAAGCACGACGCTATTGTGGCGCAAAGTGCGTGGCGGACTTTTTTATGGCATTATCATTTGTACGGTTATTGGTATTCCTTTTGGCGTTACCGTACTTCCGGAAAACTTCGTTCCGGTTTCTTTGCCTCAATCAATGGCTCCTACGTTTATGAAATTCGACTTTGCCCCTTTATTGACTTTTGACATGATGATTATTGTGCTAATATTGATCTTCATGGATATTTTTAACACCGTAGGTACTTTGGTAGGCACAGCCGCACAAGCAAAGATGTTAGACAAGGATGGTAATCTGCCGCGTATGAAACAAGCATTGATAGCAGACTCGGTCGGTACTACTTTCGGTTCAATCTGTGGTACATCGACGGTTTCCACCTATGTGGAAAGTGCTGCGGGAATAGCAGAAGGTGGACGTTCCGGCATAACAGCGATAACTGTGGGCGTGTTATTTCTGTTGGCTTTATTTTTCTCACCGTTATTCTTATTGGTTCCAAGTGCTGCTACAACAGGATCTTTATTTGTTGTCGGAGTAATGATGATGAAAACAATCAAAGAAATTAAGCTTACAGATCTTAGCGAAGCTTTTCCCGCATTTACGATTATGTTAACAATGGTACTCACCTACTCCATTGCCGAAGGTATCACGTTAGGACTTCTTTCCTACACCTTAATAAAGATGATGACCGGACAATTCAAGCAGGTTTCCCCTACATTATATATATTATCCGCATTATTTATTCTCCGATACGTATTCGGATAAGTAAGCATAAAAAAAAAGACACTCAATCGAGTGTCTTTTTTTTTATGCTTATATGTATAGCTTCAAGTTAATTCTTTAATAGGTTTTCTATCTCTTCTACTGAAGACCGGAAAGATTTATTTGTTTCAATCTGATCCTTAATTGTCTTACAGGCATGAAGTACAGTTGCATGATCTTTTTTACCTACGATTTTACCTATATGAGAAAAAGAACAATCGGTATATTTCTTTGCAAGGAACATGGTTACTTGTCTGGCCTGCACTATCTCCCTCTTTCTTGAGCGGGTTTGTATAGCCGTAAGTTCGAGATTATAATAATTACAAACTACTTCCTGAATCATTTGTACAGAGATTTGTTTCTTTTCCAAACGAACAGCCTGTCCGATTACCCGTTTTGTTAAAGGCAAATCTATTTCGCGATTATTAATTACCGCGTTGGCCATTAACGAAACCAGAATACCCTCCAAATCACGTACATTCTCCGTTACATTATCCGCTATAAAATTAAATACCTCATCAGGAATAACGATTCCGTCATGACTGATCTTATTCTTTAGGATTCTTCTCCGCAAATCCAGGTCAGGACGATACAATTCCGCGGTAAGTCCCCATTTCAGACGAGTTACCAATCGCTCTTCCATACCTAAGAGATCAACAGGAGCTTTATCTGATGTAAGAATAAGCTGTTTACCTAACTGGTGGAGATGATTAAATATATGAAAGAATGTATTCTGCGTTTTATCCATTCCTATTAATTCCTGAATATCATCGATGATTAACACATCAATATTCTGATAGAAATTCAAGAAATCATTAGTCGTGTTTTTGCGTATAGCATCAGTAAATTGAATCCGGAACAAATGAGAGGAAACGTACAATACTTTTTTAGTTGGATGCAATTCTCTTATACGCATACCTACAGCATGACAGAGATGAGTTTTTCCAACACCAGATGGTCCGAATACGAACAAAGGATTAAAAGTTGTTTTCCCCGGATTCTGCGCAACAGCCTCACCGGCAGTACGCACTAACTTATTACTCGTTCCTTCAAAGTAATTTTCAAAAGTGTATTTTGGATTCAACTGAGGATCTAAATCCTGAGGAGTAGGTCGTACAAAAGGATTGGGTGCTTTATTTAAATCTGCAGGAACCGACTTCTTTACCATTAAAGAAGTATTTTCCGCCGGATAGTCTACCGAACCTCCTGTGGTTCTGTCTACCATAGCACGGTAATTCAGGATTGTTCCCTGTCCTATCACCCTGTATAAGGTAACTTTCAACACATTTACATATTTTTCCTCAAGGTATTCATAGAAGAACTGACTCGGTACCTGAATGGTAAATTTATTTTCTTCGTATGAAAGAGGTATAATAGGCAAAAACCAAGTGTTAAAAGCGGCTTCAGGCACAATGTCCTTAATAACGGCCAAGCATTTGTTCCACAATATTTGGTAATCAGTCTGCATCTTCTCTATACTTCCAACAATAACTTTTTCTAATAACGTTCTACAAAGTTTAGAAATTAATTTCAGAAAAAAAAGGTCGAATAAATTTGCGTTTATTAATAATCCAATAGTCCTTTTAAATTCAATGAGTTACAAGTTTTTCACTTAAACTGTATAAAAAATCGACATTTAGACCATTAGATTATTGATTCAAACTATATTTCTCAAGCTCCTCATCAATCTCCCTTTACTTGTATTACGAAAAAACAAATAGTCTATTTTGCTTACCAACAGAATATTACATTCTTGTTAAGTTTTTTGTTAAATTAGAATCATTCTAAATAAGAAAAATTGAAATAAAAATTACTTAGCTAATCAAAAAAGAGAGAAATGCACATAACGTTTCGGATTCTCTTTAAAATCTAACAGTAATTTAGAAGCATTACTACTTGTTTCATTCAAATTTAGATATAATTCTTTATCGTTCAACAGCAAGCCAATACTATTATCCGTAGAATTAAGCTTGTCGGTTGTTAGTTTTAAATTTTCAATAGTCGAATTAACCAGATTCATTGTTGTTGAAAGATCCAGTTCTTTTAATTCTTTGCTGACATCTGTAAAATCGGTTGAGATTGTTTTCAGGTTACCTACAATAACCGGGATATCGTTACGAAGAATAGAATTCAAATAAACTGTCGACTGATTTAGGTTCCGCGTGGTGCTTTCGATATGATCCAATGAGCTGGTCAACCCCGGATGGTTCACAACTTGCTGTAAACCGTATAAGATTGAGTCTAACTTAGGCAAAAGCTGTTCTACGCCGGGTAGTATATTGGTTTGCAACGAAGCCATCATATCATCGCCATTACGCCCTTCGATTGTATCTCCTGATTTCAGATAATCATCTACATATTTATTCAGATGGAGATGCAATTCGCCGCCACTCAACAAACTCTTTTCAACAGAAATGTAACTTCCCTTATTGATTCTCATTTTATCTTCGAGGCTGATTTCAACGATTATCTTATCCGTTGTACTGTAATCATACGAAATGGAACGCACCAACCCCACTTTAAATCCTTCCACAAAAACAGGACTCGAAACAGTGACTTCTTTTACATTTGAACAAGACACATAATAATGGTTAACCGGCTTAAAAAGATTTATTCCCTTTAAATAATTAATACCAACATATATTAAAGCCAAGCTGATAATGGTTACTAATCCAATCTTTGCTTCTTTTGTAAAACCTAATTTCATTTTATTCAATTATATTAATATCCTACTTATTCACTTTCTCTCCATCCACAAACTCAATGATAAACGCATCTTTAAAATCCTTGGCGACCTTACGCCTTAAGGCACGTATCTCATTAAAATTTGTGCTTTCGCCATACGTATACTTATGCAATCCTCTTTCTGTGAACGAACTCACATTTTTATATCCTTTAAACTGCCTGGAGTTAGCGGGCAGCTTTTTATCCGATGTCATGATTTGTATTTTGTAAACCACCGTACCTTTCTTAGCCACCGCCACAGTTGTTGTCGCGGTCTGCCTTTCAGGCATTACCTGTTGTTGTTGAGCAGGCGAACGACTTACGGCTCCGTTTAATGCTCCCTTTTTCCGGTCATATTCGTTTTTAAACCGATCAAACGCATTATATAACGCTCGTGCCAAAGCACGCTGCCCCGAAGAAGATGCCATATACCGTTCTTCTTCTCGATTCGAGATAAATCCCAATTCAACAAGTACCGCCGGCATACTGGTTTTCCTCAGCACAAGCAATCCGCCCTGTTTAACACCGCGATTAGCTCTTTTCGTTTTAACAAATTCTTTTTGAATAGAAGATGCAAAACCGATGCTTTGCTCCATGTGCTTATTCTGCATGAACTCGAATATGATATAAGATTCGGTCGACGTCGGGTCAAAGCCTTCATATTTCTGAAGATAATCATCTTCCAGCAGAATAGCCGAGTTTTCACGCATAGCCACCTCCAGGTTTTCATCGCTTCTTGCCAAACCAAGGGTAAACGTTTCCGTTCCCCTTACCGAGCTACCTCTTTTTACAGAATTCGTATGTATGGATACAAATAAATCGGCCTTATTCCGGTTAGCGATATTCGCTCTTTCATCCAGTTCGATAAAGCGATCAGTTTTCCGGGTATAAACAACGCGGGTATCCGGATGCGCTTTTTCTATCATTTCACCCAAAAACAAAGCGACTGCCAGATTGATTGACTTTTCCTTTGCGGAGTATCCAATTGCCCCCGGGTCTTTTCCACCATGACCGGGATCAATCACAATAGTAAATGATTTTTCTTTCGCCTGCAATCCCGGCACCATCAAAAACAGAGCTGCCAAAAGATTGATATATAAAAGAAGATATTTACGCACGGCTAATTCCAAGTTATGTTTTTTATTGAGGCAAATGTAATTCTTTTTAGGGATAACACATGAGTTTTATCATTATTTATGAAAGAGCTGACCCCTTACAAACCAGCAAAAATAAACAAACCGGGTAGTATAAGCAAGTCTTATACTACCCGGTATTTCATTGGCTTTCCCCTATGGGAAACCTTATATTTTCGATATTATTCAGAAACTACTTCGAAAGGAACTTCTACAGACACTTCTTTGTGTAATTTAAGAATAGCCTTATAGTTTCCTACTTCTTTAACCGCTTCTTTAATATAGATTACCTTACGATCAACCTGATGTCCTGCTTTTTCAAGTGCTTCAGCTACCTGAATATTTGTTACAGAACCGAAGATAGTACCGGAAGTACTTGTCTTTGCACCAATGGTCAAAGAAACACCTTCCAATTTAGCTGCAAGCGCTTCTGCGTCTTGTTTGATCTTCGCTAATTTGTGAGCGCGTTGTTTCAGGTTTTCAGCTAATACTTTTCTTGCTGATACTGATGCAATAACTGCTTTTCCCTGAGGGATTAGAAAGTTACGTCCGTAACCATCTTTCACAGTTACGACATCGTCTTTGTAGCCTAAATTCACTACATCTTCTTTCAAAATAACTTGCATATTCTGTCTCCTCTCTTTTTAATTATTTCATTAAATCGGTTACGTAAGGAAGCAATGCCAAATGGCGTGCTCTCTTTACCGCCTGTGCTACACGACGTTGGAACTTCAAAGAAGTACCGGTGATACGACGTGGAAGAATTTTTCCTTGTTCATTCAGGAATTTCTTCAAAAAATCAGGATCTTTATAATCGATGTATTTGATACCGCTTTTTTTGAAACGGCAATATTTTTTCTTTTTAACATCTACTGAAGGTGGAGTTAAATATCTGATTTCTGATTGAGGTGCTGCCATAATTAATTCTCCTTTACTGTTTCTTTAGATGATTTCAATGATCTTCTCTTTGCTGCATATTCTGCCGCGTATTTTTCTTGACGGAATGTCAGGAAACGGATTACTCGCTCGTCACGACGGAAGTTGATCTCCAACAATGCGATTGTTTCCGGGTTGGCTTTAAATTCTACCAGTTGATAAAAACCTGTAGTTTTTTTCTGAATCGGATAAGCCAGCTTGCGCAGTCCCCAATTCTCTTCGTTCACTATTTCAGCGCCTTCTGCTTTCAGCAGGTTTGTGAACTTTTCTACCGCTTCCTTCATCTGTGCTTCAGACAAAACGGGAGTCAAAATGAAAACGGTTTCGTAATTATTCATACTACCTTATTATTATATTATTAATAAAAAATTGCGGTGCAAAGGTAAGGAGAAATATCCTCACCACAAAACGTTTGCAGAATAAATTGCGCCTAAAATAATATTAAATATAACTGCATGATTTAAAGGTGATTATTTATCAAACTCCTTTCGCGAAATAATTTTCACGGCCGTGCTTTTGTCTTTTGACGGCCGTGCTTTTGTTTTTTGAGGGCCGTGCTTTTGTTTTTTGAGGCTCCTCAAAATAAAATTGTGTTGTATTAAAAGGAATTAAAAACTATTTAAATGGGATTTATCTTACTATATGAAACCGCCCTTTTCTTATTGCCAACCAATGAATAATCGTGTTTCATGCTATACAACATCTTTTTAATAAGTCGCCAAATGCAGAAGAGGAGTAATTTTACATGCGTTTTTATAACTATATGGGTACACATGAAAAACAAAGTAGCTCAATCCGGTTTGCATGTTGATAATTTCCGCAAACTAATTGATGGGAAAAACACAGATTTATGCATCCTTACCAACAAGGGGGGTGTAGAATTAACCATAACCAATTATGGTGCTAAGATCGTATCTCTACTGGTTCCGGACAGATCCGGAAAATTAACAGACGTTGTTACGGGACACAATTCGATTGATGAATACCTGACTTCTGAGGAGCCTTATTTCGGTGCTGTTTGTGGGCGCTATGGCAACCGCATTGCTAAAGGTAGATTTGTTTTGGACGGCACTGAGTATAACAAACTCGCGATTAACAATGGTCCGAACAACCTTCACGGAGGGATTAACGGTTTTAATTCCAAGGTTTGGGATATGGAACAAACCGACGAAGAAACGGTAGTCTTAACGTATGTATCCGCAGATGGAGAAGAGGGTTTTCCCGGCGAACTCACGGTTAAGGTTACCTATCACTTAACCGACGACAATGCTGTAGAAATCGCTTATCAGGCAACAACAAACAAGCCTACCGTATTAAATCTGACAAATCATTCCTATTTTAATTTATCGGGAGCAGGAGATCCTTCTATCGGAGATCATCTGTTAACGATTAACGCGGATTATTATCTGCCTACCGACAATACGGCTATTCCCTATGGACCGAAGGAAAAGGTAGCAGGTACGCCCATGGACTTCCGTTCACCACATGAAATAGGCTCGCGTATCAATGAAGATTTTGAACAGCTCGTATTCGGAAACGGATATGATCATACCTATATATTAAATAAGGAAGAGGGAAAATTATCATTCTGCGCTTGCTGTGTATCTCCTAAAACAGGAATCGTGATGGAAACATACACAACAGAACCGGGGGTTCAGCTTTATACCGGCAACTGGATGACCGGTCATTTTTCAGGAAAGAACAGACAGCGTTATCCGGCTCGCGCCGCTTTTTGTTTGGAAACCCAACATTTTCCCGATAGCCCGAACAAACCGGAGTATCCATCGACGGTTATTCGTCCCGAAGAACTTTTTTTAAGCAAAACTATTTATAAATTTGCGACTCAATAATAATTGTATCTATTAACAATCTAAATAATCTTTAAAAAAATGACACAACAGAACAAACAAAACTATTTGCTACCCATAATCATTATGGTGTTCCTGTTTGGTATGATTGCATTCGTTACCAACCTGGCAGCCCCTATGGGGAAGATATTAACCACTCAATTCGATGTTTCGCCGGCAATGGGCTTGCTGGGTAACTTGGCGAACTTTATTGCCTACGCCGTTATGGGTATCCCCGGTGGAATCATGCTGGAAAGATTAGGCTTTAAGAAAACAGCATTAGTAGCAGTAGCTATTGGTCTTGTTGGTGTTTTTATCCAATATTTATCCGGAGGACAAGGTAGTTTCGCAATTTACCTGATCGGTGCATTTGTTGCCGGTTTCTCTATGTGTTTGCTTAATATGGTGGTTAACCCGATGTTGAACACACTTGGTGGTGGCGGTAACAAGGGTAATCAATTGATCCAGATCGGAGGTTCATTCAACTCTGTATTAGGAACATTAACACCGATGTTGGTGGGTGTATTAGTAGGTGAAATTACAAAATCAACAAGTATTGCAGACGTTTACCCTGTACTTTACATCGCGATGGGCGTATTTGCATTCGCGTTTATCGTATTAGCTGTATCCACATTACCGGAACCTCATGCTGAAAAAACAAAAGAACCACTTAGCTCATTGATGTTAGGTGCTTTAAAGTTCCGTCACTTCGTACTTGGTGCTTTCGCTATCTTCGTTTATGTAGGTGTTGAAGTAGGTACTCCGGGTGTACTTGACCTTTGGCTTGTAAAAGAAATCGGTATTGCTCCTACCATCTCAGGTTTCGTTTGCGGAACGTATTGGTTCCTGATGCTTATCGGACGTTTGGTTGGTGCTTCAATCGCAAGTACCGTATCCAGTAAAACAATGCTTACAATTACCTCTGCAACCGGAGCAGTTCTTGTAGCGTTAGCCATGTTGCTTCCTGTGAGCACATTAGTAAATGTACCGGTATTACAAACAAATGCTGTTGGTGCTTTAGGATTTGGCTTTGCCGAAGTGCCTATCAACGCATTGCTTCTTTTACTTGTAGGTTTGTGTACCTCTATTATGTGGGGTGGAATTTTCAACCTGGCAGTAGAAGGCTTAGGAAAATATTTAGCTGCGGCTTCAGGTATTTTCATGGTGCTTGTTTGCGGTGGTGGTATTCTTCCTTGGATTCAAGGTTTAATCGTTCCAATCGCAGGTTATCAAATTTCTTACATTGTTATTTTACTCGGTCTTGTATATCTTCTTTACTATGCATTGATCGGTAGTAAGAACGTAAACAAGGATATTCCTGTGGAATAAATTCCGAAAAAAGATTTAAATATTTTCTGTGTGAAGAAATTATCTAATACCTTTAACGGGATTAGATAATTTCTTCTCGTTTATAACAACATTATACTTTAAAATTTACATATCATGATTAACCAGATAAGAGCTAAGTTTAACGAACTTTACAAAACAGAAGGCAGTGTTTATGCTTCGCCGGGTCGTATCAATTTGATTGGTGAGCATACAGATTACAACGGAGGCTTTGTATTTCCCGGTGCGATAGACAAAGGAATGATCGCGGAAATCAAACTAAACGGAACAGACAAAATCCGTGCTTTTGCCTTAGATTTAAATGAATCCGCAGAATTTGGACTTAACGAAGAAGATGCCCCTAAAGCAAGCTGGGCAAGATATATTTTCGGAGTATGCCGGGAAATCATTAAAAGAGGTGGCAAGATAGAAGGTTTTGACACTGTATTTGCCGGAGATGTTCCTCTGGGCGCCGGTATGTCTTCTTCGGCAGCGTTGGAAAGCACTTATGCATTCGCCTTGAACGACATGCTGTCTTTAGGTATCGATAAATTCGAACTGGCTAAGATCGGACAATCTACCGAGCACAACTATGTGGGTGTAAAATGTGGAATCATGGATCAGTTTGCATCTATTTTCGGTAAAAAAGGAAGTTTAATGTTGTTAGACTGCCGTTCGCTGGAGCATAAATATTATCCGTTCGATCCAAAAGGATATAAATTAGTGCTATTGGATTCTGTTGTGAAACACGAGCTGGCTTCTTCCGCTTATAACAAACGCCGTGAATCATGCGAAAATGTAGCTAAGGCTATCCGTGCAAATCATCCCGAGGTAGAATTCCTTCGCGACGCTACTTTAGATATGCTGAACGAGGTTAAGAACACGGTAAGTGCTGAAGACTATATGCGTGCGGAATACGTTATTGAAGAGGTGCAGCGCGTTATGGATGTTTGTGAAGCGTTGGAAAAAGGCGATTACGAAACGGTAGGAGACAGGATGTATGGCACACATCACGGCATGAGCAAACTTTATGAAGTAAGCTGTGAAGAACTCGACTTTCTGAATGACATTGCAAAGAAATGTGGGGTAACAGGCTCACGTGTAATGGGTGGAGGTTTTGGCGGATGCACAATCAACCTCGTAAAGGAAGAAATATATGACGCTTTTATTAAAGAAGCTTTCTCGGCTTATAAGGAAAAATTCGGACACGAACCTAAATTATATAATGTAATAATTAGTGACGGAGCCCGAAAACTCCTCTAATATTAATGTAAATAAGAAAAATTTATGTCGCCCGCTTTTTATCAGCAAGAAGTCCAGTTTTATGTAGCTGTGGACTGTATTATCTTAGGTTTCAACAAGAATGAACTTAATGTATTACTCTACAAAAGAAAATTCGAGCCCCTGAAGGGACAATGGTCTTTAATGGGGGGCTTTGTAAAGTCCGGAGAAAGCATAAACGAAGCGGCTTCTCGCGTATTAACTGAATGTACCGGTATTGACGATCTGTTCATGGAACAAGTCGGCGCGTACGGAGAAGTTACCCGTGATTTGGGAGAACGTGTTATTTCAGTTGCTTATTATTCCTTGATCAACATGGATAAATTCAGCAGCGAGGTTTTAGAAGAATACAATGCGGCATGGGTTAAAATAAGCGATTTGCCGAATCTTATCTTCGACCACGCTAAGATGATTACTGATACGCTCTCCATATTAAAGAGAAAAGCAGCAACACGACCTGTCGGATTCAATCTTTTGCCTGAAAAATTCACGCTACCTCAATTACAGAGCCTTTATGAAGCCATTTATCAAACGGCCTTAGACAAGCGCAATTTCAGAAAAAAACTGAATTCGATGGATATTCTTGAGAAACTGGAAGAAAAAGACAAAAAAAGCTCCAAACGCGGTGCGTTTTTTTATACGTTCAATAAAGAGAAATACGATAAATTATTAGAAGACGGGTTTTATTTTTCGCTATAAAACGCCCGTTTACCCACTAATAATAAAGACATTAACTATCATATCGACATCAAAAGCTATGTTTTATAACATGGCTTTTTTTGTACACCCACTTAAATAAGGTGTTATTTTCACACTCTCTAATTAATCGGATATCTTTTACAAAATAAAGAAGCATTCTAAATCACACACACTATGGTTGAAGCGTTGAAAGAAAAAGTATTTAAAGCTAATCTGGATCTGGTAAAACATGGATTAGTTATTTTCACATGGGGCAATGTTAGTGCCATTGACCGGGAAAAAGGCCTTGTTGTGATTAAACCGTCCGGCGTTTCATACGAGAATATGAAAGCGGAAGATATGGTTGTATTGGATATGGAGGGAAAAATACTTGAAGGTAAATTAAAACCCTCATCAGATACGGCCACTCACCTGGTACTTTATCATGCCTTTCCTGCTATTGGCGGAATTGTGCACACGCATTCAACTTATGCTACTGCCTGGGCACAGGCAGGCAAAGACATCCCAAGTATAGGCACAACGCATGCAGACTATTTCTACGAAGCCATACCCTGCACGCGTCAGATGACGAAAGAGGAAGTGGAGGCAGATTACGAGAAGGAAACAGGAAATGTTATTGTAGAACGATTCAAAAACATCAATCCTGCATTTGTTCCGGGGGTATTGGTGGAGAACCATGGTCCTTTCTCCTGGGGGAAAGACGCGGATGAAGCTGTTCACAATGCTGTAGTGATGGAACAGGTAGCAAAAATGGCCTATATCTCTTACACAATCAACCCTTTCCTGACTATGAATAATCATTTAATAGAGAAACACTTTAACCGCAAACATGGCCCGAATGCTTATTATGGACAGAAATAACAAAACGAATAATAACTTTTAAATCAACACATCATGAATTTTAAAGATCTTGAGGTTTGGTTTGTCACCGGCGCACAGTTACTCTATGGAGGAGATGCTGTTGTACAAGTTGATGCTCATTCCAACGAAATTGTAAAGGGATTAAATGAATCCGGTAAACTGCCTGTAAAAGTTGTTTACAAAGGAACGGTTAACTCCGCAGCCGAAGTTTCAGACGCTTTTCGCAAGGCCAATAACGCCGAAAACTGTATCGGGGTAATTACCTGGATGCATACGTTCTCTCCGGCAAAAATGTGGATACATGGACTAAAAGATTACAAGAAGCCTCTTCTTCACCTCCACACCCAATTCAACAAGGAAATTCCATGGGGTGAAATAGATATGGATTTCATGAACCTGAACCAAAGTGCGCATGGTGACCGCGAATTCGGACATATAGTAAGTCGTATGCGTAAAAACCGTAAGGTGGTTGTAGGTCATTGGAGCGAAGAGAATGTACAAGGTCATATTGCCGTTTGGATGCGCGTAGCAACTGCCTGGGCAGATGCGCAAGACATGCGTATTATTCGCTTCGGTGATAATATGAACAACGTAGCCGTTACAGACGGCGACAAGGTGGAAGCCGAACTTCGCTTGGGCTACCATGTGGATTATTTCCCTATCGGAGATCTGGTTGCTTATCAAGATAAGGTAACTGAGGCCCAAATCGACGAATTAGTAGCTGTTTACGAAAAAGAATACGTGCTTGCCGACAACTGTAAAAAAGGGGCTAAAGATCACAAACAGGTACGTGAAGCAGCCCGGGAAGAATTAGCATTACGCAGTTTTCTGAAAGATAAAAAAGCAAAAGGATTCACCACAAACTTTGACGCGTTACACGGGTTTGATCAATTGCCCGGACTCGCATCTCAGCGTTTGATGGCGGAAGGCTACGGGTTTGGCGCGGAAGGAGATTGGAAAACAGCAGCTCTTTATCGTACATTCTGGGTAATGAGCCAGGGATTACCGGGTGGTTGCTCATTCCTTGAAGATTATACCTATCATTTCGATGGCGAAAAGAGCGCGATCTTACAATCGCACATGCTTGAAATTTGTCCGTTAATCACAAAAGACAAACCCCGGCTGGAAGTGCATCCGTTAGGAATCGGTGGCAAAGCAGATCCTGCCCGCCTCGTTTTCACTGCACACGAAGGCACGGGCGTAGCAGCTACAATCGTTGATATGGGAAACCGTTTCCGCATGATTGTAAATAACGTAGATGTTGTAAAACTACCGGCTCCAATGCCAAAATTACCGGTAGCAAGTGCATTGTGGATTCCACAACCTAACCTGGAAATCGGAGCAGCCGCATGGATTTTAGCCGGTGGTACGCACCATACCGCTTTCTCTTTTGATCTGACCAACGAATACCTGGAAGATTACGCGGATATAGCCGGTATCGAGCTGATTACGATCGACAAGAATACAACCATTTCCGAATTCAAGAAAGAACTACGGTTTAACGATGTTTATTACATGCTGAATCGTGCTTTGGAGGCTTAATCATGAGTAAAGAAAAATATGTAATTGGATTAGATTACGGTTCCGATTCTTGTCGGGCCGTAATTATTAATGCAGCATCGGGAGAGGAAATCGCCTCGGCGGTTAAGTATTATCCTCGTTGGACGGAAGGCAAGTACTGCGATCCTTCGGAAAACCAATACCGCCAGCACCCGCTGGATTATATCGAAACGATGGAGGGAACAATCAAAGAATCGCTGGCAAAGTCTCCCAACGGTACGGCAGAACATGTTGTAGGTATAGCTTTCGATACGACAGGCAGCACGCCTGTTCTTACCGATCAGCAAGGTACTCCCCTCGCCCTTCTTCCTGAATTTTCGGAAAACCCGAACGCGATGTTTGTATTATGGAAAGACCATACATCTATTGAGGAAGCTGCAAAAATCAATGAACTTGCGAAGAAATCTGCTATTGATTATACGGCATACGAAGGAGGTATTTATTCGTCGGAATGGGTATGGGCAAAAATGGCTCATGTGTTAAATGTAGACGAGAGTATTCGTAGCACAGCCTATTCATGGATTGAACATTGTGATTGGATGCCTGCCCTGATAACGGGAAAGACAAAGCCTGAAGAGGTGTACAGAAGCCGTTGTGCCGCCGGACACAAAGCAATGTGGAATGATAAATGGGGCGGACTTCCTTCCGAGGAGTTCCTTACATCGATCAGTCCGTTTTTGGCGGGGTTCCGCAGTCATTTATTCAATGACACTTATACAAGCGATACTTGTGTGGGAATGCTTACAGCAGAATGGGCCGAACGTCTTGGACTAAATACGAATGTAGCGGTAGGAGTCGGCGCCTTTGACTGCCACATGGGAGCCGTTGGCGCGGAAATTACGCCCTATTCTTTTGTTCGTGTGATCGGAACTTCTACCTGTGACATTATGGTGGTTTCGCACGAAGAACTTGGCGACAAACTGATTCCGGGTATCTGTGGTCAGGTAGACGGTTCAGTTATCCCGGGCTTTACCGGTCTCGAAGCCGGACAATCGGGATTCGGTGATATCTATGCCTGGTTTAAACGTGTATTAACATGGCCTTTAGAAAACATACTAAACCAAAGCAACCTGATTGACGAAGCGACCAGAAAAAAACTAATCAAGGAAACAGCAGACAAGATCATACCATTTCTTTCAGAAGAAGCCGCCAAAGTACCGGTTAGCGACAGCACGATCTTAGCAACTGATTGGATGAACGGACGACGTACGCCGGATGCTTCGCAGTTAGTTAAGGGTACAATCACCGGATTAAACCTGGGCAGTACAGCTCCGCTGATCTTTCGCGCTTTAGTAGAAGCAACTGCATTCGGTTCCAAAGCGATTGTAGATCGTTTTCTTGACAATGGTATCCGCATAGATAACGTAATCGGTATCGGCGGAATCTCATTAAAATCGCCTTTCGTTATGCAAACATTGGCCGACGTGCTGAATATGCCGATCAAGGTGGCTAAATCCGAACAAGCCTGTGCGTTTGGCGCATCTATGTTTGCCGCCGTAGTAGCCGGCCTCTACGAAAAGGTAGAAGATGCACAAAAAGCAATGGGGCAAGGATTTGAGAAAGAATACAGGCCTAACAAAGAAAATCATGAAGTTTACGGTGCTCTTTATAAGAAATACAGTGCACTTGGTAAGTTCACCGAGACGGATTTGTTACTATGAGACAATGAGTGATTGGAGAGATTCACTATCTTTGCATAAAACTCAAAATAATCCATTATTATGAATGATATCAAGACAATGAACATCGCGGCGAATAATATACGTATTCTGGCTGCATCTATGGTAGAAAAAGCAAACTCCGGACATCCGGGAGGTGCAATGGGTGGCGCAGATTTTATCAATGTATTGTTCTCCGAGTTCCTCGTATATGATCCTAAAAATCCGAAATGGGCAGGAAGGGATCGTTTCTTTCTTGATCCCGGACATATGTCTCCGATGCTTTATTCTGTATTAGCACTTACAGGAAAATACACAATGGATGAGTTAGCAGCTTTCCGGCAATGGGGAAGTGTTACTCCGGGACATCCGGAGGTAGACATCGAACGTGGTGTTGAAAACACTTCCGGACCATTAGGACAAGGGCATACATTTGCCGTTGGTGCTGCCATTGCCGCTAAATTCCTGAAAGCGCGTTTGGGCGATCAAATGAATCAAACGATCTACGCATACATTTCAGATGGAGGAATACAAGAGGAAATATCTCAGGGAGCAGGCCGTATTGCCGGAACCATGGGATTAGATAACCTGATCATGTTCTATGATTCAAACAACATACAGCTTTCAACTACCGTAGAAGAGGTTACAATTGAAAATGTAGCCAAGAAATACGAAGCATGGGGCTGGAAGGTTATTTCAATCAACGGAAATGATGTAAACGAAATACGTGCTGCGCTTACAGAAGCTAAAGCAGTTAAAGACCAACCTACAATTATTATCGGTACTACGATAATGGGTAAGGGTGCGGTTGATGCTTCTCAGGGCAGCTTTGAAAATAAAGTTTCTACACACGGTCAACCATTATCTGCGGCAGGCGCATCTTTCGCGGATACGATTAAAGGCTTAGGAGGAAATGCCGAAAATCCATTCAGCATTTTACCTGAAGTGGCTGCGATTTATGCAAACCGTGCGAAAGAACTGGAAGCTATCATGGCAGAACGCTACAAATCCGAAGAAGCCTGGGCAAAAGCTAATCCGGAGTTGGCTGCGAAGAAAGCGAAATGGTTCTCTAAAGAATCTCCGGCCATTGACTGGTCGGCCATTGAACAGAAACCTGGACAAGCCACTCGTGTTGCTTCCGCTACTGTTCTGGGTGTTTTGGCCTCTCAGGTTGAGAATATGATCTGTGCTTCTGCCGATTTATCCAACTCGGATAAAACAGACGGCTTCCTGAAGAAAACAAAGGCTTTACGTAAAGGTGACTTTAGCGGAGCATTCTTCCAGGCAGGAGTTGCCGAACTTTCTATGGCTTGCATTTGTATCGGTATGTCGTTGCACGGAGGAGTTATTGCTGCATGCGGAACATTCTTTGTATTCTCCGACTACATGAAACCGGCAATACGTATGGCAGCTTTGATGGAACAACCTGTAAAGTTTATCTGGACGCACGACGCGTTCCGTGTAGGTGAAGACGGACCAACGCACGAACCGGTTGAACAAGAAGCTCAGATCCGATTGATGGAGAAATTGAAAAACCATAAAGGGCACAACTCCATGTTAGTGCTTCGCCCGGCTGATGTAACCGAAACAACGGTTGCCTGGAAGTTGGCAATGGAAAACATTTCTACACCTACCGGATTGATCCTGTCCAGACAAAACATAGCCGATCTGCCTGCAAAGGGCTGTCGCTATGAAGAGGCTTTACAGGCAGCAAAAGGAGCCTATATTGTAGAAACTGATGCTAACCCCGATGTTGTTATGGTTGCTTCCGGTTCGGAAGTAGCTACGTTGGTTGAAGGAGCGGCTTTACTTCGTGCAGATGGTGTAAAGGTACGTATCGTATCTGTACCCTCCGAAGGATTATTCCGCAGCCAGAGTAAAGAATATCAGGAATCTGTAATACCTTCAGCAAGTAAAGTATTCGGACTTACCGCAGGACTTCCCGTCAATCTCGAAGGTTTGGTTGGAGCAAATGGTAAAGTCTGGGGCTTGGAGTCTTTCGGATTCTCCGCACCTTACAAAGTGCTTGACGAGAAACTTGGCTTTACAGGTAAGAACGTATATCAACAGGTGAAAGAATTATTAGCATAACATAACCCTATGAGGATGTCTGTTTCAGATGTCCTCATAACCTCTATACAGATAAAAGATGAAAACTATAGGATTAAGTAGTGATCATGCCGGCTACGAATTGAAGGAGTTTGTAAAACAAATTCTTGATCAAAAAGGAATACCTTATAAAGATTATGGCGCTCAATCTGCCGATAGTTCGGACTATCCGGATTTTGCACATCCATTGGCTCTCGCTGTAGAGAATGGGGATGTAGCGGAAGGTATAGCCGTTTGCGGAACAGGTAACGGAATTGCCATCACCCTAAACAAGCATGCCGGAATACGCGCAGCGTTAAGCTGGGATGCTGAAATAGCCGCCTTAGCACGGGCGCACAATAACGCGAACATTCTTGTAATGCCGGGAAGATTTATCAGTAAAGAGGAAGCTACGAAAACTGTCGACGCCTTTTTGAATACTCCATTCGAAGGTGGGCGACATCAACGACGAATTGACAAAATACCTATCTAAACGTTGCTTTAGAAAGGAAAAAACCAT
The DNA here is from genome assembly GCF_900178525.1 of Massilibacteroides vaginae. Lineage (GTDB taxonomy): Bacteria > Bacteroidota > Bacteroidia > Bacteroidales > Tannerellaceae > Massilibacteroides > Massilibacteroides vaginae. The sequence continues at coordinate 222,547 of NZ_FXDJ01000009.1, forward strand.
GTAAAACACTATCATGACAACTTTAGATTATATAGTTATCGGACTATTTACTATAGTCCTGATCGGGCTTATTGTGCGTGCTCTAAGCAAAAAACAAGAAAGTTCCGGTCAATATTTCCTTGATGGACGCAACGCGACCTGGATCGCGATCGGTATGTCTATCTTTGCTTCCAATATCGGATCAGAACACCTCATCGGACTTGCCGGAGCAGGAGCATCCAGCGGTATGGCTATGGCACATTGGGAGATACAGGGCTGGATGATCCTTATCTTAGGTTGGGTATTCGTTCCCTTTTATTCTCGCAGTATGGTGCTTACCATGCCCGAATTTCTTGAACGAAGATACAACAGTGAATCCCGTACGATCCTTTCTGTTATTTCTCTTGTAAGTTATGTGCTCACCAAAGTAGCAGTAACGGTCTATGCCGGGGGAATCGTTTTTAAACAAGTATTTGGTATTGAGGAACTCTGGGGTATTGACTTCTTCTGGGTTTCTGCTATCGGGCTTATTTTTATAACGGCTATTTTTTCCATCTTCGGAGGAATGAAATCGGTACTTTATACATCCATACTTCAGACCCCTATCCTATTGATCGGAACGCTTATCATTACGGTATTGGGATTAAAAGCCATCGGAGGTTGGGATGAAGTTATGCGTGTTTGCAGTATTACACCGGCAAACGAATACGGCGATACGATGGTCAATCTAATTCGAGACAATCGTGATCCGAAGTTCCCCTGGTTGGGAGCTTTAATCGGTTCGTCTATTATTGGTTTCTGGTACTGGTGTACCGACCAATATATTGTACAACGTGTATTAACAGGTAAAAATGAACGGGAATCTCGCCGTGGAGCTATCTTTGGCGCATATCTCAAACTAACTCCCGTATTTCTATTTCTTATTCCCGGTATGATCGCCTTCGCTTTAGCAAACAAAGAAGGAGGTGTAATGATAAACGGTCATATATTCCAACTAACTACCGCAGACGCGGCTTTCCCCACCTTGGTTTCAACGTTATTGCCGGCAGGGATAAAGGGTCTTATGGTTTGCGGAATCATATCGGCGTTAATGAACTCGTTAGCTTCGTTGTTTAACTCCTCTTCCATGCTTTTCACGATTGACTTTTACAAAAAGTTCAGGCCTGATACTTCAGAAAAGAAACTCGTAAGAGTGGGACAGTTGGCTACTGTGGTGATCGTTATCCTTGGTGTATTGTGGATTCCGGTGATGAAGAGCGTAGGCGATGTACTTTACACCTATTTGCAAGATGTGCAGTCTGTACTTGCTCCGGGTATTGCCGCGGCCTTCCTCTTAGGCATCACAACCAAAAGAGCAACGCCAAAGGGTGGTATGTGGGGATTAATCATTGGTTTCGTGATTGGACTTACACGTCTGGGAGCTAACGTATTTTATGCTAATGCAGGAGCTGCAGCAGGAAGTAGCTGGTTCAAGTCCTTGTTTTACGACACGAACTGGTTATTCTTCTGCGGAGGCATGTTTGTATTCTGCCTGGCCGCTATCATATTGATCAGCTGGTTTACTAAACCTGCCACTGCTGAACAACTACAGGGACTTACTTTTGGTTCTTCCACGCCGGAACAAAGAGCAATCACACGTGCCAGTTGGAATGCATGGGATGTAATTCATTCGGTCATCATTATCTCCATCACAGTCGCGTTCTATATTTATTTCTGGTAATTTCACAAGTTATTATCGAGATACAATAATTATTCTAAACAATAGCATGAGGGTGCCCCAAAACATATTTTGAGACACCCTCATTTCATCTACTTCAAGGTATAACTAATTCCACCGATCAGCCAGAAACCGGCTTGTGGAATATTTCCCAGGTCGTAATACTTGGTGTCATACAGATTATTCGCGCTTAGGTGAATCAGGAAGTCTTTCAATTGCCAGTTGATTCTCAGATCAAGGGTAGAGAAAGGGGTATATGATGTGAACTCACCTTCTACAGCGTTATCATAACGCGTATAACCTCCCATACGTTTCTGCCACCGGAAGTTCCAGTTTGCTGTTACATTCTTAAAAACAGGGTGCTCCAATTTAACCGTTGCCTTATCGCGGAGATAATTCAGGGCATAGTTCGATATTAAGTTACCGGAAGATTTATCCTGATGCAATCGCATATAGCCGGCATGTAAGACGGTTTGATCCGGCAACAGTGGAATCATTTCGCCTAAGGACAAACTCAATCCAGCCTCAATTCCCTTTTTATCCAGCTCGGTAATATTGCGCGATTCCCATTTCGCGTCAACAGCTGTCTTTACCCAATCGATAATATTTTCGCCTTTCATCAGATAGGCCGTAGCGTACAGACGCATAAACCAAGTGTTGTATTTCACTCCTATTTCGAAAGCTTCCGAATTTTCGGGCTTCAGATCCGTATTCCCTATGTGAGTGTTAGTTGTGTAATACAGATCAGTAAAGGTAGGCATACGGGTCGCCTTATTCCACGAAGCGAAAGTTTTCAGATTGTCTAACACACGGTAGCTGACATTGACCGAAGGATAGAGTTTATATTTGCCGCGCAACGCAGTATTATAATTTGCCAATAAACCGGCAGTCAGCGTAAATCGGTTCAACAGTATATTATGCTCTAACGCAAAACTAATATGGGTACGATCGTCGGATTTGGTATATTTCCCTTCTTTTTCAGGCATCTCTTTCCCAAGAACATTACTTGCAATACCTTCATTCCGGAACTCGCTTCCGAAACTTGTAATCCCCAGCAAGGAAGTATATTGAAGATTCAGATTTGCGCCATACACATCGCTGCGGTGAAAGTTATGACTCTTATACGTTGAGGGTACATTAGAAGTACCATCCCGATAAAGTTGAAATTCATCGTAATGCCTACTCCAGTAAACCAAGGGGATAAACTTCAGCCGATCACCTGTTTCGCCCCTGACAGAGGCAAAGTAAGAACTGGTTTTGTCGTATTGATTCGGATGTTTTGCCGAGTAAAAGGTATTCGCTCCGTACCTTTTATCATTATACCCCAACTGTATATCTACATTGGATTTTTTCTCGGGCTTAAGCCGGGTTTGCCAAAGCAAGTTCCAAATGTCATAATCACTATTTGCAACATAACCATCAGAAGAAGCATACCCTACAGACAACTGATTAGTTGCCAACTTAGAAGACAGTGCACCGCTTGCCTGCACGCCCCAAAGACCATGGCTACCTGCCTCCACATTGGCATAAACCTTATGATCAGGTTCTTTTTTTGTAATAATATTAATCCCTCCCGAAAAAGCACTCGCACCATAGGTAATGGAAGAAGGACCATGAATAATTTCTATACGTTCTACGTCGGAAAGATTGATCGGGATATCAAAACTGTAATGTCCGGTTTGAGGATTGGAGAGATTTACTCCGTTGAGAAGAATTGCGGTTTGGTCAAAAGATCCGCCACGAATGGAAATATCGGCTTGTACTCCGTGGCCTCCACGCTGCACGACATCAATATTGGCAGCATAATTAAGTAAGTCCTGAATACTTCGGACAGGCGATTGCTGAATTTCTTCTTTCGTAATCACAGTCACCAAACGAGCTGTCTGACTCATTGCCATTTCAACTCGCGAGGCAGTGACTGTTACCTCATCCAGTTCATGTTCGGTTTCCGAACTTTCCACTCCGGCAACCACGTTTGTCTGTGCCGAAACCGTTCCCGCAGCCGCAAAGGTAAGCACACAACTGGTTACTACCCCAATTGTCACCTCCCTATGCAGACTGTTGAACGCGCTGTAAGCCTTTCCCGCAAAACCTTTAAAGCGGAATACCTTACATTTGTTAAACATTTCTTGCTTCATAAAATAGAATTAAGTTTTTTGCACTAATGCGGTGTAAAAGTACAACCCAAAAAGCAATTCACAACAACACAATACAAATCATTTATTCAAACTCACCTCATTAAGCTACAAACAAACACGCAATATTAACGCAAATCGCATCATTCCAAAAAGGTATTTAGCAATCCGGCAGACCTAACATGTTTTTGTTTTTTTATTTCACATTTAAGAACCATCTCTAATAATTCTCAAAACAAAACACTAAAATCCCATTCTTCTAATGCTTTTTGGGACATTTGGTCTCCATTGGCGCTTGCTAATTTTAATAGGTCGTATGCTTTTTGAATATCTGGTTTTATACCTCCTTTGCCATTATAGTAAATGTAGGCTAATTTGTATTTGGCCTGCGTATGGTGAAGTCCTTGTTCGATATCGGTCATCTGGAAATATTCTGCCGCTTGCGCAAAGTCTTGTTTTACTCCCTCCATGCCAAAATGGTAGATATCTCCTACCTGATGGGCACAGTTACTATCGCCAGCTTTTGCGCCTAACTTCAGGTAGTATAGGGCTTTATCCATATCTTGTTCTATTCCGTATTCTTCTTTCTTATATAAGTTCCCGAGTTTATTATACGCAAATAGATAACCACGTTTGCCGCCGTCTTCAAGAATAGCTACAACCTTCGCCATATCTTTTTTGGCAATCCTGCCTTCAAGGTGTACTTCGGCATATTCGATTATATAATGACCGCCATATTCTTCGGCAAAGGTTTTAACACGATTATATTCCTCAAAGTATTCCAGGTATTTTATGTTTTCCTCAAAGTCTTGCACTTCTTTATCAATTTGCTCTATCTGCTCGTTACTTAACTGTTTACTTACAACTGCTAATTCGTAATCATAAACTGAAAGTTTACCGTAGAAATAAGACTTAGCATATTCCCGTTGCTTCTTATAATATTTGAACAATTGCTCTTGAGCACTTTTATATCCCAGTTCCGCCGCCTTTGTATACCAAAAAACAGCTAAATCAATGTCCTTGTCAAAATTGTTTCTTGCATAAAATAAACCATCCCCAACCGTATTACAAAAAGACGCTATTCCATCTATTCTGAACTCGGAATTTTTATTGCCGGACAATGCGCTTTCAATAGCTTCTGTGTAATACTTCAACGCCGTTTCCTGGTTTCTGACAAGGTGTATATCGCCACGAATAAATAAGTCGCCGACATTAATTTTGTAATCCGGATAACCCATAGCTATCAACTTATCGTAATATCCTTTTGCGGTTAAGAAGTTCTGTTTTCCATACTCTTCTGCTTCATAAATCCTTGCTAATTGAAAAAACGAATTTGGAGATTGTTCGTTCGCTGCAGACTCTAAAAGTTCTACCACCCTATCAATTTTTATTTTTCTATTCAGATAGAAATTGACCAGATTTACAACGTAACTACTATCGGCAGCGGCGGCTTGAATGTATAGTTGTTCTATTTTGAGATCGGTTTCCTCTTGTGACGTATTCGGAATTCTAATTCGCATATACTTATCAGCCAAAGTAGCGGCTGCTTTAGGATAGTTATTCTCAATCGCTTTGTTTAGCCATTCCAGCGCCTTAGCATCCGCTTCATGTTGAGACTCACAAGCAATTTTATTTGAATTATATAAGGTGTACATTTCGTACTGTGCCTCTCCTACACCATTATTTGCAGCCTCTTCAATCAACTCATAAGCTCTTTTCTCTATCGCCAGATTGTCGTAGAATATGCTTCTATCGAGATAGCTTTGTCCGAGCTTCAACTTAGCTTCGTTATCTCCTTGAGATGCCGGCACCACATAATTATCGTATATTTTCAGCATACTGTCATCATTACTTTTCGATAACCTCAGGTAGTGTGCTGCTTTTTCCCAGTCTTGTTCCACGCCGGTACCGGTTGCATAATTTTCTCCCAGTTTTACTTGCGCGTCACTGTATCCATTGTCCGCCAATTTATGCAGAATAGAATCAGCTCTCTTTTCATCCTTTTTAACAGCATCCCCTTCTTTAAGATACCCTCTTATCTTCCACCAAATCGGACTTTTATCAACAACCCGTTCATCGTCGAGTTGATTTATCAAGCGGTCATAATTTCTCATTATCCGGATATAGAAGCTTCCAAGATAGTTGGGTTCTAATTGTTCGGCTTTGAAGAAATATTCTTTCGCTTTTTCCCGATCTTCTTTCACACCAATACCATTGATGTATCTTTTGCCAACTTCTATTATTGCGGAATGGTCTCCATTATTGGCCGCTTTTATTAAATAGTTGGTACTGATTTGTTGCTTGTGGCTATCCTTCGGGTCCTCGTACATTTTGGCTAATGAGATTAGCGACTCCGTGTAACCCAGACCAGCCGCTTTTTCAAGTAGCTTCTTCGCTTCTACTTCGTTCTTTGTTCCGTATGCGCCTCTTTGCAGCGCCATTGCCATAGTATGCAAAGCTTCCGCATCGTTGGCCTTTACCCTGTCCTGCAATTCTTTTAATTCTTGTAGCTTTTCCCGGGCCTCCTTCACCCTTGATTTGGAAAAAGAATAATCATCGTCTTCCAATTTTTCATACCACACCACTACCTCTTCATAGTGTTTATATTCTAAGCAAGCTTTTAGAACTTCGTAAATATCGCTATCGCGATTGGTTAATGTCGCTATTTTTATTTTCCACCCAATTTCCTGCGTTCCCTCACTCCATTCACTGAGCTTTCTAAGCGCCGGAATATAGTGTTGGTCGGCCAACTTGGTGAGCTCCCGCAAAGCAGCATCCGAATCAACCTCAGCGTTTAGCAAGGCTTTATAATACTGCAATCCCACCAGTCCGCTTTCAGCACCTTTGTCGATGTAATTCAGGTATCGCGCCGACTTGGTTTGTCTGTATTTATTATAGACCCATTCCTGAGAGGAATCAAATTCGATATGTGCTAAAATTATATCAGCGAAATCATATTTATCAGCATCGTTAGACTGCAAACGGATATAAAACCGAATCGCTTCTTCTTTTTCTTTTTGTTTGTCTGATTCTATTAGCATGTTTGCAAGATGCAAATGAGCCAATTCATCGTAGTATTGACTGTAATAATAATCTATAGCTAAACGATAATAGTCTTTTGCTTTTTCCGGATCAGCACTAATTCCTCCAAGACCTAATCTGTATATTTCGGCAATAGTATAGTATGCAATAGCATTATTTTTTGTGTTTGCCACTTCGGTGAAGCAGTTAAAAGCTTTAGCATATTCTTTCTTGTCTCCCAATTCCTCATCAACATAGAGCAATCCAAGTGGATAAGCATATTCACTTTTCTGCTCCTCATCCAGATTCGGGTTAGCCAGTAAGTCTTCATAAATTGTTATAGCCTTATGAATATCTCTATGCTCAAACTCTTTTGTTGAATATATTTTGGCCAAGATAGCCAACACCACCTCATCTTTACTATCGAGCGTGTAAGCATGATTAATAGCCTCATAGGCTTTAGCTATATTGGGCGTAGTCGTTTTTCCCAAATAGATATTAGCCAGATTTTTATAGGCTTCCATATTATCGGGTTGCTGCTGTATTACCAATGTGTACCATTTAATGGCCTCATCCAAGTCTTCTTCTAAATCAAGATAATAATCTCCATATTCGTAGAAAACAGCCAGCTTTTGCATAGCCTCAACATTTCCCAGATTAGCCGCTTTGATATAATAATCTAATGCTTCAGTTCTATCCTCTCCCTCTTCATTGCTTGTTCTGTAGTAGTCTGCCAGTTTCATCAGGGCAGGTATATAGTCTTGCTGTGCGGCTTGTTTTAGGTATGGCAGGTATTCATTTTTGTCTACATAATCCGCCTGATCATAAAGTTCACACAAGGCTTTTACATTATCTTTAGCAGCAGCTTGCTGCAAATAATGTAGCGAAAGCTCTGTATTGGCGGCAATATAAGGAATACCATTGCGGTATATCTGTGCCAGTTGATAATCAGCAAATCCTATTCCTTTTTCAGCATTCTTCTTTAATATATTGACAACACTTACTGCTTGCTCTTTATCCAACAAAGCATACACAGACAACAATTTAGGAGTGTTGAGCGCTACTGATTCTGCAAATAAGTGCATAAAGGCATTGTCTGCAATTTCTTTGTATTTCGCGGCCTTTTCTTCATCAGGTGTTATCACTTCACCGGAGGAATACAGATCCTGTAATGCTACTGCCGCTACCATTAACCCGCCCTCAAAAGCTTCCTCAAGATACTTGATTCCCAGATCGGTGTCTTGCTTTACGCCAAAACCTAATTTGTCATTAAAAACATAAACGGTTCCCACCAGGAAATGAGTCAGGGGGCTTTTTTCTAACTCATATGCTTTCAGTGCATGTTCTGCCATTTTTGTATATACGGGAGCATCGTTTCCTAAATACCCATTAGGATTAGAATAGAGCTGAGCTAAAAAGAGATGTGCCTGTACTAAATTTTGCTCTGCGGCTCTTTCAATATAGCTTTCCATTGCCGACTCTCCTTCATCTAAAACCTGATTATAATTCAACACAAACAAGTTGTATGTGGCCTGTCCGTTTCCTTTTTCAGAAGCCGATTTTAACCACTTAACGCCTTGTTCAATTGCAGGAGCATCATCACGATTGTCTATATAGAGCATCCCGGTAACAAAAGCGGCATTTGCGTCTCCCCTACCGGCTTCCTTTTCGAAAAATTTAATTGCTGTTTCAACATCTCCCTGCAAAAAAGAGGTCCAGCCTTTTTGGCTTTGAGCGAAAATAATTTGCATAGAAGAAACTAAGAGTAATCCCATTAAAAGAGTATTTTGTTTAAATCTCATATTGTTATGTATATATTATGCCAACTTCCGGCGAATAGCGTTTGGCGAAACACAATGTCTAAATCGCCGACAAAGGTATTGATATTTATGCTATTTTTTTAAAAAAACCAAGCACAAATCCGAAAAACGAGATCAGTTCGTTTATTTGATTTTCAAGCCTGGTATAAGTGGGGTTGTGTCGATAAGTTCGAGAGACTGTATCATGTGGGGTGTACCTTCTTTGTACTTAACGAAGTGAGGTGTTTTGAGGTGTTGCTGGTAGGCTTCTTCGCTGGCGTATATTTCAAGTATAGTTATTTTGTTTGGGTTTTCTTTTTCCGCAATCGCATAGAGCATTAATACGCCGGGTTCAAGCTGCATCGAGACTTCGATTTCTTCTTTTAAAAAGGCATTGTATTCGTCTAATTGCTGGGGGTCAACGGTAATCTTCGCAAGGCGGACTTTGTTGTTTTCTGCCGGAACTGATTTCTGCGCTTTTAATTGACCGGCGCTTGTTATACCTATTACGAGTATAGCCGCTATTATTACGTTGGTTAATCTTTTCATTTTCTTTCTGTTTATTTTTATGCTGATGAAAAATTCACTTTTTCACTTTTGCAAATATAGGTATTACATATAGCACACTTCTATAACCGGCTCTTAATAAATGATAATCAAGAAGTCTGCCAACCCGATAAGGTTTTAACTTAATATTGATTAATTTAAATATAAACAGCGCACTTACTCCGTCTTGTATATTTGATTTCTTTTCTATTCGTTATTCTTCAGTCATTTTTCATTAAACTACTGATTATATCCTTTTTAAAGTTTATTTGTTTTAGAATATAATTTCACGACTGCCTCTTTGTTAATTTTTAAAAGCACAGGACATTTGTTAACGTAACAATCTACAAATCATATATTTTAACCAAACCTTGACCTGTAACACTTGTTTAGTATATACATATTTAATAATAAAAGGATCATGAAAAAGTATATTTTTTATATATTTTCGGCATCATTAATTGTGCTGTTAGGTTGCAACCGTGATGATGACCGAAAGCATGACAGTAACCAGAAGATTAAACTAAATGTTTCGGTTAACAAAACATTAATTGTTAAAAGCATAGGACCTGTTACCAGTCAATTTACAACCGATTTCCCCATAGGGATTTTCGCGCATAACGGAACATACACTTCAAAAGGAAGTGCCGATATGGAAGCGCTTTCTGCTGCTGATCAGACCGCCGGTGTGGAAATTACCACAGCAGGCGTCGATGCGAATTCACCGGTAATGACAGTGCCTCTTGCGGCAGGATTGCCCTATAATTTAACGATAGTGGTACAACCGCTGAACAGCGCCACAACGGTTTCTTACACAACGGCTTTGACCACGACTGCAGAAATGGGCAAGTAACATTTACCATTCAAATAGCCTCTTTAGAGGTCAGTCCGTCTTCTAAATTAAACGTGGCACAAACTACGCTCGAAGGCGGAAAACGTTATGTTTTTAACGTTACGATTCTTTGATTTTTTTGTCTTTTTGGCACGTTTTTTATATCGCTGTTAATCAGGCATTTGTATACCCCGAAAAACACAAAGGTTATTTTTCAAAAAATAAAGGATATCTTTTCAAAAATAAAGGATATCTTTTTTTTCATATAGTAATATAAAAATCGGACTGTTTTGGAGGACTGTTTTTAACAGTTAATTTGGTTGGATAAATCCACAACATCAACCGTATTTTTTTATCGACTTTATACAAAAAGGGGATTCAATAAAGAACTTGTTACCGTCTTTTTGAATCCCCCGTATTACACAAAAAAAATTATCAGTGATGGCTGCCTTTATGCGATCCGTGCGAATGTCCGTTTTGGTCGTGCGTTCCATGATTGGTTCCATTGTGATGCGTACCATCGTGGTTTTGTCCCGAATGATCGGCATACGCACAAGGTTCATGAGTTCCATTGTTATAAATATCGCAATTTTCATGATTGCCTGCCGCGCATTGTTCGGCAACACTTGTTCTGTAGGCATCAACATCCTCAAAACCCAAATCGGCTGCTCTTGTTTCAATGTCTTGCTTTGCTGATGTACCAAAATCATCGTGGTCGTTTTTGTCACATGATGCGAATAGTACTACAGATAAAGCCACAGCTAACGAATAAAAAACTTTTTTCATATTTCCTTTTATTTTATGATTTGCAATTTGTTTTATTTTTCAAAGCGCTTTCATGATAGTAACCGTACGAAAGAAGATTTACCCTACCTTAGAGCCTGTTTAAATTAAAAACTTAATGCAAAAAAGACAGTTGGCGTAAATGGAGTAGCCTTGGTGAAGATATTTGTCACCGCATTTTGACCGGACACCTGATAGTTATACTTTATATTCTTTGTATCAAACACATTCAAAAGCGATACGCCTGCTTGCAGTTGTACCTTTTTTACGTGGGTACGGTAAGAGGCGCTGAGGTCGAAACGACTGTACATATCCTCCGAATCACCGGTGTGTTCACTGCTATGCGGACCTTTTCTATCACTTTGCCCATGCCGGTGTCCTCCGGTGGAGATATAGGCAAAACCGGTACCGTAAACGTAACTCAACGAAAAATAAAACGGATCAAAAGCTCCGATACCCCCAACTTTTATTTCATGCGAGAGCTCGCTGTTAGGTTTACTTAGCCGATTAATGGAGTACGAGCCGTACAGCGTATGATCTCCGATTTGTTTTTTCGCAAATAGATCCGCACCTACAATGGTGTTATCCATCGTGTACACGGTGTTGTCTAAAAAAAACTGTCCGTTTTTAGCGATTTTGTAATACCCTTCCAAACTAACTAAAAGTCCGTTTTTACTGTATGCTATACCGGCAGTTGTGTGAAATGCTTTTGTAAAAGTACTGTCTGCCATAGACCAGATTGTCTGAATTCCGGAATCATCATACTGGTAGGCCGTACGGGTAAGGAATTGGTTATATACGCCCCACGAAGCCGTTGCAGACAGTTCTTCCGTCATGTTGTATGCGCCCGACAAGCGAGGTTGCACATACAGTTTATGCCTAAGCATATCCACCCGGACACCTGCGTTTAACGCGATCTTACCCAGCAAAATATGGTCGTTTACATAAGCGGTTGGTTTCCCTCGCTCCTCCCATAAATTATTCAGGCTAACCCTGTATCGCAGCCATTCCGCGCCTACTTGTATTTTATTCCGGGTGCCGATAGAAAAATCATGCTTGAGTTTCACCGCTATTTCCTGCACTTCATTATCCAGATGGTTTACGTCTTCGGTTGTCGGTTTTTTATTCCCTACGATGGTGAGGTTGTCCAACAAAGAAGTAAGCCGGGAAAAGGTTGTTGTGATTTTGGTAACCGCCCCGTTTTCCCAAATTCGTTTATAAGAAGCCGCCCCGCCGTATTGCCTGTTTTTTTCAGAAGCGTTCAAATCGTATTCATCCGGTTGTTTTACGGAGTATTTAAAATTATCGTCGGCTCCATACAAACTAAGGTAGTAGGTATCATGCCGAAAGGCTTTTCCAGATAATTTAAAATTGGCATCCCTGAAATGGTAATCGGGCTTGATGTAAATGTCCGAATAAGCCTGCATACTGTTTTGCTTACCCGAAAAATCCACATTCTCCGTACTGTACAAGTTGTAAAACGTTTGCCTGTAAGCTGCCGAAACAGTTAGTTTCTCAGTCAGTGGTGTCGAAGCAAACAGGTTTACGGTATAATTGCTTACGTTTGCCTTTACAGACGGACCATGAAAGTAGCCATCGATACCCGTTATCTCCGTAACCGCACCGGTACGCCCTCCATACGCGGAACCATAACCTCCTTTCAAAATACGTATATCTTTCACCATGTAAGGATTGACCGAACCGATGTGGTCGTTGTAGTTCTTTATACCAAACAGGGTATATCCGTCGTAGGTTATTTTGCTCTCCCCTCTATTGCTGCCCCACACAATCAAGTCTTCCGACGGCTCGCCGGAAGCTCTTACACCGGGCATCATCCGCACGAGATTGAAAACCGTATTATCTACGCTTCCCGGTATATATTGGGCTACCTGATGGTTAACGCGTATCTCGCCGGGACGAATACCCGACTGGAGAAGCATAGCAGCCGGAGCAGGACTAACGATTATCTCGTTCATCGAAACAACCGCGGATTGCAAACTGATTTCATGTAAGCCGGGCGACAGGGTGGTGTCTTGTGCCTGATAACCTAAATAGCGCACTTGAACAGGCTGATTCCCCTTTTCTTCAGTAAGAAAAGAAAAATACCCGGCCTCGTCAGTCAGAACTGATTTTCCGTAGGCGGCAACATAAGCATAAGGCAATCTTTCCCCGTTTTCCGCATCCTTAATTATTCCTGAAAACGCATACAGCCGTTTCGCTTCAACAGCCGGAGACTCTGCCGTTTTAATCGTTCGGGGAACAATCACATAAACGCCATTGATATTGTTGAAACCAAACGGTTTATCCTGCAGCAAGAAGCCGAGCGCAGTTTGCGGACTCTCAAAGGTTTTGTTGACGGTGATTTGATATTGAGACAAGGCCTTGTCGTCAAAAGAAGTTTCGATGGGTAAGCTTCGCAAAACATCGTTTAGTGGTTTATTATTAACAACCAAATGCAGCTCTTGCGAAAAAGCTGCAATCGTACCGGTAAAGGCTAACACGAGTATGACTAAAAATGTCTTCAATTACTTTATCTTAAATTCTATTCCGAACGGAGAACCTACAATTTTAAGCACATCATTCGGATCATTCGTTTTGGTAAAGTTACCGGAATAAGAATAGTCCATCGTTGAGTTTCGGATCACTTCAATGTCGTACTGCCTTTCAATTTCCTGTATAACCTCCTGCAAAGGTACACTAACGAAAACAAATTTACCCTGTTTCCAATTTACTGATTCATTGGCATCTTCAATTATATCGGCAATCAGTTTCCCATCGCTCCTTAACGCCTGCATATTGGGCGTAAGTATAACGCCTCCTGATTTGTCCGAAACATTCACTTTCCCGGTAAGACAGGTTACATTGAACTTGTCGGCACGGGAAAACACATTGAAACTCGTACCCAGTACGCTAACGGTGTATTCACCGGAACGTACATTGAACGTACTTCCTTTTTCAACCTCGAAATAAGCTTCTCCCGTCAGTTTTACATCACGAGCAACAAACCACCAAAGCGGTTTATAGCTGATTTTGCTATCAGCATTCAGGTTTACTTTAGACCGGTCGGGTAAAATCACCGCCAGATGCGAGCCGCGTTCCGCCACTTCGCTTTTTGTGTAGAAGAATGCGATAAAAGGAATCAGTAGGGCTACGGCAGCAATAGACGCCACGGCATAAAACCAAACAGTCTTTTTCCGGGGAGTTATGTTAATTGCCCGTGGATCGTCTTCCAGTTTTGCGAAAACATGGTCCCATACTTCTTCTTTACACTGACTCCATTCCGGAGTTATTTTAATATGATCTGTTTCCATTTTCTTCATTAATTATAATAGTTCATTCCTTAGATAGGATAAAGCAGCACTCATTCGTTTTTCGACAGCTTTTACGCTGATATCCAAACATCCGGCTATTTCATGGTATTTCAGTTCGTCGTTCCGGCTCATCAGAAAAACCACCCTTTGCGTTTCAGGCATTTTCTCTAATGCCTTAGCATACGCAGATGCCAGTTCTTCAAAATGCAGTTCTTCTTCGGGAGACAGCGGACTGTTGTTCTGATAACGCATATTATTTTCATAATCCATACGGGTGGATACCTTTCTGTAATTACTCACAACCATATCATTCGCCATTTTATAAAGCAATGGTTTTAAGTCTGAATTATATAGTTGCTCCCGTTTTTCCCATATTTTCATAAATATATCCTGCGCCATATCCGATGCTACATCCGTATCACCGCAACGATAAAATATGAAGCTCCGAATCTGATCGAAATAGTTATCGAATAACTGTTTAAACTCTACTTTGCTCAACATCCACTATGGATTTTATTAGTTAAACCGTTTGGTATAACAAATACCCTACATGAAGTTATAAAGATTTCATTAATCACCTCTCTTTTTCGTCTAATAAACAACAAAATCAAACAAATAAAGATGACCAGGAGTAAGGTCATTTGACGCTATAGCTCAAACAAATAGCAAATCGCAGGGTATGCTTTAACATATCCTCAAGAAAAAAAACCATTTACAGGTAATCCTGCGATACAGAAATTTGTTATATTCGTAGTTATGTTTGACCACAAAAATAAATCTAAGATATGAAACTGAATTATATCACGATATGTATATTGGTAAGTTTGATTATAAACCCGATTATGGCACAAGATAGTCCTATACTTTTATTTCCAAAGGGTGCACCCGGAGAAAGTGCGAGGTTGATTGAGAAAGCAGACAGGGAAGGTGGATTTACAGGAGGAGAGTCTGTTCTCCGTATTACAGGAGTAAGTGAACCCACGATAACTGTCTATTCCCCATCCGAAGAGTTAGCAAATGGATCAGCAGTTATTGTTTGTCCGGGCGGCGGTTATAATATTCTCGCGTATGATTTAGAAGGCGATGAGGTATGCCAATGGCTTAATGACCTTGGCATTACAGCCGTATTGTTAAAATACAGAGTGCCGAGAAGAGAGAATTTACCGAAACATGAAGCACCACTTCAGGATGTACAACGCGCCATCAGTTATGTACGCGCTAATGCCGGAGAATTAAATATTGAGAAAAACCGTATCGGTGTAATGGGATTCTCGGCAGGTGCGCATCTGGCCGCTACGGTAAGTAATAACTTCACGCATAAAACATATCCCAACGTTGACGCGGCCGATCGGACCAGCTGCCGTCCTGATTTCTGCCTGTTGGTTTATCCGGCCTACTTAGACAGTGAGCACTTTCAGGTTGCTCCTGAAGTAAAGCCAAGTTTGGCTACCCCCGAAACAATGATTGTGCAAACAGAGGATGATAAATCCTACATTAATAGTAGCCTCTTCTATTATTACGCGCTAAAAGAAGCAGGTGTTCCGGTGCGTATGCACTTGTATAGTAAAGGCGGACACGGGTATGGTCTTCGGGATACCGGAGCCGCTGTAAATGAATGGCCGGACAGGGCCGAAGACTGGTTTCGTGAGATTGGAATTTTGAATTAATCCTCCCCTATTACGATTAAATAACATCTTATATTACACAGTGTAAGCCATTAAAATTATATATTTGTGCACGTTTTAACAGGTTGATTTAGTGTACATACGGTTCATTATCCTTAAAATACAGGATAAAATGAACGCTGAAATATGTATTTTATGGAAAAAAAATATTGTGTTCTTGGATTTATTATTTCTACTATTTTATCATTATCCTCATGTAAACAAAAAGTAGCGGAGTATCCGATTGTTGAAGTGGAGTCGGTATCTACAGATGATATTGAGATATATGGACGATATGTAGGTCTTATTCGCGCTTCGCGTAATGTGGAGATTCACGCCAGAGTAGAAGGTTTCTTAGAAAAAATGACTTTTAGTGAAGGAAAAAAAGTAGAAGAAAACGAGCCTCTATTCTATATTAACAATGCAACTTACAAGGCAAAGGTCGAAAAAGCTAAAGCGCAGCTGAAAAAAGAAGAAGCGCAACAAGCTAAAGCGCAACGGGATGTGGAACGCCTACGCCCCTTGTATGAACAGAATGCGGCCAGCCAGCTTGACCTCGACAATGCTGAAGCAGCACTTAACATGGCTAACGCTAATGTGGCAATGAGCAAAGCCGACTTAGACCAAGCCAATCTGGAATTGAGCTATACGGTGGTTCGTTCGCCTTTGTCGGGGTATATCAGTGAACGATATGTCGATATTGGCACATTGGTAGGCAATTCAAAATCATCTCTTCTGGCAACTGTTGTTAAGCGCGATACCGTTTTGGTAGATTTTAAGATGACTGCGCTTGACTATCTGAAATCTCAACAAAGGAATGTGCACCTCGGTGAGTTAGACACCACACGTTCCTGGCAGCCTACAATTAACATCACACTGGCAGACAATTCTGTTTACAATGAAAAAGGGGTTGTAGACTTCGCGGCTCCGCAGGTAGATCCTAAAACCGGCACTTTCGGAGTAAGAGCGGATATGCCAAATCCTAATCAGGAATTATTGCCCGGACAATTTACACAGGTTAAACTGTTATTAGATGTACACGAAGATGCGATTGTAGTTCCGCGTAAAGCGATTTCTATAGAAAAAGGAGGTTCATTCATCTTTGTAATCAGACCGGACAGTGTTGTTGAGAAACGCTATGTGGAAACGGGTGCGGAGCAAAATAATAAAATTGTAATAGTACGCGGTTTATTGGCCAATGAAAGCATTGTTACCGAAGGCTATCATAAATTAACGCACGGACAACGCGCCATTGCTGTAAGAAAGTCTGAAACGGATGCGGTAACTTTAGAAGAGGAGGATAAATGAAACCTGGATTTTTTATTGACAGACCTATTCTCTCAACTGTTCTTTCTCTACTGATCGTCATCGTCGGAATAATCGGACTTGTTGTATTGCCCACGGAGCAATACCCTCCAATTACTCCTCCTGTGGTAACAATCAGTGCTTCCTATCCCGGCGCCAATGCAACAAGTGTATCACAAGCCGTAGCGACACCCATCGAGCAACAGATGAACGGTACGCCCGGAATGCTGTACATGCAGTCGAACAGCAGTAATTCAGGCAGTTTATCAATCTCTGTTACGTTTGATGTGGATGTAAATCCTGATTTGGCAGCAGTAGAAGTACAAAATCGTGTAAAACTTGCAGAGTCTCGTTTGCCGGCCGAGGTTGTTCAAAATGGTATTTCTGTAGAAAAACAAGCATCCAATCAGCTATTGACAATCGCCTTAGTATCTGATGATCCGAAATACGATGAAATCTATTTAAGTAATTACGCGACAATCAATATACTGGATGTGTTGCGTCGTTTACCGGGCGTAGGTCGTGTATCCAACGTAGGAAGCCGGTATTACGGAATGCAAATATGGGTGTATCCGGACAGGTTAGCCAGCTTTGGACTAACAGTAAAGGATTTGCAGGACGCTTTAAAGGATCAAAACAGAGAATCCGCGGCAGGCGAGTTAGGCAAACAGCCTATCATTGACGTGGATGTTTCTATTCCTATTACTACACAAGGACGCTTGTCTACGGTAAAAGAGTTTGAAGAAATCGTATTGAAGGCCAACTCAAATGGCTCTTTCATACGCATGAAAGATGTTGCGCGTGTATCGCTCGAAGCTTCTTCTTATAATACGGAAAGCGGACTTAATGGTAAGTATGCCACAGTATTAAGCATTTACATGCTGCCCGGAGCCAATGCCATGGAGGTTGGGGAGCAAGTTAAAGATGCTATGCGGACAATTGAAAAAGACTTTCCCGAAGGGATTGACTTTCTGATACCTTTCGATATGACCAAGTATATCGGAGAGTCAATTAACGAAGTCTACAAAACCCTTTTCGAAGCTTTATTGTTAGTGCTGATCGTTGTGTTTCTATCACTTCAGAACTGGCGGGCTGCACTTATTCCAATCACTGCCGTACCGATTTCGCTGATCGGAACTTTCAGCTTTATGCTTGCCATGGGATTCTCATTAAATATGTTGACTCTGCTCGGACTGGTGCTCGCCATTGGAATTGTAGTAGA
This sequence comes from Massilibacteroides vaginae, assembly GCF_900178525.1. Classification (GTDB taxonomy): domain Bacteria; phylum Bacteroidota; class Bacteroidia; order Bacteroidales; family Tannerellaceae; genus Massilibacteroides; species Massilibacteroides vaginae. The sequence continues at coordinate 240,861 of NZ_FXDJ01000009.1, forward strand.
CGATGCGATTGTCGTTGTAGAAAACGTTGAGCGTATCATGGAAGAAAAGGGAGTGGACGCGAGAACAGCAACTCACAAGGCAATGGAAGAACTGGCAGGAGCATTAATCGCCACATCGCTGGTTTTAGCTGCCGTATTTGTGCCGGTGAGCTTTTTGCCCGGAATTACAGGAGCACTTTATAAACAATTCGCCATCACAATTGTCGTTTCAGTACTTATATCTGCTGTTGTGGCTTTAACGTTAAGTCCGGCTATGTGTGCTTTGTTTCTTCGTCCATCTAAGAATAAGAAACACATCGTTTTCCGTAAGATTAACGCCTGGTTGAGTATTGGCAATAAGAAGTATGGCAAACTTTTATTCCGGTCTATTAATAATCCTCGTAGATTGTTAGCCGGATTCGGGATCATATTAGTCTGTATATTTATATTAAATAAGGTTATCGCAACTAGCTTTATCCCACAGGAAGATCAAGGCTATTTCACCGTAGAACTTGAAATGCCGGAAGGAACAACGTTAGAACGTATACGTGTAGTTACAGATCGGGCAATAGCTTACCTGAACGATCACGAGACTGTAGAGTACGTACAAAATGTAACCGGTTCGAGTCCGCGTGTGGGAACGAATCAATCCCATTCCACATTGACAGTTATACTTCATTCAATGGACAAACGAAGTAAAGGAGTAGAAGACGTAATACATGACGTTCAGAAAGAATTCTATCATTATCCGGAAGTAAAATCTTTCATTAACAGACCGCCGGCAATTCCGGGTTTAGGATCTGCCGGAGGTGTGGAAATGAAATTACAAGCCCGTTCCGATGCTACTTGGGACGATCTGGTAGCTGCTGCCGATACATTTATGTATTATGCGGAATTGGCAAAAGAAATTGCTTACGTGTCGTCTGCCCTTCAGCCCGAAATACCGCAACTCTACTTTGATGTGGACAGAGATCAGGCCAGACTGTTGGGAGTTCCTGTTTCGGATATATTCTCGACCATGAAGGCTTACCTTGGGTCTGTTTATGTAAATGACTTTAATATGTTTAACCGGATTTATCGTGTTTACATTCAGGCGGATCAATCATATAGAGCCGATGCAAGTGATATTAATCTCTTTTTTGTGAAAGGAAAAAATGGCGAGATGATCCCGCTTACTGCTCTCGGAACAACAAACTACACCACAGGTCCGGGTAATATCAGTCGATTTAATATGTACACTTCCGCATCTATGCAGGTTACGCCGGCAAAAGGATACAGTTCGGGAGAAACAATGGAACGAATCGAGAAGATAGTCAAAGAACGATTGCCTGAAAATATCGGTGTGGCCTGGAGTGGACTTTCTTTTCAGGAGCAAAAAGCCAGTGGGCAAACAGGTATGATCCTTGCGCTTGTATTTTTGTTTGTATTCCTGTTTCTTGCGGCTCTATACGAAAGCTGGACAATTCCGGGCGCGGTTATTCTTTCATTACCGGTAGCTGCTTTCGGTGCTTACTTGGGTATACTTATCCTCGGGCTTGAAAATGATATCTATTTTCAGATTGGTCTTGTAACGTTGATTGGGTTAGCTGCTAAAAATGCGATTCTGATTGTTGAATTTGCGAAAATACAAGTGGATTCGGGCGTTCAACCTCTATTTGCGGCTCTTCAGGCATCCAAGCTTCGTTTTCGCCCTATATTGATGACTTCACTTGCGTTTGTGTTAGGCATGCTTCCTTTGGTGCTTGCTACCGGCTCCGGATCGGAAAGCCGGCATTCAATCGGCACCGGTGTATTCTTTGGAATGATAGCCGCGGTTGCATTCGGTATTATATTTGTGCCGTTCTTTTTTGTGATGATATATAAGTTCAAGGAAAAATTCAAACTACCGGAATTTCGATTTCCACGTGTTCTAAAAAAAATAAGAAGAAAAGGAAATGAGTAAAATCAAATCATTATATATTGTATTAGTATTTTTCTCCCTCTTGTTTTTTTCGGCCTGTAAAGCCGGACAAAAATACGTTCGCCCCGTAGCCGAGGATATGCCCGCTGTGTTTTATGATCTAAAAGAAGGCTCTGTTGCCGATATCGGTTGGAGCACATTGTACAAAGACAGTGTTTTGCAGAACCTCATAAATGAAGCGCTTGAACATAACAAAGATATGTTGGTAGCCACAGCCCGCATTAAGGAAATGGTTGCAAACAAACGAATAAGTTTTGCCGGTTTATTTCCGGAGTTAGGTATGGAGGTTGCAGGGCAAAGAGAATTTTTGAATTACGGCGGAGACACAAAAAAATACAGTCCGGAGCTACGAGCCAATGTAGGCATAAGCTGGGAACTTGATGTTTGGGGCAAATTAAGATGGGAGAATGAAGCAGGTATAGCCGCCTATCTACAGACCGTAGAAGCTAAGCGCGCACTGCAGCTAACCATTATTTCTCAGGTTGCGCAAAGCTATTTTGAACTCAGAACATTCGACAAAGAACTGGAAATCATACACCAGACTTTAGAGGCCAGAAAAGAAGGCGTTCATTTTGCCAAATTACGCTATGAAGGCGGTCTTACGTCAGAAATTCCCTACAGACAAAGCTTAGTTGAATTGGCCCGTACAGAAACACTGATCCCGAATCTGGAGAAAAAAATTATGCTTAAAGAAAATGACTTGTTTGTTTTAACAGGGCATTTCCCAACGGAGATCATGAAAAGAGGGGAAAGTATAAAAAAACAATATATACCGGCTACACTACCAATTGATCTACCCTCGGATGTGTTAAAACGTCGTCCGGATGTTATACAAGCGGAGCAAAAACTTATCGAAGCAAATGCAAAAGCGGGTGTGGCTTATACAGAAATGTTTCCTTCTTTAAAGCTAACCGGTAGATTGGGAGGCGAAAACTCAGAACTTACCGACTTTATTAAAAGCCCTACCTGGTTCATAGCAGGCAGTTTGGCAGGTCCTATCTTCAATATGGGCAAAAATAAAGCTCGCCATAAAGCTGCCCGTGCTAAATATGAACAAGAGGTACATAGCTATGAAAAAGTAATACTTGAAGTTTTTAAAGAAGTAAATAATTCAATTATAAATTACAAGAAAAACAAAGAGGCAAGAAAATCACGCGAAGCATTATATAATTCGGCTAAAAGTTATCAGGAACTCGCGAAGCTTCAATACGTGAATGGGTTGGTAAGCTATCTGGACGTATTGGATGCTCAACGACAATTGTTTGATGCCGAAATTGCATTAAACGAAGCTAACCTGAATGAATTAGTTGCCGCCGTATCACTCTATAAAGCCTTAGGCGGCGGATTGGAGAAATAGAAATTCAGGATTCGTACAAATGAAAAATACGATCCATTAATTTCCACTTTTCAGAAGATGATGCCTGCGGATCAGCCTGTTGAAAGATAGACATATATTCTTCCCATTCACGCTGACGCGGCAGCTCTGTCAACTTCGCGAAAGCCGAATCCCAATCAAAATCCAAAGGCGTTTCAACAATCATAAACAACGTGGTTCCTAAAAGATATATCTCCATTTCAAGAATACCCACTGCACGAATCCCCTCTACAATTTCGGGCCAATGATGCGCTTCACTATGCCTCTTCACATATTCCTGTATCAAATCAGGCGCATCCTTCAATTCTAACGTCTGGCAATAACGCTTCACAGTCGCGTTATACATTTTCTGGGGGTAACCTTGCTTCTTATCCATGTGCTTTTCCTTTTAATTAGTACAAAACTAACGATAATTCACTATCTTTGCAGCAGAAAGTCAATCTGAAGATAAAGCGTTATCCGAAAGATTGGCACAAACTCATGGGGCTGACCGGTTTTGACAGCGGGCAGAAGTGGTTTGTAAGCATGTAGTGCGTTGTTGGCTTGCACTTTAATCTCAGACGACAAACAATTAACTGGCGAAAATAATTACGCTTACGCTGCTTAATCGAAGTATAGTAGATTTCAAGCTTAATCCCCGCAATAGTTGTGGGGACGTTACATCACCCGGATGCTGTGGTTCCGAAGCGGTCCGATCAGGTGGTGCAGCAATATCGGAAATAGTTTAGCGGACGCCTCGTACGCTGAGCGAAACTAAAGAGGATAAGGGATGAGTTGGTGGCTTTGGTCTTGCTCCTCCCCGACAATTAAAGCAAAGATAAACATGTAGAAAGCAAATTAATTCCTCGTTTGGACGAGAGTTCGAATCTCTCCAGCTCCACTTTTTAGATTTCAAAAGAATCCAAATCCGTATAAACTTCAGATTTATACGGATTTTTCTTTTTAAGCAATCCATAATAAAATCTTCAGGAAAAAAATTACAGACTTTTGCCGAACAAAATAAATCCAAAATAGGTACACAAACTTTCATGTCAAATTACCGAGAGGATACAAAGTTTACAAACTTACCTTTATAGGGAACTACCGGAATTTACTACAACACACAATCAAAAAAAGCCTCGATAATCAATAGACTATCGAGGCTTTTGGCGGTATGGACGGGACTCGAACCCGCGACCCCCTGCGTGACAGGCAGGTATTCTAACCAGCTGAACTACCACACCATTTTTGTTTTGTTGCTATTCCTCTGAATTGCGATGCAAAGATAGGGGGATTATTTGTATTATGCAATATGTCTGTTGAAAAAAATCCGCTTTTTTTAAGACTGGTTGAGTCTTAATACGCGCTTTGTCAGGTCATCTATCTGTGATTCAGTCTCAAGACCTATAGTCATGCAATGAATATTTGCTTTTTTGATAGCGAATTCGAGTGATTGTTCTCTATCTTCGTCTGTAATGCGCTTGCCTTCTCCGAATATTTTCATGCCGATTATGCCTTTGCCGTTTTGTTTGGCTTTACCTAATAGCGTGTTTACGTCTTCCGGGGTTCCATCCATATTGGCCTGAAATGGGTTTATGCGTGCCAATATAACATCTACCCAAGGACTGTCTGCGGCTTCTGCCATGGCACTCCAGTCGTGACAGGAAACGCCGATGGCTTTTATTATGCCTTTTTGCTTGGCTTTTGACAGGGCATCCATATAATAGGAGCGGTTTTCTGTCCATTTGTCTTGCATTAAACAATGCATTAGAACGATATCAATGTAGTCCGTGTCGATTTCGCTTCTGAAGCGGTCTAATGTTTGCTCTACCGGAACTATTTTATCGGAACCATTCGGATGCGTCCATATTTTACTACATAGCTGAACCTTCTCTCTGTCCATGTGCTTTAACGCGTCTGCCATAAAAGAATGAGAGCCGTACGAATCTGCCAGATCAAAATACCGGAGTCCGTTGTTGTAGGCATGTTGAGCCAATCTGGTGAATTCACCCGATCCTAATCTGGTTTGATTGGATGATTTATCATAAGCCACGGTGCCTGTTCCAAGTCCGACCTGAGAAATTTTCAAGCCTGTATTGCCGAGTAAGACTTGTGGTATACTTTCTTTTGTGGGGGATGGTGTTATTGCTGAAAAAACATGTTGCCCCGATACTGCCAGTCCTGCTACTCCAATTACACTGGTTTTAATAAATTTCCGTCTATCTATCGAATCCATAAGATTGGTTTTTAATGTGTTGTAATATAGCCACTTTATTTCACTCTCCTACCTATTTATAACAAAATATTGGGGAGAAATGATATCTTTATAGCCTTATATTTTGCATTACCCATTATTAAATGTTGTTTATGAATAAGATTCATGTTGTTTTTTCTTTGTCGATCCTGTTATCAGGGATTGTGCATGCCCAGGAAAATTCTTCAATTATAGCTTCGGGAGCTAAGTTAGAAATGCTGGCCGATGGCTTTAGTTTTACAGAGGGCCCTGCGGTGGATAAGCAAGGGAATATCTATTTTACGGACCAACCCAACAATCTGATTCTGAAATGGTCGGCAAAAGGAGGTCTGTCAACATTTAGCGCTGACCCGGGAAGGGCGAATGGATTGTATGTAGACAAAGAGAACAATTTACTTTCCTGTTCAGACATGGATAACCAGATTTGGAAGTTTAACCCGGATGGAGGATATGAAGTAATTGTTTCGGACTATCAAGGGAAGATGCTGAATGGGCCAAACGATCTATGGGTACATCCTGATGGGTGGATTTATTTTACTGACCCTTTGTACAAACGTGACTATTGGCTGAGAAATCCCGAAATGGAGCAAGACGGAGAACATGTTTATTCTTTTTGCCCACAAAGTAAAGAATTGAAAAGAGTTGCGGATGATCTTGAAAAACCTAACGGAATAATAGGATCACCGGACGGCAAACGTTTGTATGTAGCAGATATCAAGGCAAATAAAACCTATGTTTACGCGATACAGGAGGATGGATCGTTAACAAACAAGCAGTTATTTACCTCTTTAGGTTCAGACGGAATGACGATTGACGAAGCAGGAAATATATACCTCACGGGAAAAGGCGTTACTGTTTTTAATCCGCAAGGAGAACAAATAGAACATATACCGGTAGAGGCCAACTGGACAGCAAATGTTTGTTTCGGTGGTGATGACATGAAAACGCTTTTCATCACGGCGTCTCAATATCTATATAGTATACGTATGCGTGTAAAAGGAGCACATTGATTTCTTTTTTCAATCTAATCTTTTGGAAGTATAAAAAAAACAATATCTTTGCAGCCGAATAACAGAGGTAATTCATATTGTTCTATGGTGTAATGGTAACACGTCAGATTCTGGTCCTGAAATTCCAGGTTCGAGCCCTGGTAGAACAACGATAAAACAGTCATTAACAAAAGAGGCGACAGTCGAAAGATTGTCGCCTCTTTTGTTTTATATCACTATGAAGGATTAACCCGAATTTTGATTCCTAAGTTTAACAATTTTCATAGCGTGATTGTAGGTGACAATCACTGATTTTGTAAAAATTTAAGCTATCTCTTATTAAAAAAAATATATCTTTAAGAAATAATTAAATTATATGCTATGAAAAATCACATTTTATTTTTTTTTATTGAGTATAATAATAATTAGTTGCAGTGACGACAAAGAGGAATATGCTATTTATGCAGAAGAGTATTATAAGGACTTGCAAAAAAGTATAAACATGCCACGTCCTGAAGGATCATATAATTATCCAATAGTTCCCGGAACAGACAGATGGAAAGAATTTGATAGTAGAGACGAAATGGAAAATGCTTGTCAGGTTCCCGTGAAATTTTTAAGAGAACAAGCTACCCAGGCTGTTCTTCAGGCTCTTATTGAATATCCATTATGTACTGATGTTTTTGCGTGGAATAATTATCAAAAAGGGTATAACTTTGTATTTAAACCACTTAATGCCTACCAGGAATTTCTAAAGCGAGGTGATGCGGTTAATTGTATTATTGAAAGATATAAGATTGTATCTGCAACAACTTTCGAATATCCATTTTCTCATTATTTTTTAGAAATGTTTCTTGCACAAGAGTATTTTATAAAGCAATTAAGCTCAAAAGAAAAGAAAGATATAGTAGATAGGTGTTTAGATATCATTAATATCACAAATGAAAATCCCGATTTTTTTGATATTTATTTAAGAGTTGGTATCTCATATTATTTAATGGGGCGTATTATGAAATATGATAATTACACTCCATTCTTTGAGATATTTTCAATTCATCCGGAATGGGAAAGTTTTTTTGAAGATGATAACTATTTTGTAATTACCGATGAAAAACTATATACATTTTTAGGAACTATTTTCTTTACTGCTTATGATTACATAGAACAAGATACGGAAAATTACAACCAAAGTAATCAAAAAAACAGACCCTCTCAAAGAGAAAATAAGGCCATAAATCCTCACTTGCTAACCGGTTATAAACACCCGAAATTTAGCAAATTGTAAAACATTCAAAATCAACAGCTTATCCGATCCGAAAACATAAAGGTTATTTTTTGAAAAATAAAGGATATCTTTTGAGAAATAACCTTTATGTTTTTAAAGATATTACTATGTGAAATTCCAGACGTTTTTTGTGGTGAAATTTATGTCTTTATTTGGCTTGGAATTATGCTGTTTTTATCGTGGGTTTCTTTTTCGTTTTTTTATATTGAAATGTATTTGTTGATTCCGATCTCTTTTGAAAAATGAGCGTCGTGGGAAATGACGATTATTGTTCCTTTGAATTCTTTTGTGGCATAAGTTAGTATGTCTTTACTGCGGATATCCAGGTTGTTGGTCGGTTCGTCGAGAATTAGTATATCCGGTGTGTTGTTGCTTATGCTTAGTGAGCATAGTAATAGTTTCATTTTTTCTCCTCCGCTTAGCGATGCACACGGTCTGGTCCAGTAGTTTTTACTAAACTGGTGACGGTGTAATAGCATTTTCACTTCATGCTCGGGAAAATGTTGATCGTTGAATTTCTGAGCTTGTTCGAATACTGTCAGCCGGTTATCTATTATGGAATATTCCTGATCTACATGCAGATACTTGAAGTCGGCTATAAACAATCTGCCTGTCGAAGCCGGGGTCTCCTTCGTGATGAGTCGGATCAATGAGGTCTTCCCTGCCCCATTATTTCCTGTAATCTGAATCCTGTCGCCCGAATAGATGTGGAAAGATACAGCTTCCTTCCAAAGGGAATGTTCTCCATAGATGATATTTACGTCCGCAGCCTCAACAAGCACCTTACCCGTGTACAAACCGGAGTCTTTTATTTCAATTTTCAGCAGCTGTTCTTCCTGTATCGTTTGTTTGATTGTTTTGATTTCAGTGGAAATGTCATTTGCCTTTTCCGTTTGTTCATTTTTTATTTTGGCCGAGCTTTGTTCGGCTTTGTCTTTTAGTTTTCCCATTGCTATACGGGGTGTACCGGCTTTGGCTTTCTGCGCATGCCCTCTTGATTCCAATTTCTGACGTTGCTCTGCCATGTCCCGAAATTTTTGCTGAGTCTGCTTCAGATTCTTTTCCTTATCCGCCAATAAGGAATGCAACGAATTTATTTTCAACTCTTTCTGCCGGCGGTAGAATGCATAGTTCCCGCCATATATTTCAACTGAATTGGGCGTCAGTTCCATTGTAGTTTTAACCTTATCCAACAATGAACGATCGTGACTGACTAAAAGGATTGTGTGTTTAGCTTCTTCAATAAATTTATAAAGCGCCGATCTGCTTTGAGCATCTAAGTGATTTGATGGTTCATCCAATAAGACAATATCCGGAGTGTGGATTTGGATGCCGGAAATAATGCGAAGCAAGGTTGACTTCCCAACTCCGTTATTACCTACTAATGAAACTTTATCTCCGGATGAAATAGAAAAATTGATCTGATTAAACAGAACTTCACCATTGGGGTGAATATAGGAAAGTGCGTTCGCAACAATACTCATAGTATAACTAAGTAAAAGTAATTACCAAAATGCTTTATGAAATCTCACATGATGGTATGTAACCATCTTTTTTACTTAGTTATTCTCATCGGAGTAATTGTTCGTTAATAATGGCGCGAAAGTAAACAATAAATAGTATTGTTCCAAATATTTCAAAAAACAAGAAGGGCATGTCAACGCTTTTAAGCCATTGGCACACCCTCTTAACAGTTCCTCTCTTTATCGATGAAAGTTACAACATCATGATGCCTTCTATCGTTGCTGCTTGCCGGTAATAGATCACCACATCGTCCGCATCGTTGACCGCTACTTTTATGGTTACACTTGTATATTTGCCATTTTTACTGTCTCTGGTCGAAATAACAGGATTTGCACTGCTGAATATAGCATGCAACTGGGCAATAATATTTTGTTCAGCAGGGACAATACATTTAAACATATAGTCTAACGGAAAAGAATGAGTTTGCTCCAATCTCTCTTTAAACTTCAGATAGAAATCATCTTTATGCTGATTTCTGTCTTTTTCTAATACTTTTATCTTTTCATTCATAATGCATATACCTAAACAAACATCATACCATTAGGATATGTATGCCAAACTGACAGAAAAACATAATCCTTTCACTTGTCTTTCTTATTTAACAACCGAAAAGCAATAAATGTGTATTTTTACGGCATTTTTACTAATCTTTTAGAATTCGATTATTAATTATGCAAGAAAGAGCATCAGCCGCATTTACAGACACAAAACCTCATTATGAACTTCTTAACGGACTGCGAGGGGTTGCAGCTATTATGGTTATATGGTATCATATTTTTGAAGGTTTCGCAACCGGCCCTATTGACCAACGTTTTAATCATGGATATTTGGCTGTAGATTTCTTTTTTATCCTCTCCGGTTTTGTTATCGGTTATGCTTACGACGATCGCTGGGGTAGAATGTCTATAAAGGATTTTTTCAAGCGCAGATTAATCCGTCTGCATCCGATGGTGATTATGGGAGCTGCTTTAGGTGCCATCACATTTTACATACAAGGTTCTCAACAATGGGATGGGACTCCGGTTTCGCTGTCGATGCTAATGTTCGCCCTGCTCCTCAATCTTTTTTTAATACCGACAGTGCCCGGTTCGGCAACAGAAGTACGCGGTAATGGGGAAATGTACCCTTTGAATGGTCCCAGCTGGACGTTATTTTTCGAATACATCGGCAATATCTTATATGCTTTATTTCTTCGCCGACTATCCACAAAGGCATTGACTATTCTTACGGCATCAACTGCAATTGGGTTGGCTGCGTATGCGGTATGTAACTTATCGGGCTATGGTCATTTGGGTGTAGGTTGGTCAATGGCAGACAATAATTTGCTTGGGGGCTTTCTGCGTTTGTTGTTTTCGTTCTCTATTGGCTTATTGATGTCTCGCGTTTTCAAACCGGCTCAAGTTCGCGGAGTTTTTTGGATATGCAGTATTTCCATCGTTGTTTTACTTTCCATTCCTTACATCGGAAGCGGCGAATCTCCCTGGATGAATGGCCTTTATGACTCTATATGTGTAATTATTATTTTCCCCCTGTTAGTTTATCTGGGTGCTTCAGGGAAAACAACCGATAAGATGTCGTCCGGAATTTGTAAGTTCTTAGGCGATCTGTCTTATCCGTTGTACATCGTGCATTATCCTTTTATGTATCTATTTTACAACTGGCTATGGAGCGACAATCCTGAGTTTTCACAAACCTGGCCAGTCATTGTGGCTTTGTTTTTTGGAAATATTTTGTTGGCTTACCTTTGTCTGAAACTGTACGACGAACCTGTAAGGAAATGGTTAACTAAGAAGTTCATTTAACCGACCTAAAAAACATCAGTTCTTGTCTTACGTTTCCAACCGTCGTTTGGGGTAAGGCATAACCAACACAAGCGACATACAGAAGAAGCAAGCGTATATTGTCCAGCCGGCCATTTCTTTCACGGCAGAGAGCGTTGCCTGAAGTTGAATGCGACCTTTAGTAGAGATGGCTGCCATGTTTTCGGCTTCAGTCAGGCTTTTTCCCTGAAACTGCATCCCCCGGATAGTCTGGTTGTAAGAAGCAGACGCATCTTGATTCATCGCATCTACATTTTGCACATAGCGGGTAACATAATGTTGCTGACGCTCTTGCAACACGTTGGTGTAAATGGCAGTTCCAATGCCCGGACCAAGCACCATACGTACGGTAAGCATTATGCATATCCAAGAGGAAAGGTATTTGTAAGGCATCCGCTGATTAGCATAAACAGCAGTCAGCGCATACAAAATCATCATACCCGTTGAGCGTATAATCACCGGATACTTCATCCGTTCATAAAGTCCGGCACTTTGCACCTCAAAGTACATAAACACAGCCGACAATCCGATAATAAAGAATCCTAAGGCAAAAAGATATTTAAAATGAACTCCTTTAGAACCTAACACGATGGTAAGTATAGCTCCGACAACATAACCTACCACACACCAATTTCCCAACGAAGCATTCTGATAATTGTCTATTTGCATTCCGGCGCCGACAAACACATTGACAAACATGGCACTTGAGTTTACGATCATCAGCATCAGGTATAGCAGTATTCCGATACGAATATTCCGCAATTTGAATATGCTTATCAGAAAATAAGGGAAGTGTCGCTTACCATCCATATACAGAAAAATTCCGGCAAATAAAACCGCGCCGGTCGTTGCCCAACCAATAGAAGGATGATCATACCAATCGAGTGTTTTTCCGTAAATCAATATATAGGTAATGCAAATCATCATGATACAAAAAGCGACCACATTACCAAACTTTCGGAAATTAATTGGGAATCGTCCGGGATATTTGCGATAGGGCATCGTAAAAAACAAAAGCAGGATAGAGAGAAGCGACAAGCCCATCATAAAATAATAGACATAACGCCATTCATACGAATAAGCCAACCAGGCGGTAAGCGCTGTACCAAGCTGTCCGAGTAACATAAAGAACAGATAAATAATAGGCTGACTCATGCTTTTCTCCACATCGAGTTTATCCCAACCCGCTCCGTCATTAGGTTCCATCCCCGGTGTGATATTGCGGGTAGCTTCCATTCCGAAGGCGTATTTAATAAGGGTAAAGAGATTCACCATCATCAGCACCATTCTTAAAAAGCCCATTAGTAATGAGCAAAGTGCCAGTATAAAAATACTCTCGGTCTTTGCGCATATAAAGCTAAAAATATACATGAACGAAAAACCGACAATACACATCATTTTCTGCCTGCGTATACAAACCAGCTGATAGAAAAACGGAGCAAAGGCGGCCATACCTATTGATGTCACAAAATTGGCAAACTGTATATGTTCCGATACAATTCCCAAGCCACTCATCATCTCGCCGCTATTGACGGAATAAACACCTCCGATTGTAAGAATAGGCAGAAAGAGGAACAGTAAAATAAGGATACCCAACGGTTTAGGTACCCAATTATAAAAGGGATAATTGGGGGGTAATGACGTCACGATTTTACAGTTTTGCTTTTACTACTACCATCATGCCGGCCGCCAACTTCTCATTCTCTTCATCCGACAGACCGGTAAAGTCTATGCGTACGGGAATACGTTGTTGTATCTTTACAAAATTACCGGCCGAGTTATCCGTAGGCACTAAAGAATATTTGGAACCTGTAGCACCCGATACGGCGGTTATCACTCCGGTAAAGGTCCGGTTGCTTATTGCATCAATCGTAATATCCACTTCCTGTCCGATAAATAGATTTTCTATCTGTGTTTCTTTATAATTGGCAATTATCCATTTTTGTCCGTCAGGTAGTATATTCGTGATGGTTTGTCCGGCCGGAATGTATTGCCCCTCCTCCAAGGAACGCCGACCAAGTTTGCCGTCGCTGGGTGCTAGCACCACTGTGTAAGACAGATTGAGCTTTGCCATTTCCAACGCTGCCGTAGCCCGCTGAATGCCTGCTTCGGTGTTTTTACGGCGATAAGCCACTTCATCTACACCGGAGAGTGCGGCGTTTTTCTGTCGTTTAACGACTTCCAGCTTTTTCAGAGTTGCTTCGTATTCTGTTTCTATTTGCTCCAGCTGAATGGGAGTAGCAGCGTTACGACGAACCAGATTTTGATAACGTTGTAAATCCTTCTGCAATTTTGATAAGCGAATCTCTATCTCGGCAATCGAAGCATCATATACCGATGCTGTATTTTGTGTAGTCTGCAAAGTCGCTCCAATCACTGTAGCACCGGCTTCGGCATCTTTAAGGGCAGCCTCTGCCTCCATTACCCGAATTTTATATTCGCTATCATCCAGCACAAGCAGCGTATCTCCTTTTTTCACCTTCTCATGTTCTGAGAAATAGATCTTTTTAATATAACCGGACGCTCGCAAATTGACGGGTAAAATATACTGTTCTATCTGCGCGTCATCACTGGTTTCTGTCCGTTTGTAGTTAAGGAAAAGACAGACCACCTGAAACAACCCCCAGGCTATAATAACTACTCCTAAGGTGCTGACCACGATTTGCCAACGGCGTAGTTTCTTCAGATCTTTAACTTTCTCCGGATGTGTATTTTTATTTTTAGTCTCTTCCATATATTTTATTCCTTTTCTTTATTCTACTAATGAGCCAATTTGTCCGGTCAACTTCAATAGGGTTAAATTAGCTACCTGATAATTATAATGTGCGCTGACATAGTTGTTTTGAGCTTCTGCCATTTGCATTTCATCTTGCAACACCTCAATCATCGAAGCGATACCTTCACGATAGAGTTCTGTCGTAACGGCATAAACATCTTCGGCCACCTGATAGTTATCTTTTTGTCTTTTAAAATTACGCAAGTTATTCATCAGGTCGTTCTGAGCATTCAGGTATTGAGTTTCCAGATTTTTCCTCAGATCTTGTCGTTCTATATTAATCTTCTCTATATCCATATTGGCTTGTCTTATTTTCTGTTTCTTTTCCAAGCCATCAAAAATCGGTATTCGTAAAGACACTCCTAATCCGTATGAGCGATACCAATGATTAGAAGGTCCTGCATGAAACCAGTTTTTGAATTTATCCGTATAAGCAGAATACGTCCAGCTTCCCGACAAATTCAATGACGGAATATAATTATTATTTATACTTTTCTTCTGTAACTCCAGCAATTGCTTTTGCGTGTTTAAAAGTTGGATTTCATACAAACTTTCCGGCAATCCGGTAAGTAGCGCAGAAGATATATCATCCGTGTTCATGTGTGTCAACGCGATCTTTTCTTCCGCCGGATAATCCATAATGTACTTCAGCATATTCAGCTGTTGCTCCAAGATGGCCAGGGAATTATCATATTGCACCTGTAGATTTTCCAGGTTAATGTTTACACGTTTTATGTCCACTTCCATCGCCATCCCGTTATCGAAAAAAGCCAATGCAATATCCCTCAGCTCTTCCAGTCTGGTGATATTGGATTTTGCTAATGTGATTTGTTCAACCGTGGCCTGCCCCAGATAATACATTTTACTGATTTGCATGATCAGGTCTTCACGCGCTTTCTCATACGACAATTGGCTGATATCTTCCATTGTCTTTGCTATCGAAATCGAAGTATAAAGGGTCTGATTATAGAGCGGCATCTGCAATTGCAAACCTGTATTGGCATTGTGTTGCAATGTGTGAGTCACGCTATAAGGAGTTCCGTAAGAAGAACCATCGGTTACCGAAACAGGTGGGTCGAAGTTATTATTGTAATTGGCAAAACCATTGATTTGCGGCAATAACCTTGCTCTGTTTTCGGAAATACCATATTGGCTCTTTTGTATTACTTTTCGTTTGACTTGTAGTGACAAATTATTCTCAATCCCGATTTCCAGACAATCCTTTAATGTCATTACCGTTTGAGAATGAACATGAACGGTCAATATGTTTAGTAAAAAAAATAAATATATTTTCATCATTGTTCTCAAAAAATATGAGCGACAAAGGTAGTGAGGTATTCAATTATGACGCTGACCGTTTCTGCAACAAAAATGTCCGTTTTTTCCTTTTGGGGTATTTTTTTATTTTCTTGCCCTTATTGATTGCGATGCCGATATTGAAGCGGAGTCTCTCCGGTATGTTGTTTAAAATAACGTCCGAAAAAGGAAGAGTTAGGGAAATTAAACTCTTCAGAGATTTGCAATACAGTTTGTTGACTATTTCGAAGGGATGATTTAATCTTTGCCATTACCGCCTCATTGATACAGTCCAGGGCCCCGAGTCCAATAATTTCTTTAATAGTAGCTGATAAGTACTTAGGAGTTATGCCCATTTTTTTTGCATAAAAGGCCACACTATGTCCAACCTTATAATGTGTAAGCAGCAGAACAATAAATGCTTCGGTTAGTTCCTCCTTGCGGGTTTTCACCGCCGGCAAACACATTTGCTGATGTTTAGCGTATTCCGAACCGACCTCCAGCACCATTGCCAGCACCAGCGCCTTTACAATCTCTTCTTTGTAGATTTTTTCTTTATTATGAAAGCTTTCAACAATCAGGGCATGCATCTGAAGGATAGACTGCATCGTTTTAAGCGAAACAGACAACACCGGATTCTCAATTATCCGAAAAACTACTTCATAATTTATTGGAGAAAGATAAGCAGGCATAAGGTCGACCGGAAAAACCAAGATTTCTCCGGAGAAATCATCACTTTGCGAGATTATTTTTATTGCTTGACGAGGAAGAAATGTAAAAATTTGCCTTTCCGTAAGGGTATAGTTTTTATTACCAATACTAAAATGAAACGCACCTTTTGTGCAAGTACACATAGCCATTCCGCCATGTATGGAAATCTCACCTTCCCGAATCTGATTTATTTCAGACAGGTTGCCCAACACAAAGTCGGTGATGGTAAATACTTTACCCTGATGTTTTTTTTTATGATCGGTTCTATTCTCTTTATTCATCGCAAACAAACCCAAGATACATTACCTAAAGGATATGCAACAAAGTTACTAATTATTTAAGAAACAGAGCAGATCAACTGGTGCATTACCTCTATTCACCGGTTTAAATCGACAAAAGCCTCATTCGTTTTCAACATATTTTATAACCCTACACGGATTGCCTACTGCAACACAATTGCTCGGTATCGAACGAGTAACAATACTTCCTGCTCCAATTACACTGTTTTTGCCGATTGTAACATTTGGAAGTATAATTGAGCCACCGCCAATCCACACATTATCTTCAATTATGACAGGCTGCGCAAATGTATTACAAAAGGATATACCCGAATTTTCATCCCAGTTCTGCGCCGTTCTTTCCGACACTTTTGTAGAATGAGTAGCCGTGTAGATTTTTACGTCAGAGGCGATCAACACATTATTGCCTATACTGCCGAACATCTCCCGCCATATTTTTTCTTTTTGTATCGTGTCGGCATAGTCGGTCGCATTAAGTTTTACCAGCAAACGCTTTGTTTTCAGTGTCATTGCAGCCAACTCTTCCTGATTGTCGGAATAATCTTGGCAGATATCGGAATTGTTTTTATCTGATTAATCAGATTATCAACAGTAAATAGTATGGTATACAGGAAAAAATTAAATTTGCAAACTATTATTATCACTAAATTTATGGAATTACAAATAATACAGAATAAAATATACGAAATCAGAGGAAAGAAAGTGATGCTTGACTTTGATTTAGCGGAGCTGTATGGTACGGAGACAAAAGTATTAAAGCAAGCAGTTAGACGGAATATTAAGCGATTTCCAGGAGATTTCATGTTTGAATTATCTTTTGATGAATTTACGAGTTTGAGGTCACAAATTGTGACCTCAAACAAAAGGGGTGGCACAAGATACATGCCTTTTGCCTTTACTGACAATAATGACCTATGAGAATAAAAACACGTACGCTTCTCTTTGCTTCTTGCAATAAAGAAAATGATTAAGTGACTCCCGAAGTATAAACTCCTTAGAATTAAACCAAATATCCAAAACCGATTGGAGAGTAAAGCCGGAAATGTGGTATGTACTTTAAAAAAGAATCCATTGAAACTGTGCAGTGGGGTCAGTTTAATTTTTGCAATTTTTTAAGTTAAAAACGAGATTATTTTTCCTGTTTTTAAACGATTTTGCAAACCGCTGAAAATCAAACTATTGTAGGTGTCGAAAAACATAAAGGTTATTTTTGGAAAAATAAAGGATATCTTTTCAAAAATAAAGGATATCTTTTTAAATATATAGTATTAAAAAAAAACGCTTGTATTTTAGGCCTGTTTTAAGGTGGAATTTGAATTGTTAATTTGTTTCGGTAAAGAGCAACAGACTGCAATATGGATTAAATCCACGTTTTACCACGGAATAATAAAGGAATATACCATTTTCTATTGTATCTTTAGCAATCACTTTGTACATTGTACATTCACTATTTAGTATTTATTAAACGCTTGCTAATATGATAAAAAAATGGTTGATTATCACGGGTGGATTTCTATTTTTGTTGCCTGTGATATCATGTAGTATAAAAGACAGTTCAAAAAAAGTTACCGAGAAAACGTTGGATGTGATCGATGGAATATCAGACGCGCTGAAAGACCGAGGGGAAAAAACCGGTGAGAAAGCGAGTGATGGCTTGGGTGAAGTAGGGAAAGGCATCGGAAAATCTTTAGGAAAATTTCTGTCGGAAAATGCCGACTCTATCGGAAAAGTAGCCGGAGAAATAGTTGGGAAAGGGAGTATCGGACTTATTGAAGGACTTAATAATTCCTTGTATTCGCCATTGGAATTTGAGAATGGAAAGCAAAACTTCACCAACATATCCTATCTGGGAACATCTACGGTAGACAAGTATGCGGTGGTTTATACGGATGATATTCTAAAGGAAAACAACCGGATGGAAATCGTTTGTTATGATGTTAACAACAAGCAAACGCTGGTTTTAAAGGGAAGCATTTCTTATAATAGACAGATGTGTGAACTTGAGTTGAACTCAAAGGAGCTGAAGCTACTGAAAGAAGCACATCAACGGATAGTTTCGATAAAACGTGTTGAGGAAGAGCCGAAGCAGGCGACTATATAGCCGGCTGTCGCGCTGTGGAATGATATATATATTTAATTTGTTTAATCACTAAGCGGAAGCGGTATGAGACGTATTTTTTACTTGTTGCTGATAAGTTTATGTTGCGTAAGTGTGTTTGGAAAGACAAAGAAAGCGGTGTATGTAATTATCGACGGCGTTCCGGCCGACCAAATCGAAAGGCTTCATACGCCGACCGTATTCGATATCGCTTCGAAAGGGGCTTACAGCCGGGCGTATACCGGAGGGGAGATAGGTGGATATTCGCAAACAGCTACGATCTCGGCTATCGGTTATACGAATCTGCTGACATCAACCTGGTTCAACAAACATAACGTAGGTGGCAATTCCGACTTAAAACCGAATTATAACTATTGGACGATTTTCCGGATAGCCAAAGAACAGCCGAAAGCATACAAAACAGCCCTCTATTCCAGTTGGACTGATAACCGGACTGTGCTGATCGGAGAGGGAAAACAGGAAACCAACCAGCTAAAAATAGACTATGTAAAAGACGGTTACGACTTAGACACAATCCGTTTTCCAAAGAAAGATAAGGACCTGCATATCTTTGATATAGATGAACAAGTATCGAAAGACGCGGCAGAAGGTATCCGCAAGGATGCTCCCGATCTGAGCTGGGTGTATCTGTGGTACACCGACGATGCGGGGCATATTGCAGGCAACGGGGATTTTTTCGATGAATATGTACGAAAAGCGGACGATCAGATTGCCCGTATCTGGGAAGCGGTCAAGTACAGAGAAGCCAATTTTGATGAGGAATGGATGGTTGTAATCACCACCGACCACGGACGCGGAGAAAATGGTCACGGTCACGGCGGACAGTCCCTGCGCGAACGTGAGATTTGGATATCGACCAACGTTCCGGTAAACGCTCATTTTACTTCCGGCCATTTGGCAATCACGGATATAGCTCCTTCCATCTGTCGGTTCATGGGTTTCGAGGTTCCGCAAACTGTTTTATGGGAGCAAGACGGTATGTCTTTTGTAGGGGATGCCGATATTTACGATTTACAAACAATGCCTTACGACAATACGGTCGGCTTATCTTGGAAGGTTTATTCAGAAAATACCCCGGTGGCAATATACGCAGCTTCTGCAAATAAATTCAAAGAAGGCGGAGAAGACGAATGGATCAAACTCACAACGCTACCGGCAGGAACAAGAAATTACACGGTAGACTTGCAGACGCTGCCGGCATCCAAGTTCTATAAGTTTGTTGTCGTAACGCCGGGCAATCACCTGAACCGTTGGCTGATGAAATAAGAAATTCTTCCGTTTACTTAACATATTCAATCCATAAAATCCTGAGAATCGACAATATCCGCATAATAATAGCTTATTTTGTGTAGATATATCTATAATATGCGCTTTTACTTGTGCATTATATAGATATATCTATATTTGTATATAAATATAATCGAAATGAATAGAGATTTATATGCCTCTTCAAACAATACGATAATTAGCGGTCTTGGCAAACGCTATGCAGAATATCGTAAACGAATGGGCTATACACAAAAAGAAATAGCAGAACAAACGGGACTTAGTATTTTTACAATTAGTTCTTTTGAAAGTGGTTCTTCTACAGGTATAACGTTAGCCTCTCTTCTAAAGTTACTTAGAGCTATTGAAAATTTGGAAGAAGTGGAGAAACTATTGCCTGAACTGCCTGTTAGTGCTAAAGACTTGTTCAAACAAGATAAAACTAAATAACTATGGATACAAATGCAATCAAAGTCACTTTGTGGGGGCAAGATGTTGGTTACCTATATTGGGATAACAAACAAAGACTAGCTGTATTTGAATACGAAAAGCGTTTTTTAGAAAATGAACTTGACATAGCGCCACTTACAATGCCTATAGATAGTCCTCGAAGTAAAAAAAGGATGCCATGGTTGGGTAATTCTGAAAAGCTTTATGCCGGTTTACCTCCTATGCTGGCTGACTCACTACCTGATAAATATGGCAACTCGCTTTTTAGCTTATGGTTACGCGAAAATAAGATTTTAACAAAGCAAGTTAACCCGGTAGATCATTTATCTTTTATTGGCAGCAGAGCAATGGGAGCTTTAGAGTTTGAACCAGCGAAGGAACTTGGAAATAATAGTGCTTTTGATGTAGATGTGCAAAAACTATATCTGTTTGCTAAAGATGTTTTATCTGAAAAAGAGAATACAGTTTTACAGGCTGAGAATGCAATTCTTTGGCAAGATTTGATTAAAATAAGTTCTTCCCCCGGAGGTAAAAGGCCAAAAGCCATTGTTGCAATTAACAAAGAAACAAATGAGGTAAAATCGGGGCAAGGGGCCGTTCCTGATGGCTTTGAACATTACATTCTTAAATATGATGATAACTCATCCTATCCTTATGCGAAACTTGAGTATGTATACTATTTGATGGCAAAGGAAGCGGGTATTGATATTATGTCTTCAGAGTTAAAAACGTATGAAGGGGTAACTCATTTTCTAACTAAACGTTTTGATAGAATTGGAAATGAGAAATTACATGTACAAACATTAGCAGCCATGAATCCTTTAGCAAGCAGTTATGAAGATTTATTTAGTGTCATTCGCCAACTGAATCTGCCGTATGAGGATATTGAGCAACAATATTTACGAATGATCTTCAATGTTCTATCCAAAAATGTCGATGATCACTCGAAGAATTTTGCATTTACAATGGATAAAAAAGGAGTTTGGAGATTGTCTCCTGCATATGATATAACATTCAGCGTCGATTTAGCCGCTCCGAATTATGCCAATTCACACTCTTTGACCATTAATGGAAAAGATGATAGTATTACCATTGACGATTTAATTGAGGTGGCTAAAAAAAATGATATTAAAAATTACAAAGCATTGATTGAGCAGGTGCAATCTGCAATATCAAAATTTGAAGAATTCGCAACGAATAATGGGATCGATGAGAAACTGATTGTGAAGATAAGGAAATGTTTCGTTTAATATTTTTAGTGCAAGGTGCAAGTATCTATATAGATAGGTTTCGGGGTTTGTTTCAAAAGATTGAGACTGTAAGCTATTTCAGAACTTGCAACCAACCCCTGCATTCATTCTAAATCCTGACCAATCAGTCTGTTAGATCTAAAAAATATTTTCATCTTAATTCAGAATAAGTTTACCCACCAAACTTACCAATTTGTTTGGGTGTATCACCGTTTGGTGGCCGTTGACGGAACTTACTCAATCAAGTTACTTCTCTATAACAGAAAATCGATTGCTATCGATACGAGGGACACCGAATGCTTACACTACAAGAATAAAAAATGGCCGGGTATCACCGGAATATGCAGTCCACGGACTACTGTCTTTTCGCGTCTTTTCATCCCTTCGGTATAAAACAAAAAAAGTCTGTTAATCTACTGACTAACAGACTTTATGTCTTTTTGGGGTGTATACCGTTTGGTGGGCGTTGACGGATTCGAACCGCCGACCCTCTGCTTGTAAGGCAGATGCTCTGAACCAGCTGAGCTAAACGCCCGAATGTTTGTTTTTTGTGAAGGTGGTGGGCGTTGACGGATTCGAACCGCCGACCCTCTGCTTGTAAGGCAGATGCTCTGAACCAGCTGAGCTAAACGCCCTTCACGTTAAAGTCTTTCTCTTAAGACGGTGCAAAGATATATCTTTTTTGTTTATCTCCAAATCTCCGGGACTGAAAAATAAAAAAAAATCATTTCTTGCTCGCCGGGGTATTGGTTGGTTTTCTGTTCGTTTTATGTTAATTTCTATTCTTTTTTTGTTAAAATCAGCATTTTCACACTTCGTTGTTTTTCAACGGTATTTTTGCCTTGAAAATATATCCTTTATTTTTCTGAAGATAAAGGATATTTTTCTAAAAACAACCTTTATGTTTTTATTTATAAAGGATGTTGTTTTAGTAGGCTTATATTGTATGGTGATGTTGAATTGTTAATTTTTTTCGGTGGGTGCGGAAAATTGCTTTTTATTCCCAGCGTAGGGATGCATGTTTGAAATAGGCGTGTCCGTTTCCTTGGGCTTGGATGCCGGGATTGCCGGGCCGGTCCCACTGGGGAAGGCGGTCTATGTTTAGCACTTCGCCTATTGGGTGTATTTCATTCGCGTCTTTCCAGCTAAACCGGCATTGGTTGCCGTATTTTGTGGTTACGTAGAGGGTGATCTCTTTTTGTTTGCTTTTCGCTTGTGCGAGTATGGTGCGTTTGCCTTTTTCGATTGTCCAGAGTTCAATGGTCTGATCTTTTACGGATAGGCCTACGGCTTCGTTGTTCGTTCCATACAGGGCAATTCCGGTAGAGATGGTAGGCTGACTTTCCAGGCTGACTTCAAACGTGTAGTTGCCTTTTCGGGGTTGTAGGCCTAAAAATGAACCGGTTTGTGTTTCGTCGGCTTGCATTTTCAGGGTGTTTTCCGCAAACGTAGTTTGTGGTTTTGCTTTGCTTACATCCCATATCCATTCTTTTTTTAATGTTGCGCCGGAGAAGTCGTCGGTAAAGTCGGGCGTTTTATGTTGGATTGTTCCGGCTATGGGAACTTCCGCCTGCAGAGACGGTGTGTCGCCATATCTGAATTTAGGCCAGCCTGTTGTTTTGTCCCAGATCACTTCGTCCAGCATGGGTTGTCTGCCGTTATGTACATTGGTGGCTACATTATAGGCATGATAGAGGTAGAAGTAGCGGTTATCCGGGGTTTCTACCAATGTTCCGTGTCCGGAGCATTTCCATATATCGTCTCCAAAAAGTATGGGGTTTCCTTCGTATCTTTCCCACGGTCCTTCTATTGTTTTCGACCGGGCCACTCCTGTTGCGTAGTTGCAATCCCTTCCACAGCAACCTGCTCCGGCGTAAAACATATAAAGGTATTCGCCGTTTTTCACAATACATTGCCCTTCAAAGCCTCCGAATTCCCAGGTATCCGAATCTGCCGTTATCATGCTGAATGCCTCACCAACTACTTTCAGACGGTCTGCGGATAATTCAGCTCCGAGTATTTCTATCGGTCTTTTATCTAATCCGTACGCTTTCCAGGTGATGTAAGACTTATTGTCTATATCAACTATAAAGGCATCGATTGCTTCGCTGGTCCATTCTATAATAAGACCATGGTCTGTAAATCCTTTTGTTAAATCTTTGCTGGTGGCTACACCTATGTAAGACCGTTTATCGGATTTTCGGCGAGCCGTATAGTAGATATAAAAGGTTTCGTTATGATAATATAGTTCGGGTGCCCAAAAGCTGCCCATTAACCATTCGGGCACTTCATGAAATGCCGGGCCGATATAATCCCAGTTAACCAAGTCTGCCGACCGGAACAAGCGATACGGAAGCGCCCATTCGGATGATGAAGTAGCCGCATAGTAAGTATCCCCTACCCTAACCACCGTTGGATCGGGAAAGTCGCCGGGGATAACCGGATTTCTGTACGTTTCCACAACGTTATTTTCCGAAGATTTCGGGGAGTGGCAAGAAACAAAAAAGCAGAGTGTGATCAGTACTGAAATTAGGGTATTTACCGGGTTCATTTTTGTAATGTTATAATTCGTTGTTTTTCACTTACGAAGGTAAGTCTAAATACCGAAATAAGCATATACAACGCCCTTGTTTACAAATTGACTGCTGTTTAGCAACAAATTATACCTCGCCAGGCAACAAATAAGCGTATATACATTAACATATTTCCGGTTAACGCCGGGTGCGATCATCTATTTTTGTAATTGTGTAAATACCATGATTTAAAAAGTACAAGCATGATGACAAAAAAGTTAATATGCCTTTCGGCATTCTTGTTCACCTTAATATCTTGCAGTCCTTCTTGGGAAAAGACTTCGGATGGAATAGTCGTGAAATTAAGTTCAAAAAACAGCCGGACAACAAAGGCCGTTCGCCTTCAAGTAATAACACCCGAGATTATACGGGTAACCGCAACGCCGAAAGCTTTTTCTGCGGAAGAGAGTTTAGTTGCGCAAAAGCTGCCTCCGGTTTCAGACTGGGTGGTACAGGAAGAAGAAGGACAGCTTGTGCTTGAAACCGCATCGTTGAAAGCCTACGTTTCAACAGTCAATGGCGAGGTACGGTTTACCGACAAAGAAGGCAACATCATTTTAAAAGAAAACAATGGCGGCGGAAAGTCCTTTACGCCAATAACCGTAGACGGAACTCCCGGCTACGAGATCAGCCAAGTGTTCGAATCGCCGGCCGACGAGGCTTTCTACGGATTAGGACAGCATCAGGCCGATGAGTTCAATTACAAAGGCAAGAATGAAATTCTTTTTCAATACAACACCAAAGTGGCTATTCCGTTTCTGATGTCGAATAAAAATTATGGTATTTATTGGGATAACTATTCGGTAACCAAATTCGGAGATCCGCGAGACTACGAGCAACTATCTCAATTCAAACTGTACAATAAAAAAGGGGAAGAAGGAGGACTTACCGCCACTTATCTGATTAACTCTGATCCAAATAATATATATGTAGAACGAACCGAAAACAAGATTGACTATGAGAACCTGGAAACGATCAGTCAATTTCCCGAAAATTTCCCGTTCAATAACGCGACAATTCTCTGGGAAGGAGATTTGCAGGCTAAAGAATCAGGAGCACACCGCTTCTTGTTGTATTATGCCGGTTATACGAAAGTGTGGGTTGACGGCAAATTGATGGCCGATCGTTGGCGCACAGCCTGGAATCCGTCTGTCGCCAAGTTCAGTGTAAACATGGAGGCCGGCAAGCGTCATCACATTAAAGTAGAATGGCAACCGGATGGTGGCGTTTCGTATCTCGGATTAAAAGCGCTTTCTCCTGTCGACAACATGGAGCAAAACAAACTGGCGCTTCATTCGGAGATGGGTGATCAGATCGATTATTACTTTATCAAAGGTGAATCCATGGATGATGTAATGAAAGGTTATCGCACGCTGACTGGAAAAGCACAGGTAATGCCTAAATGGTCTATGGGATTCTGGCAAAGCCGGGAGCGTTATAAAACACAAGATGAATTGCTGGGGGCTTTGTCTGAATTCAGAAAACGCCAAATTCCGATTGATAACATTGTATTAGACTGGAGTTACTGGCCGGAAGACGCCTGGGGAAGTCATGCGTTTGACGCTGCTCGTTTCCCGGATCCAAAAGGCATGGTTGACGAGGTACACAATCAGAATGCAAAGATAATGATCTCCGTATGGCCCAAGTTTTACGCCACGACAGAGCATTATAAAGAATTTGATCGGAAAGGCTGGATGTACCAACGGGCCACAAACGATAGTATTCGTGACTGGATAGGGCAAGGTTATATCGGATCGTTTTACGACGCCTACAGTCAGGGGGCAAGAGATCTATTTTGGGATCAAATGAAGGAGCACCTCTATTCAAAAGGGTTTGATGCCTGGTGGATGGATGCCTCCGAACCGGATATACTTTCTAACGCAAGCATTGGATACCGAAAAGAACTGATGAACCCTACAGCCATGGGACCATCCACCAAGTATTTTAACACGTATGCCCTGATGAATGCAATGGCGATCTACAACGGTCAGCGCGAGGCGGATAATGATACGCGTGTGTTCTTACTTACTCGCTCCGGCTTTTCAGGACTTCAGAAATATGGTGCGGTAACCTGGAGTGGCGACATAGGCACTTGCTGGGAAGACTATAAAGCACAGATTCCTGCCGGACTGAACCATTCCATGTCCGGAAATCCTTACTGGACCATGGATATTGGCGGTTTCTGTGTACAAAAACGCTTCGAAAACGCCAAAGAAGGCTCACCCGATATGGATGAATGGCGTGAGTTAAATGCTCGCTGGACACAGTTCGGTGCTTTTGTACCCCTGTTTCGCTCGCACGGGCAATACCCTTTCCGCGAGATTTACAATATCGCCCCCGAATCACATAAAACCTATCAGACTATTCTTTATTACAACAAACTGCGTTATCGCTTAATGCCTTACATCTATTCAATGAACGGCGCGGTGTATTTTGACGACTACACGATTATGCGTCCGATGGTTATGGATTTCGGCTACGATATGAAAGTAAATGATTTGGGAGATCAATATATGTTCGGTTCTTCGCTGCTGGTGGCTCCGGTATACGAATACCAAGCCAGAAGTCGTGAGGTGTACCTCCCGAAGAAAACAGGTTGGTATGATTTTTATACGGGTGCTTATTTTGAAGGAGGAAAATCGATTACCGCCGATGCTCCTTACGAACGTATGCCTTTATTTGTAAAAGCCGGGTCTATCATTCCTATGGGAGAAGCCATTCAATATACTTCTGAAAAGCCGGATATGGCTATTACCCTATATGTTTATGCCGGTGCAGACGCGAAGTTCACGCTTTACGAAGATGAAGGTACAAACTATGATTACGAAAAAGGAAAGTACACTAATATCTCTATTTCTTATAATGATAAAACAAAGGAACTAACAATTGCTGATCGAAAAGGTGAATTTGACGAAATGATAAAAGAAAGAGTTATTGAGGTAGTGTATATCAGTCAGAATAAGGTAAAAGGATTTGATTTAAAACCGGTACCCGACGTTACAATAAAATACGACGGTACCACCAAAACGGTGCAATTATAGAATAAATCACCACTAATGAGATTTCAATAAGTAGTAGAGGCACAGGTCATGTGATATGACTTGTGCCTCGTTTTTTATTCCTTTATTAAAACTTATTTCCACTTTCCGGATAAGCTATTCCATTTTCCTCATAATAACTTATTGCCCAGGCAATAATATTACCGAATATCTGCGAGTTATACACCGGCTGATTCATGCTCGTGGTGAAATTTGTTCGAGGTATCGGGCGGTATGCGCCGTCTATGGCAAAAGGACAGTAAACATAGCTTCCCTGATAGGTTCCACCGATATATCGCTGAGGGTTGGATATAAACCCACCTTCGCCCATAAAGAAGAATCCTTTACTTTTATGGCGGAACATATTTACTTTTCCATCAGTACGGGTTGAATACACAATTACATCGGATGAAGGCAACCCCGAGAACCCATGCATTTCATGTCCGTCTGCACCCCAATTCTTACCTCGCATATCACCAAAAGGCCCATTTGCTATTGGATCATCAACATTTCCGCTCAATGTAAATAACTGATTAAGTCCGATAGACTGGTTATCGCCGATCACATTGACTCCCATAATTTTCTGAACCATAGCCTGTATACTTGCTGTATTCGGGTAGAATTCGTTACACATCAGGAAAACACCTCCGGCGTCAACAAAACTGGATAAAAGATCAATCACATCCGTGTTGTAAATTCCTGTATAGAAATTAATTGCCTGACCGGTCAGTATTATTTCCGGTTTAAAAGTATTGAGTATATTTTTCAGATAATTATAGTTGATAACCTCACCAACCATCCCTTGTCCGACTGTCATCACTTCAATTGTAAAAGCATTGCCGTTTTGATTCTCTTCCATAACAACAGTACTTTTGGGCGTTGTTCCGAAATTGATACTGGCATCCACAAAAGCTCTGGACGCCGAATTCGGTTCCAACATGTAACCGTATCGATAAATAGCGTTTGCCCCAATGGTAAGGATGCGCTTGGCTTTATAGGCCATAATGATTTTGGTACTACATTCCGTGTATTCCATACTGTTGCTCACAATGATTACCTCAAATGGCTTGAGCACTTTCTCCTTTTTTTCATTAACAGGGGTTCCTTGACCTTCCAGCTTAATCGTATAGACGTATTTACCGGGAGAAGAAGATACAGGTTCTCCAAATGATCCACTTGCATAGAAATATATCCCGTTCTCTTCTATAGTCTTGATCTCATAAGCAGCTCCTTGAAGAGGTGTAGTACTGGATACGCTTAATGAGATATAGTTAGAATAGTTAAGTGGGATATCTTCCCTGTAAACTCCAAAAACTTTTACTGAATCACATATTAAGTTATACGATATGTTGAATAGTTTCTGATTTACCTTGATCACAAATTTGAAGTTTTCGACCTCTACAAAAAGTGAATCCCGCAAAACATCTCCTCCCGGACCGGTGTTTGAGTTTTTTGCTTTGAAAACAAACTCTTTTTTAACATAGTCTACCGTAACATCAAATGGTCTTGCTTCCGGAGCTGATCCCCACGTTAAGCTAAACTGTTTAGTAACACTTCCATCTAATTCCAGATTTGATTCAAAGGGCACAGTATACGTTATATCCGTTGCTTCTCCTAAAGGAAGTCCCTCCAGCCAGATATTCTTTTCTTGAATATTTACATAATAATGCCCTTGCACATAGAATCCGAGTGGTATCTGATTCCATTCAACAACAGTCAGCTGCATCGGCGAAGTTATTGAATTGAGTGCTTGTTCCGGCGTTTCAAAACCCGGTCCGTTTACACTATGAATATCAAATACGTACTGATGATTACGAAGTATTGGGAGAAAAGCACTGACTGCCCCGTTATTGTAATTCGCAAAGTCGGCTCTGTAATAGGTAATATTTGTTGTATTATCCGAGCCATAATACCCTCCAACTACGATACACGGTACATTGTCCATATTCGACTGCGCGTTAATTATGCCTGATTCGGGAATATAAATTTCACGGACATAGCTATTTCCTCCCGCAGGAAGCGTATAAACCAAAGGATGTTGGTCTGCTTCAACAAGTGTAGCATATTCAGCACCGGAGTTCGAATTATATTTTGCGTTGGCCGGTATCCAAGGAGTTGTCACCTCATTGCCCGTCATAAAATTAGCGGATGAGGCGGCATAGGCTTTGTTTAAGGTGCGGTAAACGCGTATATCCTTGATCTTAAATTTATCCATTCCATAAACAGACTCTTTATCCGTATCCTTTTGCGGATAATCCTGACCGGTAACCGGATCGGGGTTATTGAATTTAAACAATACACCGACATCTACTCTTGCTAAAGCCCGGTGAAGGAGTATATTTACGTAGCGGTCGCTTTGGAAAGTGATCAATTCATTAAGTTCTCCCCACATGGGAAATTTTGAAGGAGCAGTAGAAGAGGCATTCCATTTCCCCATGCAGTTGAAAGTAAACTGTTGCAATACGGCTTCCTTCGAAGCTCCTTCGCCAATTGCCATAGGATCTACGTTTGCCAAAACAACCAAACGATACTTTTCGCCTCCCGAACTAGTCGGAACTTTAAGCTTGAGCATTGGCAAATCACGATTAGTGATTTCTGCTTTATAGCGGTATACCTCTGTGGAACCGGTTTGTTCAAAGACTAAAACCTGAATCTTAGTATCATCAATACTTGATTCCTGATTGGTATTCATAGCTTTTGTACCCATAGGCGTTAATCCGGGAACACTCAAGCTCAGGTCGATATTTATGTCTCGTTTGCCAATTAATGCTGCATCAGCATATTCATCACTACAGGCAGCAAGCGCAACTACTAAAAACAGTATCCAACCTGTCACAAATAGTTGTATATAGTTATTCTTTTTCATACTAAACATCTTTTACCTTGTATTGATTCCATGACTTGCCGCTCTACCTATGGCCCAAGCCATTACATTACACCACACCTGTGAGTTATACACTTCCATTTGTGCATAATTGACACCATAGCTTGGGTGAGGTATTGGGAACATCGTTTCTGTATTCCAGTTTAATGGACAGATTGTATTACTGGAGATAATATAAGGAGTTCCATCTGTTCCCGAAGAGGTAAACCCCCCATCACCGAAATAAACCAGATTTTTTGTTTTATGTCTGAATCCTGTAACGGCATGCAGTCTGTCGTTAGGTACTGCAGAACCATTTAGTGGTACACCGTTGGAATAAATAACAATATCATCAGCAGGTAAATTATACAGAAGTGCAGCAAATGAAGCATCTTCTCCCCATTGTTTTCCTCTGACGTCTCCGAATGGTCCACATAGGATAGGGTCACCATTATATGGATCATCAGGTTCGTCCGGATTTCCAGATAGTTGATAGATAAGT
The DNA here is from genome assembly GCF_900178525.1 of Massilibacteroides vaginae. Lineage (GTDB taxonomy): Bacteria > Bacteroidota > Bacteroidia > Bacteroidales > Tannerellaceae > Massilibacteroides > Massilibacteroides vaginae. The sequence goes on from NZ_FXDJ01000009.1 coordinate 271,169, forward strand.
CCAGCAGGATTTTGATGTAATTGTGTAATATTCGACACACCAAAACAAGCATTCATTATATTAGCTACCGTACCCGTTATTCCTCCTCCATTTCCCTCATTAAAAACGAGTACAACCCCATTTTGATTCAGGTATTCTGCGATTATAGCTGCGGTTGTTTTTTGTATATAGGCATTTTGCGTTATGTATAAAATATCAACAAGATCATTCCCATCCAACAACCAATTTCTTAATTTAGATTGATTTACTGGGTAATTCGGATAATCTGTATCTAATTTAGCATCAATTAGCTCAAATCCTTCCGTCTTAACTACACTATTATCATTAGGACCAAAATTATTGGGTGAAGTCAAAACTTTATTGCTGCCAGTATTGGGCAAAGCTATATTATACCCATGCTTAACATCATTTCCTAACACCAATATTTTCATTTTACGATCTACTGTATTTATGGTAGCTTCGCAATACGATCCAGAACTGCTGTTCGTCTTTATCCTTAGTTTAAAAGGTCCGTCTTCACTGTTATGGCTGACTGTTCCACTGCCGCGAAGGATAATGGTTTGTGTTGAACCGGTTAATGTACCAGTACTACGGAAATTAATTCCATGACTGCCTTCAAGGTCTACTGTCTCTATCTCATAACTTTCTCCTTGAATTGAGGCATCATCCGGTGTAAGTGTCACTTTAATATAATGCTCTAACGGATTTAGAACTTTCCCATTCAAATAGGTTCCGAATACTTGTACAGATTCACAGTTTATTGTGTACTTAAAGTTTACATAGTTTTGTTCTACCGGAATAGGGATAGAGAACGGACCGGCTTTTACAAAAAGCGTATCCGAAAGTATTGTGTTTGTAGTGTTTCTTTCCTTTGCGACAACCACAAACTTCTTATTAGAGACAATGTGTACAGGCAATTTGAAAGGAGAGTTATCCCCTTTTTGCCATTCAAACATTACTGTCTCACTTGCAGGAAGATTTGTTTGATAAAAAACAACACGGCTTGAAGTATTAGCTTCAGGAGACAAGATGATTGGCTTCTGGTCCACTCCGAAATAATATTTCCCTTGCACTTCTACATTGGTTATTGTTTCATCCCAGGAGATGAGGTCATAACCAATATTCTCAATCGTAGCGGTAGACTGAAGTGCTAACTCAGGAGTAGCAAAGCCGGGACCTCTCACTTTATTGATATTAAATACATAGCGATAATTTCTGAGAACAGGTAAATAAGTACGCACATCTCCCGGATTGGTTTCGGTAGCGAAATCGAGCCGGTAAAACGTTTCGGTAGAACTGCCGTTATAATATCCACCTACCACTAAGCAATGCATATTGTCGTTTTCGGGTGCAGCAGGAAGTTTTACTTCCGGGATGTATATTTCACGTACATATTTGTCTACCCCTCCATTATCGGCTATTTTATAGTTAATGGGATTGACATCCGCATTTACGTTAGCATTTCCGGGGATAAAAGGCGTAGTATAGTCCGCCATCGAACTGTTCAACGGAGCTACGTAACCTTGATTATAGGTACGGTAGATTTTTATCTCTTTGAGTTTGAAATTACTCAGTCCGGTCACATTCTCGCTTAGCTTTCCATCCTCTGTTGTAAAGTTGATACCTACATCTATCCGCGCAAGAGCTCTATACAGGTTTACCGACTGTGTCGGCATAGAAGCAGAAACAGTAACCAGATCAGACTCGCCCCACATCGGAAACGGAGTATAGTTTTGTGTTCTTGCATTCCATTTACCGGAAGTAGAAAAAACCATTAGCTCCAAGGCTTCAGTTTTTGTTGTTGTACCCGAAACTAAAGAAGAAGAAGAAGCTATCTCATGATTCGCGACAATCACCATACGATATTTCTCGCCGGGCTGACTTTTCATTAATTTAACCGTGATCATTGCCTTGGTTCCATCTTGCGTATCATACTCTACCGAGCCGCTTAATGGAGCTTTATAAACGTATTTCTCTGTCCCTGCAACTTCTTTAAAAACAAGTACATTTAATTTATTGATGTCGATCATTCGTTCAGCGGCATCATTCATTGCTTTTGTCGAAACGTCTCTTGTTTGCTGTGACATGAGTTCGGGCAGATTCATGTGGATCTGCAGATAGCTATCGCTTCCATTTATATCCGGAGACAGGTTTACCGGTGTCTCGTCATGCACACAAGACGAGAGTCCGTATAATCCTAAAATCAATAGCGTATATATATATTTCATCATTTCAAACTCCTTTCTTTAGTTGCAGGCCGTTTTACATTTCAACCGGAATATTATTAATTACCCAACCATTAATAATGATGGTAGCTCTTATCCAGGCATTTTCAGGAAGTGTGCCCGGAGATTCATCTATAAAAAGTGAAATCACGTATTCATCTTGACGATCAAGATATTCCTGCAACCCCCAGCTTTTATGGCTTTCCATTCCTGTCAGAGAAAAAAACCAAGGCAGGTTTACGCTTACAATTTCCGTGCCGTTATCTTTTGTGGTTATTTGTAAACGAGGATTGTCGGTATCTACCGCATGAACCAATAAACGAGAAGTGTTTAGTTCAACGACAGCTGCCTTTTGCAGTTCGTCCGGATGAAGCGCCTCAGCGGTTTGAGGCACAATGTTTGCCGCATAATAAGGACGATACGTAATAGCTTCGTCGCTTAACAGACTGTAATCATAATTTACATGGCCGTTACCTACACGATCAACAATACTAACTGTATAATTATTTATATCTAACTCACTGCTTCCGCTATAAGGAAGAAGTAGCACTCTGATCTTTTTGTTTATTTTTTTCAACGGAACAACGACATTTTGTGTGGTATTGAGGTTGTTTATTTCAACATCTGTCATACCTACAAGTAAGTTATTTAACTCATGCTGTTGTGTTCCGGCTGTTCTTTTTAAATAATAGGTAAGGTCGGTCAGGACAGACGCTCCTACGGTCATGTCCGGTATTTTAAAATCAGCCTCATCAGCTTTCAGGTGATCACTTTTAGCCCAGGCTACAAATTTATATTTGCCGGCTTTCAGCTCACTTGTTCTTACGGCATAATCATTCGTGATCTGTATGTTTCCACTTACTTCTTTCATAATAAGCGTACCGCTGCTATCAAAGATATAAAGAGCCACATAATTCGTCTGACCACTAAGTGCGTTAGCTGACAACATGTTATAGCTGTAATCAAATCTTATATTAACTTCGCCGCAATCATTTCTGTTATCATCGATGCATGACGAGAACGCAAGTGCGATAAGCAGGACGAACATAGCGCGCAGATATATCTTTTCTTTATTACGGTTCATCATAACTGATCCCATTAATTCGTTATTCTAATTTATTTATAATTATGCTTTTTATTAAGCATTGTATTAAAATCAAGCTCTGTAAGCAACCCTCATTGGGTTGAAAATTTCTTAACAGATAAGCAACCTGTCATTTTATCAATCAGAAACACGTTCTAACTATTTTGATTATAGAGAATTATATCAAGAAACGTGGGGGATATCTACCCCCACGCCCTAAAAATCAGTATAATTGATTAGAAATCTACTCCTATAGCATTTAATACCCAAGGATTGATTGTTACCGTTACATTAATGTAAGCCTCTTCTTCATCAATAGGAGGATTAGTAGGATCTGTTGGATCTAATGGATCTGTTGGCTTAGTTGGATCCGGATCAACAGGATTAACACTACCACCAGGTACGTCATCACCTATCTTAGAGATTGAATTCAGCGTAAGTTCATAAACAGAGTTTCTGAATACACTGTAATAATTTTTACCTCCTAAGCGGTGGTTGGCATTTATATCCTTAATAAAATGAGTATAATACATTATACCATCTTCATATACCTGAATACCAAGCGCTCTTAGTTTAGGATAATCTACCGGTGTAACAGTAGCTGGTACGTTAGCATTACTTGCAAAAGTTGGTAACGCCTTAATAACTGAATAATCGGTAGTCACAGTGTTCAAAAATTTGTAGAAGGTAGGAGCATTTGCAGTTCCTTTCTTTGCCTGAACTTTGTAAATCAACCCTGTTGTTTCTCCCTTTCCTGCAGTAAGTTCTCCATTTGTTAAAACAGAATACGCCGGACGGTTTTCTGTTGTGTAAACAGCTGCAGTCCCAAAGTTTGTTGCTTTATTATCGGTTATTTCTGTGATTGCTCCAGCCACCTTAGTCAAGGTCGTATAATCACCAATATGGTGCCAATATTGAGAAGAAGCATTAAATCCGTTAGCATAAGATGGTGTAGACAAAATTTGGAAAGAACCATCAATTTCCCATTTTTGCACCAGGTTAAAATCTTTATTTACATTCAGAACCGCAAAACCTAGCACGTCAACTCCATCAACAATCGGGCTACTAGTAGCATCAGCTGCAAGTCCTGTAACTGTAGGAGCATTCGGTTTATATACAATTTTACTTGCTACACGATCCACCTTTACGGCAACGTTAAGTGCATTTGCAGCTGTATTATGGGTTGGCAAAATTGTTGCCTGAACACCTCCTGCAGGTACGCCGGCAGTTGAAGTTCCATTGAATTCATTTACCATCAAGAATGAACCGTTCTTATAGCCACTTGTCGCCTCTGTAGCGGCTGCCACATTGATTACTTTTGTAATAATATTACCCGTCAAGTCCGCTGTTGATCCTGGGTAATTAACAAGTGCATAAACATAATGAGAACCCGGAGAAACCTGAGCAGCAACAGTTCTAAGTGTAGGAGCAGCTGCCGGATCTATGCTTACCTGTACTGCTTCTTTAATGGCACCAAGCTCTGTAGTCAACACAATTGTAACACTGGAAATATTACTCTCCGCAGCAATACCTGGATCTGTGGTCTCCCCAGTTCCATTCGTCTTTGTTTGCGGAGCACTAATATCAAGACTGATATATCCTTTCAATGATCCGTCGGGCCCGTTCTCTATAGGCTGATCATCACTACAAGCTGTAAGTGCAAGTGCAGCAAAGCCTGCCAAAAATAAACTTTTGATTTTCATAACTTTAAAAATAAATTGGTTTGTAAATAATCTTAATAATCCTCTTTTTATAATTCGAATTTAATCTGATAGTTTTTTTTCTATGTTAAACAGTCATTCTTCTATTTGATATAATATTTTATATTCAGTTCTTCTTAAAATAGGGAAATAACTTGTTTTTAAGGTTTCGTATGTCTTCCCTTTACCCAGCCGCATCAGAGCCTGTTCACGTTCGTCAAACGAAGGAATCGTTCTAATGATGTTCAATATTTCATCTTTTTCAGAAAGGTTGCTTTCTTCCACTTTATCGGTTAACCCTTCCCAATCTTCTGCTACATTTTTGATGTATATATGCGTTGGGGCGAGATTTAACTTGTAGTAATTATTTATGTATTCAGACAATGCCTGAGCACGTTCACGCGAGAGTCGGTCGTTAATTGCATACGGACCGTCGGGCGAGGCATAGCCGGTGATCTCCAGTCCGGTGATTTTAGCATCCGGGTTTTTATTGACCTCGCTGATCAACTCGCCGATTTGAATCAACTCTTTACGATTAACTCCGAAATCTATATTAATAATCGATTTTCCGATTGGAAAGTCAATATACGCCGTGCCCTCCTTATGGAATACTTCTTTAGCAACAGGTTCCGGTTCCGGTTCGGGCAAAGGCTCAGGCTCAGGTTCAGGAATAGGGTCTGGTTCGGGAACAATTAGTTGAGCCAATTTCAGCTCCTGTTCGTAGGTGTTTGCACCACAGCTCCAAACGATCTGTTTCGCATATAAATAAGCACCATTCATCCAATCGTCGTAGCTAAAATCAGAATCAAACGCGATCAAATTACTTCCCGGCTCGCCTACTGTATAGATCTGCGAAGGAAGTGCCCCGTGCTTTTTATTGTTTCCCTTCAAAGCAAGCTGTCTTTTAATACTATGCTTCCGCAAGGATCCATTAATCAGTACTGAATCGAAATTGACAATACGATCATCTTTTTTACAAAAAAAAATCAATTAGGACCAAAGCGGTTAATTAAGAGCGAATTAGGCAGTGTGAAATTATTATTGGTAATGATTTAGTAATGGTGCTTACTGCATTCATTTATATTCAAATTCCTTGTAACTCAATTACAAAAGTACAAAAAATAAAGCAATGAATCACTGGAAAAGCAATTACTTGGTACAGCATGCTTCAGTGATAATTATCAGATAATTCAACGGGTTATGATTGGTCAAATAATTTATTAGCTGTCATAATCTATATCCAAATTATGTCTGTATAAAAGACCTACAAGGTTAAGTGCCGAAAACTTCGCTTTTTTCATCTTGTTAACGTCTGGGTCTATAGCAAAATTTACTGCTGTCCTGAAATCTGTTTTTTCTAGAATAGAATTAGAGAATATAGCAGAGGAAAGGTCACATCCTAAAAATTCAGAGGCCGTCAGATCAGCCTCACCAAATTCAACGTCTTTTAATGTACAGTTCTTGAAAGTAGTTTTTCGAAGCTTTGTTCCAAAAAAATTACTGTAGTCTAAATGACATTCCGTAAACGAAAACGAAAACGCAAACTTGCTACATCTTGCAAAGTCTACCCCCAGCATTTTGCACCCAATAAATACAGCATTCCTGAATCCGGTTCCGTCAACGTCCACCATTGAAAAGTTACATTGTTTAAAAGTGCAATCTTCAAAATTATTGTCCTTTAGATCACTCTTGTTAAAATCACAACTGACAAATTCACACTTTATGAATTCTCTGTTTCTCAGTTTCTTTTCAGAGTAATTTATACCGGAAAATATTTTGTCTTGATGAATTACGGTTTCTTCCATTTTATATATTTTATATCCAAACAAGTTTAATTTTAAATATCAACAGTTTTAAGTAAGCACTTGAGAATCATTTTATTTGTTTTGTGATTCAATATATTATCCATTAATTGGTGTTAATACCTAATAAAGAATCGGTTACTTTAATTGCTGTAAAAAATTTAAAACCTTGGGTTTATCTTTTTCAGTAAGGTGTATACTACCCATATTTTCTGAGTACCAGATAGCATCTGCCACCAGAAAAACAATAGTACTATGTATGCTCAACTCCTCTCCATCGGTTGGCAAAATGTGAAGATTGTACCAATCTTCCCATTGTAGGCGATACTTGGAGTTAATCATGATTGCTTGGAGAATGATTCGCATTGTTTTAGCGTATTTTTCATCATTTTTCTTTTCTAAGATAAATTTCAGATAAGCAAAAGCACCATCCTTATCGACATTTTGATCTCTGTATTTTTTTACTTTATCCGTAAGGTTAATCAGGCTTTGATTTACTAGCTCATCCAGTAATTCTTCCTTATTCCTAAAATGATGGATAATCCCTCCTTTACTCAAACCTGTCCAATCAGCAATAGATTGAAAAGTTACGTGGTGCCAGTCTGATTCTGATCCAATGTGAATAGCCGCGTCGATAATCAACTGCTTACTTAATTCCGGTTCCTTTTTTCGGGTATATGAGCTATTTTCCAAATTATATCTTTATAGTTTATAACAAGCAACATTTGCAAAGATACCGAACGTTTGGTTTGTTTTGACATCGAATCATTAATTATTTTAAATACTTTTTCATTAACAGTTATGTCCTTTAATAAGACATGTCCTCATGGTGTTTTTCTGATTAAAACATAAAAATATTGCTACTAGAAATGGATAAAAATTTCCCAAGTTGGTTAGTACTTGGGAAATTTTCTCGTTTATAATAACAAATTTTGTAAAATATGGAAGAGACTATCTAATTTCTAAATATGTCACTTATGAGAATATCCCTGCCAAATATTATTGCTGAAATAAACAGTAAAGAGAGTAGATTATCCTCAGAGTTATCTCTGATTGTAGAAGAAGCCTACCAAATGACGATTTTTTTGCAAGATTTACTTCTCTCTGTGAAAGATTATGTAATCTCAAACGGATTTAAAAACAACGAAGAAGAAATTGATTTCTTCCGAAACATCAAACCATATATTTTAGGAAAATTAATCTACTACAATAAGCTGTTTAGAATAGAAACCGTTTGTCCAGTCAATGAAGGTGAGATCTATCATAAGTACTTTTCTAAGCATCTTGAAAAATTGAAGATAGATTACAGTGAGCACATCTGTAATTCTGATTTTTATAGATACTATCGTTCAGGCAGGGTTGACAGAGATGATTTATACTTCAGGTTAGGTAATGTTAATTGTTATGATGGATTAAATAGTATTGCTTTTGAAATCGATTTACAATTCTCAACTTACTATGACTACAAAATTGCCAAAATCATTTCAAATGATTTGCTATATTCTTATTTAATAAATAAGATAGCCCCTGATGATAATACAGGTATAAAACTGGATCATATAGATTCTATAAAAGAATTAACATGGACAAACTCAAAAAATGCACTTATTGAACTAATTTATGCAATACATGCGTCAGGAACAATTTGTCATGGCAAAATTGGGATTAGAAAGCTCGGCTTGATCTGTCAGATACTTTTTAAAATTCCTCTTAACGATGTACATCATGCATTTCATAGAATGAAAACTAGGAGTGGTTCGCGAACTACATTTTTAGATCAGCTTAAAATATCTCTTGAAGAATATATGGATAAAGATCTATAGTTACTTCGATACACCAATCTTAAAAGCAGTACCCTAAACGTACTGCTTTTTTCTTTACCCATATTTGCCAATTGGCAAATGTTCACAAACCGTTATTGCTGATGCTTTCATGTATTCTTAATGCCTAACAACTAGGTGTTTATATGATTCAAGAAAATTTAAAAAAAACTCCAAACCAATTGGCAGAGCTTGGCAGACAATACCAGCCAGACAATCCAACTTTGTATCGTAATTAATAAATACGTGTACAATGAAAATTATAACAATCGAAGAAGAAGCGTGGAAACAGCTCAATGAGCGGTTAAAGGCAATTAATGATTTTATCCTGAAATCAGAAGATACCAGCTATGATAGCCTCTGGCTGAACAACCATGAAGTATGTCAGTATCTCCATATTAGTGAAAAAACACTTTGGCGAATACGTACAAAAGGAGAAATAGCTTATTCCAAAATGTATGGACAGTATTTCTATACCATTGGAGCTATAAAAGATATGCTTAATGCCAATGCCGTACAGACCAGCGATGAATATGTACAGGAGCTTATGGCTAAAGGCAAGAGTTACATTGAGAAAGGTAGAAAACTAAAGAATTCTTAAAGGACTACATTATGAATATAGATAGAATAGAATTTATATCGTGGATGGAACGCATTATGGATCGTTTCGATATGCTAAAAGATAGCTTAACAGATATTGAAAAAAAGAAAAACACCATAGATGGTGAAGTATTATTAGATAATCAGGATTTACTTCAGATGCTTAAAATCAGTAGTCGTTCTTTACAACGTTATCGTTCTTCTGGCAAGTTACCATACTATACAATCAGCGGTAAATTATATTACAAATTAACTGACGTACATCAGTTTGTAAGAGAAAGCTTCAATACTCCATTGCACCGTACTAAAGACAGCAAGTGACAAATAATGCCCCTAAAGGACGCTTTGGTCATACCTTTTTGTGTATAGGTTATTTTCGAAAAGATAACAGTTTTAAAACAATAAAATTATGAGTGAAGAAACAATAGATAGTCCGCAATTACCGGATCAATTATCGGAAACACTTTTGGTATTGGACAAAGAAAAAAACAGGATTCAGGTTGTCAAAGGAATTGATAAAGACGGCAATCTCAAAACTGTAGAGCCAAATGAGAAAAACCAAAATCAGTTTATGCGTGTGGATAAACACGGAGATATGTTTTCTAACTTCTTTTCCAATTTTTTCCGTCAACTGAAGAATCCTACCCATTTTAAATTTTTTAAAGTACCAGCTGATGAAGCAATTGATACGGCAAAAAAAATGCAGCAACAGATTGATACACCTACTAAAGAAGGGGAATCAGTAATGGCAAAGCATGAGGTAAAAGAACCAGAGTTAAAACAAGAAAATCATAAAAATATGGAAACAACACAAAAAACTCCGGAAACAGGCGAATACCGTTTCAAGCCGGAACAGATTGATTGGGAAATGATGAACAATCTTGGATTGAGCAAAGAATATCTGGAAAAGAGAAACTTGCTTGATCCTCTTTTAAAAGGATATAAAACCAATGAATTGGTAACAGTTACGCTAAACCTCGGAACTGCTGTTTCCCGTCCTGAAGGCAGGTTGTCTTTACAGCCCGGCGAAGATGGCAAAGCTGTTATGCTTATCCATAGCGTAAGAAAAGAACCTCAATTAAACTTCCCTTTCTTTGGGCATGAATTCAGCAAAGAGGATAAAGAGAATCTGATTAAAACAGGCAATATGGGGCGAACTGTTGATCTTAAAAACCCTAAAACAGGTGAAACAATACCTTCCATTATAAGTGTAGATAGACTAACCAATGAGCTTATTGCTCTGCGGACAGATAAGATTAAAGTACCTGATGAACTAAAAGGCGTACAATTGAATGAGCAGCAGAAACAAACTCTTATGGAGGGTAAGCCACTATTGATTGAGGGAATGATCTCAAAAAAAGGTACTTCATTCGATGCTACAGTTCAATTCAATGCCGACAAACGTTATGTAGAGTTTTTATTTGATAGAACCACCAACAATAAGCAGACACAAAATCAGCAGCAAACACAATTACAAGGTACTTCTCAGGAAGCTCCGCGAAATTTCCGAGGAAAAGAACTGGATGACAAACAGTACGAGAAATTCAAAGAAGGTCAAACTGTATATGTAGATGGATTACTGGATAAAAAAGGCCAGAAATATCAGGGTTATATAACTTTTGACAAGGAAACAGGCAAAACAGGCTTTTCGTTTAACAACCCTGATAGGTTGAAAGAAAAAATCCAACCTGTTGAAGCACATAAAACTCAGACAGCTGTTAATTCTCAGGGAAAAACTAATGAGGCTACAAAAAATTTAAAAGAGCCTTTAAAGACAGGGCAGAAAAACCCTGACAGTAAGACGCAACAAGAGCAACAGGAAAAGCCAAAAGCTCCCGCTAAATCCAAAGGCAAAAAAATGTAAATCTCCAAAATAGCAAAATATGAAAGTAGTAATAGCAGAAAAGCCAAGTGTTGCAAGAGAGATTGCCACAATATTGGGTGCAACAGAAAAGAAAGAAGGATTCTTGACAGGTAATGGGTTTTACGTTACCTGGGCATTTGGGCATTTGGTTGCTTTGGGAATGCCTGAAGATTATGGTATCTCAGGTTTTCAAAGAGAATCCTTACCAATGCTTCCTAATCCCTTTTTATTGACAGTAAGGAAAATCAAAAAAGGCAAATCGTACGTACCTGATAACGGAGCTTTAAAACAGTTAAAAATTATTGAGCAGGTTATCAGTAAAAGCGAAAGTATCATTGTAGCTACTGATGCCGGACGTGAAGGGGAATTGATATTTCGTTATATATACGATTACTTTAAATGCAATAAACCTTTTGAGCGTCTTTGGATAAGTTCTTTGACCGAAAAAGCCATTAAACACGGTTTAGAAAACCTAAAACCTGGTAGTGACTTTGATGGACTTTACCATGCCGGACAAGGCAGAAGTCGTGCCGACTGGTTAGTGGGCATCAATGCTTCACAAGCATTGAGTATTGCCGCTGGGCATGGTGTATATTCGCTTGGACGAGTGCAAACACCCACATTAGCCCTCATCTGTAAAAGGTATCTGGAAAATAGAAACTTCTCAATAAAAACTTATTGGCAGATAAATCTGGAACATCATAAGGAATCAATAGATTTCAAAAGTCTTTCAAAAACTAAATGGGACGATAAAAAGCTAGCTGAAGACATACTGAAATCGTTACAGCGTATTGGAATAGCTAGAGTGATTGAAGCAGAGAGTAAAAAGATAGCAGAGCAACCGCCTCTATTGTTCGATCTGACAGGATTACAAAAAGAAGCTAATAAAAAACTTGGACTCTCTGCGGATGAAACGCTTAACATTGCTCAAAGCCTTTACGAAAAGAAACTGATTACCTATCCGCGTACAGGTAGTAAATATATTCCTGAAGATCTATGGGCTGAAATCCCTGGTCTAGTAAGACTACTAGAAAACAGAGAATCGTGTAAGGAAGCCAGCAAAAAAGTGAAATGGGGACGTTTCAATAAACGTATGGTGAACGATGTCAAAGTAACGGATCATCATGGTTTACTCATTACTGAAAAAATACCCGCTGAATTACCTGCCAAAGAAAATGCAATTTATGATATGATAGCTTTCAGATTATTGGAAGCCATCTCACATCCATGCTCCAAAGAAATAACAGATATTACCTTACAAGTAATACATTATGATTTTATTTTGAAAGGTTGTAAAATTCTTGAACCGGGTTGGCGTGCTATTCGTGGAAATTTTAGTGAGGATGACAGTGAGCCTATACAAGATATCCCCGAACTGAAAGTTGGTGAAGAAGTTAATATCAAAAGTATGCAGGTAATAGAAAAGAAAACTAAACCTCCTGTATTGTACACCGAAGCCGGATTGTTATCAGCAATGGAAAGTGCTGGGAGGGAAATTGAGAGTGAAGAGGAACGTAAAATTTTACAGGGGATTGGTATTGGCACCCCAGCTACAAGAGCAGCTATAATAGAAACTCTTTTTAAGCGTGACTATATTCGTCGCGAAAAGAAATCACTCATCCCAACAGAAAAAGGTTTGCAGGTTTATGATTTAGTTAAAGACAAAAAGATTGCTGATGTTGCTATGACCGCAGAATGGGAGTTAACATTACAGCAAATTGAAAATGATCAAGAAGATGCCACCATATTTCTTAAAGAAATGGAGTTATATGCAGATTTTATTACAAAGGAACTATTAGAATCTACTATTGTAAAACAGAAACAACCTGAACTGGAATGTCCAAAATGTAAACAACAGCAACTCCTCATTTGGAATAAGGTGATAAAATGTCCCGATGAAGTTTGTAATTGGATACAGTTTCGTAATGTTTGCGGAGTATTATTGAGTACCAATGATATTGAAAGTCTTTTAAAAACACGAAGAACAAAACTCATAAAAGGAATGCAAAGTAAATCAGGCAAAAAATTCGATGCATACATTGTGTTGGATACAACCGGAAAAAGCTCTTTCGAATTTCCACCCAATAAACAAAAAAAGAAATGAGTAATATAATCCTGTCCAAAAAAGAAATAGAAAAACTGATTTTCACCATTCGAGATAAACACGTAATGCTGGATAGCGATCTGGCTTCCTTATATCAGGTAGAAACTAAGAACCTAAATAAAGCCGTGAAAAGGAACATCGAAAGATTTCCACAATCGTTTTGTTTTCAGTTAACCGAAGAGGAAGCTGAAAACTTGAGGTTCCAGATTGGAACCTCAAGTTTAAACTATGGTGGAAGACGTTATTTACCCTATGCTTTTACCGAGCAAGGTGTGGCAATGGCTTCCGCCATTCTTCGTTCGTCTACAGCGATTAAGGTCAGTGTTGAGATTATGGAAGCCTTTGTAGAAATGCGTAGAATACTCATCAGTAATGCTTCTTTGTTTCATCGTTTGGATAAAATGGAACTGAAACAGTTGGAAACCGATCAAAAATTTGAAGAGATATTCAAAGCTCTGGAAAGTGACAAGCTACACATTGAAAAAGGGATTTTCTATAGTGGACAGGTTTTCGATGCCTACGCCTTTGTATCAGATATTATTCGAAGTGCTAAAGAGTCCATTATCTTGCTTGACAATTATGTGGATGATACTGTACTTACGCTACTAGGTAAACGAGAACAATCTGTAACCGCAACAATCTATACCAAAAGCATCAGCAATCAGCTTCGGTTGGATTTACAAAGGTACAACAGTCAATATCCCCGTATTGAAGTTGAAGTTTTTGCCGATAGCCACGACCGCTTATTAATTATTGACAGTACGGAACTTTACCACATTGGGGCTTCGCTTAAAGACCTGGGCAAAAAATGGTTCGCATTTTCACGAATGAATATAGAAGTGAGCAAAATTCTTCAGGTACTTAACAAATAACAAACCCTCCGAATATGGAGGGTTTTGTCATTATTATGGGGAGTGTAACTCAAACTGTGTCATTGGATTTAAATCTTAAAAACCTCTTTCTAATTTGAGTCTATCCCCAAATCTAATATAAAGTTGGGATATGGTCAAGCCCCAGTTATGCATTGGCATCGTCCATTTTTTTGCAATATCTTTAATAATTAAATACATCAATTTCATGAGCGCCTGTTCAGAGCTGAAAGCTCCTTTAGATTTAATAATTTTTCGTATCTGACGGTGCATTCCCTCGATTGGATTTGTGGTGTATATAATCTTGCGAACCTGATCCTCGTATTCAAAGAAAGTAGAAAGATTGGTCCAGTTATCCATCCAGGATTTGGCAGCAAGTGGGTATTTCTTGCCCCATTTTTCTTCAAAAGACAGTAGGTTTTCATATCCCATTTCTTCGTTCACAGCCTTATAGACCGGTTTTAGATCCTCCATGACAAGCTTCTTGTCTTTTTCGGTTACGTAACGCATACTTGTTCTGATCTGGTGAACAATACACAACTGGATCTTTGTTTTTGGAAAAATAGCTTCTATGGCCTCAGGGAACCCTTTTAGACCATCAATACAAGCAATAAGGATGTCTTCAACGCCACGTTGCTTTAAATCTGTAAGAACTGAAAGCCAGAACTTAGCTCCCTCATTTTCTGAGCTATAAAGACCAATCAGATCTTTTCTACCATCCATACCAACTCCCAGGATATTATAGATAGCCCTCGATTCAACAGTTCCATTCTGGCGAACCTTGATGTGCATACAGTCTAGGAATACAAAGGGATAAACAGCTTCAAGAGGCCTGCTACGCCACTCATTTACCGCTGGAAGCACGCTTTCTGTAATACGCGATATTTCTGTGGCAGAGATCTCCATTGCATACATTTCGCGTATAAACTCGCTTATCGCCCGTGTGCTCATTCCTTTGGCATACATGCTCAACACATGTCCCTCAAGCTGTTCAGTGATGATTAATTGTCTCTTAGGTACTACTTTAGGCTCGAACGTTCCCGATCTATCCCGACCTGTCTCCAGCTCAAAAGTTCCGGTATTGAGACCTCGGACTGTCTTTTTTGTCTTGCCATTTCGACGATTGCTATTGCCCGAAGCTTTCTCTTCGTTCAAGTGGTTTTCCAGTTCTCCATCCATCATCGATTCCAACAGATGCTTCATTAACGGCGCTAGGACGCCATCATTGGGAGATAAACTTTTACCTTCGTAAAGACCTTGCATAGCTTCTGCCTTGAAGCGTTCAAAGTCGAATGGGTCTTTTTCTTTCATGACCGTGTCGTTTGAATAATTGAATATAAATAATCTTATTGAATTATTCCTCTGACACAGTTTACGTTACAGTCTCTTATTATGCCTTAGAAGCATCTAAAGATGCTTTTCTAAATTCTTTTAGCAGTTTTTCAAGTTCTAAAGAGGTTTTACGAGCTCTTGTTCCTGCTGCTTTGTTTCCTTTGTCTGCCTGTAATTCAGCATCTACTTTTAACGCTTCAAATGAAGCATTGATTTTTTCGATTAGTTCTTTCATTATGATAATGGATTAAATTGTGATGCAAAAATAAAAAAATATGCTT
Source organism: Massilibacteroides vaginae (assembly GCF_900178525.1). GTDB lineage: Bacteria > Bacteroidota > Bacteroidia > Bacteroidales > Tannerellaceae > Massilibacteroides > Massilibacteroides vaginae. Next base: position 286,850 of record NZ_FXDJ01000009.1, read on the forward strand.
AAAGCATTTTCATAGAGATTTCCCTACTTTGTAATTTAGTAAATGTATTTTTTTAAGATTAAAGCTCCACAATGTCCCCCAAACCCAAAGCTGTTGCTCAAGGCATAATTCACCGTTTTTGAAAACGCCTTACTACCTAAGGACAGATTTAATTCTTTTGGTATATTTTCATCAATTTCGGTCGTATTTATAGTTGGTGGAATTAAATCGGTTTTTACGCTTAAACAAGTTGAAATGGCTTCAATAGCACCTGTACCTCCCAATAAATGCCCAGTCATAGATTTTGAAGCACTTACCTGAATTTTATCAAGGTTTGATGAAAATAATTTCTCAATCGCTTTAATTTCTGATAAATCACCAAGTCCAGTCGATGTCGCATGTGCATTAACATAATCAATATTATTTGGATTTAAGTTGGCTTCTTTTATACCTTCCCTCATGGCCAAAAATGCCCCAGTTCCTTCGGGATGCGTTCCCGTAATGTGATAGGCATCTGAACTTTCTCCACCACCTACAATTTCCGCGTAAATTTTAGCTCCTCTTTTTATTGCCGAGCCTAAGCTTTCGACAATCAAAGCCCCGGCTCCTTCACCGACCACAAATCCATCACGGCTTGTATCAAAAGGCCTTGAAGCAGTACCGAAATTTTCATTATTGGTCGACATGGCCTTCATCGCGTTGAACCCGCCAATGGAAGATGCTGTTATGGGAGCTTCAGAACCGCCCGTAATAACGATATCCGCTTTGCCTAAACGGATGTAATTAAATGCCTGAATAATGCTTTGTGTAGAAGAAGCACAAGCGGTAACAGGGCAATAATTAACTCCCCTTAATCCGTAATTGATAGAAATTATACCAGACAAGCCATTAGAAATGATCTTGGTAATAAAAAATGGATTAAACTTTGGTTGAAAATTACCTTTTGCATAATCGATGACTTCATGCTCGAACGTTTCAAAGCCACCAATTCCACTGGAAAAAATGACACCTATCCGGTTTACATTCAATTTCGAAAAATCTAATTCTGCATCTTTTACAGCTTCATCTACGCAAATAAGTCCGTACTGCGTAAATCTGTCCATTTTTCTTGCTTCTTTCCGATCGAAGTAATCTAAAGCCTCATAATTCTTGATTTCACATGCAAATTTTGTCTTGAAATTTGTTGTGTCAAAACGCGTTATTTTGTCGGCACCAGAGTCTCCGTTAAGCAAGTTGTTCCAATATTCCATTGTGTTTTTTCCAATAGGAGTAATTGCTCCTAATCCTGTGATAACTACTCTTTCCATTTTTTTAATATTTACGCATATACCTACCGGTATATGCTTGTTCAAATTTTTTTATTTAAATTTTCAGACTATTAATTTCAGACTGTAAAAAATCGATGCTTTCCATCAATATTTCTGGTTTTTCAAGTGTTTTTGCTAGCAAAATACTTCCTTCAATCAGAGCAATTAACCGATATGCAAAAACACTCGCATCCAAATTTTTTATTTCATTTTTATTGGCACCATCTTCCAGTATGGAGACAATGGTCTTGTGCCAACTTTGGATTGATTTAGTGACCTCCATTTTTAGCAAATCATTTCCATCATCTGCGTCAACGGATGTATTCAAGATGGCACAACCTCCGTTTTGGAATATTGGCTTAAATTCCGTTTTGTAATGACCTAAGAATGCAATCATTTTTTCGGCTGAATGCTCTATTTGATTTATTTTGCCGAGTATTTTTTCAGATTGGAATTTGTAATTGTATCTAAAAGCTTCTACAGCAACCTCATTTTTGTCTTTGAAGTTTCCATAAATACTACCTTTTGTCAAGCCTGTTGCATCAGTCAAATCGGATAAATACGTCCCTGTATATCCCTTTTTGTTGAAAATTGAAGCTGTTTTTTCAATAATGTATTGTCGTGTTTTTTCTGATCTTACCATATTGCAAATATACCGTACGGTATTTGATTGTGCAAATTCATTATAATTTTTTTAATAGACTATTTGTCTCTTAAAATCTGGAACCTCTCAGATGATTGAAATTCTCGTTGCATATTACGCCAAATCCTACCTCTCAAAGCCAAATCCTACCACTTCTATAAAAACTTTGCCTTACTGCTCTAATTTTAGGATTTACGCAAAAATTCTAAATAAAATTTACCATGAGTACACTGCAAAAAGACTTGTCGTATTTCAGACTACGACTGCAAGAACACCTTAACAGCAGCTTCCCCGAAAAAGCAAGCGACCAGAAATTTATTGACCAACGATCTTCATGGGCAGCAAATGCTTATGAAGGAGCATTTCTTTCGGGCAACGCTATAGAGCAATGTAGTGAAATTGCCAATTACATATTATTTGAAGGCTTACATTTCTCCCGTTTCGACACCATTTTTCAAGTGGTTTGCAATGAGTTTGATGCTTTAATGGCAGATGAAGAATTGAAACCATTTGCCCTAAAAATGTTTCCCGTCTGTGAATCTGTTTTCTTGAAATATGAATTAACCGATGATTTCGCATACTGTCATGAGTTTGATGAGCTCTACACAGAAATAACCGGTACCATTTCAATCTGGATAGAGGAAAATGGGCTTCAGTAAACGTCTTCATCTCCAACAGAATATTGAAGCCTTACGTACTGCTTTTAAATTGGAGAAGGAACAGCGGCAAGCTACCGCAGGCGAAAGACTGCTAATGATGCATTATAGCGGATTTGGTGGTCTAAAGTTCGTATTGAACCCTATCTCCAGTGAAGTAGATATCAATCATTGGCGAAAAAACGAACATGATCTTTTTCCAATTACACAGGAATTACACCAACTATTAATGGAGAATTCCGTTGATGATAAACAGTACAGAAAATATGTGGACAGTATGAAAAGCTCTGTCCTAACAGCATTTTACACACCACCACAGGTTATAGATGCTATCTCATTTGCTCTGAAAGATAGTGGACTTAAAATACAGAATTTTCTGGAACCATCAGCAGGTATTGGTGCATTCATACAATCTTTTGCAGATAACGAAGAGACTAGGGTTACTGCCTATGAAAAAGATGTATTAACCGGGAAGATACTAAAACACCTCTATCCAGAAAGTAATATCCGTGTAAGTGGCTTTGAGGAAATTTCCGAAAAAGAACAGAACAGCTATGATGTAATCGCAAGTAATATTCCGTTTGGAGATACTGCTGTATTTGATTTATCCTATTCCCGAAGTAAAGATTATGCAAAAGTACAAGCAGCCAGAAGTATTCATAACTATTTCTTTTTGAAAGGGAATGATATGCTTCGGGAAGGAGGTTTACAGTTTTTCATTACCTCGCAAGGAGTATTAAATAGTCCTAAGAATGAGCCGATACGTAGAGCATTAATGGAAAACAACAATTTGGTGTCAGCTATCCGATTGCCAAATAACTTATTTACAGAGTATGCAGGCACAGAAGTAGGCTCTGATTTGATAATCCTACAAAAGAATACAATTAAGCAAAGCTTATCTGAAGCAGAAGAACTGTTTTGCCAAAGTCAACAGACTGTATACAATACACCAGGGAATGCATTATTTTATAATAACAGCAGGATTGTACATACTGAAAGTAAATTAGATACTGACCCTTACGGACAGCCCGCTTTGATCTATAAACACAATGATGGTGTAAATGGAATTGCTAAAGACCTAACACAAATGCTTTCTAAAGACTTTGGTAGGAATTTAAACTTAGCTTTATACAAAGGTGAACGAAATGAGGAGCCGGCAATAGAAATTCCCGTTACACCAATTTTTACACCTCCTATAATTGAATCAGCAATTACCCAACAGGAACAACAAAGAATTTCACCGCCACAAGAACTAAAACAGCTGAGTATTTTTGACTTATTTGGCAATGATGATGAGTCTATAACAGTAATTGCACCACCAAAGAAAACAGCCCAAAGTCAAAAGAAAAAGTTTAACAGAAACCGTACTCCGATTGGAAAGCAAACCAATCTTTTCAGTGGTGGTATGCAACAACCCTATGTACAGCCTGTTAACAATGAATCTATAAGTAAACCTAAAAACAATGAGCCAAGAGAGCTAATCGGAGATTTATTTTCGCAGGTAAACGAAAAAGATACTGTTGATAAGCTAGTTCTAAAAAACACACTTCCAGAGCCTGCTTTGTATAGTCAGGAAATACAAGCATTTCACCGTAATGACTGCCTTGTGGTAAACAATGGCTGGGTTGGTCATTTACAAAATGTTGACAAAGTTGACAAAACAGGTATATTCCATCCTTTGCAATTGACTTCTTCACAGAAAGCAAGAGCTGAAGCCTATATTGCTATAAGGGATACCTACATAGATCTTTATCAAAAGGAAGCAGAGAAACAAACCGAACATAACTCAGAAAGAGAAACCCTTAACTATTTGTATGATGCTTTTGTAAGAAAGTATGGTAACCTGAATAGTGCTGATAATATTAAGCTTATTAAAACGGATAGTGCGGGGAAAGAAGTACCGTATCTGGAACGTACAATTGGTGGAGTGATACATAAAGCCGATGTATTTAGTCATCCTGTTAGTTTTTCCATCTCTACACTGGCAACGGACAATCCAGAAGAAGCATTAGCAGCTTCATTAAACAAATACGGAACTGTAGATCTGGAATACATGTCTGAAATCAGCAGTATGTCTGCCGATGCTCTTAAAGAAGCCTTGAATGACCGTATTTATTACAATCCGTTAGCTAATGAATACGAAATAGCGGAACGTTGGATTGCAGGAAATGTGGTTGAAAAGGCACACGAACTTAGAAGCCATGTTGAAAATAATCCTGAGGATAAAGAAGCTGCACGAAGCTTAACTATATTGGAAGAATCCCGACCAAGAAGAATAGAGTTTGAAGAACTTGATTTTAATTTAGGTGAGCGATGGATACCGTCCGGAATCTACGCACGCTTTGCCTCACATCTTTTCGACACAGAAGTAAGAATACACTATTCAGATAGTTCAGATGATTTTTCCGTAACCTCTAAACAGGGCAATCAACATATTTGGGAAAAATATGCCGTAAAATCGGAAAGCAGAACATTTGATGGAATTGCGTTACTGAAACACGCTTTAGTAAACACGACACCCGATATTACTAAAAAAGTTACGATTGGAGATCAAGAGGTTAAAGTAAGGGATATGGAAGCCATACAAATGGCAAACAGTAAAATTGATGAAATAAGAACAGCCTTTACTGAATGGCTCCATGCTCAAAACGATGAGTTCAAAACACGACTTACAGATCAATATAATGATAAGTTCAATTGTTTTGTCCGCCCCAATTATGATGGAAGCCATCAGGATTTTCCTGGTCTGGATCGCAAGGCTTTGGGCATAAATGATCTTTATGGAAGTCAAAAGGATACCGTTTGGATGATTAAGCTGAATAACGGAGCCATCTGCGACCATGAAGTCGGTGCAGGAAAAACTTTAGTAATGTGTACAGCGGCACAGGAAATGAAACGACTGGGTTTGGCTCATAAGCCAATGATCATTGGTTTGAAAAGCAATGTTCATGAGATTGCAGAAGCCTATCGTACTGCATATCCGCATGCTAAAATCCTGTTTCCAGGGAAAGATGATTTTACACCTCAAAAACGCTTGCGAATCTTTGGCGATATAAAAAACAATGATTGGGATTGCGTGATATTGACGCATGATCAGTTTGGAATGATACCGCAATCGCCCGAAGTACAAAAGGAAATTCTTGAAATTGAACTGGATAATGTAGAACGAAATCTTGATGCTATGCAATCGCAAGGTGCTGAAGTAACAAGAGGTATGCTTGCAGGAGCTATCAAAAGGAAAGAAAACCTCGAAGTAAAACTTAAAACGCTGCAACACGATATTGAGAATAGAAAAGATGATATTGTAGATTTTAAAATGATGGGTATAGATCATCTGTTTATCGACGAAAGCCACCAGTTTAAGAACTTGATGTTTAATACCCGACATAGTCGTGTAGCAGGATTGGGAAATGTAGATGGTAGTCAGAAAGCCCTGAACTTATTGTTTGCTATACGTACTATTCAGGATCGTACCAATGCCGACATGGGAGCTACCTTTCTTTCGGGAACCACCATCAGTAACTCTTTAACGGAGTTGTATCTGTTATTCAAATATCTTAGACCAAGGGCATTAGAAAAACAAGGTATAAACTGTTTTGATGCATGGGCGGCTATTTATGCAAGAAAAACTACGGATTATGAATTTTCTGTAGCCAATAATATTGTGGCAAAGGAACGATTTCGTTATTTTATTAAAGTACCGGAGCTAGCTCAGTTCTATTCTGAAATTACAGATTATCGCACAGCAAAGGATATAGGGATTGACCGACCGGAGAAAAAGGAAATACTGTACAATATTCCACCTACACCAGACCAGGCAAAATTTATACAAAACCTGATGCAGTTTGCAAAATCCGGGGATGCTACCTTGCTTGGAAGACCGCCATTATCTAAAACGGAAGAAAAAGCAAAAATGCTCATTGCAACAGACTACGCACGTAAAATGTCGCTGGATATGCGTATGGTGAGTGGTGCTTATTATGATCATCCTGATAACAAGGCTTCGCACTGTGCCGATAATATCGCCAAATATTACCAAAAGTTTAATGCACAAAAAGGAACACAATTCGTTTTTTCTGATTTGGGGACCTACAAGTCCGGAGAGTGGAACGTGTATTCTGAAATCAAGAAAAAACTGGTAGAAACACATGGTATTCCTGCTCACGAAGTCCGTTTCATACAGGAAGCTAAAACAGATAATCAACGTAAGGAGCTGATTAAGGGAATGAATGAAGGTAAAATTCGGGTACTATTTGGCTCTACAAGTATGCTTGGAACAGGAGTCAACGCACAGAAGAGAGCTGTAGCTATACATCATTTAGATACACCCTGGAGACCTAGTGATCTTGCCCAAAGAGATGGTCGGGCAATTCGTAAAGGCAATGAAATAGCCAAGCATTTTGCCGATAATAAAGTGGATGTGGTCATCTATGCCGTAGAAAAATCACTGGACAGTTATAAGTTTAATCTATTGTTCAACAAACAACTATTCATAGACCAGCTAAAATCAAATAATCTCGGTAAGAGAACTATTGATGAAGGAAGTATGGATGAAAAGTCAGGAATGAATTTTTCTGAATACGTAGCAATTCTATCAGGAAATACTGACCTTTTAGACAAGGCGAAAGTAGAAAAGCAAATTGCAGGCTTGGAAAGTGAGAAACAGGCATTTAATAGGTCAAAATATAGTGCTAAATATAAACTTGAAGATTTCACAGCAGAGCTTAACAAAGCTCAGTCGCGACATGATCGTATGAGTCTTGATTGGAGTAATCTGCAACAACGTATTCAAAAGAACCAGGATGGTACGATTGTAAACGCTATTCAGCTCACAGGTCTTCCTGCTACTGCTACCATCAAGCAAATAGGTACTAACCTTAATGAATTAACAGATAAATCCCGAACAGGTGGAGATTATGAAGAAATCGGAAGTTTATATGGTTTTCAATTATTGGTAAAAACCGAAATGTCAGAAAAAGATGGAGTCGATATTCGAGTGAACCGTTTTTTTGTACAAGGCGAAGGAAATATAAAATATACATTCAATAATGGAATAATGGCGAAAGAGCCGGAAACTGCCTCAATGAATTTTTTGCGGGCACTGGAAAAACTACCATCCTATATCGCTAAAGAGCAAGAAAATATAACTGATTTTCAAAAAGATATTCCAATACTTCAGGGAGTAGTGGATGGTATATGGACAAAAGAATGTCGACTGAGCGAGCTTAAAACCGAACTTGCCGCAATCGACCGTAAGATTCAACTATCCATTACACCCCAATCAAATAAACAGGAAGATACTCAAAATGAGGCTAAGCTACCAGAATTAACTGCTTCAATGACAAAAAATATAAGTACTAAAAATACATTTTAGCGTAAATATAAATAAACTCTCACTTATCGTCCTGTTCATCCATTTTTTTGCTTAAAACATCTCTAAGAGAGTCTAGAAACTTGGTTTTGTTGATTTTCCTATTACGTAGTTCTAAATAAGTATGATAAAAATCACCGATATCTACATTAAACATTCTTGAAAACACTCTTGAGATCTGTTTGATATCAGCATGACCATAATCCAATACCCCCTGAGCTTGCAAGGCATAAATAAGTTCAACTAATGCAGCTTTACTTCCTGTCCAGTTCAAAGAATAGTGTGGACTTTTTGCACTTGAAATGTTTGAAAGCCCAAAAATTCTGTCTTCAATATATAGTTGGATAAGATCATTTGCTAAAATTTTTGCAACTTTATAATCATGGCTAGTACAGAATCTATGATCTGTCTCAAAATAATAACTATCTAAGCTTAGTTTGATATCATATTTCCCTCGCAAAAAATATTTATCATCTAGGTAAGTACTATTTGTTCTGTAATATTTGTAAAACTCAAGATTATTATCAAAATATAGCTTCAATTTTGTAATCTCATTTTTTAGATACTTTTTCGTTACCTTATCTCCACCATAAGGGATTTTAGCCTCAATCTTATAAATACCGTTGTAATAAATCAACTTAGCAACAAACTGCGGTTTTATCTTCTTAAAAAAGCAGATTTCTTCATTAGCATCTTTAAAACCCTTTTCAATGATAAACTCCTTTACCTCGTTGAGTTTTTTTTGTGCAATTTCAATTGCGTCTTCTGCAAGCAACATTGTTTTATCACATGATAAATCATTTAGGTGGTCATTTAGCTGCTGTAATTTTTCATAACAGTATTTTTTCATCTATTAAATTGTTGCGATTTTTGAGTTATGAAACTTAATATGATATTTATCCAATAGGCAATAGTCTACTAATGTTTTATACTCAACAGTTATTATCCTGTCTTAAAGACAGCAAATCATCTTCAAATTTTTTAGCATGTTCATATCCTATTTGATATATTTCATCCATATGTTTTGTGTCGAAAGTTGAAAACTTTCGAAGTTCTCCCGGCTGTATAAAGACGTCGCAGTAATTTGCTCCTTCTTTATCTATTTTTGAAGTAATTATTCGGATAATGCGGTCCATGATTTCACCATATCCCATATGTCCCCTTGCAATCTCAATAGAATTTACATCCACTCCAACACTCTTTCCGCATGTTGCATTTATGTGTTCAACAGGAAAATTATTTAGTATACCTCCATCGCATAATATAGTATCATTATGATAATTGACGGGGACAAAGACCATAGGGAAACAACATGAAGATTTAATTGCCAAACTTAGGCAGCCCTGATTGAACACCAACGACCGAGCATTACTCAAATCAGTAACAGAAACATATAATGGGACTTTGAGCTGCTCAAAACTGTTATGAGGGATATATTTGGTAATAATCCTTTCAAATATATCTGGACTGAACATTCCTCCATTACCTCGAAATAAATCTGTGTAATTGAAAAACTTTTCTGTTTTTGCAAATTTGAAAATCTCTGCAGGACTGTAGCCTTCCGCAATAAAGGCACCAATAAGTGCACCTGCGCTTGCACCTGAAATAGCATCAAATGAGATTCCTAACTCTTCCATACATTGGAGAACACCAAGGTGAGCTATTCCTCTAAACCCACCTCCTGAAAGTGTAATCCCAATTTTATTATTTACTATCATTATTCAATTCCCCTTCCTACTTATAGATTATAATTATTCGACATTATTAGTGTCTCTAGTCCGTAATTTTTGAGACTTTATCTGACTTAGGAATTACATTATAAATACCTTATACTCCCTGCTAGGTGTCGGTGGAACTAACATTGTTTTAACCCACGAGGGATCTAGCGCTTTGCCTTCACTGTCTAGGAAAGAGTTCGTAATTATTCTTGCCAAGTCTTCAGGATTGCCACCGATTAACGGCTTACCCTCAAAATAGAGCTCGTTATGTAGCTGAAAAAAAATATCTACAACCTGCTCCACAGAACAGTTGATCTTTATTTTTTTAGAATTTACTTTATCCATAATCTTTTATTTTTTGTTACTAAGAGCTTTTACTGACGTTCCGTCATCTTTTTTGATTGCTCAAATTCGTTCGAAAACCTAAAGCGATATTGGTACCACCAAGCTTACTGTCAAAGACATGAGAACGCCGTAGAGCATTGAAATGCTGTAATTCGATATACAATGCAAATTTTTTATTAACACGATATGATGCAAAACCACCCAATCTATAAGTCTCGTAAGCTTTTGTTTCCGAGCGCGTATTGATACTGGCAACACTTCCCTGAACCTCGGTAAAAGGGCTTGTGAGCCATAATAAACCAAACCCAGTAAAACCCCCAATTTCAATTCTGTCACCAATAACTGTATTTGATCCGATATCTACGAACGCACCGATTAAAGAGCGATTCCCCTTGTTTATAACGGAAAATCCATCGACTGATCTACTATTTGTAAAACTGTAAAGTGATATCTCATATACGGCTCTGAAGAATATACTCTTGTTGTACCGATATTGGAAGCCAGTCATCGTTCTTATACCAATATTACTATGCTTCATAAAATCTGAACGCGGGATGCTGAGTCCAAATGAAGTAGTAATCTCTATTTTATCTCTATAGCTGTTACTTATGGTGTCTTGAGAAAATACGTAGTTGCTAAAAAAAAACAAAAAAGCAATTATTATACAACACCTATTATTAGATGGGATCATTTTCCCAATGATTTAAATTATTACATACAATCATTTGACATTTAAAATTTATATTACTAAGTCTATAATTTCGTCCAAATTTCACTATGCCAAATAAATCCCCATTTAAGCTTAAATGTCAAACTCTTTCCATCACCATCACTGATAATCCACATACTTTGATATTCTTTATCGTCGTTTAGGTCAATTGAAGTTCCTTTATATTCACCTTTTGATGTTTCAAGTATGTTCTTAGCCACTACTTTTCCATTATTTAACTTTTCTTTCTGTTTGGGAGCTTCTAATTGTTTGATATTAAAACCTTTTCCTACTTTGTAGACTTCGACTATCATTTTATCTTTTGAAAGCCACTTTCCTGTAAATTTATCTTCCTTATTCTGCCCATAAGCTGAGCAGATAAGAAATAGAAATGCTGTCAAAAATATTACTGTAAAATTTACGCTCTTTTGCATGTTTTCATTTTTATTGATTAGTGAACCATTTAAAATTTATTAATATACCTAGTTTTCTTTGGTGTTCTTACTGAATAAGTTCTTGAACCACTGCTTGATTTTACCCCAATATTCTTTTCCAAGAAGTGCAATAGCTGATACAAAAAATACCTCGCCGACAATAACCACCGTTGTTGTCACAATTGCCTTATTAGGGATATCAGTAAATGGTATTATGGGTGCACCAACCCAGCATATGAGCGTGATGCCAAAGAATATAAAACCAAGTGTCTTTTTAAAATTGCTTTTATCCATTGTTGTATAATTTATCTTCCGGTTTCTCTAAGATAGAGGTATCTAGCAACTAGAAATCCCGTGTATGCTTCTGTGTACTGATCTCTGCTCTGTTGTAATAGTGACTGGGCATCAATAAGATCGCTTAATATGCTTAGCCCATTCTGATATTGGTCTTTATTTATTCGCACATTTTCCTCAGCTGTCTCAATGGCCTGTTTGGCCAATAGTAACTTATTGTAATTTTCATTTAATTTGTTCCAATAACTTTGGAACATCACAAATAGCTTTTGATCAGTATCTTTTTTCTCGTATTCTGCCCTGTCTATCTGAGTTTGCTTTTTACGGAGATTGTAAGAACCGCCCCACCAGTCTGAAATGGGAAGGGTTAAAGTTGCATGAACCATAGTAGACGGATTTCTATTTTTAAAAATATCATTGTATTGGTAATATCCAGCTCCAACACCAAAGTATGGAAGCAATTTACCACGTTCTATTTTCTTTTCCAGTTGTTTAGCTTCAATGTTTTTACTTAGGAGCTTGTGCATATTCGTATTTGTTACGGCCTGGTTATGATCCACAAGGAGAGTAACGGGATTGGAAATATACTCTTGATCCTTGGTTTCTATTTCGAATTGACCACCATCTACATTCATTAACTGTGCAAGCTGAATTTTTAATAAACTGATACCGTTTTCTAGTTCTACACTAGCTGTCTTTATCTCGTTCTGTTTCAACTGTACCTGCAATAAATCGTTTCTATTTGTAACGCCTGCATCTACAGCAACTTTAACGTCGCTGAAAAGATTATCAGCTAGATTTTTCATTACATCAATAGTTTTGCGTTTCTCATATAGGGATACTAATGTCCAATAGTATTGTTCTACGTTTACTAGTAAATTCTTTTCAGCTTCCTGAGTCTGATATTTACTGACATCTTCGCCTAACTCTGCTAATTTATTTCCATAATAAATCTGTCCTCCTGTAAAAACGGGCTGTTCTAAAGATATACCTAGCATATAGCCATTTTTCCTGTCCCTTACATTGGGCATTCCCGGAAAACTTGAACCAAGCATGTTTATCATTTCTGCGGATTCTTTGCCAATCATTCCTTCTTTAAGATGATAACCTAATCCGAAGGCACTTACTTTTGGAAAATAATTGGTAAAAGCTTCCTTTTTAGTTAAAGATGCTTCCTCCATAGACAAACGATCAGCTTTTAGCGCATTGTTATTCTTTAACGTGAGTTCTTTGCACTGTTCCAGCGTATATGTAGTCTGTGCTGAAGCAGCACTTGTAGCCAAAAAAAGAAGGGCAAAAAATATATAGTGAAGAGATTTCATTATTTTACGATTTTAGTATCCTGTTTTCTGTAAACGAGCCAATAAGAAACAGGCAGGATTGTTAATATAAAGACCATGGAGAATAGTGCTCCGAAACAGATGATAGCTGCCATTGGTCCCCAGAGAGGGCTTCCAACAACCAACATCGTAATTACACCAACTGAAGCGGCTACCGAAGTCAATACAATTGGCCTCATCCTTCTTTTTCCAGCTTCCAATGCAGCTTCTTTTACTGTCATTTTCTCGTTTTTTCTAAGCTTATCAGCATAGTCAAAAAGGATAATACCATTCCTCATTACAATACCGATTAGACATACGAATCCCAGAACTGAAGTCATTCCGAATTCAAATCCGGTTACCCATATTCCAAATGCGGCACCGAAAAAACAGAGTACGGTTGATGCCAGCGTCAGGTTGGCCAGACTGATTTTCTTGTAGTGAAAAACAAGTACAAAATAGATGATGAATATGGCTATCAACAGAGCAATAAGCGTTTGCGGAACTGACTCTTCATTTGATTCTGAAACACCACCATATTTAACTTCAACATTCTTATAGTCATCTTTTTTAAGAAGGGAATCTACCAAGGTACTTACCTTAGGAAATATATCATTTGGATTTACATTTCGCTTAAGATCGGCAAGTACAGACATCGTATAAATGCCATTGCGTGTGTTTATCTGTCCATCTCTCCAAGCAGGCGAAACTTCGGCAACTTGATTCAACGGTACAGATACACCAGCCATGTTTGGCACATATATATCACCTAAACGATTAAGTTGCCTTAGGCTGTCTACTTCACCTCTCAACGTGATATTCATCTTGTAGTCATCCTCCCAAACATTTGTTATATCAAAGCCTTTATTAATCACACCAAGTTCCTGTGCCACAGAATTGTTAGAGATTCCCTGACGATTAGCAAGTTGTTGGTCTATATTTATCTGTACCGACGACGATGGATTTTCTGCATCGTTATGTACCCAAAGGAATTCATCCATTTTAGATAAATCACGGATCAGCTCTTTAGACATGGATTTCAATGTGGTTTCATCGGCACCTGTCAATCTTACTTCTATAGGATAGCGTACTACCTCATTATCTAGCTGCTTAAAGAAAACATAAGCTCTCGGGAAATGAAAGGCATATTTGTCTGCATATTCATTCAGTATTTCTTCTGTAGCTTTATTTGATTTGGTGTTAACAATAAATTGAGCGTAGTTTTTCGAAGGCATATTGGGTGAATAACCTGAATGGAAACGAGGGGAGCTTGCTCCGATAAAAGAAGTAATGGATAGTACCCTATCATCTTTTTTCAAGACTTTTTCCAGACTGTCAGCCACTTTTTCGGTTTGAACCAAAGAATTGCCCTGTGGAAGATAAATTTCTACTGCAAATAGATCACGTTCAGCAATAGGCATCATTCTCATCTTGGCATTTCCCAGCATTAACATAGCCAACACCACAGAAGTAATTAAGATAGATAGGGTTAATACCGGACGTTTAAAGAATACCGGAAGAAGCTTATCATAACCTGACTGAATTCGGTCAAGAAAACTTTTCTTGGTGTCTTCCTTATCTTTATGCAAACCTTTTTTTATCAGGATATACTGCATAAAAGGAATGATAAACAAGGCTACTGCAAGAGAAACAAAGAGTGTGATTGTAAGCGTCCACGGGTAAGAAAACATAAAGTCTTTATTCGGTCCTTTCAGTGTGATAAGAAAGGGGAAGAACGTAACGCTAATGATAAGTGTTGCAGAAACCAGAGATTTGAAATACTCTCCCGCACCTGCAATTGATGCATGCCAGCGGGACATGCCCTCATCAAGATGCTCAATGTAGCTATCTACTATAACGATACAGTCATCTACGATAAGACCGAGTACAACTATGAGTGCTGCAAACGTAACAACATTTAATTCGAAACCTGCTGCATACATAATTCCCAATGAGATAAAAATCGTAATGGGAATAGAAGTAGCTGCTACTGCTGCAACACGTACGGGCATAAAAAATACAGTAACAAGTACAACCGAGATTATGGCTATAAGCATCTCGATCAGAAACTCATCGACTGATTTTTGTACAACTTTTGATTGATCGACAATGGTACTGATTTTAACATCGGAAGGAAGTTTGGCTCCTTCCTCTAAAAGGATGGAGTTTAATTCCTTTCCGAAACGGGTAATATCATTCCCTGTCTGCATTTCGACAGACATCAACAAGCACTTTTTTCCGTTATTCTTGATAAAATTATCTGGTGTAGGATATTCTCTCACAATATTCGCTACATCCTTTAACCGAAGTATATCCGTTTGTCCATCACCCCTGATAATTTGATTGGCAATGTTCTGTTCGGTCTGATTCGCAGTATTTAGATAGATTGGGACTGACATATCTCCGTTATCTATATCACCTGCATACCCTTTCAGTCCTTGTGTATAGAGTACTTCTCCGATTTCCTGAACCTGAATGCCATTTTTTGCCATTTTTCCTTTATCTAGATAGATGGCTATCCTTTCTTTCTGCTCTCCTGATTTTGTCAACTTTGAAACTTCGGGTACCTGTCTTAGTCTCGATTCTATTTTCTCCAAATAGCCTTCAAGCTGTCGGTAAGTTTTACTTTCGGACTCGACTGAAAACAGTAAAGCTGAAGTTTCACCGAACTCTGAATCTACTACCAGCGCCAATACCTCGGGAGGCAGTTCCTGTTTAAGTTCATTTAAGCCGTGTCTTATTTTTGCCCATACCTCATCCTTGTTTTTTACATAATCATTCAAGGTAATGTAAACGTAAACAATACCGTCTTTAGACTGTGAATAGGTAGCCTTTCTTTTTACTTCTTTATATTTGAAAAGATGTTCTTCCAAAGGTTTGGTCAGTTGTTTTGCGACCTGTTCTGAATTAGCTCCGGGGTATATTCCCGCAATAATCCCCTGATTTATATTTACAGTTGGATATTCCTGTTTGGGCATATAGAGAAGCCCACCAATTCCCGCTAGTAGAAGTAACGCCGTTACTAAAAAGACAACTTTATGGTAACGCATAGCCCATGCTACTGCTTTAATATTATTTGCCATTTCTTATAGTTCAAGTTTTTAGTTAACGATAACTTTAGATCCTTCAAAGATTTTTTGAAAACCTTCGGTAACAATCCGGTCTCCTTCTCCAATACCTTCTAAGACAACCACGCCATCTGAAGTCAGTTCTCCTATTTTCACTGTTTGTTTTGACACAGTATTGTCTTTACTGACCTTCCACACATACCGTTCATTCCTTGCAGAAATTTGAATTACAGAAATTGGAAGTGAATAGCCTGTCAAGTTATCCGATTTAAATGTAATGTTACAGTCCATCCCCGGAAGCAGTTCGTCGCTGCCATTTAGAATATCTACCTTAACCGTATATGCTCTGGAATATGGATTGGCCACAACTCCCTTCTCGATAATTTTTCCGGTATAAGTCTTATCCAGTGTCTTTAAGTAGATATTTGCATCATCACCGATTTTCAACTCTTTTATATCATTCTCGGGAACAGAAACTTTAACCCGTATTTTTTCTACTTTAAGTACTGTAAAAACCGGCATACCAGCAGCTACATTTGCACCCAGATCAATACCCTTGGTCCCGATTACTCCACTGTAAGGGGCATAGAGGTTACAGTCTTCTACATCCTTTAGAGCAAGAGACTCTGCAGCTTCTGCCTGTTCAAGAATAGATTGAGCTTCAATAATCTTGATCTCAGGTAAACTCTTGTTATCATAAATAATCTTAAGTCTCTGATAGGCATCCTTAGCTTGCTTTTTCTGGGACTTTGCTACCTCATAAGCCTTTTGGTAACGGCCTTTATCCAAAGTTGCTAAGAGTTGACCTGCATTGACCTTACTTCCTTCGGAAACAAGTATCTGCTTTACATTTCCAGCAACCTGAAAACTTAGCTGGGTCTGCGCAGACTCTTCGACGGAACCGATATACTTTCTCTGTCCGTCAATATCATTCAGTGCAATCAATACTGCCTTTACTGGAATCTGCTGTTCATTTTGGATTTCCTTTTCTTTGTTCTTACAGCTTGTAATGAGAAAAAGGATAAAAGAGGCGATTGCTAAATAGTTTCTAATTTTCATACCGATTAATTCAATATTTTAACATTGCAAAGTTCCGTTCTACAGCATATATTAAAAAGGTCACACATTCCTAATTTATAGTCAGATGGTACTATTTTTGGAATAATAGACGGATAAATTGAAAAAAAATGGTTTATTTGTCTTAAAAGATAATGTGATGATGAAACAAAAAACTATTTACACCTTGGAAGTTTCACACCTGAATTTGGCGGATGATAATCTGAGGAACGATTTTGCGATATCAGATACAAGTGAAGATATTATTGGAATAACGCTCGAACATCCGGTAAAGATTAATTCCTTACTTGTTGGTATATGTATAAAAGGGAACGGTAATATGAAAGTCAACTTAAAATCTGTTCCGCTATCTGAAAGAGACGTCATAGCACTCTCTCCCGGCACTATCATCCAATATGTGCCAGAAGAAATAAGCAGTGATTTTATGATGAAATATATGTCAATATCTCTTGAGTTCGTCGCTGCTTTCGATGCTTCATATCTCTATCCCGATGCAAGACAGACGTCTTATTTTAAAGCCGATATTGAAGAATATAATATATTATTAAAGCTTTATGATAATCTGCTTGAAAAATATAATCGGAAAGATAATTTGTTCAGAAGACAGATCATACAGCATTCATTATTGTCAGGCATGTACGAGTTTGCGCTGATTGAAAAAAACCATACATATTTAAATACCGAAGGCCTGACAAAAAAGGAAAAACTAGTTTGGGAGTTCTATCAGCTCTTATTTAAACACTACAAGAATGAAAAAGACACATTGTTCTATGCCGAAAAGCTATTATTATCGACCAAATACTTATCGACGATCATAAAACAACAGACAGGAAAGACGGTCAACGAATGGGTCTTTGAATATATTATAGCGGAAGCAAAGGCTCTTATTAAATCTTCAAAAATTACCATTAAAGAATTGGCAGAACATTTTAACTATGCTGATGCCACATCATTTGGTAAATTCTTCAAAAAACAAGTAGGTATGACACCAAATGAATACAGAAAAAATTAATAAGGCTAATAGAAGGATATTAATAAAATGATAGTTGCCCCCCCAAATTGTGTTTTTAGTGGTCTATTACTATAGATAACCTAATTAAAAGAAAATGGAAAAAAAATGTATGATTATCGTGACAATTTTGCTTTTAGTAGTAATGGCTACTCCAATAAAAGCAATTGGGCAAATTGTTGTTGAGGAACAGTCAACTACTTACCTCTATAATGCAATAAAATCTGAAACAGATCCAATTAGCATTGAAAAAATGCTTGTTCAAATGGAAAAGCAGTCTGCATCGGAACCAAGAGATGCCATGATATTAGATGCTGGCCGATACATAGCCGCTAAAGCTTATGCCCACGCAGGAGATGCTCAGAAGGCAAACTACTGGATGAATAAGATTAATAATAAAAGTTGGAAGACAAGCAGTTTATCTACAGTTACTCGAGCTCTTATCGAAGCTGGGATGCTGAATGATGCTGAAGAACTTGTAAAGCCTTTTTTGGGTCAAACTGGATCAAACAACTTTCACTACGGTTTGATTCTCTATAAACGTAAGGAGTTTAAAGCTGCATTGGAGTATCTAAAGCCTAATAATGAAGACAAGTCTGATTTTTTAAGTGCAGATGCTGAAATTTATCCTTTCGCACTGATCGAAGCTGATAAACAGCTGGATGCTTTCAATGAAGTTAATAGATTACTGAAAATTTCGGCAAATAGAAGTGATAGATTCAAAGATGCTTCAAGAAAGTTATTTCAAAATAAATATGGTGACGAGATACGCTATGAATTTCTGCTCGATTCTATGGAAACTGTGGACCATAATAGCACATTGACAAAAATAGCAAAAATGGAGACTAACCAATTGGCTCCAGATTTTGAACTTAAAGATTTAAACGGAAAAAGCGTTTCGTTAAAAAGTCTAAAGGGTAAAATCGTTATCTTAGACTTTTGGGCTACTTGGTGCCAGCCTTGCATAGCCTCTTTCCCGGGTATGCAGAAGGCCGTAGATTACTACAAAAACGATGATAGCGTTGTTTTTATGTTTATTCATACCCAAGAAAAAAGCCCAAATGCTGCTGATGATGCTAAAAAGATGCTAATTGCAAGGGGAAACCGATTTGATGTTTACATGGATTTAAAGGACGAGGTTCTTGGAAAAAGCCCTGTTTCAGCTGCCTATAAAATTTCTGGACTTCCTGCTAAATTCTTTATTGACAAGAATGGTTTTATACGTTACAAAAACGTTGGTTATATAGGTGTGGATGAAGCTATACCTGAAATCAAAACCATTGTGGATAAATTAAAAGCGGAATAAGCAACACACAATTCACGCTGATATAGCGAAGTTAATGGGATTGAAATCGACAAAGATGTTCAATTGTTATTAGCATGTACGTATGACACCAAATTAATGTAAGTATTTCTAGTGATCAAATGTGTATAGGGTCTTGTATGCAATGTCTTTAAGTCAGAATCATTTTTAATAGGTCCTATTTAATTTTCAATAATACCAATAGAATTTTCACTTAATTAATCACCACTATCTATAAACAGTATGAGAATTTTAATTATAGAAGATGAAGACTTAAATGCTCGTCGCCTAAAAAGATTGTTAGAAGAATTGGAACCTAACTGTGAAATTTTGCAAATAATTGATACAGTTAAGGATGCAGTTTCCTGGTTAAATTTAAACAATTCACCAGATTTAATTACAATGGATATATGTTTGGCTGATGGGGTTAGTTTTTCCATATTCGATCAGTCAATTATTAAATGCCCGATAATATTTACAACTGCCTATGATGAATATACTTTTAGAGCATTTAGTAATAATAGTGTAAGTATAGAATACTTAATGAAACCCATTCAGAAGGACGAACTTGCTGCTAGCTTAAATAAAATTAAACTATACCTCGGAAAGGAGGATTTATTCCCTGTTTTTAATTCGAGAAATCTAAGAGGGGATTATAAATAATCACTTTGTGTATCGTAATTTTTTGCCTGATTGAAGTTGTTAAATATTTTAAAATATACCTCTTTTGTGTTCAGTATAAAAAAGTTTCTATTTTTTACAGATTTTGTATTTCCATCAGTCATAAAAATGAGGAATCACAAAAGAAATAGATTCGTCTAATGTCAAACCGTTTTCTATTAAAAAGGGAAAGAACAAAGTCATATAATAAAAATTTAAAAGCTACAGTAAATACCTCTATTTACTGTAGCTTGTTCTAAACAGAATAGTGCATCAATGATTCTAATAATTATTTATTCAGTATTATTAAAAGGTTGAAAAAAAGCTTAGTGAGCATTAACACTACTAAGAGAAGTGTAGTTTATCTATAGGTCTTTAAGTAAGTGCGTTAAATTAGAATCATTCTTGATTCGATCTATTTCATTTGCAATAATACCTATAACATCTTTCTTTACCTGCTTGTAATTAGCTTCAATTTGTTCTTTCATATTATCAGCTCCATGTGAATCGTTAAAAGATAAAATCTCTGGTATTTTTTTAAAAGCTTTGGTTTCGGCAGCAACTTTGTCGTTATCTACTACAATTTCAGAATGAAAAATCTTCTGTTCAATACGTTCGTCAAAATTGTCGGAAACAGCTCCCACGAACATTCCTTGTGTAAGTGTAGAAATCTTAGATGCAGGTATTAAGCTATCTAACTGTGTGGATATTGAAGTAGATTTATCATTCCTGTTAATTGTCAAGCTTTGACGTTTTTGCAACACTTTCCCGAAACGTTCCGAAAGATTTTTAGCAGTTTCTCCCACTACCTGACCACTAAAAATGTTACCGACAGTGTTCTGAATTACTTTAGCTTCTTTATCTCCATAATCACGGATTAATTGAGAATAGTCTTGAAAGCCTAAACATACTGCCACTTTATTACTTCTGGCCGTTGCAATCAGGTTATCCAATCCTCGAAAATAAATTGTCGGTAACTCATCGATGATGACAGAACTCTTTAACTGTCCTTTTTTATTAATGAGTTTCACAATTCTTGAATTATATAAACCCAATGCCGCTGAGTAAATATTTTGACGGTCTGGATTATTACCTACACATAAAATCTTAGGCTCCTTCGGATTGTTGATATCCAGAGAAAAGTCGTCACCGGTCATTACCCAATATAATTGTGGAGAAATCATTCTTGATAATGGGATTTTAGCAGAAGCAATCTGTCCTTGCAGTTGGTCTTGTGCTCCGCCCTGCCAAGCATCCATAAAGGGCGATAAATAATTTTCCAAATCAGGATAAGACGTCAGAATAGTGAATACATCAGAGTATTTTTTATTCAGTAATTCAATAGCGTGTGGAAAAGTGCAGTATTTGCCGCTGTCATAGATTTTCAGAAACCAGATGATTGCTGCCAGCAAAATAATTGGTGATTCAACGAAAAAATCCCCTTGCTTCTGGATCCAGCTTCTATTAAGATTCAACATAATCGTGTAAGCAGCTTCATAAGCATCAGAGATATCCGTCATAAAAACCGGGTTAAGTGGATTGCAACGATGACTTTTACGAGGATCATCAAAATTAATAACATAAAATTGAGGCTGTACCTTGTATTTATCTCGGTGTTTTAGTAAATGGTTATATGCAATAGTAGAAAGGTCGTCAAATTTAAAATCATAGATATACATTGAAAACCCTTTTTCTATATGCTGTCTAATATAATTATTTACAACTGCGTATGATTTGCCTGAACCTGGCGTGCCTAATACAATTGTTGCCCTGAAAGGATTCACTACGTTAATCCAGCCTTCATTCCACTTTCCCTTGTAATAAAATTTAGTAGGTAAGTTTACAGAATATTCGTTTTTCATCAGTTTGGTTTCTTGCTGAAAACTCTCATTCTCATTATTAAATACATCATCCATTAAATTCGTGCGGAGCAATCTGGTAATCCAGACACCCGCCTTCATCAAAGAAATGTAACCTAATGCTGTAGTAAAAATGTAGAGAGATGTACCTATAAAGGGAGACAGTTTTAGTAAAGGTGTATTGAGAAAAAACAGAATAAAACCAATTACCAAGGCGGTGTTTATTTTTGTCCATGTTATTTTTTCGTTCTTTACACCTTTGGTTCCAAGACAGCTTAATGCCAGCAATACCAATGCGAAAATTTTGGTGTAAAGGTTGTGAGCAAAAAGCCCCGCCGTTCGGTTAAAGTTGGCTAATATTTTGCCTATTATTTCTAATGTCCAGCCACGCTCCAAAAAGAAACCAAAGCAGAACCAGTAAAAGTGCATCAGTACAATGATGATACTGACCGCACGCATGAAAGCCATAATCTTGGCTAAACCTCTTAAATCGTCTTCTCCTTGCATAATTTGTAATGATTAAAATGACAGAGAGTGAATTTAGAGTCTGTTCGGGTTGGTTTTGGATAAACGGTAACCGATGGCGTTCGGTGGCATTGTTTGGTTTGATGTTTCTATTTACCTCTTTTTCGTTTCCTTTTCTTCTTCATTCTATTGGCAAATTCTTGTTCCTCGTAATCTTCGTCCTGTACATCGGGAAGCAGACTGCCCAACCCCTCTATCAGATCAGGCTCATTATAGGCAGGTTGTTCCTTGTTCAGAAAATCAAAAAGCTCGTGTGGTGTTTCGGACTCTTCCTTAGTATTATTCTGGGATGAGCGGCTTGAATGTGTTGTATTGTCATTTGTGGTTTGCTTCCTATTTTCTATTGCCTGTTCATCCCACCATTTATTAAATACATTAGCAGATAGATTTTTACCCAATTGCGAGCCGTTCCATACGGTACGGCTTTCGTGGTCTATAAAAGTCATTCCATAAATACGACCTTCATCATTCCTGCGGACAACGGTATTAATGCCCTGCTCCAATAGCTGCTTCTTAAAATCTGTTTCATTATTGGATGTATGCATACCAGCTTCAATAGTATTTTTAAGCACCTCTTTTGCAGGGTTGGTTTTCATATTTTCCTTTGATTTTTCAAAGTGTTTTTCAAGCTGGGTCATTCCTGCTTCTTTGCCAAACAGTGAAGACTTGAACGGATTACTTGCCTTTTGTCCATACTCATTTAAAGCAAAATACACTAAACCCTGTTTTGGTTGACCGTGTAATTCACCTTTAACTTCTTCGGAAGTTATATTAAAAAGAGAAAGTAAAGCGTTGTAAGCTCCTAGACTTTGGTACTGATAATATTTGGGCAAGTGGCGGGTAACGGATGCTATTTGGCTTTTTATATCTCCTTTGGTATAATCCACGGATTTAAAAATTCGGTCACTATTTGACTGGTATTGCTCTGTAGCGGGCTTCAAATCATATTGCTGTTCCAATTTCCTGCATACAGCCATTGAACGTGGATGATCATAACTGTCCGGTATTTTTGCACCGTTGAGTTGCACGCAGGTGGTTACGATATGTATATGGGTGCGTTCAATATCGGTATGCTTGAATACCACATACGGCTGATTGCCATAACCCATTTCTTGCATGTATTGCTCCGCTATATTTCTGAACTGCTCATCACTAACCTTATCCGCAGGGTCAGGATTCAGCGAAATGTGACGAACAGGCTTTTCTGTTTTGTTATTTGCCAGCAAATAAGGCTCGAAATAGCGGTTGAGAAAAGCGGTAGTGTAGTTGTCGTTCAGCACTTCGGGTATCTTATTCGTGAGCAAAACATGTCCATTTTCCTCGTGCACTTTAAGCAGATTGTAAGAAATTGCTCCGATCATGTTCGCACCTTTTCCAATTTTTGCTATCATTTTTCTTCGCTTTTGTATAGGTATTTTGTTTCAAACTCCTGCGTTAATTGGATAACTTGTTGACATAATGTCGCCATTTCTGCGGTTTGCTTTTCCAATTTAAAGAGATAAGCAGCGGCTTTCTTCTCTGAAAAATTGCGATAAAGTATCTTCACTATCTGGTTATAATTTATACCAACTGCTCTAAACTGGCTGTATAATTTGGTCAGTTGTGCATGGTAATCCATAGCAGCTACATCAATTTTAACCGTCTTAATCTCCCGTTGTAGTAAAAGAGAAATAATAAATTTTGCTTTGTTGCTTATACCTGACGCTTCAAAAAGCGACAGGAGTTTCGCATTCTCTTCGTCATTCAGACGAAAAACATGGCGGTGCGTGCTTGGGTTTAGCTTTGGCTTACGTCCGCCTTTGTTCTGTTTGTTGTTACTGTTCTCATTCATCACAAATCCATTTTAAAATTTTATAAAACCCCGACTTTGGAGGGTGTTTTTCGGCTCCCGGCAGGGCAAGTTGTTTTGGGGCACGAAATACGTTTCGAGTGCCTCAAAACATAACTTGCTCTATTCTGGTGAATAGAAAATCCGCCCTGCGGGACGGATTCTATTTAGTGGAAAAAGCAGCTTCATGCTGCTTCTTATTTTACCTTTCTTGATGGAATAGCATTCTATCAAACCGTCAGAAAAACCCCCTTTGCAAAGTAAAGGTTGATTTTATAAACTATTGATATATAGAATACTGCCAAAGTATTCCGTTAAAAGCCAAAGTGTACAACGCTTTAAAAACCACCTCTATTAATCGCTTTCTTTGTTTCAAGGTTCTACAGAAAGCTTTGAAAAAAACAGTAAAGAAAAAAGTAAAAAAAGAGATATGTATCTGTGCAAATCCTGTAAAAAATAAAAGCATAAAGTTTTAAAAATATAAAAACGCTAAAACGTAAAAGCGGTAAATAAGAAAAGCAGAAAAGAAAGTTTAACTGAAGTAAAGCATATTTCTACCTGCAAAACTTCACGGATTGAAATTTTACAATCAGGTTTCATGTGAATGAAAAAGGGAAAAACGACAAGCAATTACGCAAAAGGTAAAAAAGAAATATTAGAACAAAGAAAGGTACAAATGAAGGTTTTTGTTTGCCTGTACCGATTTAAAGAAAAGCATCAATAAATTTTTAAATAATGGAAACGACAAAGAAAACTTTAAAAATCAGCTTCTACACACAAAAGGGAGGTGTAGGCAAATCAACGATCACTACGCTGTTGGCTAGTGTGCTGCACTACCGTTTAGGTTACAACGTACTAGTAATGGATTGCGACTTTCCGCAACACAGTTTAACCAATATGCGTGCGAGGGATTTAAAAACGGTCATGGAAAATGACTATCACAAGAAAGCTGCTATGAAGCAGTTTCAGACTATCAATAAGAAGGCCTACACCATCGTCAAGAGCAAAGCGGAAAACGCATTGGAAAACGCATTTGAGCAGACAGAAAAATCGAAGGTAGAGCCGGATATTATCTTTTTCGACCTTCCTGGAACTGCAAATACAAAGGGAGTATTATCGACTTTAAAAACGATGGATTTTGTGTTTTCACCGATTACGGCAGATCGACTGGTGGTAGAAAGTACATTGGGCTTTACCAAGGCCTTTCTTCACTTACCAGAAACAGAAACCGGAAACAAAGATCTGGCAATATGGTTGTTTTGGAATCAAGTAGATGGTAGGGAAAAAACAGGTTTGTACGACGCATATCAAAATGTCATAGAGGAGTTGGGATTGCCAATTATGGAAACTCGCATTATGGACAGCAAGCGTTTCCGAAAAGAAACAGACGATACAGGAAATTATGTATTCCGTTCCAGTCTGCTCCCTGCCGAACCGCAATTGCTGAAAACCACCCGCATGGATGCTTTTGTGCAGGAATTTTTAAAAATTATTCACCTGTAAAACCGATGATGTATGGCAACAGATAACAAACGAAAAGACTTTGAGAAACCGGATGTTGATGAGGAATACCTGATGAACATCATGAGCGGTGACCAGCCTGTCCCTGACAAACCAATTCCCAAATCACAAGAGGAAATAAAAGAAAGCAAACCACGTGAGCGATCTCGTTCGACTTCTACCAAAAAAGTAGATTATGAAGAAACCTTTTTAGTCAATCGCTTTCCGTCAGGGCGTAACGGTAAAGTAGTCTATATCCGTCCTGAATATCATGAAAGATTAATCCGCATTGTTCAACTCACACGGGAAGATAAAACTACTCTTTATTCATATATAGATAGTATTCTTGAACATCATTTCAAGGAATTTGGTGATGATATTACCGACTATTTCAATGAAAGATATAAACCTATTATATAATAGTTTCATTATGAAAAATACAAAACAAAAAAAGAAAGCAACATTAAGAATAGATCAGTACAAAACTGAATTTCTTCAGTCGAAAGGCGTTAAGGCAAGAGATAGCAAAACAGCCTATATCAGTACAGAGTTTCACGAAAAGTTATCGCTTATCGTCTTTATGATGGGTGGAGGTAAACTGACTATTACTGATTACCTACACAATGTGCTGAAATACCATTTTGAGGATTTCGGAGAGGAACTCACAGCCATTTATAACGCAATCGACAAACCTAAATTATAGCTATGGAAACAGCAATTCTTATATCCCTATTAATTGTCATTGTCCTGCTGTTGCAGGACAAGGTGGTTATCAAAAGAAATCCAAAACAGGAGAAGCAAATTCCTAGTCAAAAGCGAGAATTTTTAGATATTATGGGAAAACCCAAGCCGATTGAACGCCTTTCTCCGCCAAAGAATACCACTAAAGGACAACTTGAAGATAAAGAGGAAAAACCTGATAATTTTGAAGAAGAAAGATCCCTAAAAGGGTTTGCTAAAGAAATTCCGCAGGAAGAGCTAGATGAAGTTTTTAATACCGAACCTGATTTGGAGGAAGAGGAAGAAGAATGGAACGGGTATGGAACTTATGAGGAAGAAAACGGTTTTGCCACAGGGGTTACCTTTGAAGAACTAAGTACCGTGGGGATGTTGCTCCAAAAAGAGAAATTGGAAACAGCTCAGAAGGAAACAGCGGTGGGAATAGTTCAGAAAATACAGGGAACCGATCTTTTTAGTCTACTGGAAAACTCAATGGAGGGTGCTGCACAGAAAATTGCAGCGTTGTTGGACAGTGGTGTTCCCGGTAAAGAAATGGACTCTGGTTCTTCCAATTTGCGGAAAAATAATATTAATGATTTTGACATTGGGGAGTTTGTATAGACTCTCCTTTGTGTTTTAAAACGTTAAGGTATGGAAAAAGAACTGAAAGAATTTGATATCCACGGAACAGTGTTTCTTGTGGATGTGAATAAATTAGAACTGAGAGAAAAAGAAGATGAAACGAATATTATTCGGTTTGATGAAATGGAATATTTAGGAAATGGATATCGTTTTGATTACGACGTTGAAAAGAATAGACTTTCATCGGGATGGGGAAATCACGAAGTAACCGTCACTATTCCCGAATTCTCCGTATTAGATCCTATTGGGATGGGGAATAAATATAAGCTATCATTAGATGTCATAAAGAAAAGGAACGACTATGATATCATGGTTGACCCCGTTGCTTATGACCTGCGTGTGAACAAAGGAATGCTGCCCACCATTGATATTGAAGGACACACTTTCTATGTAGATATAAGAATGGATAAACTTAGACCAAAAGATGACTTCCTCTCTAATGGAATTGCTTTTTCACACATAGAAGACTATTTTAATGATAGCTCTGGAACATATCTTATTCCCTACAATCCTAAGACAAGAGAAATGGGCGAAATTGACTATGAAAATATTACAGAAATTCCAAAAAATCTTGTTGTAATAGAATTTCCAAACGAGTTAAAACTGGATCCTATCGGATGGAATAGGCAACACGGATTTGATCTGAAAGATGGGTTAATGGAAGTAGGATTGCAAATGAGTTTTACAGCAAAAAAAGGAAAATGGGAAGACATTTATGTGCCTCAAAAAATCAAAGAGAATTTAGATAAAATTAAAAAAGAAAATAAGAACTCGAATACTCCTTATAATTCAGAAAGGAAAAAGGGTAGAAAAATGTGAGAATATTGTAAAAAGAACGAAACGTCAGCCATCAAAAGGCTGGCGTTTTTTTATACTCAATTTTCATACGAAAAGCCTTTGAAAGCCAAGTTATTCCACTGAACGACACTTTTTAAGAGTGCTTTGTTTTACGTCGCACATTTGTTCCGAAAGCCTGCAAGGTGCAGGAAATCGTAACAAATTAATTCGTTTTAAAGATGAAAAAACAAAGAAAAAAAGTGCTGCTGACAGGTGCGGCTTTGCTGTCAGCATTTGGGGTATTTGCACAGGGAAACGGTTCTGCGGGAATCAACGAAGCCACGCAAATGGTAACCTCTTATTTCGATCCCGCCACACAACTTATTTACGCCATTGGTGCCGTGGTCGGGTTAATCGGAGGTGTTAAAGTGTACAATAAATTCAGTAGTGGTGATCCTGATACAAGCAAGACTGCGGCATCATGGTTTGGAGCTTGTATCTTTTTGATCGTTGCTGCAACTATTCTTCGTTCATTCTTCCTTTAATCCTTTGCCTTATGAGTAAATACAATATTAATAAAGGCATTGGACGTACAGTCGAGTTCAAAGGATTGAAAGCACAGTATCTGTTCATTTTTGCAGGTGGCTTACTGGGTATGCTTGTTCTGGTGATGATACTGTATATGGCAGGCGTAAGTTCTTATGTGTGTCTATTTATTGGAGTTGGAGGAGGCTCTCTTATTGTCTGGCAGACATTCTCTCTGAACCAGAAGTATGGTGAATACGGATTAATGAAAGTGGGTGCCAATAAGAGGCATCCACGTTATATCATCTGCCGGAAACCCGTACATCGCTATTTAAAATTCACCTCTAAATCTGTCGGCTTATGAGAAATGTAGCAAAAGCCACTACGTTGGAAAGCAAGTTCCCATTATTGGCTGTGGAAAACAACTGCATCATCTCTAAAGATGCAGACATTACGGCTTGCTTTCGGGTACATTTGCCCGAACTGTTTACGGTTGCTTCCGTAGAATACGAAGCTATACATTCCGCATGGCACAAGGCGATCAAAACTTTACCGGATTTTACAGTCGTTCACAAACAAGATTGGTATATCAAAGAAAATTACGCTCCTGATATTGCAAAAGAAGATCAAAGCTTTTTAGCAAAATCGTATCAACAGCATTTTAACGAGCGTCCTTTTCTGAATCATTATTGTTACTTGTTTCTTACCAAGACCACTAAAGAACGTATGCGTATGCAAAGCAACTTTAGTTCACTTTGCAAGGGTGTGCTTATCCCTAAAGAAATAAGGGATAAGGAAATCATTCATCGCTTTATGGAAGCTGTGGCACAGTTTGAAAGGATAGTGAATGATAGCGATTTTGTAAAACTGGAACGTCTGAGCGAAGAGGATATCGTCGGAACGAGTGGCAAGCAAGGATTGCTGGAACAGTACCTCACCTTGTCAAGAGATGAGGGAAGGCCTTTACAGGACATTGCTTTGGGGTCTGAAGAAGTTCGTATAGGGAACAAAAGATTATGTTTACATACCTTATCTGATACGGATGATCTACCGGGAACAGTATCTGCTGATACGCGTTACGAAAAATTATCTACAGACCGAAGTGACTGTTTGTTGTCGTTCGCTTCTCCCGTTGGACTACTGTTAAGTTGTAATCACATCTATAATCAATACCTTTTCTTAGATAACAGCGAAGCAAACCTCCAAAAGTTCGAAAAGTCTGCAAGGAATATGCATTCACTGGCAAGGTATAGCCGTGCCAACCAGATTAACAAAGAATGGATAGAACGCTATCTCAATGAGGCTCATTCACATGGTCTGTCTTCCATTCGTGCACATTTCAATGTACTGGCATGGTCTGAGGATCCGATCGAACTAAAACAGATTAAGAATGATACCGGTAGTGCTCTGGCTTTGATGGAATGCAAACCAAGACACAATACTACTGATGTAGCAACTTTGTACTGGGCAGGAATGCCGGGCAATGCCGGGGATTTTCCTTCTGAAGAAAGTTTCTACACCTTCATAGAACCCGCGTTGTGTTTCTTCACAGAAGAAACAAATTACCAAAGTTCACCATCACCGTTCGGTATCAAGATGGCAGACAGGTTAACGGGAAAGCCAATCCATTTGGATATATCGGACTTGCCTATGAAAAAAGGTATCGTCACGAACAGAAACAAATTCATTTTGGGACCTTCAGGTTCGGGAAAATCTTTTTTTACAAACCACATGGTTCGTCAATACTATGAACAGGGGGCACATGTGCTGTTGGTTGACACAGGTAATTCCTATCAGGGATTATGTGAGCTGATCTATGGAAAAACCAAAGGTGAAGACGGTGTTTATTTCACTTATACCGAAGATAATCCTATTTCATTCAATCCATTCTTTACAGACGATGGCATATTCGATATTGAGAAGAGAGAAAGTATCAAAACCCTGATACTAACCTTATGGAAACGAGATGATGAGCCACCGACAAGAGCAGAAGAAGTAGCCTTGTCTAATGCGGTAAGCGGTTATATAGAGCGTATTAAGATCAATGATGAATATCCATCCTTTAATGGTTTTTACGAATATGTACAGAGAGACTACCGCAAAGTATTAGAAGAAAAGCAGGTTCGGGAAAAAGACTTTGACATAGCCAATTTCCTAAATGTTCTGGAACCTTACTACAAGGGAGGTGAATATGATTATCTGCTTAACTCAGACAAACAACTTGACTTGCTGACTAAACGCTTTATCGTATTTGAGATTGATGCTATAAAGGATCACAAAATTCTCTTTCCTATTGTCACGATTATCATCATGGAGGTTTTCATCAATAAGATGAGAAGGTTGAAAGGTATCCGTAAGCTCATCTTAATTGAAGAAGCTTGGAAGGCAATTGCAAAGGAAGGTATGGCTGAGTACATAAAGTATTTGTTTAAAACAGTCAGAAAGTTCTTTGGAGAGGCAATTGTAGTAACGCAGGAAGTGGACGACATCATCCAATCACCTATTGTGAAAGAATCCATTATCAATAATAGTGATTGTAAAATACTGCTCGATCAGCGAAAGTATATGAATAAATTTCATGACATCCAGGCGATGCTCGGGCTCACTGAAAAAGAAAAATCTCAGATCCTTTCTATCAATATGAACAACGACCCCAAACGCTTGTACAAAGAAGTCTGGATTGGATTGGGCGGAACGCACTCCGCCGTTTATGCTACAGAAGTAAGCATGCAGGAATATCTCGCATACACTACGGAAGAAACCGAAAAAATGGAGGTTATGCAGCTTGCTAAGGAACTCGACGGTAATGTAGAACTCGCTATAAAACGAATTGCTGAAGAGCGAAAATAGAAATCAGGTAATTATTAATCAATTAAAAATCAATAAAATGAAAAAAATCATGTTAATGGTGTTCACGGTAATTATACTGGCTGTTACACCTTCTGCCAAGGCACAATTTGTTGTCACTGACCCAGCTAACCTGGCTTCCGGCATTCTTAACAGTGCTAATGAAATCATACAAACATCTTCCACAGTTTCCAATGTGGTCAAAAATTTTAAGGAAGTAGAAAAGGTGTATAAACAAGGTAAGGAATATTACGACAAGTTGAAAGCGGTCAGTAATCTGGTAAAAGATGCGAGAAAGGTACAGCAAACTGTCTTACTTGTTGGAGACGTATCTGAAATGTATGTACAGAATTTCGGCAAGATGATGAACGATCCGAATTTCTCACAACAAGAATTGGCTGCTATCGCCAATGGTTATTCTGCACTATTGAATGAAAGCACGGAGCTACTGAAAGAATTGAAGCAGATTGTTTCCTCATCCAGTCTTTCATTAAACGATAAAGAACGTATGGATATCATCGACCGTGTTTATAAAGAAGTTAAAGAGTACCACAGCCTTGTACGGTACTATACCAGTAAAAATATTTCGGTCAGTTTTCTAAGAGCTAAAAAGAAAAATAATAGCAAAAGAGTACTTGAACTTTACGGAAATCCTGAACAAAAATACTGGTAAACTATGGAATTTAATAATCTTCATGAAGTTCTACGCTCATTGTATGATGAGATGGTACCTCTGTCCGCCGATATGGCGGCTGTAGCAAAAGGACTCGCCGGATTGGGGGCTCTGTTTTATGTAGCTCTCAAAGTATGGCAGGCACTCAGCCGTGCAGAGCCTATAGATGTATTCCCCTTACTACGTCCGTTTGCTTTGGGATTGTGCATTATGTTTTTTCCAACTATGGTTTTGGGAACTATCAATGCGGTACTCAGTCCCATAGTAAAGGGCACTCATGCTATACTGGAAAACCAGGTGCTTGACCTTAATGAGTTGCAAGCTCAGAAAGACCAATTGGAATACGAAGCTATGGTACGAAATCCCGAAACCGCCTATTTAGTTTCCAATGAGGAATTTGACAGGAAGCTTGAAGAATTGGGATGGTCACCCTCTGACATTGCTACGATGTCGGGAATGTATATGGAACGTGGTATGTATCAAATGAAAAAATGGATAAGGGATGCTTTTCGGGAATTTCTGGAAGTACTCTTTCAGGCAGCCGCTCTGGTCATAGATACCATACGGACGTTCTTTCTGATTGTCTTGTCCATTCTGGGACCAATAGCCTTTGCTATTTCTGTGTGGGATGGGTTTCAGAGTACGCTCACACAATGGCTCACACGGTATATCAGTGTGTATTTATGGTTACCTGTGGCTGATTTGTTCAGTTCTATGCTTGCCAAAATACAATCATTGATTCTTGAAAGAGATATAGAGATGCTTGCCGACCCAACCTATATCCCTGACACTTCAAATACGGTTTATATCATTTTTATGATTATCGGTATCGTAGGATACTTTACCGTTCCTACAGCCGCAGGCTGGATCATTCAGGCAGGAGGTGCCGGAAACTTTATGCGTAACGTGAACCAGACTGCTATGAAAACTGGAAATATTGCCGGTGCCGGTGCTGGTTCTACCGCAGGTAATATCGGAGGAAAATTAATGGGTAAATAATAAAATTTAAATCATTTGAAATGGAATTTAAAACATTAAGAAATATCGAAAACAGCTTTAAGCAGATAAGGCTGTATGCTATTGTCTTTGCGGTACTCTGCATTGGAGTTGTAGGATATGCCGTTTGGCAGTCCTACCGCTTTGCGGAGGAGCAACGACAAAAAGTCTATGTGTTGGATAACGGCAAATCACTCATGTTGGCACTCTCTCAGGACGCTTCTATAAACCGTCCGGTTGAAGCTCGTGAGCATATCCGTCGTTTTCACGAATTGTTCTTCACGCTCGCACCTGAAAAGAATGCTATTGAAAGCAATATGAAAAGAGCATTTAATCTTGCCGACAAATCGGCATTTGATTATTACAAGGATTTGTCCGAAAAAGGATATTACAACCGTATCATATCCGGTAACGTACAACAACGTACTGAAGTGGACAGCGTAATCTGCAACTTTGATACCTATCCGTATGCTGTTAAAACTTATGCAAAACAGTTCATTATCAGGTCAAGCAATGTGACAAGGCGTAACCTGGTTACATCCTGCTACTTGGTTAACTCCGTTCGCTCTGACAATAACCCACAAGGCTTTACAATAGAAAAATTTGCGGTGTTAGAAAACAAGGATATTGAAGTTATAGAACGCTGAAGATTAAGCACATGAAACACTTACTTGATTTAGACACGTTCGTGAAAACCCTTATTGATAAAGGATACTCTGGTTTTTTTCATACTGAAAGTTCTTATGCAGGCAAATTAAAGGATAGCATCAGTGAATTTTTGGAGGCTTGGGGCAAAGGCAAAGAAGCACCATTAGTAGCAAGCCATTTGCATCTA
This sequence comes from Massilibacteroides vaginae, assembly GCF_900178525.1. Classification (GTDB taxonomy): domain Bacteria; phylum Bacteroidota; class Bacteroidia; order Bacteroidales; family Tannerellaceae; genus Massilibacteroides; species Massilibacteroides vaginae. Next base: position 320,469 of record NZ_FXDJ01000009.1, read on the forward strand.
TCTACATATCTCGAATGGAATGGTGAAAACAAGCCAAAGATTGAATGTGATATGTGGGTAAAATACGAGAATGGGAAATTTGATTTACAGGAAACGGAAATGTATGTAAGAAGAATAGATCCTTATGGACAACTATTGAAGCAATCTAAGCTAACCAACTTTACAACAAGCTCGTTTCCCATGATAAAAGAAGCCATTTCCCAGGTGACTGAAAAACCTAAAGAACATATCTCTTCCTGCAAAAGAGGGTTCAGAATGTAATAACCTCAAATAATTAAAGTATGAAAAAACTAAGGGAAAGATTGGATAATTGGTTTAACAAACTTGATGAACGTTGGCGGTCGTTGCCTGTAAAGAGACAACATAAATATACGCTGCTTTTTTTTATGGGCTATCTGCTTTTAACGGTTATCGTCATCGCAAAAGTTTGGTTCGACACCTCTAAGCCTAATCCCACTATAGAGATCAGACATATCGAAAATCCAGTTATACAGAAAAAGAAATCCGAGACGGGAGGATTGGATTCATTGTCAAACATTTTAAAAGAAAAGTTTTATGAAAGAAAATGGAAATAAAAAATTGGGAGTTCGGGTTACGGAAGGTACCCCGAATGAAAACCCTGATGTATTGCAGGACAATGCACAGAATAAGACTGAAAAGTTGAAGAAACCAATCATATTTGGTTTGATGGGAATCGTGTTTGTTGGCTGTATGTGGCTCATATTTAAACCATCAGAAGATAAAAACAAGATAGAGGATATTGGTTTAAACGATGCTGTACCACAGGCTACGGATGCAGGTTTACAGTCGGACAAACAGAAAGCTTATGAGCTGGAAATGTTGGAGCAGAAAAATCAGGAAAAGCGTAATGGGTTGACCACATTAGCTGATTATTGGAATACAGATTCAGCAAACTCCATGGAACCAGATCTTTCTGAAGAGGCACAGGGAAATACGGGTTTATTCAGTGGTAATCAACGTAGAGGAAGTAATCCTGCACTAAATAGTTATCAAAATGCTCAAAGCGTTCTCGGTTCGTTCTATAATGAACCCAACTATGAAACACAGGAACTTCGCAAACAATTAGACGAACTGAAACAGCAATTAGCAGAAAAAGACGTGGTGGCACCCGATCCGGTCGAAACCCAATTGGCACTTATGGAAAAGTCCTACCAGATGGCTGCGAAGTATCTACCGACCAATACTCCCTCTCAGCCTACAACTGTCGTTCCCGGTTCTGAACTTCCGACAACAATACCTGCATCATCATCTACTACTCAAAAAGAACATTTTGTAGCATTTACACCTGTCAAAAAAAGTGCTGTGTCAGCATTGTACAGAGAGCCAACAGATAGTGCATTTCTGGCAAATTGGAGTGAAACCCGAAATCGAGGATTTTACACCGCAGGTGTTTCAGAGCAGGTAATACAGCCAAAAAACAGTATTCGTGCTGTAGTACAGGAAACACAGGTAGTAACCGGAGAAACTGGTGTTCGTGTTCGCATATTAGAAGATGCGAAAACTCCGAACCGTACCATTCCAAAAGGAACGGTGTTAACGGCTACTGCAAAATTCCTAAATGGAAGATTGCAATTAAAGGTGACTTCAGTAGAACTGGAAGGAAACATTATCCCTGTAGATATCACCATATACGATATTGATGGTCAACAGGGACTATATGTACCTTATTCTCCTGAAATGAATGCCCTGACGGAAATAGCAGCTAACATGAGCCAGACTTCAGGTACGAGTATTATGATGACACGTTCGGCAGGTCAGCAGGTAGCAGGCGATTTGAGTCGTGGTGTGGTACAAGGAGTTTCCGGTTATTTCTCTAAGAAAGTCAGGACGCCTAAAGTAACGTTGAAGGCTGGACATCAGGTGTTTCTTGTGTCTAAAAGCTAATAAATCAAAAAATATAAAGATTAAAATATGAAAACGATAATTAAAAGTATGCTGATGTTAACCTGTTTGGTTGGACTGATCGGCAAAAGCCAGGCACAAAATGCCAATAACACATCCAAATTAGCAATGGGTAAAGTAGAACCTTATCAAATGGAAGTAACCTATACTAAAACCTCGCATTTGATATTTCCAGCGGCTATTCGTTACGTGGATTTGGGAAGCGAGTATCTGATAGCGGGTAAAGCAGAAGATGCCGAAAATGTATTGCGTATAAAGGCTACCGTACGTGATTTTGAAGAAGAAACGAATTTTTCGGTGATTACCGAAGACGGCCGTTTCTACAACTTCAATGTCTTTTATAGTTCATACCCATCGTCATTAAATTATGACTTGTTGACCATGCAGAAACAACTTAGCCGGGAAAATGAAAATGATGTATTATTTGAAGAGTTGGGTAAGAACTCTCCATCATTGGCGGGGTTGCTGTTGGAAACTATTTACAATAAGGACAAGAGGATCATCAAACATATCGGGTCAAAAAGCTACGGCATACAGTTTTTGTTGAAAGGGGTTTATATCCATAATGGTAAGTTTTATTTCCATACTGAACTACGAAATAAGAGTAATGTTCCGTTTCAGATTGATTTTGTGAATTTCAAAATTGTGGATAAGAAGATTGCAAAACGTACCGTAATACAAGAAAAACCAATGAAGCCACTACGCATATACAAGCCTCTTGACGAAATTATTGGTAATACTACGGAGCAAAACGTATTCCTATTGGATCAGTTTACAATTACGGATGATAAAGTGCTATTGATTGAGATTTTCGAGAAAAACGGAGGCAGACATCAGGTTTTGCAAATAGAAAATTCCGATCTGGTAAATGCAAGACTTATCAATACGATGCATCTCAAAATTAACTAATCAAAAAAATAAGGCAATGAAATATTATATATATACAGTGATATTGATACTTATCGGTATCACATCGGCAAACGCACAGCGGATGGTACCCAAACAAAAAGCACTTGAAGTAAGTGCTGGAATATTATCAGATGATAAAATTGGAAATGACTACTATATAAATCTGGCAATGACAGTAAACGGTAAAAACGGAAATTACTGGCTATGGGCACTGGAATATAACCATGAATATTCTAATTACAAAGAGCTTGAAATACCTGTTGAGACCTATATGGCCGAAGGAGGATACAGTCTTCGGCTGTTGGGAAACTTCCGAAAAAGTATCAACCTAAACGCAACACTCAACGGAGTTATTGGCTACGAAACATTTAACCGTGGAAAGGAAATGCTTTTTGATGGAGCCGAAATACTGAACGAAGAAAGTTTTGTCTATGGAGCCGGAGGACGTTTGTCTTTGGAAACCTATTTGTCCGATCGCTTTGTATTACTGATACAAGGTCGTACTAAAGTGCTTTGGAATACATCAAGGGACCAGTTCCGACCATCAGCGGGAATTGGATTAAGGTTTAACTTTTAAAACATAAAACTATGATAGTAATTTTCAATAAATTCAGAATAGGATTGTTTCCACTTCATATTTTGCTGGCAATCCTGATAGGATCAATAACTTTGAGCTCCTGCGATAAAGAAGAGCTGGAAATACAACAAGATTATCCATTTGACGTAAATGTAATGCCAGTTCCTTCTGAAGTAGCGAATGGTCAAACTGTGGAAATCCGTGTTACAATACAGCGTACAGGAAATTACAGAAATAACGCTTACTACATTCGGTATTTTCAGTTTGACGGACAGGGGGCACTTCGTTACTACAATGAACCGCCTTATATGCCTAATGATTTGTACCAATTACCACAAACGCAGTTTCGGTTGTATTATACTTCAGCCTCGACGGTATCCCAATCTTTCGATATATGGATATCTGACAGCTTTGGAAACGAAAAACAGATAAGTTTTCAGTTTAATAGTAGTGATTAAAGGGTTTGTTAACTATTCAATTTACAACGACTTACCTTTCGGTAGGTCGTTTTTTATTTACTGTTAATTTGTATATGGTTTCATCAATATTTGCTAAATTTATCTTCATGATATTGAAATAGATTGATTATGGAAACATTGGTTTTAGGTATAATAGCATTGGTCTTTGGGCTTGGTCTTCGTTACTGGATCAATCGTCGCAAATTTTATAGAAGAAGCTCTACAGGAGCAGAGGGATTCTCAAGTTATGAAAAGTCTGTTGTAATTTCTTTTATTGAACGTATAGGAAAACTAGCAAGCATCGTACTTATCATATTCGGCATTTTATTTCTGTTTACATACTACGGGTCAAAAAAAGATAAAGATAAATCTGAAAGATTAAAATCTAATACTTCTATACAACAGCGATAAGCCAAAATCTACCTCTCATAGCCAAACAAACCTTCCAAAAGTATAAGAGTAATTATCCTTATTAAATTCACTGTTCACAGCAAAATGAAGAACAGTTATGGAAGTAATCGCGATACAAAAATCGGCTTTTAAAAGTCTAACTCAAGAGTTAGATGATATGCTTGAACTTACTCAGACGGTAAGTCAGGCATATGCATCCATTTTCAAAGAAGAAAAGTGGCTGGATAATCAGGAAGTATGTTTGATGCTAAATATCACTAAAAGGTCATTGCAAACTTATAAGGATAAAGGTTTATTACCTTATTCCAAACTCAACAGAAAGAACTATTTCAAGCTGTCAGATGTAAAGGCTTTGCTGGAATTTAATAAAAGCATTAAAGAGGAAAGACATGGAACTACTGACTGATGATGCTATGGAACTGGCATCCCACAGAAAAAAACTGGAAGAGCTTAGGGAAAATATAGAGTTGATACTGCAAAATTTCCGGCCAGTAATGAACGGTGAAATATACCTGTCAGGACAGGACGTGTGTAAGTTACTGCATATAAGTAAACGCACTTTACAACAGTACCGGGACGATAAAATTTTGCCCTTCGTTCAGATTGGGGGCAAAATCATTTTTAAGCAATCGGATATTGCGAACGTATTGGAACAAAACTATGTGATGAATAAATAATAATCTGTAAGCTGAATAAGCATTTTGATAGTTGTATAACATTGTGAACATTATTATCTTTGCTTAGTAAAATATAAAAATCTTAAAGTGTTTTTGCTTTAAGTCTTGGTACTGAAAACTGGTAATTTTTAAGACGACAAGACAATAAGTAGGAACGCTCACGCTATAGGTGTGGGCGCTCGCTTATTCGTTGTCGGGTATACCAGTGCCTCAGTATCGATAAGTTGTAGTGGCCTGCACTTTCTTTTTTTTGCAGTACTCTACTTAATCGAATAAATAATTTGATATGGATACTGACACAAAACAAGACAAAGTTTCGATTGCATTTATCAATGACAAAAGTCCGATAATAGATAAAATATGTACTGATTTATTAAGTGCAAAATTTGAAATTTTATTCCAAACTGAAAACATTGAAAACGCAATATCTGAATTAGAAGTGATCAAAAAATTACCAGAGATCTGTATTATTGATCTTGATTTTTATGATAAGAGTATATTAAAGCAACTTCAAAAATTAAGAAACCTTTATCCAACTATTCAACTGATCGCACATAGTGATATTGATGATGAAAAAATCGCAAAAGATATAATTGATATTGGTTTTTTAAGCTATTTCTTACTTGGTACTGATATAGATGATTTAAAAAAGGCTCTTATTGATTCTGTGTAGACGGTAAAAATGTTTTCAATTCCTTTAAATTAATCGAAAATCTTGGGAACTATCATAATAAAACATCTCAATTTCAGTAGGTTGCACATTAATAGATTGGTAACCGTCCTGATCTAATCTACATGCTTTTGGATTACATAGTGCATGGAATGTAGATACAGCTATTTTGCCCCATGGATATTCATAGAATGTATTTATCTTATTTGGGTTTAGTGTGCATTTAAGAATCATGGGAATTCCTAAATTATTTATTTTAGCAGAAATAGAATCCATCTCGAAAATTGGCATATAAATTTGTTCTCCTCCAAAATTCACCAGCAATGGTTCTGCACCGCCATTGTAAAGAGCAGAAGTTGTGAAATTAAAGAATAAATAATTATCTCTTGACTCTTTTTGTCTATAATCAAAGTGCTTGTTCCAAGCTTGTAGTACAGTTTCCAGTTCATTACTTGAAAGTAAGTTGCCGTGATTATTGATAAAGCATTGTCTTATCTCCTCGCCGGTTCTACACCTAAGCCCCTGTTCAATAATATGCTCTGGAATTGCTCTCGTGTAATGAAAACCATAAATACTCGCTTTAAGGCAAACTTCATTGATTTCCTTTACCAGCTGATTGATCTCTTTACCTTCTAAGATATGCTCCAAGAACTCGTTGTCTAAAAAGGTTTTTTTATGTTTTTCAAGCTTATCTATATAAATCTTAGGAATGCCTATTAGATTATTGAGATTTATATTTTTTTTCATAAACGGAACTTATTATTAAAACGTCAACCAGTTCAATTTCCATAAAAAAGAAAATAATTCTACCTGCAAATAGTCTTTAGTTTCTCGATAGTTTTCAACATCATATTGGTAGATGAAATCATCAAGTAATTCATTTTCATATGCAAATTGTGTTGCGAGAAAACTACCAGATTGAATTTCGGCCACATTCCTAACAGCACGTGACAATTTACTCAGATTAGACAAAGCTCCTTCAGAAACAAATTGTCCCTTCTGTATTCTCATATCTTCAATTTGTGATAAAAGATCCTCCTGATCAAAGCTTTCATACTCAGGATTTGCTACACCTTTTATACCACCTCTGTCAAAGTACCATTTTTTATGACCTCTAAGTAAGGATACTTTTGGAAATGTAGAATTTGCTACAATAGTCTGCCCAGAAGTATGATTGTAAAGATCTTGCTGTTTGTGGAATACTGGAGCTGCATATATAACTAAGGCATCCGTACCAAGTTCCTTCTCTAACAATTCTAGAGCAGTCTGTTGGTGAGGTGTAATTTCAAAATACCAGTGTGCTCCTTTAATGTGCGGTTTAAGACCTTTTTTTGATCTCGATGAATAATCGGAACGCTTTGCTTGTATGAAGAGATTTAGATTGAAATCAGGTAATATTTTTTTAGGTTTTGATGTATTCCAAATATATCTAAACTTTCTTCTGTGAAGTGATAAACCACCTAGGGGAGAGCTAAATCCATGTAAGTTCCATAAATAATCGTTAATACATAGCGAGGCTCTATCAATGCCTACTATTTTTTCAAAGACCTGTCCTGGTTCCCATAATAGATTACTACCTTTTTCAAGCTGGTTGAATAATGGGCCTCTAAATTCGCCCTCTTCAAATTCTGTCATATATTGTATGTAGATTATAACTGATTTAACTCTTCTTCTTTTATTATCCTGATTTCGTTGCCGAACTTCTGTTTGAGTTCATTATCTGTTACTGAATGTGGGAAAGCCATTGCTAATAGATGTCTTGGTCGAGATAATGCCACATATATTAATCTTTTGGTTTCATCAGGAAAGCCATTGTCAATATTTGATATGTTATCAAATGTGATATTATCTTTATGTTTCCTTTCGTTGAAAAAAACAAGAATAGAATCCAAAGTTTGTCCCTTTACTTGGTGTATCGTAGTGATGGGGATATTGAACGTAGAAAAAGATTTTTTAAAATGTTGGCTTACAGTTTCAGCAAGCGTAGATTTTTCTAAATATTTCGATTTTCGACTCCGTAGATTAAAATCTACTTCATGGCTAAGGCCTAATTTACTTTTTAAAAACTGCTGAGTAGCAGCTGTCCAATCTTGAATTGTTTTACTAAAAGCTGGTAATTCATCTAAAATAGTAATCATCAATGAATTAAAGTAAGGATCTATACTTTTTTCTTTCTCAATCTCTTTCAATAAATGATAATCAGCCTCATCAGAATGCATTAGGGGTATACAAATGGTTCTGATTTCTTTTATTGCATTTTTAATATCACCACTTGTGTAAAGATTTTTAGCATATATAATTTGTTTTGGCAAGTCTATACCCCAAGGTCTCTGTTCTGTTTTTGCTCCTAACAATGCGTCTTTCAACGAATTTCCTCGAACAACAATACAGCTACTGATGTATTTTTTCATTGAACAAGAGTCATCATAATGTTTAATAATTAATTGATGATTCACGTTTGAATATTTATAAATTACAATCGAATCCGTTATATTTTCACAATCTACGCTATTGATTTTTAAATCATCTGATCGACGAACTTTTGAAAATATATCAATTATACTTTGAGGTGATCGTCGGTTATCAGTTAAGTCGTAAGAGTTCCATGTTGCGTCATTTTCGTACTTTCTTAAAAATTCAGAAGGCTTTGCATCTCGCCACTCATATAAGCTTTGGTAAGGATCTCCTATCAGTTCAATATTGTTAAGGCCTTGCTTCACTAATTCTTCAAATATGGCATGCTGCATTAGTGAATTGTCCTGAGCCTCGTCTATAATAATAAAAGGAAATCTTAAACTAAGCCATCTGCAAATTTTAGGATTATTTTTCAGTAGGTGAAGGGCTATAAATGCTGAATCTCCAGTTGAAATTAATCCTTTTCGAAATTGAGCATTCTTGATGAGTTTACAGTAGTTGTCAAAATTAACTTTTTCAACTTTATCAGATGATGGTTGATTTCCATTAATAGAAAAAGATCCATTTGGCTCAATTCTAATTTCACTGGGAGGATATAGATGATAAATACTTCGATTATTCTTTGCCTTGTATTCTGGATTATTAAGTGGTCTTAGTAAGCCTTCAAGTGTTTTGCCATTTTTAACATAAGTGGTCTTCCACATATCATCTAAGATCGTTGTGTGGTCGAGTATTTTTGGTCTATTAAAGTCTCGATTAAGTAGGTTATAAAATGGAAGAGTAATATACTTATTTATAAAACTATCAATAGTTGATACATGATTAGGGAATTGAAGTGATTTACCCGCCAGTTTCCTATAGGCTTCATTGATTTCATCTTTAGCAGAGTTAGTAAATGATAAACAAGCTACTCCCGAATGCCCTCCAACTTCTTTTAAATTCTCTAAATTTAATATCTTCTTTGCGATAGTAGTTGTTTTTCCGCTTCCAGGACAGGCATTTAAAATAACTTTTCCTCTAGCTTGTAAGTAAGCCAGTCTTTCTTCATTTTCATAATACATTACAATCCATTTTTTAAATGAGTTAACGCGTTCAATATATATACCGGAACTATAAATGAGGCTTTTGCCTCTTCCAAATTATCAATTAAATGAATTGAGAAATCCTGTGCAAATTCAGCTTTGTCAGGGAACGTTTTCCATAAGAGAATCGCAACTTTTCTTTTTTCCTGTTCAGACATCAAATCTGCTGGAAACGTTGACATGTATGTGACTATATTGCTGATTTTATCACTTACTATCATGTCAAGATACTTCACTAAAAAGTTGTCCTTAAAAGCACTTCTGTCATTGTTTACGTTATGCGATGCTATTTCATATTCCAAAGTTTTAAATGACTCAAAAATCTTTATATTTTCAGCCTTGTTTTTAACAGAGTTTAAATTCCTAATTCTTGATACAGCGTTACCTTTTTGGATACAATCATCTAAAAGATCTAGCACGGTGGTATCATTTATCAAATTCTTAAAGCTATAATCAGATTTTTTTGAGTCAGTAAACCTGTCATCGTCTGTAATGATGGAAATAGGCTTGTTTATTCGTTTCAGTACATCTGAGTGATTAAAAAGGTAAAGGAAGGGATAAAATGAAGTTCCTTTTACGTTTACAATTTCCGTCCGGTAATCTTCAAGTTTATAGTCCTCTAAAAGAGTAAATGCTGATATCAAAAGTTCCTCTGATATTCCCTCAATGAATAAAATGGATTTTGCGAATAGAAGCTGAGATTTGGTTACGTCAATGTACCTCTGAAGTTTCTTCATTCTATTCTCAAAATCTGTATCCAACAATTCTTTGCTTTTAGTAGTATCTTCAATTATTTTTTCAGATTCTCTATTTTGAAATTGTTTATCCAGTTTTGTTGCTTTACCACAATCTAATAAAATAAGATTTTTAAGGGGTACTTTTGAAGTCAACGTTGGTGAATGGGTAGTTATAAATAGCTGGCTGTTTTCAGTCGCATTTGCATTATTTAAAAAGTTATAAAGGCTTAGCTGTAATTGTGGGTGAAGGTGAGATTCGGGTTCTTCGATTAGAAGTGCAAAATGAGGTAGGCCATTATCCTTAATCTGTTCTTTTATATCACCTAGAACAACTGCTATATAGATTAGATTGTTCAATCCTAAACTATTTTGCCATAAATGAAACCCCTCATCCATCAAAGTAGCTCTATTATGTGGAAGATAAGGTTTGATTGCATTAACTATATATTCTGTTTTTGCTTCCTCAATTCTGACGCCGATTTTATTGTCAATAACTCTCTTAAAAATACTTTCGAGATTCGTGTTAACACCATCTCGCGTATTTTTAACTTCATCACGTTCTAACAGCTGAGAATTTGCATCTTTTATTATCTGTTCTATTTGCAATTCCGACTTTTCTCTCTTTACAAATCGTCTTATAACTTTGCCCAAAATATTATTTCTAGTACTCAACAGATCCTTGGTACTATCCCTTAAAGCTCCTAAATAATAATGCTGAAAAAGTTCGAAGGTTTTATAGTCTGCTTTTTGACCATCAATATTTCCGGTATTATAAGTGAAATATGGATATTTTCCGTCTTTTTCTTCATAAGAGATGGATATTTTAGCATAATCTTCCTCAATATTATTGGGATCAATTACCATATATTCATAAAACCCTCCTTTTTGAGCGGTAGATAATCCTTTAAAAATATAAGTAATGGTTATTAGGGTAGATTTATTAAGTGTTTTATGACCATCATTGTCGATTGCTTTTTGATGGAAATCATCGGATGAAACTGATAACTCCCTTATAGGTTCTCCAATATTGTATAGTAAACGTATGGCATCAATAACAGCTGATTTACCGCATCCATTTTCACCAATAATAATATTTAGTTTTGGATCAAATTCGGTTTCAATTACCTCAATTCCTTTGTAGTTTTCAATCTTTATATAAGCTAAATGCATTTTTTACGTTAATTTGGTTTAATCTAATAAAAGATCGACAAGCTATTAACGCATCAATTTAACTGAAACATAGATAGCATTTTAATGCCTTAGGCTAATTTAAAAAAAAACAATAAGGAATAATGCATTAAGTAGAAAAATTGAACAAGATTTTAAATTCCCACAGTAGATTACTGAATTTACTTCTTTCCACATCTGGACTAGCACCGATGTATTCTTGGGATATGCTCTTATTATCTCTGTAATATATTCTTAATAATTAGTTGGATGAGAAAAATGTTGAAGTGTTAATGTTTCTGTACTATTACATATCTCACAATTATTTTTAATGAATTCAATTCTTCTTTCTCTCCAATCTTTAGAATGCCACAATCGCTGTCCACCTTTGAAATCAATCCAGTATTGTGATTTTGCAATTTCTAATGTGATTTCATTATTTTCCAACTTGTCTTTTAATTGGATAATTTCGTTATATGTCAGCATGATATTTTGGATTTATTACTCGACGAATATAACTAATACTAAAGCCCGTACTGTGAGAATTGGTGGTTAAAAAAGCACTGTTATCTGTATTACTTACGCAAAATTAAATAACACTAACTCAACCAATATTTTCTTATTTGGATCATCCGGATTTTTAAACGAGAAAGTGAAATTTGTTTGTGCTCTTTGATTAACCAAACCTTCACACAGTTCATGTGCTAATATTGCGTTTCTCGATTTTTCTATTACATCGGTAAAATTCTTAGTATCACGATTGAAAATTACCAAAGCAACTTTTTCATCTCTCCAATTCACATAATTTGATAGTAACTGATTTAACCCATCAATTAGGTACTTTTCACCTTTCCATAATTTACACTCTGCAATAAAAAGATTATTCCCATTATTGTCGAACATTAAAATATCTGTTTTTCCGTTTCTATTAAAAACTTCACCTTTAGCAGAATGATTCTTTGAAATAGAGTTTAAGAAAGGAATAAAGTAATCTCTGTATCTTTCTTCATCAAAACGAACATTAAGAGATTTGAAACCTTCTAAATTTTTACCGAGAATATTCATATAATCAATAACTTGGTAAAATGCTTTTTCACTGACGCCAGTAACGGTTTGGTCAACGAATTGCGGATCAACAGGAGAACCATTAAAATAGTTTTCAAGTGTTAGAGCGACTTCATCTTGTGTTTCTTCTATTTCGTATAATTTTGATGGATATATTGTTAAGTCAATATTACCACTTTTTTGCTTCGTAACATTTGACTTATGTACTGAGGCTAATTGTTGTAAATGATTAGCAATATTTTCAGGATCAATTCCATCTTTTAGAAATACTTTTAAATATTTCTTTCCAAAAGTTTCTCTAATTTCAAATGTATAATTTTTGGGCATATCGTTAAAAATAGTATTGAAGGGAACTAGCCATAGCCTTGCAAAAGAGTGAACTTTATAAGATCGAACGTTCAATTTTGCACTTGCGTTAGCAGAACCATTTTTCGTTTTTGCTAAAATACAAAAAAGAGGAACCGAAAATGGTTTTTACGGATAAAAATCATGAATCATGATTCATGAATCATGATTCATGAATCTTGAATTAAAAAAAGAAAAACAAAAAGCAAGTGGTTTTTTCGAAATAGGGAGCCGAATCGTTTAAATTGCTCTTAACTTTGCTCTTTTGCCAAATTGCATGTTAGTAGCTGGAATGCTTATAATCTTCGTCTACGCTTTCTATATCCAATAATTGGAATTCCTCTCCATGAATATATTCCTCTATTTGATGAGTACAATGTTTGTCGATTTTCTCTTTCTTTTATTTGGTCTTGCTTTCTAAATTCATTTATGAATTCCTGAACTCTCAAAGTCCATTCACCATTTGTGGTTGTATTCAAAAAAGCTTTACGTGAGATTTCTGCAACTTTTGCATGTCTACCAACCTGTGGAAATAAACAGTAAAGATTATTTCGTAAATCTTCTGTATCATCTATTGAACTGTTTCCTCGAAAATCAAAGATTACAGGTACAGAACTTTTAAGCCAAGCTTCTGGAAAACAAAACTCTGGAAAACAAACCTCAAAAATCCCCGACTTTTCAGTTTGATGCACTTCACTAATTCCGTCTCTTTTCCATTCCTTTAAAAAACGAGGATAATCTCTTTTTAGTCGCGTGCCATCCACTATCCAAACCATGTTTTTATAAAACTGTTCTCGTGCAGTTCGCTCTTGAGGATTAATGTTCGAATGTTGAAACTCTATTACGAGGCTATGAGCGGTACGAACATCAGCAATATGTTTTTCTTTTGTTCCATTATCAAACAAAGATATTTCTTGCCAATCGGATGGATAATTGTTTTTCCAAGTTCGGTGCCACTCTGTTTCTGGTTCCCACCAATTGTCACAATCCGTTTTGCTTTTATGTGCCCAATGCCATATTTTTCGTGTACCACATTTTGCAATAACTGGCTTCGAACAACAACAACACAATCCGTTAAGTTTCGGTTGAGCTTCTGTCCGATTATTATCTATTAAAGCAAAGCGCATTTTTTATAGTCAGCTATCAATACATTGTTTTCACTTGCAAATTTACTCAAATAAAAATATCCTTAGGAATCGTTAAGGTAAAAACCAATAATAGCCAAGCGACTTTCTTTTGCTTCTTTTCTTTGGTCGCAGATGTGGAAAGAAAAAAAGTATTTACAAGGCAAAAGAAAATTTGATTTGCATCTTTATCAAACAAAATATAGTAATTATAATTTATTTAATACTTGCAGTCGGTGTATTAAATGCTCAAATAATTCTTTTGTAATGTCAAACTTTGACACATGTGGCAAATATTTATTTCTTATTAAGACTTCTGTAAATCCATCATTATTAGATTTAGTATCATCATTAATATTTCTAATACAGGCGTCTAAACAGTCAACAGCTTTAGCAAATTCAGCTTCTCGTGTGGCTCTTTTTTCATATTCACTGACAATTTTTTCAAATCTTAATTTATTAGGAATAAGTGTTTTGATTTTTTCTAATGCTTGTTCTTCTTTTTGATGTTTGAGTTTCATTTCCTCTGGATTATTGAATTTGGCATCTCCTGCATAAACTTCAACAATATCATGGTAAATTAAATACTCAATAACTTTTAATCTGTTTAATGGTTCTTCAACATAATCGATTAGAATATCCGCAATCAGCAAACAACTCCAAGAGTGTTCTGCTGTACTTTCTTTTCTTCCCTTTACATTGGTACCACGTTCAACATATTTTAACTTTTCTAATTCGGTTAATGCTATAATCAATTTTTCCATTCAATGTAAATTATCTATTAAATATCCTTTTATTACAAAAATATAAATTAAAGTTGCCTAACAGACACTGCTTAAACTAAACTGTAAAAATAACAAAAGGGATATTGTCGTCCATTTTTCTAACGGTTCAGATTGGTACGGTCACTGTTAAGATTATGCTTAACTCTAAAGCGAACGCAATGAGCATTCTTTATAGCCAGTTATTCATACATTGTATTTACTAGCAAATTTACTCAAATAAAAATATCACTAGGAATCGTTAAGGTAAAAACCAATAATAACCAAGCGGCGTTCTTTTGCTTCTTTTCTTTGGTCGCAGATGTGGAAAGAAAAGAAGTTCGCTAAAACAACGAAAGGGATACTGGAATATCCCTTCAAAAACAGATCGCAACCTGTTTGATAAAATGTGAAGTGAGGACGGTGCGTAGCCTTACATTTTGGCAAAGGGGTTGTACCGCTTAAATGCAAAAAGACTGCCCCGACCATCGGAGGGAGTGTCTTTTTGCGGCCCGATTTTGGCTATCGGGCGACTGGAATAGGCTGTGACCTAAAATCTTTCAGATTGAGAAAAAAACCTCTGTATTCGGTCAATCCATTACGAAATAAACCCCATAACAAAGAACTACCCATTTGAGCCAATGACGAATTGATATATAAATCCTGTTTTTCCAATGCTTCAGCTAAACTGCAACTTGGTGTATCGTCTTGCTGTTCGGACTGCTTTAACAAAGCACCAAATTCATCTGTAACCATTGGCAGATTAGCTACCGTTTCATATATATCGGAATTGGGTTGTTTTATATCTCCAATAGTTGATAACAATACTTGTCCTGTATATTGGCTGTTACCATAATCCAACCAGTATTTTGGTTTATGATGATAATATTTTCCGTTATCCAGTGCTTTTAATATTTCAGCAATACCAAATCTTGCCTTTACACTATCTACACAGGTAATAAAGATAGTAGCCTGTGCGTTTTCGGGAAGTTTGCCCAAACTGTCCTTTTCAAACTTCTGCGTTTCGGCTTTCCAATTTGTACCTGAAAAGCGGTTGGCTCGGTTGATTAGAGCAGCAGATTTATACAATCCTACTTCGCATTCTGCAAAACGCTGTCTGCCCAAATTAGCTTCCGTAATAACATCATCATCCCAAAGGCGAACGGACAATCCTGCGTGACCTAACGCAATCAAACTATGGTTCATTTCCATTAAGGCGGTCAAAACCTTTGAGCCTGTACCACCTGCACCGATAAGGTTTACCGATATAGGATTGGTTGCATTTATTAAACTATTGTCCGTAAAATGGACTTTTATTTTTTCGGTATTCATCGCAATATGTCTTTTAAGGTTAGATTACTTTTTGTCAATACTTCCATTGGAAAAGCTTCGCCTGTGGCAATTAAATTTTCCCAAAGGCTTACGCAATTTCCTTTTATCGGGTTATGACCGTGCATTAAATGACTGAAATAACTGTTAAAGAAAAAGCCTTCCCATTTGTTTGTAAATTCTTCCAATGAAGCGGTTTTCTTTATGCGTACATCTACTGTACCCATACATACATTGCCGTCCTCGTACACATTAAAAAAAGGAGCGTTGTAAAGCTTTGTTTTTATCGTAGGTCTTCTGCCATTTATTAAAGCGAAAACGGCTAAACCGCTTCGGTTCGCTACCCACAGCATAGGCGGTACATTGGCTTTGCCTTTGGGTATTCCCAGACTTTCAATAAAATACATTTCCCTTTGTGTGGCTTTGGTAAACCAAACCACTTTGTTTCCTGTCGGCTCAAAGTATAAAACCTGATTGCTCAATACTCCCTGCGGTTTCAATAGCGGTTCTTTTTCCTCTTTGGCGGTCTTCAAAGCCTTTGCCAATTGGTTCGCTTCTTTTACGGTCAAAGGGTGTGCATTAATGGGCATACCGTTTTTATCCATATCAAAATGCTCTACATAAGTATCGTTACCCTTTCCAGTAGTCTGATAAAATACCAATGCTGATTTTGGATAGTACAGCATTCCGAAATCCTGTGTTATATCGTTCATAGTTTTGTTTTTAAAAATTATTTAAAATGTAGGTCAGTTCGTTTATCATCGGTAACAAACGGTTTTCAAACTCCAATGTATTGGCGGTTATATCGCTTCCGTCAAACCGTTTGATAATAATCGGTTCTTCCATCTGTCCGTATTCCTGTAATTCGTTATTTACAGATTCTACTACATTATCCATTAGCCACCCTGTACCATCTGCACAGAAGGAAACATATTTCTCCATAGATATAATGTTTTCCATATCTTCTTCGTTGGCTTCGCCATTTGGTCGGGCATTGCGGAAGACGGTTGCATTGGGGTACTGCTCATAAATTGCATAGGCTTCCTGTGCTACTTTATAGCAATCAGCATCAATCTTATCTTTTGGTTTAAAGCGGTTTAAACGGTCTTTAAAGAGCCTTAAATTGGCTTCGTTATATATCTTCTGTTCCATACGGTCGCCAATCCATTCCGCTTGTGCAAATTCACTAAGATAGGTTTCTGTGTCTTCTCCATAATCGTCCTCTGTTACCCAATCTTTATGCATCTCATACATCCAGTACAGATAACTGCTTTCCTGTCTGTAATAGGGAATGTCGGCAATGTGGTACAGATAACTACAAACCGATATAAGCAGTTGAGCGGTATGTTTTCGCTTTGGGTCTTTCAACCAACGAAATAAGGGTACTACAGGAATATAATACAGCGTTGCACCTGTATTATATCTTTCCTCACTTGTAAAAAACACTTTCTTACTATCCTGTATCAGTTTGATTTCTTCCCAATCGCTTACTTTAAGTTTTAACTGTTCTTCTATATCTTTTAAAGCCAATGCGATATTGTACGGATATCCTAAAGCCTGCGTTGGTTTCGGAATGATACCGTAATGCTCTGCTAATTGAGAAAGGGAACGATAAAAATCCCTTTCCATTTTGATATTATCCCTGCAAGCCTGTACAGTTTCCGTTTCTTCCAGTCTTGGGAGAAACGAAGTTCTTAGAAAACCATTGGCAACATAGTTACTGGTACAGACTTTTGTTTGTCCTTTTGGATTTCGTTTGCGTCTTTCGGTCGTTGCATCCAGTTTGCGAACTCGCTCAACTGACGATGTAATTGCTTTTGCTTGGGTTCTTGGGGCATTTGGAATGTTCCCGATACGGTATGTCGTTGCATAAGTCATTGTTTTACTGTTTTGGTTTAACCTTTTGTTCCCATAGCACTTTCAAAGCGGTACTGTACGGTATCGTCTTTGATTTGTGGTGCTGATACTTTTGCGGTGGTCAGAATGGGGTATGTATTGGAATAAAAATTCATTACTGCCTGTACACTCCATTGCGGTTCGGGGTCGTTCAGTTTAATTTCCTGCCCCTTGTTATTTAATATGAAAACTCGTTGTAATTGCGTTGCTAATAACATAACATTTAATTTTTTGGTTAACACTTTTATTCTTCTTCACCTGCTTCATCAATGGGGTAATCCTCTGTAACTACAGTCGATTGTATCGGTTCGGGTGTTGTTTCTTCTGTTGCACCGAAAAGGCTCGGTGTGGCAAATTTGTCCG
The DNA here is from genome assembly GCF_900178525.1 of Massilibacteroides vaginae. Lineage (GTDB taxonomy): Bacteria > Bacteroidota > Bacteroidia > Bacteroidales > Tannerellaceae > Massilibacteroides > Massilibacteroides vaginae. The sequence goes on from NZ_FXDJ01000009.1 coordinate 338,378, forward strand.
ATAGTGAAGTTTTGCGTTTGCGTATGGCATCGGCATAGTCGGGAAAATCGGCAGGGTTCGGCACTTTCATCCACGCTTCACGGAATTTGCCCTCTTTTTCCAATTCGTCAGCCTTTGCCATAGCTTCTTTATACTTCTTGTCCCTGGCTTCTTTTTCTTTCTTCTCCTTATCGGCTTTTTCCTTTTCCATTGCCGATTGCTTTTTGACTTCCTCCATTTGTTTTAGAAACTTTTCCATATCTACCATCATGCCCGAAACGGTTTGTACTGGTGCGGTTATCTGCTCAAAAAATCCCTCGTCAAACTCCTGTGCGGTAGCATTGAATGTAAGGGGTGGAATAAGGTTTTTGGCGTTATCTCCGCACTCATCATTGTTAAGCATAACCGATACTATTAGCTTGGTTTCTGTTCCCTTTGAAATGTTCAGTTGCAATACTCCTGTAAAGTCCAACTGCTGTATCTGATTGAAAAAATTTGTATTCATCGTTCTAATTTTTTTGTTTGTCCTCTAATCGTTTTTTCTTTGCTGTCAGTTTATTGTACATATCTGTCCAATAAGCGTTCTGTCTTTTGTCGAACTCGGAGAAACTTTCGTCCTCGTGTCTGTAACCAGTGTACCGTTTGCTAATCTTTATGGCTTCATCAAGGTCAGTGACTTCGATAGAGCATCCGTTCAAATCCGTTACTTTCATGTTTAATAATATAAGGCTACCACCGTTTGCAAGGCGGTAGCCTGTGGTGTAATTAATTAAGTTGAAAAACCTCTTCACCGACTTTCTGAAAAGAGGTACACAGTTCAAATGCTTTCTGTGATTTGAGTTGAGCAGTACCGCCCATTACAATACTCTGTAACTTGGCTTCGTTGTCTTTGTAGCTTCTTACGTTCTGATAGTAGCCTGTTACTGCATTATATGCCCCGAACAATGTGCCTTTGGTGGTGTCCATTTGTTGGGTATCGCTTACCATTGCATAAGCAAAAGCATCTTCAACCACGTTTTTGAATACGGTGGAAACTTCATCTTCCGCACCTTTTTTCAGTAATTCCAATGTTTCCTTATTCGGACAAAGTGCCAGTTGGATTAGCTTTTTAACCTCTTGGTCTGATACTTTGACTTTCGTCCACTCATTGAAAATACCCTCTAACTGGTCGCTAAACTGGTTAGCCAATCCCATAACTTTATGAGCATTGTCCAAACGTTGTTTTGCTCCTGCGGTGTGCTTGATGCGTACCACATTGCTCATATTACGCAAAGAAGCGTTTAAGGTATTTTGGCAAACGATACGGATAGGTGTAAAAGCGGCTGTAATACTTCCGCTACCGTCGTGCGAAGTTGTTAGGAAGATGTATTTTTCTGTCACATCATCGCCATTGCCCACACGGATATAACTCGGCAATTTGGCTGTAATAAAAATGCGTTCCCCATTACCTAAAGCTCCTGCGGTTTCGTATAAAATACCGTCTGTACCGCCTACAATACTGTCAAAGAATGAAAAAGCATCCCTGTTTTGTACGATATGGTAGTCTTTACCCACCACACCCAATACGGCATTGTTATCGGTGCGTATGTTGGCGAAATAGTTATGTACTTCCAGTTCGCTACTGCCTATCTCTATGCCGTTAGTGGTTTCGATAATACCCGAACCTTTGGTAAAGAGTGGAGATTTTACCACTTCATAATCTAACCCTGCGTGTCTGATAGCCTGCTCGCTTGTCGGATAATCCTGTACGATTTGCCCCAAACCGTGCCACGCTTTTTCCTTTACACTAAAGAATGAGTAACGTCCTGTCTTGCTGTTGAAATTGATATTATGTGCCATGATATTGAAATTTTAAAAGTTTGAAAAATGAATATTTGATTGTTGTTAAAATGGTAGGTCGTCTTTGGTCTGCTCCGCTGTAACCTTACCTTTGTTATTATTAGTAGCCTGTACGGTTTCTGTTTTCCTGCTACCTCCGTGCAGTTTGATTTGTGAGGTATGAAAATTCAGTCCTGCTTTTGGCTCTCCGTCATTTCCTGTCCACGCTCTTGTACTTACTCTGCCTGTTAGTTCTACCAGTGTGCCTTTTGTGAGTAGTCTGGCTACGTTGGGAGTTATCCAGTACGAGCAGTCGAAATAGGTGGTTTGCTCTATGCGTTCGCCCTGCTTGTTTTTGTAGCTGTCGTTTGTTGCTACTGAAAAGTTTACTACTTGTTTGTCCTGTGACGTTGTGCGTACTTCCGCATCCCTTGTCAATCTTCCTGTGATGTTCATGATTTTCGATTTTTACGTTGTTAAATTCCTGTTTGATTTTTTTTGATTTGATTTATTCGGCAATGAGAGGAGGTGCTTGTTTTCGTTTCACTTTTTCCATTTCCAATGCTGATATTTTTCATTTCTGACATTTTTTTTATTCGTGTAAAGAGCCGGAGTATGCTTTGTTTCGTTTCACGAGCATAAAAGGTTAGTGTTTAGCAGCAGCAAGGTTTTGTCAAAAAAATACGACCCGTATGGGTGGAGATTATTTTGCAAACCCGGAGGGCATGATCTTGCTGTTGCGTTAAGAACACTGAAATACCTTTGCTCTTGAAATGGGACAAAAACAGCATACCGGTTCTTGGATAAAAAATAATGTGGAAGCCATTGGAAAAGGCATTGAGCAAATGGCTGATTAGATTAGAATACAGGCATCACCTGCACGAATTTTAAACTGTTTTCTTAAAACTCGTGGCTCCTAAGAGTCACTTAAAAGAGAGATGGAAAAACAATGTTTTGGAAGTAGACAGGCATTTTGGAATTTGTCTTTTTCAAGAATATCCAGTGAAGCTCTTTTATGGTAGGATATGGGGAGGGTAAATGTGCTTTACGGATTTGTAGAGGAAAAAAAACCGAGGTTTATCGACCTCGGCTCAGTTATAATAGGTAATGTTTACACAAACTTGAAAATGTGTTCATGAATAAGATTTGTTTGCCCTACACTATGTAAATTTTGGTACGCATAAATAATAGCAGCAAGATGGTCTTTATTACAGCAGACGACATACTTTTTTGCCTGATGAAACATTGCTAAATCTTTATTTACATAAAAAGCTATACTGTTGACCTTCTTGTTACCCGAGTCACTGCAAATGAAAGTTTCTTTATTACCTAGAGGTAAAATGAAGTTCCCAAAATCTTCTATATCGGAACGTTTGCTTTCAATAATTGGTGAATCTCCTAGGATAGATGTAATTATCTCATTTGAATCAATATAGCTGTTCTGATGTAATTTTGATAATTTATCTTCTGCTATTTCATAATTATTATAGAATGGTAAGAACGGAAAGATTAGTCGTTTTGTACGGTTGAAAATTTCAGAATTGAGTAGATGCTCGATAGCCTCCGTATTTTGAGAGCCATCATCATTTATGGCCTTTATCGAGATCGGTAATTTATCGTATGTATACTGTCTATCTTTATCATAGAACAGTTCATCATTAACGGGTAATCGCCATTTTAATGAAGAAACCATTACAAGTAAAGAAGTAAGCCCTTCTTCAGTGATATTTTTAGTCGCAATTATTTCTGTCAGATCACGGGAAAATTTTTCGTCAAGTTCAGCATACAACTTTTCAAGATTATCGTTTGCTGTTCCGCCAAAATCAAGGATATTCCTATTCATCTCAAAGAATATAGATTTGGGGCTTCTCTTTTCCTTTGCAAAGGTTTTTTTTTCTTTATCATACAGATAAAGCATATTGTCCGAATCAGCAAATTTCTTGATAAGGAACTGCGGAATATAATGATGACGTCTTGAAATACCCATATCTAACTATTCTTTTGTTTAAGGTCATCCAACTCTTTAAGATATGGGCCATATAGGTTCAATTCGTTAAGAGCAAGCCTGAATACTATACCGTTAATAGGGGGTGGAGTAAATTTTTCAAGATTGTCGCACTCAGGATCGCCGTCAGGGAAGCTATATTTTGCTTTCTGGTGTGCAGGTCTTGATGCGATTCGGTTTGTCCTTATACTTTCAAAAATTTCATAGGTAGCCAATATCAATACGGTAGCTTCACCGAAAGTGGTCAATTTATCAATATAAAAAAACTGCTTGTCTTTTAGTATAACAGGAGGTGTAAAAAGGTTTATTATTCTTGAAAGTTCAAGAAGAAACTTTTGTTTGTAACTAATAGTATCCTTACCGTTGGCAAAGAAGGGTCTAACAAAATAAAAGAAGTCATTTTCTTTTAGTTTTTGTGCCATATAAAATTTATCGTAATAATATTTCAATGCCTGTGAGATATGTATACGTCCTTGTTCGTATGTTAGATCGGCAAAGTCCTTAATGTTTTTAAGAACATCATTGTACTGAGGTACTTCTAAAAAATTAGTAAGCAAATATATTTCGGGATTCTCCTGAAATTGTTCATAGCCACCATCTTTTAATTTTTCAAGTATATCAATTAAAATCACTGGCGGGTTTGATGAGTTCAAGGCAAAGTATGCAATAAGAATTTTCTCAAATGCCGGGGCCCTTTTAATCCCGTAAAACGAAAGCAATTCATCAAAGAAACCATAAGGATAAAAGGGTCTTCGACTAAGCATACTTGGGTTAATATCCGATAAATTGTTCTCATACATATACTCGTCAATTGTAGAACTCAGAAACTCATCAATAGCACCAAATGTTAAGTAAAAGCTATTAATATTAATAAGTTCTGTTGTATATATCTTAATCAGAATCCTCGCTCCACTATACTTAACACCATTTACAACGACTTCCATTGGTTTTTCGGTTCGTTCTATCGATGCTATACCAAATTTTTTACTAGGCGTTTTATCAGTTTCTTCGACCACATTATAGTCAATATCATCCTCATTCAATATGGCTGTTATCTCGTTCCAATAATCTACCATATTCTTACAGCTTTCAAAGGTGTTACTGTTTATTGGATAAGCGTTAAGCCCTTCTTTTGACGTCAAGATGGTTGATGCTCGGAACCTATCACAAAAATTAAGGTTAAATTGACGTATTCCAGAGAATGTAGCAATGTTGGTAAGGTAGTGGTAGTATTCATGAATGAATATAGATTGCTCTTGACCGATTTGTAGGTCAGTTATAAAAGTGGTTAAGTTATCAATATCAAATCCATCTAGGCAGATATAAAATCTGTCAGGGTAGTATTTTATTTTAGTCAAGTCAATTTCTGCCATTTTATAAGGATTTTTTAACGACACTATAGGTCAAGTTTGTTTTGTAAATATAAAAAATAACAGGTGGCTTTAATTTGCATAAAGAGGTAAATAAAAAAGCAGAATTATAAAATCCTGCTTTTCAATAAATATTACACCATTAAGTGACCAGTTCTAATTCATCTTCAACTATTATGAAATCGGGCTGTGAAGGCGTATCTGGTTCCATTGAAATGAATGCTGTTTCCAGAGAAGCAAATTTCGGAGAAACCAAATCCATATCCTTGCTGATCTTCTGACTTGTAATCTTAGCATAAATCTGAGTGGTAGAAATATTCTTATGTCCCATCATCTTACTAAGGCTTTCAAGAGGTACTCCCTCTGTTAAAAACATTGTTGCAAAAGTATGTCGTGCCGTATGGAACGTCACTTTTTGTTCAGTGACAATTTCAGCTTCTTCAATCAGTTTAGCTACATGATTATTACATGTTGCATTGGATGGAACTGGAAATATGAAATCATTTCTTGTAATACCTCTGTATTTTTCAATGATCCGTTTGGGAATTTCCATCAAACGAACATTTGATGCAACATCCGATTTCTTTCTTCGGCTGATAATCCATTGATGACCGTCAAAGAAGGATTGAATGTTGCTCCACTTTAGCTTTTTAACGTCAATGTAAGACAACCCTGTAAAGCAACTAAAAATGAAAATGTCTTTAACCAGTTCATATTTCGGCTTAGAGGGTTTTAAGAATAACAATTTTTCCACAGCCTCCTTCAAAAGATAGCTACGATCAGTTTCCTGCATGCTTATTTCGTAATCCTCAAATGGATTTTGACGTATCAATCCTTTTTTAATAGCTAGGTCAGCTAAAGCTATAACAGGCATTGTATAAACCCATACCGTATTGTGTGTACATTCTTTATCAATGCGAAGGAAAAAATCGAACTCCCTGATAAAATCAGATGTAAGCTCACGAAAAGCCATATCATCCCGATGATACCTAGCTTTTATAAATTCCGTCAGATGATTGAAAACAACTTTGTACTTATAATAAGTGTTTGACGAGCGCTTACCTTTTGCCACCATTTTTTCAAAATCCTCATTTTGTTCTTTGAAAACTTTGAGTACTGCATCATCCATCACACCGACACCTAAAAAAGAGAGCTTAACTTTCTGTGAAGTAGCAAAACCTTCATCTTTAAGCATATCATCATAAATCTTATTGATACGTACACGAATTTTATCCAATTTTTGATTGGTAGTTAGTGCTGTTGTGCTTTTTCCCTGTACGCGTCCGTGTTTTAAATCCCAAGTATTGGGATCAATTTCCAGTTTGGTTCCAAAAGTTTTTGGTGTACCATCAATAGTAATACGTCCCATTACAGGTACATTACCATTTTTTTTGGGTTCATTTTTCTTCAAGTAAAACAATAGCTTGAAAGTGGATCTTTTAACTGTCTCCATAACTCAAAATTTTAATGTTTAAAATTAAATTTTAGCGAGTTACAAGGAAAGATAAAAAAGAGTGCAAAATGCTGAAATATAGCTAATTATACTATCTTGTACAATCCAAAACAGGTAATGATTTAGTAACCTATCTCTGTCTTTTTAAGCCCAAAACCTGATGTACACTACCTTCCAAATTCAGACCGTCAATTTATAAACTACTGCATAGTAACGGTTTTAACCGTTTTTCTTAATTTTACTTTTGTTCAATCTTTTTTCATAAAAAAATGAAGAAATATGGATTCACAGTTAGATATGGCTTGCTTATCGGTGGTGATTTTGTAGTTTAAAACAACGGCATCACTTACTTTCTCAAAACGGTTTACCTGGATATCAATACCTTTTTCGTTCTGTTGGGCAGATATGCTTGGGTTCAGCAACACAAGCAAAACAATTATACTTGTTATACTTTTCATTCTCTATTAAAATAAAGTGTTTATAATCCGGTTTACTTAATGATATAGATCAAGGATAATCCGAGTTTCGTAGGCCCTACATAGTGCCTGTTTTTTTCGTAAAGTTTTTCACCACAGGTTCTGCAATCGTATGCGTCATAATCTAAATAAGCATAGCCGATTCCTATTGTAGCTTCCAGATTCCATCTGGGAGCCAAATACCATTGGTAGCCATAGCTAATACCTAAGCCCAATAAATTACCTTGATACCGCGTATCCTCCAGTTTCTGTTTCGAAACGAGAGGAAGCTTGATTCCTCCGATATTGTAGTGCGAATACATTGCGTGAACGCCCCAGAAATGCCCGTTGAAAGGCTCACACACCCAGTAGCGAAGCTCCGGCTGGATCATTACATGTTTGAACTTTTTATTATCGGAAAAAGTCCATGGATTATAATTGGCGGAAATATCTAAAGTATACTGTCCTCCAACTTTAATTTCTGCTCCTAAGTTCAGACTCGTTGTTGCATCGTAAATCAAATTAGTTTTCATACCTAAGGATGATGTTAATGGTTCAAATGCTTTTGGTTCCTGAGAATAAGCTTGGAAAATAGAAAGGATCGAAAAAACGAATATTAAATGTCGCATTCTATTATGGTTTATAATTAAATTGATAAAGTGTAAAATATTATTTTGCAAATATATCTGATATTTAAAACAAATAAACACCAAAAACACCTACCAAAAGGTCATAGTTATATAGCATATCTTTTTAAAGTCTGTTTATCAGCTATTTACAATACATATAGCATCGTTTTTATTATACTTTATCAGTTCATAAATTCGATGATGTATCTATATTGTATCCTAATATTTTGCTATATATATATTATTTACAACCTTGTTTTACAATTACTTATATATTTTAACACATAATTTATACCCTAACACCCCTTTTATGGATAAATAAAAACAGCTAATATAACTGTAAAAAAAGAATGATTATTAGTGCTTTTTCCCAATCAATCTCACTTAAAAAGTATTCAATTATTAAAAAAGAAAATCAATTATTTTTTATGAAAGAGATAATTTTAATATTTTCCCTCCTTTTTTTCATACCTTCCGTAAAAGCAGCAACTATCGACTCGTTATTATATGAGTTAGACCTTTCAATACAAGAAAGACCTGCTTCTTTTGAGCAAAAAGAGAATACAATCAAACAACTTAAGGAGGATTTATCTAATTCGTCCTCCGATGAGGATAGGTATACATTATTAAGAACGATTACAAATGAGTATAGTTTTTACAAGATAGACTCTGCTGTTTATTATTCAGACCAATGTATCAGCATGGCCACTAAATTAAACAAGGAAGACAATATTACTGAGTTACAGTTGGACAGGATCTATTACTACAGCTTCCTGCGTTTATTTCATGAATCTTTTGAAAAAATGGAAGCAATGGATTATGAGGCACTTCCGGTCTTTCTGAAAAAAAAATACCTGAAAACAATGATTCTTACCTATTATAATAAAGTAAGAGGATTGGAGAGTGCATATTCACGCGGATTTTACAATTCGGAAATCATGAAATACTGTGCCATGTATTTAGCTATCGAACCTAATGAAACAATTGATCGTTTAAGAATAAAGGCATATACCTATTATCTTCAAGAGGATTATGAAGCATCGGAAACATTTATAAAACAGATTCTGAAAAAAAAGGACTTGTCTATTTATGAACGGGTGGAGATGTTAAATCATTTGAACGAATTATATAATGAATTAGGTAAAGAGTATAATAATGAGGCAAAAAAGGTATTGGTAGAAGCGGCTATATTGTCTAACAAATACGCCATTACCAAAAATCCGCCTTTATTAGAGCTGGCTCTGCTAATTTCCGAAGACGATTACAATCGGGCGCACGACTATATCGATATCGCGATGAAAGATGCTTCTGTTTTCAGCATCGATCATAAAATTGGCGTAAGAGAGAAAACATACAATGAAATACAAGACATTTACTATAACAAAATAAATGAGCAAAGAAATGTTTTCCAAGTAGTTTTAGTTATCATCTGCATTTTAAGTATTATCACTTTGTTTTTCCTCGTTATAACGATCAAGTCTAACAATACGTTGCGAAAAACACGTGAAAAACTGGTTAATGCCAACGACAACCTGAAAGAATCCAACCGTATTAAAGAAGTTTACTTCAGTTATTATTTAAATCAGTACTCAAATTATATTGATAAAATAACAGAATATCAAAGACATATCGTGCGGTTGATCAATGCCGGACATTCAACCGATGTAATAAAAAAAGAAGCATTATCTTCGATGAACACCAAAAGTGACCTGAATGATTTTTATAGCGATTTCGATAAGTCCGTTTTAGAGCTATTCCCCTCTTTCATTCAAAAGGTGAACGAGCTACTGCGACCCGACGAAGCGTATAAAATCCGGAGCAACCCCAAAGACACGAATAGCAGGCTGAATACCGAATTAAGGATTTTAGCTCTTTTAAGATTGGGTATATGCGATAACAAAGAGATTGCTTCTTTCTTTAGATTTACGGTACAAACGGTATACAACTACAGAAGTAAAGCAAAAATGCGGGCAATCGATGATGCTTCTTTTGAAGAGAATATTAAAAACATTTGCAATGATGGGTTGTAAAAAAGGTGAATATTCGATCTTGACAACCATAAATATGGGTATACAACGCTATTACCAACGTTTGTTAGCCTAACAACAAAGTTTGCAAGAAGTTTGAATTTCAATACCTACAATCCCAAAAAGGCTAATTTCAAGGCTGAGGCGCCAATTAAAAGCAAAAGAAAACGATTGAATAAGATATCTTTGTAACAATTGAGAACAAGTGAGTAAAATTGAGACTGCGGTTGTCGCGAGACAATTTATCTCAGTAAATAGATTTCTTACAAATAAGAAATTTAATCAAGTCAAATAGTTTAATCAGAGTTTGAATTACGTTGGTTGTGAAACCGGCGTAATTTTTTTTTATCCCTCAAAAACAGCATTTTTTACCCCCAAAAAACAGCATTTCTACATCGCTGATAATCAGCCACATAAAAAGCCCAAAAACATAAAGGTTATTTTTCGAAAAATAAAGGATATATTTTGAAAAATAAAGGATATATTTTTTTTTATATAGTATTCAAAAAAAAGCTCGCCTTACATTTGCTTGCAGAAATCGCAAAAATGGGTTTACTTTGTTTATTGTACTATCCAAATTACAACTGTATGAATTTTATCAAAACAGAAATACCGGACGTCTGGATTTTAGAGCCTAACGTATTTAAGGATACCCGGGGTTATTTTATGGAGGCGTTCAAGATGGAAGCGTTCAGCGAGCATATCGGCAACGTGAATTTCATTCAAGATAATGAGTCGTGCTCCACCAAAGGAGTTCTACGGGGGTTACACTACCAGTTGGCTCCTTATTCGCAAGCGAAATTGGTGCGCGTGATAAAAGGGAATGTGCTGGATGTAGCCGTAGATATTAGAAAAGGCTCTCCTACCTTCGGCAAGCATATTGCTATTGAACTTTCCGACAAAAACAAAAAACAGTTGTTTGTGCCCCGTGGGTTTGCGCACGGTTTTCAGGTGTTGAGCGATGAAGCCATATTTATGTATAAGGTAGACAATCCCTATACGCCATCGAGTGATCGCTCCATTCGCTTTGACGATCCGGAAATAAACATCCAATGGAGGCAATTTGATGATCTGTTGCCCGTTCTATCAGATAAGGATAAGCATGCTCCTTTATTAAAAGAAGCTGAGATCAATTTCACGTATTAAATTTAGAATCTATGAAAACATACCTCGTAACCGGCGGAGCCGGATTTATCGGCGCTAATTTTGTAAAATATATGCTGTCTTCGTATAATGATGTAAAAATTGTTGTACTGGATTTGCTCACTTATGCAGGTAATTTAGGCACGATCGCTACAGATATTGATAACGACCGCTGCTTGTTTGTGAAAGGGGATATTTGCGACAAGGCACTGGCCGATCAGCTTTTTGAAACGCACAAGTTTGACTATGTGGTAAACTTCGCAGCCGAAAGCCATGTAGACAGGAGTATCGAAAATCCGCAATTGTTTTTAATTACCAATATCCTGGGCACACAAAATCTGCTGGACGCAGCGCGTAAAGCCTGGGTTACAGGGAAAGACGAAAACGGTTATCCTATCTGGCGTGAAGGGGTTCGCTTTCATCAGGTTTCGACCGACGAGGTATACGGCAGTCTGGGTGCGGAAGGATTCTTTCATGAAACTACCCCACTCGATCCGCGCAGCCCTTACAGTGCCTCTAAAACAAGCGCAGACTTGTTTGTTAAGGCTTATTTCGAAACCTACAAAATGCCGGTAACCACTACCCGTTGTTCAAATAATTACGGGCCTTTCCATTTCCCCGAAAAGTTAATCCCCCTGATTATAAAAAACATATTGGAAGGCAAACCCCTTCCGGTTTACGGAGATGGATCGAACGTAAGAGACTGGCTCTATGTGGAAGATCACTGCAAGGCAATCGACAAGGTGGTAAGAAACGGCAAAAACGGCGAAGTATATAATGTAGGCGGGCATAACGAAAAACAAAACATTGAGATCGTTAAACTCACCATTGCAACGATTCATAAAATGATGAGCGAAAAACCGGAGTTGCGAGCGGTGCTGAAAAAGAAAGAAACGGATAAAAACGGCGAAATAGCAATCGACTGGATCAATGACAGCTTAATCACATTCGTGAAAGACCGGCTCGGGCACGACCACCGTTACGCGATAGACCCGACAAAGATCAGCACGGAATTAGGCTGGCTGCCGGAAACGTCTTTCGAAGTTGGTATTGTAAAAACAATAGAATGGTATCTCGCCAATCAGCAATGGGTAGCCGACATCACCGGAGGCGACTATATGAAGTATTACGAACAAATGTACACCAATAGATAAACTATGATAGAAGCGGCAACAGGCCTTAGCGACAACATTAAAGATCACGCCAACCCGGCCATGCATACGGCCGAACATATTCTGAACCAAACCATGGTTCGTATGTTTGGCTGCCCTCGTTCCATGAACACGCATATCGAACGAAAGAAAAGCAAATGCGATTATCTCTTGTCCGAAGATCCGGGAGCAGCAAAGATGGCAGAAGTAGAACAAATCGTAAACGATGTGATAGATCGCCATCTACCCGTAACGGTTCATTTCATGACTAAAGAAGAAGCGGCAGCTATTGTTGATATGAACAAGCTGCCCGAAAATGTAGGTGATACATTAAGAATCATACGCGTGGGAGATTATGACGCTTGCGCATGTGTAGGCGCCCATGTAGAAAACACTTCTACCATCGGACATTTCAAGCTTCTAAACTGTGATTACACGCCGGGAAGGCTGCGTGTCCGATTCAAACTGGTGGAATAATTACCGGAAAAGGAATTTCGGATTGGATATTTTTATGTAATTTTGAAAGCATTTTCCAAGAAGATATTACTTCAAAACATAAATATAAAAGTTATGCAAACTATTGACAAGTTCAATTTTGCCAACAAAAAGGCATTCGTTAGAGTTGACTTTAACGTTCCGTTAGATGAAAACTTTAATATCACAGACGACACACGTATCCGTGCCGCTCTACCAACATTGAAAAAAATTCTCTCTGATGGTGGAAGTGTAATTATCGGTTCTCACTTAGGACGTCCGAAAGGAGTTACTGATAAGTTCTCATTAAAGCATATTTTGAATCACGTTTCTAAATTGTTAGGCGTAGACGTTCAGTTTGCCGGCGACTGTATCGGTGAAGAAGCAGGCTTGAAAGCAGCTGCCCTAAAACCGGGAGAAGCTTTATTACTGGAAAACCTTCGCTTCTATGCTGAAGAAGAAGGAAAACCAAGAGGTTTAGCTGAAGACGCTTCTGATGAAGAAAAGAAAGAAGCGAAGAAAGCGGTTAAAGAAAGCCAGAAAGGTTTCACCAAGAAGCTGGCTTCGTATGCAGACTGCTATGTAAATGACGCTTTCGGCACAGCACACCGTGCACATGCTTCGACCGCATTAATCGCGGCTTACTTCGACATCAATCACAAGATGTTCGGTTACCTGATGGAAAAAGAAGTAAAAGCCGTTGAAAAAATCCTGAACGACATTGCCCGTCCATTTACAGCAATCATGGGTGGATCAAAGGTTTCTTCTAAAATTGAAATCATTGAAAACTTATTGAATAAGGTAGACAACCTGATCGTAACAGGGGGTATGACGTATACTTTCACGAAAGCTCTTGGTGGAAAAATAGGTAATTCCATCTGCGAAGACGACAAGCTTGATCTTGCTCTGGAATTATTACAGAAGGCTAAAGACAAAGGCGTAAATCTGGTATTAGCTGTTGACACAAAAATAGCGGATAGCTTCAGCAACGACGCGAAAACCGCCTTTGCAGAAGTAAATGAAATCCCCGACGGATGGGAAGGCCTTGATATAGGTCCTAAAACGGAAGCAATCTACGCGGAAGTAATCAAGAAATCAAAAACAATTCTTTGGAATGGTCCTACAGGAGTATTCGAATTCGAAAACTTCACACACGGTTCTCGTGCAGTAGGCGAAGCAATAGTTGAAGCAACCAAAGAAGGTGCATTCTCATTAGTAGGTGGAGGTGACTCGGTTGCCTGTGTAAACAAATTCCGTCTTGCCGACGGTGTTTCTTACGTATCTACCGGTGGTGGAGCATTACTGGAAGCTATCGAAGGAAAAGTGCTTCCCGGTATTGAAGCGATCAGAGGATTCTAACAAATCCTTTAAACATAACAAAACGGGGTGAGTTCCTTTAATGAAACTCACCCCGTTTTTATTTTCCTGATCAGGTGTTTTCGTCAATAATCATTCCGCTACCGAGGCAGAGCCGGCTCTCTTTGTCATACACAACGCCATATTGACCCGGAGCTACGCCTTGTATCTTTTCGTCTGATTCAATACGGTACAGATCTCCGATTTTACGAAGTCGGCCGGTTGTAAACTCCGGTGTATGCCGTATCTTAAAGGTGATGTCTTTTGTTCCTTCAAAATCGCCCCAGGGATCTTCGGTTATAAAGTCAAACCCTTGCATATTCACCACTTTATTATACTGCGTTTCGGGATCGTATCCGTTAGAGACGTAGATAATATTCCGTTTAATATCTTTCTTGATTACAAACCAGGGGCCACCGCTCAGTCCGAGACCTTTACGCTGTCCGATAGTATGAAACCAGTAACCATTGTGTTTGCCAACGATCTTGCCGGTTTCTAACTCTACAATCTTGCCGGTTCTTTGTCCTAAGTAACGCCCGATAAAATCATTGTAGTTGATTTTACCAAGAAAACAAATTCCCTGACTGTCTTTTCTTTGTGCGCTCGGCAGCTTTTCTTCAGCCGCAATAGCGCGCACTTCGCTTTTCAGGAGATTCCCGATAGGGAACATCAGCTTTTGAATTTGCAAACGGGTTATTTGTGCCAAAAAATCTGTTTGATCCTTGTGTTTATCTTTTGCAGTAGAAAGCCAGACTTTTCCATCTATTTCGGTGGTAGTCGCGTAATGACCGGTTGCTATTTTATCGAAATCTTTTCCCCATTTATCTTCGAAGCAACCAAACTTAATGAATCTATTGCACATCATATCGGGGTTTGGGGTTAAGCCTCTCTTTACAGATTCGATCGTATAACTTACCACTTTTTCCCAATATTCTTCATGCAAAGAAACTATCTCCATCTTACAGCCGTATTTTCTGGCGATGTATGACGTGATTTCAATATCTTCTTCCGCAGGACAATCTATATAACCATCCTTATCTTCCATTCCTATCCGGATATAAAAGATCGTAGGATCATACCCCGCCTCTTTTAGCTGGTGTACGACTACGGAGCTATCTACTCCTCCCGATACCAATGCCGCTATGTTCATGCTTATTTCCTCTGTCTTAATACAGTGGCAAAGGTACGAAATATTGTCCGAAAAAATCAGGTTAAGGGGATGCGGTTACCTGGTATGCTTTATCAGGTTCATAAATTCTTCACGGGTTTTAGCTTGTTGGAAAAAGCCGGTAAAGTCTGAAGTTGTGGTTAACGAATTTTGTTTTTCTACCCCACGCATTTGCATACACATGTGTTGTGCTTCAATAACAACCATCACACCCAACGGATTCAATGTCTGCTGAATACAGTCTTTAATTTGTAGCGTCATGCGTTCCTGTATCTGCAGCCGGCGGGCAAAAATATCCACGATACGGGGAAGTTTACTAAGTCCCGTGATGTACTTATTGGGAATATATGCAATATGGGCTTTACCAAAGAAAGGCAGCATGTGGTGCTCACAAAGTGAAAAGAAATCGATATCCTTTACGATAACCATCTGCTTATAACCTTCTTCTGCAAACATAGCCGATCGCAGTATGGCTTCTGGATCTTCACGATAGCCTTTGGTTAGGAATTGCATCGCTTTAGCTACACGTTCGGGCGTGCGGATGAGTCCTTCACGGGAAGAATCTTCGCCCAACAGATTTATAATACTTTCATAATGAACTTTTAATTCTTCGCGAGCGGCCAATTGCTCTTCACTACTTTCTTTCATCTCTTTATCTGTGCATTTTAATACAACGGTATCTTTACATCTTCTCTCACGATATACATTTCTTTGGCATAAGACGGAAACGCGTCCATTAGCACACGCATTGTATGGTATGCCTCTTCATGCGAACGATAATCGCCTATACGCAATCTCCAGAATGGTGCCACATAAGTAACGTATGTTATCAATTCCGGGAAAAGGTCCTTGATTTCTTTTTCCTTCTTAAACGCTTCGTCTTTAGAGTTTTTCAGATTACCGGAAAAAACTTGCGCACGAAATCCCGGCATTTCCAGGTATTGCGTTTCATCGTTTACGGAAGATCTGCGCGTTCCCAACAGATTCCGTATTGCAACAGACTGGTTGATCTCCACTTCGCCCTTACCCGGTACGGATTCCTGCAACGCGTCAATAATTGAAAAAGCTTGTCCTCTAAATTGATCCTGAGCGTATACCGGATAAACTGCCAACAGCAATAAAAAGAGCGATGACCTTAAAAGTATTTTTCTCATGCCTTATATAAAAAAGAAAAGGGGAATACCCCGGATGATGATCTCCTTAAAACAGAAATCATCCCTTCAGGTATTCCCTTTTTTTGAGTTATTATCAAAATGCTTCAATAATCGGAAGGAATTTATCTACACCTAAAGATGCTCCGCCGATCAAACCGCCGTCAACATCCGGTTTTGAGAATAATTCTTTCGCGTTAGAAGCGTTACAGCTTCCACCGTAAAGGATAGAACAATCGTTAGCAACAGTTTCGCCGTATTTCGCGGCAACAACCTTACGGATATACGCGTGTATTTCCTGCGCCTGATCTGAAGTAGCAGTTTTACCGGTTCCGATAGCCCAAACCGGTTCGTAAGCCAATACTATTTTACCGAAATCTTCAACAGAAAGATCGAATAAAGAAGATTTGATTTGTTCTTCAACAACTTCAAAATGCTTTCCGGCTTCTCTTTCTTCCAACACTTCACCAATACAGAAAATAGGAGTTAATCCGTTAGCTAAAGCCAAAGTTACTTTTGTTTTCAGGATTTCAGCAGTTTCGTGGTAATACGCACGTCTTTCAGAGTGACCTAAAATTACATATTTAGCGCCTGTTGAAGCAACCATCGCTGCAGATACCTC
Source organism: Massilibacteroides vaginae (assembly GCF_900178525.1). Taxonomy (GTDB): domain Bacteria; phylum Bacteroidota; class Bacteroidia; order Bacteroidales; family Tannerellaceae; genus Massilibacteroides; species Massilibacteroides vaginae. The sequence goes on from NZ_FXDJ01000009.1 coordinate 355,179, forward strand.
ACCTGTGTAAGCACCTTTATCCTGATCAGCGCAGTTTTCAGCAGCAACACCGATCTTTGCCGTATCAATAGCTGCGGCTACAGTAGCCAAATGTGTGAATGGCGTACCAATTACAACATCACAGTTTACTGTTTTACCTTTCAACGCTGCATCAAGTTCTTTCGCAAGAGCCAGACCTTCAGGAAGTGTGGTGTTCATTTTCCAGTTTCCTGCAACAATATTCTTTCTCATAAGTACAAATTATTTAATATGTTATACATAAATTATTTTACGCTTTTTTTCTTCGTCTGTAACGGAAAAAGTCATACAACCAAACGAACAACAAAGGTACGGCAAAAGAGATTAAGCAGATGGCTATTTTCCGATCTTCTTTGCGCGGTTCTATCGTATCTTTACTTAAAAGATCTGAAAGAACCTTTTCTAAATTCTCTTCTTCCGGCATATCGTTGTAATGCCATTTTGCGAAAACAACCCCATTTTTCAACAAAACCAGCCCTGGATTGGAACGGATTATTGTTTTGAGTATTGTTTCGTCACCCATCAAAAACGGATATTCAGCACCGGTTTTATCAATCCAGTCTTGCACCATATCATCCGATGAGGCAGTAACACAGTAGAAAGCTATCCCCTGTTCGTTTGCGTAATCGAAGAGTGCGTTTATCTCATCAATACGTTGGTCTTTAGATCGTTCCAACTTAGGAGCGATCAGCAGCAAAACCCCAGTATCGTTTGTCAGCAACTCGTCTGTTACGTTTTGATCCTCATCGTCAAACAAGACAAAGTCTTTTATTAACGGAACATATCCCTGCTTAACCAGTTCGGTTTTAGATTCCACAAAGCTCCACGACGGATCGTCGGCAGGGTAATCATTCAACGAGAACTCTTTCTGCACCCCGTCTTTCTCATAAATGAATGTGTATTTATATTCATCCTCTTCCGCACCTTCGGGCGTACTCATCAAAGCCGAAATATCGGCTCCTATCTTATACGGGCGAAAATCCTTAACCGGCAAATGCGAATAATTATGGTAGGAGAAAAACATACACATACAATAAGCATACACCACTACAAACCAAATGGATTTATACGTAAACAAAGGCTGTATCCGTTGGTTATAGATAAACAAAAAGACAGATGCCGCCAGCAACACAATGTTTTTATAGAAAGTATCCCAGTTTGAAATAACCAGCGCGTCGCCAAAACACCCGCAGTCGGATACCGGATCAAACAAGGCCAGATACAGGGTTAGCGGCGTCATGAAAACCATCATCAGCAATACGAAAAAACCTGAGTAGCGACGATAGGCTCCCAACAGCACACAAATGCCCAACGTAAATTCGATGGCAGCCAGATTGAAAGAGATAAGTCCTGAAAACAGTTTAAGCCCATCCCAGCCAAAGGCACCCAGGTATTCGTTTATCTTAATAACCCCACCAACCGGGTCGATCGCCTTAACAAAACCTGAAAACGCAAAAACCAATCCGATCAGCAACCTGCAGAGTTCGGCTAAAACCTTTATCGATGTTTTTTTGCAATCCATTTTTATTCGTCTCCGAATTCCATTTTGATCAATCCGAAAAGCGCATAATTCACCATATCCATATAGTTTGCGTCAATACCTTCGGAAACAAGCGTTTGCCCGGAGTTGCTTTCTATTTGTTTGGTTCTGTAAATCTTCATCAATATCAGGTCGGTATACGAACTAATACGCATACTACGCCACGCTTCATCATAGTCGTGATTCTTGGCATACATCAGTTCCTTCGTTTCAGTCATATACTTATCGTAAAGCGTCAACGCTTCTTCCGAAGAAAGATCGGTTGTATCTGAAAACCCCAATGATAATTGTATCAACCCTATGATACCATAGTTTACGATCGCTATAAACTCCGGTAGAATACCTTCGCCTACCAGGCTTACCCCCTTGGTTTCAAGACTTCGAATCCGGTTTGCCTTAATAAATATCTGGTCTGTAACTGATTGAGGACGCATAATACGCCAGGAAGGACCGTAGTCGTGAAGCTTCTTTTCAAACAAATCTCTACACAAAGAAATTACTTTCTCAAATTGTTCCTTAGTATCTACCATATTCTTAGCCATATAACGTGCTACAAACTTACTCAAAAACCTCCGATTATTTACCCCCTCGCATAGAAAATGGCAGAACTTTCTTGCTAATATCAAATTAACAATTCAAATTTCCCTAAAAAAAGAGTGTTGCTCCGGCTGCATCCTTTATGTTTTTAATTATATCCTTTATTTTTCGAAAAATAAAGGATATTTTCCGGAAAATAACCTTTATATTTTTCAACCTTAAAAACCTTTGATTTTCAAGGTCTTAAAACCGGCGGTTTTTCTGACCAATTTTACCCGATTTTAACTTAAAATTGAGAAATAATGACGTGCCGATTTACAAAAAAAACGGGGTTGCTCTTTGTAGAACAACCCCGTTTTTTTGTAATTTCTTAATTTTATTATGAGCAACGTATTTTACGTCCTAATTTCAAAACAGTTGTGCGGGAGATATTATTCAACTGACACAATTTGGTTACGGTTGTACCATATTTTATCGCGATAGCACCAAGCGTATCACCGGACTGAATATGATGATAAATCGGATCTGCATTACCGTTTACCGAAGCAACAGCCTGAGGGGTAGCTTCTACCGTAGTCTTCACCTGCTTAACAGCTTGTTTTACTTCCTGCGGTTTCACCTCTGCTTTAGCAGTATTCTTGGTTGGCTCTACGCCTGCACTTACACGGATAGATTGCCCGATTCTAAGAACAGAAGTTTTGCTTAGCCCGTTTAACCGGCAAAGCTCATTAACACTTGTACCATATCTGCGGGCAATTCCTCCAAGCGTTTGCCCTGAGGTTACTTTATGATAAACCATCTGCGCGTTTGAAGAGGTGTAGATATTGCTTTTACGCCCGTTTATCTTCATATTACGGAACACATACTGATCTTGATGAGGAACAGCATTTTCGAAGTCTATAATATCCGCCGGATTAATCGGCTGACCTAAAAAGCGGGTTTCAAAATGAAGGTGAGAACCTGTGGAACGTCCCGTATTACCTCCCAATCCGATAGGTTGGCCCGAACGTACTATTTCATTTTCCTCTACTAAATAACCGGATAAATGCCCGTAAACTGTTTCAAGTCCATTGGGATGACGCAAAACAAGGTACTTGCCATACCCTCTTCGTTCGGCGCTACGAATACGTACTTTTCCATCAAAAGCAGCGCGAATGGTGTCACCAATAAAAACTTTTAAATCAATACCGTTATGCATACGACGGCGACGAGGGCCGAATTTGGAAGTAATTTTTATATCATTATCTATAGGGATGGCGAAGCGGGAGCAGTCTATTGAAGCGGAATCGGGAAATTCTATCTTTGCGTTTCTATACGGGTTAACCCATTTATTTTCCCAGTGGGATCCGTAAAGTTCATCAGCCGGATACATCAGTTCCTCGAGTGCTAACTCTTCTTCAAGCATAATATCTTCTATGCTTTCCAGCTCTTTCAGAAGGATGTCTTTTTTAAAGCCTACCCGGTCTGCCATTAATTCAGACACGCGTATATCCATCAATTGAGTCTGTTCTTCAGTTTGTTTTTTTATTTTTGATTCTTTGTCTTTTGCCATCGTAGCTGATGCAAAAAACATAGAACAACCTATCAATAATACTGTTTTAATATTGTTCATCACAATAAAATTTGCTCCTTATAATGTTTCTGAAATGATTCGGAGAGGACCTCCCCAAATCCGAATTTTGCCAAAGTTCGTATTTTTGCCTAACGAGACAAAAATTATAACGAAAAAAATCCTTAATAAATAGGTATATGCGTTTAACGATTCCGCTGAAAATGATAGTATATCTCATCAGAAGAACGATGGTATGTTGTACAACACATCAGCTAATGAGTCCCCAGTTAGTCTTTTTTCTGAAGATTTTGCTCAAACGTTCGTTCAGTATACGGTTGGTTTCGTCCGTCAAATCGGGGTCTTTGTCCAATAATTCATTTGCTATATCCCGCGCGTATTGAAGTATCTGACCGTCTGTAGCCAAACTGGCAATTTTCAGATACACCCCTTCCCCGCTTTGCTGCGTTCCATCCAGATCACCGTGCCCTCTTAAGCGAAGATCGGCCTCGGCTATTTCAAAACCATCGTTAGTGCTAACCATGATTTCCAACCTTTTTCGGGTGTCATTGCTCAGTTTGTAAGAGGAAACCAACACACAATAAGACTGTTCGGCTCCTCGCCCAACCCGTCCGCGCAATTGATGTAACTGAGAAAGCCCGAAACGCTCGGCACTTTCTATTACCATAACCGAAGCGTTCGGCACATTTACGCCAACTTCAATAACCGTGGTAGCCAACAACATATTTGCTTCGCCTGATATAAACTTTTGCATTTCCGCGTCTTTATCCGCTGCCTTCATTTTGCCATGCACCATGCAAACCTTGTATTCAGGAAAAACTTCTTTAAAAATCTCGAAGCCCTCTTCCAGGTTTTTATAGTCTAATTTTTCACTGCCCTCAATCAAAGGATAAACAACATAAACCTGACGTCCTAACTGAATTTCCTTTCTCAGGAAATCATACAACTGCGCCTTTTTATTATCATATCGATGCAAGGTTTTAATCGGCTTTCGCCCGGGAGGCAGTTCGTCTATCACCGAAACATCCAGATCACCGTAAAGCGTCATGGCCAATGTGCGCGGAATAGGTGTTGCGGTCATCACCAACACATGGGGGATGACCGAATTCTTTGTCCACAAACGCGCGCGTTGTTCAACACCGAATCGATGTTGCTCATCGATTATGGACAGTCCCAACGATGAAAACACAACCGTCTCTTCAATCAAGGCATGTGTTCCTATCACAATTTGTATTTCTCCGGAAGCAATCGCGGGCAATATCTTTTCTCGTTCTTTTTTCTTTGTCGAGCCGGTCAACAAAGCAACTTTGATAGGCATATCCTTGAGAAACTCCATAATTGTGACATAATGCTGATTCGCCAGAATCTCGGTCGGAGCCATTATGCAAGCTTGATAGGCGTTGTCTACCGCCAGTAACATGGATAATAAAGCAACCAAGGTTTTTCCGCTTCCTACATCACCTTGTAACAAACGATTCATCTGCCTGCCACTCCCCATGTCCGCGCGTATCTCACGCACAACACGTTTTTGCGCACCAGTCAATTCAAACGGCAGATAGTCTTTATAAAAGGTATTGAACATCTCTCCCACATTGGGAAACACAATCCCTTTCAGTTTTCTTTTCCGCATCGTAGCCGTACGAAGCGTGTTTAATTGCACAAAGAAAAGCTCATCAAATTTCAGGCGGAGCTGAGCAGACTTTAAGGCTTCGGCCGAGTCAGGAAAATGAATATTACGTATAGCTTCCGGCAACGACATCATACCTACCCGATCGAGCAGATGCCGCGGAAGAGTTTCAGGAATATCCCAGTTCAACGATTTAAGCAGTGAGTATTGCAGGTTTTGAATCGCTTTGGAATTCAGAAAAGATTTCTTCATCTTTTCTGTTGTATTATAAAATGGAGTGAGCCCTCCTGCTACTTGTCCGCCTTGCTCTATCGGATCAATCTCGGGATGTGCTATGTTATAACTGCGTCCAAACTCGGTAGGCTTTCCAAAAACAATATACTCCTTATTCAGTACGTATTTATTCTTAACAAAGGCCACTCCTTTAAACCAAACCAGATCAATCACACCCGATCCGTCTGCAAAGCGAGCAACAAGCCTTCGTGTACGCCCTTCACCCAGTGTTTCAAACGAAAGAATACGTCCTTTCAATTGGATATAAGGCATTGATCCGTTAATCTCGGCCACCTGATAAAAACGACTACGATCTACATAGCGGTAGGGAAAGTAATACAACAAATCTTCATACGAAGATATGCCGGCCTCCTTTACCAGAATATCCGCTTTCTTAGGACCTACTCCCGGCAGATAGGAAATCGAACGTTTATCCAGATCAAGCATATAACATAATTCCCCTTTATTATCAGACTATATATCCAGTAACATTTTAGCGTATAACAGATCAGTCGCTGTTGTTATCTTAATGTTTTCACGATTACCTTCCACTAAACAGATTCGTCCTCCGGCAGCTTCTACAACTGAAGCGTCATCGGTAAACGTATCCACGTAAGGTTGCTTGTAAGCCGAATGTAAAAGCGCAGACACAAACACTTGCGGAGTCTGCACTGCGCAATAAGAATTCCTATCCACCGGAAAACTATTCTCTCCTTCCCGCTTACGGATAGAATCAACAAGAGGTACAACCGGTATGGCAGCACCTGAGGTAGCCGCTTCTGCAAAACAGGCCGATATGATTTCGGGCGTAACAAAAGGACGTACACCATCATGCACCGCGATCAAACCGGGTTCATGTATCTCCTTTAGTCCGTTCAACACAGAATGAAAACGGGTTTCTCCCCCAGTTACTACCCGATGAGGGACTGTAAAGTTTAATTCCGCGCACAACATCCTCCAATAGGCTTGATGCGATTCGGGCAATACCAACAACAATTCAACGGTGGCATCCCATGAATAAAACACATTCAGCGTATGCATCAACAAAGGCTTATCTTTTAGTGGGATAAACTGCTTAGGGAGGTCGGCGCCCATTCTAAGCCCTTTGCCACCGGCAACAATCAGCACATATTTTTTCATTACTCCAGCTCTTCCAGTATCTTTTTCACCTCTTCGTCCACTTTGAAAAGTTTTTCTTTGCAAAGTTTTATCAATCGGGCAGCCTCTTTTACGCGTTCGGCAAGAAGATCTACATCCAGCTCTCCTCTTTCTATATCGGCAACGATTTCACGTAATTTAGCAACTGCCTCATTATACGTTTCATTTCCTTTTCCCATATATTGTTTTATTTTTTATTTATCGTAGTAACCACTCCCTCTACTTCGCCATCGGCAAAGCGAGTAACAATTGTTTCGCCCGGAGCAAAGGCCGATGCGGATTTAAGTATTTTCCCCTCTTTCAACGTCAGCGTATATCCCCGTTTGAGAATATAATCGGGAGAAGCCATTGTAACAAACTGCTCCGTCAATTGCAAAAACTTTTTATTTTCCGCCAAATGCTCGTCTGCCAATCGCTGAATCTTTCTGAAACGGTCATTGGTCGCTGTTTTATGAGTTGCCAGAATATTCAATGCCATAACAGGCAATCTGGAAAACAAAAGCTGCATCAACGTTTTTTGTTCTGCAAGTTTCTTATCAGTACTATAGATCAATCGATCTTCCAAATCGCTCACTTCATCAGCGGCAAGCTTCATTTGTCCGATAAGAAATTCGGCCACGGCAGTAGGTGTTTTCATACGAGTATGCGCTACCATATCCAACACCGTTTCGTCGCGCTCATGTCCGATACCCGTAATAACAGGCAATGGAAATTGGGCGCAATTGGCGGCCAACAAGTAGGAATCAAAACAACTCAGGTCTGAGCTTGCTCCTCCTCCACGGATAATCGCGACCACATCGAAACAATCCGCATTGGCATAGATACGGTCTAATGCGGAAATAACAGATTCTTCGGTTTTATCGCCCTGCATCAAGGCCGGAAACAGCTTAATATAGAATGGAAACCCCGGCTTGTTGTTTGACAGCTGATTAAGAAAATCCTCATAACCGGCAGCAGTGGGCGAAGTAACCACCGCGATACGCCGCGGCAAAACGGGAAATTGCAATTCTTTATTTAAGGTAAATATACCATCCGCTTTCAGCTGATTGACAATTTCCATACGCTTGCGGGCCATATCACCCAAAGTATACGTCGGGTCGATATCATAAACCGTAAGACTAAAGCCATACAACTCATGAAACTCGACGGATACGTTGACCAACACGGTTAGTCCCGACACAAAAGCCTGACCCGTTTCCTTTTCAAAATAAGGCTTCAACATACCGAATGTTTTCGCCCAGATGGATCCCCGGGCTTTAGCTACGATCTGTCCGGTCTGCTCATTTTTTTCCACAAATTCCAGATAACAATGCCCTGAGGCATGATTAACCCGTACGTCACTCGTTTCTGCACGCAACCAGTAAGTTTCAGGGAAACTCTTCTGCACCACCAACTTGAGTTGCAAATTAAGTTCACGCAGCGTAAGAGGCTTACTTTCCGGCTGATTATCTGGATAAGGAAACATGATTATGTTCTATTTTATAGGCTTTAAACACATCCGGAATACCATATCCAAGTTCGGCGTCTGGACGTTTATATTGACTGGAAGATTCTCTTAACAGATCGATTATTTCATAATTGCTCAACCAAGGCAGCGCCTGCCACAGGCAAACACCCAACCCGGCAAGAATCGGTGTGGAAAAAGACGTTCCGTTCGCATATCGTATATCTCCCAAAGGACCAATCACACAGCTACCTGTTCCCAAAGCCACCACGTCGGGTTTCACACGATAGTCTGACGTAAAACCGATAGAACTGAAAACACTTCTTTTTTTATCCGAGGTAATCGACCCTACAGTAAGAATGCCCGCAGCATCCGATGGAAAAGTAATTTTACCCCAACTTCCGTTCCCTTCATTTCCGGCACTACAAAACAACAGGATACCTTTTTCAGACGCAAGTTGCGCCACACGACTTATCAATGCGGTGTTGCCATCCAATGCAGTCTGGCAATAGCCCATTCCTTCCGCATCATACGAAAAATACCCTAAAGAAGAAGAGATAACATCTACCCCTGCGCTATCTGCAAATTCAACAGCCGCTGCCCAATAATCCTCCTCAACAGGAAATTCGGATCTACTGTCTTCACTCTTTATTAACCAATACGACGCTTCGGGCGCGGTTCCGATCATTAATCCGGTTGTATTCGCTGCCATGCAAGACAGCACCTTTGTGCCGTGATCATCACCCACATAAACGCTCTCTTCGGGCAGAACAAAATTGCGGGTTCCCAAAATATTCAATGATTTAAAAACATCGATTGTATTTACATTCAGAAAGCCGGCATCTATAACAGCAACCATCATATTTTTTCCACGGTAACCTTTTTCATGCAGTTTGATTCCGTTCAGCATTTTTATCTGATTATAGGCATAGCCATAAGGTTCGTCCAGCAGTTCGTCTTTAGCCTCATTCCCTCCGGCCGGCGTTTCCGGAATTTCGCAAACTCCTCCGCCAATTTCGCCTTTCCACACCCATTTCACGGAGTCTACTATTGATAATTCTTTCACCTTTTCAACCGCAAGGCTATCCATACATTCTACCACAACCGTGGCCAACCAACGGCTGTGCACCACCGGAACTACTCCGGCAGACACTAAAGAGTCAATATATAGTTGTGAAACAGGCAGATCAACTTCTGTTACGGCAATATTCCGTTTCAAACGACGGGCAATCGCTTTTTCCGAAAGAAACTCTTCCGGCCGGTCAACTGAAAACTCGCTTGCACCTTTGTCTTTCAGATAAACCCGAAAACGATACATCTCATCCGCTCCGACTTCAAGTGTTAATAAAGTCAGAAGCAACAATAATCCCAAACCCCTTATACTACTCATCCTACCAGTTTAACTTATATGGTTTTCACGACAAAGATAAACATCCTCCTGAAATGAAACAATTTAAGAATCTCTTTTGATTTTTATTAGCATAAAAAAACCCGGACTCTCATCAAGCCCGGGTTTTTCTTTTTAAACAAAAAAGATGCCTTTTATTCCGGATTAACCACAATAGGTATCTCTCTTTTAACACTCTGGCGTAAAGAGATTAATGTTTCGGTAGCATTTACCCCATCTATTTCCTGGATTTTCGAATTCAACAACTCCATTAGATGCTCATTATCACGGGCATACAACTTAATCAACAAGGTATATGGGCCTGTAGTAAAATGACATTCCACTACTTCCGGTATTTTTTCAAACTCTGGAACTACATCTTTATACATAGAACCACGTTCCAATTTCACACCAATATAAGTACATGTGTTATAACCCAATATTTTCGGGTTGATATGATAACCAGAACCCGTAATCACATTCATGTCAACCATACGTTGAACACGCTGATGAATAGCGGCTCTCGAAACACCACAATCTTCAGCTACGTCCTTAAACGGGATACGGGCATTTTTAGATATAATATTTAATATCTGTCGGTCAAGCTTATCTACTTTTTCCATATAAAGAAAATTACAATTTAATATACTATTGGTTAATAGTATCAAAAGTATATATAAAATCCAAACTTCACAGCATTGTGTAAGAAAAAAAAGTTAATTAAACGATAAAAGCAGATAAAGCACCCCTTATTCGGCAACTTTATCTGCTTTTAAAATAGAACGTCCCGTTAGGGATATTCGTTTTTATTTTAAAATTTCAAGTAGTTCTACTTCAAACTTCAATGTGCTGTTTGGTTTGATATCGCCACCTGCACCACGTTCGCCATAAGCCAGATCAGAAGGGATCCAGAATGTATATTTAGAACCAACAGGCATAATCTGAAGTCCTTCAGTCCATCCGGCAATTACCTGAGTAACGCCAAATTCAGCAGGTTCACCACGTTCCAAAGAGCTGTCAAATTTTGTTCCGTCCAATAAAGTACCTGTATAATGAACTTTCACACGATCTTCGGCAGTTGGCTTCGCGCCTGTACCTTCTACTTCTACTTTATATTGCAATCCGCTTGGAGTAGTGATTACGCCATCTTTTGTTTTATTTTCTTCAAGGAAAGCAACTCCTTCTTCTTTCGTTTTAGCTGCTTCTTTTGCAGATGCCTCAACGAAATAAGTTTGCAGATAAGCTTGTGCGTCTGCCGGTGACATTTGTGTTGAATCCCCTTTAATTGCCTGAACAAATCCGGCGATCAATGCATCGATATTAGCTTCACCGCCAGGCAAAGTTTTTAGATTTTCTTTATAGCTTGCTCCGGTATTAACACCAATAGCATAGCTTGCGCTATCTGCTCCGGTTTTGAGGTTAGCACTCTTTTTAGAGTCGCATGATGTGGCCGAAACGCCCAATGCTACAACAGCAGTAGCAATTAATACACTCATTTTTTTCATGTTCTATCTTTATTCTTTTTATTTTATAATATCCAATAATTCTACATCGAAGATCAATGTGCTATTAGGACCGATCGAGCCACCGGCTCCTTGTTCTCCATAAGCCAGATCAGAAGGAATGAACAGTCTCCATTTCGAACCTACTTCCATTAATTGAAGCGCTTCAACCCAGCCGCGAATTACTTGCGAAACACCAAAAACAGCAGGTTCGCCACGTTCTACCGAACTATCAAACACTTCGCCGTTAATTAATGTACCATGGTAATGACACTTCACGCTATCTGTAGCAGTAGGCTTAGCTCCTGTTCCTTTTGTTAATATCTGATATTGTAATCCACTGGGCAGTGCTACAACTCCAGCTCTTCCTTTGTTAATTGTTAAAAATTCCTCTCCGGCCTTTTTATTGATTTCCAAACTCTCTTGTTGAAGTTTCACAAAAAAATCATTGATAACTTGTTTCGCTTCATCGTAACTGATTTCAGGTTTTTCATCCGATAAAATGTGTTTCAAACCTCTTACAAAATCTTCTACATTTAATTCTTTAATGCCGGAGTTTTGGAAATTATTCCCAATACTTAAGCCAAGAGCATAACTTACTTTATCCATTTTTATTATCCTACTAATTATAAGCCACAAAAGTAATGCTTTTAATCACATAACGTTACAATTAAGTATTCTTTTTTAGAACTTGGGTTGTTTAATAAATAAAATTTCACGGCTAATAATAAGAAAACGTGTCCTTTGTTATTTCATTTATATCCTTTCCTTTTTCACATATAACCTTTATTTTTCTTTTTCCACAGTTGTCGTCATGTTTTTCTATATCTGTGGTAAAGTTTTTCCACAACTGTAGAAAGCTTTTTCTATATATATGGAAAAAGGAAAATAAAGGTTATAAAAGTTATTTGGTTCTAATCATTTTCCTCACGGAAAGTATGTTCAGAAAGTCAGTTCCACAACACAATCGATTTCCGCAGGAACCGCGCCAAGCTTTAAAACCAATCCGTCTTTATCTTGTGTAAATTTAACGGCTGTTTTGTCCTTAAACAAAACCGCTTTTTTTATTTTTTTATCGGCTAAAGGGATAAACAACGCATTATCTTTCAGGTTCAGGATGTGAACATAGAGCTTATTTCCCTTCATTGTTGTTACACCCCAATCTCTTGGTGATACCAAACCTCCTCGCGTACCATAAATAGATTCACCGTAAACGTTCATCCACGCTCCTACTTCTTTTAACCGTTCGATGGCCACAGCCGGAATTCTACCATCGGGTTGTGGGCCTACGTTCATTAATAGATTGGCGTTTTTGCCGGCCGCTTTTACTAAGTAATGAATCAAATCCTTGGTAGACTTATAGTTTTGATCGGTCATTTTATACCCCCACATGCCATTCATGGTTTCGCAGGTTTCCAACGGAAGAGCACTAATTCCGGATTCGCCCGAATATCCGGCTTTGTTCTCGCCCGGAAGGTCGCGTTCAAAGATTTGAATATCTTCGCCATCAAAGGGAACCACATGATGATTATTGCCGATCAGACAGGCGGGCTGAAGCTTGTGTATCAATTTATACTGTTCGGGAAGTTCCCAGTCGAACCCCGGATTTTGATCCTGATCCCAAAGTCCGTCAAACCAGATCGCGCCCACAGGGCCATAATTGGTTAGCAGTTCGGTCAGCTGGTTGTTCATAAACTGATAGTAGGTTTTCCACTCTCCGGTTGTAGTCCGCTCGGTGCCCAGTCCGGTTCTTCCACGCGGCGCATAATCATCCCGATACCAATCAATATGAGAATAATAAAAATGGAGTTTGATTCCTTGTTTATGGCATTCGTCGGCCAACTCTTTCATCACATCACGTTTAAAAGGAGTTGCCTTTACTATATTATAATCCGAATATTTCGTGTCGAACATCGAAAAACCATCGTGATGCCGACTGGTGAAGCAAATATATTTAGCTCCGGAAGCCTTAATGGCAGCTACCCATTCTTTGGCATCAAATCCGGCAGGATAAAAACCTCCGGCTTGTTTTGCGTATTCCGCGAAATTCAAATTTTTATTATGCATAACCCATTCTCCATCAGCCATCATGCTGTAAAGCCCCCAATGAATGAAGATTCCGAATTTATTATCCCTGAATGTTTCTCTTGCCTTCAGATTTTCTTCGGCAGGTTGATACTCAGACTGTGCAAAGGTTGGCAACAAACAAATCATGCCGGCCAACATACTCCATATAAAACGTTTCATAGGCAATAGTTTAGAATTTATTATATAAAGGTAAACAGTATTCAGATGCCTTTTAGTTCACATTCAAACTAAAATTATTTTCACGAAAGAGATAATACGGATTAAAAAAACCACTATCTTTACCGCGAATATTATTCAAGAGCTTTGATGAAGAAAGTGAAAATAACAAAATTCCATGCTCACGACCTGGTTAATAAAAAAAGCAGGCGTATTATACATGGACCTACTTTTACTGAAGATTAGATCATACTCCTCCCTTTTAGTTAGAGGAATGTAGGTAATGTATGTCTGCTTCACACAAAAATGAGGTATGTCATATTCATTCCTTCACAGTCACTCTATATTTCTTATTTAATAATTATTTATTTACACCATATTTATTCTCACACAGAATTGATATTGTAAGTGCGCATGCATGGTGTACACAAACGTGTATAAATGTGTCTAAATCATGAGTAATCTCAGAATATTATTAAACGGAATCATTAAAGAAAATCCAATATTTGTTTTACTGTTGGGTATGTGCCCCACTTTGGGAACCACAACATCCGCAATAAATGGTTTAGCTATGGGAGTAGCGACCACTTTCGTTATTATTTGCTCAAATTTCACAATTTCGGCCCTTAAAAATTTGATTCCGGACCAGGTTCGTATTCCCGGTTACATTGTCATTATCGCAACCTTTGTTACAATGCTTCAATTGTGTATGCAGGCATTTTTGCCTTCGCTATACGCCAGTCTCGGTATATTCATCCCGTTGATTGTTGTAAACTGTATTGTACTTGGACGTGCGGAGTCTTTTGCCGCTAAAAATAAACTAATCCCTTCAATCTTTGATGGCATCGGCGTAGGATTGGGCTTTACTTTTGCCCTTACCCTTCTCGGAGCATTAAGAGAATTGCTTGGTACAGGCAAACTCTTAAATTTCAAAGTAATGCCGGAAGAATACGGTTCCCTTATTTTTGTTTTAGCACCGGGTGCATTTATTGCACTGGGCTACTTAATTGCCATTGTAAACAAAGTAAAAAACATAAAAGCTTAAAAGCCACACGAACATGGACACACACATTTTTGACTTTCTTTTAAAAAACTTAGGTGAATTCTACAGTTATACAGGTTTTGCAAATGCTACACCTGGGCACATAATCATGATCCTGATCGGGTTAGTTGCTCTGTATCTTGGTATCGGGAAAAAATTCGAGCCTATGCTGCTCGTACCCATTGGGTTTGGTATAATTGTAGGAAATATCCCCTTCTATCCCGGAATGCAAATCGGTATATACGAAGAGGGATCTGTGATGAACATTCTTTATTACGGTGTAATTTATGGTGTTTATCCTCCATTGATATTCTTAGGCATTGGTGCGATGACAGACTTTTCATCGCTTATTTCCAATCCGAAACTGATGCTAATCGGTGCTGCTGCCCAAGTAGGGATATTCGCAGCCTATATGATGGCCTTGCAGTTCGGATATACAGCTCCTGAAGCCGGAGCAATCGGTATTATTGGGGGAGCCGACGGACCTACCGCTATTTTCCTCTCGTCCAGACTTGCTCCGGACTTGATGGGTGCTATTGCCATCTCGGCTTATTCTTACATGGCACTTGTACCGGTAATTCAGCCTCCTATCATGAAAATGCTGACAACAAACAAAGAACGCTTGATAAAGATGAAACCTCCCAGAAGCGTTTCTCGGTTAGAAAAGATAACATTCCCTATTGTAGGTATTATAATTACTTGTTTCATTGTTCCTTCCGGTTTGCCGCTGTTGGGAATGCTATTCTTCGGAAACTTACTGAAAGAAAGTGGCGTTACGAAACGATTGGCTGTTACGGCAAGTAATTCATTGATCGACGTTGTAACGATACTTATCGGACTTACGGTAGGAGCTTCAACCCAAGCTACTACATTTTTAACGGCTAAGTCAATTACGATCTTTGGTCTTGGAGCCGCTTCGTTTGTGGTGGCTACATTCTCCGGAATCTTATTTGTCAAGTTTATTAATATCTTCTTGAAAGAAGGAAACAAAATAAATCCGCTTATTGGAAACTCGGGCGTGTCTGCTGTACCTGACGCTGCAAGGGTATCGAATGAAGTAGGACAACATTACGATAAATCAAACTATTTGTTGATGCATGCTATGGGACCAAATGTTGCCGGTGTGATTGGCTCTGCAGTAGCCGCCGGTATCTTGCTTGGATTCCTCGCATAAGGATATAAAACAAGTATTAATTTAATTATAAAAATGGAAGAGTTCTTAAGCACTTTTATCAGGGCGATTTTTATTGACAACATGATTTTTGCATACTATTTAGGTATGTGCTCCTTTTTTGCGATCTCAAAGAATGTAAAAACCTCTCTGGGATTAGGCCTAACGATAGTATTTATTCTTGGAGTTACTGTTCCGATCAACTATTTGTTAGAAAAATATGTTTTAGTTGAAGGTGCGTTAGTATGGTTGGATGAGAGTTTCGCGGATACCGATCTTAGCTTTCTCTCATTGATTTTATTTATCACCGTAATTGCCTCATTTGTTCAATTAGCAGAGATGGTTATCGAACGTTTTCTCCCTTCTTTATACGCATCGCTGGGGATCTTCCTTCCCTTACTTGCGGTAAACTGTGCTATTTTAGGGGGTTCACTGTTTATGCAACAACGTGCTTTCCCAAATATCGGTACAGCTACCGTATATGGTTTAGGTTGCGGTATAGGATGGTTATTAGCGATTCTGGGAATGGCTGCGATCAGCGAAAAGATAACTTACTCTAACATCCCAAAACCATTAAGAGGGCTTGGTATAGCCTTTGTCATTACCGGTTTAATGGGATTAGGATTTATGTGTTTTTCAGGTCTTAAAATTTAATTATTGAGTGAACGAACAAAAAAAGTATCCCATAGAAAAAGTTATTTATCCCGTCCAACGCTTTATGCAACAGCAAAAAGCGGGCGGGATAGTTCTGGGAGTAAGTGTTTTAATTGCATTTATACTGGCAAATTCCGCTTGGTCGGATGCGTATTTCTCTTTTTTCGATTATAAACTTGGTCTTCAGTTTAATGATGTTTCCTATTTGACTTACAGTATCCATCACTGGATAAACGACGGCTTAATGGCTGTATTTTTCTTTGTAGTAGGGCTTGAACTTAAACGAGAAATTATTGCAGGAGAATTATCAAATCCACGCAAAGCATTATTACCTATATCGGCAGCCATTGGTGGAATGCTTATGCCTGCCGCAATCTATTTGTTGCTAAATCCGACAGGAGCGGCCAGTACCGGCTGGGGTATTCCGATGGCAACAGATATTGCTTTCGCATTAGGTGTGCTGTATCTGTTTGGCGATAAAATACCTTTATCTCTTAAAGTTTTTTTAGCAGCATTGGCTATTGTGGATGACTTGGGAGCCGTTTTGGTTATCGCCTTCTTTTACACCTCTGAAATATCTATTTTCAACTTGTTTATCGGACTTGGATTTGTTGCCACAATGTATATCGGCAACAGATTAGGTATACGTAATGTCTTTTTTTATATGATCTTGGGGATTGTCGGTGTATGGACAGCATTCTTATTATCCGGTGTGCATTCAACAATCGCAGCTGTTTTAGCAGCATTTACAATACCGGCGGATGTTGCTCTGGATGAGAACAGTTATATTCGTAAAATCAGAACAAGCATTGACCAATTTAAAGAAATCCGTCCAAATGGAATGCCCACGTTGACTGATAAGCAAATGGCTCTATTGGAAAAGATAAAGGAAGATACAAGACTGGCAACGCCTCCACTTCAATTGTTAGAGCAGGCAATGCATAAATTCGTGATTTTTCTTGTCATCCCGATCTTCGCATTTGCTAATGCCGGCGTTTCATTCAAAGAGCTAAACTTAGAAACGCTATTCAACAACAATATTATGATTGGTGTAACGGCGGGATTGTTCTTAGGTAAAACAATCGGCGTCTTTTTCACTTCCATCATTTTAGTGAAACTGCGTATCGCTTCTTTTCCGGCAGGAATGAACACCCGAAACCTGTTTGGCGTAAGCTTATTATCATCAATAGGTTTCACAATGTCATTGTTCATAACCTCGCTTGCGTTTACGAATCCCGATTATATTATGCAATCCAAAATCGGTATTTTCGTTGCATCGCTAACCGGAGGATTCTTGGGCTATTTCGTTCTTAAAAAACAGAAGAACGCTACTCCTTAATACAATCAGTGGTTAGTTGTCCATTGAACAAACACAACTCGAAAAAGAATACTCATTAACCTCCACGCTTTGATAAACACGCAAAGCATGGAGGTTAATTATTTTCCGGCTTTTTATGTAAGTGCATCAAAAGAACAGTTACCTGATTTGTTTTTTTGTACATTTGCCGTGTATATGTCAATAAATTCCTCTAATAGAAAGTCGTTAGGTGCTCTATTTGAACAATACCGAGAACCTTTTATTTTATTTGCCAGGTCGTATGTAAAAGATATACCAACGGCAGAAGACATTTACATGGATGCTTTTATGTCTTATTGGGAAAAAAGAAATGAATTGCCTGAGGAGACCAATATTCCGGCTTATATTTTAACAAGCATCAAGAACAAAGCCTTAAACTTCATGCGCAACCAACAAACCAGAAACACGATACAGGAAGAAATTACGGAACATACTCAGCGAGAACTGGCTTTTCGAATCTCAACTCTTGAAGCCTGTCATCCGAATGATCTGTTCTCGAGCGAGATCAAACTAATTGTTCAAAAAACCTTACAGGAACTTCCGGAACAAACACGTAAAATATTCCTTAAAAGCAGAAAAGAAGCTAAAAGCAATAAAGAAATAGCTTCAGAATTGGGAATCAGCAGTAAAACGGTAGAATTCCATCTAACCAAAGCCTTGAAACTATTCCGTGCCCGACTAAAAGATTACCTACCATTTCTGGCGCTTATTATCCGTATCTATTGCTAAAAACAGTGTTGTTTAAAAAAAAAGAAAAATCACGCCAGGGTATATGCGCTGTCGCGTGTTATTATATTATAGAAAGAATGCATCAAGAAGAATAATGGATAAACATATATTAATAAAATATTTCTCTGGTAAAGCAACCCCGGAAGAAGAAGCCCTTATCATTGACTGGGCTGAAGCCTCTCCCGAAAACTATCGCCATTACTTAAACGAACGCAAATTGTGGGACGCATTAACTGTAAACAGTTTTGTTTCAATTCAGGATCCCAAAGACAAATCACTATTATTTTGGAAAATAATTGGGGTTGCTGCCTCTGCTTCTCTGATACTGCTCCTTTCCTGGCAGCAATATCAGAGAAGAGAGGTTTCTCTTTACTCAGGTATACAAACAATAACGGTTCCTCCGGGACAAAGAGCGCACCTAATGCTTGAGGATCATACAAGTATATGGCTCAACTCCAATACAACCCTTACTTATCCAAAAACATTTTCGGCAGAAAAAAGGGAAGTAACCCTCGACGGTGAAGCCTTTTTCGATGTTTCTCACAATAAGGAAATTCCTTTCATTGTTAAAACACACCGATATAACGTAGAAGTAACAGGTACTACATTTAATATATACGCCTACAACAAAGGAACTGAGTCGTTCGAAGCCGCACTACTCAATGGTTCAATCCATGTTCATAATTCAACGAATAATAACGAGCGTATTGTTTTAAGCCCGAATCAGAAAGTAACAGAAGTTGAGGGCGTTTTAATACAGTCGGAGATTGACTATCCGGATCATTTCCGTTGGAGAGAGGGCCTTATCTGTATGGACGATATGCCTTTTGATATTTTGATGCGGAAATTTGCCATTTATTATGACATGAACATAGTTATAGAAAACAAAGCGTTAAACAGCTATCGTTGTACAGGTAAGTTCAGACAGAGTGATGGAATTGAGTATGCATTGAAAGTCATTCAAAAAGATTTAAATTTTACCTACGAGCGTATTGGCACAGACAATAAAGAAACTATAATAATCCGTTAACCTAAAAATTAAATTTCATGAAAAAAGGACCTTGAAAGAAATCAAAAAAACCGGAAGATGTCCCCACATCTCCCGGTTTGTAACAGCTAATACTAATAAAATGTTAATAACTCAGTATTAACCATCAAGCTATACAAATTTATGACAAAAAAGTTATCCCGGATTTTATTCCAACGAAAAAAGAATAAAATCAATCATTTAATGCGATCTATGAGAATATCAGTAATTTTAGCATTTTGTGTTGTCGTGTGTGCATTTGCGAACAATGCTTCTTCCCAAAATGCCTCGGTCACAATCCTCAAACAAAACACGACTATCGGCGAGGTTCTGAATCTGATTGAAGAACAAACTGATTACCTGTTTTTGTATAACAAAAGCAATGTCGATATTAGCACACAAGTCAATATCACAACGAACAAGCAAGAGATTGAAGCTGTTTTAGACAATATTTTCAAAAACAGCAATATCTCTTATACCATTGAAGGCAAGCATATCGTGCTTACCACTAAAATCATGGCTGATAAAGCAAATAGCAGTCTACAACAACAAAAACGAACAATAACCGGAGTTGTTAAAGACGACCTTGGAGAGCCTATTATCGGAGCAAATGTTGTTATATCAGGTACAACCAACGGTACGATTACTGATTTTGATGGAAAATTCAGTCTTGCGGATGTTTCTGAAAAAGACTTGATCAATGTATCCTACATTGGTTATCTGACCAAAGAAATAAAGATTGCGGGAACTACCGTTTTTAACATAATCCTGAATGAGGACACACAAAAACTGGAAGAGGTGGTAGTTGTAGGTTACGGAACGCAACGTAAAGCAAACCTCTCCGGAGCCGTTGCGCAGGTGGATAGTAAAGAACTGGCTAACCGCCCCATCTCAAACGTGTCTTCAGGATTACAAGGACTTATGCCTGGTGTTACGATTACTTCAGGACAAGGTCGCCCCGGTCAGGACCAATCTACAATTCGAATTCGCGGAGTAGGTACGCTAAACTCTTCTAATCCATATATTCTGATTGATGGTATTGAAAGTGAATCAATGAACCAAATCGACCCGAATGATATCGAAACTATTTCCGTTTTGAAAGACGCCTCTTCTGCTGCTATATATGGTTCTAAAGCATCAAACGGGGTTATCCTTATCACCACCAAAAGAGGTAAAACGGGAGCAACAAAGGTTTCTTATAGTGGCAATGTAGGTATTCAGAATCCGACAAAAATGGTAGACCGTTTAAATTCTGCAGACTATGCTACATTATTTAACAGGGCATTAACCGAAAATGGGAAAGCCGCTCGTTTCAGCAATGAAGATATTCAAAAGTTCAGAGACGGTTCTTCTCCTTATACGCACCCCAACACAGACTGGTATGATGAAGCCTATAGAACAGGACTTCAACATCAGCACAATGTGAATGTAAATGGTGGAACAGAAAATGTAAAGTATATGGCTTCTCTTGGGTTCCTCGGACAAAACGGTATTCTGCCAAACTCCGAAAGACAACAAGTAAATGCCCGTACAAACTTAGACATGAAGTTTTCTGAACGCCTGTCCGGTCGTATGAGCTTGGCTTATATCAAAAATGACTACAAAGACCCGAACAGTTCTTATGCAGGAGGTAGTTCTGACCAAATTATCAGACAGCTGAATATTGTTGCTCCATGGATCGTTAACAAATACGAAGACGGAAGTTATGGAACAGTATCAGACGGAAATCCGATTGCCTGGTTGGATGTGGATCAGACGGTGAACCGCAACAATCAAAACTTCACAGGTATTGTGGCTTTGGATTATCAGATTTTTGATGCGCTAAAGGCAACCGTACAAGGATCATTTGTAAGTAATGGACAACATTATAAGGCTTTCCAAAAGTACATCAAGTACAATGAAAACAAGGAGTCTGAACCTAACAAGCTGGATGAAAGACATTACAACTGGAATCGTACAAATTTTGAGGCTTTATTAAACTATGACAAAACTTTTGGTAAGCATGGCTTTAAAGCTTTATTGGGTTGGCATACGGAAAAATACAATTACACTTACGAAAAACTTTCACGTACAAATTTCCCGAATAATGACCTGACAGATATGAACGCAGGTGACCCTGCAACACAGCAAAATGAAGGATTAACAAGAGAATTGGCCATGGTATCCTGGTTTGGACGTGTTAACTACGACTATGCCGGCAGATATTTACTGGAAGCTAATATTCGTTCGGATGCATCTTCTCGCTTTGCAGATGGGCATCGCTGGGGTTATTTCCCTTCTTTCTCCGGAGCTTGGAGAATAAGCGAGGAAGCTTTTATGGAAAATTCAAAAGATTGGTTGAACAACCTGAAGATTAGAGGTTCATGGGGACTTCTTGGTAATCAGGATGCATTGAGTGGAAGTGATAATAACAGCACCGACTATTATCCCTGGATGAACACCTATGAACCTTCCGGTTCCTATCCTTTCGGAGGATCTTTATCAAGCGGTTATTTTCAGAAATATTATAAGAAAAGAGAGATTTCCTGGGAAAAATCACGTACTTGGGGTGTTGGAGTAGACTTTAATGTATACAACAAGATCAGCGGGTCTATTGACTACTACGACCGTAAAACGACCGATATCATTATGGAAGTGGCAGTACCCGATGAATTCGCTTTGGAACCTTACAAAGACAATGTGGGTTCAATGTCAAACCGTGGTATAGAACTTAGCCTGGGATATGCGAACAAATGGAATGACTGGAGCCTCTCGGTTAACGGAAACTTCTCCTACAATAAGAATAAAATGCTGGAATTAGGAGGAGCTCAACATGTTCTCAACCCAAATAACGACAACAAACGTAGCGTATTGGGAGAAAGAGTTAACGCTTATTATGTATATAAAACAACAGGATTTTTCCAGTCTGATGCAGATGCACAAGCATTTATGGATAAATATGCCGGAAAGGAAGGATATCCTTTCTCAAGAAAATTTAAAGCCGGAGACTTAATTTATGCGGATGCAAACGGTGACGGTAAGATAACAAGTGACGACCGCGTTATTTGTAACTCTACAGATCCTGCGTTCACATTCGGTCTTAATATCAATACGGCTTATAAACAGTTCGATTTATCACTGATCTTTACCGGGGCAGCAAAAGTTAGTACACTACTTAACAATGGAGCCTTTGGTGATTTCACCGGAGATAATTCTCATCCTGCAACAATCTGGCTTGATGCATGGACACCGGAAAATCCCAACGCGAAGATGCCGCGTGTAGCAGAAAGTACTACTTCTCCGAGTCACCCGAATACAGCTTCTACATTCTGGCTACAGAACACAAGTTATCTGAGATTAAAGAACTTGCAGTTCGGATATACATTCCCGAAAAATTCGCTTAGTTCACTTGGCATTTCCAACCTGAGATTGTATTACTCAGTTGAAAATCTATTAACGTTTGATTCAATGCCAATAAAACTTGATCCGGAAGTAAGCAGCGAACGCGCCTCTTCCTATCCTTTAATTCAAACACATTCTTTCGGTGTTAACATCACTTTTTAATACGCATTAAATGAAAAAAGACATGAAACGTTTAGCATTATATATAACAACAGGGGTAATGATATTAGCCTCTTCGTGTTCAGATTTTCTGGATACCGCGCCTAAAGATGCCTTGTCTCCTGCAACAGCATGGTCGACCGAACTGGATGTCGAGAAATTCCTGGTAGGTTGTTACGACGAGTGGGTCAAAGGATCTGATCTTCTTTATTGGGATTGCGCGTCGGATTTTGGTTACAACAACTTCCCTTGGGAAGGATGGACAGTGATGGGAGACGGTAGTTTAACTCCGGCAAATTATGGTACAAAGTTCTATAATTTCAAAACAATACGCCGTTGTAACACATTGCTTGAGAATGTTGATAAAGTTGTATTCCTCGATGAAGCCAAGAAAAAAGACATCATAGCTCAAACACGTGCAATACGCGCTTACTCGTACGCTATATTGAACTTCTGGTATGGAGGTGTTCCTATCATTGATTCATACGAAAGCGCCCAGGAAGCACAAGTTCCCAGAGACACTGAAGAGAATGTGAAAAAGTTCATTTATGATGAGATTGATGCGGCAATAGTGGATATAAACACAACTCCTAAAGCAAGAGGTTATGTGGCTAAAGGAGCCGCGCTCGCTATTAAAATGAGAACGGCCCTTTACTGGGGAGATCACGAAAGAGCTGCTTCAGCATCTAAGGCAATCATGGATTTAGGTCAATACGATCTTAATCCGGACTATGCGAACTTATTTACGTTGTCCGGACAAACTTCTAATGAGATCATCCTTGCGTCGCAATACCTGGAAGTCTTAAAAAAATTAGGAACAATCGGACAAATGTATAATAACGCGGATGGCGGATGGTCATCTATCGTTCCTACTCAAAATTTAGTAGACGCGTATGAGATGATAGACGGCAAAACGAAGGAAGAATCTGACTTATACGACCCGAAATATCCTTTTAACCAAAGGGATCCACGTATGGAAATGACTGTTCTCTTCCCCGGACAAGACTGGCAACCTAAAGGTAAAGAGTCTCAGATACTGAATACATTAGATCAGGTATTGCCGGACGGAAGCAGCAACAGTAACTTTCCTACAGTTGCAGATAACGCTTCGAAAACAGCGCTGACGTGGGCTAAGTATTTAGCGCCTATGGATCAATATAGCGATATATGGAACACAAGTGCCAGCCCAATTATTTTCAGATACGCGGAAGTTCTTCTGTCTTACGCGGAAGCAAATAATGAAATGAACGGACCTGCAGCAGATGTTTATGAAGCATTAGACAAAGTACGTGTACGGGCAGGTATGCCGGTTGTAGACCGTGCAAAATATGCGACTAAAGAAACCCTTCGCGAACTGATTCGCCGTGAAAGAGGCGTTGAGTTGGCAGGAGAAGGTGTAAGAAGAGCAGACATTGTAAGATGGAAAGATGCAAACGGGAAAATGGTTGCCGAAACAGTAATGAATGGAGATTTACTTCGTGTTGTAGGACACATCGATTACAAAGAGACTAATCCATACAAACGTGCGGTTATCAACACGGCAGCTTCACAGACAGATCGTAAGATTGAAACAAGGAAGTTCGCCCCTTATAATCGTTATCTGCCAATTCCACAATCAAGCAAAGACAAAAACCCCAAAATAAATCAAAACCCGGGTTATTAATCAGGTGTTTATTAAATAATAAAGGTGTGTCAAAAAGCATAACTGCTATTGGCACACCTTTTTTGTTTGATCCGGCAAGGGAATCAACTTCAATACTTATTGATTAACCGATCGAGAAGCTGTTTTAACACCACTGTATAATTTCGGGTTTCATCTTTTGTTGCCGTAAGGAGTGTTATTGTTTTATGTTTCTTCACCGTTTCCACAAAATCTTCGAGAACAGCTGATTGCTTTAATTCCTCCTTATAAAGAACAACAAACTGCTCCCATCGCTGTTCCTTGTCTTCGTGAAACCATTTTCGAAGGTGATGGGAAGGAGCTAAATCTTTAATCCATAAGTCCGATTTCAGATTTTTTTTTCAAGCCTCTTGGCCATAACCGATCTACTAACACACGAAAGCAAACCAATGCTTCCATAACTGTATGCAGTAAAAACTTAAGTTATTATAATATAGAAAACACCCTCGAAAAGAACTATTCGAGAGCAAACGAAAGGACAATCTATAATAAACACAGATTGTTTACTTCACCAAATCCGTAGTAGGTACTGTTTTTAACATGCTGCAAAGATATATAAAATACTCATATCGTCTTGGAACTTTAAATAAATAACAGGAACGCAAAGGGATTCTTCTTCTAAATGGCTAAATTTGTCTATTATTTGAATTAATTGAGAAATGAGACTGTTTACTTGTTGGAGATGCCTGCTGTTTGTTTGTGTTGCGTCGTTTAGCTTGAATATTCAGGCTTCGCAAACAGAAAATCTGGTGCTTGGGGCACAACGGACTGATGTTATTTTGCGTAATATTGCGGATAAACGTGTTGCTCTTGTTGTAAATCAAACGTCTATTCTTGAAAATCAGGAAAAGCATTTGTTGGACGTGCTGTTGGCGCAAGGGGTTAATATCCGTAAAGTGTTTGCTCCCGAACATGGTTTTCGGGGAACGGCAGATGCCGGTGAGACTATAAAAGACAGCAAGGATCAGAAAACAGGACTTCCGATTATCTCATTATATGGAAAGAATAAAAAACCAACGGCCGATCAATTAGCTGATGTTGATGTTCTGATATTTGACATCCAGGATATTGGTGCGCGCTTTTATACTTTTATCAGTACGATGCATTATGTGATGGAGGCATGTGCGGAGAATGACAAGGAATTATTGGTGCTCGACAGGCCGAATCCGAACGACTTTGTAGATGGTCCGGTGCTTAAGCCCGGCTTTGAATCTTTTGTTGGTATGCATCCTATACCGGTATTGCATGGCCTCACGGTTGGCGAGTTGGCTTGGATGATTAATGGTGAAGGTTGGTTGAAAAGTGATCCGGATTCGTGTAAATTAAAAGTCATAAAGATGGAAAACTGGCGTCATGGTGATCCTTACTGGTTGCCGGTCAAGCCTTCTCCTAACCTACCGAACGACCAATCTGTTCGCCTCTATGCTTCACTTTGTTTTTTTGAAGCAACTAACGTTAGCGTAGGGCGTGGCACTTATTTCCCCTTTCAGGTTCTTGGCGTTCCTGATCCAAAATACGGTGAATTTACATTTACCCCCATATCGACTCCGGGGTTTGATCTGAACCCATTGCATAAGAATAAAACTTGCTATGGGGTAGATCTGCGTGAACTTCCTTTTGAAGGTGGGTTTACACTTCGTTTCTTTTTTGATTTCTACAAGAAGGCCGGAAAAGATCAGGCATTATTTTTTACGCGCGCCAATTGGTTCGATCTTTTGTCGGGCAGCAAGGAATTGCGAACCCAAATAATTAAGGGGCTGGGTGAAGAAGAAATAAAAGCCTCCTGGCAAAATGACCTGGAGGCGTATAAAAAGCTGCGTAAGAAGTATCTTTTGTACGAAGACTACCGTTGAGCCTAAATTACTTTTTTCTGATTGCTACACAGTCGGTTGGAATTTTTATCTTCCTTTTATAATGCTTTCTCTAAGAGATAAACCACAGCACCTTCTTTATCCAACAATTGAAGTGCGCTTCCGGCTTTTTTCACAGAAGATACACTTTCCAAAGCCCGCATTACCTTAGTTTCCGTATCCATATCGGGGCAAGCCATCATGGTGGAGGCAGCCGGCAATAACTTAAGAGATAGCGGTTTGGAAGGGTCTAATTTGAAGGCTGTGTTAAAATTATTACATCCTGCATTTCCATGCACTCTTCCTTCGGCAGTGTTAAATTCAATAAAAGGCGTTTTCTCACCGGTAACTTTCTCGCCGTTCACTTCGGCGATATTCCAACGTCCTGAGATTAAAGACGATAAACCTTGCTTTGAAGATCCGCAAGAAGCCATTAAAAGAACACTAACAAACATAGCCAAAATGCCAAATAATCCTTTTTCCATAAATCTTTTTATTTTAAACATGTAACTTTACAATAAGACGTGAAATCCGGCCTAAATGTTCCCCGAAGCCCATCTGTTTAGCAATTATTAACTATTGGCGGCAAGCTTGTGCGCAAGTGAAATAATCGGTTGAAAAATCTGATTTTCCGCTCTGAATTAACATTTCAATTTTAGCGCATAAAAAGGATGGGATTTTTATATCCTTTATCAAAAAAAATATGTCCTTTATAATTGAAAAAATATCCTTTATTTTCCGAGAAATAACCTTTATATTTTTCGCTTCATTAACGCCCTGATTATCAGACATCTTTTCAATGCTTATTTTTACACCGAATCCCCTTAATTTTAACATAAAAAAAGCAAAAACAACCTACTGAATAAAAACAGGCAATATGATAATCGGTCTGCCTGAACGCAAACCGGACTATGCTTTGGTTGTATTTATTTTTATCTTTGTTCGAAAGAATGATTCAACCTACTTTTAGATATGTCTATTTCAGTTTTTAAAACGTGTGTTTTGTATATTTTGCTATCCTCTTTCGTCGGGCTACTGTCATGTAATCCGCAGAAAAAATCACAAGAGGAAGACCTGACCACCGAGTTTACCGACACGATTCAATATGTATATCAATATGGTGTCTGTGTCGATACGTTGGACATAAGCGAGTATTTAATAAAGAATGGTGATAATCCGGCTTCTATTTTCGCTTCGCTTGGTTTTAGTGCGGCAAAAGCGGATTCTATCAGTCGTTCCGCAGCGTCTGTTTTAGACCCGACTAAAATTCGGGCAGGGCGTAATTACTTTACCTTCACTACGCAAGATAGTGTGGCGAATATTCGTTACATGGCTTTTGCTAAATCATTGACGGATTATGCGGTTATTGATCTGACGCAAGACACTGTTTGTGTTACCGAATTTTGCAAACCGGTAACCTACAAACGGGAGTATATAGAAGGCACATTGAATTCTTCCTTGTGGAATGCGATCAGTTCGCAGGGTGCTGATCCTCAATTGTCCATGAAAATAGCGGATGTATATGCCTGGCAAATTGATTTCTTCGATGTGAAAGAAGGAGATTCGTTCAAGGTTTTATATGATGTGGCTTATATCGATGATACAACAGCCCTGAATATCGATGCGGTTCATGCGGCGGTATTTACACATCAGGGAAAAGACTTTACCGCTATCCCTTTTGTGCAAGACAGTGTTTTTGAATACTTTGATCCCGAGGGGAATAGCTTGCGGAAGGCTTTCCTGAAGGCTCCGCTGGATTTCTTCAGAATAACTTCTCGCTTTACCAATGCCCGGTTCCATCCGATTCTGAAACGTTACCGAGCGCATCATGGTGTAGACTATGCTGCTCCTGTTGGTACGCCGGTTAAAAGTATTGGTGCCGGAACTGTGATTGCGAAAGGTTATGAAGGTGGAGGGGGAAACTTCCTGAAGGTAAAGCATAATTCGGCCTACACCACAACGTATATGCATTTAAGTAAGTTTGCGAAAGGAATAAAAATCGGCAGTCATGTTCAACAAGGTGAAGTGATTGCTTATGTCGGATCAACCGGCTTATCGACAGGACCGCATCTCGATTTTCGGGTTCATAAGCATGGGCAGCCAATCAACCCGTTACACATGGAGGCTCCTCCTTCTTTACCGGTAAAACCAGAACTGAAAGATAGCTTCTTAATTGTAAAAAACACTATCTTAGCAGCGTTAGACAGTTGTCATAACCTATCTAAAATAGAACCTGAAACAATAAACGAATATGAAACTTTTAGGTAACATCATTTGGCTCCTTTTCGGAGGTTTACTTACGTGCATAGAGTATTTGGTTGCCAGTTTTGTGCTGATGATCACCATAATCGGCATTCCATTCGGATTGCAGACGTTAAAGCTGGCGGCATTGGCACTTTCGCCTTTTGGCAGAGAAGTGACCAGCGACCCGTATTCCGGCGGTTGTCTTTCTCTTGTGATGAACGTGATCTGGATATTGATCGGAGGAATCTGGATTTGTCTTACGCATTTGGTGTTCGGCCTGTTTTTATGTATAACGATTATCGGTATACCTTTTGGCATGCAACACTTCAAAATGGCTGCACTTGCGCTTTCTCCTTTCGGTAAGAATATTTCGTAAAATCAGTCGATCAGCGGATAATTCCTTCTGGCCTCTTCGCGTGAACAAGCGTTGAAGTGCCACCATTCGTACATTATTGTGCGAAAGCCGGCCTGTCGCATCACTTTTCTAAGCAGCAAGCGATTGCTTAATTCTTGAGAGGTTATTTTCCCTTCCCGCACCAAGACTTCTTCTGCTGTTATATGCGCTTCTTCGCCTAAGAAATCGAAAGATGTTCCCATGGGAAGTTCTTTTCCCTGTGCATTAAGGATTGTTACATCCACTGCCATACCGTAATTATGGAGGCCGCCTCCTTTTGCGGGATTGCTTACATAGTTTGTTTTATCAGTACCCCGTACTATATTCCACATAATTCGTTGAACGGACATTGGACGTGCCGCGTCAAAAACTAAAAGAGAATAGGAAGGATGTTCTTTTTTGAGTAGTTCTTGCGCCTTAAGTAGTTTTTTCGCCGCATCAGGATGTAGCCAGATTCCTGTTATTCCCTCGTATACTGCCTTCCCCATCAGGTTATTGGGCGTTGCGTACTTCAGGCAAACGCGAATTGTTGAATCCACCTCAGCAACATTAACCATTCCAATCCGGGCTAAGTAAGCATCAAAATCTCCGGCATTGCTGTTAACTATACAGAATAAGAAACAAAGAATGGTTATTAGCTTTTTCATTAGCTCAATCAATGGAGATTTGTTCTACGCTGATTGATTCCGAAAGAAAAACAGCGGCAGCTTCAGAAAACTTATCGGCTGATTCTGTGGTAAGAAAGCGTGTGTTATGTCCTCTTGTTAAACGGTTTTCCATTTCCGGATGCCGTTGCAGATAGTCTTTCAGGCTTTCCGCTACCCGTTCGCCTTGCGAAAACAAATTTACCCCGGCAGGCAGATAGTGTCTGATCTTATCAATAAGCAGTGGATAGTGTGTACACCCAAGCACCAACGTGTCTATTTGCATATCCACACTAAACAGCTCATCTAAGTATTTACGAATAAAGTAGTCTGCTCCCGGTGAGTTAAATTCATTGTTTTCCACTAAGGGAACCCACATTGGGCAAGCTTTACCTGTAACCTTAATATGCGGAAACATTTTGGCTAATTCAAGCTCGTATGAACGGGATGTGATAGTGCCATTTGTGCCTACTACGCCGATATGCTTTGAGTGGCTTAAGCTATCCAGTACCTCCACCGTAGGACGTATAACTCCGAGCACACGTCTTTTCTCATCCCATTGGGCAAGATCATTTTGCTGGATTGTGCGTAACGCCTTTGCAGATGCCGTATTGCAGGCCAAAATCACTAAATGGCATCCCTCTTCAAATAAGCGGTAAACGGCCTGACGGGTAAACTTATATACAACCTCAAAAGAACGAGGCCCGTATGGCGCACGTGCGTTATCTCCTAAATAAATGTAGTCATATTCAGGTAATGCATTTCTGATTTCGTCCAGTATGGTAAGTCCTCCGTATCCGGAATCAAAAACGCCAATTGGTCCTGCCTTTTTCGAAAGCATAATATCTTGATTAAATAGAATAAAAAAAGGATGCCTGTCATGATCTGACCGACATCCTTTCATTTATAAATATCTTACGATTATTTCAATCCCAATTTCGTTTTCACGAAAGAAGTCGCGTCGATAGAACCATTACCAATATGCAGTATCGCAGCCGGGTCAATAATGTAAGTGTAACCTTTTTCATTACCTACAGCTTTAATCGCGTCTTGCAATTTCTGTTGGATTGGCATCATTAATTCTTGTTGTTTCTTTTGCACATCTTGTTGAGCTACCTGCACGAAGTTGTCCATACGTTCACGGATATCTTCTATTTCAGACATTCTTCTCAACTTAATGTTTTCAGTCAACGAATCTTGCTGAGCAATATAAGCTGAATATTTGTTTGTGTATTCATCCTGCATTTGCTTCAGTTCAACTTTGTATTTCTCATTCAGGTCAGCCATTTGTGTTTCCATAGCTGATACTTCAGGCATAGCCATAAATACTTCCTGGGTGTTTACAAATGCAATCTTAACTTCCTGAGCAAAGGCTCCCAATGGGAGGATTAAAAACAATAAGATAATAAGTTTCTTCATCTGTTTATTCTGTTACGTGTTATTATTCAGCTATATAAATGTATTAAAAGCGCACAAATGTAAGCAATTATTTTGAATATCCTAAACGAATCAATACTTCATTGCTTATATCAATTTTTGGCGAGGCAAAAATAATACTCATCGCAGAAGCTCTATCTATAATTAATTGATATCCTTTCTGTTCGGAGATTTCTTTTACCGCGTTATATACTTCATCCTGTATGGGTTTCATCAGGCTTTCTCTTTTCTTGTAAAGTTCTCCCTCTGCTCCGAAATATTTACGTTTTAGCTCCTGAGCTTCCTGTTCTTTCTTTACAATTTCCTCTTCGCGCTTTGTTTTCATTTCAGCAGAAAGGAAAACAAGATCGCTTTGGTATGTTTTGTACATATTCTGAGCCTCCTGTTGAATTGCTTCAACTTCGTTTTGCCATTTCTGAGAAACTTGACTCAACTGTTCGTTTGTCATTTCGTATGACGGAATATTTTTGAGAATATATTCCATATCAATCAATGCGAACTTCTGAGCCGAAGCTGCAAAAGTGCATAGCAAAATAACGCTGCATAAGGCAATAACTCTTTTCATATTCTTTCTCTTTTAATGATCGTTCTCTCTTATGACTACAAATATAAAGGAGCGTTTATTACTAACTCACTAAATTACGTTAATTAAAACTCCTGACCTATAATAAAGTGGAAATTACCTCCACTACGTTCAGTTCTATTCGTGTAATTAGGCGTGTCAAATCCATATGCCCAGTCAATACCCATCAATCCAATCATTGGAAGGAAGATACGAACACCTACTCCGGCAGAACGTTTCAGGTTGAACGGATTAAAGTCTTTCAACTCTGTCCATGCGTTACCTGCTTCAATAAATGCCAATCCGTAAATTGTAGATGAAGGCTCAAGTAGGAAAGGATAGCGCAGTTCCATAGCCAAACGTGAATAAGCATATCCGGGATTAGAGTAATCGGCAATACCTCCGTTTTCATAACCTCTTAGTCCAATAGTTTCTGTGGAGAAGCTACTTGAATAACCGCTCATTCCGTCTCCACCCATATAGAATGTTTCGAAAGGTGAGCGTTTATGTTTGTTGTATTCACCTAAAAATCCATATTCAACACGAGTCATTAATACCGGTGTACGCTTTACTGACGTTGGAGTTAATGGCGAGAATATCTTTGCTTTGAACTTCCATTTATGATACTCGATCAATCGATATTTGTTATCTGCTTCAGTTGTCATCGAAGCATAATCCTTTCCATCCCACAGTGAGTAAGGAGGAGTTGCTGCTACAGATAATGAGAATTGAGATCCGGAACGAGTATAGAGCGGATTATCAATAGAACTACGTTGCAATAGCAATTCCAAATTGATATTATGGCTTGTACCGTTACGCATATTCAGATAGTAGTTCAGATAATCCCAGTCTTTTAATATATAAACCTGATAGTTTAGCGTAGCCATGAACTGGAAATAGTCATCCGGCCAATTCAAACGCTTTCCGTAACCTACAGATGCTCCTAACATCATAATGTATTTATCCGGATTGTAAGCAGCTTCGTAGTTATAATAACCATTGTTATATCCACCACCATAACCGCCATAACCGCCGTAACCACCGTAACCACCATAACCACCAAGTCCACCATAATATGGGTAACCTCCACTGTTGTTACTCAGATATTGACTGCTGATATCGGTTTGTTTAGAGAAATACGCGCTGACAGATAATGTGTTCGGACGTTTTCCTCCAAACCAAGGATCCATAAATGAAATACTGTACGCTTGATAATAACGACCGTTTGTCTGCCCACTTAACGTAAGTGTTTGTCCTTCTCCCTGAGGAAGAATTCCTTTATAGCTTTTTGGATTCAGGAAATTGCTCATCGAGAAGTTTGTAAACCGTAAGCTTAACTTTCCGATCACACCTGTTTGCCCCCAACCAGCAGAGAACTCAATCTGGTCATTCGCTTTAGACGTCAGATTGTACTCTATATCCACTGTTCCGTTTTCCGGATCAGGGAGTGGATTCGGCGACATATTTTCCGGGTCAAAGTGTCCCATCTGTGCGATTTCACGAATAGAACGCATTAAATCTTCGCGGCTGAACAGCATCCCGGGTTTTGTTCTTAGCTCCCGTCGTACGATATCTTCATACAACCGGTCGTTTCCATTAATGATAATACGATTGATAGTAGCCTGTGTACCCTCGAAAATACGGATTTCCAGTGAAATTGAATCATTATGAACATCCACTTCTACCGGATCGGCATTAAAGAATAAATAACCATTATTGAAATATACGTTAGATACAGCATCCTCATCGGTTGATAAACGTTCACCTAATTTTTTCTGATTGTAAACCTCACCCGGCTTCATGTTAAGAACGGCTTCCAGGTAATCAGTTGGATAATGCGTGTTTCCAATAAAGCGAATATCCTTTAGGTAATATTTCTGACCTTCTTCAACACTGAGGTATACATTCACTCGTTTTTCGTCAAAGTTAGTAACGCTATCCGCAATTAGAACAGCATCACGATATCCCTTTTCGTTGTATTTAGAGATGATATTCTTCTTGTCGTTTTCGTACTCTTCAGTAGTGAATTTTTTCGTACTGAACATTTCACGGATACTTGTCCTGAAGTCTCGTTTCAGCGAGAAGCGCTCGTTAGTCTTCTTCATGGCTTTTTTAAGCTCATAATCATTCAAAGCTTCATTACCCGCGATGTAAATCTGGTTAATCTTTGTTTTCTCGTTTTTATCAATATTTATGTCGATAATAACCTCCCCGTCTTTGGATATATCGTCTTTTTGGACAATGTCTATATCCACATTTTTAAACCCTTTCCCGTCGAAATACTTTTGTATATAGATTTTCGCACGATCCATCAGGTTAGGAGTTACTTGATTTCCTTTCCTCAGCCCAAGTTTGGCTTCCAGGTCCTCGCGTTCACCTTTTTTAATTCCACTATAATTGATTTCCGAAATACGCGGACGTTGTTTTAACTGAATCTCGATCCATACCTGATCGCCCTCAATCTTTGTGGCTAAAATTTTAACATCAGAGAAAAGACCATTTCTCCAGAAACGTTTGATGGCTGCCGTGATTTCTTCACCCGGAACAGCCACTTCATCACCAATTGACAACCCGGACAAGCCGATTAATACATAATCCTCATAATTATTTTTCACACCCGTTACCGCAATATCAGCGATTTTGTACCGTTTAGGAGATAACGAGTATGAAATTACCGGCACTTCAGCCGGCGCATCAACCTGGGTAGTGTCATTTTCCTGGGCAGAAACCCCATAGGCAAAGCCTAAGAAAAATAAGAATAGCACTAATCTTTTGTACATACTAACAGCTATTGTTTATAAATTATTTGCTCACTTGTTTTACCAAAACGTCTCTCTCGTTGTTGATAATACAATATAGCTCCATACAACTCTTCTTCTCTGAAATCCGGCCAGTATACATCTGTAAAATAAAGTTCTGCGTATGACAATTGCCAAAGCAGGAAGTTACTGAGACGTTTTTCTCCACCTGTTCTTATCAAAAGGTCAGGGTCGGGAATGTTACGGGTCGTTAAATGGTTTGACACCACAAGTTCCGTAATATCTTCCGGATGCAAACTATTTTCGTTCACCTTTTCTGCCAATTGCCGTATTGCGTCTGTCAATTCCCAACGAGAGGAATAACTTAGGGCCAAAACAAGCGTAGTGCCTGTGTTGGCTGAGGTCTGATCGATGCAATCCTGTAAGGTGACACGTGTCTTTTCCGGCAGTTGAGAAAGATTCCCGATTGCCATCAGGCGCACATTGTTTTTCATTAAATCAGGCGTTTCTTTATAGATTGCTGAAACGAGCAAATCCATAAGCGCGCGTACCTCTTCTAATGGACGACTCCAGTTTTCGGTCGAAAAGGTATAGATCGTAAGATACTTTAACCCGATAGCAGTAGCTGCCTCAACAACTTTACGAACAGAAACAACGCCTTCCTGATGACCAAAGCTGCGGTCTTTTCCCTGCGCTTTAGCCCATCTTCCGTTTCCATCCATAATAACCGCGATATGTTGCGGTAAACTACTTAAGTCTATTTTATCTTTTAGTGACATTCGTCTTCTTAATTTCTTTTTAAAAGTCGGAAAATTCCCTGATGTTATTACAAGGTTTTTTCCTTGGACCAAAGTCCCACGTGACTGAGAAAACCAACAAAGAATACCAATCATTGTTTTTTAACCAGTCCGAATTCAGATTGTATGGATTGTCGAGCGTGTTGTTTCCTTCAAAATTGTCTCCAAACAATTTACGAACCGTAAACTCACAACCCAAATTAACTCTGTTCTTTAGTTTATACTTTAAGCCTACTCCTAAAGGAATATTAGGCCCTACAAAAGCATCACCTCCTCCGCCAGCAAAAGTAAGACCAAGACCCAATGTAACGTAAGGACTTAATCTCCGCGTATTCATATACGCATATTTATCACTATACGGAAAAAAGTTAAACTCCACCTGTCCACCCAAATCAATGATGTTGCGGTCGAATTTAGCTTGTGCATTATCCGGAAAAACATTGTCTAAACCATCCGTGTTTCCTGTAACTCTTGCCCAGGCAAGATTTCCTTTAAAAGCAATCCTGAAATTGGCATTATACCGGAATACACCTCCAAATGCCGGATTGATACCCTTAAAAGGGGATGTTTTATTCGCATCACCCATGTAAGATGAAGCACCGACAAATCCTCCTATTTCATACTTGTACTCCTGAGCACAAAGCACGAAAGGAAAAACCAGTAAAAGGATTATTGTTGACAGCCGTTGAAAAAAAGTCGAAGTCATATCTTATTACTTATAATTCCATACCTTCTTTTTTAAACGGCAAAAGCCTCATAAAATTATACTTCACCAAACGGAAGTTCTATTTCTTAAATCCTAATCGGTTGATTCGTCCTATCCAAAGCTCTTCCAAATCTTTTTTCCCCTTTGCTTCTTTTCCGCCGAAAAGATGCATGTTATCCGCTTCGTCCACAATCATCGAAGTATAAGCACGTGCTTTATAATCGTTGGGCATCACTACTACAGAGTCGGATAATACCCAAGTGATACCATTATCTTTTGAACGATATATGTCTTTTAATGCTTGACCTTTTTCATCAAACCCTCCTACTATGAAAAATGTTGAATCATATAATGCGATCGAAGCTCCTTCCCTACTACTAAAGCCTTTTGTGGGATTTGTTGATACCCAGTTTAAACCATCCATGGTTGACCATGTATCTGATAAAACACTGCCTCCTGTTGTTTTTCCACCGGCAAGAAACAAGCGCTCACGATACATAAGATTGTATGATAAAGGTGCCGATCCTGATATAGGAAATTGTGCCGGAACTACTTTCCCATTCGACCATACGCCTGATTTATCCATGCTTGCAAATTGTGATGTGCCGTCTAAAGAGGCTATTATGGCAAGAGCCGAAGGCTTTTTAGCAGTTGTTTCTTCTTGAAGTACGCCGAGTATCGAAACAACAGACGGAGCGTTTTCAACTAACGTCCAAGTGTTTCCATCGGAAGAACTATATAGTTTTTGGTCGGAAGAAGGAACATACAGGTTGTTTTCGTATTCCGTCAGCATTTCCCATTTCACCGGGCTTTCCGGCAGACCATTCAGTTCCTGTGATGACCATGATCCTAAGTCGGAAGTCGAAGCTACGTACAGATGATTTCCGTCTGCCTCTTTTGTATACATGTGATATCGTTCCGTATCGTTTGTAGTAAAGACAACAACTTTTCTTTCGGACACAGATGCCCCCGGAAGAGTTACATTATGTTTCGCCCAAACCATTGAGTCCGGAACTACCTGATGTACGTTCAACTTTGTTTCGTATGCTTTTTTAGTAATCCCGTCATAGGCGGTAATAAAGAACCTTACAGGCTTGGAGTAGTCTAATGAATCCGTTCCGTTCCAATATAAAGTATCCCCCACCGCTTCTTGAATTACTTCAATCTTTCCTAAACTAATAGGCGACATATACGTAACAGACGCTACAACCTTGTCTACTACAGTACCGTACGGTAGAGAATCTTGGTTGAAGATTCGTCCGCTAATCTGATCAATCGTGAATTTAGTTGTAGTTAATTCGGGAATCGAATCGTGCTTTAAGGTAAAAGCAGAAATCTGACAATTTTTCGCGATTTCATTACTATAATCTGTATCATCAGAACCCAAGCAAGACGATAGTAACAAAGTGAAACAGCCCGTAAAAAATAAAATTATTCTATTTTCCATCAAAACATAAGTTTGTTGCATACAAAGGCACAAAAGTAGAAACATTTTTCGCTTTCTCCCCTAAAGCTTCTATTATTTATAATATTTTAGTGACAAACATACTGTTAATTATCTTTTTTAAGAGGAGAATTCTCTTTTTTTTCGCCCACAGATATGGTTGTATGCTGGTCTGCCGCCTCATCGTGGCTGACTATTTGATTCCGATAAGAACAAAATGGTAACAGTCTGTATTTGCGAAGGTTTGATTAAATCTTTTTACAGGAAGTTTTAGCAGAGACAAATAGTGAAATCAGATATAAACATCCTTTATTTCTATTAAAACAACCCTCGTTTCTGTTTTATACTTTCCAATGTATTTCCAAAAGACATAGTAATGATAATTTCCGCATATCCTTTATCTTTTAAAAAATATCCTTTATGTTTAAAAAGATATAGTAATGCGTTTTTTGGGGGATTAACCCAATTCCCGACAGGCGCTTTGCAAGCATTCTGGAGACATTTATCACACAAACGGGACTACCTGTCGGCTAACTGATTTAAGTCGCCGATTCCTCACCAAATTAAGCCGTGTCAAAATGGAGCCAAAGCGCCATTTTAGCTTTCAGATTGTTTTTTTGTTTTACACATTAAAAAAACGTACTACTGTATTTTAATGATTGTTCTCTTTCATTTTAATCGGCATGCCGTATCAAATCAACACAATCAGTTCAAATTAAAAGAGCGTTAATACAAATTTTGCATTATTTTTGCAGGCGAATAACCATTAATAATCAAACCGAAACCTTTGCCTACATGATAAAGAAAGATCCCTTTTGCTATATCAATCCCTTGACGGATTTTGGCTTTAAGAAGCTGTTTTTTAACGAGCTGAATAAAGAACTACTGATCGATTTTCTGAACGAGATTCTTCCTGAACCGGACAAAATAGTCGATTTAAAATACGAGCCCACCATTCTTCATGGCGAAGATGAAGCGGAGCGTAAAGCTATTTTCGACATTTTCTGCACGAATGCGGATGGGGAATATTTTATTGTAGAGATGCAGCGGGCTAAGCAACCTTATTTTCGCGACCGCAGTTTATATTACGCCTCACTCCCAATCCAGAAGCAGGCACCGACAGGGAAATGGGATTTTCATCTGAAAGCGGTATATTTTATCGGCGTACTTGATTTTGTGTTATTCAACGAAACGGCAGATGATCATGAGCATTATTTGGAATATGCTCAATTAATCCGTCAAAGAACAGGTACTGTTTACTCTAAAAAGATTAATTTTGCCTTTATAGAACTTCCGAAATTCACAAAAACAGCAACCGAACTTCGAACCAATACCGATCGTTGGTTGTTCTGTTTACGTAACCTGTCTCGTTTAGACAGTCGCCCGGAAGCCGTTCAGGGACGAATCTTTGAACAATTATTTAAAGCAGCAGAAATCAACCGACTAACAAAACAAGAAATGACAACGTACAAAAAAAGCATATTAGAATACGACGACGTCCGCAGCGCAGTAGACTATGCTCGTGAAGAAGGCGTTGAATACGGACTTCAAAAGGGGCGTGAGGAAGGGCGAGAGGAAGGTGTTGAATACGGACTTCAAAAGGGGCGTGAGGAAGGTGTGATAAATATAGCCGTAAATTGTTTAAAAAGAGGAATGTCCGTTGAAGAAGTCTGTACGATAACCGGCTTGAGTGAGGAAATAGTACGGAAGTTAAAATAAGGAGTGTATGGACCACTCCGGTTCTTNGCGTTAATACAAATTTTGCATTATTTTTGCAGGCGAATAACCATTAATAATCAAACCGAAACCTTTGCCTACATGATAAAGAAAGATCCCTTTTGCTATATCAATCCCTTGACGGATTTTGGCTTTAAGAAGCTGTTTTTTAACGAGCTGAATAAAGAACTACTGATCGATTTTCTGAACGAGATTCTTCCTGAACCGGACAAAATAGTCGATTTAAAATACGAGCCCACCATTCTTCAT
Organism: Massilibacteroides vaginae; assembly: GCF_900178525.1. GTDB lineage: Bacteria > Bacteroidota > Bacteroidia > Bacteroidales > Tannerellaceae > Massilibacteroides > Massilibacteroides vaginae. The sequence continues at coordinate 394,503 of NZ_FXDJ01000009.1, forward strand.
GGCGAAGATGAAGCGGAGCGTAAAGCTATTTTCGACATTTTCTGCACGAATGCGGATGGGGAATATTTTATTGTAGAGATGCAGCGGGCTAAGCAACCTTATTTTCGCGACCGCAGTTTATATTACGCCTCACTCCCAATCCAGAAGCAGGCACCGACAGGGAAATGGGATTTTCATCTGAAAGCGGTATATTTTATCGGCGTACTTGATTTTGTGTTATTCAACGAAACGGCAGATGATCATGAGCATTATTTGGAATATGCTCAATTAATCCGTCAAAGAACAGGTACTGTTTACTCTAAAAAGATTAATTTTGCCTTTATAGAACTTCCGAAATTCACAAAAACAGCAACCGAACTTCGAACCAATACCGATCGTTGGTTGTTCTGTTTACGTAACCTGTCTCGTTTAGACAGTCGCCCGGAAGCCGTTCAGGGACGAATCTTTGAACAATTATTTAAAGCAGCAGAAATCAACCGACTAACAAAACAAGAAATGACAACGTACAAAAAAAGCATATTAGAATACGACGACGTCCGCAGCGCAGTAGACTATGCTCGTGAAGAAGGCGTTGAATACGGACTTCAAAAGGGGCGTGAGGAAGGGCGAGAGGAAGGTGTTGAATACGGACTTCAAAAGGGGCGTGAGGAAGGTGTGATAAATATAGCCGTAAATTGTTTAAAAAGAGGAATGTCCGTTGAAGAAGTCTGTACGATAACCGGCTTGAGTGAGGAAATAGTACGGAAGTTAAAATAAGGAGTGTATGGACCACTCCGGTTCTTGCAATGAAGCGTTATTGCTTTTATCTTTGTGATAAAAAATGAAAATATGACAAAGAAAAAAAAGCATAGCATATTATTTGTCTGCTTGGGTAATATTTGCCGATCTCCGTCTGCGGAAGCAATCATGAAAAAAATAGTAGGTGAAGCTGGGTGTGGTGATCTGTTTTTTATTGATTCGGCCGGAATCCATGGTTACCATGAAGGAGAATTGCCTGATTCAAGAATGCGTATGCATGGTGCACGCAGAGGCTATAAGCTGGATTCTCGTTCGCGACCCGTAAAAACCGATGACTTTTATGATTTTGACATGATCATCGGGATGGACGACGGCAACATTTCGGATCTACGGCGAAAAGCACCGGATGTAGAATCGCTTGAAAAAATACATCGGATGACAGATTTCGCCCGTAATAAATTATATGATCATGTGCCCGACCCGTATTACGGTGGAGCTTCCGGTTTTGAATTGGTTCTCGACCTATTAGAAGATTCTTGCACCGGTTTGTTTGAAACTATTTCTTCAACTCAGGATAACTGATCCTTGTGTGATACATCGTTTTTAACTTATCAATAAATACCTGCTTCACTTCTTCCACATCACGGAAAGTAAGTGGAGCATTTTTTAGCAGCCCATCTTCAAGCTGCGAATCGATCAACCTGTTTACTAACGCATTGATTCCTTCTTCTGTATGTTCTTTCAAACTCCGGGAAGTGGCTTCAACAACATCGGCCATCATAACGATTGCAGTTTCCTGTGAAAACGGATTAGGTCCCGGATAAGTAAACATAGCTTCGTCTATTTCTCTGTTCGGATACTTGTTTTTGAAGGAATTATAAAAGTATTTCACCTTGCCTCGCCCGTGGTGAGTACGAATAAAGTCTATAATGGCTTCCGGCAGCATTGCTTTTTCAGCTATTTTGACACCTTCTGTAACATGTCCGATAATGATTTGAGCACTTTCTTCGAAAGGTAATTGGTTGTGAGGATTGACACTATTCTGGTTTTCAGTAAAAAACGCCGGGTTAACCATTTTCCCAATATCGTGATACATGGCTCCTGTACGTGCTAATGGTCCGTTAGCACCAATTTTAGTAGCTGCAGCTGTGGCGAGAATAGACACCTGAAGCGAATGCTGGAAAGTGCCCGGAGCAGTTTCTGATAGTCTCCGGAGTACCGGTGTGTTGATATTTGATAATTCCACTAAGGTAATACTTGAAATATAGCCGAATGTTTTTTCAAGAAAATAAACCAATACATAGGTAAACATCAGCAAGATGAAATTAATACCAAAATACAATATCATATTCCAGTTTATCTTACCAAAGTCAGCCTCTTGATATACGGTTATAGATAAGTATGCTATTGCATAAGCCAGAAAAATGAACAACGACGAACTGATTAATTGAGAACGTTGTGATAACTCCTTCAGGCTGAAAATAGCTACCAGACCGGCGATAATTTGAAGGCAAAGAAACTCAAAAGGAAATGGAGCCATTAACGAACAAAGCAGAGCAATCATCAGATGTGTGAAAAATGCTGTACGTGAATCGAAAAAAGTCCGGATAACGATTGGAACTATACCAAACGGAATGATGTAGATATTGAAAAGTCCCTGACTAATACATAATTCTGTTAGTATTGACGGAATCAGGATACACAGTAATAGGAAAAGAACATCTTTTCTTCGTCCCAGCAGCTTTGGGCGGAAAGAAAAAAGATACATCCAAAGGCAGAGCATTATAATCAATACATAGGTGAACTGCCCCATGATAATGATGTTTTGCCTTGCGCCTCCTCCGGATTTGGACTCGTGTACGATCTTTAAAGACCTTAACACATTAAATGTATGGTTATCTATGATTTCTCCTCGGTCAACAATACGCTCTCCGGCTTGCACCATTCCATTAGCTATAGGAACGCTTTTTAATAATTCCTCTTTCACCCTGTCGGTCGTTGCCTGATCATATGTGACGTTTTCTGTCAAAAAATTATTGATGTTACACGATTGCAACAGCACTTTATTGAAACCGGTCGGTGCATTATTTAAGATAAATTCATAAGCTGTTTTAACGGTAAAGAGATCACTCGCGTAATTTAATTGACCGACATTAGACTTTAATAGATTTACCTGTGAAACGGAATTTTTTTGTAAATTTTCAAACTCCACCGGCGAAATAATTCCCCGTTCATATAGATCTACCAGACTTTTTTCTATGTATTGCATGTATTCCGTAGGGACTGTATTCGACAATTGTTTGGCGTAAGCTTCACGAAGTTTGTTTTTTTGTTGATTTATTAACTCCGTGTCAAATCTGTAATAAGGGGAGAAGTTTTTTAGAACACTGTCTTTTTCCGCATCTACTTCTGCATTTGTTTTATAAATAGGAAAGTCTTGTGGAGCTGTTAACAATCCGTATCGCCAGGGTTTTCCTTCAAAGAACTGATATCTGAAAAGCCCTTCTCTCGGAAAAAAATACGCGATGATAATAGTCGTGATCAGAAAAAGGAAAATGGTGGGTATGTTGTTTTTTTTTAGCTCCATAACTACTCGTGTTTAAAGCCGAAATGTACGTAAAAAAGTTTAGTATGCGAAAAAAAAGCTCTACTTTTGCCGCATTACTATTCAAAAGAAGATGATGAATCAAAGAAAAGTCAGAGTTCGTTTTGCGCCAAGTCCTACGGGGGCGTTACATATAGGCGGTGTTCGTACGGCATTATACAACTATCTGTTTGCCAAACAGCATGGAGGTGACATGATTCTCCGTATAGAGGATACGGATTCCCAACGATTTGTTCCGGGAGCGGAAGAATATATTATTGAATCGCTTACTTGGTTAGGACTGAAATTTGATGAAGGTGTTGGTTTCGGTGGAAATTACGGCCCTTACCGTCAGAGTGAACGTAGAGAAATATACAAACAGTATGTTGATCAACTGTTGAATGACGGAAAGGCGTATATCGCTTTTGATACACCGGAAGAACTGGATAAGAAACGTCAGGAAATTTCTAATTTTCAATATGATGCTTCTACACGTATGCAGATGCGTAACAGCTTGACTCTTTCAATAGAAGAAGTGCAATCATTAATCCAATCCGGGAATCAATATGTGGTTCGAATGCAGATTGCGCCAAACGAAGATATTATTGTAAATGACCTGATTCGTGGAGAGGTAGTGATCAACTCCTCTGTTCTGGATGATAAGGTGTTATATAAATCCGCTGATCAGCTACCTACTTACCATTTAGCGAATATAGTTGACGATCACTTGATGGAAGTGTCTCATGTTATTCGTGGTGAAGAATGGTTGCCCAGCGCGCCATTGCATGTACTGCTGTATCGCGGCTTAGGATGGGAAGATTCCATGCCCGCCTTTGCTCATTTGCCTTTATTGTTAAAACCGGAAGGAAACGGCAAACTCAGTAAACGTGATGGAGACAGACTTGGTTTTCCGGTATTTCCGTTGGAATGGAAAGATCCTAAAACGAACGAAATATCTTCCGGCTATCGCGAAAGTGGTTATTTTCCCGATGCTGTGGTGAATTTCCTTGCTTTATTAGGATGGAATCCGGGGGATGATCAGGAAATCATGGATATGGATGACCTGATTCGCAAGTTCGACTTGAATCATTGTAGTCGTAGTGGCGCAAAGTTTGATTATGAGAAAGGGAAATGGTTCAACCATCAGTATATTCTGAAAAAAGACAACAAAGAAGTTGCCGCTCAGTTTATTCCTATATTGAACGCAAAAGGAGTGAAAGCCGATGTTGCTTACGTTGAGAAAGTTGTCGGAATGATGAAAGAACGTGTTTCTTTTGTAAAAGAATTGTGGGATCAGACTTCTTTCTTTTTTATTGCACCGGATAGTTATGACGAAAAGACGGCTAAAAAACGTTGGAAAGAAGATTCCGCTATGCAGTTAGGCGAACTTGTGGAAGTACTTCGCACACGTGCACCTTTCGATAGCGAGGGAACAGAAGTTGAAGTAAAAGCTTGGATAGAACAAAAAGGATACCATTTGGGTAATATAATGAATGCTACCCGTTTGGCCTTGGTCGGAGAAGGTAAAGGACCTCATATATTCGACATTACTGAAGCATTAGGTAAAGAAGAATCAATCAAGCGTATACAGCGTGCGATTGAGGTTTTGAAATAAAATAATACCGTAATGATATATACTCTGATTATCCATTTGTACGCTTTTATGGTAGAGTTGATCGCACCTCTTCATAAAAAAGCGCGCTTGATGCGGCTTGGACAGTGGAAAACAAATTCAATTCTTCGGAATAATATAGATCCGGATGCGAAATATATTTGGTTTCATGCTTCTTCATTGGGAGAATTCGAACAAGGTCGTCCGGTTATTGAAAAAATAAAAGCGGAACATCCTGAGTATAAGATTCTACTTACCTTTTTTTCTCCTTCGGGATATGAAGTACGAAAGAATTATGAAGGAGCGGATGTTATTTGCTATCTTCCGTTTGACACACCCTATCGTGTAAATAAATTTCTGAATCTGGCCAATCCGGCTATCGCTGTTTTTATCAAATATGAATTCTGGGCCAATTATTTAAAAGAATTAAAACGGCGGGAAATTCCTGTATACATTATATCAGCCATATTCAGGCCACAGCAAATTTTCTTCAAATGGTATGCTCGATCTTATCGTAAGGTGCTGACGTGTTTTACTCATTTATTTGTGCAGGATGATTCTTCACGTGATTTGTTGGCTTCTTTTGGTATTAAAAATGTGACAATTGCCGGAGATACACGTTTTGACCGAGTGCTGGATGTACAAAGAAAAGCGCGTGTGATTGAAGTTGTCCAACAATTTGTTAGTCATCCAGAAAATGAGAAACAAACAGTATTAGTTGCCGGGAGTTCTTGGCCACAGGATGAGGAGCTTTTTATCAATTACTTTAATGAACGTCCTGAAATGAAGCTTATCATCGCTCCACATGAAATACATAAAGAGCATTTGTTAGGAATAGCGGCTTTGTTAAAAAGGAAATCTATACGATTATCCGAAGCCACATCCGGAGAAAGCATGGAGGGTGTTGATTGTCTTATTATTGATAGCTTCGGACTTCTTTCGTCTATTTATCGTTATGGAGAAGTGGCATATATAGGCGGAGGCTTTGGTGCCGGAATCCATAATGTGTTGGAAGCAGCGGTTTATGGAATTCCTGTAATTTTCGGTCCTAAATTTCAAAAATTCAAAGAGGCAAGAGATCTTTTGCAAGTAGGAGGCGCGTTTACGATTTCAGACAAAGAGTCTTTTGATAGTTGCATGAACAATTTACTTACTTATCCCGAACTGAAGGCAGAAGCCGATAAACAAGCACGAGACTATGTACGTAACCATGCCGGAGTAACGGATCGTATTATTAAAGAACTCCCCTTGTAATAATAATAAAATTTCGCGTGTATTTTTGCCCGCAAAAAACAGCCTTACCCGATTTACGGATAAGGCTGTTTTTATATATATGGATTTGTTTATCTGCCATATAGGTGCTTTGCCGAAGGAACAAATATTACATTAAGTTCCGGCTCCGGCATATTATCCTTGTCGATGGGATACATAGGTCTGATGATATTCTTATATGGAACACTCTTGAAATCTTGGTCAACACCACCACGAGTGAGGGCCATTACCCAATCTGCCTTCATATTGTACCACTGGTTCACTAAATAACCCTGCTTTGGCATAACAATATCCATCTCACGAGGATCTACTCCCGTATTTTCCAGAGGAGGTGTTGGTGAAGAAGTTCCTACCACTACATAAACACTCCCTGTTTTGATGATGGCTATGTCGCTTTGTCTTCTTCCGTAGGGTGTACTGCTTTGGGATGCTTGGTCTTGCTCCGGACTGACATATACTACTGTTCCCGATAATAAAACAGGAGGTTCATAGGCGTTATCAGTCATTGCTCCCACATAAGCTTCGGCTTGACCGCCAACGCCTACTTTACGAGCTGCCTTAACCATTTCTTCTCCCGGAATTGAACAATAAAGCAGGCTTTTGCCATTTGGAGACTGAAACTCCGGACGTTTTAATACGCGAGCTAATGTCCAAGTAACTTCTCCTGATCCACCACCACCGGGATTATCTCCCATATCACTTATAAAGAAAGGTTTCTTGTCACTTGCAATAGCCAAGTCAAGACATTTTTCGAGCGGATAACCAGGTGCCTCTAAAGAGAATTGGTCGCGAACATCCCAAAATTTTTGAGCAAGCTTTTTCGCACCGGCACCAACTTGTTCCTTATCATCACCATATACCATTACTACTCCTTGGTTACGGCGGTCATCTCCCCAAACATAACCAATCCAGATACCGGCGTCTATCACACCCGGCATTGCCTCCACTTCGGGCACTAAGGCATAAAGTGATTTGGCAGGTTCAACCCGAGTACTTGACCATTCGCCGGAAACAAGTACCGGAACTGCTACCCAAGCCTTATACGCAGGACGTCCTTTTCCGGATGAAATACGCTCAAGAAGATTAACCACTCCACGGCGATGAGACTCCCGGCTGTCATCATGGGGAGCTTTACGATAGGTAGTGATCAAGTCTGAATTCAGCGCAACTTTCAATGACGGATTACCATGAAGATCCATTGTTGTAGTTGTAAGAATATCGTTACCAATTATTTGGCGTATCTTTTCCATGAATTCTCCTTCCGGATCCTCAACACCTTCCACGCTACACGCTCCATGCATGTAAAACCAGAAAGCATCGTAAGGCATGTTTTCCTTGATCATTTCAAGTGTTTTATCCACAAACTCATTGTACGATTCACGTGTAACCGGTCCACGTCCACTACCGCGCCCCATCAATGTAGGAAACCATGTGGCTGCCTTTCCCAAGGTTGAGTCCGGGTTCAGATAATCCGGCATATAGATCGGATTTCCAACCATTGCCTGTCGGTTAGGCATAAAAACACTGTTTTCAATTTGTATACCTGCGATGCCGATACGAGGTTTTTTTTGAGCCATAACATGGCTGCCCAACGGTACAGATAACAAACAAGTAAGCAAAAACAAAATACTTTTTTTCATACGATTATAGATTATAATATATAATTTCACCTTTAGCTTATATTATGTGCAAGGTCTCACTCTATTGACCAGAAGGTGCGCAAGTTTCCTGATAGTTCGGATTCTTCAATTTGCCATAGGGATATATCATACAACTTTCGCATAGACAGTAGTTTTGTTTTATGCGCGGTGTCTGATTTAACCCAAGCGATGACCTGCTTCTTTTCCTCTGTAGAAGCATTGCCCGAAAGATATTTATTTAATAGTTCTTGGTCCATTTTTATTTTAACATTGCATGATAGTACCCTCTAACTATTAAAGACGATTCACGTTGAAATAACCCTAAACTGGCTCTTAATTGTTTTTTGGGGAAAACAGAAATAACGGCAGGTTGCATGGGGCAAATGGATTATCCGGAGGGAATTATTTTCTTCTTGTTTTGACGTTAAAAATCGGGGTTAAATTGCTGTTTTTTCGGCAACTTCTATATTGTTGATAATCAGCGGCCTGAATCCCTCGAAAAACATAAAGGTTATTTTTCGAAAAATAAAGGATATCTTTTCAAAAATAACCTTTATGTTTTTATTTATATAGTATTGCGAAAAATCACCCTCTTTTTTATGCTGTTTTGGTTACCCGGATTTGTAGCCGAAATAAAAATAAAATAATACCACCAATCGAAAAAATTTATTTAACCTGATAGTCTTTCAAATTAGTCAACAAAGCCTTTAATACTTTTGAAATGTGGTATTCAATACTTTTTATGGATAGACCTAATTCAAGTGCTATTTCTTTATTGCTTTTATTACCAAAACGGCTTTGTTCAAAGATTAAACGGGTTTGCGCTGAAAATTGACGTAATGTATGTTGAACAATCTGCTGTATCTCTGCCGTAAAAATTTCTTGCGGATCACATGCTTCCAGCATGGAAATACGTAATTCAAGCTCCTCTTCGTAACTGTTTTTTATTTCGTAATGCGCATTTTCTCTAATAGCTTCATGCTTCAGATAGTCAAGCGATTTGTTTTTAAGTATAGTTAAGAGAAGAGCCTCGGCAGACCTTATATGCTCCCTTCGCAACTGTTCCCATGTCTTTATTAATGATTCGGAAACAATATCTTCTGCAGCAAACTCATCGTGCACATAAGATTTTGTAAAGAAAAAAGCTCTCTTATAATATTGTTTATAGAGAGATTCGAAACTAGTGATTTGTGTTGAATTTACATTCTGCATCTATGCTCTTGTCCTATTGTAGACAAATATAAATACTTTTCTTTAGCGAATAGAAATCTTTTTTTATTGTTTCTAACTTTCAATATCATTTATCGGATGATAAGCAATTTCTATGTTTGATTTGTTCCTTTGGAAAATATTTGTAACTTTGCAACGTTAATGATTTGAACGTTCGGTTAATAACAAATAATTAAATAATGAAACGAATAATTTATGCTGTTTTGCTTGTATCGTTTGTGTTTGTTTCCTGTAATACACAGGCAAAAGAAACAAAAGAAGCTAAACTAACAGACAAAAAGGAGGTTGTAGTGAAAACAATAAAATTGACAAAAGCGGATTTTTTAGCTAAAGTGGCTAATTATGAAACAAATCCGGAAGAATGGAAGTATTTGGGTGATAAACCGGCTGTGATTGATTTCTATGCAGATTGGTGTGGCCCATGTAAAGCTATTGCACCGGTATTGGAAGAGCTTGCCACAGAATATGATGGCGAAATTTATATTTACAAAATAGATACGGAAAAGGAACAGGAACTGGCTGCTGCTTTTGGAATTCGCAGTATCCCTTCATTGCTTTTTGTTCCGATGAGTGGAGATCCTCAGATGGCTCAGGGAGCATTGCCAAAAGCAACATTGAAAGAAGCTATCGACACTGTTCTGTTGAATAAATAAGATTGGACAAAAATGATTGATAACGCTTTGTGTTCCCTGAGAGACATATATCGTGCGATCAGGGAATTTGAATTGGAGTTTTCACAAAAGCATGCTCTAGGTTTGAATGAGGGCATGCTTTTGTGTACATTGTGTACTGAAATGTACTCTTCGAGTGAGATTGCTGCAAAATTGGGCCTTACTAATTCAAATGCTTCAAAAGTAATTCGCTCTGTAGAGGAGAAAGGGTTAATAGAAAGACGTTTAGGGACAGAAGATAAACGTCAGATGTATTTTGTGTTGTCTGCTGCGGGTAAGGGTAAATTAAAAGAAATTAAAGATGCAGATAGCGAGATTCAAGAAATCCTGATGCAAATTATAAGTAAAAAGGCTGCTCAGTGAAATAAGTTCTTTATCTTTGTTTGCAAATCCATGAGAATTAGTTGAATAAAGCTAATTGTTCTCGGAGTTTGGACGAAAACCAGGCTCTTTATATGAACCCTTTATATCATGATGCATGCCGGAAAATTAAATTATTTGTTGTCGCCGTTTTCTCTTTTATATGGAATAGGGATAGGACTGAGAAATAAGTTTTTTGACTGGGGGATTTTGCCTTCGGAGCAATTTCCCGTTCCGGTAATTTGTGTGGGAAATCTTGCCGTAGGTGGTACAGGAAAAACGCCACATACCGAGTTTTTAATTCGTCTTTTGAGAAAGAAATACAGAATTGCCGTGCTTAGTCGTGGATATAAACGAAAGAGCAAGGGATTTTTATTAGCCGGCCCTCAGAGTACGAGTTATGATATTGGAGACGAGCCTTACCAAATTTATACTAAATATCCGGACATTTTAGTAGCAGTAGACGCAGATAGGAGAAATGGCATTCGTAATTTATTGGCGTTGAGCAATCCCCCATCGGTGATTCTTCTTGACGACGCTTTTCAGCATCGGTATGTAACGCCTTCTTTTTCAATCGTTCTGACAGAGTATTCCCGTCCGTTTTATTTGGACAAGCTACTGCCTTTTGGTCGGTTACGTGAAGGAAAATCCGGAATTCATCGCTCAGACGCCGTGGTTGTAACAAAATGTTGTAAAGACATCAAGCCGATTGAATATCGGATTATCGAGAAAAACATGTATCTCACCGCTCACCAGATTGTATTTTTCACGTCTGTGGTGTATGGTGAAATGAAACCTGTTTTTCCGGGAGAGGCAGAACCTTGGTCTTTGTTAGACATCCGTGCAAACGACTCTGTATTGCTGATTGCCGGCATTGCTTCTCCGGATGGCTTCATCAAAGAGATGAAGAAATACACGTCGAATGTAGTTCCTTTGATTTACGCGGATCATCACTTTTTTGACAAGCAAGATATCACCCATATCGAGAAGACTTTTGACGAGATAACCTCTTTAGGGAAGGTTATTATCGTTACAGAAAAAGATGCGGCACGTTTCAGAAGCATGTATGAAGACATTCCTGAAACTATTCGCCGGTCAATTTATTATCTACCAATCACAATAGACTTTTGTACGCGCAGTAAGCAAGAGTTTGAAGAAATGATAAACAGACATATTATCTCATTTCAACGTGAAAATAGTTTAAAAATAAAAAATGAATAGAACTGAAATCGCGACATTAGGTGAATTTGGATTAATTCGCCACCTCACGGATAAAATAGAACTAACAAACCCAAGCAGCCTGAAAGGTGTAGGAGATGATGCTGCTGTATTGGAATATAAAGATAAGCTTACGCTTGTTTCGACCGACCTATTAATGGAAGGTGTGCATTTTGACTTAATGTACGTTCCTCTTAAACACTTAGGGTATAAATCCGCCATTGTAAATTTTTCGGATATCTACGCCATGAATGGCCGTCCTAAGCAAATGACCATTTCTTTAGGTATATCCAAACGATTTTCAGTAGAAGACCTCGAATCATTTTATGAAGGTCTGAAGCTTGCCTGCAGTATCTACGGTGTAGATTTGGTTGGAGGAGATACTTCGGTATCATTGACCGGTTTTACCATTAGTGTTACATGTATCGGAGAGGTTGAAAAAGGAAAAGAAGTCTACCGAAGCGGAGCAAAAGAAACCGATTTAATATGCGTGTCGGGCGATTTGGGAGCGGCCTATATGGGCTTACAGTTATTAGAACGTGAAAAACAGGTTTATAAAGGAGAGGCGGATTTCACCCCGGATTTCTCAGGGAAAGAATACCTGCTGGAGCGTCAGTTAAAACCCGAAGCCCGGAAAGATATAATAAATGAATTAGAAAAAAACAATATAAAGCCAACCGCAATGATTGACATATCAGACGGATTAGCATCCGAACTGTTGCATTTGGCCAAAGAAAGTAACGTAGGCTGTCAGGTATATGAAGACCGCATACCAATTGACTTCCAAACCGCTGCAATGGCAGAAGAATTCAATATGAATCTTGCAACAGCAGCCCTAAACGGAGGAGACGATTACGAACTACTATTCACAGTACCCCTCTCCCTGCACGAACAAATTTCCGCGATGGAGGGAGTAAAAGTAATAGGACACATCACCAAAGCCTCCTTAGGCAATTATCTGATAGGTCGAGACGGCGGAGAAATCGAAATAAAAGCCCAAGGTTGGAATAAATAACAATAAAACAGCAAAAAAACCCCAACCCGCTTGCAAATTAAAAAAGATCGCGTATCTTTGCACCCGTTAAAACAACGGTGCCATAGCTCAGTTGGTAGAGCAAAGGACTGAAAATCCTTGTGTCCCCGGTTCGATTCCTGGTGGCACCACTTTTAAAAATCATAAAATCCCTGAAAGTTAATTACTTTCAGGGATTTTTGTTTTATAATCGGCAAAGCAAAGTTTAGCAAAGCACAACGAAGGTCGGTGGTTTATTCGGAGCTAGGTGGTTTGATTTGGCTTGTTTCAATATCTATCCGGTTTATGCATGGTAAGCTCGATTATTCTCTTTATTTTGCATATCGAATTTACCGCCCATTTTTATTAGCTTACACAGCATTGTCGTTTTTATGGGATGATTCCAACAAGGTGAATAGCAAGAAGATTTTGTGGTTGGAAAATTTGTAGATTTACTAACGGAATGAAAAGGATTAAGGGAGCATATTATAAAAAAAATTAAAGATATAGTTTATGGTTGAACGCCGGATCACATTCGTTGATATCGAAATTGAATGCAAGAGCCAAAAGATTCTTGATATTGGTAGTATTAAGAACGACGGCAGTTCTTTTCATAAGAACTCCGTTACGGAGTTTATGCAATTTCTTGATGGGACACAATTTATCTGCGGACATAACATTTTCAAACACGATCTAAAATACATTGGCAACGCCATTTATGAAACAGGAATAAATCAGGCAAACATTATTGATACTTTATTTCTTTCTCCTTTGCTCTTCCCAACAAAACCATATCACAAATTATTAAAAGACGACAAACTACAATCGGAAGAAAAAAATAATCCGTTGAATGATTCTATTAAAGCAAAAGAACTATTTGATGACGAGATTACCGCATTCAAACAAACCGACAAAGCATTACAGGAAATTTTTTATTTATTGTTAGCTGAAAAGAAAGAATTTCGAGCCTTTTTTCAATTTATTGATTACGTAAACGAAAGCACGAATGTTGAAAAAATTATTCGCAAAAAGTTCGAAAATGAGATTTGTGAACACGCTGATTTGAGAAATATCATCTCAGAACATCCGATAGAACTTGCTTACTGTCTTTCTTTGATTAACTCTTTTATCCACAATAAAGCAACACACTCAATAACACCTCCTTGGGTGTTGAAAAATTATCCTGAAGTGGAACAAATCATGCTGCGTTTACGGAATAAGCCCTGTGTATATGGTTGCATATATTGCGATAAAGCGTTGGATGCGAATAGTGGATTGAAACACTTTTTTGGTTACGATTCTTACCGGACTTATGGTGGAAAACCGTTACAGGAAAATGCGGTTAAAGCGGCTATTTATAGCAAATCTATACTTGCTGTTTTTCCTACCGGTGGTGGAAAATCTATCACTTTTCAAGTTCCTGCGTTGATGAGCGGTGAAAGTGTCAATGGTTTAACTGTTGTCATTTCACCTTTGCAATCGTTGATGAAAGACCAAGTTGATAATCTCGAAAAAAATGGAATTACGCAAGCTGTTACCATTAACGGTTTGCTTGACCCTATCGAGAGAGCAAAATCTTTTGAAAGAGTAGCAGATGGTTCTGCGTCTATCCTTTATCTTTCTCCCGAAGCCTTACGTTCCCGAACCATTGAACATTTGCTTTTGGGGCGTAAAATTGTGCGCTTTGTTATAGACGAAGCACATTGTTTTTCTGCGTGGGGACAAGATTTTAGGGTAGATTATTTATACATTGCCGATTTTATCAAATCAATTCAAAAGAAGAAAAACCTGGAAGAGGGAATTCCTGTTTCTTGTTTCACGGCAACAGCAAAGCAAAAAGTGATTGAAGATATTTGTACCTACTTCAAAGAAAAACTTTCTCTTAAACTTGAATTGTTTACCTCAAAAGCGTCAAGAACAAATCTTCAATATAAAGTTTTTGAAAAAAGTAATGAAGATGAAAAGTATTTAGCAATAAGAGATTTGATAGAAAAAAAAGACTGTCCTACTATTGTGTATGTTTCAAGAACACGTACGGCAAACCGCCTTGCAGTAAGATTAGTAAAAGATGGATTCAATGCAAAATCATTTCATGGAAAGATGAATGCTGATGAAAAGATCGCTAATCAAAATGCGTTTATTTTGGGCGAAGTGTCCGTAATGGTTGCTACATCTGCTTTCGGAATGGGTGTCGACAAAAAAGATGTCGGCTTAGTAATCCATTATGATATTTCTGATTCGCTCGAAAATTATGTACAAGAGGCGGGTAGAGCCGGGCGAGATGAAAGTATTGTTGCCGACTGTTTCGTATTATTCAATGAAGAAGACCTTGATAAACATTTCATTTTATTGAACCAAACCAAACTTTCAATCAAAGAGATTCAGCAGGTTTGGAAAGCGATAAAAGAGATAACAAAATTTCGTTCTACCGTTTCAAATTCAGCTTTAGAAATTGCCAGGAAAGCAGGTTGGGACGATAGTGTTGCTGAAATTGAAACAAGAGTAACTACCGCCATAGCAGCGCTGGAAGATGCCGGTTATCTGAAACGAGGACAGAATATGCCGCGAATTTTCGCAAACAGCATTCTGTCCAAAAATGCACAAGAAGCAATTGATATAATTAATGCGTCGGAGAGATTCCAGGAAAAACAAAAGGAAAAAGCGATCCGAATTATCAAAAAACTGTTTTCAAGCAAAAACAGAAAACAATCGAGCAATGAAGTGCCTGAGTCGAGGATTGATTATATCAGTGATCATTTGGGGATTGTAAAAAACGAAGTTATAAATATAGTCAATCTTCTGCGTGAAGAAAAAATTCTGGCAGACACAAAAGATTTAACGGCTTTCATCAAAAAAGGAGAAAACAAAAACCGTTCGCTCCATATTGTTAAAGAATTTTGTCAAATCGAAAATTTCTTGTCTTCTCTTTTTGAAGAACAAGAAAAATCGTTTCATTTAAAAGAGATCAATGAAAATGCTGAGATAGCCGGATGCGAAGACATTACGACCAAAAAGATAAAAACTATACTCAATTTTTGGGCAATTAAAAATTTGATTAAGCAGAAGAATTTAGCCTATTCAAAAAACAATATAGCTGTACTTAGCCTTTACCCTAAAGAAGTATTGCAGGAGAAATTAGATAAACGGCATGAATTAGCCTTATTTATAGTTGAGTTTCTTTATGGAAAAACCAAACGGAATGTATTGTCAGATGAGATAGATAAAGAGGAAGTGCTGATTGAATTTTCTGTTCACGAATTAAAAGATACCTTTGAAAATTCGATTATCAGTTTCGGAAATAAAGTTTCAATTGAAGACATTGAAGACACGCTGTTTTACTTATCAAGAATTGAAGCTATTAAAATTGAAGGCGGCTTTCTTGTTGCTTATAATAGCTTGACAATAGAACGTTTGGAACAAGACAACAAGAAACGTTATAAAAATGACGACTATCAAAAGCTGAATCAATTTTACGAAAACAAAGTTCAACAAATTCATATCGTTGGCGAATATGCTAAAAAGATGATTAGCAACTACAAAGAAGCATTGCAGTTTGTTGATGATTATTTTCAGTTGAACTACAGTTCTTTTCTCAATAAATATTTCAATGTCAGCCAACAGCATGAAATCAAACGCAACATAACTCCGGCTAAATTCAAACAACTTTTTGGAGAACTTTCACCCGCTCAATTGAGCATTATAAAAGATAATGAGGCAAAAAACATTGCTGTTGCTGCCGGACCCGGAAGTGGAAAGACAAGGGCTCTGGTTCATAAACTTGCATCATTACTTTTAATGGAAGATGTAAAGCATGAACAATTGTTGATGCTTACTTTTTCACGAGCCGCTGCAACCGAATTTAAGAAGCGACTGCTTCAACTTATTGGTAATGCAGCAAATTTTGTGGAAATAAAAACCTTTCATTCTTATTGTTTCGACTTGTTGGGTAAAGTCGGAAATTTGGAAAAATCAGATGAGATTTAAAAAAAGACGATTAAAAAAATCAGAAACAAAGAAATTGAAATAAGCAGAATCACAAAAACAGTTTTGGTAATTGACGAGGCACAAGATATAGATTCTGATGAATTTAGCTTGATAACGACTTTAATGGAGCAGAATGAAGAGATGCGAGTAATTGCTGTTGGAGACGACGACCAAAACATTTACGAATTCAGAGGAGCGAGTTCGCAGTATCTCGAACAGTTTATCAAAGAAAATAAGGCTGCGAAATATGAGTTGGTCGAAAATTATCGAAGTAAAAGTAATCTTGTTGACTTCACTAATCAATTTATAAAAACAATTCGGAACAGATTAAAACAGACGCCAATTATAGCTCAACAAACGGATAATGGAAAAATAAAATTGGTTCGTCATCAAAGTGCGAATCTAATCCTTCCACTTATAGACGACATACTTTCTGCAGAACTTACGGGTACAACCTGTATACTCACAAAACAAAATGAAAAAGCCGAACAGATAGCCGGGTTACTTCTAAAAAACAAAATACCTGCAAAATTAATTCAAACCAACGACGGCTTTAATTTGTATAATTTAGTGGAAATTAGATTCTTTTTAAGTTGTCTTAATTTGGCAGATGATGTTTTCACAATCAGCGATGATAGTTGGGATAAAGCTAAACGAGAACTGAAAAACAGGTTTCAAAACAGCACGAAATTAGAAGTATGCAACAATATTATACGAGATTTTGAGGCGACCAATCCAAAAACAAAATATAAAACCGATTTAGAAGTCTTTATTCGTGAATCGAAGTTAGAGGATTTTTTTGATGAAAATGGAGAAACAATCTTTGTTTCAACCATCCATAAAGCGAAGGGTAAAGAGTTTGACAATATCTTTTTAATGCTTGAAAATTTCAATCCGACAACTGATGAGGCTAAGAGACAATTGTATGTGGCTATGACAAGGGCTAAACAAAACCTGACTATTCATATAAATTCTGATTTTCTGGACAACATTTCGACCGCAAAATTAGAGCGGATTGTGGATGAGAAAATGTATTTGCCACCAAAAGAGATCGTGATGCATTTAACGCATAAAGATGTTTGGTTGGACTATTTCATTAACAAACAACACCTAATTTCTCAACTCACAAGTGGAGATGTTTTAGTTTTCAATGGCACATCATGTTTAAATTCAAATGGAGAATCTGTTTTGAAATTTTCGACTAAAATGACCGAAGAGATTCAAAACAGAAAGGAAAAAGGATTTGAATTGAAAACCGTAAAAATAAATTTCATTGTTTTTTGGCAGAAAGAAGAATTGGATAAAGAAATTAAACTAATATTACCCGAACTTTATTTTACAAAAGTGCTGTAGTTGTTCGTGAGAATACTAAACTATAAGCCAAGATAAGGTTAAGGCACTCGTTCCGGCAGGTAAAGGGAGTGTCTTTACGATCAGGTTGTAAACGCAGCCGTAACTCCAATGTAATACGTATTTCACTATACCGAAACAATCATAGCGTTTCTTTGTATAAAATAATTATTTTTGTAATAACTAATTCAAAGACCTATGGCAGATACACCACGCATTCTTGTTGTTGATGACGAAGAGGATCTATGTGAAATCCTAAAGTTTAATCTGGAAACGGAAGGTTATGAAGTGGATACGGCACTTAATGCAGAGGAAGCATTAAAACTGAATCTGAGCAGCTATAATCTTCTTTTACTCGATGTCATGATGGGTGAAATTTCAGGCTTTAAATTAGCCAGCATATTAAGAAAGGATCCTTCTACGGCAAGTACTCCTATTATTTTCCTTACGGCAAAAGATACTGAAAATGATATGCTGACCGGTTTTAGTCTTGGCGCGGACGATTATATTTCCAAACCTTTTTCTATCCGTCAGGTGATTGCACGTGTGAAAGCGGTGATCAGACGAACGGCGGATAAACCGACAGAACAAGAGAACAACCTCCTTGAGTACGAAACGCTTACGCTTGACACCAAACGCATAAAGGCAACGATAGACAAGCAGGAAATACCGCTTACGAAGAAGGAATTTGAGATACTTCGTTTGCTACTGGAGAATAAAGGCAGCGTTTTTTCACGTGAAGAGATACTTTCACGCATCTGGAAAGATGAAGTATATGTACTCGACCGAACGGTAGACGTTAACATTACCCGGTTACGAAAAAAAATAGGTCCTTACGGCAAGAATATCGTTACCCGTTTGGGTTTTGGATATTGTTTTGAGTATTAACAATAAAGAATACAGGAAATGGGAGAAATAATGCCCAAACAGAAAAAACGAATCTCTTTTAGTTTACGACTCTTTTGGTCGGTTTTCGCGATTTTTCTGGCGTTTATTACCTGTTTCCTGATCTTCCAGTATCAACGCGAACGTGAGTTTGCGCAAGAAAAGCTGAATATTGTACTAACCAACTACAACCACCAGCTTTTTTACCGCCTCTCACAAACAGACAATCAGGAAAAAACAATCAAAGACTTTACGCAGGAGATACCGCAACATGATATTCGTATTACGATCATCTCGCCCGAGGGAAAGGTTGCTTTTGACAATAGCGGTGCTGAAAATCTCGACAATCATAACAACCGCGCGGAAGTTCGCAAAGCACGGTCCGGCAAAGAAGGCTACTCCGTGCGCTCTTCCGGTTCCACAGGCAAACGTTATTTTTATTCCGCCAGTAATATCGACGGATATATCTACCGCACCGCGCTTCCGTATGATATGTATGTGAAAGATGTGTTGACAATCAACTTTGACTTCATCTACTTCATGTTATTCATGACGTTGTTGTTCTTTTTCGTTCTTTCGCGCTTTACATTTAGTATAGGGAAAACAATTTCAAAATTGCGTGACTTTGCGCTGAATGTGGATACCGATCATATTTCGGAGGTAAGATACACCTTTCCGGATGACGAACTGGGTGATATTTCGCAAAACATCATCACGCTTTATCAACAACAACAAAAGGCCAAAGACGAGGTGTCCATGGAACGGGAAAAGCTGATCAAGCATTTTCAGTATTCCAAAGAAGGGTTTGCCATGTTTACCGCCGATGGTAGGGAAATTCTGTCCAACAACCTTTTTATTCAATACCTCAACCTGATTTCAGACACGCGAATCGATCAAACAGAAGGCGCGCTGGGTATAGAGGAACTTAAACCGATCGCACATTTTCTGAATTCGAACATACATAATCCGAACAGAAAAAAGCAAGTACTTCCCGAGTCTGTAACGATTGATAAAGAGGGTAAAATATTTCTGATCGAGTGCATCCTTTTCTTAGACAACACCTACGAACTTTCCATTAACGATATTTCCCGGCAGGAAGAAGAAACGCGCATGAAACGGCAACTTACACAAAACATAGCGCATGAACTGAAAACTCCTGTAAGCAGTATACAAGGTTATCTTGAAACAATCATATTAAACCCCGGTCTGTCTGAAGAAAAGAAACGTTTCTTTATTGACCGGTGCTATTCACAGAGCAGCCGACTAACGGATTTGCTACGGGATATTTCCGTACTCAACCGGCTGGACGAGGCTTCGGATATGTTTGAACTGTCCGAAATCAACATCGCCCGACTTATCGGCGAGATACAAAAGGAATGCTCCAAGGAAATGGATGAGAAAAAGATTAGCGCAGAAGCTATTTTGCCCGGCAACCCCAGCGTATACGGCAACTATTCGCTACTTTATTCTATCTTCCGCAACCTGTTCGACAACGCGATTGCTTACGCCGGTGAAGAGATCAAAATTACCATTAACTGCTACCGGGAGGATGCTAAATTTTACTATTTCAGTTTCTCCGACAATGGTATAGGGATTGATGAAGAGCATATCAATCGTATTTTCGAACGTTTCTATCGTGTGGACAAAGGGCGTAGCCGGAAAATCGGAGGTACCGGCTTAGGTCTTTCGATTGTTAAAAACGGCATCAACTTTCACAAAGGACACATCTACGCCAAAAGCAGTCCCGGAAAAGGCGTAACTTTCTTCTTTACGATCAAAAAAAGGGTGTAAAAACCCGGTTTTCGAAAGCCTTGAAAATCAGGCTATGTAGAGGCTGAAAAACATAAAGGTTATTTTTCGAAATATATCCTTTATTTTTCGAAAAATAACCTTTATGTTTTTAAAGACATTACTATGTCTTTTTTTTCTATAAATATTCGGTATAGAGCGTTACATCTGTAGCCTTGGAAACAACATAGATGGCAGGGGTGGGATGTTTAGTATAATCCGACTCTTCCAATGCCGAAATAACAGCACTTTTACCCGAACCTAAAACCGGCACAAGCAATGGCGTATCGTTCAGAATCACAGGTCCGGTCATCGTTACCCGAATCTGTCCGCTTTCGGGATGGGCAGCCGTGGCATAGCTTCGCGGGTCTGTAAGCAAGGGCATTGTATGCGGAAAAATCGATGCGGTATGCAAATCGTTTCCTACACCCAGAATTATACAGTCAAACCGAGGCTTGCCGTTGTTTATGGAAACAGCCCCTTCTACCTCTGCCGCATAACGCACCGCCTCCCCTTCCGGTTCGTTTTCACCCTGAATACGATGAATGTGTTTTCCAGCGATATTCAACGGCTCGAACAGTAAACGCCGGGCATGTCCGTAGTTACTGTCCGGACTATCCGGTGCCACGCAGCGTTCGTCTACCCAATAAAAGTGCAAACGCCCCCAATCCAAAGTATCTTCATACTCGCTAACCCAAAGGTCATACATCTGCTTAGCAGTTTCGCCACCTGAAAGTGCCAGGTTGAAGCGTCGTTCAGCCTTTGCTTCCATAAGGGCAATAAGATGGGCAGTCAATGCTCTGAGTGCTTCCTGTCCGGTAGTATGCTTTTCAGTTTTCATATTATTTTGAATTAAAAATGACATCCACAATCCGAGTCCGGGGTAGCACCCAACCGAAACGTTTCTTTCGGACCGTTTGATCCCGGTTCGTACGGAAAGAGTCCTTCCACTCCTTTATTTTTCCAATGTTGCAAAATAGGATCGATAAACTTCCAACTTGCTTCGAGGGCGTCGCTACGGGCGTAAAGAGTAGAATCGCCCAACATGGCATCCAACAGCAGTCGCTCGTAAGCATCCGGCAAAGAAGCCGAAGCCAACGAATCATAACGGAAGTCCATACCCACTTGTTTTACCTTGAAGCCTGCCCCCGGCATCTTCAGTCCGAAGCGCAGTGTAATACTCTCATCCGGTTGTATGCGGATAACCAAGCGGTTGCACGATCCTCCGGAACACTGACCTACAAAAAGCGTATGCGGTGTTGAGCGGAAATTTATGATTACTTCCGAAGTTTTAGCCGGCAGTTTCTTTCCTGTAAAGAAATAGAACGGAACGCCGCTCCAACGCCAGTTATCGATGAAGAATTTCATACCAACGTAAGTTTCCGTCTCCGAGTTCGGATTCACATTTTCCTCTTTACGATACCCCTCATACTGTCCGCGAACCACCATGTCGTCCATTTCCCACTTTTCGTAATGACGCACCGCGCGGAATACTTTTACAATTTCATCTCGTATCGGTTCCGGGTCGAACACCGAAGGCGATTCCATAGCCACAAAAGACATTAACTGCATCAGGTGGTTTTGTATCATATCTTTCATTGCCCCGACAGTATCGTAGTATCCACCCCGTTTTTCAACACCAAGTGTTTCAGCAGCGGAGATTTCGATCGAGTCGATATAATTTCTATTCCACAACGGTTCGAAAATACCATTCGAAAAACGGAGAACCAAAATATTCTGTACTGTTTCCTTCCCCAGGTAATGGTCTATACGATAAATCTCCTCTTCCTTAAATATACTACGGAGGTGTTCATTCAGCGCGCGAGCCGATTCATAGCTTGTACCGAACGGTTTTTCAACAACAATGCGGCGATACCCGGTTTTGTCGGCCGCGCGATGCATCCGGTTATCCTTCAAACATTGCGGAATAACTTCATACATGGACGGCGGCGTGGCCAGGTAGTACACAACCTTATCCGGAAGGTCTTCCTGCTCACGAAGTTCTTTCAGGCGTTTCTTCAACGTCGGATACTCCGTTGTGTCTGACGAATTAAAAGCAACATAGTAAACGTGCTTCAAAAAGTTGTCCAGCGTAGCTTCGTCCAGGTTCTTCTTTTGAACAGAAGGCAGGAGATGGTTGCGTTGTTGTTCACGAAACTCTTCGTCCGTATAAGCCGTTCGAGAAGCACCTAATATAACCAACCGGTCGGGCAGCAGTCCGCGCAAAAATAGTTCGTAAAGAGAAGGCAGGAGCTTACGACCCGTTAAGTCGCCCGAAGCTCCGAATATAACAAGTATTTGATTATCTGCTTTTATCATTTCACTATCATTTATACATTATACGTTCCCGAAACTGTCTTTCCACCTTTACCGGTCCAGTCGGTATGGAAAAACTTACCGGGCTCGCTATCCACACGTTCGTAGGTATGAGCTCCGAAATAATCACGCTGCGCCTGTATCAGATTAGCAGCCGAGTGCAACGTGCGTAGTCCGTCAAAGTAACTCAACGCCGCGCTCATGGAAGGCAACGCGATACCGCTCAGTGCTCCTTCGGCCACTACCTTTCTCAGTGAAGGCATTGCCGCTTCTATCTTACCCTGAAAGAAAGCGTCAAACAACAAATTCTCCAACGAAGGATTCTTTCGGTAAGCTTCCGTAATTTTATTCAGGAAAGCAGAACGGATAATGCAACCCTTTCGCCAAATACTTGCGATTGAACCGTAATCCAGTTCCCATTCGTAATGTGCCGAAGCACGACTCATCAAGGAAAATCCTTGTGCGTATGAAATCAATTTAGCAGCATAAAGCGCTTGCTCCACATCCGTTTCAGTAATCAAACTGTCGTTTGCTGTAGGAGCAGCGTATATCGAAGAAGCCTTCTTCCTTTCGTCCGCAAGCGCGGAAAGCAAACGGGCGTAAACCGCTTCGGTGATCAGCGTCAGCGGATCGTTTTCGTTCAATGCCGTAATGGCACTCCATTTACCGGTACCTTTTTGCCCGGCAACGTCACGTATTTTATCAAGCAGATGCGTACCGTCTTCATCACGATAACGAAGGATAGCCGCCGTAATCTCCACCAGAAAACTATCAAGATCACCTTTGTTCCATTTTTCAAACACACCGGCCAAGGCATCATTATCCAAACCTTTGCGATGTTTCAACACGGCATAAGCCTCGGTGATCAACTGCATATCGCCGTATTCGATCCCGTTATGAACCATCTTCACAAAATGTCCGGCACCGCCTTTTCCCATCCACTGGCAACAAGGCGCGCCATCATCCGCTTTCGCGGCTATCCCCTGAAGCACATCCTTCACCAAAGGCCAAGCATCAACAGCTCCCCCGGGCATAATCGACGGACCGTTCAAGGCGCCCTCTTCACCACCCGAAACGCCGGATCCAACGAAGTAGAAGCCTTTACTTTCCAAGTATTTCACACGGCGTTCCGTATCGGGAAAATCTGAATTACCTCCATCAATCACCACATCACCGGGAGATAAATAAGGTATTAATTGTTCGATCAGCTCATCTACCGGCGAACCGGCTTTAACCATCATCATTATTTTGCGTGGCTTCGCTATAGAATTAACAAATTCGTCAATAGAATGCGTACCAATGAAATTTTTGCCTTTAGCACGTCCGTTAATAAAACGGTCAACAACGCCCTCTTCTCCCGGAAAATTCCGATTAAATACGGAGACCGTAAAACCTTTACTTTCCATATTCAACGCCAGGTTTTCGCCCATCACGGCAAGTCCGATCAATCCTACATTTGAAGTCTTCATAAACTCACTATTCTATTTATGTTATTTATATTATTCTTATCTTTGTTCAAAAAAAATCAACAGTTAAAGGTACATATTAGTTTTTAGTCCAAACCAAATAGCGTCAATAACTTTCATCTATTAATTAATTAACATTTATGATAACGACACTTATCATTCTCGCTTTGTCGATGATCTTTTTCATACATGGAAAGATTCGTGCCGACATCGTCGCTCTATGCGCATTAGTTCTTTTGATGGTTTTTAACATCCTAACCCCCGATGAAGCTTTATCCGGTTTCTCCAACTCAGTTGTAATCATGATGATCGGATTATTTGTTGTTGGTGGTGCCATTTTCAAAACAGGCCTCGCAAAAATGATCAGTAGCCGTTTGCTGCAACTTGCCGGTAAAAGCGAATTAAAACTACTTATTCTCATCATGGTGGTAACCGCTTCTATCGGAGCCTTTGTAAGTAATACAGGAACAGTGGCACTCATGCTTCCAATCGTTGTAAGTATGGCAGTAGGTGCCGGAATAAGTCCAAGTCGCCTGCTAATGCCTTTAGCCTTCGCCAGCAGCTTAGGGATAGCAACCCTGATCAGTACCCCTCCTAACTTGGTGGTACACGGTGCTCTGTTAGATGCCGGCTATAAAGGATTGTCATTCTTTTCATTTACGCCGGTAGGTATTATCTGTCTTGTCGTGGGTATCCTGATGATGATTCCGATGAGTAAATGGTTTTTAGACAAGAAAGACCATAAACCAAAAGAAAACACAGGCAAAGCCAAAACACAAGATGAATTGATCAAGAAATATCAACTTTCAGAAAATCTATTCCGTATCTGTGTAACCCGGAATTCACCGGTTTGCGATCACAAACTTCAGGAACTCAATATCACGCAAAGATTTAATATTACGATTCTTGAAATAAGAAGGAAATCGTCTACTACCGGACGATTCATGAAAACGGTTGATCAACGGTTGGCCGGTCCTGATACCGAAATAAAAGAGAATGATATACTGTATGTGTTCGGCGAATTTGAAAATGTGGAAAAATTCGTAGAAGACAACAGCCTGGAACTAACGGATGTAACAGTTACAGAATTCTCCGGCGAATCATCTAATGAGAAATTAAGCGTACGTGAGATCGGTATCGCGGAAGTTCTTGTGCTTGCCGAATCAACATTAGTAAACAAAGCGGTTAAAGAATCCGGATTCAGGGATGATTATTCGGTAAACATCTTGGGTGTGGAACGCCGTGGAGAATACATGCTAAATGATGTTAAGGATGTAAAGATACACCCGGGAGACGTAATCCTGATACAAGGAAGCTGGGACAATATCACGCGATTAAGTAAAAATCAAACGGATTGGATCGTTTTAGGACAACCGCTCGAAGAAGCTGCAAAAGTAACCCTCGACTATAAAGCTCCCGTTGCCGCGGCAATCATGCTTCTGATGGTTGCCATCATGGTGTTCGACTTCATCCCCATTCCCGGTGTTGCCGCGGTTATTATTGCCGCGATCCTGATGGTACTGACCGGCTGTTTCAAGAATGTGGAAGAAGCCTATAAAACAATTAACTGGGAAAGTATCGTGCTGATCGGAGCCATGCTTCCTATGTCGCTCGCGTTACAGAAAACAGGAGTATCTTCGTTTATATCGGAACAGTTAGTAACGCAGTTAGGAGGACACAGTCCGATGCTGCTGCTTGCGGGAATCTATCTGACTACTTCGGCTTTGACTTTATTCATCAGCAACACAGCTACAGCGGTATTGCTCGCTCCTATTGCCATGCAATCGGCACAGGCCATGGACACAAGCCCATATCCTTATCTGATTGCCGTAGCCGTATCAGCCAGTATGTGTTTTGCATCTCCTTTTTCAACACCACCCAACGCGTTGGTTATGACGGCCGGTAAATACACATTTATGGATTATGTAAAAGTAGGACTCCCACTGCAGATTGTGATGGCAATTATCATGATACTGGTTCTTCCTTTACTATATCCTTTTTAAACAAAAGGGTTCCTTTAGTAGTTGTATAAAGGAATTGTTAGTAATCGAAAGGAAATTAGAATGGTATCGTTTAAACCCATAACTATAGACGATAAAGACATAATCACGTCTTATACGTTTAATAGCATTTATCGTAATTGTGATTTTTCATTTGCAAATATGTGTAGCTGGCGTTTTCTGTACGACAGCGAATATGCATTATCAGGCGGTTTTTTACTCATCCGGTTTTGGATTGAGGAAAAAAGCCGCCTGGCTTATATGTTCCCCATCGGAAACGGAGATTTAAAACAAGCGATCTGCACTATTGAAAAAGATTCTCTTGCTAACGGACATCCGTTATTATTACTCGGTGTATCTCCGGAAGCAAAAGAATTGGCCGACAAAGTATTCCCTGAACAGTTTGTTTACCTTGCTGAGCGGGATTATTTTGATTATATCTACCTGCGCGAGGATTTGATTAATCTGCGGGGTAAGAGATTTCAATCCAAACGAAATCACATCAATAATTTCAAGAAATCGTATAACTACACGTATAAACCGCTTACTCCGGAAATTGTACCCCAATGCTTGGAACTGGAGCGAAAATGGTACAAAAGCAACAATACGGAAGAGGACGGTGAAGAGCTATCCAACGAGCGAAGATCAATGACCTATGCTTTGCAGAATTACGAAAAACTTGGAATTATCGGTGGAGCTTTGTATGTTGATGACAAAATAGTAGCTTTCAGCTATGGCGCACCCATCAATCAGGATACTTTTGGCGTGCATGTTGAAAAAGCGGATATTAATTTCGACGGTGCTTATGCAGCTATCAATCAGGAATTCGCGGCACATATCCCCGAATTTTTCACTTACCTGAACAGAGAAGAAGACCTTGGAATTCCGGGACTACGGAAAGCCAAACTTTCCTATCATCCTACTATTCTTTTGGAGAAAAACGGAGCTGTTAAGAAACCCGGTAAAGGTTGTTGTGATGAAAAAACAAGAGACAGAGACACTATGGCGTGTATGCTTCTCTGATACGGAAGCGTTCATTCGTCTGTTTTTCGACGAAGTTTATCAGGAAGAAAATGCGCTTGTAATTGAGAAGCAGGGAGAGATTGTATCTGCCCTGCATCTTATTCCCTACACCATGATGCTGAACGAAATGGAGTTTCCCGTATCTTATATTTGTGGTGTAGGAACGCATCCGGATCAACGTGGTAACGGCTTAATGGAACAACTTATGAAAGAAGCCGAAGAAGAATTGAAGCACAGAAACATTCCGCTTGCTTTTTTAATCCCCGCCGAAGCCTGGTTGTTCGACATCTACAGAAAATACGGGTATAAGGAGGCTTTCTCTTATTGTTTGGAGACTTATTTACCTCAACCTCTTGCTTTATCTGACTCTATCCATATCTCAGCGGCAGAAACCACAGTACCCGGATTATACCCCTATTTTGACAAGAAACTAAGAGAACGTACGGCTTGTGTATTGCATTCGGAAGCAGACTTTACTGTTATCAGGAAAGACCTTGCCATCAGCAAAGGCCTATTACTTATTGCCAGAGATCTTAACAACAAGGTAGTAGGTATGGCATTCGGAGTACCTGAGGAAGATGGGAAATCAGCTTTTGTTATGGAACTGCTTTATGACAATGATTCGGTAAAGGAAAAACTGCTTTACGCAACAGCAAAACAGTTTAATGTTGCGGAAGTAAACTACCAGACTCCGGCAAGCATCAGACCTGCCCAACTAAAAGGCATGGCTAAAATAATTGACAACCATTTTTTTAAGGATAAGGGAATAGATATTGAGTCGCTATTTAACGACAAACAAGGCTTCATGTCATTGATGCTTGACTGATACGCAAAAAATCTATTCTATTTTTAAAAGCCGAAGTTTATTATACAGCGTTTTCCGGTCTATACCCAGTAGTTTCGCTGCCTGAGATTTATTGTTGCCTGTTTCCTGCAGAGCTCTAATAATTAAAACC
This sequence comes from Massilibacteroides vaginae, assembly GCF_900178525.1. Taxonomy (GTDB): domain Bacteria; phylum Bacteroidota; class Bacteroidia; order Bacteroidales; family Tannerellaceae; genus Massilibacteroides; species Massilibacteroides vaginae. The sequence continues at coordinate 422,608 of NZ_FXDJ01000009.1, forward strand.
CGCTCATGATCCTCACTTTTCAACTGCGTAACCCCATGAGGTTCATCTTCCCCTTTAGTCGTGGTAAGTTCCTCCGGCAGATCGGTTAACGTGATAAACTTTCCCGCGGCCAATAACGTTCCGTACTTAACAGCATTCTTCATTTCCCTGAGATTTCCGGGCCATGAATAAGAAGAAAATAATTTAATAACCTCTTCGTCAAACCCTATGATGGATTTATTCAAATCGGTATTGGCCTGGTCAAGAAAATGGTTGGCAAAAAGGATAATATCTTCCGAGCGCTCTTTCAGACTGGGTATACGTATGGTAAATTCGTTAATACGGTGATACAGGTCTTCCCTGAAATCGCCTTTTTCAATAGCCTGACGAAGGTTCTCATTTGTAGCGGAAATCAGGCGGAGGTTTATAGGTATCTCCTCATTACTACCGATAGGCTTCACTTTTCTTTCCTGCAGCGCACGTAATAATTGCACCTGCACTTCATAGGTAAGGTTGCCAATCTCATCCAAGAAGATGGTACCTCCATCCGCTGCGACAAAAGCACCCGTTTTATTATCGATCGCACCGGTGAATGATCCTTTCATGTGTCCGAAAAACTCCGACGCGGCAAGATCTTTCGGAATAGCCCCACAATCAACCGCAATAAAGGGTGCTTGCGAACGCAAACTCTGGCTATGGATCAATCTGGCGATATATTCTTTGCCCGTTCCACTGTTTCCGTTGATCAACACAGACATATCTGTGGGAGAGACCAGCTTTACATGGTCGTACATCTGAAGCGCGTTTATACTCTTTCCATGTATAAAATCGTCGTTTTTCTCTTCCGTATTGGGTTTAGTGAAAGAGTTGGAAGAAACATTCACGGCACAGATTTCTTCAATTTTCTGAAGAAGTTCCTGCGGATTTATCGGTTTTGAAATATAATCGGAAGCACCTAATTTAATCGCTTGAACAGCGGTTTGAATCTCGGCATAGCCGGTCATTACAATCACAGGTAACGAAAAGCCCTTTTCTTCCAACCAACGAAGCAATTCTATTCCATCACCATCCGGCAATCGCAAGTCCGACAAAATAACATCAACTGTTTTTTGTGCAATGATTCGCTTAGCTTCGGAAATTGTTGTAACAGAATTAACATCAAAACCCTTCTTTTTCAGCCAAGTCGACAACATTAAGGAGAAAGTTATGTCGTCTTCCACAATCAGTATTGGCCGCATAGTCATATTATTATCTATTGTTTACAAAAATAATCAAATAAGAATAATTCTTCCGTATTTTAGGTCTGCTATTTTACAGGTTTTTAAAAATATGCCTTAAAATTAAACAAACCTATTCAGTAAATGATAGAATGTGAAAAAGATTATTAATATTGTACTACTTTTACATATTATTAATTGATTTACTCAGCTACTCTATGGATTATTACTGTTTAAAAATAACTTTCACGTCTTCACTTCCTTCAGAAATCATTACAGATGTTCTTTCTTCAGAACTGGGCGAAATCGGATTTGAGAGTTTTGACGCAAAGGAAGATGCCTTCTATGCTTACGTTCCTGTTACGCTATACAACCAAACGTTGATTGCACAAAAACTGATCGAATTTCCTCTTGAAGATGTTACTTTCCATTATGATCTGGAACTTGTAAAAGCAAAAAACTGGAATGAGGAATGGGAGAAAAACTATTTCCAACCTATCCGAATCGGCGATCAGTGTATTATCAGAGCATCATTTCATGCAGAAGAGCCGGGTTTCTCGCATACACTTTTAATCGATCCTAAAATGGCATTCGGAACAGGCAATCACGACACAACTCGATTAATGATTACCGAATTGCTGGAAACCGACCTGGCCGGCAAAACCGTACTCGATATGGGATGTGGCACAGCCGTTCTCGCTATTCTTGCACGCAAATTGGGAGCAGCCGAAACAACGGCTATCGATATAGACGAGTGGGCTTACGAAAACGCTTTAGAAAACATTTCGTTAAACAACGTGAGTGGCATTGACGTAAAATTAGGTGGAGCAGAACAAATTGGAGCATACTCAACCTTCGATTTAATACTCGCCAACATCAACCGGAATATTCTTCTGAACGATATGCATTATTACGCGAACGCTTTGAAACCGGGGGCTTTACTTTTCATGAGCGGTTTTTATACCGAAGATATCCCTATGCTTGAAAACGAAGCCCGCAAAAACAATCTTACGCTGATTAAACAAAAAGAATCAAATAAATGGGCGATGATGTTATGTTCTAAAAATAATGCTTAGTTGATCTACAAATCAATTAAGCACATCAAACTCTGACGAAACAAACCGTTTTTTTGCTACAAAACACACATTTACAATAACAAAAACTCACTGATTCCCCACTTTTGACTAATATAAAGTTGTATTTTTACTCAAACAACAGTGAATATTCTATAATATGAGAAATCCTTCGAATAAACTTATAGAAGATATCATAAAAGAGAAATCGCACAAAGACGATAAACTCGTTGATATTATTATGGAGACCCTTTCCTTAGGTAAAGAAGCTGCTTATCGCAGATTGCGTGGAGAGGTGCCCTATACACTTGACGATATACTAATAATAGCCGCCAAATTTAATATTTCATTAGATGCTATTATTGGACGTAAGCAACATGGCGCTGTTTTAATAAACGCTGATATAATCGATATTGACGATCCGGTCTATTCTTACAACAAGTACCTGTTATCTCAAACAGCCATATTCAAAGAAGTAACCAGACGTGAAAACGGAAAAGCGTTTATGGCGTTCAACCTGATTCCGTATGTGCTTTATTCGAATTATCAAACACTGCATAAGTTCAGACTTTACAGGTGGATACATCAAATGAATGCTTCCGGAAATCAGCTTTCATTTAAAGACACGCATCTTCTTGACGAAGTGTGGGCTACGAATCAGACAGCTTTAAAAGAATTTTCGCGTATACAACACGTCGACTTCATTTTCGACAAAGAACTATTCCTGAATCAGGTAAAGGAAATTCTTCTTTTTGTGCAGCTCAACTTAATAGACAAGGAAACCCTTGCACAACTTAAAAACGAGTTATTGCAACTTCTGGAAGATATTGAAGAAATGAGTTACACGTCTGCCCAAAAAGAAGTAACACGTTCTATTTTCATTGCCAACGTGAGTTTTGAAAGTTGCTACCTGTTCTTCGAAGCAGACGATTATTGTATGTCCGGACTGAGAACTTTGGGCATTAGCGTAATCACTTCGCAAGACGCCTGGTTATGCCAGCAACAAAGAAGGTGGATCGAATCGCTTAAACGGTATTCTACGTTAATATCTGTCAGCGGAGAAATTAATCGCTTAGCATTCATCAACAAGCAGAAAGAATACATCAAGATGCTCGACATTTAACAGGCAACGATCATTCTTCAGGATCAAAAAAACACCCGGTTGGGAACGACTATTTCTCTTGTTTTACAGCTAAAACAGGGCTGTTTTTTCGCGTTTCATATAGCTCTGATAATCAACACACTACATACATCAAAAAACATAAAGGTTATTTTTGAAAATATAAAGGTTATTTTTTGAAAAATAAAGGATATATTTTTATTCATATAGTAATGCAAAAAAATCGCTCCTTTTTAGCACCGGATTCGCATGCGCTGATCCGAAGGCGGAACAGACAAAAACACACACCCGATCAACCGGAAAAAACAGTTGATCTATTCTTTACGATTGCCGTAAAGAGAGGGTAAAATTCCGAATTCATCCTTAAAGTATTTTCTGAAATACTTCGGATTGTTGAATCCTACTTCATACGCAATTTCCGAAACGGTTAGCTGACTTTCCTGAAGCAGTTGAGCCGCGCGTTTCAGTCGTATGATACGAATAAACTCAATGGGTGTTTTTCCGGTCAGTGACGATAACTTTTTATACAGATGCACACGACTCATACCCAGTTCACGGCTCAGTTCCTCTACCGAGAAATCCGGGTCAGACATATGCTGTTCCGTGTACTCCAATGCTTTACGAATAAGCTTTTCATCCAAAGAGCTAACCGCTATTTTCGATGGTTCTATCTTTACCTGTTCCTGAAATTCTTTTTGGTTGTGCCTCCTCATTTCAACAATATTCCTGATTTTCACTTTCAGAATATTCAGGTTGAACGGCTTCGTTATATAATCGTCTGCTCCCGCAGTAAGTCCTTCGAGTTTACTTTCCTCACCACTTTTTGCCGTTAGGAGGATCAGCGGAATATGCGATGTCCGAATGTCGGCTTTCAATTGCTGACACAGTTCGACACCATCCATTAGCGGCATCATCACATCAGACAAAATCAGATCGGGAATCTCCGCGAGTGCAATTTCTTTTCCATCTACCCCATTAGAAGCCCGAAGCACAACATAGTCGTTTTTCAGTTGATCGGTAAGGAATGCAAGCAACTCGGCATTATCTTCAACCACCAACAGCTTAGGCAGTTCATTTTCCGTTGAAGTTTCCGAAACAAGTTGTTCTTCATCTTGCTCCGCTCCCTCCGTAAGTAGTGCATCCGAGTGTTCGGGAGCGTCGGAAACAATCGGTAGTATAAATTCAAAGAGACTGCCTTTTTCGGGCAATCTTTCTGCATGAACTTTTCCATGATGTAGCTCCACATATTCCTTTACGATATGCAAGCCTATGCCACTACCCTGATTATTATAATCTTTCGAAGGATTTACCTGATAGAAACGTTCAAAAATCTTTTCCAGATCTTCTTCCGGAATGCCCACTCCGTCGTCTTTTACGACAATCGAAAGAGACGAGTTATCCACCTGCCTTACATGTATAGAAACATGTCCTTCTTCGGGAGTAAACTTATAGGCATTTGACAATAAGTTCACCATAACTTTCGCCAATTTGTCGGGATCGAACCATATATGCAAAGCGGTTATCTCTGACGAGAACGTATAGTTGATCTGCTTCTTCTCCATCGCGTCGTTAAAAAGCGACGCTTGTTCATTTAAAAATCGGATGATATCTCCGTGAGATTGTTGTAGTTTGTGTGCGTTATCATCCAACTTCCTGAAATCAAGAAGCTGATTAACGAGTCTTAATAAGTTTTGCGCATTCCGATCAATTACGTCTAACAGACTTTTCTTCTCTTTGTCTTTCTCTTTACTCAAGAGTTCATCCAGCGGAGTAAGTATCAACGTAAGGGGAGTTCTGAACTCATGGCTTATATTGGTAAAGAACCGGAGCTTCATTTCGTCCATTTCCAACTGTTGCTTTGTTTTCAGTTTTTCCTGGGCATAAACCAGTTTTCTTTCCGCCTTTGCCGTCATTCGTTTTCTATACCATAATATTAACGCTATAACAAGGAACAAATAAATGAACCAGGCGGCGGCGGTATTCCAGAAAGGAGGACTGACCGTTATTTTTAAACGGATAGATTCCCTACTTTCCACGCCGTCGTTGTTAACCGCTTTCAGTCTGAACAGATAAGTTCCCGGACTCAGGTTGGTATAGGTTGCTTTCCTGCTGAAACGGTCTGCCTCCAACCACTGATCATTAAACCCTTCCAATTTATAGAAATAACGTGATTTATTTGGCATACAATAATCCAGAGCCGCAAACGTCAGCGAGATATAATTGTCGAAATATTTCAGTTTAATCTCATCGGTAATGTTTATACTTTTCGTTAACAACACCCGTCCATTATATTTTTCTTCCGGCTTAATGCTCTTATTGTAAATCTGAAAATCCGTAATTACCACCTTGGGTGGGTTTGTGTTATAACTGATCTGAGACGGAATAAAAAGATTAAAGCCCGAAATTCCTCCGAAGAGTAATTCAGACTTGGATGTTATATAAGCGGCATTGTAATTAAACTGCTCGCCCTGTAACCCTTCGGAGCTGTCGTAGTTCATTATATTAAAGAAGTAACCGGGTGTTTCCACATTCGTTGTCACCTTCACACAAGAAAGCCCACGGTTGGTCGACACCCATATATTATTATCCGAATCCTCCAGAACACTTTGTATCAGATCGGAAGACAGCCCGTTGGCTTCGGTGAATAGCTCTACTTTTTTAGAGTAGGGATTAAAAACAAACAACCCATTGCGCGTTCCGATCCACAAGAGGCCGCGACTGTCTTCACACAGGTAGTTAATATCATTTCTACTTAGCTGTACTTCATTAAAAATCTCGGGCTCATACAATTCCAATATTTCTTTCTCGAAATCATACAAGTACAGCCCGCTTTGAGCACCCACAAACATACCTCCCAAGCGACGTTTCACCAAGGCATACACCGAACCATTCGTTTCAAGATGCTTAATTATTTTATGAGTAGCAACATCGATCAAGAGAACCCCTCCACGCAATGTGCCAACCCAAAGATGCCCATCCCGATCATTTTCCAACACCCAGGCATTATTATCGGTCAATCCATCAGACTTTTGCGTGTCGTAGGTGTAATTTGTGAACGTTTTTCCATCAAAACAGTCTAATCCTTCCAGGTAATACCCGATCCAGAGATGTCCGTTAACGTCTTCCTCAATCCCAACAATTACATCTCCCGCCGGCGAATTCGGATTATTCGGATTACGCTTGTATACGGTGTATGTTTCCTTTTTACGGTCGAAGAATAACAATCCTCCTCCATTAGTGCCGATCCAGAAATTTCCGTCTTTCGTTTCAAAAAAACAATTGATATCCTTATAAGGAATAGTAGACGATGAAATCAGTGATTTAAACTTATAAATACTCTCATGATAATAACAAACACCTTTCTTGTACGTTCCTAACCACATTATTCCGGTATCATCTTTATAGAGACTTTTAATCGTATTCTGAGCCAGACTAAGCGGATCGCTTTCATCATTTTTAATTACGGAAATTTCTCCGGTTTTTTTGTTCACCACATTTACTCCCCCATGGTCTGTGCCGATCCAAATATTGCCGGCATTATCTTCCTGTATTTCCGTAATAATATTATTTGTAATCCGATAATCGGAAGGAGCGTTAGCAGAATAAATCTGCCAGGTTGTACGCGAAGTGTTATAATGAGCAACTCCGAAATGAGAACCGATTCCATAAGCCCACACATCTCCCGAAGAATCTATAAAAAGTGTCATTTCCCGCTGATCCATTATGGAAGTCTTGCTTAATTTCAAAATCGTAGAATCCCGACTTATCACCTTATGGGTTTGGGCATCCATACATTCCAGCATTCCGTTATCCAGAAAAAACCAATACCGGTTTTTGCCTTGTTTTATATCCGCAATCAAGCCACGACTCAATCCGTCGGGGGTTCCTTGTTCAAAGATTTTCAGTTCTCCGGTTTTACTGTCATACAATCTTACATCCTCCCAGGTTACAAACCAGAAGTTTTTGCCTTCATCGATATAAACGCTCCAGAACTCTTCCGTACCGGCATATTTCTTAAATAAATCAGAGGGAGAATCTACAAAACGCTCGATACCCGGATCGTAAACCGTATATCCTAAACGGGTATTTAACCAAAGCCGGCCTTCCATATCTTCCTGAATGCGCCAGATATCATTATTAGAAGATAAGTTCGACTTTGTACTCAAGTCTTGTTTACAGGGAACCACCTCATAGCCGTCATAACGATTTAAGCCGGAAGGCGTTCCAAACCACATAAATCCCGAACGATCTTTAAAGATACATAGAACCTCACTGTTGGAAAGTCCGCGTTCCACATCGATGCGGTTAAATTTATATTCATTCGTTTCCTTAGCAAACAGCGTTTTGCTAATTCCTAATGCCAAGAAAAGGATACAAAACAACACACGTAGTTCATTCATGGTTTCTTACTATCTCAATATAGAATAACAAAGATAGATTATTCCTCTCATAATACCTTTCCGAAACATGCGAATAAGCAAAATCCCTGTTTTCTAAATGTTTTATCATATAATTCGCCTTGATTTAAAAAAATAAGATAATTTTGTGGTTATTTTCTATCATTTCAACACCCTAAAAACTTTACACCATGACATATTGGCAAGCAGACATGGAAACGATGAGTCGCGCCGATCTGGAGAAACTACAATTAAAACGTTTAAAGGAAACGATTCAGACAGCCGGCAATTCCACTTTTTACAACAAAGTATTCAAAGAACAAAAAATAACCCCCGACTCGATTCATTCTTTAGAAGATCTGAAAAGAATACCCTTTACTACAAAGGAAGATTTACGCAATAATTATCCTTTTGGTATGGCAGCAGTTCCTATTCAGAAATGTGTACGACTGCATTCATCAAGTGGTACTACCGGAAACCCCACAGTTGTTCTTCATTCGGCTAAAGACATTGACGAATGGGCAAACCAAGTGGCACGTTGCATGTATATGGTCGGTCTGCGCAATACGGATATCTTTCAGAACACATCCGGCTACGGCATGTTTACCGGAGGATTGGGGTTTCAGTATGGCGCGGAAAAATTAGGCGCGCTCACTGTTCCGGCAGCAGCAGGAAACAGTAAGAGACAACTTAAATTTATCGCGGATTTCGGCACCACCTGTTTACACATCATCCCCAGTTATGCCACAAGATTGGCAGAGGTTATGCAGGAATCAGGCATAGATCCAAGAAGAGACACAAAATTACATACGGTCTGTATCGGAGCCGAACCACATTCGGAAGAGCAACGCAAACGTATAGAAGAACTGCTCGGCGTGAAGGCGTATAATTGCTTCGGGATGTCGGAGATGAACGGTCCGGGTGTTGCTTTTGAATGTAAGGAACAAAACGGACTGCACATTTGGGAAGATTACGTAATTGTTGAGATTATCGACCCTATAACATTAGAACCCGTACCGGAAGGCGAAGTAGGAGAATTAGTGCTGACCGCCATCAACAGGGAAGCCATGCCTCTTTTGCGTTATCGCACGCGAGACCTGACGCGTATTATCCAGGGAAAATGCGCCTGCGGACGAACACACAAGCGAATCGATCGGTTCAAAGGCCGTAGTGACGACATGCTTATCTTAAAGGGGGTCAACCTCTTCCCTATCCAAATTGAAACAATCCTGATGAAGTTCAACGAGTTGGGAAACAACTACCTGATCACCATAGAAAACGACGAAATGCAGGTAGAGGTTGAACTGAGCGATTTGTTTACCGACGACTACAGCCAACTTCAACGGCTAACGAAAGAAGTTACCCGCCAACTAAAAGACGAGCTTCTTCTTACACCCAAATTAAAGTTGGTAGGCCGCGGCTCATTGCCTGTTCAGGAAGGTAAAGCGGTGCGCGTAAAAGACCTCCGAAAGTTTTAACTAAAGAATCATTCCTAAAAAAATACAATTATGACGATCAATCAGATTTCTATTTTTCTGGAGAACAAGTGTGGCAAACTAAGTCAGGTATTGGGTATTCTTACCGAAGCAAATATCGGAATAATCGCTGCAACAGTAGCCGACACGTCTGAGTACGGAATACTCCGTCTGATTTTAACCGACCCGGACAAAGCCTACGCCTTGTTCAAGGAGAACAACGTTACGGTAAGTAAAACCGAAGTACTGGCATTAGCGACCGATAGTTGCGCAGGCAGCTTTGCGAAGGTATTAGGCTGCTTTACTGAAGCCGGCATCAGCGTTGAATACATGTATTGTTTCTCGTTGAATGGTAAATCAATCCTTATCCTGAGAACCAATAATTCTTCGGATGCGCATGCTGTAGTAAAAAAACACAACCTCGAGTATATCTCTTCCGAAAACCTCAACAAAATTTAACAAGAAAAAATAACATTATGTTTGGAATAAATGACCCCGGAATCTGGATGGCCTATTTACTAACCTTTGCCTGTTTTGTATTTTCAATTGGTTATGGCATCGTTTTTTGGAACAAAGACAAAAGTAAAAACGATCAAAAGCACCAAGAAAAATGAGCACATTAGTTTTAGGGATCATCGTAATTATTTACATCTTCATATTAGCCTGGCTGGGCTGGTTAGGCTATAAACAAACAAAAAACTCCAGCGATTACCTTTTAGGAGATCGCAAGATAAATCCCATGATCATGGCGCTTTCTTATGGTGCCACTTTCATCTCTACTTCGGCAATTGTAGGTTTTGGAGGGGTAGCCGCTACCTTCGGTATGGGCATTCAATGGCTTTGTGCCTTAAACATGTTTATGGGAGTGATAATCGCTTTTATCTTTTTTGGCGGGAAAACGAGGCAACTCGGAGCAAAACATGACGCTCGCACCTTCCCTCAATTAATGGGGTCGCATTATGATTCACCACTGATCAAACGTATTTGCGCCGCGGTAATTTTTATCGGTATGCCTATATATGCCGCTGTTGTGATGAAAGGGGGCGCGGTTTTTATAGAGCAGGTGTTTAGCATGGATATGGATGTAGCTCTGCTTATTTTCACCGTGATCGTTGCCATTTACGTAATAAGCGGAGGTATAAAAGGAGTATTATATACAGATGCCTTGCAGGGCATAATCATGTTTATCAGTCTGCTGTTTATACTGATCTGGTTCTATAAGTCTATGGACATGGGTTTCATCGAAGCAAACCGTAACCTCACGAATATTGCGCATTTAGTGCCCGACCATTTAAGGGAACTGGGGCATCAGGGATGGACCGCCATGCCTGTAACAGGCTCTCCGCAGTGGTACACTTTAGTAACGTCGTTAATCATGGGAGTAGGGATAGGCTGTTTGGCACAACCGCAATTAGTGGTTCGCTTTATGATGGTAGAAAACGACAAGCAATTAAACCGGGGCATCCTGATCGGCTGCTTGTTTATATTCTTTACCGTAGGATCGATTTACCATGTGGGCGCCTTATCCAATCTGTTCTTTCTCAAAACCGAAGGCATGATCGCTTCCGAATTAGTAAAAGACATTGACCGTATCATACCTCTTTATATCGACAAAGCCATGCCCGATTGGTTCGGGGTTATTTTTATGCTTTGTATGCTTTCGGCCAGCATGTCTACACTAAGTGCGCAGTTCCATACAATGGGAGCAGCTTTCGGAGCCGATGCATTTCCTAAACTGGGACGTAGCAAAAACCCGAATTCCACAATCGCGATACGTATCGGAGTAACCCTGTTCATTGTTATTAGTTACACCATTTGCTACACGCTTAATGCCAGTGTCATCGCGCGGGGCACAGCTTTGTTTATGGGTGTATGTGCGGCAACCTTCCTACCGGTCTATTTCTGCTCATTATATTGCAAATGGGTAACCAAAGAAGGCGCTTTGGCCAGTATTTGCACCGGAGCTTTTGCCAGCATCTTCGCCATGCTGTTTTTGCATAAAGCAGAAGCTTCCGCTATCGGACTCTGCCGCGCTTTAACCGGACAAGACGTACTGATAGAAAGCTATCCATGGCCCATGATAGACCCGTTGCTATTTGCATTGCCCCTATCGGTTGCAGCAATTATTATAGTCAGTTTAGCTACAAAAAAGACCGCAAAATAGTCCTTTCGAAACTGATTATATTTTGTTATATGTTACAAAACACTATTTAACAGAATATATTGTGTATCTTATTGAAACACCCGTATATTTGCATCGTGGTTTTTTCATAATAGTATTAGATTTAAGGTTAACAAAGTTGGTTAGGGGTTGTCGGGAGACAGCCTTTAATTGTTTATAGGGGATTGATTTTTTCAATCCTTTTTTTATGCCTTTTTTTAGGAACTATAGGAATTTCGGATCAGCGGATTCTCCGGTTGACGACTAAGTAGCTTCTATCAAATTAACAATTCAAATTCTACGCTGAAAGGTCGGTTGTTTTTTACAATACTATATGTTTGAAAATATATCCTTTATTTTTCTGAAAATAACCTTTATCTTTTCAAAAATAACCTTTATGTTTTTCGGCATACACAATGTACTGATTATCAATAACGTATAGGGCTATTCAAAAACAGGAAGAAAAGTGCCGTTTTTAACTTAAAAAAGGAGTATAATAATTGTTGCCAACCGGATTTTCCGGTTGATCTTTTTTTTCATACAGTAATGAATAAAAAACGCTGCATTTTAATGCCGCGTTTTTTATTGTGTGTGTGTATGTACTGGTAGGAAGTATTACGCTTGTTTTTAGACAAAAAAAATAGAACTGTACGCGTTTCACAACGAGTGCAGTCCTGAATTTAACCAAAATATTTGACTTATTACTAAATCAAGCATTTTATCGTAGGCTACGAGCTTCACAACGGGCAACCTCCTCATTCTCTATTGTATTATATCATCTATTGAATTTTACATTCTATTATTTTAGTGCGTTAAATATCTTAATCATTCTGTTTCATTTATTTTTTATTCTTATTTTTCACTTCAACTACCGATTGTTTACATGAGGGTGTCCAAAAAGTTTTGGACATCCTTTTTTTATTGCTCTTTTTTTATTATATTTAAGTCATAAAACAAAGACAATCATTGCTTTATGGCCAAAATATCATGGAAACCCTACAATCAGGGGCAAGGTGTTCTTTTTCCGGTAAGTATAGACAGTAAGATACCTGAAGATCACCCCGTTCGTTTAGTCAATCATATTGTTGACGAGCTTGACTTATCCGACATTGATTTTGGATATAAAGGAGGAGGCAATAGTAGTTACCACCCCCGGATGTTGCTAAAGATTCTTTTTTACGCCTATCTGAACAATGTCTATTCCTGTCGAAAAATAGCCGCTCAATTAGAACAAAACATTTATTACATCTGGCTCTCTGGCGATCAACAGCCTAATTTCAGGACAATAAACAACTTCCGTTCGCTTCGTCTAAAGCAGAGTATCCATAAGCTATTTGTTCAGATCGTCTTCATTCTGGTAGATATGGGCTACATCAGTTTGAAAGAACTCTATGTAGATGGCACTAAGTTGGAGAGCCGTGCTAACCGATACACTTTTGTATGGCGCAAAAGCGTTGAAAGAAATAAGGCTAAGCTGGAATCTAAAATACATGGTATTCTCTCTCAGATAGAAGACGGTATTACTCAAGACAATGCTCCCGATGATGAGCCTCCTACCCCCATCAACAGTCGGGAATTGAAAGAAAGGATACAGCAGATAAACCGGGAGAACCGTAGTAAAGAAGAACTTAAACAAATCAAAACGCTGGAAGATAAACATTTGCCAAAACTTCAGGAGTACGAAGAAAAGTTGGATACTCTGGGGGAGCGTAATAGCTTTGGCAAAACCGATACGGATTCAACTTTTATGCGCATGAAAGAGGACCATATGAGAAACGGACAGTTAAAGCCCGCGTATAATCTTCAAATAGGTACAGAAAACCAATTTATAACACACTATGATCTCTTTCCTAATCCAACAGACACATTGACTCTTATCCCTTTTATGAATGGATTTGAAAGCAACTACAAGATACGTCCTGAACAGCTTTGTGCCGACTCGGGTTATGGAAGTGAAGAGAATTATACTTACCTGGAAAAGAAAGAAATCGAGGCTTATGTAAAATACAATTATTTTCACAAAGAAGAGAAACGTTCCTTTAAAAACAATGCATTTCTACAGGACAACCTCTATTACAATAAGGAGAAAGACTATTTCATCTGTCCGATGGGGCAACAAATGAAAAAGATTTATACGACAAATCGTAAAACTCAAAGTGGCTTTGTTTCAGAGATAAGTGTTTACAAAGCCAGCCGTTGTCAAGGTTGTCCGCTCAGGAGTTTATGCCATAAGTCAGAAAACGACAGACAAATACAGGTTAATCATAAGCTAAGGGAGTATAAACGGAAAGCCCGTGAAAGGCTTACCTCGGAAGAAGGTCTACGAATGCGAAAGCGACGCCCCATAGAACCCGAAGCTGTTTTCGGTCAAATCAAATACAATAAAGCTTACAATCGGTTCCGCCATCAATCAAAAGAGAAAGTGGCAATGGATTTTGCTGTCTTTGCTATAGCCTTTAACCTGCTCAAACTATATCGAAAGCAGAAAAAGGCAGTTTTTGCTCAAAAAAGAACGGTAAAAAACAAGAATGTAGAACTTTTTAGAGTCTATCAACACCACGAAGAGAGAAAAACTCAGATTATAAATCTGACAAAGCTAAATCAACAAAAGAACGCAGCATAAAAAGATAAAAGAGAGTGCCCTTGTGGGACACCCTCATGATTGAACATGGAAGACAAGCTCCCTTTATTCTTGAACACACCTAACGGAAAACCCGTACGCCCTGTAGGTGTTGATGCTAGGGGTCACGCTGCTACTGTAGAAGTACAGATAACACCCGCTCACTCCGATAGGCGAGGCCGACCAGTAGTAGCCGTTGCCACCCACGAAGTACAGCGCTCCACTATTGTAGTTCCGATACCCCGCGGCGGGGTAAAAGCCACCATGAGCGCCGCTGGTATGCCCATAGTTTGCCCACGACAGAGTAAAACCATTCCATACTCCGTTCTGTGGCACACGCCAACCCTGAGGACAAGGGTCGTAAACAGTCTTAGTTGTACCATGACCCCAAAGCGCATCATTGCGACTAGTCCAATCATAGCTATTACCAATATTCCCATAATTGAACGTAGCCGGATTAGCTATAGAATTAGCCACAGTGGTAACTCCTGCTGTAGCAACAGAGGTAATAGTACCTGATGCGGTGTAGCGAGTTGGCTCATCATCACCATTGATAGTTGTAGAACCGGGGAACGGATCCTTACGACCCCACTGGTACAACAAACCTTTAGTGCCGACTTTACCCGGAGTATTACCGATAGCGCCCAGGTTACGATCCATAAACTTATTCGCGCCTGGACCCGTAGGAGGAGCATAATTAGTTACCCAAATATGCCATGACCAGACAATCTTATTAGTTGATGTTTTTCGTACAGCAACAACAGCATTGCCTTCAACACTTCCCGGCATCACCAGGATATAACCAGAACTACCGGTACCAGTAGCAGTCAGTAAGCTAATATTAGAATCGGTAGCAATTCTATTTGAATTGTCCGTCCAAACCAATTCAGCCGTATAAGCATCGGTTGCGTTTAGCTGTATACCTATCGCATCATTCGCCCTGCTAACAGGTATCAAAATAGGCACACCTTTAGGAGCAACAATATAAGAATTTGAGGATGGCTGTATCTGTCCCGACATAGCATCTATTTTAAACTCAATCGGATCGAAATACCGATTCATGTCGGTACAAGTAATTGTAAAGTACACATCTGCTTGTAGCGTACTAAAGTCTCCGCTTCCAATTTTGTCTTTCAGCGTAAAACGGACCTCATCACCTGTGTCTGTATTATCACCACCTATTGTTGTCAAAAAAGACTCTACGACACCGTTTGGATCACCAGATGAGTTATCCTTTTTGTTAAGGGTTACCCTCCAAGAACTATTTGATTTTATCCGAAACGAATGTGTCGAGCCATCCATCAAGTAGAAATCTTCAAGCACAGGCACTGAGTTGAAATGTATCTGTCTCAATAACAATGTTTTTATATCTGTTTCTCCTGCATTACTACACATAAAAGTATACAAAGACGATCTTTCCAAAAACGGATTCGCAGCAATTTCAAATGACGCAAATTCGTCAGGTCTGATATCCAGATACGACACAATTCCGTTTGGAGCGGTTAGTTCGGTGGTTGAATTGGGTAACGCAGTACCCGACCCGAAAACAAAACCTCCACCTTTCAAGGGGGTAGATGTAGAAATGCAGGGGTTATCCTGGCTATACGGTGCCCAATTCACGGTAATATTTTTGGCAAACACTGGATAATCAGACCACAGTCCGCTTGGAAACACCAACTCTTTAATATCACTTATCGTAACACCTGTCACATCATCCACACGGACAAACACTTTCAATCTTATACCCTGTGTTACCTTTATTTTGATTACCTGTCGTCCGGATTGTACATAGATAAAACCTATGCGTTCTTTCCCGGTTGTATTTTCGTCAACAGTCATATCAACAGCAACTTTCACTTCTGCGTCTCCGTATTTACTACCTACTGTTTTATTGGTAGTCAGCCAATTGCCGGTTACAGGTTGTTCGTCTGTTCCGTTGTCAGCCAATTCGGTAATTTTCAATAGTTGCCATCCGCCGGGATAATCGGTCTGAATAGTTACTGTTTGCGTTTCAGGTATTTTGTCAAACTCGAATTCGCTTTTAGGCGTAATCTTAACGTAATAGCCATCCTTGTCGTAAATATCTCCAAGTTCTCCATCGTCCCATTCTTTCACTTCTGCTTCTATATTCAAAGCATGCGACTTAAAGGCTTCTTCGGGCGTTAGATAACCGCTACCCGACACCGATTTAATATTTGCGGTATATCTATGGTTACGTAAAATATCACGGTATGTTTTCTTGTCTGATTTAAAAAAATCAAGACGATAATAGGTTGTTTCTGTATCCGTTCCGTATGTACCCCCTACCACAATACAGGTAGCCTCCAATGATTTATCCTGCTCTACGGCTTTTGCTTCATACAGATAAATAGAGCGTAGAAAGCCGTATTTCATAGCTGTAGGAACGGTATATTCAAGCGCATTCGCATTGTTAATACTTCCTGTTGGTATAGTTGCTTTCTTTACTTTACTCGATGATTCAAGATTGTCCGGATCGGGAACGATATGTCCTTCTTTTTTACTGTTGTAGATATATATTTCGTCCAGCTTAAAATTATTGGCAGTAATCACATCACTATCCAACACAACTTCCACCCGTGCAACGGCACGCAGCAACGTTACGCCTGTTATTTCGGTAACGCCATCCGAGATGGTTGCAGTAGTTTCTCCCCACATCGGGAAAGAAGTAAAATTGCCTCTTCCGTTCAAATCGGCATTCCATTCAGCTGCAGTTTTGCTGATAAGTTTCGCCAACAGTAAATCTTTATCCGCTCCTTTCGCGATCGGTGCTTGTGCGCTCACTTCGGTGTTCGCATTGGCAAGAACTACAATCCGCTGTTCGTTGTTGTCCTTTAAAAGAGTAACCGTAAATTGTTTCTTGGAATCATTCGTTCCTCCGATACTGGAAATAGAGCTTCCCGTGGCACTGTATTCATAAGCCCATCCTGAAGGTTTAGAAGCATCTGCTTTAAACACCAGCACATTTACTTTAGAAACATCGTTCTCGTCAACCTCAGAGATAGCATAGGTATTCGGATCTGACGGCGCTGAAGACTGAGGCATCTGAAGCGTTATCTTTACCTGCGTCTCCTTGCCTGTTACGCCACCCGTTCTTACTTCCACTTCATCCGAACAGGAAAATATAAGCGCAGGCAGAGCAAGCCATAGCAGTAGTTTTAATTTAATCTTGTTCATTATATCTTTCTTTTTATTTTTGTCTATTTCAGTATTATGTTACCGTCTTCAACTACCCACCATCCGTTTAAACTTACCGATACCGACAAACCGAATTTAATGTGTATGTCGTAAGTGTGCGTATAGTCATAATTATTATTCCCCAGTGCATTGATTAGCTCAACAAGGTTTTCGCTGAAAATCATGTTGCCGTTTTGATCAGCAATTTCAATAATCGGGCTACGGTTTGATGCCAGTTTCAAAACATCAAGCCTTGCGGATAGTTGTCCTTTATCATCTTTCTTGCAAAGAGTTGTATAGTTGAAATCGCTGTCGGGAGCGAATGAACAGTCAAATTTATAATTACCATTATTGTCGTTAATGGTCATACGGTAAGAGTTGAGGTTATTGCTTAGTCCTTCTGTAGTTAAGTTAACGGTATTATAGACTTGCACCAAGGGAATATTTACCCTTTGTTCACGGTTATTGTCGATATAGTGTGATTTCTCCGCATGAAATAGTGGTGTTATGAGTGTACCGATTGTGCCCGATTGATGCTCGAGGGAAAAACGCACCTCATCAAAGGTTGTTTCATCGTTCACAAATGCAGCAGGTGTGGTGAAATAATCGGTTTCAAGTCCTGTCCATGCAATAAAACGATAAGACTGGTTTTTTGGCAAGTCGGTTACGGTGATAAAATAATCCTTGCTTAAAACAGGGTTTTTGTCTATCCACACGCCTTTGAATATGCCCTGCGCGTCAAACACAAAAACATCTATCCGTTTTACTTCCGAAGGATCAACACCTGTACGGGCATAAGTAACGGGGGTATAGTCAAAATAGATTTTTACTCCTGTGGGGCAATCATCCATATCCTCCTTAATACAACCGCTAAACGAAATAAGAAGCAATAACAATAAGAGTAGGAATGTTCGTGTAAATAGCTTCATGTTGAATTGTAAAAAACGTTAGTTAATAAAAGAACGGCAAGCGGAAGCAGGGGGCAACCGCCTGCCGTTAAAATACCCTAAAGCGGGTTATAGATTGATTATAAATTGTGATCTTCTGCCACAACAGCCCAAGGAGATACTTCTACATCTACAGTAATTGTAGTAGCTACTTTTACATCGCCTTTATCTTCAGGGTATCCCGGAGCTTTGATGCTCTTGATTACAGCTTTGTAGTAGTTGTTACGAAGGAAATCATACATGGCAACTTTTGAACCCGTAACATCTGAACTTGCAGCTTTATTTATATAAGCACGGAAGTAACAAAGACCATCTACATACTTAGCACTCTTTTCCGAACCCGCCGTAGCTAATTTATATGCATCAGCTTCCGATTCAAGATTGAAGTATCTAATAGTTCCGTTTGCTTCTGATACTACCCAAAATGATTCAGGTGTAGTAGTGCTTGTATTAGTTACTTTGGTAGCTCCGGTACCATCACAGAAAGTACCTGGAACGTACTTTGCACGAACAGAGATATAAGTTAAGTTATTACCATCTGTACGGTGGCTGCTCGCTGTGTTTTCAGGTGCATACATCGGTGTCATAGTAGCAACAGTAGCAGTTGAAGGATCAAGTGCTTGATAATCTGCTGCAGCATTGATACCGAAGAAGTCACCAGCATTCCAAGCGTTAACATCCCAGTTTGCATCTTGAATTACAATGTTAGGAGCAGTACCTACACGTTTTTGAAGAATGTAACTTGTTTTGTTGCTGTTTCCTAAAGCCGTTGTAAGATTGAACAACCAACCGCCTTCACTTTCAATTTCACCTGATGTGCCGCGTGTTATACCATCCTGAACGGTCACTTTAGCAACCATACGCTTCACTGCGACAGTTATTGCGTTGCCGGTAGGAGTTGTTCCCGGAGTAACCTCAGCAACCAATGTTTTATCTGTTGCTTCTCCACTAAACATAGCAAATTGGTTGGCTACTGAAAGATCACCTTTGGCTCCAATTGACAAGATAAGGCCTTCCAAAGTAGAAAGGGGTGTATCCACAGCAGGAAGCGTAACAGCCGAAGGAAGGTTCATTCCTACAAAGATTTTCTTGCTTCCTGTAGTGGTGCTAATTTGCGTAGAACTTGTGTACGTGTCAGGGCTAGTCAATGTAAAATCGCCAGGGTTTAATGTCTCCTTTTGTTCAAGTACATACGCGTTCATCGCATTTTTCTCGTAAACCAATAGAGTAACACTGTTCATAGCAACTTCGCTATTGGTAGCATTAATATCGTCGGCATAAGTTCCTGGAACACTTGGCGTTTTAATAGAAATCGACATCGTCGTAGGTTCTCCTTTAGTTACTCCGTTACCGCCGCCTATTGCATCGTCGTCATTGTTACAGCTTGTTACGCCCGTCATTAGAGCTGCCGCTGTTAGCATGGATAAAAATTTCACTTTCATCTTTTTTTGTTTTTAAATTATAAAACTGTTAGTAATTAATATGGAATTATTTATTCGTTTGTTGATTTTATTTATACTTTGCTGTTTATATAGTGCAAAGTGTTTAGTGATTATATAATAGAAACTTAAAACAAATTACTATATCGCATTTGCGATCACCCATCCGTTTAGTCCGCCCTTTGTTCAGACTTAGTTTGCTTGTTTAATTCATCGTGTAAATAAGAGACACTGCTGCTTTGGTTGCACCGAAATAATGCTTGTGCCCTTTGCCTATATCCATTCCGCAAGGGTCACATTCGTATTTGGTATAATCCATATACATATAACCCAAACCGATAGCCCCTTCGATACCCCAGTGCGGCGCTAACGCCCATTGATAACCATAAGATAAACCTAAACCATAACCATTACCCCGATAGCGGTAATTTTCCAGACCGGAAAGAATGTTAAAAGGAAGATTAATATTGCCTGCATTGAAACTGCTGTACATAAGGTGTGCCCCCGCGAAATGTCCTTTATAAGGTTCGCGTATCCAATAGCGGAGCTCGGGCTGAACAAGAACATGTTTAAATTTCTTGTTATTTGAAAAAGTCCAGGGGTTGTAATTACCCAAAATATCAAGACTCAGGCAATCATTCAGGCAAAATTCTACACCTACATTAAAGGTGGTGGTCAGGTCATAAAGCAGGTTGCTCTTAACAGCAACTGTCGAAAGCATCTCCTTCCATGTCAGTTTGTTTGCCCCGGCATCATCATGTTGCAGCGGCTCCAGACAGTAAGCAGTACCGAACTGAAAAATAGAAAATAATAGAAATATAACTCTTGTAATCATGTTTAGTCAAGTTTTTGATCTTGTAAGGCTGATTTTGGCTTTGCCCATCTAATCCTCTCAATCGGGTTTTATGCGACAGAGAATTACCGGCAGAAATAAAATCAACAGCTTAAAGGATTTTCATTATCCGGTAGCCATACATCACATTGCGGTAGAACCGCCTAACGGTTGCGCATAAAGCACATATCAACTTCTACTTAGGAGTAACCAACTTTGTACTCCAATTCCATCGTTGTAATTTTAAACTTTTTCATACGGTTATTTCTTTTTAACTGATAATAGTCAATAATTATCAAAATATCAATATTCGCTAAAATAGCCAATGTTTACTTAATACAGTCAATTAAATTATAACACATGACACTTATCAGTATCAAACTATAGATATAATTTTATACTGCAAAGATAGACTTGCCGTCCTCAAGTTGAATTATCATTTTGTTGATTTTTATTATCATTTCCCGATCTCTCTCATTTTTTTACGTATTTCATTGGGTGTTTCACCTAAATTAGTTTTACAAAACCGGTTAAAATTAGAGGTTGCGGTAAATCCGTAATCTGAGGCGATTTCCTGAAACGTTTTCTTATCTTCCTGAATATCTTCCAATATACACTGTGTCTTCTCATCTGCTAACCAGGCAGCCGGCGGTTTACTAAATATTGTTTTAAAACGTTTAATAAAATGAGTGCGCGACATGTTCATAGCATTAGCAAGTTTTTGAACCGTATTGTATGTACGCCAGTTGGCACGCACAAATTCCGAAAAAACCATATTTGGACTTAATATATAATAGAAAAAGTCGCGAAGTTGTTCTTTTGTATAATACGCGCGCAGCAACACAAACAACTCCTGTACTTTTATTTCAAAATAATACTTGCACAACAGCTCGTCGGACAACGCATTACGCAATACGCCTACAAAATCCCATAACATCCGGTTCATTTTTAACGACGCAACACTGTGTGGCGTTTTTTGCGATCTGTGCGGCAACGGTTCTACTTTGTCAAACAGACTTTCGATGTCAAACCCTTTGCACAGCCGAATATTGCCATTTACACTGACAGACATTAACTGACTGTTTTTAGTTGCTCTGAAATGAATGGTTGTGCCTACGGGAGCAAAAATAAATTCTCCTTTTTCTACCACAGTTTCCGATTGATCTTGCGAAATGATACATATCAATCCCTCCAACAGGAAAACTATTTTATTTCCGGAAAGCACCATTTTATTTACCGTTTCTTTAGTTATTTTCATAACTTCAACCATCGGATGCGGATCGCTATCATAGTAGAGACAGGAAAGATATTTTCGTGAACAAAAGACCTTCATAAGGCGCATTAATTTGTTAAGGTAGTTAATACACAGCAGTTTGTGCCTGTTAATTTTGCCCTTAAGGGAATAGGGCTGTTTAAACTATCTTCTATACAAAATAGACTTCCCCGATGTTTAGCTATTCGTATTTAGCCGTTTTTTTGCATATTCATTGTATGCTTCTATTCGTATCCGGCACCAAGAGTGTCAGGAGATAGAGATAAATAGTCACGAAGCAAAGATATATATTTATGTTATTTTTCAGCATGTTTTTTATAAAAAATATTTTGAGAGTTATTTTTTTTTAATAAAGAGTATTTTTTGTGGTTTGCCAGCCTACAAAAAACCTCGCTCTGCAATGTTTAAATTTTGCATTACTATATAAAAAAATATATATCCTTTATTTTTCGAAATATATCCTTTATTTTTCAAAAAATAACCTTTATGTTTTTGCGGTCATCCTACCCGCTGATTATCAGACTATTACAAAAGCGTCAAAAAACCCCGTTTTTCATTCATTTTTTAGCTAAAAAACGGCCGGTTGTCAATCAGTTTTTCCTTTGCCGTTTATTCCGCCCACCCCCTTTTTGTCATTCCGACCGAAGTGGAGGAATCTCTGCATGGAGCTTCGTTAAATAATAGTCAGACCGGATGAGATCCTTCGACAAGCTCAGGATGACAATGGGGATTTTGGTAGATTAGCAGATAGTTGGTTGGGTAAAGGGCGGATTATTCTTCGTAGATCATTTTTTTTGTCATTCCGCCGTCAATAATTATATTTTGTCCGTTAATGAAGTTATTGTTCGGGTCGCAAAGGAAAAGACACGTACGCGCGATATCTTCGGGCATGCCTACGCGTCCGGAAGGGTGCTGTTTATGGTCACTTTCTTTGAGTGTTTCGTAATTACCGGTTTCAATCCAGCCGGGACTTAGGCAGTTTACCGTTATGTTATATTTACTCAACGATAGAGCCAATGCATGTGTAAGTGAAACAATGCCTCCTTTTGAGGCAGCATAGGCCTCTGAATCCGGCTCGCTCATTAAGTAGCGCGTAGAAGCAAGATTGATAATGCGCCCGTATGAGTTTAGTTTTAAATGAGCGGCCCGATGTTTAACCAAGGTTTTCGCGGTCAGAAACACGGAGCGTAAATTAACATGCAACACATGTTCAAAATCTTCTACGGAAATATCCAGTATTGATCCGAATCGGCCTATTCCTACATTATTAATAAGGATATCCACATTTCCATACTTTGCAATAATTCCGGTAAGCCCTTGTTCTAAGGCTACAGCGTTTGATACATCGATTGCCACAAATTCGCATTCGTAGGCTAAAAGTTCGGCGCAAAGTCTCGTTCCGGCGTCTTCATCTATATCACAAAATATTACTTTTGCCCCGTTTCTACAAAACAGAGAAACGATACTTTTTCCTATGCCATTACTACCACCGGTAATAAAAACAACTTTATTTTTCAGAAAACTATTCATTCCACTTCGGATTAATTCCTGATTATATTCAATTTATTCGAACAGCACAACACCGACGTTATTCGCCTTCTACCTTACAGGCCTTGAACGAGAAATCAGCTATTGCCTTTTCCTTGCTTACTACGAAGTAAAGCAAATCCGCCCGCGCGCATTTTTCTCCGGCCGAATTATAAATCTCGGCTTCCAGGAAGATCGCGTTTCGTTTTTGTTCTTTTAATCGCGCCTTAATGGTAAGGTAAGGCTCATCGGTCGATATGCTTTTAATAAACTTAGCGTCGAGCTTTGATGTAACTCCGGCCGTTTGTAGTTTACGGGTAATCACCCAGCCGCCAACTTCGTCCATTAGCGTACACTGAATACCTCCATGCAGTGTTTTTACCCAACCTTGCATATAATCCTGCGGTTTCCAAACCGATACAATATCGTCGCCATCCTCATAAAATTCCATTTTCAAGCCATGCTCATTATTCGGAGAACAGGCAAAGCACCGGTAAGCCTCCATACCTTTCCACGGACTGATCACTTTCTTCATGATATTTCTTTTCTTTTATTAGATTAATGCCTCTAATTTAAGGAGAATTATTCAAAGAACGATATAGCGATTTTTATTCGCTCTTTATTTGGCTGATTAATTATTGTTCGTATATTTGCGAACAATAAAATATCTGATCATGGCAAAAAAAGCATTTACAGAAGAGCAGGAAAATCTGGCACGCATAGCTAAAGCGTTGGCACATCCGGTTCGTATTGCCATATTGCAAATGTTAGCTACACAAGCCTGCTGCTATCATGGCGATATGTCTGAAGTAATTCCGGTAGCCAAGAGTACCTTATCTCAGCACTTAAAGGAGCTTAAAGATGCCGGACTTATTCAGGGCGAAATCACATTGCCCAGCATAAGATACTGCATCAATCAGAAAAACTGGAGCATCGCAAAATCTTTGTTTGGTGATTTCTTCAAGGAAATAAAAATGAACGCAGGGAGCTGTTAAAAAATTTGCCTTTTATGTTCGTTGATCTACGAATTACGAAATTATATACTTATATCAATCAGAATGAAAATATTGATTCTTTGTACAGGCAACAGTTGCCGAAGCCAGATGGCGCATGGTTTTTTGCAATCTTTTGATGATAAAGCGGAGGTGTACTCGGCAGGAACACAAGCAAGCGGTAAATTAAATCAGCAAGCGGTAGACGTGATGCGGGAAGCAGGTATAGATATTTCACATCATACATCCGATCACATTGATTTATATCTCAACGATGCGTGGGATTATGTAATAACCGTATGTGGCGGAGCTAACGAAAGCTGTCCGACATTTACCGGGCAAGTTAAGCACAGAATACATATTGGATTTGATGATCCCTCCGAGGCGAAAGGATCGGAAGAATATATCCACAGCGAGTTTATTCGCGTACGTGATGAAATTAAAGCAGCTTTTCTTGATTTTTATAACACCAGAATAAAAGGAAATGAGTAAGAGAAAAATGAGTTTTCTGGATAAGAATTTAACGCTTTGGATATTTTCGGCCATGGCGATTGGTGTTGGATTAGGCTATTTCGTCCCCGCATTTGCCGAATCTGTCGATTCATTATCAAGTGGTACGACAAACATCCCCCTCGCTATCGGATTGATTCTTATGATGTATCCACCCTTGGCAAAGGTAAACTACAAACTTCTTCCGCAGGTTTTCAGGAATGTAAAGATATTAGGCTTGTCCTTATTCTTGAATTGGGTTGTCAGTCCTGTTTTGATGTTTATTTTAGCCATCACTTTTTTACAAGGCTATCCCGAATACATGGTCGGCGTCATACTAATCGGACTTGCCCGGTGTATTGCAATGGTTTTAGTGTGGAATGATCTGGCGGAAGGAAGCACAGAATATGGTGCGGGACTTGTGGCATTGAACAGTATTTTTCAAGTATTCTTATACAGTTTCTATGCCTGGTTATTCATTACAAAGCTGCCCCCACTATTCGGATTTGAAGGAGCAATCGTAGATATATCGATCGGAACAATAGCCGAATCAGTTGCGATATATTTAGGAATCCCTTTCCTGATGGGCATTTTAAGCAGACTGATCTTAGTAAAGATCAAAGGGATAACATGGTATGAAGAAAAATTTATACCCACCATCTCACCGCTTACGTTAATCGCGCTATTATTTACCATCGTATTGATGTTCAGCCTCAAAGGAGAACTGATAGTGCAGATACCAATGGATGTAGTGCGCATCGCCATACCGCTGTTGATCTATTTTGTCGTTATGTTCTTTATTAGCTTTTTTGCTTCTAAGGCAGCAGGAGCCGATTATGACATAAACGCGTCGGTATCATTTACAGCTGCTGGGAATAATTTCGAGCTGGCAATCGCAGTTGCCATTGGCGTTTTCGGTATTCATAGCGGACAGGCATTTGCGGGCGTAATAGGTCCTCTTGTTGAAGTTCCTGTACTCATAGCCCTTGTAAATGTAGCGTTTTGGCTAAAGAGAAAATACTATTCGGGAGAAAAAAATATTTTAAACAAATAATACGATGATTAAGAACCTTATTATTATTGCAAGCATAGTCTTGTTAATGCCGGCTTGCGGAAACAAGTCTAAAACCAATCAAGAAAATTTCAACACAACAGAAGTGTCGGAAAATAAAAATGAATCAACATTGGTTAATGTGTACTATTTTCATGGTAAACAAAGATGTAAAACGTGTATCGCTGTTGGTGACCTCGCTAAAAAAACAATAGAAAACAGTTATGCAGGCAATGACAACGTGCGATTTGTAGAAATCAATACCAGCGAGAAAAAGTATGCAGCCTTAGTTGAAAAGTACGAAATTTCATGGAATGCTCTGATTATCGCTAAAGGAGATCAATTTACAGATTTAACAGAACAAGCATTTGCCACTGCGATAAATTCTCCCGGAGTATTGGAAAATCTGATAAAAGAGACCGTTAATAAAAACATCTAAATCGGATGGAACTCTTACAGCAAATAGTAGACAATTCGGAAATCCCTGTTCTTACAGCTTTCATATTAGGTCTGATGACGGCGATAAGTCCTTGTCCATTGGCAACAAATATAACAGCGACAGCCTATCTGAGTAAAGATATAGCCGATAAAAAGCGTGTTCTTTTCAATGGAATATTCTACACGTTAGGACGTACTTTCAGTTATACAGCCTTAGGATTGGTATTCTATTTCGGAGCAAGCAAATTTCATGTAGTCCAAATGCTGCAAAACATTAGCGGCCTGTATTTGGGTATCGCCTTAATCATAATCGGCATATTGATGTTGGATGTTATTAAATTCAATATCCCAGCATTAAGTAAAATCACAGCAAAGGTCAGTGAAAAGAAAATGAAAAAAAACTACCTGAACGCTTTTCTGTTAGGAGTATTATTCGCATTGGCTTTCTGTCCATATAGTGGTGTGCTTTATTTTGGTGTACTTATTCCCATGACAATAAGCAGTGCGTCAGGATTGCTTTTACCTCCGGTATTTGCTGTTGCAACGGGTTTGCCTGTTATTATCATCGCTTATCTTTTGGCTTACAGCATGTCAAATGTCGGAAAGTTCTATAATAAAATGAAAAACGTTGAAGTATGGTTTAGGCGAATTGTTTCGGCGGTATTTATTGTAGTGGGAATATATTATATAGTAATGGATATTTAACAGAACATAATATGGAGATAATAGTATTAGGCACTGGCTGCCCAAATTGCAAAACAACTTATAACAGAATAGCAAAAGTGATTGAAGGCATGACAAACAAGCCTACATTAAGAAAAGAGGAGAATATTTTAGAAATTATCAACTATAATATAATGTCTCTTCCTGCTGTGGTTGTAGATGGCGAAGTAGTTATCAAGGGGATAGTACCTACAGAAGAAGAAATTAGAAGAGTAATAATAAAATAAAAAACAGCTGAAACATGAACGGTTTAAAATTAGACAACAGGAAAGAGATTAAAATATATGATCCTGCTTTATGCTGCCCTACCGGGCTTTGCGGTGTGAACATTGATCCGGAGTTAATGCGTATCGCCGTAGTGATTGAAACGTTGAAGAAGAAAAAAGGGATCATCATCGAACGTTTTAATTTGAAAGACAATCCGCAAGTGTATGTCGACACAACGGCGGTTAACAACGTGCTGATGAAAGAGGGCTCGGATTCTCTGCCGGTAACAACAATTAACGGCGAAGTGGTTTTAAAAAAAACATACCCGTCCAATAAGCAAATCGCTGAATGGTTAGAGATAAACGAAGAAGAGCTAACCATCAAACAATAATTTAACAAACAACGTGTTACATCATTTTTCTTAGCCGAAAAAGCGGTTAGGACAGCGATTGTACACAATAAAATAAGCAGACATGAATACATTTAATCCAATTGACAGCATTAAAACCAAGTATGTGTTTTTCACCGGCAAAGGTGGTGTTGGTAAAACTTCTATTGCTTGTGCCACAGCCGTAAATCTTGCCGATAACAATAAAAAAGTGCTGTTGGTAAGTACCGATCCGGCGTCTAATCTACAAGATGTTTTCAGTATTCCACTAAGCAATAAAGAAACTAAAATAGAAGAGGTCCCGAATCTTAGGATAGTAAACTTAAACCCCGAAGAAGCCGCCTACGAATATAAAGAATCAGTTATCGCTCCTTTCAGAGGCAAACTGCCTGAAAATGTTATAGCCAATATGGAGGAACAGTTGTCAGGTTCGTGCACTATTGAGATAGCCGCCTTCAACGAATTCTCGGATTATATTACCAATGAGGAGAAACGAAAAAATTATGATTATATAATTTTTGACACAGCACCAACAGGTCATACCCTCAGAATGTTAGCGCTGCCTTCAGCATGGAATACGTTTATTGATGAAAACACAACGGGCGCATCGTGTTTGGGTCAGCTATCGGGCTTAACAGACAGGAAAAAAATATATGAGGATGCCGTTGAAACGCTGAAAAACGCGTCAAAAACAACTCTGTTTTTTGTATCCAGACCAGAAGAAAGTCCATTGCAAGAAGTGGAGCGTTCGGCAAAAGAATTGCTTGCTATAAATATTCAATCACAACAACTAATTATCAATGGTGTGCTGCCTGAATATGATAATACCGATAAAATAACCGAACAAATATACCAGCGTCAGCAAACGGCATTGAACAATCGTTCTGAAATGCTGCTCGACATGAATACTTATATCGTACCTCTACGCTCGTACAATATGACAGGAATAGATAATATACGAGCTATGTTAAGTTCTGACAAAGGGGCTGTGGTTGTTGATGCGAAAATAAATTCAAAAGACTTTAACGGAATTGATGACATTATAGACGACTTGTACCAAACAGGTAAAAGAGTGATCTTTACAATGGGCAAAGGCGGTGTAGGCAAAACTACAATAGCAGGAGAAATTGCTCGTGGATTGGCTCGAAAAGGACTAAAAATACACCTTACAACAACCGACCCCGCAAATCACTTATCGTTCATCGAAACAAAGACTGACGGAATTACAGTTAGCCATATTGATGAAAAGAAAGTATTGGCAGACTATCAAAAAAAGGTACTTGACAAAGCTCGTGAAACAATGGGTAATGCCGACCTTAGCTATATCGAAGAAGATTTGCGTTCTCCATGCACACAGGAAATAGCTGTTTTCAATTCTTTTGCAACTATTGTCGCAAAGGCAGATGATGAAGTGATTGTAATAGATACCGCGCCAACCGGCCATACGTTGCTATTACTTGACTCAACGCAAAGTCATCACAAAGAGGTTGAAAGAACGCAGGGCACTATATCTCCGGCAGTACAAAACTTACTTCCTCGATTAAGGAACAAACAGGAAACAGAAGTAATTATCATTACCTTGCCTGAAACAACGCCTGTATATGAAGCACACAGATTACAGGAAGATTTGCAACGTGCCGGGATAGAAAACAAATGGTGGGTGATAAACGCCAGTTTATATTTAACAAACACTCAAAATCCATTTTTGAAAGCTAAGGCTCAAAGTGAAATCCAATGGATTAATCGGGTTAATGAGATATCAAACGGTAAATTTGCGGTTATCGAATGGAAAGAATCCTAAATAAACGCTTATATTTCGTTTTAACGAGTGGGTTATTTGCCTATTCACAAAATGAAAACGTTTGCAGATTTTGAGAACGTTCCCGCAATCGTTCCCATTAAGTTTTTGATTAATTTAGGCGTTTACCAATCAACCTTCTTCTAAATTTGGTAAGTAATATTAACAATCCAACTATATTATCATATAAATCTTCGTCAACATTTTTACACAGAAGAGATTCTTCACCAATCAATGGAGCGATTTAATATCCTGAAAATGAAACACAAGCTGGAAATACTTATCCTTACCTGTGGCACAAATGGCAGTTATGTGTTTACGTCGGGAAATGCTTCTTTTGTTGAAACACCTAAAGTAGATGTTATTGACACTGTCGGCGCAGGCGACTCCTTTACGGCGGCTTTTATAGCTTCGATATTAAAGGGCAAAACAATAGTGGAAGCACATCAATTAGCCGTGAATTTTTCGGCTTATGTTTGTACACAAAACGGAGCTATGCCTGTATTGCCGCCTCATCTGAAACACCGGGTCGACTAATTCCGGTAGAAGCTCGGATTTTAATCTCAGCATCAAAAACCAACGTTCGATTAGGAGCGGAAAAGCTTTTGATTTTTTCTAAAATCATTTCAGCAGCCGTCTTTCCCATCTGGGCTAAAGGCAGCTCTACTGTTGTAAGCTGAGGGTAAACGATAGTTGACAGCACTGTTCCGTTAACCTAAATATAAAGAATGGAATATCGGAACTACGGTAATTTCCGGTTGACGAATATGTAGCGTCTAACAAATTAACAATTCAAATTCGGGCTTGAAAAAGAGGCTTTTTACTACAATACTATATGTTTGAAAATATATCCTTTATTTTTCCAAAAATATCCTTTATGTTTTCAAAAATATCCTTTATGTTTTTCGGCATACACAATGTACTGATTATCAACAACGTATAGGGCTGCCCAAAAACAGGAAGAAAAGTGCCGTTTTTAACTTAAAAAAGGAGTAAAATAATTGTCGCCAACCGGATTTTCCGGTTGATCCCTGAAAACGAGGGTTAAAATAACAAAGAAACACATAAAAAAAGGAGCTACATTTGATTGTAACTCCTTAGTTTGCTTTAACTTTAAGACTTGTGACCTGGGAGGGGCTCGAACCCTCGACCCAATGATTAAGAGTCATTTGCTCTACCAACTGAGCTACCAAGTCTTTTGCTTTATTGCGGGTGCAAAGATATGCGTTTATTTTTTTCTCTGCAAACTTTTATTTATTTTTCTCCCTCGGTTTTATTCGAATTCAAACAGATCGGAAGGGGTGGTACGCTTCAGTACATGTATGTCGACGTCTTTTCCAACCCGGACTCCTTCTTGAAATAATCTTATGTCTATGGTTTTATAGGCTAATTCCGGATGGTTGTTATCGCGGCTTAAATGGCAAAGCCAAACATCTTTTAACTCCGGCGTATAGTGGGTTGCCAGGAATTCGGCTGCTTCACGGTTGCTGAGGTGTCCGGTAGGACTGGATACGCGTTCTTTCAGAAAGGCCGGATAAGACCCGAACTTCAGCATTTCTTCATCATAGTTGGCTTCTATGATTAAGCGGTTGGCTTTGCAAATATAGGTTGCTATCGTGTCTGTGATATGACCTACGTCTGTAGCTATTGTGAATCGTTGTTTAGCGTATTCAATATGATATCCTACATTATCGGTACTATCATGTGGCACTTCGAATGCGGTAATTTTAAAATCTCTGATGAGGAAAGGAATCTCCTTCTCTATTACTCTTTTGGATTGGTACAGCATTTCTTCTACATAACGGCTTTTTTCAATCCCTTTATGCACCATTTCAGTTGCGTAAACGGGAATATTGTATTTTTCGCCGAGGCATCCTACCGTTTTAATATGATCCGCATGATCGTGCGTTATCAATATACCTGCCAAACGGGTAAAATCTATTGATTTATCCTTCAACACCTTTTTTATTGTCCGGATACCTATACCGGCATCTATAAGCACTCCGAATTCCGGGGTGCCCAAGTAATAGCAATTTCCGCTACTTCCACTGGCTAAACTCAGAAATGATAGTTTCATGTTCTAAATGCATCCGCGCTTTTTAATCCTCAACTCTATATTTATTTATGCAGTACGTTCTCCGGAATGGTAATTTCTCCGATGAGAGAGCAACTCATGTGCTCGATTACTTCTTCCCGAGACAAACCATGTCCAAACAAAAACATCAACTTTGTCACGGCACTCTCCGTAGTAGAATCATATCCACTGATTACGCCTGCTTCCAACAATTTATGCCCGGTCTCATAGCGATGCATTTCTACACTACCCGCTATACACTGAGACACATTTACAATAACTATTCCACGACTTACCGCATCCCTCAACATATTCAGCAACCATTCGTAACACGGAGCATTACCGCTTCCGAATGTTTCCATCACCACGCCTTTTAATCCGGGAATATTCAGAATACTTTCGAGTACCTGTTGAGACAGTCCCGGAAACAATTTCAGAATCGCGATGTTACGATCAAGCAGATAATGCGATTTTAACGGCTTACGTAAAACCGGATGGTATATCTGCGTGGTATCGTACTTGATATATATACCGGCATGTGCTAACGCCGGATAGTTATACGATCGGAAGGCATTAAAGTTATCTGCATTGATCTTACGGGTTCTGTTGCCCCTCAGCAAGTTGTTTTCAAAGAAGATACAAACTTCAGGAACAATGGGCATTCCGTTTTCTTTTGCGGCAGCTATTTCAATAGCTGTAATCAGATTTTCCTTTCCGTCAGTCCGCAACATACCAATTGGCAGTTGAGAGCCGGTAAAGATAACGGGTTTACTTAAATTCTCAAGCATAAAGCTTAGTGCAGAAGCGGTAAAGGCCATCGTATCCGTTCCATGCAACACAACAAAACCGTCGTATCTCTGATAGTTTTCCGAAATAATCCGAACAAGTTTTTTCCAGGATTCAGGACCCATCTCCGAAGAATCCATGGGGGGATCAAACTGAATAGAATCAATCAGGTATCCGAGCTTCTTCAGCTCCGGCATATTATCTTTTAGATGTTCAAAGTTGAAAGATTCCAGTACACCTGTTTCAGAATTTTCTATCATCCCGATCGTTCCACCGGTATATATCAATAAGATAGAAACTTTTTCCTGCAGCGCGTTCATGTTTTATCGTTATTATATTACAAAGGTAATAAATTATTTACTCTTCTCCCTTTAATACCGGTACGCTTATATGGTATTTCACCGCGACTACACGAGTAGCAAATACACTAACTGCCGCCAGAAATTGCGTCAACGAGTCACTTACATTCAGGAGTATACAGATATAATACACAATGCCACCAAATACACAAGCGAGTGCGTATATATCTTTACGGAACACCAACGGTTCCTCATTAATCAATATATCACGGGTCATCCCTCCGAACGAGCCGGTAATTGTACCCATGACAATCGCTACCCACATCGGAAAACCAAACGCCAGTGTTTTGGAAATCCCGACCACAACAAACAGTCCTAAACCGATCGCATCAAACGTAAAAAGTGTATTATTTTGCCGTATCAGATATTTCCGAAAAGCGATTACGTAAAGAAGCGCTAAGGCGGAAATGATAAGATAGGAAGGCTGTTCCATCCAAAATGGAGTGGCATTTAGCAAGATATCACGAACAGTTCCGCCGCCTACGGCAGTAACCAACCCCACTACATACGCGCCAAACCAATCAAATTGCTTCGCCGATGCCAGTCTCATACCACTAATCGCAAATGCAAACGTACCAAGATAGTCGCAAGCGGTGATAAAATCTATCATTTTGTTTTTTATGCAAAAGTAATGAATTAATACATTACATCGTCTTTTATGACGATATAACCCAATTATTATTTAATGCAAACAAACCGCTGTTAACTATAATATAATTAACTTTGCTCCTTCTTTTTATCAACAGAATATTGTATGCGTAAAATTATTATCACTATAACATTTATCGTTTTATCCTTCCAGTTATTAATTGCACAAACAGTTCCACAAGAAAAGAAAAGGAATTATGTGTCTGATTCCATTCGAATTTTACCCAAAAATCCGTGGATGGCGGGTGCAAAAGTTTTCGGTCTGAATATGGGTGTTTGGGCATTCGACCGATATGTAATGAACGAAGATTTTGCCAAGATAAACGGGCATACAATCAAAAGAAACCTGAAAACACTGCCGGTATGGGATACGGATATGTTTTCAACCAATCTTTTCGCGCACCCTTATCATGGCAATTTATATTTCAACGCGGCACGTAGCAATGGCATGAGTTTTTGGGAATCGATTCCATACACTGTTGGGGGTAGCCTGATGTGGGAGTTTTTTATGGAAACAGAGCTTCCTTCTGTCAACGACTTGTTCGCGACAAGTTTTGGAGGGATTGAGTTAGGCGAAATTACATTCAGGATTTCCGATCTTTTCCTCGACGATCGCTCAACAGGTGTTGAACGGGTTGGGCGTGAGGTGCTTTCCGGCATCATCTCGCCTATGCGTGGGCTTACCCGGCTTATTTCCGGTGATTCGTGGCGATACAGACCGAATAAAGGACGTACTTTTAGTAAAGTTCCGGTCGACTTTACCCTTAGTTTGGGCACCCGGTATCTGGCCGAAGAAGAAGAGTTGGAAAACAAATCTCATGGAATGAACCTGACCTTCCGGCTTGATTACGGCGATTTATACAATGACGATTTTTTCTCTCCTTACGAATGGTTTCACTTCAAACTCAGCACAGATTTTCTTTCAGACCAACCGCTCATCTCGCAGGTAAACGCTATCGCCGCGATATGGGGTAAAACAGTTTGGACTAAAGAAAACCGAAATCTGACCGCAGGTATATTTCAGCACTTCGATTATTATGACTCCAAGTTAAAATTAAAAGAGGATCAGGAAGCGATTGCGCCTTATCGGATTGCCGAAGCAGCAGCACTTGGCGGAGGGCTTATCTACCAACGAAAATCAACTCCGGCCAATCCTGTCGACATTTATGCCGAAACTTATGCCAACGCGGTATTTCTGGGCGCAAGTACGTCAGACTATTTCCGTGTGGACGAACGCGACTACAATATGGGTAGCGGCTATAGTCTGAAAAACTCAATCGGGCTGACTTATAAAAAAAGGTGGAGTTTGGTTTTGTCCGGAGAGAACTACCATTTATTCACCTGGAAAGGATACGATCCCGACATTAATTGGGAAACCGTAGACCCAGGCACTTTAAATGCTCAGGGAGATGCCGGCAATGCCCGTCTAACCGTTTTTAGCACCAATCTGGTGTACACATCTCCCAAAAACTGGAACATCTTACTGTCCAGCCGTCAGTTTTTCCGCCGCACGCATTATAAGCATTATGATGATGTGGAACATTCCACAATGGACGTTACATTAAGCTTTGGGTTGAAACTTTAGTTCTTGCGTTCCAGTTCACGCAGGTTTTCCATTTTCTTGCGTTGCATGAATTCATAAATGCCTTCCAGGTGTTCAACCACCTTCTTATTGCCGAATTCATAGACCTTGGTAACCAGTCCGTCTAAGAAATCGCGGTCGTGTGAAACCAGGATCAATGTGCCGTCAAAATCCATCAAGGCTTGTTTCAGAATATCTTTCGTTTTCAAATCTAAATGGTTTGTAGGCTCATCCAGAATCAGCAAATTAACCGGTTCAAGCAAAAGTTTGATCATGCCCAGACGTGTACGCTCTCCACCCGAAAGCACTTTCACTTTCTTGGTCGAATTTTCGCCGCCAAACATGAACGCGCCTAACAAATCGCGTATTTTATTACGTATATCCCCTTTTGCCACGTCATCGATCGTTTGAAACACCGTCAGGTTCTCATCCAACAGTGAAGCCTGATTTTGAGCAAAATAACCGATCATCACATTATGACCTACGGTAAGCGTACCGTCGTGTTCGAGTTCTTTCATGATACACTTAACCAAGGTAGACTTTCCCTCACCGTTTTTTCCCACAAAAGCAATGCGATCTCCCCGTTCAATCGTTAGATTCGCATTTCCGAAAACCTGATTGCCATCATAGCTCTTCCCTACCCCTTCAATAATCACGGGATAATTTCCCGAACGCGGTGAAGGAGGGAATTTCAACCGGAGAGCCGATGTGTCCTCTTCGTCGACCTCTACAATATCCAATTTCTCCAACATCTTCACGCGACTTTGCACCTGAAGGGTTTTCGAATAGGTTCCTTTGAAACGTTCGATAAACTCGGTGGTTTCGGCAATCATTTTCTGCTGTTCGTTAAATGCTTTCTGTTGCTGTTCGCGTCGCTCTTGTCGCAATTGCAGGTAGGTTGTATAATTCACCTTGTAATCATAGATACGCCCCATCGTTACTTCTATCGTACGGGTTGTGATCCGGTCCACAAACGCGCGGTCGTGACTAATCACCACCACAGCCTGTCCGTTGTCGATCAAAAAATCTTCCAGCCATTGAATGGACTCAATATCCAAGTGATTAGTCGGCTCGTCAAGCAACAACACGTCGGGCTTTTTAAGCAGCAGCTTTGCCAATTCGATGCGCATACGCCATCCACCACTAAACTCGCTGGTATCCCGCGTAAAATCACTCCGCTTAAAACCAAGTCCGAGCAATGTTTTTTCAATATCCGCGTCGTAATTGATTTCCTCAATCGAGTAGAATTTTTCACTTAATGTAGAAACACGCTCAATCAACGCATAGTAGCTTTCCGAATCATAATCCGTCCGGGTTTCGAGTTCCTTATTGATCTCGTTGATTTCGGCTTCCATGGCATGAAGATGCGCAAAAGCTTGCGCTGTTTCCTCAAAAACTGTCCGTCCGTCTTCCGTCATCAAATGCTGAGGCAGATAAGCAACAACAGTATCTTTTGGAGCCGACACCTTTCCCCGTGAAGGCTCGCGTACACCTGCAAGAATCTTCAGCAAGGTAGACTTACCCGCTCCGTTCTTACCCATCAGCGCAATCCTGTCTTTTTCATTAATCACAAATGAGACATCCGCAAAAAGCGCGCTCCCACCAAACTCAACCGTTAACCCGTCTATTGAAATCATATCTATATTTACTAAAAGAACGCCAAAAGTACGTCTTTTTTCCAAATACTCTCCGCATAAAGCACAAAACACGGCCTATTGATTTAAATAAACACGATAAAGGATATATCTTTCCCAATAAAGGATATTTCTCTTTTTCTATATCTGTGGTAAAGTTTTTCTATATCTGTAGAAAGCTTTTTCCATATATATAGAAAAAGGAAAATATACTTTATGTAAAAACATAAAACCTTTCTTATGAAAGATGCAATATAACCGAACAGAACCCTCATTTCGACGCTATACATTAATTATATATAGCAAAGCGAACTATCGGTGTTATAACAGGTTGTAAAATCTTTTTTATCAAAATAGAATGTATTTGTTTCATCG
The DNA here is from genome assembly GCF_900178525.1 of Massilibacteroides vaginae. GTDB lineage: Bacteria > Bacteroidota > Bacteroidia > Bacteroidales > Tannerellaceae > Massilibacteroides > Massilibacteroides vaginae. Next base: position 459,407 of record NZ_FXDJ01000009.1, read on the forward strand.
CTATGGAAAAAAGCCATATATTTGCATTCCAAAAAATTAATAGGTTTAAATCAATTAATTATCTATAAGACATGACTAAAGCAGATATTGTAAACGAAATTTCTAAAAACACAGGTGTAGATAAACATTCAGTGTTGGCGAGCGTTGAATCTTTTATGGAAATAGTAAAAGATTCGTTAGCTAAAGGAGATAATGTATATTTAAGAGGTTTCGGAAGTTTCGTTGTTAAAAAAAGAGCACAGAAAACTGCTCGTAATATCTCGAAAAACACTACAATTATCATCCCGGAACATAATATTCCATCTTTCAAACCTGCCAAAACATTCTTGAGTAAGGTAAAATAATTAATTATCATAAAGTCTAATTTTTAAAAATAAAAAACGATGCCAAGCGGAAAAAAGAGAAAAAGACATAAAATGTCTACGCACAAGCGCAAAAAGAGACTAAAAAAGAACAGACATAAAAAGAAATAAAGCTTTCTGTTAAAAAAGAACTCTAAAGAACAAACTTAAGCTATGACCTTTTAAGTTTGTTCTTTGCGTATTAAGGAAGGTCATACAAATACTTTTTATAGTGATTAGTGAATTAGTAGTCGATGTACAACCCAAAGAGGTATCTATCGCCGTACTTGAAGATAAAAGCCTTGTAGAGCTGCAAAAAGAAGCTCGCAATGTATCTTTCGCGGTAGGAGACATTTACCTTGGTAAAGTTAAAAAACTGATGCCGGGTTTAAACGCCGCGTTCATTGATGTAGGATATAAAAAGGATGCATTTCTTCATTATCTGGATTTAGGTCCGAATTTTAACACACAACAAAAATTCCTGAAACAAGTTCTCAATGATCCGAAGAAGATCGGCACGCTTTCAAAGACGCAGATTCTTCCCGAGATCGAGAAAGACGGAAGCATTAGCGATGTTTTAAAAGTAGGACAGGAAGTATTAGTTCAGATAGCAAAAGAACCGATCTCAACAAAAGGACCAAGATTAACCTCCGAGCTTTCTTTTGCCGGCAGGTATATCGTATTAATTCCATTTGCTGATAAAGTTTCAGTCTCCACAAAAATCAAATCAAGCGAAGAACGGGCTCGTTTACGCCAGCTGATACAAAGCATTAAACCTAAAAACTTTAGTGTTATCGTTCGCACCTCGTCTGAAGGTAAAAGAGTTGCCGAACTTGATCATGAGTTAAAGACATTAGTGAAACGGTGGGAAGATAATATTCCCAAAGTAGGAAAAGCAAAAGTTCCTACTATTATCTATGAAGAGACAGCACGTTCTGTCGCTTTGCTTAGAGATATCTTCAACCCCTCGTTTCAGAACATTTATGTAAATGACAAAGATGTATACAACAACCTGAAAGACTATGTAACGCTAATTGCGCCAGGGCGCGAAAGCATTGTTCAGCTCTACTCAGGCGAACTTCCGATCTTTGACAATTTTGCAATCACAAAACAGATCAAATCCCTCTTCGGACGGACTGTGACTTATAAAAGTGGAGCTTATCTTATTATCGAGCATACCGAAGCGATGCACGTAATCGACGTAAACAGCGGCAACAGGTCTAAAGGCAGCGATGCTCAGGAAAAAACCGCTATCGATGTAAATATGGCAGCGGCAGATGAAATAGCCCGCCAACTACGACTACGTGACCTTGGAGGTATCATTGTGATAGACTTTATCGACATGGCTGAACCGGCCAACAGACAAAAGCTTTTCGAACATCAAATGAAAGCAATGTCTACAGACCGTGCAAAACACAACATCTTGCCTTTGAGCAAATTCGGTTTAATGCAAATCACCCGTCAGCGGGTACGACCGGCGATGGACATTAACACAACGGAGCAATGTCCTACCTGTTTTGGAACAGGAACCGCCAAGCCTTCTATCCTGTTTACCGACAGCCTGGAAGGAAAAATTGATTGTTTGGTTAACAAACACAACACGAAGAGATTCATCCTGCATGTACATCCGTATATCGCGGCATTTCTAAATAAGGGATTATTCCCTTTGAGTTGGAAGTGGAAATTCAAATACACTTTCGGCATGAAAATCATTCCGGATCAAAGTCTGGCTTTTCTTGAATACTGTTTCTATGATTCAGACAAGAACGAGTTAGATATGAAAGAAGAAGCGGATTTGAAATAACAAAAAAGCCTTGGTTAACGCCAAGGCTTTTTTTGTTCTCTATATATCACCACATCATCATTTATTCTTTGCCATCTCCAACGCTTTTGTTGTAATGTAGTATTTTGTGATCATATTGGGTACTTCCCAGTCGGGAAGCTTGCCGTCGATCAAGTATTGCAGAAAGTTTTCCGTTACTTGTCCGAAGTGGGCTTCGTGACCTACACGGTATTCAGACGGGATCATTACTTGCCATACTCCTTCATTGATCTTTATGAGCGAAATTCCCGGAAACTTATTTGCTACTGCTTTGATGTCATTTTGCAGAGTTGCTTCGTAAGCCGGTATATCTTTCACACCGGTTGCTTCGATAAACAGTTCGGGTTTGTAATTCTGCTCCTTGTCCTGACGAATCACCAGATTAGACAAGCTTCCTTTCATCACAGAAAAATGGGTGTCTCCACCACCTTCAGGATAAGTGTAATTCCATTTTACCAGTACTTTGGCATGAATGCCTTTTATTTTATAATGAATATCTCCGTTGGCATAAACGTTCAGGGTTTCACCCTCTACGTCTTTCATCAGATAATCAGGATAATGATCCGTACCGGTTACTTCGTTGAACTGCGCCGGCGTCATAGGTGTAGGCCAGCGGTTCGCGTCGAGTAGTTCGATATCCGTGTTGTAATCAATCACAACGTTAGGGAAAGCTTCCCATTGAATCATATCAACTAAGTGTGTAGATACATCAACGATGCCTTCGCCTTGTTGTTCTACATCAAAAAACCAAGCCGGACGTTTCAACGGATTGCCGGAAACGACTTTGAAAAAGTGGTGCACACTTTCCTTTACAATAGCGGGATCTTCAAGACTCCCGGTCAATTGAGTTCCATAAACGCTCGGAAGAAGAGACAGTTCACGTTGCAGAATAGTCGTAATTTCATGACGTTCGGTCATAATATCGTAAAGCATAACCCCTTTCTGATTGGCTATTTCAAAGCACTCCTTAAGTTGCTCGAAGTTAGCGGTGTTGATTGCCATTGGTTTGTCGGCTAATACATGGATGCCGGCAGAAAGCACTTGCTTGATATAATCGGTCTTTTTCCCGTTATTACCGGCCGTAACCATTACATTTCCCTTCTTTTCAGCAATCATCTTCTGCAGAAAGTCCGGTCCGGTATAGACTATTTCATTCCATGCGGTGGGTGATTCCGGGCGGGAGTTGTATGCTTCAATCTTTTTCAGGTGTTCTTGCAGGTCGTCTCCTGCCGGAGCATAGACATACACATCTTTCGATACTTGCGGATACGAAGACTTCTGCACCAACGCGGCATGAAAATGCCCGGGATCAAGGGTGATTAATTTTACCTCTCCTTCTTTTCCGGTAAAAGAGTTCTCTGCGGAGTCACTCTTTTTTTGAGGGGAGCAAGACGCTCCTGCGATAAGGACAACCATACTTGCGATAAGATATTTGTTCATGTTCTTCAATTAATTAGTAATTACACAAAGATAATTGTTTATAAGAATACCGGACTACGCTTCCAGCATTCTCTCTATTCCAACTTGCAAGCCGTCTATTTCCGCAAGACCTTTCAATCTACCTATCAGCGGATAGCCCGGATTAGCCGTTCGATTGTAATCATCCAATAGTTTGATACCGTGATCCGGACGGAAAGGCATACGGAAATCTTTCCTGCCTGTTCGCTTCCGTCTTATCTGCTCTTCCAATAATATCTTTACCACAGCAACCATGTCGACAGTTCCTGTCAGATGACCGGATTCATAAAAACTACCATCCTCCAGATGGGCCGTATTGCGCAAATGGATAAAATGGATACGGGGAGCCAATTCTTTTGCCATAGCAACAAGATCATTGTTCCGGCTTCCGGAAAGAGAGCCTGTACAAAACGTCACCCCGTTAGCCGGCGAATCTACCTGCTGTAATATCCAACGAAAATCAGCCGAGGTACTTGCAATGCGCGGCAACCCCAGCAAAGGGAAAGGAGGGTCGTCCGGATGGATACAGAGGTTTATACCCAATGCTTCGGCAACAGGCACTACATCTTGCAGGAACCGCACTAAATGTTCGCGTAGTTTGGTGCTGTCTATCGTTTTATAGGTGTTCAGGTAGGCACGGAACCGTTCAATATAGTTCGTGCTGTCATCTCCTAAAACTCCGTGAATAAATGCCTGCGTTACTACAATAATATTATGTGCCAATTCTTCTTTTTGTTCTTCAGACAGGGTTTGCACTACTTGTTTTGCTTTTTTTACCATCTCAGCGGAATAATCTTTCTCCGCACCTTCCCGTTTAAGAAGGAAGAGATCAAAAGCGGCAAATGTCGGATAATCAAACAACATAGATTCTCCCCCGCGTGCATCTTTATACTGCAGGTTGGTACGCGCCCAGTCGAGCACAGGCATAAAATTATAACAAACCGTATCAACACCCGCTTCCGATAGATTTCTGAGTGATTCCACGTAATTGGCGATCAGTTGCGGACGATCTGCCGAACAAGTTTTTATCCCCTCCGACACGGGCAGACTTTCTACCACACTCCAGCGCATACCATAAGATTCGATCTCATCTTTGACCTTCCTGATTTCAGCCAAAGGCCAGACGTCTCCGGGAGGAATATGGTGCAATGCCGTTACCACGCCTTCCACTCCCATCTGCTTCAAATCCGCCAATGTTACGGAATCTTTTCGTCCGAACCATCTCCATGTTTTTTCCAATGCCATAATTTACACGCCGCTAAATGAACTAAAGCCCCCGTCTACAGGTATAATTGTTCCCGTTATAAAGCTGGCATGCGTTGAACAGAGGAAATGTACCAGCCCGTTCAACTCGGTAATATCTCCAAATCGCTTCATTGGTGTGCGTGCCAATACTTTATGGCTGCGTTCCGTATAGCTTCCATCCGGATTTAAAAGAACAGCCCGATTCTGATCTCCGATGAAAAAGCCGGGAGCTAAAGCATTCACGCGTATCTTTTCGCTATATTTCAGTGCCATTTCCATCGCCAGCCATTGGGTAAAAATACTCACTCCACTTTTTGCTATTGAATAACCGGGCACACGTGTTATTGCAGAATAAGAAGCCATAGACGAAACATTAACAATACTCCCCTCGCCCTGCTCTGCCATGGATTTCCCAAACACAAGACAGGGATAAACCGTACCGTTAAGATTCAGATCAGTCACCTTATTATAGGCGGCAATATCCATATCAAACACGGTTTGCGTTTCAGTCAGCGTGCCTGCGGGAATATTCCCTCCGGCAGCATTAACCAGGATATCCACCCCACCCCATTTCTCGGTCAACTGTTTGCGCGTCTGCTCCAGACTATTCATATCAAGCACATTACACACCAAGCCAATCACTTCACCCAAAGGTGCTAATTCCGCAACACGACTATCTAATTGTTCTTGTCGGATATCCAATATCGCAACCTTTACTCCATTTTCAACCAAACTACGGGCAATACTTCCACCCAACACACCACCTCCTCCGGTTACTACGGCAATCTTGCCCTTTAAGTTTATTTCCATCTTTATTTATCGAATTATATAAGTCATTATTCACCCTTGTACTGATCAAATAGCAAACTTATTCCTGCTTCACGCGTATCACCGGCGTGAACAAGCACACGGTATCTCAATTTGATTGTTTCGCCCTTCTTCAACAAGGTAGCCTTATCATCCCCAGGCCAATACATCGGAGTTGGCGACACAAACCCGTAATCCCGGGTAAACCAAGGAGAAGGATACCATTTATTCGTAGGATGCTGCATCAACACGATGCCTTCTATACCCGTTTTACGTTCTCCATAACAGTCTATCCATGGAGATCCTACACCGAAGGTTGCCTTTTCGCCCGTTGCTCCTTCCGTATTAATCATCACACCACCTTGCTTTACACTCAGATCGGGATCAATACGAGCACTAAAAAGGGAATGGTTCGTTTTCAGAATCGTTACATCCATCAGCATCTCCATCTCCACATCAAAGTCGAGTTGATATAGGCTTTTAGAAGGTGAAGAGATCGTTATTTTCCTTCTGTCCATAATCGGCGCCTGCGCGTCAGGACGCTTCCAGATGCATTCGTCTTCAATCACTACCCGCTCTCCTTTGGCTTCCAGGATTCGCGCACCGATAGATATAATTTGCCCTCTATCCAAACCTTCCTGCCAATAATTTCCTCCATTCACTTTGTCACATCCAAAGAAAAGTGAACTATGGTGAGGATACTCGCCATTACGCATAGAAGTAACAGACGCACCCGATGTAGGTCCATTTACAGGATAGAAAAAAGGATATTTCTCATCCGGATTAAAATGATAACTGGTAAAAAAACTATTCCCGACTATGACGTCGATCCGGTTACCTATCTGTGTAGCCGACACTTGCTGCTTCTGTGCGAAAGAAATATTCGCACAAAACAGGAGTAGCATTACTAAAGCAATATTCTTTCTCATATTTTTCTATTTTATGAATTTATGATTCAGGTTATTTCACGGTTACTTCCGGCGGAAAAGCGAAAGCATTCCACTGTGTTTCTGCCTGATCGCTGGTCATTTCTCCATCATACGTCAAAACCCGATAGCGCAGTTTGTACGTATTCCCGGGAATTAGATTCCAGTCTACATTTTTAGTTGGCGCAAAGTTTACAAAAGCATCACCACGCCCTCCGTTAGCCTTTTCGTCCCAGATACGTAAGGGTTCGGGCGCACTGTAATTTGCCGGATGTCCGAGCAACAAAAAACCGGAACGATCGTTTCCACATTGACCGGTAACATAAATCCACCGGGCATTCGTACCATCAATTTGCTGCCGGGTCTTACCTTCGGAAGTAAACATTTCGCAATTTTCTTTCGTCCATTCCTCCGTAGCACGCCAACCAAACCCGGCATAACGATAAGCTTTTATCAGAACAGGCAACTCAGTAGCCGGATTCAACGTAGATTCAAAATCCCACAATAACCCTTTCGAAACATTCCACGTCTTCACATCCCAAATTTCATTCATGATCACCTTTTCAGCACCCGGAGTAAAGATGTAATGATCCAGATTAGCTGCAAAGCCGGCAAACACCTCACCGCTATAAGTTGTCTGAATAGTTCGCGCGCGAACGGTTCCTTGTTTGTCGCGCAAGTTCCAGAGGTCGTAAACCTGTCCATCATACGCTACCCGTGTCCACGGATTCCAAATACCATAATGGTGATAATGATCTTTCGGTTGAATTGTGGTAAGCACATTCCCTTTCGGAGAATAAGCCGGATGAATAAATCCGCTCCGTTGATAAGACGGATCAACTCCTTCGGGAGGATATACCGTAGCGTAATTATACGCCAACACCCCACTTGCGCCCTTCTTTAAAACAAGTGCCTTACCATTATCGACAGTTTGCATCACAGCAGATTTCGCATCACGCGCCTTAGTACGCTTAGCAACATACGTACGAGAAGCCCCGGAAGCGGTTTTCCCCTTCAGCACCCAATACAGCATGCCATCAGCGTCCAATTGGCATTCCACGCTCAACTTCTTCTTCCCAACCAGCTCAAAAAGCTCTACAGATGAAGCACCAACACCCAATGCAGACACATCAGCAAACACCACACAATCTTCCCGATCGTAGTTGCCCGCATCCACGGTAAGAGTTAGTTTGTCTTTGGCATAACCTGCATTCACCGATAAGAACAATAGAAACAAATAAAATAATAAGGCTTTTATCTTCATTTTCTTTGGATTTTTAAAAATTATAAGGTGGTCTGTGTGGTCGGGCTATCATAGAATTGGCTTCGTCATCGTTTTTGAAACGTTCTGAAACGGGGTCCCAATATAGTTTTCGATTTAGTTTCATTGCAATATGTTGCAGCAAACAGGCCGAACAGGAACGATGTGCTACTTCTGCCGGTGTAATGTTTTGTTTGCGTGTTCGTACGCTTTCCAACCAATTGCCATGATGGCCTGTGCTCACATATAAACGAACCGGATCGTTATCCGTTAATGGAGAGAGAATTTTAGGATCAGAGGCTTGGAGGGCTTTTGAAGTTGTGCTGATCGGATCATTTGCTGAAGCCTGATAGGATCCGCGACTTACAAATAGCCATCCGTCTGAACCGGTGAATAAAACGCCGTTCGGTTTTTCTTTACTGTCTGTAGTTCCTGTCACTACGACACCATTGTCATAAAGCATCTCTGTTTCGTATTGTCCATGCACATTCCAAAGTCCGCCTGTGGCAAATTCTGCTTTTCCATAGATCTCCACCGGACCAGAATATTCCGTATCCATCGCCCAATGGGCAATATCGAAGTGATGCGCGCCCCAACCGGTAATCATTCCGGCACCAAACTGTTCGCAGCGCAACCAACCCGGACGGCCATACCCTTGCTGAGGATGTACCCGATCTACCGTATATGGAACATAAGGCGTTTGTCCCAGCCACATATCATAATTAAAACCTTTAGGGATCGGCATTTCTTCCGGATTACCACCCGGAGGATCGCCCGGCAAGCGCACCTCTATCTTTTGCAGCTTACCGATACGGCCGTTTCTAACCAGCTCACAGGCAACCCGGAATTGCTCCATAGAACGTTGCTGACTGCCGATCTGCAAAATACGTCCACTGGCATTTACCGCGTCACTCATCTTACGTCCTTCTTCAATCGTTAATGAGGTTGGTTTTTGCAAATACACATCCTTGCCCGCGCGCACAGCGTCTATCGCATTCTTCGCATGCCAATGATCCGGCGTACTGATCAGTACAGCATCAATATCTTTATTCGCTAATAAATCAAGATAATTTTCATAAAGCGTAACACCGGTATACGGTTTACCGGATTTTTTTGAGTAATATCCTTCGATAAGCGTTTTGGCATCAGCCAAACGATTCACATCCGGATCGGCAGCGGCAACAATACGCACATCATTATATTTCCATACGCCGGGCATATCATGATCCCGGGAAATACGGCCAACTCCAATTGCACCAATATTAATACGGTTAGAAGGTGCATTTGCACCAAAAACAGAAGCCGGTACAATTGTCGGAGCAATTAGGAGACCAACCCCCGCTTTAAGTGACTTTTTGAAAAAATCTCTTCGAGTAGTATTCATAAGTAATAAATTAAAAAGTTAACAGACTTCGTGTAAAAGCAAAGATATAGTTGTTTTCCCTGCCAAACAGACTTTATTTTTGCAAATAATAAGACTATATTTGCTATTCGTATAGAGTAAATATTTATATAATCATTTTAATAATTGCCTTCTTAAACCGGAATTAATTAACAGACGTATATGAAAAACAACTTTATGCATGAACAACTGCCGATCGATGACCATCAGCCCATCATCGCGCGTCATTACGACTACAATCGGTTTACTTACCCGTGGCATTTTCACTGCGAATATGAAATTATTTATGTTAGGGAAGGGCATGGCGAACGCTTTGTTGCGGATAATATCGGCACTTTCGGAGCCGGCGACATCATTTTTTTAGGTAGTAATCTGCCTCATTACATGAGAAGTTCTGTTGAATATTTTTCTGAAAACAGCCGCAAGAGAGTTACAGGGGTAGTTATTCAATTTCAGGAGGATTTTATGGCTCATGCTATCGACAACTATATTGATTTAAAACCGATAAAAGATCTTTTGACAAAATCGAAGCGTGGCCTTTTATTTACATCGCATTCCAACAAAAAGATCGTAGAACAAATAGAACTTTTGCCTTCGTACAACGGAATAGATCGCTTTGTTAATTTATTATTACTTCTTGATCGTATGGCCCGATCAAATAATAAACGGCTGTTGGGAAGCCGGCAATTTGATAATTCTCTTTCCTTATTTACCGACGACCGTTTGGTAAAAGTACTTTCTTATGTTAACTATCATTATACTGAAAAAATCAACCTTGAAGAGGTTGCGGCAAAAATCCCGATGAATGTAACCGCTTTTTGTCGTTATTTTAAAGAGAAATCCGGAAGAACATTTATGGATTATATTCTCGATTTGCGTATTGGTTATGCTTGCAAGCTTCTATCCGGCAGACCAATGGATATTACACAAATTAGTATTGCCAGTGGATTCAATAGCGTTTCACATTTTAATCGTATATTTAAACGTAAAATCAATATGACTCCAACCGAATACAAAACGCGTTTTTCGCAACCTTACCAAATACTTTAAACTACCTCAATTCCTCACTCGCGAAATTCAGAGTTCACCTAAATGTTACACATTTATCTCGAACTAAAAACGGTAAAACCTATATATCAACAACTTAAATAGTCTAAAAGCATAATTCAATAAAATATAAACACCAAAACATCTCCCATTTAGGAAAACTTTTTTAAATAATCAATATAATTATTCCCCAATTCGGGATACTATTGTCGTTTTTTATTTACACCTTTGCAGTATTCAAGATCGAAAACAAATAGCCGGTTGGCTTCATCCTCATCTACATAACAACCGGATATTTTGATTGATCTTACAAAAACATATTGGTGTCGGATTTCCGCGACTTCGGAAATGCGATGAAAAGGGAATCAGGTGGAAATCCTGAACAGACCCGCTGCTGTGAGCTCAACAAGAGAGGCTTTATGCAACACTCCAATGCCACTTTTTTAAATTAAAGGGAAGGCGCATAAAGCAGAGCAAGTCAGAAGACCTGCCAGTATAAAGTGTCAAACTATTCTTTCGAGGTATAAAAGAATAGTATAGTTATTAGTGCTATTAATTGATTGTACAAACAAAATTAAATGCCATGAGTTTTTCTGAAATTACAATCTCCAAACGCGATGGTACGCAGGAGAAGTTCTCAATTGAGAAAATTAAAAATGCCATTACTAAAGCATTCCGGGCAAGCAATACGCCCGATGGTGAAAGGGAAATGTATGATATCGCGTTGGCTGTTGCTTCCGCCATCAACAAACCGACAACGTCTGTAGAGGAAATTCAGGATGTAGTGGAAAATGAATTGATGAAACGAAATCCTATTGTAGCCAAAAAATACATTATTTACAGGGAATGGCGAAATGTGGAAAGACATAAAAAAACCCACATAAAGCATATTATGGACGGAATCGTTTCTATTGAAAAGAATGATACGAATCTCAGCAATGCCAATATGTCTGCTCATACTCCGGCAGGCCAGATGATGACTTTCGCGTCTGAAATCACAAAGGATTATGCCGAAAAGTACCTGATCAATCCGGAATATACGTTAGCGCACAGGAATGGGGATATTCACATTCACGATCTGGATTATTATCCTACCAAAACGACTACTTGCATACAATATAATCTGGAGGAACTTTTCGAAAAGGGGTTCCGCACTAAAAACGGCAGTATTCGTACGCCGCAATCTATTCAGAGCTACGCTACGTTGGCAACCATTGTCTTCCAGACAAACCAGAACGAACAGCACGGCGGACAGTCTATTCCGGCGTTCGATTTCTTCATGGCTAAAGGGGTGCGCAAAACTTTCCAAAAACATTTGGCATCCAACATAGAATTGCTTGCGCAATTGGCCGGCGCGATTGCGAACGAAAAAGAGTTGCGCGCGATTGTAAAAGAAAACATTCAAAGCATACAGGTTTCCGAAAGCGACAGGAACAAACTGATCGATAAACTGACTGAGTACGGGATAAATCTTGACAGTGATCAATTACTTCTTGCAATCAAACGTTCCGAGGTTACTACGCGAAAAGAAACGCACCAGGCAATGGAGGGCTTCATCCACAACCTGAACACAATGCACTCCAGAGGAGGTAATCAGGTTGTTTTCAGTTCCATTAATTATGGAACCGACACCTCGCCCGAAGGACGTATGGTTATACGCGAGTTGCTTGGTGCTACAATTGAAGGATTAGGACACGGGGAAGTTCCCGTTTTTCCGATACAGATATTTAAAGTAAAAAACGGAGTTTCATACAATGAAGAGGATTACCGATTGGCGTTAACGGATTTTGAGGGAGCGTTAAAGGGTAAATTCAAATTCTCAGCGCCTAACTTCGATTTATTACTGGAGGCTTGTCAGACAACTTCAGTTGCTTTATTCCCGAACTTCATGTTTCTGGATACACCGTACAATCTGCACGAAAAATGGCAGGTAAACGATCCGCATCGATATATTTATGAGACCGCCACTATGGGATGCCGCACGCGTGTTTTCGAGAATCTGCACGGTGAGAAATCTTCTATTGGTCGTGGAAACTTATCTTTCACCTCAATAAATATGCCCAGACTGGCCATAGAAGCCAAGTTGAAAGCAGAAACGCTATACCCTGATTTAAGCAAACAGGAAACACAAGATAAAGCCCGCGCCTTCTTTCTAAAGTCAGTACATGCCATGACCGAAATGGTAGCCGAACAACTTTATGATCGCTATCAATATCAGCGCACAGCCTTAGCAAAACAGTTTCCTTTTATGATGGGCAACAACATCTGGCAAGGTGGAGAACAACTCCAGGCAAATGACGAGGTGGGCGATGCGATAAACTCCGGGACTTTAGGCATAGGGTTTATTGGCGGACACAATGCGATGGTTGCCATTTACGGCGAAGGACACGCAAAAAACCAACGAGCCTATCAAACGCTATACGACGCGGTTCTCGAAATGAATAAAGTAGTCGACGAGTTTAAGGAGAGATACAAACTGAATTATTCTGTACTGGCCACTCCCGCGGAAGGTTTATCCGGACGATTCACCCGGATAGACAAAAAGAAATACGGTATAATTACGGGTGTTACCGATCGGGATTATTACGTGAACTCTTTCCATATTGATGTAAAGGAACATGTAAACGTTGCCGAGAAAATCAGACTGGAAGCTCCTTTCCACGCCATAACTCGTGGAGGACATATTACTTATGTGGAGTTGGACGGTGAAGCGAAGAAAAACGTTTCGGTAATACTTAAGATAGTTCATCAGATGAACAAAGAGAACATAGGATACGGTTCCATCAATCATCCCGTAGATACATGCCATCAATGTGGATATAAAGGCATTATCTACGCTAAATGTCCGATCTGCAAAAGCGAAAACATTATTCGCATGCGCCGGATCACCGGCTACCTGACAGGGAGTCTTGAATCATGGAACTCGGCCAAGCAGGCAGAGGAAAAAGACCGCGTAAAGCATGTTTAAAGATCCCATTCGCATAATTAAGATTTACAACGAAACCATCTCGGATGGAGAAGGCATTCGTTATTCCATCTATCTGTCCGGTTGCAGGCACTGTTGTAAAGGGTGCCACAACCCGGATAGTTGGAATCCATCGGCAGGCAGAATACTCACCGCAGAATGGCTGACGGAAATCATTAACGAGATCAACGCCAATCCCATGCTGGACGGAGTCACATTTTCGGGAGGCGATCCGTTCTATTATCCGGCCTCATTTCTGTTATTATTACGGGAGATCAAGGAAAGAACCGGCATGAACATCTGGTGCTATACCGGATACACGCATGAAGAGATAGTAAGAGACAAAGCACTGAATGCCTGCCTCGAATACATAGATGTTTTAGTGGATGGACGTTTTGTAAAGGAGTTATTCTCTCCGTCTCTCCCGTTTCGAGGCAGCACAAATCAACGCATCATACGTTTAGATAGAAAAACGAAGATTACATCCGCTCAGGCACCTCGATTCCTAACAGTTCCATTCCGGACTTAACTACTTTTGCCACATTGGCCGAAAGTACAAGTCGGAACACTTTCAACGCTTCATTTTCTTCACGAAGAATTGAATAGTCGTGGTAGAATTGATTGTACTCCTTCACCAGATCATAGATGTAGTTAGCGATATAAGCCGGGCTATATTCCGCGCCTGCTTCTTTTACCGTTATCGCAAAGTCGGCAACGAGTTGCACCAAGCCTTCTTCCTTTTCAGAAAGTGGAAGATTCAGCGGTAATTCCGCCGGGAGAAGGATTCCCTGTTCTTCTGCTTTGCGCAATACAGAACAAATACGCGCATAAGTATATTGAATGAACGGACCCGTATTTCCATTAAAGTCAATCGATTCTTTCGGATTGAAAGTCATATTTTTACGGGGATCGACCTTCAGTATGAAATATTTCAATGAACCCAACCCTACTATTTCGGCAATATGCTCTGCTTCCTCTTTGGTTAGTCCGTCTAATTTTCCCAGCTCCTGCGAGATATCACGGGCCGTAGATACCATTTCCTCCATCAACTCATCGGCATCAACAACAGTTCCTTCGCGACTTTTCATTTTTCCTTCCGGAAGTTCCACCATACCATAAGAGAAATGAACCAAGCCCTTTCCAAACTCAAAGCCTAATTTATCCAACAGAATGGAAAGTACCTGAAAATGGTAATTCTGTTCGTTCCCTACTACATAGATCATCTTATTAATAGGATAGTCGTCGAAACGAAGTTTAGCCGTACCGATATCCTGAGTCATATAAACAGACGTTCCGTCGGATCGAAGCAACAACTTCTCATCCAGTCCATCGGGCGTAAGATCTGCCCATACAGAACCATCTTCACGACGGTAGAACACACCTTTTTCCAGTCCTTCAAGCACCTTATCTTTACCTTCCAGGTAGGTTTCCGATTCGTAATAAATCTTATCGAAATCAACGCCCATTCTTTTATACGTCTCGTCGAATCCGGCATAAACCCAACTATTCATCCGTTTCCACAAAGACACCGTTTCCTCATCGCCGGCTTCCCACTTGCGTAGCATTTCACGTGCTTCGGCCATTAATCCGGATTTTGCCTCTGCCTCTTCTTTCTTTAGTCCGGAAGATTCCAGATCCTTAAGTTCCGCTTTATAATGTTTATCAAACAACACGTAGAAATCACCAATCAGGTGGTCGCCTTTCTTTCCGGTAGAGTCGGGAGTAGCACCCTCACCCCACTTTTGCCAGGCCAGCATAGACTTACAGATATGGATTCCACGATCATTTACGATGTTTGTTTTCACAACACGGTAACCGTTCGCTTTCATGATTTCAGACAAACTGAATCCTAAAAGGTTATTACGCACATGCCCCAGGTGAAGCGGTTTATTGGTGTTAGGAGACGAATATTCGATCATCACCAAAGGCGCGTTTTCCGTTACCGGACGAATGCCGTAGTTTGGTTCCGCTTGAATCTGATTCAACAGATCCACCCAGCATGAAGCAGCAACCGTCAGATTCAAAAATCCCTTGATCACATTAAACTCAGCCACGGCAGACTCATTCTGCTGAAGATACTCCCCTATTTCCTGTGCTGTTTGTTCAGGCGATTTCTTAGATATTCTCAAGAAAGGAAAGACCACCAAGGTAAGATGTCCTTTAAACTCTTTTTTAGTCTTTTGCAACTGAATTTGATCGGCTGCTACATCAGCCCCATAAAGCGTTTTGATCCCGGCAATTACTGCCCCGGCAATTTGCTGTTCTATCACCATAGGTATATATACTGTTGTTCAGATTATTATTCGAGTTGCAAATGTACGGCTTTTTTCAAAAAGATAAGGCTTTCCTATGACGGAAAGCCTTATCAACCTAAAATACAATCTTAACTACTAATCACAAATCTATTATTACAATAATTTATGCTGAATTAATTCTTTTAATTCATGTTTAGGCATAGTGCCCAACATCATTTCCTTGCCACCGTCTTTTTTACAAAATAAAAGAGTGGGAATCGTTCGTATCTTAAAAAAAGCATCCAACTCCTCTTCCTTGTCCACATCTACATTATAGATATAAATATCCCCTCTGTAATAATCTGCGAATTCATTCAGTATAGGTTCCAGCCTTTTACAGTAGCTGCACCATGGAGCAGTGAAGTTTACAATACAGGGCCTGTCTCCTTTATACTTCCAATCACTGGGGGAGGCATCAATATCTCCTACAAGTGTCAGGAATTCGGCCTTTGTCAATTCTTTAACCGCCATATATTCTTCTTTATATTAAAATTCTAACTGTTGGTATTACAAAGTTCAGAAATTAATATGACATGAGAGATAAAATCAAAATAGATAAACTTTATGCAATTATAACCGTGATTTATATCCCTTTACAAAGCACGAACCGGACATACAAATACGCCTGCAAAACACAACTCAGAAAACCATAAACTAAAGGCAAATAAGAACACTCCGACTCACTCTCCCTGTCATCTCGACTTTCCCTCCTTGTCAATCCGGCTACCTTCCCTGTCATCTCGACCGAAGTGGAGAGATCTCTGCATGTGGCTTCGTTTGATTGTAACCAGATGGGATGAGATGCTTCGACAGGCTCAGCATGACAGTGGTTAATGGCCACATTTTTATCCAACTACCCTCCCTGTCATCTCGATTATCCTCTTTGTCATCTCGACCGAAGTGGAGAGATCTCTGCATATAGCTTCGTTTGATCGTAATCAGATGGTATGAGATCTTTCGACAAGCTCAAGATGACAGTGGTTGATGGTATGAGCGCCTCTCTTTGCGTCATAGTTCATAGCGGGTACTATAGATGCCGTTTATCCACATGCCAAAAAGCTTGTCTGTTATGGAATAAGTCTTGTTGAGTTCCGTGATAAGGTCTTTCTCAAGTAATTTTTTTGTGGCAGATTGAATCGAACTTGCTGATGTTAGATTATTTCTTTTGATAAATTGTGCTGACGTTATCTGCTCAACTAATCCCTCACGCGCTATGGCATAGAGCAGTTCTTTTTGTTTCTCAGGTACGTTTGATAGTATTTCACGAAACAGGGTAGCATTGCTTTCTATCATAGTGTCAATAGTTGCCTTAATCGTATCGATGGTGCATTCTTCACCTTGTAAAGTGTTTGCAAAAACACCGTTAAATGTCTTCTGGATATAATAAGTGTGTCCTTCAAATAGATTATAAACACGCTGAACCGAATCTTCTGAAATGAAACGCTGATTTGTTTTGAAATGGTCAATAATAAATGGTATATACAACTCCGGGGCAATTGCATTTAATTCCATAATATCCGCACTGTGATAGAAAGGACGAGCAGCAGACAAAAACATCGACTGCATCATGTGTCGCTCACTACCTGCAAAAACAAAATGGCAGTTCTCCATTTTCTGAATATGAGTCCGCAACAAGGCTTCAATATTTCTTTCGGGATACTTCGCGATTTGCTGAAACTCATCAACAGCCACTATACATGGCTTATCTGCCGCTGCCAAATAGCTGAATATTTCTTCTAATGTATATTCCGGACGATCAATATCTCCTAATCCGAAATTAAAAGTCGGCAGATTAGTCAATGGATCAAAGCCAAATTTACCATGCAATGATTTTAGTGTCTGAACAAACAAACTTGCCATTTTTTTACTACGGGGAGCAAGCGTTTCATATATTTTTTTACCGAAAACATACGTAAACTCCTTTAAACTCGAAGTGTGTAGTATATCCATGAAAAAGGTATAGTAATGATCTTTGATTTCCGGTTTCTCATAACAAAACTGAATAAGACCGGTCTTGCCCATTCTACGTGGAGAGATAATCACCATATTGTTGCCATTTGTCAATGACTTTATCAACCTCGCCGATTCTGACTTCCTGTCACAAAAATACTCCGGGGCAATTTTGCCGGTAACGATAAACGGATTTGTTTCTTTCAGCATAACAACGATTTTTTTTTGGATCATTTGTTTAAAAACGCATGATCCTTTTTATGCAAATATAATTATTCGTTTCGAATAATGCTAATCGAATAATCTATTTATGAACCGCTATCGCCGGCTTTACTGTCTTACGGTAATGTGGAAACATCCCTGTTTCCGCTCGTGCTTTATATAGCAACGATCTGCGCGTTGCAGGTCTCGCAACACCGTAGCCAACACTAATTTAAGCTGGTCTTTGTCCAGATCAAGCGGATCTTTTTCTTTTATTTTAGTATAGCGAACCCACGAAATATCAAACGTAGTGCCGTATTGGTGGGCAGAATTAGCCGAAGAGTTGCCATTTCGCTTGCGTAGTTTTGAAACATCCTCTACAGTACGGGTAACACTCGTTACCTTTATTTTGTAAAGTGGTGCATTGAGGTTATAAAGAGAATCCTGAAAATTACGTCCGATATCTGTCAATAATTTTTCAGCTTCGGGTACAAGAAAGGGAATAGAATGCGTCAGATCTTCTACTTCAAAGTAATCATTCGTCGCAATCTCCTTCATTTTTCGCGTTGCATGTTTTGCCTCTTCACGAGATGCCACCGGTTTTACACCTAATTTCTGAGCAGAGTCTATATGCTTATCGTTCAAATCGTTGAAGTCCCGGTTATAGCTACCGGTAAATCTGATCGGTTTTAGCTCGCCACGTTTTTCCTTACAAGCAGAGAATGTAATCAACAACACACACAAACAACAAAAAAATCCCGTTAACCTATTCATCATATTTACATCTTAATTTGCGCAAACAAAAATAGGCAAAAGAGACTGTTTTCCCATAGCATAGCCCATGTATTATTCCGCCGGCAAACCAGAACGCCCGTTT
The DNA here is from genome assembly GCF_900178525.1 of Massilibacteroides vaginae. Taxonomy (GTDB): domain Bacteria; phylum Bacteroidota; class Bacteroidia; order Bacteroidales; family Tannerellaceae; genus Massilibacteroides; species Massilibacteroides vaginae. The sequence goes on from NZ_FXDJ01000009.1 coordinate 478,003, forward strand.
TTATCGAGTAAACAGACAATAAAAAGAAAACAAAAAAGTAAATTTTCCCTCATTTTTAACTTAAAAACGCGAAAAAACAGTCCCGAAAAACAGCTTTTACAAACCACTGTTTATCAACAACATAGAAAAGCGAAAAACATAAAGGATATTTTTTTAAACATAAAGGATATTTTCGGAAAAATAAAGGATATAATTAAAAATATAAAGGATACGATTTTTAAGCGCATCCCACAAGCTGATCAAATCGAAATGTTAAAATAATTACACCACAGAAAACCAACCCCTATTTTCACCTCACAAAGTTGACCGTATCCCACTGTCATCTTGAGCCTGTCGAAGCTTCTCATACCATCAACCATTGTCATGCTGAGCCTGTCGAAGCATCTCATACCATCAACCATTGTCATGCTGAGCCTGTCGAAGCATCTCATACCATCTGATTACGATCAAACGAAACTATATGCAGAGATCTCTCCACTTCGGTCGAGATGACAGGGAGGGAAAGTCGAGAAGACAGGGAAGGTAGTCGGATAGAAATGTAGCCATCAACCATTGTCATGCTGAGCCTGTCGAAGCATCTCATACCGTCAAACATTGTCATCTTGAGCTTGTCGAAAGATCTCATACCATCTGATTACGATCAAACGAAGCTATATACAGAGATCTCTCCACTTCGGTCGAGATGACAAAGAGGGTGGTTGGTTTGACAAAGAAGTAGGTCGGTTTCATTAAGAGGGAAAGTCGAGAAGACAGGGAAGGTGGTAGTTATTTCTCCTTTTTATCGTCTTTGGGGTAAACAAATGCTACGTATAATTGCAGAAAGGCAGAGATACTCAGACAAAGGATCCATTCATTCCGGTTGTTAAACATCAGCATGGAAGCGGCGATCATTAATATTCCGGCAATAAGATTATAACGTTGTAATCGCTTTTTTCGTAAATCTGTTTCTTTAGTAGGTTCTGTGGCATAGCCAAGAGTAAGACCGGCAGCACCTACAGCAAAGAGATAGGGAGATATGGCTTGGTCAATAATGTACAATGTAGCTCCTGCAAGTAATAAAAGGGCGGAAACTAAAAATAGAATTGTTCTGAGTCGTTGATTCATTCGTTAATCCTTAATTATAAAGATATCTTCGTTTTCTTTTTTCATGAAATATTCTTCACGGGCAAATCGCTCTAACCCTTCTTTATCCGTATGGAGATTGTTCAGTTTTTCCTGATTGACTATAATTTCTTTCTGGTAATAGTTGATTTCGTTTTCCAGAGAACGGATTTTCTCATCGTACTGGTAACGCATATACAAGTTACTGTCTCCCGCGATAAAAGTCAGCGCCAAAAATCCGACAATAACGACTACGTACGGGTTTACCTTAGCCAAATATTTATTATACAAGTTTTTAATGCCCATCCGGAATTTGTTTTTGACAAAGATATATGTTTTTGTATTAAACAAGAAAGGACGCGCCTTCTATTTACAAGGGTGCGTCCTTAAATAACACAGTAATTAAACCTGTATATTTATTTTTTCAGTTTTTTCCTTCTTTCCAATTCAGATTTCAACATCCTGAGTTCGCGACCGGTCTGGCCGGCAACAGAGGTATTTTCTTCTGCTCTACGAATAAGGTAAGGCAACACATCATTTACGCGGGCATAAGGAACATATTTAGTTACATTGTATCCGGCATCCGACAGGTTAAATGATATATTATCACTCATACCGAGCAACTGAGCAAAGAACACTCGTTTATCATTCGTGGCCAGGTTTTTATCCAACATCAGTTGAGCCAATTTATAATTGCTTTCCTCATTATGTGTTCCCATAAAAAGTTCCATACGATCCAGGTGATCAATAACAAAAGCTACTCCTTCATCAAAGTTGGCATCTGTCGCAGCTTTGTCTTTACAGATCGGGTCCGGATAACCATATTCAGCCGCCCGCGCGCGCTCATCTTCCATATAGGCACCACGCACAAATTTTATTCCGGGAAAATAGCCTTTTTCTATGGAGTCGTCCAGTATTCGTTGCAGATAAGGCATACGATCATGGCGATACATCTGTAATGTAGCAAAAACTATGGCTCTTTCTTTATTGAATTTACGCATGGCCTCATCGGTAAGCTCGTCGATAGCCGCTTGAAAGCAATAATCTTCCGCGTCTACTAAGATACGCACGTTGTTATCATAGGCTCGTTGACACAAGGCCATAAAGCGTTCGGTAAACTCTCTGTATTCTTTTATTTCATCAATAGTCAATTTCCCTCTTTTCTCCGACACTTTTGAGAACAGCGCGTCATACGTTAATGTTGAGGGTTTAAAAACAGCATAAGCGATATTCGGATTTTTTTTCGCGTAATCAACAGAACGTAGGGTTTCTTCAAATGCGGCCTTAATTCCATCCGGAGTTTTCTTGCCCTCAGCAGAATAATCAAGGGTAGAAAAAACCTGATACTTCTTCAGGTGCTCAATAGTCGGGGCACAATCTTCCAACGATTCTCCACCTACAAATTGTTTATAGAGGGTAGGCTTTACCGCCCAGGCCAAAGGGAAATGAATGGCCAATGCAACATTCGTGCCTGCTTTGGCTATTTTCACCAAAGATGGGTATTTAATCGCGCTAAACAACAAGCAAGCATTTCTTAATTCAGATCGCGTTTTCGATGAAAACGCGATCTCTAAATTATTAAAGTCCAACATATATCGTAATGATTTAACGATCCGACTTTTTATTTTTCACCTAAAAAAGGATAGCCGTAATGCGTTGGCGGAACAAGTGCTTCCTTAATAGTACGTGCATTAGTCCAACGTATAAGGTTCAACGGTCCTCCGGCTTTATCATTCGTACCCGAAGCTCTTGAGCCACCGAATGGCTGCTGACCAATCACGGCACCGGTCGGTTTGTCGTTGATATAGAAATTTCCGGCAGAATAGCGCAGCTTTTCAAAGGCGGTCTGTATCGCATAACGATCACGTGCGAAGATAGAACCGGTCAATGCGTAAGAAGAAGTACTGTCACATAGTTCAAGTGTTTCTTCGTATTTATTATCATCGTATATATAGATCGTAATTACCGGACCGAAAATTTCTTCTACCATTGATTTGAATTTCGGATTAGTGGTAAGTATCACCGTTGGCTCTACATAGTAACCCACTGATTTATCGCCGTTACCTCCAAAAATAACTTCCGCGTCGGTAGCTTGTTTTGCGTAATTAATATAGCCCATGATATTATCAAAAGACGCCTCGTCGATTACAGCGTTAACGAAATTCGTAAAATCCTGCGGGTCGCCCATCTTGATGTCTTTCAACATATCGCCGATATAATTTTTCACATCTTTCCAAAGAGAAGCCGGAATATAAGCACGTGAAGCTGCCGAACATTTTTGTCCCTGATACTCGAACGCACCACGAACGATGGCTGTTGCCACATCTAATGCCGGAGCTGACGGATGTACAAAAACAAAATTCTTTCCACCTGTTTCACCAACAATTTTCGGATAAGATTTATAGTTTTCTAAGTTATCGCCCATTTGACGCCATAACGTATTGAAGGTAGAAGTAGAACCGGTGAAATGGAATCCTGCCAAATCCGGACTTTTAATCACTACTTTACCAACCACACTTCCTTGTCCCGGAATAAAATTAACAACGCCATCCGGCAAACCTGCTTCCCGGAATACTTTCATCAGCAGATAATTGGAATGGATTGCCGTTGTAGAAGGTTTCCAAACCGTTGTATTACCCATCATAGCCGGAGCCATGTTTAAATTGGATGCGATAGACGTAAAGTTAAACGGGCTCAATGAAAACACGAAGCCTTCCAGCGCGCGATATTCCATACGGTTCAAAATACCGGTATCGGAATAAGGCTGATCTTCGTAAACCTGTCCGGCATAAAAAGCACTGAAACGCAGGAAGTCGATTAATTCACACGGAGCGTCTATTTCTGCCTGATAAGGATTTTTGCTTTGCCCCAACATGACTGAGGCATTCAACAAATAGCGGTATTTTGTCGCGAAAAGTTCAGCCACACGCAACATCACAGACGCACGCTCTACCCAGGGTAATTCAGACCACTCCTTATGCGCTGCCATAGCTGCGTCAATAGCCATCTGTACTTCTTTCTCTCCTGCTTTATGGTAAGTTGCCAACACATGTTTATGATCATGTGGCATAACAACCTTTCCGGTATTTCCGGTGCGTATTTCTTTACCTCCGATAATTAATGGAATATCCCATTCCTCCGAAGAAACTTGCGCAAGCGCTTGTTTAAGCTGCTGTTTATCACTTGAGCCGGGTGCATAAGCTTTTACGGGTTCATTGATTGGCTTAGGGAATCTAAAAATAGCGTTGTCCATGATAAATTAAAGTTTATAAAATTATTTGTGTGTGTGTGTTTTTTACATGCAGTAAACTTAGTAAATATTAACTATATCTAAATACTCCGTACCGTTAAATAATCTTCAGTATTTACAGAGCATAAATCATAACGCATCTTTTTTTACCTGCAACTTTCACTTTGAAACATTTTTCCCCTTTTTTATAACAACTATGTTTTTATCTTTATCTTTGTCAGGTATCACCTTTATGAATCAGGTAGAAATGAATGAACAAATCGAACAAATTGCTAAACGACTGGTAGGCTTGAGAGAAGCTTTAGATATTGGTCCTGAAGAGATAGCCCGGGTATGCAACTTAAGTAAGGAAGAGTATCTTCTGCTCGAAAGCGGACAGGTCGATATATCGGTCAGCGTTTTACATCAAATCGCGCAAGCCTACAACATTGAATTAACCACGTTGATGTTTGGTAGTGAACCCAGAATGAGCGCTTACTTTATTACTCGTAAAGGAAAAGGTGAGGCAGTTGAAAGAACAAAAGCGTATAAATACCAATCATTAGCCATGGGGTTTAGTGACAGGATAGCCGATCCGTTCATCGTAACAGTACACCCTCGTCCGGCCGGAGAACCGGTTTATCTTAACGCACATAAAGGACAAGAATTCAACATAGTGATAAAAGGGCGCATGCTGATCCAGATCAATGGAAAAGATCTGATTCTGGAAGAAGGAGATAGTATTTATTTCAACTCAGCACTTCCACACGGCATGCAGGCTCTGGACAATAAAGAGGTGCAATTTCTCGCAATCATATTATAAGAATCAACGGATAACAAACACATGTTGGAAAAATATATTGATCAAACATCTTTCACCTCACAGAAAGATTTTATCGAAAATTTTAAGGTAAACGTACCCGACAATTTTAATTTCGGATATGATGTAGTGGATGCCTGGGCTATGGCAGAACCGGAGAAAAAAGCATTATGCTGGACAAATGATAAAGGAGATCATATTGATTTCTCGTTTGCCGATATCAAACGTTATTCGGATCAAACAGCCTCCTATTTCCAATCGCTCGGAATTGGTCGTGGAGATATGGTGATGCTTATACTAAAAAGACGATACGAATTCTGGTTCTCGATCATTGCCTTACACAAAATAGGGGCTGTAGTTATTCCGGCAACACACCTGTTAACGAAGAAAGATATTATCTATCGCAATAAAGCGGCTGATATTAAAATGATTGTTTGTGCCGGCGAAGAGGATATTTGTAATCATGTTAAAGAAGCAATACCGGAATCGCCATCTCTGAAAACAATTGTTTCGGTTGGTCCGGAAGTGCCTGAAGGTTTTTTGGATTTTCACAAAGGTATTCGTGAGGCTAAGGAATTTATCCGTCCGGCAAAAAACAGTAATGACGATATTTCATTAATGTATTTTACATCGGGCACAACAGGTTACCCGAAGATGGTAGCCCATGATTTCACCTATCCTTTAGGACATATCGTTACCGCAAGTTTCTGGCACAACCTGAAAGAAGACAGTCTCCACTTAACAATAGCGGATACGGGTTGGGGAAAGGCCGTATGGGGAAAACTATACGGACAGTGGATTGCCGGAGCTACGGTTTTTGTTTATGATCATGAAAAGTTCACCCCTTCAACCATGTTGGAGATGATACAGCAATACAGTATCACCTCGTTATGCGCTCCTCCTACCATCTTCCGTTTCTTAATTCGCGAAGACCTGACTCAATACGACCTTTCTTCTTTAAAATATTGTACTATTGCCGGAGAAGCTCTTAACCCGGCTGTATTCAATACCTTTTTGGAGCTTACCGGAATTAAATTGATGGAAGGATTCGGACAAACAGAAACAACGCTTACGATAGCGACTTTCCCGTGGATGGAGCCCAAACCGGGTTCAATGGGTGTACCCAATCCGCAATATGATATGGATCTTATTCTTCCGGATGGTTCATCTGCTGAAGATGGCGAACAGGGCGAAATCGTAATCCGCACAGAAAAAAACAAGCCTATTGGATTGTTCAAAGAATACTACCGCGACCCACAGCTGACGCATCATGTATGGCACGACGATGTTTACCATACCGGCGATGTAGCGTGGAGAGATGAAGACGGATACTATTGGTTTGTAGGACGTGTAGATGATGTAATTAAAAGTTCCGGATACAGAATCGGGCCGTTTGAGGTAGAGAGCGCGTTGATGCTTCATAAGGCAGTTGTTGAATGTGCCATTACCGGTGTTCCGGATGAAATTCGCGGACAGGTTGTTAAGGCTACGATTGTTCTTTCTAAGGAATACAAAGACAAAGCAGGGGATGATCTGGTCAAAGAATTACAAGATCACGTAAAACAAGTGACCGCTCCTTACAAATATCCACGCATTATCGCGTTTGTAGACGAACTCCCTAAAACCATCAGCGGTAAAATCCGCAGAGTAGAAATTCGGGACAAAGACAAATAAAAAGCAATGTATCGATATAAAAGAATTGCCGTAAAAATCGGAAGTAACGTACTGGCCAGAAAAGACGGTACGTTAGACGTAACTCGTATGTCCGCATTAGTCGATCAGGTTGCCGAGTTGCATAAAAAAGGGATCGAAATAGTTTTAATCTCCTCAGGAGCTGTTGCTTCAGGCAGAAGCGAGTTAAACGTAAGTAAAAAGTTAGACGCCCTTTCTGCTCGTCAACTTTACTCTGCCGTAGGACAGGCTAAACTGATCAATCGGTATTATGAATTATTTCGTGAACATCGATTGGTATGCGGACAGGTGCTCACTACGAAAGAAAATTTCGGCAGCCGCACGCATTACCTGAATCAGAAGCATTGCATGGAAGTTATGCTCGATAATAAAGTGATCCCTATTGTTAATGAAAACGATACAATATCGGTAACCGAACTTATGTTTACCGATAACGATGAACTTTCAGGCCTTATCGCCGCGATGATGGGAATGGACGCGCTGATTATATTAAGTAATATAAACGGTATTTACAATGGCGATCCTTCAAACCCGGCCTCGTCTGTGATTGCGGAGATAAACGGTTCGCAAGAAGACTTATCGGATTTTATTCAAACCGAAAAGTCATCATTCGGTCGCGGCGGAATGCTCACCAAATGCACAATAGCCCGTAAAGTGGCCGAAGAAGGTATCTCGGTTATTATCGCAAACGGCAAGAAGGATAATATTTTGTGCGATTTATTAAAGAAGGAGAGCAATACTATCTGCACACACTTTATTCCGTCGGCCAAACCGGTTAGCAGTGTAAAAAAATGGATTGCCCATTCGGAAGGATTTGCCAAAGGTGAAATACACATTAATGAAGGCGCGGAGAAAGCCCTTTTAAGTCCGAAAGCAACCAGTGTATTGCTGGTTGGAGTAACCAGAATACAAGGCGAATTCGAAAAAGACGATATCGTTAAACTGTTTAATGAAGAAGGAAAACAGTTGGGCGTTGGCTGCGCGGCATACGACAGCCGGGAAGCCGTTAAGTTAATTGGCGTAAAGGATATAAAGCCTTTGATCCATTATGACTATCTTTATCTGGATTAATAGATTTAGTTATGCAAACAATCGGACTGTTACAAAATGCGTCTGAGGCAAAATACGCGCTGAACAGACTTACAGACAATGAGATAAATGACATTCTACGCTCCGTTGCCACCGCTCTGGAAGCTAATCAGGACTTCATATTAGCAGCAAATCAACAGGATTTGCAACGGATGGAGCAAGCTGATCCGAAATACGACCGCCTGAAACTTACGGCAGAACGGATTAAGAGTATAGCCGGAGATATGCGCAATGTTACCACCCTACCCTCTCCTCTTCATAAGATACAGAAAGAGATAGTGCGTCCTAACGGGATGAGTATACGCAAAATCTCCGTTCCGTTCGGTGTGATCGGTGTAATCTACGAAGCTCGCCCGAATGTTACATGCGATGTATTTTCGCTTTGCCTGAAAAGCGGAAATGTATGCGTACTTAAGGGCGGATCGGATGCTGAGTATTCGAACAAAGCATTGGTTGAAATCATTCATAAAGCAGTAGAACAACATGGGCTCCGGAAAGAAGTCTGTACGTTGCTTTCCGCGGAAAGAGAAGCTACAGACGTTCTTTTAAAAGCAACAAACTATGTCGATCTTATCATACCTCGTGGAAGCGCGGGATTAATCCACTTCGTCAGAGAAAATTCTCTCGTTCCTATTATTGAAACGGGAGCCGGCATTTGTCATACCTATTTCGACAAAGACGGCGATAAAGACAAAGGGCAAGCCATTATTACGAATGCTAAAACAAGACGTGTAAGTGTATGCAATGCGTTAGACTGTTTGATCGTTCATGCCGATCGTTTATCCGATCTGCCTTTCCTGTGTGCCAAACTAAAGGATAGTGCGGTCATTATTTATGCGGATAAAGACTCCTACGCTGCATTAAAAGGGAACTATCCGGACAAACTGCTTAAAGAAGCAACGGAAGAAAGTTTCGGAACGGAATTTTTAGATTACAAAATGAGCATACGCACTGTTCCGTCAATCAACGAGGCACTCAAACAGATCAGTCGCTACAGTTCGAAACACAGCGAATGCATTGTAAGCGAATCCCGCGAAGCGATACTTCTGTTCGAACGTATGGTAGATGCCGCCTGTGTTTATGCCAACGTGTCTACCGCATTTACGGATGGGGCTCAGTTCGGATTCGGCGCGGAAATTGGAATCAGCACCCAAAAAGCGCACGCGCGAGGCCCGATGGCTTTAGAAGAAATTACAACATACAAATATATTATCGAAGGAAACGGGCAAATACGCCAGCAATAAAAGTAAAAAATATGAGGAATTTCACATGCGTCCATGATTTGGGCGATTTAAACAAAGCAGTAAAAGAAGCGTTTGAAATAAAAAAAGACAGATTCAAACATGTGGAACTGGGAAGAAACAAAACCTTGTTGATGATTTTCTTCAACTCCAGCCTCCGTACTCGTCTTAGCACACAAAAGGCAGCCATGAATCTGGGAATGAACACAATCGTTTTAGATATTAATCAGGGTGCCTGGAAACTGGAAACAGAACGGGGCGTTATTATGGATGGCGATAAACCGGAACACCTGTTGGAAGCTATACCCGTTATGGGTTGCTATTGCGATATAATTGGTGTGCGTTCTTTCGCTAAATTCGAAAACAAGGAAGAAGATTATACCGAAATGGTTATCAACCAGTTTATCAAATATTCCGGCAGACCGGTGTTCAGCATGGAAGCCGCTACAAGGCATCCGCTGCAAAGTTTTGCCGATTTAATTACCATAGAGGAGTATAAAAAGACAGCTCGCCCGAAAGTAGTGCTGACTTGGGCTCCTCACCCACGCGCACTGCCCCAGGCAGTTCCAAACAGCTTCGCGGAATGGATGAACGAAACAGATTATGATTTCGTGATCACTCATCCGAAAGGCTATGAACTGGCTCCCGAATTTTCCGGTAAAGCGAAGATCGAATATGATCAGGCTAAAGCATTTGAAGGTGCCGATTTTATTTATGCTAAAAACTGGGCGGCTTATGCCGATCCGAACTATGGACAAATACTTAGCACAGATCGCGCATGGACAGTAGATGAAGCCAAAATGAAGCTTACCAATAACGCTTATTTCATGCACTGCCTACCGGTTCGGCGGAATATGATTGTGACCGACGACGTGATCGAGAGTCCGCAAAGCATCGTTATTCAGGAAGCAGCAAATCGCGAAATCTCGGCACAAGTTGTGCTTAAACGGATTTTAGAAGGTCTGTAAAATAACATCGGGGCGGATCAACGTATCTGCCCCGACACAAAACATCGAATTATAACCGCGTAGCCGGTTGCAACCACTTATACTGATACGAAACTTCGGGAACCACCATTCGTTCGGCCACCTTACTCATTCGAGCCGGCAACTTCATCAAATAATCACGCGCTTTCTCGGCCTTGTCGGTCAGTCCCGTTAGCTTATCGATATGCCACTTATTGATCAGTTTCTGCATAATATCCACATAATCCGTAGCCGTATACACCCCCAATCGTTGCGCAGAGTTAGAGAAATGCTCGAACAATGAGCCGCTACTCTCACCCGATTCTCGCAGGAAGTGCGCAGGCATAATAATCTTCTGCCGCATCATATAGTCAAACGCCAGCAGCATCTCGCTCGGATCTACTTCAAAAATTCGTTTCACAAATTGCGCGTATGCCTGGTGATGACGCATCTCGTCCGAAGCAATCTTCTTACACATGGCAGACAGTTTCGTATCGCCAAACTTCTTTGCCAGATCCGAAACACGTAAATGAGAAAGATAGGTTGCCAGCTCCTGAAATGAAGTATAAACGAAGTTTTTATACGGGTCGCGACCTGTTCCGATATCGAAACCGTCGTTTATCAAATGATGGGCCGTTTGTTCTACTTCGCGCATATTGATTCTGCCCGACAGGTAAAGGTATTTATTCAGTATATCTCCATGACGATTCTCCTCGCCCGTCCATTGGCGCACCCATTTGCCCCAGCCATTTCGTTCCTCACTATCTTCCGTTTGCACCCCTTCCACCTGTAGCAGCCAGGATTCATAGGTAGGCAGTGCCTCTTCGGTGATTGTATCTCCCACCAGCACGGCAAGAAAATCATCAGGCAGGTCTTTCGCCAGTTCGCGCAGTTCCGTCACATCATCAAAAAACGACTCGCTTTGCGAATCAGGCAGGAAATCAGACGGTTGCCATATCTTTTCAACCGGAATCAAAAATTGTTTGATATATTCATTAACGTTAGTTTCCAAGAAGCGCATTACTTCCAGTCGGATGTTATGTATTGACATGTATTAAAATAATATTAAGCCGATCGGCAAATTGTTTATTCAGTTATAACAAGCAGAAAGGACGAATAGTTACGAAGAGGCTAAAAGTAATCCGGAAATCCGCAGAAACCGGCTTAAATTATTCCCCCAAAAAAGAGATAGTAATGTCTTTAAAAAGATAAAGGTTATTTTTCCAAACATAAAGGATATTTTTCGAAAAATAACCTTTATGTTTTTTTGATCTATATATTGCTGATTATCTGCAATATACAAAAGCACAAAAAAAAGCCCGGCAAAACGTGTTTATTTCACGCTTTGCCGGGCATCGTTTTAGGCTTTCAGGAGGAGATCAGGCTTCTCCCGGTTTACCTCCAATGGGAGGAATTACATCTTCAAATCTTACTGTTTTACCTGCATTACTTTGGTTTTCGAACTTCTCAATATTTTCTTGCAAAGCAAACAACAAGCGTTTCGCGTTATCCGGTGTAAGAATAATCCGGCTCTGAACCTTTGCCTTCGGCGTTCCGGGCATCAGACGAATAAAATCAATAATAAACTCCGAACTTGAGTGCGCGATTATCGCCAAATTTGAATATATACCTTGAGCTATCTCGTCTGTTAACTCAACCTGTATTTCGTTTCCTTGATTCTTGTTTTCCATAATCTTAGTTTTTAAAACAATTATTAATTAAACAAAAATAGACGTTCTGTTTCTATTATACAAACAAGACACAAGAATATCCGCACGCTATTTTTGATAGGGGTAAGTATTAAAAAAAAAGAGGGTGTCCAAAAAGTTTTGGACATCCTTTTTTTATTGCTCTTTTTTTATTATATTTAAGTCATAAAACAAAGACAATCATTGCTTTATGGCCAAAATATCATGGAAACCCTACAATCAGGGGCAAGGTGTTCTTTTTCCGGTAAGTATAGACAGTAAGATACCTGAAGATCACCCCGTTCGTTTAGTCAATCATATTGTTGACGAGCTTGACTTATCCGACATTGATTTTGGATATAAAGGAGGAGGCAATAGTAGTTACCACCCCCGGATGTTGCTAAAGATTCTTTTTTACGCCTATCTGAACAATGTCTATTCCTGTCGAAAAATAGCCGCTCAATTAGAACAAAACATTTATTACATCTGGCTCTCTGGCGATCAACAGCCTAATTTCAGGACAATAAACAACTTCCGTTCGCTTCGTCTAAAGCAGAGTATCCATAAGCTATTTGTTCAGATCGTCTTCATTCTGGTAGATATGGGCTACATCAGTTTGAAAGAACTCTATGTAGATGGCACTAAGTTGGAGAGCCGTGCTAACCGATACACTTTTGTATGGCGCAAAAGCGTTGAAAGAAATAAGGCTAAGCTGGAATCTAAAATACATGGTATTCTCTCTCAGATAGAAGACGGTATTACTCAAGACAATGCTCCCGATGATGAGCCTCCTACCCCCATCAACAGTCGGGAATTGAAAGAAAGGATACAGCAGATAAACCGGGAGAACCGTAGTAAAGAAGAACTTAAACAAATCAAAACGCTGGAAGATAAACATTTGCCAAAACTTCAGGAGTACGAAGAAAAGTTGGATACTCTGGGGGAGCGTAATAGCTTTGGCAAAACCGATACGGATTCAACTTTTATGCGCATGAAAGAGGACCATATGAGAAACGGACAGTTAAAGCCCGCGTATAATCTTCAAATAGGTACAGAAAACCAATTTATAACACACTATGATCTCTTTCCTAATCCAACAGACACATTGACTCTTATCCCTTTTATGAATGGATTTGAAAGCAACTACAAGATACGTCCTGAACAGCTTTGTGCCGACTCGGGTTATGGAAGTGAAGAGAATTATACTTACCTGGAAAAGAAAGAAATCGAGGCTTATGTAAAATACAATTATTTTCACAAAGAAGAGAAACGTTCCTTTAAAAACAATGCATTTCTACAGGACAACCTCTATTACAATAAGGAGAAAGACTATTTCATCTGTCCGATGGGGCAACAAATGAAAAAGATTTATACGACAAATCGTAAAACTCAAAGTGGCTTTGTTTCAGAGATAAGTGTTTACAAAGCCAGCCGTTGTCAAGGTTGTCCGCTCAGGAGTTTATGCCATAAGTCAGAAAACGACAGACAAATACAGGTTAATCATAAGCTAAGGGAGTATAAACGGAAAGCCCGTGAAAGGCTTACCTCGGAAGAAGGTCTACGAATGCGAAAGCGACGCCCCATAGAACCCGAAGCTGTTTTCGGTCAAATCAAATACAATAAAGCTTACAATCGGTTCCGCCATCAATCAAAAGAGAAAGTGGCAATGGATTTTGCTGTCTTTGCTATAGCCTTTAACCTGCTCAAACTATATCGAAAGCAGAAAAAGGCAGTTTTTGCTCAAAAAAGAACGGTAAAAAACAAGAATGTAGAACTTTTTAGAGTCTATCAACACCACGAAGAGAGAAAAACTCAGATTATAAATCTGACAAAGCTAAATCAACAAAAGAACGCAGCATAAAAAGATAAAAGAGAGTGCCCTTGTGGGACACCCTCTTTTTCTTATTTAGTTTTCTACCTTATTATCTATCGATTTCCGCATCCACTTCGTTGAAATCAACAACAGTTCTACGGTTTGACATTATACGGTCGAATTCATCTTTAGCTCCAACAACTAATTTATCAAAGTCGCGCTGTCCGGTTCCGGCAGGAATCAAGTGACCACAGATCACGTTTTCCTTCAAACCTTCAAGACGGTCAACTTTTCCGTTAATTGCTGCTTCATTCAACACCTTAGTTGTTTCCTGGAAGGAAGCGGCAGACATAAAGCTGGTAGTCTGTAATGCGGCACGTGTAATACCTTGAAGTATCTGATTCGCTGTTGCAGGGATTGCATCACGAACTTCTACCAGTTTAAGGTCACGACGTTTCAGCATACTGTTTTCATCTCTCAGTTTACGAGCGGTTACAATCTGTCCGGCTTGTAAAGTTTGAGAATCTCCGGCATCAAGAACCACTTTCTTACCCCAAACACGGTCGTTTTCTTCCATTACATCAAGTTTATCAACCACTTGTTGTTCAAGGAAGCGCGTATCTCCCGGATCTACAACTTCTACTTTACGCATCATCTGGCGAACGATTACTTCAAAGTGTTTGTCATTGATCTTCACACCTTGCAGACGGTAAACGTCTTGTACTTCATTCACGATATATTCCTGCACAGCCGTAGGGCCTTTAATCGCAAGGATATCGGAAGGCGTAGTTGCTCCGTCAGACAGCGGCATACCGGCACGTATATAGTCGTTTTCCTGAACAAGTAATTGTTTTGACAACGATACCATATATTTCTTCACTTCACCCAACTTAGAAGTAACGGTTACTTCACGGTTACCACGCTTAATCTTTCCAAAACCAACTTCACCGTCAATTTCAGAAACAACAGCAGGGTTAGAAGGGTTACGTGCTTCGAATAGCTCGGTAACACGCGGAAGACCTCCGGTGATGTCACCGGTTTTACCAATCGCACGAGGAATCTTCACTAAAACTTCTCCGGCTTTCACGCTATCTCCGTTTTCTTTAACAACGTGCGATCCGAGTGGCAATGAATAATTCTTCAGATAGCTTCCGCCCTCGTCTACAATGTGTACTTCCGGCGCTTTCGTCTTATCTTTTGACTCGATGATAATCTTTTCCTTCAATCCTGTAGTTTCATCACTTTCCACTTTGTAAGTTACGTTCTCAATTACATTTTCAAACTCAATCTTACCGGAAACTTCCGAAACAATAACAGCATTAAATGGGTCCCATTCAATAATAACGTCGCCTTTCTTTACATTGTCACCGCTCTTGAAATAAAGCTTAGAACCGTAAGGAATATTGTGCGTAAGAAGAACGATCCTTGTGTTAGGATCAATAATTCTCATTTCCGCCAAACGGCTTACTACTACCTGACAAGGTTTTCCTGTCACGTCTGTAGATTCTACAGAACGTAGCTCATCTATTTCAATGATACCGTCAAACTTAGAAGTAATATTATTCTCTGTAGCGATATTAGAAGCAATACCCCCAACGTGGAAAGTACGAAGTGTTAACTGTGTACCCGGTTCACCGATTGATTGCGCAGCGATAACACCTACAACCTCACCTCTCTGAACCATGCGTCCTGTTGCCAGATTACGTCCGTAACATTTCGCACATACACCTTTTTTAGACTCACATGTCAATACAGATCGTATTTCTACGCTTTCTATTGGTGAATCCTGTATTTTTTTCGCAGCGTCTTCTCTGATCTCTTCTCCAGCCTGTACAAGGATTTCTCCCGTTTGAGGATGTTGGATATCATGAACTGAAACACGTCCTAAAATACGTTCGTATAATGAAGCGATAACCTCTTCGTTATTCTTCAATTCAGTACAGATCAAACCGCGTAATGTACCACAGTCTTCTTCATTGATGATCACATCATGCGATACATCCACAAGACGACGAGTAAGGTAACCCGCATCAGCAGTTTTCAAAGCTGTATCCGCCAAACCTTTACGAGCACCGTGAGTAGAGATAAAATACTCAAGCACGGACAAACCTTCTTTAAAGTTTGAAAGAATTGGGTTTTCGATAATTTGACCACCATCAGAACCACTTTTCTGAGGTTTTGCCATCAAACCACGCATACCTGAAAGCTGACGAATCTGTTCTTTAGATCCACGAGCACCAGAGTCCATCATCATATAGACGGAGTTAAACCCGTCATTATCTTCAGTCAGCTGTTTCATCAAGATATTAGACAGCTTGCTATTTACGTGCGTCCAGGTATCAATAATCTGGTTATAACGTTCGTTGAAGGTGATGAATCCCATGCTATAATTGCCCAGAATCTGCTCAACTTCGTCGTAACCTTCTTTCACCAACGCTTCTTTTTCTTCAGGAATTAAAACGTCGGCAAGATTAAATGACAGACCACCCTTGAAGGCCATCTGATAACCGAGGTTCTTAATATCATCAAGGAACTGAGCCGTACGAGCAACACCACACGTTTTAATAACTAAACCAATGATGTCACGTAAAGACTTCTTTCCTAATATTTCATTTACATATCCTATTTCTTTCGGAACGAATTCGTTCACCATTACACGTCCAACAGAAGTTTCGCGCATAATTCTTACCAAGTTTCCGTTTTCGTCTATATCATCTACATATACTTTAATCGGAGCATGGATAGCTACCTTTTTCTCATTATATGCGATAATAGCTTCTTCTTCTCCGTAGAAAACAAGACCTTCACCTAACGTATTCGGACGTAGTTTTGTGATATAATACAACCCTAACACCATGTCCTGAGAAGGAACAGTAATAGGAGCACCATTCGCCGGATTCAAGATATTATGAGAAGCCAACATCAACATTTGAGCTTCCAAAACAGCTTCGTTTCCTAAAGGAAGGTGTACCGCCATCTGGTCTCCGTCGAAGTCGGCATTAAAAGCCGTACAAGCAAGCGGGTGCAACTGAATAGCCTTACCTTCAATCAATTTAGGTTGGAATGCCTGTATACCTAAACGGTGCAATGTCGGAGCACGGTTCAGCAATACGGGGTGTCCTTTCATTACATATTCAAGGATATCCCATACAACAGGTTCTTTTCTATCAACAATCTTTTTCGCAGATTTAACTGTCTTAACGATTCCACGTTCGATCAGTTTACGAATAACGAAAGGTTTATATAATTCAGCCGCCATATTTTTAGGCAGACCGCATTCATGCATTTTCAGTTCAGGACCTACAACAATTACCGAACGGGCAGAATAGTCCACACGTTTACCAAGTAAGTTCTGACGGAAACGTCCTTGCTTACCCTTCAAACTGTCTGAAAGTGATTTCAATGGACGGTTAGCGTCTGTTTTAACAGCACTTGATTTACGCGAGTTATCAAACAGAGAGTCCACCGCTTCCTGAAGCATACGTTTTTCATTACGCAGAATAACTTCCGGAGCTTTAATATCAATCAATCGTTTCAAACGGTTATTACGGATAATAACACGACGATACAAATCATTCAAGTCTGACGTAGCAAATCGACCACCATCCAACGGAACCAAAGGACGTAATTCGGGCGGAATAACCGGAACAACTTTTACAATCATCCATTCAGGTCTGTTCCGTCCTTTAGAAGCACGGAAAGACTCAACCACCTGAAGACGTTTTAACGCTTCATTCTTACGTTGTTGAGAAGTATCAGTGCTTGCGCGGTGACGCAAGTCATAGGATAAAGCATCAAGATCAAGACGAGCCAACAGATCATAAACTGCTTCTGCTCCAATCTTAGCGATAAATTTGTTAGGATCAGTATCTTCAAGCAATTGGTTTTCCTTTGGAAGAGAATCCAATACTTGCAGGTATTCTTCCTCTGATAACAGATCTAACTGCTCTACTGTGTCTACGCATCCTTTTTGAATGACAACATAACGCTCATAGTAAATAATCGAGTCGAGTTTCTTCGTAGGAACACCCAGTAGATAACCTATTTTATTCGGAAGAGAACGGAAATACCAGATATGTGCTACCGGAACAACCAAATGAATATGTCCCATACGTTCGCGACGCACCTTTTTTTCCGTAACTTCTACCCCACAACGATCACAAACAATACCTTTATAACGTATACGTTTATACTTTCCGCAATGGCATTCGTAATCCTTAATCGGACCAAAAATTCGTTCACAGAACAGACCATCACGTTCCGGTTTATAGGTACGGTAGTTTATCGTTTCAGGCTTCAAAACTTCACCGCTCGAGTTTTCCAGAATCTCCTCAGGAGAAGCCAACCCGATAGTAATTTTTGAAAAGCTACTCTTTATCTTATTTTCTTTTCTAAAAGCCATATGTATTATTTATATAAAGAGATATCGTTTGAAATTGAAGACACCATGTCTATTATATTCATATAGAATTAATCTAAAGTAAAGCTTAAGCCAAGTCCTCTTAATTCATGTAGCAATACATTTAAAGACTCAGGTATACCTGGCTGTGGCATAGGTTCACCTTTTACAATAGCTTCATAAGCTTTAGAACGTCCTACCACATCATCAGACTTGATAGTAAGAATTTCCTGCAGGATATGTGCGGCACCGAATGCTTCTAATGCCCAAACCTCCATTTCTCCGAAACGCTGACCACCAAACTGTGCTTTACCACCTAAAGGTTGTTGCGTAATCAAAGAATACGGACCAATAGAACGAGCATGCATTTTATCATCAACCATGTGTCCTAATTTCAGGAAGTAGGTAACACCTACAGTTGCAGGTTGATCAAAACGTTCGCCGGTTCCACCATCATAAAGATAAGTTTTACCATAACGTGGCACTCCTGCTTTATCCGTCCATTCATTCAAGTCGTCCAATGAAGCACCATCAAAAATCGGAGTTGCAAATTTAACATTTAATTCTTTACCGGCCCAACCAAGAACAGCTTCAAAAATTTGTCCAAGGTTCATACGAGAAGGTACACCAAGCGGGTTCAAACAAATGTCAACAGGAGTTCCGTCTTCCAAGAAAGGCATATCTTCCTGACGAACGATCTTCGAAACAATACCCTTGTTTCCATGACGACCGGCCATCTTATCACCCACCTGTATCTTACGTTTCTTGGCAATATAAACTTTAGCCATCTGAACAATACCGGTTGGTAATTCATCCCCAATAGTCAGATCAAACTTCTTACGTCTAAGTTCAGCGTCTAACTCTTTGTTCTTTTTCAGATAATTAAGAATTACAAGCTTAATTAACTCATTCTTTTCAGAATCAGATGTCCAATTGCTAACTTGAACAGCATTGTAATCTAATTCCTCCAATGACTTACGCGAGAACTTAGCCCCTTTAGCAATTATATCAGTATTCAGATAATCTTTAACACCTAAAGAGGTTTTACCACTTGTCAGAAGAAATATTTTTTCAACTAATTGGGCTTTTAATTCAGCCATTTTCATGTCGAAATCTTCATCCAATTTTGGCAGAATAGCCTTATCTGTCAATCTTGATTTGCGTTTCTTTACAGCTTTGGAGAATAAGTTTGTTTCAATAACAACACCACGCAATGATGGAGTTGCTTTTAAAGAAGCATCTTTTACATCTCCTGCTTTGTCACCAAAGATCGCACGAAGCAACTTTTCTTCAGGTGAAGGATCCGATTCTCCTTTCGGAGTAATCTTTCCAATAAGAATATCTCCCGGTTCAATCCGAGCACCTACTCTTACAATTCCACGCTCATCCAAATCTTTCGTAGCCTCTTCGCTAACGTTAGGAATATCAGAAGTCAATTCTTCCATCCCTCGTTTAGTTTCGCGCACTTCCAGAATATATTCATCAACATGAACCGAGGTAAAGAAATCATCTCTTACCATACGTTCATTCAACACAATAGCATCCTCATAGTTATATCCCTTCCAAGGCATATAAGCAACCTTCACATTACGTCCAAGTGCTAATTCCCCTTTTTCGGTAGAATAACCTTCGGTCAAAATTTGTCCCGGAACAACACGTTGCCCACGATAACAAATAGGACGTAAGTCAACCGTTGTACTTTGGTTTGTTTTACGCCATTTCGGGATATTATATGTAATAACCGCATCTTCGAAGCTTACAAACTCTTCATTTTCTGTACGGTCATATTTAATCTTAATACATGTAGCATCAACAAATACCACCTCACCATGTTGCTCAGCAACAATTTGAGTACGCGAGTCTTTCGCAACCTGCCCCTCAATACCAGTTCCCACAATAGGAGAATCGGTCTGAATCAATGGCACTGCCTGGCGCATCATGTTAGATCCCATCAACGCACGGTTAGCATCATCATGCTCCAAGAACGGAATAAGAGAAGCAGCGATAGAAGCGATCTGCGTAGGCGATACGTCCATCATATCAACTTCAGAAGGAGAAACCACAGGGAAGTCAGCCTCAAAACGAGATTTGATACGATCGCGAACGAAGCGTCCGTTATCGTCCAACAAGGCATTACCTTGTGCAATTGTCAATTCCTCTTCTTCCTCCGCTGTCATATATTGCAAACCTTCTTCCGAAAAGTCAACACGACCCTCTTTCACACTACGATAAGGCGTAGAAATAAAACCAAGATCGTTGATCTTCGCATATACACAAAGCGAAGAGATCAAACCAATGTTTGGTCCTTCCGGAGTTTCAATCGGACATAAACGACCATAATGCGTATAGTGAACGTCACGAACCTCAAATCCGGCACGTTCTCTTGATAAACCACCCGGTCCAAGTGCAGACAAACGACGTTTGTGTGTAATTTCCGCAAGAGGATTCGTCTGGTCCATAAACTGAGACAAGGCATTCGTTCCAAAGAATGAATTAACAACAGAAGAAATAGTCTTTGCGTTAATCAAATCAATCGGAGTAAACACCTCATTATCTCGAACATTCATACGTTCTCTTACCGTACGAGACATACGAGCCAAACCAATACCAAATTGATTATATAACTGCTCACCTACTGTACGTACACGACGATTGCTCAAGTGGTCGATATCATCAACATTCGCTTTTGAATTAATCAATTCAATCAAATATTTGATGATCTCGATAATATCTTCTTTAGTTAAAACCTTAGTATCATCACTGGTGGTCAAGCCCAGTTTTTTATTGATACGATAACGACCTACTTCTCCAAGATCATAACGTTTTTCAGAGAAGAACAGATTCGTTATTACCTCACGAGCACTTGCTTCATCAGCAGGTTCAGCGTTTCTCAGCTGTCTGTAGATATACAAAACAGCCTCTTTCTCCGAGTTACTCGGATCTTTTTGCAAAGTATTATAGATGATCGCGAAATCAGATAAATTCTGATCCTCTCTATGTAACAAAACATTCTGAGTGCCGGATTCAATAATAGCTTCAATATTATCATTATCCAAAACCGACTCACGATCAATAATTACATCATTACGTTCAATAGAAACTACTTCACCAGTATCTTCATCAACGAAATCTTCAACCCATGTTTTCAAAACACGCGCTGCCAACTTACGACCGATAAGTTTTTTCAGATTGGTTTTATTAACCTTAACCTCTTCCGCAAGATTAAATATTTCAAGAATGTCTTTATCACTCTCAAAGCCGATAGCTCTCAAAAGAGTCGTTACCGGTAATTTCTTTTTACGGTCGATATAAGCATACATGACATTATTAATATCAGTAGCAAATTCGATCCATGATCCTTTAAACGGAATAATACGTGCTGAATACAATTTTGTACCGTTGGCATGTATACTTTGTCCAAAGAACACACCCGGCGAACGATGTAATTGAGATACGACAACACGTTCAGCACCATTTATCACAAAGGTACCTCTGGAAGTCATATACGGGATAGGCCCCAGGTATACGTCCTGAATTACGGTATCAAAGTCTTCGTGATCGGGATCAGTACAATACAGTTTTAATTTCGCTTTTAACGGAACACTATAAGTAAGCCCGCGAGCAATACACTCATCAATTGAATAGCGGGGCGGATCAATATAATAATCCAGGAATTCCAGTACAAAATTATTTCTCGTATCTGCTATAGGAAAATTCTCAGCAAATACCTTATACAAACCCTCCTTTTTTCTTTTTTCCGAGGGAGTGTCAAGTTGAAGAAAGTCTTGGAATGACTTCAATTGTACTTCGAGGAAGTCTGGATAAGGAAGGGAGTTCTTTATCGAAGCAAAATTAACTCTTTGGTTTTCAGCTGTTGAAGACATCTATTAAGGAATTTATTGAACTTAATGAAATTATAGACACAAAAAGGTTAAGAATCCCCTTTCAAGAAGATTCTTAACCAAATCACCTGGTAACCAGGCTATAAGACTTATTTAAGCTCAACTTCAGCGCCAGCTTCTTCTAAGCTCTTTTTCAATCCTTCTGCATCTGCCTTAGCAATACCTTCTTTGATATTACTTGGAGCACCATCAACTAAATCTTTAGCTTCTTTCAAACCAAGACCTGTTAATTCTTTTACTAACTTAACAATAGCCAATTTGTTAGCTCCAGGAGCTTTTAAAACAACATCAAAAGATGTTTTTTCTTCTTCAGCAGCAGCACCAGCAGCAGCAGGACCAGCAACAGCAACAGCTGCAGCAGCAGGTTCAATACCATATTCTTCTTTAAGGATAGTTGCTAATTCGCTAACTTCTTTTACAGTTAAGTTTACTAATTGTTCAGCAAAAGCTTTTAAATCTGCCATTTTTGTATGATTTAATTGATTATTTTTCTTTTAATTATTTTCTTTCAGCAAGAGTAGTTAACACTCCGTGAATAGTTTGTCCTGATGATTGAAGTGCAGAAACAACGTTCTTTGCAGGAGATTGCAACAAAGCAATAACATCAGCAAGAAGTTCGTTTTTACTCTTGATATCAACTAAGGCACTTAAGTTTTCTGCTCCTACATAAAAACTTTCCTGTACATAAGCAGCTTTCAACTGAGGTTTTCCCTCCCCTTTAGTATCCTTTGTGAAATCTTTAATCAATCTGGCAGGTACATTAGCCGTATGTGATAACATAACAGCGGTATTACCCTTTAAAGCGGTGTATAAAGGAGAAAAATCCGATTCAAGATTCTCCAACGCTTTCTTTAGCAAACTGTTTTTTACAACAACCAGCTTAACTTCTCGTTTGAAACACTCTCTTCTTAATGCACTTGTTTTTTCTGCATTCAGCGCTTCTATATCTGTTAAATAGAAGTTCGGGTATTCCTGTACGATAGTTGTCAATTGCTCTATAACAGCGACTTTATCTTCCTTTCTCATCGTCCAATTCGTTTATTAATTTTCTTCAACTGATTTCGGGTCAATTTTAATACCCGCACTCATTGTACTAGAAAGATAAATGCTCTTTATGTACACCCCTTTAGCAGCAGTTGGTTTCAACTTGATCAAAGTAGAAATAAACTCTTTAGCATTATCACGAATCTTCTCAGCATCAAAAGACACTTTTCCGACAGACGTATGAACAATACCAGTTTTATCTACTTTAAAGTCGATTTTACCTTGCTTAACTTCTTTAATCGCATTACCAATCTCATTAGTAACAGTACCGCTCTTTGGATTTGGCATTAAACCACGAGGACCTAACACACGACCCAAAGCACCGATCTTACCCATGATAGAAGGCATAGTGATTATTACATCAATATCAGTCCAACCACCTTTAATCTTATTAATGTATTCATCTAATCCGACAAAATCAGCTCCTGCTTCCTGAGCTTCAGCTTCTTTATCCGGAGTACATAATGCGAGAACCCGAACCTGCTTACCGGTTCCATGAGGTAGAGAAACAACGCCTCTCACCATTTGGTTTGCTTTACGTGGATCGACGCCTAAACGAACATCTACATCAACAGACGCATCAAACTTAGTAGTAGTAATTTCTTTTACTAAAGCAGACGCTTCTTTCAATGTATATGATTTCCCAGCTTCAATCTTGCCTAAAGCCAACTTTTGATTTTTTGTAAGTTTACCCATCTCAATTGAAGTTTATTAATTAATTTCCGGGAATGTCCCTTTAACCGTAATACCCATACTTCTTGCAGTACCTGCAACCATTTTCATAGCAGAGTCCAACGTGAAACAATTCAGATCGACAATCTTGTCTTCTGCGATAGCCTTCACCTGATCCCAGGTAATTTCCGCAATTTTCTTACGGTTTGGCTCAGCAGAACCACCTTTCTGTTTTGATGCTTCCAATAATTGGATAGCTACAGGAGGAGTTTTAACGACAAAATCAAATGTCTTATCTGCGAAGTAAGTGATTACCACAGGCAACACTTTACCAGCTTTTTCCTGGGTTCTGGCATTAAATTGCTTGCAGAACTCCATGATGTTAATACCCTTCGAACCTAACGCAGGTCCTACGGGAGGAGAAGGATTCGCTGCCCCTCCTTTAATCTGCAATTTAATTTGTCCAGCAACTTCTTTAGCCATTTTTCTAAAATTTAGATATATATAACTATCAAAAACGAAAGATCATTTTCTTCGTAACAAGAAAACTACTCTTTCTCTACTTGCATATAACCCAACTCAAGCGGAGTTTTTCTTCCGAAAATCTTAACCATTACCTTGAGTTTTTTCTTGTCGGTATTTACCTCTTCAATTACGCCACTGAAACCATTAAACGGTCCAAATGTAACTTTTACGTTTTCACCAACATAATATTGAACGTCCAGCACTTCCTGTTGCTCTTGCAACTCATCTACCGTACCTAAAATACGGCTGACCTCAGAAGGGCGAAGAGGAACAGGATTATCCGATCCTCCTAAAAATCCAATCACGTTAGGAATACTTCTTAACTGATGAGCTACTTCACCTACCAAAGCAGCTTCCACAAGTACATAACCCGGCAAATAGGCTCTTTCTTTCATCACCTTTTTACCATTACGAATTGTGAATGTTTTTTCGGTAGGAATCAATACCTGAGATACATATTCTCCTAAGTCTGTATTTTTCAATTCAGCTTCCAGATATTCTCTTACCTTGTTCTCTTTTCCGCTTATAGCGCGAAGAACATAAAATTTTTTCTGAATGTCAGACATTACAAATACAAATTAAAGGATATTCTCATAGAAGAAACGTAACAACCCTTCAAAACCTAGGTCTATAACAAAAATCAGCGCAGCTATTATTAGGGAAGCAAACAATACAATGACAGCGCTGTTAGACAGTTCGATTCTGTTGGGCCAAGAAACTTTATAAACAAGCTCGTTATAAGATTCTTTGATATATGCAATTACTTTTTTCATCAATCTATAGATTTTTGCACGGAAGGAGAGGCTCGAACTCCCGACACCTGGTTTTGGAGACCAGTGCTCTACCAACTGAGCTACTTCCGTAAATAGCCAGCCCCTAAAAGGAACCGGCTACTATATAATTTAAGAATTAGTCAATTAATTCTGTAATCTGTCCTGCACCTACTGTACGTCCACCTTCACGAATTGCGAAACGAAGACCTACGTTACATGCTACCGGGTAGATAAGTTCTACAGTAATTGTTACGTTATCACCTGGCATAACCATTTCAGTTCCTTCAGGAAGAGTGATTTCACCTGTAACGTCCAATGTACGGATATAGAACTGAGGACGGTATTTCTGGTGGAAAGGAGTGTGACGACCACCTTCTTCTTTCTTCAGAATATACACCTCTGCTTTAAAGCGAGAGTGAGGTTTAACCTGTCCTGGGTGGCAAATAACCATACCACGTTTGATTTCGTCTTTATCGATACCACGAAGTAACAAACCAACGTTGTCACCAGCCTGACCATCATCAAGAAGCTTACGGAACATTTCAACACCTGTAACAACAGATTTTTTTCCTTCAGAACCAAGACCGATAATCTGAACTTCTTCACCAACTTTGATCTTACCTGTTTCGATACGACCTGTAGCTACAGTACCACGACCTGTGATTGAGAACACGTCTTCAACCGGCATAAGGAATGGTTTGTCAACTTCACGTGGAGGCAGAGGAATCCAAGTATCACAAGCTTCCATAAGCTCCATGATTTTATCTTCCCATATTTCTTCACCGTTCAATCCACCAAGAGCAGATCCACGGATAACAGGCGTGTTATCACCGTCGAAATTATAGAATGAAAGAAGTTCTCTCATTTCCATTTCAACAAGATCTAACATTTCTTCATCATCAACACTATCACATTTGTTCATGAAAACAACCAATCTAGGCACGTTTACCTGACGAGCCAAAAGGATGTGTTCACGAGTTTGAGGCATAGGTCCATCAGTTGCAGCAACCACAATAATAGCGCCGTCCATTTGAGCAGCACCAGTTACCATGTTCTTCACATAGTCGGCGTGACCCGGACAGTCAACGTGAGCATAGTGACGATTTGCAGTCTGATACTCTACGTGAGAAGTGTTAATAGTAATACCTCTTTCTTTTTCTTCTGGAGCGTTGTCGATAGAATCGAATGAACGCAATTCAGAAAGACCTCTCTTTGCCAATACAGTTGTAATAGCAGCGGTCAAAGTCGTTTTACCGTGGTCAACGTGGCCAATTGTACCAATGTTAACGTGGGGTTTCGATCTGTCAAAATGTTCTTTTGCCATAACTTAAAATTGTTCTTATTTGATTAATGATCATGTTCTTATCAACATCACATTCTATAAATGTTTCCAAATGTATCAGAGCCGGTGCCGAGACTTGAACTCGGGACCTCTTCCTTACCAAGGAAGTGCTCTACCGCTGAGCTACACAGGCAAAAAGAGCGGAAGACGGGGCTCAAACCCGCGACCCTCAGCTTGGAAGGCTAATGCTCTATCAACTGAGCTACTTCCGCAATTTTGTTTCGTGGGCAGTGATGGATTCGAACCACCGAAGGCGTAAGCCAGCTGAGTTACAGTCAGCCCCATTTGGCCACTCTGGTAACTGCCCCCTAATTCCTGAAACATCCTTGAGCCTCTTGTCGGATTCGAACCAACGACCCCGAGATTACAAATCACGTGCTCTGGCCAACTGAGCTAAAGAGGCGTTTTACGCTAAAAAAGAGCCGTTTCGAGATCAGGGCGAAACGGCTGCAAATTTAGGCATTATTTCTTAGATACCAAATTTATATTCTTTTTTTTATTTGGTTTTTGCTTTTTCTTTATGCTTAACCAATTGTTTCGACAACGCTTCAGCGCATACGTCTATTGCTTCCTCAAAACTATCGGCTGTTTTATCTGCAAAAAGATCTCCATTTTTAATCTTTAAACTGATGGAAGCCTGTTTATTCAACGCCACTTCCGGCTTCACTAACTTCAACACTACTTCTGCGGAAAGTATTCCATCATAGTACTGTTCAAGTTTTGAAATTTTCTTCTGAACAAATGCTTCTAAAGCTTCCGAAGCATCGAAACGAATAGACTGAACTCTAATATCCATAATAACCTCCTTTTTTAGTGCCCTCGGATGGGCATGATATACTTTCTTTAATTCCTCAAAGCTAGTATGAGTGTATATACTGGTAGAAGCCAGACTGCTGTGACCCAATAATTCTTTCACTGCATTCAACTCCGCCCCATTATTCAACATACTGGTTGCAAAAGAATGCCTTAACACATGCGGACTACGTCTTGCTAACGACGGGATCACAGAAAGTGATCTTTTAACTATAGAATAAACAATTCCGACCGAAACCGGCTCACCGTTTTTACGAACAATCAACCAACCTTCACCACTACCGACTTCCTTGTTTCTACATTCTATATATGTCAAAAGCAAATCAGCCAACTCCTTCGCAAAAGGAATCAGCCGCTGTTTGTTTCTCTTTCCGGTAACTTTCAACAGGTATTTACCAAAATCAATATCCGAATCTTTTATTCCGATCAATTCGGACCGTCTGATTCCGGTATCATATAACAGTTCAAGCACCAGTCTGTCTCGTACTCCCTTAAAATCCTCCCCAAACTGATCTCCATCCAAAATACTTTCCATCTCCTTTTCTCTGACAAAATAAGGCAATGGCTTTTTATTCTTCGGACCGTTCATCAAACGGATCGGACTTGTTAAGACAACTTGTTGTCTGACAAGAAACTTAAAAAAAGACTTCAAAGAACTTAGTTTACGATTTACTGTGGTTGAAGACATTTTCGCATTCATCAGAAATACAATCCAGCCTCTCACAATATCAGAGTCAATCCCACAAGGGTCGAACTCCTCTTTCAATTCCTTCTCGACATACTCAACAAACTGTGACAAATCTTTGCGATACGCTTCTATCGTATGTGCAGAATAAGCACGTTCAAAATTAAGATAATCTAAAAATGAATCGATCCACATATTCGTGTCAAATCAATCTTTTGCTTTGCAACGAATATATGAATTAAATATCAAAAAACAAAATCAAAAAACAGATAAAATTAATCTTCTTGCTGTTGCAAATGTTGTACATAAACAGCACGCATTTTCATTTTTCTCTTTTCAATAGAAGGTTTGATAAAAGCCTGACGACCTCTAAGCTCTTTAACAACACCTGTTTTTTCAAATTTTCTTTTAAATTTTTTAAGAGCTCTTTCGATATTCTCTCCCTCTTTCAATGGAACTACAATCATAATTAATTTATTATTTTATTTTTAATATAGCCTAAAATGGGCAGCAAAATTACGGATTGTTTCCTTATTACCAAAACTTTCCGCTAATTATTCTTACATTAATTTATTCAGCAAAGAAGTCATCTCAACTTTTGCTGACTTTATCACCTTATCTAATTCCTAATGAATCCTACAAAATCATTAGAACAGATCAAAAAGTCAAAAGTCATAAAATTTTTATTCCTTTTGTTTTTTAGCTATTAAGCATTAATCTATTTTTTTCAAAATACGATTCCACCGAATCTCACCCGTATATGAATCATTTGATTTCCATATCATAAAAGCTTTTCCCACAATAAACTCTTCTGGAAACAAACCCCAAAAACGCGAGTCTTTTGAGTCTTCTATCCGATCACCTGCCACGAAATAGTAATTAGTTTGAAAAGAATAGGTCTTAATCGGTAAATTATTTAATGAGGCATTTGTGCTATTATCAACCGGAAGTGTTTTACCGGTTTCCCATTCTATCAGTTTACGATAAAGAATGGCATTCTGCTGGTTCATTTCAATTATATCCCCTTTCTTTGGTATGTATAGCGGGCCAAAATTTTTCACATTCCATCCTATAAGACTGTCTTCCGGAAAACTCCAATATAAATTAGTGTCTTTCAGCATCTTGTTGCTCTGCACAGAAAACAGTTCTTGTCCTTCTATATTTCCTACTGGTTTAGATATACCATTGATTTTGTAAAATCCGTTTATAATAGACAGGCTATCGCCTGGTAGTCCAATACAACGTTTGATATAGTATTTCATCATATTCATTTCGATCTTATCCAAATTGTTTGGGTAAGGATAATTAAATACGATTACATCATTCCTTTTTATTTTATTTCCAGGCAGGCGAAATATCCTGACCTGTTCTCCACGCATAGATGCAAAAATATTGAATAAACGGGCACCGGGTGTAAGTTTACTAACCAACACCTTGTCACCTGTTATAAGTCCGGGCTCCATTGAGTTACTCGGGATTCTAAAGGATGAGAAAAAGAATATTTGAATTGCTACAAATAAAGTCAGAATCATACAGCTCCAAAAGAGTATATTGATTATATATCGGCTGAACCTTTTAATAATATCTATTCTCATATTTACATTGATCTTAAAATAAAAACTTTCTTTTAAATAAATTTGTAGGCTCTATATAAAGTATAAGACGAGATTCCCATAACACATCCATCTCGTCTTCTCTAAATTCCATTAGCCCCCAAGATGGTACACCAACCAAGAAGAAATTTCTATTAAATCCATAGCATACTACAAAATCATATTCACCCCAATCATTTCTTACATGCAAAATTACCGGATTGGGAAATTTTTTGAGGTTGTCTATTGTCGAGCTTCCAGTTTTTGTACTTAATCCTATTGTTTCTGCTGCTTTTGCTAAATCCGATAGCAGGGTAATTCCGTTCGTCGTTTTGCTGGCGGATAATAAATAAGCGGGGTCTTTATATCCTTTATGGTATTTTATAATTGAAAGCAAACACATAACTCCTGAAGACGGAATATCCCGGAATACAAATGTCTTTCGAATAAAATTAAATGATTTCATCTCTCCTGTGTATAAATGGGTGTGCTTTCATTCAGAATCTTTTCTTTCATAATAGATGAATTCTGTTTATAAACAGCATGATTTTCTAAAATTTGGACTATTTTCTTTTCAATTTTTCGGGAAGAATCCCATTTGATACGGGCTCTTAACCCTAAATTGTGATAAACGACTCGTGCGGAATTTCCGAGTTGATCCGTTTTTAGCGACATAGGGCAGACAAGCATAGGCACCTCCTTTTCTATACACTCTGCAATACTGTTCATTCCACCAAGTGTAATCATCAAATCACAATAAGTAAGCAAATGCAACTGAGGTACTTGTTGGAACACATACATATTGGATGGAAGGGGAAGTAAATAGGATGTATTGTGACACTTTCCCACAGATAGAATAAAAACAAATTGAGGATTTCGCAGGCTAATATTTCTGATTTTATTAAAAATAATTTTAGAGCGTTTTTCAAATCCCCTAACAGTCCCTGAAGCACAATAAATAATTTTTGTATCCGGACGCTTTTGTTTTAATAAATGAATGTTCTTTATTACTTGTAAATATCGTTTGTTAAGGATATACTCTTCCCTTTTCAAATCTACTCTTGATGGTGCATATTGGCACTTTGGTGGATACTTACGGGGAAAATCAAAACTTGCCGGAGTCATTGCCAAAATTTCAACATCTTTAATACCTATAACAAAAGGGCGTTTTAAATCAAGTTTTTCGTTATAGGGGAAGTTGTATTTAACAAATAGCTTTTTATATATAGAAAAGTAGTCTTGGTTAAACAGTAACACTGAAAAAAAAATATTTCGCATTTTTCTTTTTAATGTTATTTCTTTCCATGCAAGACATATCCTAAGTTTTGAAAAAAAAGTTTGTTTAGGAATAAGACCGGAAGTAAAAGGAGGAACCCACGGATCGTAAAGAGATAACGGCATTGTTTCTACTGATATGACAGGGATTTTTAGATTATGATACAATGCAGTGCGCATGGCACATTGAGCATCCAGATATACAAGATCAGGAGATAATTCTTTAACTTTATTCTCCCAATCAGCTATTTTTCTAAAAAAAACATTCTTCCTGTTTTGAGAAAATGCTGAAATTAAACATTCCAGAATAAAAAGCATTCCTTTTATTCGTAGTTCCTGTTTATCAGGTTCTATAGGATAATCCT
Organism: Massilibacteroides vaginae; assembly: GCF_900178525.1. Classification (GTDB taxonomy): domain Bacteria; phylum Bacteroidota; class Bacteroidia; order Bacteroidales; family Tannerellaceae; genus Massilibacteroides; species Massilibacteroides vaginae. Next base: position 509,028 of record NZ_FXDJ01000009.1, read on the forward strand.
GTATAACACACTCAAACCCTCTGCTCTTTATCATCGTTTCATGCTCTTTTTCTGCACAATAAACAATCCGATGCTGTTCTTTCAGTGATTTCGTCACAAGTGCAAAACTCGCGTTGAGATGTCCAATTGCAGGATATATGTCGAATAATATAGTCATGGAATATTAATCAAGTAAGTCTCCTAAATCCAAATATCCAAACTGAATATCATCATCCATACTCATGATAATCCGGTGATTGTCCTTGTCATAACAAAATCTTGCGATTTGATATCCTGTCTCTAAGGTCTTTAGATAATTACCCTCTAAATCAAAAATTATGAATTTAGTAGGAGAAATCGTTTTTCCATCTTTGGTAAAACTTTTTTCTCCTGAGTAGAGGGCTACGATTCTGTCTTTACAAAACTTGACAGGTCCAAAATGATCTATACCATGCGTTCTTGTATCCCAGTTAGGTCCATAAATATTATATTTTAAGTCTCCGTCAAGACTACATATCGTCATTAAATCATGAGGGATATAAGACTCCGCATAGATACCGTGTTCCACAGATATGCCAAAATAAATGCGTTTCTTTTTAACATCTGGGTGAATCGTATAATTCATACGTTTTATTTCACCGGTTTTCATATTGAATTTTCCAACAACCGGGATGAAATTATTAGTGCCAATGGGTTCTACAATTACGCCAATGGATAAGGTGTCGTTAATGTATACGTAATCCCAAGGAAATAATTGTTCACTTAATTCCATTTTTTCCACAGGTAGGTATGCCGGATCAGTAATTACACTGTCTAGGTCATAACTAAAAATTTTGTATTTACCTTCATCTGTTACGTAAAACTTACGATTTACTTTGTCTTCTACTATATACGCGATACGTGCAATTTCTCCCGGTCCTTGTCCTTTAAGTCCGGTACTAGTTATATACTCGAAATTTTCTTTGTCAAAAATATGTATTAATTCGTTGGCAGCTTTGTAGTCTTCGATAAATAAATAATTATCAATTATTGATAACCATGAATAATTGTTGATGAGGAGATCCTCTATCACTATCTCTTTTATTTTGTCACTTACATTAATAATATTATTTCTGTTGGCTTGGCGTTTTTCCGTTGTTGGGTTTGATGAACAACCCCAACAAAAAGTGATGATTAGGAATAAAAATGCTGATTTATTCATGGTTTATAATGTTTTAGTATTACTAAGTATGTTCATTTAAATGATAAATATATATTCAAAATGTTTAGAGATTAAAAGAATGCTTAATCTCTAAACATCTACTTTGATGTTATATTATGCATATTATAAGAATATAACATAATACAAAATTTACATTACCATCCACCATATTCCTTATAACCACTATAGGGACCATTGCACCAACAACCACCACCATTAGCGACACAACCATTTGGGCAGTCAGCCAATGCTTCAGTATTAGTTGCTATTAACTCTGTTACAGAAACTTCGTTGATACTCTTGTTTGCATTAAATCCTATAGCTGCTGCTATAGCCGCAAAACATCCTATTGATAAAATTTTTTTAATCATGTCTTTTCTTTTTTAAGTTATTGATTCGAATTAATTTACATTCACAAAAATGAATTAAACTCGTGGGAATTTGTAATTCCTATTTCTTTTTACACAATTCTTCTTACTTTTATGCACCTCCTTTCTTATTAAGGGGTAGTTGGGAGAGTTTGCTTTGTGGTTCGAATGCATAAGGCAAAGCTCTCCTTTCTTTACCCAATTATTCTACTCTTCCTTTAATTCTTAATTTTATAGGGTGTGTTGTATTACATTTCAGCATGATTATCTCGTTAAAAAAACCATTATCCTTTGGTTTCATTGTTACTTCTACTACTGTAGTTTCATTCGGCTTGATGGGTTTTTTCTTGAATTCCACAGAGGCACAACTACAAGTTGTACTTGTGGTTATTATAACAAGCGGTTTGTCTCCTGTATTTTTTACTTCAAAGAACTGTTTCTTTATTTCACCGACCTTCATAATCCCCATATCAACCTTAATAGGACTTACTTCTGCTAAAGTTTTGTTATCTTCCTTTTCATTAACCGTATCATACGTTTCTGATATTTGTTTGATATACAGACTTCTAATATCTACGCTATGAACAGGATTACCAATTACTAAGACTTTGTTGTTCTTGTCTAACAATAATGTATGAAACTGGGGGAGGTTCGGAAAGTTATTTAACTTATTTAGCTCACCTTTAAAATCTATACAAGTAGGAGTATCAAATAAATCGCGTTTAAAGAATTGACACAACTCATTATAATCTTTCGGATGAAAGAAAAACAGAAAAGGAATTTCCCCATTGCTAATCGAATTTGTATATTCGATTAATTCCTGCCATTTTTGCAATTGCAATTTACAGTCTATACATCCTGTAGAGTCAACATAAACCAGTACCTTATAGTTGGATTGAGGTATAGAAAAATCAACTGTATCTTTACCATAAAGAGTGAAGATTGGGCGGTTTGGAAATTGGATTTCTTTACCATGCCATTCTTTAACCAGTTGGAGTAATTCAGTATTATTTTTTTGCTTTTTACATGACAAACATGTAATTAAAAATAAAATTAGTATAATAAACGAATATGGCTTTCTCATAGTTGTTGGTTTTAAAGGGAAACAGACCCTTAAATGTAATTATTTTTCAATCAATCTATCAGAAATAACATTATTTAACCCAATAAATTATCTACCGCATTAACACGAGCGGGAATAAGACTTAATAGACTGTCTATCAATATTGATAAGGGTTTTGATTCCAAAGAATTCAGAGAACTCTTTTCTAAGCCAGAACCAAATAACATTTCCGGGCAGTAGGCAATGTTTTTCTTCTTTTTAAAGTTAAAAACACGGTCTGATCTTCTGCTTTTAGACGGATCTTCAAATAGCTGATAATCACAAGGTTAGTTGGGACGAAAAACATAAAGGTTATTTTTTGAAATATAAAGGATATCTTTTTATTTATATAGTATTGTAAAAATCGACCTCAGATTTAAGGCTGAATTTGAATTGTTAATTTGTTTCAGACCAACGGGTATGGCAACTGGGATATTTAATCTAAAATCGGTGAATCGGTAAAAAAAATCGATGTGAAAGATTTCGTATCTTTGCAAATTCAAAAATGAGAAGAACGGGTACAGGTTATGGCAAAAGAGAATAATATCCTTATTAAAGGAGCCAGAATTAATAATCTTAAAAATATTGATGTAGAGATTCCCAGAAACAAATTGGTGGTGATCACCGGACTTTCTGGTAGTGGCAAATCGTCTTTGGCATTCGACACGCTTTATGCGGAAGGGCAGCGGCGTTATGTTGAGAGTCTTTCTTCGTATGCACGCCAATTCCTCGGTCGGATGAGTAAACCGGAATGTGATTATATTAAAGGAATTCCGCCTGCCATAGCTATTGAGCAAAAAGTAAATACCCGTAATCCTCGTTCTACTGTCGGAACTTCTACTGAAATATACGAATACCTCCGCCTTCTTTATGCCCGCATCGGAAAAACAATTTCTCCGGTTTCGGGTGTTGAAGTGAAAAAACATCAGGTCAGCGATATTCGCAATGAAGTACTCGCTTTTCCCGAGGGAACGCGCTTTGCTGTTTTCGCTCCTGTTATTCTCCCCGAAGATCGTTCTGCCAAAGAGCAGTTAGAGATTTTACAAAAAGAGGGCTACAGTCGTTTATTAATTAATGAAACGGTTTATCGTATTCAGGAGGTATTGGAAAACACGTCTCTTCTTTCTGAGAAAGAAATCGAACTGGTTATTGACCGCCTTACTATATCGGATGATAAAATATTGAAAAGCCGGTTGGCCGACTCGGTAGAGACCGCTTTTTTTGAAGGGCATGGTGCTTGCAGTATCCGGATTTACACGGAAAAAGAAACCATTATTAAGGACTACTCAAAGAAATTCGAGGCAGACGGAATAACATTCATGGAGCCTACAGATATGATGTTTAGTTTCAACAATCCATTAGGTGCCTGTCCGAAATGTGAAGGGTATGGCAAAGTATTGGGGATTGATGAAGATCTGGTAATTCCCGACAAAGGACTTGCCGTATTTGAAGGGGCTGTGGTTTGCTGGAAGGGAGAAGTAATGGGTGAATGGCTGAAAGCGTTTGTGAAAGCGGCTACGGATTTCCCGATTCATCGTCCTTACTATGCCTTGTCCGAAGAAGAGAAAGAGTTGTTGTGGAATGGTTCAAAGCATATTCATGGAATATACGATTTCTTTAAATTCGTAGAGGAAAATCAATATAAGATACAATACCGCGTGATGTTGGCACGGTATCGGGGAAAGACTGTTTGTCCGATGTGCAAAGGCAGCCGGCTAAAACCGGAAGCGCTCTATGTAAAAGTAGGTGGACAAAGCATTGCGCAGTTGGTTACGCGTCCGGTTACGGAGGTTAAAGAGTTTTTCGACCAGCTGGAACTAAGCGAAACCGATGCGGCTATAGCCAAACGCCTGTTAACGGAGATAAACAGCCGGTTGCAGTTTCTGATCGACGTAGGGTTGGGCTATTTAACACCGGATCGCCTTTCGTCTTCTCTTTCGGGAGGAGAAAGTCAACGCATTAACCTGGCCACATCACTTGGCAGCAGTCTTGTCGGTTCTTTATATATTCTGGACGAACCAAGTATTGGATTGCACTCAAGAGATACGGATTTATTAATTAAAGTGCTTCGCCAATTGCAAGGATTAGGAAACACGGTTATCATTGTTGAACACGACGAAGAGATTATCCGTGCTGCCGATTATATCATAGATATTGGCCCGAAAGCCGGTCGCTTAGGAGGCGAAGTGGTTTACCAGGGGGATATTACTAATTTAAAGAAGGATAGTAACAGTTATACGGTGAAATACCTGACGGGTGAAGATCGCATCGAATTGCCTTTGTATCGCCGTCCGTGGAATAATTACATCGAGGTAAAGGGAGCCCGCAAAAACAACTTGCAAGGGGTTACCGTTAAGTTCCCATTAAACAGCATGACTGTGGTTACGGGAGTAAGCGGATCAGGCAAGAGCACATTGGTTAGAGACATCTTTTACACCGGTGTAAAAAACTCGGTTGAAGGCAACGAACGTGCCAGTGTTGACTGTTCTGCGATAGACGGTGATCTTAAATTAGTTAAGCAGGTTGAATTCGTTGATCAGAATTCAATCGGTAAAAGTTCGCGCTCTAATCCGGTTACTTACATTGGCGCCTACGATGAAATCCGTAAACTATATGCTGAACAGGCGTTGGCTAAGCAAATGAACTTTACGCCTGCTTTTTTCTCTTTTAACAAAGAGGGTGGTCGCTGCGAAGAGTGTAAAGGAGAAGGCAAAATTACCGTAGAAATGCAGTTTATGGCTGACATTACGTTGGTCTGCGAGGCTTGTCACGGCAAACGCTTTCGTTCGGATCTGTTAGAAGTAGAATATCAAGGCGCGAATATTTTTGATATTTTGGAGATGACCATCAATCAGGCGATTGAGTTTTTCGGCGTAAAGCAGGGCAATCAGGAAAAGAAGATTGTAAAGAAGTTAAAGCCATTGCAAGACGTAGGTTTAGGTTATCTGAAATTAGGGCAAACCTCATCCACACTATCCGGTGGAGAGAATCAACGTGTTAAGCTGGCTTATTATTTAGGGCAGGAAAAACAACAGCCTACTTTATTCATTTTTGACGAACCAACCACAGGTCTTCACTTTCATGATATAAAGACATTATTGAAAGCCTTCAATGCATTGCTCGACAACGGACACTCCATCGTTATCATTGAGCACAACATGGACGTGATTAAATGTGCCGATTATATCATCGACCTCGGACCGGAAGGTGGTAAGGCCGGAGGTAACCTGGTTTGCGCAGGTACACCGGAAGACATCGTGAAATGTCCGGATTCATACACCGGTCGTTATTTGAAAGAAAAGCTGGGATAATAAACATACTGTGGTTGAATAATTTACGATTGCTTGTTTCTCCTCAAAGTTTTATATAACTTTATAGGTGTAGAACACTTTAAAGCTATACATTATGGATAAAGCAGATATCAAATACCGCAAATGTAAGATCACGGTCATTCGCAGAGAATACTATCAGGATTTGGCAGATCAATATCTTGCCGATCCAACTGTGGGGAAATGTCAACTATTCAAAGAAGGGCAAGAGTTTATCGTTGACAACGAGAACTATTTCTGCATGATGAACGGTAAATTTTGTTCAGAAGCCTGGGCTGCCATCAGCCATTATGTTTATTCAGCAATCAACGGCGGATCAATCATGCGCGGTTGGACTAACGACGAAAAAATGATGATAACATGCTGTAATGATGGAGTCCGTCCGGTTATATTCAAACTCGAAAGAATAGACGAATAACTCACTTTGTAACCGGGGAATCAATCGGTTATTCCCCTTTGGCTGATTCTTGTTTATTTATTTTATCCTCATTCTCCTTGCGCCATTTATCTCGTATTTTGAGTCGTCTGATCTGGACTATGCGGAGGATGATTGTGATAAAGACTGTGCCTCCCAATACCATAAAATAGCTTTTAAAGTCTATTTGGGGATTTTTATCGGGATGGAAAAGCACGCCCATTACTAAAATGTAAATGCACAAAAGAGCCGTAGTTATATTTATCTTCTTCATATTTAACTATATACTTTCTACGGCTCAAAGATACGTGTTTCCTTTTACTCTTCTATCGGATAAACTTGTATTCCTTTCGTCTGTTTTGCGTCTGCAAAAGAAGAATATAGAATCCTTGTCGTTCAGGCAAGGCAATTTGTCGGGATTCTCCTGCTGCGAACTTTGTAACAAAGACTTGCCTTCCGTTCGAATCAAAGAGGGTAACGCTTCCTTTTTCCGGAGCATTCGTAATTGAGAATGTTGTTCTTTCTATTTGGTAGTTTTCCTTATTCAATGTGGAGGTATTGTTTATCGGAGTATCTACTGCCGGTTCGGATATGTTTGCACGCAAAGGAAGCATTCCCGACAAAGTAACGCTATTCCCATCATCTTCCGTTGAGCCAATAGCCAACGAAACACTTTGTTTGGCTTTTAGGAAAAAGGCCGAATAGGGAGGCAACGTATAATTTCCTTCCAAGGGTATTGGTGTATAGTTTTCGCCATTAAAAACATACACGTATCCATCCAGAGCAGGATGGTTCAATTCACGGATATGTAATGGAGCAGGAAGTGGATTTCCACATAAATACCAACCTCCATGACTGTTGTTTTCATCGACAGTGTAAGGTATATCGATATCAAGTTGGCCGCTTCTGCCAAATGTAGGAGGGATAGCTCCTGCACGAGAGGTAAAACGGATGGTTGTAGCACTCGCATTTTCATCAACGGCCAACAAATAGCCTTTATTCTTCTCAAAAACGGGAGAATTTCCCCATGAAGTAGCCGCGGGCAAAACATTCCAATTACTTCGAATAGTCTGTTCGTTATTTCTGGATGCTCCATCATAAGTCAGGGCATAGATAAAGTTTCCACCTTCGTTGGGCGTATCATCTTTTAGCGTAAAACCACTATCTATACCATCCGCGTAAACATCAAAAGGGAAAGAGATAAAATACCAGGCTCCCTTTTCAGGAAATGTACGGCTAATACTCAATTGCCCGTTTATCAACAACTCGCCTTTATTTTGAATGCCGGAGGATGTTTCATGGATAGTCAGTTCTTTCAAACTAAATGTCTTGTTTTTCGCAATACTCAGCCCCCCTTTCAGGTCAACAAAGTCACAATGTGTATCAGTGGCAATCGAAGCCTCACCTTTTACCAGCGCATGTCTGTGACGTTCGGCCGGCAGATGCGACCAGGCAGTTGTGTCATCCCAACGACTTTTCCCTTTAAAAAGACTATAGAGGGGTATGTTGCCAAACAGATAAACACTATCAAGGCAATAATAACCGTTTTTTGTAGTAGCAGTGGGAGGTTGCACTTTAAAATCAATAGCATGCACCGTTCTGTTTATATTCGTATGCTTCAGATTAAAATCAACATTATCAATTACCACTTTGGCTAAAACAACGGTATCTGTTTTCTGAGGTTCGTAGAGTACAACGCTTAAGTTTTCATTTTTCATCAACTTTTTGCCTAAAGATGAAATTCCTCCTTTTACAGATTGATGCGAGGGAGAATAAACTTCAGAAAAAGAGATACTACTGCCCAATTCCAGCTTCATTAATTTATGCTCATTCGCTTTTGACAATCCTACGGTTGAGGCATCTATTATCGCGTAATTTCCCTTCAGGGTATAGGTCCAATTTTCTGTAATGCTATTTTCAAATCGTTGCATGCGAAAGGTATCACTCACAAGTACTGTATTATTTGTACTTACAAAGGATTCCCACTGATCAGGAAAAAGAGTTTGAGATTGGAGAGAAGGGCATAAGCCGATAAGCATAGCTATACAGGCCATTGCAGTAATGTTTTTTTCCATAGTAGAGTTTTGTCATTAAATTTAATGACGCAAATTTAAACAAATGCTTTGAATTACAAAAAGGCAGCGGCTTCTCCGAATGTCTGCTTAAATGAGCGATTTATCAGTTCCGGATCCGTCTTTCCTGTCACAGGAAAAGGTACTTGATGGGAATAAGCGAATGGAAAATCAAACTCCTTTACTATTTTTGCAGACACTTCACCTAACGCGGAAATAATTCCGGCCGTAGGCATTACTATATCATTTTTAAGCGAAATGGCCCTTACCCGATCACAAGCACGCCTAAAGAACGATTCCCGGTATTCGGTCAGCACATCCGGCCGTATCATAGCTTTGAACGCTTCTTCCAAAAAATCATTTTTAAACGATACCGGAATGTTTAACCGCTCCAAAAAATCATGCCTGAAGTAATATTGTAAACGGTCAAAAGCGTCCTTATCCAGAATATCCCGCGCGTTACCGTTCATTTCACTGAATATCGAGCCACCGCAAAACATGAATAATCGGGTATCAGAAAACATATCACTTGGATTAGCTAAAAGCAGCACTTGTGACAGTAAAGCTCCGATTGAATAAGCAAACAAATTAACAGACGTATTTTCACTGAATAGGGGATGTTCGCCATTTTTAATCTCATGCACCAACTGACAGAGATTGTAAACCGACTCACGCCCGGATGCGTAAAAACGCAAAGGATGACTGGATATCCGACTGCTAAGTGCAACATTTGCAAAGGTGGAATTACACAGGTCGGCTACTTCCTGTTTACGATGAGCAGCCCAAGGCATTGTTTCACGTGGATTACACCACGCACTTGGTGTACGGTTCATGTGAAACGCTATCGGAAATAGAATAACCGGCTTTCCGGTCGAAATGGCAAGGGTTTCTGCCCATGTCAGGTATTTCTCCCATGTACGTTCGTTTAATCCATGCAACAGAATAATGGCTTTATCTCGCCGCTTCCTCCCATTCGGAGCAAATATGGTGTACGTAAATGATTTGTTTTCCCTGATATCATTATCAGTCACCGGACAAAAATTAACTGTGGGCAGTTCCTTCTGGAAATTATGTATTTCCGCAGCTCCGTCTGTCTGCGTAAATTGGTAAGGGATTATCTCCAGGTTACTATCTGCGATGGTTGTTCTCCTCTCATAAGAGAACAGCTGACTTAAATATTTGGTCCGTAAAGCGATGTCCATGACTGTGCGTTTTTTATTGTTGACACAAACAAACAACAGAGTTTGGTTATTTCAAAAAAAATGGTTCCTGCACCCTCCGTAAGGGGCGAAAAGACGTATGCAGGGGCGAAATTCCGATATACGGGATGAACGTCAAAAGGAATATATGTACCTTTACCGGAAAAATGAATAATTCCATGGGTGTACTTGCAAACAATATCCCTTCTTATATTTACGAGAAATCGAACATCATCCGATTGATCTTATTAACTGCTTTTTTCGCACTTATATTTATCAATATATATAAGCCGTTCAGTTCCTCCAATTGGTATGCGGTGTCCGAATTTAAGTTTTTTGTTTTCTCGAGCCTCATCATTCTTACGGGTGTATTAGTGGTGGTGATCAGTCGTATTATTATGTATTATTGGGGGAAGAGGCACAGTATCAGCAACAGTAGTTATGCGATTTGGATAATATTGGAGATTTTCTTTATGTCGTTATTCTATACCATATACACGATTGTGTTAAACCCCGAACGAGAATACTTAGCCGTATTCAAAGAATCAGCGATCAATACAAGTCTTGTCTTGTTGTTGCCTTACTCGGCCATCCACCTGTATTTTTCATATAAGGAAAAAGAACGTTTGCTGAAAATGCTGGCGGAGGAAAGAGAAAAAGTAGCCGAACAACAGCAAGTTTATTCTTTTTATGACGAGAAAAACGAATTACGCCTCTCTGTAAAAAGAACCAATCTGCTTTATATAGAATCCGCAGACAACTATGTGTGTATCTGGTATCTGAACAAAGGAAATCTAACGAAGTTTATGCTCCGAAATTCTCTTAAAGCAATAGAAGAAAGCCTGGCAGACACAAACATTATGCGGTGCCATCGATCTTATATGGTTAATTTCGATCAGGTGAAAGTAATCCGTCGCGAAAAGGATGGTATTTACATGGAACTCGGGATTGACAAAGTTCCCGACATCCCTATTTCAAAAACCTACAGCGAAAAAGCAACGCATTGGTTTACCTCTTATTCGTCTTAAAACAAGTTCAGAAAGAATCCCGGTGGTGTATCTAATTAACAATTCAATTTCTTCTTAAAACAGTGCCGTTTTTTTTCAATACTATACATTTGAAAAAATATCCTTTATATTTTTGAAAATAACCTTTATTTTTCGAGAAATAACCTTTATGTTTTTTGAAAATATAAGTCATTGATTTACAGCAATGTATAAGACCGGATCAAAACAGTAAATAAAGCCCGTTTTTTAACTTAAAATATGCAAAAACACGAGTTGCGAACCTGATATTTCACTTGTTCATTAAAACATTAAGCGGTCAGATCGCCAACCACTGCGCGAACTTCTTTTATCAGATCGTTTGGCGCAAGATGAATTTGCAGTCCTCTCAACCCCGCGCTTACATAAATCTGATCATAAGCAATGCAAGTATGATGTATATAAGTCGGGAAATGTTTTTTCATACCGATAGGGCTACAGGCACCACGTATATAGCCGGTGGTAGGCAGTAATTCTTTCATCGGGATCATGTCGCAGTTTTTATTTCCGGAAATCTTTGCGGCTTTCTTCAAATCCAACTCTTCTGCACCGGGGATAACACATACAAAACAGCCGGTTTTATCGCCTTTCAGCACCAATGTTTTAAAAACCTGGTCTACCGGCTCGTTCAATTGCTCGGCAACATGAGTCGCACTCAGGTCGGACTCATCTACTTCGTAAGGAATCAGATTGTAGTTAATCTTTGCTTTATCTAATAATCGGGCAGCGTTAGTCTTTGTTATTTTCATTTTATCCAGCTAAAAGTGGTTGCTAAAATACGTATTTTAGGAATATCTTGAAAATTTTCCCGGAAAAGTGAAACCAAAACATAACTTCGTACGTCTTACTTATAACTGAATGATACAAACAATTAAAATATAAACGATATGAAAGCAAAAGGATTATTTTTAGCACTGTGTTTAGTGGTAACTTTTACGGCAACCGCCGCGAATATCAAGGGGAATGGAAATGTTATTACCAAAGAAATCAGCGTTGGTGATTTTGAAACGATCGAAAGCGGAGGGAATATATCTTTTGAAAACAGGGGATTAAATTTCAAGAAAAACAACAGACACAAACTTAATTACAGTCAGCAAAAAGGGAAAAGCACACTGAACATTACGATGGATGAAAATCTATTTGCTCATTTAGACATTCAATCATCGAACGGAAAACTGTCTATCAAAACGAAAAACAGAGACAAATTGATTGCTACCGAGTTTATATTACAAGCAAAATCAGAGAATCTACAGAAGGTAACTTTGTCCGGAAGTATGGATTTCATAGCAGAAACACCATTAAAGTCTGATTACCTGAGCATATCCGTCAGCGGAGCAGGAGATGTAATTATGGATAAACGTGCCGATATAGCGTCTGTTCTCTTTACAATCAGCGGCGCGGGAGATGTAAAGGCATCCAATCTACATTGCACAAAGTTTGAGGCAAAAATTTCAGGCGCAGGTGATATAGACCTTAAAGGAAAAACAGACAACGCCAGATTCGTTGTTTCGGGCGCAGGTGATGTTTCAGCTTATGACTTCAAGGCCGAAGACGTTTTCGCTTCCGTTACAGGAGCAGGAGATATTAAAGTATATGCCGGTAAAACGCTTAACGCATCTGTTTCAGGCATAGGCGACATTAATTATAAAGGTGACCCTCAGGTACAGTCGAAAAAGTCCGGAATGGGTTCTATTAAAAAGAAATAATTTTGTGCTGCTTTTATTGTAACCTTTCTTTATCTTCGTTAGTCCTATAAACAAACAACTACCTAAATAACAAAAATTATGAAGACGAATATCACTGTATCAATTTGTTTTTTGCTGATTCTGTCCTTCACGGGTTGTATACCGATGAAAACAATAGAAGGGGATGGAAATCTGGTTACAAAAAAAATCAACATAACTGATTTTGACAAATTCTCCGGTTATGGAGGAAAAATGGTAATCAATTATGAACAATCATCCAACGAGGCGGAACTAACTGTTGTAACCGATCAAAACATCTTCGATATTTATTCATTTGAAACGAAAGACAAACACCTTAAAGTTAAGCCTCAAAGGAAATACGAAAAGAGATACCGCATCAGACCAACTGAGTTTACAATCAAAATAAACTCATCAACAATTAAACAGTTTGACTTGGCCGGTGATGCGACACTGAACGTAAACAGTTCGTTAACAGCTATTGAAAAGCTGGGAATAAATATAGCCGGAAGCGGAAACGCCAACCTGCCGGAACGTGTGGAAGTAGGAAGTATTAAAACAGAAATAGCAGGCAGTGGTACAATTAATTTCGCCGAAATGGCCTGTTCTGATTATAAAGGAGATATTGCAGGAAGCGGCACACTGATATTAGGCGGCGAAACCGACAAAGTAAAACTGTCTATCGCAGGAAGCGGCGAAGTGAAAGCTTTCAGTTTACAAGCAAAAGAATTATCCGCCTCAATCGCAGGAAGCGGTGACATAGAAATGACCGTAATCGATAAGATTAACGTAGACATAGCCGGCAGTGGAGATGTTCGCTATAAAGGCAATCCGGCTGATGTGAAAAAGCGTATTGCCGGAGTCGGTTCGGTGGAAAAGGTTGAATAAGCTTATAAGTTAAAGCCAGCCTTCCTTTTTATACCATTCAATAGCTTCTTCCAATCCTTTTCGTAAAGGATATTCAGGAATAAAACCAAGGTCATCCTGAAGTTTCGTAACATCACAAATCCAGTTACGTTGCTTCAGGATGATGTATTTATCCGTATTTAGTGTCATGCTCTTGCCCAACAGCTTGCCGATCGCTTCAGAGCAAATACAAGCCAGATGCACGATAGGCAACGGAATCCTTCCCCGTAACACGCGCTTCTTCTTTAGTATTTCCTGTATCATTTTAGCAAAAGATTCGTCTGTATGCACATCGCCATCGGCTACAAAATAGTGTTTATTCCGTATCGTTTCGTTCTCGAGCGCAAGAAAAGCAACTCGGGCAAGATCTTTTACATAAATAAATGTGATTCGCTGAGGCACACTTCCAGCGGCAAAGTCCACACCAGACTGTACGCTTTTTATTTCCATAAAATAATCTTTCTCTCCGGGGCCATAAACCCCTGTAGGGCGAAGGATCACATACGGAAAATAGTGTTGCGAACGTATATAGTTTTCCGCTTCCAGCTTACTTTTTCCATAAGCCGTGTCCGGACATTGCGGATCATCTAAACGTATCGGTTGAAAGGTAACCTCATCTCCCTTGCCATAGCTACTGAGACTACTCATCAGCAAGAACTTCTTCAACGTATGTCCCGAAGCATGAAGCGCTTCTACTAAATTCTTTGTATAAAGCGTATTAACACGATAGAAATTATCTTTATTAAGCGTTTTAGTCAGGCCCGCGTTGTGCAAAGCAAAATCAAAACTTCCATGTTGCTCTACGACTTCTCTCAGTTGAGTAGTTAAAGCCTGACTATCCTCATAGCGAAGATCAATAAACCGAATTCGTTCATCCTGAAGATTAGAGCGGTCGCTATTCTTTCGTATACCGGCCCAAACTTCATACCCTCTGTTTAATGCCTCCTTAACTAAAAAACCGCCGATAAATCCACTTGCTCCTGTAATCAGAATTCTCATAATTATTCTTTATTATCTTTCATGTAAAATGTATAGTAATACCAAAGCAGACCAATCCAGTTTAGTATCAAAACTGTTAGAATCCACAAAAACTTTTGCCCCCGGGTGATAAACGGATTCTGGGATACGGCCTTAATACCGAATAAAAGCACGGCAACCCAGACAATAAATCCGAACTCCGGCAATCCAATCATACACAACACATTCAAAAGCATAGCGGGTTAGTTTGCAGAATAAATATTAATGTTCGTGCTTCTTTAGCACCCGATGAGGCAGATCACCATGCCCTACAATCTCGATCGGACAATTATACACGTGAGTAAGCCAGTCTTCCGTTACATCGCTTCCCGGGTGATAATGCAATGTTTCATTCACACAAGCAATATTCTTTACCATGCTCACCACTGTACCTATATCATGAGATACCAACACAACAGCACTCTCTTTATTGATTTCCGACAGCAGATCATAAAAATGAGATTCAAACCGTTTGTCTACATACGAATTCGGTTCGTCGAGAACTAATACTTGCGGACGAGAAACAATAGCCCGGCCTAACAGCACACGTTGCAGTTGTCCTCCGGACAATTCGCCGATCGGGCGGGTTGGAAAATCCTGCACTCCCATTTGCTCCAACACTTCATCAATCCGCTTTTCCTGCGCCTTCGTGTAAGAACGAAACAAGGGTTTCTGTTCGGCTAAACCGGAAGCAACCACCTCCCAAACCGAAATTGGAAATTTCTTATCAATATTATTGATCTGAGGAAGATAACCGATCTTAAGAACAGGAACAAGCTGACCGTCTTTATAGAAAGTAATACTTCCCGAAGTAGGAGTCAACAAACCGAGTATTACTTTCAAAAGCGTAGTCTTCCCCCCTCCGTTAGGACCTATAATCCCAAGGAAGTCATCTTTATAAACAGCAAGCGAAACATCCCGCAATACGGTTTTAGTACCGTAAGCCGCGGAAACACCTTTTATTTCAATTATTTTCTCCATTAGCCAACGCCTGAGCAATATGCATCATTTCTTTCTTCCAGTCATAATCCAGCGGATTAATCACGACTAAGTTACAATTTGTTTCCTTTGCCACAAGCTCCGCGTTCTTCTTATCAAATTCCTTTTGAATAAACACCACCTTCGCACCCGATTCTTTTGCTGTATCGATCAGTCTTTTTAGTTGAGCCGGCGAAGGCTCCTTTCCTTCCATCTCAATGCTGAGTTGTGTCAGGTTGTATTCGGCTGAAAAGTAAGTCAGTGCCGGATGATAGATAATAAAGGTGCGGTTGGTTAACGGTGCTAAAAGATTATATATCTCCTGTTCGGTTTGTTCAATCTGGTCCATTAAACGATTATAATTGTTCCAGTAGTACTGCGTATTTTCTTTATCCAACGCGATAAAAGCGTTCAACGTATTCCACGCAATTTTCTTAGCCCCGTTAATCGAGCTCCAGGTATGCGGATCAACCCCATAATGCCCGTGAGTACACTCCTCGCTATGTTCATGATCATGGTCGTGATCATGTTCTTCCGTGTTTTCAATCAACTCCATACCTTCCGACAGATCAAAAACCTGCATATCTTTATTGTTCGCTATTATTTTGGAAATCCATACCTCTTCAAAGCCAAGATGTCCGACTCTAAAATAAGCCTCACTTTTACCAACCTGTACCATCTGTTGAGGAGTCGGGTCATACACTTCCGGGTTCTGACCTGCCGGCACCACGGTATTTATAACAAACTTATCTCCTCCGATTTGCTCCGCGAAATAACGCTGCGGCTCGATAGAAACAGAAACCAAACGTCCCTCTGTTTGCTTACTTCCGCATGAATTCAACACGACTAACAACAATGTAATTAATATCCCTATTTGTTTCATTTGTATCTTTGTTTCATTTACGGTACAAAGATAATCTTTTCGGAATAACTGATTTATTTCCTTTAGTAAAATACCTGAATGTTTTATCGATAGCGTTCGGCGGCAAACGGCAAGCAACCATTTAAACACTTAAATTCCGGAAGTTCTCCTTAATCTCTTTAACCTCTCTTCGTAACTACGAATGTACATCCGTTTTAATTTTTCATCTAAAAATGATTGCTCAGTCAGGGAGTAAACCAATGGTTGAGACAATAAGAATTCATTCAATATCTTTTTTATCTGCACATCCGAAACTCGGATTAACTTCCCCAAAGTCGCAAAGTCGTCCTGACAAGGATGCCCTTTTTGTTTGTATATTTCAGAGTAGTATTTTTTGTCAAATAATCCTCCGGTTAAAGCGAAATCTTCATCATTTACATGCAATGAACTATTCAATAAATCATAGGCAGGGCTCAACACATAATCGCCATTTACCGTTTGTTGCAAAGAAAAGTTTTTCAGGTGAGCATCACCATTCCCAAATAAGTAATTGAAAACAAGCAAACGAAAAAATTTGGTAATTTCCACCTGCCAAGCTGCAACGTACTTAGGAAAAAGCAACCCCATTTCGGTGTAACTCCCTGTATATTTAAACTGTTTCCCGTGAGTTTCGCCGGTTATCTGAAAAAGGGAGGCGAAATCCTCTTGCTTTATTTTGGCGCCCTTCGCATTGATATCAAAACGCTTTGTTATATAGGCAGCTTCTCCATCTTCAAAGAACACTAAGGCATTTTCTGCCGTTTGGATATTATATCCCTGACGAGCTATTTGCATAGTCAAATGTTCATTAGCCGGCATAAATTGACGATGTTGTAGTCGTTTGTAATCCGGAGCCGGCTTTATGAGATACCGCCCCTGAACTCCTTCAGTGGTTAAAACAATTTGTTTCCCATCAACTATGGCAGAATATTTTTCCTGCACTCCTGAAATCGAAATCAGACCAATGTTTTCGTCAAGAATAAGTCGATGACTGTCATCATTTGAGAAACCAAGGATATGACTAACTTTCTTATTATCGAATACCCGGCGGATAGCTGTAGGACTATAGGTACTAAAACCAACAGAAAGCATCCCCGGACAATTTTTTATTTCGAGCCTTTTTGCCATACTTAATGCCTTTTTAAAATTTCCAAAAAATAGAATACCACGATGTTTTTTCGCCCTGCATTGAGTTTCTTTTCGGACTATCTCCTCGATAACAACTCTCAAAACAACAACGGGCAAAATTTAAACGGGCTCTAAAATCTGTTTGATCGTTATTGCCCCAATCGTATCGTTATGTGCTACTGCCAGAAGTAAACTAAAATAATCGTTTTCATCAATTTTGCACTTTCCCGTCTGCACCTGTTTATTCACCCCTTCCGGTAACATATTGAAAAAAAACGGGAATATTGTTGGGGAGTAATATTCTTTCTTCGACTTAGGCAAAGTAAGGCTTATAGCAGTTTTTGTACTGTCACCCAAATAATCATCCGTATAACAAAACAGATAAGAACCATCTGTGTTTTCAGTTAAAACACCTGCCAGGTCATTATTAACAAAAACATTTGCCTTTCTCATAAATTATCTAAATTCTTTATCGACAAATTGAGCGACATCCCTAATACATCCGCAATTTTATTCAGTGTATTCAAAGACGGATTTGCTTTACCCGTTTCTATTTGCTTAACAGTTCGCAGTGCAACTCCGGAAATATCAGCTAAGTCCTGCTGTGTTATCCCTAACAGCAGGCGTCTTTCCTTTATTTTGTTATAAATATCCATACAGTGTATTATAATGCACTTTCGAGCAAATATATAATATAAATATCACCCGAACAACAAAATAGCTAATATATTGCACTTTTAGAATTTCACCCGTAAAAACCCGTCCAATTAATACCGAAAAAACGTGAATAAAAAATGAGTAAAATCCCACTTCATTAACAAGCGATTTTCAACAATACTATATATAAAAAAAGATATCCTTTATTTTTCAAAAAATATCCTTTATTTTCCCCAAAATAACCTTTATGTTTTTGGCCACAATTTACAAGCTGATTTACAGCACATTACAGCACCTCAAAAAAAACGAATATCCGAGCCCGATTTTAACTTAAAATGGTGAAGAAGGTGGGTGCTTTTTCGGGCGGGTTACTGTGCCAGCGAGAAACGAACTGTTACGCCGTAATTTGAGTTGGAGGTTGGGAAGGAGGCGCTGGAAACTAATGGTTCGTTGATTTGCAAATCATAGAAAGCGCGCAAAGTAAGCGAACGGCTTAAGCCATAGTCTGCGGAAAACTGGATTGTTTTAGCCACATTGCCGGATGTAGGTTGTGTGAGTCCGTCGTCTATCTTACGGATCAGGGATTGCATACGGCGATGAGAAAAGTCTACGCGGACAGTCAGGTCATTACTGAAGTTTTCCGTTTTCTTCATACCCAGGGCTTTATTAAATTCGGTTAGCTTATAACCAACACCTACAACTATTTCATTCATTAGCGCCTCTACCAACTGGTAAGAGGAGATGTTGAGGTTAAGGCTTCGTGTTTTTCTGAATTCCAGCCTTGAAGTGATATTGTTTAAGAAGGTAGCATCCACACCGAACAGCGGATTGAATCCTTCCGTTATATTCACGGCCGAAATAGAATAGGGCGAGGAAGGGATACCGTTTACAAAGCCCATTCCATTGCCGGCTGCGTCCCATTGCAGGAATGAGGTATACGACCCTACGTTATAAGAAGATCGGTATTGATGGCTTAGAATTACACTTTTGAAACGATCTTTTATAAACGGCAGACGAATCAGTCCGTCGTACGTTATTTTCCAGTTCGGACGCAATCGGGATAAAGAAGGGAACGGGGTTAGCCCTACCTTAGACGCATTCTGTCCGGTATAAGCCGCTAAAAACGCGGGAATTAACACATCGGATGAGTTGCGGTTTATTTTGGCTGAGTTCGGAGAAACGCTCTCCATATTATTATCTATACGGGAAGCGATTACCTCGCGATTTGTCCGTAATTGTTCGAATGCTTTTGAGGTATATCCGTTTCTTTGGTCTCCTATACCCTGAAAAGCCGTTCCGAAAGTAATTAGCGTCATGGTATAATTACCTCCGAAGGTTTCGGGCATTCCATTTAGCATAAATTTGATATCGGTCGTCTTGGTTTCCACACGGTTGGCATTCAGGTCGATCTTTAATCCGGGAAATGGTTCCAGATTAGCGCGTACATTCAGTGTGGTAGCTCTGCTTATCATCGCCGGTGTAATGATGGATTCGTCCATTACCAACCAACCTCTATCCGCTACCTCATCAATATAGGAGCGTCTTACATCTCCGAAAGCAAAACCAATTCCGGGCGCCATTCCGGCGGTATAATTCTTTTGTCCAAATATCGACCCGATCTCCGGCCTGAATCCCGGCAGCATCATCCCATCCGTCATCGAATATTGAATGTTCACCCGGCGTAGCATCATGGCGAAACGCGTCAGGTGTTGAGCTGTTTTAAAGATAAAATCTTCGGTAGGAGCTGGTCCCGGTTTAATGAACAGTTTCAGCTGCGCTGTATCTCTGTTGAGAATTCTTACGCTTGCAAAGTCTATCGGTTTAAATTTGACCGGATATATTTTACCATCTGCGCCTCTTGCCCGAATATGCAGTTTTTTCGTAAGCATGCCATGTCGAACAACTACGCCACTATCCGGACTTAGTGTTACCTCTCTCTCCAATTCTACCGGTTTACGCTTCTGAACTGTTTTTTGGGTACTGGTTCTTGTTCTGCCGAATTTCTGGTTTACCTCCTTGAGGTATTTATTTTTATTATACAGATTAATTAAATTCAGTCCTCCCTGAATGTCAAATTGACGTTGGTTTCTAATCGTATTACCTACTTCGGAGGCATCGATTGTAGTTACGCGCTCCCAATTGTACGTTGCGTTGTAAGACAATGAGGTGGTTACCCAATCCAAAACCGGCACAAAATGCAAGGGAACGTTATAGGTTGCCATAAAGGTCTGGTCGTACTTCATCGGGGTTCCCAAATCAAGTATACTTTGTATCACTGAATCTTTCCACACCTTGTACTGATCAGGGTTCAATTGCTTATTCACCTGCATGTAAGGTTCTTCAATACGCGCGTTTGTACCTGAGGTAAAGGCCATATTCAGGTTGTTTGTCAATGCCCACGACAAACTGAAAGCTCTGTCCCAGTTAAAATTCTGGCTAAATGAAACCGGTATATTCGAATTTTCCGTGTTGTTCAGATCACGTAATTGAATTTCATAATAGTTGCGCGTCATCGCCGTTTGGAAACTAATATTTGAAGGTAGATAATTCAGCGCTAACTGCTTTAGGTACTTAACATAGCCATTATTGTGCTTTATTTTTTCGAATGGTCGCAAAGGTTTGGCATACGGGGTATAATTGTACGCGAAATTACCATTGTAATCCTTCGTTGTTTCATACGCAGTTTCCGGATTCCTGATCTTGTTTTCACGGAAAGAATAACCGATAGAAAAGTTTGCCGGGTCATAAGGCATTGGTGTTTTACTCTTGATGTTCACCCTTACATTGTTAAATGCTATCCCTTTGGATACGGCAACATCTTGCGAGAACGATTTAATCGAATCTTTCTCGGCCTTTGTCTCCACATTATCTAACGCGTCTTTCAACTTTATATCCTTATCTAACGGATTATATTTGGGAGATAAAACTTCTTTTGAATAGGAGTAGAAAACCGGTATGCTCACTTGCGCTTTTTCGGGAAAGAATTTACCCAATTCCACATTCGTAGAAACACTGAATTGTGAGAAATCATCCAACCTCCGCTCGTTAATGGACTGATCTAACGCTCCGAAGCCTGCGGTTTCCATTCTTCCCGCCAGATTCACCGTACCCAGATCGGAGAGATTAACATTCAGGCTCGCATTTGCCGCCCAGCCTCCTTCTTCATTATAATCTGTAAGGCGTAACTCATTCACCCATATTTCTCCGCTCTTACGCTCTTTTGACGTATTCCGTATTCCGATCATGATCGTCTTCACCTCAGCCAGACTGGGATTTCCTATCACACTGATCGTATTGCGGGTATTATCCGGGTCATTACTTGAAAAGACCTGCTGATAGTTCACTCCTTCCCTACCTTCTCGCCGCGCTTTATTCCGCGCTAATTTCAGATCGGTTAAGATCTCCAGATTGAAGTTCAGCATATTACTTTGCGGCCATACAATATCTGCTTGTGTAGAATTATGGGGAGTTAATTGCAACGGAACCTCGTATTCATAATAATTATTCTTGTAGTCCGATCCTAATCGAAGGAATATGGTAAAATCGCCATTCTGCAAATTAGTTTGATTACCGATCAAAGCCTCTGCGTGGGTAAATAATTGCATCCGTTTGTATTGACGCAAATCGTAACTTGTGTTTTTATAAACAGCACGCGCGTCTTGTGAAGCCAGGTCTGTTACCTTTAAAGACAAAGATTGTTCATTTTGTAGTTGTATCTGAGGCTGTCCCGGATCGTGCGCACGGCTAACACCCGGAGGTAACACATAGTTTACCGGTTCTTTACGTCCGTTTTCCTCAATATTAACGGTAGAAACATCAAGTGTTCCTTTATTCGTAGGCAAACTACCCGGAGCAGATAAATCCTGTTCATAAGTACGCCACTCACCGCGCACCAACTCAAATTTACCAAAACGAAGTATTGTTGTTTCTTTAAAATCAGTCATAAACATACGCATGAAACGTATGGATTTGAAATCTTGAATAGATCCCACCTTAGTTTGAGGTTGCTTAATCGGAATCTTGAACTGATACCAGCTGATTGTTTCTTCTGTTCCGTTCGCCAATCGAACCTTTACCTGTTGCTCATTAACAATGTAGTTGTCTCCTACATTCATCTTTTCAGGACGCAGTTCAACTTTATACTGGAAGTATTTTTCATTTTTATTCAGGTTGTTGTCCTGATTTAAATCTTCAACATCCGGCAAAGTACGGGAAGCCGCATTAAAATTACCGGAACTTTCAGCCGAGTTACCTTCTGTTCCATTATACCGTTTGTATCTGGTGAGAATATCAGCACTCTCATCATAATACCCCCCCCGAAAATAATGAAACGTATCTCCTGCCGGATCATTACGTACGGAGAAAGGATCATTCAACATCTTATTCCACACATCTCCTGATAATTTAGACTCTAACTTTGCCAGAAAATCCCGGTAAGCAGGATATGTTTTTTCTTCTTCAGAAGACAGACCGTTCAAACCAACATCTTGCAAGGCTCTTGCACCGGCAGTATTATCAAATGCGTAAACAGTACTTTGCATCCGTGGCACCTTACCCCATGCAGTAAAGTCAATCTTTGTAGTGTCTCCATCAATGGGAAGTCCATTCTCGAAAAATTTCTTTTCATCTTTAAGTATATCTTCTGATATCTCCCCTAAATTAAAATAGAGATCACCGCCTGAAACTTTATTGTCGTAGATAAAAGGATCCATCATCCAGAACTCGATGTATTCAATATTAGCGGTTTCAAAGTCGCTTTGATCTATTTTACGCATAATACCTCCCCAGCGTTTTTCCGGATTCTGTAATGTGCCATCAGGATTTACTTGATCCGCATCAAGGTTATACGGTCCTCTTTCTTTCGGATAATAGGCTAAATTTAATACGGATAAGGTGTTGTCGGAATAAGCACCCTGATCCATGTTCGGGAATAATTCCGTTGTTTTAACCGCACGCATATAATGATTGGACAGCATATCTTTATCAATGCCCGACGGTCTTAAATTAGATCGTTCGCGGGTAAAAAGACCATCAATATAATACCAGGCTAATAAGGATCTGTTTTTTCCATACTCAATATCGTTTGTAAGGCCTGATTCAGGAAACAACTCAATATCCGAAATGCCATTCGTTGCCCGGGCAGGCACGCTGGCTAATGTCCACGGATAAGGGTTAAGCAAGTCGAACCCACTCTGTGTTGACTCAAAGTCATCCAGATATGAATACCCTCCTGTATTTTTATTTTCATAATGTCCGGCTATTAAATGTGCGAATTCGGCATTAAACGCGATCTGACTTGGTTTAGTCAACGTAAGTAGGGGCAGTTTGTCCAACATATTAGTCAGCCATTGACTTTCCGTTCGGTATGACATGTTTACCCCCCAAAGCGTATTTTTGATCGACTCATCACCAAAAGCCGTCTTTGTTGTAAGAGGCATTTCAGACAAATGCATAATGGTTCCACCCAACGTCAGGTTCTTGCTTAATTCATAACTCAGGTCAAGTCCCATCATGGTTTTACGCTGCATGCTGAACATTCCGCGGTCTTCAAGCGAAACGCTGATAGATTGTCCACTTGCAATAATAGCTTCATTCAATATCGTGACACGACCGGATGTATAATCTACGGTATAATCTACATTTTCGGTTAGCGTTGCCCCTCCGGCAGTTACACGTACCGAACCTCGGGGTACATTACTTGCTCCAAGTTCAATATCGGCTGCCGATGATGCTTTGTATTCCCCTCTAAGGATAAACTTGTTTTTTTCTGCTATTTGGCTGGCAGCGGTTAGTGTTGTGTCGTATAATTCCTGAAACACATACTTATCCGCAATCGCATTATTATTAATTTTCTTCCGCAGGTGAGAACCAAAAGGCTCTACAACAGGGAAAATAATCTTCCCGTTTTCAGCAAGAATCGTATAGCCTTCCAGAAAGTCATAAAACCCATCCGGATACGGTTGATTTTGCGAATTAAGACGGTCCAAATTCATAACACGCAAAAGAATTGAATCTTTGATCGCGCCTTCAGACAAATAATTCATGTAAGTTCCGGTTGTATCGCTTTGATAAAGTATGTCTAACCGGAATTTCTCATTTTGTACGGCATAGGCTCCGAGTGAATAAACATTCTTCATCATCAAATCCCAGAAAGGCATTATGGGAGACATATTCACACCTTTCAGCAGTTTCACATACAAACTGGTTGTAGTTTTCTCCGCATTATCCGTCGAGAATTCCCCTACCTGATAAGGTTGTCCGTTATATGTATATTCAAAAGCTACAGCTAATGCTTCATCCGGTTGCAACTGTGATTTAAGAGAAATATAACCCAAATACGGATTGTAGGAATACTCCGACGCATCCAAAAGGCGGGCACTTTCTATTCCTTCATAATCCAGTCCTCCTTCAATGAAGCCTTTAAAAGTCTGTTCTACTTTATTAATTTCACGAGCTCCGGAATAATTATTTACGATGGTTTCATATACTGTGTTCGCATCATTACGCGGATTCTCTCCTCCTCCTTTCGAAGTAAACTGCGGATTGGATATACGTTTACTTTCCGCCAAATCAGAAAAAGCAACGATATTACGTACCTGATCATAATTCCCTCGCTTATTGGTTACCCAAACTTCTACACGGCTGATAAGCACACCGGAACGCACATTTGGTGCTTGGTTGGAGAAATTATCGTATGTATCCCGGAAAAAATGAGAAAGAAAGAAGTGCCGGTTCTCGTCATACGCATCAACTTTAATCTCGAAAGGCTGGGTTTGCACACCACCACGGGAATTAACCGTTTTTGATTGTGATTCCTGCTGAGCAAGTAAGGCGTTGACTCTTAATTTCCCAAACTGGAGATCGGCTTTCATTCCAAACAAAGCGGCTCCACCGTTGATCAGTGAATTATTGGTTGTCATGCTTACATTACCGGCTTCCAACGATTTAATGATCTCGTCTTCTTCTCCGGTGTAAGCTAATTTCAACCGTTTTGAGTCGAAGTCGAATGAGGTTTCCGTATTATAATTCATCCCGAAGTTTACCTTCGTACCTACTTTGGCATTTACGTTTAATTGGACTGCTTCGTCAAAATTAAAGAAAGTTCGTGTTTGAGCACGTGCCGGCAGAGAAGGATTTTTCGTAGAATTTCGTTTCAACCCTAACGTAATATCAGCACTTCCCTGGGTTTTCACTTGTACACCACCCGGACCAAAGATACGTTCACCTATACCCAGGTCGAATTGCATATCGGTCAGGTTAAATTCTTTTTCTGCTTCTTTACGGAATTCTTCTTCATTTCGCTGACGGTAATAAGCACGGAGAGACTCCTGCATACTGTAATTCTGATACTCTTCAGGAGTCAACGTCATAGGCGTTCCTAATTCCATATCCCCCAGACGGGTTCGTACAATATAAAAACCGGTTTTAAGGTCGTATTCAATGGTTGTCTTTATATTATCCGGAGCTTTAAGATCAGCGGGAGTGCGTTTTTTAAGGTCATCATATTCCTGAGGGGTTATTTTGGATACCGGATAACGAGGCGGGATGGAATCTTCCTGAGCTGATTCCACCAATGCCATCTCCGGGAATGTCGCGTTAGATATCAGAAAGTCCGCACTCAGCGAATACAGACCTACTCCGAATAGAAACAGAGACAACCACAGTATATATTTTAATACCTTATATTTCATTCTGTCAATAACAATCCCCCAACACGATCACAGTATTATAACATTCGTAACGCGGCTTTAATAACCTGTTCTACCAATAAACCCGGAGCATCTTTCAAGATCGCGACAACTGCTTTTTGAGAGGGAGCTTTCTGAAAACCCAACATTGTAAGGGCAGCTATAGCTTCTTCCGCTACAGTTCCTCCTGCATAAGTTCCCGTAACCGAAGTACTATCACCACCGATTGAAGCCGTTTTCACTTTATTCTTCAGGTCAACCAAAATTCGTTGAGCGGTTTTAAGTCCGATACCTTTTACGGATGTCAGTGCCGTTTCATTTTTGTTCGCAATTACCTGAATCAATTCGGAAGGAGGAAATGACGAAAGGATCATTCTCGCTGTATTCGGGCCGACGCCGGATACCGTTATCAGCATAAGAAAAAGCTCCCGTTCCGTTTTTTCAGAGAAACCGAACAACAGGTGAGCATCTTCACGGATTACTTCATAGACATAGATCAATCCATTCTTTTTTCCGTTAAATGCGCTATATGTATTTAGTGATATATTCAATTCGTAGCCTATACCGCCACACTCCAAAATCATGCGTGCCGGTGTTAATTCAGCGACTTCACCTCGTATGTATTCTATCATTTATTTCTGATTTAATAAATCCGTATCTATTATAACGTAAAAAAACGTAAAACCGTATATCAGAACTGAATTTGTTTTTCGCTGATATTCCGTTATTGCTTCCAGAAGCCGGGAACTAATATCGTTAAAACAGTAAATATCTCCAGACGCCCCACCATCATAAGAAAGCCAAGGTACCATTTAGCCACATCAGGTATCGATGCATAATTAGCAACCGGTCCCAGCTCTCCTAAAGCAGGACCAACATTTCCCATACAAGAAACGGCCGCGCCCACTGCTTCTTCAAATCCCATGCCAAGAAATGCCAAAATCAGACAGCTGATCGCAATTAATCCTAGATAAGCAAAGACAAATGCCAATATCCGGTGCACCAAGTCGGCACTGATCGCCCGTCCGTTTATTCTAACCGGAATCACGGCATGAGGGTGTGTTTGTTTTTTGAACGAATTGGAAAGATTTTTCGCCAGAACCACAAACCGAGACATTTTCAAGCCACCGCTCGTTGAGCCCGCACAGCCGGAAATCAGCATCAGCAACAATGCGACAACCCAGAAAAAAGGTCCCCAGCTTATATAATTATCTGTCGCAAAGCCCGAGCCTGTTATCAGCGTAACTACCTGAAACGCCGCTGAACGTACAGCATGCTCTCCCTCCAGATAACTATTCATGCTGACCCAAGCTGTTATAACGACTGTACCAACCAGCACAAATCCGCTGAACCAACGAAACTCTTCATCATGAAACAAGCGTTTGAACTGTCCTTTAACACAGAAATAGATCAGACTCATATTTAATGCTCCGATAAACATAGAGCCTATCGAAACATACTCTACATACGCTGAGTTCCAATAAGCCAGACTTGTATTTTTTGTAGAATATCCCCCTGTCGAGATCAAGGTCAGGGCATGATTGGCCGCGTCGAAAACAGTCATTGGTCCGATAAGAAGCAAAAGAAATACACAAAGTGTCAGTAACAGATAAACACCCCAAATACGTTTTGCAACCTGTGTTACACGCGGCAGAAAACGTTCGTGGGTAATACCTGTCGTTTCAGCTTCAAACATTTGGGAAGCACTCACGCCAAAAATGGGAAGAATAGCCACCGTAAATACGATCACCCCTATCCCACCCTGCCATTGCGTCAGGCTTCGCCAAAACAATATACCGGGAGGCAATGATTCTATGTCAGTCATGATCGAAGCGCCCGTCGTTGTAAAACCGGAGATAGTTTCAAAGTATGCATCTGCCAGAGAAGTCGTGTAGCCTCCCAAGCAATAAGGAAGCATGCCCAGAAACGAAATCAACAACCAGGTCAGCGTTACAATCAACATGCCTTCCCTTCTACCATGCCCCGGATCTGTCGCGTTATGTCCTATCATCAAAAAAACAGCTCCGGTCAGCAGCATAATGCCACAAGAAATCAATAGGGGATGAAGATCACTGCTTCCATAAATCAGGGATACAATTACGGCAGATGACATAAACAAAGACTCAAGTATAAACATGAGTCCCAATATCTTAATAACGAATCGTATATTCGGCATCGCTATTTCTATCTAAAATTATCTAAAATATTTTTCCAAATCGCTGATCGCGTTTCCTAAACAAAACACCACGACATGATCATTACCTTGCAATTGCGTATCTCCTTCAACCATCATTGGCACACCGTTACGGATCAATCCTCCAAGCGTAATATTTTTGTGTAGCTTTAAATCTTTAATTGGTTTTTGAGTTAGTTTCGAACCCGGCTTTATCACTACCTCGGCTACATCCGCGTTCGAAAATGTCAGGAATTTCATATTCGAAACATCCGCGTCCAACAAAAACTGATAGATATTTCCGGCAGCGATCAGTTTCTTATTGATTACCGTTCCCAGGTCTATGTCATTGGCCAAAGGAATATAATCAATATTTTCCACCTGGGCGATCGTTTTGAACACACCGAATTGTTTAGCGGCCAGGCAGGCCAGAATATTGGTACTTGGATTATCGGTAAGCGCGATGAAAGCCTGCGCATCGTTGATTCCTTCCTGAATCAACAATTCCGTATCGCGTCCGTCACCGTTAATAACCAACACATTGCCCGGAGCAACTTCGGCAAACGACTGACTTGTTTCTTTTTCTGTTTCCAGCACTTTGATCCGTATATTATTCGGCAGATACTGGCATGCCCGCAACGCAATGCGGCTTGCCCCCATAATAAATACCTTCTTTACTTCCGGATTACTTTTCCCGGCATGGACCTGTACATCTTTCACATGCGATTTGGTGGTTGTAAAAAAGAGAATATCCCCGGCTTCAACCCGGTCTGTTCCTCCGGGTATGATCGTGTTATTTCTTCTTTTAATCGCAACAATATGATAGAGTTTGTCTTCGTCTTTCAATTCATTCAGGCACTTACCTGCCAGGCGCGAATTAGCCCTGATTTTCACACCTACCAATATCAGCATTCCGCCGAACAATTCCCAATACTGTCTTGCCCACGGATATTTTACAGCAGTTACAATCTCGCGTGCCGCCAGCATTTCGGGATAAATCATCGCATTGATCCCTAATTTTTCAAACAGTTCCTTATTCTTCGGAAGGAGATATTCGTAATTATTTATGCGGGCGAATGTTTTTTCCGCACCCAGATTAGCTGCTAAAATACAAGCCGTGATGTTTGTCGTTTCATGAGGGGTTACGCTAATAAAAAGATCAGCACGTTCAATCCCGGCATTTTCCAAATCATGTAATGAAGTAGGGTTTCCTACCATTGGCAAAATTTCAGAGCTGGAGCCCGGCAAAAGCAATCGCTCTTCGTCCGGATCCATTAATATGATATCATGCTTCTCCTGTGATAACATCTTGGCAAGATGCGTTCCAACTTCACCGGCTCCGGCAATAATAATCTTCATTTTCTAACTTTTAATAATAAAGGAAGTTTCACACCCAAAACCGTCGTTCTTCAGAAAGAACGAATAACACGTTCAATACCCTGCGCGTCCATATCGCACAACCGGAGCAGTTCAGAAACCGAACCTTGCTCAATAAATTGATCAGGCACTCCGATGCGCTTAATCCGTGGCGTATAACCATTGTCGGCCATAAACTCAATTACCGCACTACCTAACCCTCCTTTGCGAACACCGTTTTCCACTGTAATTACACGCGAGAAGTTCTTTCCCACCTCGTGCAACAGCTCCTCGTCCAGCGGCTTCAGGTAAATCATGTCGTAATGAGCAATTGACCCGGCTTCGCCATTCAGCGAATCAATAGCCTTAGCCACCTCATTTCCGATCGGACCAATCGACAGCACTGCTATATCTTTACCGTCACGCAACTTTCGCCCTTGTCCTATCGGTCGCATTTCCGGATCATTTCTCCAATTTGTTTTTTCACCTTTCCCTTTCGGATAACGAATAACAAAAGGCTCATTACACTTGTATGCCGTGTACATCAGGTTGCGCAATTCCCACTCGTCATAAGGCGAAGCAATAATCAGATTCGGGATTGGGCGAAGATAAGCCAGATCGAAAACACCATGATGTGTCGCGCCGTCTTCTCCAACCAAACCACCCCTGTCAAGACAGAAAATAATATGCAACTTTTGTATAGCCACATCGTGTATTACCTGATCATAGGCTCGCTGCATAAAAGACGAGTAAATGTTACAGAAAGGAATCATTCCCTCTTTAGCCATTCCGGCGGAGAAAGTCACCGCATGCGCCTCGGCAATACCTACGTCAAACGCCCTTTCCGGCATAGCCTTCATCATGTGGCACATGGAGCAACCGGTAGGCATTGCGGGTGTCACACCTACAATACGTTTGTCTTTTTCGGCCAATTCCACCAGTGTCAGGCCAAATACCTCCTGATACAATTGAGGCTGGTTTAAATTATCGGGAATAATACGCTCACCGGTTTCTTTATTGAATTTACCCGGCGCATGCCATTCAATCGCCGATTTTTCCGCGGGCTCGTATCCTTTCCCTTTTTTAGTTTTGATATGCAATAATTTAGGTCCTTGCATATCTTTTATATCGTTTAGAACCTTCACTAAATAATTCACATCATGTCCGTCTACAGGACCGAAATAACGTATACTAAATCCTTCAAAAAAGTTATGCTGTTGCGTGATCAATGCTTTCAGGCTATTATTAAAGCGCAAAATACTGCCTCTCCGCTTTTCAGTAATGATATTCATTTTTTTCAGCCCTTTGTAAACATCATAACGCATCTTGTTGTAAGCATAGCTCGTTGTGATATCTACGAGATACTGATTCAGACCACCTACATTATTATCGATAGCCATATTATTATCATTCAGGATGATCAGTAAATTATTAGGATCAGACGCGGCATTGTTGAGCCCCTCAAACGCAAGCCCACCCGTCATAGAACCATCTCCTATTACAGCCACCACATGGCGATCTTCTTCCTTTTTCAGGTTAGACGCGACCGACATACCCAAAGCAGCAGAAATAGACGTAGACGCATGCCCCGCAATAAAAGCGTCGTACTCACTTTCTTTCGGATTCGGGAAGCCGCTTATTCCATTCAATTTCCTAAGCGTATTGAATTTTTCCCTTCTTCCGGTCAATATTTTATGCCCATAAGCCTGATGTCCAACATCCCAGACAATCCGGTCGAAAGGCGTATTAAACACATAATGAAGAGCCACTGTTAACTCCACAGTTCCCAGACTCGCACCTAAATGGCCGGGATTAACGGAGAGAACATCAATAATATATTGACGTACGTCTGCACATACCTTTTCTAAATCCTCCTGCGGCAGTTTTCTCAGATCTTCAGGCGAATTAATCTTATTCAGAAAAGGCCCATATATAGATTCCGCCATACAATTTACTTTTTTAATGCGACAAAGTTACAGAATAAACGTCACATAACATCTCATATTGCTTCAGATTTGGAAAAGGCCGCAATGACAATCACCCGTTTGAGTTTCTTCTGCTAATAAAAGAATTACTAAATCACATATCCTCCAGTGACAAACATACCATTTCAATCTGATACTTAGGCAACAATTTATTCCTAAGTTGTTCCACCTTTGCTTTCAATAGTTCTGGCTTGAAATTTTTCTTTTGCCGTTTTATTTCGGCTGCTACTGCCTGGTTTTTCTCCAATTTTAGGGCAACAATATCAATTTCATTCTGATTACCTTTAAGCTCCCACCACGAACCGATAGCACGATATTGGAAACTTTCGGCAAGCTGCTGTTTGAAATATCTTTCTAACATGATACCCGAATAAGTCGGATAGTCCGATTTGATGATAACTTGTAATACATTAAAGTTTTTTATCTCTATCAGCGAACGATAACGGTCAAAATAGTTGAACCAAAATCGGATAAAGTTATCCTGTATCTCATACCGAACAGTTTGACTTCCTTCTTTTGATAATATTGGACGTTGACGAACAATAATATTATAATCCTCAATCAATCGTTTGATTTGACCGCCAATACTTTTATTTCCTAACGCGGCTTCTATCTCGGGTTGCGTATTGATACCGCCCGAAATAGCACTTAGGATAGAGAAGTAGGTAGCATAGTTTTTCCCGAACTCTTCTATCAGTAAGTTTTTTCCTTCATCAGTAAAGGGGGAGTTTTCCCGAACCATGAAAGAAATCATCTCATCTACACTCAATGTGATATTATCACAGAACAGTTCAACATACTTAGGGATTCCACCTGTAAAAGAATAAAGCGCAAGTAAATCATCATTGGTGTAATTGGGATTGTTGTCACGCATAATTTCTTTCAGCGTAGTTAAATCAAAAGCCGATAGTTTAATGATATTATCTGCCCTGCCAAACAGAGGTTCTTTCTTGTTTTGGAATATTTTCTGCATCAACGAATAAATAGAACCGGATACAATCAGATTCATTTTAGACTTTTTCCGGTAGCTGTCCCATATATTCTGCATGTCGCTATACACCGAATCATTGATGTTGTAAAACTCCTGAAATTCGTCAACAACAAGATTAAACGCTTTTTGTGAAGCCAACTCCATGAGATATTGGAACAATGATCGAAAAGTACGTATTTCAGCAGGAACAAACGTATCAAGCGATTGACTAATAATCGGAATAAACTCAGAACAAAGTGTTGCTTCGCTTTTACGACCCACAAACAGATAGACAGTCGGTAAATTCTCGACTGACTTCATGATAAGACTTGTTTTACCAATCCTCCTTCTTCCGGTGACTACTGTCAGACGAGAATGGTCACTAAACGATAATTTTTGTATTCGTTGCAACTCAGCCAACTCATTTGTTCTGTTATAAAACTTCATATTCCTCTTTAGTTACATCCGTAACAGTTACGGTGGTTACAAAGATATGTGAAAAATTGAATACGCAGTCATCTTTCTCAATTTTAAGCCTATATCATAAAACTAAGTACTCAAATTAACAGATAATCGAGGGGATTGAGTGGCTATCACCAGAATCACTGGCCGGGTATCACCGGAATATATAAAATTGAACGAACACTAAAGATCACTCAGGAGAATTGCACCCTTCTGTCAAATCAATAACCAACCAACCGCTTTCGCTACTTTTAAAATACGATAATTGTTCATCACTGAGATTGTCTTTAAGGACTGCAAAACATAAAAGATGTGTAGGACGAGCAAAATTATGGCTCTGCTTTAATAGAGGATTATTGAAGAACTCGGCGTCTCGCTTTTTCGTTGCAGGTTTTGATTGAACGACAAGTTTTTTTGTTTCATAGGCCTTATAAAAAGTCTCAACATACATTGTTGCACAATGAGTTTGACCTTTCACGGAGTGAACAGAGCAAATTTCAGTTGGAATACCATCTAATTTAATAGCATCAAGAATAGCAGACTTACCTGAATCATTTTCACCAATCAATACATTAAGCCCCTTATTAAGAGGAACCTCTAAGTGAGGAATAGTCTCTTCTGTTACTTCTTCCGAATTTCCATACTTACGAAAATTCCAAAGTTTTAATGATGAGATATACATTAGTTCTACATATTTACAAATTACTCAACCACTTCTTACCATCTTTTACAGGTGCAGCAACAATTACTTCAGGAGCAACTACTTCAAAATGCTTGCGGGCACACTTAATCTTATCTTGTTCTGCGGAACGGAGATCACCAAAGATTTCCGTCCCTTTGGTTTCAACCACAAAATAAACTTTATTCTCTACACCTTTCACGTATACTGCCCAATCGGGGTTGTATGTTCCAAGCGGTGTATCTATCTTGAAATTTGAAGGTAGTTTCATAAAGCAACTCACTCGCTCATTATTATCAAGAGTTTTTGCGAACTCTTGCTCTTCTTTAGAGTCTACAGTAAAACAGTCTACAACACATTTGTTGGGTGTCTCTGCAATTAGTTTATTAAAATATTGCTCCACCTCGTCGTCTGCCGGTAATTCCATCACATACTCATCCTCTATACGGGTATATTTTAATCCTGTCACCAATTCGTGCTGCATCAATCGCCGAATAGTATCGCGAACCAATTCCATATATAATTGAGGATTATAAACTATTTTCCCAAGTGTAGAACTATTAGATAGAATATCAACCAATGTCTGTCGTTTTAGCCCGGTAGTATTTTGTAGATAACGCACAATATCCGGAACTCGAACCTTACCTTTATAACTCATAGCACCAAAATCACTTTTTATGCCATCTTTATCCGACACTCCGGAGTCAGAATCTATTTGAATAGTTCCTCTCTCTATGTTATAGACTATTTTACCTACTTCTAATTCATTTAAAGCATCGATACATTTTCCTTTAAATATGTCCACATCAAAGTCTACGGAATAGACACTCTTGTACTTGATTTTATCCCATAATGCTTTGAATTCGTCCGAATAAATTACTTGTTTATTTACTCTTACTTTTTGTTTTGGTCTATGCTTGTTTAGAGTAATTTTACTTGCAAGTTCAGATACCCTTTTGGCTATAACTTCTGTATATGGTAAAAAAACGTCTTTCTTAGGCACTACTATTTCCGGATTCACTTTGATGGTATCTCTTAGCTTTTCGGTAGGAAGGGCTGCTACTTTCAGTCCTTTCACTTTTTTTTCTTCTACATAGCCTTCCTTTTTGAGATGTGCATACAACTCTATTGCTAAGGGTTCACCCAGCACATGCCTCACTCCATCTTCTGCCAGATAGGTCAAGTTCTTAAATTTATCAGGTGTAATTACATCGAATTGTTCTCCTTCGTCCTCTCTGAGTTCTGTTTGAAAACGAGACACAAAATCACCGAATGCTTCATTGGCGGTTACAGTCAATATATTTACTCCCGAATCATGTACCCGTTCTCCTGCTTGATTTACTGCTATTCGTAATCCACGTCCTATTTCTTGTCTGAGTCGGATGCTCTTATCCTGCTTCACTTGCGGATCTTTGAGCATACATATCTGAAAAACATTGGGATTATCCCAGCCTTCACGCAGTGCCGAATGAGAAAAAACAAACCTGCACGGTTCTGTTTCGCTCAGCAAAATTCCCTTGCGTTTCATTATTTTATCGTAGGTCGAAATATCATCATCAGTATCTCCTTTGGTATCTTTGAAATTCCCTTTTTTATCCTCTGAGAAATAACCATCATGTAGCTTACCTATATTGCCTCCCCATACAGAGAAGAGTTTCTGATAAAACAAGTTTTCTTGTATGAGTTTCAGAAATTCTTCCTCGAAAAATTTTGCATATTTACCTCGTTTATCTTCTGCTTCATAGTCCCGATAATTAACTACCCTGTCAATAAAAAACAGCGACAATACTTTTACTCCTTTATCCAATAAACTTAGCTGTTTTTCAAAGTGTACTTTAATTGTCTCGCGAATCATCATACGTTTCAACTCATCGTCTGAGTATAGAGAGCTACTTGTCTTTACACCACCGATATAGATGCGTTCTTGTCCGTTTATCTCAATGCCGAGATCATCGATATTGGTTAATCGCAATCCAATATATTCGGGGTTTCCGGTCTCAACATGGAAAAGAGCATTGTATTTTACTTTCTTAGATGTGCGAGACGATTTTCCTCCATTGATTATGTTGAGTTCTAAATCAGCTTCACGCTTCTGCGGGTTGGTAGAGTTCACTTTGATATAAACACCATTAAGGTCAGTATCTTCAAACACAGAAAGAATCTCTATTTGCTTAACTAATTCCTGATTGTAAGCTTCAACCGCACCTAATTTATATATTGGATTGGTTATCTGACGATGTGTTGCCGAATAGCGATACACAGCCATTGGAGCCAATGAACGAATAGCTTCTTTTGCCTTATTGGTATTATCAACCGACTGTGGTTCGTCAATAATTACTATCGGACGTGTTTCGGCAAGCAGGTCTATCGGACGACGACCAAATGTTTTTTCACTTTCACGATGAATGACGTTTGCCTTATCTTCTTTGTCAATATCTTTAAAACTCTTGTTGAAAGCCGCAATATTGATTATCATTATCTCCAACGTATTTGCTCTCGCATAAGATGCAACTTGGGGTAAATCTTGTGAGTCGTAGATAAAATGATTGTATTTGATGCCGTACAATCTCAGAAAATGATCTTTTAAATCATTAAAGGAAGCATTAACTCCTTCTCTGATTGCTTTGTTGGGAACTACGATTATAAACTTTTTAAAATCGTATTCTTGATACAGTTTGAGTATGGTTCTAAGATAAACGTATGTTTTACCTGTTCCTGTCTCCATTTCAATTGTAAAGTCAGGAAAATCCAATTTCGGTGAAACATCTAACCCTTGCTCCATCTGTACAGCACGTAAATTATCAAGGATTTTATTTTCAGAAATGGTTAGGCGGTTACCTTCGCCAATAACCGTTTGCGATTCTTCACTGCTGTAAAATCCTGAACCTCTGCTTATAGTAAAAGGCGATTTAGATTTTTGCTGACCATTGAAAAGTGCAGTTGCAGACTTCACAGCTTCAGCTTGATAAGGTAAGTCCGGATTGAATACTATCTTTGTTTCTTGTACCATATAAGTCACTTTAAAACCATATAGGCTTGTTTTTTTGTAAGTTAGAGACTAAACGAAAGCATAAATATATCAGATTTCTCTTGCAAAGAAGCTATTTATGTGCTATCTTCGCATCGAGTTCATAACCCATCTGGGTTAAGGAAATCGAAAAACGGTAGATCTAGATATCTATCGTTTTTTGCATTTTAGTGGAGTACATCTAACTTTCGTTTATATTTCTTTTCCATCTTATTTCTTTGTGCGTCTTTGCCTTTAATGTAATATGCAGATAGGAGATAGTAAGCATCTCCGCATCGTAATGGCTCAAGAACAATAACATACTTTTCATCTACATCATAATAGTAAGTTCTTATCCCTTCCGGTTCTCTGACTGAGAACAGGAGCATATTATCACTCTTTTTTTGGTCAAGATGATAGCGAACCCAGTGTAGCCTCATAGACCTGTCAATTTCAAACATACGTGTTCTAGTCACTTTGTCACTCATTTCAGTAGTAAGATGTCTAAAGAGTGTCTCTACAGGAATCTCAGCATGTGCTTTTACCTGCGGATATGCACAACTAATGTACCCTAAGAACATAAACGGTTTATGGTCGTTCTCAAGGTGACAACTCTCATCGCAGTATATGTTAAACGTCTTTTTCATATCTATTAGATGATTTCATAGTTAGTGATACCACGCTGTTTGAATAGCTGCATTGCATTGGTTTTATCGTTATCGGAAGCAAAACTTTCATCAGCCAGTACAATTTTGAGTTCTCCCGGTTGTACAAAGTCAGCTTTCAGGTCAATCATTTTACCAATTTGCTGATAAGTTAACCCTTTGGCAAATGATGCCAACATAAGGCCATAACCAACAACAAAAGCTTTTTTATTGTCAATCTCTTTTATACTCACGTGTGTGGTAAGCGGTAGTCCTAACTTCAGTATCACTTCGTAGAGAATATCTAATTCAGTACGTTCTTCTTTAAGTATGTCGAGGGTTTTGTTAAACTCTGCCCGTAGTTGTGCCGCGGCTTGCTGTTCTGTAGCTCCATCAAACTCAATATCCCACTCTTTTACATTGGAGCGGTCTAGTTTGAATACTTTGAATCCAATATCGAGTTTGGGAGCATCTTCGGCAAATAGTCCATCGTTTTTGGCTTTCTGTTCTTCTACTATCTTTTTGCCTGCACGGCGAATACGTTCTTTGGCTATTTCAGGTATTGTAGCAAATCCTGCCTTTCGGGCTTCGCTATCTTCGGGGGTAAGTTCGGGTAACTGTACACAAATATATTTGCGAGTACCTTGATCCTCTGTATTTAGTTGCATTACGGCGTGGGCAGTCGTGGCGGATCCACTAAAAAAGTCAAGGATAATAGATTTCTTATTTGTGTATAATTCAGCACATCTCTTAATTAGTTCCACTGGTTTAGGGTAATCAAAATATGCTTTATCCTCAAATAACTGTTTAAGTTTTTGAGAAGCATCTTGTGAGTGACCAACTTCTGAATATTTCCATAATGTCATTGGCGTTAATCCTTCTTTAACTTCTGATAGAAATCTTTTCACTCTTGGAACATTACTTCCATTTTCTCCGAACCAGATACGATTATCAGCAATCATTTCTTGAAAGCGTTCTTTTGTATACAACCAGCATCTTCCATTAGGGGGAAGTATCGTTTTCCCATTTGGCAATGTTAATTCATATACCTTCTCTTTTATTGCAGGCCCAACTGTTGAATTATCGCTTTGCCAGGGACCGCGTACATCATTATCAGGATTCAAATATCGAATATTACTCTCTTCTGTTCTTCTCAAACCATTACAACTAGTTTGATTTAATTGTTTTGCATAACAGATAATATAATCATGACATTCAGAGAAGTGTTTTTTCAGACTGATAGGCGCAAAAGACCTTTCCCATATCAATTGAGCAAGAAAATTATCCTCCCCAAAAATCTCATCACAAATACTCTTCAGATTCGAGACTTCATTATCATCAATAGAGATAAAAATTACCCCATCATCAGTGAGAAGGTTGCGAGCCAACTTCAAGCGAGGATACATCATATTGAGCCAATTGGTATGGTAGCGTCCGCTGGTTTCGCTGTTCACCGCATTGGTAGTATTGGTCTGCTCCAAATAATTGGCAAGGTTGTCTTTGTAATTATCTTTATAGACAAAATCTTTACCTGTGTTATATGGCGGATCTATATAGATCATCTTTACCGCACCCAGATACGAATCTTGCAACAATTTCAGCACTTCCAGATTATCACCCTCAATGTAGAGGTTTTCGGTAGAGTCCCATTCTACAGACTCCTCGGGGCAAGGACGCAAGGTTCCGGTACTGCGCTTCTGTGCTTCGGCAATAGCCCGACGTTTACCTGCCCACTCAAACGAGAACTTCTCGCCATACTTTTGGCGATACTCTATTTCGTCGGTCGGTATCGCTGCTTCGCCCAACAGTAAAGCAAGTTTCTCCATATCCACTTTTTGGCTTATGTTATTTCCGTCTTTGTCTGCAACTTCGGTTACTGCTTCGGGAAATAATGCCTTAATCTGCTGTATGTAATCTTCGGTTAGGTTTCTGCTCTTTCCGTCCATATTGTTAGTTGTCTTATAATTGTTATTCTAATTCTATAAAATTTCATTTTCCTAAATTATCTATTCCACATGTCTCATTTTCCATTGTTCAATAGATTAATTTGTTTCGCCAACTCCATTTTTTCTTTCAAAGATACAGATTTCTGGTTGAGAAGTTTGGTGAGCCTTTTTATTTCTTGTTGCAATGCCTTTTGTTCCTCGGTTTTTTGTTTTAACACTTCAAAATCAGAAGTATCAATGCGGGAAACTATTTCAGCATTACTCTCCTCATATATTTTTCGATGAAAATGTATATACGCTTGTTTGTAGTCTAAAGCAGGGATTTTTCCATAAGTGATTGCTTGCAAGAATAAACGTTGTGGTACGGTAAGCGATCCAATATCCATCCAATTGCTGAAATGATACTCTTCAACTACAATTTTGCCTTTCTCGTTCTTATTCAATCGTTTGAGAGCAGATGTAAACAAAAACTTGCCATTAAGATTGAACACAACAATTGTAGGGGACGGAAGAACCTCGTGTATAATTCGGGATAACCGTTGCAGAGACACCTCTCTTTTCAGTTCCACAGCAACAATTACGATAGTATCATAATGCTCTTCGTTAGTAACAACCGGTTCCATTGGGTAAGTCTGTTCATTAAATACATAAGTCAGACGTACCTCTTCAACCCTTTCCGTCAACAGGTCACGTTCCGCCTTAGAAAGCTCTCCATGTAAAAAAAGCTGTGTCTTCGGAATCCGCTTGTCATACGGTTTTATATTCTCCTTATAGCCTATGTAATCAAAAATATCCATCTACATTATCACTAAAAATGATATTAACTCGTAGTCGTTATCAGTTATTCGAATATCCGAATTCTCACTGCCAAACATAGATAATCCGCCCAAAGAGAAAACATCTCCGCAGTTATCATCTTCTTTATCTTTTACAAAATCAATAGCTTTGGAGCAAAGAGTCTTCCAGTGCTTCATGTTCATTTGGTTATGGCTCTTTTTGTTAAATGCGGTTACCAATTCCTTTATGGGCTCTTTACGTCCCAGGCACAAGGCTCTATAAATATCTAAAACCTGTTTAATCTGTTTTTCAGAAAAACAAATCTCACCATCATCCGAGACATAAACTAAATAGTAAGGAGCTAAAGAATTTCTCTGATCCTGAGATATTTTATCCGTGCTTTTCAAGCAGAAGATAACACCTGGCTTTATTTCATCCTGCAACTTATCGCTTTCATTTCGGCTAACTGCATAAACTCCTGTTGGAATCTCGCTGAGTACTGTCGGGTTCTTTTCTAAGAAGGTTGTCAAATCCATCCTAAAATCGTTCAATGTCAAATCGGTGATAGACACACCTCCGGCAAGATCTTCTATGTCTAAAACTTCTTTTTTTAGCTGTTCAAGTTGGTTTTTACGATATTCCAGGTCTCGCATTTCGGGATTAGATTCAATAATATTTTCTTCACCTGTTGCCGATATGTCTAAAAGTTTCATTCGTCCTTTTACACGTTGCTCTAAATTGATATATTCATCTAATCCAATGGCCGGCCAGAAATTAACCAACTGAATGCAGTCGTTTTTGCTGCCGATACGGTCAATACGACCGAAACGTTGAATAATGCGCACCGGGTTCCAATGGATGTCATAGTTAATGAGATAATCACAATCCTGAAGATTTTGTCCCTCAGAGATACAGTCAGTTGCTATCAACAAGTCTATTTCTTCACCCTCCTCTCCTCTTTCTTTTGAGCGGGGAGAAAAGTTTATCAGCATACCGACAAAGTCTTTACGCTTAACAGGGAAGTTTGTTTTAGGGTCGTCTGATCCTGTTACCAACCCCGTATATATACCAAACTTTGACTTTGCCCAGTCAACCAAATTTTCATATAAGTAATTAGCCGTATCTGCAAATGCTGTAAATACAATAATTTTCTTATTGCCTGAATTAATTGGATTAGTCATTTTATCGGAAATGAGTTGCATTAATTGTTGCATTTTCTCATCACGCTCAGGTGTAACCTTTTTAATAGCTTCTGATATACGATATAGAATAGACAGGTCGTATTCCAAATCTGATTGAAAACGTATTTTATCGAGGTCGGAAACTAAAATTTTTGTCGCATTACCAATCATTAACACCTCAATTTCATCGTCTTCCCAATATGCATCCGAATCATAATCGCTAATTTGAAAACCGACATCCTCACTCAATTTGGTCAAGACGGACTGTATTCCTTCTATCAGATAGCTAATGGTACGATCGAAAGCATATATCGAACTTTCCAGTCGTTTGAGGAGGTTGGTTTTCATCAATGCTTTCAAACTAAATTCACGGTCTGCTTGTTTGAAGCTACCTTTACCTTCGAGTTTAGTATCATATTTCTCTGCATAAAGGGATTTTAGTTCCGGTAAAACATATTCGAGTGGGGTATATACACACATTTCCATCCTCATGATCTCTTCATTGATAGACGCAAATGATGGAAACTGTCTCTTTAAATCAATTTCACAACTTGGATTCATAGGAGTTAATCTTGTTGGAAACTTGCCGATTTTCTCCAATCCATAATATTTTTCAATATGTTTTCTTGAGCGGGCAATAGTCAGCGAATCCAATAATTTGAAATAATCCCAATTCAGATAATCCAATAATGTTTCTGTTGTCTGCTCATTTGGAGGTAGCTTATTCCATAAATTGAATGCCCCTTGAGCCTTACGTAGCGTATTTGATATACTACCTATTTCTGCATTATGTGCAAAAGCGTTATCTCGGCCTTCAGATATAAAGGCTATCTGATTTTTTATATCGTTTAACTCCTTATTCACAGGTGTGGCAGAAAGCATTAAGACTTTTGTTTTCACCCCCGATTGAATGATATCTTTCATCATTTTCTCGTAACGGGTCATTTTATCTTTTCCGGTTGATGCATTACGAAAATTATGAGACTCATCGATTACTACCAGATCATAGTTTCCCCAATGCACATAAGATAAATCTACATCTCCCGAATAGCCATTTTCCCGAGAAAGATCGGTATGATTCAATAGAGTATAACTAAATAAGCGTTCTTTGGCAAATGGATTTCTCTTGTCGTTGAGTTTATAAACCATCCAATTGTCCCGCAGCTTTTTGGGAGCCAACACCAACACTTTATGATTGCGCAGTTCATAATATTTTATAACAGCCAAAGCCTCAAAGGTTTTTCCCAGTCCGACAGAATCAGCGATGATACAGCCTCCAAATTTTTCAATTTTATTGATTGCTCCCACTACACCATCTCGCTGAAAATCGTAGAGTTTATCCCATATCAATGTTTCGGTAATACCTGTCCGTTTTTCAATGAGTGCCTCTTGGTCTGCATCTTCCAAAAAACTTTTGAACAAATGACTTATGGTAAAAAAATACAACAGTTCGGGGGATTTGTCTTCATAAATATTTTTCAGTTGGCATAATATTTTCGCCTTAATGTCTTCCACTTGAGTGGTATTGCTCCAAATGGATTCGAATGCAGTGCGCAAGCTTTTTGCTCTATCCTTATCCTCTACTTTTTCATTTATGTGTATACGCCCCCCTTTATCCAAAAGGCCAAGTCCTGCTGCACTAAAATCTGAGTGAGTAATATAGTCAGTATAATGATTATTACAGTTTATACTCAGCATTTTCCCTTCGATTTTTTGAGACTTTACTTTTTTCACATTAGCATTCTTCCCTATCCATGTAGCAAATTCTTTTGCAATACCAGCATAGTCGAGATTAAGCTTCAGGCTATTTTCTTCAACGGTTTCGAAACACTTACCTGTAGAATCATATCTGTTAGGATTAATAATCAGTTTTACATTGTCAACCTGAGCAAGCTGTCCCTTGATTTCATTGTAACCGAATAATGTAAAATAAGATGTCATTATGTTCAATTGGCATCCTTTCTTGATATCTTCAAGCAATATATCTTTTAACTGGGGGATATTACTCATTGCCACTTATTCTTATTTAATAGTTCACGCTATCAACACCTAAAAGACTTGATATTTCATCAGGCATTTCCAAAAAAGGTTGAATTTTATTTGAGCACCATTTTGAGATGGCTGATGGGTTTATTTCCAACTGATCAGATAACCAATTGCTCGTTTTTCATGTCTTTATTGGTATTTAATACAAAAATATTGAAAATAATAATTGTTTGCATCATTATCCAAACATTAACCGGGTTTATTTTGGCTCTCTTATCCATATTCTCTATATTATTACGGGTATAAATATAAACTACATCTCCTCCCCCAACACCTAAATTTCACCGCTTTCATTGCTTTGAAAACGGGGGTTTTTGGGGGTCAAAAAAGTCGTTTTGTATATTGTTGATAATCAGGGCATTGTATGTAGTGAAAAACATAAAGGTTATTTTTGGAAAAATAAAGGATATGTTTGAAAAAATAACCTTTATGTTTTTTTTTATATAGTATTATAAAAAATCGCCTTTATTTTTAGGGTGAAATTTGATTTGGTAATTTGTTTCGGTAAAGGTTATTGCCTCGGAATAAAATCTGTATTTTTGTAGTCTGAAACTGAAGATTACGCAAAATGATGAATTACCTGATTACAGTTCCGTCCGGACTGCTTCAAGATACGATTAAACTGCCTGCTTCAAAGAGCATCAGCAACAGGGCGCTTATTCTGAACGCGCTGAGTTACAGTCCTTATGATATACAGAATTTATCGGATTGTGATGATACGGAGGTGATGGTGGCGGCATTAAATTCGAATGGCAACCATTTTGATATTAAGGCGGCGGGAACGGCTATGCGGTTTCTGACGGCTTTTTTGTCTAAAATCATTGGGGAATGGACAATCACCGGAACGGAACGGATGAGAAACCGACCGATCAGGTTACTTGTGGATGCGCTTACTGCTTTGGGGGCGCGCATTGAGTACATCGAGAAAGAGGGTTATCCGCCTTTGCGCATTTTCGGAAGTGCGCTGCAGGGAGGTGAGATCGCGTTGAACGGGGGGGTTAGTTCGCAGTATATCTCCGCTTTACTGATGGTTGCTCCGTTAATGGAGAATGGGCTTACGTTGCGGTTGGAGGGTGAAATCATTTCTCGCCCGTACATTAATATTACGTTGGAGTTGATGAAACAATTCGGCGTGGCTGCTTCCTGGGAGGGAAATGTCATCCGGGTGGCTCCTCAAGAATACACGCCCATTCCTTTTACCGTTGAGTCTGATTGGAGCGCGGCTTCTTATTGGTATACGATCTCGGCGTTGTCAAGCTGCCCGCAAGAGTTGCACGGACTTTACAAAAACAGTTTGCAAGGCGACGCTGCCGGTGCGAAATTGTTTAAACAGTTGGGTATGGAAACTGAGTTTACCGCACAGGGTGTTCGTTTGCTTCCGGGAGGTGCGCGTTGTCAGGAATTAATCTATGATTTTGTGCATGAGCCGGATTTGGCGCAAACATTCGCGGTAGCCTGTGTGTTATTAAATACTCCGTTCCGCTTTACCGGACTGCAATCGTTAAAGATAAAGGAAACAGACCGAATTGCGGCGCTGATAGCGGAAACGAGAAAATTGGGATATGTTTTACGCGAAACGGAAAACAATGGACTGAAATGGGATGGCGAACGTTGTGAACCGGATAAGGAACCTGTTATTGCAACTTACGAAGACCATCGGATGGCCATGGCTTTTGCCCCTGCTGCCGTAGTGCGTTCGGAGGGGATAAGGATTGCAGAGCCGGGTGTAGTATCGAAAAGTTACCCGCACTTTTGGAACGATCTGCAAAAAGT
Organism: Massilibacteroides vaginae; assembly: GCF_900178525.1. Classification (GTDB taxonomy): domain Bacteria; phylum Bacteroidota; class Bacteroidia; order Bacteroidales; family Tannerellaceae; genus Massilibacteroides; species Massilibacteroides vaginae. The sequence goes on from NZ_FXDJ01000009.1 coordinate 553,713, forward strand.
TGGATTCAAAATAATTTAAATACAAATCAGCTATGTGGTATATCGTAATTCTGACAGGCTTACTTTTGCTTGGCGTGGTGGCAGCGATAGCCGGATCTATCCGTCAAAAGAAATTAAAGGAAATGCTGGAACGGGGCGAAATCTCCGAAATTCCGGAAGCGCAAGAAGTGGACGGTGAATGCTGCGGACAGCATGAGATGTGCGAACGGGACAGTTTGATTGCAGCAGTAAGTAAACAAATTGAATATTACGACGATGAGGAGCTGGATCGTTTTCAGGGTTTGGAGGAAAGTGAATACAAAGACGAAGAGGTTAACGAATTCAGGGAAGTGTTGTATACGCTTCGCGAAGTGGAGGTGGCCGGATGGTTGCGCAGTTTGCAGCTGAGGCAGATAAATCTTCCTGAATTACTGAAAGACGAAGCTTTTTTAATTGTTGGCGAACGCCGTTTACACCCTAACACATGATTGAATTACTCGGATACGATTTCTTTCAAAACGCCTTATTGGGCAGTCTCCTTACCGCTATTGCCTGCGGAATTGTGGGCACTTACGTTGTTGCCCGTCGCTTAGTATTTATTAGCGGAGGTATTACGCATGCTTCATTCGGAGGACTTGGCCTCGGCTTTTTTCTGGGCACGAACCCTGTTTTAATGGCGTTGATCTTTTCCGTCTTGTCCGCACTCGGAGTAGAATGGGTAAGCAAAACACAAAATGTAAGGGAAGATTCTGCTATCGCGGCCGTTTGGTCGCTCGGCATGGCGTTGGGCGTATTGTTTATTTTTCTGACTCCCGGTTATAGTCCTAACCTTTCGGCTTATCTGTTTGGCAACATACTTACTATTTCTACTGCCGATATTATATGGATTGCCATTCTGGCGGTTGTCTTGCTTTTGCTCGTTTCCCTTTTCTTACGGGAAATGATTTATGTGGCATTCGACAATAGTTTTGCAAAGACACAGGGACTGCCGGTGAAGTTCATTGAATATATGATGATGTTTTTCATTGCGGTAACCATCGTTCTGTCTATCCGTTTGGTAGGGATCATGTTACTGATGAGCCTGCTCACCCTCCCACAGATGGTAGCCAACCAGTTCACTTCGGATTTCCGGAAGATCATGTACAGCAGCATCGTGATCGGATTTCTCGCCTGTGTAATCGGCTTGTTTTTGTCTTATTACATCAACATTCCTTCAGGCGCATTTATCATTCTGGTTCTCACCGTACTCTTTTTTGGAGTTAAAGGAGTACTTGCTTTTACCTCCAGACAATAAAACCGATTGTTTTCTGTTAATATAATGATGAATTGTCAGCAATAGGGTGAAAAAAGCATTTTACTATATAACATCATTATTCCTGATTGGTTTGCTTGTGTCGTGCAGTACGAAGAAAAACACGAAAGCAAGCCGTTTTTATCATGCCGTAAACTCCCGTTACAACATATACTACAACGGCAAAACATCTTTCGACGAAGCGATGGAATCCATGCAAAATGGCTACAAGGAAAATTATTCGGATATGATCTACCTTTTTCCGATCAGCGCGCAACCGAAAGACAAGCCCGAAATGGGAGGCCCTTTTGATCGTGCCATTGAAAAAAGCAATAAAGCGATCAAACTTCACTCCATAAAAGTAAAACCGCCCAAGAAACCGGGCTGGCGCAGCAACCCCAAATTAGTCGCTATCCAGGAGCAGGAAGAGTACAACCCTTTTCTGAAACAGTGCTGGCTGTTGATGGGGCAAGCTCAATTTCATAACGCGGATTTCCTACAGGCTTCGGCCACTTTTTCTTACATAGCCAGACATTACGCTACTGATCCGGAGGTGGTATCTGAAGCCAAACTTTGGCAGGCCCGAAGCTATGCCGAAATGGACTGGCTTTATGAGTCGGAAGATATACTGGGCAAGCTCAACACGAACGGTATCCACCCGAAGAAACTGAATCTCTATGCCACTGTATATGCCGATTATCTGATAAAGAACAAACAATACGAAGAGGCTATTCCCTATTTGCAAACAGCCATAAAAGCGGAAAAGAACGGACGCCAACGGGCAAGAATGCGTTATCTGCTGGGGCAACTTTATACGGACCTCGACCTAAACTCCTTAGCCTACAAAGCATTTGGCGATGTAATTAAGTCGAACCCTCCTTACGAACTGGAGTTTGCCGCCCGGATCAGACAGACGGAAGTTTTTTCGGGAACGAATTACATGAGCATGGTGAAAAAGCTCGAGGCCATGGCGAAAAGCGAAAAGAACAAAACGTATTTGGATCAGGTTTATTATGCCATCGGTAATATTTACATGTCGCGTGAAGACTCGACCAACGCGATTGTCAATTTTCACAAAGGCATAGATCAAAGCACACAAAACGGGATAGACAAAGCACTATGCCAGATAAAGCTTGGAGATATTTATTTCAATCAGGGCGAGTATGTTAAAGCACAACCTTGCTTTAGCGGTGCTCTTGCTTCCCTGCAAAAAGAATACAAAGACTACAAACGCATTGCTAAACTATCCGAGGTACTGGACGAATTGGTTGTACACGTAGAAGCCGTGCATTTGCAGGATAGCTTGCAAACCCTGTCAAAGATGCCGGAGGGTGAGCGTCTTGCGGTGATCGACGCCATCATTGCGCAGGTAGAAAAAGACGAAAAAGAAGCAAAAGAACTGGCCGACAAAGAAGCTTATCTGGCCGAAGCAGAAGCAAGGGGCATCGGAATAAACCGCCCCGGCACAGATTTAAACATACCCATGATAGCTACCGGTGCGGACGGTAGTTCGTTCTATTTCTATAGTCCGCAAGTCGTGGCACAGGGTAAAACCAAATTCCAACGCCAATGGGGACGGCGTACACTGGAAGACGACTGGCGAAGAAGGAAGAAGGAAATGTCTACCTTTATGGAACAGGCAGATAACACGGTTGATGAAACGGAAAACAGCACAGAAAACGGACTGACGGCAGAAGGAGAAGCCGCCGGTGAGCTTCCCGATGAACTGACGGATAACCCTAAAACACGTGAGTTTTACCTGCAACAAATCCCGTTCACACCCGAAGATATCGAAGCGTCAGACCTGATCATCATGGATGGTCTTTACCACATGGCCATGATCTATAAGGATAAATTAGAGGATTTCCGTCTCGCTGTGGAAGCATTCGAAACACTGGAACGCCGCTTCCCGGATCATGAATTCCGTTTGGAAAGCTACTACCAGATCTATCTGATCGCACTACGCATCAAAGACACGGAATTAGCCAATCGCTATAAAGCCAAACTAACAAACACCTTCCCGGAAAGCGATTACACCCTTGCGATTGCCGATCCGAATTACGAATACAATATCCGGATGATGGATACGGTGCAGGATTCTATTTATCAGGAAACGTACCAACGATACCTGACAGAGGATGTATCCACTGTTCGGCGCAATTACAAATCCGTTTTGGAGAAATATCCTTTAGCAGACCTGATGCCAAAGTTTATGTTCTTAGATGCCCTCACGTATGTACAGGAAGGCAATCCGGAAGGATTTAAAACAGCCCTCAAGGCTTTGGTTGAAAAATACCCGGGTGCCGACGTTACGGAACTGGCGGGCGAAATGCTGAAAGGTGTGTTGCGTGGTAGGGCTATGGTTCAGGGAGGAGTACGCGGAATGACCTGGAACCTGCGTTTCGGCATTGGTGAAGATGGTAGTTTATCGGCCGCCGACTCGGCCCGTATTTTTAAAGCGGACCCGAACTCGCCGTATAAAATGTTGTTGATCTATCCGACCGAACGCGTAAACAAAAATCAATTATTGTATGCGATAGCCGCCTATAACTTCGCCAACTTCTTGGTGAAAGAGTTAGATATCACCATAGAAGAGACCGGCCCGATGAGTATGATGGTTCTAAGTGATTTCGTAAACTTAGAGGAAGCTACGCAGTATTATAAAATGATATACGGTACAGATGGCTATGCGAACACGTTAAATAAAGAAATTGCCATTCTGCCGATATCGGAAGAAAACAGGCAGACCCTGCTTCGGGGAAAAACATTGGATGAGTACGTATCCTTCTTCGCAGACAGTCTGGGACAGCGTATCCCTGAATTGCAAGAACGGTGGAATATACGCCTGAGCGATAATGAAGAAGCCGAGATCGTCCCTCCTGTTCTACCGGATGACCTCGACGAAACTCCTGCAACTGAAGCCGCTGTAATTGAAACGGAAACAGCAATTGAAACAGCAACAGAGACTGAAGCTGCAATAGAAACAGAAGCGGAAACAATAATAGAAACGGAAGCAATAATAACAGAACAGGATTCGACAAAGGCAATTGCACCTGATATTGCTCCGGTTGTGCCGGACACTACACAGACTATACCGGTGGTTGCGCCGGAAGAAAAAACGCTGTCGCTGAAAGAGATCGAAGCAATACGCAAACGCGAGGCCGAAGAGGAAGCGGCAAGAAAAGAAGCCGCAAGGGTAGCGTTTGAAGAACAGCAACGCGCGGAACGTGAACTGCAAGAACGAATCGCACGCGAACGCGAAGAGTTGGTAAAGAAGCAGAAGGAAGAAGAAGCGGCTCTTCTAAAGGCGAAGGAAGACCAGGAAAAGCAACTTAAAGAAGATAGAAAAACGCAGCTCAAGAAACGGGAGGCTGAACGAAAAGCGAAGTTAAAAGCCCAGACTCAGCTTCGTAAAGAAAAGGAACGTGCTTATAAAGAACGTCTCAAATTGAAAGAAAAGGAACGCAAGGAAAAAGAGCGTTCCTACAAACAAAAGCTCAAAGAGAAAGAAAAAGCACAAAGAGAAGCCCGAAAAGCGAAAGAAGCCGCGGCACGTAAAAGATAACAACTTAGAGCCTGTTTAAATTTTGCTCGTTGTTGTTTTGAGAATTGTTTTCGAGGATATTTTCTTGTTTTGAAGAGGAGCATAGCGGGCTATGTGACGAAATAAAACAAGGGAATAGACCGAAAAGAAACTCAAAACAGGACGAAAAAACAACATAATATTATTCTTTGGAAAATTTAAACAGGCTCTTAATAATATGGTTATGAAAGGAACATATAAAACAATCGTTTACACCATTGTGAATAATGATGTGCGTTCCACATGATCTTAATGTAACTAATAAACTACAATCGTATGAAAAACTGGACCCTATTTTTGTTAACCCTAATCTGCCTGAGTGCGCATGGTCAAAACATTCATTACAATGCTTTTTCGCATAATGATTATTGGCGTGACAAGCCGTTGTTTGACGCTTTGGATTACGGATTCAATTGCGTAGAAGCGGATCTTTGGCTGATTGACGGCGAATTGTATGTAGCGCATGACAGACCCGAACCCAACAACGCAATCGTTTTCAGCGAACTTTATTTGAAGCCTCTGGCAGAACGGATAAAAAGCAATGGAGGGAAAGTATACGCCGGCAGCAACCGCCCTTTTTTGCTGATGGTGGATTGTAAAACAAACGGAGAGGAAATGTATCCCCTCCTCAAAAAACAAGTAGAACCCTACAAAGACCTATTCTGTTCCGTTGTGAACGGGGTTTATCAGGAAGGAGCGGTACTTCTCTTTATCTCCGGAGATCGCCCAGTCAAAAGCATCACATCCGAAACCACACGCATCGCTTTTTTAGACGGCCGGGTAGCCGACTTAGGCAAAAACATCTCCAAAACAATCATGCCCGTAGTGAGCGACAATTACAAATCCTACATTTCATGGAACGGAGAAGGCACCATACCGGAAACCGAACTGAACAAGATGCGATCAATCATCAACCAAACGCACAACGAAGGAAAATTATTCCGCTGGTGGGGAGCTCCGGACACACCCGAATTCAAACGCTTCTTCATCAACGAAGGAGTAGACCTGGTAGGAGCCGACGATTTGCATATTCTACATAAAGTACTAACCCCCTAAATTAACATAGCCTTCCAGAGTATCTGTCGTCCCGAACGGAGCGGAGAATGGATTAAAATTTAAACGAGATTTTGGTTTTTCAACATGCCTCAACCCATGTTTTTCGACACGGGCTTTTCCCCCTATGTCTTTTTATTCGTTTTTCATTTACCGAACTCATTTTGATTTATTATTTTCGTGAAAAAAATTAAATGTCTGAACGAGAACTATTAAATAAAATAAAAGAGGGGGATATTTCGATGTTTCGCCGATTTATTGATTTATATAATAGGGATCTTTATCTTTTCTCCTTAGGGTATGTATCCACGAGGGAGATAGCAGAAGAAGTAGTCAGCGATGTTTTTCTTGCTGTATGGAAAAACAGGGAAAAACTGGATCAGATACGATCCGTGAAATCCTGGCTGCTGGTTATGACCAAAAACCAATCCATCTCTTACCTACGAAAGGAGCAACCGGACACAATCATTTCGATTGATGATATAGGAGAGGCCGACAATTATTATATTCCACAGATACAAGCCCCGGACAATAACATAATCAGTCTGGAAGAAATGGCCCGGATCAACGAAGCGATAAACGCATTGCCGCCCAAATGCAAAGAGGTTTTCATGTTAGCCAAAATCGAACAAATTCCTTATAAAGAAATAGCACAGATATTAAATATCTCTGTTAAAACCATTAATGTTCATATAGCAAAAGCAATCGGAGTAATAGCTAAATTACTAAACGAATAATTTTTTTTGACTCCTAATAGGAGATTTCATTTTCTCTTGCGTCTTTTAAGTATAGAGCTTTAATCAAAGAAAATGAAAGAATCTAAAAAGAAAACGAATTACTTCTTAAATTCTTGCTCCCCGATTATTGAAAAAGGGGTGGCGGAATCTATTCATAAAAAAACGTTTGAAAAGATTGAACTAAACAAAGATATTTCAATTCTGCCCCCACCTGCAAAAACAGGAAAGAAAACGAGACTTTGGGTGTCTGTTCTGTCCGGTTCTGTTGCAGCAGCCATACTTCTATTAGCTGTATTCTCAATTAAACACACAAAAGAAGAGCCGAACTTCATGGATATTGTTTCACTAACAGAAAATCAGGTTTATGAAAACAACAGCGATGAAGTAGTATTGATTCTATCAGACTCCAGACAGGTCGTTTTTTCACAGGATGAATTAATTGCTTTTACTTCAGACGGAGTTCTTGACTATCCGATAACAACATCAGGAGATAAGAAAGACGACGCTACGCAAGAATCGCTTAATCAACTGTTAGTACCGAAGGGTAAGAGCTCACAACTGTTATTATCAGACGGCACCAAAGTTTGGGTTAATGCCGGCAGTAGAATTTTCTTCCCGAAAGTATTCTCCAAAGAAAAACGCAACATATACATCGACGGCGAAGCCTATCTGGAAGTAGCCCATAATGCTGATCGGCCTTTTCATGTAACAGCAAATGGTTTTGACATCAAAGTTTTAGGAACATCATTTAATGTTTTCGCTTACAAAAATGACGATATGAAAGAAGTGGCTTTGGTGAGCGGAAAGATAGAGATCACTGATCAGCAAAACCAGGTTCTTGAAATGAAACCGGACGAACTGGTCTCCTTTGCGCAAAATTCCATTCTGGAGAAAAAACAGGTAGACGCGAAGAACTATACCTCATGGATAAATAAAATATTGATACTGCAAGGGGAAACATTAACCGCGATAACACATCGATTAGCGTTAACCTACGGAGTAGAGATACACTGTGATTCATCTATCGGTAAAGAAGAGATGTTCGGCAAATTAGATTTAAACAACGACATAAAAGAAATATTAAACTACCTTGAACTAATGCTTCCTATCTCGGTAACACAGGAAGAGGGTACGTTTAGTTTGAGACAGAAATAAATCGAGTGTATAACAAATAAAAAAAAACCATGCGAAACATTAACACATAGAATAAGCCGGATGATACTGCGAATATCATCCGGCAAGAACTACAAAACAATCAGTGATAGTTATCATAATTCTTTAAATCCACGTAAATATATGAAAAACAGTTTTACAAATAGAAGTAAAGCATTAAAAATGTTTTACTTAAGTTTGATTTTTCTCTTATTTTTATGCGTCCCTTTTTCAAATCTGCAAGCAAAAAACAGAGAAGCATCTTCAGTTGAAGAGCAAAACCTCACGGTTAAAGTCCAAAATAAAACGGTGAAAGATGTTATTAATTACATTGAAAACAATAGTGATTTTATCTTTGTGTATGCCAAAAACTCATTGGAAACACTAAACCAAAAGGTTTCTATAAGTATAGAAGACAAAAACATTGCCTATATAATGGATGTATTGTCTAAAACAACAAACCTGAATTATGAAATAAAAGGACGTCAGGTTATTATCTCAAACAAAGTAAGTGAACCTCAACAAGAAAAAAAGGGGATCAATATAAACGGAACGGTTTGGGACGAACAAGGTGAGCCCTTGATTGGCGTAAACGTATCGGTACAATCAACAACCATTGGAGCGGTAACAGACCTGGATGGTAATTATTTCCTGACGGTGCCCGATAAAAATGCGGAGTTGACTTTCCAATACATTGGTTATGAGCCAAAGAAAATTATAGTTGGCAATCAGATCAACATCAACGTCAACATGAAAGAAGTCGCAACAAGTTTGAACGAAGTAGTTGTTGTAGGTTTTGGTTCACAGAAAAGAGAATCTGTAGTCGGCTCTATCACAACAATTGAGCCCACCTTTTTACAACAAAGCCCATCACGCGCATTAAGTAATAATCTGGCCGGACAGTTAGCCGGTGTTATTGCAGTACAGCGTTCCGGAGAACCGGGAGTAGATGGTTCTTCGTTTTGGATTCGTGGTATTTCTTCTTTTCAGGATGCGGGTAGAAACCCGTTGGTACTTGTAGATGGTATCGAACGATCGTTAGACGATATGAACCCGGCCGAGATCGAATCGTTCTCCGTACTAAAAGATGCTGCCGCCAGTGCGGTGTATGGCGTTAGGGGAGCTAACGGGGTTATATTGGTAAACACGAAAAGAGGAAAGTTAGGTAAGCCCTCTATCGACGTACATTATGAACAAGGGTTTACACAACCGGTTAAACTGCCAAGTTTTATTGGGTCAAGCGATTATTTGTCTTTGATGAACGAGTTATCGATTGATGGAGGTGGTTTGCAAATCTACGCTCCGGAGATTATTGAGAAATATCGTACAGGTGCTGATACCGAATTATATCCGGACATAGATTGGCTGGATCTTATTACAAAAGACTACGCCAGTAACCGCCGGGCCAACCTGAATATTACCGGTGGTAGTGATCTTCTACGCTATGCGTTAGTTATTTCTTACTATGGAGAATCGGGTATTTTCGAGAGAGATAAGAGTCAATCCTGGGATTCTTCTACGAAGTTGAACAAATACAATATGCGGTCAAATATTGATGTTAACATCACAAAATCGACCGTCGCACGTATTAGTATAGGCGGTTATTTGCAAGACACCAACGGAATGGTAAATGATGGTGATACAAGAGCTTCAGACCATGTGCTGTCTACCGCTTTCGAAACGCCGCCATTTGTACATCCCGCTATATATTCAACGGGCGAAATTCCAAAGGTAAAGTCACGCCACAACCCTTGGTCAAGAGCTACTCAACATGGTTTTTCAACGTACTCATCAGCGAAAATCGAGTCGTTGTTCTCCTTAGAACAAGACTTAAAAGCAATTTTACCCGGATTGAAGGCTAAAGGGGTATTCTCCTTTGACAGGTATATGAATTCCGGGGTGGTTCGTTCGAAAAGTCCGGACTATTACTATCCGGCTACTTCACGTTTAGAGAACGGAGAGTTAGATATTACAATCGCCGATTACGGACAAATGTTCTTAGGAACAGACGAAAAGAAAGAATGGGGAAACAGAGCTACTTATATAGAAGCGAACATAAACTATTCGCAACGATTCGGCAAGCACAATGTTGAAGGAATGTTCATGTATAACCAACGGGACTATCAAGACGGAAGCGTTGTTCCTTTCCGTCGTATGGGGGTTGCGGGTAGAGCATCTTACAACTATGACAATCGTTATATCGCCGAGTTTAATTTCGGTTATAATGGTTCTGAAAACTTTGCAAAGGGTTATCGGTTCGGCTTTTTCCCTTCTGTAGCTTTAGGATACTTGGTTTCGGAAGAAGCCTTTATGAGCAACATCAAGGAAACCGTATCTAAATTGAAGTTGAGAGGATCATGGGGGTTAGTCGGAAATGACCAGTTACAAGGACGTCGTTTTGCCTACATCACCACGATAAACAACAGTGATAACAATGGTTACAAGTGGGGCGTTAATAATGATTATCATCGCACAGGTCGTTTTGAAGGTGATTTCGGAATTCCTAATCTAACCTGGGAAACGGTTGAAAAAATTAATGTCGGTCTTGAATTAGGTTTATGGAATGCACTCGATTTGCAAGTTGACTGGTTTAAAGACAAACGCCGGGATATTTTCATGAAGCGTAACACAATTCCTTCGGCTGCCGGTTTTGTAAATACTCCTTGGGCAAATTTCGGTAAGGTTGACAATTCGGGTGTGGAAGTATCATTGGTCTACAACAAGCATATAAATAAAGACTGGAACATCGGAGTAAGAAGTACATTTACATACGCGAAGAATAAAATTATTGAGCAAGACGAAGCCCCCGGCGTAATCGGAACGAACAGAGAGAGAACCGGCAAGCCCGTAGGACAATTATTCGGTCTTGTAGCGGATGGTTTGTTTACTGAAGATGATTTCATTGACGTTGAAAAAGGAATTCTAAAAGACCATATCCCCAACCACACGTTTGTTTCCAAAATTCGTCCCGGTGATATTAAATATGTAGATATCGACGGTGATGGAGCAGTAACAGATATGGATGAGGTTGCGCTAAAAGGAACAACAAATCCACAATTAGTATATGGTTTCGGAACAAATATAAGCTATAAGAATTTTGACCTGAATGTTTTCCTCCAAGGTAATGGAAAAACCTACCGGTTTATTGGTGGGTCCGGTTTTATGCCCGGTAGTTCTATGGGGTCTATGTTTAATATTTTTGATAATTATCAGGACCGTTGGACACCTGAAAATCCGAATCAAAATGCTTTTTATCCACGACTAACCTATGGTCAGAATGAAAACAACGCGAAAAATTCAACCTGGTGGCTACGGGATATGAGTATGTTACGTATTAAAGACATTGAACTGGGTTATCGTTTCCCTAAAACATGGATAAACGATTACGGTGTAAAAGCATTGCGTTTGTATTTAAAAGGGTCAAACCTATTTACTTTCTCAAAGTTCGATATGTGGGATCCGGAATTGGACACACAAAACGGAATGAAATATCCGATCATGAAATCTGTTTCTGTCGGAATAGATGTAAATTTCTAATATCGTAAATTACAAATTATGAAAACAATAAAATTATTAAAATACATCGCATTTACCTTAGTGTGTGGGGTGTTTAGTAGTTGTGCTGACTTTATAGACAATGCTCCGGACGATCAGCTTGATCTGGAAATGGTTTTTAATGACAAAACACGTACGGAAGACTGGCTTGCAAATGTGTATTCTAAAGTGCCCGACTCCTATTGGCAATTTACCCGGGATATTGGTTGGGATACTGTTGGAGACGATATTACCCCTTCTCAAAGATGGTTACAATGGTGGGGCGGAACTTTGTTAAATTTCAGAGTGGGCAATTACTACACCAACTCATCTTGGAACAGTGGCTTTTGGAATGAATTACAACAAAGAATTCGCGCCGGATATATTTTAATCAATAACGCTCACCCAAATCCTTTACAGAAAGTAACGGAAGAGGACATTGAATTAATGAAAAATGAATGTCGCTTTTTAATTGCTTACTACTATTGGATGCTGACAGAATCATATGGTGCTGTTCCTTATTTTGATGATGTAGTAGATGTGAACGCTCCGTTGGAAGGGATGACACACGGGCAGGTTCCTTTTGACGAAATGATAGATATGTTGGATGCGCAATTGCTGGATTTATCCACTAAACTTCCGGACAAATGGGAAGAAGCGTTTTTCGGTCGTGCTACATCTATCGCAAGTCTCGCCGTACGTGCCAGAATGCTTTTATTTGCAGCAAGCCCACTTGTAAACGGAAATAAAATGTACGAAGGAATCGATCCGTTGTACAATGGCAAACAGCGTTTCAACACCACTTACGATGCGGGAAAATGGAAAAGAGCTGCCGATGCCTGCAAATTATTAATTGACAAAGCGCATGCAGCAGGTCATGGTTTGTATTATGAATATACGAATGATGGAAAAATAGATCCTTTCATGTCATACTACAATTTATTCCTGAAGAAAACCTCAGAAGGCAATAAAGAAATCCTGTTTGCTCGTCCTGATGTAAATTACGGCGAATATGAAAGACATAGCACACCACGTGGTTGTGGAGGTAACGGTGGTTTAGGTGTTACGCAAGGTATGGTAGATGCATTCTTTATGAAAAACGGATTGTCACCGATATTAGGCTATCATGCGAACGGATCACCTATTATCAATGAAGAATCCGGCTATACAGAATCCGGGTTCTCTACAGAGCCGGAGATACGCAACACGAAATGGGATCCGGCCCGTAAATCGGAAAATGTAAAACCAGGGCAAATTACAGTTGCTAATACATACAATATGTACAGTAACCGCGAGCCTCGTTTCTATTTGTCTGTGTTGTTTAATGGCGCCTGGTTCCATCAGGAAGGTCGTACAACAAGGATGATGTCCGGAGAATGGGACGGCGGACCTACACATGATGCTCCGCAAAATGGATACCTTAACAGGAAAAAGACCTCTTTAGAATCTATTCCAAGAGATGGTAAACAACCTTATCGTCCGGGTATTCTGTATCGTTTAGGAGAAGTTTATCTGAACTATGCCGAAGCATTGAATGAATCAACTCCGGGACACAGCGATATTATACTTTATCTGAACAAGATACGTGAACGCGCGGGTATCCCTGAATACGGAACAGGAACAGACAATAATGGATTCCAGCGAATTGCATACAATGATAACCAATCGGCTGTTCGCGAACTGATCAGAAAAGAACGTAGAGTAGAACTTTGTGGAGAAGGTATTCGCTACCACGATATTCGTCGTTGGTTATTAGGCGAAGAGTTACTGAATGGGTATGATTACGGTATGAACTTTGCCGGAACAGAATATTCTGATGATACAAATAATCCGAAAGCATTCTTTGTTCGCACCAAGGCGTTGTTACGTAGTTACCAAAAGAAACAATACTGGATGCCTGTTCATCAAAATCAAATCGACACAGACCCGACTTTGGTTCAAGCACCATTCTGGGAAAGTGAGGAGTAAGAAGAAAAAAAATCCCGGGACGAATCCCGGGATTTTTCACTCGCTAATCTAAAACATCACCATCCAAAATAATTTTTGGCGTTGAAATAACTTATATTTTCCACCATCTGTTTAATAAACGGAAGTTCTGAAGCCGGTAATTCACCATTCTCCACATCACGTCCGATCATATTACACAAAAGACGACGGAAATATTCGTGTCTTGGATAAGACAAGAAGCTCCTTGAGTCTGTAAGCATACCAACAAAACGACTTAACAAGCCTAAAGCCGACAGTGCGTTGATTTGCTTTTCCATTCCATCCAACTGATCCAAGAACCACCATCCTGAACCGTATTGCATCTTTCCGGCAACCGATCCGTCGTTGAAATTGTAAGCATTGGTTACCATCAGTTCATTGTCACGTGGATTAAGGTTATACAGAATCGTCTTGGCAAGAACACCATCTAAATTCAGACGGTCTAATAAACGATTCATAGCTGTAGCTACCTCGTAATCCCCAATCGCGTCATAACCGGTATCCGGACCTAACTGACGGAACATCTTGGTGTTATTATTTCGGATCGCTCCGATATGAAACTGCTGTACCCATCCTGCTTTCGCATCCATAACAGCCAAATCATACAACATAGCCGAACGAAACTTTCGATCGTCTTCCGCTGTTGGATTTTTCCCTGAACGTACTTTCGCAAAGATCGCATTAATTTCCGAATCAGTATAAGGATCTGCACAAAAAGTGGTCAGCCCATGATCGGAAAGACCACATCCCTGCGCCGCAAAGAATTGATGTCTTTTTTCTAATGCCGCAAGTAAATCTGCATAGGTAGAGATATTCATATCCGCGGCTTTTTCCAATAAAGCAAGATAGTTATTATAAACCTCCGCGTTATCAATCGTCATTGCCTTATCCGGTCTCCAGGTAGGCAATACTTTTACTTTAAATCCACTTTCACGTATAGCAATATGGTATTCTAATGAATCAGCGGGATCATCTGTTGTACAAACCAGTTCTACATTCATGCGTTCCATGATCGCGCGTGAACGAAATTCGGGAGTCTGCAATTTAGCTGTACATTCCTCATATATTTCACGAGCAGTAGATGGATTCAGCACTTTGTCGATGCCAAACACACGGCTCAGTTCCAAGTGCGTCCAATGATAAAGTGGATTACGCATTGCGTATGGCATCGTTTCCGCCCATTTTTCAAATTTTTCGTAAGCGGATTTATTTCCGGTTATATAATCTTCCGGAATACCGTTGGCACGCATCGCTCTCCATTTATAATGGTCACCACCAAGCCAGATTTCTGTTAAGTCTGCAAACTGATAATTTTCCGCGATCATTTTCGGAACAAGGTGACAGTGATAATCAATGATCGGTAACTTTGCTGCATGTTCATGATAAAGCGTACGAGCAGTATCCGAATAAAGCAGAAAGTCCTTGTCTAAAAAGTTTTTCATGGTTTTTCTTTATTTTAAAGAGTCTGTTTCAAAAGAACGCCTTCAGGTTCTTTTGAAACAGGTTCATGTTTTATTTTTTATATTTCAATATTATAGCTAACGCGTCACTACAAAGTTTTGAAATTGTATTCCAATCCTTTTTCTCAATGACTTCTTTAGGGAATAATTTAGATCCCATACCCACACAAGTTACTCCGGCCTTGAACCATGCGGATAAATTTTCTTCAGTAGGTTCAACGGCTCCTGTTGCCATAATCATCGACCAAGGCATAGGGGCTTTGATATTGCTTACGAACGAAGGACCACCTACATTCCCTGCCGGGAATATCTTACACAGGTCACATCCGGCTTCTTGCGCAAACCCGATTTCAGAAACCGAACCACATCCCGGCGTATAAGGAATCAGGCGACGATTACAGACTTTCGCTACTTCCGGATTAAATAAAGGTCCGACAACAAAGTTCGCTCCCAATTGAATATACAAAGCCGCAGTTGGAGCATCAACAATCGAACCGATACCCAGAATCATATCCGGACATTCATTAACCACAAACTTAGATAATTCGGCGAATACCTCTTGTGCGAAGTCGCCTCTATTCGTAAATTCAAAAGCGCGTACCCCACCTGCATAGCAGGCTTTTACAACTTGCTTTGCTGTCTCAACATCATTACTGTAATAAACTGGAATCATACCGGTGTTGGCCATTGCCGACAGCACCTCTATTTTATTAAATCTTGCCATATCTATTGCTATTTAACGAGAAACACGACCGGACGCGTCTCCACTCATTAATTTCTCTACTTCTTCAACGGTTACTTGATTATAGTCGCCATACACTGTATGTTTCAAACAAGAGGCAGCGACGGCAAAATCAAGTGCTTTTTGCGCATCGGCAGGCCAAGTGATCAGTCCATAAATCAATCCTCCCATGAATGAATCTCCACCACCTACACGATCAACGATATGGGTTATATCATAACGACGAGACTGGTATAGTTTTCCGTTAGTGTAAAGCACACCTCCCCAGGTGTTGTGGTTCGCATTGATTGAACCGCGTAAGGTAATAATTACTTTTTTTGCCCGTGGAAATTTAGCCATTAACTGGGTGCATACCGATTCAAACTCAACAGCATTCACTTCACCGTCCGTCTGCGCTACGTCAAAACCTTCCGGTTTGATACCGAACACCTTTTCCGCATCTTCTTCGTTACCCAATATTACATCACATCCGGCAACTAATTCGGGCATAATATCCGATACTTTTTTGCCGTAATTCCATAAGTTTTTACGATAATTCAAGTCACACGAAACAGGAACACCTAATCTGTTTGCCGCCTGTATCGCTTCCAGGCAAGCATCTGCTGCACCCTGAGAGATAGCCGGTGTAATACCTGTCCAATGAAACCAGGAAGCACCCTTCAACACCTCATCCCAATTAATCATACCCGGCTTTATTTCTGAAATGGAGGAATGAGCCCGGTCATAAACAACTTTACTAGCGCGGGCAACAGCACCGGTCTCCAGAAAATAAATACCAAGACGTTCTCCTCCGTAAATAATATCAGAAGTATCCACTCCATATTTCCGAAGATCCATCACGCAGGCTCGCGCAATATCATTTTTAGGTAAACGAGTAACAAAAGAAGTATTAAGTCCGTAATTTGCTAATGACACAGCGACATTGGCTTCACCACCTCCAAAAGTAGCATTCAGCTTATCACTTTGATTAAAACGAAGATAATCAGGTGTAGCTAAACGGAGCATAATTTCACCAAAGGTCACAATTTTTTTTTCCATGATTTTATGATTTATAGGTATATGTAGTTTCTGCACAAATATAAGTTATATCTTCCACAATGATTTGGTGCGCGCCCACAAAATGATCAGTCACCGAGGATATTGATCAATTTATTCCATACAACACACAATTAATATACAAAAGAACAGCTCAAAATCAATTTTTACGTATTAAAAGGAATAGACTATTCACATCAGGATTATGCCGAAAAGGTAAAACACCCTATAAAATAGGGTATGTCGTACTATGTGAGTTTGTATTCTAAACGTGTTATTTATCGTTCTAATAACAGTAATTTTTCTTTTATCTCTAATCCTCCGGCGTATCCGGTTAATTTTCCATTCGAACCGATGATTCGATGGCAGGGTATGATTATGGCAATCGGATTTTTATTGTTTGCTAATCCTACAGCGCGACATGATTGCGGATTTCCTATTGCTTCCGCTATTTGTTTATAGGTACGGGTTTCACCAAAATATACTCTTTGCAGTGCGTTCCACACTGATTTTTGGTAAGGGGTGCCTTGTGGATTAAGCGGAAGTGTAAATTCAGTTCTTTCTCCATCCAGATATTCGTCAATCTGCCGGGCAGTTTCTCTGATTAGAGGAGTTTCTTGTTCTTTATAGCTGTCATCAGGTTTTTGAAAGGATACTCTTGTGATATATTTATCTTCTTCACATATCCATATCAGACATAACCTGTTCGGGTATGAGTAATAATATTTCATGGTAGACTATTAGCGACTAATTTACAATTATTTATGTCGTAAAGATAGTATTATTTATGATTTATTCCTCAACAGGCAAAAAATATTCGAACAGTTGTCCGCTCAGTTGCAATAAGGATATCTCGCATATCTTTGTGGAATATTCTGCGATGGAACGACGTTCTTCCGCATTGAGCAAACTATTTTGCGCCTCACGCAATTCTATACCGGATAAGTCTCCCAATTTATACCGTTCAATTGCGATATTATAATTTTCCTGCGCCGCCATTAAGTTTTCCTTCTCCAAGCTCCAAAGATTCAGGTTGTTTTCATAAGCCATCCACAGATTGCTCATATCCGCCCGCAGCGATAAGTCCATTTCTAATAGTTGTAAATTCTTATTTTCTATCTGAAGACGGCTGTTGCGTTGCTCGCGGCGACGGTTAAATCCGTCAAACAGCGTAAAGCCGACGGTTACACCATAGTTCAGGCCTAAACGCTGTTGCCAATCGGTCGCCCCTATTTCATACCAGTTAGCGGTATATCCGTATCCCGCGTTCAACCTCACGTAAGGATAATTCCGGCTACGGGCTTTTTTATAATCCAATTCACTCAGCGACACTTTTTTTTGCGCTATTTGAAGAGATACATTGGAGGTTTGCGTACTGTTCCACAACTCCGCCTCATCCAAAAATGTATTGGGTATAATCATGGAATCTTTCAATTGAATTTGCTCCTCTACGTTATCCAGTGCCATTAACGTGTTTAGTTGAATGCGCGACCGATGCAGCGTCTCCAGTTGATTAATCACATTCGAACTATCTGCGTTAAAATCCACCTGTGCTTGTTGTAGATCAAGCCGAGACATGGATCCGATATAATAACGTTCCTCTACGATCCGAAGTCTTTCTCTTGACAGGGCAAGCGTCGCCCTTAAATTCTGCAACCGGGTTTTCTGGCGAATCAAATTGTAGTATTCGGCCGATAGAGAAGCTACAAAGTCCTCAATGGTTATCCGGGTGTTTAATTCACCAAGTTGTTTCAGCTCCTTTAATGTTTGGTAAGTAGCCTGAATGCCAAACCCGTCAAAAACAGTCCAGTTCACATTTAGTCCAACATTTGCGCTTTCCGAATTTACGGCGTTAGTTTTTTCCGTTGTTCCATCTGTCAGTTTATTTCGCGTATCATACATGGATCCACTAATGCCTCCGTTCATATCGAAAGTCGGCAAGTAACCGGCATTTCCGGGTGTAGCGTTATTATCGCTGATCACCTGTTCGTTCCGGATCATACGGATAGAATAATTCTTTTCCAACCCCGTTTCTATACATCGCCGAAGGTCAAAAATTTCTTGCGAGAAAGTTATGCCGACATTTAACGTAGCTAATAGGAGTAGATATATAATTCGTTTCATAGCAAATCTTAATTCGTTTGTGTTGGTGCTGTTTCATTCACGCCCAGCTTTTTTTGGCGGTTAGTTGAGATATAAGTGTACATGGCCGGAATAATAAACAAGGTGAGCAAAGTGGAAACTAACATTCCGCCAACCACGGCAATCCCCATTGCTATACGCCCTTGGGCACCTTCGCCTGAAGCATAAACCAGCGGCAACAGCCCGAGTATGGTAGATACACTCGTCATCAGGATAGGACGAAGACGCTGTATAGACGCCGAACGGATCGCCTCCCGGAAGCTATAGCCCGCTAATTGTCTTTGATTAGCGAACTCCACAATCAAAATACCATTTTTGGTTACTAAACCAATCAGCATGATAATCCCGATCTGACTGAAAATATTCATTGTCACCCCTCCTACACTCATAAAGAATAAGGCACCGGCAATAGCAAGTGGTACGGTAACCATCACAACCAAGGGATCCTTGAAGCTCTCGAACTGGGCAGCCAATACAAGATACACCATGATAAGAGCCAAGACTAATGCAAACATCAAGCTATCCGAACTCTCACGAAACTCTTTGGATTCTCCGGATAAAGCCGTACGGAAAGATTCATCCAGGGTTTCCGCCGCGATACGATCCATTTCATCCAATCCGTTTCCGATAGTATAGCCTTTCGCCAGTCCGCTCGAAATGGTAGCCGCCACAAAACGATTGTAACGGTATAATTGAGGCGGTGCAACATTCTCTTGCAAAGCAACCAGGTTATCCAGCTGTATCATCGCTCCATTATCACTTCTTACGTAGATGGATTTCAGGTCAACCGGCGTATTTCTTTGCTGACGGTTGATCTCACCTAATATCTGATATTGCTTCCCGTTCATGTAAAAATAACCGATGCGCTGTCCACTCAATGCATATTGCAATGTTTGGGCAATATTGCGCGTACTTACTCCCAAAAGAGAAGCCTTGTCACGGTTAATCTCAATACGGGTTTCGGGTTTAGTAAACTTCAGGTTCACGTCTGCCATCTGAAAGACAGGACTTTCATTTACTTTTTGCATGAATGCAGGCAACACATCCTGCAACTTTTCCAGCGATGTGGCTTGTAAAACATACTGCACGGGCATTCCTGCGCGTCGGCCGCCAAAAGTGGATTGCTGTTGCACAAAAGCACGGGCTTTGGTTTCTTTTCGTACCGCTGCCGACAGCTCTTCAGCCACATTCATCTGAGTCCAGTCCCGATCTTTTAAATCCGGCAATATCACATTCACAAATCCCCCACCAGACCAGGAACGGGCTATGGCCGCCTGACGTTCGGGCACAATGGAATCAACTATTTCTTCAATCCGTTCATTATAATCTCTTAAATATTCAAATGTTATACCTTCCGGACCACGGGTATTTATCGATACGGAAGATCGGTCTTCCAGCGGCGACAGTTCAGAAGGAATCTGTTTCCAAAAGAACGCAATCACGCCAAGGAGAAACAGAATAATAGGAAAAGAAAGCACTCTATGACTAAGAAAATAGTCCAGTCCTTTTTCATATATACGGTTTATCCAGTTGAAAAAAGGCTCTGTCTTTTCGTAAAACTTATTTTTCTTCTCTTGTTTTTTCAGAATCTTGGTTGCCAACATAGGAGTAAAGGTGAGGGCGACAAACGATGAAATTACCACAGCACCTGCTATCACAATACTAAACTCTTTAAAAAGACGCCCTGTCATTCCATCCATAAAAACAATCGGGAGGAATACGGCCACCAAGGTTACGGTTGTAGAAATAATGGCAAAAAAGATTTCTTTACAACCCTCAATACCGGCTTCTTTCGGAGAGATTCCCCGTTCTATTCGCACGTAAATATTTTCGGTCACCACAATAGCGTCGTCAACCACCAACCCCACGGCCAGCACAATCGCCAACATGGTCAGTACATTGATAGAGAAGCCGGCCACATACATAACGAAAAAAGTTGCGATGAGCGAAACAGGAATAACAACAACAGGAATCATTGTTACACGCCAGTCACGCAAGAAAAGAAAGATCACTAAAGCCACAATAATAAACGCGATATAGATCGTTTCCTGTACCTCAGCGATTGAGGCACGAATAAACCGGGTATTATCATAAACCATCTCGACGGTTACGTCGTCCGGCAAATCTTTCTTTAGTTGTTCTATTCGATTGTAGGCTTCGTTGGCAATTTCAATATGATTAGCTCCGGGTTGTGGGATAATAATATCCATCACCAATGGTTCACCATTTTTTTTCAACAAACTGCGCATATCTTCCGGGGCAAGTTCCGCATGCCCGATATCACTAAAACGTACAATATTGTTGTTGCTCTCCTTTATGATCAGATCATTGAATTCCTTCGCCGTATGCATCAGTCCGAGTGTACGGATGGAGAGGTCTATGGTATTTCCTTCGATACTACCGGAAGGAAGCTCCACGTTTTCACGATCTACGGCGTTTTTAACATCGATCGGTGTCACGCCATAACCGGCCATTTTAACCGGATCAAGCCAAAGACGCATAGAATACCGCTTTTGCCCCCAAATATCCACTGCACTCACATTCGAGATGGTTTGCAAACGTTCTTTTA
Source organism: Massilibacteroides vaginae (assembly GCF_900178525.1). Classification (GTDB taxonomy): domain Bacteria; phylum Bacteroidota; class Bacteroidia; order Bacteroidales; family Tannerellaceae; genus Massilibacteroides; species Massilibacteroides vaginae. Next base: position 574,976 of record NZ_FXDJ01000009.1, read on the forward strand.
CGGTAAGTTCGGCTATTTCACTTAGTTCCATCAACGAACGTTCACGACTTTGGATACCTATCTGCATAATCGGAGAAGCATCCGCATCTGCTTTGGATACGGTAGGTGGGTCGCAATCTCGCGGTAAATAGCGTTGCGCGAGAGACACTTTATCACGCACATCATTTGCAGCCGTTTCCATATCGACAGACAGTTCAAACTCTACCGTAATACGTGAACGACCCTGACTACTAACACTGCTCAACGAACGGATACCGGGAATACCATTAATATTCTGCTCCAACGGTTCCGTAATCTGATTCATAACCACATCGGCGTTAGCACCCGGATAGGATACATTAACAGAAATGATCGGCTGATCTACACTGGGAAACTCACGCACACCCAAAAAGTCATATCCGATAAATCCAAACAACAGGAGAACGATGGTCATCACCGTTGAAAGAACAGGCCTGTTTATACTTAATTCTGAAATATTACTCATAACTCAACCGGCTTTTAATAGAGATTGTCTATAGAGACTTTCATCCCCATTCGTAGTTGCATTACTCCGGAAGTGATAATCGTATCTCCCTGCATTAATCCATCAAGCACTTGCACCCGGCTTTCCGTACGAATGCCCATGGTTATTTCTTTCGGCAGGGCTACTCCGTTCTCGTATTTATAGACGATATTTTTTCCCATTTCAGGGATAACCGCTTCACTGGGTACGGTAAGCGCATTCGGAATTTCCTGCTTTGTTATTTCAACAGACGTAAGACGTCCGGGCAAAATATTCTCTCCTGTATTCGGGTAAGTTGCACGTACATTCAACGTACGGGTCTCCAGGTCTACTTTACTTTCCACGGCATACACCGTTGCGTAAAATTTTTCCATCGCGCCATCGTTACGCTCCAGGCTGAACGCAATACGAGTACCGTTTTTCACCTCTGCGGAATAACGCTCCGGAATGGAAAAATCGATCTTTAGCGGAGAAATCTTAGTTAGTTTGGCGATGACTGTTGAGGGAGAAGTATAGGCCCCTTCACTCACATTACGCAATCCGATGATTCCATCAAACGGAGCTCGCAGTTCGGTTTGGGCAATATTGGCTTTCACTAATTCTATGTCGGCCATTAATTTATCCAGTTCGGTTTGTACCTGTTCGAAAGCTTCCTGACTAACCGCGTCTTTAGCCAACAAAGCCCGTTGTCTATACACCCGGTCTTGTGCCAAAGGTATTTGCGCTTCCAGTTTTTTCAACTGGGCTTGCAGCGGGTTGTCATTTATCTTAGCCAATAACTCACCTTTATCCACATGGGTTCCTTCCGTGAAATAGATGGCAACCACTTTCCCGGAAGATTCAAATGACAAGTTTACCTCTTCGTCCGGAATTACACTACCTGTACTGATTGTCCTATCCGAAAGCGACTGGTATTTTAACACTTCAGCATTGATATTCAAAATCCTGTTACGAGAAGACGGTCCGGGTGCTACCGGAGCATCAAAGCCCCCCTCTTTTGCAATCAACATTTGTTTCACTTTAGGATAAGCGATCATCCCGACTATCAAGATTACAATGATGGCTGTCACTCCCCACTTAGCTTTCTTTGTCATAACATTTCCTGGTACTAAAAATAAAAATCTACAACTATACGGAGATATAGACTACACATAAACGAAAAGGTTTAACTCGCTCCCCAAAAAAACATCCCGATGATCAAAATCTGACCACCGGGACATTCCCTCTTTTCCCTATCCAACCGTCAACTAAAAGCGCATCAACCGGGCTGCTTCTACCATACGAATCAATGCTTCTCTTGTTTCTGACCAACCCCGTGTTTTTAATCCGCAGTCCGGATTTACCCAAAGTTGTCCGGCAGGTATAACTTCGGCGGCTTTTTTCAACAACGAAACCATCTCTTCAACTCCCGGAACACGAGGGGAGTGTATATCATATACCCCCGGTCCGATTTCATTCGGGTATTTATATTTGACAAATGCATCCAACAACTCCATTTGAGAGCGCGAACATTCAATCGTGATCACATCCGCATCCATTAAGCCTATATATTCTATTATATCGTTGAACTCGGAATAACACATGTGTGTATGAATCTGCGTTTCATCTAGCAGTACTTTCAAGTTCGGACAGGAGCTGCGAATCAGGTCGTAAGCCAGTTTGTATAATTCTTGTGTTCGCCGGTCAATATCCAATGCGAGGAAAGGCTCGTCTATCTGTACCCATTCAACACCCGCTTGCTCTAATTCCTGAAGATATTGAATATAGACAGGCAACAAAGATTCAATCAGGTCAAGTCTGCTGAAACCCTCTTCCTTTTCTTTGCCTAACAACAAAAAGGATACCGGACCAATCAAAACAGGCTTAGTTTCAATTCCGGCTTGTTTAGCTTCCCTATATTCGGCAAGCGCCTTGTTCTAATTCGTCGGCACTTATTTTACCTGCCCAAAAGCTTTCGCAGGCTTTTTTTAATTCGCGTCGGCTACCGACCCGTGGATATCCTAATACTGTTGTTTTCATCATGCCTATATTTCTATTATTATCTACACAAAAATACAAATACAGCATATTCAAATATCAAAACAACAAAACACAGAAAATATAACTATATTGCGCAAGCTTAAAAGAACACATCACCACAAGTGAAATAAAACACACATTAAAACAGAATATTTATCTATGGAAGGAATTGACAATACGGATATTAAGATACTCAGACTATTGCAGGAGAATTCAAACATCACAACAAAAGAACTTGCGCAGCAGGTTAATCTCTCCCCCACTCCTGTATTCGAACGAGTAAAGCAATTGGAGAAAAAAGGGTTTATAAAAAAATACATGGCGGTTCTCGATACGGAAAAACTAAACAGAGGTTTTGTTGTTTTCTGCAACATCAAACTAAAGCAGCATAGCAAAACCTACGGACAACAGTTTATGAAGGAAATCATGAGCATCAACGAAATTACGGAATGTTATAACATATCCGGCGAGTTCGATTTCATGATCAAAGTTTATGTACGAGACATGAAAGAATATCAGGATTTTGTATTGAACAGATTGGGATCGATAGAAAGCATAGGTAGTCTGCAAAGCACCTTCGTTATGGCGGAAACAAAATATAATTACGGAATTATTCTATAAAAAAGCTCAAAAGAAACAGCCGATTACCAACGAATATTTCTCGTTTTTACCTGCTTTTATATATCGCTAATAATCAATGCATTATATTCCCCCAAAAACATAAAGGTTATTTTTAAAAAAATAAAGGATATTTTTCGAAAAATAAAGGATATCTTTTTAAACATATAGTATTATAAAAAATCACCTCTATTTTAAGACGAATTTAGTTACAAAGGCACACCAAAAAAAGAGACGCACAATCGCGCGTCTCTTTCAATACAAATTTCCCTTTTTAACGAAACACTAATAATCTTTTCTCTAACGGTTGAAATTCTTTTTCTCCCGGAGCTGCTGTAGGTTTACCAAATGGCATTTCGGCCATCAGCTTCCACTTCGGGCTTATTCCCCATGTCGACGCCACTTCCGCATCGATCAGTGGGTTGTAATGTTGAAGTGAAGCACCAAAACCTACTTCTTCAAGCATGGTCCATACGGCTAACTGATGCATTCCGGCTGTTTGTTGCGACCAAATCGGGAAGTTTTCACTGTAGGAAGGAAATGACTTCTGAAGTCCTTCCACTACTTCCGTGTCTTCATAAAAAAGAATCGTTCCGTAACCTGCGGCAAACGCTCCGTCAATCTTGGATTCCGTCGCACCGAAATGTTCAGCAGGAACAATTTTACGAAGTGTTTCCTTCGTTATGTTCCACAACTTTTTGTGTTGATCGCCTAATAATAAAACCACACGCGTAGTTTGAGAATTGAAAGATGAGGGTACATGCAACAAGGCATGTTCCAAAATTTCTTTGATTTGTTCATCGGACACCGTAGATTCGTTTGAAATGGTATAATACGTTCTACGGTTTTTTAAAGCTTCTTTAAATGTTAGTGCCATAATCTTATTGTTTATCTACTATTAACAGAACAACCGGCATCTAAAATAGTTTACAGAAAGCTTCTTTCCTCCTCTATGATCTTATTGATTTGCTTTATTGTCCACTTCAGGAGATAGGCGTGCTATTTTATAGCCTATAGCAGCAATGAATAAACTCATCAGTGGACTTGTAAGATTAAAGAAACAGTAGGGCAGATAGGTCAATGTGGCCACACCAAGAACGGTGGATTGGGTTAGTCCGCAACTGTTCCAGGGTACCAGCGGAGAAGTTACGGTAACAGCATCTTCAATAGTTCGACTCAGCAGACAACTGTCATACCCTTTCTCTTTATAAGTACCGCTGTACATCTTGCCTGTCAGTATGATTGAGATATACTGATCTGCCGTACAGATGTTAAAGAACAATCCGGACACAACAGTCGAAGCCACCATGCCAAATGTATTTTGCATAAAACGAAGAAAAACGGAAATTATGCTTGTCAACATGCCACTTGCTACCATCGATCCACCAAAGCACATGGCACAAAGGATAAGCCACACGGTATTCATCATTCCCGACATTCCCCGCGTAGCAACCAATTCGTTCAACATTGCGCTTCCGGTCTCAATCTGCGTACTTCCGTACAGTGTTATTAATGAGCCGGTAAACAAACTTTCTGCCGTAACGCTCACAGCGCCCGATATTTCACGAAGCACCTCCGGCTGAAAGATAAGTGCAAACACAACAGCCAAAAGGGATGAAATAAACAAGGTGATAATCGCCGGCACTCTTTTGGCTATCAGCATACCCGTAATAACAGGCACAATCAGCAACCACAGCGAGATATTGAATGTACTTTCTAATGTCATTCTGAATTCATTGATATGCACCGAATCCGTTGTTGCATTTGTAAATCCTGCCACTGTAAAGATCAGCAAAGCGATTATTATTGAAGGAACGGTGGTAATCATCAGGTAACGGATATGTTTAAACAAGGGAATTCCGGCAACAGATGATGCCAAAACCGTAGTATCAGACAACGGCGAAATTTTATCTCCAAAATAAGCGCCGGAAATGATAGCTCCCGCAATCCAGCCCTCGTCAAACCCTTGCACCTGCCCGATACCAAGCAATGCCACACCAATAGTAGCAACCGTAGTCCACGAACTGCCCGTCACAACCGAAACGATTGCACAAATCACACAAGTTGAAACAAGGAATAAATTAGGATGGATAAGCTGTACGCCATAATAAATTAATGTAGGAACCACTCCGCTAATCATCCAGGAGGAAGATAAAGCACCGATAATCAGAAGAATGATCAAGGCAGTTCCAACTCCCGTTATATTATTGACAATGGCTGCTTCAAATGTTTTCCATGGCACCTTGCAAACAGTCATACCAATCAAACAACAAACGGCAGACGAAAACAATAACACAATTTGACTGGCACCACTCAACGCGTCACTCCCCCAGATAGAGATCGTAACAAAAAGAAGACCAACTAATACAGCAAGCGGAACTAAAGAAAGTAAAGGGGACGGGGTTTTAGAAGGGGAGTTCTCCATTGATTATATAATTTCATAATTACCAGAGAACAAATATAGCTAAAATCAATAGACGAGTTCGCCTTTTCCCTGTCTTACAATTTCAAAATCGTCTGTAGTACAGTCTACAACAGTCGAAGGATTTAATCCTCCATACCCTCCATCAATTACAACATCAACGATTTTTTCATATTTTTCAAAAATTAATTCAGGATCAGTGGCGTATTCAAGAATCTCATCGTCTTCATCATGGATCGTTGTTGTAAGAACCGGATTCCCTAATTCTTTTACAATTTGGCGAATTATAGTATTATCGGGCACACGAATGCCGACTTCCTTCCTGTTTTTATAAATCTTGGGTAGTTCACTGCTGGTAGGCAATATAAAGGTAAATGCGCCCGGTAAATTTTTGCGCATGAGTTTAAAGGCGGCATTACTAACCTTCGCGTATTCGCTTAAATTGGAAAGGTCGTAGCAAATGATAGAAAGGTTGCTTTTTTGGGGATTTATATCCTTCATCCGGCATATCTTTTCCACAGCTCGTACATTCAGGGCATCACATCCGATAGCATAGATCGTATCCGTTGGATAGATTACAAGTCCTCCGTCACGTAATACATTAATTACTTTATCAATTTCTTTGGGATTCGGGTTTTCTGGATAGATCTTGAGGAACATAAGAGTAAGTATTCGGGTTTATACTAGAAAATCAATACAATATAACAAAAATTGTTTTTCTAAAAAGCGAAACAACGAAGCAATCCGACTGTTTGAGTCTGGATTGCTTCACTGTGATTGTTATGACATAAAGTCGTTATCCGTAAATGGGATTGCCATTTTCGTCTGAGAATTCCTCTACACTCTTGCTGTATTGAGTCATTGCGCGTAAACTCATACCCATGTTGGAAAATCCACCATCATGATATAAGTTTTGCATCGTAACTTTCTTTGTCAAGTCAGAGAACATTACAATACAATAATCCGCACACTCATCAGCAGAAGCATTACCCAGCGGACTCATTCTTTCGGCAAAGTCCATTAAATGCTCCATACCTTTTACACCACTACCGGCAGTGGTCATTGTAGGTGATTGGGAGATTGTATTCACACGTACATTTTTTTCGCGTCCGTAAATATAGCCGAAACTACGGGCAACCGACTCTAAAAGACTCTTCGCGTCCGCCATATCGTTATATCCGAAGAATGTACGTTGTGCAGCAACATAACTAAGCGCCAGCACAGAACCATATTCTGAAATAGCATCCTGTTTTTTCGCAACCTGAAGCATCTTATGGAATGAGATAGCCGAAATATCCAGCGTCTTTTCCAACAGATCATAATCCAGATCATCATATGTACGTTTCTTACGTACGTTCGGACTCATTCCTATAGAATGAAGTACAAAATCGATTTTTCCACCAAGTATCTTTACTGATTCTGTAAAGACCATATTCAAGTCATCAACGTTAGTTGCGTCTGCAGGTAAAACCGTAGCATTCAATTTCTGTCCCAATTCGTCAACCTGCCCCATACGAACAGCGATCGGCGTATTACTAAGTGTTATGATCGCGCCTTCTTCAACGGCCTTTTCGGCAACTTTCCAAGCGATAGACATATCATTCAGCGCACCGAAGATAATCCCACGTTTGCCTTTTAATAAATTATGACTCATACCTTATTATTTAATTGATATGGCACAAAAATACGAAAAATGCGCAATCTCAACAATTATTCTCTAAAATATACTCTTTTTACTCTCGGCGAAATGGAGGTAAGTATCTCATACGAAATAGTTTTCAGCTTTTCGGAAAGCTCGCCGACAGGAAGTTCTTCACCGAATACAATCACACGATCTCCTTCTTTTGCGTCAATATCAGTAACATCTATCATACAGGCATCCATACATATATTGCCAATGATCGGGCATCGCTTGCCGTTGATAACAACTTCCCCTCCTCCATTACTAAAATGCCTGTTTAATCCATCCGCGTATCCTATCGGTATAATTGCTATACGTGAATCGCGGTTTACAAAGCTCATCCGGCCGTATCCTACCGAATCACCGGACGGAATCTGTTGTATTTGCAGAATGATTGTACGGAGTGTGCTTACATTCCTTAAACCCTTTTGACCGGAAGCACTTACACCATACAAACCGATACCCAGCCGCACCATATCCATTTGCTGGCCGGGGAAACGTTCTATTCCCGCCGAATTAAGGATATGCCTCATCACTTTCTGCTGCAAACTTTCTTCCAGTTCAGCTGCCGCTTTCTCGAATTTCAGGAACTGCTGATTGGTGAAATCATCCAAACAAGGATCATCACTTCCTGCCAGATGAGAAAAAACCGTGCGCACCACAACTCCGGATTGTTCCTTAACACGCCGACCTATCTCCGCCATATCTTCCGGTTGAAATCCGAGGCGGTGCATGCCTGTGTCTACCTTTATATGTATCGGGTAAGATGTAATTCCGCGTCGTTCCGTTTCTCTAATCATGGCATCCAGCAAGCGAAAACTGTACACTTCCGGTTCCAGCAAGTTCTCGAACAGCACATTAAAACTACTGAACTCCGGATTCATCACAATGATCGGTATGGAAATTCCTTCTTTGCGAAGTGCCGCTCCCTCATCGGCTACGGCTACGGCGAGATAATCACAGCGATACTCCTGCAAGGTCTTCGCCAGCTCGTATGATCCGGCACCGTAACCAAAAGCTTTCACCATGCAAACTATTTTTGTTTCCGGTTTAAGCCGGGAGCGGTAATAGTTAAAATTATGCACCACCGCATCCAGATTCACTTCCAGAATCGTTTCATGTACTTTTTTTTCCAGCAGTTCCGAGATACGTTCAAAATGAAATCGACGGGACCCTTTGATCAGGATCAGTTCATCTTTAAACGACTTGAAGGTGACCGATTTGATAAAATCGTCAGTAGTTCGGAAAAATTCTTTTTGAATATCGAACTCCGATTCATACTCTTTAATATCACGTCCGATACCGATAATACGATCAACCTTCTTCCTTCGCACCATGTCTGCCACTTTCTTATATAAAGATTTCGGCAATGTACCTGATTGAAGAATATCCGAAAGGATCAATGTACTCTTCAGGTTCTTATTCACCCGGCGACTGGCCTGAAAATCTAATGCGATATCCAAAGAATTGATATCCGAATTATATGTATCGTTAATTAACAGACAATTGTTGATTCCCTCTTTCACATCAAGGCGCATGTCTACCGGTTCAAGTGAGGCTGTTTTTGATTCATCACTTACACTGGTTGGTTTAAGATAAAGAATCAATGCCAGACAATGCATCACGTTTTCGATGGAAGCATCGTCGGTAAAGGGTATTACAAATCGCTTGCTAAGTCCTAACATCGTACACTTGATCACAGTTTCCGTCTCTTTCTTTTCGATCGACTCAACAAACAACGGTGCTTCCGAATCCTTCCGGCTCCAGACAATCGCTTTATGTGATAAACACGACGACTCAATACAGTTCGCGATAAAGCCATTGTCTCCATCGTAAATAATCGCTTCGGCTTCATTAAACAAGGTTAGCTTTTCCATGCACTTTTGCGTTGTGGAAAGAAAATTCTCCTGGTGTGCTTCGCCTATATTGGTAATAATCCCGATTGTAGGAGCAATAATCGGCTGTAAACATTCCATCTCATCCGGTTGAGAAATGCCGGCCTCGAAAATCCCTAACGTATGTTTTTCGTTCATTTGCCATACGGAAAGAGGAACCCCTATCTGTGAATTATAGCTCCGCGGCGAACGTACAATATTAAAATCCTTATGCAACAACTGATAAAGAAACTCCTTAACAATCGTCTTCCCGTTACTTCCGGTAATACCGATCACCGGAATATCAAAACGCTTACGATGAAATGAGGTTAGTTTCTGCAACGCCTTGAGGGTGTCTTTCACAACAAGGAAATTCGCATCCTTCATGAGGTTGAATTCGGGCAGCAGTTCAGATACCACAAAATTACGAACCTTCAGGTGATATAATTCATCAACATATTTATGTCCATCGTTAGTCTTCGTTTTAAGTGCAAAAAAAAGACTCTGTTCCGGCAATGTTAATCTTCTGCTATCTATCAGTAATATGCTGATGGAAGTATCTGTTATTTCTTCAGTTTTCGCGTCAATAATACGCGCAACCTCTCTGATCGAATATTCCATTTTCTTTGCTTTTGATCTAAAAAAGTCTGGTTCTTTTTATCAAAGAAACATATTTTATCCTGAACTATATCCTCTATCCGCGTAAAAATCTATAAAATTTCATTAGTCGCTTCTCACTCAAAATGATAAAATAGCGCATTCAATTCCTCATCGGAAGCAAACCCGCCGGACTTTAACGCCAGTTTGTGTTTAATGCAAATCGAATCCCCCTTTTTAAGGGTACATTGTATCGGATCAAGTTCTTTATTAAACGCATTACGCCCTAAGTTATTAATCGAAAACAAACCATATCCCCGGGCATGACTACAAGCAGGATAACCGGGATTGTCCGGATGATCAATTATGGCAATAGATACAGGTAAGCCGTCTTTCTTTGCAGACAACACCACCCAGGAAGCTTGTTTTCCCCAAACATCATCTCCCATGGCTCCTTCGCTGTTTCGGTATACCCCGTTGGCATTACCCTGATTAACAATCTTCGCTTGCGACTGTTTGCCGTCCTTTCCTATAAAAAAGTCCGGTTTATCGGTCGCGGCTTCAAATTCACGGGCTACACGGATAGCAAAAAGTCCTTCTTTATTATCTTTCAGCGTGACTGTATCGCCCCATGCAGTCAATATAGTCACCCGTTCTATCGTCAAAAAGCTCCCTTCTTTTCTAAAAACATATCGCGCGTTTTCTTTCAACAACACTTCCTCTTTCAGGTTAATCCATTCAGACTCCGCCTCTATTTCCGCTCTATCCACTCCGCTTCCCACAAACCTGATTGCCTTATGCCTAACAGACCCATAGTGCATCTTTCGCTCCGGTGGTATAGCTGAAGAATTATTCCAAAAGTCCAACCCATTCACATCTCCGAAATTAAACCACACACCCACATGGTGCGGATGATCCGTCCGTTCATTCTGCCGGGGAGCTAAAGGATACCCTCTCGTAACCTCCACCCCATCCGGTGTAATCAAAGGGAATAACACCGGTTTATCTAATGTATTTGAATATAAATAAGAAGTAATCAGCTGCCCATTGTAGAGCACATCAATCTGCGGAGAACGCTCATTTTCAACAATTGAAAAACCTTCCGCTTTAACCTGAAAGGAAAAAGAAATCAACCCTCCAAGAAAGAGTAGTAAAACAGCAGGGCATTTTTTTAATTTACTCCGTGCCATACACTTCCTCATACGGTTGAACGATAACCCAACCTTCTCCTTCGAATTTCATTTGCAAGCTTTCGCCACTACTGCGTCCGATAAAGGTTTTAAAGGAGATATCTGTTTTAAACTCGGGAGTTAGATTGCCGGACCAAGCCACCGTTGCATTCGGATCGGTATAAATCGGATAACCGGGCTTTACCAATAAGGTTAGCGGATCACCGTGAGTGGTAATGGCAACATGACCTGTACCGCTAATACTTGCCTGAAAAAGACCTCCTCCCATGATTCCGGCAACACTTCTCATCAACTTAACGTCCGACTTTAACGACTCTTCGTGCGCCAGAATATCGTTACCACTAACATGGATTGCTTCATTTTCAAGATATAAAACACGTATTTTTTTAGCACAGTCTGCCACATAAACCCGTCCGGTTCCTATTGCTTTCATCATACTTGTTCCTTCACCGCCAACCGCTTTTTTCAATAAATTTCCAACGCCTTTGCTGAAAATACCTTCCCGCTCAAACTTAACACTTCCATCATAGGCAATCATTGCCCCCTTTTTGATCATTACGGTCTGTCTATTAATATTCAATTCCAGAATATACTCTTTTTCCAACTCGAATAACCCATTCTTAGAATCGTCTTGAACTGTTTCCTGTACTAATGATTGAATAGAATACTTTTTCATCTAACTTTTTTGTTTTTAAATACGAATAGTGCTTGCCAAAGATAGAGATTCTGCATGATTTAACGAGGAATATAAGAAAACATCTGTTTCTTTATTATCAACCCGACCGTTCCTCTTCGTTATCCCGACTGTCCCTTCCCTGTCATCTCGACCGGAGTGGAGAGATCTCTGCATGGGACTTCGTTCAATAATAATCAGACAGGATGAGATGTTTCGACAAGCTCAACATGACAATGTGGTTGGGATGAGATCCTTCGACAGGCTCAACATGACAATATGGTTGGGATGAGATCCTTCTTTCACTTTTGATATTAAGTATCATTATTCCTTCAAACTGATTAATTCATCAGTAATAATATTTAACACCTGTATTGAATCAAGTTCAGTTAATTCACCGCTAGCGTATTTGACCAAGTTATTACATAAAACGATTATCTTTCCCCATGGAGAACTCTCTTCAGGATCTGCTATTTGGCTACAACGAACTTCATTTGTTGACTTTCTGAAAAAATTAAAGTAGTCGCCATCTTCCATTGTTATGTGTATCACTCTATCTTCAATATCTGTAAGAATTCTAAATAAAACATCCAACCTATGAGCAAACTCTTCATTAATATCTTTATTATAGATTTGAAAATGCACAGAATCCCGGCAGCTTATATACCATAGATTATCCTGAAAAATGATAGTTTCAATTTTGAATACACTGTCATTCATTTTTATTATTTGAAAAGCATATTCCGGACTAAAAGAGGGCAATGCAACAAATCTGACAACATATTCTTCATGTAAATTCGTTGAAAGAATTTTCAGAAAATCTTTGTTATACTGTTCTATCTGCTTAGTAGAAGATGAACTTGCACATGAAAATGTTTGTCCTTTTACTAATAGTGAAGCGAATAATGCAAAAGAACAAATCAATATCAGTTTTTTTCTTTTATTTCCAGTATCCATATCCTCCATAATTATTAATAATATTATTCCATCCAATTACAGTTCCACTAATACCTATCAAATGAGAGAAAAGTAAATCTGCAGGACTATGTTCTGAATTCTTAGGATGTGTATGTGCTTTATTATATACCTTAGCTCATTGCTGTCCCATTAAAATCTAAAATAGTTCTTTGAAATATTTGAAATATAGTTAGTTAGGTCGGTTTTTCGAGCGCGACGATTTCAATTCATAACTTTGCAGTTCATAATAATTGCTATAATGAATAAAGAGAAGTATGTGTTTGCTCAATTGATCTCATTCTTGAACGAAGATAAGTTTCGGCGTATAGTTAACAAGTACCAAGGGAATCGCTATATAAAGCATTTCACTTGTTGGAATCAACTGCTTGCATTGATGTTCGGACAACTCTCCAACAGAGAAAGTTTGCGAGATTTGATTATCGCTCTTGATGCTCATCATTCCAAGTGTTATCATTTGGGTATGGGCAAAAATGTCTCAAAATCATCTTTGGCAAGAGCCAATCAAGATAGAGACTATCACATCTTTGAAGAGTATGCCTACTATCTGGTAAATGAAGCCAGAGAGAAGCGGAAGAATGTGCTTTCAGATATGGCTATCGAATTGATCGGATTCTATCCGAAGCAATACTATCCAGACAAACTTCGATTAGTCCGGTATTGGGATGAAGAACAAAAACGAGAGTTTGTATTTCTGACCAATGCAATGCACATTTCTGCTCTACAAGTTGCGGATTTGTATAAAAACCGATGGCAAGTAGAACTGTTTTTCAAATGGTTAAAACAGCACCTTAAGATCAAAAAGTTTTGGGGTACTACTGAGAATGCCGTTCGAATTCAAATTTATGCTGCCATATGTACATATTGCCTAGTGGCAATCATTCAACACGATATGCAACTGGGCAGAAGCACATACGAAGTTCTTCAAATATTAAGCATTTCATTAACCGACAAAACTCATCTTCGAGATCTTTTTGACAAAACTATATTTCAAAATGACAAAGAACGATTTGGACCAAATGGACCTAGCTTATTTAATTTTTAATTACGTCCCAATTTTAATGGGACACTAATGACTCAATAACATAAACTATAGATAAATTGATAACTAAATCAAGAATAGTATCTTTATTTTTTCGGTTGAGCAATTATAACAATAGGGTTATCGTCTTCTTGCATGTTTTTTATTAATACCTTAGCACGTGGGCTCAAGGAAGATGTGCCAACTCTTTCCACATATTCAAGTATTTCTTCTGGGATAATACGTCCTATAACTTCTTGCTTTTCGTTGATATGCGTGGGAATAAACACAGGCAGCCCATCTATATCATTCAAGAAACCATAATTTCTATCGTATATCGAAGAGGAATTAACGAAAACTTGCTTGCTTCGTTTATCATAATATCCACAGTAAAGCCCAAAAGCGTTATGACCAATTCCATAGTTAAAGAAAATGTAGCGAGAGGTTTCACGTACCAGATGTAATATCTTTTTATCTTTTACAGAGTTTTCCTCTATCGATTTGGCATAAGGTTTGTTCCCTGTACGAACCACAAAATGAGGAATCAAAGTTTCATCTGTTATTTGATATGCTGTGTCTCCTAAAAAACCTGGTGTCACGTAAAGCTTATTCTCCAAATAATAAAATAAAGAAAATCCACCAGGTTGATCATCTCGAGTAAACAACTTTGGATCGAAAAAAGAATAATTAGGATATGTTTTATATACCGTGCCGTTTTTGTCAATTTCTTTAAGTTTAATTGGTTCGTTTCCATTTTTATTTGAAACAGTTACAATATATCTATCATTTCCTAAAGACCATAAATATTGACCATCAGGATTCCCGTCTACTATTGTTTTAAGTCTTCCGGTTTCAATATCATAACCTTTAAGCCGCGTCACATCGTGGGCATATATAATATTATTTTTTTCATCTAAGGGATTAGAATGTAGCATAAACCGTCTATACTCTTCCGGTCCTCCTCCCTCTTTACTTATTTGATGAATAAATTTCCCAGTTTTTCTATCAAACAAACAAGCTTTCTTAAAAATATCTATAGCTACTATATATTTAGCTGTAACATAATATCTAGAAGTTGGAGTTAATAAACCATCAGGGTGAGTTTCAAGAGGGATATATTCTACTTTATCGAAAATTGAACTCATCGGGATATTTCCTTGTTTTGCTTTTGTTAAATCAATAGTAAAACAAGAGTTCTGAGAATACATAAAGGGCGCTATTATCATCCCACAAAGCAAAATAAATAAAATTCTGTATTTCATAAACATGGTATTTTATTCAAAAAATATCTGAAGAAGAGAATTTAAATCTCTTCTTCAGATATTTTGAAAAAACTTATTAGCTATAACATCTCACATCTTGACCTGCAGAAGACCAAACTCCCATCCATGCAGAAGCAACTTCCCAACTATTAGTAGAGAAGCTACCACCGTCACTACTACCTGATCTGTAACACGTCCATCCTCCTTTTACTTTTTTCATTTCATCAGGTGTTAAAACTGTTTTTCCACCCAAGCTAATTTTACTTAATTTTCTCATTGTAATAATTTATTAAATTGTTACATTGCTGTCCCATTAAAATCTAAAATAGTTCTTTGAAATATTTGAAATATAGTTAGTTAGGTCGGTTTTTCGAGCGCGACGATTTCAATTCATAACTTTGCAGTTCATAATAATTGCTATAATGAATAAAGAGAAGTATGTGTTTGCTCAATTGATCTCATTCTTGAACGAAGATAAGTTTCGGCGTATAGTTAACAAGTACCAAGGGAATCGCTATATAAAGCATTTCACTTGTTGGAATCAACTGCTTGCATTGATGTTCGGACAACTCTCCAACAGAGAAAGTTTGCGAGATTTGATTATCGCTCTTGATGCTCATCATTCCAAGTGTTATCATTTGGGTATGGGCAAAAATGTCTCAAAATCATCTTTGGCAAGAGCCAATCAAGATAGAGACTATCACATCTTTGAAGAGTATGCCTACTATCTGGTAAATGAAGCCAGAGAGAAGCGCGTCGCTACCATCTTTAAACTCGGAGGAAACGTATATGCGTTCGATTCGACAACCATTAATCTGTGTCTTACTGTATTCTGGTGGGCTAAATTCCGCAAGAAGAAAGGCGGAATTAAAGTACATACATTATATGATGTAGAAACACAGATACCGGCATTCTTTCATATCACTGAAGCGGCAGTACACGATTCAAAGGCGATGAAAGAAATACCTTATGATCCGGGGTCATACTACATCTTTGATCGTGCATACAGTAATTTCAAAATGTTGTATAAGATTCATCAGATTGAAGCATACTTCGTTATTAGGGCAAAAAAGAATCTGCAATACAAACCCATTAAATGGAAACGAAGGATGCCGAAGAATGTGCTTTCAGATATGGCTATCGAATTGATCGGATTCTATCCGAAGCAATACTATCCAGACAAACTTCGATTAGTCCGGTATTGGGATGAAGAACAAAAACGAGAGTTTGTATTTCTGACCAATGCAATGCACATTTCTGCTCTACAAGTTGCGGATTTGTATAAAAACCGATGGCAAGTAGAACTGTTTTTCAAATGGTTAAAACAGCACCTTAAGATCAAAAAGTTTTGGGGTACTACTGAGAATGCCGTTCGAATTCAAATTTATGCTGCCATATGTACATATTGCCTAGTGGCAATCATTCAACACGATATGCAACTGGGCAGAAGCACATACGAAGTTCTTCAAATATTAAGCATTTCATTAACCGACAAAATCATCTTCGAGATCTTTTTGACAAAACTATATTTCAAAATGACAAAGAACGATTTGGACCAAATGGACCTAGCTTATTTAATTTTTAATTACGTCCCAATTTTAATGGGACACTAATGAACCTAAATAATTTCGGATTAAAAAAATAAAGCAATCGCAATATACTATTCTTTTGTTGTAAAACAACATCAAACACGTCATTTTTTCTGTCATCCCCGACCGTTCCTCTTTGTCGTTCCGGCTATCTTCTTTGTCATCCCGACCGCTCCTCTTTTCAACCAAACTGCTCCTCTTTGTTATCCCGACTGTCCCTTCCCTGTCATCCCGACCGAAGTGGAGGGATCTCTGCATGGAGCTTCGTTCAATGGGAGGGGAATATGCACAGGAAAAAACAACATAGTAATGTCTTTCAAAACATAAAGGTTATTTTTTCAAATATAAAGGTTATTTTTTGAAAAATATCCTTTATGTTTTTTGGCTTTTTATGTCATTGAATATCAACGACTTATAAACACCCTCGAAATTGACGGTTTAGAGGGGGAAAACAGGCGGATTTTCAACCGCCTGTTTTAAGGGTTTTCAATAGATAAATGGTTTTCCGCCTGCAAGAATTTGCTTTGTGTTTTCGTCGAATACGACTCTTTGCCCGGTGCGGTATGCGGCATTTGCCATTCCGCAAGCTATGGCATGACTATATCCTGCTTCAACCGGACAGTTCGTTTTTTTGTTTTTTGTTTTTACGCATTCCATCCAGTTGCGCATATGGGCGGATGTTAACGGATCGCCTCCGGTATTCGCTCCCGCTTCCGCATGTGTTTCCGGGAGTTTGAATGGCTCTAATAAATTAGGTTGCATATTCATAGCGGCAGCTTCCCGTTCTCTCATTCCACCGGTTGGGGTAACTTCGTTTGTATCCAGATTAAGCATTCCGCCGTTTGAGTAATATAGTTCTTTTACATCGCCGGCGCTATTGCTAAAACGGGAAGAGTAGACCACCTGAAAGCCCTTTTGCGGATTATCTGTCGGTCCGTAGTCAAACACGGCAGTCAGGGTGTCGGCATTTGTGCGCCCATCGGGCCATTGATAGATGCCCCCGTTGGCCACCACGCTGCGGGGATATTTCAACTTGGTAAACCAATGCACGGTATCAATCTGATGGCACATCCATTGCCCCGGAATACCGGAGGAATAAGGCCAGAACAAACGATACTCCAGGTATTTTCTGGGATCCCAGGTAGTTGGTGGACGGTTCATCTGATAGCGCACCCAATCCACATCTTCCTCACGGATGGAGGCGCATTCTTTTGGTCTTCTCCAACGCCCGGGCTGGTTTACGTTCCAACACATTTCTACCATATTAATATTTCCGAATTTACCCGATTCTATGTATTCGGAGGCCGCTTTGTAATTTGCGCCGCTACGCCGTTGCGATCCGATCTGCACAACAATTCCGGCAGCAAGGCAGGCAGTCAACGCTTCATTGGCATCGTTCATCGTTTCGGCAAACGGTTTTTCCACGTAAGCATCTTTTCCAGCTTTCGCCGCTTCAACCAAATGCAACGCGTGTTGGAAATCCGCTGTGCTTATAATTACCGCATCTATATCTTTGCGGTCATAAAGTTCTTCATTGTTGCGGCAAGAAGCGATATCCCATCCTGTTTTTTCTTTCAGAAAAGCCTGTCCCGCTTCCCTGCGAACACTCCAGATATCCGACAATGCCACAAATTCGAAATTCAGCTCCTTTGCATGATTCATAAAACAAGGAAAGAGCGAACCTTTAAAGCGGTCTGAAAAGCCAACGACGCCCACTTGTATCCTATCGTTTGCCCCTATTACACGTCCATAACTACGAGCAGAAAGTCCGGTCGCAAAGCCACCGAATGTTAATCCGGCTACACCGGCTGTGGCTTTTTTAATAAAATCTCTTCTGGTTGACATGGTGATGTTAATATTATTTGTGAGGGTGTTCTAAAAGTTGGTATTGTTGTACATATATTTAGAGCCTGTTTAAATTTTGCTCGTTGCTGTTTTGAGAATTGTTTTCGAGGATATTTTCTTGTTTTAAAGAGGAGCATAGCGGGCTATGTGACGAAATAAAACAAGGGAATAGACCGAAAAGAAACTCAAAACAGGACGAAAAAACAACATAATATTATTCTTTGGAAAATTTAAACAGGCTCTTACACTATTCGTGTATACTGTTTATTCGCTTCGGGTTTAACCGACGTAAGATCCGCGATTTTCACCGGCTGCCCACTCGCGATACTTTTGCGTGCGGCAATACCTACTAAGCAAGCCAAGGCTCCGTCTCTTGCTCCGGCGCATTGTTTCAATGGGTCGGGCGTATTCGGGATGAATATCTGATCTTGCAATAGCGCATCGCCACCACCATGTCCGGAGGTGCCATGAGGTATATGGATATACTCCCGTTTTTTGAAGTTGCGGAAAAGAACAATTTCATCGTAATTTGCATCACTAACGGGTTTGGATTCTTGTATCCAGGCATCGATACGTCCTTTCGTTCCGTTGAAAGCTATGCGGTATCCTTCATAAGGGGAATAAGTGGTCAACGAATAGGAAACCTGCACTCCATTTTTATAGCTGATGCTTGCGGCCATCTTGTCAAAGATATTGACATCATTTTTAAACACACAGCCATCACGAAGATAGCCATCGTATTTTTCATTTTCAACATAAATTTTCCGGTAATAATCATTCTTGGTTACATCCCAAAAGAAATTACAGTCTTTGGTGTGATTGCATGTACGGCAGTTTTCCGCGCGGAAAGGACCGTTCTTTCCATAAAATTCCAAAGAGCCCAATCCGAATACCGTTTCCGGATCACTATCGATCCACCAGTTCAGGAGGTCAAAGTGATGGCTTGCTTTATGCACCCAAAGCGAACCGCCCTTTTCCACCAATCTATGCCATCGCCGGAAGTAATCCGCTCCATGCGATGTGTCTAAGTACCAGTGAAAATCTACAGAGGTTAGTTCACCAATCTCGCCGGCGCGCAGCATCTCCCAGATTTTGGCACGGTGTGGAGAGTAGCGGTAGTTAAACGTGACCCGGCAGTTCTTTCCCGTTCTTTTTTCAGCGTCCAGAATAGCCTGTATCTTTTGTTCGTCAATCGTCATTGGTTTTTCGGTCAGCACATTCGCGCCCAATTCCATACCGCGGATTATAAATTCATGGTGTGTAGCATCGACTGTTGTTACGATCAGCAGATCCGGTTTTGTATCTGCCATCATTTTTTCGAAGTCGGTAAACGTCGGACAACTCGCCCCGATATATTCTTTCCCGAAAGCAAGACGCCCGGGATTAATATCGCATAAACCAACAAATTCGAGTTGGTCGGAATAGCGTTTCACCAGATCACGCCCCCACATGCCACATCCGCGTGAGCCTGTGCCGATAAGGGCAACCTTTGTTTTTTTAGTAAGGGCGGCCGTCGAACTCAGTTCTTCCGCGTTCAGATTTGACGGATTAAGCAAAGCAGTGCCGGCAATAGCACCTGTAGAGGCTAAGAAATGCCTCCTGGACATAGATTTAAGCTGATTTTTCATTTTCTTATAATTGGTTTTTATTACTATGTATTTTATGGTTTCTTTAAGAACTTGGATGAGCTGCCGAATATATGTGACTAAATTACAATATTTTTTTTCACCAACACAAATATCTTTCTATCATTAATATGTACTTTTGCATATTGTCTTAACATTGCACTTAATACAGCGTATTATGAAAGAAATCAGTTTTTTGGCACTAAGTTTGCTTCTTATTATGGGATGCGTGGAAAATAAAAAAGTAATATTTAAAACGGCGACACCTCCTGTTGCTGTTAAGAAAGAACATGTAAGAGAGATACATGGAGACAAAGTAGTTGATCCTTATTACTGGATGTACGATTTTTTCGGCAAAGGTCCGGACAGCACCTTGGTAGTGGATTATCTGAAAGCGGAAAACGCTTATGTAGACACGGTTATGAGCGGAACTGTTGCTTTTCAGGAGGCTTTATTTAATGAAATGAAAGCCCGAATCAAGGAAAAAGACGAGAGTGTTCCGGTATTCAAAAACGGCTATTATTACTATACCCGGACAGAAGAGGGTTTGGAATATTTTAAATATTGCCGTAAAAAAGGCTCGCTCGACGCACCCGAAGAGATTCTACTCGACGTGGATGCCCTGGCGGAAGGTCATGCTTACTATGCAGCCGGAGGTTTTTCGGTTAGTGAAGACAATAAGTTACTGGCCTACGGCGTGGATAATGTGAGCCGCAGACAATATACAATTTACATCAAAAACCTGGAAACCGGCGAACTTTATCCGGAAGCAATCGCCAATACAAGCGGCGGTTCGGTTTGGGCAAACGATAATAAGACTTTATATTATACTTCAAAAAACGAGAAAACACTGTTGTCTGAAAAAATCAAACGCCATACCCTCGGAACCGACGCCTCAAAAGACGCGACTGTTTACGAAGAATCAGATAAGAGTAATTACATCGGCGTGGGAAAGAGTAAAAACAATCAGTACATCATGATTTATTCGCAAGCAACTCTTTCTGCTGAACTATTACTGGCTGACGCGTCAAAGGCAGACGCGCAATTCAAGTCTTTCCAGCCTCGTTTGAAGGATGTATTGTATGATGTTATTCCGCTTGAGAATGAATTCCTGATCCTGACCAATAAAGACGCTGTGAATTTCCGGTTAATGAAATGCCCGATCGACAACACAGGTGTTGAAAACTGGACAGACGTAATTGCTCATCGCAAGGATGTATTGATTGAAAGCGTGGATGAGTTTAAAAACTTCTTAGTTGTGGAAGAACGCAAAGAGGGATTGATTCAGTTTCGCGTGATTAACCGATCGACAGGCGATGAGCACTATATTGATTTCGGAGAGCCAACCTATATGGCTTACACGGCATCAAATCCGGAATACGAAACAGCCAAGGTGCGTTATGGGTACACTTCACTAACAACACCGAGTTCTACGTATGATTACAACATGGACACGCATGAAAAAACGCTACTGAAGCAACGTGAAGTACTTGGCGGCTACAACAGTGACGAATATCAGGCAGAACGCATCTACGCGACAGCTAAAGACGGAACGAAGGTGCCCATTTCGTTAGTTTATAAGAAAGGGAGCAAACGGGATGGGAAAACGCCTTTACTGCTTTATGCTTACGGAAGTTATGGCGCGAGTATGGATGCCGCGTTCAGCAGCAACCGGTTAAGCTTACTAAACCGCGGATTCACTTATGCCATCGCACATATCCGCGGCGGACAAGAAATGGGACGGCAATGGTATGAAGACGGCAAGCTGATGAAAAAGAAAAATACGTTTACCGATTATATTAATTGTGCCGAATTTCTGATCCAGGAAAAATACACCGCCGCAGAACACCTGTATGCCGAAGGTGGTAGCGCCGGAGGTTTATTAATGGGTGCGGTAATAAATATGGCTCCACAGCTATGGCGAGGTGTTATTGCTGCCGTTCCGTTTGTGGATGTAGTAAACACCATGCTTGACGAAAGTATACCGTTAACCACAAATGAATTCGACGAGTGGGGAAATCCGAAAGAAAAAGACGCTTACCTGTATTTGAAAAGCTACAGCCCATACGAAAATATCGAGAAAAAAGACTATCCGAATATGTTGGTCACCACCGGATTGCACGACAGTCAGGTACAATACTTCGAGCCGGCTAAATGGGTAGCTAAACTCCGTGATACAAAGACCGACAACAATGTGCTGCTGCTGAAAACCAACATGGAGTTCGGTCACGGAGGTGCAAGCGGTCGCTTTGATTATCTAAAAGATATTGCCTTGGAATACGCGTTTTTCCTGAGTCTGGAAGGTATAACCGAATAAAGATACATGTAGCAAAAAATTTGCAGATATCACAATTAACAAATGTCTTTTTTTTGGGGATGTTGCTAATATTTAATAATTTATACATATATTTGCAGGCGACTAATTAAATTGTTTTATTCAAATTTTTAACTATTATTTCATGAAGAAATTATTTTTTTCACTGTTATGTGTATTTATCGTTGCCGGAGCATCGGCACAATCGTTTAACAAAGGAGACAAAGTATTAAATGTTGGTATCGGATTAGGCAACAGCCTGTATAATGGCAGTGGCTTTAAAACATCTATCCCTCCACTTTCCGCTTCTTTTGAATATGGCGTAGTTGATCATCTGTTTGATGATAAAAGTTCTATCGGTGTTGGAGGTTATTTCGGATATACATCCAGCAAATATTCTTGGGGTAATGAATATGATTACAAGTATTCAAGTGCAGTTGTTGGAGCCAGAGGTAGTTTACATTATGCTTTTGTAGACAAACTGGACACATACACCGGTATAGGATTAGGATACAACATCGTATCAGGAAAATCAGACTATAAAGATTTAGGACGTTATTCAGCAGAATCGAGTGCTTTGTATTGGGCTTGGTATTTAGGTGCCCGTTATTATTTCACCGATTCTTTTGCCGGCATGGCAGAAGTAGGCTATGACGTAGCTTACCTAACCATTGGCGTAGCATTCAAGTTCTAAGTCAAAACACTCAGTATATAACAAAAAGAGGGTGTCCAAAAAGTTTTGGACATCCTTTTTTTATTGCTCTTTTTTTATTATATTTAAGTCATAAAACAAAGACAATCATTGCTTTATGGCCAAAATATCATGGAAACCCTACAATCAGGGGCAAGGTGTTCTTTTTCCGGTAAGTATAGACAGTAAGATACCTGAAGATCACCCCGTTCGTTTAGTCAATCATATTGTTGACGAGCTTGACTTATCCGACATTGATTTTGGATATAAAGGAGGAGGCAATAGTAGTTACCACCCCCGGATGTTGCTAAAGATTCTTTTTTACGCCTATCTGAACAATGTCTATTCCTGTCGAAAAATAGCCGCTCAATTAGAACAAAACATTTATTACATCTGGCTCTCTGGCGATCAACAGCCTAATTTCAGGACAATAAACAACTTCCGTTCGCTTCGTCTAAAGCAGAGTATCCATAAGCTATTTGTTCAGATCGTCTTCATTCTGGTAGATATGGGCTACATCAGTTTGAAAGAACTCTATGTAGATGGCACTAAGTTGGAGAGCCGTGCTAACCGATACACTTTTGTATGGCGCAAAAGCGTTGAAAGAAATAAGGCTAAGCTGGAATCTAAAATACATGGTATTCTCTCTCAGATAGAAGACGGTATTACTCAAGACAATGCTCCCGATGATGAGCCTCCTACCCCCATCAACAGTCGGGAATTGAAAGAAAGGATACAGCAGATAAACCGGGAGAACCGTAGTAAAGAAGAACTTAAACAAATCAAAACGCTGGAAGATAAACATTTGCCAAAACTTCAGGAGTACGAAGAAAAGTTGGATACTCTGGGGGAGCGTAATAGCTTTGGCAAAACCGATACGGATTCAACTTTTATGCGCATGAAAGAGGACCATATGAGAAACGGACAGTTAAAGCCCGCGTATAATCTTCAAATAGGTACAGAAAACCAATTTATAACACACTATGATCTCTTTCCTAATCCAACAGACACATTGACTCTTATCCCTTTTATGAATGGATTTGAAAGCAACTACAAGATACGTCCTGAACAGCTTTGTGCCGACTCGGGTTATGGAAGTGAAGAGAATTATACTTACCTGGAAAAGAAAGAAATCGAGGCTTATGTAAAATACAATTATTTTCACAAAGAAGAGAAACGTTCCTTTAAAAACAATGCATTTCTACAGGACAACCTCTATTACAATAAGGAGAAAGACTATTTCATCTGTCCGATGGGGCAACAAATGAAAAAGATTTATACGACAAATCGTAAAACTCAAAGTGGCTTTGTTTCAGAGATAAGTGTTTACAAAGCCAGCCGTTGTCAAGGTTGTCCGCTCAGGAGTTTATGCCATAAGTCAGAAAACGACAGACAAATACAGGTTAATCATAAGCTAAGGGAGTATAAACGGAAAGCCCGTGAAAGGCTTACCTCGGAAGAAGGTCTACGAATGCGAAAGCGACGCCCCATAGAACCCGAAGCTGTTTTCGGTCAAATCAAATACAATAAAGCTTACAATCGGTTCCGCCATCAATCAAAAGAGAAAGTGGCAATGGATTTTGCTGTCTTTGCTATAGCCTTTAACCTGCTCAAACTATATCGAAAGCAGAAAAAGGCAGTTTTTGCTCAAAAAAGAACGGTAAAAAACAAGAATGTAGAACTTTTTAGAGTCTATCAACACCACGAAGAGAGAAAAACTCAGATTATAAATCTGACAAAGCTAAATCAACAAAAGAACGCAGCATAAAAAGATAAAAGAGAGTGCCCTTGTGGGACACCCTCTTTTTTATGCCATTCACCCAACTTACAAGACATAAAAAAAGCCTTCAAAATCTCTCTAAAGTAGATTTTAAAGGCTTTTCGGTTAGTCGGGGTGAGACGATTCGAACGTCCGACCACTCGCCCCCCAGACGAGTACTCTAACCGGGCTGAGCTACACCCCGCTTAATGTGAGTGCAAAAGTATTCTTTTTTTTATTAGATTCCAAAGCTTTCCCTGTAAAAATCAAGTGCGCCAAGGATCTGTTGCTTATCGACTGATTGGTTGATCTGAACTTCTCCGATAGCAGACAGCAGCGTGAAGTTAATAACTCCCCCTTCGTTCTTCTTGTCGTGTGTCATCAATTCATACAAGCTTTCGTAATCATCGCAATCGTGTATAAATGGAGGATAATACGTTTTGATATAGTAAACGATCTGAGATAGTTCGCTCATCGGAAAGCCGCAAGCTTTATGCGAAAGGTATAATTCGCCTATCAAGCCGGCAGCAACAGCGTGACCATGAAGTAAGGGACTATTCTTCTTAAAAGAAAGACTTTCGTAAGCATGTCCGATTGTATGGCCCAAGTTTAACGCCTTCCGGATACCTCTCTCCTTAGGATCTTCTTCTACAATACGTTCCTTAATGGCAACCGATTGAGCAACGAGAGTGTCTAACTGATTTAAATCACCCGAATCCGGCTCAAATGAAAAGACATCCGCATAGACTTCTTTGGAAGATATTAACGCGTGCTTTATCATTTCGGCATAACCGGACAGGATATTCGCATGGTCTAATGTACGTAGAAATTTGTTGTAGATAAAAACACAAAGAGGTGGATAAAATGATCCGATCTCATTCTTCAGTCCATTGAAATTAATTCCTGTTTTTCCTCCTACAGCGGCGTCAACCGAAGCCATCAGGGTAGTCGGGATATTGATTGTTTGTATACCGCGTTTGAATGTCGCGCCTACAAAGCCACCCATATCTGTTATCATTCCACCACCAAGATTAATCAATAATGAGTTACGCGACGCACCGCTTTCGCATAAGCATGTCCACAACCGGGAAACCTCATCTATATTTTTGTGGGTATCACCGGCTCCGACCGTAAAAACCGGAGCTGATGACAGTAATGATATTTCTTTCAAAACAGGATAACAGTCTTTCAGCGTATTTTCATCCGTCAGAATGAATACCTTATCGAACTTCAACGCTTTGAGATACGCCTCCAGTTCTACCTTCAGATCTTTGCAAATGACGACTTTCCGTTTATCCATAAATACTCTTGTTATTTATTCAGAGATCCTACGATCTCATTTACCGCAATAGTTAATCCGTCAATATTCTTTCCTCCGGCAGTTGCGAAATGAGGTTGCCCTCCACCACCACCTTGGATATGTTTTGCCGCGTCTTTCACTAATTGGGAAGCATTCAGACCATCTGCAACCAGATCATCGCTAAGCATAACCATTAAAGTACATTTAGACTCTTCGATAAATCCACCCACAAAAGCAAAAGAATCGTTCACTTCTCCCTTTAGCTGAAAGGCAATATCTTTTCCCATATCAGGTTTACCCGGACCAATATATTGCACGGTGAGTATTCCGTTTTTATTTTCAGCTCTTGCTAACAATTCTTCTTTCAGAAGCTTTGTTTTCTCTTTCACAAATTGCTCCAGTCTGTTCTTCATATCGGCGTTCTCTTCGATTGATTTTTTAACAGCCTGCACTACATTCGGCATATTATTCATCAACGAACGAAGCTCCGACAACACATCCTGCAATGTAAAAATATACTCTTCTGCTCTTTCTGCAGTTACCGCTTCTATTCTACGTACACCTGCAGCAATAGAGCTTTCAGCCATTATACGGAGTGAACCAATCATACCGGTGGAAGGAATATGCGTACCACCACATAGCTCGATAGAGCTACCGTATTTAACTACACGCACTTCATCGCCATATTTTTCACCAAACAACGCCATAGCACCTAATTCTTTCGCCTCATTGATTGGCATGGAACGGTGCTCCTCTATCGCGTAATTCGCACGGATCTTCTTTCCTACACGTTTTTCTATTTCACGAATTTCGGCATCTGTTACTTTTTGATAGTGAGAGAAGTCAAAACGCAACGTTTCCGGTGACACAAATGAACCCTTCTGTTCAACATGAGCACCTAACACTTCGCGAAGCGCTTCGTGCAACAAGTGCGTACCTGTATGATTACATTCGCATTGCAAACGCTTTTCTTCATTAATCTTAGCCGTAAAAGAGGCTGTGATATCTTTAGGTAAACGAGCTGTCAAATGTACCGGAAGATTATTCTCACGCTTAGTATCTATGATTTCAATCTTTTCATCACCGGTTATAAGCCATCCGCTATCTCCTACTTGCCCCCCCATTTCAGCATAAAACGGAGTTTTATCTAATACCAATTGATATAGCTCTTTGTTTTTTTGCTTGATCTTACGATAACGAAGTATTTCGGCATCACACTCAAAATAGTCATATCCTACAAACTGACTATCTCCTTCTTTTACGATAACCCAGTCGCCTGTTTCTATAGCGGCGGCATTTCTGGCGCGTTCTTTTTGTTTTTGCATTTCCGCATTGAACTCGTCCAGATTTACTTCCATCTTATTTTCGCGAAGGATAAGTTCGGTCAGGTCTAACGGAAATCCGTAAGTATCATATAACGTAAAGGCATCTACACCGTTCAGGATACTTTCTCCGGCCGATTTAGCATCGGCTATCTTTTTATCCAATAAACGGATACCAGTTTCCAATGTATGCAGGAACGATTCCTCTTCTTCTTTTATTACCTTTTCGATCAATGTTTTCTGAGCGATCAGTTCGGGATAAGCATCACCCATCGTTTCGATCAGAACAGGCAGCAATCCATACATGAATGCTTCACGACGATCTAAGAATGTATACCCATAGCGCACCGCACGACGTAAGATACGACGGATCACATAACCCGCTTTCGCGTTCGAAGGCAACTGTCCGTCCGTAATAGAGAAAGCGATTGTACGGATATGGTCGGCAATCACACGCATAGCGATATCTTTTTGCTTATCTACGCCATATACAGAACCACTCTTTGCCGCTATTTCCTGAATAATCGGTTGGAACGCATCCGTATCGTAGTTGGAAATCTTTCCTTGTAAAGCCATACAAAGACGCTCAAATCCCATACCGGTATCGATAACTTTAGCCGGAAGCGGATCCAGTGAACCATCTGCTTTACGATTATATTGCATAAACACTAAGTTCCAGATTTCAATTACCTGCGGATGATCTTTATTAACCATTTCGGCACCGCTTACGGCAGCACGTTCATCGTCAGGACGAAGGTCTATATGTATTTCAGAGCAGGGACCGCACGGACCGGTATCTCCCATTTCCCAGAAATTATCTTTTTTATTGCCATTCAGTATTTGATCTTTAGGAAGAAACTTTTCCCAATATCCGGCAGCTTCATCATCCCTTTCCAATCCTTCAGCCGCACTACCTTCAAACACCGTTGCATAAAGGCGTTCCGGATTTAGCTTCAGCACGTCTACCAGATATTCCCATGCCCAGTTAATGGCTTCTTTCTTAAAATAATCTCCGAAAGACCAGTTTCCAAGCATTTCAAACATGGTATGGTGGTACGTATCATGTCCCACTTCTTCTAGGTCATTATGCTTACCGCTTACGCGAAGACACTTCTGTGAATCGGCTATGCGAGGGTATTTGATCGGAACATTCCCCAGTATTATATCCTTGAATTGATTCATTCCTGCATTGGTAAACATCAATGTAGGATCGCCTTTTATCACCATAGGAGCTGAAGGCACAATCTGATGTCCTTTTGAAGCAAAAAATGCTTTAAAGGATTCTCGGGTTTCTTTTGCTGTCAACATACGTCTTGTATAGTCTCGTTAATATTCTGAAAAACAATTTGCAAAAGTACTCCATTTTATTATTTTTGCCACTGTTTGAACAATAAAATATTAAATGAAGCTGTTTAAAACCCGAAAAACGTACTATCTCTATAATCCGGCTACACTTAGTTACGAGCGGGTATATCCTTCGGCGAAAGATCGTTTCTTCACCATATTGCGCCATTTGAGTACAGGAGTCGCCTTTGGTGTTGTCACCTTTTTTGTGATGTTCTATCTGATCGATTCACCTAAGGAAACATTGTTAATAAAAGAAAACAAATTACTCCAGACACAATACGAGATTCTGTCACTTCGCCTCAACGACGCGTTGGCTGTTCTTACCGATATACAGCAGCGAGACGAAAATCTTTACCGGGCTATCTTTCAGGCCGAATCAATTCCCGAATCCATTCGCAAATCCGGCTTTGGCGGAACTAACCGCTATGAGCACCTTACCAGTTTACCCAATTCGGAATTGATTGTCGCCACAACCCAAAAGATGGATATCCTACGGAAGCAGCTTTACATACAATCCAACTCGCTGGAAGAGCTGATCAATATCGGCAAAACTCAGGAAGAAAGACTGATGTGTATTCCGGCTATTCAGCCTATTTCGAATAAAGACCTGACCAGAACAGCCTCCGGATATGGTATGCGTATCGACCCGATTTACCGGACACGCAGATTTCACTCGGGCATGGACTTTTCTGCTAAAACAGGAACAGATATCTATGCCACGGGAAACGGGGTCGTTACCTTTTCGGGTTGGAGACAGGGGTATGGCAATTGCCTTATTATTGACCATGGCTTCGGTTACCAAACGCTTTACGGGCACATGCAGAAGTTTAAAGCCCGTGTAGGTCAGAAGGTAAAACGGGGAGAAATAATCGGCTATGTGGGCAACACGGGTAAATCCACAGGTCCTCACCTGCATTATGAAGTAATTGTACGCGGCAGACACGACAATCCGTCCAAGTACTATTTTATGGACCTCACTCCCGAGGAATACGACCGCATGATTCAGATTGCGGAAAATCACGGACAGGTAATGGATTAAGGCTATGGAAGAAAAAGATACCAACAGCAAAAAGCTCTACTACTCCATCAGTGAAGTGGCGGCCATGTTCAACCTGAACGAATCGACTCTCCGTTTCTGGGAAAAAGAGTTCAACATTATCCGTCCGCGCAAATCAGAAAAAGGTACACGTTTCTATAAAACGGAAGACATCGAAGCCATCCGCCTGATTTATTATTTGGTAAAAGAAAGGGGCATGACGCTGGCCGGAGCACGTCAGAAATTAAAAGACAACAAGGATACCACTGTAAAACAGGAAGAGATCGTTAATCGTTTGAAGCAAATAAAAGCAGAGTTACTCTCTATTCGCGATGCTTTCGACGCGTTGGAAAACGAACAGCAACCCTGAGGAAACAGTACCCGCAAAAAGAATTAGTAACTTACGGCAGAAAACCGTAAATTCGCATCCAATATAAAAAGACAATCATGGAAATTACAGGAAAGATCATTGCTGTTCTTCCCGAGCAAGGAGGTACAAGCAAAAATGGCAACGAGTGGAAAAAACAAGAATATGTATTGGAAACGTATGATCAATACCCCAAAAAGGTATGCTTCCAGCTATTTGGAGCAGATCGCATAACGCAAGCAGACATTAAATTAGGGGAAGACGTAAATGTGTTTTTCGATATCGACAGCCGTGAATATCAAGGCCGTTGGTACACCAACATCAGCGCATGGAAAGTTGATCGCGTTGCAATGCAATCTTCACCCGAAGCAGCTACATCTCCAATCAGCAATCCTACAGTAGCAGCACCCGATTTTGGTCCGGCCAATCCGGTGGATGACCTGCCTTTTTAACAACAAAGAAATTACATTATCATGTAGGGGTGAACTTTTTTCGCCCCTACGATAAATTCGGATTTATCATTCGCCAACTCTGCCTACCGATTTAATGCTCTTTAGTTTCGACAGCTTAACGCATATTTTCTGAATATCTTCCACGTCGTGTACTTTCATCTTTATTTTTCCTTCGAAAACACCATCTTTCGCCTCAATCAACAATCGCTGGATATTCACGTTAAAATCTTCGGATATAATTTTTGAGATATTACTTAACACGCCAAGCGAGTCAATCCCTTTTACCTCGAGTGTGGCTTCGAACGAGGCGGTTTTATGACTACTCCATTCCGTGGATAGAATACGTTCGCCAAAGCTGCTTTTCAGGCGCATAGCGATGGGACAGGAACGCTTATGCACCACCACATTACCATCGTCATTTATAAAACCCAGCGCATCGTCACCCGGAATTGGTTTACAACATTCCGCCAGCACATAGTTCCGGTTAAAAGCTTCCTCACGAAGGATATACGGTCTTTTCTTGTCGTATTGCGGTTTCTCTTTCGGTTCTTCCTCAACGGACGCATCTTCTTCCTGCGTTTTTCCAACACCAAGAGCTTGTTTCAGGTATTTGAAAAAGAAGTTGTCTGTTTTTTCTTTCAATATCTTTTTTAAGTTTTCCGGAAGTACGGTCTCTCCTTTTTCTACGGAATAAAACAGATCCTCCCTTTTCGGAAAACCATAATAAAGCGCCAGCTTATCGAGTTCTCCGGTATTCGGATCAATCTCCGCGTTCTTCAAGGCAGTAATCACCTTGTGTTCTCCTTCACGGGCAACCTCACGGCGCGAACGTTTTAAAGCATAATCTACCTTCGCCTTTGCCTTTGCGGTTGTTACAAAATTTATCCAATCGGGTTGCGGCTCCTGCGAACGCGAGGTGAGTATTTCAACCTGGTCGCCACTTGCCAGGGGATGACTCAAGGGAACAAGGCGGTGGTTCACCTTTGCCCCGATACATTTATTCCCGATATTGGTATGAAGCGCATACGCAAAATCCAACGCGGTGGCACCCTGAGGAAGTGTTTTTATATCCCCTCTCGGTGTAAACACAAAAATTTCGGCACTGAAAAGATTTAATTTTATCGTATCTAAAAAATCTAACGCGTTTGGATTCGGGTTCTCCAGAATTTCCGTGATTGTATGCAACCATTTGTCCAGTTCCGTATCCTCTTCCACATTATGTTCTTTATATTTCCAATGCGCGGCAAAGCCTTTCTCGGCAATATCATCCATTCTGCGGCTACGAATCTGAATTTCCACCCATTGACCGTCGGGTCCCATAACCGTCAGGTGCAATGCCTGATATCCGTTTGCTTTCGGCCTACTCACCCAGTCTCGAATCCGGTCCGGTCGTATGCGGTAAATATCTGTAATAGCAGAGTAAATCTCCCAACACTGGTTCTTTTCATCTATTCCCAGTTGAGATTCAAAGATGATACGCACAGCATAAATATCATATATCTCATCAAACGATACACCTTTACTCTCCATTTTACTCCAAATAGAGTAAGCCGACTTAACCCGCGCGCGCATTTCGTATTTAAGTCCCATGCTTTGCAGTTTCTTATCAACCGGAACGGCAAAATGTCCGAACAGTTTTTTGCGCGCTTCTTCGGTCGCGTCCAACCGTTCTTGTATAAAGGCGTATTCCTGCGGGTGTTCGTATTTGAAACTAAGATCTTCCAGTTCTGTCTTAATAGAAAAAAGGCCCAACCTGTGAGCCATAGGGGCATATAGGTAGAGCGTTTCTCCGGCAATTTTAAATTGTTTGGCAGGCAAAAGCGATCCGAGTGTACGCATATTATGCAAACGGTCTGCTATCTTAATCAAAATCACACGGATATCGTCACTCATTG
Organism: Massilibacteroides vaginae; assembly: GCF_900178525.1. Taxonomy (GTDB): domain Bacteria; phylum Bacteroidota; class Bacteroidia; order Bacteroidales; family Tannerellaceae; genus Massilibacteroides; species Massilibacteroides vaginae. Next base: position 607,352 of record NZ_FXDJ01000009.1, read on the forward strand.
TGAGCAACAGTTTGCGGAAGTTTTCAGCCTGTGCCGAAGCCTGTTCACCGAAGATACCTCCTGAAATTTTAGTCAGCCCGTCTACAATCTGGGCGATTTTGGGGCCGAACATATTGCTGATATCCTGAACCGTATATTCTGTATCTTCCACAACATCATGCAGCAGAGCGGAACAAATGGAAGTAGAGCCAAGCCCCATTTCCCGGCATACAATACGGGCAACAGCCAAGGGATGCAGAATATAAGACTCGCCGGAACGTCGCTTGACACCGGAATGAGCCTGATTGGCAAACTCAAACGCTTTTGTTATTAATTCTACCTTTCTTCTGTGATTAGAGTTTAGATAGTCTTGAAGAAGCGCCTCAAACTCAGCACGAATTTGTTTTTCATCAGCAGACATTTCTTCAACTCCCGGTTTTTTCGCATCGCTCATAGTCTATCTCCTTGTTAATTGCTGTTTGCATACAAATATATTAAATCCAATTGATTCCCACTACAGAATGGGAATCCTATCAATAGTTAATTTTAAATACAACAAACCCGTTGTACGAGTAGTTTCGGTCTACATCCGAACAACGGGTCGTTTGTTTCGGGTTTGCAACTTCAAACCGCTATTTCTTACTTCCCAAGAATGCCACCCAATAATCCTCCGGCCTTTTCGATAAGGCTGCCGCCGGATTTTCCTCCTGCCAACGAAGTTAGCACAGCAACAAGATCCACGTTTTTATCTGAAGAAGCTTTTTTGGTTACCCCATCGATTATGGTTGGAAGAAAAGCCTGAATTGTATTAGCCAGACCACTGTCGATACCCAACTTAGGTGCGATTTGTTGCACAAAAAACGATTGGATCATCTTAGTTACCGGACTGGCAGACGCGGCTGTATTTCCATTAAAAAGAGACATAATACGCTCTAATCCATTTGATTCGCCGGCAGCTTGTTTAAGTCCGCCAAGGATTGAATCACCGATTCCTCCCACAACACTATTTTCTTTTTCCTTTGGCAGCTCGATCTGTCCTTTTATTGATTCGGCTACCTGACTTTTAATTAATTCCAAAAATTCCATACGCTACCATGTTAAATGTGTTAAAAACTATTCACTCAGAAAAACAGAGCCGGTTAACTAAACTACCGGTATCTTCAGTATCTGTCCGGGACGTAAACTCGTTCCCGTCATATTATTTGTGCTTTGAATAAGCGCGATCGTTACACCCGGATACTTTTTCGAAATCGAGTACAGCGAATCTCCGGACTGAACCGTATATGAGCGATAATCACTGTTTCCCTTATCGGTATTTACAGTGGTCGACGCAGCGGCTTTCTTTGTAGCAGCCGGTGCATTAGCCTTCGCGTTCGAAGCAAAAGCAACGCCTCCGTTATCTACATAAAGCACCAATCTTTTCCCCACAGCAACCCGGTTACTGCCCAATCCGTTCCACTTACGTATATCTTTAGCCGTAACACCGTATTTATTTCCTACAACATGCAGATTCTCTCCTTGTTTCGTAATGTGTACAATGCGTTCACGGGTTGTTTTCACCTCCGTGGTATTATTCAGCATATCCGCTAACAAAGAATCCGTTCCATGATAAAAAATCGTATCTTCATTTTCCACAAAAGCATACGTTTGTGCCGCAGGCAATTTAAGAACAGCCGATCCGGTATTTCCCGGCACAATATCTCTTTTATATTGGGGGTTCAACACACGAAGCTGCTCTATATCAAGAGACAGCATATCAGCCACCTGATCAAAATGAAGTATTTTATTCACAACAACCGTATCGGTTGCTAAAGGCAGATTTGTTTCTACCGGGCAAAGGTTGTGGTCGCAATAATAGTTCATAATATAATTGGCCGCGATAAACAAGGGAACATAAGAACGGGTTTCTTTAGGAAGATAAGGGAAAATGTCCCAAAAATCAGTCTTCCCTGAACGTTTCATTGCTTTATTCACATTACCCGGACCACAGTTATAGGCAGCCATAACCAAATTCCAGTCGTTATAAATCGCGTACATATCCTTAAAGTAACGACAGGCGGCATAGGTAGACTTTACAGGGTCTAAGCGTTCATCTACTAAGCTATTTATTGTAAGTCCGTAAACTTTTCCGGTCGGCAACATGAATTGCCAGAGGCCCGAAGCCCCAACACGTGATAAAGCCCTTGGGTTCAAAGCACTCTCTACAACAGCAAGATACTTCAATTCAAGAGGCAGATCATGTTCATCCAATACCTGTTCAATAATCGGAAAATAATAATCTGCCATCCCCAACATATAACGAACCAATCCGCGGCGACGCTCGGCATACAGGTCAATGCATTGACGTACCACCTTGTTGTATTGCATCGGAATAACCCGAGGCAGTCTATCCAAACGGTCTCTATAAGTAGAATCAGGGAAAAACACATTTTTTTCATCATCTTGGCAGTAATCAACCGAAGATGTAAAATACCTCACATGCCATGAATGGAGAAGACTGTCTATATCCGCATCCAAACTTTCCGGGATATAACCAACCTCATCAATTAGTTCCTCTTGAGAAAGAACAGAATAGGTTTCGTCTCCCGTAATCTCTGTCTCTTGTGCGACAGCAAAACTTAGACTTAGCAGTAAGCCTATTATTAGCAAGAGTTGCTTTATCATTAAATTAGAATTTTATACTACAATTTATTCCGTATATATGAGGGGTCTGACTATTTCCCGGCGTAATTGTCGGCTCTACCCTCATGGATAAATCCGGCGAAATATCAAAATCAAACAAATGCGCGTCAACATACGCGTCAAGCATACCCAATACATAAACCCCGACACCAATAAAGATACTCATATCCCGAAACCGACGAAAATAATCTTTCCTGCGCTTCAACTGATTCTGAAAATTCACATCCCGCGCTTTCGCAAGCATCGCTTCGTCATCGTTCCAGTCTATAGATCCTGTCACAAAGTTCTGCCACAAGTCTTTGTGCATAATCGGATCCTTCTGAACAGTGCCCCAATAGGCATTGGAGTAATCCGAATAATTCCCGTGATTCCACGTCATGGCATACACACATCCCATAAGCCCTCCATAGATAATAGGGAGCTTCCAATACTTTTTATTATAAATCTGCCCTAAACCCGGAACCAGCGCGGAAAAAAGCAACGCTTTCGTCGGATTGGGCTTAAAAGGTTCGACCACCTGCATTTCCTCCGGCGAAGGAACTACAAGCGAATCAGCCGCCAAAAGCACGGCTTGTGTCACCGAATCTACCGCTGATACAATTACAGTATCCGCTGCAATTTCCGGGTAATCCACCAAAACTGTGTCTGCTATCGTTGTATGCACTTCAACAGGAACAATTTCCTGCGAATACCCTGTCAGGGCAACACAAAACGAAACACACAAGTATATTATTATTTTATTTACGCTAAAAAAATTATCCACATTCAACGGCTTATCGTTTCAGTTTGTCAAGCAAACCAACCAGTTCTTCCAATTGCTCTTCAGATACGAAAGGAATAGTAATCTTTCCTTTACCCTTATCATTGTAGGTCAATTGTACTTTTGTTTTAAAGAAAGACGACAGATGGTCTTTCAATAAATTATACTCTTCGGGCAACAACGCCTTTTTCTCTTTCTTCTCCTTTTTCGTTTCGGTAACACCTGCACTGCGTACGGATTCCTCCACATTGCGCACAGATAAACCTTCCGTCAGGATGCGCTCGTATAACTTCAGTTGCTCTTTAGGATTTTCCACCGGAAGCAAGGCACGCGCGTGCCCCATATCGATTTTCTTATCTTTCAGCCCCATTTGAATCTCCGCCGGTAATTTCAGCAAACGAAGGTAGTTCGCTATCGTGGCGCGCTTCTTCCCTACCCGCTCACTTAGCCGCTCCTGGGTTAAACCGTAAAGATCAATCAGTTTCTGATAAGCCAATGCTATTTCAATGGAATTCAAATCTTCACGCTGAATATTTTCGATCAGCGCCATTTCTACTACATTCTCATCATCAGCGGTCTTGATATAAGCCGGTATCCCTGTCAATCCGGCTTTTAAAGAAGCGCGATAACGCCTTTCGCCGGATATGATCATATACTTATCCGGAGAAATCTCACGCAATGTTATAGGTTGAATCACGCCCAACGAGCGTATTGAAGTAGCAAGTTCCTCTAAAGCTTCTTCTTCAAAGACCGTACGGGGTTGTTCCGGATTAGGTTGAATTTTGCTTAATTCTATCTCACTAATAGATGACGAACCACCCGTTTTCAGGTCATCCATCGTTATCAGTGCATCCAATCCGCGACCAAGGGCCGATCTTTTAAGTCCTGCCATAATACAAATATCTTATTTTCGTTTCTTATTCTTTTCAATCAGTTCCTGTGCCAGTTGAATATGGTTTAAAGCACCTTTGGATTCAGCGTCATACAGCAGTGCCGGCTTTCCGTAACTGGACGCCTCGCTCAATTTAATGTTGCGTTGTATAACCGTATCAAACACCAGTTCCCGGAACGGTTTTTTCACTTCTTCATAAATCTGATTAGCTAATCGAAGACGCGAATCATACATCGTCATCAGGAAGCCTTCAATTTCCAATGAAGTATTTAATCTTGATTTAATAATCTTTATCGTGTTCAGTAATTTACTGATACCTTCCAATGCGAAGTACTCACATTGCACCGGAATTATAACAGAATCGGCGGCGGTAAGGGAGTTGACAGTAATCAAACCAAGAGAAGGAGAACAATCGATCAAAATATAATCATACAGTTCTTTCAAGGGCTGAAGCACTTGCCGAAGCAACTGTTCCCGGTTTTCAATATTCAACATCTCAATTTCCGCACCAACCAAATCAATATGGGAAGGGATAATGTCTAAATGCTCCACTTCAGTAGAAATAATAGCGTCTTTCGCCTCATTTCCATTGATCAGACATTCATAAATAGACAACTTCACATCGCGTATATCTATTCCAAGGCCTGAGGAAGCATTTGCCTGAGGATCAGCATCTACCACCAGAACCTTTTTATCAAGCACAGCCAATGAAGCCCCTAAATTTATGGTCGTTGTGGTTTTACCCACTCCTCCCTTTTGATTTGCCAATGCTATTATTTTCCCCATAATGTTAAGCTTTATATGTTTCGGTCGCAAATCTATCCAAAAAAATAATAAACCATTTGACCGACTATCAGCAAATGAGCTAACTGTTGATAAGTCAACCGTTTTGTTGATAACATGCAAATATAAACAGAATTAAGTTATTCTGCTTATTCTTTATTTTTTATTCACATACCATGCCGGCTTAGCACACAAATCACCCGGTCTCAAACTAAAAGAAAAGCCATAAAGATACATTATACTGTTTCTCTATGGCCTTTTTTGTCGTAAATGGCAGTTTACTTTTAGCTGTCCAATTCAACAACAGGAGATTCAGGAGCGTTTTTTTTCACTGATTCGATGCCGTTATCACGACCGGACTCTGAGGCGTACATCTGGCTCGAGCCGATTACCTGTCCGTTTGTTGCTTTCAGATTAAAGAAAAATTTCCCGTTCGAAGCAACCTTCTTTTCATATCTGCCATCAACCGGACCGTTCTTTTTAACTGATTCTATACCATTTACACAGGCTGCTTTTGTTGTATATCCTTCGCTTGTAAGAATAATTTCGCCATTACCGGCTTTCAAATTAAATTGAAATTCACCATTTTTTCTTTTTGACAGTTCAAATTTTCCCATTTCGATTCTATTAATATTAAATTTATAAAAGTTAGAATAATACGTACATTATTATTATGTATTTACGGATACTAAATAAACAAAACCATTTTAATTTTTTTTTGCAGAAACAAATAGTATTATAGCATAAACCCTCCCAAAACAAATTCAAGCCAAACGAATGCTATTCAAAAAAAAAAAAACGAACGCTTTAAAACACCGCATGATCTACGTCAAATTTCTGTTCGGTCTGATCCTTTTTAACAATTCAAATTCCCCCTTTAAATCAGCGTTGTTTTTTTGCATACTTTATAAATATAAATATATCCTTTATTTTTCTGAAAACATCCTTTATTTTTTCAAAAATAACCTTTATGTTTTTCGGCATATACATAATCCTGATTATCAACAACTTAAAAACACGTCAAAAAAAAAGCAATTTACCCCCGATTTTAACTTAAATCGTAGAAAATGGGTTGTGCCGGATATTTATTTTTTTCATAGAAGAGCCTGTTTAAATTTTGCTCGTTGGAAAATTTAAACAGGCTCTAAGCATCGGATTAGGTACAGACGTTTATTGTATCAGATCAAGTAACAACTATTGTATTATCATAAGTAACAACGAGAAACAGTCTTTTTTATTTTTATAAATACCGCAAAAAGAACAAACATTAATACTAATTAACCCTTTGTCTGTTTTTATATTACGATTTTTACGTAGATTTGCTACGAAACATTCGTAATGATAATATTAAAACTGAATATAGAATGGAAAAGTTAACAATGCAAGAAGAAGAAGCCATGCGCTGGATATGGCAAACGGCACCCTGTTTTGTAAAAGATGTTTTGGTGAAATATGATGACCCCAAACCTCCTTACACTACGTTGGCGTCTGTGATTAAAAATCTGGAGCGAAAAAAATACGTGAAAGCGAAACCTATAGGAAACACTTACCAATACACACCGCTAATAGCTGAAAGCGACTATAAGCGCACGTTTATGAACGGAGTGGTACAAAATTATTTCGAAAACTCCTATAAGGAAATGGTTTCTTTCTTCGCGAAAGACCAAAAGCTAACGGCTAAAGACCTGGAAGATATTATTAAGATGATTGAAAGAGGTAAAGAATAACTTAACACCTTACTGTTATGAATATTACACCTGAATTAGCTTATTTCGTAAAGATAAACATAGCGTTTATTCTGTTGTACGGCTTTTATCGTTTGTTCTTTTATAAAGACACATACTTTACTTTACGCCGTATAACCTTACTCACGTTTTATGTACTTGCTTTTTCTTATCCTTTATTTAATATTCAAGAATGGGTAAAAGTACAGCAACAGCCTATTGCAGAAGTAATTTACTATTATTCGAGTGTATCACCGGAAATAGTGGTAGAGCAAACAAACGCCAACGTTATTTCATGGGGGCAAATAATTAATAACATCGCGCTCTTAATTTACGTTACAGTTGCCGGATGTTTGCTTATACGGTTCATTATTCAATTAGCCAGCATCCTCCGGATCAAACGCCTCAGCAAACGGTCCGTTATTAATGGAATTCCCGTATACCTGCTTCCAAAGCCGGCTGCTCCGTTCTCATTCTTCCGTTCCATATTTGTTTATCCGGACAGTCATTCGGAAAAAGAATTGGAAGAAATCCTCATGCATGAATGTACGCACGTTGCTCAATGGCATTCGATTGATGTGATTTTCAGCGAACTGATTTCTATTTGCTGTTGGGTAAATCCTTTCGTCTGGTTGCTGAAAAGAGAAGTCAGACATAACTTGGAATACCTTGCAGATAACACGGTAATACATTCCGGCTATGATAGTAAAACCTATCAGTTTCATCTGTTAGGTTTAATGCACCAACAGTCAACGGCTACATTATACAATAATTTTAATGTGTTAGACTTAAAAAATCGAATCATGATGATGAATAAAAAACGATCCAGCAGAATGGGAAGAGCCAAATACCTCATCTTCCTACCTTTTGCAGCTTTATTACTGCAATTTTGTAATATCGACCGTACGAAACAAGAATCGACTTCTGAAACTACAACCGAAGCCGGTTCTGTAAAAGTGAGCGGAACGGTAGTGGATACGAATGGTAACGCCATTGCCGGAGCAAATGTGATTGTGGATGGCACTGATACAGGTACCATCACAGACCTGAATGGGAATTTTGAGTTGCAAACAGATAATAATGCCACACTTTCTGTTTCATTTATTAATTATGACAAAGAAAACAGAAGCGTAAGCTCGGTTCAGGCAACTCCTACAATTATTTTAAAACCGGCGGGACAAAGTAAATCCAGAGATCAAGTTTTCACTGTTGTTGAAGAGATGCCTAAATTCCCCGGTGGTGAAGCGAAACTGCTTGAGTTTATTAACAAAGGCATAAAATATCCTGTAACGGCTCAGGAAAAAGGTATTCAAGGCCGTGTGATTGCCAGTTTTATTGTTAACAAGGACGGTTCTGTATCGGATGTAGAAGTTGTGCGTGGTGTTGACCCGTTATTAGACACGGAAGCCGTACGGGTAATAAGTACATTCCCTAACTGGGAACCGGGTAAACAACGCGGCCAGGCGGTAGACGTGAAGTATACAGTGCCGATTACGTTTAGATTAAGTTCCGGAGGGAATGAAACTGCTTCACCAAATGCGTCCAATCAGATAAAAGGCGATGTATATACCGTAGTGGAAGAGATGCCCAGATTTCCGGGAGGAGAGGAAGCATTACTAAAATTTATCAACCAAGGAATAAAATATCCTACAGACGCACAGGAAGGTGGTAAACAAGGACGTGTGATTGTTTCGTTCACCGTTAAGAAAGATGGCAGTGTAGCGGATGTAGAAGTTATGCGCGGAGTATATCCTTCGCTTGACAAAGAAGCTATGCGTGTAATTGGCACTATGCCTATCTGGGAGCCGGGTAAAGAAAAAGGACAGGCTGTGAACGTGAGATATACAGTGCCGATTACCTTCAGGTTGCAATAACAGCCCGGAATATTGTTTTGATTAGAAAATCTTCATCACAAAGATAAGCACGAGATCATGGTGAATTATAGATTGGTTTATCTTCTCTTCTGTGTTCTGCCTTTCATCGGGCAGGCACAAGAAGAGAACAGCCTGCAAGAGTTAGTCAATCGCAAACAATATGCTGCGGTAATTGACAAGGTGGAAACGCTTACAGCAAGCGACTCATCGAATTTCAATACAATGTATTCGATAGGGCAGGCTTATGAAGGCTTGCTACGGTATCGAAAGGCTTACGATTTTTATCACCATTGTTTCTATATGGACACGACAAACATCGATGTGTTGAATACCGTTGCCCGTACAGCAATCAACGTAGGCAAGGGAACGGAAGCAGAGCAGCTTTTTCGTAAAGTATTAGAAACAGACAGTCTTAATTTTTACGCCAACCATCAACTGGCTCGTCTTTATTATCAGACGGGCGACTATGAGAAATCGATAAAAAGATACGCTACCCTGATTGAATATAATGAGCAAAACTCCGCTTTATTAGCCGGATTGGGAGATTGCTACACCAAAATGGAACAATACTTTCCGGCGGTATCCAGTTATTTTCTGGCTTACAATTACAATCGTGAAAACGCCGGTCTCGCAAGCAACCTCATCAACGGTATGCTACGCATCGGTGGTGATTACACAGAAGAGGCGTTGGCCATTTGCGACACAGCACTCTATTACAATCCCGGAAACAGACAGATCCTGCGAAACAAAGGGATGGCACTCTACATGAACAAACGTTATGCGGAGGCTGATACGCTATACACCTCGCTGATGGAGACAGGAGACTCCACCTACATCACATTAAAATACGGAGGCATTTGCAGATATCAGGCCGGACGAATGCGTGAAAATCTTTTTTTATCAGTGGGGAATAAAAACAGTGCCTTATCAGCCCTGTCTTCCCCATACGACGAGGCGATATAATTGAGGTGTTACGGAAATTTAGTATAGAAGTCAGCAATTCTTCCGATTCTTTTTTTCGGTCGCAAAAATATACGGGTGCAACATATCCTCCTATTATAAATGGATTACGTATTTTATCTTCCATAAACTAAACGTTTTTTCAAATGTAATTATTTAATTTTGAATAATTACTATTCGAATAATCATATTACACCTAATGAACTTGTTGGTTACAACTATTTTCGGTTCAAATGGAATATATTTCTGTAAATTCAATCTTATCACTATTTTTGCAGGAAATTAAATCCGTAAATTCATGTCTGCTAATTATTTCCGGCTATTATCCGTGGCTCTGATTGTGTTTATTACATCCTGTTCCGTTTCTAAACAAGTAACGGCTCCGGTATCGGAGAATCCGAAAAGAGAATTTCGGGGAGCCTGGATACAAACTGCTTTTCAAGGCGAATATAAAAACATGTCTCCTGCAGAAATGAAGACCAGCTTTATTAAAAAACTGGATTTCTTACAAGATTGCGGCATCAACGCTATCGTTTTTCAGGTACGCCCCGAAGCCGATGCTTTTTATAAATCAGACATTGAACCCTGGAGTCGTTTCTTTACCGGCGAACAGGGGCTTGCTCCAGCGGGTAATTTTGATCCGATGGCTTTCCTTATTCAAGAATGTCATAAGCGAAATATGGAGTTTCACGCTTGGCTGAATCCTTATCGTGCAAGTACGGCAGGAGATACAAGGTTTGCAGATTCACATATTTATCATGATCGCCCCGATTTGTTTGTTACCTATAACAAGCAGGTTTTGTTTGATCCGGGGATCCCGGATAACCGACAGTTTATCTGCCGCGTAGTGCGTGATATTGTTTCCCGTTATGATGTGGATGCGATTCACATGGATGATTATTTCTATCCTTACCCTGCTCCGGGAGAATCTTTCCCCGATGATGTCAGTTTTCGGAAATACGGCAAACCGAAAGGTTATACCGATGCACAACGTGCGGATTGGAGGCGCGATAATGTAAACACCTTGATAAGCGAACTTAAACGGACTATCTTACTGAGCAAGCCTTGGGTGCGTTTCGGTATCAGCCCGTTTGGTATCTACAGAAACAGGAAAAGTACGCCTGACGGTTCCGGAAGTAACACAAACGGACTTCAGAATTACGACGATCTTTATGCCGATATAACACGCTGGGTAAAGGAAGGCTGGATCGATTATAACATTCCTCAACTCTATTGGGAGATGGGGCACACGGCGGCAGACTATACTACACTAATTAAATGGTGGAACAATAATGCCTACGGAGGTCATCTTTATATCGGACAAAGTGTAGCCCGTACTATGCAAGCAAAACAGCTGACTGACAAAATGCGTTATGCCCGTACGTTACCAAATGTAATGGGAAATTGTTTTTGGCCGGCCAACGAATTGCTTTGGAACAACGGAGGCGTTTCGGATAGTTTGAGAAGGCATTATCATCGTTCTCCGGCTCTTATTCCGGCCTACACACATTTACACAATCGGGCACCTAAAGAAATAAAGAAGCTAAAAGCCGAATGGACGGAGCATGGTTATATGCTCCATTGGCAAGCGGAACAAAGCCCTACAAATCCGGAGTTGGCTTCGTATTTCGTAATTTATCGTTTTGCAAAACACGAAATAAAAGATCTAAATAACCCCGATAATATCGTGGCTACAACCAGAAACTCCTTTTATTTGTTACCATATAAGAACGGAAACGAGAAATACACGTATATTGTAACGGCTGTAGACCGTTTTCATAATGAAAGTAAAAAAGGCAAAGTCAAAAAAGTAAAACTATGAAGTATCTTTTATCTTCATTTCTATTTCTCGCATTAATTCTCACAGGTTGTTCTGACGACGAAACACCGAACGGTCCAAGCCGAACTATTTTAGTCTACATGTCATCAGACTCCGATCTTGCAGGCAATACAGGAACAAACCTACAAGCACTAAAAACGGCATCTTCCACATTTGATATGCAGAATAATCGATTGCTTGTTTATATCAATCGACCAATTGAGCCACCAGTCTTAGTTCTTGTTCAAAACGGGATTGCAGACACAATTCAAACATATAGTATTAATCAAAGTTCCGGAACAAAAGAGGTCTTAAATGATATTATTTCTGAAGTACGAACAAAATACCCTGCAGAAAGTTACGGTTTAATCCTTTGGGGACACGGATTAAATTGGCTTCCTAATAAAAAAAAGCAGACATTTAGAACAGGAGATATTTATAATCAACTATCTAATAATATTGCAACCCCTACACGGCCTACAACAAAAAATTATGGTTATGACAAGAACCAAAATGCAATAGAATTAAACGATTTACAGAGTGCAATTCCAGATAACACTTTTGAATTTATACTTTTTGACGCTTGCTATATGGGTAGCATTGAAGTTGCATACACATTAAGAAGCAAATCCAAATATATTGTTTCTTCTGCTGCAGAAATATGGGATTTAGGCTTTCCTTACCAAAATATTTTCAGTCAATTATTTTCACAAGAAACTGAAAAAGCGTTACGATCTATATGCACTTCCTTTTATAATTTTTACACAATTGGAGAAGGAACCAGGAATAGAGACAAATCTGCTACTATATCATTAGTATCAACAGATGGTTTGTCTGATTTAGCATTAACTTCACGATCAATAATTATGAATAACAAAGAATCTTTAGAAAATATATCTTTATCCAACATTCAAAGCTTTGACAGAAGAAGTGCTTTTTACGCTCCTGGTCTAATTTCATATGACTTAAGAGATTATTTTTCACATATAGTTGACCCGGAAACACTAAACTCTTTTGATATCATCTTAAATAAAACAGTTCTATTCGAAAGACATACAGACAACCTATTTAAATATTTTTCAGATGGTTTTGATGTTAGCACGCATTGTGGATTAACATTATATCCTTATCAAACATTAAATAATAAACACCCAGAGCTCGGAGAATGGTACAAACAACTCGAATGGTATAAAGCTGTTTACGAATAAATCTCACTTTACAAGGAAAACTTTTTTATACGTCTTGCGTCCTCCTTGCGGATGATGTAGTTCGGCATGGAATATGTATACACCGGTTGAAGGCTTGTTTCCTCCGGTGGCAAATCCGTTCCAGGAGATTATACCTTCCGTTCCTAACAGTTCCTGATTAACGATCTCCGTGATTTTTCTGCCTGAAGTATCGTATATACTTGCCCTGCAAATATAACCGGCTCGATCTAAACGATAGGCTATTTCATAAGTTCCTGTTGCCGTTATAAACTCCGGATCTTGAATTCCCGTAGGATTTCCTCCGCCATTTGTTCCACCTTGTGAGTTGGCGTATCCCGGAGTTCCTCCTCCTGATAAGGAAGACGCGGAAGTCCAGTTGTCCGGATCTTGCGAATTGCCATCCAAATCAATTTTCTCCAACGCAACCCCTTTTTTATTTTTCACGGAAGAAGAGTGCCATTTTTCACTGTAATGCACCTCATCGATAACCTCCTTGTCTTTACTACGAAACAAAACAAGTTCTGATGATGTGTTCGCCAGAATAGGTAGCTTCACTTCGTTTATTTTTTCAGGCGAAGGCACTAAAAAGTAATCGAGCACACCCGCTGCGTTTTTAGTCAACACACAATATTCGCCCGCGTCAAGAGGTTCGGCGAGGGAGCTTAGCGCATAATTCGTGCTTAAGGTACCGTCCGACTTCCGAACGGCTACAGCCAATCCGTTCAGTGGCAATGTTCTTTTCGATCGGTTGTATAGTTCAATATATTCACTTCCTCCTACCTGTGGTTCGGGCAATAGTTCCGAAAAAACTATTTCGTAAGGAAGTACAACAACCTGATCGCTATCTCCTGCGTTCTCTCCTTGATCGGTCGTAGAATTTTTTGATCCGGGAGTGCCACCTCTTTCATCCGAAGAGTATTGCCAGCCCTCTCCTATCCGCTCCCACGAACAACCCGGTTTAGCCTCTGTATAAGTAATATCATCGATAAGAACACCCTCTTTGGTTGTTAACAGCAATTGTTTTCCCGTATTTGCTAATGCCGATGGAAATGTTGCTAAGGGAATTGAAACGCCACCGTTATCGACCTCTACAGCACGACCTTCACGAAAAAGCACCGCGTATCCTTTTGCAGGGATAGCCGATTTTAACAACGTTGCTTTTGCTGCATAGTAAAAAGACCAACCAGTCAGATCAATGGCTTCATTTGTTGTATTATGCAGTTCCACATACTCCGTTTCCGGCAGACCTTTTGCGCCATTGGGATTGGCCATAACTTCATTTATCAGGATATCTCCTTTACTGTATTGGGAAGTCACCGGCTTGGAGCTTTCGTTATCCGTAACCTCCGCTGTCGCAATAAAGGGAGATAGCGTTGAATGGTTTGATTCCCGATTCGAATCATACAGATTTTCGTAAGTTAAGGTATACGCCTTTCCATTTTCCATAGCTCCATACCAGATCAAACGAACCTGTGTTTCATCTTCCGACCAGTAGATTTCATCCACTTCGCCCAGCGATGTAAGAACGAAAGAAGCGTATTGCGGATCAACCGCCTGGTTAAAGGTCAGCAGAATTGTCGAGGCATCTTCCTGTTTAAGCGTAAGAACAGATAGTTCGGTGGGCTTAACAGGTAAAGCAGGTTCGGTTACGCTGAAATTTTTGATATCGACCGGACCGAAATATTTGTTTTTCGCATGATCTGTGGAATAATTACAATAGAGTATAAAGTAGCCCGGATTCACTTCGGGCGTATAGTAGGACGAACCTATTTCCGTAAAATCGGTCTTCGTATGGAGCCGGGCATATAATTTTATCTCCTCCTTATCGGCCACCACACGTATATGAATATCGAACGGATTATCCAGATTATTAATCGGTTTTGAAATTAACGCAGAAGGGCTTTCCCATGCTTTCTTTTTACAAAGGGATATTTTTTGCACCTGCCCTCCTCCTATTTCCACATAATAAGCGGATTGCTGATTGGAGAAATTACAGCTATCACTCCACAAATAAATACGCATATAGTTTGCAGACGTGGTTCGATAGCCTGATTTAACCCTGAAATTCCATTCATTTTCATTTAACGTAGCTCCATACAAGTATATCGCGGCTTTATCTTTTTGCGCTCTGGCGTTCAATCGCATAAATCCATTTTCTATCACAAATCGGTCTACATCCCCTTTCCAGGGATACTTATGCGCAATATCAACATTATCGAATGCATCGTGGAGTTGTGCATGTATACAAAAAGGCAGTAAAAATGCAAAAAACAAGAACAATTGTTTCATAGGTTATAAGGTTCTGTATTAAAATACGTATATTTGTGGCTTAAGCGTTATAACTGTTTAGCCTATAAATACTAAAAAGGCAAAGTTATAACGATTTTTTTATTCATTATATAAATTAACGCTCAAAATGAAAGTAGCAATTGTTGGAGTAAGCGGAGCCGTAGGACAAGAGTTCCTGCGCGTGCTTGATGAGAGAAACTTCCCGCTGGATGAGCTCGTACTTTTTGGCTCTTCCCGTAGTACAGGACGTTCTTATACCTTCCGGGGTAAGCAATACACTGTAAAGGAACTCAAGCATAACGACGACTTTAAGGGTATCGATGTTGCTTTTGTTTCAGCCGGAGGGGGAACATCTACCGAATTTGCGGAAACCATTACCAAACATGGCACCGTAATGATCGATAATTCCAGTGCGTTCCGCATGGATAATGATGTTCCTTTGGTTGTGCCGGAAGTAAATCCGGAAGACGCATTAAACCGTCCGCGCGGAATCATCGCAAACCCGAACTGTACAACTATACAAATGGTTGTAGCCTTGAAACCGATCGAAAAGATTTCGCATATAAAACGTGTACATGTATCTACCTATCAGGCAGCAAGTGGTGCGGGAGCATCTGCCATGGCCGAACTGGTAAAACAATACGAACAACTATTGAAGGAAGAAAAGCCAACGGTCGAAAAATTCGCTTATCAGCTGGCTTACAACGTAATTCCTCAGGTAGATGTATTCACAGACAACGGATACACTAAAGAAGAACTGAAGATGTATCATGAAACACGCAAGATCATGCACTCCGACATAGAAGTTAGTGCTACTTGTGTACGTGTGCCTGTTCTTCGTGCGCACAGCGAAGCTACCTGGGTAGAAACAGAACGCCCCATCAGTGTAGACGAAGCACGCAAAGCATTTGCAGAAGCAGAAGGTGTTGTTCTGCAAGATGATGCAGCAAGCAAAGATTATCCGATGCCGCTGTTTGTTGCCGATAAGGAACCTGTTTATGTAGGTCGTATCCGTAAGGATATCAGTAATCCAAACGGATTAACATTCTGGACCGTAAGCGACCAAATCAAGAAAGGTGCCGCACTGAACGCTGTTCAGATCGCCGAATACCTGATCAAAGTAAAGAATATCTAAGAGAATCATATCGCTGATCAACAGGTTTATCGAAGGATCTCCTATTACGTTTGTAGAGATCCTTTGATAAACTTTTTTTTTAATTAAAGATCTCCCCCTTCTTCTTATCGCTCCAACCAAAATATCGGGTTTACAACAAACATTTTTTTCTATTTTTTAAGTTAAAAACAGCACATACCCTCCTCTTTTTCGCTCAGTTTTCACAGTACTGATAATCAGCAGATTATTAATACTAAAAACATAAAGGTTATTTTTCAAAAGATAAAGGATATTTTTTCAAAAATAAAGGATATCTTTTCAAACATATAGTATTGTAAAAATCCGCCCCTGTATTAAGACCGAATTTGAATTGTTAATCTGTTGGAATTAACATATTCGCCAACCGGAAATTCCGATAGATTCACTAAACAAAAAAGGGTGTGTCAAAATAAAACATTTGACACACCCTCTCTTATTGTTTTAATGAATGAAGATTACATCAATAGGTATGTTGCCCTTCTTCTTCCATTTCTTTTTTGTCGATCTTACGTATGTCCAATGCTTTCCATGCATGGTAGATATACCACAGCACGAATGGAACAAGAATGGAAACATAGCTCATCGTTTTCAACGTAAAAAGACTTGAGCAGCTGTTTTCGATTGTCAACGAGCTTTGGAGATTGGTTACCGAAGGATAATAAGCCGTGTTATTCCAACCTACGCAAAGGAAAAGAGCAAGCACCGTCAGTACAGTTCCCACACCCGAGAACCAGATACCTTTTTTCCAGTTTCCCGGTAGAATCGTTTTAATGATACCAAATAATACAGAAACAACTCCCACAAGCAGAACAACCAAAACAGCAGGCATTTCGATCAGGTTCATAAAGTATTTATAAGGCTGCATAAACACTTCTTTAGTTTCTGGATTCACCGCAAATCCATCCTGCACCAAGGTGTGGATAAGGAATGCCAGGAAGAACACAAGGAATAAGGCTGTTTCCGGAATCAATTGTTTTCTGGAACGTTTATCTACCTCTTCATCGTTAATATTATTGATGAAGTAAAGCAAAGCCTGTATACGCGCAAGGAAGAAAACGGCCAATCCGAGACATACATTCCAGATTACCAATACCGCTTCTAATCCGTGCCACGGGTTGTCCCAAGAAGAGATAACCGGCATACCGATCTCCATCAGGTTTTCTTTATTCACTGAAAATTCAGCACCATTAAAGAATGTACCAACCGCTGTTCCTAAAAGTATCGGAGCCAACACACCGTTAATAATAAGGAATATCTGGTATGTTTTCTTTCCTAACAGATTTCCTTTCTTAGATTGATACTCGTAAGATACGGCTTGTATAACAAAACAAAACAGCAAAGCCATCCACACCCAGTAAGCACCACCAAAGCTGGTTGAGTAGAATAAAGGGAATGAAGCAAAGAAGGCCCCTCCGAAAGTAACCAGGGTTGTAAAGGTAAACTCCCATTTACGTCCGGTAGAGTTAAGCATCATTTTTTGTTGAAGTTCGGTTTTTCCTACCGTAAACAATAGTGACTGACCGCCTTGTACAAAGAGCAGGAAAACAAGCAATGCCCCCAGTAAAGAAATGATAAACCACCAGTATTGTTGCAATAATATATATGTACTATCCATGATTCTAATTGTTTTTTAGTTAGATTGTTTTTCGAATTCAGGTCCCTTTTTGATCGCTTTAATCATGATTCCGATCTCAGCAACCAACAGTACCGTAAACAAGATCAGGAACAAGAAAAAAGTAGCCTGAACAGAACCCACACTTAGTTTGGAAACAGAAGCCGACACCGGTAGAATATCCTGTATCGCCCAAGGCTGACGCCCTACTTCCGCCACAATCCAACCAGCCTGACTGGCTATATAAGCCAAAGGAATTGAACATAATAGAACCCATTGCAGCCAAACTGCCTTTTCCATCTTCTTTTTTCTTTCCATAAACACGGCGAGTGCAAACAGAAGAATAAAGAATCCGCCTAACAATACCATCACACGGAAAGAATAGAAAGTTAATCCTAACGGAGGAATAAGGTCTGCTTTATCGCGCACATAACCGTAACCGAAATATTCGAAGTTAGCTTCCAGCGTCGTTCTGTATTGCTGTGCAGCTACTTCATCTTTATCTTTTTTAGCTCTCTTGTAATCGGCCAACGCTTTAATAGCGATCTGACCTCTTTTAATTTTTTCTTCGGCCGAAATAGCAACAGTTCCGTCGTTTTTCGTATACCCTCCATCAATCAGGTTAATGATTCCCGGTACATATCCGTTCAAATCTCTTTCCGCAAAAAGAGAAAGCATTTTTGGCAATTGGATATTGAACAAGAAAGGATTCACACCGTCGTTATAGGCTTGCTTAGCCGGATTCAAAATACCTACAGCAACCAATCCTACTCCGTTACCACCTTCGTAAAGACCTTCCATTGCGGCAAGCTTCATCGGTTGTTTCTGAGCCACCTGATAAGCCGATCCGTCGCCGGTCCAAGCGGTTAATAAGGTAGCGATCAGTCCGAAAGTAGCGGCAATTTTTATGCTGCCTAAAGCAAATCTCGACTCACGTTTTTTCAGCAAAAACCAGGCGCTGATACCCACCACAAAAGCAGAACCCACGATCCAGCTTGAAACAACAGTGTGGAAAAATTTATTGATCGCCACAGGAGATAATGCAACTGCCCAGAAATCGTTCATTTCGTTTCGTACGGTGTCCGGGTTGAATTGCATACCGGCCGGAAATTGCATCCAGGCATTAGCAATCAAAATCCAAAGAGCCGATAAGGTAGCCCCAATAATAGTCAGCCAAGTTGCTGTAAGATGAAAACGTTTGCTTACTTTATTCCATCCAAAGAACATAATGGCAATAAATGTGGCTTCCATAAAGAACGCAAGAATGCCCTCAATCGCAAGCGGAGCTCCGAAGATATCTCCAACAAACCAACTATAGTTTGACCAGTTTGTTCCGAATTGGAACTCCATGATTAAACCAGTAGCGATACCGATCGCAAAATTTATCCCGAAAATTTTCATCCAGAATTTCGCCGTATCTTTCCAGAACGGGTCTCCCGTTTTGTAGTAGATAGATTCCATTATTGCCTGAATAACGCCAAGTCCAAGCGTAAGAGGAACAAACAACCAATGGTACATGGCCGTAAGAGCGAATTGGGCCCTTGACCAGTCAATTAAAGAGGTGTCAATGTTTTCAACCATAATTTTACAAATGTGTTTAGTGAATTTTAGTATGTATTTAGTCCGTAATTTACTATAAATAAAACAATCACTCAAACCAAGATGCGCGATCTTGGTTATTCATTATCAATAGAGTAAAAGAAAATATACTAAATAAAACAAATATAGTAAATATTGTATTTTATTAGCACTGAATAAACAAATATATTTACATTTGTATAGGTCTCTACCACCAATCAGATAAATATTATTTATATAAAAATAAAGAATCTCTATCAGCATTGTTAAAAAAGACTATTTTCGGAGATATTCAAACCTACAGCCCTTGACCATAATCAGGCATTGGCTATATTTGCGTTGCTTTGTCAAAAAGTATCATAAAAAAACAAAGAGCAAACATTATTAAGTGCTAATCTATAAAAATAATTATTATGTCAAACATTTCTAGAAGATCATTTCTTCAAAAAGGAACCGCGGCTGCTGCTGCTTTAACGATTGTTCCTAATGCAGTTCTTGGTAAAAGCCACGGACATACTTCTCCAACAGACAAAATGAACATTGCCGGTATTGGTATCGGAGGTATGGGTGCAGCTAACCTGCGCAACATGGAGTCTGAAAATATTGTAGCTCTTTGCGACGTAGACTGGAGATATTCGAAAAAAGTATTCGATAAATATCCTCAGGCAAAGAAATACTGGGATTATCGTAAGCTTTACGACGAAATGGGCAAATCAATTGACGGTGTAATGGTAGCTACTGCAGACCATACGCACGCGCTTATTACTGCCGACGCAATTACAATGGGTAAACACGTGTATACGCAGAAACCGCTTACACACTCAGTTTACGAATCTCGTTTATTAACAAAATTAGCCGACAAATATCAGATCGCTTCTCAGATGGGTAACCAAGGTGCTTCAGCTGAAGGCGTTGATTTGATCTGCGAATGGATTTGGAATGGCGAAATCGGTGAAATCACAAAAGTAGAATGTGCAACCGACCGTCCTATCTGGCCACAGGGATTGAACACTCCTGAAAAAGCATCTAAAATTGCTTCTACACTGAATTGGGATTTATTTACAGGTCCTGCAGCAATGCGTCCGTTTAATGAAGTTTATCATCCATGGAACTGGCGCGGATGGTGGGCTTATGGAACAGGAGCTCTTGGTGATATGGCTTGTCACATCATGCACCCGGTATTTAAAGCATTGAAATTAGGATACCCAACTAAAGCAGAAGGTTCTTCTACTTTATTATTGAACGATTGTGCTCCTCAAGCTCAACACGTAAAATTAACATTCCCTTCTCGCGACAATATGCCTAAAGTAGGTCTTCCTGAAGTTATCGTACACTGGTATGATGGTGGTATGATGCCTGATCGTCCGGAAGGATTCCCTCAAGGAAAAGAATTAATGGGCCCAGGTGGTGGTTTAACTATATTCCACGGAACTAAAGATACATTGATCTGCGGATGTTACGGACGTGAGCCTTGGTTGTTGTCAGGACGTGTTCCTAACGCTCCTAAAGTATGCCGTCGCGTAGACAAAGCAATGGATGGTGGTCACGAACAAGACTGGATCCGCGCTTCTAAAGAAAACGCTGCTAATCGTATATTGACAAAATCTGACTTCTCTGAAGCAGGTCCATTTAACGAAATGGTAGTTATGGGAGTATTGGCAGTACGTCTGCAAGCTCTTCATAAAGAATTACATTGGGATGGTATAAACATGAAGTTCACTAACATCGGTGATAACGAAACGATTAAGACTGTTATTAAAGACGGCTTTACAATCAAAGACGGTCACCCATCATTTAATAAAGACTACACAGATCCGGTTAATGCAAAACAATTCGCTGAAGAATTGATCAAGCATAACTATCGTGCAGGATGGAAATTGGCTGATATGCCTTGATAATTTATTTGTAAGAATTAAATAAAATGAAGAAAACTATTTTATTAGCAAGTGCTGCTACCATGATGTGTGTTTTTGCATCTTGTGGAGGTGGTAAAAAAGCTGAAGAAGCGCCTGCAGAAGAAGCTGCTCCTACTGCTACACAATTGGCGATCAACACAAAGCCTCTTGATGAAAGCGTAAATGCAGAAGAATCTTTTGAAGTAGATAAGGATGGCTATATCTCTATTTTTGATGGAAAAACGTTCAAGGGATGGCGTGGTTATGGAAAAGACCATGTTCCGGGAAAATGGACTATCGAAGATGGATCTCTTAAATTCAACGGAACAGGTGGAGGAGAAGCTCAGGACTTAGACGGAGGAGATATCATATTTGCTCATAAGTTCAAAAACTTCGAATTAACTTTTGACTGGAAAGTAGCTAAAGGCTCAAACTCTGGTGTGTTCTTCTTAGCTCAAGAAATTGAGTCAACTGATAAAGACGGAAATAAGAGATTAGAACCAATCTACATTTCTTCTCCTGAGTATCAAATCTTAGATAACGAAAACCATCCTGATGCCAAAATGGGTAAAAATGGTAACCGTAAATCTTCTTCTCTTTACGACATGATTCCTGCTGAACCTCAAAACGCTAAGCCTTTTGGCGAGTGGAACACAGGTAAAATCATGGTGTATAAAGGAACAGTAGTTCATGGTCAAAACGGCGAAAATGTAGTGGAATACCACTTATGGACTCCACAATGGACTGATCTGCTTCAGGCAAGTAAGTTTAGCGAAAAAGCATGGCCGATTGCTTTCGAACTATTAAATAACCTGGGTGGAGAAAAACGTGAAGGTTATATTGGCTTCCAAGACCACGGAGATGATGTATGGTTCCGCAATATTAAGGTTAAAGTATTAGACTAATCTTAATTTTCGGTATCGAAAGATACTAACTTATTAGTTACCCGAAGCCGAAAGTATATTCGTGCTTCGGGTATTTTTTTTATTACACAATGCAATGAAAACAACTCAAAATTACTCCAATGCGCAAGTTACCTGGTTGGTAATCTTACGCGTATTTATTGGCTGGCATTTTATGTACGAGGGATTAGTGAAGATCCTTAATCCTAAATGGACTTCGCTTCCTTATTTACTTGATTCAAAAGGGCCGGCATCTTCTTTCTTTATTAATTTAACACAGAATGATTCTGTGATGACACTAGTGAATATTTGTAATGAGTGGAGCCTCTTCTGTATTGGATTTTGTTTGATTCTCGGAGTATTCTCTAAACTTGCCTCCATTGGGGGTATGATTCTTCTTTTTGCCTATTCCTTGTCGCATCCTGCCTTAATCGAAACATCTTACATGATGCCGTTTGAGGGTTCATATCTGTGGATAGACAAGAACTTGGTAGAGTTTGCTGCACTTGGTGCTTTAGCGGTATTCCCTACTTCTAAAATTATTGGTTTAGACCGGTTACTTATTAAAATTCTGCCTGCCGGTTTCTTAAAATTAAAACTGATTTAAATTATGGCAACAGAAGAAACAAACAAGAACGAAAATCAGAACCAGCCCGACAAAGGTCGCCGGGAAACGTTAAAAGCGTTGGCTACTGCTCCTGTTTTAGGGGCTTTGGCTTATGGCGTTTATAAGAAAAAGAAATACGCACTGGGCAATCGTGACATTTCAGATGTATTTAAGATAAGTGGTAATGAAGCCAGTTTTCTTGAGCCTGTTAAAGACGGGCAAAAAATACGGGTGGGTATTATTGGATTTGGTATCAGAGGTAAACAATTGCTTCGTGCTGCCGGATTTGCAGAGCCTTCGTGGATCGACAAAATGATCGACGCGAATAAAGCAAACAAAAAAGACACCCGTTACGAACAATATCTGGAACAGGATGATCTGAATATTGAAATAACAGCCGTTTGCGACATCTTTGATGTATATGGAGAAGACGCAATATTAGCCGGGTCTAATATTCACAGAGAAGGTAGTAACGGCAAGTTCGGGAAAGCACCGAAACGCTACAGACATTACAAAGAATTGTTAGCGGCTGAAGATGTTGACGCGGTAATCATTGGAACTCCGGACCACTGGCATAGCACAATGGCTATGGAAGCTGCAAAAGCCGGCAAACATGTATACTGCGAAAAACCGTTATCTTGGACAGTTCCTGAAACCTACATGGTGCGGCAAGCGATTAAAGAAACTGGTATAGTATTCCAGCTCGGTCATCAGGGACGGCAAACGGATTGTTATCAAAAAGCCGCGGAGATTATCGGAAACGGACTTCTTGGTCCGGTAAACCTCATCGAAGTATGTACTAATCGTAACTCACCAAACGGAGCCTGGGTTTACGATATAATAGAAGGTTCATCTCCCAAAACGATTGACTGGGCACAGTTTGAAGGTCCGGAAGAACGTGTAAAGGAATACATGGACTACATGAAGAAATATAATTTGGAAAGATATATCGGTCCGGAAGAACGAAGCAAGTTCAGCTTAGAACGTTTCTTCCGCTGGCGCTGCTGGTGGGATTACAGTACCGGTTTGTCAGGCGATTTGCTGACGCACGAATACGATGCCGTAAATCAAATTATGAAAGTTGGCATTCCACATTCGGCAACTTCTTCCGGAGGTGTATATTTCTTTAAAGACGGACGTACTGTTCCCGACGTGCTACAAACCACTTTCGAGTTTCCTGATCATAATATGGCAATGCTCTACAGTGCAACGCTGGCAAGTACCAGGAATAGAGGAAAAGTGTTTATGGGCCATGATGCGTCTATGGAAGTATCGAATATATTGCAGGTAACTGTAGATAGGGATTCTACTCGTTATGCGGAAAAGATTCAAAGCGGAGTGATTCCTACCGATGATCCGTTCTATACGTATGTGCCGGGACAAAGCAGTTCCGACTCGGTAACATCGCCTACAGAACTCTATTTTGCAAAACGTGGTCTGCTTTATACGTATGTTAACGGCAAAAGATATGACACCACCCACTTGCATATCCGCGAATGGCTGGAATGTATACGTCAGAAAAAAACACCGAGTTGCAACATAGATCAGGCCTTCGAGGAAGCAATGACCGCCCACATGGGAACACGCGCATACCTTGAAGGACGCACCATGTATTGGGATAAAGACAAAGAGGAGATCGTAAGGGGAGAATTTTCCTGATATCTTTCAACATAAAAGAAAAAGCGGATAATATTTGTCCGCTTTTTTTGTAACCATATCTTTGTACACTGTGTCCTATATACAAAACGGATTAATAACAATTAAAAACAAAAAAACATGGAAGGTCTTTTAATCCCAATTGTAGCTATTGTATGTACAATAGGTCTCCCCATTATAATGGTAATCATACTCGGGGTACAGGCACAAAGAGGACGCCACGAAGAACGATTAGCAATGATCGAAAAAGGAACTGTACTCGAAGAAGCGGAGAAAAAGCCCAATCGTTATCCTGCCCTACGCAATGGTATTGTAATGATCGGACTCTCTTTAGGACTGATAGTCGGACTCTATGTTGACCCTTATTTACCGAGTTACAATGACTACTTTTCATTCGGTATTCCAGCATTTACCATTTTATTCGGCGGAATAGGGTTTATCGTTTATTTCTTTTTTTCTCGCAGTATGCAACAGAAAGAGCGTAAGAACTGAACGAATAACATGTAAATGGAAGAACGAAAGTGGATAGATCAAATTCTGGCAGGAGATACACAAAGTTTCTCCTGTCTTATCGCGAAGTATGAAAAAATGGCTTATACGCTCGCCTTTCGTTTGATGGGGAATAAAGAAGAAGCAGAGGAAGTAACCCAGGATGCGTTCATCAAGGTTTACGGGGCCTTGGATACGTTCAAGTTCGAAAGTAAATTCTCAACATGGCTCTACCGCATCGTCTATCGCACGGCATTGACAGCCTTACGCCAACAGAAAATATTTACCGATTACGACGAAGCAAGACCGGAAGAGCTAACTGAAGACGAGATGGATTCGGCCTCTTCTTTATTGGAAAGAAACGACAGACGCGAGATTATATCAAACGTGTTGAAAATACTTTCTTCGGATGAAGCCATGTTGCTTACGTTGTTTTATCTGGAAGAATGTTCGATTGAAGATATCCGTCAGATCACAGACCTGACCGTCTCTAACATAAAAGTAAAGTTGTTTCGCGCCAGAAAACATTTTTACGAAAAGCTACAACAGATTATGAGAACAGAAACAATGAGTTTATTATGAAACGAAACGAACAAGATACTGATCAATTAACCCGCGCGTTAATGCAGGAAACGGTAGAGAAACCGTCATCAGAACTAAATAGCCGTATTATGGCTTTCTTGCTTAAAAAAGCACCACAAAAGCAAGCGTTCAGCATCAAGAAATCGGTTTCTGCCGGTCAACTCTTTATTCTTTTTGTCGTTTATATGTTTGTAATCGCAGGAGGATTGCTGCTTATGCAAAAACAGAGCGAAGATTTATCCGAATTAATGCTTCTGCTGAAACAACTATTCCCGATCATCCTTACTGTAGCCGGTGGTGTATCCTTTTTTGTTCTATTCGGATTACTCGACGAATGGCTTCAACAACACGGATATAAAATACCGCAAGAAGAGTAATACTATTTCCTCATTTAAACGACTGATGATTAAACTATGTTAAATCTATACCCGGCAAACAAGCATTAACCTGATTCGTGCATCTATACTTTCAGAACGAACCAGTTAAACAAATAGGAAAATGAAAAAAGTCGGATTAGTATTAGGTAGTTTTGTATTGAGTTTACTATTTTGCGTAAATATGAATGCACAGTGTAAAACAACAGGCACGGAAGAGGCCATCAAAAATTTAAAACCTTACCCGGCAGTTCTCAACAACTTAGAAAGACACGTACTGTTTCTTGAGGAAAAGACAGATGAAAATCTTTTCAAGGTTGAACTGATAGCAGGCAAGACAATGGAAGTGGATTGTAACCGCCATGGATTAGTAGGCAACTTCAGCGAAGAAACGCTTCAGGGATGGGGATATACTTACCATGTATTTGCTACAGAGAATCAGGTCATATCCACACTAATGGGTTGTCCGGATAATACAAAGACTGAAAAATTTGTATCGGCACAACCAATTACGGTTAGATATAACAGCCGATTACCGATTGTGGTGTATCTGCCGGAAGGAGTGGAACTAAAATACAGAATATGGACAGCCGGTCCGGAAAGTTCGGTAGGTAAGGAGTAAGAATAATACAATTAAAATAGGTAAGGCGCACAACCGGGGTTAGAGAACCCATGGTTGTGCGCCTTTTTCATTACATTTTGTCTTCTTTATAGGCCAGAATATCACCGGGCTGACAGTCCAGCTCTTTACAAATGGCTTCCAGCGTAGAGAAACGTACGGCCTTCGCCTTGCCCGTCTTTAAGACAGAAAGATTGGCCGGAGTGATAGCTACGCGTTCGGCCAAATCACCGAGTGATATCTTACGTTTTGCCATCACGACATCCAGATTTACTACAATCGACATTATTCGCTGTTTTAATTCATATTACATTGCTTCAATTCCTACCGGCATCAATGCTTGTATTCCGGTTTGAGGTGTAGCCGAATGAATTAATTTGAATGTTTCGTATTTGTCGCCTAAATAACTTTTGATCAGACTGATCTTTATTTCTTCCAATTTGCTTTCCAACAATTCGGTAAGGAAATCTTTGTTTGAGTTGTAGGCAATCACACTATAATCGTCCAGATCAGCCAACAAAGCGGCTTCTTCAATCGCGGTATCCACACCACCCAACTTATCAACCAATCCTCTTTCAAGCGCTTGTTCTCCGGTCCATACCCTACCTTGCCCGATAAAGTCTATTTCATTTTTTGTCATTCCGCGTCCTTCGGCACAACGACTAATGAACAAATCATACGTACGCTCTACCGATGCCTGAATAATCGCTTTTTCACTGTCGGTCATTGGGCGTGACATATTTCCTATATCAGCCAAAGGATTTGTTTTAACCACATCGGTAGTTAACCCTACTTTATCAAATAAACCGGCACTGTTCGGCAGAATACCAAACACCCCGATCGATCCTGTCAACGTAGTTGGCTCTGCTACAATCTTATTGGCTCCGCACGAAATATAATACCCTCCGGAAGCAGCATAAGTTCCCATAGAAACGACTACGGGTTTCTTTTCTTTCAGTTCAATCACCTTTTTCCAAATCTGCTCAGAAATATAGGCGCTTCCTCCCGGAGAATTTACACGAAACACAACGGCTTTAATTTCGTCGTCTTTTGCCAGTTTCTGCAATTCGTCTCCTACCTTCTCGGTGATAAGTTGCGTACTGCCTCCCATTCCGGAAATCTGTTCCATAATTTGTCCTTCCGCATAAAGGATCGCGATCTTATCCGCTTTTACTTTCTTTTTATCCTTAAGCATTCCCATTTTATTTGTATTGGCAACAATCAGTTTGCCATCAACGTCTTGTCCGGCTTTAACTTTCACCAGATTTTCCACGTCCGAACGATAACGAACGCCATCGGTCAACTTCATATCTACCGTGGCTTGTCCTTCTTCAAAAAATTTCCCTTCGTTAATAAAAGCAGTTAATTGTTCCTCGCCAATGGGACGACTGGCAAGTATCTTTGAAGTTATATTCTTCCATACAGATGCCTGATAGGATGAAATCTGTTCGCGGTTTTCGTCACTAAACTTCTTTAAGAAATAAGGTTCAACAGCACCTTTAAATGTTCCAACCTTAAATATCTCAAAATCTACCCCTATTTTATCAGCCAATCCGGTATAGAATAAACCAACAGAAGAAAGTCCATGCAACTCTACTCTCCCCAGCGGATTCACAAACACCGAATCTGCAACACTTGCCACATAGTAGCCGCCCTGCGTATAACTGTCGGCATACGAAATAATAAACTTACCACTTTCCTTAAAATCTTCCAACGCTTCACGAATAGCATTTAAAGTTGCCGTTGATGACGCCGTATTCGCTGTTTCAAGATAAATACCCTTAATATTATCATTCTCCTTTGCCAAACGAACCGACCGAAGAATTTTAGATAAAGACATGGACTCCTTCTCACCAAGCAGTTCTAATAAAGGATTAGACACACTATTTTCGACAATAGCTCCATCCAACACAAGTTTAAACACCGTGTTTTGCTTTGGCTTATATTCAGACTCACCGATACTTGATGCCATAATTCCGGTAAATACAAACGATCCCACAATAACAAGAACCAGCACACCCATCAATACCCCAAACATGGAAGCAAAGACACTCTTAAAAAATTGTTTCATAAAATTCAGCTGTATTAAATAAAAAATATATTGTTAAACCCTACTCTACTTTAGCCATTAACCAATAATAAACAACACGCATAAAAATCGTTTGGCAAATAAATGCAACTTTTTTTACTCCACCAAACAAGACAATAAATAATTATCGATAAACAATAATTTCATCCACCCAAACACAAAAAAAAGAAAGATGTTACAAGTAGATAAGGGCAAAAGAAATTATTGCCCCTACATTAATATAATAACAAAGACTTTTCCGCTGATCATACACATTGTCATCCTGAGCCTGTCGAAGGATCTCATACCAACCCCACTGTCATCTTGAGCTTGTCGAAAGATCTCATACCAATCCCATTGTCATCTTGAGCTTGTCGAAGGGTCTCATACCAATCCCGTTGTCACCCTGAGCTTGTCGAAAGATCTCATACCAACTGACTATTATTGAACGAAGCCCCATGCAGAGATCTCTCCACTCCGGTCGAGATGACAGGAGAGGGTAGGTCGAGATGACAGGGGAGGTGATCGCAACAACAAAGAGAAGCGGATCCTACCCGGAAAAGAGCGCGATGCCGCGCCAAGCGGCGAGCCGTGAAAAAACCGGCCTCACTGGATGAGCGTTAAAAAAAACACGGAGCGAAAGCGTTAAAAACAAATCGTTGTTTGAGCGTAGCGAGTTTCGATTTGTTTAGCGAAAGCGCAGTGTTTTTTAGCGAAGGAAGTGCAGCCTTGATCTTTTTTGCTTCGTTTTTTGGATCAAGCCAAAAAATGAAGTGGGGTCACAGGGGTGAAACCCCTTAAAACCCTGTCCCATCCACTGTCACCCTGAGCTTGTCGAAGGGTCTCATACCAATCCCATTGTCATCCTGAGCTTGTCGAAAGATCTCATACCATCTGACTATTTTTTAACGAAGCCCCATGCAGAGATCTCTCCACTTCGGTCGAGATGACAGGGGAGGGCGGTCGAGATGACAGGAGAGGGTAGGTCGAGATGACAGGGGAGGTGATCGCAACAACAAAGAAAAGCGGATCCTACCCGGAAAAGAGCGCGATGCCGCGCCAAGCGGCGAGCCGTGAAAAAACCGGCCTCACTGGATGAGCGTTAAAAAAAACACGGAGCGAGAGCGTTAAAAACAAATCGTTGTTTGAGCGCAGCGAGTTTCGATTTGTTTAGCGAAAGCGCAGTGTTTTTTAGCGAAGGAAGTGCAGCCTTGATCTTTTTTGCTTCGTTTTTTGGATCAAGCCAAAAAATGAAGTGGGGTCGCAGGGGTGAAACCCCTTAAAACCCTGTCCCATCCACTGTCACCCTGAGCTTGTCGAAGGGTCTCATACCAATCCCATTGTCATCTTGAGCTTGTCGAAAGATCTCATACCGTCTGACTATTATTGAACGAAGCTCTATGCAGAGATCTCTCCACTCCGGTCGAGATGACAAAGGGGGGATTGTCGAGATGACAAGAGAAGGTTGTTCGAGATGACAAGGAGGGGGATGGTCGGGTTTAAAAAGGGGAACATTCATTATTCGTAGGGGCGAAAAATCTTTCGTCCTTTACCAAGAAAAATACGCAAACAAGAATCAAATTAACAATTGAAAAATAGCCATCAATCAGCAGAGAAAAATCATTATACTATATAAATAAAAAGATAACCTTTATCTTTCCGAAAATAACCTTTATTTCTCAAAAAATAACCTTTATGTTTTCAGCAACACTTACCGTAGTGACAACCAGCAATATACAAAAACATCAAAAAACAACAAATTATCCCCGATTTTAACTTAAATCTGCAAAAAAACGAACTAAAAAAAGGGCAGCCTCACGGCTACCCTTTCCCTTTACTTTGTGTGTTTATTGTTTATTTATTGAAAAATACTATCGTAATTAGAAACCGGCAGGTTCATTTCCTGAACATTAAGACTGAAATCATTCTTAGATTTATTCCACATGGCATAAACAGAATTAATTTCATCACTTGCACCATTATAGGCATAAGTTGTTAAATAAAAAGGCTCCCAGTTTCCTGATTTCTTGTTCCAGCGAAAAGCTTTCTTTTCTGTAACTTTTCCGGCTTCATTATAGGCAAATTCATACTTTACCTCTTTATTAAGAAGACCTTCTTCCTGAAGGAATACCACTTTAGAAATTACTTTACCGTTTTCCTCCTTTGTATCATAAATATAGTTACGAGGAGACGATGCATTTATCGCAATACTGCAGATAAACATAGCTACAAGAGCAAAAATACTTTTTTTGAAAACTGACTTCTTCATAACGATTTGTTTTATCATTTTGTAATACAAATGTAGGCTCATTACCCGACATTCGCAATATTGAAGTTTCATTTTGTAAGCGTTTTATATATATTTAACCATTCAATG
The DNA here is from genome assembly GCF_900178525.1 of Massilibacteroides vaginae. Classification (GTDB taxonomy): domain Bacteria; phylum Bacteroidota; class Bacteroidia; order Bacteroidales; family Tannerellaceae; genus Massilibacteroides; species Massilibacteroides vaginae. The sequence continues at coordinate 638,234 of NZ_FXDJ01000009.1, forward strand.
CGGTTTTGAGCATATCAAATAATTCCATAAACAGATCGCCTCCTACAATATGATACAAAGATAGACTATTTTTCAGAAATATCTTTAATAAAAATAAAATACTACACCCTAACGTAGTGTTATTCAACGTATATCAAATTTAACAATTAAGTATTAAATTGAAAGCTATCGCACAAATATGGTCAGTATTAACACATTAGACTTCCCCTTTAAAGTCGTCGACGATATAATTCAGGAATTTATTGAATGGATAGAGCTTTTGATAATCTGAAACACTTTCTTCAATCCAGTTTTTTTGTGTAAAAAACGCATTCGGCTTATAGGAAATAACAGAGAAATCTTTAAGCCGTATTATATTATTGTAAGGAGAGTCCGGAAAACCTACCGGATTACGCTTTAACGACTCACCCTCAAGCGCCGGAAAAACGTTCTTGAAAGCAGGTTCTTCGATTATTTCCACAAACTCATCAATCTGGCTAAAAATCTCCTGACGCAGTTTTTTCAACAAAGGAGGCGGGGGCATCCAAACTCCTCCGGAGAGCAAGCAGCCTCCGGGTTCAAGATGAAGATAGTAACCTCCCCGATCACTACCTCGCCCTCCCCGGGCAATATAAGCAGAGAAATAAGTCTTATAGGGCGTTTTATCCGGCGAAAACCGGATGTCTCTATAAATACGGTACAAACAGTTTTTGGCTTCCAATCCGGCAATATCCGGATCGAACAGAGCGATCCGATTAATTAATTGTTGTACTTCTTCCGTAAATCCGGCTCTCAACACATCATAGCGTTTTTTATTTTCCTGAAACCACTCACGATAATTATTCTCTTTTAGTTCGGTCAAAAAGTCCAGTATTTCCGCGTTCATTTTATTCATTTATTTAAATCGTAAACATACATCTATTTAATCAGAAATAGTAGCCCAGATTCATATAGAATTGGACTCTTTCGGAACGGTCGGATAAGCCTAAATTCACGCTTAACGGCCCTGCCACACTATTAAATCCATACCCTATGCTACCTCCCCAAATATGTTTGCCATCCCATATTTTTTTAGGTGTATCGTGGTGTATCCCCCAATTACCAATAAGGGAAATAAAATGTTTTTTCCCTATACGCTGTCTGAGGTGTAGTTTGCCTACAAAAAGAGCATTCGACAAAACTTCAACTCTATTGATGCCCGCGAATGGCATTTGTTGCGGTGTATATTTTCCGAACACCTCGCCACCCAAAGCGTTCAGAAAGGGATAAGCCACATCATCACCAAACAACGCCCGTCCATAAGCGGAGGGAAGCAAGCTAAGGTGCGAGTTCAGTGGAATAATCGTAGCCGCGCAGGCAGAAATTGAAGTAAAGGGAGTATGACCTTTATATTTGACGAAATTATCGGTATAAATATCATACTGCAAACGGAGGGAAATACCTTTATTCGGGAAATAACCCCGGTCGAAAGTTTCGTAATGGGCTAAGGCGAAATAGCTGATAAAGTCTTCCGGCGACGGGTCATACTCTTGCGCTTCTCCCGAGAAGAGGAATCTTTTATAATCATAATATTCATATCGTATCCCGGTCTGAAATTTAAAATTCAGCCAGTTCATATCCGTATATCCAAATTGGGCAAGATGATGTAAATAGGTGGTATTGTAATTTTTCTTCCCTCTATGGTAAATATCCAGGTCTTTATAATCAACCATATAAGAAAGGTTGAAATTTCGAAGCGGATTGTTTTCAATTGTATAATCTAAGCGTGCATAGGAGCTTTCACTAACACGCCCTGTAATGGCAAAACGCGAACGAAACCGGGTTCTGTAATCGAGTGTCGCATTCAACAGCACGGCCATTATTTCCTCCGTATCAAACCGCAAACCCAGGTTCAGCGAACTCATAGCTTTAGGTTCGGCAATCAGATAAAGTTCATCCTGATTAGCTCCGGATAGTTTGTAGCTCACGTTGGCATAGAAATCTGTTCCTATCATAATATCCATTGCCTTTTTCAGCTGCGCAATCGTTACCGTACTGTTTTCTTTTAACTTACAAAGTGAAAGAAGCCACTTTTCATCACGCGCATCGATACCTTCAAAACGTATAGTACGTATAGTAATCGCTTCATCGTTTCCGGATACGAGCTCACCTCTCCCTTCTTTTTCGTCAGGCAGGAAATCATCCTCTATGCCGATTTTTTGTTTTAAGGTCACCAGCTCATCCCATTTCGACCGCGCCTCCTGCTCTCCGCGACAGGTCATTGTGTCCAATGCAGCAGAAGTGAAGCTCGCCGAATTGTAAGGAGACATGTTCGGGCGCAACAGCAAATCGGTAATATCTTTATTATTCTCATATTTATCCAAACCATGCAAAGCGATAATCTGCCCCACCACATCACCCGGCGTATTCAATCCCTTTAACACTTTCAGGTCACTCGTACCCAAATCAACACCTATGATAACCTCCGCACCCATGTTTCGGGCAATATCCGCAGGGTAATTATTATTCAATCCTCCGTCTACCAAAACCATGCTATCCAGACGAACCGGATTAAATACCGCCGGAATCGCCATACTCGCCCGCATGGCCATAGGCAGACTACCTTGTGTAAAAACATACTCTTTCCCATCCACAACATCTACCGCCACACAGGCAAAAGAGCTTCTGAAAGTTCTAAAATCGACGGCGTCATGATAACCCACTGTCAGATTAGAAAAAAGGTTCTGCAGATTTTGCCCCTTTATCACCCCCTTTATCACCCGATCTTTCTTGTCCTTGCCAAAAGGAAGCGATAATATATAACGTTCGGAAAGTTCTTTTTCCGGAAAAGACTGGCTACTGCGCTCAATCCGGTCACTCAAAAGCATAGTCCAATCCTGCGCCTTAACAATGCTATCAATCTCGGCAGGAGCATAACCGATAGAATAAAGTCCGCCAACGATAGCACCCATACTCGTTCCCACCACATAATCTATAGGAATTCCGGCTTCCTCAATTACCTTAAGCACACCAATATGAGCAACCCCTTTCGCGCCACCACCCCCTAAAACAACGGCAACTTTTTTGCGTTCACCGGCGAAGACCTGCAACACAAACAAAAAGAGTAAAAAAACACAAAAAGCTTTTTTCATTTAATCACTGTTTACAACAAACAAAAATAATGGCTTTATCTGACTAAAACCCTGATATTTGTATTAAAAAAAGATTAAACCACAATTCCCAAAGGAATAGGAGAAAGAAGTGAGTGAGAGAAGACAATTTATATTTATTAACATTTATTTTGATGTAATATCAATTTTTTATCTCTATAATTGCATGATTTATTTCTATATTTTAGATTTTAATTATTAGAGATTCTTTCATTTACATCCTCTAATACGTTATTATAGAGCAATAAAACAACCGGATCACGGGTTGTAGTGATTATTAAATATTTATTATTTGTTAACCTAATAAATTTATTATGCAGAACGCACCATTGACACTTACTAAAAGCGGAATAGGCATTGCTTTAAGTTTACTCCTGGTTGGAGGAGCAGTGTCTTTACCTATTCAGTCAATCAAAGCAGAGGCTAGTATTTCTCAACAAACCCGGAAAGTAACCGGAACAGTAGCCGACATCCACGGCGAACCGCTACTTGGAGTAAACGTTGTTGAAAAAGGAACTACTAACGGTACTATGACCGACTTTGATGGTAATTATACATTAGAGGTCTCGGCTAATTCAACACTCGATTTTTCTTATATTGGTTACATTACACAGTCTGTACCTGTTACAAGCAATACACTTAATGTCGTGCTTGCAGAAAACACACAAGCTATCGATGAAGTGGTAGTAGTAGGTTATGGAACACGTAAAGCAGGTGAAGTAACAGGAGCTGTATCTACCGTAAAAGCAGGAGAGATACAAAAACTGGCAGTTGTTAATGTCGGCGAAGCACTTAAAACAGTACCGGGTGTAACTACGCTACAATCAAACACACCAGGAGCATCTCCAACGATTCGCATCAGAGGACTTGGAACTATCAACAACAATGACCCGTTATGGGTGGTTGATGGTGTTCCCGGAGGTACGGTTAACCCCAACAACATTGAATCTATGACTATTCTTAAAGATGCTGCTGCTCAAGCGATTTATGGTACAAGAGCAGCCAATGGTGTAATTCTCGTCACCACGAAAAGCGGAAAGAAAAGTCAGAAAACACAGATAAACATCAATGTAAAATCCGGAATTGTAAAAAATGCTAATCATTATAAAATGCTAAACACTAAAGAGTATGGAGAAATGCTTTGGTTGCAAGCTAAAAATGATGGTATTTCCGATTATTCACATCCATTATACGGATCTGGATCAACTCCTGATATCCCCGATTATATTTTTCCAAATCGTGGAGTTAATGTTGATGAAAGTTTATACGATAATTTAATGATTGAAGAGGATGGAACAGACACCTATTTAATAACTAAAGCAAATAAAGAGGGAACCGACTGGTTGAGAGAAATAGAACGTACAGCTCAGATACATGACATATCAATGGATGTTAGTGGTGGTAGCGAAAATACGGTATATGCGTTTCAGTTAGGTTATCTGAAACAAGAAGGAGTATTAAAATACACAGGCTACGATCGGTATAATCTTCAATCAAATGTAACATCTGATGTAACAAAATGGTTACAAGTAGGGGAGAATTTAGGTATCACTTACTCCGAACGTTACGGAAATGACACAAATAATGCGGAAGATTCGCCAATCTCATGGGCCTATCGTATGCAGCCAATTATTCCTGTTCATGACATTGCAGGGAATTATGCGGGTACAAGAGTTGGAGGAAACTCAGGAAATGCAAGAAATCCTCTTTTCTTATTAGATACAGATCAGAATGATATGAGAAAAAAAATGAACATAAGCGGTAGCGTTTTTGCAAAAATCACTCCTCTTGAAGGTTTATCACTTAAAACATTATTTGGGTTTAATTATATGTCTTATAATGTAAAAGACATCAACTATGTTGAAAAGGCTTTCGCAGAAAGAGGAAAGTATGATTATCTTTACAGAACAAATCAATTTTCAAAGCAATGGAACTGGACAAACACGGCAGAGTACACAAAAATGATTGGTGCGCACTCTATCACCGCAATGTTAGGAACAGAAGCTGTCGCTTATGATTTCAATGAAACCAAAGCCGAACGATACAACTTCACACTGAAAGATCCATCTTATATTGAACTTAACACAGGCGTAGCTGGTCAAGTAAATAGCGGTTATCTAACCGAATGGAGTTTATTCTCTATTTTTGGTAGAGTAAACTATGCTTATGATAATAAGTATTTATTTGAAGGAGTAGTAAGACGAGATGGTTCTTCTCGCTTTGGGGGTAATAATAAGTATGGAACTTTCCCAGCATTCTCAGTTGGTTGGAGAATCTCAAATGAGCCATTTATGGCTTCAACCCGAAATTGGTTAGATGCGCTAAAAATTCGTGGGGGATTTGGTATAACCGGAAATGACCAAGTTGGAAGTAATTACAACAGCTATACACAATATGCATTTGATTTAGGAAAATCATTTTATCCATTAACCGGAGACAACGGCAGTCAAGGAAATACTGGCTTTTTGCAGAAAACATTCGGTAATGACAACGTAAAATGGGAAACAACTAAAACAACTAATATTGGTCTTGATGCAACACTATTCCAAAGCCTCACATTTAATCTTGACATTTGGCAGAGACGTACTACTGATATGCTTTATCCGAAAGCTATACCGCATGTATTGGGACAAGCTACAGCACCATCAGTCAACGTAGGTGAAATGAGTAATAAAGGTTTTGATTTTGAGATCGGATATAGTGGGGAGGCTTTAGCTAAAGAACTTAATTATTTTGTTAGTTTAAATGTGTCTCATTACAAGAATAAAATTGAATCATTATCTGGATCAGCTGATGAATTTTTGGAAGGGAGCGGCTTCCGCGAACAATACTATACAAGAAGTCAGCAAGGTACAGCATTCCCCGAGTTTTATGGTTATGTTGTAGATGGAATTTTTCAGACTCAAGAGGAAGCTAACGCTTGGCCAGTTGCTTTTGGAGAAAACGGAACTTATAACAAACCTGGTCATTATAAATATCGTGACATTAGCGGTCCGGATGGAAAACCTGATGGTGTTATAAATGCCTATGACCGAACATACATCGGCTCTCCCCATCCTAAATTTGTTACCGGACTTAATTTCTCTGTTGAATACAAGAATTTTGATCTAAGCGGTCAATTATTTGCAAGCTATGGCAATAAGATGGTTAATTACGTAAGACGTTTTATTGACTTCGCTCAATTTAATGGAGGACGTAGCCATGACAGATTGTATAATTCATGGGGTAGCCCATATTTATCAGATAATTCAAAAGCTAAACTTCCAATAGCAGAAGGAAATGACACACAAAGTCAAGTGCCGTCAACTGCTTTTATTGAAGACGCATCATATTTGCGTTTAAGGAACCTACAATTAGGATACAATTTAGGAAATCTTCTAAAAGTAAAAGGCATAAGCAGTTTACGTATATATGCTCAAGTAACAAATCTATTCACTATAACCAATTATTCAGGATTAGATCCGGAAGTTAATATTACAGGTTCCGACAAGACTGCAGGTTCGAACTTAGGAATAGATTCAGGAGCTTGGCCAACACCAAGACAATATATGTTTGGACTTAATGTTGGGTTTTAATTAATTCTTTTTATTTACTTTAAAATATATACAGATGAAAAATATATTGTCTTTAACACAAGCTGTATTGCTAATCGGGTGTATGCTTTTACCTTGTTCATGTGATGACTTTCTGACAAAAGAGCCACCGGGGGTCGCATCCGGAGCTGCGCTTGAAACAGATCAGGGAGTAGAAAGTCTTTTAGTCGGTGCGTATGCCGCTCTTCGAGGAGAAGGACGTTTTGGAGGAGCAATGGGAACAGACTGGACTTATGGAAGTGGCGCTTCAGACGACTGTTATAAAGGAACAGAGTCTGGAGACCAAACGAACTTCAACGATGTGGAGAGATATACAGTTTTACCTACGAATGCTTATATGGCTGAAAGATGGAGAGACTGTTACAATGGTGTTGCTAGAAGTAATAAAGTATTAGAATTCCTAAAGGTTGCCCAAAAAGGCAGCAGTCCATTTACAGAAGAACGAGCCAAACAAGTAGAAGCTGAGGCTAAATTCTTAAGAGCATGGTTTCATTTTCAGGCTAATAAGATATTCAAGACTATTCCTTATATAAAAACTTTAGAGGAGTTAGGAGGTGTTAAACCAGAAGATGTTCCGAATAAAGATGCCGGATGGGACGAGATAGAAAATGACTTACAATTCGCTATTGACAATTTACCTGAAGACAAATTTCCAGGTCAACCAGGGCGTGCAATAAAATATTCTGCTATGGCAGTAAAAGCACATGCTCATATGTATCAAAACGAATTAGATCAGGCAAAAGTACTATTGGATCAGATTATCCAGAGTAATAAATACAAATTAGTAGCAAATTACTTTGACAACTTCGACGAGAGAACTGAAAACAACGAAGAGTCTATCTTTGAAATTCAATGCTCTGCAAGTCCTGTAAATAAAACATCAATGCTGTTAGCCGGTCCTGTGATGCATCAATCGGGTGGTGGAGCTGCTCTTGGTTGGGGCTTTTATCAACCCTCACAAACACTGGTAGATGCCTATCAGGTAGAAGATAACGGATTACCTATATTAGATATTACAAAAAGAAAAACAATTAAAAATGATATGGGAATCGAAAGTACTGAGGAGTTTACACCAACAGATCAATTAGTAGATTTACGACTAGACTGGACTGTATCTCGACGCGGTGTTGACTTCTTAGGTTGGGGAATCTGTGAAGGACGTTCATGGGTTAGAGCACAAGAAAACGGCGGACCGTATATGACGAAAAAATTCATGCATTTCAGTGAATCTCAAGCTTCTCAGAACGGAAGTGGATTTGACAATAATCGGAATTTCAGAATGTATCGTTACTCACATGTTCTTCTATGGAGAGCGGAATGTGCTGTTGAAGAAGGAGATCTTACTAAAGCTCGGGAATTAGTTAATCAAATCCGGAACAGAGTTAAGACAAGCAATCCTGTTATGGGATTATGTAAAACAACAAAGTTTTCAGGAGGAAATATTGAAGTTGAATGGGACAAGCCGGCAGCAAACTATAAAACAGAACCTTATCCGGATAATCATTCAGCCTTTTCATCAAAAGAGAATGCACGTGAAGCTGTCAGAATGGAAATACGCCTTGAGTTCGCAACTGAAGGACAAAGATTCTTTGATTTAAGACGTTGGGGTAATGACATTGAAGTATTGAATGACTATATAAAACGTGATGGTACTTTCAGGATTTTCATGCATGGAGCTAAGTATACAGATAAAAACAGGTATTGGCCAATACCTCAAGCTCAGTTAGACATACAACCTGCATTAACGCAGAACCCTGATTATTTATAAGAAAACACTTTTTAGTGATTTTATATAGACTAAGACAAAAGTGTCTGTAAAGTAGAAAAACCAAACATGGAGAAACTACTTTACAGACACTTTTTCATCTAACAATATGTCATTTATTAAAAAAACACTATTTTTGACCATTAACCGTTCCAAGGACAAGTAAACTTTAATAAATAATGTTTAAATTTAAGTACTTGGTTACTTACTTGATTACTTGATTACTTGAATACTTGATTACTTGATTACTTGATTACTTACTTAGTATTAACAAAAAGAGATTAAACATGAAGAAGTATTTTGCTGAATTATTGGGTACTATGGTACTCGTGCTTATGGGATGTGGTAGCGCCGTTTTTGCAGGTGCAGGTCAGCCTTTCGCGGCTGTTGGAACGCTTGGAGTAGCTTTTGCCTTTGGTCTATCGGTGGTTGCCATGGCCTATACTATTGGAAAGATATCCGGTTGTCACATTAACCCGGCTATAACGCTGGGGATGTTGGTTGCAAACAAAATTTCAGCGAAAGACGCTGCGGGCTATATTGTTTTTCAGGTTATCGGCGCGGTTATCGGATCGGCTATTCTTTTCTTATTAGCTCAAAATTCGGGTTCGACAACCACTTTGACCGGTGCTAACGGTTATACGGATCTGACTCAGGCCTTTGTTGCAGAGGCTGTGTTTACCTTTATTTTCTTACTTGTTGTTTTTGGATCTACTTCAAAAGGAGCAGCTAATAACTTCGCGGGATTAGCAATTGGTCTTGCATTGGTATTGATCCACATTGTTTGTATTCCTATCACAGGTACATCCGTTAATCCGGCTCGTAGTATTGGTCCGGCATTGTTTGAAGGAGGTGCAGCACTTTCACAACTTTGGTTGTTCATCGTAGCTCCGTCTATTGGTGCTATCCTTGCTGCGTTTACGTGGAAGGCTATCGACACAGAACCGGAAACCGGTAAATAAAATATATTTTATATAAGTACACGGGCAAACTTTACTTCAAGTTTGCCCGTGTTTTTTATTTTATTACAAACAAGATCTCAGAATTTTGGCTGCCATAGCACCGTCAACATTTCGACCTTCACCAAAAGCGACATTACGTTCGTTAAAGCGACGTTCTATCTCAACAATTGTATCTTCTCCTACATTTACTTCTCCGAGACGTGTTGCTAATCCGATATTACGGAAAAACTCTTCGGTTTTACGAATAGCCAGATCAGCATTATCACTCATGTTGCCAATAGAAATGTCCCAAACTCGTTCTCCATACTGAACTAACTTTTCTTTTTTCTGTTCCATCAGTACACGTAATGTACCCGGTAATAGGATGGCGAGCGTTTGTCCGTGTGTGATTCCGTGTAAAGCCGTCAATTCATGTCCGATCATATGCGTAGCCCAGTCTGACGTTACGCCCATAGATATAAAATCATTGAGGGCCATAGTCGCTGTAAGCATAAAATCCGCCATTAAATCATAGTTTGTTTTGTCTTCTTTGATCTTCGGAGCTATTTCCACCAAGGTAGACAAAAGCCCCTCGGCCCAACGGTCCATTACGCGGGATTGTCCGGGAGTAGTCATATATTGCTCCATCACATGCACAAACGTATCCGCTAAACCACAAGCCACCTGAAAGTCGGGCAATGTAAATGTTGTTTCAGGATCTAAAATAGAAAATTGAGGGAAATTACTGTAGAAAGGGTATTTCTCCTTCGTTTCGTGGCGCGAGATAACAGCTCCGCTATTCATTTCAGAACCGGTTGCCGGCAAGGTGAGCACGGTTCCCAAAGGAACAGTTTCGGCCGAATATCCTTTCTTTACCAAATCCCACGCGTCGCCTTCGTAAAGCAGACCTGCGGAAATTAGTTTTGTTCCGTCGATAACAGAGCCACCGCCTACCGCTAATAGAAAATCCACGTTCTTTTCTTTCCCTAAATCAATAGCCTTACGCAGGGTTTCAATCGACGGGTTGGGTTCTATTCCCCAAAATTCGGTTACTTCATATCCTTTCAAGGCAGTAATAACCTGATCATAAACACCATTTTTCTTTACACTTCCGCCACCAAATGTAATTAGAATACGCTTGCCCGAGGGTATTTGCTTAGATAGCTTAGCAATTGTACCCTTTCCAAAAATTAAGCGCGTCGTATTCTGAAAGCTAAAATTGTTCATCGTAGTTTTTTAAAGTTATTTTCCCAAAGTTAGCCCTTTTTCTGAAAAAATCACTTCACTTTAGTCCCAGATCAGTCAACAGTCTTTGCACGGCGGCTTTAGGGCTTGATTCGGAAGCCAACAACTGTACAAACCGACTACCCACAATCACGCCCGAAGCATGGGCAGAAGCAGCATCATAAGTAGCTTTATTGCTTATGCCGAAACCAACTAAACGTGGAGTGGAAAGATTCATCTCGTTGATACGACGGAAATAATCTTGCTTTTGTTCGTCGAAACTTTTTTGTGCACCTGTTGTTGCCGCGCTCGATACCATATAAATAAAGCCGCTTGTATTTCTGTCGATCAAACGGATACGCTCTTCGGACGTTTCCGGTGTAATGAGCATGATCACACGTATGTTGTAGGTTTCCGCGATCGCTTTATAATCGGCCATATAATCGGCGTAGGGAAGATCGGGAATGATTACTCCGTCAACACCCACTTCGTTGCACGAACGACAAAAGTTTTCAAAACCGTATTGCATGATCGGATTCAGATAACCCATCAACACAATAGGAATATGTATTTCGTTTCGCGCATCTTTCAATTGTGAAAAAAGAAGCTTCAAGCTCATTCCGTTATGCAATGCTTGTGTAGCGGCAGCTTGTATCACAACACCATCCGCCATCGGGTCTGAGAAAGGAATGCCGACTTCTACCATATCGATTCCTTCAGCCTGTAATTCCCGTAATACAGGCATTGTATCGTTCAGCTTAGGATAGCCGGCCGTAAAATAAACGGAAAGTATTCCTTCTTGTTTCGTTTCAAATAAATGATCTATTCTGTTCATGCTTTTCTTTTTATAGTTCGTAATAAACTGACGCAGCGCATCACTGTTTTTATGGGCCGGAGCAACTTCGAAGCCACTATTTAAATCGATCCCGGCAAAGCGGGAGTGACTAAACTGGCGCAGGGTTAATAAACTTTCAGGACGGATACCGCCACTGAGCAGGAAAGGTGTTTCGCCTGTGTAGGCCGAAAGTACGCTCCAATCAAATGATTGTCCTGAACCGCCATAGCTTTCACATTTGGTATCGAACAAGAAGTAGTCCGCACGACCTTCGTACTCTTTTGTTACCTCCAGATCGCTCACACCGGCTATGGAGAATGCCTTTATTACGGCCAATCCCCGTTTTTGCAGCGCATAGCAAATGTCCGGTGATTCATTTCCGTGCAATTGCAGATAATCCAGTTGATAGGCATTCGCAATGTCCAGCATTTGTTCAAGCGGTGCATCCACAAATACACCTACCTTCTTTATCCGTCGATCCGCGTGATAGAACTTTTCTTTTAATTCACGGCTACCCTCTCCTACGTAACGGGAAGAACGGGGATAGAAAATCAGTCCTAACCAGTCTGCTCCCGCTTCTATAACTCGCCCGATATTAGCAGGATCGCGCATGCCACACACTTTGATGATTGGGTTAGTTGCCATGGGTAATATCTTTTATCAGATTATTCAACTCATTGCCGGGCTGTGCTCCGCGCATAAAAGTTTCTCCGATCAGGAATCCACGGAATCCAACGGCACGCAATCTTTGCAGCATGGCGGCGTCTTTCAGTCCGCTTTCGGAAATCAGCAGCGGATTCAGGTCTTTCTGCTTGCTTAACACCCGCATCTTCTCCGCCAGACGGAACGAGTTTTCTACATCGGTATGAAAAGAACCAAGGTTACGGTTGTTCACACCCAGCATATCCACGTCTTTGTTCAGATGTTCCAATTCTTCTTCACTGTGTACTTCGAGCAACACTTCTAAGTCAAGGCTATGCGCCAATTCGGCAAACTCCGCGCATTGGGCCGGAGTCAGCACGGCGGCAATCAGCAACACAGCATCAGCCCCCATTACTTTAGCCTGATATAGCTGGTAGGGATCAATGATAAAGTCTTTTCGCAAAAGCGGCAACCGAACTAAGCCACGTGCCGTTTGCAAATCGCCCAGCGCACCACCGAAAAATTCGCCGTCGGTTAACACCGAACAGGCGGCGGCTCCTGCCGATTCGTATGCCGGAACAACTTCATGCACAGCCGCTTTCGGGTGCAACCAGCCTTTAGAAGGCGACTTACGTTTGAACTCGGCAATGATTCCCGAAGGGGACGCTTCCAAAGAGGCACGCATAGAAACGGTAGACCGGTCAATCCGTTCATGCCCCAACGCGAGTAATGTTCCCAGGCTAACGGCCTGCTTCTGGCGGTCTACTTCCACGCGTTTATTTGCAATTATATTTTGTAGTATATCTCTCATCTTTCAACGGTTTATTTCTATAAACTTACGAAAAGTTTCCATTGCCCGTCCGCTTTCCAACGATTCACGTGCCTCGGCAATGCAATCTTCTATCTTTTTTTCCGGACAAATCACCTGGATGGCAAAGGCCGCATTTATGATCACACAATTCTTTTGAGGCTCGGTAGCCACGTTGCGCAACACATTATCAAATATCCGTGCCGCCTCTTCGGGTGTATCTCCCCCCAATAGGTCTGATTCGCCACAACGGGCAAAGCCAAGCGATTCGGGCGAATATACTTTTTCTTTTTCCGGCATGGCAACCTTAAACTCGGCAGTCAGCGAAATCTCGTCATAGCCGTCCAGACTGTGAACTACGGCAAAGCGTGTTTCGCTTACCTGATACGTATAACTATAAAGCCGCAATAACGGCAAACTGTACACACCCAACAGTTGATAAGCAGGAATCACCGGATTAACCAACGGACCAAGCATGTTAAAAAAACTGCGCACACCCAGACTTTTACGTACCGGAGCCACAGCCTTGAGTGCCGGATTAAACAAAGGAGCATGTAAATAAGCAATTCCCGAAGCATCCATAGAACGACGTAGCTGATCTATGCTATTTGTAAATTTCACCCCGTGATTTTCCATCACATTACTGGCTCCGCTTACCGAAGTAGCTCCATAGTTTCCGTGTTTCACCACCTGATAGCCTGCTCCGGCAACTACAACACAAGCCGCAGTACTAACGTTGAAGGTGTTTTTGCCATCCCCTCCCGTTCCGACAATGTCAATAGGCTTGTATTCGGACAGATCCACCGGCACGCGCAAATCCAACAAAGCTTCCCGAAAGCCGGTTAGTTCTTCAACCGAAATATTCCGCATCAAAAAAACCGTGATCAGGCTCGCTATCTGAGCATCATTATATGCCCCCGAAGCGATATTTTGCAATATCCGACGCGCCTCATCCTTGCCCAGATATTGATGTTCGAACAATTTATATAATGTATCTTTCATACGATTATCGTTTTTTGATTTTACTTACTCATCAAAAGCCCTGATTATTTCTTCAACCAATTCTCCATAATACGCTTACCTTCGGGCGTAAGAACAGACTCAGGGTGAAATTGAATACCCCTCACGTCGTATTCCCGGTGACGTAACGCCATAATCTGCCCTTCCACAAAGTCGTCGGCTGTTATTTCAAGGCATTCCGGAAAACCGTCTTTAGACACTACCCACGAATGGTAACGCCCGGCACGGAAAGAAGTGCCAAGTCCGTCAAACAAATATTCTTCTTTCAGAATACGGATATCCGAACAAATACCATGGTGTACATCCGTTAGGTTGATTAGTTTTGCACCGAAGGCTTCCCCGATGGCCTGTTCGCCAAGACAAACCCCCAGAATACTTTTGGTTGGGGCATATCTTTTAATAAGCGGCAACAAGATACCAGCTTCCGAAGGTATTCCGGGCCCGGGAGATAACAGTATCTTATCAAACCGGTCTACCTCGTCTAACGTTATTTTATCGTTGCGATGCACCTCCACATCCGCGCCCAACTCTTTCAGGATGTGCAGCAGATTGTAGGTAAATGAGTCGTAATTATCAAATAATAAAATTTTCATGGTGTATCAGTTCTTTAATGTGGCGGCAAGATCAATCGCTTTTTTCAGCGCGCCCAGTTTGTTATTCACTTCTTGTAATTCACGTTCGTCGTTGCTTTGCGACACAACACCCGCACCGGCCTGATAATACAGCACATTACCTCGACTTACAAAAGAACGGATCGTAATAGCCTGATTCAAATCGCCATTCAGTCCCAGAAAACCAATACAACCACCGTACGCACCACGATTGTGCTTTTCAATTTCGGTGATCAACTGCATGGCTCTTATCTTGGGCGCACCGCTAAGTGTTCCCGCGGGAAAAGTGTCGATATACGTTTTTACGGAGTTACTTTCCGGATTGATTTCTCCACTGACACGCGAAACGAGATGAATCACATGGCTGTAGTATTGCACTTCCTTGTAGAAATCCACTTGCACATCGTGCGCGTTACGACTCAGGTCGTTTCGTGCTAGATCGACCAGCATCACATGTTCCGCGTTTTCTTTCGGATCTGCCAGTAATGCCTCCGTACGCTCTTTGTCCAAGGCCACATTTCCGGTACGAAAGGCTGTTCCTGCTATCGGGTCAATGCTGGCATGTCTGCCCGTTACTTTGCAATGGGTTTCGGGTGAGGAACCAAATATCCGAAATCCGCCAAAGTCAAAGTAAAACAAATAGGGCGATGGATTTATACTGCGAAGCGCACGATAAACTTTGAAATCGTCTCCCTTGAACGCCTGCTCAAAGCGGCGACTAAGCACAATCTGAAACACATCCCCGCGCATACAATGTTGTATTCCCTTACGCACCATCGCTTTATATTCCTCGTCGGTGATAGGCGAAGTTTCTACGCCAACCGGAAGAAAATTATAGGAAGCGTAATTCCGATTGTCGATCAGGGTTTCTATCTCGCACAGGCTACTCTCCTCTCCTTCCTGCAGCAACTCCACCAAAGTCATTTCATTACGAAAATGATCAAACACCAAAATGTACTTGTATAATATATAGAGCATATCCGGCGCGTCGTTTTCCTCGTGGTGTACTTCCTGCACCGGAATATCCTCAAAATAGCGAACCGAATCAAAAGCCGTATAGCCGAACAGTCCGCACACATTCTTTTCTTTCCCTTCTATCGTAAAGCGGTTCAGGAAGGCCGTGATGCAAACATCAACCGGCTTATCGCGAACTACCTCAACCGACGCATCCGGAAAGGTCATCGTACATTCATTATTATTAACGCCGATACTGGCAACCGGGCGAAGAGCGATGTAGGAAAGACTGTTTTCATCTCCATGGAAATCCGAGCTTTCCAACAAAGCCGATTCCGGATAAATATCGCGAACCCGGAGGTAGATACTAACAGGCGTATGCAAATCTCCAAGCAGTTTTTTACTTATGGTATGATAGGCGTAATTCATTTGTTTTTCGTGTTAAAATAGGCAATATAGGTTTCAATGTCTTTATCTCCTCGTCCGGAAACGGTGAGTACCACCACCTCATCCGGTCGAAACTGTATTTTTGGCAAAGTGCCTAAAGCATGCGCGCTTTCCAGTGCCGGAATAATTCCTTCTAACCGGGTTAACTCGAACGCTGCTTCAAGTGCTTCATCGTCATCTACGGCAAGAATTGCAGCACGTTTTTTCACCGCCAGGTTCGCATGAACCGGACCAATGCCCGGATAGTCCAAGCCTGCAGAAATCGAATAAGGCTCCTCAATTTGTCCGTCTTCGCTCTGCATCACCAACGTACGAGCTCCGTGTATAATCCCTTTGCGGCCCAGCTGAATCGTAGCAGCCGATTCTCCGGAATCGACACCTTTTCCTCCTGCCTCGGCAAGAATAAGGCGTACACGTTCGTCGTCGATATAATGATATATGGTTCCGGCCGCATTGCTTCCGCCACCCACACAAGCAATCAGCGTATCGGGATAATCTCGCCCTTCCTTTTCCATCAATTGTTCGCGAATTTCCTCACTGATAACCGATTGCAAACGTGCCACCATATCCGGATAAGGATGCGGACCAACGGTAGAACCGATAATATAAAACGTATCCGCCGGATGACAGCACCAGTCGCGTATCGCCTCGTTGGTTGCGTCTTTCAGTGTCATATTTCCCGACGTGACAGGAACAACTGTGGCACCGAGCATTTTCATCTTCTGCACATTCACCTGCTGACGCTCTACGTCTGTTTTGCCCATATACACGATACAGTCCATGTTCATCAAGGCGCAAACTGTTGCCGTAGCCACTCCGTGCTGTCCGGCTCCTGTTTCAGCGATAATACGTGTCTTCCCCATCCTGCGAGCCAACAAAATCTGCCCAATCGTATTGTTGATCTTATGCGCACCCGTATGATTCAGGTCTTCTCTCTTCAGATACATCTTGCAACCGTATTTCTCACTCAGTCTCTTCGCATAATAAAGTGGAGACGGGCGGCCTACATAATCCCGCAAAAGCTGATAATATTCCGCCTTAAAACTCTCGCTTTCTATTACTTCCAGATACGTTTTCTGCAATACCTCTACACACCGGTGAAGTATTTCCGGGACGTACGCTCCGCCAAACTCACCATAAAACCCATTCTCATCTACCTGATACGTTTTCATCCGATTTATTTATTTAAAATTTATTCCATTTTAAGTTAAAACAGGTGCCTGATCGCTGCTTTTCAAGAGCAAGCAAAAATGGCTGTAAATCAACGCCTTGTATGTTGCCAAAAACATAAAGGTTATTTTTCGAAAAACAAAGGATATTTTTTGAAATATAAAGGTTATTTTTTCGAACATATAGTATTGCAAAAAATCATGCTCAAAAACCCTCCCTTTCAGCAGTGAATTTGAATTGTTAATTTCCTTCCTACAAAAGTCTGTTTTGTTCCTTTGTTTCATTTCTTCCGATTTGATGAATGTGCATTACAACAAAAAAGGCCTATCGCAAGTGCGACAGGCCTTTTTGTTGTAATTATTCTATTTTAGTATATACACGAGGCTTCGTTCCTTACGACCGTTGGAGTTGTAGGAAGCGCCACCAATATGTATTTACTATATTCCGATTCATTTTTCGTTGTGTTATTACGGCAGCAAATATAGAGATTATCTTACAATACGCAAAGATTATTCTGTTTTTTTCTGCAAATAAAAATTACACAAATAGTCAGCATTATGACGATTCAAGCGCTTTCTTTTGTCAAAAAATACGGTTTCGTACGATAATTTATATACTTTTGGGGCTTTGTTTTAACTATTCATTAAAATAATCATGCAAAACACGAACAACAAGATCAAATTTTATAACGGAGAAGATATTCCTTTAGAATTACATAAAGTCCGTATTGTACAAAAACTGCATTTGGTTCCTATTGAAAGGAGACTGGAGGCTTTATATGAAGCCGGGTTTAATACTTTCCGACTGAACACGAAAGATGTATTCCTTGATATGTTGACGGATAGCGGCACAAACGCGATGAGCGATCAGCAATTGGGAGCGATGATGATGGCAGACGATGCCTATGCCGGCTCTCAAAGCTTTGTTCGTTATCAGAAAGCGGTAGAAGAGGTATTAGGTAAGAAATATCTGTTGCCTGTTCATCAGGGACGAGCGGCCGAAAATATTATCAGCCATGCCTTCGTTAAGAAAGGAAACATCGTTCCTATGAATTACCACTTCACTACGGCTATGGCTCATATCACGCAGTACGGTGGAAAGATTGAGGAACTCTTATATGATGAAGCTTATGTGATCAATAGCAAACATCCTTTTAAAGGTAATATGAATATTGAAAAGCTGGAAGCTTGTATTCAACAAAACGGCGTTGAGAACATTCCTTACATCCGGATGGAGGCTTCGACCAACCTGATCGGCGGACAACCTTTCTCGGTTGCTAACCTCAGGGATGTAAGAGCTATCGCAGACAAATACAACATTCGTTTGGTGTTAGACGCCAGCCTTTTAGGAGAAAACGCGTGGTTGGTAAAACAGCGTGAAGAGGAGTTCAAAGATAGTTCAATGCAAGAAATTATGCTGGCTATAACCGGCTTGGCCGATTTGATTTATTTCTCCGCAAGAAAGCTAAGTTCGTCCAGAGGAGGAGGTATCTGTACAAACAATGAAGCCATCTACAAGGAATTACAACCGCTTATTCCGCTATTCGAAGGTTTCCTTACTTATGGAGGTATGTCTGTTCGCGAAATCGAAGCAATTGCCGTAGGACTCTACGAAACCTTGGATGAATCGATGATCTGTCAAAGCCCTCAATTTATTGAATATCTTGTAAATGCACTCGACAGTAAAGGCATTCCTGTAGTTACACCTGCCGGAGTTCTGGGTTGCCACGTTGATGCTATGCGTATATGCGATCATCTGCCGCAAACCGAATATCCGGCCGGAGCATTAGCCGCGGCGTTTTTCCTGATATCCGGTATCAGAGGTATGGAGCGTGGGTCTGTTTCTAATCAACGCGACGAAGAAGGCAATGAGACTTATGCGGATATGGAACTATTGCGTCTGGCTATACCCCGAAGAGTATTTACGTTATCACAAATTAAATATGTTGAAGACCGTATGACGTGGCTTTACGAAAACCGCAACCTGATCGGAGGTCTTAAGTTTGTAGACGAACCACCCGTATTACGTTTCTTCATGGGAGGTCTTGCTCCTATCAACGATTGGCCCGAAAAACTAATGGCGAAATTCAGAAAAGATTTCGGAGATAGTTTATAATAAAAAAATGTCATCCTAAGCCCGAACCGGAAATGTCGCGGACTTAGGATGACAAATAAATAAAGAACCGTTTAAAAACCGTTCAGCTCGCAATAAACAGTGGGTATAAGTAACAGGAGTGCTAAAATTATAAAGATAGCCAGAATCCGAGAAAACCATTTTACCCAAACCGCATACGGAATACGGGCGATACCTAACGCACCGATAAGCACACCGGAGGTTGGTGTGATCATATTCGTAAACCCATCTCCAAACTGATAAGCCATAACCGTTGCCTGACGTGACAGACCAATTACATCCGAGAATGGAGCCATAATCGGCATGGTTAGCGCTGCCTTCGCGGACGCAGACGGAATAATTACGTTGATCATCGTTTGAATAGCATACATTGATGTAAGCGAAACCATTTTTCCTGCTCCATCCATTATAGAGGCTAATCCGTGAAGAATCGGATCGATCATCTTGCCTTCCTGCAAAATCCAGATAATACCACCCGAGAGCCCAACGATAATCGCGGGAGAAAGCATATCCTTCGCTCCGGTAAGGAATTCAGCAATCACATCATCGGCTTTTCCTCCGCTTGCAAATCCGGCCAGAATACCCATCGCAAGGAATATCCCGGAGATCTCACCCAAATACCAGCCGTGTCCCATTACACCGATAATCAGAAAAACAACCGTAAATCCCAATAAGGAAAGAATAAAAAAATGGGATGATTTACGTGCTCCAAGCAAACCGGACAGCGCAAACAAAGCCGTACAAACAGGAATAGCCGGAAGGGTTATCGCAGCGGTACCTACCGAGAAAGTACTGTGCGGATAGGTAACAGAAAATGCCGTAAGCGCAACAAGTACAAGTACATAAACCAACCAGGTAGAACGAGGTGTTACATACGCAACCGGCGTTTCGGCTGCTTCTGTTTCTCTTTTTCGCCAAAATTCATCCGCCTCATACATCGGAGAAATACGCGGGTTTTTCTTCACCTTGGCGGCATAGATCAAAACACACAGTATTAAAGCGATTGTAAAGATCACCCAACAAACAAGTCGGTATTCGAATCCTGAAAACAACGGCAGATTAGATAATCCTTGCGCAATACCGATTGTAAACGGATTTAAAACAGATCCGGCAAAACCAACATGAGACGCTACATAAACAAGACATATCCCCGTAAGCGAATCATATCCCATGGAAATGGCTAACGGTACAATAATGATAATAAAAGCCAATGTTTCTTCACTCATGCCGAACACAGATCCAAAAAGACTGAACATAATAATAATCAGCGTCATTATCACATTATTAATTCCTATTTTCCGAATCAGAGCATACCGTTCTAAACCTTTCGCTTTATTTAAAAAAGCAAGAATACCAACATCAATTGATTTACTACTGTTCAATACCTGAAAAGCACCTCCGATAATTAATAAAAAGCCGATAATTCCGGCTTGCATTTCAAATCCGGTCAATAAAGAACTGAAAATCTGCCAGGTTTGTGGGGAAGATTCAACCCGTTGATAGGAATTGTCTTTAATAACCGTTCGCTCCATCCCGTTGACCTCAACAGTGGTTCTAACGTATTCGCCGGCAGGGACAAACCAGGAGATTACAGCAGATATAATAATAAGAACAGATATAATCGTAAATGTATGAGGTATCTTCTTTAGCATTTCTTTGTGTTTGAAAGTAATTAAATAATTGGAATCAGAGTGTGAAGGATTCGCCCGAGGTATAAAGCGAAAGACGGATATTCTTAGCAGACAGGTAACCTTCTTCGTTATCCGGTTGATTAGTCATCTGATCGTTTTCGAATAACATGACAGCACTTTGTCCGGCTACTGTACACGTTCCATCCGGCGCCACGATAATGGCTGTAGCTTCATCAATACCTATGCCCTTTAATCCCGGGTTTTCTATTACAAGCGTAATCAGTCTGTTTTCTCTTTTACGATAAATAAAGTGCTGGTCAACAATAGCCGAATTAATAAAACCAAAACCGTCTGCTGTTTGAACATTACCGGCTTTGATCACTTTGAAATCGCCACTGCCTTCTCCGTTTACGCCCTCTTGTCCTGTCAGCATAATCTTACTCATCACAGCTGCTCCGGCACTTGTTCCGCCGATAACACCTCCTTCTTTGTAAATATCTCTGATCTTTTCAAGAAATTTTGTTCCTGCCAGATAAGCGGTCAGATTATTTTGATCACCACCGGAAAAGAAAATCGCGGTAACGCCCTCTAAACGGCCCAGACTTTCTTCCGTGTCTATATCTTCTTTCGTGCAGTTGATATAACTAACCTCTTTGCATCCCATCTCCTTGAATTGTTCTTCCTGATATTCACCTGTGTCAACTATATCACCACTTGCGAAAGGAACAATAAGTATCTTCGCGTCTGTTCCTCCTCCAAGCGCAAGATATTTCATCATCAGGGAATCCGGTCGTTCTCCACCACCAATAATAAAGAGATGTCCTTTCGGATTTTCAGGAAAAAGTAAGGAAGCTGATTTTTCTACTACAGGAAGTTGTTCCTTCTTCTCGGCAGTACAACAGGAAAGCAAAGTAACTGTAGCTATTAAAGCAAACAGCATAATATGTTTAAGCATGTTTTCTGATTAGTCTGTTAATAATGTGTATGCAATATCACAATTTGTCTGCATATCTTTATAAAGAATAAATTCGTTCGTTCCATGTGGATTCTGAGCACCTACACCCAGGTTGATCGTTTGAACCCCTTTGTCATTCATCGAGTTCGCATCACTACCACCCATGGATTTGAAGCCTGTAATTTCTATGCCAAGCTTCTCACCAACGTCAAGAATACGTAAATACGGAATAGCTTCAGGAGAAATTTGATAAGGCGTAAAATCCCAGATATAAGAACACGCTATTTTTCCTCCGAAATGAGCCGCCGCTGCTTCAAAGTCCTGAATAACTTTAGCCATTATTTCTTCACCTTGCGCTTGTTGTTCGGTACGAATTTCACCTTCAATCACAATTCTGTCCGGAACTACATTCGTCGCTGTTCCTCCGTTAATGATACTTATACTGGCTGTTGTCTTTTCGTCAATACGTCCGAAAGGGAAAGTAGTCATGGCTTTAGTCGCTATCTGGATAGCGTTCACACCTTTCTCGGGAGAAATTCCCGCATGAGACGCTTTACCGAGTACCGTGATCTTAAATGCGATCGCACCACAGGTTTCGTTCACGAATTTTCCCGGCGTCATGTGAGAGTCAAAAGCAAAGCCATATTTCATCTCCGGGGTAGGCTTATAGTAGATTGAACCGGCCAATGTAGTTTCTTCACAAACAGTAAAAAGTAACGTACAAGGATGAATTTGCTTCTTATCATTCACCGCGCGTTTAAGTGCATAAAGAATAGCCGATACGCCACCACGGTCATCAACACCGAGTATGGTGGTTCCATCAGAAGTAATACGGTCTTCCAATAACTGAGGTTTGACTCCTTTTGTAGAGCTTGGCGTATCCATGTGTGCCATCAGCAAAAAATCACCGCCGCCGTTAATCGGAACGATAACATTTCCGGAATTACCTTCAGATCGTTCTGCTGCTCCGTCCATATAGGCTTCAAAGCCTAATGCTTTGACATAATCCATTATAAACTGCGCCACCGGCAATTCTTTGCCGGATGTCGCGTCTATTTTAATCATCTCCAGAAAGAGATCGGTTAGTTCTTTATCAGGCGTCATAAGTCTCATTTTTAGAATGCATAAACGACTACGTTTTTAAGCAGGAATCTGTCCATGTCAGTACAGTTTCCGTGAAGGAACGCAATATAGAATGTTTTTCCGGCATAACCTTGCAAATTGGTTGTGGTAGTTACGACAGACCAATATTTATGCGCATCTGTCAATTCTGTCCAATCTTTAAGAACTTTTGCCTCCCGGCAGTTTGCTTCCGTAATAGGCGCTTCCGAAATCAATATCTGATACTGTTCCTGATAGGCATTCTTTGCAGAAGCACTTAGGTCATAGCTTAATGTTACGGATTGTGCCGAAGCCGGTACTGTTATAGCCGGAGAAACCAGGTAGTTTTCAGGAGTCAAAGCACCATCTGAACTGATATAAGAACGAGACATTGCAAAACCACCATCTGTAGTTGTGTGCTGCCAAGCGTATCCGTCTCCATCCTTATCGATATTACCCCACGTAGCCGGAATACCCGATTTGAAACTTTCTTCAAAATAAGTAGTCTTGACCGAAATGATATTAAGCGCTAACAGTCCGGTTGGTTTATTTGCCTGCGCGTTATCGGTATCTTCCAGTACAACATAAGCAACAGTGTTATTACGTTCCAGAATATTAACCGTAATGTAAGCAAACATCACTCCTCCCTCGATTGTCACAAATCCGGTTCGTGTCTGCGGATCGTAAACAACATCTTTGCTACCTTCAAAATTAAAGTCCTTCCCGTATTGGGCTGTTGAGTTATATACTTCATAAGCCGATTCTGGTAGTCCTTCCGGTTTTTCTGTAACAAAACGGGAATCACTTTTTATAAAATAAAGCTGCTCCGCTATACGGAAACGAACCGTTGTAGCACTTGCATTTTTGCGAATCATCTGTACACAGATCGTATCTTCGCCAAGGATGGAGGTTTCTTTTGCGATCAGGTTATTACTGCCACTTACCGTCTGACCGCTCTTGTCCGGACTGAATTCATAATATACCGGACCTTGATATGTTCTATCTTCTTTCTCACAGGCTGTAAATCCAATCATACAGGATAGAAGAAAGAGTAAAGTGTTGAAAGAATAGCTTATTTTTTTCATTTTGTTTCTTCGTTTGCCGGATTAATAACCCGGGTTATTTACAAGATTCTTATTAGCATCCATCTGCACATCAGATATTTTAGACACCACCCTGAAATCAGTATAAGGTATTGCTGCCTTTCCGTCGGGTTTTGAAATAGCCTGACCACGTCTTTTTAAGTCAAAAAAACGGAAACCTTCAAAGGCAAGTTCAAGTCGGCGTTGTAATAAAACTTCCGTCAGCAATGTATTATCTGAAGCATCTGTCTCGCCAATACCTCTTTTCACACGTAACAGGTTAACATCCGCACGAGCCGCGTCAAATTGCTTTAATTCCGCAAAGGCTTCGGCACGATTCAATAAAACTTCTGAAATACGGATAACCGGAACATTGTCTTGTCCGAATTCGCCTTGCCAACTATTGAATTTACGGCTCCACCACACTTTTGTACCATTCATTTTTGCTTTTTTGAAAGCTGCGAAACGGGTGTCATTATCCTGATCATAAAGTGCGATCAGCTCTTCCGCGATGGTAAAAGTGCCATCACCCGAGCCTTTAGCAATATCATAGCCATCTTCATCCGTGTTAGAATCGGTCATACCGTAGGTTGAATGCAAGGAGGCAGAACCTAATGCCTCAGCGGCAGTATAATACAGATAGAAGATAGACTCCCTGTTTTCAGAAAATACTTTTGTGTAGTTTCCGTCGTAAATTGTGATATTACCATTATCAATCACATAAGTAGCCGCGTCTTTACTGTCGTTCCATTTTTCCTGAAATAAGTAAACGCGGGATTGTAACGCTTTATTTGCTAACGCTCCTATACGTTTAGGAGCCAGTCCGCTGTCATTTCCTTCAAGCAAAGGAAATCCGGAAGTCAGGTCTTCCTCTATGAATTCCCAGATATCTTTTACGGTGGCACGCTTTGGATAGGTTTCTTCGCCCAATGTTCCTCCCGAATAGAAGAACGCGTCTTTTATCATCGGAACACTAAGGTTGAAATCATTCACCAGATGATTGGGTTCGCGACCGTAAGTAATCGCCAGATTTGTGTAGCATAATGCCCGAAGAGTCAACGCCTCTCCCTGCAAGGCTTTGCTTTTGGTTGTTTCCGGTAGTTGCTCCAGATACATAAGCACTTCATTTAATAACGTTATCATCTCGTAAGATTCCGTCCAGATATCTAAATGAGCACCGACTTTATTGTCTGCGATGTCTTTATAGCGGGTAGCAACCGGCGATAGTTTGGTGTTATCCGCAAGAACTTCCGGAATAGCCAACACATCACGTCCATAATAAGTTACTTTCTGCATCAGATCGTATACACCAAGCAACATAGCTTCGCACCCGGACTCGGTTTTTACTAATTCCACAGGAAGTAAATGCTTTGATTTTGTATCTAATAAAGAATCACAGCCGGTCGTAAACAAACAACTCAATATCAAAGCCGGCAGGTATTTATATATTCTATTCATGTGTCTTGTCTATTAAAAATCCAGTTTAACACCAATATTATATGTTCTCGATTGCGGATAAGTTCCGGTGTCATATCCTGTAAATTCAGGATCGTTACCCGGATACGAAGTCCAAGTGTACAAGTTGTAAGCAGATGCGTAAACCTGCAGATTAGCTATGTGGAACGATTGTAGAAGTTTGTTGTTGAAATTATAGCTCAACATAACATTCTTCAACTTAATATAATCCGTTTTTTCGTAGTGCAATGTTGATTCCTGGTCGTTTCCACGTGGATTACCCGGATAAGCTCCTTCATACGATGGCTTCGGCACCCAGGTTACATCGCCCGGATTTTTCCAGTATGAAGTGTATTTATCCAGCATGGTGTTGCTGTCTCCTGCTGATGCCAGCAACGTAATCTTATCGCTCCAAAGACTTACACCTCCATTCTGGAACTGGAAGAAGAACGACAGGTCAAAGCCTTTCCATGAAATATTATTGGTCAGCCCTCCAAAGAACTTTGCCTCGCGAGGTTTGCTCCAAACCCGATCTTCCGGTTTTGGGTTATAAACTATGTAACCATCTTTGTCATAATACATCGGACGTCCGTCGGCTTCGTTCACTCCGGCCCATTGGTAAACAGGTTCGGAGGTGATCGATTCACCAACTTTATATCGCCCAAGTTCAGAAAGTCCGTCCTGTAAAGACGTGATCTCGTTCTTGTTATAGGAAATATTGAATGACGTATTCCATTCCCAATCCCCGGTTTTTACATTTACGGTATTCAATAAGAATTCAAAACCTGTATTTTTCACACCACCCATATTAGAAGGAATCTGAGTAAATCCGGTAGTGGCAGGAATTGTACGAGCATAAAGCAAGTCTTTCGTGTCTTTTATATAGAAGTCCATTTCCGAAGAGATACGGTTATTCAAAATAGAGAACGAAAGCCCGATATTCTTAGAATGGCTCTTTTCCCAAGTCAGAAAAGGATTACCGATTGATGCCGGAATGATAGCGGATGAATTATTATAAGCACCGCCGCTTGAATACCACCGGCGAGCCACATAGTCACCTATGTCTGAGTTTCCTGTAACGCCATAACTTGCCCTTAGTTTAAGATCATCAAACACGGCTATATCCTTCATAAACGCCTCGTCGTTGATTCTCCAGGCAGCCGATACGGAAGGAAACCAACCCCATTTATTTTCTTCACCAAAGCGGGAAGAGCCGTCACGGCGGATTGTTGCGTTAATAATGTAACGATCCTGGAAAGAATAATTGATACGGGCAAACATACCGGCCATCTTCCATTCCGAGAAAGTTTCTGTCACTTCGGTTGGGATAGCGGTAGTACCAAGCAAATGCAAAGAGGGGTGAGAAACTCCGGTTCCTGTCGCTCCATGGCTCTGATAAGATTGGTGACGATAAGAAAAACCGCCCATTGCGGAGATACGGTGTCTTTCGTCCAGCACTGTACTGTAATTTAGCACCTGCTCGGTCTGAAAGTTAGTCAGGTCTTTAGTATAAGCTGTAACCGAACCTTGCGCTTTCTCGCCTTCACGCGTGCGTGGATCGATAAACAAGTGTTCGTTGATGGTTACAACATCTATATTGTAGCTCGACTTAAAAGTCAGGTCTTTTGTGATCTTAAAATCCAATGAATTTGCAGAAAGTAATTTATTGGTACGCCCTTTGTATTCATTCAGATTCTGCATTTGCACGGTGTTGTGCATAAAGTAGCCATAAGGAAGACTTGTGTAGTAGTCTCCGTTTTCGTCATACGGACTGTTTGCCGGATGCATCAGAAAGGCAATACGGTTCGGGTTCGAGGCACGTACACCGGATTGTTGATCCTGATTCATTATAGAATAACTATTATTGGTAGTCAACGTCAACCATTTAGCCAACTCATAACTTAAGTTCACGCGGAAAGTTCCACGTTGAAACCCTGTTCCAATCAAAATACCATCCGTATTATTAAATGATGCCGAAAGATAATGTCGCTCTTTTCCCGTGCCGCCCGATAAGCTGACCTGCGCATCCGCTACATAAGCCGTGCGATACAGCAAATCATACCAGTCGTACGTAGGAGCTTCAGAAAAACCATCTTCGCCCCAACCATTGTCTTTGTATTCATTCAGTTTGTTCAGGTACTCACTGCTGCTTTCGCCGTATCGGTTTTTATAAGCAATCAAATCCAACTCAGCCACTTGAGGAGCGGTGAGAATATCAATTTTATTGGCAATTTTCTGCATACCTCCCGAAAGGCTTACAGAAATTTTGTTTTTCCCTTCCTGACCTTTCTTTGTGGTAATAATAACCACTCCGTTTGCTGCCTGCGCTCCGTAGATGGAAGCAGAAGCACCATCTTTCAAGATATCGATAGACTGTATTTCCGAAGGATTCAATGAGGATAAAACATCTGTCGATTTAATTATCCCACTTGTTTGATCTCCGGTAATCATTTGCACACCATCAACAATATACAAAGGTCCGTTGTTTGCGCTGATGGAACCGGAACCGCGAACTAAAACAGAAACTGCTCCTCCCGGAGTACCGCTTGCAGAAGTGATCTGCACACCGGCAACCTTTCCCTGCAGAGCGCGTTGCATATTTTCGGTAGGCACACGCGTAAGCTCGTCACTTGAAATATTTGATACCGCACCGGAAATATTCTTCTTTTTCTCTGTTCCGTAGCCGATTACAACAACATCAGACAACACCTGCGTATCTTCCTGTAAGGTTATTGTTACCGGTGAGGCCGAAGAAACACGGACTTCTTGTGTAATATATCCTATGTAGGAAACACTAAGAATTATGTTTTTTTGAGCGGAAAGACCCGTTATCGTAAACAGTCCGTCAATATCCGTCGAAGCACCGGTTGTACTTCCCTTCACAATAACAGAAGCACCAATAACAGGCAACCCGGCAGCATCCACAACCTGTCCCGTAACGGTAGTGATATCGACCTGCGGCAGATTAGGACCTATCGGCTGATGAGAATCATTGGATGCAAAAGCCCGGAAGTCACTTCCGGCTATAAAAAGCATTCCAATGCAAATAGCGCTAAACAGCGCCGACAATGAGCTCTTTCTTGTATTCATTGGCTATACGTATTGACATTCTTAATTTGACAATTATGAAACGGCGCAAAATTAAGATTTTATTGCAATAAATTGACACTTTGCCGTCGTTTAATCAAAAAAAGCGATATTTTTGTCAACAAACATCAAAACTGAGTATATGTTAAGGCAATGGTTTATAACTTTTTTTATCTTATTAGCAGGAAGCACTATCGCAAACGCACAAGAACGTGAATATGTACTGCTTATTCATGGCGGAGCAGGAGCAATGAACGCATTAAAAGAAAACCCCAATAAAGAAATGCACTATTACGCCTCCCTTGATTCTGCCCTATTGATAGGAAATGAGATCCTTTCATCCGGAGGAAAAGGCGTTGACGCGGTAATTGCAGTGGTTAGTTATCTGGAAAACAATCCGTTGTTTAATGCCGGAGTCGGCGCAACGGTTAGTGCAGCCGGCTCGTTTGAATTAGACGCTGCTATAATGGAAGGCAAAGATCTGAGCGCAGGAGCCATTGCAGGAGCAAAACGCATAAAAAATCCGATCAAAGCAGCACAGGTAGTAAAAGACAATTCACCCCACGTAATGCTTTCCGGCGATGGAGCAGATGAGTTTGCCGCCTCTCAAGGCATTGAAATGGTAGAAAACAACATGTATTTTTCTACACCCAATACGATGAAATGGGTAGAAGAGTTCAAAAAAGAATCTGAAAAGAACGGAACCGTAGGATGCGTTGTGCTTGACAGCGAAGGAAACCTGGTTGCCGGAACAAGCACAGGAGGCATGTTAAAAAAACGCTGGGGAAGAATAGGTGATTCGCCGGTGATTGGCGCGGGTACTTACGCAGACAATAAAAGCTGTGCGGTTTCCTGTACCGGACATGGCGAATATTTCATCCGCCACGCCGTAGCTTTCAACCTTTGTGCCCGCGTAAAATACCTGAAAGAACCCATTCAAGACGCGGGCAACCAAATCATTCACACAGATCTTAGTCCCGACGCCGGTGTAGGCGGCTTAATAGCTATCGACAAAGACGGCAATTTCGCTATGCCATTCAATAGTGAAGGAATGTTCAGGGGATATATATATAAGGAAAAAGGAAACGACAAGATTATAAAACAAGTCGGAATTCATAAGGAGCTGCATAAACCCTAACCCAAGATGTAAACCAGACAAAAAAAACGTCAAACCCACTTTATCAATCTGATACATTTAAGGCCATTTTTGTATCAATTGAGGAATCAGAAAGATGTTCTTATTTGTTAAACAGGATGCGTTTTTAGCAAATATATGTTTACCCTTAAAGAGAAACGGCTTTTCTATCAGAAAATCGTCTCCCTCCTAAAAGAAATTTGTTCGACATTTCTTAAAAAGACATTAGTATATATTATTCTAAACATCCTTTATCATTAAAAAAATATCCTTTATTTTCAAAAACACATACTAATATTGTTTTTCAGGAAAATCAGCCCCACATAAAAGCCGCCTAAAGCCTCATTAGCCGAATCCGTGCCAAAAACGAACACCAACATTACCCCAAAAGGGAAAACAGTCTAAAAAAGATCGAAAACAAGTCGCTTTCATATTGATAGTCAAAGTTAATTTTCAATATCAATCTGATTTCCAACATCACTTTCACAAAAGGAATAACTTTATTAATTCAGATCGCCCCCCCTGTCATCTCGCCCATCCCTTCCATCCTGTCATCTCGACCGAAGTGGAGAGATCTCTGCATAAGGCTTCGTTTAAGAATAGTCAGTTGGGATGAGATGTTTCGACAGGCTCAGCATGACAATGGATGGGACAGGGTTTTAAGGGGTTTCACCCCTGTGACCCCACATCATTTTTTGGCTTGATCCAAAAAACGAAGCAAAAAAGATCAAGGCTGCACTTCCTTCGCTAAAAAACACTGCGCTCTCGCTAAACAAATCGAAACTCGCTGCGCTCAAACAACGATTTGTTTTTAACGCTCTCGCTCCGTGTTTTTTTTAACGCTCATCCAGTGAGGCCGGTTTTTTCACGGCTCGCCGCTTATCGCGGCATCGCGCTCTTTTCCGGGTAGGAACCGCTTGTCTCCCTGTCATCTTGACCATCCTCCCCTGTCATCTCGACCGGAGTGGAGAGATCTCTGCATAAAGTTTCGGTTAAGAATAGTCTGATGGGATGAGATGCTTCGACAGGCTCAGCATGACAGTGGATGAGACAGAACCACTCACCCCCTGTCATTCCGACCACCCTCCCTGTCATCTCGACCGGAGTGGAGAGATCTCTGCATAAAGTTTCGGTTAAGAATAGTCTGATGGGATGAGATGCTTCGACAGGCTCAGCATGACAGTGGATGAGACAGAACCACTCACCCCCTGTCATTCCGACCACCCTCCCTGTCATCTCGACCGGAGTGGAGAGATCTCTGCATAAAGTTTCGGTTAAGAATAGTCTGATGGGATGAGATGCTTCGACAGGCTCAGCATGACAGTGGATGAGACAGAACCACTCACCCCCTGTCATTCCGACCACCCTCCCTGTCATCTCGACCGAAGTGGAGAGATCTCTGCATTAAGCTTCACTATACGGTAAAAGGACAGGATGCGATTCCAAAAAAATATTTTAATTTTTCTTATTCTAATATTGATTTTGTTTAGTTTTATATCTATTTTTACAAATACGGGGTAAATAAAACAAAACTATGGAAGAGATTAAGAAAAAATTACCGCTCCATTGTCCGGCTTGTGAATCGCCGTTAAGAGTGGCACGATTATTCTGCAAATCGTGTGAAACCGAAGTATCTGGTTCTTTTGAGCTGCCCTTGTTTTCTCGACTTACGGAGAAAGATCAAACGTTCATCATTGAGTTTATTAAATCGAGCGGAAGTTTGAAAGATATGGCTAAAGATATGGGCATCAGTTACCCAACAGTTCGTAATTTATTAGATGATCTGATTGAAAAAATAAAGTTTTTGGAGAAAGGAGGACAAAATGAATAATCGAACGGTTCGCTTCCTGCTGAATCCATTTGAACGGATCGCGGGATTTCAGGCTTTGAGTTGGGGCTTTTTGGGTTTAGTATTGAGCATCGGATTAGCTTATTTTACCGATTATCATTATCATGGACTTTTGCATTATGGTTCGGCTCCAAACCCGGTCTGGTGGTGCTTTATGGCGGAACATTTCATTGTATGGCTTATTCCGGCATTGTTGTTTTACATCGGAGGGATGCTGCTTTCCCGTTCCAAGATTCGCGCACTCGATGTCTTCGGGACAGTTCTATTCGCACAAATTCCCTTACTATTTACCAACCTGATCGTCTTCCTTCCCTTTTATAAACAAATGTCAGCAATTGATCCGACCGGACCTTTGCAGGAACAAATTGCACAAGCAAGCGAGCTTATGCTTCAACCCGGTTTCTGGTTGGGGCTTTGGTTAAGTCTTGTCGCTTTCGTGTTTGTTATTTGGATGGGATACCTGATGTTTAAGGCTCTGGCCGTGTCGTGCAATCTGAAGGGAACGAAGTTGGCCATCTTATTCTGTATCGGATTCTTCGGAGGAGATTTCATTTGCCGGATCATTATTAACCTTTTATATTCATGATTATGGGAGAGATACTTTTTACTATAATAATCGGACTGTCTCTGATTGGATTAGGATTTTTAGTTGTTAAATTCCCAATGCTTATCAGTGGATATAATACAATGCCGGAGGCTGATCGAAAGAAATTTGATATCGATTCCTATGCTTTGTTTATGCGGAAAATAATGGTAATAATGGGATGCGTAATAATCTTTGGTTCTATAATACTCTATTTAATAGACAAAAGAAGCTTACAGTCTGCTCTCTGCATTACTACAATCTTTACAGGATTAGGATTCCTGATGAAGAAAGGACATGATCTGACGAAAGATATAAAAAAATCAAAAACACAGAAATGGATAGGTCGGATAACTGCCATTGTTGTAGTTGTAATTTTTATTTGCATTATTGACACCGGTCGACCTGCCGGAATAGGAGTAAAAGACAATTTTTTTATCATAAACGGTGCGTATAGCCAAAGGATTCCGCTCACAGAAATTACAGAAGTGGAAATAACAAACGAACTACCTGACATCACATTACGAACAAACGGACTCAGTTTCTGGAGATTTCATAAGGGCTACTATCGTACAGAAGAAGGAAGCATAATGCTTTTCTTCCATTCCGGGAAAAAGCCTTTGCTACTGGTGAAATCAACAAAAGCACCGCCTATTTACATTAATAGAAGCACAAAAGAGGAGATAGATGAGCTGTATAGGTTGTTGAAGGGGGAATAAAACATGAACAACTGTTATGCTTTGTACGGGGAAAAGGTCTTTCGCCCGTACAAAGCTAAATCAAGTTCAGATGCTCCCTTTGTAAGCATCTATTGCTTTCTTCACTGAGCCATGCAACAGTAGCATGGATTTGGCTCTTTCGTAAGGAAGCCCTAATTCTTCTACGATCATACGGGTTCCACGATCAACTAATTTTTGATTGCTTAACTGCATGTTGACCATTTTGTTTCCTTTTACTCTTCCAAGTTGGATCATCACACTTGTGGAGATCATATTCAAGATCATTTTTTGCCCTGTTCCGGATTTCATTCGGGAACTTCCGGTTACGTATTCCGGACCCACAACCATTTCTAACGCTACGTCAGATTCTGCGGCCATAGGGGAATCGGGATTACTGGTAATACATCCCGTCAGAATTCCATTTTTGCGGGCTTCGCGTAATGCACCGATCACATAAGGTGTAGTGCCCGAAGCTGCGATACCTATAACTGTATCTTTATCGGAAATCTGATGTTCGGTCAACTCCTGCCATCCTCGTTCCATATCATCTTCCGCATTTTCCACCGGATTTCGCAAAGCGTTTTCTCCTCCGGCTATTAATCCGATAATCAGTGTCGGCGGCATACCGAATGTGGGTGGTATTTCCGAAGCGTCCAACACACCTAAACGTCCGCTGGTACCTGCACCAAGATAAAAAAGACGTCCTCCCTGCTGCATACGGGGCACAATCTGAGAAACAAGTTTCTCTATTTGAGGAATGATCTTTTGTACGGCTAAAGCAACCTTCTGATCTTCTGTATTTATATCTTCTAATAATTCACGTATTGGTTTCTTTTCCAGATCACTATAGAGCGACGACTGTTCAGATACTTTTTCAAAAGCCATAATTCTTGTTTATTTTATTTTTCCGAATGATAAGAAATAAGTCCTTCCATGGGCTGACGCATGATTCGACCGATTTGTATGCCACACGCTGTTGCCACTTCTTTTAGCACCTCCTGATAATAGAACGCAACCGAACCTACCAGATGAACGGGATAGGATTGATAATCGTACTGCATTACATTGCGTTTAAAGAAGGCCCGGAAACTTCCTTCCACAATAGCCCGTATTTGTGGGTCATCGATATTTTCGGCAAGAAAAGGTGAAAATCCGGCCAGAAAACGATTCGGAAATGGTTTGCGATAGACACGATCAATAATTTCAGGCATAGTAAGGTTAAATTGTTTAAGGAACTTTTCTTTGAGTTGCACGGATAGTTGATTTTTCAACACATCCCCCACAAGAAGTTTTCCTAATACGGCTCCACTGCCTTCATCTCCAAGGATAAATCCCAATGGTGATACATTGGAAACGATCTCCTGCCCGTCGTAGAAACAAGAATTTGAGCCTGTTCCCATAATACAAACAATCCCCGCTTCGTTTCCACAAACGCCATGAACCGCAGCCAATAAGTCTGTATTTACTTCAATTCGGCTTGCCGGAAGAATATGGGTAATCGCGTTCTTTACTACCGGCTGTTTTTCGGGAATACAGCCCGCTCCATAAAAAATAACGGATTGCACGGAATGTCCGTTCAATTCGGGCAATAGTGAAGTTTTTAGTTCTTCGGCTATTTCCTGTTCTGTCTGGAAAAAAGGATTAATTCCTTTAGAAAGAACAGATTTTACAAGCTTTCCTTTTTCAACTACGCTCCAATCAGTCTTTGTTGATCCGCTATCTGCTATCAATATCATTTTTCTAACTCCTTTAATTTTGTTACTTGTTTTGTGTTTGATTCCGTACATTGATCTACTAAATACACGATTGATACATAAGGTATCCCGGCATTTGTAGTTAAACCGATCTCACAGGTACGACTGTTTGAGTAACCGATTTTCACACCTGCAGCTTCAATCTGAGGGTGTAATTTGCGTAATGCATAATTGTTTACTTCGGGATGCGTAAAGCCTTTATCTCCGGCAAATCCACAGCAGCCCACTTCCTGAGGCACCAGCACCCGGGAAGAGCAACGTTTAGCCAAAGCAATTAACTGATCTCCCAGTCCCATTTTCTTCATCGAACAGGTTACATGTACAGCCACAGGTGTATCTGTCTGCTTAAACGTTAACTTATCCAATAAAAAGGTGTTTATAAATTCTACAGGCTCGTAAAGCTTCAGTTGCTTCATCGTATGCCGCATGCGGTAAAGACAAGGGCTTTGATCACATAAAACAGGATATTTACCCTGTTCGCTTGCCTTGAGTAGTGCTTGTTCTAATTCGGCCGATTTTCGATCGGCTATTTCTTCCATTCCTTTGCTTTCCCATATTGTACCGCAACAAAGGTTATCCATGTTTTCAGGAAAGAGCACTTCGTAACCGGCTTTGTTCAACAGGGAGATCATTTTGTTCACCTGAGGCGTTTCATCGGGTGAACGACGGGCTGTACCCATCGCCTGATTAATACAGCTGGGGAAGTAAACTACTTTTAGCGGAGCTGTAAAATCACGTAATTTCTTTTTCTTCAGTCGATATCCTTTGGGCATAGCCGGAGTCCACAGCGGCATTCCTGTCATCTTGTGCAATCCACTTGTTATCCCTCCTAAAACGGGAGTACCCAATATTACATGCGCCATATCCGCCAATTCAAGTACCGGGCGCAATCCTTGTTTGATAGACGACAAATGATCGGCAGTAAAAGCACCTACTTTATGCGCAAAGGGTGATAATTCTTCGGCTCTGAGCTGATGCGTTAAATCACCGGTATTAATATGCATCGGACAAGAGGTAGCGCAAAGTCCGTCGCCTGCGCAGGTTTGATTGCCGAGATAGCGAAAATCACTGATCAAAGCTTGCAGGCGTTTATTATCTTCGCCGGTCGCTTTCAAACGGGAAATCTCCCGTTGAATGATAATACGCTGGCGAGACGAGAGTGTAAAGCCGGCTGTCAGGCAATTGATCTCGCAAAAACCACATTCGATACATTTATCTACGACAGGGTTCGTTAACGGCAGTGGCTTTAAGTTACGAAGATGACATTGCGGGTCATCATTAAAGATAACACCCGGATTCAGCAGATTCTTCGGATCAAACAAACGTTTCACCTCCTGCATCATCGCCCAGGCATCATCGCCCCACTCATAACGAACGAACGGAGCCATATTTCTTCCGGTACCATGTTCCGCTTTTAACGAACCATCGTATTTATCCACAACTAATTTAATCACATCGTTCATCAATGCGTCATAACGATCGATCTCTTTTTGATCCGAAAAAGATTGGTTAATGATGAAGTGGAAATTTCCTTCCAGTGCATGCCCATAGATACACCCGTCCGAATATCCATGCTTAGCAATCAAGGCTTGTAATTCGGCTGTAGCTTCTGGCAGATGTTGAATCGGAAATGCAACATCTTCGATCAAACAAGTAGTACCCGGCTCACGAGTTCCTCCTACTGAAGGGAATATGCCTGAACGAATTTGCCAATAGGGAGCATATTCTTCTTCTTTTGTAGTAAAGTGAGGAGGGGTAAATAATTTAAAGGCGGACAAACAATTGGTAATCGCGTCTATATTTATAGTCAATTCTTCTGCCGAATCTCCTTTAGTTTCGGTCAGAACCGCAGTAAGTCCTTTTCCTGCCGGATCTTTTACAGACTCCAGCGACTTACTGTCGAGCAATTCTGCTCCTTTCACAATCCATTCACCTTCTCCGTTATGCAAATCTTTCATGGCTACTACCGCACGGCAAGCTTCCTTGATATCTTCAAAGTAAAGCATTGCACTGGCCTTATAAGGATAGTCGTGTTCTGTTTTCATCACAACCTCCGAAAGAAAAGCCAACGTTCCTTCCGATCCAACCATCAAGTGAGTAATAATATCAAACGGATCATCATAGATGATGAAGGGCAACAGATTAAGTCCTGTTACATTTTTAATGGAATATTTCTTCCGGATACGCTCCTCCAACGATTTATTCGAGCGGATCTTATCCCTTAATTCCTCTATTTTACGAATAAAGTCGGGTTTCTTTGCGATAAAGCCGGCACGACTCTCTTTATTTCCGGTGTCCAACACTGTTCCGTCAGGGAAAACGATACGAGCCGAAAGTAAAACTTTATCGCTATTCGCATGCGTTCCGCAGTTCATTCCCGAAGCATTATTTATAATAATACCACCGATCATGGCACTTTTCACTGACGCGGGATCGGGAGAGAATTTACGTCCGAAGGGCTCAAGTATTTCATTCACACGCTGACCGATCAGTCCCGGTTGCATGCGGATCACTTCTCCATTCTGTTCAATTGTATAGTTCTCCCAGTATTTTCCGGCCACGATCAGGATAGAATCGCTCAATGTTTGCCCGGATAAACTTGTTCCCGCAGCCCGAAAAGTAACCGGCAATCCTTGTTTATCAGCCACGGCCAATAGCGAACTAACCTCTTGCTCATTGACCGAACGGATCACAATCTGAGGAATCAAACGATAGAAACTTGCGTCAGTTCCCCAGGCTAAACGACGCAATTCATCTGTGTAGATACGTTCTTCAGGAACAAACGTCTGTATCTCCTTAAGGAAGTCCGTATATTTATCCGCTTTATTCATTTATCTGTATAAATAATAATTCTTAGCAAGCTTTTTAAAGGCGGTGGCATCTTTATTCCAATAGGCGAGCACATCAGATGCTTTGTTGTTTTCTGTAAACAACTCACGTATTTTATTTGAACCACTAACCTTATCAAACATAGCAAAGCGATCTGTATCCGCATGATCGAATACCGCTTTATCAGGATAGCGTACGGCGATTTCCTGCATCACATAAAACTGGATTTCACTTAGTGCGGCTTTCTCGTAATCCGTTATATGTACTTGCACGCCTTGCAGAAGTTCTCCTTTTCCTACAGAATAAAAAGGCTTAAGATGCATAGGACGAAAAGTAACACCCGGTAGTTGCAACGCGTTCAGACTTTTCGCGAATTTATCTGCTTCAATCCATGGAGCAGCAAACATCTGGAATGGGATTGTATAACCTACGCCAATAGATACATATCCTAATTCACCCAGAATACCACTGACCGGATAAAAGTAAGACGAATGAGGATGCGGAATATGAGGTGAAGACGGGATCCACTGTAGCTTAGTTTCCGGATAGGTCATTTTGCGCTTCCAGCCTTTCATCTTAATCACCTGCAAGCGGCATTGTCCTTTCAGCATTTTTTCTCCATTCAACATCAAGGCCAGCTCACCGCATGTCAAGCCGTATAGATAAGGGATAGGATACTGACTTACAAAAGAGAAATACCCTTCTTCCGCCAAGTTTCCTTCTACTTTTAAACCTCCCAAAGGATTCGGACGATCCAAAACGATAAACTCAATATTATTCTCCGCGGCAGCTTCCATCGCTAACCCCATTGTGCTGATATAAGTAAATGATCGACAGCCGATATCTTGTATATCATAAACCAACACGTCAATACCTTTCAACATCTCCGGCGTTGGCTTACGTGTTTTTCCATATAACGAAAATACAGGTAGCCCGGTCGATGCGTCGGCAGAGTTATCCACTTTATCTCCGGCATGAATATCTCCACGCACGCCATGTTCAGGTCCGTACAACGCGACTAATTTCACATTTGGCGCGTCATGCAGTACATCTATTGTAGATTTCAGTTTATTATCCACCCCGGTCGGATTCGTTATTAATCCAACGCGTTTTCCCTCCAGACATTTGAAGTTTTGTTCTTTCAGCACCTCTATTCCGGTTTTCACCTGCTTAGCGAAAACTTGTCCGGAGATGAATAAGCAACATGCTAATCCAATTAATTTTAATTTTAATATCATCATTTTTTATTTTTACCAAATTCTGGATTGATCGTTTTTCGTACTAAAACTGCCGCGAATATACCCGGCAGCGTACAAATACATACCCACCAGAAGAACGTTGTATAACCCATCATTTCCTGCAACCAACCGGCAATCATTCCGGGCAGCATCATGCCTAAAGCCATAAAACCTGTTCCAATCGCATAATGTGCTGTTTTAAATTCGCCATCGGCAATCTTGATCAGAAAGAGCGTATAAGCCGTAAATCCAAAGCCATAACCTAACTGCTCCAACACGATACAAGAGGTGATAAAGATTATACTTTCGGGTTGAACCACGGACAGGTACACATAGAACAAATCCGTAACATTTAAAAAGATAGCCATTGGTATGATCCATTTACGAAACCCATCGCGTGAAATAACAACGCCGCCCAATATGCCTCCGGCCAATAAAGCCGCTACACCTAAGGTACCGTATGCCAATCCTACCGTAGCCGTATCCAATCCGAGTCCTCCGGCAGAAACAGGGTCAAGCATAAACGGCGAACTCAACTTCAGCAACTGTGCTTCTCCTAAACGGTAGGTCAATAAAAAGAAAAGAATCAAACCTATATCATTCTTTGTAAAGAACGACACAAAGGTAGTCCAGAAATCACGAAGCAGTTTACCGGGTGACAGTTCACCATGCGAAATATCCTCAGCCGGTTTTGGCAACACCGCTTTATGATACAAAGACATGGCCAGAAACATACCGGCAAGCAGAAAGAACGTTATCGACCAGGCAAGCGGAATATTCCCATCCCGGTTTTCCATAAATCCGGCAAAAGCAACTAAAACACCTTGACCGAAGATCATTGCCAAACGATAAAAAGTATTACGAATGCCAACAAAGAAAGATTGTTCCCCTTCCTTAAGTCCCAGCATATAAAAGCCATCTGCCGCGATATCATGCGTAGCAGACGAAAAAGCCAGCAACCAGAAAAACGCCAACGTTAATTGTAAGTAATAGTCGGTCGGTATAAAGAAAGCGATTCCAGCGAAGCCAACTGCGATAAATGATTGCATAGTAACAATCCACCAACGCTTGGTTTTCGCCAGATCAACAAACGGACTCCATAACGGCTTGATCACCCACGGAAGATATAGCCAACTGGTGTATAAGGCAATTTCGGCATTGCCCAATCCCATACGCTTATACATAATAACAGCAATGGTCATTACTGCGACATACGGTAATCCTTCCGAAAAGTAAAGAGAAGGAACCCAATACCAGGGTGATTTCTGTCGTTTTTCGTTCATAATAGTTCTTTTAATCGGTTACTTATATCTTCTTCGTTTACTTTATCTATACAAATCTCATCTACTATTTCAGTGATATTATCAGAAGTGATCTTGTTGAAATCTTTCTCCAACGGGGTGATAAATACGCCACCCAAATCTACAGAGGCCGGACTTATGGTTAGTTGGTCTTCCCCTTCCCTGAAAAAACAATCCGGACGGTGTTTCTTTCTCGGGAACACCACCACGATCCACTTTCCTTTTTCAAACCAGGCGAGTAGATTCATCATCGGTTCATCGGTAGTAGGAAGTTCGTTCAATAACTGATAAACAGTATCAAACAATAAACAGACATTGAGCTTATCACTTCCCTCTATCACCCAACCACGGCGCAAGTTATCGCTTATTTTCCAGATAAGGCCGCGTTTTGTTTCGGAAAGTAATGAACTGGTCTGTTTCCATGCTGATTCAAAAGGGAGAAACCCTTTATTACCGGCCTGAAAGTGGATGTGATCCGGAGCGGAAGCACCGCAACGAGGTCCGTTATAGAAAATCACATAATCTTCCAACGTTTCGGCCAATTCCAACATATCCATCATGCGTCCGGCTATGCGTTGCGGAGTATGCAATACGGAAGGGACGGTAAGATGGCGGGGAAATATCGGAAACGGATTGATCAGAATCGTGTATTTTGCCTGAAAAGGAATTCCGGTCTGTACTGCCGGACGATTTGCACCGCAAAGGAAACAGGCTCTTGCCTGAATAGACTTCGCGTCTACCTTTGCCGCAGAAGAAACAATCCGGGCCGGATTAAATTGCACCCGAATGGTATTGCCGGAGATGGCAAAGGTCTTTTCGCGCACCTCTTCCAAGG
This sequence comes from Massilibacteroides vaginae, assembly GCF_900178525.1. Taxonomy (GTDB): domain Bacteria; phylum Bacteroidota; class Bacteroidia; order Bacteroidales; family Tannerellaceae; genus Massilibacteroides; species Massilibacteroides vaginae. Next base: position 679,059 of record NZ_FXDJ01000009.1, read on the forward strand.
CCGCGTAATTCTTTGCAGCCATCTCCCAGTCACACAGTTGTGCGTCAAACAAATGTTTTATCGCTTCTTTCATTTATTCTTTCTGTTCAATGCGATTCGCGCCTGTAATTCCCAAGTGCGGATACGGTCTTTATATGTATTATGATTGTTTTGTTTTACAATATCCAACGACGCGTCCGAGTTATCATCCCAACGGCGGCAAAGATAAACCACATCATACACACGCCCGATCTGATACTGCCGGGAGATAGCCAACCCAAGGGCATAATCTTCTCCATAGCTCGTATTCGGCACTTTAATGTCTCGAAGTACCGGTGTATAGAATGCTCTCGGCGCACCTAAGCCATTTATACGCAAGGCATTGTTGCGTCCGTTGTCCGGCGTCCATTCTTTATGATCGATTACACCGGGAGGAATTGTATTCAGATTGAAATCGGTCATTTCATACGTTCCTACTACCATCGCGCAATTTTGTTCGTAGAAGGCATCCACCATTGTTTGTAAGGTGTTTTCATTCTTATACAAATCATCACTGTCTAATTGCACGGCAAACTTACCGCACGCAGGATGATGAACACCCTGATTCCAGCATCCTCCGATTCCTAAATCTCCACGTTCGGGCAGGATATGTACCAAACGACTGTCGCCGGCATATTTTCGAATTGCCTCCGTTGTTCCATCGGTCGAATGGTTATCTATTACGATCAGGTTGAATGCGAATGTCGTTTTTTGCTTCAAAACAGAATTGATGGCATCCTCAATCGTACGTATTCTGTTTCTTACCGGAATAATCACCGATGCTTCATATTCAAAATCACCGGAATCGAAAGCTATCGATTTGAATTGAGGGGCAAGGTAACCGCCTACTACCTTCAGGTGTTCGGTACATGCTTTTTCCATTTCAATCTGCACGGCGCGATTTCTCGGATCAACATAATCAAACATTTTTTCGCCGCTCTTACGCAGGTCTTCTTCTATTTCGGTGTAGAGGTATTCGTTGATATGTACTAACGCTTCTGATTGAGCAACTTTCAAACGCAAATCATATAATCCGGCATAAAGATAATCTACATCCATGCGTTGAACGGCTTTTTTCAGGGCTTCGGTATTGTATAGCATAACCGAACCAAAATCAAAATCGTCTCTCAGACTACCTTGTTGATAATCCGCCACAGGAGCATTTTTGCGGTCAGTTCCACAAAGTTTGTAATGATCTGCGTAAACCATACCGGAGCCGGAGTCTTCCGCAATGCGTACCATACGTTCCAGAGCGAAATAACCAAGTGCCAAAACAGTTTGCTTTGTATAGATTAATGTATAGTCGGCTTTTGCGTTTGACGCGATCGATTTAATCGCTTCTGTTGAACGAAGCGAATCTATTTTGATTACAGGACAACCGGCATACGTATTTCCTGAGATTCCTTCGGAAGCCAGAATATAAATGGAACCCACTGATTCAAAAGCCTTCAGTCCTTCTAATGTTTGTTTTATTTGCGCTTCTCCGGCGTACGGAATAAAGCAATCAATCCTGTTTTTCATGTCAATTCTATTTTTATTCTTTAGGTTTTTATTTTTCATCAAAAAAAGTCAGTACGGCTTGCATCAGCCGATCCCGGGCATCCTGTGTTTTAACCGATTCAAAAGGTATCCCCAGCACACAGGTTCTATAATCACCCTTGTAAGCCACTCCGGCACTCAGGTTGTTTTCCGAATAGCGGAAAATCGTAAACGCGTTGGGAGAAGCCGGCTCGATACCATCGGGAGATTCAACCACATAAGACTCTTCATTCAGCGTATTATGCCAGTTATAAGTGCCGGAAAATGCAGTAAACGGAGAAGCTACACTTTTGAAACTACCCGTAATAGCGGCCAGATTGGTGCGCCATTTATAGTTCAACACCCGGGTTGCGAATGCAATACCTTCCTCATCTGCCGGACCGTTGTCCCAAAGGTCTGTTCCTACATAAGCACCAGACACAAATAAATTTCCGCCACCCTCACAATAGTCGGTTATCGCCTTTCTGGCTTCGGGCGAAAACACGGCAAATTCCCGTGGATGAATATTCCCCCTGCCTATTTTCGTTTTACATTCTTTTCCCAGAATCCAGTCCGTAATGCTATAATCTGTTAACCGAACCTGCCCTTGTTCTACCGATTCGTCGCTGCATGAAACAAACGAATACCCGGCTTTCATTAGCGAAGCCCCGTGTAAAGCCGGATAATCAAACGAATTTCCGGCAACAACCATCGTTTCATAATTCGCGCGACTGGCTCCGAATCCGGCGGCATCATCATCCATCCAGGGAATATGCTTCCGAAATTCGGTCATACTGCCTATATAACTGATATCGTTCAGGTAAGGCACCCCGTGATCTACCTGATCCAAAAAGCCGGACAGACTATCGGTAACAAAATCGGCAGGAGCACTTACACGGTTAAATGCGTTAACAACAAGTACCTTCCCTTTTTCATTCAATACTTTTCCGGCAGAAAGAATCTCGGAGGGGAAACTTTCACCACCCCGATTAACGGCGGTTACTTTATAACTGTAAATGATGCCCGGTGATTGGCTCGCACGGAACACATTTCCTTCTACAAGCTGTCCATTATCGAAAGCCTCATCCCCCATCCGGGTGTATACAATATATTTTTCCGCTTTTGCGGTAGGTTCAAGTACATCTTCTACGGCCTGCCACTTCAGTTCTACTTCATTTTCTGAAACAAAACGCAAATTCAAATGATCAACGGGCAAAGGCTGAATCACATAATCCTGTTTATATTGTGAAGCGATAAACTTCAGAATGCCTTTGTAGATGGAACGACTCACCGTAAAGCGAAATCTCGGATCAAGACCATAGCGCATATCAGCAAAGTTCTGATGCGAAAGCAACTCTAACAACATAGTCGGCACATTCGGTTCGCGTGCTTCGTTGTACGATTTATTCCACATGCCTCGCCGGCTCCATTCCGGTTCGTACAGCGCGCGGATATCGTCTACGATAGCAGATTGAATCAGATCATTCAGGTCTCGAGACACATAACGGGATGCTTTATTCGCGAAAGTTCCATCTCCCGAAGCTGTACAAAAGATTCCCAACGTTCCGATGATTGAATCATTTCCGGTAGTACCGGCGTCCGAATGAAACGCGAATGCCATATCAATCGGAATATGTAGCCCTGGTTGATCCGGATTTACCGCAGATCCACCCGATATATAGTTCACCCATTTTCCGCGTGATTTATAATCATCGGTATAATCATTCACGCCCTGACTGTCTGAGTAGACGCTATCCGGCACACCTGCCCATTGCATCCAATAACGGGCAGCCTCGGTAAAACGCGGATAACCACTGGTTTCGTATGGATAATCTACCGATGGTATATTTTTCACGTCCTTGTTTGCATCGCTTTCCGAACTTTTTACATTTTCAGAAACTTGGTTATCGGCAGCAACCCGGCGGGCAATTGTTCCCATTCCGCCACCAAACTTCACGCCATCGGCGGTAACCATTCTGCCGGCTTTTGACGATAGATTGGAAAGCACTACTTTTCCGGAAGGATTTTGCCCCTCTTCAAAACTAAAATGACCTAAATAAATCCAGGTTCCCCCTCCCATTTGCTGGTTTACCCGAAATTGTGTGCTGCCACCCTTATGAAATACGGTATAGAGCGCATCATCCGCACTGTTTTTAAGCGTTTTATAGGAAACGTAAACAGCATAAGATCCTTTTTCGGGCAGGTTGGGAATCCACTCGGCTGTACTCTCCTTGCCTTTCCGGATACTGTTTATCTGTCTGAATGTACCTTCCTTAAAGGGATTTTCAAAATCCTTATACGATTGCCTCAAATGCGCAAAGCCTACTTCGCTTCCCGTTTGCCACAAATTCTCACCGCTATGTTCGGTATAAGTCGACGTTTGGTCTAAAACGCCATCGTTGTCAACAATTACTTCTTGTTTTTGCACATCACGCTCGCGGGGAATCAACACGTTTGCTCCTGCATTTTCCAACATCGGAACCAAATAGGGCAATACATACGCTTGGGTATAGAGGTCTTCCACTGTTTGAAATATCCGGGCGCGCTGCCATTCCCAACGTGTTAGTTTCGATTCATAGTAATAACCATGACTTTGCCATAAAGCAATATGTCTGTTTTGCAAACCGGCCTCCGGTTGATTGGGTGTAGAAAGTCTGGTGACTAACGCCGTTCCTTTTTTATGTGTAAAGGTTTGTGCCTTCCGTTGCTCTTTCTTTTCCTTATATAATAGCGGTATCAGGTTTTCAATTAACCGTCCGTCGGTGTACAACGCTGTTTTGTAGCGGGAATAAGGTTTCGGCAAACAGGAATTGACTAAACGATAAGCAGCATCCACATTGTCCGGACGAAACGGAACGTAAGAACAATTCATATTCGCAAAGAACTTTACTTCTTTTTTCCGGTCGGAAATCACAACCGAATCAATAATGATTTCTCCTATTGCTAAATCTTTGCGAAGCAGCGAATCTAAACGATGAGAAATCGCACCTTTCACGTCCGAAGAGAAAGTCTGTGCTTTAACCGGAATAACGTGACCGGCGAAAAGCAAAATAAACAGTAAGATGGCAGACAAATTGTTCATATATAGCTATCTCAATATAATGTATACTCAAAGATATATCGTTTTATTATTAAAACAGGCAGTACAATTAAAATACGTTGTATCAATCAATCTAAATCGACACAAAGATTAACAAATACGGTTCTTTTTTACAAGAACACCAACAAAGATAGAATTCTTTACGTATCATCAACAAATAATTAGATATTTTAATATATGCGCTTTTTAATTAACAAAACAAACCACATAAAACAAACCCGAATCGTCTTTCTCAGGTATCGTCAAAGCAAACAAGCCCACAAGAAGGTTATTTCATTATATATAAAGATTATAAACACATTCATAAAGGATATTTTTCTTTTTCCACAGTTGTTGAACGCTTTTTCTATATATATGGAAAAACTTTTCTATATATGTAGTAAAGTTTTTCCACAGATATAGAAAAAAGAAAATAAAGGATATAAAAAGAGAAATATAGTATAGTTAAAGAAAAATATCCATACCTGTCGAACCAATAGTCCGGCACCAAAACCCCTATTATGTTAAATTTTTGTTTCCGATTATTAATTTTTACTAACTGATAGTCTTTTTTAGTATTAATATTTCGCGGTATTAAAGAATATGGTAGCTTTGCGAACAGAACCAATACAAAAAAACCAAGAAAGTGTAAAAACTTTCAAACTTAAATATAAACACTGTGTGGGATAACTGCATAGGATTACTTATCCTCGGAAGAGGGATAAATAATCAATCTTATTTTTATTATTCTTAGATTAACAACCTTATTATTTAAACAATTCTATGAATGTAACATGGAAAACATCCAGAGGGTCAGCAACAAACACATTGCGGCGTATGCTGACATTAGCTTTGACTTTTTCAATAGTCAGCTACGGGAATTTGCAGGCTAACTTGGTTGAAGAGGCTCCCTCGGCAATCATGCAGCAAAGCACAAAAAAAGTTGAAGGGATTGTAACCGACCAAAGCAACGAACCACTAATCGGCGTCAGTGTTTCTGTTCAGGGCACATCCAGCGGCACAATTACCGACCTTGACGGAAGGTACACCTTAGACGTTAGCTCCGAAAACACCACACTGGTATTTTCATACATCGGATACAAACCACAAACCGTCACCGTATCCGGCCAAGTATTAAACATAATACTCGAAGAAGACACCAAAATGGTCGAAGAAATCGTAGTGGTTGGATATGGGGTGCAGAAGAAAGAGAATTTAACAGGTGCTGTGGCATCGGTGAAATTAGATAAAACAATAGAAAGCAGACCTATTGCTGATGTAGGCCGTGCTTTACAAGGAGCTGTTCCGGGTCTTACCATTACAAGCAAATCAGGAGAGATCGGCACAGCACCCAATATTAAGATTCGTGGCGGAGTAGGCTCGCCAAATGGAAATTCAAATCCGCTTATCTTAGTAGACAATGTCGAAATTTCTGATATCAGTTTAGTTAACCCGGATGATATTGAATCAATTTCTGTATTGAAAGATGCAGCATCTTCTTCTATTTATGGAGCAAGGGCTGCATTTGGAGTAATTTTGATCACAACAAAAGCGAAAAAAGTAAACGACAAATTACGGGTAAATTATTCAACAAATTTAGCATGGAGAACTCCTACAAAAACACCTGATCAACTTTCCGGATGGCAACAGGGAGAGATAAATCTTGCAGGGGTTATGCGTAATGGTTCTACAAATTATTATAATGTGGTAGGCAATATGGTGGTTGATCAAAAAACGATTGACGGCATGAAAGCCTGGGAGCAACAATATGGTAACGGCAAAGGATTAGGACGCGAAATGGAATACGGTCGCGACTTTGAAATAGATGATACCGGTATGCATTTCTATCGCACATGGGATTGGTATGATATGTATATTAAAAAGTGGATGCCTCAGCAAACACATAATTTATCGGTAAGCGGAGGAAACGGAAAAACAAGTTATGGTCTTAATTTAGGTTATCTTACTCAAGATGGTTTAACCAAAGTAAATTCAGATAAATACGATCGTTACAATGCCAGTCTCACGATAAACTCCACATTGAATGATTGGGTCAAGATCAGAGCTAATGCTTTATATACAAGAACAGATATTGAAAAACCTTTTATGTATGCATCAGACTTATATGACCACCTATACTACCTTTATCGTTGGCAGCCCATGTATCCTTATGGAACTTATGAGGGAAAGGGATTTAGAAGTGCGCTGACAGAATTGGAGCAAGCTCAGATGACTAATAATCAGAAAGATTACTTACGCATGGGAGGAGGTATTACACTAACACCAACACCTATCGAAGGTCTAAGCTTCGATTTAGACTTTACTTACACAACTACTGATAGTCGCTTTAATAAATTTGGTGGTCAGGTAGAAGCTTATGATATTTTTTCGGCGCATAAGTCACTGGAATCAATGGAAAACTCATACGGCAATTACATATCATCAAACTATGACTATGTACAGGAACAGCGTGGACGTACCGAAATGTTTACAACAAATGCCGTTGTGACTTATTCAAAAACAATAGGTGACCACGCGTTTAAAGGAATGGCTGGTTCTAACTTGGAAAACAGCGCATATCGTTTTATCTCGGCACAACGCAAGGGGCTTTACAGTGTGGAAGCACCTGAGTTGAATCTTGCTTATGGAGATCAATTGGTAAGCAGCAGCCACACACATTGGGCTGTAGCCGGTTTTTTCGGAAGAATAAACTATGCTTTTCAAGACAAATATTTGATTGAACTAAACGGACGTTATGACGGTTCTTCCAAGTTTCCACAAGGTGATCAGTTCCGTTTCTTTCCATCTGCATCAGTAGGATATCGTATTAGTGAAGAATCGTTTATGAAAGCACTTTACCCTGCTCTTTCTTCTTTGAAGCTAAGAGGATCATACGGGGCAATTGGAAATCAGGACGTAGATGCAAACGCGTTTCGTTCTTTAATGACTGCATATCCAAAGGATTCATGGATTATAAATGGAAAAAACACAACATCTGTAGGCACGCCAACTGTTACTTATAATTCTTTAACATGGGAAAGTGTGAGAACCATAGATATTGGTATAGATGCACGCTTTTTGGATGACAAGATAGGTGTAACATTTGACTGGTATAAGCGTACAACTACAGATGTATTAGCAGCATCTACCCTACCATTAACCTTGGGAGCAACTGCACCGAAACAAAACTTCGGAGAACTGGAAACTCCAGGATGGGAATTAGCTGTAGACTTTCATCACCGTTTTGGAAATGGATTGAGTATAACTCTTGGAGGGCAAATAACAGACTATTATACGAAAGTAACTAAATGGGCAGAAAACACGAACGTCCCCACCTACGGAGGAGATGGTACCGGATGGTATTCCACAACATATTATAAAAAAGGAATGCGCTTAGGTGATATCTGGGGGCTTAAGGTTGACAGACTTCTTCAGGAAAATGATTTCAACACAGATGGTACATTAAAGGCAGGTTTACCTGATCAGTCAGAAATATTCTCAGGAGGGATTACATTACAACCGGGTGATGTACTTTATAAAGATTTGGATGAAGATGGAAAAATAACAACGGCAAAGAGCTCTGAAGACACGAGAGATCAGACAATTATAGGCAATATGTTCCCACGTTATCAATATGGCTTTACATTGGGTGCTGAATACAAAGGTTTTGACTTTTCTGCATTCTTCCAAGGTGTAGGAGAACGTAAACTTTGGGCTATGGGTAACCAAGTTTTACCGGGTTATACATCAGGAGAGCCTTTTTACAAAGGTGCAGATGATTACTGGAGCCCAGAAAACACAAATGCGTTTTACCCACGTCCTACAATTTACGGACAAGCGGCTAAATGGAACTATGCTGTGAATGATCGTTACCTATTGAATATGGCATATCTAAGATTGAAAACTTTAACAATTGGATATTCTTTACCAAAATCTCTACTTAATAAAATATTGATCAGCAATGTGAGAGTGTATTTTACTGGAGAAAATTTATTCGAATTTGACAATGTAAAACCGGACATTGACCCTGAAATCGACGTAAGAGCTATCACAAGTGGTGGTTCAACGAGCGCCGATGCACGTAACTTCGGAAGAAGTTATCCATATCAGAGAACGTTATCTTTTGGTTTACAAATCACTTTATAAAATCAATACAAGATGAAAAAGAATCTAATATATATAGGGCTACTTTCTATCTTCGCTTTCTTCGGTTGTGAAGATTACTTAGACAAAGAGCCATTAGACAAATTGACAAATAAAAACTTCTGGGTGAATGAAACCAGTTTGCGTTCTTATTCTCAGGATTTTTACTCTTCCTATTTTACTGGATACGCACAGGATTACCGGTTATTCGGAGGTTATTTTTCCGGAGACTCATATAATGACGATTTTCTGCTTACTACTGCGACAGGAACAGACAGGGCTCAACGCTTCTATTTTCCGGCAAGCAACACTACCGCTCCAAACAATAATATTGTCTGGAAAAAACAATTCGAAATGATACGGAAAGCCAACGTAATGTTGGAAAACATTCCGAATATGAACATTGAAGAATCGGCAAAGATGCATTGGACAGGAATTGCGCGTTTTTTCAGAGCTATTGCTCATAGCACTTTAGTTAAAGAATTTGGAGATGTTCCGTTTTATGATGTGGCACCTAAACCAGGTGAATTGGATCTTTTATATAAAAACAGAGATTCAAGAATTAGCGTAACAGATAAGATCCTTGAGGATTTTAATTATGCTGTTGATAATGTACGGGTTGATGATGGAACTTTACAGCTCAACAAATACGTAGTTGGTGCTTTTATGTCACGCTGGATGCTATTCCATGGCACTTGGTGTAAATACCATGGTTCTTCTGTTGGAGGAACAGGTTCTGCTGTAGATAATGGCACGATCAAACGTTATCTGGACGGCGCTATCAAAGGAGCGAACGCTGTAATGAGTTCGGGCAAGTTCAAAATAGGAAATACTTATAATGCTTTATTTACAAGCGAATCACTGGCAGGAAATCCGGAAATCGTCTTCTACCGTGAGTATGTAACCGGGTTATTCTGTAATGCATTATTAGCTTATAACGCAAAAGAAGACCAGGAACTGGGTGGTGTTGCAAAAGATCTTATCGATAGTTATTTATGTGTTGACGGTTTGCCTATTTCTCAATCTACATTATATAAAGGTAAAGATGACCCAAGTATCGAGAATTCGTTTGTGGATCGGGACCCCAGATTATATGATTCATTTGTGGATTCCTTGCGTATTATGAACTCAGGATTACATTCCGCAACTTCACCGACAGGATATGTTTCAAAAAAATTCCTCAACGAAAAGTGGTTGGCAGATAACGAGCCTTACATTACAGGTCTATTAAGCCCTGCTGATGCTCCTATAATTCGTTATGCAGAAGTACTTCTTAATTATGCAGAGGCACGGTTTGAAGTAGCGCGTGTTGGTGGCGATGCTTTTACTCAAGCTGATTTGGATGTTTCTATCAACCAAATAAGACAAAGACAGCTAAGCAAATGGGGAGATACAGCAGAACCTCGTTCACTACCCCAGATAACACTAAGCGGAAATGCTATCAGCGTAAATGGCGTTATCATAAATGACCCGAAAAGAGATGCAGATGTAGACCCTGTATTATGGGAAATACGACGCGAACGCCGTATTGAGTTAGTTATGGAAGGACGCAGAAGCGACGACCTGAACAGATGGGCGAAATTTGAATATCTTAATACTCAAAAAGGAGGTCAACCTTCTGATATTGTACTGGGAGCATGGATCAAAAAAGAAGATTATCCGGGAATCAATAGTGCAGTAAAGCTATTTAATCCAAGTGGTGATGAGTCCAAAGAAGGTTATATCATGTTCTACTATTATGCAGGTGATAAAACCGCTCAACGCACATTCACGAAGGGAGATAAAAATTCCGAACGTAACTATCTGCGAGCTGTACCTATTACTGAAATAAACAAATATTCAGACGTTGGATATACACTAAGTCAAAACCCCGGTTGGGAATAATCAGTTTAATAGTTCATATTTAAAAGAAAGTTGCTCCAAATATCCTTACATTTGGAGCAACTTCATAAAAACACAATACCATGAGACAATTTTTCATAACAACGATTGTGCTTTTTTTGTCTGTCACGTTCGCTTCGGCACAGCAAAGCAGAGTGATAGTCGGCGCGGAATCGACCAAAGAATATTTCCCGATACTGAAGAATAAGCGTGTTGCCATCATGTCCAATCATACGGGTATGGTAGGGGATGAGCACCTGCTCGATCTTTTATTAAGAAACAAGTTTAATGTGGTAGCGATCTTCTCTCCGGAACATGGTTTTCGCGGAGACGCTGACGCAGGCGAACATGTAGCCAGTTCTGTCGATAAGAAAACGGGAGTGCCTATTCGCTCACTTTACGGAGGTGAAGGACAAAAGCCAAGCCGGGAATCGATGGACATGTTCGATATAATGATTATTGATATACAAGACGTGGGGCTTCGTTTTTACACGTATTACGCAACGATGGTTCGATTGATGGACGCCTGCGCTGAATACAATAAGAAGATGTTAGTATTAGATCGTCCGAATCCGAATGGTCATTATGTAGACGGCCCGATCTTAGATATGAAACACAAATCAGGTGTAGGCTGGCTGCCTATCCCCGTTGTGCATGGCATGACGCTGGGCGAACTGGCTTTAATGACGAACGGAGAACGTTGGCTGCCTCAATCCCGGGTTTGTGATGTTACCGTTATTAAATGTAAGAATTATACCCACCAAACCTTATATCAGGTTCCGCTCCCCCCTTCTCCTAATCTGCCAAACATGAAATCGATTTATCTTTACCCTTCTACTTGCCTGTTCGAAGCCACTCCGGTTAGTCTGGGCCGAGGTACAGAATTTGCGTTTCAGGTATATGGACATCCGAATATGAAAGGGTACGATTTTTCCTTTACTCCCAAAAGTATTCCGGGAGCAAAGAATCCTCCCCAACTTAATCGTCTTTGTTACGGTGTAGATTTAAGAGACGTGCCGAACGAAGATATATTCGCAAGAGGATTCGATCTGAGCTATGTGATCGATGCTTATACGAATTTAAAATTAGACGACCATTTCTTCCGCCCATTCTTCGAAAAATTAGTCGGGGTTGATTATATCCGGAAGATGATCATAGCTGGAAAATCAGCAGAAGAAATCAAGCAAATGTGGAAAGGTGATGTAGAGCAGTTTAAACAGCAACGCAAACCTTATTTGCTTTATGCCGAATAAAATTAAATACCGAGAATAAAATGATGACTCCTATTTTAGTTTTGCTCACCATAGCAGCTTATTTTGCCGTATTATTTGGTATTTCGTATATCACAGGTCGTAAGGCGGATAATCAGGGATTCTTTACCGGCAACCGGAAATCGTCCTGGTATGTAGTTGCCTTCGCCATGATTGCCTCAGCTATTTCCGGCGTAACCTTCGTGTCGGTTCCGGGAATGGTTGCCACGCAATCCTTCTCCTATCTGCAAATGGTTCTTGGGTTTGCCGTTGGGCAATGCCTTATCGCCTTTGTATTGATACCCTTGTTCTATAAAATGAATCTGACTTCGATTTACGAATACTTAGAAAATCGGTTCGGACTTTCGTCTTACCGGACAGGAGCTTGGTTTTTCTTTATTTCAAAAATGTTGGGTGCCGCGGTAAGATTGTATTTAGTCTGTATCGTTTTGCAGCTCTTGGTTTTTGAACCGTTGAATGCCCCCTTTATTCTGAACGTGGTATTTACTGTTTTTCTGGTTTGGCTTTATACGCATCAAGGAGGTGTAAAGTCATTGATCTGGACAGATTCACTGAAGACGTTCTGTTTAGTAGTATCTGTTGTGCTATGCATCTATTATATCTCAAAAGATCTGGGTTACAATTTTTCAGAAATGACGGCGATGGTACGTGACAGCGATCTATCTAAAGCCTTCTTCTTCGACGACATAAAGGATGGCAAGTACTTCTTCAAACAATTCTTTGCAGGAATATTCCTTGTGATCGCGACAACGGGCTTAGATCAGGATTTCATGCAAAAGAACCTCAGCTGCAAAAATCCGAGAGACGCGCAAAAGAATATGGTTACAAGCGGAATATTGCAGATTTTCATTATTCTGCTGTTTCTTGTCTTAGGCGTGTTGCTTTACACCTTTGCCGCCCAAAACAATCTGGAGATACCCACTAAGGGAGATGACCTGTTTCCTTTTATTGCTACAGGAGGCTATTTCCCGCTGATCGTAGCCATTTTGTTTGTGATCGGATTAATTTCAGCTGCTTACGCAGCGGCAGGTTCGGCACTAACGGCACTAACTACCTCTTTTACGGTGGATATTCTGCAAAGCACTAAAAAAGACAATGAGCTGAAAGTAGCCAGTACGCGCCGGATAGTACATATCGGTATGTCCGTTATTATGGGATTAGTGATCATTCTCATCAACTTGTTGAATAATACGTCTGTGATCAATGCCGTTTATATTCTGGCCAGCTATACATACGGTCCGATACTCGGTATGTTTGTATTCGGCATCTTCACGAAAAAACAAGTACACGATCGCTTTGTACCTTTGGTAGCACTTCTCTCACCAATTCTTTGTTTCATTATCGACACCAATTCGAAAGCCTGGTTCAATGGTTATGAGTTCAGTCATGACCGTTTGATACTGAATGCATTTCTGACATTTGTCGGTTTATTGTTATTAACACGAAAGAAAACCCTTCAATCTTAATATTTCATCTATGGAAGCAACAGTTAGTATTGGAATCCTATGGAACCCAACCATCTCTTTTTCTTTAAGCGAAGACTATCGTTTTAATGGTAATCCGGCAACAGGCGAATGGACCGCAACACTGAAAGACGGTAAAATCAGCTGGAACGGAGAATTTTACGATGAACTGCTCTTTAAACCTCAACAAGCAGATTCTTCATTCCGCATCAAAGATGTTGTGATTGGCATCAATTTTCATTGGGAACGAAAGGAAGATCAGCAATTTCAGGGAGCCTTAAAGTTAATTGCGGATAAGGATCAACTGATTGCTATTAATATATTGTCGGTCGAGGATTATCTTACGAGTGTTATTTCGTCTGAGATGAGTGCGACAGCTTCTCTCGAATTATTAAAGGCACACGCTGTAATCTCACGCAGTTGGCTTCTCGCGCAAATTGAGAAGAACAAAGAACTTGTTTCTGCAAACGAAAGCTATTCTACCTTTACAGAAACAGAGAACGAATTGATCCGCTGGTACGATCGGGAAGACCACACCCTGTTTGATGTGTGCGCTGATGATCATTGTCAGCGTTATCAGGGTATCACACGCGCTTTTTCCAATATAGAAACCGTAAAGCAAGCAATCAATGAAACCCGGGGGCAAGTCTTACTTTCAGAAGGCAAGATATGTGACGCGCGCTTCTCCAAATGTTGTGGAGGCGTAGTTGAAGAGTTTCAAAACTGCTGGGAGAACAAACAATTTTCTTACCTTGTAAAACTTCGTGATGCGGCAGACAATAAAGATATACCCGATCTGACTATAGAGCCTGAATTTATTACATGGGTAAACACCCGACCTGATTCATTCTGCGATACGACAGACAAGACTATCCTCGGACAAGTTCTAAATAACTATGATCAGGAAACAACCGACTTTTATCGCTGGGAGGTTCGCTATTCCCAAAAGGAACTGTCCGAATTAGTTTATAAACGCTCGGGAATTGATTTCGGAACCATACAATCACTCATTCCGATTGAACGAGGAACTTCCGGTCGTTTAACCAAGCTCAAAATCGTTGGTTCTAAAAAAACAATGATCATTGGAAAGGAACTGGAGATAAGGCGCACATTATCCACCTCTCATCTTTACAGTTCAGCCTTCATTATCCATAAGGAGGGAGATCATTTTATTCTGAAAGGTTCCGGTTGGGGACATGGCGTTGGTTTATGTCAGATCGGCGCAGCGGTAATGGGAGAACAAGGCTATTCATATGATAAAATTTTACTCCATTATTACGTCGGAACAGACATAAAACGTCTCTATTAACGACACGAAAAGATCTCAAAAAACAAATTGCGGAAAAATTTCTTTATTTAGCGTTATTTAACTGTTTCAATCTCTAACATAATAACGCGATAAAGATTTTTTTTCTAACCTAAAACACTTCTAAAATATCTAATAATCATAAATTATTGCCAATTAGTAAATGCCCCTAAAAACACCCTCCAAAACTGTTTACGTTTCATAAAATTACATTATAAAGATTGATTTTTTTCGATACCTTTACTCTATCATTCTTTAAACCAATAAAGTCATGGCACGTAAACTACTTATTCGAGATTTGACATTAAGAGATGGTCAGCAGTCTGCATTTGCTACCAGAATGACTCAGGAACAAGTCGATAGAGTCTTGCCTTATTACAAAGAGGCGAATTTTTATGCTATGGAAGTTTGGGGCGGCGCTGTACCGGACTCGGTTATGCGCTACCTTAATGAAAATCCTTGGGATCGGTTAGAAAAAATCAAAGCAGTTGTTGGAAACACCTCTAAACTAACTGCCCTTTCACGAGGACGAAATCTCTACGGATACGCTCCTTATCCGGATGAAATCATTGATGGATTTTGCAAAAACTCAATTGATTCCGGCTTAGGCATCATGCGTATTTTTGATGCACTGAATGATGTAAATAATGTAAAATCAACGATCCGCTACGTGAAACAATATGGCGGTATTGCCGATTGCGCGGTTTGTTACACCATTGATCCGCACTTCACTTTAGCAGAAAGGCTTAAGGCCGGTCTGAAAGGAACGCCACTTCCCAAAGCTGTTTTCACAAACGATTATTTCCTGCAAAAAGCAAAGGAGATGGAACAGCTTGGAGCCGATATGATCTCTATAAAGGATATGAGCGGACTGATCCAGCCAAACAGAAGCGCGGAAATGGTGAAACTCTTTAAGAAAAACCTTACTATTCCGGTAGATTTCCACACGCATTGCACACCGGGCTATGGCTTAGGATCCGTATTAGCCGCTATTATCAACGGAGTGGATATTGTAGATACGGTTATCTGGAATTTCGCGGGAGGACCTGCCGCTCCGGCAATCGAATTAATCTATATTTTCTGTCAGAAATTAGGTATCGAACTGGACATCGACATGGAGGCTGTTGCAAAAATCAACCGGGAATTATTCCATATCCGTAAGGAATTAGATGCATTCGATGCCGTAAAACAATTTCCTAAACCTTTCAATCCGTTAACAGATCAGCTGCCGGCAGAGATAGACAAAGCTTTTGACGATGCGATAAGCGCAGCCAAAAAAAGCAACGAAGAGGCTCTTTTACAAGCATGTCACCGGATAGAGACATACTTTAATTTTCCAAAGCCGAATGAATTGGTTAAGAACGCCGAAATACCGGGCGGTATGTACACCAATATGGTTGCTCAACTCAAACAACTCAACGCGATGGATATATTGGAAGATGCGATGAAGCTGATTCCAACCGTACGTTTAGCAGCCGGACTTCCTCCGTTAGTTACGCCGACCAGTCAGATTGTAGGTGTGCAAGCCGTCAATTGCGCCCTGGACCTGAAACACGGTAAAGAGATGTACACCAACACATCCAATCAGTTCGTTTCTTTGGTGAAAGGAGAATACGGCAAGACCCCTGTTCCCATTTCACCTGAATTCAGATTAAAAATCGCCAAAGTTAAGGAAGAAACACCATACGACACATCGAAACATAAAACGCCGGACAATCCCACATTAACGGAATACGGAGGGGTGAAACTCGCTGAAACAGAGAAAGAAGTGCTGTTGCTCGACTTATTCCCTTCTGTCGCGTCGACTTACCTCACAAATCAGAAAAAGTTACGCTATGAAAGCATCCCTCAGCCGGAAGAAAAACCTGTAGAGATCAAAAAAGAAGAACAACATCCTGTTACCGGAAAAGTATTGGAAGCTCCTATGCCCGGAAGCATTTTTAAAATGCTCGTAAAACCCGGAGATCATGTGCAAAAAGGACAAGACCTACTGATTTTGGAAGCCATGAAGATGGAAAACAACATCATGTCAGAGTACAGTGGAACCATTAAGCAATGGTTTGTACAAGAGGGTACGATTGTTGCTGCCGGAGCCAAATTGGTCGAGATCGAAGAATAACCTTACCTATACCCTATAACATAGAGACGTACAACCGTGCGTCTCTATTTTTTTATAATAACAGCTGCAATCGCCCGATCAGTTCATCACCGAGTGCACGCTTTTTCACGATATGCTCTTGCACAGCAGATACAAACGGATTGTTTTCAAAGTCTCCGCGAACCCCTTCAAAATCGCCCAGTTTTTCCTCGGCAGTACCATCCACACCAAATCCGGTCATAAACGTGAGTGAAAACTCTTTCTTCGCATCCTGATATAGCATTTCATCTAAACGTATTACGGATTCCTGCCATTTCCGAACCAGTAGGATAATTTCTGCTGCTGTAATTTCGCGCAGATTCACACCGTAGTAAGCTGCTATAACTTCGTAAGACCAAGTCCATTCCAGCGAATAATAGGCTTTATGAACTTTCCGGAAATAAGTCGCTATCTCTTCCAAAGAGACCACTTCTTTTGCCTCTATTTTATCAAGAAATGCATTCAACAGTTTTTGAGGAAGAATAAGGCCGGACATATCCACCCATTCGCCGCTACCGTCAACACAATCCGGCGAAAGCCGTTCATGCACATCGCTGATCGAGGAAAAAGCTTCCCCTTCCAAACGTTTTATCAAGGAGTTGCCCAGAAATTTATTAATTGCCAACCGGTATAATTCCAGTCCGTTGCGAAGCGAATTTCCTTGAATACGTGTGTTCTGGTAATAATACACATCCGAAGTCTCC
Source organism: Massilibacteroides vaginae (assembly GCF_900178525.1). Lineage (GTDB taxonomy): Bacteria > Bacteroidota > Bacteroidia > Bacteroidales > Tannerellaceae > Massilibacteroides > Massilibacteroides vaginae. Next base: position 696,579 of record NZ_FXDJ01000009.1, read on the forward strand.
CCAACCAGATTTTGCAGATTAGTCAGAATCTCTACCGCTTTGATCATCTTTCGGATCGTATACGGACTCAACAAGTTATAGTTGATCATATCCAGCAATTCCGTATCCTTTCGGTTGTCTCGTTTAGGCCATTTCTGAGCATCACGAATAGTTCCTACACTACGAAGATTTACCCCCGGCACCAGATAAGTTTCATCATTCTTTTCAATCAGATAAGAAAAAGGGATATCCGAAGTGTCGCTATGCTGATGATGACGCCCCATAACAAGAGAAAACGCCCCGATACGAGCCGGCCAAAGAATATAAGAATCACTGGTTGTCTTTGATCCTCTTTCTACAATTCCCTGATGAATAGGCCCCAGCTTATACATGTGATTACTCTGGTTCGACCCGGAACCGGCATTCAGGAAAGAGAACATTCCCGCGATCAGAAGACTGCTTTTATGCATTGAAACAGTAAAAGGTCCGGCAAAAATAGCGCAAGCCTCTCCGTTTTCGAACCCACAGTTACTAAACAACAGAGAGTCGTGTGCCGAGAATCCGTGCGTAATATGGCAGGCTTGTCCGATAAAGCAACGGATAATTTTAGCACCGTCAGCAATATAGGCTCCCGAAGAAATGATGAAATCCTGCGCAATCACACTATCCCCAATATATACCGGAGCCGCCTCATTGCTGTTGATTGTTCCGTTTTCTAAACGTGTTGAGTTTTCAATCGTAGTATAATCGCCAATCTTCACGTTCCGGATTGTACCGGTATTAATGATCCGCGAGCTTATGCCCACACGTCCGATACGGGAAGTAACTCCGGCCGTATAAACAGAAACCAACTCGTTAAGGCGGCTTATCAAATTCGGGCGATGGCGGTAAAGCGCTATTATATAGCCCAAAGAAGCAGACAAACCATCATAAATAGGAACCTCACGCCCTCCCGTCTCATTCAAAACCGAAACCGGCGTGTTATTTCCAAACGAAGTTTCGCCTTCAACAAGCAGCACATTTATATTCTGTATAACAGCATCTTCCCCGATATGGTAGTTGGCAATATAATTCTGCACGTTTTCTATCAGCACATTGTCATCCAATACACAATTGAACAGTGTAACGTGCCTTAATCCGCTGTGTTTCTTTAGTCCTCCCGGAAGTTCAAACACTTTACGGAAAGCACCAAGTTCCACCCGTCCGGCAAAACGAACATGATGCACATAGTTTATATCAAATTCTTCCGGAACAAATACACAGTTCCAATCGTCCGCATAACAAAACTGCGTTTGCAAAGTACCTATCTCATCCGGGCGAAGATTTCGTTTGTTAGCCATAGGTGTTTATTCATCTTCATCGTACTGCTGAAAGAGAAAGTCATTATACGGAAAACGCGTTATGTGTATTTCTTTCACCCGTTCATACAGTAACGACTTAAGCGCATCTATATTCGTACGTTCTTTTGCGGAAATAAACAGACAGTTATCCTGATACTTATTCATCCACGTCCGCTTCAGTTCATCTAAGTTTACATTCTCCCGGGTAGCCGGCGTCAGATCATCTTCTTCTTTCTGCACATAAGTAAAAGCGTCAATCTTATTGAACACCATGATCATCGGCTTTTCGACTTTATCGATTTCAGCCAGCGTTTTGTTCACCACCTCAATCTGATCTTCAAACGTAGGATGAGAAACATCCACAATATGAATAAGAAGATCAGCCTCACGCACCTCGTCGAGTGTAGACTTAAACGACTCAACAAGTTCCGTCGGCAATTTACGGATAAACCCTACCGTATCAGAAAGTAAGAACGGAAGATTCTCCACAATCACCTTGCGCACAGTCGTATCCAGCGTAGCAAACAATTTATTTTCAGCAAAAACCTCACTCTTACTCAACAAATTCATCAAGGTAGATTTACCTACGTTGGTATACCCCACAAGTGCCACACGCACCATCTTACCCCGATTCTTGCGTTGAACACTCATTTGCTTATCGATATCCTTGAGGTCGTTTTTCAGTTTCGCTATCTTATCAAGAATAATACGCTTATCCGTTTCCAACTGCGTTTCACCCGGACCGCGCATCCCTACACCCCCACGCTGACGCTCCAAGTGCGTCCACAAACGAGTCAGACGAGGCAACATATACTTATATTGCGCAAGCTCCACCTGTGTTTTAGCGTGCGCCGTCTGCGCGCGACGAGCAAAAATATCCAGAATAAGATTCGTTCTGTCCAATATCTTGACCTGAAGTTCCTTTTCGATATTACGTAGCTGCTTAGCCGATAACTCATCATCAAAAATCACCAAGCCAATTTCATTTTCAACCACATACTCTTTAATCTCCTTCAGTTTTCCCGTGCCCACAAAAGTAACAGGATTAGGATAGTCCAGTTTCTGCTGGAACCGTTTAACCGATTCCACCCCGGCAGTATCGGCCAGAAAAGCCAGTTCATCGAGATACTCTTTTACCCTTTGCTCATTCTGCTCCGGAGTAACCAACCCCACGAGTACAGCTTTTTCTGATTGCGCTTCTGATATGATAAATTCTTTCATACAGGCAAAGATAATCATTTCACGAATTCCAAAATCATCCAACCCCAATGAAGCATAATGAATTATCATAAAAAGTTGATTCCATCTCATTTACGGCCTACATTAGGCGGTTTGCCTATAGATGAAAGACAGTCGAAAGGCAAAAAGCAAGCACTAACCCATTCACCCCTCAATTCCATCAGATAAATCCACAAAAAACGGACAATTCCCCTCCCCAAAACAAAGGATATTTTCAAAAACATAAAGGATATCTTTAAAAAAACAACCTTTACGTTTTCAGACACATTACTATATCTCAAAAAAAGCCAATGCTAAACACAATAATGCAGGCGATAAAAAACCCAAGATCCAAAATAAGCCCCATTTTATCACCGTTGAACAAGCGTAACAAAAAACGAACAAAGAAGTCATTCCCCATCAAAAACAAGCTTAAAAAGAAAATCCCAAAAAGTTTCGTTTCACCAAAACTCGAAAGCAGAAAACAAAACACCCCTTAAAACCCGTTCCCATCCATTATCATGCTGAGCCTGCCAAAGCATCTCATACCAACCCAATGTCATGCTGAGCTTGTCGAAGCATCTCATACCAAGTGAGTATTATCGAACGAAGCACCATGCAGAGATCTCTCCACTTCGGTCGAGATGACAGGGGAAGGGTGGTCGGGTTAACAAAGAGGGTGGTCGGGTTGACAGGGAAGGGCGGTTCTTTTCCAGAAAAGAGCGCGATGCCGCGAAAAGCGGCGAGCCGTGAAAAAACCGGCCTCATTGGATGAGCGTTAAGAAAAACACGGAGCGAAAGCGTTAAAAACAAATCGTTGTTTGAGCGAAGCGAGTTTTCGATTTGTTTAGCGAAAGCGCAGTGTTTTTTAGCGAAGGAAGTGCAGCCTTGATCTTTTTTGCTTCGTTTTTTGGATCAAGCCAAAAAATGATGTGGGGTCGCAGGGGTGAAACCCCTTAAAACACTGTCCCATCCACTGTCATGCTGAGCCTGTCGAAGCATCTCATACCAACCCACTGTCATGCTGAGCCTGTCGAAGCATCTCATACCAAGTGAGTATTATCGAACGAAGCACTATGCAGAGATCTCTCCACTTCGGTCGAGATGACAAGGGAGGGATGGTTGGAATGGTGAAGAGGATAGTTGGAATGGTGAAGAGGATAGTTGGGGTCGCAGGGGTGAAACCCCTTAAAACACTGTCCCATCCACTGTCATGCTGAGCCTGTCGAAGCATCTCATACCAAGTGACTATTATTGAACGAAGCACTATGCAGAGATCTCTCCACTTCGGTCGAGATGACAAAGAGGGATGGTCGAGATGACAAGGGTAGGATGGTCAGGTTGACAAGGGAGGTGGGTCAATGTTGTTAGGGGCGAAAGTTTTTTCGCCCCTAACAATCATTCTAATTATTGCACCAATTCACGTTCGAGAACGGCCATGATAAATGGTCCTATGGCTTTCGGATCGTTGGAACGGATTGTTTCGTTGATGTAGTATTGATAGTCGCCGGAGCGATTTTCTTTTCCTCCGAGTCCGGCTACAGCGCAAGCACGGGTAAGATCGGTCAGTCCGTTTTCATCTTTTTTAATGAACTCTTTCAGGAAACTCTGATAGGATCTCTCCGCCATTTCACGATAGGAACTGTCTATATACCCCATACGTGTTGCTTTAAACAAGGTGTAGATAAACATAGCGGAAGCCGAAGATTCTAAATAATTGCCTTTGTCGCCACTACGATCAAGCACCTGATACCACAGTCCGGTTTTTTTATCCTGAATCTTTTTTAATTGCACAACGATATTATTCAGTATATCTAACACGTCGTCTCTTCCGGCCTCATCGGCAGGAATAAAGTCTAACGCATCTACTATAGCCATGGCATACCAACCTAACGCACGTCCCCATACGTGTTTGGATTGCCCCGTTTCTTTGTCGGCCCAAAACATTTGCCGGCTGACATCCGTTGCGTGGCGATACAAGCCATTCGCCGGATCGTAGGTGTGGCGGGCTGCCACGCGGATTTGATTGATCGCATCCTGAAAATCCTGCGGACGATTGAACCGGGCGGCATATTCTACCATAAAGGGAGTACCCATATATACGCCATCCAGCCAGACCTGATGCGGATAGATTTTCTTATGCCAGAAGCCACCGTCGTCATTGCGCGGATGCGTATCCAACTGACTACGGAGCAAATCAATAGCTTTCTTTATTTTTTCGCTTTTGGTGTAGTCGTAAAGACGGAACAGCATCTTTCCGGAATTGACACGGTCAATGTTATAATCTTCCAGTTTGTAGGCTGTGATGGAACCGTCGGCATGAATCATGGTGTCGGCGTATGCCAGTGCGTAGTCAACATATTTTTCATCACCGGTTCTTTCATACAATTGAAGGAATGCCTGTAGTTCGAGTCCATGGCAATAATCCCATTTCAAACTTGGTTGGAAATCCAGCTGCCAGGATTCAGGACAACGTGCCATTTCGGAATCGGCAATCCGGATTGCCGGCTCAAGCAAAGCCAAACGATCCTCACCGTTTTTGCTGATACGGAACCAGTCGGCATCCAACCAGCCGCCGTCGTTGGTCTGAATATTCGGACGGGTACAGAAAAGTCCGACTTTGGCACCGATCCATTTTCCCTCTTTAGCCTGAAAAGGTTTGCCGAAACTCTTGTACGTTTTACCATCCGTGCTATAGGCAAACCGGCAAACGGCTTTGGAGTCGAACGCCACTTGCAGATAAAGCCAATCGTTGGAAACGGTCACCTTTTCCTGAACCGTTTCGGAAGAATGTTTGTCGGCCTCGATACAGGAAACCTGAGAAAGCGTAATGCCCTGTTCTGTATTTTCCATAATCAGTCCGGCATAATCTAACCCCATAACGACTAAACCTGCACGTTCGCCGAAATATTTTTGTGTAGGATTGAAACGAACCTTAGTGGTAGCGGTAAATTTATCAGCAGGCGTTTTTTGCAACAGCAGATTTGCTACGTTCCATAGATTAGCGTAAGCCTCTGTTACCGGATAGGAATAGAGTCGGATCAGTCCGTTGGTTGCATCATTGAATACCCATTTCGGATTAAAGTTCGCGTGCCATTGCCATTGCCCTCCCGTTTTATTCGCTGAAAACTCATCGCTTTCCTGCGGCGTATTTATCGGGTAGGATTTTCCCACATCCGGTTTCTTGTAACGCAGAACAGGGTTTCCACAACCATCTCCGTCTCTATCCAAACCAATTACAGGCCAACCATTTTTCCATTTCATTGGTTGAAGATGAACCAAACGTCCGTAGGTTCCTACATCCTGGAAGTGCAGAAACCAGTCTTCTCCGGTATTGGTATCTACCCACGCTCCCTGATGCGGACCGTTGATAGCCGTCTTCCCTTGCGCCAGCACCACTTTTTCTTCGTATGGACCATACGGATTAGCGGAACGTAAAACCAACTGCCAGCCAGTGGCTACTCCCCCGGCCGGTGCAAAAATATAGTACATTCCATCGCGTTTGTAGAACTTAGGTCCTTCTACAGTCTCGTGTTTTTCATGTCCGTCAAAGACAATTCTACTTTCAGTAATAGCAGCTGTCGCTTCCCCGTTGAGTTCGCATACCGCCAAAACACTTTTAAGTCCGGCACGACTTCCGGCATAAGCATGTGCCAGATAAACCCGTCCGTCGTCGTCCCACAAGGGTGTTGTGTCGATAATGCCTTTGCCTTCTTTTACTAACACAGGCTTGCTCCACGCACCGCGTACATCCCTTGTTTTCGTCATAAACACGCCCTGATCGGGGTCTCCCCAAAAAATATAAAACTCGCCCTTATAATGGCGTATACACGGAGCCCAAATACGATTTCCGTGTTCAGGGCGTTCCGGAATAAGTTGCGGTTCTAAGGCATAGGGCACAGCAGCCCCCACAATGGTCCAGTTAACCAAATCGTTGGAATGGAGGATTTGCAATCCGGGCAGACAATTGAAACTCGAAGAAGTCATGTAGTAATCATCACCCACTCTGCATACATCCGGATCGGAATAATCGGCATGCAAAATGGGGTTTTTGTAGGTTCCGTCACCATTGTCTGCAACCCAAACGGAAGAAACATAGGTGTTTTGTTGAGCTGAAAGCGCAAAACAAGCTGAACAGCATAAGCTAATTATTGCTGTAACGATGGTGTGTGTTTTCATTTATTGTTGGTTTTATTTCTTTATTTCGATCACTAAAGGCTGTTGAAGGCTTTTTTTCCATTCGGACACATACGCAAACCATTTTTCGGGCGTATCATAACCGAATGTTTCTTTTCGCGAAGTGAAGTTGATGTGGTATGTAAACGTTTGCAGTCCTTTCCCTTTAACCGTATAGAGATAATTAGCCAGGTCGTTCTTCTGTTCGCCAATTACATTCTCCGGCAATGAAATAGCAAGTCCGACCGTTTCTTTCGCATACTTAACCGTGTCGTTTACCGGCCAGTCTGTTCCCCAACAAGCCACTAATCCTTTGTTGTCGGAATGAGAAACAGATCCTTTTATATTTTGTATTCCGGCTGCAAACACCTCATCCTTCAGAGGTTTATCCCATTTTACCTTTACCTCGCAATCACGATGTCCGGCGTAGAGGATATAACGCACATGCATATCGCGTTTGTTTCCTTCGTATTCCCATCCCCGCGCGATGACATCTACGATAGTTCGCACCGGCCCTGTGGCGAGAATCGTTTCCGTGCGTGTATCTACCGGTTCAATGTGGATCGCTTTGCTGCCGTTCCAACCTTTTAATGTGCCTAATCCGCAACTTCCACTCACTCTTAACACGTCATCACCGAAGCCACGAGCCAACTGTTCGTCTGTAGGGTAAAATTGAGACGCTTCAATTTCCAATTGTTTTTTGAATTTTCCGTAAATATCAACGGTCTGTTTCCTGTCAAAATAAATACGATAAGCAACTAATTCCGACTCAAATGCAGGACCATGATGGTGTAAGAGATTATAAACATCACTACTTCCCGGTGTTGTAAGCGACTGAATAAGTTGGTGCTTCCCGTTCTTTTCGCTTAAAAGCATTTCCGCGTAAACGCGTGAGGGATATACGTTGTTTGATGTTTCTGAAGATAACCGGATTTGTAAAATCCGCTCGGATGAGGCGTCCATGTCTAAAACGAACGCTAATTCGTCCGGACAGCCGTCGTTGTTCAAATCATCCAATTGCGAAGCGATCTCTTCCGTACCATTGAGCACCAATGCTGATTTAACAGTAAAAGAGACAGGCAATTGTTTCAGGTCGATAACTATAGGTTCGTCTTTCTTGTTATGCTGCCATTTATTGATTACTCCTAATTGGAATACCGATTCTTCCGCTTCTGCAGAGAGAAAAAGAAGAGTTAGTAAAGCAGTCAATAGTTTTCTAATCATCATACGATAAGCTTATTTTATGTGTTTTTCAATGTTACTTAATTTATCCGCGTGTTTTCTGTTCTTTGTATTCGGTAGGCGTCATGCCAAACTGTTGTTTGAAGCATTTACTGAAATAACGCGGATCATTAATACCCACCATATAGGATATCTGAGACATACTATAATCTCCGGTTTCGATGTATTCGGCAGCGCGTTTCACACGCATCTCCCTGATGAACTCAATGGGTGCTAAGCCTGTAAGCGCCTTTAATTTTTTAAAAAACACCGAACGGCTTACCGCCAGATCTTTCACCAGATCTTCCACAATCAAGTCTCCATTATCCATGTTCGCCTCCATGATCTCAACCAACTTATTCAGGAAGTTTCTGTCGTTTTGAGACATGCCGGAAGTATCAATCGGGGCTTTTTTCTCGGTTTCAGACACCGGAGCCATCAATGTGGACCGGTAAAGTTCCTGAAGCTTTTTGTGTTGAGCCAGCAGATTTTCCACCCTTGCTTTCAGGTAGACAGAACTGAACGGCTTTGTTATATAATCGTCGGCACCGTACTTAAGTCCTTCCAATCTGTTTTCCAAGGCAGACTTAGCCGTTAATAAAATGATCGGGATATGGCTGGTAGAGAGGTTCTCTTTAATTATCCGGGTTAGTTCGAGTCCGTCTTTTTCAGGCATCATCACATCACTGATGATAATGTCCGGAATCAACGTAAGCGCTTTTTCTGCTCCTTCCTGACCGTTTAAGGCTTCGGCAATACGGAATTCGGAGGCAAAAACCGTTCTAAGGAATAAACGCAACTCGTCGTTGTCTTCCACAAGCAACATAACTTGTTTAGACGACTCATCGGTCAAGGTATCGGGTTGTTCCGGATTTATATTCAACTGCTTTTCCTGCCGAAGTTCCTGTTTGCCGGAATGGTCTGCCAAAATGAACTCTACAGTTTCGTCAAAATGCTCTTTCCCTTTTTTCAGTTCGACCGAGAATGTACTTCCTTCTCCCAGCTGGGTTTCAACGGAGACGGTTCCTTGGTGCATTTCGGCTAAATCTTTAACTAAAGAAAGCCCTATCCCTGTACTGGATTGATTAAACAGGTTCTTATCGACTATACTTTCGAAACGAACAAACAGGCTGTCTTTTTTATTGGCGGGAATACCTATTCCCTGATCCTGCACACCGAGACTGATGGTTTGTTCGTTCTCGCGGATAAACACCTTGATCATCTTGCCTATGGGTGTATATTTAAATGCGTTGGACAGTAGATTGAATATGATTTTTTCCAATTTATCGGCATCTGCCCATAAGTACAACTGTTCTTTTTCATGTTCAAACATAAAGTCGATTTTGTGTTCTTCCGCCAATACTTCAAAGTTAGACATGATATTTTTCACGAATGAAACTACCTCGATACGTTGTACACGTAGTTTCATTTTCTTGTTCTGCATTTTCCGGAAATCTAAAATCTGATTTACCAAGCGTAACATACGGTCTGTGTTTCTTTCAACCAATTGCAACTGCTTCATGGCTTCCGGTGTTTGAGGCGTATTTTTCATCACATACTCTACCGGTCCGGCAATCAGGGTTAGCGGTGTTCGCAGCTCATGAGAAATATTCGTAAAAAAGCGAAGCTTGATGTCGGACACTTGTTGTTCTACCGAAACCTCACGTTTCAGACGGAAAATAGTAAACAGAATATAGACCGCAATAAAAATAATCCCTACTATTCCGAGTACATACAAGATGAGGGCCCACGGGGTTTCCCAGAACGAAGGTAAAATCGTAATAGGAAGGCTTCTCGCGTTATCGACCCATACCCCATCGTTGTTGGTTGACTTAACCCGGAATATGTACTTTCCCTTAGGCAGGTTCGTGTACGTAGCAACGCGCTGACCGTCCACATAAGACCATTCCTGATCAAAGCCTTCCAATATATAAGCGTATTTTATATTTTCCGGAGCCTTCGAGTCGATCGCGGCGTAATGGAGACTCAACACATTTTCTTTGTGTGAAAGCGTAAGTTTATCCATGTCATCCAGAATACAATGTAATTTTTTATGTATTCCCGGCCTTACTTCTTCATTGTTTATCTGTAATCTGGATAAGGTTAGCGGTGGAACAAACGTACTTTTAGCTATTTTTTCCGGAGAGAAAGACAAAATCCCGTTACTTGTACCGAAAAGCAGTGTGCCGTCTTTCATACGAATAGAAGACGCCTCATTAAAACCGGCTTTGATATCCAGTCTTTTGTCGTTATAGTTCTCCATTCTTTTCTCGTCGGGCAGGTATTTGCATAAGCCGTTTTCTGTACTTATCCACAAGTTCGCCTGGCTATCTTCCTGAACAGATAAAAGGATATCGTTCGGCAGCCCGTCGTTCGTAGTAAAGGATTCAAATGCAATGTCGCCATTTGCGTGTCTTTGCTTTAAGCGGTTTAACCCGCCGCCGAATGTACCGAAATACAGTTCGCCGTTTTGTGTTTCCGTAATCCAATATACATCGTTGTTACTCAAACTCTCGCTATTGCCGGGTGTACGTTTGTGGTGATGGAAAGTGATTGTTTCGGGACTTGTAAAATTACTATTGAAAGCCACCAGTCCGGAAGTTGTACCCACCCAGATCATGCCTTCGGAATCCGAATAAATAACCCTCGACCTGTAACAAACATCAATCGGATACCCTTTCAGGTTGTTTTTGTGATTGATGAAAATTATTTTGCCATCTTCTCTTTTCTCTAAATAATTTATTCCACCGCCAAAGGAAGCAATCCAAAGCCTTCCGTTACGGTCTTCGTGAATGCTATACAGATTATTGTCAGTCAGACTATACAAATCGTCAGCATTACTTTTGTATTGTGTTAATTGAAAGCGTCCGTTTTTCTCTTCTGCCCGAATTAATCCGTCGCCTTTTGTCGCAATCCAGATTATTCCGTTAGTATCTTGCATAATATGGTAAGCCACTCCCATGATAGGCTCACTACTTTTAGCCAGAGCACCCTCTTTAGTCAGAAAGCCAAGAAAATTACTATGCTTATCATATACGCGAATTTTCCCATCACGAAGCCCCATCCACAAGCGTGACTGATTGTCTTCAAACAAGGAGCGTACATCATTACTCAATGATTCATAGTTCAGAGAAACAGGTTGATCTAACTTAAATAAATCCGGAAGAAAAGAAATTTTCTCCAATCCTTTTGAGTGTGTACACATCCAAAGATTCCCTTGTCTGTCTGATGCAATGGAATGGATCTTGTTAGAGAATTTCCAGTCTTTCGCCCCCGGCTTATTATAAAACGGACGAAGCGAATTGGTCGTTCTGTCGAAAACCGAGAGACCCCCATTGAAAGGATGTACCCATAAGTAGCCGTTTGTATCTTCGTGAATTTTAAACTCCGGTTGCGAACGGTAGGCACTGCCTATTTCTACTTCCAGAAGCTCTTGCTTTATTATATGGGTATATGGATTAAAATGAGTAACTCCTTTGGCGTCTTCCAGGTTGAGCCATATTTCTTTTTCCCTGTCAACATAGATGGAAAGTATCTTCCTGCCGGGAAGTTTGGGATTGGTGGTGTTGGAATAATGAGTAGCTGTTTCTGTTGCCGGTAAATAGAGGAATAAGCCATCGTCACGGGTCGCGACAACCAGTTTTTCGTTATCAATTGTTTTAATGTTTAAAATATCAGACGGAGTATTCAGTTGAATTAACCGGAATATTTTTGTCTGCTTGTCGCAAAACCAGATACGTCCGGTCATTGTGCCAAAATAAAGATGCTCCGGCGTTTCTTCCATACAGAAAAAAGCTTGTTTTTGCCGCTTGAATGAAGACTGGATATCGGTAAAGTGGAAGGTGGCCTGTTTTTCTCCCGGAGGAATCATACCCAGACCGTTTTCGCTTAACAGCCATTGGTTTCCGTCGCTGTCTTCTGCTACACTACTAATTTCCATCGAGGGGAAAGAAGCAGCCTGATTGGAATAAGTATCTATTGTAAACCGAGCGGTTTCTTTATCAACCGTTACCCGGTAAGCACCATCTCGCTCTGTAAGCAACCAAATATGCTTGTCATTTATAACCTGAATGGAGGTAAAGGTGAGATTCGTTTCTCCGGAATCGGGAACTTGCTGAAAAAACTCCGTAGAAGGATTAAAGCGATAAACATGGTTGTCGTATGTCAGCACCCAGATGTAACCAAGCGAATCTTCCACCATGAAATCGATCCGGTTGTTCGTCAGACTTACACTGTTGTTCTCACTTGATTTGTACGTTTTAAAAGTATACCCGTCGAATTTATTTATACCGTCCCAAGTGGCAAACCACATATATCCTTTTTTATCTTCCAGGATATTCATCACCGAATTCTGAGATAATCCTTCATCTGATGAATAATGGGTGAACACACATTGCCATTGTGCTTGCGCAACAAACACAATAAACAAAAATAAGAACGATATGCTAAGTTTTTTTCTAATCATTTTTGAAAACTATCATTACAAGTATAAGAAAATAGATTCAAATATAATCATCTCTGCACTTTCTACATGAGGTCTATTTCTTTTCTGTCAGTAAAGTTTCTTTTTCTACTAACGGGTTCCAATTGTCATTGCCTGATACTATGCGTGGAATAGAATAGGCTTCGATAGATTCCAATCGCTGTGCGAAAGGGGCTCTTTGTTCGGTGGCGGCTCCTGATCCGGCGTTTTCAAATTCCGCAAAGAAAACAGTTCTTTCCGCGTCTTCTTTTCCCCAGTTATGCCAACCGGCCGGGTGTATATGCTTGCCTAATTCACACCGAATGAAAACGGCCTTCGCATAAGAACGCCACGGACGAGAGAGATAAACCCCATCTACATCATCTTCAGCAGTTAGCATACAATCGAGAAAAACATATCCGTGGGTAGCACCTTCAGGGGTAGATGGCGCAGTGATATATCCTTTTCCCTTACTGTGGATTGTACATCTGTTGAAAACTGCCGTTGACCAGCCGAAGATAAAGTCTACAGTTCCTTCGATGTAACAGTCCTCGTAATACTGGCGGCTTCTGTCACCGTAAGTATAGAGTGTGTCCTGAAAACCGAGAAAACGGCATTGCTTGAAGAAGGTTCGGTCTCCACTAACGAAACAAGCAACCGCCTGTCCTACCGGACCGGAGGTATTCTCGAAAGTAATTCCTTCCGCATAAAGATTATTCCCATAGAAATAGACCGTTGAGGATCCGGAAGTCGACTTGTTTTCTCCAAAAGAATTCTTCTTAGCCGCAAAATCATCGTACGAAATAACCGTTCCTTCTTCTCCGATCAAAGAAACGTTTATCTTTGATTCGGCTACAATCAGTTTTTCGTAATAAACACCCTGCCGTATCAATATACGAGTGCGTCCTTCTTTGCGGTAATCCGGAACGGCATTGATCGCTTCCTGAATGGTAAAGAAATCACCGGAACCATCTTTAGCCACAACAAAATCAACGTTATGCACATAACGTGCTAAATCAGGAAGTTCGGTTTGTAGTGCTTTCGCAACCATTCCGGCTACGATACGGGCTCCTTTTATATTTAAATGGGTATTGTCTTTCTTTCCCTCAGGACATGCGGGTACAGACTGTTCTTTTACCCACATGAAAAAATCACGTGAAGGTATATCACCAGCTTCTTCTACCCACGTATGTGTCAGTTTATTCAAATCAATGAGAGTAGTTGAGGTTTCCTTTGCCACGCGCTTAGTCGCTTCTACGTAAGTTCCGTGCGTATCGGTTAATTGTCCGGACGCATTAAAATGCCGTCTTACAATTGATGTGAATAAAACCGGTATACCTTTTTTAGCGCGTGTTTCATGAATAAAACGTTTCAAATTTGCGTCGAAAGTAGATCCCGGATCGGTATGACGCGCGGCATCTTCCTTTTGATCGTTATGTCCGAATTGAATGAATACGTAATCACCCGGTTTAATTTGAGCAAGCACCTCGTCCCAACGATTTTCGTCGATGAAACTTTTGCTGCTTCTCCCGTTTACCGCATGATTAGCGACACGAACGTTTTTCGGGAAATAAGCGGCAAACATTTGCCCCCACCCTCTTTCAGGATTACCTCCATCCAGGTTCTTATTCGCCATTGTCGAATCCCCTATCATAAAAACAGTCAACTCATGCCCTTGCTGGAAGGACATGAGTGAGAGTGCCATAAAAACTAATATGAAATTCTTAATTTTCATTCTTCTATTTTCTTATCTGAAATACACAACCTATACAAAAACAGACCCTATGAATTAAACATTGCATTTTAACAGTTGATTATACCGCACAAGGTCTGTTTTCGTTTTTGTCAGGCAATCAATAGCCGGTGTTTTGAGTAAGTGCAGGATTCAGTTCTCTTGCCGCAAGCGGAATCGGACGAAGCACTTTTTCGCCAACAGCACCGGTAGAGATGTCCGGGTTATGCTTTTCCGCATATTCAGCCAGCTTTCCTGTACGTTTCAAGTCTGCCCAGCGATGGTATTCGCCGGCTAACTCTCTTGCACGTTCGTCCAGAATATAATCTACAGTCATCTCTTTCTCGGTTGCAAGCGTTGCTTTCGCTCTTCCCCTTACTTCATTAACATACACTAAAGCTTCGCCCGGTTTGCCACCCTTGATCAATGCTTCAGCAGCAATCAGGTAAGTTTCGGCCACACGTGCAAGGAAGATGTCGTGCATAGACGCGGTTGTAGCGAATGTTCCTTTTCTGTCTGTGTCGTCAAACTTGCGGAAGGAGGCAACACCATATACATCTTCACGCATCTTAGAATTGTAAGTAGTTGTTTGTCCACCGATGTTTGGTCCTTTTTCGATCATTGGAATAACAATCGCATTAGCGCGGCTTGGCAGTTCAGCTCGCCATGCGGCGATAGAAGCTTCGTCTGACGCCCAGGATGGAGCGTAATAATAAGTTACCTTGCTGGAGTTTTTCTTTCCATCGTCATAGAAATCCCAATAACTTTCTCTCAGCTCCTGCATAAATGTGGCATCATATCTTTCATCTTTTGGAGAAGACGCGAATACCTCGTGCATACGTAAAGTCGGGGTTAATGTGGAAGAAGTATATTTATGCCCTTTTTCCGGTCCATCCAGGTAAGCTCCGAAATGTGCTTGTTGCTTATTTCCTTTTGTTTCGTTTTCTACAGTGTTGATATTATACTGAACGGAGAATATGATTTCCTCGTTCTCTTCATTCTGCATATTAAACAAGGTAGCGAATGGAGTTGTCAGTTTCATACCGCCGATTGCTTTGTCGGCCGCATCTTTAGCTGCAGCAAAGTCTGTAGCCGAACCAAAACTTTCGTACCCTTTAGTCAGATAAGCTTTCGCGAGAAAATGATTAGCAGCACGCTTGTCAAAATGTCCAAAGTTTGTTCCCGATGCTCTGTCTGCCAAAGCCGATGAACCACTTAGTTCCGTCAACTCGCTAATGATAAAGTTGAATACATCTTCAGCTGAAGCACGAGGTACTTCATTAATCATAGTAGCATTTCGTTCAATTACCAAAGGTACACCTCCGAATTGCTGTACTAATGTAAGGTAATACATGGCACGTAACCCACGGGCTTCGGCCACTAACTGAGCGTTAGCTTCCGCCTTTCCTCCCCAATAAACAACATCATTTGTTAGAGAAATCGCCTTGTAGTAATTGGTGTAGAAATCTTTAACTTCCGTATTGGCTTCCGTAAGCGAAGGTCCGTAAGTGCCTAAACCTGCGGGTAAAGAAGTACGACCGTTTGCAAACAAATCCGTACCGCACACATATAGCCAGGGGTCATCACCATATAATGTTCTCAACATACTATATGACGCATTCGAAAGACTTTTAAATCCGGCTGCCGTAGAATAATAATCGGGTTGTCCGATGTTACCCTTGTTGTCTTGTTCAATAAAGTCGGAACAAGCGGAAAAAACCATAAGCAGGAACATTGAAACTCCTATATATATCTTTTTCATGACTTTTTGTTTTTATAGGTTAGAATTTAACATTAAGACCAATCTGGTAAGCAACAGAACTTGGTCCACCGGTTCCATTACTAATTTCTGCCTCTGCCCATTCCGGATCAAATCCCTTATATTTTGTGAAAGTGAATGGATTCAGCACATTGGCGTAAATACGTAAACTTTGAATGTTTACTTTTTGCAGCAAGGTTTTCGGGAAAGTATATCCGACTGTGATATTCTTTACTTTTACGAAAGAATTATTGACCACTCCGTTTGAGTTGAATTCTGTGTTCTTTCCAGTTCTCCATCCGTTACCTCCTCCGTGATTGATCGCCGCATCGTTTGTCGGATAAGGATAAGATCCATAATGTGTAGACGAAGCCATTACCGTTTTGTCTGATTGTAATATACCGTTGTCATCAATATAGGTATTAAAAATCGGAGCTCCTTCCGGAATATAGAAATCCATTTTAAGTTTCGTACGTCCACGATCCGAATAGTCGGTAAACTCATCCATAAACGGACTATACGTTTTACTTCCTTGTTTTGTATTAATAGAGAATGAGAAATCCCAATTTTTCCACTGAAGCGAAGAAGAGAATGTTCCGGTCCAGGTAGGAAGACGATGTCCGAGTACTACACGATCCTGATCATCGATCTTTCCGTCTTTGTTTTGATCCACATAGCTCATCGAACCTTCGAAGTAACCATATTTTTCGTATTGTTCCTGTGAAGCCATTTCTTTCGTAACGATACCCGCCTCTTCCAGATCGAAGATCACATCTACCGGCTGTCCGATAAACCAACGTTGCGCACGCATGTCTTCTTTACCGTTTTGCAGTTCAAGGATTTTATTCTTGTTTGCAGAGAATGTAAAGGAAGTACTCCAATGCCAGTCTTTTGTATTTACATTTACCGTGTTCAAGCCGATTTCAATACCGGAGTTACGTACCTTTCCGATATTTGCCCACATCGTTCCGTTCTCAGCTCCTTGCTCAAGCAATAACTTTTGTTCCATCAACAAGTCTTTGGAGTCTTTGTTATACCAGTCTATCGTTCCGCTGATTCTTCCGTCGAAGAAACCAAAGTCGAGTCCCAGATTGACTTCTGTTGATTTTTCCCAACTAAGATCTTCGTTTACAATTCCGTTTGGTCCGTATCCTTTACCTATTGTAGAGCCAAATCCGTAGTAATATAATTTACTGGCTAAAGCCTGCGTGTCGTAAGCTCCTACCGCGCCGTTGTTACCGGTGTATCCTAAGCTCGTACGTAATTTCAAGTTGCTTATTACAGCGTTGCCTTTCAAAAATTCTTCTTCACTTATTCTCCAGGCTAATGCCATAGAAGGGAAAACGCCCCATTTGTTTCCCGACTGGAATTTAGAACTACCATCCCATCTGGAAGATAACGTAGCCAAATATTTTCCTTGGTAACCATAATTTAAACGTAGCGCGTAAGAAATCATGGAGACTTCGCTATAACCACTTGATGGAGATTGTATATTGGAACCCGATCCCATATTGTACCAATCCGTTCCTGGCAATACACCTACCGAATGGAATCCTGCTTTTTCGTATTGCGAGCGATACATACTGAACAATCCCATGGCATTGAAATTATGATCGCCGATGGTTTTCACATAATTGGCTTGTGTATCCCATGTATAGCTGAACCATTCTTCATTTGTCCGTTTAGCTAAAGATTCACCTTCCGGCGCTGATGTTGCGTTATAAGTAGATGATCTTGTAGAAGACAAACCACCATAAAACTCCCCTCTTCTGCTTGATTTGTAAGTAGGAGAAAGCGTAGTTTTCAATATTACTTCATCGATCGGTTGATACTGCAGATAAATATTGGAAAGCACATTGTATGTTTTTGTGTTGTCCTTAGCGTGTTCTTTGTCGATCAGCGGACTCACTGAAGAAGAGAATCCGGCAGGAAACGTAAGGCTCGATTCTTGTCCCGGTGCGAGGTCTTTTCCCGGCATATAATTCATTTCTCCGGTTTCTGTATTATAAGGAAGCCAATATCCATTTGCGCGGAATGATTCCTGTACAGCACGTTGGCTACCGAAGTCTTTATTGGTAACAGCCAGATTAACCGAAGAGCCTAATGTTACCTTGCTGCTGATTTTACCGTCAATAGCCACTTTCAGGTTCATACGATCATACTTATCACCCATAACGCCATCTTCTTGCTGATAACCGGCACCTACACGGTATGCTGTGTTCTTTGTATTACCGGCAACATTAACAAAATGGTTTTGTTGCACTCCGTTACTCAACATCAGGTCACGCCAATCCGTAAAGTCACGATCCTGATATTGTTGTCTCATTTTTGTGCTGATATCTTTTCCTTTGTCATTCCAAACCGAAAGCAAGTTGCCATTGGTCATTTCCATGGCCAGCTTTCCATTGTTTACAACATAGTTCTTGTTCGCGTCTTTTACAGGAGTGGTGTATTTCATGTAGCGGAAATCCATCCATTCCACATCATCCATAAAGTCAGGCATACGGGCAACGGTTCTTAAACCTACGTAACCGTCATAAGAAACAGAAACCCGACCTTCGTCTTTACCGCTTTGAGCCTGTTTTGTGGTAACCATCACAACACCGTTCGTAGCGCGCGATCCATAAATAGCCGTTGATGACGCATCCTTTAGAATATCGATTTTCTCAATATCCGCAGGATTCAGAAAATTTATATCTTCCGTAACAACACCATCTACTACATAAAGAGGAGACGCATTTTCCTGCAATGTGCTTTTCCCACGAATCTGAATTGAAAAACTTTCCCCTGCACGACTGGACGACTGAGAAATATCTACTCCGGCCACTTGTCCTTGTAAGGACTCCATTACGGTAGTAGAACCTTTAGAAAGTAGCTTTTCGTTGTTTACAGAACCTACAGAACCGGTAAGGTCGCTTTTCTTTTGCACACCATAACCAATAACGACAACTTCATCTATCGCCTGTGAGTCTTCTTTTAACAATATATTTAATGTAGAATTATTACCCACCGGGATTTCCTGGGTAATATAACCAATGTAAGAAATAACAAGAATGTCGTTGGTTGAAACATCCTGAATGCTATATTCTCCGTTAAAATCTGTGATTGTACCATTGGTAGTACCTTTTACCAGAACATTCACTCCAATCATAGCCTCACCGGTTACATCGGTGATTGTTCCTGAAAGCTGACGTCCCTGTGCAAAAGCTATCACACTGTAGAAACTCATAAATAAAACTATGAGTCCATTAAGCAAGCGCTTTGTATTAATCAGTTTGTTCATGATAGATAGATTTAAATTACCCTTGCGGGTTTTAATTAGTTTGATGCAAAAATAAGAAGGACTACGCAACTTTATGTGAACAGATTGTTCAGTTATGTGAAAAAACTGGTCTTTCAGTTCCATAAGACGTGTTTTTAAATAATACTATTAATCGAACAATTATTACCCGTAGTATTTAGCGATTTACCGTAAAATTGTGATTTAAATAATTTTTGTAAAACCTATATTTAATGTCCATGAAACGAAACATTGTCGGATTTTTATTCTATGCGCTGTTGATAGGAGGCAGTCTTACGAGTTTTACACTGAAGGCAACAAACAATACCTCGGCAGAGCAAAGTTTTGCTTCTTATTACGATGGTGTCCCTTTTAAAACGGAAATACTGAACAGACCACAATTCCCGGATCGCACGCTTTCAATAACATCTACAGGAGCTGTTGGAGACGGCCTGACAGACAATACGGACGCGATTAATCAAGCCATTAAACAAATTGCGGAACTCGGAGGAGGAAAAGTAGTTATTCCGGCAGGCGTATGGAGTACCGGTCCTATCCGTTTATTAAGTAATGTGAATCTTCACGCGGAGGTAAACGCGATCATTGTCTTTAATCCGGATCATACGCTTTATCCAATTATTGAAACCTCTTTTGAAGGCCTTAATACCCGTAGAAGCACCTCTCCTATTTATGCGAAAAACGAACAAAACATCGCAATTACAGGTGAAGGAGTGTTTGATGGTTCGGGCGACGCCTGGCGATTTGTGAAGAAAGAAAAGTTAACAACAAGCCAGTGGAATACATTGATAAATTCCGGGGGAGTTGTTAATGAAAAAAAAGACGCATGGTATCCAAGTGAAGAATCACTTAGAGGACATCGGGTAAGCGACATGTTTAATAATCCGCAAAATCTGGAAACCGATGCCGAATGGGAAGCGATACACCATTGGTTGCGTCCAGTGTTTGTAAGTCTGGTCGGATGTAAGAATGTTTTGTTGGA
The DNA here is from genome assembly GCF_900178525.1 of Massilibacteroides vaginae. Taxonomy (GTDB): domain Bacteria; phylum Bacteroidota; class Bacteroidia; order Bacteroidales; family Tannerellaceae; genus Massilibacteroides; species Massilibacteroides vaginae. The sequence continues at coordinate 716,746 of NZ_FXDJ01000009.1, forward strand.
AGGGGTAACTTTTCGGAATTCTCCCTGCTGGAGTATACATCCGCTTTCTTGTGAGAACTTTATAATGAATCGTGTCAGAATATTTAATCCCTGGTATTCACAGAACGGAGATGGTCTTGATCTGGAATCCTGCAATAAAGCTTTGATCATAAACAATCTGTTTGATGTGGGTGATGACGCGATGTGCATCAAATCCGGTAAAGATAAAGACGGCTGGGATAGAAATGAACCCTGCCGCAATGTAATTATCCGTAACAATACGGTATTGCATGGGCATGGAGGCTTTGTTGTGGGGAGTGAAATGTCGGGGGGAGTGAATAATATCTATGTAAAAGATTGCTCCTTCTTAGGTACTGACGTCGGACTTCGGTTTAAAAGTACGCGGGGCCGGGGCGGATTAGTCGAAAACATCTGGATCGAAGACATACAGATGATTGATATTCCGACTGAGCCATTATTGTTCGACCTCTTTTATAGCGGAAAGTCGGCCATGGAAGATCTTCAAGACGGAAAAGAAGTCGATACGCGTATTCCTGAGGTCACAAAAGAAACCCCGTCATTCCAAAATATCTTCATCAAAAGAGTTACATGTAAGAACGCGCGTAGGGCAATGTACTTTAATGGATTGCCGGAAATGAAGATAAAAAATGTCCAAATAGAGGATGTTCATATAAGTTCGAAGTTCGGGGCTGAGATAATTCATGCGGAAGATGTATCTTTACAGGGTGTGAAGATTATCCCGGAAACAGGTTCGCCCGTTATTCTTAAACATACAAGTAATATAACGGTGAATAACCGAAAATTCCCGGATACAAAAAACAAGGAGTTGAACATTAAAGATTAAGAAATGCTGTCATGAAAGAATTGAACAAAGAAACAGTCACAAAACCATTTTTCCCTGAAAGGATCATTCAATTTGGAGAAGGTAATTTTCTCCGCGCTTTTGCCGATTGGATGATACACGAAATGAATGAAAAGGCCGATTTTAACAGTAGCGTCGTTGTTGTGCAACCTATCGCGCAAGGAATGGCCGACATGCTGAATAAACAGGATTGCCTTTATCATGTTAATTTGCAGGGACTGGAAAAAGGAGAAAAGGTAAATTCATTAACTTTAGTTTCTTCTATCAGCCGTGCACTGAATCCTTATTCGGAATTTGATAGTTTTATGAAACTGGCGGAGCAACCGGAGATGCGTTTTGTTATTTCAAATACGACTGAAGCCGGGATTGTATTTGATCCTGCCTGTAAACCGGACGATAAACCTGCCGCAAGTTACCCGGGAAAACTTACCCAATTATTATATCACCGTTTCCGGACCTTTAATGGAGACAAATCCAAAGGGCTGATCATTTTCCCTTGCGAATTGATTTTCCTGAACGGACATAAACTGAAAGAAACAATCTACCAATATATTGAGCTATGGGCATTAGGCGAGGACTTCAAAGCCTGGTTTACCGATGCTTGCGGAGTTTATGCCACATTGGTAGATCGTATTGTTCCGGGATTCCCCCGAAAAGAAATTGACGGGATCAAGGCTAAATTGGATTATAACGACAACCTGGTTGTTCAGGCAGAAGTATTCCACTTGTGGGTGATTGAAGCTCCCGCGTCTGTAGCAAAAGAATTTCCTGCGGATAAGGCCGGCTTAAACGTATTGTTCGTTCCCAGTGAAGAGCCTTACCACGAACGTAAGGTAACTTTGTTGAATGGTCCGCATACCGTTCTTTCGCCCGTTTCTTTTTTATCCGGCGTTGATATTGTTAGAGATGCCTGTCAACATGAAGTGTTAGGGAAATTCATCCATAAAGTGATGTTTGATGAACTGTTGGAAACACTTGATTTGCCGAAAGAAGAGTTAGTGAAGTTCGCAAACGACGTGTTGGAACGTTTTAATAACCCGTTTGTAGATCATTCTGTGGTTTCTATCATGTTGAATTCATTCCCGAAATACGAAACAAGAGACCTCCCTGGTTTAAAAATATACCTGAAACGTACCGGCAAACTTCCTGAAGCACTTGTTTTAGGTCTGGCCGCAATCATTACCTATTATAAAGGTGGTGTACGGAAAGACGGAGTAAAGATTGAGCCGAACGATGCCCCTGAAATTATAGAAATGGTACAAGGTTTATGGGCCTCCGGAGATTTCAGAAAAGTTGCCGAAGGCGTATTAAGAGCGACATCTATTTGGGGAGAAGACCTGAATAATCTATCAGGACTTACTGACATGGTGACCGGCTATCTGAAAGCGATAGATGAAAAAGGTATGATTGACGTTGTAAAAGAGATACTATGAGCAATAAATATATTCAAATTCACACAACCGACAATGTTGTAGTTGCAATTACTGATTTGACTGCCGGCGAGACTATTCTGATTGACGAAAAAGAAATAATAGTAGCCGAAGATGTTCCTACCGGACATAAGATCGCTTTAAAGGATCTCCATGCGGGTGACTTTATTATTAAATATGGTTATCCGATCGGACATGCGCGTGAAGCGATTAAAACCGGAGCTTTGGTAAACGAGACGAATATAAAAACGAATCTGGATGGTTTGCAGGAATATACCTACTCACCTCAACCGGCTCATGTTTTACCGGCAAAAGAAAATCTGACGTTTAAAGGATACCGCCGTAAGAACGGAGACGTAGGTATTCGGAATGAAGTATGGATACTGCCCACTGTGGGTTGCGTAAATGGTATCATTAACCGTTTGGCAGAGCAACTTCGTAAGGAAACACAGGAAGCCGGTGTAGATGCTATTCTTGCGTACACACATAATTATGGCTGCTCACAGCTGGGTGAGGATCACGAAAACACGCGTAAAATACTTCGCGATATGGCTTTGCATCCCAATGCCGGGGCAGTGCTTATCGTCGGACTGGGTTGTGAAAACAATCAGGTGAAAGCGTTTAAAGAGTTTCTGGGCGATTATGACACAGAACGTATCCGCTTCATGGAAACACAGAAAGTGTCTGACGAATTAGAAACCGGAATGGAGCTTCTTCGTGAATTGTACCAGCTTGCCGCACAAGATAAACGGACGGATATACCCGTTAGCGAATTAAAAATCGGACTTAAGTGTGGAGGTTCTGATGGATTCTCCGGCATTACCGCCAATCCATTATTGGGTGCGCTGTCAGACTATTTAGTAGCACAGGGAGGAACAACCGTATTAACAGAAGTTCCTGAAATGTTTGGAGCCGAAACAATCCTGATGAACCGTTGTCAGAACGAAGAGGTGTTTGATAAGACCGTTCACTTGATCAATGATTTCAAATCCTACTTTATCGAGAACAAGCAACCGATTTACGAAAACCCTTCGCCGGGTAATAAAGCCGGAGGCATTTCTACATTGGAGGAAAAATCGTTGGGCTGTACTCAAAAGTCCGGTACATCTATTGTACGCGACGTGTTGATGTATGGCGATCGGTTAAAAGAAAAAGGGCTTAACCTGCTTAGTGCACCGGGTAATGATTTAGTTGCCAGTACTGCCCTTGCCGCAGCCGGTTGTCACGTTGTACTATTCACCACAGGACGAGGCACTCCATTCGGCACATTCGTTCCCACTGCAAAGATTTCCACCAATACAAACCTCGCTCAGCGTAAACCCAACTGGATCGACTTCAATGCGGGCGTATTGTTAGAAGGTGAAACAATGGATCATGTCTGCCGGAAGTTTATCGAATTTGTAGTTGCCGTAGCCAGCGGCACGCATACACACAACGAGAAAAACAACTACCGGGAAATAGCGATCTTCAAGACCGGAGTAACATTGTAATATAAAACTTTCAACGATTCATGACGACAGGAAATCTCTTGTAGTCATGAATCGTTTCCTCCCTCACCTCACCCCGACTATCCTCACTGTCATCTCGACCTCCCTCTTTGTCATTCCAACCACCCTGCCCTGTTATCTCAACCATCCCTCCCCTGTCATCTCGACCGGAGTGGAGAGATCTCTGCATAAGGCTTCGTTAATTAATAGTCACTTGGGATGAGATCTTTCGACAAGCTCAAGATGACAACTGGATTGGTATGAGACCCTTCGACAAGCTCTGGGTGACATGGGTTATTGATTTGATGGATACTTCGAGAGGCTCTGGGTGACATGGGTGAAACAGTTTTTTTTGCTCGTTTTTTGCTTGATTTTTGGGGTTTTGTAAATTGCTGATAATCAGCATTATTTAATTTACAATCGTATGAAAAAGAATAAATTATATATCGCATTTCTATCCTTTTCCGTATTTTTTGCATCGTGTGGGCTTACTGATATTGACAATTACGATGCGCCGAATGCTACAATACAAGGAGGGATATATGATATGGAATCCAACGAACTCATCGAACAGGATATTGTTGATGGGATGCAGATAGAATTTGTAGAACAAGGTTTCGATAATCCACACACGCAGTATATGATCGTGAAAAATGACGGAACTTACCAAAACAATCTAATGTTTGCCGCTTCTTATACCATGCAGCCTGTACGGGGTAATTTTGTTCCTGTGGAAAAACAGGATATTACGGTAAAAAAAGGGAATAACACGGTCGATTTTAAGGTACAACCTTATATACGTATCAAAAACGCGGAGATTTCTAAAGTAGGAAATAAAGTTGTGGCAACATTTAAAATCGAACAAACGGTAACAAACGATGTAAAACAGCTGACTTTATTTGCGCATCAGGAACCCAATGTAGGATGGAAACTGCATACGGCGTCAGCCAATCAGGATGTGAATACGACAACTCTTGGAAGCACCTTGTATACGCTCGAAATAGACTTGGCTGCAAATTCTTCACTACAATCTGGTAAGGAATATTATTTCAGGGTTGGAGCCTTGATAGATGCTCCCGAAGCAAAATACAACTATGCTCCGGCAGTGCGCTTAAAACTATAAATACAATCTTACATAAAGTATCCGGGCATCAATTTTATAAGGTGCCCGGTTTTTTTTATTAAACAGTTAAACTACTTTTGTAAATAAACCCATATTATCAGATGAAAAACATATTTGTAATTGTCTTGTTTATCACGGCATCGATGAGCAATTTTTTATTTTCACAAAATGCTACAAACTATACTATACTGTTGACGGGAGCATCTTTCGCATCGTCAGACAACGGGTGGTTCGAAATTGGCTGTCGGACATTGAACGCACAGCCTGTTAACAGAGCCATAGGAGGAGAAGCTATTGCTGATGCTGCCAACCGAATGATCAGTGGTTCTTTGTATTCTCTTGAAGAATTAGAAAACATCGACGCGTTCGTGATTATGCATGTTCACAATAAGGATGTGTTTGATGAATATTTCCTGCTAGATAAACATACGGATTACGCCACTCCTTTCGACAGAAGTAATTATGCTGTGGCTTTTGATTATCTTATTAAAAGATACATAACCGAATGTTATGAGCTGAAGAACAATCCGAAATCAAAGTACTATGGAACAACATCCGGAAAACCGGCAACCATCATTTTGTGTACCAATTGGCATGATAGCAGAACGCTGTATAACTCCACCGTGCGCAAACTGGCTCAAAAATGGGGCTTTCCGTTAGTCGAATTTGATAAATACATTGGTTTTTCGAAAGATGCAGTACACCCGGTAACCGGCAAACAAACAAGTTTGTTGTATTCGTTAGATTCACAAAAGATAGGCGAAACGGAATTTGGCTGGCATCCGCAACAAGGAACCGATAAATACATTCAACAACGCATGGCCTCCATATTTGTAGCGCTGATGAGGCAGATTCTTCCCGACAAACAGGCAAACACGTTTTAAGCGTTATTATATACGCTATTACACATTCTAATCTACTTCTAATCTAAGCCCAAAGCTGCTCTAATCTTTAGAAAATAGCTTTGCATCCAAAATAGATTGTTGTAGATATGAAAAAATACTTCTTCTTTTTTGGCTTCCTATTGCTATGCGCTAAGGGTACTGCTCAGTATAGAGAAACAATAAAGCTTACTCCTGCGGACGTTGAGGCCGTTTTCCTGAAACAAAACATTCAACTCATCGCGGAACAAATGAATATCAGCATGGCCGACGCTGATATTTTGCAGGCCCGGTTGTGGGATAATCCTACGCTTTCGGTTGGCGACGTAAATCTTTGGACTACACAAGGGCAACGCGAAGGTGAAGCGGAAGTTATCCCTCCGGTGTTTGGCTCTTTTGCCAGAAACACACAGTTTTCCCTTGAACTGAGTCAGTTGATTCAAACGGCAAACAAAAAAGGCAAACTGGTTGGCAGAGAGATAGTATCCAGAGAAATCGCTGTTCAGGAATTTGAACTTGTTTTACGTGGGTTAAAGATAGAACTAAGAAGGGCAATCCATGAAATCATCTATTTGCAAAACTACCTGGGCGTATTATCTACGCAACAGGAAGCAATAAGCCGGCTGATAACCTCTTACCGAAGCCAGCTGCTGCAAGGAAACATCGCAAAAACGGAAATGCTCAGGCTGCAATCGTCATTGCTTGAAATCGAAAATGAAGAGAATGAAACGAAAGCAGACCTGAATGAACAACTGAAAATAGTAAAATCACTGCTGTGCATCGATCCGCTGATACGTATTGAGTTGATTGATGTTGAGAAAGAAACGATAGCACCGGAATCAATCCTATTGACGCAATTAGTAGGGCAAACCCTGACCGGCAGAGCCGATATAAAGCGAAGTCAACTTCAGACTAAGTTTTTTGACAAATCATTGGCTTACGAAAAATCACAACGTATACCCGATCTTACCTTCAGTGTCGCCTACGACCGTCGCGGAGGGGTGTGGAGAGACTTTGTGGGCTTTGGTGTAAGCATGGATCTGCCTTTTTTCAACCGGAATCAAGGGGGAATCAAAGCCGCGAAGATAAGTCGCGCGCAAAGTTTGCAGTTGGAGGAACAGTTGCTCAACGAGGCACAACACGAAACGGTGGAAGCTTACAGCAACTATTCCGATGCCTATAATTTTTACCGGAAGATCAGTTCAGACGATCTGCTTACCCAGCTCGACACGATGCTGGATGTATATTCCAAAAATTTATTGAACAGAAACATCAGCATGGTGGAATATATCGATTTCATGGAGGCGTACAAAAGCAACAGGCAAACGCTGCTGATGGCACGGAAAAAGATGCGGATGCAATTTGAAGAATTACAATATATAGTAGGAACAGAAATCACAAACGCTTTATGATAAACAGAAATATAGTTTTAGCTGTACTGGCAACAGTTTTCTTGTCGGCCTGTTCGGGTAACGGAGATAAAAAAGAGCAGAAAGAAAATCTAATCAAAGATGCTTTCTTAAAAAAGGTGCAGACTATCCCTGCGGAAATGAGTAGTCAGGAACAGGAATTAACACTTGCCGGTAAGGTAGCATGCGATCCGGAAAAAACAATCCATTATTTACCCCTGCTTAATGGTGTTATTGACAGGACTTATTTTTCATTAGGGGAAAAAGTATCAAAAGGACAAAACTTGCTTGATATGCGTAGTACGGAGCTAAGTACGTTGTTGTCTGAAAAAACGTCGTTAGAAACGGAAGAAAAATTGGCCGAGCGCGAACTTAGCACAGCACAAAGTTTGTATAACGACGGCATGTTTTCCGAGAAAGAGCTATTCGAAGCACAAGGCAAGCTAAAGCAAGTACAGGCTTCGCTAAATAAAACGAATGCAGACATTGCGGTCTACGGCATACAAAAAGCAGACGGCACATTCGCGGTAAAAGCGCCTATCGCAGGGTATATCATTGAAAAGAACGCTTCATCCGGCACAACGGTATCCGAAGGCAGTGAGCCTTTGTTTACTATTGCCGACCTCAACACGGTATGGATACTTGTTAACGTATACGCCGGAAATCTGCAATTTGTACACGAAGGTATGGAGGTAGAGATAACCTCTCTCTCCTATCCCGGAGAAGTGTTTAACGGTAAAATCAGTTATATACCACAGGTTTTCGATTCGGAAGAGAAAGTGTTAAAAGCCAGGATCGTGATGCAAAATACAGCGCTGAAATTCAAACCGGAAATGTCGGTTGTTGTAAAACTGAAAAGCAAGAACCGGGCAAACAGCATTGCGATACCTTCGGATGCCCTCATTTTTGACAACAATCGCTATCACGTAGTAGTAGAAGAGTCGGAAGGTCTGTTCAGGTATAAAGAGGTGCTGCTGCAAGGACATAATGGCAATACTTCTTACATCGCTTCAGGATTGGAAGAAGGCGAAAAGGTAGTTATCAGAAATCAGTTGTTAATCTATTCCGGTCTTAAATAATATTAGGTTATGCATAAATTTGTAGGAAATATAATTGCTTTTGCCCTTCGCAATCATGTGTTTGTTCTTTTCTTGACCGCCATTCTCTTTATAACGGGTATAGCGTGCTATTTCAATACGCCTATTGAGGCTTATCCGGATGTAACGAATACGCGTGTACGTATTATTTCGCAATGGCCCGGCCGTAGCGCAGAGGAAGTGGAGAAATTTGTAACCTTGCCCGTTATGCGGGCGATGAATACCATTCCCCGTAAAACAGATGTACGTTCTACATCTCTATTTGGTTTGTCGGTGGTAACTGTTCTTTTCGAAGATGGTGTAGACGATTTCTTCGCGCAGCAATACGCCTCCAACCGGATGCAAGACCTTGATCTGCCCGAAGGCGCGGATACATCTATCGAACCACCGTCGGGAGCCACCGGCGAAATTTTCCGCTATGTGTTGAAAAGCGATTTACCCATACGTGAAGTAACCGCGATAAACGAATGGGTGGTAGAACGCGAACTGTTGTCGGTGCCCGGCGTAGCCAGCATCAACAGTTTTGGCGGAGAAGAGAAAATATACGAAATAAAAGTCAATCCGGTGGAACTCGCCAATTACGAGCTTTCTCCGCTGGATGTTTACGAGGCCGTATCAAACAGCAATGTAAACGTAGGTGGAGATATTATAAAGAAAGGAAGCCAGGCTTTTGTGGTGCGGGGTATCGGTCTGCTTGAAAGCGTGGAAGACATTGAAAACATCCTGATAGAAACACGCGGGGGCACTCCCATACGTGTGAAACAGGTTGCCTCGGTCGGCATATCGTCCAAGCCACGTTTGGGACAAGTCGGATTGGATGATGAAGACGATATTGTACAAGGTATTGTGGTTATGCTGCGCGGACAGAATCCGGGAGAGGTAATCAAAGGGGTAAAAGACAAGATTGCCGAACTAAATGATCGTATACTCCCGGCTGAAGTAAGGATAGAGCCGTTTCTGGATCGCACAACATTGGTGGAGACAACCGTTAATACGGTGGTTAAAAATCTGGCGGAAGGCATCTTGTTGGTATCCCTCGTTGTGTTTATATTCTTGTTTAACTGGCGCACCACCGTTATTGTCGCTACGGTTATTCCACTTTCATTCCTTTTTGCCATTATCATGTTACGCATTCAGGGCTTACCGGCAAATCTGATCTCAATGGGCGCGCTGGACTTCGGACTGCTTTTGGAGGGAACACTCGTTATTGTAGAAATCATATTTGTAGCGATGAAGAAGCGGAGTAATCAGTTGGGCGAACGGTTTACCCGCACCTTAAAAAGTGGTTTGATAAGAAGAAGCGCAAGCAGCGTGGCCTCTCATATTTTCTTTGCACAGATCATTTTAATGGTTGCCCTCTTCCCTATTTTCTCGTTTCAGAAAGTAGAAGGAAAAATGTTTTCGCCGCTGGCCTTCACCTTGGGGTATGCGTTGTTAGGCTCGCTGATATTGGCGTTGACTTATGTTCCCGTGATGTGCAAGTTATTGATGACCAAACCAATAAAAGAGAAATCGAATTTCATCAGCCGATTCTTTATAGCTATTCAATACAAGGTGTTTGCATTCAGTTCGCGTTACCGCAAGGGAACTATTGCCGCTTTCTGTTTAGTTCTTTTGGTTTGCTTAACCCGTTTTATGTTCTGGGGCACAGAGTTTATTCCGAACATGAATGAAGGGGCAATCTATATCCGTGCCACATTGCCGAATAGCGTGAATCTGGACGAGTCGGTAAAAATAACGCAGGAGATGAAAGAAAAACTCCGGAAGTTTGACGAAGTAAAGTTTGTGCTATCGCAAACAGGACGCCCGAACGACGGAACCGATGCGACCGGATTTTTTAATATCGAATTTCACGCAGAATTGAAACCGGAAAAAGAATGGAGCCGAAAGATTAAGAAGGAAGCACTGATTCAGCAAATGCAGGATTCATTGGATATCTATCCGGGTGTTATTTTTGGGTTCAGCCAACCTATTCAGGATAATGTAGAGGAATATGTAGCCGGTGTAAAGAGTGCCTTGGTTATAAAAATATACGGCGATGATCTGTATAAACTGGAAGCTCTTGCCGACTCTACCGCTTCTGTGATACAAAACATACGGGGTGTTGAAGATGTAAACGTATTCCGAAGTATCGGATTGCCCGAATTGCAAATAAAACTGGAGGAAGCACAAATGGCACATTATGGTGTATCGATGGCGGATGCGCAAGCGGTAATCGAAATGGCTATCGGCGGAAAAGCCGCGACTAGATTTTATGAAGGCGAACGCATATTTGATGTACAACTTCGTTTTCAGCAGGAATACAGAGACAATGAGGATAAGATTGGAAATATTCTTATCCCCACAATGGATAAAAAATACGTGCCGCTGAAAGAGATCGCCGACATCTCGTTCATTACGAGCCCTACATTTGTTTATCGCGATGGCAGCAGTCGTTACGTTGGTGTAGGTTTTAGTATCCGCGACCGCGATTTGGGTTCGACAATAAACGAGGCACAGAAAAAAGTGACGGAAAACGTACCTTTACTCCCTGAAAACAAGATGGTTTGGGCTGGCGAATTCGAAAGCCAGCAACGTGCCACCGGTCAGTTGGCCATTATCGTTCCGGCTGTTATCCTGCTTATCCTGTTTTTGCTCTACATGAATTTCGGCACAGTAAAAGACACCTTGATCGCGGCGAGCACAATGCCCTACGCCTTTATCGGTGGATTTATATCGCTATGGGTAACAAATACGGTGTTTGGCATTTCGGCCGGTATTGCATTCATTATTCTGTTCGGGGTAACCTCTATAGATAGTATTTTGCTTATCGCACTGATGAAATCTAAAATGCAACGCACAAACAATCTTCGCTTAGCCATAAACGAAGCCGTATCCGAGCGTCTGCGCCCTGTGCTGATGATTGCCCTGATGGGATCCATGGGCTTACTTCCGGCTGCCCTTTCACACGGAATGGGGTCGGAAATACAAAAACCGTTGGCCATTATGATTGTGGGAGGAATTCTGATAAGTATGATTTTGTCTTTCACCGTGCTTCCGCAAGTTTTCTATTTTGCCTACAGAAGAGACAAGCGTTTGAAAGAAAAATAAGAGCTGTTTTTTTTACATTACTATATGTTTAAAAAGATATCCTTTATGTTTTGAAAAATAAAGGATATCTTTTCAAAAATAACCTTTATATTTTCCGCCTCTATAATAGACTGATTATCAGCGATGTAAAAAAGCCCTCAAAAACGGCAAATTAAGTCGCGATTTTAACATGAAAAAAGCACAGAAAGAGTTGTTGAAAACCGGTTTTTCTTCTTGGACAAAATAAAATAACTATTTTTAGAATCTGTAAGAGCCTGTTTAAATTAGTATTGCATTATGGAACTTTTATTGGTTGAAGATAATCGCCGTATCAGCGAGTTTATGGTGAAGGGACTGGAAGAATGTGGGTTCTCGGTTGTTCTAGCCGAAAACGGTACCGACGCCCGTAGTCTGATCACGCAGCGTGAATGGGGTTTGATTTTGCTCGACATCATGCTTCCTGATTTAGACGGAATCACACTGCTGCAATACACCCGGTATAAAAAAATCAACACTCCTATACTTGTAGTCAGTGCGTTAGGTGAACCGGACGACAAAGTCAAAGCGTTAGACTATGGCGCGGATGATTACCTGGCAAAGCCTTTTCATTTTAAGGAACTGGTGGCACGTATCCATGCGCTGACCCGCAGATCGAAGTTTAATAATGAAGTACAAGACAAAGCCCTGGTTGCCGATGACCTGAAATTGTATATAGACAGCCATGTGGTGGAACGGGGCGGTGTAGAGATAAAGCTGACCTTGCAGGAATTCAAACTTCTTCAGCTGTTAATGGAGAATAAAAACAAAGTATTGCCCCGCCCTCAGATTTTAAATACGGTGTGGGGGATCGATTACGATACAAATACAAATGTGGTAGATGTGTATATATCTTATCTCCGAAATAAGATTGATTCGATGTCGCAGAATAAGCTGATCCAAACCGTAAAAGGAAGAGGATATTTAATACGAACGCAAGCATAAACCGGGTATGAAAATTCAGACACGTCAAAGTTTATATAGTTCCCTCGCCTTCGGAGTTATTTTTATTATCATCTCATTTTTTATTTATGTTCTTTATCAGAAAAACACCCAAAGGGCAGTAAATAAGAATTTAGAGAAGACAGCCTATTTAGTGGCGTTTTTTCACCTGGAAGAAGATGAACTCAACGCGAATGAATTTGAATCCGTAAGGAAACAATTCGATGCCATAGTAGCCGGCGATTCCTATCAGGTTTATAATCAGAACGACGAAATTGTTTGGGGCAATAAGAATGAAACGATATCCTTATCTACATTGAATGCGATAAGAGAGAAGCGAAGTTTATCTTTCTCCTCCGAAAACGAGTTTTGTCACGGTCTCTATTACGAAGATAATCAGGGCGATTTCGTAATTGTAGCCAAGGAACCCAAAGCACTGTTAAATGAGCAATTGGTCGCTTTGTTGTGGATACTGCTATCGGCACTGATTGTGGGTCTGATCGCTGTTGTTTTACTTAGCCGTTGGTTGGCGCGTATTGCTTACAAACCTTTTAGTTCGGTAATAGATCAGGTAAAAAACATTCCGCCACACAACCCGACAAATCAGATCGACGTGCCCAACACAAAGGATGAATTGCAGGAACTGACCGAAACATTTAATCATTTGCTGGAACAGATAGCGGATACGTTTATTATTCAAAAGAATTTTGTTAATTATGTTTCGCATGAATTCAAAACGCCTTTGGCTTCGATGCTGGGAAATTTAGAAGTATTCTCCCTCAAAGACCGTAGTCCGGAAGAATACGAGAAACTTTCGTTGAAACTTATCTCGCAGATTCATCAGTTAGAAGAGATTCTGAATACGCTGATCATTATTTCAAACCTGAGAAAAGAAACGGAATTGAGCAATCAATTCAGGATAGATGAACTGATTTGGGAGATTATTGAAAAGCTCTCACTCAGTTATGCAAATAATAAAATCAATGTTCAACTGGATATTTTGCCGGAAGACGAAGATATATTGATGGTCGAAAAAGACCGTACGCAATTGTTGATGGCCATGTTTAATATCATCGAAAACGGGGTTAAATATTCAGGAGGTAAATCAATAGACATCAGGCTGTATAGAGAGCATACCCGGCTGAATATCGCGGTTGCGGACAAAGGTATCGGCATCCCTGCCGGGGAACTTAAAAACATCAGCAAACCCTTTTACCGTGCCGACAACGCAAGCCCGATGCACGGAAGCGGTATTGGACTTTCAATCGCCTTACGCATCCTGGAAAAGAACAACATTAAATACCGCATAGAATCCGGAGTGAATACCGGCACAACGATTATTATCTGTTTTGAATAATAAGAAATTCTAAAGCCGAACCACCTTATCCACTATTCCTTCAAATTCGGTCAGGTGTGTAGCCATCAGGATGGTAATATCCGGATAGCGTTGTTTGATGTTTTGGAAAATGGCGATGGCGTTTTCCGAACTGATACCGGCTGTAGGTTCGTCTACTACCAATAATTGAGGCTCTTTTAGCAGAGCTTGCGCGAGAAGTAGTTTTTTACGCTGTCCGCCGCTCAGGGTTTCGCCGTTTTCACCGATCCAGCTATCTAAACCGTTTGGTAATGCCGAACGCCAACTTTCCAGATCTACTGTTTTTAGTACTTGCTCTATTGCTTCGTCGGGGTAGCTTTCGAAATTCTCACGCAGCGTTCCGGTGAGGAGATAAGCTTTTTGTGTAACGTAAATACATTCGGGTACAGGTAGATGCAATAGATCCGCATCATCATTCCAGACCAAAGAGCCGCTCCGGCGGTATTCGGGATAGAAGAGACTGTTCAGCAAGGTTGTTTTTCCTTTTCCTGTTTCTCCGTAGAGGGCAATCCAGTCTCCTTTCTCTATAACCAAGGATACTTCGCCGGTTTCGACAGGTGTTTCGGGTATTTTAGCACTTACATTTGTTAGGCTTAGCTTTCTCAGCGCATCGTGTACCTGTACTGTTTCAACCGGTTGCGCGCCTTGTTTTAGAATTGAATCGATATCTTTTATCTGGTGTTCCACCGAACTTTTTTCTGATTTTCCGGAGAAAAGCATTTCGGATAATTCGGCCTGTGCCATGATCCCAAAGAAAATCCCGATCGCGGTAGGTGCATCTATTCCGTACTGTCCGGAACGCCATAGCAGGAATGCGGCGATGTAACTAAATCCGAGTCCGGCAATCAGTTGCAGCCAGAATGAATTCGTTTGCAATTTCTTTTCTAATTGTTCAAGTTCTGATAATCTCTGTTCGTATTGCAGGATAGCCTTCTCTTCCATATTGTATTTTGAGATTTCAATTCTGCCTCTGAAACTTTGAATGAGTGCCTGGTTATTTGTTTCACGGGCTGATTTCAGGGCTTGATAATGCTTTCTGTTCTTCACAAAAAAGAATTGAGGCACGACAAACAATAAAATAGCAGATGAGATTACAAACTCCAATGCAAGTGGTGCTGAAAAGAACGCCATAAAAAAGGCATAAACACTAAGTGTAAGGATTAGCGAGGATAAGGGCAACAGCCATAAAAGAATATGATTTAATAGCTGATCTACCCCGTGCGTACTGTTTTCGAGCAATGCGGAGTTATTATTGACTTGCTTTTTGAAATAGGGAAGCCGGGCAACAGACTGAAATATTTGTAATTGCAGCCGTTGCTGCGCCTCGAGTGTAGTTTTATGATTTTCTAATCGTTCGAAGTATCTCATGGCAGTACGCACCAATGCCATTAAACGGATAATGGCAGACGGAACCAAATACGAGAATGTGGTGCTTGCGGTAATGAACACAACACTGCAAATGGCCAGAAACCAACCGGAAATGGCCGGAAGCGCTACAAAGGAAATAGTCCATAACAACAACAAGAAAAACCCCCGAAACCATTTGCCGGCTAAGGGATACAAGATATGTTTGGTAATAAATTTATTCATAAGTCATTTGTTCTCCCCAGTTTAAGTTTACTATCCGATCGGCAACAGTATCAAACATCTTCTCGTGCGAAGCAACGATCACCAATTGGCTTTCGGCCAACTTCATTATTTGTGGAAGAATGATGCCGACTGTATCGGTGTCTAAATTTGCCGTCGGTTCATCCAGAATAGCGATTGGTCGTGGGTGCATCAGCATACGGGCAAGGGTGACTAATTGTTTTTCACCACCCGAAAGCTGTTTGCCGTTGTGGCTTAAAGTTGTTTGCCAGCCGTCTTCCTTTTTGTTTAGTATCTTATCTAAGAATGCAGGATAGTTGTTGTTCTTATCTGTGTCTTTTTCCAGAAATACGTTGTACTTCAACGTTCCATCAAAGATGAACGGAAATTGATTCATGTAAGAGGTGTTTGCCTTCAGCCATTGCCGGGACCATTCGTTCGTTTTCCCGTTGACCGACACGGTGCCTTCTTTCACGGGCAGACTCCCTGTACATATCTTCAGCAAAGTCGATTTGCCCGAACCGGATATTCCTTTCACCAATACCAACCCTTTACGGGGCAACGTAAGGTGAATATCATGCAGTACTTTTACGGGCGAATCAGGATAAGCAAAGTTCAGTCTGTCTATCTCGAATGTATCGGCTGCTTCACGGATATCGACAAAAGTCGTGGTGTTTTCGTCTTCCAACAACGGCATCACGGTTTTTGCAGAAGCAATGGCTCTGTTGCGGTCGTGATAAGCACTCACAAACTTTCGCAAATAAAAGAAGAAATAAGGAGTTATGGTGAGTAGGAACAGTGCGATTCTGAAATCGTATCCTTTGCCATAGTTCGGCCCGGCCATAATACCGAGCAGACTCATGCCGAGATAAATAGCGACCATCGCAATCGCAAGGGTAACAAAAAGTTCCAATACCGCCGAGGATAGGATAGCAACCCGCATTACGCTGGTAGTCGCGTCATTTAAAGCCTTGCTTTTTTCTGAAAGAAAACGGTACTGCGGTTTGAAATTAGCCAAATTAACTATTTCCGCGATCGTTTGCAGGCGATTGTAAAACACTGCCGAATATTTCAGAAACAGATCAATATGTTTTTTGTGAAGCGCTTCGGCTCCTATTCCGATAATAATCATCTGCATAGGGATAACCACCAGCGAAACAAGAAGTACAAGACCTACCCATTTCTCCGTCCAAAGACAAACCACCATTAACAGCAGACTAACCAACACCGATGCCATTGCATAAGGAATAAAGAAGGCAAAATAAGGCTTCAGATCATCGCTCACCCGGGTAACGAACAGCGTGCTCGATACGGAATCTGATTTGCTGTTGTTTAATAATATCGGGTAAAGTTCTTTTTTTACCCGCCCTACAATGATATTCCCCGCGTTGTAGTTGAGCTGCGAGGCAACATGGGCGAAAATATATCTGCCCGTTAGAAATACCGATGCAATCAACAGCTGATCCGGCAAAACGAGTCCATCGTTGAGCCACGAAGCCGCAAATCCCGACAAGTACCAACAAAAAACGACAAAACACCCCGCGCTTATCAACGTAAAAACCGAAGCCCGGATATAAGCACTCTTCGCTTCAACAATCCTTTTATTTAACCAGCGCGAAGCACTTTTCTCATTTTCCTCCATTGAGTATAGCTTAAATTAAAACCTCATCCCTCACAAACAAAGATAAGTATTTATATAAACAATTCCCGAACAAAAAGTTCTCACAACTTCTGCAGAACTCAGATTAACAAAGAGAGCTCAACATAAAGAGAGACCCCTCCCCACCCGATTACGCGATTTGCTTTCATAATAGTATATCTTTTCGGTTAAAAAAGGATGATGCGGGGTAAAATGATGTGGGAAAGACGTGACAGTGCGGAAATTATTGCTTAGATTTGCGCTGAATTTCATTTGTTTAACTATAGAATATAAGGGAATGTCGTTTTGTGGGCATCACCTTCGCTTAACTGTATGTGTAAATTAATCAAAACCTCGATTTTTATCTTGTCTTTGTGCTTGTTTTTCTCCGGATGCACTAAAGAGGATGAGGAACCAAAGGAGACTATACGAACTGTTCTTTATTATATTGGGGGGGATAATAACCTGAGTGGTGAAGCGCTGCAAAAGGCCGATCAACTGAAAGATGTGGTTATTCCTAAATGCGGAAACTTGCTTATCTACCTCGATTCAAAAAACAGCAATCCCAAACTGATGAAAGTTGGCAACGGCAAACAAACTATTGTTCGTGAGTACGAAGACAGCAATTCGGCTAACGCGGACGTGTTCAAGGGTGTATTGCAGGATGTAATTGAGCTTTATCCGGCTCCCTCGTATGGGTTGGCTGTGTTCTCGCATGCTTCCGGATGGATGCCTAATGGTACTTATGGAAATGCTGCACTTCGCTCGGTGATCATTGACGGAGGCAATGAAATGGAAATTCCTGATTTTGCCGCCGCTATTCCCAACGGTATGTTCGATCATATCATTTTCGAGGCTTGCTTCATGGCAGGTGTCGAAGTGGCTTACGAATTGAAAGATAAAACTAAATACATTGTCGCTTCTTCGGCCGAGATCGTTTCGCCGGGCTTTACTCATGTTTATGCCAAAGCTATACCTTTTTTATTCAAAGAAGAAGCAGACCTCACCGGTTTCTGTCGCGCGATTAAGAGTGATTATGAACAGCGTGAAGAGGACGTCAATTCACTGACACTTAGCCTCATCAGCACGCGTGAGATTGATGGTATTCTGGACGCATTACGTGGTACGAATGTAACCCCGGACATTTCATCACAAAGCTTTAGCCGCTACGGCAATTCCCTCTTCTTCGATCTTTGCGACGGCTACAAAACGTTGCCTGCCGATAAACAAGCCATGCTGCAAGCCGCTACCGAAGCGTGTGTAATCTGGAAATCGGCTACCGACCACTTTATGCTGCCCAAACATGGTGGATTTAGCATACAGGCACACTCCGGACTAACCATCTACATTCCGCAAGATCGCTATCCCAACCTGAACAGAAGTTACAGCTTATTAGAATGGAATAAAAAGATAAATTAACAATTCAAACTCAGGCTTAAAACAGCGGCTTTTTTTCATAATACTATGTATTTGAAAATATATCCTTTATTTTTCAAAAAATATCCTTTATTTTTGGGAAAATAACCTTTATGTTTTTCAATATCTTCAATGTGCTGATTATCAACAACATAAAAGACAGCTCCAAAAACTGAAATCCAAGTCCTGTTTTTAACTTAAATTCACAAACAACAAACCCCACCTCCTCCGGAATAATATAGCACACAAAATTACCGAAAATAGGGAATGTGTCTTTATATTTGCAGTACTATGCGGCATATCCTTATCATAGAAGACGAACCCGGAATCTATAACTTTCTGAAACAAGGGTTGGAGGAGGAAGGTTATAAGATTTCTATTGCTCCTGATGGAAAGCAGGGTGTAGCGCTTTTCCAATCGGAAACACCAAACTTGGTTTTGCTGGACTGGATGCTGCCAAAGATGACCGGCTTAGAAGTTTGCAGAGTTATTCGTGAAAAAGATAAGGAAACACCCATTTTGTTTTTAACGGCAAAAGACACTGTGCAGGAAACAATAGAAGGACTGCAAGCAGGTGCTAACGATTATATCAAAAAGCCGTTTAGCTTCGACGAGCTATTGGAAAGGATAAAGATACATTTCCGTAATAAAGAGCAATCTATCCTTACACTGGGCAATATTATGCTGAATTTAAAAACGTATGAGGTTAAAATGGATTCTTCGGATATCCCCCTGACTCAGCGTGAGTTTGAACTGCTTGAGTTTCTGGTTCGTAATAAAGGCTGTGTCTGCAAAAGAGAGGAGATCATAGAAAAAGTATGGGGAATTAATTTTGAATACGACACGGGGGTTATTGATGTATTTATCAATGCCATACGCAAGAAACTAAATTTAGATAAGGACAATGGATACATTAAAACCGTGCGCGGTGTAGGGTATATAGCCAATATATAGTATATGAAGAATTTTTCTTTCAGAAACAGAATAGCGCTAAACTATATAATCACTACGGCATTGCTGATTGGGATTGTATTTGCTACCATTTTTATAGTGGTAAAAATCAGCGTATCCGGTCATCTGAACGAAGATCTCCGCCGTGAAGCAGACCGCCATTCGCAGGAAGTAGAAGTGAAAAACGGAACTATAGCCTTGAAAAGTCATAAGGAATGGATGGAACGCGAACATAATACAGTAGGCGTAGACCCCGTATTCATTGAATTTCTGGATATTGATGAAACCCTGATCGACAAATCTCCTAACCTCAAAGATACCAATTTGCAATACGACCCTGACCAGAAAGACAATGAGTTCTTCAACGGAGAGCTTGCCGAAAAAAGAATCAGACAGGTGCAAGTGCCTATTCTGGATGATTCCGGGAAAAGAGTCGGACATTTATTGGTTGCAGTAGCCCGTGAAGGTTCAGAAGTGGTTTTGGAAACGTTGCAACGCATTCTCCTACTTACGTACCCTATTTTTCTTGTCATTTTGTTTTTCGTGGCTCGATTTATTGCCGGAAGGAGCATTAAACCCATTAACGATATTATTGATACGTCAAATAACATCACACGAGACAACCTCACCGAACGCATCCCGCTGCCTCACAACATGGATGAGCTATATATCCTTTCGGATACGATCAACCAACTTCTCGATCGAATAGAGAAAACCATAGAACGTGAGAAGTCTTTTACCACCTATGCTTCGCATGAGTTTCGCACGCCATTGGCCGTATTGAAAGGAACACTTGAAGTGCTTATACGCAAACCTCGCCGGCAGGAAGAGTATGAAGAAAAAGTAAAATACTGCATTAATGAAGTAGACCGTTTAAATCATTTAGTGGATGAATTGCTAATTCTTACCCGCTATGAAAACATGAAACAGTCTTTGAAAATGGTAGACGCGAATATTAAAACAATTATTGACGACAATTTAAGGTATATCGATAGAAGCATACAACAGAAAGATATTCAAATCAAGACGATTATATCGCCCGAAATTGTTTATCTGAAAACTGACAGCTATTTGTTTTCCACCATTATAAACAATATACTATCCAACGCAGTGAAATATTCTCATCAGCATGGAGAGGTGGAAATAAATGTGAGCAATGAAGGTAATGTTATGTATTGTGAAGTAAAAGATAACGGTCCGGGTATTTCTGAACAGGATTTAAAGAAAATTTTCGATAAATTCTATCGCTCCTCAGACCATTCCGATATTAAGGGATTTGGCTTGGGATTACCTATTGTAAAAAGATTCTGCTCCCTATTAAATATCAGGATCGACATAACGAGCAAAGAGGGGGCAGGAACTACTGTCAGACTGCAAATACCCCAATCTTAAGCAAATCTTAAGCAACTCCATTTAACATCTTCCTATTTTTGTTTAACATAAAAACAGGTAGGAAAAGTCGATGTTAGAAAAGATTATACGGTTCAGTCTCAACCGCAAGCTCATCATATTGTTATTTACGTTTGTCATATTTGCCTATGGCACTTATTCCGTATTTCATATACCAATCGGGGCGGTTCCTGATATTACCAATAATCAGGTGCAGGTTATCACCACTTCTACCAATCTTTCCACCGAAGATATAGAGCAATTTATCACCTATCCCATCGAGATGGAGATGGCCAACTTGCCCGGCGTACAGGAGATTCGTTCTGTTTCTAAGTTCGGACTGTCTGTAGTAACAATTGTTTTCGATGAAAGCATGGGAACTTATCTGCCCCGCCAATTGATAGCCGAGAAGATAAAAACCGCATCCGAACTTATTCCCGAAGGTTTCGGTTCGCCCGAAATGGGTCCTATATCCACCGGTTTGGGCGAAATCTACCAATATATACTTGATGTAAAACCCGAATACAAAGACAGATACTCTGTTACAGACCTGCGCACCATACAAGACTGGATCGTAAAAAGGCAACTTTCGGGCATCCCGGGGGTAGTCGAAATCAATACTTGGGGAGGATACCTCAAACAATACGAAGTAGCGATTAACCCCTCCCGGCTGAAAGCAATGTCCATAACAACGGGCGACATAGTTACCGCATTGGAGAAAAACAACAGCATTGCAGGCGGTGCATACATCGAAAAGGTCAATCAGAGCTATTTTATTCGTGGAGAAGGGAAGATAAGCTCAATCGAGGATATTGAAAGTATAATCGTCAAGAATGTGGATGGAATCCCTGTTCTTGTTAAAGATATTGCTACCGTTCATTTCGGTAGTGCCAACCGCTTCGGTGCAATTACCGGCAACGGAGAAGGCGAAAAGGTGCTCGGTCAGGTAATGATGCTCAAAGGGGCCGACTCGAAAGAAACCATCAATGCCGTAAAAGAGCGTGTAGCAGAGGTGCAAAAATCACTTCCCGAAGGTGTATATATTAATGCGTTTTTAGAGCGAAGCGAGTTAGTGGCAAAAACGACTTTCACCGTTACCGAAAATCTTATATTGGGCTGTCTGATCGTTATATTTGTGGTTGTACTCTTACTGGGTAATATCCGATCAGGACTTGTGGTTGCATCCGTTATACCTCTTTCCTTGTTATTTGCGATCTCCTTGATGCGGATTTTTGGGATAGACGCCAACCTGATGAGTCTGGGTGCAATCGACTTCGGAATTATTATAGATGGTGCGGTTATTATTGTAGAATATGTATCGGCACAAATGACCGCCAATGCTTCAAAAATAAATCTCCTGCCTGTATCCGACCGAAAAAGGGAAATAGACAGAATAACACTGGGAAGTTCGTCTACCATGATGAATTCCGCCATTTTCGGACAATTGATTATTCTGATTGTGTTTATTCCCATCCTATCTCTTTCGGGAGTAGAAGGAAAAATGTTTCGTCCGATGGCACTCACATTTGGTTTTGCGCTTATCGGAGCTATGCTGCTCTGTTTAACCTATGTTCCGGTAGCATCCTCTTTATTGATAAAACCGCAGCTGCAAAAGAGAAACGGGATAACCGTCAGCATCATGCGATTATTAACCAAATGTTATTTACCCGCCATCACATGGGCACTGAAGCATACAAAGGCGACACTGGCAAGTGCCGCTGGTTTACTTGTTTTGGCTATTCTCGTATTCTCCCGAATGGGTGGCGAATTTATACCACAGTTGGATGAAGGCGACTTCGTTATCCAACCCGTCCTAAAAACAGGAACATCTTTGGCAAAAACGATCGAAACCACCACGTTGATAGAAAAAACAATACTGAATAAATTCCCCGAAGTAGAACAGATCGTCAGCCGTATCGGTGCGGCCGAAGTACCTACCGATCCTATGTCGATGGAAGAAAGCGATATTATCGTAAAAGTAAAACCGAAAAGCGAATGGGTATCAGCAAGCACGAAAGACGAATTAGTTGATAAAATAAAAAAAGAACTTGAAGCGACCATCCCAAATATGGAAATCGAATTTACCCAACCTATCGAGATGCGTTTCAATGAACTTATTTCGGGTACACGATCTGATGTGGCTATCAAAATATTCGGCGAAGATTTAAGCGTATTAGCTGAGAAAGCCGAACAGATAAAGCATGCAATTGCCAATGTGGAGGGTGCTGCCGATATTATTGTAGAAAAAATAGACGGATTACCACAAATGACTGTCGAGTACAACCGCACACACATAGCCCGGTATGGACTGAACATTTCGGATATAAACGATATCGTCTCTTTATCTTTCGCCGGGACAACCGTTGGTAATGTTTTTGAAGGCGAACGCCGTTTCGATCTGGTAATCCGTTTGGAAGAAAACCTCAGGAACAATATTGATGATTTGCAAAACCTCTATGTAGCGCTTCCCGATGGCAGACAGATTCCTTTGCGCGAACTGGCGAAGATAGAATACACCGAAGGACCGGCCAAAATATCCCGCGATGACACCAAACGTCGTGTTGTAATAGGAGTAAACGTGCGTGGTCGTGACATGGAAAGTGTTGTGAAAGACGTTTCTACGATTATCAATGAAAAGATTAATTTACCTCCCGGATATACGGTAACCTATGGCGGACAGTTCGAGAATATGCAAAATGCGCTTACCCGGCTTAAAATAGCTGTGCCTGTCGCTTTGTGCCTCATCTTTGTGCTACTGTATTTTGCTTTTGGTTCGATAAGGGAAACCATGCTTGTCTTTACTGCCATACCGCTATCGGCTGTAGGAGGTGTATTACTGCTCTGGCTACGGGGAATGCCTTTCAGCATTTCGGCAGGAGTTGGCTTTATCGCTCTGTTCGGTATCGCCGTATTAAACGGAATTGTATTGGTAGAACACCTGAAAGTGCTGAAAAATAAAGGCATGAAGAATATAGATGTGCTGATACTGAAAGGGACTACCGACAGACTTCGCCCTGTAACACTAACTGCCGCCGCCGCTGCACTTGGTTTTCTTCCGATGGCCATTTCTTCTTCGGCAGGAGCAGAAGTACAACGCCCTCTGGCAACGGTAGTTATCGGTGGATTATTTACAGCCACCCTGCTCACGATGGTAGTTTTGCCTATACTTTTCAAAGTGTTTGACAAAAATCTGACAAAAGATGAAGACGATATTTAAAAACATAGTGCTCGGATGTGTATTGGCTTTTAGCACGGCAATTTATTCGCAAAACAATAATCCCGAACTAAACAGGCTGATTGAAACAGCAATTACGAATAACAAGGAGTTAAGCTCGTATCAATTGCAGACGCTGGCTTCGAAAGCAAACATCGGAACAGCTTTCGACTTCGATAAAACCTCGGTTTATTATAGCTACGACGAAAACAATATAGCCCCGAACAATAAAGCCCTACGGGTATTTGGAGTAGAACAGACTTTTTCGTTCCCTACTGTATATGGTGCCAAACGCAGTGTAAACAAATCGCAATGGGAGCAAAACAAAGCTTTATTCGAAATACAAAAGAATAAACTCATACTTGCTATTTCGCTGGTATATGAGCAGATTGTGTATACACAAAATAAGGAGAAGCTATACATTCAATTAGATAGTCTCTACTCGGCTTTTTCGAAAGCAGGAAGCCGTAAGTTCGAATTGGGCGAATCTAATTACCTGGAAAAAATAACGGCAGAAGCTAAATCAAAACAGATATATACTACACTGATTCAATTGAAAAACCAAAAGCAAGCCCTTTATGAGCAAATGAAAGCATTGGTACAAAGTGAAGACGACTTACAGATATCAGACAATCAATTGAGTTTATTGTATCTCGAAAATGTTAGCATAGGCAAAGAATTGCAGAAAAATTACCTGGAATCGATAAGCAATACATACTCTTCTCAAATAAAGTTGCAAAATCAAAACTGGCTTCCCGATTTGAGTGTAGAATTGTTTTCAGGAACCAACAAAGGGCTGGGATACAGGCAAAGCGGCTTTCAGATAGGCATAGCTATTCCTTTATTTTTCAGTGGTAATGTTTCGAAACGCAAAACAGCGAAGTTGGAACAGCAAAGTTGGGAGGCCATGCAAAGCAATCGTGAAATACAAATGGAAAGTTTCTATATGCAAAAGCAAGCCGAACTAAATCAGCACAGAGAAATGATTACATATTATACAGAAAACGGACAACTGCTTTCGAAAGAAATCATAAAAACCGCCGATATGAGCTACAAAAATGGTGAGATAGACTTTTTTCAATACATTCAGAGTATGGAGAATGCCATCAACATAGAGTCTGATTATCTGGACAATGTGCTTTCTTACAATAAGTCTTATTTAGAGTTACATTATTTCAATTTTAACGAATAAACAATGAAAAGATATTCTTATATACTATTTGTGTTGGCTATTGGTTTTTTTAATTCCTGCGGAGGAGAAAACAAATCAGCGGAGGAACAAAGCGCCGATCAAGAAAATACGGCTGTTATAGAAATTACTCAAGAGCAGTTCAACGCGATGAAAATGGAGATTAACGCTTTACAGGAAAAAGAATTTGACAATACCGTAAAAGCATCAGGCAGAATAGATGTGCCGCCTAAGAATAGGGCGAAAGTAACCTCTTTTGTTGGCGGATATGTTAAATCAATAGCTTTGCTTGTCGGCGATAAAATAGCTAAAGGACAACCTCTCCTGACGCTCGAAAGTCCGGAGTATATCGACCTGCAACAATCGTATCTGGAGATAGCAGGGCAAATGAAATACTTGGAATCGGAGTACGAAAGACAAAAAACACTGTTCGACGAAAAGATATCTTCCCAAAAGAAATACCTCGAAGCAGAAAGCACCTACAAGCGGGCAAAGTCTACTTATGAAAGCCTTCGCCAAAAGCTGAACATGCTCCGCATCAATCCGTCGGAGGTGGAACAGGGAAAATTCTCTTCCTACATTACGGTCTATTCTCCTATTTCAGGAGATATTACAGCTATCAATGCTAATGTGGGTATGGCCGTTTCACCTGTCGATGTGATTATGGAGATTGTGGAAACACAAGCCATGCATCTGGAATTAGCGGTATTCGAAAAAGACGTGTTTAATCTGAAAACCGGATTAAAAATCAGATTCACCGTGCCACAAGTAAGTTCGGAAGAGTTCGAAGCGCAAGTCACCCAAATAGGAAAATCGGTAGGAGGAAATGACCGCGTTATCAATGTATATGCGTCATTGGATGCTACCGCTAAACAAAAACTGCTGACAGGAATGTTTGTAGAGGCACAACTTGTTGCCGCCTCCCGAAAAGCCTTATGCGTGCCTTATGATGCTATTACCACAGAAGAAAACAACAACTTTCTACTGGTTTTGGAGTCAGAGAAAGAAGATGTTTACATTTTTCGGAAAACATTAGTCAAAACGGGCGAGAGAAATGGAGATTGGATAGAAATTATTCCGGATAGCAAGTCTACTACCAGTACAAAAATATTATCAAAAGGAGTCTATGATGTAATGTGATTCATCATACAATTCCTTAGCCAACCTATATTTCCAACCCATAAAATCAACCAATGATTGTGGAGAGAGAATTTTGATAGAATCTACAAAACCGAAAAATTCTCGCTGCAATTCCAAATTGACAACAACATTTATTTCAAAAGTTTTTGAGCCATCATCGTGTTCTTCAATCACTTTCTGACTTTTGTGAAATGGCTTAGTCAATACATAAGGTGTATTCTGCTTGTCAACCCAGAAACGAACAGTTTCGGTCTTCATCCCTATGTTTTTGGTAACACCCACTAAATCGTCAAAAAAAGTTTCAGGATCGAATAAGTTGTTTTCTACGAATCTTTCTTTTTGAGCAGTCTCAATTGTTTGTATTCTATCCAGAGCCAGATTGATAAGTGAGTTTTTTTTTCGCCCAAATACAAACCAGCGGTTGCGATACTCTTTTAATAAATAAGGATGGAAGAGGAATATATTTGCTGATCGAGCCTTGAACGAGCGGTATTTGATACGTAACACTTCTTTATGTACAATAGCATTGTAAATGATATCCAAATGATTAAGACCTTTTAGTCCTTCGTTCTTTTCAAAATCAATTACAGGAATAGTTTTTTGCCGTGCCGAAGTTACATGATCTTCCAACCTACTGACAATATCTCCCATATCTGAAAAATAAGAGAATCCTTTGAATTGTCTGAGAACCTCCACTGCTTCCGACATGGTTCTCAAATCCTGTTCTGACAGTGGTGTATTGGTTATGCTGTAATTCTCATCCTCATACATATAGTATTTATTGTCATATACGACAATAGGAGCATTATATCCCAACTTCTCGCTGCGCATCATTTGGATATCCATTTGCACAGTACGTTTGCTGATACCTTTATCTATACCCTCATATTCATAGAGAGCATCCGAACAAGCATCTATGAGATCTTCGAGTGTCCAACGGCGATATTTGTTTCGAAGGCAAGTGTCTATTGTTTTGTAGCGGATTAAGGCGTTACGATTTATCGGCATGATATTAGGAATGAATATTATTCCAAAAATAATAAAAATAAATTTACCTACGCAAAAAGAATGCGTATCGTGTATTTTCCTTTGTATCGTCAAACAAAGAAATCATTAACAAATTGCCCTTGTAGTTTAAAAGGAAAAGCCTACGAAAAAAGATTGCGAGTCCAAATCTCATCAGGGGTATAAACAAGAACAATTATGGAAAAGAAATATAAAGAATTGCACAAGAAGATTGATGAAATACTTTGGAACGACTGGGATCCGATAGGAGTAAATGACATTGAATGTATTAGAAACGAATATTCATCCTATGTTCCATATATAGTGAATTTAAAAATGAAAGGTGCTGATGTAGAAAAAATCACAAGACATCTCTTTCATTTAGAATCTGAAAGTATGGGAATGAATGGCAATATAGAACGTTGTAAAGAAATTGCACAAAAAATCATAACATTAAAGAGCTGAGTCACGATACGAAAAAGCATTGTGTTCTAACTAATTAACTTTGTAACAATTAATAAAAAACAGCAAATCATGATAAGATTAAAAGGAAAATATAACCAAGATTGTAAAATATTCTTGGAAGAAGTTGAAGACGGAGCTATCCAATTAGTACAAAATATCTTAAATCACGAAATATCGGAAGGCGTGCAAGTACGCATCATGCCGGATACCCATGTAGGAAAAGGAATCGTGATTGGTTTTACAATGCCAATGACTACCATGATTAATCCGAACTATATTGGTGTAGATATTGGCTGTTCGGTAACCAGTTATAAGTTAAACAAACGGTTTGATTTGGAAGATCTTCCGCAAGTGAACAAGCAAATCCGTAAAGCGATTCCAATGGGACATAATATCCGAAAAGGGAAAGATTTTAACTATTGGTGGGTAGAAGATTATTTAAAAACCGTTACTGCAAACGTAAATAATTTTCAAAATGAATGGAATAAACGTTTTTCGGATAGTAAAGAAGCTATCACCGTAAATCAAGAATATATTACCGATTTGTGTCAAAAAATTGGAATAAGTGAAAGAATGTTCTATAACTCTGTAGGCACATTGGGTGGCGGTAACCACTTTATTGAGGTAGGAGAATCGACTATAGACGGTTCACATTTCCTTACTTTACATTCCGGTTCACGAAACTTTGGTCTGAAAGTATGTAACTACTATGCAAAAAAAATGGCTGTAGCCAAATTCAAACCGCAGGAGTATCATGACGAATTTAAGGATATCACGAAAAACACAGTTCCAACATCTGATATTCCTATTAAGTTAGCCGAATTAAATGAGCGATATGATGTGGGTAAAAAAGAGCTGTTATTGCAAGGTGACGATATGTACGAGTATTTGGTAGATATGGTTATTGCGCAGACCTATGCCGAGTATAATCACCATGCGATGGCACACGCTATTTTTGTCGGGTTGCGAGATGTGAAAGCTGTGGAACGAATACACTCAAAGCATAATTTTATCGACCCGCAAGACTGGATTATCCGAAAAGGAGCGATTCGCGCCTACGAAGGCGAAAAAATGATTATCCCTTTTAATATGCGAGATGGACTGTTGATCTGTGAAGGAAAGAGCAATGCTGACTGGAACTGTTCGGCGTCACATGGTGCAGGACGAATGTTGGCTCGTAATAAGGCCTTTAAAACCTTAGATATAGAAGAGTTCAAAAGCGAGATGGAGGGTATTTATTCTACTTCGGTTTGCGGTGCTACACTTGATGAGGCCCCTATGGCTTATAAAGACAAAGATCTCATTATAAACGCAATTCAGGACACTGCAGTTATTCTCGATACCGTTAAGCCGATACTGAACATTAAAGCGAATTAGGAAACTTAATCCCCCCCAAAAATCAGGATATTGAAACTATAACATTCGAGCCTGCGCTTTTTTTATCTCATCAATATGCGCATAGGCCCAATCTGCAAAACGTTCAATTAACGGCAATAAATCCAGACCTAACGCTGTAAGTTCATATTCCACTTTGGGGGGAATTTCCGGATACATTTTTCGTTTCACAAATCCATCTTTTTCGAGTAAACGAAGTGTACTTGCCAATACTTTCTGTGAGATATCAACAATACATCTATTCAATTCATTAAATCGCATTTTCCCGTTTTCACCTAAAGTAATTAATATAATCATTGACCACTTATTACCGAAATGCTCCATAACTATCCTGAACGGACAATTTTCCGTATAGGGATATTTTTTCAAAAATTGTTCCATTGTAAATTCTTGTACTTCAATAATTCAAACTTGCAAGTAAGTGACTATCCTCTTTGTAAGTTATTGTTTTTCAATCCATGAGTGAATACTTTTATGCTTTCTAAAAGTAAGTAACTTTATCATTATACGCAAACAAAATGAATATGGAAACAAATGAAACAATTACAATCTACTATTTTACAGCAACAGGAAATAGTTTGACAACTGCCTCTGTAATAGCTTCCCGGTACAAACAATCAAAATTAGTGAAAATAAACAGGCTGAATGTAGCAGAACATCCATACTCAGCTATAGTCGGATTTGTTTTTCCGGTCTATATGGGAGGAGTGCCGCCTATAGTCTATAGTTTTTTGAATAATTTTCCATTCCGAAAAGATGTATATTATTTTTGCGTAGCCACTTACTATACCTATAAAGGCAATACGTTATCAGTTGTAAACAAGATAACAAAAAACAAAGGAGTCTGTTTGAATTATGGGAACTATGTACCTACGGTGGGAAATTGTCTGAAAGAGTATGAAGTTTCTGCGGTAAAAAGACCCGCCATATTAGAACGTGCAGATGCAATTACAAATAAAATTGCGGATGCTATAAAGGTGAAAACGGATAAACGCCTCCCGAAACATTGCGGACTATCCGAAAAATTACATAAAGGTCTGTTTAATCTCTTTTTTAATGACACCTATAAAAAATTCATATTGGAAAATAACTGTATTGGATGTGGAATATGCAGTAAAGTATGCCCTGTAGATAATATAGTTATAAATAACAAGCAACCTCAATGGGGTGTAAACTGTGCGTCATGTCATGCTTGTGTACATTGGTGCCCTAAAAATGCTATCAGTTTAGGTAAATCCAAAGGACGATTGCAATATCATAATCCCAATATAAGAATTGAAGATTTATTACATTAAGCCGGTTTTCAAAAGAAAAATACGGACTAAATTGAACACCCGGCCAACAATAAGTATTTTGCATTTTTTAAGTTAAAAATAGGACTAAATATGCTGCTTTTTGAAAATTCTATATACTGCTGATAATCATACTATTAGATACACCCAAAAACATAAAGGTTATTTTTCCGAAAATAAAGGATATCTTTTTAAAAATAAAGGATATCTTTTCAAAAAGATAGTATTATAAAAAACAGCCTCCGTTTCATGCCAAAATTGAATTGTTAATTCCACACGCCAACCGAATTTTATTTTGAACCGGAAGACCCATTTTTATCATCAAAAAATGATACAGAAAAAAGAAGATGTCTCACCGAAGCGAGTCGTATATCTCCTACTCAGCAATACAAGCCGGTTTGCATGATGCCTAAAAAGTATTTCTTGAGTTAAACGGTGATTGCATTTCACTATTTTTCTGCAGTTTTTTATTAAATCATATCCCCTAAAAGGTATAATAACTATTTTAAAAACACATTTTATACCCTAAGAGGTGTATTTAAGTATTTATTTACTATATTAGCACCCAAAGGGTATAATTATGGAAAATCTGTCATTGTCAGCGTATGTTAAGCAAAAGCGAAAGCAATATGACTTAACACAAGTGGATCTCTCCGAAAAGGCCGGGGTGGGACTTCGTTTTGTGCGTGAACTGGAACAAGGCAAACAAACTTTGCGAATGGACAAAGTCAATCAGGTATTAAATCTATTTGGCGCTGAACTCGCACCTGCTCCAATGGATAGAAGCAAATTAGAATTATGAAACAGGCCGAAATATTTATGCGGGATAAGTTGGCAGGAATGTTAACTGAAGATGAGAATGGTTTCACTTTCCAATATAACCCCGATTACTTGAATAGTGGGGATTCGGAAGCGATTAGTTTAACTATGCCTTTGAAAAACGAACCTTATAAAGACAAAGTATTGTTTCCTTTCTTCGATGGGTTAATACCTGAGGGCTGGCTTTTAGTTATTGCCGAACGTAGTTGGAAAATCAATCAACGAGACAGAATGTCTTTATTATTGGCTTGCTGTAAAGATTGTATCGGAGCTATTAGTGTTATTCCTGCAAATATAGATCGCAATGAAGAATAGATGTTTGTATTGTTATCAGTCCTTGAAAGATGGGCAAATAGACTTTCATCCTGCTTGTGCGAAAAAGATATTCGGAACAACAACAGTTCCCGAACTACCATATACAAAGGAAAATATTTCGGTATTGGCAGAAGAGGTTGTGCGTAGCCAAACAACAATAACCGGAGTACAGCCTAAATTGTCTTTAGACATAGAATCAACAGACAAGAAGAGTGAGCCGAAACGTTTTACCATTGTAGGCTTGTGGGGGAGATATATACTGAAACCTCAAACGGATATGTATCCGAACTTACCGGAATTGGAAGATCTGACGATGCATCTTGCCGAAATAGCAAAGATTAGGACTGTACCACATTCATTAATTCGTTTTTCAGATGGAGAGCTTTGCTATATCACTCGTCGTATAGATCGCGATGAGCAAGGAAATAAATTTCCAATGGAAGATATGTGTCAACTTGCTGAACGATTAACCGAATATAAATACAAAGGTTCTTATGAACAAATTGCTAAGTTAATCTCTAAATATTCAAATGTACCTATATTAGATTTGGTCAATTTTTGGGAGCAAGTATATTTTTGTTGGTTAACCGGAAATTCGGATATGCACTTGAAGAATTTTTCAATATACAGTACCCAAAAAGGCATATATTCTTTGACTCCGGCCTATGATATGCTTTCGACAAAGCTTGTGATGCCTGAGGATAGGGAAGAATTAGCCCTCACACTCAATGGTAAAAAGAGAAAGCTCAAACGTGCAGATTTTGAAGCAGCTTTTGCCAAATCGGGTTTGGACAAAAAAGTAGGTGGGAATATCTTTCTTAAATTTGAAAAGATTATTCCGCTGTGGTCAGCGCTTATTGATAGGTCATTTTTGAGTGAGGATATGAAAGAGGTATATAAGGGGCTTATCCGAGATAGAATAATGGGCTCTAAATCGAATAGGGGTTGAAGAAAAAGAATCTCACGCAAACTTTTTCCGGTAAAGGACAGAACAAGTTCGTCAAGCATTGATTGTCTGTATCGACGAAAAGACACTAGCCACAAGCTCCCGGTTCTTTAAAGAAGGAGAGGCCGCCAAAGTACATGGTGTGAAAATGACAGATATAAGTAAAATAGGCAAAGAGAGTTTTAAGCAAATAAAAGAATTACCTAAGCAAAAGATATTTGATCTATGCGGGGATTTGTGGAAGTCCGGCTATTTGGAAGAATCGGTTATTGCCTGTATCTGGGCAGAATCATTGCACAAACAGTACGAAGAAACAACTAAATTAAAATGCAGATATGAAATTCAGCAATGTACGACTTATAACTAAATCTGACACATCCGAATACAACAGGGGTTTAGCACTATGTACAGCATGTTACGTACTTTGGGGTATTTTTCCGCTATACTGGAAATTGTTAGAAAACGTACCGTCGCTTTTCATATTGGCTAATCGTGCATTGTGGTCGGCTATTTTCCTAACGATATTTTGTGTTATATGGAATCGCAAAACATTTATCCGTGTTATTTCGAATAGAACAATTGTAAAACACATGTTGCTTTCTGGTACGTTGATTACAATGAATTGGGGTACATTTATTTATGCTGTTAATAACGGATATCTGATAGAGTCGAGTTTGGGTTATTATATCAATCCGTTGGTAAATATTGTGATGGGTATGGTATTTTTTAAAGAGCGGCTGAATCTTTATGAAAAAATATCGGCAACATTAGCTTTTGCGGGAGTTATGTATATGACATTCAGTTACGGCTCTCTACCCGTTATTAGTCTTGCTTTGGCGCTTACATTCAGTTTGTATGGTGTTGTAAAAAAGAAAGCAGGATTGCCAGTTGTGTCGGCTTTGGCGCTTGAAAATATTATGATATTGCCAGTTGTATTCATTTATTTTACATGGACATTTGCAAATACTCCTGAAACATTTCATAATTTGACCGTAACCGAAACGGCACTTCTTGCAACCGGAGGACTTGTTACTGCTGTTCCGCTACTGATGTTTGCCAAAGCAGTAAAGTCCATATCTTATATAACTGTTGGATTTTTACAATATATCGGTCCTACTTTACAACTTATAATCGCAGTTCTTGTCTTCCATGAGAAATTCTCATCTTCGCATTGGATATGTTTCGGATTAATTTGGGCTGGTCTGACAGTCTTTACATTTAGTACCGTTAGAAAATAGATCAGTCGGAACAGCCGGTTGGCAACGAGTATTTTGTATTTTTTGAGTTAAAAATAGGGCTAAATATGCTGTTTTTGGGGAATTCTATATATTGCTGATAATTAAACCATTAGATGCGCCCAAAAACATAAAGGTTATTTTTGAAAACATAAAGGATATTTTTAAAAAAATAAAGGATATCTTTTTAAAAAGATAGTATTATAAAAAACAGCCTCCGTTTTGAAGACTAATTTGAATTGTTAATTCCACAAACCAATCGGGTTTTATTTTTGAAAGGAAGAGGATTTTTACAATGATTCAAGAAGTGATAACAACAATATAGCTAACGTGCAAAAAAAAATAGGGCAACCCTAAAGGGAAGCCCTATTTTTTTGAGTGATCCGCCTGGGGTTCGAACCCAGGACCCCATCCTTAAAAGGGATGTGCTCTACCTGCTGAGCTAGCGAATCATCCTGTGCGTTACTTCTGTAATGCGGGTGCAAAGATATGGGTAATTTTTAAATATACAATACCTTTGGCATTTTTTTTACCTATTCATCGCCACTTTTTAGTATTTCTTCTTGCTTTTCCTTAATTGAGGCTTCTAATTTGCTATTGTTTTCCATCAGAATAAATCGCTTGTAATAGGATAAACAAAGTGTTGTTAATGGAAGTGCAACTATTAATCCGATAAAACCAAGCAATGTTCCCCAAACGGATAAGGAAAGAAGTATAATCGCCGGATTTAAGCCCATTGCCTTTCCCATAATACGGGGAGTAAGGAAAAGGTCTTGTATAATTTGCACAATGATTAATACTAAAATGCCTGCTCCGAGAATAAGCCAGAAGTTCTCTCCTGTTTCGGTCGATTTCAGCAATGCCAATAACAACATAGGGATTATACCAATTGTTTGCAAATAGGGAACAAGGTTTAAAACGCCCATAAATACGCCAAGGGTGATCCCCAAGGGAAACCCAACTATTTTAAATCCGATAGAAAATAAGATACCTACACAAAAAGCGATTAGCGCCTGCCCACGGAAATAGCGATTCATGCTCAACTCTACATCGTCGGCCAGACCTTTAATGAACGGGCGGTAATTGGAAGGGATCAGTTCTTTCCATCCATTTGCTATTTTTTCGTAATCCAGCAAAA
Organism: Massilibacteroides vaginae; assembly: GCF_900178525.1. Taxonomy (GTDB): domain Bacteria; phylum Bacteroidota; class Bacteroidia; order Bacteroidales; family Tannerellaceae; genus Massilibacteroides; species Massilibacteroides vaginae. The sequence continues at coordinate 751,592 of NZ_FXDJ01000009.1, forward strand.
TAAATATGAAGTACAGAAATATGATAAATACGATTGTTATACTTACTAAAACGGAAAAAGTGTTAGAGAGTAGAGTCCACAAGCGTGGAGCCAACTGCTTTACGGCATTCAGAATATTCTCCTTGCTAAGCAGATCCATTAATTCGGAGAGGTTAACGTTATTTCGGATATAGAGCAGCCACTCTTCCGGAATAAACGGGATATATCCGCTGCCGGAATTATGAGTATTTAATAATAGAACGATACGCTCTATTTCTCCGGTCATTGAAGGTATGAGGATGAGAACGCAGGCTATAAGAAGTAATAGATTAGTCAGAATCACAGCTATAATGGCTAAAATCCGACTTTTCAATTTAAGCTTGCATTGAAAGAACCGCACAAAAGGTTGCATAAGGTATGCCATCAACCAGGCAATTAAAAAGGGAAGCAGCGCGTTACGTAAGATAGTCAACGCATACAGGAGTCCGGCTATTGCCAGAACGCCGAATACGATCCGAGAAACCCGGTCGAATGTAAAAGGCTTGTCAAACAGCGAATTCATACGTAGAACTTTTTTATCTTTGTTCTATACAAAGATAGAAGAAAGATACCTATATGGACAAGATATACATCATTTTATTCTCGCTGACAATCAGTATCTGTTTTACCGCACCGTTGCGAGGTCAATCGCCCCAGCCTGTGAAACGTTTTCTGGCTTTGCCGGAATTGGAAGGTGCTTCTTTTTCATTATTAGTAAAAGATGTTGAAAGTGGAGCGGTTGTATATAACCATGATGCTGAAAGAAGCCTGACTCCCGCTTCTGTGATGAAACTAATAACAACCGCAACCGCATTGGAGGTATTAGGTGAAGATTTTCGTTTTGAAACAGTGTTGGAGCATGATGGCGAAATAAGAAACGGGGTTTTACACGGAAACTTGTATATTCGAGGAGGAGGAGATCCCACGCTCGGCTCGTCGTTCTTCGCGGAAGACAGGAATGCTTATCATCCGGACAATAACACCTTTTTACCTCAATGGGTTGACGCATTGACTAAAGCGGGTATTCACACAATCAACGGAAGCGTAATTTCTGATGAACGAATTTTTGACAACGAAGGTGTTTCCCGAAAATGGGTGTATGAAGATATGGGGAGTTATTATGGAATGGGCAGCTACGGCATATCTGTGTTTGACAACCAATACAAATTAGTGCTTCGCACGGGCATTTCCGGAGGAAAGCCAACGATAAAGCACACGCTGCCGGCAGTGAAAGGATTACGATTCAGGAATTACCTGACCTCTTTGAATGTAAGCTCTGACAGTTCTTACATTATGGGAATGCCGCTGATGAATGAGCGGTTTTTATACGGTATCGTTCCATCAGGGAAAGAGAGTTATATTTTACGGGGCGACATTCCCGACCCGGCACTATTCTTAGCAGAATATGTCACTTCCGGACTCTTTAAAGCCGGATTTGAAATAACAGGCTCGCCTTCCTGTTTTCGTATTCTTGAAGAAAATGGCGATATTCCCACAAAAGCCCGAACCAAGATTCACGTCACCCACTCACCTACTTTAGCTGAAATTGCAGCAGTAACCAATGAAGTAAGCCATAACCTGTATGCAGATGCCTTGTTGAAAACCCTGGGACTGACGTATTCCGCCTCGAAGCACGAAAGCATATCTTCATTTGATCGCGGAATAAAAGTGCTGCTTCAATTTTGGGAAAAGAAAGGCTTAAAAACTTCCGTATTGCAACTTTATGACGGCAGCGGACTGGCAGCAACTGATAAATTGACCACCGCCTTTATTTGCGATCTGTTAGTGTATATGAAAAATGAATCACGCGTCGGGAAAGCCTATATAAATAGCATTCCCCGTGCCGGAGTGGAAGGTTCGGTTCGTAATTTCATGAAAGGCAGTCGTCTGCAAAATGTTGCCCGATTGAAAAGTGGAAGTATGACAGGAGTCAAGACCTATGCCGGCTACATAACGAAAGACGATCATACGTTTGCCGTAGCTTTGATGGTTAACAGCTATCCCGGAGAAGGTCGCCGGGTAGTAAAAGCGATAGAACAAGTACTGCTTTCCCTTTTTTGACAACCATTTATCTCTTTCATTGACTTATGAAACAAATACCTTTACTTGCCTTATGTATATATATGGTAAAAAATGTATATTTGCATCCATAATAAAAAGAAACTAAATGAAACACTTATCCTCGTTGTTGTTTATCGTGTTAAGCTCAGTGTGCCTGATTTTAACAGGTTGTAGTGACTCCTCCAATTTTACGGTAAAAGGGGTTGTATCAGGTGGAGATAAACAGATGCTATATCTGGAAAATGTAGGTATATCTACAGTTACCGTATTGGATTCTGTTAAACTTACACAGCCGGGAAAGTTCAAATTTAAATATCCAAAACCGGAAAATCCTGAATTTTACCGATTAAGGCTCAACAATCAGCTAATCAACTTCTCGGTAGATTCTACTGAAGTACTTGATTTTATCGCTGATGCCGGAACATTCGCGACTTCTTATGCCGTAGAAGGTTCGGAAAATGCTAAGGCTATTAAAAATATCACCTTGGCTCAACTTGACGCGAATCTTGAAATAAGCAAACTCCGAAAAGAATACCAAGCAAACGAAATAGCCGACACACTCTATAGTTCAAAAGTGTTGGAAGCAGCAGAAGCGTATAAAGAGGTTGCACGTAAATACATCTATACAGCACCAATGTCTGCAGCAGCCTACTTTGCCTTATTCCAACAAGTAGACGGTTTGTTGTTTTTTGATTTATACGACAAAAATGACTCTAAAGCGTATAGTGCGGTAGCTACCAGCTACGATCATTATTATCCGGGTAGTGCAAGAAGCAAACATTTACACAATCTGGCCTTACAATCAATCAAAATAATCCGCGGTCAAAGACCGATCAATATGGATGAGATAGAAGCGAAAGAGGTTAATTTTATCGATATCGAACTACCTGACCTGAAGGGACAACAGGTAAAACTTACTTCGATAGCCAACGGATCTCCGGTGCTTGTTAATTTCACAGCTTACCAAACAGAATGGTCTCCTTCTTTAAACATGAAACTGGGAGAACTCTACGAGAAATACACTCCTCAAGGATTTAAAATTTATCAGATTTCCTTAGATACCGACGTGCACTTCTGGATGAACGTAGCGACAAAACTACCTTGGACTTGCGTACGTGATCCACAAAGCGTTTACTCGCAAACCGCCGCGTTATATAACGTAAAGCAACTACCGGCTATATTTATTCTGGACAAGAAAGGGAATCTTGTAAAACGCGTAGAAGACATCAAAACATTGGACGCCGATTTGAAGTCCGTGTTGTAATAAACGGATAAAACAGAGCGTTTTGTGTTGTAAAGCATTGGGAGTCTTTTGGTAACCAATGAACTTATTCGTATATTTGCATTATGTGAAAAAATAAGAAGAGTTCCGATCATTGGATTTGGTCGGGATTCTTTTTTTATTGTAAATAATTTAACAAACAGATAGGAGATTTTTATATGGCAGTTACTTATATGACAGAAGATGGCTACAACAAACTGATAGCTGAAGTAACTTATATGGAAACGGTAAAACGCCCTGAAATATCAGCACAGATAGCTGAAGCTCGTGACAAAGGAGATTTATCTGAAAACGCAGAATACGATGCGGCTAAAGAAGCACAAGGCTTGCTCGAAGCAAAAATAGCTCAACTTAAAAGCCTGATAGCTAATGCTCGCCTGATAGATGAGTCTCGCGTTACAACGGATGAGATCCAAATATTGAACAAGGTGAAGATCAAGAACGTTAAAAACAATGCGGTAATGACCTACACCCTTGTATCTGATTCGGAAGCAAACCTGAAAGAAGGAAAAATTGCGATCAGCACTCCGATTGCGCAAGGATTGTTGGGCAAGAAGAAAGGCGAGATCGTTGAAATATCAGTACCTTCCGGTGTGATGAGTTTTGAAATTATGGATATTTCTATTTAATACAGAAAAACATGGCAACGATTTTCAGCAGGATTATCAATGGCGAAATACCCTGCCATAAAATAGCGGAAAACGAAGAGTTTTTTGCCTTTTTGGATATAAATCCAATTGCTACAGGACACACGTTAGTTGTGCCTAAACAAGAAACTGATTATATTTTTGATCTCGACGAAGGCCTGTTAGGCCGGATGATGGCTTTTGCTAAAAAAGTTGCCATTGCCCAGCAAAAAGCAATACCCTGCAAGCGGGTAGGACTGACGGTTATCGGACTGGAAGTTCCGCATGCACATATTCATCTTGTACCGATTCAAAAAGAATCGGATATTTACTTTGGCAAAGAAAAGCTAAAAGTCAATGCAGATGAGCTGACTCATACCGCTGAAGCGATCAGATTGGAATATAAATAACGAAGTAAACTTTTTAATAGATAAGTTTTTGTCTATATTTGCAGCCGTATTTGCGGATAATATTTACTATTTAAGCAAATATTTGACGAAATAAATTGATTCATTAGTGGTTTTTACTCATAAAATTTGTTAACCTTGAAAAAAGGCCCCTCTGAGATAGAGCGGCCTTTTTTATTAATCTAAAATTACACAACATTATAATGAACAGCTATTATCATAGCGCGATTCTAAAATTAGTCGGGATATTATACCAGTCTCCCCAAAAAGGCAAGCCAAATCTGACAGCCAGAATTATATTAGTCACCAATGCAATGATCCAAAGAATGAGGAAAGTCCATTTTACACTGTTTGCAACCGGCTTGAATTTGAAAATTTGACCGAGTATCGTATAAACGATCACTACTATCGGAATAGCAATCATGAAGATCGTGCAAAGACTGGCTACCAACAACAAACTTTCCGGATATACATCAAATGTTCCCCAATGCACATTAGGCAATATTGAGTAAAGAATGCCGAAACCTCCTCCAAAAACAAGTGCTATCGCAACGATAACCAACACAAAGAGTGCTATAAGCAATGGCGGGAATAGAATGATAGCAATAAGCACCAAAGCAATTTTCAGTATAATTCCTACTATTGAGACAAAAAGATCAAGCATCTTTTTGAAAAACGTTCTGGGCTTTTCCGAGTTCATGTAGTCGTTCACGTTATCCGATACTTTTTCAAAACCATCGGTAACTGATTTGCCTATATTCTCAACCGTTACACTTTGTCCTTGCATCTGTAGCTTTTCGGTGGCCGTTCTGGCTTCCGGAATGATAATCCAAAGAAGGATATATACAGGAACAATGACTCCTTGCGTTAGAAATACCAACAAGATTAGCGCGATACGTACCAGACTGGTATCCCAACCAAGGAAAGCAGCCAAACCACCGGCAACACCACCCATCATCCGATCATCCGGATTTCTGAACAGCTTACGATGTACAGTCTGCCGGTCTTTTTGTCCGCCTGCTTGGGTATCATTGCTTTTCTGCTCAGTTGCTGCCTCATCAGCTTCGAAAAGCTCTTCGGGCTTACCCATTCTTTTTATTACTTTCTCAACCTCTTCCAACGTGATTACTTCGTAACCTAATCTGATCCGCTCTCCAAACAATTCGGAAATACGCATCTCAAAATCATTCATAATCTCGTCCGAACCCTCTTCCTGTTTGAAGTGGATACGCAGGTTGGATAAATATTTATCTAATAGCTGATATGCATCTTCATCAATGTGGAAAACTACGCCTCCCAAATTAACCGTAAGTGTTTTTTTCATCTGTTTAATTGTTTCTGATGTGATTGATTGTATCATTTAATTCCTGCCACGAAAATTCCAGTTCCCCTAGAAACTTTTCCCCCTTATCAGTTAATTGGTAGTATTTCCTGGGCGGTCCCTGCGTGGATTCAATCCACTGGTAGCTCAACAATTCGCTATTTTTCAATCGGGTTAGAAGAGGATATAATGTGCCTTCAACCACGATAAGCTTAGCCTCTTGCAGCTTCTGAATAATATCAGAAGTATAAGCCGGCTCTTTTTTCAATAGCAAAAGGATACAATACTCTAAAGTACCCTTTCTCATTTGTGATTTAACATTCTCCGCATTCATCTTTTTATATTTACAATACAAAAATATGTATAACCTACGTACTATGCAATACATACTACTATATTTTCAGTTATTTTAACTACACAGCAGTCGTTTCTGCACATAAACGAGTGATCTGTGTAAAATAAAATAGTAATTAGAAGCATATTAAGTACATATAACCTATTTTTGTGATAGAAATTAAATTTTTAGAATTATGATTTACCATCTCGCTGAATTAGTTCATAGACAGGCTGAAAAATACGGTTCTCGTACCGCGTTGAAATATCGTGATGACAAGAATGGAAAATGGCTCAAGATTTCCTGGCAGGAATTTGCTGAAACCGTATTACTCACAGCTAAGGCTATGGCCGAGTTTGGAGTAGAGGTGCAGGAGAACATAGGCGTTTGCTCGCAAAACATGCCCCAGTGTTTATACGCCGACTTCGCGGCTTATGCCAATCGAGCAGTATCAATTCCGCTTTATGCCACAAACTCTCCGGCTCAGATCTCATTTATTGTTCATGATGCACAGATACAGACCCTTTTTGTTGGTGAGCAACTGCAATACAACAATGCGTTTAAAGTGCAAAAGGAATCAGACTGCTTGAAGCGTCTTATTATATTTGATCCGGAGGTAAAGCTGAATCCTGAGGATACGACCTCCATCTATTTTAAAGATTTTCTGCGATTGGGAGACAATACGCATGCGGAATCAACCGTCCGGGTAAGAATGAACGAAGCCAATGCGGAAGACCTGGCAACAATCATCTACACTTCGGGCACTACCGGCGATTCAAAAGGCGTACTCCTATATCATGAGCAATACCTGCAAGCCATGCGAATTCATACGATGCGTTTGCCGTATGTTACCGACAAGGATCTCTCTATGTGTTTTTTACCCCTAACACATATCTTCGAGAAAGCATGGGTTTATTACTGTATTGTTCGCGGCTCAAGAGTAGCGATCAATAAGGACCCCAAGATGATCCAGAAAACATTGCCGGAGATTCATCCTACCATGATGTGTAATGTGCCCCGCTTCTGGGAGAAAGTATACGTTGGTGTACACGAAAAAATAAACAGCTTCTCCCCGCTTATGCGCAAATTCTTTTTTCACGCCATTAAGATAGGACGAATCCATAACCTGGAATATAAAAATAAAGGAATCACTCCTCCGTTAGGATTACGGATTAGTTTTGCTTTTTATAATAACACAGCTTTCATGCTACTTAAAAAAGTGCTCGGTATAGATCGCGGACGTATATTCCCGGTGGCCGGTGCTCCTCTGGCAGACAAAGTGAATGAGTTCCTTCAGTCGGTTAACATTCCGATCATTTACGGATATGGATTAAGCGAAACAACAGCAACCGTTTGCTGCTACAACCCGACAGGTTTCATTATCGGATCCATTGGCGAAATTATGCCTGAATTAGAAGTGAAAATCGATGAAACAAATAATGAAATCCTGATTAAAGGAAAAACAATAACGCCCGGATACTATAAGCGCCCGGAAGAAAACAAAAAACTATTCACAGAAGATGGTTTTCTGCGTACCGGTGATGCCGGATACATGAAAGACAACGTGCTCTATTTCACCGAACGAATCAAAGATCTTTATAAAACTTCGAACGGAAAATACATTGCCCCACAAGCAATTGAAGGACTTATCAGCAGCGACAAATACATCGAACAGATTGCGGTAATCGGAGATGAGCGAAAGTTCGTTAGTGCACTTATTGTGCCCGTTTATCCTTTGTTGGAAGAATACGCTGAGCGGAAAGGAATTGCGTACAACAGCCGGGAGGAATTGGTAAAAAATACAGAGATTCACCGGATGATCGAATCCCGTATTGAAGAGTACCAGCGCAACTTAGCTTCTTACGAACGAATCAAGCGATTTACGTTACTGACTCAACCTTTTACCATGGAAGGAAGAGAACTAACCGATACATTGAAGCTTCGCAGAAACGTAATCAAGGAAAAGTATGCCACTCAGATAGATACTATGTATGAGGAGTAAAAGGATTTCACTATCTTTGTGCCCACAAATCAAAATGAAACAAATATGATTACAGCAGACCAACTACATTCTGTGTTGGAGCGCAAGGAAGCGCTGAGGGGGTACCTTTGACATCGATAACAAGAAAATACAATTAGAAGAAGAGGAACTTCGTACACAAGATCCCGGCTTTTGGGAAGACTCCAAGCGTGCGGAAGCACAAATGAAAATTGTAAAGGAGTTAAAAAAGTGGATCGAACTTTATGAAGACGTAGATGCGGCAGCCGAAGAACTTCAGTTGTCTTATGAATATATCAAGGAAGAGATTATAACCGAAGAAGAACTTGATACCGCATATTCGAAGTGCTTTTCTTTAGTTGAAGCCCTGGAATTCAGAAATATGCTTCGTCAGGAAGCTGATCAGATGGGCTGCATACTGAAAATAAACTCAGGAGCAGGAGGTACCGAAAGTCAGGATTGGTCATCCATGCTAATGCGTATGTATATGCGCTGGGCAGAATCAAACAATTACAAACTAACAATCAGCAACCTTCAAGACGGTGATGAAGCCGGAATCAAGACTGTTACCATGCAGATTGAAGGTGATTACGCCTATGGTTACCTGAAAGGCGAAAACGGCGTACATCGTTTGGTGCGAGTTTCACCCTACAATGCACAAGGTAAACGTATGACTTCTTTTGCATCCGTGTTTGTTACTCCATTGATTGACGACACCATCGAGATTGAAATTAACGCGGCAGACTATACCTGGGATACCTTCCGTTCAGGAGGAGCAGGCGGACAGAACGTAAACAAAGTGGAAACCGGAGTACGTTTGCGCTATAACTACAAAGATCCTGACACAGGTGAAGTACGTGAAATTCTGATAGAAAACACCGAAAGTCGTTCGCAATTAGGCAATCGTGAAAACGCAATGCGCTTGTTACGCTCCATGCTATACGATATAGCCCTTCAAAAACGAATGGCCGAACAACAGAAAGTTGAGAATAATAAGAAGAAAATTGAATGGGGATCACAAATACGCAGTTACGTGTTTGACGACCGCCGTGTAAAAGATCACCGCACCAACTACCAGACCTCAGATGTGAATGGCGTAATGGATGGTGAAATCGATGGTTTTATCAAGGCCTACCTAATGGAGTTTGCCGCAGAAGAGAATACAGAAAAGTAGTCTTTTTTTAGGCCAACTCTTGCATAACAAGATAAAATGTCGTAATATTGCACCCGATTTCAGAGCCAGTCTCTGAACCGGTCCTATAGCTCAGTTGGTTAGAGCACCTGACTCATAATCAGGGAGTCCCTGGTTCAAGCCCAGGTGGGACCACAAAAAAAGCACTTACAGAAATGTAGGTGCTTTTTTTGTGTCTTATCCATTACGTTTCCATAACAGTTCAAAAGGTCACATTTTCTTAAAAAAATCACCATTTTTCCAGGCAATTATGGACACTAAAAACAATAGCCGGATTAATACATCCTTTATGAAAAAAAAGATAACCTTTATATTTCAAAAAATAAAGGTTATTTTTTGGAAAATAAAGGTTATGTTTTTCAGGGTGTCTTTAGTGCTGATTTTCAACAACTTGCAAAACCCTAAAAAAGCAGGTAAACGCACCCCTATCTGAATGAAAAAAAGGAGAGATTTTGACAACAAGAAAAGGCGGTTCCTACCCGGCAAAGAGCGCGATGCCGCGCCAAGCGGCGAGCCGTGAAAAAAAACGGCCTCACTGGATGAGCGTTAAAAAAAACACGGAGTGAGAGCGTTAAAAAAAAATCGTTGTTTGAGCGCAGCGAGTTTCGATTTGTTTAGCGAGAGCGCAGTGTTTTTTAGCGAAGGAAGTGCAGTCTTGATCTTTTTTGCTTCGTTTTTTGGATCAAGCCAAAAAATGAAGTGGGGTCGCAGGAGTGAAACCCCTTAAAACCCTGTCCCATCCACTGTCACCCAGAGCTTGTCGAAGGGTCTCATACCAAGTGGTTACAATCTAATTACGCCATTTGCAGAGATCTCTCCACTTCGGTCGAGATGACAAGGGAGGGGATGGTCGAGATGATAAAGAAGTGGTTGGAATCAAACCGTTAACCATTGTCATCTTGAGCTTGTCGAAAGATCTCATACCGTCTGGTTACAATCTAATTATGCCAGTTGCAGAGATCTCTCCACTTCGGTCGAGATGACAAGGGAGGGATGGCCGAGATGATAAGGGATGGATGGTTGAGATGACAAAGAAGTGGTTGGAATCAAACCGTTAACCATTGTCATCTTGAGCTTGTCGAAAGATCTCATACCGTCTGGTTACAATCTAATTATGCCAGTTGCAGAGATCTCTCCACTCCGGTCGAGATGACAGGGGAGGGGTGGTCGAGATGACAGGGAGGGTGATTGGATTGGAAAATAGGGAAATCGATGTTCGTTGAGATTCGCTGATCTGATATTTTGATTGAGATATAATATAACAAAAGAGAGCCATTCTCACAATGACTCTCTTTCTAAACTAAATGATATAAAATAAAAGTTATGTGGGAAGGTGTTATTCTAATCCTTCGTGAAACACATCCTCAAAATACGTAGCGTTACGTACTTTTTGTTTAGTTGCAAATTTGATATTGTATATCTTATCTCCGTCAAAAGTTTTTACCTTTACTGTAATGGTTGTACTGTCCGGAGTTAAAGAATCAGGAACTGCTTCGAATTCGGGCAATCTGAATGCTACCAGGTCGCCACGTAAATAACCCGGAGATGGGTCGTCGTAGGCATTATGTCTTAATTCATATACTAATGATGAATTATCTTCAGCTGAAGGAATCAGGTTGACGAAATGTTTCTTTACACCTCCGAAATAAGCCTTCAGATAAACATTCAGATAATTATCACCTGCCCAAATTGCACTAAGCTCTATGGGGTCTGTGCCGTAAATGGAATCATTCTTGGCTCCTTCGTTTTCGGCGATATCTTTTGTGAGAATGTCGTCTATCCGATTGATTTTTACCCAATGATCATACCCGTCTTTCTCATCACTCAGAATCGTAAAGTTAACCAAAGCGCGTTGGTTTTCTTTCGGTTTGTAGTTGAGATAAACTGGAGCCGCGGGCCAAAGTGTTGTTCCGTCATCTAATCGTAAATAAAAGCTTGTATCACTAATAGGAACAACAGTAGCAAGATCAATCCAAAAACTGTCTAATGATTTGCCGTCATCATCAAGGCATGAATAAAAAAGCGTGGAACTAAGTGTTACGCCAATCATCACTAAAAATAACTTCACTGTTTTCATCTGTTTTACCTCTTTTTGTCGTTTTACATAAAGGAAGATGATAAAGTGAAACAGACTGCTGCATTTCAGTTAGTTAAAAGATGTTAGGCGGAGATTCCGTTTTCAACGGTTAAGGGCGGTGTAGATTAATGAAGCTGTTCGTGAAGAAGCACCCGGATCGCCTAAAGATTCAATTACCTGATCGTATCCGTTGAGCATTCGCATACGGTATTCGGCATTATTTGCCAGCAAATCAAGCTCTTTGCTGATCGCTTCTTTTGAGAAACGCGCGCCGAAGAGTTCCTGAACAATCTCATGGTCGGCCACAAGGTTTACCAAAGAGATGTATTTCGTATGAAAAAAATGACGGAACACAAAGCTAACCAGCTTTCCCACCGGTGTATAATAGCACACTACCTGCGGAACACGGAACAAGGCGGTTTCGAGTGTTGCCGTTCCGGATGTAACCAACGCCAGACTGCTTTGTGCCAACAAGGGGTAAGTAGCGTCAAAAATAACACGAGCCGATGTTTCACTTATAAAATCTTGGTAATACTCCGGGTCAATTCCGGGAGCACCGGCTATTACGGGTTGTAATTCGGGGAAACGTTCGGCAACTTTCAGCATGGTGGGCAGATTATCTTTGATTTCCTGTTTCCGGCTTCCTGCCAATAAAGCCAAAACAGGCTTTCCCTCCAATGCGTATTTCGCTGAAAACTCAGGGAAAGTTTCAGTGTAACCATTTTTAAACTCGCTAACCGAATCGACGGTAGGATTTCCTACATAATCCACCTTGTAGTTCAGGCTCGCGAAAAAAGCCGGCTCAAAGGGGAATATGCAAAACATCCGGTTTACATACTTGCGGAAAGACTTGATCCGGTATTGTTTCCACGCCCAGATTTTGGGAGATATATAATAATGTACGGGGATATTCAATGTGGTTCGGACGTATTTTGCTATTTTCAGATTAAAACCGGGGTAATCAATCAGTATCACTACATCCGGTTTATAATGTTGGATATCTTTTTTGCAAATATCCATATTTCTGAAAATAGTACGTAGGTTAAGCAGTACCGGAATAAAGCCCATATAGGCCATTTCGCGATAATGCTTTACCAGCGTTCCTCCGATAGCCTGCATCAGGTCGCCTCCGAAGAAACGAAAATCCGCTTCCGGGTCTTCACTCTTTAGCGCACGCATCAGGTTCGACGCGTGAAGATCTCCGGAGGCCTCTCCGGCTATCAGATAGTACTTCACGATTTAATCTTTAATTATATCCGTTAGTTTTTCTATAAAAGAATAATCCGTTACATCAATTTTACACGGTACAACGGAGGCATAACCGTTTTCAAGTGCTAACGTGTCATTGTCTTGTTGGATTGGGCGAGTGTTTTCGAAATTGCCCGAAAGCCAATACACCGTTTCGTTCCTTGCATTGTGAGAATGCACAAATTCGTTTGTCCAACGCCCTTTAGCCTGGCGGCAAACTTTCATTCCCTTCACATGAGGCATATCGGGAACATTCAGATTCAGATAAACACCTTCCGGCAAACGGGTTCTCAATATGCGACGGGAAAGTTTACGTGCAAAACGGCAGCTTTCAGTAAAATCAGCATCCGGATTAAGATCGGTAAGTGAAACACCGATGGAAGAAACACCGAATATACATCCCTCAGCGGCAGCACCCAGCGTTCCTGAATAATGCACGCAAACAGCTACATTTGTTCCATGATTAATACCGGAAACCAATAGGTCCGGCTTGCGGTCCAGCACTTCATTGATAGCCAGTTTCACACAGTCTACAGGGGTTCCGGTACAACTATAAACAGTCAGATCGTCTTCTTTTCTCACCAACCGGTACGTTATGGGAACCTGAGATGTGATGGCACTTGCCATTCCCGACCGGGGACCGTCCGGCGCCATTACTACTAATTCACCTAAGTCTTTTAAACACACAATCAACTCATTAATCCCTTTTGCTCCGATACCATCATCATTGGTAATTAAGATAAGGGGTTTCTCTTTAGCCATGTCGTTTCCTGATTTTATTTATTGAGGTAAAGATACGTAATTTCACCTGAACATAAAATAGGGCATTTCTACACAATAATCGTCTGCCTTAGTTCGGGCAAACGAGCAATCTTTTTTATTTCGAACTTATTCTTGCAAAAGAAATTAACTTTACGTCCTGAAAATTTGTTCTTAGTCAGAACGAGTTTACATTAATTGTAAAAACGAGTACTATAGCATAGGATACGAATATGTATCTTTGTCCGATTATTTAAAATAGCCCATATGCCAATTATTTTTTTCCTTATCATCGGTTTGTATCTAATCGGTAATTTCTATATCTATTTCAGAGGAGGGCAAGCCCTGACTAACTACCCTACGGGAGTTAAAGTGTTGTTGAGTTTGTTATTCTGGAGTGGTGCGCTCTCGCTTATTTTCACCTTTTTAGTAAGAAGAGTCAATTTATCCATGAAATTTCTGTCTTTCACACACGAAGTAGGAAGTGCCTGGTTGGTATTTACGCTTTATATGGTTCTGTTTCTTATCTCCTTTGATTTGATCCGATTGTTTTACCGTCCGTTCGCTTATGGGTTTCATCTGGCTTTTGCATTTACACTATGCCTGTTGAGCTATGGCTATTACAACTATAAAAATCCGAAATTACAGGAATACGATCTGGTTATAAACAAACAGGCGGAAGTTTCGACACTAAGAGTAGTTGCGGTAAGTGATATTCATCTGGGGTTTGGTACGGGAAAAGCAACGCTGAGCAAGTATATAGATAAAATAAACGAACAGAAGCCTGATCTGATCCTGATCAGCGGTGACTTGATCGACAATTCGGTTCTCCCCTTAAAGGAAGAACACATGGAAGAGGAGCTAAACAAGTTGAGTGCACCGTTAGGTGTTTTCATGGTGCCGGGTAATCATGAATATATTTCGGATATAGATGAAAGTCTGGCTTTTCTAAAAACCACCTCCATTCAAGTGTTGCGTGATTCGGTTGTGAGTCTGCCCAATGGTGTGCAATTAATCGGGAGAGACGACAGGCATAATCACCGCAGAAAGCCTTTGCGTGATCTGGCTGAGCAAGTTGATCACTCAAAACCCGTCTTGCTGCTCGATCATCAGCCTTATGACCTGGATAAGACAATAAAGGCCGGTGTTGATCTCCAGTTCAGCGGACATACACACCGCGGACAAATTTGGCCGGTCAGCTTGTTGACTGATCGTTTATTTGATATTAGTTATGGCTACGATAACAGAGAAGGTACGCATTTCTATGTATCTTCGGGATTGTCATTGTGGGGGCCGCCTTTTCGTATCGGCACAGATAGTGAATTGGTTGTGTTTAATCTAAACTTCAAATAGAAAATGAAAGTCTTTCTTCAATCAATAGTTGCCCAGCTGCTGCTTAATCCTTATTTATTTACCAGAGGATATCAGGCGCTACCAGCTAAGAAAAGTTGGAGAATCCCCTATGCCCTATTCTTCATTATTGAACTGTTCTTATTTTTCACCGGCTATTTTTTTCATAAGGATCTGCCCGACGAGGTGTTCACTTCCATTATGTATATCTGTAACTCCTGGTATGTTGCTTCTCTTTACATCACGATCGCTTTATTATGCCTTGAGTTGATCCGACTTTCGCAACGATTCTGGAAATGGTTTCCTAAACGGGTTGTTGAGAATATGGGGAAAATAAAATTAGGCTTGTTTTTTCTTATCCCTTTCTCCGTCTGCCTGCTCATGATAGAAGGATACAGGCGTGTGGCTTATCCCATCGTAAAGCATGTACATATAACAATTCCCAAAGAGGTTCCCAGAAGAGACAGCCTGCGAGTGGTTATGATGAGCGACTTACATATTGGAGAAGTGATCGGGAAGAAGCTGGTGCAACGCTACGTAGCTCTTAGTAATGAACAAAAACCGGACATGGTGGTGCTTGTCGGAGATATTATGGATTATGAGTCACGGTTTGCCGAAAAAATGCATACCGAAGAAGATTTGCAACAGTTACAGGCTCCGTTGGGGACTTATGTTGTATATGGCAATCATGAATATCGGGCTAATCGTCATGCCAAATACAAATGGCTGAAGAAAACCGGCGCAACACTACTGATAGATTCTGTCGCTATGCCGGACTCTACCTTCTATCTTATCGGAAGGGATGATTATATTAATAAGGAAAGGAAGACGTTGCGCTCATTGATAAAAGATCTTGACCAGACAAAACCAAGTATTGTTCTGGATCATCAGCCCTGGGCTTTTGCGGAAACAGCGATGAATAAAGTAGATCTCGGATTGCACGGGCATACCCATAACGGACAACTATGGCCTTATCCTTTATTGCTAAAAGCCGTATACGAAAAAGCATACGGTTATCATAAAAAAGGGGATTCGCACTTTTATGTGTCTTCGGGTATAGGAATAGCAGGACCTCCTTACCGTGTGGGAACGGTTTCAGAACTGGTTGTTCTTCATATCCGTTTTGAGAAGCCTTAGCAAACGATTCCGATTGGAATAGAACGCCATGCCGAGAACCCGGGTAATAAGTGATTCCCTATAGCGGCTACTTCCTTTTCTTCACTTGTTTTGCTGAGGGTTTCCTGATATAGTTCTGGAGCAGACAATACTTCGATCGCTTTATCCAACACCTCGTCATCCTTCAGGCTTTCGATCAACTCACCCTTCTGGTAATAATAACGTTTTACAATTTCAGTAGACAATAGCTTCTTAATCTGATCTTTGAAACGATCGAAATCGCGGTCCAGATCCGGTGTAATTTGCTTTTGCAACGCAACAATTATTGAGCTGTCGCCATCTAAATATCCTTCAAAATCGGCAATCTCTTTAAATGTTTTCAGCGCTTTCTCGCTTTGACGGTCGTAGGTGAAGTTTTTCTCTTTGGCATACGTCTTGAATGCTTCAAAATCTTCATCGGTTATTGCAAACTCATCTACCGGAGCAATTTTCGGATGTTTCTGTGCCCAATCCGTCACAAAGTCAAAAAGCGCATAATCTGTTACCAGATAATACATCAACGTAGGTATTTTAGGCTCTTCTACCTCAAACTCAGGGCGAACTCCTCCTCCGTCACGCACCGGACGACCTTTAGAGGTATAAAACACAGAAGTTAAACTATCCGGTATAGCAGCTGCACTGCCATCCGCCTTTCTGTGTGAGTAATCAATTTGTTGTATGCAGCGTCCGCTCGGAATGTAATATTTACTCATGGTTACTTTCAGACTGCCATTAAAGGGTAATTCGCGAGGAGATTGCACTAAACCTTTACCAAACGAACGTTGTCCTACCAACACCGCTCTATCCATATCCTGCAACGCTCCCGAAACAATTTCGGCTGCCGAAGCAGAGGCTCCATTGATTAATACGGCAATAGGCATAACGGTATCTATCGGTTCAAGTGAAGTACGATATGTACGATCCCATTGCTTAACCTTTCCTCTGGTGGCAACTACCTCCTTGCCTTTAGGCACGAACATATTAACGATCTGAACAGCACTTTCGAGCAATCCTCCACCATTGTTTCTCAAGTCAAGAACAAGCGATTTGATTCCTTGATTTTTTCTGAGGTCGTCAAACGCGTTTCTGACTTCCTGCGCGCTTTTATCCGTAAATCCCTTCAGGTTAATATAGCCAACACCATCTCCACGTACACCATAATAAGTTACCTGATCTACCAAAATTTGTTTTCTGATCAATTCTACTTTGCGTGTTTTCTTTTCTCCCGGCCGTTGAATAGTTAACCGTATTTTAGTATTCGGAACACCTTTAAGTAAGGCGCTTACCTTGTCGCTTGTAAAAGAAGACACCTCAGTTGTGTCTATAGTCAAAATCTGATCTCCTGCCTTAAGTCCGGCTAATTCGGCCGGCATTCCTTCGAAAGGTTCAGCAATAATAACGGCATCCTCGCGCTGGCGGATATAAGCACCAATACCTCCGTATTCGCCGGTGGTCATATACTTTAAATCGCCCATATCCTGCTCCGGAATATATTCTGTATAAGGATCCAGATCACTCAGCATCCCGTCTATCCCCTTACGCACCATTTTCTCAACTTCTACAGAATCCACGTAGAACATTTCAACTTCTTTAACTAAAGCGTTGAATATATCCAGATTCTTACTTACTTCGAAACGATTGTCTTTCTGTGCAGAAACAGTAACAGGAAGAATAATTGAAAACAGGAAGCAAATCAACGAACTATATATCTTTTCTCGCATCATCAACTAATTTTTTATATGAAATTATGAACGTAAATGTATATAATTATCCGACTATTAATTCAATATGTCTTTTACTTTTAACTTTATTTGTTCCCAACTCTCCTCGGGAATTTGCGGTCCAATCACATCTATCACATAACCGGCCAACATAGAACCGATCCGTGCTGATTGCTCCAAAGTAGCCCCAATAGCCTGCCCATACAAGAATCCGGCTGCAAAATTATCTCCGGCGCCTGTTGTGTCTTTAGGCAAGCCACCTTCGGCCGAAACATGCACAATGTTTCCTTTACTTGCAACAAAGGCTCCGTGGCGCCCGATCGTAACAAGTGATATATCAACCATAGTCGATAGTTTTCGCACAGCATCATCTGCCTTTAATCCGGTAAACGCTTCCGCTTCGCTTTCGTTGCTGAAGAGTATATCAACGTATTTCGGAATAATATCTTCCAGCAGTTTTCTGAAGCCATTAACAATATTAAAGTTCGAGAGGTCGAGTGCTACCTTTAAGCCCAACTTTTTAGCTTTCTGCATGGTGGACTTCACCAACTCTTCGTTAACGAGAAGATAGCCTTCTATATAAATGCAATCGTAGCCCGAGAGTATCTCTTCGCTGATTTCAGAAGAGGTGATGGTCGGAGCAGGACCAAGAAACGTGCACATGGTGCGCTCACCATCCGGAGAAATCAAAACCGTACAACAACCGGACACACCATCTGTTCGTATAAAGTAAGGTGTTACTCCAACTGCTTTCAGTGCCTTTTCATAATAGGCTGCATTGTTATCCTGCCCTATTTTACCGATATAGCCGGAGTTCACGCCGAGCGACGCCAGCGTTCTCATCGTGTTACAAACTGATCCGCCGGGTGTCAGCGTTCTTTCCAAATCCAAGTTAGAAGACTGGATAGCGATCATTTGTTCTTCGCTAATCATATCCATTGCACCTTTCTTTACTCCAATGCGGGTAAGAATTTCTTCATCTTTCAATTGAAGTAATACATCCACTAATGCATTGCCCAATCCTATCATGTTCATGTCGAAACTTTTTGCGCAAAGATATTGCATATTTGGAAAACATCCCGTACTTTTGCAAAGCATTTTCAGAAGGGCATACTATTCTAATATATTATATTGCTTCTTTTTGAAAAACAAGAATTCTTCCTTAGCTCAGTTGGTTAGAGCATCTGACTGTTAATCAGAGGGTCCTTGGTTCAAGTCCAAGAGGAAGAGCAAAAAGACGCCGGGAAAGACCGGAAACATAGTGAAATTCTTCCTTAGCTCAGTTGGTTAGAGCATCTGACTGTTAATCAGAGGGTCCTTGGTTCAAGTCCAAGAGGAAGAGCACTGAAAGACACCGGGAAAGACCGGAAACATAGTATAAAAATTCTTCCTTAGCTCAGTTGGTTAGAGCATCTGACTGTTAATCAGAGGGTCCTTGGTTCAAGTCCAAGAGGAAGAGCATTGAAAGAGCATCCTGAATGGGTGCTCTTTTTTTATGTATATAATGGAGTTCTTCCAAATCCAAGGCAATTTTGTTGGATCAATCTAAAAAATCCTATTAGCGACAATTATTTTACACTTTTTTTAAGTTAAAAACAGCACTTTTTTGCCGTTTTTGGCCACACCCCTACTGCACTGATAATCAGTGCATTGTATATACCGAAAAACATAAAGGTTATTTTTGGAAAAATAAAGGATATCTTTTCAAAAATAAAGGATATATCTTCAAATATATAGTATTGCAAAAAAACACCGTCTTTTCAGCGTAGAATTTGAATTGTTAATTTGTTTGCAGCTACCTATTTGTTAACCGGAAATTCCTATAGTTCCATTTTTCGTTTTGCTTCCTGTTCTTTTCGTTTTGCTTCCTTTATCCCGCCTATGATCAATACATTCATTTTACTTTTATCGGCAAAACCAATAAAAAAAATAATTAAACATGTCGCTTGATCAATCAATTTCAGCTCCTCAGCAACGTATTCATGTATTGGATGCATTAAGAGGATTCTCTTTGTTAGGAGTAATTCTTATGCATATGTTACAACACTTCGGCGTTTATTCCGGAGTTAGACCGGAAGTACCGCTGTTTCCTGTTTTAGATTCAGCGATTCAATGGTTGTCTCAGCACGTGATAATGGGTCGTTTTATCAATATTTTTGCCTTTTTGTTTGGATTGAGTTTCTTTATTCAAATGGATAGGGCTTCTAAGAAAGGAGTAGATTTCCGGTTGAGGTTCTTGTGGAGAATGGTTATCCTTTTTGCAATAGGTATATTCGGGAATAGTTTCTTTACGGCTGATATTTTACCTATATATGCCTTCTTCGGATTGATTATGGTGGCGCTTTTCCCGCTTAAAAACTGGATGTTGCTCGTCATCGCTGTGCTACTTTTGGTTGGTACGCCCCGATTTGTAAAGGTAGGATATGATAAGATGACCAAAACCGAGCAGGTGGAGAATACGCCTCAAGCAAGGCCGGCTCCGCCAACGGGAGAAAGCGTAAAGCCTACTTTTATTAATTCCGCGAAAGAGAATCTGACCACCAGATTTCAGGGCAAGTTGAATTATCAATTTGGACTGAACGGCCGTGGGTATGTAACGATGGCATTGTTTATTTTAGGATTGGTTGTAGGGCGTTTACGTTTCTTTGAGGAACTCGACATACATAAAAAAAGGACGCTTCTTCTTTTTGCGGGATTTGCCGTTGGTTCTTTTATTCTCGGTAGTATACCGAAAGAAGAGGTGAGCTACCGGATGCTTTTGCAGGGCAACGTAACCCCCTCCATGTTAGTTTCAATGGCACTGAAAGACATTCACACAGTTGTGTTTTCGGGCGCATTAGCGCTGGGTTTCATTCTGCTTTATCAAATGAAGAACGCAGGGAAATATTTAGAAATTCTGACTCCTTACGGACGTATGGGGCTGACTAATTATGTAACCCAAAGTATTGTAGGAGGTACTTTATTCGCCATGTGGGGCTTTGGCGAAATATTCGGTGCTTGGGGAACAACAGAAGTATTTTTTCTTGGCTTGGCAATATATGCTTTACAGGTGGTAGTGAGTATTTTTTGGATGAAGCATTTCCGATACGGTCCTTTTGAATGGTTTTGGCGTTCGGCCACCTACCTAAAAATACAGCCTTTCAGAAAGTAGTTTTCAAAAAAGCTGCATTAACAGGTATCCGGACCGGCAGGTGTTTATTTCTTTAAAATCCAGGTTAATTTGTGCCAGATTAGTTCAAGAGGACCTTGCTTATGATTTTTAAGCCAATATTTACAAAACGAAATTTGGACAAAAAGCAAAACAAAGCCGATCAGGATACTAAATGTATGTCCGCAGTATGGTGCCAGATTCAAGGCAAAAGGGAAGAAAATAAGCGCACCCAAAATAGATTGGGTGATGTAATTGGTCAGACTCATTCTGCCATAGAAGCGCAGATTCACAGTAAGTGCTCTGAAGCGTTCTTTGTTATTATATAATAACACAAACGACGACACAAGAATGAGCGTAAACGAAAGTTTTTGCCACATATCGAGTATAGTTGCCACATTTTGCTTTATAAGTTCAGAACTACTGGCAGCCAGTTCAACCTTTAACTGATAAAGAGGAGCAAACAGCACGGCAGCAATGATCAGTACATGGATCCAGAATTTATTGTTGAGTTCTGAAGGTACAAACAGTTGCTTGCGTCCCAACAATAATCCAAGCAGGAATAATCCGGCCGTTTGAAACGTACGTCCGGCCTCTATCGCCCAATAAAGACTCGCTTTCTGCCCTGTAGTTGCATTGCATTTAATAAACTCGAAGAAATCTCCCGATTTATTTACTGTGGTAACCTCGCCGTATAACGAACCGACACCCAAGTCGGGCGTACTGTATTGTGGATTGAAAAGACCGGCAAAGTAATGAAACCATTCAACCGGTTGCAACAAGAATAGAATAGCGGTTATCAACACCGCTTTGTTGCTCCATTTCCGCACTACTACCAAGATCAAACCAACCAGCGCAAACAACAAAAGCACATCTCCTCCCGGAAAAAAGGCAGCATTAAGCGTCGCGAATCCAATTAAAAGAAACAAACGCCAAACAAAACGCACGCCGAAATCTTTCCCTTTGTTCTGCTGATTCGTGTATTGTATATAGAACGTAAAACCAAAAAGGAGCGCGAATATGGCATACGCTTTACCGGCAAACAACGAAAATGTCACACTATTTATGCCTTGGTCAAGTATGTTAAGCCATGCGGGATATTGATCAGGGTCCGGATAAACCGGATAAATAAAATGTTCAAGGCAGTGTACCAAAAGGATTGCCATCACAGCAAAACCGCGAAGCGCATCAACCACTTCTATACGTGGTGATTTAGTGTGTGCTGTATGTTTCATTTGTTTATTATAGTTTTCTCATTAAAAAACAGCAGTTCTATATGGACGGCAAAGATAAAATAAAACTTGATTAATCTCATCGCTCTCTGATTAAACCTGTAAGAACATGCTCCTCAATAAATTGCTACTGGTTGAAAGAAAATAGTTAGCTTTGGGCTATTGTAAGAGAAAGAATCATCTTGTAATTACAAATAATATTCAACGCTTCATGAAAAAAATAGTTTCTTTTTTAATGTTATTGGGGTCAATATTGCATTTGAATGCCCAAGACATTGTTCAGGTTTCGCAACCCCAAATCCCTATTCTGATAGAGAGGGGAGATAATGTATTGTTTTACATCAGGCTGGATGCCCGGACATCAACTACATTAGACGAACTGACGATTGACTTCGAAAATGCCGGCACCGGATTTTTACTATCCGACATCAAAGCGCTGAAACTATATTATGCCGGTGTGGAAAATGTACAACGAAAAGAAGGCGTGTATTATGCTCCGACGCAATACATTTCGAGGGATGAAGCAGGCAAAACCCACCAGGCCAATCCTTCTTACTCAGTTAAGATTGCAGAAGTGGACAACATCGCGAATAGCGTAACACTAAATGCGGCTCAGAAACTGATGAAAGGAGTTAATTACTTTTGGGTAAGCATCGAGATGAATCCTAAATCGTCAATCCATGCTACGTTATTGGCGAAAATTGCCAAGGCTAAAGCTGATGGAAAATCAATAGGAATAGAATATAAAGAAACGGAAAACAGACTTCGACGCTTTGGCGTAGGTGTTCGTTATGCCGGCGACGATCAGGCTGCGGCTTATCGTATTCCGGGAATGGCAACAACAAACAAGGGAACTCTTTTGGCCGTGTATGATGTAAGGTATAACAATAGCGCCGACTTGCAGGAATATGTAGATGTAGGCGTAAGTCGCAGCACCGATGGCGGACAAACTTGGGAACCGATGCGAACCGCAATGGCATTTGGTACGTATGGCGGATTACCAAAAGCTCAAAACGGAGTGGGAGATCCGGCTATTTTAGTGGATAAAAAAACAGGAACAATCTGGACTATTGCTGCTTGGACGCACGGAATGGGTAATGGCAGGGCGTGGCACAATTCGCAACAAGGAATGCAGGTAAATGAAACCGCTCAACTCGTTTTGTCGAAAAGCAACGATGATGGCAAAACATGGTCTGAACCAATTAACATTACCTCGCAAGTGAAAGACCCATCGTGGTATTTCTTATTGCAAGGACCGGGAAATGGAATTACCATGGAAGATGGAACGCTTGTGTTTGCTATTCAATATATTGGAGCAGATAGAATTCCTAATGCGGGAATTATGTATAGCAAAGACCATGGTAAAACCTGGACTATACACAATCATGCCCGTACAAACACTACCGAAGCACAAGTAGCAGAAGTAACTCCGGGCGTATTGATGCTCAACATGAGAGATAACAGAGGAGGAAGTCGCGCTGTTTATACCACGACTGATCTGGGCAAAACATGGAAAGAACACGAGTCATCCCGCACGGCTCTACAAGAACCGGTATGTATGGCCAGCCTGATCAACGTGAAAGCAGAAAACAATATTCTGGGAAAAGATATACTGCTTTTCTCCAACCCGAACTCAACAAAACACAGAAATAACATAACGATCAAAGCAAGTTTAGACGGAGGCAATACCTGGCACACAGCGAATCAATTATTGTTAGACGAAGAACACGGATGGGGTTATTCCTGCCTATCTTTGATAGACAAAGAAACAATCGGAATAATCTATGAGGGAAGTACCGCTCATATGACTTTTCAGGCGGTGAAGTTGAAAGACTTGATCCGTGAAAACAAGGATATGGAATAAGTAACAAAAAAACTAATAAATAAATTAACCGAAAGCATGTATAAAACGTTTACTCAACTAATACTGATTCTCTTAGGAGGATTGCTATTCAATGCTCAAGCACAAGTACGTACGGAACAACGCTTAGAAAAGGGTTGGAAATTTACGAGATCCGACAATCCGGATTTTAGCAAACAAGCGTTTGATGACTCTAAGTGGCAAAATGTAACAGTACCTCATGATTGGGCAATTTATGGCCCTTTCAGCAGCGACAACGATATGCAAGAGATGGCTATTGTGCAAGATGGACAAACAAAAGCCGAGCAACATGACGGTCGTACAGGCGGACTTCCATTTGTGGGAGTTGGTTGGTACCGAACATCGTTTGAAGCGCCTGCTTTTATGAAAGGACAAACAGCCACGCTTATTTTTGATGGAGCAATGAGTAATGCCGTAGTTTATGTAAACGGCACTGAGGTGGGCTATTGGCCTTATGGGTATAATAGTTTTCATTTTGATGTATCCAACTACGTAAAGGCCGAAGGGAAAAACACATTAGCCGTGCGGTTGGAAAATAAGCCGGAAGCTTCTCGCTGGTATCCGGGCGCCGGATTGTATCGGAACGTACATTTGGTAATTAATCAGGAGGCTTATATCCCTACTTGGGGTACACAACTAACAACTCCGGTTGTGAATAGTGATTTTGCAAAAGTAAACATCAAAACAAAAGTTGTGTATCCCGATGGTAAAGATGCCGGTAATTACCATGTAGTAACCGAAATCGTGAACGAAAGTGAAAGGGTAATTACATCAAATCGGAAATCGCTGACAGGTTTTGACGCGAAAGTGATTGAACAAGAGTTGGTGGTAGAAAAACCGTTGTTGTGGGATACCGAAACCCCCAATCTTTACAAAGCCATAACTAAACTTTATGAAGGAGATGTGCTAAAAGATGAATATACCACCCCTTTTGGAATCAGAACTATAGAAATAATCCCCGATAAAGGTTTCTTCCTGAATGGAAAGAAAACTGTTTTTAAAGGCTTGTGTATGCACCATGACCTTGGTCCGTTAGGTGCGGCAGTAAATGATGCGGCTATTCGTCGCCAACTTCGCATCCTGAAAGAAATGGGCGCAAATGCGATCAGAACATCTCATAATATGCCGGCGCCCGAATTGGTGAGAGCTTGTGACGAAATGGGCATGCTGGTAATGGCAGAGACGTTTGACGAATGGAAAACTCCGAAAATGAAGAATGGCTACAACCTCGTGTTCGACGAATGGGCAGAGAAAGACATGGTAAACCTGATCCATCAATTCCGTAACAACCCAAGTGTGGTGATGTGGTGCATTGGAAACGAGGTGCCCGACCAACACAATGCGGATCAAGGCCCTAAGTTGTCGTTGTGGTTGCAAAACATTTGCATGCGCGAAGACCCTACACGCTTTGTTACTCAGGGAATGGACGCGCCCGATGCAGTGATAAACAACAACTACGGTGCAGTGATGGAAGTTCTCGGTTTTAATTATCGTCCGCATAAATACCAGGAAGCTTACAAAAAACTACCTCAACGTATTATTTTAGGAAGCGAAACAACCTCTACCGTTAGCTCCCGTGGCGTGTATAAGTTTCCCGTTGAACGCGGGCAAATGAAAAAATATCCCGATCATCAATCTTCGTCCTATGATGTAGAACATTGCGGATGGTCTAATCTGCCTGAAGACGATTACATACAACACGAAGACCTGCCCTATTGTATCGGCGAATTTGTGTGGACAGGCTTCGATTATTTAGGAGAGCCTACTCCGTATTATACCGATTGGCCCAGTCACTCCTCACTTTTCGGAATAGTAGATTTAGTTGGCATTCCAAAAGACAGATACTACTTATACAGAAGTCATTGGAATAGAGAAAAAGAAACACTGCATATACTACCACACTGGAATTGGAATGGACGAGAAGGAGAAGTTACCCCCGTTTTTGTATATACAAACTACCCTTCGGCAGAATTGTTTATCAATGGAAAAAGTCAGGGAATACGCAAAAAAGACCTTTCCGTAACAGTACACAACAGCGACACCAAAGACTTTAAACGTCAGGAACGCTATCGCCTCATGTGGATGGACACCAAATACGAAGCAGGAACAGTAAAGGTAGTGGCCTATGATAACGAAGGTAAAGCGGTAGCAGAAAAAGAAATTCACACAGCCGGAAAAGCCCATCACCTGGAAGTAGCGGCAGATCGTTCCGTCATTAATGCCGACGGTAAAGATTTATCTTTTATCACCGTAAAATTAGTCGACAAAGACGGAAACCTATGTCCGGACGCACAAAACTTAGTGAAGTTTAAAGTAAAAGGAGCCGGCACTTATCGTGCAGGAGGCAATGGAAACAGCGTATCTTTAGACCTGTTTCACGAACCACAAATGCACCTCTTCAACGGAATGCTTGTTGCCATTGTGCAGTCGGCAGAAAAACCGGGCGTTATTACATTGGAAGCAGAAATAAAAGGAATACCTAAAACAAAGATCGAAATTGAAACAAAAACCTTCTGATCTGTAAACAAACAACCCCTCTAAAAAAGCCTCGATTGGCAGCAACATCATGCTACCAATCGAGGTTTATTTTAAGTAAAAAACAGGCCGAAATTCCAAAAAAACAGCCATTTCATAAGGCGCTGAAAATCATCGCATTGGAGAGAGCTAAAAACATAAAGGTTATTTTTCGAAAAATAAAGGATATCTTTTCAAAAATAAAGGTTATCTTTTTTTTCATATAGGTATGTAAAAAAATCAGCTGATTTTTTACTCCAAAAATACGCACGTTGAGGAAGGTTATCGGGGAATAAAAAAACTGCCGGAATATATGATTTTCACATTAGATCCGGCAGAGAACAAGTTCAAAAAGTCCGCCATTTATTTTACTGTTTCAGCTAATTCAGTTCCTGCTTTGAATTTTACAGATTTGCGAGCAGGGATATCGATAGGTTGCTTAGTTTTTGGATTAACCCCTTTTCTTGCTGATTTTTCCGTTACAGAGAAAGAGCCGAATCCTAACAGAGCAACTTTGCCCCCACTTTTTAATTCTTCAGAAACGGTTTCAACAAAAGCCTCAACTGCTTTTTTGGTATCTACTTTGCTTAAGCCGGATTTAGCCGAAATGGCATTGATAAATTCTGTTTTGTTCATGATGGTTTGATAATTAATGTATTAAACATTTATAATTAATAGTCATTAGTAGTTTCAAAAGTAGCTTTATTTTAAATCTCCGCAAAAAAAAGCAAGCTAAATTTACTGATACACTGCATTTTTCCGTTTTAATGGGTGCTTTTTATGTACTCACCTCATGCAGATAGTAAAATATATTTACCTTTGCTTACAAATAAAAGAATATTATGATCCAAAATAACACGGGATTTCTTAGTTCAATTCCGCCCGCGACTAAAAATATTATTATTATAAATCTCCTTCTTTGGGTAGCAACCTTGGTGCTTCCGCGGATAGGAGTCGACCTCATCAGTTTTCTTGGTCTTCATTTACCTTGGGCCAGGGATTTTCATGCGTTTCAGTTTATTTCGTATATGTTTTTGCATGATACAAGTTCCTTTTCGCATGTCTTTTTTAATATGTTTGCCGTTTACATGTTCGGACGCGTACTTGAAAATGTATGGGGGCCAAAGCGTTTTCTTATATTTTACTTTGTAACGGGAATTGGCGCCGGATTGATACAAGAAGTGGCCTGGTATTTTGAGCTTCGCGATTTGCTTTCTTCAAATTACGAAGTAGTCAATATGGCGGGTACGATGATGCCTAAAGGAGAATACCTGAATATGTTTGTAACTATCGGTGCTTCCGGAGCGGTATTTGGTATACTGCTTGCTTTTGGTATGTTGTTTCCGAATGCTCCGTTATTTATCATGTTTATACCTGTACCTGTAAAGGCAAAGTATTTTGTGTTCTTTTACGGACTTGTAGAGTTATTCCTTGGTGTTTCTCGTTTCAGCGGAGACAGTGTGGCGCATTTTGCCCACCTCGGAGGTATGCTTTTCGGGTTCTTCTTGATTCGTTACTGGAAGAAAAAAGACGCAGACAATGGACGATATTTTTACTAACATAAAGCAATCTTTTCGCAATGGGGGCATCCCGCTTCAATTGATTTATATCAATGTAGGGGTATTCCTTATCATTCGTATGTTCGGAGTGATTTGTTTGTTATTCAACATTCCGCATATTTCACTCCTTGATTTTATTGAGCTCCCCTCCTCTATTCCGGATCTGCTGCGCAAACCGTGGACATTGATCACTTATATGTTCACACATTATGATTTTTTCCACATCCTGTTTAACATGTTGTGGCTGTATTGGTTTGGTAAAATCTTTCTGCAATTTTTCAATGCCCGGCAACTGGGCGGTCTTTATATTCTGGGCGGATTGGCCGGCGCGCTGTTTTTTGTACTATCGTATAATATGCTGCCTTATTTTCAGTCTGCCGCTCCCTACAGTGCTTTAATAGGTGCTTCCGCCTCTGTTATGGCTATTGTTTTTGCCATTTCATTCTATCGCAAAGACCTGGAAATCCAGCTGCTTTTAATAGGGAGAATAAAGCTGATCTATTTGGCACTCGCTACGTTGATTATCGATTTTCTGGCCATAACCTCCAGCAATGCAGGAGGACACATTGCCCATATCGGAGGAGCTTTGTTGGGTATTTTATTTGCTGCTCAGATAAAAAAGGGCAAAGATTTTACGAATCCGATAAACAAGGCAGTAGACTGGTTTGTAAATCTGAGAAAACCTAAATCCAAAATGCGTGTTACCTACAAGCGCAGTGAAACGGATTATGAATATAACGAACGGAAACATAAACAAAATGAAGAAATAGATCAGATTCTGGAAAAGCTGAAGCGATCCGGCTACCAAAGTCTGAGCAGCGAGGAAAAGAAAAAACTTTTTGATGCCAGTAAATAAATGAGTTTGAAAACGCTTAAAATAGCATTTCATCTTTTATTGTTTATCGCGAATGTAGTAGCGGCAATAGTATTGATTTTATCGGCCTTCTCGGACAGAGTGCCGCCGGACAAAAGTTTGTTGTTCGCTTATTTAGGCTTATTTTTCCCGTTTTTCTGCTTCTTTATCCTTTGTTTTATCCTCTACTGGTTGTTTACTCAGAAATGGCGTTTCTTTTTTGTTAATCTCATAACGATTCTGATCTGCTGGGGAAGCATTCAGCGTTATTTCCCTCTTCATTTTCAAACAAAGGAAGTACCTACCGAAAACACGATCAAGGTGCTGACCTACAACGTTATGTCGTTTGCTTTCCAGAATCATACGAAAGAAAATCCGAATGAGATATTGGAGTATATTGCAAACTCGGGAGCTGATATTATTTGCCTGCAGGAATATTTTGAGAGTAAATCGAACAAACAGTTATCTTTAGCTAAAATACGGCGCGTATTGAATATGTATCCTTATTACAGTACCAGTTTCGTGAACACGACGCCTTATTACAAAAGCGGATTGGCTGTATTCTCTAAATACCCGATAGCCAAATCCCGTCCGATCAGGTATGGCAGTCCGAACAACGGTTCGTCTATTCATGAAATAAAAGTAGACGGCAAGAAAATAGCGTTGATCAATAATCACCTCGAGTCTTTTAAGCTCACAAGCGAAGACAAGAGCAGGTATTCCGAGTTTATCAAGAATCCGGCAGCTGATCTTTTGGATGACATAAAGGGTTCATTTCAACAAAAAATTGGTCCGGCCTTTACCGTGCGCGCTAAACAGGCCAGAAAAATACGTGAAGAGATAGAGAAAACGGAAGCCGACTATGTGTTGGTATGCGGCGACTTTAACGACACACCTATTTCTTATGCCCACCGGAAGATACAAGGCAACCTGCATGATGCCTTCGCCCAGTCGGGATCAGGTTTTGGTGTAACCTACAATCGCAATGTTTTCCGGTTCAGAATAGACAATATTCTTTACTCTTCAAATATGAAATCGTTTAACTGCACGGTAGATAAAATTTATTATTCCGACCACCACCCTGTTTGGTGTTATCTGCAAATGAATTGAGTTTTTCTTTTTGTATATTTGTGAACAAACTACTATTTACAACTATTATGAACACAAAACTACATTTACTAAGCATACTGTTTGTGTGCATCTTCCCGATTGAAGCCCAGCAGGTGATTAAGTTGTGGGAGAGCAATCCTCCGGTAAGCAACAACATCACAGCACCCGAAAACAACAAGGATCATTGGATCACGAATGTATCGGAAGCAGAACTTACCATTTATCTTCCTCCGAAAGAACTAAACACCCAAAAGGCTGTTGTTGTTTGTCCCGGTGGCGGATATGCAGGTCTGGCGTCCATGCACGAAGGCGTACAAGTAGCTGAATGGCTGAATAAACAAGGGATAGCGGCCTTCGTGCTTAAATACAGAATGCCCAATAAACATAAATCCGTACCGCTTGACGATGCCTGGCAAGCCATGCGCCATGTGCGTGAACGGGCAACCGAATATAACGTACGTCCGGACAAGATCGGTATTGCCGGGTTTTCTGCCGGAGGACATTTAGCCTCAACCGTATCTACGCATTTCGCGCCTACAGGAACAAGCACAAGACCGGACTTTTCCATCCTGTTCTATCCGGTGATCACGATGGATATCGCTACCCACGGAGGATCAAAAACAAACTTATTGGGAGACAACCCTTCTATTTCCGATCTGCATCTTTTTTCCAACGAAAAGCAGGTGAATAACACTACGCCTCCGACTATACTTTTATTGAGTGACGACGATAAAGTGGTGCTTCCTGAAAACAGCACCCGCTATTACGACGCCTTAAAGAAGAACGACATAAAAGCAACGATGTATATCTTCCCCGAAGGCGGACATGGCTGGGGTTTACGTAGCGATTTCAGGTTTCACAAAGAAATGACAACATTACTTGCCTCCTGGCTAAAGGATATTTGATTTCAACTTGGCAATGCCTAAAGCAAATCAGGTCAAAACAGACTGTTTTTTCCACCCGACAGGGCCCTTAATTTACTGAATGCGATAACTATTATTATCACTGTCAAATAAATTGTTTACATTTGCCATTCAAATTTATTGACTGATGAGCGTTATAATTAGAGAAATCACTCAGAAGAAAGAACTCAAAAAATTCGTTAAGTTCAACATAGAACTTTATAAAGATAGTCCTTACCATGTACCGGGTCTGGTTGAAGAAGAAATGATAACGTTGGATAAGAAGAAAAATCCCGCGTTTGAAGTTTGTGATGCCGTATACTTCCTGGCTTACAGGGACGATCGCGTAGTAGGCCGTATAGCCGGCATGGTGAATAGGAAGAGCAACGAAGTTTGGGGTCAGAAATATGCCCGTTTTGGGTTTGTAGATTTTGTGGATGATCAGGAAGTGGTCGACGCGTTGTTTGACGCCGTAGAGAAATGGGCGAAAAAACAAGGTATGGATCATCTTCATGGCCCGTTAGGATTTACCGATCTGGATCATGAAGGCATGCTGATCGACGGCTTTGACCAGTTGGGAACAATGGCAACGATCTATAATCATCCGTATTATCCAACGCACATGGAACGCATGGGCTATGCGAAGGATAACGATTGGCATGAGTTTAAGATTTACATTCCGGACGCGGTTCCTGATAAACATCTTCGCGTAGGTGAAATTGTGAAAAAAAAATACGGGCTTAAAACCGTGAAGTTTAAACGCAGAAAAGACATTTGGCCTTACGCGCACAAAATTTTTGAAGCGTTAAACTCTGCTTTCGGTCCGCTGTATGGATTTGCACCGCTTACCAAAAAACAAATCGATTATTACGTAAATCAGTATATTCCGATGATCCGTTTGGATATGGTGACGGTTATTATCCACGAGGAGACCGACAAGGTGGTTGGTTTTGGCATCTCGTTGCCCAATCTGTCTCACGCGTTGAAGAAGGCGAAAGGACATTTGTTTCCGTTTGGATTTATCCCGTTGTTGAAATCATTAAAAAGCAAACCGAGGATAATCGACCTGTATTTAATGGGCGTATTGCCGGAATATCAAAACAAGGGTGTTAACGCGCTTATCTTTAACGACCTGATCCCTGTTTATCAGAGCTTAGGTGTTGAGTATGCCGAAAGTAACCCGGAGCTGGAATCCAACAACGCGGTGCAGGCCCAATGGGATTACTTTAAAAGAGAACATCACAAAACCAGAAGAGCATTTATTAAGGAATTGAAATAAAAGAGTTTTTTCTATGAACGAACTGAATTCAACAACACAACAGCAGACTGCCTATAATGATGATGACATCAAAACCTTAGACTGGATGGAGCATATCCGCCGGCGTCCGGGGATGTATATAGGTAAGTTGGGAGACGGAAGTTATGCCGACGACGGCATCTATGTTTTGTTGAAAGAGGTATTAGACAATTCCATCGACGAATACATGATGGGATACGGGAAAACAATCGAAGTTACCGTCGAAGAAGGGACTGTTTCAGTACGCGACTATGGCCGTGGTGTTCCATTGGGCAAAGTGGTCGATGTATCGAGCAAAATGAACACCGGAGCAAAATACGACAGCAAGGCTTTTAAAAAATCAGTCGGACTAAACGGTGTCGGTATTAAAGCCGTAAATGCGTTAAGCAGCTATTTCCTCATAACGAGCCATCGTGACGGGGAATGCAAACAGGTAGAATACAGCAAGGCTGTAGTTACCGAAGAAACAGACATCAAGCCTTCGGATGAGTCCAACGGAACACAGGTTTTCTTTATTCCGGACAAAGAGATATTCAAAGAATATCAATACAAGGACGAATTTATTGAAGGGTTACTCAAAAATTATGTATTCCTGAATTCCGGTCTGACGATTATTTATAACGGAAAGAGATTTCACTCCCGTAACGGATTGGTCGATCTGCTGAATGAGAATATGACAACCGAGCCTCTTTACCCTATTATTCATCTGAAAGGTGAAGATATTGAGCTGGTTATTACCCATAGCAATCAATATGGTGAAGAATACTATTCGTTTGTAAACGGACAGCACACAACGCAGGGAGGTACTCACCTTTCGGCTTTTCGTGAAGCTACCGGAAGGGTGATCAAGGAGTATTATACGAAGAATTTCGAATATTCGGATATCCGTGCCGGCATTGTAGCGGCCATCAGCATTAAGGTGGAAGAGCCCGTATTCGAAAGTCAGACGAAAACCAAACTCGGTTCTAAAGACATGGAACCCGATGGTGTTAGTGTGGCTAAGTTTATTGGTGATTTTATAAAGAAAGAGTTAGATAACTACTTACATAAGCACCCGGACACATCCGACGCCCTTTTACGAAAGATTCTTGAATCAGAGAAAGAGCGTAAAGCGATAGCCGGCGTAACGAAACTGGCTCGCGAAAGAGCCAAGAAAGCGAATCTGCACAACAAGAAGTTGCGTGATTGCCGTATCCACCTCAATGATGCCAAAGGAGATCAGAAAGAAGACTCCTGTATTTTCATTACCGAGGGAGACTCGGCGAGCGGTTCAATCACAAAGAGCCGCGACCCAAACCTACAGGCGGTATTCAGTCTGCGTGGTAAGCCGCTGAACAGCTACGGGCTGACAAAGAAAATTGTATATGAAAACGAAGAGTTCAACCTGTTACAGGCCGCTTTGAATATTGAAGACGGCTTGGAAGGACTTCGCTACAATAAAGTAATTATTGCAACCGACGCGGATGTGGATGGTATGCATATCCGTTTGCTGCTGATCACGTTCTTCCTTCAGTTCTTTCCGGATCTGATCAAACGTAATCATGTGTATATCTTGCAAACGCCTTTATTCCGCGTTCGCAATAAACAGAAAACCTATTATTGTTATTCGGAAGAAGAACGGCTTGCCGCGATAGAAGCCGTAGGAAAGAATCCGGAGATCACCCGATTTAAAGGTTTGGGCGAAATTTCGCCCGACGAGTTCAAACATTTTATCGGGAAAGACATTCGTCTGGATCCGGTAACAATGAAAAAGGAAGACCTTGTAAAGGAGATGCTCGAATTCTATATGGGCAAAAACACGATGGAAAGACAGAATTTCATTATTGAAAATCTGGTAATAGAAGAAGATCTGGATTGAAATCACAAAAACAGAAAGAGATGAAAAATCCGGATGGAAGCTATTCGAAAAAAACAACAACGGAAGAAAAGATTCAGCTATTTAATACATTAAAAGTAACCTTTATCAAATATAAAAGATGATAAGAAGGGCTATATTCCCCGGCACGTTCGATCCCTTTACTATCGGGCATCAGTCGTTAGTAAGGCGCGCATTGGAGATTGTTGATGAAATTATCATTGCTATCGGGATCAATGAAAAGAAACAGACTTATTTCCCTTTGGATAAAAGACTGGAGGCAATTGAGAAGCTATATAAACATAATGACAGGGTTCAGGTCATGGCGTACGACTCGCTGACTGTAGATTTCGCGCAATCTGTTGACGCGCAATTTATCATGCGTGGAATTCGTACCGTAAATGATTTTGAATACGAAAAAAGCATAGCAGATGTGAATCGCAAGCTCACCGGAATTGAAACGTTTATCCTCTTTACAGAGCCTGAGCATACACACATCAGTTCAAGTATTGTACGCGAACTGCTGAGTTACGACAAAGACATCTCTCTATTCGTTCCGAAAGAAACGGAACTGTATTGATATAGAATAATCTATTTTGAATAAAACTAAAGCATGAAACAATTTATATTTCTTTGTCTGTTTATCACTACCGGATTTGCTCAGACATACGCACAAGGTCAAAGTATTAATAAAGAAGCACGCAAACTGTCCATGGCGTTGTATGCCATCTCTAATCTGTATGTTGATCCTGCAGATGAAGGGAAACTGGCCGAACACGCTATTGTAGGTATGCTGGAAAAACTTGACCCCCACTCCAACTACCTTGATCCGGAAGAAACGAAAGAAATGACTGAACCGTTAGAAGGTAATTTCGACGGGATCGGTATCCAGTTTAATATGCTTACGGATACGCTTTATGTTATTCAAGTAATACCGGGAGGTCCTTCTGAAAAAGTAGGACTGATGGCAGGAGATCGTATTGTGCAGGTAAATGATACCGCGATAGCAGGTGTAAAAATGAAAAATACAGACGTGATGAAGCGTCTTCGCGGACCAAAAGGCACAGAAGTTCGTGTAAAAGTGAAACGAAATAAAGAGGATGAATTAATTGAGTTTCGCATCATACGTGGAAAGATCCCTGTATATAGCTTAGATGCTGCTTATATGGCTGATAAAGAAACCGGATACATTAAACTGAACCGCTTTGCCGCGTCTTCTGCGGATGAGTTCCGGGAAGCATTGGCTAAACTACAAAAAAAGGGGATGAAGAACCTGATTCTCGATTTGCAGGGTAATGGAGGAGGCTACCTCAATATTGCTATTGACATTGCCGATGAGTTTCTGGAGAAAGATCGTTTGATCGTATATACGGAAGGGCGTAAAATGCAGCGTGAAAACGCCAATGCAACCGCTAAAGGAGGATTTGAGAAAGGAAAATTAATTGTTCTGGTAGATGAGGGATCTGCTTCCGCAAGTGAGATTGTGGCCGGAGCGATACAAGATTGGGATCGTGGTGTAATTGTTGGCCGCAGAACTTTTGGCAAGGGACTTGTTCAAAAGCCTATTCCGCTACCCGACGGATCAATGATCCGATTAACGGTTTCCCGCTACTACACGCCTACAGGACGCTGCATCCAGAAACCTTACGAGCAAGGCAAACAGGATGAATACAATCAAGATCTGATTGAACGCTATAACCACGGCGAACTGATGAGTGCAGACAGCATTCATTTTCCGGATTCAATGAAGTATAATACACTTGTATCCAATCGTGTGGTTTATGGTGGTGGTGGCATCATGCCCGATGTTTTTATTCCTGTAGATACGACCCGTTATACGGATTACCATCGGAAAATTGTTGCTACAGGTCTTGTAAATCGTATTTCGATGAATTATTTAGACAAAACCAGAGAATCGATGACTAAGAAACACCCTACTTTTGCCGCTTATAAGAAAGATTTTGAAGTAGGCGAAGACATTATGCAGGATTTGATCGCACTCGCCGAAGAAGAAAAGATCGAGTTCAATGAAGAGGAATACAACAGATCCAAACCGCTGATCAAATTACAAATCAAAGCACTTATTGCGCGTGATATGTTTGAGATGAGCGAATATTTTCAAATCATAAACGAGGATAACCCGAGTTTTCAGAAAGCACTACAGATACTCTCAGAAAAGAACACCTATATATTAGCTCTTGATTAAATGAATAGAACAGTTTTATAAACATTAAAGACAACCGTAAATGAAACGAAAATTAATTGCTTTAATTCCATTTTTATCTTTGATTATAGTTCTGTCCGGATGTGGCACAACCGTTGGCAACGACCTTTCCGGAGCCTATAATATGACACAATGCAAATATGCTTACAACTCAATCTCGAATCTTTCGGTATCCGGAGTCAATCTAACTTCAGGATCGGCATTATCTCCTGCAAATCTGGTAAAACTGACAGCCATCCTTGCCGGAAACCCGAGTAATATCCCATTGAATTTTACCGTCAACATGAACGTAACCAACCCGAATGAGACGCCTGCGCTTCTCAACAAATTACAATACGCGGTTAGCATCGACGAGATTCATTTCACCAATGGAACACTCGAACAGTCCGTAAATATCCCGGGAGGAAGTACCCAAACAGTCCCACTCACAATAGGCGTAGACGTAGCAAATCTGATGAAAAATAACAGCCAAACCGCATTGTTGAACATTGTAAAGAATATAGCCGGTATAAGCGGTGAAAAATCCACAGTATCGCTTAGCCTCAGACCAACATTCAACATCGCAGGACAACCCATAACATCACCAATCGCCTTCCCAGTAAGCTTCTCATTTGGCGGAAAGTAACTGTATATTATGAAAACAAATCTAATACTATTAAGTTATGATCAAGAATCAATTCTTATTACCCGTTCTTATCTTACTTATCACTGTTGCCGTTGCTTGTACTGAGACACATAATGTAGTGCTTTCATCGTTAGTAACAGAGATGCGTGAGAATCCCCAAGGTGTCGGAAACGCAGCTCCACGCTTTTCTTGGAAACTGGAAAGTGAAGCTCAAGGTATTACACAAGTTCGCTATCAGATTGAAGTGGCAGCCTCAGAGCCGGATTTGAAAAATAAGTCAAATTTATTATGGAACACCGGTGAAATAGAGTCAGACCAATCTTTGTTGATCAAATATGCCGGTGAGCAATTGAAATCAGGCAAAGCTTATTTCTGGAAGTTGACCGTGTGGACAAATACCGGCCAAAAGATAGAAAGTCGTGTTCAACACTGGTCGAATGCTTTATTGAAAGAGGCAGACTGGAAAGCGAAATGGATAGGCATAAATGATCCGGAAAACTTACAGGTTGATAAAAACCGGACAATACTCCCGGCTCGCTATCTTCGTAAAGAGTTTAATGCGACTTCTTCGCCCAAACGTGCCGTGTTATATATTTCTGGGGTAGGTTCTTCTACATGTTATATAAATGGTCTACAAGTTGGCAATGATGTGTTTGGCCCGTTACCTACCTGGTATGATGCGTCAGTTCCTTTTCTTACATACGATGTTACCTCATTCGTGAAAAGCGGTTCAAATGCAATTGCCGTAGCCCTTGGTAATGGTCGCTTTCTGACTATGCGGGAGAAAGGAATGCATGGTTTCGGCTTGCCACGGCTGATCGCTCAACTTCATATTGAGTACGAAGATAAAGAGGAAGTCATAATTACGGATGAAACATGGCAGGCTACAAACAACGGGCCTGTTGTGGAAAACAATGAGTTTGATGGTGAAAAGTATGATGCCCGCCTTGAATTGGGCGAATGGACCAAGAGTGGATACGATGCCTCTGCATGGCAATCAGCCGCTATGATGGAAGCTCCTAAAGGAAAACTTGTAGCTCAGCTATCTCCCAGCCTGAAAGTGATGGAAGAAATACGCCCAATATCAATTAAGGCAGTAGAAAACGGACGCTACATTGTTGACATGGGGCAGAATATGGTTGGCTATATACATGTTAAACTTAAAGGCAAACAGGGTCAGCCTATATCCATGCGGTTCGCGGAAGTGTTAACACAGGATGGAGATAGCTTATATATGGATAATTTACGCGGTGCATTGGTTACCAATGTCTATACTCCCGCTTCTGATGGTATCTTCACATGGGAACCTCAATTCGTTTATCACGGTTTTCGTTTTGTTGAACTATCCGGTTTAGAGAGTGAGCCCTCAGTTAATGATTTAACAGGGAAAGTAGTCTATGACGAGATGGCTACCATCGGTAAGTTTGAAACCTCGAATGAACTAATAAACAAGCTATACTCAAACTGTTATTGGGGAATACGGGGTAATTATCGGGGAATGCCTACGGATTGCCCTCAGCGGGATGAGCGATTAGGATGGCTTGGCGATCGTACAACAGGTGCTTATGGAGAAAGTTTCATTTTCAACAATGCGCTGATGTACAAAAAATGGTTAGTGGATATAGAAGAGTCTATGAATAAAAACGGTAGTATCTCTGTGGTGTCTCCTCGTTACTGGACTATTTACAATGATGATGTTACCTGGCCTGCAGCCTATTTTTATGTTGCTGACATGCTTTATACTCAGTTTGGAGATGATTCCTCTATTAAAAGGCACTATCCCTCCATGAAGCGATGGGTTAAGCACATGACCGACTCGCAAATGACGGATTATATCCTCATGAAAGACACCTATGGCGATTGGTGTATGCCTCCTGAATCCGCGGAATTGATTCATTCACAAGATCCGTCACGTAAGACGAATGGACAGGTGCTTAGCACAACTGTATTCTACAGCATTTTGCAACTGATGGAAAAATTCGCGACTATGAACGGCAAAGCTGATGACGCGGCATCTTTCGCGGAACTTGCAGGTAAGATTAAAGCGTCATATAACGAGAAATTTTTCAAACCCGAAACAGCTCAATACGATAATAATACAGTTACGGCAAATCTATTATCATTGCAGCTGGGTCTTGTTCCTGAAGGATATGAAGCAAAAGTTTTCCGTAATATCGTTGAAAAAACAGAAGTCGATTGCAAAGGACATGTTAGTGTAGGCGTATTAGGCATTCAGCATTTAATGCGTGGCTTGACCCAACACGGAAATCTGGAATTAGCGTATAAAATTGTAACAAACGAAACTTATCCATCCTGGGGATATATGATCAGAAATGGCGCGACGACTATATGGGAGCTATGGAATGGCGACACGGCCAATCCGGCGATGAATTCGAGAAACCATGTTATGTTGTTGGGCGATCTGCTTATTTGGTTTTATGAAGATCTGGCGGGAATAAAAAACGATCCCTCTTCTGTTGGTTTTAAGAAGATATGGATGGAACCTGTATTTCCGGAGAAACTGGATCATGTAAATGCTTCTTATAATTCACCGTACGGAAAAATAGAAAGCGTATGGAAGCGCGTTGGAGATAATCTGACCTGGCATATAACGATTCCGGCGAATACTACGGCTACAGTGAAACTACCTTTAAAATTCGGTGTCAAAGTAGATAATAAAATGGCCGGGATTCGTTCGGTTAAGGAAACAGGAGAATCTTTGGTTGTCGAATTGGGTTCGGGTAACTATGTGTTAGCATCCGAATAACCCTTTATTTAATAGTAAAAAGAACATCCCGATCGGAAAAAATCGGGATGTTCTTTTTTATAATCAGCTGGAGGAGCTTGTTATTTCACTTTCCAGACTAAAACACCTGCTGGTTCGATTTCTTTTGTTCCAATTAATATTTTCGCACCTGCCGGCAGAGGAAACGGATAGTTCTTTGACGAATAGTTGACAGCTATTCCGAAGCCATCGCGATATTCCATCCATACTCCTTCCGGAAAATCCATAAGCGAAGTGTTGCTGAACGCGTAAATACGTTTTAAAACATCCGCTTCTAACTCTCCGCTTTCCGTTTCCGTTCCGATGTAGGTTACAGTACCCTTTCCTAACTTGCGGTGGGTAACCGTTGGAGTTCCTTTATAAAACTGGTCTGCATGCGTTGCCCATACTTCTGTTTCATTTAGAGGAATAAGTCCTTCGCTCCAGTTATTCCAGGCATATTTCTTTCCGTTCATTTCCACATTGCCGGACTGGTTTGCCGGAACAAAGTCGTGGAAATCATATCCGGCTCCAATCAGAGGGGCTATCTTATCGGCGATAGGAGCTTCAAATAAATGACTCATGCGATCTTTCCATCCCGAACGCACACTTAAAACAAGGTGTCCTCCGTTTTTCACATAATCAGTCCAGGCAGTTATTAACGAATCATCTACCATTTCATAGGCGGGAGCAATCAAAACAGGATAGTTGGAGAAGTCTTTTCCTTCATAAATCACATCTACCGGAGCTCCAAAACGCTTTAAGGCTTTGTAATATTTCTGAATGTGCCTTTCGGTATCCCACGTATTATTCAGTTTTCGTTTCTCCATGCTCCATACATTCTCATGTGTATAAAGAATGCCTACTTTACGATTTGTATAATCCGCCGGCAGGGCTGATCCCGGATCGTAATTCTTCCGCAGAAGCGCGATTTCGTTGATGAATTTCTCAAATTCCAGTCCTCCCCGGGAAGGAGTTACGCCGTCCGTACTAATAATTCCCTGATGAAACTGCTCGTCGCCAAACAACGGCTGACGAAAACGGTAAGTACAAGTCAGATCACTTCCACCGGCAAACACAGACCACAACCACAACCTTACGGCTCCGGGATAAGGCAGACTGTTGCGTGTTCCCCAATTCACCTGTCCGGGTTGGAGTTCCATTACGCCGTATATTCCGTCTATCGGGCGGGTAAAGTCGTTTGCGAAAGGAATACGCATCGGGTCGCCTATACGGAAACCAAGTTCTTCAATGCCGGGATCTCCGTATACCATATAACGAGTATATGTATTAAAATCCAGCTTCTTTGATTGTCCGAAATGACCATCCG
The DNA here is from genome assembly GCF_900178525.1 of Massilibacteroides vaginae. Classification (GTDB taxonomy): domain Bacteria; phylum Bacteroidota; class Bacteroidia; order Bacteroidales; family Tannerellaceae; genus Massilibacteroides; species Massilibacteroides vaginae. The sequence continues at coordinate 792,437 of NZ_FXDJ01000009.1, forward strand.
CATAGTTCGGAATATAGTTGGAGGTGATCCATTGATCCGGATTTGTGTACTTCCTCAACACATCGGCCTGTTCATCCATGAAAGAAGCAGCTTCGTATGCCGAAAATCTTTTCCAGTCTAACAGTTGGTGCGGATTCTGCCCCCAATTTGCCGGCAAGGGAAATGTAATTTGTTCAAAAGAAGCATACACCTGACTCCAGAATGCAGCTCCCCAAGCTTTATTCAGGGCGGAAATATCATTATTATATTTCCTTTTCAAGAAAGAGCGGAAGCGGTTTAACGCATCGGTGTTATAATCTTGTCGAACTCCGGGTTCATTATCCAATTGCCACCCTATTACGCGCTTATCATTTCCGTAACGTTTACCCAGTTCAGCAATCATCTTCATCGAATATTCACGATAAAAGGTACTTGAAAAGGAAGCATGTTGACGTGCGCCGTGATCAACCGTAGTACCATTCTCATTCTTTATCAGAATTTCCGGATGCGAACGTGTGAGCCATACCGGAGGAGTAGCTGTAGAAGTACATAATACAACCTTGAGGTTATATTTAGCAGCCAAAGCAATTGCCCTGTCTAACCAACCGAATTCATAACGCCCCTGTTCCGGTTCTAATTGCGCCCAGGCAAATTCGGCGAAGTGGGTAAATTCAAATCCCATTTCAGCCATTTTCTTCAAGTCTCGTTCCCACTGACTTTCATCCCAATGTTCGGGGTAATAATAAGCACCTACAAGTGTTAAATCTTTTTTCGGAAAATACTCTTTTCTATCCTTTGCCGCGCCGGAAGGGATTAGCAGCACGCAGGCAAAGGCCATCATTAGCAATTTGTGTTTCATACTCATTTTTATGGTTTTACAATCTGTTATAAACGATTCGTCCTTCTACGATCGTGGTTTTAATCTCAATATTGGGGTCAAAGATAATAATATCCGCGTCTTTACCACACGCCAGCTCGCCTTTCGTGTCGAATATACCCATAATACGAGCAGGCGTTTCCGAAGCCATGCGAACTGCATCCGGCAAGGGTATGCCAACCTGTTTAACTAGCGTGCGGATCAGCCTGTCTGCCGTAGCTACACTTCCTGCTAAAGCAGAACGATCGGCCAATTTACAAACGCCATCTTCCAAAATAATCCGCCCGTTATGAATAAACGTTCCTTCTTCGCACGAAGCGGCAGCCATAGCATCGGTAACCAACATGATTTTATCGGGCCCTTTTATCTTGTAGATCAATTTTAAAATAGCAGGAGGAACATGGATACCGTCGGCTATCATTTCTACCGTCATATCATCTATCAGGTAAACCGCCTCAATAGTTCCCTCGTGTTTGTATTCTCCGGCTTTATGAACTCCGGTCATGGCATTATAGAAATGAGTAGCATGCGTATAACCGGCCTCCCAAGCCTCGCTTACCATCGCGTAATCGGCCACTGTATGGGCCAGCGAAACCACTACCCCTTGCTTTGAAGCAAAGCGGGCAAAATCCAAAGCCCCCGGAAGTTCAGGCGCGGCACTCCATCGCTTGATACAAGACGTTTCGCTCAATAATGCTTTATATTCGTTTTCACACGGCAACGACAAATAGGCAGGATCCTGCCCGCCGCACATATCTTTGTTCAGATAGTTTCCTTCTAAATGAAGTCCCATAACACGTGCTCCCTGCGGCGTCTCATCCATTATTTTCTCACAGGTTTTTATACTCTGCCTGAAAACAGATAGAGGGGCGGCCGCCAAAGTGGGGTATATGGCTGTTGTGCCATGCTTCGCATGCGTGGAAGCGATTGTGCGAAAAGCTTCCGGAGTCGCATCCAGAAAATCAAATCCGCCGCCTCCATGCACATGTGTATCTATACAACCGGGTGCAACAAACAAGCCCTTGGCATCCAGTTCGGGCATACGCTCCCCACTCAACTTATCGTCCTCTATAGCAACTATCTTTCCGTCATTTATTATTAGCGATTTATGCCTGCAAATTCCTGTAGGCAGTACTAATGCGGCATTCTTTATTCTATACAATTTATCGTTGTTGCAAGCATTCATGTGATCTTGTATTATCGGATTATTATTCATAACTTTAAGCAATAAAAATACAAAAACCAATTCACTTTTATATGGATGCAACCATTAGAATTTATTGTAAGAATAATAACACATACACGAATGTTCCCTCAGGGTCTTCTTTACTTGAAATATATGAATTAGTGGGGGCTCCACTTAAATACACTCCCCTGAATGCGCAGGTAAACAACAAGGTGGAAGGATTAACTTATCGGTGCTGGAAATCGAAAGATGTCGAGTTTATGGACTATACCCATTCGTCCGGATCGCGCGCTTATATACGTTCGCTTTGCCATATTTTCGCTAAGGCGGTTTATGAAACTATACCAAAAGCTGGTTTAAATCTTGAGCATCCTGTGTCAAAAGGTTACTATTGTGTGATCAAAAATGGTGAACAGATCTCAGAAACAAAAATTCAGGCAATCAAGGTTCGTATGCAGGAAATTATTGACGCGGACTTCAAATTCTATCATAGATACGTACGCACCTCAGAGGCTTCCGAGCTCTTCCATAGCCTCAATATGAAAGATAAGGCCCGGTTAATTGAAACATCGGGTATGGCCTATACGTCTTATTATGAATTGGATGGTTACGTTGATTTCTTCTATGGGTGCCTTACTCCCTCAACGGGATATATCAAGCTGTTTGATATAATTCCGTATAACGACGGCATTTTACTCCGCGTTCCTAAACGTACAAGTCCAAATGAACTTGAACCGCTGATAAGACAGGATAAGATGTTTGAAGTTTACAAGGAACACCTCACTTTACAGCGCATGGTGGGTCTAAACAATGTGGGAGATCTAAATCTCTCCTTAAAAAAAGGAAACACATCGGATATAATCAAGGTATCTGAAGCGGTACAGGAAAAGCAAGTTGCCAAAATAGCTGAAGATATTGCTCGTCGCTTTAAAGACGGTGTACGTATTGTGCTGATATCCGGCCCCTCTTCTTCCGGAAAAACAACCTTCTGCAAACGATTACAAATACAGTTGCTGACAAACCTAATCCAACCTATCGCTATCTCTTTGGACGACTATTTTTTAAACAGAGAAGATACCCCAAAAGACGAATCCGGCGATTATGATTTCGAATCGCTATACGCATTGGATCTGCCATATTTCAACAGCGATCTTGAGAAGTTATTGGCAGGAGAAAAGATTAATTTGCCCAGCTTCGATTTTAATACGGGCACACGGATTTATAAGGGCAAAACATTAAAACTAAAGGAAAATTCCGTACTCGTCATAGAGGGAATACATGCGTTAAACCCGGAACTTACCGCCATGGTGAACGACAAGTGCAAGTATAGGGTTTATGCCTCGGCGCTGACCTCCATCTCGTTGGACAACCACAACTGGATACCGACTACCGATAATCGGTTGTTACGTCGCATTGTTCGCGACTACCGGTTCAGGGGATATTCCGCAAAAGACACGATCTCCCGTTGGGCAAGCGTTCGTCGTGGAGAAGAAAAATGGATTTTCCCCTACCAAGAAAATGCCGACGCAATGTTCAACAGCGCGATGATATACGAGCTCGGCGCTTTACGAAAATACGCCGAACCCATTCTGATGGAAGTACGTGAGTCCGACCCTGAAAATGCAGAGGCATACCGTTTGCTCCGATTCCTGCGTTACTTCAACTACATCCCCGACTTCGAACTACCGGGCACATCACTGCTACGCGAGTTTTTAGGAGGCGGAAGCTTTAAATACTAAAAACAAAACCAATCAACCCACTGTCATGCTTCGACAGGCTCAGCATCTCATACCAACCCCTTGTCATGCTGAGCTTGTCGAAGCATCTCATACCGTCTGACTATCATTTAACGAAGCCATAAGCAGAGATCTCTCCGCTTCGGTCGAGATGACAGGGAGGGTGGTCGGGGTGACAAGGGAGGGATTTCGAGAAGACAAAAAGGATGGTTCCTACCCGGAAAAGAGCACGATGCCGCGATAAGCGGCGAGCCGTGAAAAAACCGGCCTCATTGGATGAGCGTTAAGAAAAACACGGAGCGAAAGCGTTAAAAACAAATCGTTGTTTGAGCGAAGCGAGTTTTCGATTTGTTTAGCGAAAGCGCAGTGTTTTTTAGCGAAGGAAGTGCAGCCTTGATCTTTTTTGCTTCGTTTTTTGGATCAAGCCAAAAAATGATGTGGGGTCACAGGGGTGAAACCCCTTAAAACCCTGTCCCATCCACTGTCATGCTGAGCCTATCGAAGCATCTCATACCAACCCCTTGTCATGTTGAGCTTGTCGAAACATCTCTCCGCGTCTGACTATTCTTTAACGAAGCCATAAGCAGAGATCTCTCCACTTCGGTCGAGATGACAAGGAGGGATAGTCGAGATGACAAGGAGGGACAGTAGAGATGACAGGGAAGGGGGGGGCGGAATGACAAAGAAAGTGATAGAATTAACAATTCAAATTTAGCCATCAATCAACAGAGAAAAATCATTATACTATATAAATAAAAAGATAACCTTTATTTTTCCGAAAATATCCTTTATTTTTCAAGAAATAACCTTTATGTTTTTAGCCAAATCATACACGCTGATTATCAGCAATATACGATTTGGCTAAAAAAAAGCAACTTACCCCTGATTTTAACTTAAAAAATCACACAAACGGATACCAACCCAATCATCATTTCAATTTCTTTTTAAACCGAATAATGGTCAGTAAATCCGGAATATCCTCCACCTTATTAATCTCAATAATCATAGGAATTAAACGACCAATAAGCTTTGCAGAACAAAACTCTTCTTTGATCTGCGTTGAAACAGGCAAAGCAGCAATCGCTTCAAGGTGCTTTTCCTTGAAAAAAAACGAAGTCTTAAAAAAACCGGCCCATACCGAAAGCCAAAAGACGGTTTTCTGCTTATACGTTACTTTGCCAAGCCAGGATTTGCCGTCATTATAATATCGCCATTCAACAGTCAGTCCGTAATTTTCGCTTGTAACCGTCTCAACAAATGATTCCAATACGCAAAAGACCGCATCACCAAGCGCATCTTTCAAAACTTCATTCGTAGGGAATATCTCCGGATTCCTCAATAACATTTGTGGTTCCATCGCTTTAGTGTGTATTATTTATTTTATTTCAAAGGAATACGGATCTCCACAATCCAGGGAGCATCAGGATCCTGCTCATCACCAACGCAACCGACATATAGTTCATAATGATCGCGTGTATCGCATTGATAGGCTTTTTCGTTAACAGTGGCATACGCTTTTTGCCACGCTTCGCAAAATTCGGCCATGACGATCTCTGCCTGCATTACAAAATATTTACCTCCGCTTATTGTATACTGTTTCATCCCTTCACCCGGTGTTGTATCGGCAAGATCCTCTAAACAAGCTTCCGAACGCAATTGCTCCACAGGAGTAGTTAACGGATCGTCATGATACACACCGGCCATTTTAGGAGTTGCCGCCCAAAGATTATTTGCTGCTGCCCATCCGGCTATTTTTTCAAAAGCGCCCCCTATTCCGGAATAATCGCCAAGGTGTGAAATTGCAATCGTTTTAATCGGATTGAGCGTCTTTATCTCTGTGCAATTAATTTTCATACGTCTAAATTTTGAATAATTTGTTTTATAATATCTTTTATTTCAACGGGATGAACCACGGTTGTGGTGTCGGCATTGGCTAACACCCATCTGGCTAAAACCTCAAGCGAATAGGCCATGTAGGTTTGTTCTATTCCACCGTCTGTCAATTCGTTCTCGTTGATTAATCCCATAAAGAAACACCGGTCTGCGTTGTATCTGGCCACCTCTTTGCTTGTTCGCAACACTACTTCCGTAAGACATTGAGGTGCATCGGTTCCGGCCAGCGATTCCAATGTAGGATGTATTTTTGTATGCTTGTCGGTTGTTGTCCTTATATTGCTAATACGATCAAGTCTGAACATCCGGTACTCCTTTCGCAGGTGACACCAGGCCGTAAGGTACCAGCTCGGGTGTGAATAGCAGATTCCGACAGCCTCTAAGGAACGTCTGGTTTTATTATCATCGGCATTGGTATAGTCAATCTCAATAATCAGTTTTTCGTTTATACTGTTCAATATCATCTGCAATAAGTTCGGTAAACTTTCGCGTGTATTCCTGCTTTTATACACGGCGATAGAATCACCCATATTATGAAGATATTGCTTATCTACAGCACGCAACGCGGCTCGTATTTTATCCATGCCCTGACGGAAATACTTACTGTTCTGACTATCTGTAAGCTGTTCGATAATTTTCTCAGCAGTAAGAAAAGCGATAGCCTCCTCTTTTGTGAACATCAGCGAAGGCAACCGATAACCTTCAACCAACGAATATCCAACCCCGGAATTTCCGCATATCGGCACACCGGCTTCAGCCAGCGTATTCATATCTCGGTAAATGGTGCGCAAACTCACCCCGAAACGTGCTGCCATTTCAGACGCCTTAACGATTGGTCGCGACTGAAGTTGCACCAACAAGGTCGATATGCGGTCGATCCGATTCACAGCCGGTTAATTTTCGGAGAACAAGATCGCCCAAAGCACGCCATAACGATCGAGAACCTCGGCATACCGCTTAGCGAAAAAGGCTTCGCCAAGTTCACATTCAATCTTTTGCGCTCCTACAGATAATTTGGCATACACCTCCTCGGCCTGCGCAATCGAATCGCAATCGAGCGTCAGCATGTGTCCTTTATTCCCAAAGTTCCGTTTATCATGCGGCAACGTATCAGCAACGCTCATCGATCCTCCGGGAAAACCGATACAACAATGTAAAATCAGTTGCTTGCACTCGTCCGGAACGGGCATCTCCGGTGTAGCAGGCATAGAATCATACCGAAAGATATTCTCTATCTTTCCACCCAAAGCGTTTGCATAAAAACCAGCCGCTTCTTCGGCCACTCCATTAAAAACAAGATAAGATGTAAGTTTCATATTCAAAACATTTTATTGATTGTAAAACAAAGATAAAGCGCAAATCTGACAACAGTATGTCAACAAGTTTTTGATAAATGTAAATAAAATAGTTTTTTTTAGTCTCAGAGATTCTTCGTTGCGTGTCAAATATAAAAAAGGTTTTTGATCCGGCTCTACGTTTGCTTTATGTATTTTTGGCTACTATTTAACAGCAACTTATTTAGTTTATCTGTTTACTATATAATAGGATTGTAAGCAGAAATTGTTAGATTCGCAAAAAACATTTTGAACTATGGGGAAAATGAAAATTGATATTTGGGCAGACATTGCCTGTCCGTATTGCTATGTTGGCAAAAAGAAGTTAGAAGCTGCTCTTCAGGCTTTTCCTCACGCCGACCAGATTGAGTTAGTATGGCACAGCTATGAACTTAATCCTGATTTAAAAAATGAGCCTCTTAACTCAACCTATCTGGATTATTACAAAGACAAACAGGAAGAGTTGAACGAACTTCAAAAACTGGCTCAGGCAACAGGAATACGGTTTAATTTCGAAAACTTAGTAATTACAAGTACATCAGACGCGTTGCGCACAATCAAACTGGCGCGTAAGTATCATTTGGAAGGGAATACGTTCGAGGCTTTTTTCTTTGCTTATTTCACTGAAGGTAAATGCATAAGCGACCGAGAAGTTATAAAGGAAATCGCGTTAAATGTAGGCTTGCCTGTGGAAGAACTTATGACAATGCTCGACGGCAATGAGTTTCTGACTGAACTGACAGAAGACATTCGTTATAGTGAGGATCAATTAAATCTGGAATATATCCCGTTTTATTTGTTCAATAACAAGACGATTATTCAAGGCTCTATTTCGGGAGATGTTTATCTGGAAACACTAAAGAAAACGTTTGACGACTGGAAAAGCAACGGTGTTTCCACCCAAACGGATCACAGCGTTAAAGGGATAGGTTGTTCTATCGATGGAAAAGGTTGTCGTTAAGGAAACAACCGGATATATACATTTTGATCCGTAGACGATCAAAGAAATTCCTATTACTACTCTATTGTAATTGACCTACAAAGTCAGGAGAAGAACAACACCGGTTTCAGCCAAAGGTTCATCTTGCCCATTAAAAAAGGGATCTTCTGTGCTTTTTATTTTCATTTACATCTAATTAGAGTAAACTTTCACTACATTTGCAACAGTTTTACAGATAAAAAATAAGATAAAGAAGATTATGCTTAATCCAATTAACAAGACGATCAAGTTGGGTGATGGAAGGACCATTACCATCGAGACCGGAAAATTGGCTAAACAAGCGGATGGTGCCGTTACTGTAACAATGGGTAATACCGTTTTATTGGCGACCGTTTGTGCAGCGAAAGATGCAAACCCCGGTGTCGATTTCATGCCGCTTCAAGTAGAGTACAAAGAAAAATTTTCAGCAGTAGGCCGCTTCCCCGGAGGATTCACAAGGAGAGAAGGCCGCGCTTCGGATTATGAAATCCTGACATCCAGATTGGTGGATCGCGCTTTGCGTCCTCTTTTCCCGGATAACTATCATGCAGAAGTATTTGTTAATATAATTTTATTCTCGGCAGATGGCGAAGATATGCCGGATGCTTTAGCAGGTTTAGCTGCTTCAGCAGCTCTTGCCGTATCAGATATACCTTTTAATGGTCCTATTTCAGAAGCACGTGTAGCTCGCGTAGATGGTAATTTTATCGTCAACCCTACTTTCTCTCAATTGGAAAAAGCAGATATCGATATCATGGTAGGTGCTACGCTGGATAACATTATGATGGTAGAAGGCGAAATGAGCGAAGTGCAAGAAGAAGAAATGCTTGAAGCAATCAAAATCGCTCACGAAGCTATTAAGGAACAATGCCGGGTACAGCTTGAATTATCTGAAGCTTGCGGCAAACTTACCAAACGCGAATACTGTCACGAAGAAAATGACGAAGAACTACGTAAAGATGTACACGATAAATGTTTTGCTAAAGCGTATGCAGTAGCAACATCGGGTACAGGAAAACATGAACGTGGTGAAGCATTCCAAAATATTATTGCCGAATACAAAGAAGGACTAAGCGAAGAAGATCTTGCAGCGAAAGGTGAAATGATCGGTCGTTATTATCATGACGTAGAGAAAGAAGCTATGCGTCGTGCGATTCTGGATGAAGGCAAACGCCTTGATGGTCGTAAAACAACAGAAATCCGTCCGATCTGGACAGAAATAGATTGTTTACCTGGTCCTCACGGTTCTGCTGTCTTTACACGTGGTGAAACTCAATCGCTCACAACGGTAACGTTGGGAACAAAATCAGATGAAAAACTGGTAGATGATGTATTGAATCACGGAAAAGAACGTTTCTTGCTTCATTATAACTTTCCTCCTTTCTCCACAGGAGAGGCTAAAGCTTCACGTGGAGTAGGTCGTCGCGAAGTGGGTCACGGAAACTTGGCTCACCGTGCTTTGAAACGTATGATCCCTGCTGATTATCCTTATGTAGTACGTGTGATTTCCGACATCCTTGAATCAAACGGTTCGTCATCAATGGCAACAGTTTGTGCCGGAACATTAGCGCTTATGGATGCCGGTGTGAAGCTACAGAAACCGGTATCAGGTATCGCCATGGGATTGATCTCAGAAAATAAAGGAACAAACTACGCTATCCTTTCAGACATTCTTGGTGACGAAGATCACTTAGGAGATATGGACTTCAAAGTAACCGGTACAAAAGACGGTATTACAGCTACTCAGATGGATATCAAGGTAGATGGTCTGTCATACGAAATTCTTGAGAACGCATTAGCACAGGCTAAAGCCGGACGCCTTCATATCTTAGGTAAGATCACAGACTGTATCGCAGAGCCTCGTACCGATCTTAAGCCTCATGCACCTCGTATTGAAACCCTCACTATCGGTAAAGAATTTATCGGTGCGGTTATCGGCCCGGGTGGAAAAATCATTCAGGGAATTCAGGAGAAAACCGGTGCGACTATTACCATTGAAGAAGTGGATGGCTTCGGTCAAATTGAAATTTCAGGAACAAACAAAAACACAATCGACGCTGCTATCAGAGCAATCAAGGGTATTGTTGCTGTTCCGGAAGTAGGTGAAGTTTACGAAGGAAAGATTTCTTCCGTAATGCCTTACGGTGCTTTCGTTGAGTTTATGCCGGGCAAAGACGGATTACTTCATATTTCAGAAATAGACTGGAAGAGATTGGAAACAGTTGAACAGGCGGGACTTAAAGAAGGAGACATCATTCAGGTTAAACTGGTTGACGTTGACAGCAAAACCGGAAAGTTCAAACTTTCAAGAAAAGTATTACTTCCTAAACCTGAAGGTTACGAAGAACGCCCACCAAGAGGTGAACGTCCTCCAAGACAAGACCGCGGACCTCGTCCGGAACGTCGTCAGGATTAATGGAACTACGATGAAAAGGATTAACTAAAGAATAGCATTTCAGGATTATTCTTTAGGGATTAAAACATTAAAGGAGAAAATAAGGTATACCTTCATTTTCTCCTTTAATGTTTTTTTTATTTTAGCCTGATAATATTACCTAAATTATTAATAACTTGGGTTCGTTTTTGACTTTTTTAAACCACATTATAAAACACGTTGAACCCATGAGAAAAGCACAACAAATTAGCGCATTCATTATTGTATTTATTTTATCTAACATCAGTACCAAACTCTACGCCAGCGAACTTGATCTCGCAATCCCGGATCTTCATGAAGGCTCATTTCACATCTGGGGAAGTAGTATTTCCGCCTGGGATTTTTTATTTTACGGTGCCCTTATTATTCTCGGAACTTTAGGTTTTAGTCTTTTACTTTTTGCTCAAATTAAAAAACTACCGGCTCATACGTCTATGCTAAAAGTCGCAAATACGATTTATGAGACTTGCCGAACCTATCTTCTTCAGCAAGGGAAATTTTTACTTTTATTATTCGGCCTGATAGCCGTTGTGTTATGTGTGTATTTCTTCGGACTTGCCGAACAAAGTTTTTCGGTAGTCATTCAGGTACTTCTTTTCTCGGTTGTTGGTATGGCCGGTTCTTATGCGGTTGCTTGGTATGGCATTCGTGTAAACACGTATGCTAATGCGAGAACGGCTTTTGCAGCTCTACGCGGTCGTCCGCTGGATGTTGTAAACATTCCTTTGCGCGCAGGTATGAGCGTTGGACTGTTTCTTATTTCGCTTGAATTAGTAATGATGGTTTTCATTCTTTTATTCGTTCCTCGCGAGATTGTCGGAATTTGTTTTCTTGGCTTTGCCATTGGTGAATCATTAGGTGCAAGTGCTTTGCGTATTGCCGGTGGTATATTTACCAAAATAGCGGATATCGGTTCGGATCTGATGAAGGTTGTGTTTAAGGTGAAAGAAGACGATCCGAGAAACCCGGGAGTTATTGCCGATTGTACGGGAGATAACGCCGGTGACAGCGTCGGACCAACAGCCGACGGATTTGAAACTTACGGTGTTACAGGTGTAGCTTTAATTACTTTTATCACATTGGCCGTTCCCGACCCACAGATGCAAGCCAAGCTGATTGTATGGATATTCGGTATGCGTTTCCTTATGGACTTCCTTTCCGGTTGTGCCTTCTTTATTAATCAGGGTATTTCTGAAAAGCTTTACGGTAAAAAGAAAGCATTTGATTTTGAATCGCCTTTAATGAGGCTGATCTGGATTGCTGCCATCTTATGTATCACGGCATCTTTCTTTATGAGTTACCTGTTGCTCGGTGATATTGCCGTTGCAGGGCTTTGGTGGAAGTTGGCTACTATTATCAGTTGCGGAACTTTAGCTGCTGTATTGATTCCTGAATTTACCAAAATATTTACCAGCTCAAAATCGGGACATGTGCAGGAAATTGTAACGGCCTCTCGTGAAGGTGGTCCTTCGTTAAATATCTTATCCGGGATAGTAGCAGGTAATTTCAGTGCCTTCTGGACAGGCTTGTTGATTGCGGCACTAATGACATTGGCTTATTTTACAGCCGGACTTGGGCTTACTGATGTATTAGGCCCTCACGCCTCTATATTTGCCTTCGGATTGGTTGCTTTCGGATTCCTTTGCATGGGACCGGTAACCATTGCAGTAGACAGTTATGGCCCCGTAACAGATAATGCTCAATCGGTATTCGAGCTGGCTCAGATAGAACAAATTCCGGGTATCAGTGATGAGATTAAGAAAGATTTCGGCTTTACTCCCGATTTCGAAACGGGGAAACATTTTCTGGAAGCGAACGATTCGGCCGGAAATACGTTTAAAGCAACTGCCAAACCCGTTCTGATCGGAACAGCTGTTGTCGGAGCTACAACAATGATCTTTTCAATTATTCTTTTGCTGGAAAAAGCGGGCTTGCTTAACCTTTCATTAACAGACGCACCCGTGTTACTTGGCCTTATCAGTGGCGGAGCGGTGATTTTCTGGTTTAGCGGTGCGTCCATGCAAGCTGTAACTACCGGAGCTTACCGGGCGGTAGAATACATTAAGAAGACATTTAATATGGATAAAAAAGAAGCAGACATTGAAGACTCCAAATCTGTAGTAAAGATATGTACACTTTATGCACAGAAAGGAATGTGGAATATCTTCATAGCTTTGATCTCGCTCACACTCTCATTTGCGTTTATGGATCCAAACTTTTTTGTCGCTTACTTAGTTTCAATTGCTGTATTCGGATTATTCCAGGCCATTTACATGGCAAATGCCGGAGGTAGCTGGGACAATGCAAAGAAAGTAGTAGAGGTTGATCTTCGTGAAAAAAATACTCCACTTCATGAAGCTGCCGTTATTGGTGATACCGTGGGAGACCCGTTTAAAGACACCTCATCCGTTTCGCTTAACCCGATCATTAAGTTTTCAACACTGTTCGGACTTTTGGCCACGGAGATATGTATTGATATGAAGTTTAATCCGGCTTACGATTTTTCTATGTATATTGCCATACCATTTTTGCTTATCGGACTTTATTTCGTTTGGCGTTCGTTCTATAAAATGAGAATTCCTATAAAATAACTTAACACTTTCATATTATGAGTTTCTTTATAATTGCTTTAAGTTTACTACTGTTAATCGTACTTATTTCATATTTTAAAGTCGATGCCTTCTTAAGCTTCGTCGCCGCTTCTATATTGGCCGCAATTTGTTTAGGCATTCCTTTAACCGATATTCCACAAGTAATTGATAAAGGAATAGGTAGTATTTTGGGAGACCTAACCCTGATTATCGTTCTCGGAGCCATGTTGGGGAAATTAGTCGCGGCGAGTGGTGCCGCCCGAAAGATAGCCGATGTTATGGTAGGTATGTTTGGAACGAACAAAATCCAGTGGGGACTAATGATAACAGGTTTTATAGTCGGTATCCCCCTATTTTACGGCATTGGCTTTATCCTGCTTGTCCCCATTATTTTTTCTGTCGCTTACCAGTATAAACTTCCGGCAGTATATATCGGACTCCCCATGTTGGCGGCATTATCTGTAGCGCACGGTTTCCTTCCTCCCCACCCTTCGCCCGTTGCATTAGCCTCTATGTTTGGAGCCGACTTGGGGATTACACTGATTTTGGGTATTGTGATTGCCATACCTACTATTATTGTAGCAGGACCGGTGTTTAGCATGACCTTAAAAAACATGAAAACAGGACAGGTTAAGCTGTTCGAAATAAAAGAAGTTAGTGAAGAATATTCCATTCCGGGAAAAACAAACAGCTTCGCGACTGCTACCCTACCTGTTTTCCTGCTTATTATCGTCACGGTTTTGCCCTATATATTCCCTGCCATGAGTCAGCAAACAAGTAGCATCTTCTCTTTAGTAGGAGCCCCATCCATGGTGATGTTCCTAACCATAATTATTGCTACATACACGCTGGGGTTACGGCAAGGACGCTCCATGACGGAAGTTATGCAGATTTACGCTGAAGCCGTAAAAGACATCGCGTCTATTCTTTTGATCATTGCCGGATCCGGTATATTTAAAAATGTAATGGAAACAAGCGGAGTTAGTCTGGAACTTGCCGCCACGATGGAGGGATTATCCATACATCCGCTTATTCTGGGTTGGATGATTGCAGGAATATTACGCGCCTGCGTAGGCTCTGCAACAGTAGCCGCCCTTACTGCCGCCGGCGTAATACTTCCTTTGGCAGCCAATACGGGAGTAAACCCCAACCTGATGGTATTATCATTAGGTGCAGGTAGTTTGATGTTTTCTCACGTAAACGATTCCGGCTTCTGGTTATTTAAAGAATACTTTAATTTAAGCATAAAAGACACATTGAGATCCTGGTCCATCATGGAAATTATCGTTGCGATTATGGGCTTGGTCGGTGTACTCACACTTAATTTGTTTATATAATCTGTTAAAATGAATATGGAAAATAAACCAAACAAGGCGAAAAAGCACTTCAGCTTTGTGTTTATGGGTGTTTCCGGCAGCGGAAAGTCTGCAGTAGCCGAAGCTGTGGCCCAACAAATGAAGTCGCCTTTTTTAGATGGAGACTTTCTTCACCCACGGGCAAACATAGAAAAGATGGCTTCCGGACATCCCCTGAATGACGACGACCGTGCTCCCTGGCTCAAAGCAGTAAACTCCGCGATCTACGCCATGCAGAATACGCATAGCGTATCCGTGTTAGTTTGCTCCGCATTAAAACAAAAGTACAGGGATATGTTAAGAGAAGGCAATACCGGCTTGTATTTTATTTACCTGAAGTGTGATTTTGAATTGATCAGCGAACGTTTAGAAAAGCGGAAAGGACATTTTTTCAAACCCGAAATGCTAAAATCTCAGTTTGAGGTATTAGAAGAGCCCGTTAACAACCACAACGACATTTGCTTTATCGATAGCAGCAAAACATTAGACGAAGTTGTTGAAGAGGCCCTTTCTTTTATCAAAAAAACAGTCGCGCAATAAGGTTAAATCTGAAAGAAATCAACCCCAAAAACAGAGGCGTTTTTTTATAATACTATATAAATAAAAACATATCCTTTATTTTTCAAAAAATAACCTTTATGTTTGGAAAAATAACCTTTATGTTTTTCGACAAATATAATGCGCTGATTACGAGCAAATTAAAGAACACCCGAAAAACAGAGAAAAAAGGCCTGTTTTTAACTTAAAAATGCGCAGAAAAAAGGGCAGCCAATAAAAATTGACTGCCCTTTTTTTCTTTATACTTTCAAAAATATCTTCTGCTTATACAGGAAGTACAAGAACAACCAACATACGGTAAAGTACCCGATGTTGCTTATCAAAGCTCCCGTTTGTTCGGATGAATGGTTAATTATACCACCCAAAAAGAAATTCGAGATTTTATTGAAATCGATAATTCTTTGCGCCAGATAGATCGTTATCGAGTTCAACCCGACTACCCTGAAGAACAGCGAGTAACGGGTGTATCCCTTTACATCAATGATGTAATAGAACACAGCGAACATGAGGAGTGAATATCCCGCCAATACGCAGACAAATGAGCTTGTCCATAATTTTTTATTGATCGGAAATACAAAATTCCAAAATAATCCGATGATGAAAAACGCCAAGGCAGCCATAATCATGTAGCTGACTTTTTTCCTTTGCGGACACTTTTCGTCGGGCAGCTGAACTACTTGTCCGGTAAACATGCCTAACAACGCTGTGGCAATGGCAGGCAGCGTGCTGAAAATTCCTTCCGGATCAAAAATACCATCATTCAATCGTCCCGGCAGCAACACGCGGTCTATCGCGCCAACCAAGTTGTCTTCAAAAGAATACGGAGTGGCCGAGTCCGGTATCAGCCACATGCACAACCAGTAGCCAATCAGAATAATAACGGTAAGCAGCACATTGGTTTTCGTATTGAAGCGCACAAACAACAGGGCGGCAAACATCCACGCTAACCCTATACGGGCCAATACGCTGGCATAACGCATCTGTTCAAAGTCCAGTTTGAAAATACCGTTATACACAAAACCTAATAAGATCAGTGTTATACCCCGCTTCAGTATTTTAGCATAGATTTCCTGATCCGACTTTCCTCCGGCACGTTGTTTGTCTAACGAAAAGGGGAAAGAAATGCCGGCCACAAAAAGGAACAAAGGGAAAATCGTATCGTGATGACTCAATCCGTTCCACTGCACATGCGACATCTGATCGCTTAGCCAGATCATTGTTTCCGAATTCGGGAACAAATCACTAAAGGCAACGATTATCCCGGTCAGGCCCATGATAAAAAACATGTCAAATCCTCTAAGCGCGTCTAAAGACATTAGACGAGCACTCTTCTTTTTCTGTGTTTTCATTTGTATTAGCTGCTTGCTTTGTTATTTTCCGAAAGAAATTCCCATTCTCTCGCCTTGCTTGATAAGGTCATGCTCGTGAGTCACTAATTTTAATTTACCGGCAACTTCAGACAGCGGAATGGATTCTACCGTGTCCCCTTTCATGCAGACCATTCGACCAAACTGTTTATTCGCGATCAGTTCGGTAGCGTGTCCGCCTAAGCGCGTTGCCAGATTTCGATCGAAAGGAGAAGGGTTACCGCCACGTTGTATATAACCCAATACGGTTTCGCGAGTTTCAATTCCGGTTACTGCTTCGATCTGTTTGGTGATATAATCTACCGGGCGTTTGCGATTGGGCGAGTCGATACCTTCTGCAATAACAACAATCGAGTAAGGCTTCCCTTTCTTGGCGCGTTCCCATATCATGTTAGTTACGATTTCCATATCATAGCCTAATTCGGGCAGCAGGATTACATCTGCTCCACCGGCCATTCCGGCATAAAGAGCGATCCATCCGGCGTGATGGCCCATTACCTCTACTACCATAACCCGTTTATGCGAACTGGCGGTAGAATGTAAACGGTCGATAGCTCCAGTCGCTATGTTTACAGCCGTATCAAAACCAAAGGTGATATCTGTTCCCCAAATATCGTTATCGATTGTTTTTGGCACGCCGATTACATTCAATCCGAGATTGACTAATACATTGGCTGTTTTTTGTGTTCCGTTTCCTCCGATGCAAACCACACAATCCAATCCTAGTTCTTTATAATTTCTTCTGATAATCTCTGCTTTTTCAGACTCAGGAATCTCCAGTTGTTTACGTAAAGGTTTTTCTCTTGATGTACCCAGAATAGTTCCTCCCAGATTTAATATCCCTGAAAGTGTTTGTTCGTCGAATTCCTGTATGTCTTTTTCAATAATGCCGGAAAAACCACTATGGATACCTATTACCTCCATGTTGTAATGCATAATGGCGGTCTTCCCGACCCCGCGTATAGTAGCGTTAATTCCGGGGCAGTCACCGCCCGAAGAAAGGATACCAATTTTCATTGTAACTGTATTTTAGTGTATAACAAAGATATAAATAAAAAGAGAATGCCTACATTTGCAGTTGCACAATTAAACTGAGCATGGATATTTTAACAAAAACTCTTTCCCTTTTTTCCCAAGGCAGGCTAAAAGCAATCGATCAATTCGCTGAAAATGCAGATCAAATACAACAAAAACAATTAAAAGGCCTTTTAAATGCTGCCCGTAATACGGAGTGGGGCAAGAAGTACGATTATAAATCAATCACATCATACAGCCTCTTTAAACAGCGTGTTCCGCTTCAGACCTATGAAGAGATCAAGCCTTTTGTTACCCGGATGATCAATGGAGAGAAGAATATCCTCTGGCCCTCAGTTGTTAAGTGGTATGCGCAAAGTAGCGGTACCACGAACGACCGCAGTAAATTCCTGCCGGTAACGAATGAAATATTGCATGATTGCCATTATAAAGGCGGCTTTGATAGTGTAGCCCTCTATTTGAGGAACAACCCGCAGAGCCGTTTTTTTATGGGAAGAGGGTTGATTCTTGGAGGAAGCCATAGCCCTTCGCCTTTAAATCATGAGGCGCATTGTGGAGACTTATCGGCAGTTTTACTTCAGAATCTTAATCCGCTGATTAATTTCATTCGGGTTCCTTCAAAAGAAATAATCCTGATGGATGAGTGGGAAAGTAAAATTGAAGCAATCGTAAATAACACCTATAATAAGAATGTAAACAACCTTTCCGGTGTCCCTTCCTGGATGCTGGTATTGATCAAGGCTGTTCTGGCAAAGACGGGGAAAGCTGATCTGACGGAGGTATGGCCCGATCTGGAAGTATTTTTCCATGGAGGAATAAGCTTTGAGCCTTATCGGGAACAATATAAATCGCTTATTTCGACAGACAGGATGCATTATGTAGAGACCTACAATGCCTCTGAGGGATTCTTCGGCATACAAAGCGATCTTTCCGATAGCAGTATGTTGCTTATGATCGACTACGGCGTTTTTTATGAATTCATCCCGGTGAATGAATTAGATAACGAAAATCCAACTATACTACCGCTTGCAGAAGTAGAAACCGGGAAGAACTACGCGATGGTAATCACCACTTCCGGTGGTTTATGGAGATACCTGATCGGTGATACTGTTCGATTCACTTCGCTTCGCCCGTTTAAGTTTGTTATCTCAGGAAGAACAAAACACTTCATCAACGCCTTTGGCGAAGAATTGATGATTAATAATGCCGATAAAGCCCTAAGTCAAACATGTAAAGAAGCGAATGCTATTGTAAAAGAATATACGGTTGCCCCTCAGTTTATCTTAGAGCAAGCAAAAGGAAAGCACCAATGGTTTATTGAGTTTGAAAAAGAACCGACAATATCTATTGCAGAATTTGCAAACAGATTGGACAAGCATCTTAAGGAACTTAATTCCGACTATGATGCCAAACGCTATAAGGATATTTCATTGATGGATCCGGAAATTATTCCGGCTAAGCCCGGTGTTTTCTATCAGTGGCTGAAAGAAAAAGGCAAACTTGGCGGTCAACACAAGATTCCCCGACTGAATAACGACCGGACTCATATTGAAGAGCTATTGGCTATTAATCAGAAACTGAATGACAAATAAACGCCTCCTCCCTGAGGTGTGATCGATGGTGCTAAAACCAAGTTTTTAGCGGCTTTTGCATTTACTTGTTTCGCAATGGCATTGCGAATCGGGAAATAAATCAAATAAGAAAGTTCGACCGACAAAATTCCAATCCCGGCTCCTGCCAACACATCCGATGCCCAATGGCGGTTGTTGTGTATGCGCAAAGCCCCTACGAATGCCGCCATCGCATAGCCTGAATAGGCCAAAACAGGCGCACTGTCTTTAAATTCTTTATACGCTAAGTGAGCTCCCAGAAAAGCATTCGCGGTATGTCCTGATGGAAATGAATACGGTCTGCCGTCCGGTCGTGTTTCGTCTATTGTATTCTTTAAACCGTGCACCATTCCTGCATTAAACCCTTCGGCCAGTGTAAGAAGAAAGATTTGATCAACGAAGTTGTGCTTCTCTTTCGCAAACAAATCGCAAACAAACACCCAACCAAACATCCCCCACTCCATATAGTCATCTATACGAATCTTTTTCGCCGAATTTTTACGAGAAATAAGATGAAAATCCTGCCAACCGTCTATAGCTGTACCTAAAGCACCGGCAGCAATTAATGAACCGGGCAGAATAAGACTTTTGGCATTGAAAGAATAAGGCATTACGGGCATTTTTTCCGTAACAATATCCTGTGTAGAGCTTGATAATGTAGTCAGACTATCTGTAGTTGTTGAAGAAAATCCTTTCGAGACAAATAAGAATGTGAAAAGAACAGGAAATAGAATCTTCATACACGTATACGGTTTTATTTTCATGTGCGCAAAGATATAACGCTTACGTAGATTATTTCTATATTTGTGTCTGTTATTAATGATTATAAGAATAATTATGGAACATCCGTTGCACATTCACAATACATTGACCCGTAAGAAAGAACAGTTTATACCTCTACACGCTCCGCATGTCGGACTATATGTTTGTGGACCTACGGTATATGGAGACGCGCATTTAGGACATGCCCGTCCGGCAATTACGTTTGATATCCTTTTCCGTTACCTACGCCATCTTGGCTATAAAGTTCGCTACGTACGTAACATTACAGATGTAGGCCATCTGGAACATGATGCCGATAGCGGCGAAGACAAGATCGCGAAAAAAGCACGTTTAGAACAATTGGAACCCATGGAGGTTGTGCAATATTACCTCAACCGGTATCATAAAGCCATGGATGCCCTGAATGTGCTTCCGCCCAGTATCGAACCTCATGCTTCAGGACATATCATTGAACAAATTGAGTTGGTGAAAACTATTCTGAAGAACGGTTTTGCTTATGAAAGTGAAGGTTCTGTTTATTTTGATGTGGAGAAATACAATAAGCAGCATAATTATGGTGTCCTTTCCGGACGTAATGTTGAAGACATGCTTAATACCACCCGGGAATTAGACGGGCAGGAAGAGAAGCGTAATCCTGTGGATTTCGCTCTTTGGAAGAAAGCACAACCCGAACATATTATGCGCTGGCCTTCTCCTTGGGGTGCCGGTTTTCCCGGATGGCATTGCGAATGTACGGCCATGGGCAAGAAATATCTTGGTGAGCATTTTGATATACACGGAGGGGGAATGGATCTGGTGTTTCCACATCATGAATGCGAAATAGCACAGGCAATTGCTTCTCAGGGAGATGATATGGTGCATTACTGGATGCATAACAACATGATCACAGTAAATGGGCAGAAAATGGGTAAATCACTGGGGAACTTTATAACATTGGACGAGTTTTTCGACGGTAGCCATAAGATGCTGCATCAGGCTTATTCGGCAATGACAATCCGGTTTTTTATTCTTCAGGCTCATTATCGCAGCACGGTAGACTTTAGTAATGAAGCACTTCAAGCGTCAGAGAAAGGATTGTCTCGTTTGATGGATGCGTATGCAAATTTACAAAAGATAACCCCATCGGAAACTTCCACAGTTGAGGCCGAAGGAATCCGAACGAAATGTTATGAGGCTCTGAATGATGATTTGAATACGCCAATTGCTATTTCTCACCTATTCGATGCCGCCCGTATAATCAACACCGTAAAAGACGGTAAGGGTACAATCACAGCTGCCGACCTGAAAGAACTGAAGGAGATATTCGATCTGTTCTTATTCGATCTGTTGGGCGTACGAAATGAAGCTACTGCTGCCGGAAATTCGTATGAAGTATTCGGAAAGGCAATGGACTTGTTGCTTACGATCCGTCAGCAAGCAAAACAAAATAAAGATTGGGCCACTTCAGATAAAATCAGAAATGAACTGACTGAAATTGGCTTTGAAATAAAAGACACGAAAGACGGTGCCGAGTGGAAGTTAGGGAAATAAACCTCCCTACCTTCTGTCTTTTGGCATTTCAATCCGGCAGGTGAGCGGGTATTTCAATCCCGAAGAAGATGTATAGTAAGCCTCAGCCGCTCCAAGTTTAAGTTTTGCACGTAAGCGCACAGGAATACGGTTCTCATCGTCTCCTATCCATATTTCAGCAGCAGATTCACTCTGCTCGAACACATCGTCATAGATATCCATCGAAAAGTGAAGGGTTTTAAATTTAGCGTTGTCGCGCTCAAGAATCTCTTGCCCTCTGTAATGAAACCCTACGTTCACCACATCCCTACCGATCATAACTTTAAAAGAGAAACGATCTCCGTTTTTTAATTTCTTATAATCCAATGAGCGGAGATACAAAAGAGAACTCATCATATCAAAAGTACAACCCTCTGACACCAACATGGTGTCAATCCGTACTCTTGTAGGGCTATATCGAAGTGAATGCGCCGAAACCTCGTCGCCTTTATACGAAAACGTAATCTTGTCGATCGAATAATATCCCCCTTCATTAGAATTCTTTCCGGAACGGATCAATACCCTGTCTTTGTCATGAAAACTGGCTAATGTATCTCTCATTTTATAAATGGATTCAAACATTCCGGTAGTTCTGAACAACAAACGATAGCTATATCCGGGAGCATTATCTTCGTTCGTTTTGCGGTAATCTATAGAGGCTTGTCCGGCTTTAGGCATCAGAATTCCCCATTTAAAATACAGAGCGTAATTAACTTTTTCGCCCGTTACAAATGGTTCATTTATAAAACGGCATTGCCCGGAAATATTTTGCTGCACACAAAATACTAAGCAGATAATTAAAAGTAAATTCAGCCTAAAATGGCAAACCCGACATTCCCCGGCTACCTGAGGATTGATTGTTTCTCGTTCCCTCATTCTTGTAATCTCTCTTTGGTTTTGTTACTTCTTTCGGTTTATTCTTCGTGATATCCATCGGTTTCTGACCGACAACAGGAGTTGATAAAACAGTCCAGGTCTCTTCTACGTCCCAGTTTTGCATTACATCAAATACTTTAGGATAATAATATACGGTTTCAGGCTGACGCTTATCAGCATAGTTACCGGTATCCCATACCCCATTTTCATTTTTGTCAACGATTAACCGGGCATAATATTTATCCGGCTTCAAATTCATAAACAACACGCCCCCATCTTTTACAGGAGCCTTCCGAACAGGAGCATCGTTAGTACTCAACAGTTCTACAAACGCAGGTTCATTTATATCCGGAATATTTATATATAAATTACCATATTCATCCTGCTTTTTAATCTTGAAAGTTCCCGAGAAGGGATCATTCCATTTTCCAAATACGCTATGAATAACCGCAGAGTCAATCACAAGCCTGTATTCTTCCGCATAATTCCATTTCCGGTGAATGAAATAGGCTAATGAATTTGTTGAGTCCGGGAAAAGATTGAATTCCGCCGGAGACCAAATGGAATCCTGCATTTGTTCCAACAAAAACCAATCCCGGGACACATCAAGTACAGGCTCATTAAACTCAACATGTATGGTATCGAAAATATCCAATTCGCCCGGCAAATACACATTTACGCCCAAGCCTACAGGCTTTTCTTCGTCTTCCTTAGATTTCTTTTTTTGATTCGGGCGTCGGCGTGAAAGAAATTGTAGTGTATCCGTTTGCGCTTGTAAAATATTCAGCGAGTCACTTTTCGGATAGGTCAATTCAAACTGCAACGTATCTTGCGCAATCAGTGTGGGATCGGTAATCCAATAATTTACAACACTACCGTTTTCGAGCGTTTGAGCGTAATACCAACTGCTGTCTGAAGGTACGAAATTAAGCGGAACAGGTGTCGGGATTGTATCTAATGGCGCGTTAAAGGTCAATACACCTAAATGCTCCTGCGGACGGTCGGTTTTTTGCAGGTATTGACGAATAAAGATCTCCTTAAATAAAAACAATTCAATATCATCCGGCATGAAACGGGTATATGGAATAGTCATAACCGTATCCACTGTTAGCGAATCTTTCCAGATGGTGTCTTGCCGGGTTGTGAATTCGAATGTAGGGAAAAAAGTAGAATCATGAAACGCGATATCTTCGCCGGGCTGATCAAATCTGAAATCCCTGTTTACGTCATTCAGCGCGAAAACGCGGTATGTTCCTTCCGCTATATTCCGTATGGTGAACTGCCCTTTATCATTCGTTTTACTGGTTCGTAAGAAGGGTGTTTTTACGAAAGCAGAATCTTCCAGATTATTATGCAGCCCAACAACAATACCGGGCATCGGCTCTAGGTCTTCCGCGTTCAGTAACGTTCCGGACACCTCCAATGTATCGATCGCGTCTCCGGTAGAAAAGGCAAACGAGAAATTTTCCAATACATTTTTTTCGTTGTTGTCCGAAAGAGAATTGGTAAAGTCAATCGTATAGGTCGTATTTGCTTTCAACGAATCTTTCAGCTCAATCAGCACTTTCCTGCCGCTTGGACGAATTACGGGCATGGCTAATTGAGGCGGCGTAATGATCACATTTTCCGACGGATTATCTACCTGTATTAATTCATCAAACAATATTTCGATCTTGTTACCCGTATAATTTGTCTGATTAGGAGAAGGAGTACTACTGATAAACCTCGGAGGAAGTTCATCATAAGGTCCGCCATTAGGTGACGCGATGTTGGCACAAGAGTAAAAAAGAAAAAACAACATACATCCTGTTAACGCCAGAATATAGAATCTTATATTGCTGTATTTCATTAAATTTCGTATTACAAAAGGCAAAAATAGGGAAAATACTGTCACAGAGTCGCTTCAACTCAGTGAAATAATGTTTCTTAAGACTTTCTTTTGAGATAATAGTAGCCAATACGGCAATACATACATTTCTTTTTTTCACAATATTCCCGTTTTAACTGAATTACAGCTTGTGAATCCGCGGCATTTCGGGGTTGAATACCCGCTTGCTGAAAAAGCCGGCAGATTGAATTCTGCTCCGCAGGGATACGTTCCAGAATCTGTATTGCGCGTTCGCAGTATTCTTGCTTGTTTTTTTTCTTGCCGTAAGCAAAAAATAAAGACGCGACCGTGTTTATAATTAAAATATTAATCGCATTCTCGCCAATTAATTTGGGCTTGGAAGCCGACAGGTGCCGGAAATTATAATGCGTAAGCCAATAATCGGAAGGTTGGACACGAAAAAAAGCTCTGATCTCGTTTAACGTGTTTGCCTCCAGCAGTTGAGAGAAAAGGGTATCATGCGTAAACCACAACACAGCCAATTGTGCGAGTTTGACATGTGGAAAACTGACCGGGCGTGTTCTCAGACTTCTGAAAAGGGTTGTATCCAAAGGAGTCAGATCAAACTTATGCGCCAGAAACCGATATTCCCGTCTCAGCAAACGATAGTATTCATCCCCATGTTCTTCTTCCAACATTCCGGCCTGACCGAACAGCAAAGCCTCTACCTGAGATATGCTGTGCCTGTGTTTCTGAATATATCGAAGCGGCAAACCACAGGCTAACTGTTGAAAAGCATCACTATTCAGACCGAACCCGAAATTACGGGTGAGCAGAATATAAAACACCTCATTCCAGTCTGACTCATTTTGTTCAAGAAGCGTGAATATATCCTGTGTTTTACGTTCCAACCGTTCACTTGTCAGCACATTCAGCCACGAAGAAAGCAAAAAAGCATCCGTTCCATTAATAACAGAAGCACAGGGCAACACCCTTTCCGACAACAACAATTGCCGAATATTCTTCCGAATATGCTCCGGAACAGGAAGCACTAATTGCGGAATCACCTCGCCATTGGAACGACAAATCGGCATATCATTTTCCTCCACAATATGCAAAATTACCGTATCATAAGCCTTATCCTTGTCATGCCCATGCCTCATCCAATCCGAAGCCTTTGTATGGATTTCAATACTACCCGCCCAGACCGTATCCCCATCCTTAATTTTCGCATTAAAAAAGTCGGGACCCGCATCCGAGTTTGGTATTCCCGGATCGATCACAGAAATTTCATTTCCATCGATAATATTCAATCTTGAAGAATAAAGCCTGTACTTCCAGACATAATGAAGCAACCGTTCCATATGAAATTCATAGTTATGTTTACCACACAAAACTACTTTAAATTCTTAATGAAAAGAAAGAGGTCTGCCAAAAAAAATCCGGCAGACCTCATTAGTCCCAAAAAAGAATAAAGGATATTTTTTCAAATAGTTTCTATATCATCAAAAAGAAATCCTTTATTTTTCTTTTTCCATATATATAGAAAAACTTTACCACAACTATAGTAAAGTTTTTCCACAGTTATAGAACTGTTTTTCCACAGCTATAGAAAAAGAAAAACAAAGGTTATACAGACCGATTTATTCTATTTGTTTGCTTTTTTATTCTTAACAATCAAAACAGCTCATTTGCTACCTGATTAAAATAGTCGATACATTGTTTTATATCAGGCACGGAATTGTCCCAGTTGTATTCGTATTCGATGGAGAAGACGCCTTTGAAATTTTGCCTTTTGAGCTCTTTCAACATGGCTTTCACATCCAGAATTCCTGTTCCCCAGATCATGTCATGCTGTTCTGCTTCTCCGGCTTTCTTTTCCGCGATGTCTTTGAAATGAAGAGAGATGATGCGTCCTTCCAGTTTTTTCAGACAGTCTATCTGGTTTAATCCTTCACGACGCCAATGTCCTACATCCGCACTTGATCCGATTAGTTTGCTTCTGTTTTTAATTGCATTAAGCAGATTGTCGGGTGTCCAGTAGTCTGATGGCTGTGGATGGTTGTGTACGCTTATTTTAATCTTATATTGCTCCGCCAGTTGCTCTACTAAATCCCAGTCTTTTAGAGCAGGCTCACAGGAAATAAACTCGAGGTCCATTTGTTTCGCGAAAGCAAACATCTTTTCCCAGTCGGATGATTTTTCTGCTACATACACCCCACAGCCTACAATCTTAATTCCTTTTGAAGCGGCTAATTCCTTAATTTCACGCTGTGTTGTAGCGTCGAGATTAAAGTCGAACACCTTATCTCCCCATTTTCCGCCCAGCTTATGTCCGGGATAAATCTCGATATTTTTAATTCCTAATTGATTTGTTTTGTCAAGCGCTTCAATTAGCGAAAACTTATGGAAAGAGTAAGATTGCATCCCAAGACGCCATCCGTTTGCCTCTGCTTTTGATTGTGCCATTGCCGGTAGTGCCAATAGCGACACCAGCAGGAGGAGTATTGATTTTATACCGTTCTGTTTCATGTTATTTAGGCATTTCTGGTAATGAGAAACCATTGTTATACGTATGCTTAATCCATTCGTTAGCCATATCCTGAGCGTTGAACTCTGCAAATCGCCGATCAAATCGAGGGTCTCCGTCGATAACCTTAAAATCATCTACGGTTACGATCTTGATCTTATCAGACGCCGAAATATTAGTGAAACGCATATTCTCGCCATCCCACTGTAGTTCACGGTGAAGGCCGTTTAATCCGGACAAACGAACGGCAAGAACGCCCATAACCACCATTTCATTGAACGGACCTGAAAATTGGAAGTTTGAGGAAGCTTCGGTACGGTTATCCGGAGATTCCTTACAGGCACGTATCCAATCCTGTTCATGCGCATTGGTATTCCATATATCACCGTTTCCTCCTTTAACTCTTGGAATTGTGGCTTTAGGCTGATTGAAATGATCCATTGCGGAGAAAGGAAGCAGCGTTGGGTTCATGCCGTAACAACCGGTCATGATCTTTCCTTTTGTTCCGATAAAAATGATTCCTCCGTTTTCGTCTCCCATCATATCTCCGTCTTTCAGTTCTTCCGGACGAGGAGGCATTAATCCACCGTCATACCAATGTACTTTCACTTCCGGCATTTTTACGTTTCCTTTCGACGGGCGAGCCGGGAATGTATACGTTACCACTTGCGCGTGAGGAGGTGAATACATATTGCTGAGTGTAGAACTTCCAATTACACTTGTGGGGTACTTCAAATCTAACGCCCAATAGAGAGGGTCCATAATGTGGCAGGCCATATCGCCGAGGGCTCCCGTACCGAAATCCCACCATCCGCGCCAGTTCCACGGTGTATATACCGGGTTATACGCACGTTTCTGTGCCGGGCCTACAAAAAGATCCCAATCCAGAGTAGACGGTGTTTTCATTTTATCCTTAGGTTCTTGCAAGCCCTGCGGCCAGATCGGACGGTCTGTCCAGCAATGTACTTCAAAAACATCTCCGATAACACCGGATTGTATCCATTCGGCTATCTGTCTGCACCAATCAAATGAGTTTCCCTGATTTCCCATCTGCGTAGCCACACGGTATTTTTTCGCGAGTTTAGTCAGCAAACGGGATTCGTAAACGGAGTGTGTTAGCGGTTTTTGCGTATAGCAATGCTTCCCTAAGGTTATGGCATGAGCGGTTACCCCGGCATGTGTATGGTCCGGAGTGGCTACCATAATCGCGTCAATGGAACTACCCATCTGGTCAAACATAACCCGCCAGTCTTTGAATTGCTTTGCTTTAGGATAGTCTGCGAATGTTTTTGCGGCATATTTCCAGTCTACATCACAAAGGGCTACAATGTTTTCCGTCTTCATGTTGGCCAGATTACGACGCCCCATGCCTCCGACTCCAATCCCTGCGATATTCAGTTTGTCGCTCGGCGCTGTATATCCATGTGATTTCCCTAAAATACTACCGGGAACGATAGTCAGTCCGGCTGCTGCGATTGCTCCCGTCCGGATAAAATCTCGTCTTGAAATGTTTTTCATGCCTATTTATTTTAAAGTTAAACAATATTCATCCGCGTATTAAAAATCACACTTGTATCACCATTTTTCAGTGCGACTTAAACCTTGCTTTTGCTTTATTTTGGTGTTTTCTCTATAAAGAAACAAATAAAAACGCCAGAATCACTATTTATCACCTGATTAAATTAGATGGGAGATCCAAAACAGTTATAGTATTCATGGATAGCCAGATAGGGATATTGCTTTGCTGGTTTGTTCTCACAAATAAGTAAACCGTCCGATATATACATCTTCATCTTTATTCGTTCTTTATATAATATGACACCGGAGAACGAAAAACTACTTACAGTACGCCTCCCCTCTTTTGGCTGATTGTTGCGTTTCGTTATCTTTGTAACCTAATGTAAAGAATGACTACGATGATAGTTTCGAAGGGAACGGATATTCCGGAGACAGAGGGATTGGTTGCTACAATCGGCTTTTTTGATGGTGTTCATCTTGGACATCGGTTTTTGATTGATGAATTAAAGCGCGTAGCGGAAGCTAAAGGACTGCCTTCTGCTGTGATTACTTTCTCTGCACATCCGAGAACGGTATTGCAGCCGGATTTCCATCCGAATCTGTTAAATACGTTGGACGAAAAATTAACTCAGCTGGAAACAACCGGCTTGGATTATTGTATTGTGATGGATTTCTCGGAAGAATTGTCTCAATTATCCGCTCAAGCGTTTATCACCCAAATTCTGAAAGAACAGCTGAATGTAAAAACCTTACTGATCGGCTATGACCATCGGTTTGGTCATGATCGCACAGATGGCTTTGAACAATATGTAGCTTATGGAGCTGCTTGCGGCATGAATGTTATGAAAGCATCGCCTTATGAAGCGGAGGATGTCACGGTCAGTTCTTCCGCCATACGTGACAAACTGCTGAATGGTGAAGTAGAAGCTGCCACTAAGTTATTATCTTACCCATACAGTTTAACCGGGCACATTGTAGATGGTTATAAAGTGGGGCGTAAACTTGGATTTCCTACGGCCAATATTGTAGTAAACAACCCGGATAAAATAATACCCGCGATAGGTGTTTATGCCGTTTGGGTTTATGTGGAAGGGGAGAAACACAAGGGAATGTTATATATAGGCGACCGCCCTACTTTGCAAAATGGCACTCATATTACCATGGAAGTGAATATTCTAAACTTCGACCGGAATATTTATAATAATCAAATTACAGTAGCGTTCATTAATTATGTGCGTGGAGACTATAAGTTTAACTCACTTGAAGAGTTGAAAGATCAATTAGCCGCAGACCGGGATGTAGTTGATAAGAGGCTCGATAAAACAGCAAAATAGTATGGAACAGTTTTTTTACGAAGCAATAGATACACTAAAAGGAATGATTTCCCGCTCATCATTTAGCCGGGAAGAAGGAGATGTTGCCGACTATTTGAATGAAGTATGGACCTCTGCCGGCCATCTTGTTAACCGAGAAGGCAATAATCTTTGGATCGTATCTCCCGGCTTCGACTTAAACAAACCGACGATACTGCTTAATTCGCATATAGATACCGTTAAACCGGCCTCCGGTTGGACTAAGGATCCTTTTTCACCAGACGAAAATGATGAAGATCAGTTGTTCGGTTTAGGGAGTAATGATGCCGGAGCAAGTGTAGTATCTCTTTATGCCGCATTCGCACAACTTATTCAAAAAGAGCAAACTTACAACCTGATCTTTTTAGCTTCCGCAGAAGAAGAAGTTTCCGGAAAAGAAGGTATTGAAAGAGCCTTGAAAGAACTTCCACCAATCACTTTCGCGATTGTAGGTGAGCCAACTGAAATGCAACCGGCTATTGCGGAAAAAGGACTGATGGTGTTGGATTGTGTAGCTAAAGGACAAGCCGGCCATGCGGCTCGTAATGAAGGAGTAAATGCCATTTCAGTGGCTATGAAGGCGATAAATTGGTTTCACACCTATCAGTTCCCTGAAAAAAGCGACTTTCTTGGTCCGGTGAAGATGAGCGTAACGATTATCCATGCCGGAAGTCAACATAACGTAGTGCCCGATCGTTGTGAGTTTACGGTAGATATCCGGACAAATGAATTCTATCCGAACGAAAAACTATTTTCATTGATAAAAGAGCAGGTTGATTGTGACCTGAAAGCCCGCAGCTTCCGTCTTAATTCTACCCGTACGGATTTAGACCATCCTTTTGTACAGCGCGCCTTACTAATGGGCAAAGAACCTTTCGGTTCTCCTACATTAAGTGATCAAGCGTTAATGTCTTTTCCTTCTGTAAAAATGGGTCCCGGACAATCTTCCCGTTCGCATACAGCAGATGAATTTATTCGTCCTTCGGAAATCAGGGAGGCGATAGACACCTATGTACGCCTGTTAGACGGACTCCAACTTTAGTTCAAACCCATGTTTAGAAAAGTACTCGAAACAATCGGAACACGCTACGTTGTTGCTTTGCTTAATCTGGCGCTGATCTTTATCAATGCCCGGGTACTTGGAGTTCATGGTGTTGGTCTGGCCGGTTTGATCATAGCTGCCGTCACCATCGTTGTTTCTGTTAACAGTCTGCTTAGCGGAAACACGATTGTTTACTTTATGAGTAAATATCCGGCACGATTAGTTTTGCTGCCGGCTTATCTATGGATCCCTGTCAGTTCTGCAGCAGTCAGCCTGCTGATGTATGCCTTAGGTTTATTTCCCGAAAATTATGGAATCGATATCTTTTGGCTTAGCCTTCTAAACTCCTTTGTTGCAGCCAATTCTCGTTTTCTTTTGGGAAAAGATAAAGTAAAAGGATTTAATCTGACTTTTCTTCTTCAGGGAGGATTATTGTTTTTCTTACTTCTTTATTTCTATTATATACGTGAAGAACAGAGCATTCAGTCCTATTTATGGGGAATGTATCTGGCAAACGGTATAGCCTTATTTGTAAGTTCCCTGCTGCTTATCCCTCATCTTGTAAAACCTGAAAAAGAGACAACAAAAAAGCCGTATTTCACGCTTGTACGTGAAATGTTTGTTTACGGACTTTGGAGTAGCGCGGATAATCTGGCCGAGATATACACCACCAGATTAAACTATTTTATGCTACGTCATTTTTCCGGATTAGGAGCAGTAGGTCTGTTGGATGCAGGCACAAAAATATCAGAAAGTGTATGGCACATAAGTCGAAGCGTAAGCCTTATCACATACAGCGAAGTTAGTAGGCAGAAAGAAAAAGTCGCACAAAAACAGATCGTGCTTCGCTTAGTTAAGTTCACTTTTTTTGCTGTCTCAACAGTTACGTTGCTTATCACGTTAATTCCCGAATGGATTTATACAGATTATTTATTCACCCCTGAATTCACCGGGATACGCCAAATAATTTTAATCCTTGCCCCCGGTATAATTGCCTTTGCATGCAATAATGTTTTAGGTCACTACTTCATCGGCTCAGGCAAGATCCGGTATAGCGCATACTGTTCGTTTACAGGACTATTTGTACTCATTACCGTCGGATATTTCCTAATCCCCACCTATGGCATTACAGGCTCCGCCATAACCTCCAGCATAGCGTTCTTATCTATGCTTACATGCTCAACAACGCTATTCCTAAAACAAACCTCAACACATTTCCAAGAGCTCCTCCCCAACAAACAAGACTTTAGATTTATTGCGGAGAAAGTGAAAGATCGTTTTCAACGATAAAAAGCACAGATTCACTCCTCCACCAACCCTGCTGCTCCTAAGATGGCGATGTCCGGATTGGTTGAGATGCGTATTTGTAGCTTTTCCATGGATTTGGGGTAAGGGAATTCTTTCATGGCTTGGTGCATTGCCGATTCAAATAAGGGGAATGCTGTAGTGATGCCGCCTCCGAATATTATTGCTTCCGGATCGTAAGCGAAGACAATGGTTTCTACTAAACGCCCCATGTGTATGCCGAATTCTTCCCATATCCGGAGTGCTTCGGGATCGTTGTTCCGGGCTTTTTCGGCGGCTTCTTTTCCGGTCGTATTGTGTTGTGTTTTAAAGAACATGCTTCCGCAGTAATCTTCTAATGTAACGCCCAGATAGGGCAGACAGCCAATTTCTCCGGCACCGGTATTGCTTCCTCCGTACAAATGATCGTTGATGATGATACCCGCTCCTACTCCGGTACCCAACGTAACACCTACCAGATGTTTAAACGGACGACCTTCGCCGAATTTCTTTTCTCCAAGGGTAAAACAGTTGGAATCGTTATTGATATAAACGGGAACGTTAAACTCGGATTCAAGAATGTCTTTTAAGGGAACTTCTATCCAGGATGGAATGTTAGCCACATTGTAAACCACTCCCGTTTCACTATCCAATACCGACGGAACGCCAACTCCAATTCCTCGTGTTTGAGGAGTCATCATTTTGCTGATCTGTGCTTTCAGATAGGTGAGCGATTCCTCTAATGGCATTTGTCCCGGACTTGGGGCCGTGATTTTATTTACTAATCGGTCATCAGACAATTGACCGATGCGGACATTTGTTCCTCCTAAATCAATTCCTAGTATCATAATATTATATTAGATGTAATGATTGCACAAAGAAAAGCTTTTTTTCAATATTAGCGAATCTAAGCGGCCTATTTCTTATATAACTGCATTTTTATTACTAAATCTCCTCTTATTGTCTATATTTGTCATAGAAATCAAAAATACCATATGAAACTGATTGCTGAGAGTGGCTCAACAAGAGCTGAATGGGTGCTGGTAGATCAAGATATCGTACTGCAAAGAGTCTTTACGGAAGGGATAAATCCTTTCTTTCAGAACAGAAGGGAAATCAGTCGGGCTGTTCGCCTGAATTTACCGGAGGCTTTTTTTAAGCGAAAATTAGAGCATGTCTATTTTTATGGGGCAGGGTGTAATTCAGAAGAAAAGAAGGGCATTCTTTCCGCATCACTTGTCGCGCAATTCAAATCTCCGATTACTGTTGAAAGTGATTTGCTTGCAGCAGCACGCGGACTCTTTAAAAATGAACCGGGTATTGCCTGCATTTTAGGAGCCGGCTCAAACTCTTGCTTCTATAATGGAACGGATATTGTGAAAAATGTACGTCCCGCAGGCTATATATTAGGAGACGAAGGAGGAGAATCCGTTTTAGGAAAACGTTTTTTGGCAGACGCTTTAAAAGATCTTGCACCAATTGGATTGACAATGGATTTTTATGATAAGTTCCGGATTACGGCGGATAACGTGATGGACTCGGTCTATAACGCGTCTTTCCCCAATCGCTTCTTAGCCACTATTTCTTACTTTCTGGCAGGTTATCTGGACAACGACTATGTATATGGCTTGTTTACGGATAATTTAAGAAGTTACTTCACCCGTTGCGTGTGTCAGTATAATTACGAGAGATATCCAATACGTTTTGTCGGTTCATTTGCCTCTAAGCATGCTGATATTCTGGAAGAAGTTGCCCGTGAATATGATATAGAGATCGACCTCATACTCGAAAGCCCGATGTCCGGACTGATTGAGTACCATAAGTCTTTCTGATTTTTTAAAAAAACTACAATAACAACAGTCTTAATTTACTATTATGAAACGCAGACAGTTTATTAAAACGGCTGGAATAATGGCCGCCATTCCCGCGGTAGACAGCATGGCATCTGTTCACTCTTCGTATGCCCAAGAAAAGGAAATATACGAATGGCGTATTTATACGTTGACAGCAGACAAAACCGAGTTAGATGATTTTTATCAGCAGGTTTTAATTCCGGCCTATAGCACATTTAATATAGCGGTTGGCGCTTTTACTCTTTACAAGAAAGAAGAGCAGGAAAAACGTTTCTACCTCTTTGTTTACCCCAACATCACGACCTATCATAAAGTTAAAAAGGAAATATGGAAAAATGAATCTTTCCGCAAAGCGGCTCAACCATTTTATAATACTTCGGCTGTTAATCCGGTCTACACCGAATTTGAAACGTTTTTATGCGAAGCTTTTGACGGGATACCCAAACTTTCTAAACCTGATAAAAATAGAACCGTATTCGAATTTCGTAATTACAAAAGTCCGAATGAAGAAGCCAATCAACGAAAAGTACACATGTTTAATGTAGATGAAATGGCAGTTTTCGACAAAGTAGGTATTAATCCGGTTTGTTACGGAGAGGTATTAGCCGGTCCGCGTATGCCATCCCTCATTTACCTGACTTGGTATAAAGACATAGACACCCGCAATGAGGCTTGGAAAAAGTTTGGAGAACATCCTGATTGGTTACGCATTAAGGTTTTGCCGGAATACGCGAACACAGCGACAGACAATAAAAACACCCTTCTTTCACCAATGCCGTATTCTCAAATTTAAGTTTTTGAAGAGTAAAATTTCACCTAAAAACTGAGACAAAAAAGGCTACCTAAAAAGACATAGTAATATCTTTAAAAACATAAAGGTTATTTTTGGAAACATAAAGGATATTTTTTCAAAAATAACCTTTATGTTTTTCGCCTCTATAACTCATTGATTATTAGAGCCTAAAAACCTCAGCATTTTCCTCTCTGTCAACCCGATTCCCCTCTCTGTCATCTCGACCTACTTCCCTGTCATTCCGACCATCCCCTCCTTGTCATCTCGACCGAAGTGGAGAGATCTCTGCATAAGGCTTCGTTCAACAATAGTCAGACGGTATGAGATGCTTCGACAGGCTCAGCATGACAGCGGTTAATGGTATGATTATATGGTGGTTCTCTTCCCTGTCATCTCGACCATCCCCTCCTTGTCATCTCGACCGAAGTGGAGAGATCTCTGCATAAGGCTTCGTTCAACAATAGTCAGACGGTATGAGATGCTTCGACAGGCTCAGCATGACAGCGGTCTGATTATGGGATGGTTGGCACGAAAAAGGGGCGATTTTTTTCGCCCCTACATCGGTTTATAATCAATAGATTGTATAATTTGTTGTGAAATGTGCGATTAGAATGAGTAGATCATTACTCCCAGAATACGGTGGTTGGTTATTGAATGGGTGTCTTTTACTTTGCCATTCTCGGGGTTTATTGTTCCGTACCAGGCGATAGACGGCATATATTCAAATCCGAATTTCCAATGTGAAAGATTATAGGTCAATTGCACTTGAGTGGATAGTAATTGATCTAAGTTTAGTCCTGTTCCGTAGGAAATGCCATTTATTGGGTCGCTTGTTCCAAGATTTTTCATATAACCAATGAATAGACCCGGCTTCCACTTCTTTCCATAAACGATGTTTAACCAAGTGGAAGAGTTGCGGTAGGGGGTGTAATCCGTTTCTCCTGTAATAGGATCAATTGCTGTACTTGCATATCCGCCAATCATTGAATTATGCACCTGATTGGATGCCAATAGTGTTTTTCCGGCCACAAACCAGTCGGCAGACGTATATTTCACGTGTGCTTCAAGGGAAAGCGCGTTAACACGTTCGTTCACCTTGAAAGTATTTGAGTTTCCGCTTTCATCGTTCACAACAGACTGTGTACGGGGAGTGATAGACAAAAAGTCAACTCCGACACCCGCTTGCCAATTCGTTGTTTTATAGTCGAGACCGGCATAAAGTTCGGGGATACAGCTGTTTTTAATGTAATCTTCCGCTTTCCCTTTTGGTCCGGTAGATAAATATTGTAACTGCCATACGGTGGAAGCTTTGAGTTGCCAGTTGTTATGAATGTATCGGTATGTTAACTGCGGACTTCTGTTAAAAGGTTGGAAAGGACCTCCGGTAGATAGATTAAGTACTTGCGGAAACACATCACCAAACAGCGGATGCCAAGCCTGACCAATTGTTACGTCGGATTTTCCCCAATCCAGATTAACATAGGCATGACGGATACGCAGCATGGCGAAATTACTTCCTGAACCGCGAAAATCGCCTTCAATTTTCACCGTCGAAACCGCATTGCCAATATTTGGTCCTGTAATATCTATTCCCAGACGGGAATAAAGTAAGTACATACTACCATTGGGCGTCGAGTTCAGATCTTTCCCGTTCGCATCTAATTGTTTATCTTTAGGAAACAGGAAAAACAGCCCATCTACCATCTCTTCGTTCGCACGTGAGTTGTAAAATAAGTCGCCACGTAATTGGCCGTAGAATTTATACGAAAAGTTTTGCCGTTGCGCCCAGGAATTGTTTGTCAAACCAAAAAGAAAGAGAATGAAAACCCATAAAAACTTCATAAATTTTAGCTATTAAAAATAATACATTACCATGCCAAGAAAACGATGATTCGTTACCGCCTGCGAATTTACTACTTTTCCTGTGGCAGAACAAATTTGTCCGTACCAGGCAGTTGCCGGACAATACTCAAACCCGATCAGCCAATTCGGCAAATTATATGAAAAAGCGGCATTAAACGTTAACAATTGATCAATTGCCAAACCCAGCCCGTACACCTTATCGGCTGAAACCAACGGGTCGTTTGTTCCCAGATTTTTGGTATATCCAACAAATAAACCCGGTTTCCATTTCTTGCCGTATGTTATATTAAGCCATGAAGTAGCGTGTCGAAAAGGAGTATATTCCTGCTCGCCGGTCGATGCATCTACCCTTTTAACGCCATATCCGCCAAGCAAAGCCGTTTGATCTAAAGCAGAAGCCATAATGGTTTTAGCGGCAATTGAAAATTTCTCGCCTGTATAACGCGCGTGTGCTTCGTAAGAAAAAGTAGTCATTCGCTCATCCACTTTATATTTTTTATCGTTCCACTCGGAAACTGCACGAGGAGTTAATGAGATCAAATGAATTCCGGCTCCAACCAACCATTCCTTTCCCGAGATAAAATCTGCCCCTGCGTACAATTCAGGCACACAACTATTCTTAATATAATCTTCACTCATTCCTTTAGGTCCGCTGGAAAGATATTGTAATTGCCATAAAGCGGAAGCGGTCAGTTTTAGTTTGTCCTTCCTATATTGATAGCGTATTTGCGGGCTGCGATTAAAAGGCTGGAAAGGAGCTCCGGTAGATAAATTTAACATATCAGGCATAACCGATCCAAAAAGAGGATGCCATGTTTGCCCGATCAACAACTGGCTGCGCGTCCAATCCAAGGCTACATAAGCCTGCCTGATACGTAGCATTGTTGTGCTTGCGGAAAAACCACCGAAGTCTGTTTCCACTTTAGCCGACGAACGCGCGGTTCCTATTTGCGGTCCCTGAACATCCATCCCCAGTCGCGTAGTGAAAGTATAAAAACTACCGTTAGGTGTCGCGTTTAAATCTTTCCCATTGGCATCTAAAGACTCATTAAGCGGAAACAGGTAGAAATTACCATCTACCGGAGCCATATTCGCTCTGGTATTATAAAAAAGGTCACCCCTAACAAATCCGTAAAACTTATATGAGAAATTTTCTTTTTGCGCAAAAGAGTACGTATTAGTAAGGATCAAGCTTAATAACAAATAGTAGTGTTTCATTGGAGGTTTTTGTATACTAAAAGCGACTTTGCTTTCGGGTCGCAAATATACTTTATTTTGTGTTTCCGTTTATGAAATAATAGAATATAACGTAGGAAAAACAACAAAAAAGGAAAAACTTATCCGGCTGCCCGGTCGAAAAAAAGAAAGACCGAAATAGATTGCCGATGGCTATACTATCCTGCAAATTACAAATAAGATATTCAGAAATACCGAAACCATTTGCGGTTACTGCTAAAACCGGCTTGTTAAGCTCAATGTGAAAGACTTGACGGTGGTTGTGAGTCTATTTGTTTGTTTCCGGATTTGAGGGATAGGAATTTTATTTGTTCCTTTGCTTTCAGGTTGTAAGCAGCCGCTGTCTCAAAGGATTATTAATGTAAGCACCAGATATAAAAATGAGTACCAAAAAATTTCTATTACAAGAACAAGACATACC
The DNA here is from genome assembly GCF_900178525.1 of Massilibacteroides vaginae. Lineage (GTDB taxonomy): Bacteria > Bacteroidota > Bacteroidia > Bacteroidales > Tannerellaceae > Massilibacteroides > Massilibacteroides vaginae. The sequence goes on from NZ_FXDJ01000009.1 coordinate 830,298, forward strand.
AACCGCATGGTATAATATTGTAGCGGATATGAAAACGAAACCACTTCCTTTTCTTAGCCCACAAACAAAAAAACCTCTTAAAGCTGAAGATCTGTATCCTTTATTCGCGAAGGAGTTAGCTCAGCAAGAAATGAACGAAACAGATGCTTGGATTGAAATTCCGGAAGAGGTTCGCGATTTATATAAGATATGGCGTCCTACACCATTGGTACGTGCTACAGGTTTAGAAAAAGCATTAGATACACCGGCACATATTTATTTTAAGAACGAAAGTGTAAGTCCCGTAGGCTCGCACAAACTAAACTCGGCAATTGCACAAGCCTATTTCTGCAAGAAAGAAGGTGTGACCAATATTACGACTGAAACAGGTGCCGGTCAATGGGGAGCAGCCCTGTCGTATGCGGCAAAAGCGTTCGGGTTAGAATTGGCGGTTTATATGGTAAAGGTGAGCTATCATCAGAAACCCTATCGTCGTTCAATCATGCAAACCTTCGGAGCTCAGGTTATCGCTTCTCCAAGTATGAGTACCAAGGCCGGACGCAAAATATTGACCGATCATCCGAACTATCAGGGTAGCTTAGGTACGGCAATCTCCGAGGCTGTTGAACTGGCAATGCAAACGCCTAATTGCAAATACACATTGGGTAGTGTGTTAAATCATGTGATGCTTCACCAAACAGTGATCGGACTGGAAGCCGAAAAGCAAATGGAAATGGCAGGAGAATATCCGGATGTCGTGATCGGCTGCTTTGGCGGAGGTTCTAATTTTTCAGGCATTACATTCCCTTTCCTTCGTCATAAGCTGACGGCAGGTAAAGATATTCGCATCATTGCGGCAGAGCCCGCTTCTTGTCCGAAGTTAACGCGCGGACAGTTTCAATATGACTTTGGAGATGAGGCAGGCTATACACCTTTGATTCCGATGTTTACGTTAGGACATAATTTTGCACCGGCCAATATTCACGCAGGTGGTTTGCGTTATCATGGCGCAGGTTCAATCGTAAGTCAGCTAAGAAAAGACGGGCTGATGGACGCTGTGGATATCAAGCAATTAGACACCTTTAAAGCAGCTACCCTCTTTGCACAGGCCGAAGGTATTATCCCTGCTCCTGAGTCTTCTCACGCTATTGCCGCCGCTATACAAGAAGCGGAACAGGCAAAATTAGAAGGCAAACCCCGTACTATCTTGTTTAACCTTTCCGGACACGGACTGATTGACATGGCAGCTTACGATCAATATTTATCCGGAGACCTGACCAACTTCGAGCTAACAGATGAGCAGGTGGCCAAGAATCTGGAAGAAGTGGAAAAAATCATCTAACGGAATCGTCATTTTCAATATATGAATTTTGAGGTATTATTCATATATTTGCATGAGAAGTACATAAATGAGCTGCTTATAAATATATGAAACCCGAAAACAATACGGATAACAGAGAAGACGAAACAAACGAACCAGAGTCTGATTTAGATAAAGAAAAAGACGTAACGGGAAATACGCATTCCGAATATAAAATTCCGGGAAAATCCGAGGGAAGATCATCGTATCATCTGTCGGGAATGTATCAGGACTGGTTTCTTGACTATGCTTCCTATGTAATACTTGAACGAGCTGTGCCGCATATTAATGACGGGCTTAAACCCGTTCAACGCCGTATTTTGCATTCCATGAAACGATTGGATGACGGGCGATATAATAAGGTGGCCAATATTGTGGGGCATACGATGCAGTTTCATCCGCACGGGGATGCTTCTATCGGAGATGCCCTTGTGCAGCTCGGTCAAAAAGATTTGTTGGTAGACTGTCAGGGAAACTGGGGAAACATTCTGACCGGAGATGGTGCTGCCGCGCCGCGTTATATTGAAGCGCGCTTGTCTAAATTTGCTCTTGAAACCGTATTTAATCCGAAAACGACATATTGGCAGCTTTCCTATGATGGTCGTAATAAAGAGCCGATCACGCTGCCCATGAAATTCCCTCTGTTACTTGCTCAGGGCGTTGAAGGTATTGCTGTTGGACTCTCGTCTAAAATATTGCCCCACAACTTCAATGAATTGCTTGATGGGTCGATCGCTTATCTTAAAGGGGAGGGTTTCACGCTCTATCCCGATTTCCAGACAGGAGGTTATATAGATGTATCCAAATACAACGATGGGGAACGCGGAGGCTCGGTAAAAGTACGCGCTAAGATCAGTAAGTTGGATAACAAAACATTGGTTATTACCGAAATCCCTTACGGAAAAACGACGTCTTCTATTATTGATTCTATATTGAGAGCAAATGACAAGGGAAAGATCAAAATCCGCAAAATAGACGATAATACCGCACGTGATGTGGAGATATTGATACATCTGGCACCGGGTGTATCCTCAGACAAAACAATCGATGCGCTTTATGCTTTCTCCGATTGTGAAATAAGCATCTCTCCTAACTGTTGTGTGATTCGGGATAACAAACCTCATTTTCTTACCGCAAGTGAAGTATTGAAGCATTCGACGGATCAGACATTGATTTTGCTTCGTACGGAACTTGAAATAGAGAAAAAAGAAAAGGAAGAAGCCCTGTTTTTCGCTTCTCTTGAAAAAATATTTATTGAAGAGCGCATTTATAAAGACAAAGAGTTTGAAAATGCGAAAAACATGGATGAGGCCATCGCCCACATCGACCTTCGGTTAGAGCCATTCAAACCTCAGTTCATTAGGGAAGTAACGCGTGAAGATATCCTTCGCTTAATGGAAATAAAAATGGGTCGTATCCTTAAGTTTAATTCCGACAAAAGCAACGAGTTTATCGCTCAGATATTAGAGGATATTAAAGTGATTGATCAGCATTTGGATACGATCGTTGATTATACAATCAATTGGTTCACCATGCTGAAAGAAAAGTACGGAAAAGCTTATCCTCGTATGACTGAGATAAGAAACTTCGATACGATCGAGGCTACAAAAGTGGCCGAGGCCAACGAAAAACTATACATCAACCGGGCAGAAGGGTTTGTTGGAATGAGTCTGAAAAAGGACGAATACATCTGTAACTGCTCAGATATTGACGACATCATAATCTTCTACCGAAGCGGAATATACAAGGTTGTTAAAGTAAGCGACAAAATGTTCGTGGGCAAAGATGTGTTGTATGTAAATGTATTCAAACGTAACGACAACCGCACGATATACAACTTGATCTACCGGGACGGTAAAGCCGGATTTAACTATATCAAACGTTTCGCCGTGACAGGAATCACACGAGATAAAGAATATGATACAACGAAGGGCACAGACGGCTCCCGTGTACTCTACTTCAGTGTCAACCCCAACGGAGAGGCCGAAACAGTAAAAGTTATATTGAAGCCACGACCACGCCAGAAGCTGCTTCTGTTTGAAAAAGACTTTAGTGAAATTGCGATCAAAGGACGTGGTTCGATGGGTAATATCCTGACCAAAGCAGATATCCACAAAATATCACTAAAACAGAAAGGAAGTTCCACGCTTGGTGGGCGGATGGTTTGGTTTGACAGAGACGTTCTGCGTCTGAATTATGACGGAAGAGGAGAAGAATTAGGCGAATTCTGCAGCGAAGATCAAATACTTGTCGTACTTCGGAATGGAGACTACTACATGACGAGTTTTGACTTAAGTAATCACTATGAAGACAATATTTTGGTGATCGAAAAATTTAATACCAATAAAGTCTGGACTGCCGCTCTTTTTGATGCTGATCAGGGATATCCGTATTTGAAACGCTTCCAAATGGAGGTAGGCAATAAAAAGCAAAACTTCTTAGGCGAAAACAGCGAAAGCCGTTTACTTCTGCTGACAGACGAAACTTATCCACGAATTGAAGTAGTTTTTGGAGGACATGACAGTTTCCGGGAACCACTTGTGATCGATGCCGAAGAATTTATTGCCGTAAAAGGATTCAAAGCAAGAGGAAAGCGAATCACCACATTCGAGATCAACACAATCAACGAACTGGAACCTATACGTTTCCCCGAAATTACTCAACAACCTACTTCCGTTGAAGAAGACAAAGAGGAAGAAGAGGCACAAAGCAACGCTGATATCTTAGATGAAATCACCGGTCAGATGAAGTTATTTGAAAACCCGGGAAAAGAATAGTATTTTCTGTGGATAAAATACTAAAAACATTTGCATAAAAAGAAAAAAGAGCTACCTTTGCACCGCAATCAACAGCGGCTGTGGTGTAATTGGTAGCCACGCCAGACTTAGGATCTGGTGCTGAGAGGCGTGGGGGTTCGAGTCCCTTCAGCCGCACAAGGTTAAATAATCCTCCGATTTTTTCGGGGGATTTTTTTGTTTTCAGGCATTTCAAACATATTCTTTTACCCTTTTCAGGAATCCATACTGTTCTGTTATTTATTTTTAGGTTTTATCAGATTCTTTTCTAATTTTGTTCAAAAAGTAAGACAGTATGAAACGATTATTTTTATTCGCCCTTTGCTTGTTTATTGGACAAGCCGGCTGGTCTCAGAGTCTTGTGGAACGCTTAGGATACAAAGCGACTGATCGGTTATTGATTATCAACAACGACGATGCAGGCATGTGTCATGCAGCCAATCAGGCTTCCATTAAAGGGATGGAAGAAGGACTGATTAGTTCGGCTACAATCATGATGCCTTGTCCTTGGGCTAATGAAATAGTGGAATATGCGCGAATTAATCCGGATAAAGGCTTTGGTGTTCATCTCACTTTGACCGCAGAATGGAAGAACTATCGGTGGGGCACAATCGCGTCACGCGATCAGGTTCCCGGCTTATACGATCCCCAAGGATATATGTGGCGAAGTGTAGAGGAAGTATATCGTTCATCAAATACACAAGAGGCATTAATAGAAGGACGGGCGCAAATTCAAAAAGCGTTAAATGCAGGACTTCCCATAACTCACCTCGACTCTCACATGGGAACTTATCAATATTTGCCGGAGTATATGCACATATATCTGCAATTAGCTGAAGAATTCAACCTTCCCGTGAGAATGCCATCTGCTTCAACAATAAAAAAAATGGGCGCTCCTGCTTTTCGGGATATTTGTAAAGAAAAGGGCATAGTCTGCCCTGATTATTTTACTCATGAAGAGTTTACAAACTATAAAACAGAAAATGTTGAAGAATTCTGGACCAACTACATTAAGAACTTAAAACCGGGTGTTACCGAAATATACATTCATGGAGCTATTGACGGAGATGAAATACGCGCAATCACCGGATCCGCACCAACGCGTGTAAAGGAATTAGCTTTTTTCACCAGCGATAGACTGAAACAACTCATTAAACAAGAGGGCATTATCGTAATCAGCTACCGTCCATTATTAGAACTTCAACGAAAACATAAATAAAACATCAGCAGGTTTAACAAAAGCATAAAAAGCAGTATTAAACCAACAGCCCACATAAAAAGTGCACTGTTATTAATTCCCCAAATCGTACCATTCCGCACAAATCCCAAGGCAAGGATTTAATTTTTTATTGACATTATGTCAATAAAAAACGACAATACTTCATCATATCAGGATATTTTCTTATATTCGCATCGTATTTCATAATATAAATTATCACTTAGTCATTTCCGGAAATGCCGACAGAGGCATACTATAACAAAAGACGCCTCCTTTACACAAGGAGCCGTCTTTCGTTTTTTTTATTTAAAGTTACAGCTCAGATGATATATCCGGGTGGTATATTGTGGACCAACGGTTTTTCCGCTACTACGAATAAAAAATAAATTAAGGGAAGAATAAGACTTTAATTTTGTAGCAAAAGGATCAAAACGTAAATATTGTATATCTATTTTTTCAGAGATATTGATTGATTGTTTCTATACTTTAGATTATTTTTCCGAAAATCATGTAATCCAAAATATTTTTGAAGATCCCCAACAGACAGTTTGAAGAGCTTCAAAACGTTTGTTGAAGAGCCTTGAAATGTCTACTGAAGAGCTTCAAAAAAACAATTAGTCAGAAATCTTCAAAACAGGAACCTTTTATTGTTGTACCTGAAAAGGGACGTTAGCTGTAGAAGCAAAGCCTGTACCATCCAACACATAAACATAAATACGATATTCTCCAGGGTCGTCAATAGAAATATTCAATTTGTTGACATTTGTAGTCTGCACCTTTCCGATTCTATCAGGACGAGGTTCGTAAGCTCCACCTGTTGCTGTTTATGCCAACAACATCCAAATCGGGTGCATATTCAGCAATAAGATCTAATGCTTTTGCATTATGTGAAATAACGGTAGAAGTAAGATGTCGACTGTCAATCAATAGATGAAACCCATCTACTTTTTCAATGATTTCTATTCCTTTTTCTTGTGCATAACCGCATGTTGGCAAAAGTACCGCAAATAGAAGACAACCAAGTTTTATAATTTTTCTCATATTAAAATATTTAATTACTATAGATTATTCCAATGAGTTCAAGCCGGAACAAGGCGTTTACGTCTTCAGTTTTCTTCCTTTTAATCAATTCAAGCCCTTTGTAATAATCAAACTCACGATCAGCGCCTTGTGGAGATAGGAAAAATAAACTCTGCCATAAATAGTCTTCCCCAAAAAACGAAAGTTGCTTTCAAACTTATTCGGGAAGACAATTTAAAGTACAAAGAGGTTTCTGAGATATTAGGGATATCTGTCAAAACCGTTGAGGCTCACGTAACAACTGCTGTCCGGAAGTTACGGGAGGCTCTTAGATGAGAAGCATAGCGAATATTCTTTTGCTTAATGTTCTTTTGCTTAATGTTCTTTTGCTGCGAGATAAACATCATCCAGTAGTCCTTCCACAAAGAAAAATGTAGCATTGCAGAATAGTTCCGGATTTTTAATGGATGGAACTTTATTTCCTTTACCATTATCCGCAATTACTGATTCTGCCGGATAGGTTCTTAGCCGTTTGGCATTGTCGGGATCGTATTGGAAACTCAGATCTTTAACTTCTACTTTATAATTGTTGTCGAAGCAAGATATATACATTTTGTATTTCAGGATAGTTGTTTCCTTTTCGTTTAGCAAAAGTTCTATTCTCGAGCTGATCAAGATAGTTTTCCGTGAATGATTACACGATACATTTGAAATAAAAATATCTTTCCCGTATTCTTCGTTCGCCCATTTGCTGATGGCTTTGTATAATGCGGATTGGGAGGCGTCTTTCATATTTATGTTATCGGTATAACATATTTTTCCCTCTTTTTCCGGGGCGCATGCTTCTGCCTTTCCTTTGTTTCCCTGAGCAAAACAAAGCGCGGGGAGAATAGTTAGTAACAATAATACAATTCCTTTTTTCATAGTTTTTTATTTTATCCAAACATTTATAATTTCACCTACAAACATTTTGTTGACCTGTTTTCCAATCCACTCTTTTCTGACTTCTTCATTCGAGATGGATTCCTGACTCAGGGATTGTGATACCAGTTTTCGACATTCAATTATCATCCACGCTTCGTTGAAGGCTTTACTGCCGGAAGGAGTGGTTACAGGCGTTAATCCTGTTTCTTTTACTTTGTCTTTCTCACGTCCTGAATTACTGCCGCAATATTCCAAAATTGAACGATAGGCTTCCGTATAAAAAGAAAGGGTGTAGGTTTCATATTTTTCCATTAAAGGATACGTATGTCTTGTAGGGTTGATAAAACAGAATGCAGACGGTTTGCTGAAAACATATCCCAAACCTCCCCAACTTGCGGTCATCATATTAAATTCCGTGTCGTTACCGGCTGTGATCAACATCCAGTCTTGCGACAGCATTTTAATGATATTGCCCGGAATATTCTCCGCGGGTATTTGTTTATATCCGCTGAGGCTTCCGCCCGTTGAGTTTTGTATTGGCGTTATGATAGTGGCAGGAGTAGATGGAGTTACGGGAGTAGAAGAGGTTACGGGAGTAGAAGAGGTTACGGGAGTAGTTGTTTCCGTTCCTCCAATAATTACCGGTTGGTTGGGGGGTTGAGGAGCTTTCACTGCATCAACTGCTCCAACAGTCTGGCTATGTACTTGGTTAGAGAACGCTTGTGTCGCATTAGCAAATAACTCATCTACATAATCGATCGTTCCTCTCCTGAATTTCCCATTGATGCGGTTTAGCTTTCCTTTGTTTATAGCAGCCTTATCCGTGATCCATTCTTCGGCGATATATTTTTCCGGCTCGCGTTGGTAGGATACATTATATTCATATCTTATTCCGTTTACTTTCATGTTAAGCTGATTGCCGGAGCAGCTCATTACTACACGAAAAGACATTGTTGCTCTGTCTAAAGCTAACGCAGAACTTGAAAAGACGATATAATCTTCCCCGATTGCCGCGATATCCCCTTTGTCTTTATCCGAGAAAACTACCCGATTATTCTCCCGGCTGAACCGTTCCTTTGCCCAATCCAGCGCCACATCATAAACCTGGTCTTTAGACAACTTGGTAAAGCTGAATGTTTTTTCAAAAACAACTTTGCCTTCAACTTCAGGCACATTGCCTTCCAGGTATTTAGCATCGTCCTGAGCAAAACCGTAAAAAGAGATAAAGAGAAATAATGTAAGTATTTGTTTCATATCCAACCTAAGATTTAAAGATATATCCTAAGCAAACGTAGGAAAAAAAACGGAATATATTAGCGGGTAGCTTATAAGAATACTTATTAGCTTTGTAAAAAAACATAAAACAAATCTGTATGATATGAAAAATATACTGATAATAAATGGGCATCCGGCCAGTAAGAGTTATATCCATGCACTCCAGGAAGCATACAAAAGCGGAGCGGAATCTGCAGGTTACTCGGTAGAAGAGGTAACGCTGTCTGAAATGGATTTTTCGCCCATACTGCAATATGGCTACCGCAAGCGTACAGAGCTGGAACCGGACCTACTAAAAGCCTGGGAGAAAATGCAGAAAGCTGAACATTGGGTTTGGATTTATCCTACCTGGTGGGGTGGCATGCCGGCCTTGCTAAGGGGCTTTATTGAACGGATTTTCCTTCCCGGATTAGCTTTTGAATACCAGGAAAAATCACCGTTTCCAAAGCAACTTCTTAAAGGGAAGACCTCCGAAATTATCACAACAATGGATACCCCCGTGTGGTATTACAAATTCATTTACCGAAACGCGGGAGTGTCGATCCTTAAAAAATGCGTGCTCGGGTTTTGTGGCGTTAAAAACAAACGGGTCACCTACCTTGCTGTTGTAAAGACTTCTACGGAAGAAAAGCGAAACGAATGGCTTTTAGCTGTAAAAAGGCTGGGAATGAGCAAGAAGTAAAGAATGGTTTCGGGATCGTGTTTATTGCAGATTAGAGGCGGCTTACTAAATTCTCGTAAGTATTCAATAAATCGGTGTGAGGCAAATAATTAATGCTTTTATATCGCATAGAAAGAAAAAAAACCTATATTTGCACCCTGTGAAAAAACGAATAATAAAATAATAACATAAACAATAAAGATTCAAATGCAAAACAAAGGATTTGTTAAGGTCTTTGCTACGCTTCTTATGCTTGTTTGTTTGTTTTACCTGTCATTCTCTTTTGTGACCGGACATTACAACAACAAAGCCACTGAGTTTGCAAACGGAGACCCTGTGAAGGAGAGTCAATACCTTGACTCACTATCTACTCAAAAAGTTTGGCTGGGGTATACCCTTAAAGAGTGTCGCGAAAAAGAAATCAGTCTTGGTCTTGACCTTAAAGGTGGGATGAATGTCGTACTTGAACTTAACGTTGCAGACGTTATACGCTCTTTGTCAAACAACAATCAGGATGAAAATTTCAATCAGGCTTTGACATCGGCCTACCAACGTCAGGCTGCAAGCCAGAGAGACTTCATCGATTTGTTTGCTGAAGAATACAAGAAATTAGACCCAAACGTGCGTCTTTCTGCTGTATTCAGCACATTTGAACTAAAAGAAAAAATTACTCCTCAAAGCACCGACGCGCAAGTAATTTCAGTGCTTCGTGATGAACTGAAAAGTGCGATCGATAATTCATTTAACGTTTTACGTACTCGTATTGACCGCTTTGGTGTGGTATCTCCTAACATTCAACGCTTGGAAACAACCGGCCGTATATTGGTGGAACTTCCTGGTGTTAAAGAGCCGGAACGTGTTCGTAAGCTTCTTCAGGGTAGCGCGAATCTTGAATTCTGGGAAACGTATACTTTGCCAGAAATCTATCAAAACTTAGTGGCTGCCGACAATGCGCTGGCTGCTGTTCTGAATACTACGGCTACAACTTCAGAGTCTACCACGGCTACAGAAGAAACAACTACCGAAACTCCTGCTGAAAGCACTACAACTGAAACTGCTGCCGAACCGGTTAACGAAGCAGACTCGCTTCTGGCAGAAATCTCGTCTTCTCAAGACGCTGAAGCAGAACAATCTTTCGAAGCATTCGCTAAAGAGCATCCGCTTTTTGCCCTACTACAGGTTAATCAGTACAACGGACAACTTGCTCCGGGTACGGTTGTAGGTTATGCGCATGTGAAAGACATGGACAAGATCAACGAATATCTTGAAATGAAACAGGTTAAGGATGTACTTCCACGTAATCTGTCCTTGAAATGGGGGGTTAAGGCGATTGATGAAAAAGAAACATTGTATGAGCTATATGCGATTAAAATTACAAACCGTGACGGTACGCCGGCTTTAGGAGGTGACGTAGTTACCGATGCGAATGCAGACTTTGTTCAGCAAGGCGGACGTTCCGAGCAGCAGGTTAGCATGGCTATGAATGCGGAAGGTGCAAAAGCATGGGCTCGTTTAACAAAAGAAAATATTGGAAGACCGGTCGCTATTATCCTTGACGACATGGTGTATTCTGCTCCTAATGTGCAGACAGAAATTACCGGAGGGCGTTCATCTATCAGCGGAAACTTTACTCCTGAAGAAGCGAAAGACCTTGCAAACGTATTGAAATCAGGTAAGATGGCTGCGTCAATTCATATTGTGCAAGAAGACGTTGTGGGTCCTTCGTTAGGTGAAGAAGCAATTAACGCCGGTGTGATCTCTTTCGTTCTTGCATTGATCGTACTTGTTCTTTACATGTGCGTGTTCTACGGATTAATCCCGGGAATGATCGCTAATGCGGCCTTATTTATTAACGTATTCTTCACAATGGGTGTTCTTGCCTCATTCCAGGCTGTACTTACCTTGCCGGGTATCGCGGGTATGGTGTTGACCCTGGCTATGGCAGTGGATGCAAACGTGTTGATCTACGAACGCACAAAAGAAGAGCTACGTGCTGGCAAAACATTGGGCAAAGCGATTGAAGACGGCTATAAGAACGCATTCTCTGCTATTTTTGACGCGAACCTAACTTCAATCATTACGGGTATCGTATTGTTCTATTTCGGTACAGGACCTATCCGTGGGTTTGCTACAACGATGATTATCGGTTTGCTTGCTTCTTTCCTTACTGCCGTGTTCTTGACTCGTATTGTTTATGAGGCATTGATCGCGAAAGACAAGCTAAAGAATGTTACATTCACTACTTCTTTAACTAAGAACTTATTAGTTAACCCTAACTTCAACTTCTTAGGAAAAAGAAAAATCGGATACCTGATCCCGACTGTAATTGTTGCATTGGGTGTTGTTTCAATGATGACAATTGGACTGAACAACGGTATTGACTTTACAGGAGGACGTAACTATATTGTTCGTTTCCATCAAGATGTAAATACGGATGAAGTACGCGATCTGTTGGATGAAAATCTGGAAGGTGCCGTAAGTGTTATTACTATCGGTAGTTCGGATCAGGTACGTATTTCGACCAACTATAAAATCGCTGATAATGATCCTGCTGTTGATGAGGAAATCGTAAATAAAATTTACACAGGACTAAGCTCTTTACTTCCTGACGGAACAACACTAAATCAGTTCAATGATACGTTTGTACAGAGTTCACAAAAAGTAGGACCGAGTATGGCCGACGATATAAAGAATAGCGCGTTCTTTGCTGTTATCTTCTCTATGTTGTGTATGGCCTTATATATTCTTCTCCGTTTCCGCGACGTTGCGTTCTCGGCCGGGGTGTTTGTTTCAGTACTGATGGTTACGCTGTGTATCATATCGTTCTACACATTACTTTGGAAGGTATTGCCTTTCTCAATGGAGGTAGACCAGACATTTATCGCTGCGATCCTTACCATTATCGGTTACTCTATTAACGATACCGTGGTTGTGTTTGACCGTATTCGTGAAACAACGGCTATCTATCCGAAACGTGACCGTTTCCAGGTTATTAACCATGCGTTGAACTCTACATTGTGTCGTACGTTCAGTACTTCATTCTCTACATTCCTTGTAGTATTATGTATATTCATGCTGGGTGGTAGCACAATCCGTAGCTTTACGTTTGCTATTCTGGTTGGGGTTATCTTAGGAAGTTACTCTACCTTGTTCGTTGCTGCTCCTTTAGCATACGAAATTCAGAAGAGAAAGCTTAAAAAGAAAGGCATTGTTCTGGAAGAAGGAGAAATAAAGTAAAAGAAAAAAATATGCTTGAAAAAAGCCTCTGTAGTCAATCGATTACAGAGGCTTTTTTATTGCTGAATGTTATGGGGAGAAAATACGATTAAGGAAGATATTTCCCTACAAAAATACCCCGGTAATCAGCTTTACCTGAAAACCGGGGTATTATTATTTTTTGCGAATAAGTGATTCAACCTTAGCAACAGCGAGGTTTTAGTTGTTTGAAGAAATCGTTTCCTTTGTTGTCAACCAGAATAAACGCGGGGAAATCTTCAACCTCAATCTTCCAGATTGCTTCCATTCCCAATTCGGGATATTCCAGACACTCTACTTTCTTAATACTGTCTTGCGCTAAAATAGCAGCAGGTCCGCCAATACTTCCTAAATAGAACCCACCATGTTTCTTACAAGCGTCGGTTACCTGTTGACTGCGGTTACCTTTCGCAATCATGATTAAGCTGCCGCCGTTTTCCTGAAACAAGTCAACGTAAGAATCCATACGACCGGCAGTAGTAGGACCGAATGAACCGGAAGCCATACCCGTTGGCGTCTTGGCCGGACCGGCATAGTAAATAGGATGATCTTTTACATATTGTGGCATGCCTTCACCCGCATCCAACCGTTCTTTTAGTTTAGCGTGTGCAATGTCACGACCAACAATAATTGTTCCGGACAAAGACAGGCGGGTAGATACCGGATACTTGTCTAACTCTTTCAGGATTTCAGCCATTGGCTGATTTAGGTTGATCTTAACCGCGTTGCCTTCACCAGCCTGACGTAATTCTTCCGGAATCAGGCGACCCGGGTTTGTTTCCATTTTCTCGATCCAGATACCGTCTTTATTAATTTTCGCTTTAATATTTCGGTCTGCCGAGCAAGAAACCCCCATTCCTACCGGACAAGAAGCACCGTGGCGAGGCAAACGAATAATACGTATATCGTGCGCGAAATACTTACCACCAAACTGAGCACCAAGACCCATCTTGTAGGATTCTTCCAGCACTTGTTTTTCCAGTTCAACATCACGGAAAGCACGACCACCCTCATTTCCTGTAGTTGGCAGATTGTCGTAATAATGAGCAGAAGCCAATTTCACCGTTTTTAAATTCGTTTCAGCAGAAGTTCCACCAATCACAAAAGCAATATGATAAGGAGGACAAGCCGCTGTGCCGAGCGATTTCATTTTTTCCACTAAGAAAGGCACCAATGTAGTAGGATTAAGCAACGCCTTGGTTTCCTGATATAAATACGTTTTATTGGCCGATCCCCCACCCTTCGCTACGCAAAGGAATTTATATTCATCCCCTTTTGTGGCATACAGATCAATTTGTGCAGGCAGGTTACAACCCGTATTGATTTCCTTATACATATCCAAAGGCACATTCTGAGAATAACGAAGATTCTCCTCCACATAAGTTTTGTAAACACCTTTAGACAAAGCCTCTTCATCACAACCGGAAGTCCAGACCTGCTGTCCTTTTTTACCGACGATGATAGCCGTTCCCGTATCCTGACAAAAAGGCAATTTGCCTTTAGCAGAAACCTCAGCGTTCCGAAGGAAAGTCAAGGCCACAAACTTATCGTTATCACTTGCCTCAGGATCCGCAAGTATTTTTGCTACCTGCTCCTGATGATCAGGGCGCAGATAAAAAGAAACATCGTGAAAAGCCGCGTTAGCCAATTTAGTTAAAGCCTCAGGTTCAACTTTTAAAATAGTCTTACCCTCGAACTCTACAGTTGAAACATGCTCTTTCGTGAGCAGATAGTACGCTGTATTATCAGCGCCCATAGGAAAAGGCTCCTGATAATTAAAAGGAGGTGTTGCCATATCGCTATATCTTTATTTAGTTAATAATGTTCGCATACAATTAAAGCACGAACAAATCTACTCATAATTTCGCACAAAGCATGAACCCAAACAAAAGACTTTTGACACACATTCATCATCCATTATCTCAGAAAAAAAACGCGCATCCCAATCCCCCACCCAAAAACCCTGTCCCATCCCAACGAACTACCATGCTGTACTTTCATTGATTAACGAAGCCCCATGCAGAGATCTCTCCACTTCGGTCGAGATGACAAGGGAAGGGATGATCGAGATGACAAGGAGGGGTCAGTCGGAATGACAAAGAAGGGAGCCACCCTATAATCATGCCATTAACCATTGTCATCCTGAGCCTGTCGAAGGATCTCATACCGTCTGACTATTATTGAACGAAGCCCCATGCAGAGATCTCTCCACTTCGGTCGAGATGACAAGGGAAGGTCGGTCGAGATGACAGGGGAGGTGGTCACAACAACAAAGAGAGTAGCGGTCCCTATCCGGAAAAGAGCGCGATGCCGCGATAAGCGGCGAGCCGTGAAAAAACCGGCCTCACTGGATGAGCGTTAAAAAAAACACGGAGCGAGAGCGTTAAAAACAAATCGTTGTTTGAGCGTAGCGAGTTTCGATTTGTTTAGCGAGAGCACAGTGTTTTTTAGCGAAGGAAGTGCAGCCTTGATCTTTTTTGCTTCGTTTTTTGGATCAAGCCAAAAAATGAAGTGGGGTCGCAGGGGTGAAACCCCTTAAAACCCTGTCCCATCCGCTGTCATCCTGAGCCTGTCGAAGGATCCCATACCAACAGACTATTATTTAACGAAGCCCCATGCAGAGATCTCTCCACTTCGGTCGAGATGACAGGGAGGTGATTGTCGAGATGACAAGGGAAGGATGGTCGGAATGACAAGGGAAAGGTCGGTCGGAATAACAAAAATTCGTTGCAATCCGGTGAATTTTACCCCTTTTTTCAGGCCAAAAATGAGGCCAAATAACCCCAAAAATCGCCCAAACACAAAGCCCTGTAAATCAAACCATTAAAAACACGAAAAACATAAAGGTTATTTTTGGAAAAATAAAGGATATTTTTTGAAAAATAAAGGATATCTTTTTTTTCATAAAGGATGATGCAATAAAACCCTTCTTAATTCACGATTAAAACGCGGTTTTTTCTCATGTTTCTTTTTATACGACAAAGAAATATGAGAGAACATAATAGTTCAGAAAAAGAAAATTCTATTTTTGTGTTCATGTATTTAAAGCAGGTCATAGTAAAAATTGTTTTATTCTTCGCGTTTTGTATTTCTTTCGCGTTGAAAGCACAAATCAGTCATGGAGGCAGACCACTTCCTTATCTGACTATGAAATCCGTGCCCACCAATATTTTTCAGGAAATGCCGGCTTTTGACATTGATGCCGAAAAGAGAATAGACTCCTTAGAGCAAAATGATTTTCGCGGAGGATTCCGGTTTGCATACAAGTTTATGACCGATTTTTCGCCGGGAAACTCCGGTTACTCCTTTACATTGGCTGATGGAACCAAAGTGTGGAGACTGGGTATCCGCTCTGCCGAAGCCTACTCGATCAATCTGCTTTTTTCAGAATTTGAACTTCCCGTAGGTGCAAAACTGTTTCTTTACACACCGGACCAAAGTCAGGTTTTAGGTGCGTTTAACCATTTAAACAATTCGGAGTACGGATTATTGCCCGTAGCACCCATACAAGGACCTGAAGTAATTATTGAATACCAGGAACCTCCGGGTGTTGATTTTCCGGGTCGCCTCAAAGTAGGCGAAGTGAACCATGCATACCGCGACTTTCGCGGACTTGAACCCGATGATACCCGTCCGGCTTTTGCCTGTATGCCCCCCGTTGTTTGCTGGACAGACACAACCGATAGATACGATGAAATAGCGAGAAGCGTTGTTTTGCTGGTAATAGACGGAACCACAATGTGCAGCGGCACTTTAATAAACAACACGAGCAATGATAAAACCCCTTACCTGTTAACCGCTTCGCATTGCCTGAACAAACAGTTTACAATATCCAATCCGGATTATATAAAAATCGCGAGTACGATAGTCAGCTTCTTTAACTACGAAAGCCCTTTCTGCACCCCTATTTTAAGAGGAACCGAAGAGCTTTCTATGGCGTCTGCCCGGCTCTATGCCGTTAACGAGTTTACCGACATGGCTTTGTTGGGCTTAATGGATATACCGCCGGTTTATTACCAACCCTATTACGCCGGTTGGAACATCACGGAAACACCTGCCGGACCGTATAAAAACATACACCATCCCTGGGGAAGCGTGAAACGGATCAATAACAGCACAACAACAAACCTGGAGTTGCAATCCTATACGAGTATGCCTCTGTTTAATAAAAATTCATTCTGGCATATCGATACATGGGAAAGAGGAAGCACGGCAGGCGGATCGTCCGGTTCGCCCTTACTTGATAGTGAGAACAGAATTATCGGGGCACTTACGGGAGGGAAATCTACCTGCGACAATCCACAGGATGATCTCTTTTACGCCCTGCACAAAAGCTGGACTGCCGGCAATTCAAACGAAAACAATCTGCAACCCTGGCTTGATCCGTCGGGATCCGGCTTGTCAACCTGCCTGGGACTGGATCCTTATGGTGCCGATAAGGCTATAAAACTAAGTAATGTACAGACAAGCGGCAACCGGGAATTGGCTGAAGTTACCCTACTCCCTCAACCGGAAAGCGGGCAACAGTTCGGCGTGAATTCATTACAAACAACGGAGTATGCCGAATCGTATACAATTGCCGGATACGCCGCATTATACGGAGCTTATTTCGTTACCCCTCCTATCCGGAATAACACCAATCTGACAGTCGAAGTTACGATTTATAATACCTCCGGGAACAACACTCCGGGCGAAGTATTATATACGACAGATTTCAAACCTACTTATACAAACAAACTAACTCAAAGTGATGATTTTCAAGAAACAACCAAGCCGCTAAACCGGGCTCAGGAAAGCTTCGTCAAATTTGAAACACCGGTAGCTGTTTCCGATCGTTTCTTTATCGGATATAAAATTACGGCATTTGAGAAAGATTCGTTTGCCGTTTATAATCTTCCCGGCCATGCCACGTCCCAAAACACAGCATGGTTCAAAGCAGAAAACGAATGGAAAGAAAATACGGCGCATCCCTTGAATCCGTTTAAATCATCCCTTTTTATTAATCCGGTTTTCCAAAGAAGCGATCCGCCTACGGCAAATGAAGAGACAATTATTCCGGAAATAAAAGTACACACAGATCGCGAAGAAAAAAAGATAACGATACAACTGCCCGCTGAACTAACCCGTGTGCGCTATGCGCTTTTTTCGGTAGACGGTAAAATAATACAGAACGGCATATTTTCCGAAGAGCGAAATCACCTTTATTTACAACAAAAAGGAGCGTTTATTCTGGCTTTATACTCCGGGAATAAGAAGCAAGTAACAAAGGTTGTTTTATAACGGATTTCAGACGTGAAAGAATCTTATTGATCTTAACACGTCTTAACGTCAAAGTTTTTATCGTATCTTCTTTATTCATAACGAAAAAATATATAGTTTTGCACGTATTGGCAATAGGGATTGGATAGAAGTGAAACAAATAAATAATAACTTTTAAAACTTACATCAGATTATGAACAAAAAGTATTTACTGCCTCTCTTAGTATTGGCTGCGATCGTAACTTTTTCATCTTGCTCGAACAAGTTGAAACCGTTAGCGCAAGAGTACATCAAAGCTGAGCCGCAGCCGTTAGAGGCTATCGGTGGTCAGGTTCCTGTAACTATTAACGCAACATTCCCTGCCAAATGGTTTAACAAAAAAGCCGTTGTTACAGTAACTCCGGTTCTTCGTTATGCGGGTGGAGAAGCTTGGGGAACTGCTTACACTTACCAAGGTGAAAAAGTAGCGGGTAACAATCAGGTAATCCCTCAAAAAGAAGGAGCAAACGTAACAATGAAATCTTCTTTCGCGTACAAACCTGAAATGAAAAAGTCTGAATTGTATCTTACTTTTGACGCAAAGATCAAAAATAAAACAATCAAACTTCCGGATGTAAAAATCGGTGATGGTGTTGTTGCAACTTCAGAATTGGCAAATGCCGCTTCTGCAACTCCTGCTATTGGCGCGGATAAATTCCAACGTATCATCAAAGAAGCTCACAGCGCAAACATCATGTTCCTTATCCAACAAGCAGAACTTCGTTCGAAAGAACTTTCAAAACAAGAAGTTAGCGACTGGAAAGACTTAGTGAAAAATGCAGACGAAGCTCCTAACCAGAATGTAGCGATCGAAATTTCCGCTTACGCTTCTCCGGACGGTGGTGTGAAATTGAATACAGGTCTTGCTGAAAGACGTGAAGGAAACACTTCAAAATTCTTGAACAGAGAATTGAAGAAACAAAAAATCGACGTTCCTGTTGACGCTCGTTACACAGCGCAAGACTGGGAAGGATTCCAGGAATTGGTTTCTAAATCAAACATCCAGGATAAAGACCTTGTTCTTCGTGTTCTTTCTATGTATCAGGATCCAGAACAACGTGAAAATGAAATCAAAAACATTTCAGCGGTATTCAGCACATTGGCAGACGAAATTCTTCCTCAACTGCGTCGTTCTCGCTTAACTGCCAATATCGAAATCATAGGCAAGTCTGACGACGAAATCAGCGCATTGGTAAAAAGCAATCCTAAAGAACTAAGTGTAGAAGAAATCCTTTACGCTGCAACATTGACAAACAATGATGGCGAAAAAGAATCAATCTATAAGAAAGCAAGCGAATTGTATGCAAACGACTTCCGTACTTGGAACAACATCGGTATGCAACGTTTCAAAGCAGGTGATTTAGCAAAAGCTGAAGAAATGTTCAACAAAGCAAACTCAGTAAAAGCTAATCCTGAATCTAACATGAACTTAGGTTTGATCGCTTTAACAAAAGGCGACAAAGCAAAAGCACAACAATTGTTAGGAAGCGCTTCAGGCGTTAACGAATTGAGCGAAGCATTAGGCGTTCTTTATCTGCAACAAGGAGAATACGCGAAAGCGGTTAACTCTTTCGGTTCAATCAAGAGCAACAATGCTGCTTTAGCGCAAATCTTGGTTAAAGATTACAGCAAAGCACAACAAACTTTGGCAGGCGTTGCAAACGCTGACGCAACTACAGATTATCTGAAAGCAGTTGTTGCAGCTCGCACAAACAACTCAAGCGATGTAATCAACAGCCTGAAATCAGCTATCGCTAAAGATCGTTCTTTAGCAAAAGAAGCTGCAGCTGACTTAGAATTCGCAAAATATGTTACTAACGCTGATTTCTCAAGCTTAGTAAAATAAGATAACTCTTTTCAACTAAAAGAAACCGGCATTTCACAACGAGATGCCGGTTTTTTTATTCACGGATGTTATTATTCATCAGATCCTATCCCCCACTATTTTTAACCCCTGCGAATCCCTGTCATATCAACCCTTCCTGATTGCCGAAATATTTCTTTAATCGTTTGTTTGATCCATGTATTTACTCTACCTTTGCGGCAAATCACAAGTGTTGAAGCGCAAATTCTAAATACAATTAAATAACTTAAATTCTTATCTTATGTGGTTACTTAATTCTTCTATCGGGAAGAAGCTGATAATGAGTATATCGGGTCTCTTCCTTATTCTATTTCTGGTGTTCCACTTATGCATGAATATTGCAGCGGTCTTCTCGGAAGAAGCATACAATATGATTTGTGCGTTTTTGGGATCCAACTGGTATGCAGTAGCGGGTACGTTGGTGTTAGCGGCCGGCTTTGTGATCCACATTGTATATGCGATTATCCTTACGCTCCAAAATCGTAAGGCGCGCGGTAATGATCGCTATGCAGTAAACACACGTCCGAAACACGTAGAATGGTCTTCCAAGAACATGCTTGTTTTGGGCTTTATTATTTTAGGCTTCTTAGTGTTACACTTTGCGCAGTTCTGGTATAAAATGATGTTTACCGAATTAATGGGGCATCATGAAATTGAATTGGGCGGAAAAATGGTTGGTACAACAGAAGGTGCTACTTTTATTAAGTACTACTTCAGCCAGCTGTGGATCGTAATTGCTTATTTAGCATGGTATGTCGCTTTGTGGTTCCACCTAACTCACGGATTCTGGAGCGCGCTTCACACAATTGGTTGGAACAATACCATTTGGTTTAACCGTTGGAAAGTGGTTTCAGATGTTTTCGCAACAGTAATTTGCTTAGGTTTCGCGTTTGTTACTATCGCGTTCTATCTAAAGAGCCTTTGCGGAGGTGCTTGCTGTTAATTTCAGGTGTAATCATTCATTGAAAATTTATTATTATGACTAAGATAGATTCAAAAATTCCCCAGGGGCCATTGGCTGATAAGTGGAAAAATTATAAAGATCATCAGAAATTAGTAAACCCGGCAAACAAACGTCGTTTGGATGTGATCGTGGTAGGAACCGGACTTGCCGGTGCTTCTGCCGCCGCTTCACTTGCTGAAATGGGTTTCAATGTACTGAACTTCTGTATTCAGGACTCTCCTCGTCGCGCGCACTCTATCGCAGCACAGGGAGGTATAAACGCTGCTAAGAATTATCAAAACGATGGTGACTCGGTTTACCGTCTTTTCTACGATACAATCAAAGGAGGTGACTACCGTGCTCGTGAAGCTAACGTATATCGCCTTGCTGAGGTTTCCAATTCAATTATTGACCAATGTGTTGCACAAGGCGTTCCTTTCGCTCGTGAATACGGAGGTTTGTTAGATAACCGTTCATTTGGTGGTGCTCAGGTATCACGTACGTTTTACGCCCGTGGTCAAACGGGACAGCAATTGTTGTTAGGTGCTTACTCTGCGCTTAGCCGCCAGATTGGCTTGGGTAAAGTGAAAATGTACACCCGTTATGAAATGCTTGACGTTGTAATCGTTGACGGTCGTGCGCGTGGTATCATTGCCCGCAATCTGATCACCGGCAAGGTAGAACGTTTCTCTGCTCATGCGGTAGTTGTCGGTACAGGTGGATATGCAAACACTTTCTTCCTGTCTACTAACGCTATGACGTCTAACGGTTCTGCCGCTTGGCAATGCTACAAGAAAGGAGCTTATTTCTCCAATCCTTGTATGTGTCAGATTCACCCGACTTGTATCCCTGTTCACGGAGAATTCCAGTCTAAACTAACGTTGATGTCTGAATCACTTCGTAATGACGGACGCATCTGGGTTCCTAAAAACAGTAAAGACGCTGAAGCGATCCGCACAGGAAAGCTGAAACCAACACAAATAAAAGAAGAAGATCGTGACTACTACTTGGAACGTCGTTATCCGGCATTCGGTAACCTTGTTCCTCGTGACGTGGCCTCTCGTGCGGCTAAAGAACGTTGCGATGCCGGTTATGGTGTAGGTAACACAGGTTTGGCTGTTTACCTTGACTTTGCTGATGCGATCAACCGTCTGGGAAAAGACGTTGTTGAACAGCGTTATGGTAACCTCTTCCAGATGTACGAAAAAATTGTAAATGACAATCCTTACGAAACCCCGATGATGATCTTCCCGGCATTGCATTACACCATGGGCGGACTTTGGGTGGATTATGAATTGATGACTAATGTACCCGGTTTGTTCGCTATCGGTGAGGCAAACTTCTCGGATCACGGAGCAAACCGCTTGGGTGCGTCAGCATTGATGCAAGGATTGGCCGATGGTTATTTTGTATTACCTTATACAATACAGAATTATCTGGCAGATCAGATTCAGGTTCCTCGTTTCAGTACGGATCTTCCTGAGTTTAAAGAAGCAGAAAAGAAAATCAACGACCGTGTAAGCCGATTGATGAACATCAAGGGTAAACGTTCTGTTGATAGCATCCATAAAGAGTTAGGCCACATCATGTGGGATTTTGTAGGTATGGGACGCGACGAAGCCGGATTAAAATCGGCTCTTGATAAACTGAAAGCACTTAAGAAAGAATTCTGGAGCAATGTTCGCATACCCGGAGCTGCTGAAGACCTGAACGTTGAGCTTGAAAAAGCATTGCGTTTGGCAGACTTCATCGAGTTGGGAGAACTGATCGCTCATGATGCGCTTGACCGTGAAGAGTCTTGCGGCGGACACTTCCGCCTTGAGCACCAGACAGAAGAAGGAGAAGCGCTTCGTCATGACGATAAGTTTGCTTATGTATCTTGCTGGCAATATCAGGGAGAGGATAAAGATCCTGCTATGCTGAAAGAGCCGCTTGATTATGAGTTTGTAGTACGTCAACAACGTAACTATAAGAACTAATAAAGTACCAACTCTAAAAAATTAACGACAATGGATAAAAATATAAATATCACACTGAAAGTCTGGCGTCAGAAAGGTCCGAGAGAAAAAGGTGCTTTCGAGACGTATAAATTGACAGACGTTTCTCAGGGAAGTTCATTTCTGGAAATGCTTGATGTTCTTAACGAGCAGTTGATCAACGAAGGTAAAGAGCCTGTTGTATTTGATCATGACTGCCGTGAAGGTATCTGCGGTATGTGTTCGCTTTATATCAACGGGCATCCTCACGGACCTGATACAAGCGTAACAACTTGTCAGCTTCACATGCGTCGCTTCAACGATGGCGAAACTATTACAATCGAACCTTGGCGTTCGGCAGGTTTCCCGGTGATCCGCGACTTGATGGTTGACCGTACGGCTTATGATAAGATCATTCAGGTGGGTGGATTCGTATCGGTAAACACCGGAGGTATTCCTGACGCTAACGCGATCCCTATTCCAAAGAAAGATGCCGATTTAGCAATGGATGCGGCTTCTTGTATTGGTTGTGGAGCCTGTGCGGCAGCTTGCAAGAATGGTTCGGCCATGTTGTTCGTGTCAGCTAAAGTAAGTCAGTTAGCTCTTCTTCCGCAAGGAAAAGTAGAAGCTGCACGTCGCGCCAAAGCAATGGTTGCGAAAATGGACGAACTTGGCTTTGGTAACTGTACAAACACACGTGCTTGTGAAATGGAATGTCCGAAAGATATTTCTGTAAGCAACATCGCTCGTTTGAACCGTGAATTTATCTGGGCGAAACTGAAAGACTAATTTCGTTTTCAGACCAAACATAAAAAAGAGGCGCTCCTGATTAGGAAGCGCCTTTTTTTGTTTATATACGCCATATTAGATATTATTAAAAGAAAGTCAACACTTATTAGCATTTTCGGTATTGCTAAAAATGAAAAGATATTTACTTTTGTGTAGTGGTTTTTTCATAATAGTATTAGATTTAAGGTTAACAAAGTTGTTTAGAGGTTGTCGTGAGACAGCCTCTAATTAGTTTTATACTTACCTTTGTGTTTCGAATCACAGAATTAAACACAACATCAGATGAATAATATAAAAATCGCGGTTATTGGACTCGGCTATGTAGGTTTGCCTTTGGCGGTTGCTTTCGCACGTAAATACAAAGTAGTTGGATTCGATATCAACGAAGAGCGCGTTTCTCAATTAAACAACGGCTCCGATCGTACCAAAGAGGTTGAACGCGACGAATTATCCGAAGCTTTGTCTTCAGGATTAACGATAAGCCACGATGTGGAGGCTATTTCCGATTCGAATTTTTATATTGTAACCGTACCTACCCCTGTAACTCATTTTAAAACGCCGGATCTTGTTCCCCTGCTCAATGCTTCTGCTTCAATCGGGAAAAGATTAAAGAAAGGCGATATTGTGGTTTACGAATCGACGGTATATCCCGGTTGTACCGAGGAAGACTGCGTACCCGTATTGGAACGTGAATCCGGGTTAACATACAATCAGGATTTTTTCTGCGGTTATTCGCCTGAGCGAATCAATCCGGGCGACAAAAAAAACAAGCTGACCAATATCGTTAAGGTTGTTTCCGGCTCAACACCCGAAGCAGCCCACACAATAGAGCAGGTATACCATTCGATAATTACCGCCGGAACGCACAAAACATCCAGCATTAAAGTAGCCGAAGCGTGCAAAGCCATAGAAAACGCTCAACGAGATGTGAATATTTCATTTGTAAACGAATTGGCCCTGATCTTTGACCGGATGAATATCGATACGAAAGAAGTGCTCGAAGCCGCGGCAACAAAATGGAACTTCCTGAAATTCACGCCCGGATTAGTTGGCGGGCATTGCATCGGCGTTGACCCCTACTATTTACTCTACAAGTCACAATGCCTGGGCTACAATCCGCAGGTAATCCTGTCCGGCCGAACCATAAACAATGAAATGGGACGCTTTGTAGCCTCAAAAACCGTAAAACTAATGATCAAGAACGGCATAAAAATAGTAGGCAGCAAAGTACTGATCTTGGGATTTACCTTCAAAGAAAATTGCCCCGACACCCGCAACACAAAAGTAGTCGATGTAATCGATGAACTGCAAGACTTTGGCGTAGAAGTAGACATCTACGATCCGCATGCCCTGCGCGACGAAGTAAAAGCCGAATACGGAATCACCCTCCTGCCCGAACAACCCGACCTGACCAAATACAACGGAATCATACTGACAGTCGCCCACAAAGAATTCCGGGAAATAGACTTCACCTTTGTTCAAAACCAATCAACAGTCCTGTTTGATGTAAAATCAATGATCGATCAAAAACTAACCCACGGCCGCCTCTGATTACATAATTCAGTTCCAAACCAACGCCCTGTTAATCGCTCTTTTCGATCAAAAGGATTAAGAACCTGTTGAAATTATCCGAAGAATAATATGCTGTTGTTCCGAAAAACACAAACAAGAACGAAATGCAGACTTCAGATCGTTTAACGATTATCCATATATTCCAAACGTCTGTCGAAGCGCTTAAATCTGTCTGTCGAAGCGCTTTGAAATGTTTGTCGAAGCGCCTGTAAACGTCTGCCGAAGCGCCTCAAACTTACGATTGAATAGATATTCAAAAAATAACGACGCTAAGTATTTTTATTTCAGACCAATACAATTAGAGAAACAAAGCCTGACAAAACGAAATCAGCAAATCCGATATATTCATACAGATATAACAACCCGCCAAGCCACTATAAAGCACTATAAAAACACAAAACATCCAATCCGTTTTTCCACTTGCCCTACTATTCTCCTGAAAAGGAAATAAAGTCCCCCCCGATTCGTTATATTTGTAATCTTTTTTGTCATTCCCACATGGGAGTGACGAGCCTTTGGTATAACTAATAAAAAAACAAAATGCATAACACTGTAGGTTTATTTATCATTTATAATCACAGATACGATAAGAATATTGAAAAGATTGAACAACTTTATAAAAAAAGCTTCTCACATATTTTTCACATTATGCCCTTTTATGATGGAGATAAGGAAAATGTATTGCCAGTCTATGCGTCATCCTATCAGTTTTCCAGTTATATTCCTCAAGCTATGGAGCAATTAAAGTTGAAAAACATTTCTTTTGATCATTATTTTTTTCTGGCAGATGATATGATTCTTAACCCCAAAGTTACAGAGAACACATATAAAGACTTGTTTAAGATCAGTTTGGAAGATTCTTTTATTAGTGAATTTGTAGAATTTACAAAATTCAACTTTTATACTTGGCATGGAAAAGAGGCGCTAACTTATAAAATTAAAGCGACTGGAGCTGAAATAGACTCTTTTATTCCCAACAAAGAAGAGGCATTGTTAAGATTCAAAAATTATGGGATTAATTTCAAAAATTGGAAATGGTATCATTTTATTCCTCCTATAAAAGTGGGAATTAGACCAATAATACGACTCACGTCTATTTGGGTTAATGCTTTTTTCAGGAAAGGTAATTTAAAGTTGAAATATCCCTTAGTAGGTGCATTTTCAGATATTGTTATAATATCCTCAAAACACATGAAAACGTTTAGTCAATATTGTGGAGCTTTTGCTGCAGATGGGCTTTTTGTAGAATATGCATTGCCAACATCATTACTTTTAACTACAAACCGTATTATTACATTAAAAAATCTGGAATTTGAAATGGGAGCTCTTTGGGGAAAAGAGATGATGCAACTGAACAAATACGATCAGAACCTGAATAATCTTTTGAATAATTTTCCTTCACAATATTTATTCGTACATCCGGTAAAACTCTCTAAATGGAATTACAATGGATAAGATAAATACAATTGCAATTATTGGAGCAGGTGTTTCCGGATTAGCAGCAGCACGTGTCTTAAATAATAAAAGACAAATACAAGTCTTTGAACGTGAAATAAAACCAGGAGGATTAATATCATGTACAAACGAAAAAGGAGTATTATTCCATCGGGTAGGTGGTCATGTCTTTAACTCAAAACTCCCCCATGTACTGGATTGGTTTTGGTCTATTTTTAATAAAGAGGATTTTATCGCCACGAAACGTAACGCTAAAATAGCGCTTGCATCTAACAAAATCATAGGATATCCGATAGAAAACTATCTATATGAACTGGAAGTAGAGGTGGCAGATAAGATAATAGAAGAACTCCTAAGTCTTATAGCTGAGGAAAAAGATATATCTGCACATAATTTTGAGAGTTTTTTCTTAAAAAGATTTGGAAAAACATTGTACGAATATTATTTCAAGCCGTACAATACTAAAATCTGGAAAACAGATTTAACACAAATCTCATTAGACTGGTTAACGGGGAAGTTACCCATGCCGACAATTTCAGATATTATTAAAATGAACATTTTACGGTTAGACGAGAGCAAAATGGTTCACAGTACATTTTTCTATCCCCGCCGTAACGGTTCCCAGTTTTTAGCAGACACATTAGCAGAAGGCTTGCCCATTCAGTACAACAAAAACATTGAAAGCTACCAACGGACAAACGGTAAATGGCAAATTGAAGGAAAGCAATACGATGCGGTCATCTATACTGGAGATATACGTGACTTGACCACAAGTCTACCAAATGAAGTTTTATCATCTGAACATAAAGAGATGGTGAAAACACTTCGTGCGAATGGAACAACTGTAGCTCTATGCGAAATTGATGCGAACGATTGTTCGTGGCTTTATTTTCCAGATAAGAAGATTTTGCCCCATCGCATAATATATACTGGTAATTTTAGTCCGGCTAATAATGGTGACAATAAAAGACTTACTTGCAGCATTGAAATTTCCGGACATTGTTCGATAACTGATTTTTATGAAGAACTAAAAAAGATGCCCGGTAATCCAGAACTTTTGGCTTACAATTATCATCCAGCTTCTTATGTAGTGCATACACATGAGACCAAAGGAATTATAAACCCTATAAAGCAAGCATTAGAGACACAAAAGTTTTATCTTTTGGGACGTATGGCAGAATGGGAATACTACAACATGGATACAGCTATAGATGCTGCAATGAATATTGAAAAGCGTTTTCAAGAAAATGGATACAGGTAACTTGAAAAGCAAAACAGCCAAAGGACTGTTTTGGGGTGGAATAAACAATGGTATTCAGCAAATTATCAATCTAACAATTGGAATCATTTTGGCACGTTTACTAAATGCTGATGATTATGGAATGATTGGTATGTTGGCAATTTTTATAGCAATATCCAGTACTATTGCTGATTGTGGGTTTACCAATGCATTAATTAACAAAAAAAACACTACTCACAAAGAATATAATGCTGTTTTTTGGTTTAATGGTTTTGTTGGAATATTATTATACTTACTCTTATATTTAACCGCACCTCTTATCTCTAAATTTTATGGTAACTCAGACTTAACAAACCTATCTCGTTTCATTTTTATATGCGTTTTTCTGGGAGGATTTAACCTTGTACATAATGCTATATTATTAAAGGAATTAAAGATAAAAGAAAAAGCATTGATAGATTCGATCTCATTAATAATAGCAGGAAGTGTTGGAGTGGCTACAGCTTTTGCCGGATTAGCTTATTGGGCCTTGGCACTTCAAACTGTTATTTTCTCTTTTTTATCAACAGTCTTACGATGGTATTTTATTAAATGGAGGCCGACTTTTCATTTTGATTTTACTCCAATAAGAGAAATGTTTTGGTTTAGTTCAAAAATATTTATCACAAATATTTTTCAATATTTCAGCTATAATCTATTTTCCGTAATTCTTGGACGATTTTACAATGAAAGACAAGTCGGTTTATATTCTCAAGGACAAAAATGGATGTCAATGGGGCAGACTTTTATTGGAGGTACCATACAAAACATTGCACAACCAGTCTTGGTTCAAGTAACAGAAGACAAAGTAAGACAAAAAAATGTTTTTAGGAAAATACTACGATTCGGAGCTTTTGTTTCATTTCCTTTAATGCTTGGGTTAGCTTTTGTAGGAAAAGAATTTATTGTTATTACCATTGGAGAAAAATGGATTGAGGCAGTCCCTTTTCTGCAATTATTCTGTATATGGGGAGCTTTCGCATATATTTGGACTCTATGTACAAATTTATTATTAGCCCATGGGAAATCAGATCAATACATGTATGGAATGATCATAACCAGCATTCTGCAGTTAATAATAGTTTTAGCTGTATTTAAATACGGTATATTTACAATGGTAATTTGCTATTTAAGTATCTATTTCATCACTTTGGGAGGATGGTTATATCTAATAAATAAATTAGTTGAAATTAAATGGGTTGAAATACTGAAAGACACTTTACCTTTTCTTCTGATTACTTTATTTGCTCTGTTTATCACTTGGATTTTAACAAAACATTTCAGTAATAACTACCTTCTATTTTTCTCTAAAGTTTGTTTGACTGCTTTAATTTATACTTTAATTATATGGAAAAGCAATGCAGTCGTTTTCAAAGAAAGTGTTAACTATTTCATGAATAAAAATAAAATATGCTAGCAGATTTATATCGAGCCTATATTCCTCTACATATACGAGAAAAAATTTACTCTTTCTGTTTAGGGAGTTTTTTAAGTTCTTACAGAAGATCAAAGGCTATACTCAAGGCAAATGTACAATACTATTTTTATTGGTTATTTTCTGAAACGGAACAAAACCAGATGTACAGATTTATTAGTAAATACGGTCTAACCCCATACCCTTGGTTGTTTACTCTGGAGTACGAAACACCTGCAAAATGTTTTCATGATAAACATAATGGGCTAACTTACATCATACATAATAACAGAAAATTATTTTTCCCTAAAGAATTATCGATTAGTCAGATTCAATATATCTACCGAAGTTTGGTTATAGAACAAGACATTCGTTCAGCTCACAGGTATTTAGCAAATGATTATTCTATGCTTCAAGATATGATCATTCTCGATATTGGTGGGGCAGAGGGGATTTTTTCATTAGATGCAATAGAATTTGCTCAACACATTTATTTATTTGAATGCGATCCAATGTGGACTGATGCTTTAAATGCAACATTTGCACCCTGGAAGCAGAAGTTTACTCTTGTGTCCAAATATATAACTAACAAAGAAAGTAATACAGAGACTACAATCGACTCATTTCTTTCCTCTTATAATTATTCAAATTTATTTTTTAAAATGGATATAGAAGGAGCAGAACTATCTGCCTTACATGGTGCGGAAATTACTCTGAAAAGACAAAATATCAAGATGTCAGTATGTACTTATCACACTCCCACAGATGCTGAAAAGATTGAATCATATCTTATATCCCTTGGATATAAAACATCCTTTACTGATGGATATTTATACATCAATTATCATTTTAACAAAGGTATTCTTAGAGCCTCCAAAGAATAAAATAAACTAGTTTCAAATCATAAAGATGAAAATTTTAGGCATTGTAATATTGTATTATCCCGACGCAGATATCATTTCTAATATATCCTCATATATAAATTCCTTAGACACATTAATCATTTGGAATAACACACCAGAGATTGATCGTAAAAAGGAAATATTTAAAGGCATAAAGAGTAAAACGCCTATAATATTCATGAATGAAGAAAATAATGTTGGAATAGGTAAAGCATTAAATAATTCGGCAAACTACGCTTTGGAGAATAATTTTACACATTTACTGACAATGGATCAAGATAGTTTTTTTAATGAATACACTTTTCATACATACTTAAAAAAAATCAAAGAGAATAAAGACACACATGTTGCTGCATATTGTGTAAATACAAATAGTACTGAAATATTAGATACCACTGAGGTTGTTGAGTTATTTATAACCTCTGGTACAATAATAATTACTGATTTTTTCAAAAAAATTGGAAATTTCAGAGATGACTTCTTTATCGATGCAATTGACACAGAATATAGTTTCCGAATTAGAAAAAACAAATACAAAATTTTACAATTTCGCGATGTTTTCATGCACCATAAATTAGGAAATCCTACTGTTACTCCATTCCTCTGGGGGAAATTAATTTCCCCAAATTATTCTGCTGTAAGAACCTATTACATCGTTCGCAATCACATTATTTTAAGACGGTTATATGATAAAGATTTTTCTTTTTCAAAAGGATCTTTTAAAACAATATTTTTTTGGAGACCGATTTGCATCCTTTTTGTAGAAAAAAACAAACTGCAAAAGGCATATTTTTTTTTACGTGGAATATATGATGGTATTCGATTAAAAACAGGTGCCATTAATCATATTATATAAATATGGATGTATCAATTATTTATGTAAATTATAAAACCTCACAGTTAATAATAGACAGTATCGATTCTGTTAAGGAAAAAACTCAAGAGGTAGATTACGAAATCATTGTCGTTGATAATAATTCAGAAGACGATTCGCATACAATCATTAAAAATAAACATCCTAAAGTTTTATTTCTCTCACTAAATGAAAATTTAGGCTTTGGAAGAGCTAACAACAAGGGGATTATGCATGCAAAGGGTAATTATATCTTTTTTTTAAATCCTGATACCTTACTTAGGAATAATGCGATCAAATATTTAAAAGATTTTCTGGAAAATAATAAAGACTATGGGGCTTGCGGTGGAAATTTGTATGATGAGAACAGCTTCCCTACGATGTCATTTGGTCGTAGATTCCCTTCGTATTTTGAGGAATTTGCATCAATTTTTTATTTAAAAATACCATCATTCACCTCCCCCAAATCTTATTTTTATAATTACTCGGATTGTATATTGGATGTTGCTTTTATAAGCGGAGCAGATCTTATGGTCAAAAAAACAGTGATAGATAAAGTAGGGGGTTTTTCTCGTGATTTTTTCATGACATATGAAGAGACCGAATTATGTTATAGAATTTTTAAAGGAGGATACAAAATAGGGGCTGTCCCCAATGCAAAGATAATGCATCTTGAAGGTAAATCAGAATACATAAATAAATCAAGATTATCTTTTTTTTATGAGGGAATGTTGACCTATTTTCACAAAAAGAATCCAACTATTGGCATTCCATTGATTTATTTAATTGTACAACTTAAAAATAATCTCAGATTACTACAATTCATAATTTTGAGAAATAAAAAGAAAATTGGTTATTGGAGATTAAAACAATTAACATGCAAACAAACATTTGCTTCATTTAAAAACAAAGAGAGATTTACAAAATAATGAAAGTTTCTATAATTATTCCAATTTATAATGTTGAGGCATATATTGATCGTTGTTTAACATCTGCTTTTAACCAATCCTATCCACATATAGAATTCGTTTGCATTGACGATGGGTCTAAGGATAATAGCGTTAAAATAGCAGAAAAAGCAATAAATAAAAGTGACAGAAAAAAAGATGTAATTTTCATAATAAATCCTATGAATAATGGTGTTGCCGCTACTAGAAACATCGGACTTCAACAAGCTACAGGTGATTATATTTTTTTTCTAGATAGCGATGACGAATTACCTTCAGATGCAATTGAATGTTTAATAAAAGCAAACAATTCAATTAATGCAGATATAATTATGGGAGATTTCTCTATGACAGGTGCCCATAAAAGAGATTTTAAAACGATACAGCTGCAAGATGGTTGTTATAGAAATGAGGAAATATTAGACACCTTCCTCCTTATGAAATGGTCTGACATGACCTGTAACAAAATGGTCAGATTAGATACAATTCGGAAAAACAATATATTTTTTGAAAACAACATTATACACGAAGACACGTTGTGGAGTTTTATTCTTGCTGTAGAATCTTCTTTAATGATTATTTGTAACCAAAGGACTTATATTTATCACATTCAAGATCAATCAATCACCCAAAAAAAAACAGATCATAATTTTAATAGTTTATTGATCGTTCTCAATAAAATTATTTCTATTACCATGGAGAAAAAAATATTTGAGAAAAATAATCACATAAACGATTATTTAATTGATTATTGTTTTTATTTTCTGAAGGAATCTTTTCGATACAGAGGAAACAATAGTCTATCTAAAGAGGTATTCAAAAATATTAGTGCGCAATTACATAATTTCAAATCAATAACAAAAAACACAAATTGGTCCTCTAAGATAAAGTTCATTCTGCTGAAACTACCATTTAATCTAAGTTTTTTTGTTTTTAAACTTTATTTATTTATAAAAAGATAGTAACATTATACATTAAGAATAGCAAGTCTCATAAAATCCAGTAAAATGAAAAATAATAGTATTAAAGATTATAAAATTTGCATTTGTACAAGATCTATCAACATTTCTTTATATAAGAAATCAATGTCCACCATTACACTCCCATATAAAAAATATCGTTTCTTATTTACTACAGCAGATGGTTATTTATATGACCTATTGAAACTAGACTACGACTATGTTGTTAATATTGACGAGGATGCCTTTGTTGTTGATAATGATGCTTTATTTAATCTTATATTATATTGTATTGATAATAATATCACAAATTGTGGAATGCCAGATGGAGGAATTCATCCAAGAGGTGGAAATCCAATTGTAACAAATCCTTTTTTTAACATTTTTGACATTAAAAAGATTAAAGCTCATTTTGATATTAAGAAAATCAATTCTCAAGACTTAAACCCTGAAGTTTTGAAAGATTATATCCCCCATTATTTAACAAATGAGAATTACACATTTAATGAATATGAACCTTTTGACAAGTATTTTGTTTGGCTTGCACTTAATTTCAAACCCTTATATCTTGATGTTCAGACACACAAGGATGGCTTTAGTACAATTCTTAAAAACCAAGAAGGAAAGCCTTTTTTAATTCATACTTGGTTTTCTCGAATGTACGGGAAAGATGCTTTCCACACAAACAGAATAAACAATATAATTAGCTTATGTATAAAAAGTGAGGCAGAGGAATACAAAACAAAATATCCTATATGGTGTTATAGAACTGTTGACTACGTGGGGATTCGTGTTTACTATCCTCTAATCAGAAAATTTAAACGAGTATTAGTTCTATGTGGACTAAAAGACTATTGCTGAACACCTAACAACCCTCTCGCAAGGTTCCAGCGAAAGCTGATCAATTTATTCCCTTTGTCTGGTTGAAATGTGAGAAGGTATCCAAACCATAAGAAAAGTGACACTCCCCATTTGAAGGCTTCTTCCAGCAATTTCTTATAATAGAATTGCTTTCCTATGTTCAACGTCCTTATTCTTTCGCTCTTCCCTATTGAGTAAGTCATTTTATCAAAAAAGGCTTCTGTTAATTTCTCTGCCGGAATATGATGGTATATTCTGGCTTTCGGCAGATAATAGCAACTCTCATTACCATTCATAAGTCGTAAAAAGAAGTCTTTATCTTCTGCTCCTAACAAAGAAGAACCTTTACGACCAAGATCAGTGTTAAATTCTCCATATTTGTCAAATAGTTCTTTTCTGAAACAGGCATGCCCGGTTCCGGGATAATCTTTTGGGGGAAGCTTTTTAACTTGATTGCCCTTATCGTATGCTCCGGTAATAGCTCTTGAAATATACTTAGAAAGCCATTTGGGAGGTGTAGTTTCGAAAACAGGAACAACAGGTCCGGATGTAATTCCCACTTCATGGTGTGTTTCAAAGAAGATTTTTATATTTTCCAGAAAGTCCGGATCCACCGTCTCGTCATCATCCAAGAAAACAATGATCTCACCATTTGCTTCATTAACTCCTCTATTTCGGGCATAAGAAATCCCCTGATTATATTCAATTAGATAACGGATCGGCAATAAGCTGTTTTTTTGATATTCGTTTACTATTTCATCGGTATTATCAGGACTGTTATTGTTTATTATCAATATCTCAAAATCAACAGACGGTAATGTTTGTTCTTGCAGGCTGTTTAGAACCATAGGGATGTATTTCCCTCTATTATAAGTACAGATCACTATAGATAAATACATACGTCTTCGAAATGAATAAGTTAATATAGAACAAAGATAGAGATTATATTCTTGATAGATTTGATATATTTGCAATTGCGTTAGAAACCTAAAAGAAAATTCATGAAGCTAAATTGGAAAGAAATAAGTTGGCATGCGTTTGTTGTAGTTTTGTTTACAGCATTAACTATGTTATATTTCTCGCCTGTTGTATTTGACGGTAAGTCTGTTCGACAGGGAGATACGGAAAAATTCGTTGGAATGGCACAAGAGCTCCTTAGTTATGACAATGAGCAGAACAAGGATATTATTGCCTGGCAAGGAAATATGTTTTCCGGAATGCCCTCTTATCACACTACCGTTATAGGTGCTCCGTCTAATAATTTATCTTTTTTCGGGAAAGTAATGTCCTTTTTGGATTATAATTGCGTCCGTATGGTTTTTATAGGGCTTTTGAGTTTTTATATTCTTATGTACGCAATAGGTGTGCGAAAATGGCTTGCGATTGCCGGTGCTATCGCTTTTGCTTTTGCCTCTTACAATCTCATTATTATTGAAGCCGGACATATCACTAAAGCATATGTAATAGCCTATATGCCATTAACTTTGGCCGGTATGTTTTTGTTGTTCAAAAGAAATTATCTTTGGGGAATTCCTCTCTTTACCATTGGGGTAGCCATGTCTGTATATGAAAATCACTTGCAGATTACTTACTATCTGATGTTGTTTTCCTTGTTTGTTTTTCTTGGTTTTGTTTATCAATCATTCAAAGAAAAGAAACTTGTTGAGTTTTTCAAAACTTCTTTGATTATGGTTGGATGTGTAGTGTTTGCGATATTACCGAATGCCGGAAACATGTATGGTAACCTTGAAATGAGTAAAACTTCTACCCGTGGTGCCACCGAACTTACTACTACGACTGCTGATGGGGAGAAGATTTCTTCGGGATTGGATAAGGATTATGCTTTTCAGTGGAGTTATCAGAAACGGGAATTGTTGACTTTGTTGATTCCTAATGCGTTTGGTGGTGGGTCTGTTGGTACTTTAGGGCAGGATTCGGAGCTTTATAAAGCGGCAAGGGCTCAGGGGGCTCAGCTTGGGAAAGAGATACAAACCTATACGTACTGGGGGGATAAGTTTACTTCCGGACCGGTTTATTTTGGTGCTTTGGTTTGTTTTCTGTTCGTGTTTGGGATGTTTGTTATCCGGAGTCCTTATAAGTGGTGGTTGTTTGGGGGTGCTTTATTCCTGACGTTTCTCGCTTTGGGGCGTTATATGGATTGGTTTAATGATATTATGTTTCACTACCTGCCTTTGTATAATAAGTTCCGTACTGTTGAGATGGCGTTGGTTATCCCCGGTATGGTATTCCCGATTGTAGGGATTTGGGGATTGAAGGAATTCTTAGCCGGAGACGTGGACAAGGAGCTGTTTAAGCGCGGCATGATCGGGGCGTTGGCTATTACGGGAGGTCTTTGTCTGATTGTTTGGGTAATGCCGAACCTTCTGCTTGATTTCAGGTCTGAGCTTGATGCCAGAAATCAATTTCCGGATTGGTATTATCATGCGTTATTGACCGACAGGGCTTCTCTTGCTTCTGCTGACGCATTGCGCTCGTTGATTTTTATTGTATTAGGAGCGGGTTTAATGTTTTTCTACTGGAAAAATCAGCATAAGAAAACGATGGGAATGATTGTTTCCGCCGGAATTGCAGTCTTGATCTTGGCAGACTTGTGGACTGTAGATAAGCGTTTCCTGAATGAGGGTGATTTTATTAAAGAAAAGCCTCACGAAACGTATAAGGCCTCGGTGGCGGATAATGAGATATTGAAAGATACGGATCTTTCTTACCGTGTAGTCAACCTGAACGATCCGTTTCAGGAAACGAACACGTCTTATTTCCATAAGTCTATTGGTGGCTATCATGCCGCAAAACTCAGGCGTTATCAGGAGTTGATCGATCATCGACTTAGCGGCGAGTTAAATGGAATCATTGCAGCACTGCAAAAGGCGCAAACGGTGGAGGAAGTTATGGAAGTGTTTGCCTCTTCTCCTTCGTTAAACATGCTTAACACCCGGTATATTGTTTATCATCCGGAGCAAACGCCAATCCGCAATCCTTTCGCGTATGGAAATGCCTGGTTTGTATCTGAAGTAAAAATGGTAGAAAACGCAGACGCCGAAATTGCCGCGTTGAATGAAATAAGTCCATTGAGAACCGCTGTTGTGGATCAGCGTTTCGCTGCTGATTTAGCCGGCTTCGTTCCTGTGGTTGATTCTACAGCAACAATAACAATGACTGCCTACAGACCGAATCGGCTGACTTATGTTACTGAAACAACCTCAGATCAGTTAGCTGTATTTTCCGAAATCTATTACGAGCCGGGATGGAGAGTTACGGTTGATGGACAACCTGCTTCGCATTTCAGGGCAGACTGGACGCTGCGTGCTATGCTTGTTCCGGCAGGAAAACATGAAATCGTATTTGAGTTCTACCCCGAAACCTATGTTTTGGCGGCTAATGTAAGCGCATATAGTTCATTCCTTATTCTCTTGCTGTTTATCGCTGCCGTGGGTTATTCGATTTGGCAATATTACAGAAAGCCGAAAGCAACGGACAAAGAGTAAAAGGTTTTATCCTATTGATAAAAAAGTTATCCGGTAAAGATCAGCACAACTGATTTTTACCGGATAACTTTTTTTATAGGGGCAGGATCAATAGCCCAGGTCGAATGGTTGATCTACGGCTTTTACTCCTTCACTCATCCACTGCGGCATGGGCTTTCCTTTTAGATAGTGATCGAAGAACTGCAGCATGCGTTTCTGGAAGTCTATACGGTTAGCCATTTTCGTAGGCCAATGCGGTTCGCCCGTGTAATTGAGTAGCCAAACCGGTTTTTGCAAGCGTTTTAACGCAACAAAATACTCGATGCCTTGATACCAGGGCACATGTCCGTCCGCATCATTATGCATAATGAGTATGGGCGTATTTACCTTATCCATGGTGAACAAGGGTGAGTTTTCATGATAACGCAGCGGAGCTTCCCAAGGGGTTGCACCGATACGACTTTGACCGTGTTCGTATTGAAATGAGCGGTTTAAGCCCGATCCCCAACGGATTCCGCCGTACGCGCTGAACATATTGACTACCGGCGCTCCGCTTTCGATTGCCGCAAACAAGTTTGTGCGCGTTGCCAGATAAGCCACCTGATATCCTCCCCAGCTATGTCCCTGAGCGGCAATTGCCTTTTCATCTATAAATCCTTTGTCAATCAACGACTGAATGCCGGGCATAACGCTATTGAAGCAATTTTCACCGGGATATCCATCGGTATAGCGAACATCCGGATTAAAGATGATGTAACCATTGCTGTTATATAGGTGGTAATCAACTGTAGACCGGTGAGGCTGTGGCATCCGGTAAGCGTAAAGCGACTCCGAATTGCGTTCATAGAAATTTACAATCAGCGGATATTTCTTGTTCGGATCAAAATCCGCTGGTTTGTAAACAACTCCTTCCAGTTTATTCCCATCGAGAGAAGTCCATGAGATTAATTCAGCCGTTCCCCAACGTATATTTTCTTGTTGTTTACCCAAGTGGGTAAGTTGAATGGATTTAGAGAAACTCAGGTCGGAATAACGGGTTTCGGGAAACTGAGTAAAGGATTCGGTAGAATAGATAACCGCATTGGCGTTTTTGGCTTTCGCTATAAATGAAGCTTTGAAGTTACCGTTCAACACCATTTTCGGATTTGCCGCTTTGTTTAACGTAGCAGAATAGAATCCGGTAGTTTTCGTTGCCTCATTAAATCCGGTCAGCAGTTGCATTTCGTTCAGATCAATGTATTTCTTCTCCTTGTCGATTGTCTGTATCCGATATATCGTGTTTGTTTCCTTGCCGTTGATCGTTAGGTTGACCGGCTTTTCGGATGCCGTGGGGTTGAACTTCCAGATATTGTTTCTATCATACAACAAAAGGAATTGATCCTCTTTAGTCCAACCTGCCGCGCCATAAGCGGTAGGATAATCGGGAACATCATGGTCTGTGTCCCACGCCGGGAAAGTATCGGGCGATGTGAGTTTATAAATCTTATTCTCTTTTAACAGGCAGGTAAACCAGGCACTATCCGCATTGCTGTACCAAAAAGCATATTTACCGGCCGGAGATAACCTGATCCGGTTCTCATTCGCTTTGGTTAAGGTAGTTACTTCCCCACTTTGCAGGTTAACGGTGTATACATCCTGTTTGTTTTTCCCCCTCCACATCCGTTCTGTTCCATAAGGCTCGTTAGCGAATAATAAGGCAATAGCTCCGGATTCCGGTAGCTGTAGGTTCGGAAGCTCCAGTGTATTGAGCTGATGAATACTTTCTGCCGGTAAATAATAGGCCGCCGTATACGTTTTTTGTGCGTCTTGTTTGCGATCCACCAATTGCTGCGTTTGTTGCACCGCTTCATTCCAGTTCCAGATTTGCACATCCGGTCTGTTTTCCGCTAAAACAGTGGTGTCGCGCTCGCGAAGTTTGGGAGATGTCGGGAAGAAGAGGTAATTACCGTCTTCCGAGAAACGGATATCTCCATGATGGCTGATTATCCAGTCTGAAGGAATGTTTGTATTCCCTGCTTCCGCGATAAGCTGTGCTTTTTCCGGAATTGCAGACAGGAATAAAGCATACTCGTTTTTCGCTTCCGTAGAATCTTTTTCCGCTTTATCGGTATAAAGAAAGGCTAATTTATCGCCTGCTTTATTGAATTTCACATTCCCGAACTTACCTTTTCCTTCCTTCAGCAATGTTTGCTGTCTGTTCGTTGTTTGATAAACATAAATTCCGGCTTTCTTATCAATTGAATCTCCTGCTGATATATAATACATGAAGTTGCCCTCTTTCGCGAATCCGAAATCAGAAACTCCGGGGATTGTATCTGTCGCTTTGCCGTCTAAAGACCGGATGTAAAGGGTGGAATCTTTTCTGTTGCCCTGTTTGTAAGCCAACCGGTCGGTGGTATAAGCCAATTTGTATGTACTGATTGAATCCAAGGTTTCCTGTTGTCCGGAAACGGAACACAAGATCAGTTTATTCATCGGCATTTGATCGCGTTTTGTTTTCTGCAGCTTCAGTTTTTCCATCTCCACTAAAGGTGTTTTTTTCTCCACCACCAGATAACCGGACGATGACGCGAAAGCAAAATTTCCGCCCGACGAAACACGAGCAACCTCCTTACCTGTTTTAGTAAATAGCAAAACAGTTGCATCGCCTTTCCAAGGCTCGTGTTTCACGGCAATAAAATTGCCGTCGTCAGATAAATTCTGTTTTGTGATATGTTGCCAGTCGGCTAACTGCTCTGCCGTAAGTGCCTGATCCGGCTCTTGCGCGAAAGAAAAAAAGCTACTGAATAGAAAGCAAGAAACCACTACCTTAATCTTAAAACTCATAGTCGGAAAAAATCTTAAATGTTTGTATTTGTTTACAATAATACGCTTTTGGATCGGAATAGCACGAATTGTTTGATAGATTTCTTAAAGGGGAGCTGTTGTATGGACAGATCGGATAGTTTTTTAGTTAAAATACAATTTATTGATTGTCAGAACTAAACAATCAATGTAACACGATTGTAATATTTATGAAACGCGACCGAAACAATCGTTTCAGAAATTTGCCACCGATATTGTATAATTATTATTTGATGGAGACTATATACCTGGTATTTTTAATATGCCTCTTTATTTTAGCGATATTCGACCTATCTGTGGGTGTAACCAATGACGCTACCAACTTTTTAAACTCTGCTTTAGGTGCAAGAGCAGCATCCTTCAGAACCGTGATGATCATCTCTGCTTTGGGTATTTTGATCGGAACAACTTTATCAAACGGGATGATGGATATCGCAAGGCATGGCATATACCAGCCCCAGCATTTTTATTTTACCGAGATCATGTGCATCCTGCTTGCCGTAATGCTTACGGATATGGTTTTGCTGGATATCTTTAACTCCTTAGGATTGCCAACTTCCACAACAGTGTCTCTTGTTTTTGAATTATTGGGAGCCACCGTAGCCGTCGCGCTGATCAAAATATCGAATTCTAACGGTCTGTTAAACTTAGGAGACCTGCTGAATACGGAAAGAGCCTTTACAATGATTCTCGCGATATTCCTTTCCGTCGCGATTGCTTTTATCTGCGGAATGATTGTTCAATTCTTTACCCGTATACTATTCACGTTCAATTATAAGAAACAAAGCAAATACTTCGTTGCCGTTTTTGGAGGAGCAGCTGCCACTTCAATCGTGTATTTTATGCTTATTAAAGGATTAAA
Source organism: Massilibacteroides vaginae (assembly GCF_900178525.1). Lineage (GTDB taxonomy): Bacteria > Bacteroidota > Bacteroidia > Bacteroidales > Tannerellaceae > Massilibacteroides > Massilibacteroides vaginae. The sequence continues at coordinate 871,089 of NZ_FXDJ01000009.1, forward strand.
GGACGTTACCTTTATGACTTCCGATGTAAAAGCGATGATCTATGAGAATACGGATAAGATCGTGATATATTGCTTTATCGGATTTTCCATTCTTATGCAGGTATTGCATTGGTTTAAGATCAATGTATTTAAGATAATTGTATTGCTGGGAACATTTGCGTTGGCACTTGCTTTCGCGGGTAATGACCTGGTCAACTTTATTGGCGTTCCCATGGTTGCCTATTCTTCGTACGTCGATCTGATTGCGCAGGGAGGAGCCGTGTCGCCGAACTCATTCCTTATGGAATCGTTAACGGAATCAGCACAAACGCCTTGGTATTTCTTGTTTGGCGCCGGCGTAATCATGATAATCGCCTTAATGACTTCCAAGAAAGCGCATACAGTTGTTAAAACCTCCTTGGACCTGTCTCGTCAAAAAGAAGGAGCCGAAAATTTCGGTTCATCCCCGATCGCGCGTACTTTAGTGCGTAAAACAGCCAATATGTTTTCCTCCGTTATTAATACAATCCCACCCTCTGTAAGAGAATGGATAGACACCCGTTTTGTAAGCATTGAAATGCCCGAAGAAGAGCAAAATGTGAGCTTTGATATGGTAAGAGCTTCAGTAAATGTAGTGTTGGCCAGCTTATTGATCGCTTTAGGAACATCGTTTAAATTACCGCTCTCTACATCCTACGTTTCCTTTATGGTGGCGATGGGTACTTCTTTGGCCGATAGAGCCTGGGGGCGTGAAAGCGCGGTATATCGTATCACCGGAGTAGTTTCGGTTGTTGCCGGTTGGTTTATTACGGCAGGGGCTGCCTTCCTTTTCTGTTTTGTGGTTGCGTTGATTATTTATCTTGGAGGTTTCGCGGCGATGATCGGCATGGTGGGACTCGCTATATACATCTTAGTGCACAGTCACCTGATGTATAAGAAAAGACAACGTAAAGCCGCCTTGCAGGAAGAAGTGAACTCTACGGTAGCTGCTTTGCAAACCGTAACCGATAAAAATGAAGCCTTGTCTTTATTCCGCGAATTGAGTCGTGATGAACTGAACTCGACGTTGCTTTTTGCAAAAGACACCCTGCATAAAGTAGCCTATGGTTTTATGAACGAAAACCTGAAAGACCTCCGGCAGGCATTGCTTGATATAGAGGAAAAGAAGATCCATATTAAACAGGTTAAGCGCGTGGGAACATTAGGTGTCAGCCAGCTTGACCGTGAAATTGCCATCGAAAAAGGACTTTATTACTATCAGGGCAACGACTTCTCGAGTGAACTCATCTACAGCATCCGTCGTATGACAGAGCCTTGCCGTGATCATATCGACAATCACTTTAATCCGCTTAGCGAAATACAGAAAGCGCATTATGGCGCGGCTGTAGACCGGATTTGTGCTTATTTGCAGAAGTGTGCCGACCGATTAAAGGAGAACGACTATTCGTCCTTTAAAGAGCTTGTGTTGGAATCTTCCGCCTTGTCGAAAGACCTGGTTATTCTGAACAAAGAAGAATTACGTCGCCTGCAAGGTCAAACCGGCAGCACGAAGGTGAGCATGGTTTACCTCAACATGATACAGGAAACTAAAAATGTAGTTGTCTTCTCTACCAACCTCATGAAAGTGAGCCGTAAGTTCCAGGTGGAACGCTGAAAATGTTAAAAGATTTATTCTTAAGGATTTATTTCATGGAATTTCTATTTTTGTTTAATCAAAACAGAAAGAACCATGAAATACAACTTTTGCGGAAACAGCGGCCTGCAACTTCCTGAAATATCATTAGGATTATGGCATAATTTTGGCGATGTAGATGATTTTAATGAAGCTACATCCATGATAACGCACGCCTTTGACAGCGGTATCACTCATTTTGATCTGGCAAACAATTACGGACCTCCTCCGGGAAGCGCGGAAACGAACTTTGGTAGAATTCTGGCGAAAGAACTAAAAGGACACCGGGATGAGCTCGTTATTTCGTCAAAAGCAGGTCATCTGATGTGGGATGGCCCCTATGGCGACGGTGGTTCCCGTAAGTACATTATGGCCAGCATCGACCAGAGTCTTAAACGAACCGGACTGGAATACTTTGACATTTTCTATTCGCATCGTTACGACCCTCAAACGCCGATAGAAGAAACGATGCAAACCTTGGTCGATATTGTAAAGCAAGGTAAAGCGCTTTATGTCGGGATATCAAAATATCCGAAGAAAGAACTGATAAAAGCCTACGATTTCTTGAAGAAACAACACGTTCCCTGCCTTATTTATCAGGATAAATACAGCATGCTGGTTCGTGATCCTGAAAAAGAACATTTATCAGTAAACGATAAATACGGTGTAGGATTTATCGCCTTCTCTCCCTTGGCACAAGGCTTACTAACGAATAAATACCTGCACGGTATACCCGAAAACTCGCGCGCGAATAAAAGTCACGGTTTCTTGCAAAGAGAAGAGGTGACAACTGAAGTAATCCATAAGGTAGTAGCATTAGACGAGTTGGCTAAAAAACGAGGTCAAACGTTAGCGCAGTTGGCTTTGGGCTGGCTGTTGCATAACGAGAAAGTAACATCGGTAATTGTAGGAACCAGTTCGTTGGCTCAATTAAAAGACAACCTGAGAGCGAGAGAATACACCGATTTCAGTACCGAAGAACTAAATTTAATAGAAAAAATTCTAGCAGATTAAGCACCTGTTTTGAGTTAAAAACAAGGCTCGATTTCCTGTTTTTTAGGATTTTTTTAGGCAGCTGAAAATCAGCGCATTATACATGCCTGAAAACATAAAGGTTATTTCTTGAAAAATAAAGGTTATTTTTCAAGAAATAAAGGATATCTTTTTAAACACATAGTAATATAAAAAACAGCCTCTTTTTTAAAGACGAAATTAAGCTTGAATAATCGATCGCTGAAGAACCAATAATCCTTCAGGCCCCATATTGAATAGAAGATCCGCGATACTTAGATTCGGCAAAAAACCGAATTTGTCTCTGAATACCTGGTAATAGGGAAAAGGGTGGAACGCGGGGTCTTCTATTTTTGATTTCGGACTGATCGTTTCCCTGAAATCATGCGCAACCTCAGACTGATACTGATCGGTATATACAACGTTAGGCGTTAAATCCAACAAGTTACAAATCAACAGGCGAAGTTCTTCGTTGAAATCGAAAAGGAAATCATATTTCTTTTCATAGAAAGGAGCAAAATCATCCTGGTAATATTCGAAGAATGGACTGGTGCCATAGGCAGATACAAGCGCGTTCCAATGTAAATGCCGCCAATTCCCATGGTCGGAAATACGGATATCTTTGGTAAGGCATTTGATCGTGTCCGGCTTTTCAATGGGCACAGATAAAGCAAGCGCTCCGTTTGCTCCGGCTATAACACATCGGTTACGATAGGTCTGTTTGAGGTAGTTTTCCTCTTTTTCAATTCTGATCTCCGGAAATTGTATTAGTTTACAATAGAACTGAACAGGAGCCAGATAGGCGGAAGATAAATAGGCCGTATTCATCAATTTACGGGATTAAAAAAACGTTTTGTTTGTGGGCTGAACCAACAATACCATGCGGTGCCTACGATACTTTCTTCGGGGATAAAGCCAAGATGACGCGAATCTATTCCCTCATTCATATTATCAGACAAAACCCAGAAGTAATCTTGTTCAAAAAAAAAGAAATCCGTTTCTTTCCCATCAAGATATAGTTTATCGTCCCGAAACGAAACAGGAGATTCCGCTTCGCGGGAAATAGCTTCTTTACAGGCAATAAGACATTCGTCAGTAAGTCTGTATGCTCTGTCTTTACGAGGAACGATCAACGAATATTCCTGAGGAGTAAGTTTTATAAAAGTCTGATTAATCGTTTCCGGAAGTTCTTCGCGAATGGAATATTCTTCAAATGGAGTTAACGAAATTAAGAAGCTGCTTCTTTCGTTTTGCAGGTTACGAATGGGTATCTTCAGCTTGTTGAGCGTTTTAACGAATAAGTCTGCGGCCGAATTGTCTAATCGATATTGACAAATAGCATTGGGCGAAAGCGGAAAGAAGCGACCATTGATAGTATATCCGTCGCCGTTTACCCGAATTGTATCACCCGGCAGCCCTATGCAGCGGCTAATAAACAAGGGAGACGTTGTTGTATCTTTACGAAGCGGACTTGTAAAGAGTATTACCTGATTTCTTTCCGGCAGTTTCGAAAATTTATTTACAACAATAAGGTCTCCTTCCTTTAATGTATTTGCCATTGTGGAAGTAGATATGCGGTATGATTCAACCAGGAAATAACGTATAGCCACTACTACCGTAGCCAAAAGAAGTAAGGTAAGTAGTAGCTTTACTGTTGATTTTATTTTCTGTCTATTATACTGCATTTACATTAATCCGCATGCACCATACGGAACAAACGATTCCAACGTATCTTACCATCAAACAAAGAGCGATCTTTATCCAAAGAGAGCCAGATCAGAATAGGTTTACCTACGATATGATCTTCGGGCACAAATCCCCACGAGCGACTATCGGCACTGGCATGGCGGTTGTCGCCCATCATAAAATAATAGTCGTATTTGAATGTATAAGAAGTAGCCGGTTGGTCGTTTATATATATGGTTCCGTTTTTCACTTCCAGTGAGTTGTTCTCGTAATTTTTAATACACCGTTTGTAAACAGCCAGATTCTTTTCATTTAGCTCGATTGTTTCTCCTTTACGAGGAATCCAGACCGGTCCGTAATTATCACGTGTCCATCCTGTTCTGTAATCAACCGGGTAGTATAAATCCCCTCCGGCCGCATCCGGCTCAACGATTATATTTTTAATAACAGACAAATTCTTCGCTTTCTCTAAAGCAGCTTTCGTCATAGGCATCCGGTAAATAGGGTTGAACTGTCCGTTTTCATTGGCCGTGAAACCAATATAAGAGAGCGTTCCATTATTATCAGGATGTATCGACATAAGCCTACGATCTTCCTTACTGATTCCTAACAAACGGAATTGCTCTTCCAACAGTAAAGACCCCGTTGTTTCTACGTAGTAGATCAGTTGCATAAACTCCGGGTCTTCCGTTATATTTCCGTCGATATATACTTTGTTGTTCCGAACCTCAAGTAAATCGCCCGGCATACCGATACAACGTTTTACGAAATTCTCCCGTTTATCTACCGGTCTGTACATCACTTCGCCAAAAAAGGCTTGATCCAATAAGATACGTTCACGACCGTATTGCTCTATCAGGGAATAATAATCCGGGTTTTGTTGCAGCACGGCAATGGTATCTCCGGCCGGAAAGTTAAACACCACGATATCGTTTCGTTTTACCTGCCCCAAGCCCTTAACGCGTTTATAATCCCACGTAGGCCATTCTAAATAAGACTTGCAATCGAAAAAAGGCAAGGTGTTTTGCACCAAAGGAAAAGATAGCGGTGTATTCGGCACGCGAGGTCCGTAGCTAAGCTTGCTTACAAAAAGATAATCTCCTACTAAAAGCGATTTTTCCAAAGAAGAACTCGGAATCTGGTAGTTTTGGAAAATGAAAATATTGATAAAATACACAGCCACTAAAGCAAATATAATATCGTCTACCCACTCTAAAACATTCCTTACTTTTGGATTCTTGGATCTTTTCCATGCCCCCCAGGGGATATATTTAGTGAGAAAAATATCGACCAATACAATAATACCTAAAAGCAGCCAGGCGTTTTGCATCCAAAGCGTAAAAAGAAGATAAAGAAAGGTGGCGATACCGAACTTTATCCATTGTTTTTTGCTAATATCTTTCATCTGTGATGTTTTGTATATAAGGAATTAGAATTTCAACATATCTTCCATGCCGAGAAAGCCTTTATTCTCCGCGGTAAATTCAGCGGCAACTACTGCACCTAAGGCAAACCCCTGACGGCTTTTCGCATCATGCTTAATGCTGATATAATCGACTTCAGAATCGTAAACAACCTCATGAATACCGGGAACCTCCCCTTCGCGTATCGCATAGATAGGCAGATCGGTTTTTTGCTCCTCTTTGTCTAATGTCCAGCGATCTTTACGTTCGATATTTTCAAGAATACCTTCGGCCAATGTTATCGCGGTACCACTCGGCGCATCTAATTTGTGGATATGATGCGTTTCTGTCAGCTTAATATCGTATGCCGGAAAGTTATTCATGATTTTCGCCAGGTGCTTGTTAAGGGCAAAAAACACATTTACTCCAATACTGAAGTTAGACGCGTAGAAGAATGTTTTCCCTTCTTTCGCACACAGTTCTTTTATATTGCTTAGTTTATCTAACCATCCCGTTGTTCCCGACACCACAGGCACACCTGCTTCGAAAGCCTTCAGGTAATTGCTGAAAGCAGTGGCGGGTGTGGTAAATTCGATAGCCACTTTCGCGCTTTTAAAAGCAGCAGAATTAAATCCGTCCGGGTTATTTATGTCGATAATAGATACGATTTCATGTCCGCGGGCAATGGCGATTTGTTCAATAGCCTTTCCCATCTTTCCGTATCCGATCAATGCGATTTTCATATTCCTGTTTTTTAAACTATTACTTCGTGCAAATATACATGATTCTAACGGTTTAAGCACATTGACATATAATTTAACGTTATATTATAAACAAAATCGGGTTTTATTTATTTTATATAACAGAGACTGTTCTCATACAATTAAAAAAAAGAATTATGTTCAAAAAACTAAGTGTATTTGCGTTTGTTTTTCTATTAGTTAGCTGTGGTCAAAAGGCTGCAAAAACAGAAGATTCGGTAGAAGCGGAAGCTAAAACAGAGACTGCAGCAGTTCCTGACATGCATACTGCCCAGGTTTCATTAGATTATGAAGGCAAATATAAAGGCGTACTACCTTGTGCTGATTGCGAAGGAATAGAAACAGAATTAACACTGGAAAGCGGCGGAAAGTATACGTTACAAACAACGTATCTGGGAAAAAAGGAGACAGCTTTCGAAAAATCCGGCACGTTTACCTGGGGCGAAAACGGCAGCACAATTACCCTGAGCGATATAACAGATGCTCCTAATCGCTATTTTGTAGGAGAAAACCAACTATTCCAGCTTGATATGGAAGGCAACCGAATCACCGGTGAACTGGCAGATAAGTATATCCTTAGAAAAGAGTAGAAACAAGCAAAATGCGCAACAAAAAAACCGACATCTAAAGAAATGCTCCTTGATGTCGGTTTTTTTTAAATTTTTCTCATGCGTTGTATTAATACAGTTTCATTTTTTCAACTTGCTTGAGCGTACCGTGCACGGAGAACGCCCAAAAATTTCTCAAGCCAAAACCTCTTGCTTTGGAAGTTATCTTCTTCTGTATTAGGATTTTTTTAGATGCGATGTCAAAAATAACAACATCGTAGGTTGCTTCCGGTTTGCCTTTATTAAGTAATCCTGCAAATAAAACTGCACCATAACCTTTATCTGAACCCGTATCTAATTTCTTTAAAAGAGTTTTCACATCGTCTTCACTCAGACTGTAATCATTAGATTCTGCAACGAATTCCTTGTTTTTGATTTCATCAACAAGATCTTTCACAGAGTTCAGGGATAGTGAGACTTCTTTTTTGAAAGTTTTTGAAACATCATATTTTTTCTGTTCATTAATAAACAGGTTATTGATTCCTCCGAATGCAGCTTTAAACTCTGATAGTGATTCGTTGGCACCATAAACTTTTGCCTTTGAAAAATCTACTCCGTAAAACGTAAGTGTTTCACTATCTTTAAGTCCCTGATTGTCCTGCGCATAACTCAGTCCGGCGAAGAATAAGAATGCAAATAATAATAACTTTTTCATATAAACGTTTTTTAGTGTAAAACAATATACTCCAATGTCTCCTAATTGAATAGGAAATCAACGTAAATCTATAAATTTAATTGCTTTCCTGCTCATCTGAGGGAACTGTATTTTTAAAATTTCTTCCTCCAGAAGAAATTTTATACCCGGAGCAACCCTTATTTTAGAGCGAAACAGATCTTTTATTTGCTTGGCAAATTGCTCAGAAGGCTTGTTTGTGCCTACACTAATCTGTATTTCGTCAGTTCCAAGGTCGTTAGTGAAAACTTCTACTACGTAACCCTTAACTTCGGATATATTATCTAATATATCATATAACGCAGGAGGATAAAGTGTTGTTCCTTTGTATTTAATCATTTGTCCTTTGCGTCCAAGAACAGAACTTAGTCGTATAGTGTTCCGACCACAGGAACAAGGTTCTGTATAATGGTAACAGATATCGCCTGTTTTGAATCGTAACAACGGCATCCCTCTTACACCGATGGTAGTTATTGTTACTTCTCCTGCTTCTCCGTCTTTAACGGGTTGGTTATTATCATCCAGAAACTCGACTATAATAAGTTCAGGTTGTAAATGTCCTCCTTTACAAGCCCCACATTCAGTAAATGAAGATTGCATTTCTGTTGAAGCATAGGTAGATTGAAGTAGTGGATGCCTCCAACGTTCATGAATGCGTTTACCTAATGTATTTAAGGAAAAGTCTGGATTTCGCAACGCTTCTCCAATGCAGAGTGCTCGTTGTATGGAAGAGTTTTCATAGTCAATGCCGTTTGATTCCGCATATTCGATTAATTTGATCAGAAAGGAAGGAACCACTATGCAGCAGGTTGGTTTGAATCGTTCAATCGTATCCCACTGCAGTTCTGGTATTCCGTTTCCTACACGTATAACTCCTGCTCCAAGTTCACGAATTCCCATGAAATAAGCCATTCCCGCCATAAAACGACGGTCTAAGGTTGTCATCAGCTGCATAACATCTTCCGATGTGCAACCTGCTGTAGTAAATGACAGGTATTCGTTATAAGCCAAACGGTCGAGGTCTTCGGATGTAAGCGCAAAAGTGACCGGGTCTCCTAATGTACCCGAAGTGGTTACATAATCAATGATCTGTTTTTTCTCAACACAGACAAAATCATCATTATAAAGCTGTAGATCTGTTTTGGTGGTTACAGGTATATCCTGCAAATCTTCGATCGTGCGGATGCGGGAAATATCAATATGATGTGTTTGAAACAGACGCTGGTAAAATTTAGAGTGTTGCTGAAGGTAACTTAATTCCTCAGCGAGTCTTGCCTCCTGAAATGCCCGTATGTCGGCAGGACTCTGAAACTGTATTTGACTGAACTTATGCATGATCTTATTCTTTAGTTCTGATTTTCTTTTCTATTCTTTGCCGCTCGGGAACGCGCGCTATTTCTTTTGTCAACGCCTCTTTCCAGCACGATAAGGCGTCTTGCATCTTGCCAAATGCCGCGTAGTAATCACCACTTAGTTCCCAAGTGAAGAAATTATCCGGGTTCGCGTTTTGAAAACGGAGAAGTGTTTTTTCGTCCAATGGTTCTTCTGTTTTGATATGTCGACGTATTTCCTTTATCAGTTCCTTGTACGTGAGCAGGTCTTGATAGGCTTGCGTTTGAAGGAACGGATCGGACGGAATAGCTTCTGTTTCTATTGAAAGCTCAGCTTCCGGGTCAAGATTGAAGATATCGTTCAGGTCATACGCCACATATTTTCCTAATTGCCAGGGTGAAGTAGATACCCAAAACTTCCGTTCTTCGGGTTTGAAGATCACGGAGTGATGCGCGATGAACTGATTAATGGATTTCTCGTTTGCCAAACCGATGGATTTACCTGCCTTTCCCTGATAGTTGCGTAGTATATTAACGGCTTTCGGGGCATCAATAGGTTTGTTTTCTGTTAACAATTCAGTCAGTCTTTCAAAACGATAGGGACTATCCGAAGTAGCGACGTTTTCCTGATTGTATTTGTCGTCTGCAAAAGCGGGCGACTGGTAATGGTTTGTACAGATAATCCGGTTATTATCCGTTTCAAACAACGCGGTCTTAGCCGGAGACTTTTCTATAATCGCTGCTTTCCCATCCTTTGCCGATCCGATCAATATTGACTCGGATACGAACGTTTTGTGAGCATTGGCTATCTGATAAGCTTCTTCAATCGTTGAAGCATATTGTAGTATCTGACGACAAAGTATTGAGATCGGTGTAGCTGCGGAAACAGGCATAGTAGATTGAGCCGCGTTAATAGTCACCGTTAGCCCCGCTTCATTCATACCCGAAAGAACTCCCGTCATTCCTGCCCAGCCTATAGACGCGAAACGATAACCTGAATCCGGTTCATAAAAAGAAACCAGTTTATGGCGGGCAAAGTCGTCGCCCATATAGAAGTCGAAATTCCGCCCGATCAGTAAGGTCGAATCCGCGCTTTCATCTCCCCATACGCCAAAAGAACTACAACCTACCAACATGTAGCTTTGCATCGCATGACCGATATCATGCGCTCCGTGATAATTTAATTGACGTTCATATGGAGTTCCTATGGCATCATACTCATGTGTGCACGATAAGGATATACCATATATCTCTTCTCGGTTCTCCAAAGGCACATATTCACCCATATTACGATTAAATAAGATCAGCATGACACGCAAGAACTTGAGATAACTCTCGGAAGGGATGATCTCCTTAATCTGATCAACAAATACTTTCTCCTGATAATAGAGTAAATCTTCTGATAATTTGCCAAAAGCGATTCCTCGTTCGGGTGCGCTACCTCTTAGCACGATTTCCCATAAACCGCTTTTGCTTTTCTTTAAGAAGTTCGGACCGTACGTACGTAAGCTGTCACTTTTAACTAAGCTATAGGCATTTTGATTTATATCGCTGAAGTCCGGTTGCTTCATATCCGCGGAAAAGTAAAGCCCTGTCAGATAAAGAAAGAGAAGCAATACGACACCGGCCAGACATAAGCCTGTATATTTAATCGCTTTTATGATCGTCTTCTTATGCATCGCTTACTTTTTTCGCTAAATATTCTTTTCCTAAAAGTTCCGAACAAGTAAGCATAGCTGTAAGCGTTACTCCCAATGCACCGTGTACGTTGAGGTTTTGTCCGGTTTGCAATAGGTTGGTTATGCGGGTACGAGAAGAAACAAGTGTGGCAAGCGGATTCTTGTAATCCTTTATGATGCCGTATGCCGATCCTTCCGGTGTTCCTGTATAGTCACGATAGGTGAGAGGAGTCGCTGTGTATATCTTTTGGGTATTTTGGCATAATCCGGGATAATACCGTTCTACAAACCGGATCAGTTCCTCTGCTTTACGGGCTTTAAACTCTTTATATTCGTCGCCTCTTTGCTCTACATCTGTATCCGTCCAGCGGCTTACTTCATCAAAATACATAGGCGACAACAAGTAGATCACCTCTGTGTGTTTTTCTGATAGAGCGGATGCCTGCATAGAAACCATGCATGTGTTTATTCTCTTATCTTCCTTGTGCTTAGAAGCATACCAGGCGTTATCTTCTCCGTGTATATAGATATTATGATTCAGATAAGGAGTCGTGCCCGGTTTTTGAATTAAATAAGCAGAGAAGAAGCCGTAAGAGTTTGACAGGGATTGCATACGTGAGATATAAGCCTTGCGTATCAGATTTGTTTTTTCAAGTAAAGAGGTTAGTACCGCAGGATGTAAAGACGAAATCACATACTTGGCGGAAATACTCTCTTCCCCATTTATTTCGACGGAGTTGACTAATTTATCTTCAATGCCTAAATGGGTTACATTTGCATTGCAGCGTACTGTACCGCCATTTTGTTTTATCTCTTCAATCAACGCGTCGGCTACCTGCTGACTTCCATTCACAAAACGATAAGCTCCCTGGATATATGAGTTGTTGATCATCGCGTGATGGTAAAAGTTAGACACATTCTGATCACCTGCGTAGAGCATAGCCGTACCGGTAAGTACCTGACGAAGCGTATCGTTTGAGGTTGTCTTATAGATCTCCTCCCAAGCTGATTGATGGAAGTTGGATATATCGCCGGAAGATAATTTGCCGGATTTTAATTGCGACAAGCTTATTCCATAACCGATTTGCTTCAATCTATTCGTATACTGAATGAGAGCTTCTCTTTCTTGTGGAAAATCCTTAACGAGTGTTTCAATAAAACGTTCGTGCCCGATCGCATAGGAGTAAACATGGTCCCTAAAATGGATCAGGTCAAACCCCGTTTCATCCAATCGTTTGATTTGCAACTTATCCATGATGCCGAAGTAATTGAAATATTGTCTCAGTACTTCCCCTTCATCTAAGCTACCTACATAATGAATTCCGGTATCTAAAACTCTGCCATTACGTTTGAATGATTGGAAGCAACCTCCTGCAAGTGGATTCTTTTCCAATACACAGACATTAAACCCTTCTTTGCTTAACGTGGTGGCACAAATAAGACCGCTTAGTCCGCTTCCTATAATAACAACATCATATTTCATGTACAATCGTTTCTTGTCTGGTAAACAAATAAATGGTATTAGACGTTAGTTTGTCATTTTCAAATGCTTGCATTTTTAGATTATGTCGTTCCGCGAAACCAACAAACTGAGCTTTATCCGGGAAATAAAGTGCATTTACTTTTTTGTTAAAGCCTAACAAACGGGTAGAGAAGAGTTCTGTCAACCGGGTTAGAGCGTGTTTTTCCTGCTTTCCCGCGTCACTATCTCGTACAATCAGCATTCCTCCGGGAAGGAGCCGTTGCGCGCATCTGCTCAATAGTTGTTGTTGTGAATCGAAATCAATATAATGCAGCATATCGCTGATGATAAACACATCGCTTTCCTGTAAGTCGGCCGTTAAGGCATCGGCATGTCTGAAAGAAAGTTGTTCGTTCTTGGAGAAATTATGATTGGCTACGGCCACCTTGTCTTCATCGTAATCCAGACCTTCTATCGTGCGTGTATCAGCATACATATTTAACATATATGGCATCATACCGAAGCCACAACCGACATCCGTTATTTTTGCTTCTCGTGGGATCAGGTTATGAAAGAGTGTATATTGATCTTCTAATTTAACCTTGATGCGCGTATACCATTCTTCGACAGGACCTTTGTAAATGTAATTCGTAACCAGTTGTTGGTAGAAATGAGGGTTATCGGATGTACCGTATAATGCTACTGCCTCCGCGTATTTCTCCCGGAAAAAAGTAGCAGTCTTTTTTGTTCTCTCCTGATAAGACACATCTTCATTGTGCTTGATGCGAGGATAGATATGCATGGCGAGAATGCCTCGTTTGATATAGAAAGGCTGTCTCTTGGAAATGACCATTCCTGTTCCATACAGAATGATGGGGATAATATCTAATTGAAGTTCGTGGGCGAGATAGAACGCTCCTTTGTGGAAACGCTTTACCTGACAATCTATTGAACGGGTACCTTCCGGAAAAACAATAACGGAATAGCCTTCCGCCACTTTCTTTTTTAAATGTTCCAATGCATTTTCATAGCCTTCGGTCGTATGCATAAAGTCCGCGTAACGAACGATGCGTCCGAAGAAAGGAGATTGCCACACCCAACTATTGGTGACCATAACCAATTTAGGGGCAAGTGACAATAGTAGTAAGATATCTAAGAAAGACTGATGATTAGCCACAATGATAGCCGGCTTCTCAAAGGATTCTGAGGAGAAGTTCTTTGTGATTTTGCGCGCGGGCCAGGTGGTTTTTAAGAAAACTCGCAACAAATGCATCAATGTTAAACTAAACCACGCCTTCTTCCGATTGCGCTTTACCGGGATAAGTATAAGGATAGACGCTAATCCAACCATCAACGAACAACCGATCAGGAACAGATTGAAGAACCAAACGGTAGTTAATATCGAGCTGATTGTGTATGGGTAATTTCCTTTTGCCGTTGGTTTTGCAATAAAGAACCGGAAAAGGATAGGCAATAAAGTATAAGAAACCAACACAACCGAGCACATCCCCAGCAGAGAAATAACAGAAATGGATTGCAAAGCGGGATGCTGTGCGAAAACTAAGGCGCCTAATCCGACAACGGCAGTAAACGATGAGAAGAAAATAGCCGTTTTATGTGCGTTCAATACTTTTTTACCCGTCCGGTACTCCTGCAATAAACCATCCATGATGAAAATACAGAAGTCGTCTCCCAAACCGAAGATAAAGGTGGAGAGGATGATGTTGACAATGTTGAATTCAGTCCCGGTAATTGCCATCAGACCAAGAATCATTACCCAGCTTATGGTCAGCGGAGCTAATGTCATTAACGTAAGTTCTAACCGTCCGTAGGAGATAAGTAAAGCGAAAAAGATCAGGAAGGATGAAATATACAGTACTAAATAAAAATTGTCGTGAATGGATGCGACCCATTGATTTGCATAAAACGAACGGTCGAAGATAATCGGTTTGTTTTCACCTGTAAATTGTTCGTAGACAGCTTCTTTGTGAGACTCGTCTAACTTTACCTGCGTGATGAACATCGCTATATCAGAAGCATTTACCATCCAGTCATCCAGTAGTGATACGGAGGAACCATTGTCAAAAACAAGTGGTTTATAATTCTCTTCCAGTAGGGCAAAGGCCTCTTGAAATGAGGCTTCCTTAAACCGGTATTTATGCAGATTCTTTCGGATCTCTTCTTTTACAAATGCTTTCTTCTCTGCCGTCCAAAAGGATTGCCAGCGTGCTATTCGTTCTTGCTGTACTTCTATTGGGATCAGCAAGCTTTCGGCTGAAGAGAAATTCTTAATCAGGCCTTCATCACGTAGCTTTTCAAGCTTGCGATTCGTCTCATTGTATTGTTGTAAGGCTTCGTTTGTTGATTCGCCACTCGAGATAAATAGTGTTGTTTTGTTGTCTGTCTGAAATAAATCGGTCAGCTTCTCTTCTGCCGCTTTCAGATGAGGTGGCTCGAAGTTGATGTTCATCATATTTCCATCGAAACCTACTTTTCCTGATAGGTAGATGCAAGCCAGGAAAATAAGGGTAAGCGATATAATAAGCGGCTTATTTTTCTCATAGGCGTATCCGTTGATGCGTTCGATGAGTTGCAATACTTTATTTGATTGTTGGCTATCGGCTTTCTTCTTCAGCAGGTGAGGTAAGAATATGAGGCAGAAAAAGGTTGTTCCTACTAAGGAAAGGGCGGAGAATAAGCCAAAATCGCGCAATAAAGCAGAGGTGGTAAATAATAATCCCAGGAATGCACCGATTGTTGTAAAGCTGCCAACTGTCAGCGGATAAGCCAGTTCCTTTATGAGTTGAGGAATAGACGTGACATGATTAAAATGTGAAAGCACATGTATCGAATAACTCAGCGCGATACCAAAAACAATCGTTCCCGCGCCGATCGCGATCGCTGAAATAGAGCCTTTGATCAGGAAAATGAGTGCCAAAGCGAATGTTCCGCCGTAAATCACCGGTAGAAGGATCAGCAACAAGGCGGAGCGGCTTCTGAATACAACCGAAACAAATACGATAATGATCAGCAATGCGATTGTCAGCGTCAGCATAGTATCCGACTTTATCTGTCGGGCATTGTATACGCTTACCGCCGGACCACCAAAGTAAGTAACTGATACCTCAGAGAAATCATGTTCCGTGAGCGCGATCATTTCTTCGATCGACTTAATCAGTATATCGTTCTTGCCTGTACTTCCTATGCCATATTTCGGCGAAAGGATGAGGAGCAGAGTAGACATATCCGGTGAGAAAATGTGATCCTGCCAAAGCTCGTAATTCGATGTGTTCTGGAATTCCTGTAGTCGTTTTAGCGCGGAAAAGCCCAGGCCCATGGGATCTTTAGTCATCATCTTGCCGGTGGCCATCCCTGTTGGCGATAAGAGATTCATGTAGTTTGTGCGCATTCGGTCTGCTATACCTTCTGCTGTAAACAGGGAATCCATGCGGGCGAAGTCTTCATCACGCAGAAATGCAGGTAGATGTTCGTATATCAATCCCGTGAGTTTGCCCATTACTTCTGAGTCTATCTTAAATGTAATGTCGGTGATATACTCAGACATATCTTCTTCAGACAGATTTTCATTCAGTTGCGTTCCTGCTTGAATCAGATCTCCGGGTAACACCGGATTTAATGTGTCTCGTGATGAGAGCATTACGATGATCTTATCCTTGACTTTGAGATTCTTAAAGACCTCTTCCGTTCGCTTCGAATCTTTGCTGTCAGGGAAGAAGCGAGTTATATCTTCCTCCGGTTTTATCTGAACGGCAAAGATGAGCATCAGTATAAAACTGCCGAACAAAAGAAAATTCCTGAGAACCGGATGGCGGTGGAGTACCGTATAAATATGTACGAAGAATTTACCCATTGCAAACAGGTTTGGGTTTACGGGTAACGGACAGAACACAGAAGCAAATCAGTCCGGCCAATAGTCCGCAGAGAGTAGCAAAGACCATACTCCCGACTAAATACTGAATCAGCGAATCTTTCAACGTCTCGAACGTAACCTCATGAAAAGAGAGTGTAATCGGATAGCCCAGCACCCAGCCTCCCATGGCATAACTTCCGAAAAGCAGAAAGGGAATCATTGGCGGCAGACTAATATTCGAAGCAACCAGGGTGATCACCTTATTTAATTTCATTAAATGAGCCAATACTCCTGCCGCGATCATCTGATACCCCCAGATAGGAACAATTCCCATGAAGACTCCGAATCCGACAGCCGACGAAATGCGTATGTTAGACTCTCCTGAGTTGGTGATGTTTGTAGAGATAAAGTTGCGGACATTCTCTTTCGTGATTGAACGAAAACAAGTAAGCGGCCAGTACCAAAGAAAGGCAAGCAGAACAAGTACTGTATTCAGCAGACTGATCCGTGTGAAATCCCGGAAAGGGCGGAAATGGCTTACTCGTTCTTCCCTGGGAGGATAGTAAACGTTTACGGGAATATTACGTACAGTGATGCCTTTCCAGGCAGCGCGGACAATCAGCTCCAGTTCGTACTCGTACTTGGTTGTGAGTGTTCGTATATTCTGTATTTTCTTTAGTGGATAAAGGCGGAATCCGGATTGCGTATCCGCTAATTTCACTCCTGTTTCCAAACGGAACCAGAAATTGGAGAACCGATTGGCAAATGAATTCTTTCCCGGCATGTTTTCGGAATCCAGATTACGCGAACCGATCAACAAACTGTCTGGAGTTCGCTCTATCTCACGTAAGAAAACCGGAATATCCGACGCAAAATGCTGTCCGTCAGAATCAATTGTAATAGCATAGCGATAGCCTTGTTTCGTTGCCGAGGAAAGGCCGGTTCGCAGAGCGTGCCCTTTTCCTTTATTCTTTGCGTATTCAATCGCCTGTATCTGAGGAAACTCTTTAAGAATCTCGGACGTGTTATCCGTAGAGCCATCGTTGACAACAAGCACAGGCAGAGCGTAGGAGAGAACATCCCGAATTACTTGTCCCAATGTTCCCGCATTATTGTACGTTGGAATAATGACAATTATTTCTTGTTCTGCTATTGTCATAATTCGATAAGCTTCGCTTTCAATTTGAGAACAGTCTTGTCTTCTGCGTTTACAGAAGCCCGTATCATGTTATTGTCGTCTATTTCCAGATTGACCAACAGCCGGTTATTCTCTTCAGGATTAACGACAGACAGAAACTTGCAAGTTTTGATATGCTCATAACGCAAGGCTTTGTTTATGATCTTCAACGCACACGCTTTAACGATATGAAGCAGACAAACACCCGGAGTAACCGGTAGACCCGGAAAGTGACCGCTATAGACTGCATGATTCTGATTTAGAAAAACTTCGAATGAATATTTTCCTGTCTCCTCTGTCCCTGGCTTTATCTCGTATAAATCGGTTAGCATTTCTGTCTTTTGTTCATTATTGAATTGCGCAAAGGTAAAAAGTTTCTGTGCCAAAAGGAAGGTTTTCTGCGCCTTTTCAAACCCGATGGAATATTCGTCCGATAGAAATGATTTTCCGAGTTAAAATTAACAATTCGATTTTGCCATAAAAGAGTCCTCAAAATAAACATAGTAATATCTTTAAAAAGATAACCTTTATCTTTTTGAAAACATCCTTTATTTTTCGAAAAATAACCTTTATGTTTTTCGCCCCTTTAGAGGGATTGAAAATCAAGGGCTTTTAAAAGAGCGAATTTGAGGGCAAATCACCCTTGTTTTTAACATAAAAAATGTGAAAAACGAAGGGTTTCGAATGGTTTATATTCTTTTAAGTTCAGTATAAATAATAGAATATGTCTTTGATAGTCATTTTGCATAAAATGCTCTGAAATTCATTTTATTTTTGTGCTATTTGAACCCGTGTTAATTGATTTCTGCTATTTTTGTGATAGAATAATGAATAAAATGGAACAACACGGAGAAATAATACTATACCAACCGAATGAAGCGGTGAAATTAGAGGTGCGTATAGAGGACGAAACTGTTTGGTTGACGCAGGCGCAAATGTCCAGTTTGTTTGATGTGAAAGAACATACAATCACCTATCATATCAAAGAGATTTATAATGCAGAAGAGCTTGAAGCAATATCAACTACTCGAAAAAATCGAGTAGTTCGAAAAGAAGGTAATCGGAATGTTAATCGGGAATTAGATTTTTATAATTTAGATATGATTATCTCTGTCGGTTATCGTGTTAATTCAAAGCGTGGAGTTCAATTTCGTATTTGGTCAACAACCATTTTGAAAGACTATTCTCTTGATGTTAACAAAGAGGAAACCACATGTTACCGCATCGGTTTTTACCGGAAGATTCACCAATGAATTAAGATTGGATCTGAAGAAACATAATATGCAATATCCGGAAATAACAATTTGTGAACATAAGCAAGTACATGATCGTTTCTTAATAATTGATGAATCAGAAATATATCATATTGGGGCTTCATTAAAAGATTTGGGGAAAAAGTTGTTTGCCTTTTCTAAGCTGACCATAGATGCTCGCTTAGTTCTGCCCAAATCTATTGATGATTGAAGTTGTATTTTATTATCAGTGAGTTAGTCCGTGTAAAATGAAAAGAAGGAGGTTCGAACAGCTAAAAAGCTGTGATGCTGAAGCGAAGTTTTAATAGGGGGTGGGAGACAACAATCGAATCTGTTTCTGATTGAGAAGTTTGTTGAAGGCTTATATCTGTTTTTCCTAAAATAGAGCCGAAGGTGATCTTGTCTACGGTATTCGTTGAAAGCTGTTTGCGGTAATGCCCTTTAGCTTCTGTGTTCTTTAGTTTGTAGACAATCGTGTTTTGTTTTTTATTGTTTTCATAGACGATCGCTTTGTTTTGATCGGCTAATTGTTGTCCGAATAAAACAGTTAGGTCACGGTGTAATAAATTGAATAACTGCTTTTTGTGTAGAGGAGGGATGCATTGACGGATCTCATACGAGTTTTTATCCATTGCCAGATCGAAGATCGTCAGACCGAAGTGAGTAGTAAATAAGATGCGTGAGCTATCTGCTTGCTGTCTGAGAAGCAAAAGTCCGCTGAAATTTCGTTTGCCGAACGTTATCTCCATATGAAACTTGCGTAGCTCGGAAGATTCCGGAATCATCGGTGGAAGCTCTGATTTCCTGATCGTTGTCTGTTCCGCCCGCTTGTATCCGCTCCGTATGCCGGGGGCACAGGCGGAGACGCAGAGGAGTAAAGAAAGTAAACTAACGAATAAGGAACTTTTCATCTGTAGTCAGCGTATTATAACGTTGGTTCTTGAAATGAAACTCGGTATAGTCTTTCTCTGTCTCGGATAGTTTCAGAGTTGAAACGGCGAAATTCGAGCGATTGAATGAAATCGTTATCTCATAAATATACGCGCGGACATTCTGCGAAAGCGGCTGTATCTTAACAACGTAATGCTGAGGGTTCTCGAAATAGCTAAGTTTATATTCTTGCTCTACTCCTTTAAGGTCACCTATCATACAGGCCGATATCATCGTTTTCATCCCGTTCATCATTTTATTGCTGCCGAGGTCGACCACCTGAGGCTTCCCTTCGGTTACCATACGAAGTTTTCCTTCATTGATCGTTATTTCGTAGCTGATCGGGGAGATATAATCCATTCTGATCTTGTTTTCCTTGCGGTAATAGAAACGACCGGTCGATTCTATCTTATCCTCAAATACGGAAAGATACTTCTCCTGTACAAAGTCGCTTTCGATAGAAGTGATATCAGCGGCTTGTTGTTTCAGCTTCTCCTGAAAGACGGCAATATCCCGAAGTGGTGTCAACTGAGCTGACAATGAGCTGACGCAGAATAGCGAAAGAAAGAAAATGAATAACTGTTTCATACGATTAAGATAAATCAAACATCCGATCAAGCGAGACTACCTGATAGTTTTGATCCTTCAAATATACTAAAAGATTACGGAGAATAGATGCGGTATGTGGCATCCGGTCGTGAAGAAGAATAACCGCTCCGGGTTCTATCTGTCGGATAATTCGTTTCAGAATTCGCTCTTTCGATTCGTTTCGGGTGTCGAAAGAACGGATACTCCAACCAATCGAGTGATATCCTAAACGGTGTACGACCGAAGCAACTGTCGGGTTTGTTACACCGAACGGAGGCCGGAATAAGTTCGTTTTATGCCCCGTGATTTGTTCGATGCTCTCGGCCGTTCGGGTAAGCTCGGTACTCATCTTCGTTTTCGAATAACACGGGAAAGCTGGACGGTGGGTATAACTATGGTTCCCTATTAAATGTCCTGCTGCCTGAATCTCTTTTAGCAGATGAGGTGCAGCCTCACACTTTTCGCCAATACAAAAGAAGGTAGCGGGAGCATTGAATTCTTTTAATATGCTTAAAATAGAAGGGGTGAATTTCGGGTCGGGACCGTCGTCAAAGGTAAGGGCTATTACTTTCTGAGAAGTCTTTCCTTTGCAGTATGATTTCATATAAATGCCGGCCGAAATACGATAAGAAGCATACACGAAAAAAACGGATATGCAAATCAATACAATTAGTATGACGGCCCATAAAATCATAAAGTTGATCTTAACAGAATAAAAGAATGATTTTTCAGAAAGGAGTTACAAATAACAATAGGTAATCCCGTTTTAAATAGTTCAGGTGCTTTGCAAGCCATCCATAACGCGAAAGAGGTTGAGGTAGGATACTCTCCGCAAAAGCATTTATATGAATCGGGTGATATAAACTTCGCTGTTTGAATTCCATGCTTTGCAATAAAGTTATCGGCCAAGTGCTGAAGTTCTTCTTTAGTATAGTCGCCCGTAATCATTTCAATGTCCTGAATGATGATAGCGGGTGTTTGTTCCGGTGGGGTAGAGGATAAAAGGAAAAAGGCGGCTCCTTCGCCGGGAGCGTAGTGTTTCCAATTTCCCATTCTTCCTAACAATGTATTCAAAGTCGGCGTCATTTCATCTGTTGCTCCAGCCAAAACTTTACGTGCATCTCCTTCAGCGAGAAGAGAAATAGCGTCAGCCAAAGCACTCTCAAACGAAAAGCCCCGGTGTACGTATGTGTTGTTATATTGATGATTATCCGTAAGGATCGCCAACTGTGCGCCAATTGTGTTGAACGTTGATTGAATGAACGAACTGGGGGATGGTTGTTGCTCGTCCGTGTCTAGAAAGGAATTCATAAAGATCTCCGTATCCGTGAGACAACCGTATCCGGTTGCTGTTAGTATCGCGTCTATAGGTTCGGTAATTCCGTCTAAACATTCCATTCCGGTAGCTACACCCATTCGTACCATTCGGCTCATTCGGCGTCGCATATTGGCATTCTTTATCCAGACTTTATAGTCGGGCTCAGCAAAGACAAAACCGTTTTCTGCTGACTGAAAAGAGGCTGTAGCACGTTCAATATAGACGGGGTGACTTAACATAGTGTTGATTTATACCGTTGAAATAACAAAGATGTATTATTTCCGCCGAATCCAAAAGAGTTGGATAATACATTCTCGATTTGTTCGCCTTCTTTATAGGTAAGTACGGGGATCATTCCATTCTCTTCCATGGGCGTAGAGAAGTTGAGATTGGGATACAAGATTCCGTATTCAATAGATAAAACAGAGAATACCGCTTCAATTCCGCCGGCTGCACCAAGAGTATGCCCGGTAAATGCTTTCGTGGAACTAAACGGAGGTATGTTTCCTTCAAAGAGACGGTTGATAGCGGTTGATTCAGAGGCGTCATTGTTTGGTGTTCCTGTTCCGTGCCCATTGATATAGTCTACTTGCGAAGGAGAAACGCCGGCCCTGCATAAAGCTGCTTTCATCGCCAGGAATGCTCCTGTCCCTTCCGCGGAAGAGGCTGTCTGATGGTAAGCGTCATTGGCATTTGCATAGCCGGATAGGGTTGCATAAGGTTTGCGCTTGATGGTTGCTTCCGATTGTAGAACAACGTAGCCCGCGCCTTCTCCCAGGTTGAGTCCGGCACGAGTATTGTCGAAAGGGCGGCAAGGTTCATTATCCAGGATCATCAATGAAGCGAAGCCATTCAACGTAAACTTGCATAAAGCGTCCGTTCCGCCTGCAATGGCGACATCCAATATCCCTTGCCGGATTAGTCTTGCCGCAAGTAAAAGCGAATTAGCAGCGGAAGAACAAGCCGTACTGATTGTTGTACGCATTCCGGTAATACCTAAATGATCCGCTATTTTCTCGGTACTATCTCCGGCATCATGTGTGGCAAAGTAACGTAAATGTCCCTTAGTTGGATTCTCCCGGAAGGTAGGATAATGGTTTTCACTTACATCCATACCTCCCGTTGAAGTAGAAGAAATAAGTCCGATTCGTAATCCAGAGTTTATCGTTACCCCCGAATCCTTTAAAGCTTCGTGTGCAGCAGAAAGTCCGAGTAAAGACGTACGTGAGTATACCTTAGAGGAAGGTAAACCAAGTCTCTCTTTTAGGCCCTCATTGCTCAACTTTACTTCAGAAACAGGTACATGGTGGTTTGTCGGGAAAAGGGTAACCTTCCCTAATCCGCTTTTGCCCTGCCGAAAAGCTTGAAGATGCGCTTCAACATCATTTCCGATACCGGAAATACAACCTATACCTGTAATGCAAACGTTCATTTCTTTCTATGTTCCGAGATATAATCCGCTAATGTTTGAATAGAGTAGAAGATCTCTTTACCTTCTGAAGGTTTCTCAATTCGGATTCCGTAGTTTCTTTCTAAGATCAGGATAATTTCCAACGCGTCAATAGAATCGAGCCCTAAACCTTCGTCTCCAAACAAAGGAGCGGCGTCTTCTATTTCTTCCGGTGTTATATCTTCCAGATGCAGTGTGTCAATTAAAGCTTCTTTTAATTCTTGTTTTAATGCAGTCATGATTTATATCATTTAATTTGTTTTTTCTAACCAGCTGAAACGGGCTTCGTACTTTTCTCCGACCAACTCGCACCAACCAATAAGGCAAGCCTTGAGTTTGTTTCCACTAAGAATAAGCGAAGCATAGTCCATCAGGAATGTTTCGTCATACTTATCCTGAATAAAGAAAGTGTTTTCTCCTTTAATTCCATAACGGATGCAGAGTTCTCCCATTACCACGTTCGGTAGTGTGTAAACAAAAACAGCCGGACTTGCTTCCGTTCCGCTTTCTATAATTGTTTGATGTTGTTTGTCTGTATCTAATGAAGAGGATCTATTGGCAAAAATAAGTGCGATCTCTTCGGGATTGTAGTTCTTTTTCAGTTCTTCTACAGTTAGAAGAAACGTAGTCGCCATATAGCCAAGCTTACAGAGATCGTCCATTTTATAAAACTTACGATCGTCTACTTGTCGGTCTTTATATGCCGCGCGGATAAAGTCGGGAAAGTCGGCATCTGTTAGCTTGAAAACAAGCTGGTCGTTTACCTTTATCTCTCCGTTTGTTATCAGGCATTGACTTTTGATCTTATATATAGCAGGAGAAAGAGTAGGTATTGCTTTCGCTTCCTTTTCCAGCGCAAGTGAAATAGCAGCATTGCATCCTCCAAATCCTGAAGCTGTTTTAATGCAACGTTTCAGGTCAAAGGAGCGATGTTCTTCACTGATATTTAAAGCGCAAGGAACACCGTTGTTCTTGTATCCGAATGTGCCGAAGACCTCACCGCTAAGCAATTCTTCCATGCAAGCAATAGTCTCAATAATCCCCGAGGCTCCTAAAGTATGTCCCCAGTAAGATTTCAAACTATTCAAAGGAAGATTCTGTAAACCCGCCCAAGTAACGGCTTTAGATTCCATTTCATCGTTATAGGCTGTACCTGTACCGTGTACATTCAAGAAAGAAATATCATCTGTGGAAAGCCCCGCTTCAGTCATTGTTTCTGAGATAGCCATATATAGTCCGTCTCCCGTACGCGAGGGACCTGAAATATGATTGGCGTCATTGGTAATCGCTCCGCTTTCAAGTACGATTGGTTCCTTTTCGCGGACATAATCTTTTTCGGTGGTGAGGAGTACAGATCCGCAGGCTTCTCCGAGAGAAAGTCCGTCTCTATCCTGATCAAACGGACGGCAAGCGGTCGCGCTTAATGATTTGAAGGAGTCGAATCCGCTAACAACAAAGTGATTCAGTAAATCTCCTCCGGCAACTAAAATATGTTTGTATTCTCCTGCAGCAATCATTCGTCGTCCGACAATTAAAGCCGATACGCCCGATATGCAAGCATTCGATATAATGATAGGTTTGTTTTTTAATCCTAAGGCTGTTGCGATACGATCTCCCAATACGGATAAAAGCACTTCTTGGGGAGAATCATCTTCTGAAAGTCGTTCTATATTGCCCTTTGTGGTAGACAGCACCAAACAGCAACTCTCATCCGAAGGATTTATACCGCTCTTCCGAATCGTTTCACGTAAAGTAAGAATAAAAAGTTGTTCTAACGGGGTAAATTCATTTAGTCCGCCTTCAGCAGCAGCGAGATTCCATTGCTTTTGGTCAATACGAGCTGCATTAAAGACTTTGTTGTATATGTCTTTATCATCAATTTCCCCTATTCCTGATTTATATGCACGTATATTTTGCATATTCTCATTTACAGAAAATCCGATAGAACTGATGAGAGAAGGAGCCGTTATATAAGTATACTTCAACAGATTTCCCATTTTTGTTTCCATTCTTTGTAAAAATCAGGAGTGTTCAGTACTAACTGTCCTGATGTTTTATCAACAAAAACTTGTACGCTATTAGCTATAGCGACAATCGTGTGATCACTTTCGCGGTAAGCAATATATTCGAATTGTATCTTAGCAGCTTCTGTCGGTATATAGCGTGTTTCAATAATTAGAGAATCACCGTAAACGAGAGATTGTTTATACTTGACATTTAGTTCAACAATGGGAACAGCGTAACCGGCTTCGCATATATCCAGATAACCGATTCCAAACTCGCTCCCAAAGCTTTCACGTCCGTCTTCAAAATAACGAACATATTCTCCATGCCATACCACGTGCATTGAGTCTACTTCACTGAAGCGTACCCGTATTGTCGTCCGGTTAATTAATGAAGCATCTTGTGTTTTTGTTCGTCTCATTTATCTTTCTTTAAAAATATCTTCATTTTACCCGATGCAACAGGCTTTCCCGCTGATTCTACTTCAGCAGAGATCAAGGTGATATCAAATACTTCCTGTTCTATACGTATTATTGTTTGAAGAACTTCGCCTACTTTCGGTAAACGATGAATAGTGATCTGGTCGGCAGAACCAAAAAATCCGATAGGAACTTCTTCATTTCTACTTCTATAAAGATAACCTACACGAGCGGCCGCTGATTGCGCGATATGTTCTATAATTCCACATTCGTCTAATTGTCCGTCCGAACAGAAAAGACAATCTTCCCCAACGGTTAGTCCTGAACAAGATATCTCACCAAAAATACCGTAGAAAGCGTCAACCATAACCATTGGCGGACGCTGCGGAATAAGGGTGAGTAACTCGTCTTTTACTAACAGTGCTTTCTCAAAACAGGTCATGATTCTATTTGCATTTACATTTAACAAGGCTATGTCCTAATCCGAGGTTGTCATGAATCGTTTCCACCTGCAATCCAGCCTGATCGATCAGTCGTATCATATCGTCTGAATGATACATCTTGCTATTTCCGTTCGCCATTGCTGTAAAATAGAGACTTGTCTGCGCTAAGCAGAAAGAAGCCGTTTCATAGCGTTGCCGATCCCAGAACGTTTCCATTATATATAACGAACTTTCGGAAGTCATAGCCTTTTTTACTCGTGACAAGATACTAAATACTTCTTCTTCAGAAAAGCAATCTAAGAATTGACTCATCCAGATGGCGTCAAAAGTTTCCGGAAAGACTGTTTCCGGATTCAGAAGATTCGCGGCAAAGTCGTGGATGCGTTCTGCTCCGGGCTTGTCGGAAATATTCTTATACATCATCTGTATTTGTTGAGGAAGATCCATGATCGTAACATTTACGTCAGGAGAATAAGCCACGCACTCCAAAGCCCACTTTCCGGTGTTTCCACCCACATCAAGCAAAGTAGAAACCGGTTTTTCGAAGACGATCTTCAATGCGTCCCTAAAAGAATTGTCGGAATAGAAATGATCAAAACCAAACCAGCTTTTCTTTACTTCTTCCGGCAAGGAAGATAAACCTTCGTAGATGGTTGGCCAATTGCCAAAGACCTTCAAACCTTCCGGTTTACTATTTAGTAATGCTTCCTCCAAATGAAATAAACCAGCATAGTTTACATCATGATTAAAATCCATGTTGACGGATGCCATTTCGTCAGTCAGCAGAAACCAGCCGGTTTTGCTCAAGAAGAACTTTTCGTCTTTCAATAAAACCGTACCAGTTGTAAGAGAAGACTCCAGCAAAACCTGAGCGGCATACTTACTAAGCTTGCTCTTTTCTGATAGCTCATCCAAGGAAAGTCCGTTGTCAGCATCTCTTAGCGCTGTAAACAAACCAAATTTTTTCATTAACCGGGCAACTTGAAATACTACCGGGGCAAATGAAATTACCTGCGCAAAGCGTTGCGCTTCAGCCGCAGATAACAGATCTTTACTATATTGTTCTTTTTGAGGAGATGTTAATTTCATAAGCTTTTGTTATTGGGTAGTTTCCAAAAGTCGTAATAGTTAAACCATTGTTCGGGGTATTGCTTTACCAAACCCTCTAATACAGACGTATATTGTTCCAGCAAATACTGTGCTGAACTATTTTTTCCTTTTACATCGGAATCTTTGGCAGGCACGAACCTGAATTTATATTTCATTCCTTTTTCGCGAACGGCAAAAAAGAAGACAACAGGGACGCGCAATTTTGATGCCAATAAATAAGGACCGGAAGGAAATGCCGCTTTCTCATTCAAAAAGGTCGACTCAAGAGTCTGACTTCCTTCGACAAAACGATCTCCTTGAAAACAAATATATTCTTGCTTATCCAATGCGTTCTTTATTTCAAAAACATGCGCCAAGCTGTCCTGATTTACCGGGATAATCTTATAGTTCTGCTCTTTTTTGTTTTGTTCGAGTACTTGCTTGATCTTTTGGTATTCGGCATCATACATGACAACATTCATCTTCTTTCCGTACTGATCGAAGAAAGGAGCGCCAATTTCCCAATTACCTACGTGCGCACCCATCAGTATTACTCCTGTAGGTTGGTTCAGTATTTGAAGAAATTGATCGTAGTTATCGCCGAAATCAAACTGATAAGCTTTCGTTTTCCCCATT
Source organism: Massilibacteroides vaginae (assembly GCF_900178525.1). Classification (GTDB taxonomy): domain Bacteria; phylum Bacteroidota; class Bacteroidia; order Bacteroidales; family Tannerellaceae; genus Massilibacteroides; species Massilibacteroides vaginae. Next base: position 898,532 of record NZ_FXDJ01000009.1, read on the forward strand.
CCCACAGCAACTTTGTCAATCAAAGTCTGTCCTAAAAGGTAGTAGTTTCTGATCAGAAACCAGCAGCTTTTACATTTCCCATAACCCAATCTCTTTCGCGCGAAAGACCAAACTGAGCGGGTTGCCTTCGGAGCAAAGGGTATAAAATAAATAATAACTAATGTCAGAAAGGCATAGGCCGCCCTGATCCCGAATATCTTAATAAGAAAAATAAAGAATAGATATCCGAAAGTGCCGCCTCTGGTTTTCCCTTTCCAATTAGAGTTTTTATTTTGATTCATTCACCCGGGAGTCAATAAAGTCGTAGAAGTCCTGAAACGTTTTGATTCCAATAAAATCCTGAGCCTTTAGTGTGAAACCAAAGTTCTGTTCCACAAGAACTACCATATCAACCAAATCTAAGCTATCTAACTCAAGTGTTTGCATAAGTGGAGCATCAGGCTGAATTAGTTCAATATCTGTTTCAAATTCTTCGGCGAGTTTTTCGTTTATTTTTTGAATTAATGCTGCATCTACCATAGTTTATGTATACTTAAAATATTTAAGGAGTAAATTTTTTGATGATTAAAGACGAATTAGTTCCACCAAACCCGAATGAATTAGACAGGTAAGTGTCAAATTCAGTTTCGATAGTCTTTGTCGGAATATTTAATAAAGAAGATGCTTCGTCAGGCTCTTCAAAGTTAAGATTGGGTGCGATAAACCCTTTCTCCATCATCAGTGTTGAATATACGATTTCGCTGGCTCCTGCCATCCACATTTCATGTCCTGTCATTGATTTAGTAGAAGTGACATAAGGGGACTTTTCTCCGAAAACCTGCACAATCGCATGAGCTTCGTTCAGATCTCCTAAAGGAGTTGATGTTGCGTGCGCATTAATATATCGTATGTCGGAAGGCAATAGTGAAGCATTACGTAACGCCATTTCCAGAGAACGTTTAGGCCCGTCTATGTTCGGAACAGAAATATGGTCTCCGTTAGAGGAAAAACCATAACCAATTACTTCTGCGAGAATAGTTGCTCCCCGTCTTTTCGCTGACTCGTAGCTTTCAAGTATAACAGTCGCTCCGCCACCGCTGGGCACTAATCCGTCACGGTTTTTATCAAAAGGACGAGATGCTGCGCCCGGATTATCTTCACGTGATGAGAAAGCCGATAAACCATCGAAACTCCCTACGGAATACATGTTTACCTCCTGCGCTCCACCACAAACGATTGCTTCCTGTAAGCCTGATTGAATCAGCAAGAATCCCATTCCGATCGCATGAGATCCACTTGCACAGGCCCCTGAGATCGTGAAATTTATTCCGCGTAACTTGAAGATAACAGAAAGGTTCATCGTTACTGTCGAATTCATACTCTGAAAGATAGACCCTGAACCGACCAATGCGGTATTACGCTTTTCGCGGATAACATCCACCGCGTGAATCACGGGTTCTGTGCTGCTATCATTCCCATAAAGGATACCAACCTCGTTCTTCTCCAGAAAGTCTTCGTCAATGCCCGCTTGTTGTAGAGCCTCGGTTGTAGCTACATAAGCATACATACCCTGTTCTGAAAGATAGTTTCGTTTTTTACGATCTAAACAACCTTTCAGGTCCGGCCTTTCCAATATTCCGGTTAGTGCTGAGTTATATCCGTACTCTTTACGAACAGGATCAATTCCAATACCGGACACTCCGTTGTAGAGCGAAGAAACGACTTCCTCTTTGTTCTTTCCGATACAGGAGTAAATACCCATTCCTGTAATAACTACTCTATTCATCATTATGTATATAAACCTCCATTAATAGAAATGACTTCCCCGGTTATATAAGCCGCTGCCGGTGAGGCGAGAAAACCTACCAGTTCAGCCACTTCTTCGGGCTCTCCAAATCTGCCTGAAGGAATTAACTTCTTTAATTCGTTTTCGTTTAAACCTTCTGTCATGTCCGTACGAATAAAGCCCGGAGCGACAGCGTTTACGGTTACTTTCTTTTTAGCGACTTCCTGCGCCAAAGCCTTAGTGGCTGCGATTACCCCACCTTTAGCCGCGGAATAGTTGGTTTGACCCGGCATACCTTTTATTCCTGATAAAGAAACGACATTAATAATACGACCGAAGCGTTTTACTATCATATCTTTTAAAAGCAACTGAGTTACATAGAAAAAACCATTCAGACTTGGATTAATTACATTATACCATTCCTTTTCAGTCATCCATATCATCAGGTTATCTTGCTTTATACCGGCATTATTTACAAGTACTTCAATATAACTACCTGCATGTTCAGATATCCATTTATTTAAGGCTTTGTTTACGCTATCAGCGTCAGAGACATCAAACGGCATTAGTTCACCTTTACCGCCCAGGCTCTCTATTTCTTCTAACGTTCTCTTGGCCTCTGTTTCATTGGAACGGTAGTTGATTAGTAAGGTGTATCCCATTCGGGCAAGCTTCAGGCAGATAGCTCGTCCTATGCCACGGCTTCCTCCTGTAACTAACGCGTATTTATTCATAATTTGAAATCCCTTGTATTATTGTTTGTCAAAAGTGTCGTAAAGATAATTGTTTGTTCTTTAACCATACAATCATCTTTTCTATTTCTTTGTATTTGGGGGTATCCTCCTTAAAAACGGGGAAGAAATCACGTAATTCCTGATATATACCACGTGTGTATCCAGAGAGTTTATCTTGCGATTGAAGATAGTCTATCGCCTGTACGATCGCCATAAAATGAATAGCCATCACCTGAAAACCATTGTCTATTACTGTTTTCGCAAGCAAGGCTGAGTTTGTTCCCATACTTACAATGTCCTGATTATCGTTATTGCAGGGAATGCTATGAATATACATCGGGTTGGATAATGTCTGAGATTCAGCAGTGGTCGAGGTTGCCGTGAATTGTGCCGCCTGAAGACCATAATTTAATCCTAAAACACCCAGATTGACGAAAGGAGGGAGAATTCCATTGATCCGATCGTGAAACAGATAGTTCAATTGTCTTTCTGTCAGCATGGTTAGCTTGGTGATCGCTATCTTGAGTTTGTCCATTTCGAATGAAACATAATCACCGTGGAAATTTCCACCATGATAAACACTCTCTGTCTCCGGGTCGATGATCGGATTATCGCACGCTGAATTTAATTCATTGACCAGCACCTTTTCCGCGGTATCTATTGTGTCAAGAATAGGACCTAATATCTGTGGTACACAGCGTAATGAATAATAAGGCTGTACTTTATGACTGAAAATCTTTTCTTCATTCTTTGTGAATAGAATCTCTTCGCGCTTTAATACGGAACGACTATCCTCAAAACAACTAAGCATCATCTTAGCAATACGCTGTTGTCCGGAATGACGCTTCGTTCCATTTAAAACAGGCGATGCGAAGTCGTCGAAGGAAGACGCAATTTCATTCACCATCACAGATGCTGTAACCGAGAGTGCCAGTAATTGGCGTGCGTATATCAGGTTGATTAATCCTATTCCTGTCATTACAGAAGTGCCGTTTGTGACAGACAATCCCTCTCTTATCCTGACCTTAAATGGGGTTAACCCCAATTTTTTCATAACATTCTCCGACGAATCCCAGTTTCCTTCAAACATCACTTCACCCTCTCCGATCAGAGTAAGTGCTATGTGCGCCAATTGAACCAGGTCTCCACTTGCTCCGACTCCTCCATGCGCAGGAATACGCGGAAAAACATTGTGGTTGATAAATTCAGTCAGTAAGACAATTAACTCTGTATGCACACCTGAATATCCTTGTAAAAAAGTAGATAGTCGGGCTATCATGGCTGCTTTTACATAGATAGGAGGGAGAGCTTCTCCTGCACCGGTAGAATGACTTCGTATAATGTTATATTGTAGCTCTTTCAGTGAATGATCTTCTATCCTATACTGAGCCATGGGGCCGAAACCGGTGTTGATACCATAGATGATTTTCTCTTTTGAGAATTTTTCCAGAAAGTGAAAACAATGATCTACTTTGTTCAACGTGTCAGCCGGGAGAGACAGTTTTGCTTCGCCAAACACAAGTGCTTTTATATCGTCTAAAGAGAAGCCACTATCTGTATTGTATATATATTCTTCTATCATTTCTTTTAGAAATATCAGGCAAAAATACGATTTTTAGACCGGATTTTAAAGATATAATGAAATGAAGGACAAAACAGAAGAGAAGATATTCTCTTTCGTTATGTCCTTCATCGTGCTTTTTATTTGTTTTCTTATTTCGAAAGCAGACTTTCGGCCATGGCTGCGGCTGCTTTACGTCCGTCTCCCATTGCCAGGATTACCGTAGCACCTCCACGAACAATATCTCCTCCGGCGTATACATCGGCTAAAGCTGAACGCATATTGTCTTCACTTACAACGATCGTGCCTTTACGGGTTACTTCCAGTCCGCTGAATGCTTGAGGTATAAGTGGATTTGGAGATACGCCCACACTGACAATCACCTCATCCACTTCAATCGTGTCGATTGCTCCCGGAATAGGGATCGGGCTTCTTCTTCCCGAAGCATCCGGTTCGCCAAGTTCCATTTTTTGAAGTTTCATTTCTTGTACCCGGCCTCGTTCGTCACCAAGGTATTCAATTGGGTTGTGTAGCGTTAGGAATTCCACACCTTCTTCTTTGGCGTGTTTTACTTCTTCCAGACGTGCAGGCATTTCTTCTTCGCTTCTACGGTAAACGATCATTGCTCGTTCAGCACCTAATCTTTTAGCCGTACGAACAGAGTCCATCGCGGTATTTCCTCCGCCAATCACAGCAACTTTTTTTCCTATCAGAACGGGAGTATCACTCTCAGGATTAGCCGCATCCATCAGATTAACACGAGTAAGGTACTCGTTGGACGACATAACACCAACCAAGTTTTCTCCCGGAATATTCATAAAATTAGGTAATCCGGCTCCACTGGCTACAAAAATTCCTTTAAAACCATCCGTATGCAAATCCTCATAACTAATTGTTTTTCCTACAATGCAGTTCGTTATAAACGTAACCCCCATCTTACGCAGACTATCGATCTCTACGTCTACAATCTGGTTTGGCAGACGAAATTCAGGTATGCCGTATTTTAATACGCCGCCGATTTCGTGTAAGGCCTCAAAAACAGTTACATCAAAGCCTCTTTTCGCCATATCTCCGGCAAAAGATAATCCGGCAGGACCTGAACCAACTACCGCAATTTTAATTCCGTTCTTCTCTTCGATCTCCGGAACGAATATATTTCCACTTTCACGCTCATAATCTGCCGCGAAGCGTTCCAGATAGCCAATAGCTACGGCTTCTTTTTTCATCTTAGCTGTGTAGATACATTGGCTTTCGCATTGTTTTTCCTGTGGGCACACACGTCCGCAAACAGCTGGCAACGCGCTTGTTTCTTTTAATATTTTGGCTGCCGACGAAATATCTCCAACCTCTATGTATTTTATAAATGTCGGAATATTGATACTTACCGGACAACCGGTCATACAAGTCGGATTAACACAGTCTAAACAACGCTGAGCTTCCAGCATAGCTTGTTCTTTGGTAAGTCCGAGGTTTACCTCTTCATTGTTTTTATTTCGGTAGTCGGCATCCAGTTCGTTCATTTCTACACGAACGAGGTCTGTGCGTTCTTTTGCTTTTTTGCTTTTGCGAAGTTCTTCCCTCCACGGTTCCGCACGGCGTGCGGCAATACTATCTTGTTGTGTCATAAGGTTCTTATTTTTGCTCTAACTCTTTATATGCTCCCAATCGCATCAACATTTCGTCGAAGTCTACTTGATGGGCATCAAATTCGGGACCATCTACGCAAACAAACTTTGTTTGTCCGCCTACGGTTATACGGCATGCGCCACACATCCCCGTGCCATCCACCATAATCGTATTCAGGGATGCTAATGTAGGAACATCGTATTTTTTCGTGAGCGCAGCAACAAATTTCATCATGATTGCGGGTCCGATAGTTACACACAAATCTACCTTCTCACGATTTATTACACTCTCAACCCCATTCGTAACCAACCCTTTATTTCCGTATGAACCATCATCTGTCATGACAATCACTTCGTCCGAATATTTCTTCATCTGATCTTCTAAGATCACGAGTTCTTTCGTACGCGCTGCCAAGACTACGATCACCCGGTTGCCTGCATTATGAAAAGCTTCTACGATCGGTAAAAGCGGAGCTACGCCAACGCCTCCTCCTGCACACACAACAGTCCCTACCTTCTCAACATGAGTGGCTTGTCCTAACGGACCTACAAGGTCTGTGATATAATCACCTTCATTTAAAGCACATATCTTCTTTGAAGAGCCACCAACACCTTGAATTACCAGGTCTATCGTTCCTTTTTGGATATCCGAACCAGCTATGGTAAGCGGTATACGTTCTCCCTTTTCGCCTACTTTTACAATCACAAAGTGGCCTGCTTTTCTTGAACGCGCAATAAGCGGTGCTTCAACAACAAGCTTTACCACATTTGCCGAAAAGTGTTCCTTACTTACAATTTTATTCATTCCAATCGCTCCTATCTTTCGTACTAATTACTGTTTTACACATTTTATTCAAACAAGCCCTCGTCTCTCACCAGCATTAAAATGGCAGAATGAGGAACAATCAGGTATGTTTCTTCATTAAAGTTAATTTCGTATGCCGCGTTTTGCAGATAAATAGCCAGGTCTCCTTCATGTGCCTGAAGAGGAAGGTATTGAACTTCGTCGTTCTTTTTCTTCCATGCTTCGTCTTCTTCCGCCGGCGTAGGAAGAGGATAGCCCGGTCCTGCTTTAATAATATAACCAGATTGTATCTTTTCTCCTTGTTGTACGGAGGGAGGAAGATATAATCCCGATTTCGTCTGACTATTCGGGTTTTTGGGTCGGATGAGCACCTTGTCACCGATCATAATAAACTTATCTATATCCTTTTGATCTATCGATAATTGCATATAAATGATATTAGAAATTTTAGTTCCGCAAACTTAATCAAAAAGAGTGAATTATGCATTGTCTGAAGGATTACAAAATGAATTGTCTGTTTTTTCGCTATATTCTTTTGATAAAATGAAACCAAAGTACCTGCCCTTACTTACAAATCGTTTTCCCGGTTTCATTGATTTTCTCTTCATTTTATTGCAAAAGTGAAAATCCATTCGAAAAAACAAAAGCCATTTTTATTACTTTTGCCGGAATAAGTATTAAAAATAAGATCAAAAACCTTACCTATGATTGAGAAAGAACCTTTCTGTTATATCAATCCGCTAACTGATTTCGGATTTAAAAAGTTGTTTTTTAACGAATTAAACAAAGATCTCCTAATTGATTTTTTAAACGAAATCATTCCTGAACCAGATAAAATAGTTGATCTTCAATATGAACCGACGATTTTACAAGGAGAAGAAGCAACCGAACGGAAAGCTATTTTTGATATTTTCTGCACAAACGCAAAAGGAGAATATTTTATAGTTGAGATTCAACGAGCCAAGCAACCCTACTTCCGTGACCGAAGTTTATACTATGCTTCCTACCCAATCCAGAAACAAGGAATCAAAGGAAAATGGGACTTTCGTTTGAAAGCAGTGTATTTTATTGGAATATTAGACTTTGTATTATTTAATGAAGTAGCAGACGATCACGAACATTATTTAGAATATGTGCAATTAATCCGCCAAAGAACAGGTACAATTTACTCTAAAAAGATTAACTTCGCCTTTGTAGAGCTTCCGAAATTTAAGAAAACTGAAGCCGAACTTCGAACCAATACAGATCGTTGGTTGTTCTGTTTACGTAATCTATCTCGGTTAGACACTCGTCCTGAAGCGGTGCAGGGCAGGATTTTTGAAAAGTTATTTAAAGCCGCAGAAATAAACCGACTAACGAAACAAGAAATGGCGACTTACAAAAAGAGCATATTAGAATACGACGATGTCCGCAACGCAGTTGATTATGCGCGTAAAGAGGGTCGTGAGGAAGGTGTTCAAAAAGAGAAACGCACACTGGCTATCAATTGTTTGAAAGAAGGTATGTCTACAAAGCAAGTCAGTAGGATCACAGGATTAAGCGAAGAAGAAATACTGAAACTTCAATAATCAGCTGTTATGGGGATAAGTCCGGGATAGCATGCTTTTCACGCAAACCCGGCCCCTACTTCTATATTATCAGCGAACAACTATCTTCCGGACGGTTTCTTCTACCCGCACGATATAATACCCTTTTGACAAGTTTACCGGATATTCGCCTGACGTATATTTTATTTCAACTTCCAAAACTTTTAAACCAACAACACTGTAGATTTCAAGTTTACTCCCTACAGTGGCATTGTTAATTTTAATTCTGTTGTCAACAAATGAGATCTCGATTTCCGGTTTTGTTTGTTGCTTTTGCGGATAGGATATGCTAACTCGGTCAGCAGAAAACATGTTGACCGGAGTACTTGTTATGAAGAACAAGATTAAGAGTATAGAAAAAAATCCTCTCATGCGCAGATATCCTTATATAAGAACAAAAATAATTATTTTTCCGCTCAGTTGCCTGAAAATAATGAAAAAAACACGATTATAATGGAATTACCATTCCTTCAAGAGCAAGGATCGTATCCGGAAAGATTTTATCCGCCTCTTCTTTTAACACGGAAATATTTTCATACCGTGCCGAATAATGACCGATCACAAGTCGTTTGGCTTTGGCACGAAGTGCTATTTCAGCAGCCTGAGCAGCGGTAGAATGGAATGTTTCTTTTGCACGAAGTGCTTCATCTTCTCCAAAAGTAGCTTCGTGATAGAGCAAATCTACATTTTCTATGATCGGGATCATATCCGGGTTGAATGCCGTATCCGAACAGTAAGCATATCTTTTAGGAGGAGTTGCCGGAGTGGTCAGTCTGGAGTTAGGAATAACCTCGCCATCTTCAGTTACAAAGTCGTCTCCTTGCTTAATGTCTTTCAACTTTTTCACAGGAACTTTATAAAAGTCCACCATATCACGAATAATATGTGCCTCACGCGGCTTCTCCTCAAAAAGGAATCCACAAGCTGCTATACGGTGTTTTAACGGTATAGAATAAACATTTACCGAACGATCTTCCATGATGAGGTTGTGCTGATGGGGGTTGATCAGGTTAAATTTCACCTCGAAAGGTAAGCCTTTGCAAAACACGGCTAAGATGGGATCCATATAGTTTTTTATCTCTTTGGCAGCATGAATCGTTATCGCACCAGTCCGTCCGAGCAATCCTAATGTAGAAAGTAGTCCGGGCAAACCAAAGCAATGATCACCGTGGAGATGGGAAATGAAAATATGATTTAGTCGATTGAAGCGTATCCGCATTCTGCGCATCTGCAACTGAGTGCCTTCGCCACAGTCGATCATATATAATTTGTCTCTGAGATCAATGATCTGGCATGTTGGCAAATGCCTTGTTGTTGGTAATGCTGATCCGCAGCCAAGAATATTCAGATTGAATTCTGCCATATTGAAAAATAACCTTTTTTACTGGGGTTTTGTTGTCCTGCCATAAGCTTGGGATAACAAAACGTATTTCTTTTATAAACAGGAAGTTTATTTTAACAGCCTCCTCCTTTTTATGCAGTCAAAGGTACGTTATTAATTCCAAAAAGTTTTGTTAGTTTTGTTTTTCTAATATAATACCGTATTTATGATTTGCAGAACAAGCACCTTCATTGCTGCCTTAATTTTCTTGTTTTCAGTCGTTTCTTTATTCGCTCAGACAAATGTAATATCCTTACCGCTCGACTCCGCGATAAATTACGGCAAACTAGATAACGGGCTTACCTACTATATCCGCCATAACGCCCAACCTGAGCAAAGAGCAGAATTCTATCTGATACAATCCGCCGGCTCGTTGCAGGAAGAAGACAGTCAACGCGGACTGGCACACGTGCTTGAACACATGGCATTTAACGGAACAACGCATTTTCCCGGTCAGGAAATTGACAATTACTTAGAAAGCATCGGACTAAAAAGCGGAGAGAACCTGAACGCTTATACAGCTTTTGATGAAACGGTTTATATGATAATGAATGCACCGACTACCCGCACGGGCATTATCGACTCCTGTCTGTTGATTTTACGTGACATATCGTCCGACTTGTTTCTGGAAAATGAAGCAATAGAGCGAGAAAGGGCGGTGATACGGGAAGAATGGCGGTCGGACAGAGATGCGAGTACGCGTATTCGGGAATTACAATATCCTGTTCTCTTAGCCGGTAGCAGGTATGCGCAACGGTTACCTATCGGACAGATAGAAGTGATTGAGACTTTTAAGCCGGACGATCTTCGGGCGTATTATAAAAAATGGTATCGCCCGGACTTACAGGCAGTTGTGGTGGTTGGCGATTTGGATACAGCCTATGTAAAAACAAAGCTGACGGAACTGTTCGGCAGCCTTCCTAAGCCGTCAACGGCTCCCGAACGTATAGTTGCAGATGTACCAGACACGCATCAACCAATCGTCAGTATAGCCAAAGACAAAGAAGCGCCGGGGTATATTGTGAATTTATTCTATAAGCACGACCGGATGCCGGACTCCCTCTATGCCTCAGTTCTCGGAATCAAAAAAGACTTTGTGCAGACCGTAACGACTACGCTGCTGAATGAACGATTAGACCTAATGCTCTATGAAGCCGATCCGCCTTTCGTATTTGCCGAATCATCAGATGGCGATTATATGGGCACAAAAACCAAAGCAGCCTGGAGTATAGCCGCAATTGCAGAAGAAGGAAAAATCGAATCGACACTTGAAATTCTTGCCCGTGAAGCCGAAAGGGTTAAGCGGTTTGGTTTCACAAATGCCGAATATGAGCGAGTGAAAATAAATGTGTTGAAATATTATGAAAATCTTTATTTAGAACGTGATAACGAAGAAAGTTCAACGTATGCAACTACGTACATCACGCACTTTACTATGGGTGGTTATTTGCCGGATATGGAAGCAGAGTTTGGTTGGGTAAGCCACATCGCGGAAGAGACTTCGCTGGAAGAAATCAATCAACACGCGCGGGAAATTCTGAACAGCAAGAATGTGATTATCACCATTTCCGGACCGGATAAGGAAAGTACGGACCTTTATCCCGATGAGGCTTCTCTTCTTCAAACTTTTAACAATGTGGCAGAGATGGATTTAGAAGCGTATCAGGAGGATGAAAACCTCCGTCCGCTGCTTGCTGTACAACCAATCCCCGGAGAGATCGTTCGGATAGAACAGGATTCAATTTTCAATGCCGTGCTACTGACGTTAAGCAATGGGGTGAAAGTTGTTGCCAAGCAAACGGCTTTTAAAGAAGATGAAATTGTAGTATCCGGAACAAGTCCGGGCGGAAGCACATTGTTTGATGATAAGGATGTGCATAACCGGAAAGTTCTTATGGATGTTGTTTCGCTTGGCGGATTGGGTGAACATTCGGCTATCGAACTAAATCGGATTTTGGCCGGAAAGTATGTGTCTTGTTCAACCACCATTGACGAAAATAGCGAGAGCGTAGGCGGGTATTCGTCTGCCTCGGATCTTCGCACACTTTTTGAATTGATTTACCTGAATTTTACTGCGCCAAGAATGGACGAAGCGGCCTTTACCTCTTATGTAAACCGCATAAACGCGCAACTTAAAAATCTGGAATTAAACCCGATGGTCGCTTTCGGAGATTCACTCACAACGGCACTGTATGGCGACAACCCGAAAGTAAAACGTATCAATGAGGCAGAACTCGCCTCCTTAGATTATCCCCGTATTCTGGAAATGTATAAAGAACGATTTGCGGATGCGTCTGATTTTGTATTTACCATCGTAGGCAATTTTACTATGGACACTGTGGCGATGTTGGCTAAAGAATATCTTGCCTCCCTACCCGTGTTGCATCGCAAAGAAGAAGGAAATGTGAAGGCTCTTGTGCCTTATAAGGATGGTGAAAAGCAGATACTTTTACGAAAAACGATGGAAACACCTAAATCATCGGTGGTGCATTATTATCATGGCGAAGCCGAATATTCCTTAAAGAATATGTTGGCCGCTAACATCCTGACCCAATTACTGGACCTCGTTTACATGGAGAAAGTTCGTCAGGATGAAGGAGGTTCTTATGGTGTAAATTCAATGGCACGAATCACCTCTTTCCCGGAAGGACGTACCTCCTTACAGATATATTATGATACAGATCCACAAAAACAAGAATTGATAAACGCCATCGTTCTTGCGGAATTGCAACGTATTGCTGAAGCGGCTCCCCGTGAAAAGGATTTGGCGAAAATAAAAGAGAATCTGATCAAGAATTATCAGGAAAATCAGACGTCCAATATTTATTGGTTAAGCGCGATTGACAATTTTTATTTTATGGGGTTTGACGCCTATTCTACCTATCTTGAAACGCTGTCGTCCATCACGTCCGGTGATATCCGTAATTTCACAAAGACGCTTCTTTCATCCGGCAATCATATTGAGGTGGTTTTATCGCCATGAGGCAATCATTACCACCTCCCTCCCTGTTAACCCGAGCACCCATTCCTGTCATCTCGACATCCCTCTTTGGCGTCTCAACCACCCTCCTTATCATCCCAACCACCCTTCCCCGTCATCTCGACCGAAGTGGAGAGATCTCTGCATAAAACTTCATTATACAGTGAAAGAACAGCATGGGAATCAGACAGGATGAGATCCTTCGACAAGCTCAGGATGACAAGGGTATTTTAATCCTTTATCAGATAGTTTTGTTGGTAAAGATCGAAAAAAATTTCGCACCTACATTTCTATCCTGCCACCCTTCCCCTGTCATCTCGACCGAAGTGGAGAGATCTCTGCATGGAGCGGAATTAAATAGTATATGAGGCTTTGGCAGGGTAGCAAAAATACGGGAAAATGTCCTGTTTTTATTCAATTGATTATCAACACCTTATAAGACCGAAAAACATAAAGGTTATTTTTTCAAACATAAAGGTTATTTTTTGAAAAATAAAGGATATCTTTTTTTTCATATAGTATTGTAAAAAAATGGCTGGTTTTATTGTCGAGGAAAAACCTATCAATAAATAATTAATCCGGTGATTGCGGCGATTATTATCATTAGGATTGGGTGCACATTCAGCTTCCACGTTAATATGAAGGTGGCGGCAAAGATCAGAAAGCTTTTGATATCGATAAAGTTTTGTTCGTTCATTAATAAAAGAGCGGCAGCGGCGATGAGTCCGACCGTGGCGGGACGAAGTCCAAGGAATGCCGCGGAAACGTACCTGTTGCGTCGAAATTTAGCATAGGAAACGGAAATCATCAACACAAGAAATAGGGAGGGAAGGCTAACAGCGATGGTGGCGATAGCAGACCCAAGGATACTGATGTTTTGTGAATAGCCTTCATTCAGAATAGTTGTATAGCCTACGTAAGTAGCGGTATTTACAGCCAATGGACCGGGTGTCATCTGTGAAATGGCTACGATGTCCGTAAATTCTTGCGAAGTGATCCATTGGTGTTCTTCCACAACGTCTTGTTGTATTAGTGACAACATGGCGTAGCCTCCACCGAAACCAAACATGCCGATCTTAAAAAAAACGAGAAATAGCTTCCAAAATACCATATTACTTTTTATTTATCCATAAATCATATATGACTCCGCCCAATGCAGAAACCACGATAATATAAATCGGAGAAACCCCTAATTGCCAAATCAGCAGGGCGGAAATTGCAGGGATGAAGAGTACACTTTTCTTCAACTTCAGCTTTAAGGCGGTGGTAAGACAAGGAACGGCAATCAGTGCCACAGTTGCCGGTCGTAAGGCTTTGAATGCTTTTTCAACCCATACATTATCCGCAATCTGCGTAAAAAACAACGCGATCATAAGAATAATAAAGAAGGAGGGCAGCACCGATCCGAGCATACAAACGATAGCTCCTGCTACTTTTTTAAGTCGATAACCAATAAAAATAGAGATGTTAATGGCGAACGCGCCCGGCAGAGATTGACTCACGGCAAAGACATCCATAAAGTCATCGTCATCCATCCAACCTCGTCCTACCACCTCCCGTTGTATAAGCGGAAGCATGGCATATCCGCCACCGATAGTGAATGCTCCGATCTTAAAAAAAGTAAGAAATAATGTCCAATACATAATTTTCCGTTTCGATTTTCGGAGACAAAAGATACTACATTTTATCTGATTGACAAGATGAACAAGATGGATTTTCGTTTTCCTCCTTTTGTTTTTCGTTTTGCCGCCAATTATGCTATTGAAAATTAGAAAACAATTTATATTTAAACAACGAACAAAAACAGATAATCTTATATGTTACGAAAAATCAGATTGATTTTGGCGATGCTATGTTTTTCGCTGATAACTATGCTTTTCCTTGATTTTACCGGTACTTTTCACCACTGGTTCGGATGGTTGGCTAAAGTTCAGTTTGTGCCGGCATTATTGGCTTTAAATGCAGGAGTAATAGTCTTTTTAATTGCATTAACCTTGTTGTTCGGCAGGGTGTACTGTTCTGTAATTTGTCCCTTGGGCGTTCTTCAGGATATCGTGTCGGACTTATCGCGTAGAGTGAATAAAAAGAAGAGGCGGTTTTCTTTTTCTCCCCCGCTGTCCTTGTTGCGCTATGGGCTGTTAGCCGTATTTACGGCAGGGATTATTTTGGGCATCGGTTCTCTTGTTGCCCTACTTGATCCGTATGGAGCATACGGACGCATCGGCAATAGTTTGTTCTTACCCGTGTATCAGGGCATAAGCAATGTATTAGCTCATTTTGCCGAGCGGATCGACAGTTACACTTTCTATCCGGTAGAAGTTTGGCTAAGTAGCATTTTCACCTTGCTGATAGCCTTGGGCACGATTATCCTTATAGGAGTATTGGCCTGGAAAAACGGACGTACCTATTGTAATGCGATTTGTCCGGTAGGAACCGTTTTAGGATTTTTCTCGCGCTTTTCATTGTTCAGACCGGCATTCGATATGGAAAAATGTACGAAATGTGGTTTGTGCGAACGGAATTGTAAAGCCTCGTGCATTGATTCGAAGCATATGTCCATCGATCATAGCCGTTGCGTTACGTGTTTTAACTGTATGGAGAAATGTAATTTCGGTGCGATGAAATATGTTCCCCGAAAAATGGGAAAGGAAAAAGCAGTACAACCGGAAAATGTATCGATGATGACAGACAAACCCAGCAAGGGAGTTTCGAGGCAAAATTTTCTGTCTATTTCCGGTTTGTTCTTCTTAGCGAATACCGTTAAAGCGCAACAACTACAAGTAGACGGGGGCTTGGCCGAAATAAAAGACAAGAAGGCACCCGACCGGAAAGTTGCCATAGTTCCTCCGGGAGCAGAAGGTATCAAAAACTTTAATACGCATTGCACCGCCTGCCAGCTATGTGTAACGGTTTGCCCCAACAAGGTGTTGCGTCCTTCTCATAATTTATCTACACTGATGCAACCGGAGATGTCTTACGAAAGGGGATATTGCAGACCGGAATGTACGGAATGTTCGAAAGTCTGTCCGACCAATGCCATAAAGCATATCACCCTCGGCGATAAGTCGGCTATAGCGATTGGGCAGGCTGTATGGATAAAAGAAAACTGTGTTGTAAATACAGACGGATTACCTTGTGACGCCTGCGAACGCCATTGCCCCACTTCGGCAATAACCTTGGTGCCGCTTCATCCAGAAGATGAGGAGACAAAGCCTCAGCAAGGGGGAGCTCCTTTCGGCAGACAGCCTGTAGTACTTAAAATTCCAACAGTTAATAAAGAGTTGTGCATCGGTTGTGGTGCCTGTGAATATTATTGTCCGTCTCGTCCGTTCAGCGCGATGTATGTAGAAGGTAATCTAAGGCATCATTTAATTTAATCGTGATGATATGAAAAATAAAAATCAAATGAATATAAGCCGGCGTAATTTTTTAAGAACTGCCGGTGCAGGCACAGTTGTTACCGCGGCCATGATGACCGGTTGTAACCAACGTAACAAAGTATCTGCTTCCGGTGGTGTAATTGGTGAAGTGCCCACGGATAAAATGACCTACCGGACGAATCCTCACTCCGGTGATAAAGTTTCACTTTTAGGGTATGGCTGTATGCGATGGCCAATGAAGGAACGAGCCGACGGCAATGGAAGGGAAATAGATCAGGAAACGGTAAACGAGTTGGTAGATTACGCCATTGCACATGGTGTGAACTACTTTGACACGGCTCCCGTCTATGTGCAGGGAATGTCAGAGACGGCAACAGGTATTGCCTTAAAGCGCCATCCGCGGGATAAATTCTTTATCGCCACTAAATTATCTAACCATCGTGCAGCTCCCGGACCGAAATCAAGAGAAGAAGGAATCGCGATGTATCGTAAATCAATGCGTGACTTGCAGGTGGATTATATTGATTATTACCTGATACATGCGGTCGGGTTGGGTTCCGGATTGGAAACAGACATGAAACGTTTTATAAACAACGGACTACTTGATTTTCTTCTTGAAGAAAAAAAAGCCGGGCGTATCCGCAATCTTGGCTGGTCGTTTCACGGTGATGTTAAATCGTTCGATTATATGCTGGCCATGGATATTCAATGGGATTTCTGTCAGATACAACTAAACTACCAGGATTGGAAATATGCTACCGGCTGGAATGTAAACGCGGAGTATTTATACGGCGAACTGGAGAAGCATAATGTTCCCGCTATCGTTATGGAGCCATTATTGGGTGGACGATTGGCGCGTGTTCCGGTGCAAGCTCTTACCATGATGAAAGAATCGCACCCCGAAGACAGTGCGGCAAAATGGGCATTTCGCTATGCCGGAACCCCCGAAAATGTACTGACTGTGCTTAGTGGAATGATCTATATGGAACATTTACAGGAAAACATACTCACTTATTCGCCTTTGCAGGAGTTAAAAGAGAATGAATATAAAACACTGGAAAGGGTAACGGAGATTCTGATCAACTCTGAGTTTATTCAATGCACCGAGTGTCAGTATTGTATGCCTTGCCCGTATGGCATTGATATACCCGGTGTTTTCGCACATTACAACAGGTGCGTAAGTGCAGGTAAATTGTTGAAAAGTTCGAACGATGAAAACTATCGGAATGCGCGCCGGGAATTCTTGGTAGGCTATGACCGGACTGTACCAAAGCTAAGACAAGCGGATCACTGTATTTCATGCAATGAATGCCTGCCTAAATGTCCGCAAAGCATAAAAATCCCCCAGGAAATGCTTCGGGTAGATAACTATGCCGAACTGTTGAAACAAAATGTAGAATTCTGATTAAAAAAAGCCTGCTCTCCAACTTGATAAGAGAGCAGGCTTTTTAAATATATATCGGTTTTATTTTATCTTCTACCTCGTATGCTACGTACAGGAGCACTTTTTTCGGCTTTAGGAGCTTTGGTTTTAGCAGCCTTCGGCTCTTTTGTGGAAGAAACTCTGGAAGCGCGAACGGAAGCGCTTTTCTTTGCTTCTTTCGTGTCCGGCGCTATTTCTGCTGAATCCGGTTGTAAGTAAAGTGCTTGCTGGAATGCAACCAACTGTCCTTCTATACGGTCTTGTTCCTTTTTAAGAGAGTCCGGAGTAGGGCAATATTCAACGAGCGAACGGTTCATCAGATTTTCTGTCTTTACAATCTCACCATCATACATACGACGACGGAAATAATCATCTACTGTAAATGTTTTCGCGTTGTTGGTGTTTGAAGTCATGATGTAACTGTTACGGATATACGGACGAATATTCTCGTAAGGCAACCAAAACATCGGGCGACGTTCTTCACCAAGATCTCCTGAAGCATATAATATTGGACAAATAGCCAATATCTTAATGTCGAACACAGAGTTGTTCTGATCGAAATACCAAGCCTCTTTCACATAATACGAACGAACATCGGCGGACGGAACATCACTTTCGTTAATAACTAATGAGGGTTCGCCTCCGCGACCTTCTACTTCTTCATAGAATATATAGTAGCGGTCAAGAAATTCTTTATTGAACGTGATTTTATGCGCATCCGAAAAATCTTCGTAATCGCCCAAGTATTCATACGCGTCTACGCGGTTCTCGCTTACTACCTGAAAGACGGTAGAAAACAGGTTGGCGTTTCCGTTTATCGGACGAACAGGATAATATAGTGGCGCATTCTGTTCTTTCGACAGATCTACTTCGCGATAAATTACACGCATCCAACGGGCATTACCCACCTCTTGAGTGAGACGATCGTTCATATCCTGAGCGCGAACTGTCAGCTCGGGAAGAGACGACGCGTTATCTTCTGCTCTTTCACCACGTTCGAGGCGAGGCGTTCTGCGCTCCTGTTGGGTTTCCTGCGCAAACAGCGTGTTGACTGCTAAAAGCGCGTTAATTAGGGTGACTATGCAAAACAAGCGTTTCATATTCTATTCTTACTCTTAATTTACAATAACTTCAATCGTAGACAATGTTCTCTCGATATTGTCAGGTCCTTTCGCAACTACACGGGAAATATAAAAACGTTTTCCCCTCGCAAGGGCGCGTATTTTAGCTTTTTGTGCTGCGGTGAACTGTGTTCCTTGTGAAACTTCGGGAATAGCATTTCCCATAGAGTCAAAGAATGTAAGTTCAAATCGGAGAACATTATATTCTACATTCAATAAATCGTCATCAATAGCAGCCAGAATTCCATCTGCGGCTACAAGATCACGTTTGGAAATAGCACCGCCTTTGAAACGGCGTACATTCCCGTTTGCATCTTTATATTCGATATAAGGCAACGGATCAGGCAACGCGCGAACACGGAAAGATGATTTCGCCATCTCAACAGTGCGCCCGTCTGCCATACGGGCATTGACAGAGATTACCGCTTCGGTTCCAACTTGCGCGGGACGGGCATACCAAACATCCCCTTCGCGGGTTAGCGTTCCATTGCTCATGGTCGCTGAAACATTGCCACTGGCAATCCCGGGAACGGCAATTCGTATCGGGTTGGTGTATCCAGCATAAAGCACATTCATCAGAATTGGTGCTACAGTTGCAGTAGGCTCGGTTACAAAATACTCACTTTCAAAATTATGTCGGGCTACGGTTCCGTCATTATTCGGCATTTCAATATAGCCCTTCAAAGGGAATGTTCCGGTACTTCCTGCTGTTACGGTATAAACTCCTTTATTCTCATAAGGCAACTCGTTTCCGTTCACGTAGACTGCCGGACGCTTGGTAGAATCGACCGCTGATAGCACAATGCTGGCCTTATATTGACCACCACGCATAACAACCTGACTTTCCGGAATTACCTGTGCTCTGATCTGATTCACACGGTAGTCGCCAATATCCACACTACTCAAGAGGTTAGATAATACTTCCCCTTCGGCCGAACGGATATCATTCTGTAGTTTCGTAAGTATAGTGACTGCCGCCACAACCGGCATATTTTCGAACATGGCTACTTCCCAGGAGGGGGTTGTAGTTCCTTTTCTTTTAGGAGCCACAGTACTGAGGTTTGCCTCCAGTACTTTTGTTTTCTCAGGATCCGCAATCATATCGGCCATCATTACACGATAGGCATCAACCGCTGCGCGCAATTTCTTTCCTTCCCCTGTAATAGGCGAGAGCATAATGTATGACGATGATTCGATATTATCCTGACGTCTGATATTATTAACGTCGCCGTTCTTTCCGTCAGCGTGTTTAACAATACGGTCTTTTAATGTCTGAATATAATCATACAACTTGTTTGACTCTTTTCTTACCTGAATGCTTTTCTCATACCATTCCTTCACCTTCTCCGGGTTACTCTGGTAGTAAGATTCCATGTCACCGGCAACAATATCATTGCGACGGGAGGTGTTATTTATAGAGGTTCGCATACTATCCTCCACCAACACGAATCCGTCCAGAACTTCAGTCGAGATGCTCAGAGCCATCATCGCAATGAAGACCAGATACATCAGGTTGATCATCTTCTGACGTGGAGAATTAGGTTTGTTTGCTACTCCTGCCATATTTTTATCTTGATTTTACGCTTTCTATTTATAGGTTATTTGCCGCTATGCGGATCAGGGTTGTTTGTGTACGGATGTTGATAGGCTCCCGGAGCAGGTGCTCCATACATATTTACAGTCATTGCCTGTAATAAACGACCATATACCTGATTCAATTGAGATAACTGTTGAGCCATTTTTTCTGTTTCGCTACGGAATACCGAGCTATCCACCACCGAACCGTCATACAAATCTTTTATGCGATTCAAACCGCCGTTGATATGTTCGATCGTTTGGATTTGCGAGCTGATGCTCTTGAGCTGGATTTCGTAGATGGTGTTTAATCCCGAGATATTACGGTTCAACATTTCCATTTGCTGTACATAACCACGGGAATGCTGGTTGATTCCATCCGAATTGTCCGTAATGCTTTTATATGAATTCAATAAGGTATCGGAAACATCGGTCAGTGATGAAGTTACGTTTGTAAACTGCGCCATCTGGTCTGACATCGAAGAAAGTTGTTCCAAATATTTTTGTGTAGCTTCTGTAAGTTCAGCCATTTTAGATATCTGATCAGCTGCACCGCTAAGCTTTTTAATGCTGTCTGAAAGGTTTTGCGCGTCATCCTGAGATAAGTCTAATGCCCCCAATCCTGCGTTGCGGCTTACGTCACCTACATTTACTTGAATTCCGCCGTTGCTTGAGTCATCATCTGCTGATCCTCCTGCAAATCCTACCGGACGATCCATGGGATTTTTTGATTTTAACACGGGGAAAACCTCTTCCCAGTGGTAATCCATGGTAGGTTTTTCGAACCCGAACACAAAGAATACAAAGAACTCCGTGATCATACCTACTGCCAACATGAGGTCTCCATAAGGTAAATGCAACAGTTTGAACATCGCTCCGAGAATAACTACGGCCGCACCCCAGCTATAGAAAAAGTTCAGTACCCGCTTTCCTTTGTCGCTGGCTAAGAACATCTCTATTCTGTTTTTATATCTTCTATACTTTCCCATATTTATTGAAGTATTTTATCGTCGTTTTATACTGTTTATTTTCCTTTTGAACGTGAGAAACCTACTTGCGTACGAGCACACCGGAATCCGATATATGAACGGGTTTCATTCTGGTACTCAAAGGTACGCATGTCTGAACGGATGAATTGCGATACATCTTTCCATGAACCTCCGCGCACAACTTTTTTCTTCATATCATAAGGATCCTCCATTGCCGCGTTATAACGCAGGTCAGGATTCATATCATTCATTTGGCTTGGACCTGATTCCGAATAAACCGTAGAAGTCCATTCCGACACATTACCTGCCATGTCATATAATCCGAATTCGTTAGGAGAATAAGACCCGACACGCGATGTGATCAGGTGACCATCCTCTGTATAGTTTCCTTTTCCGGGCTTAAAGTTACCGAGGAAGCATCCTTTTCCACTCTTTAACTCGTCGGTTGCCCAAGGATATTTATTTTCGCTTTTACCGGCACGTGCTGCATATTCCCATTCGCCTTCAGTTGGCAAACGGAAAGGTTCTATTGCTTGTCCCGGAGGCAGGTTGATTGATTCTTTATACAAGTTTGTTCTCCAGACACAATAGGCTGTAGCTTGTTCCCATGAAGTTCCTACTACAGGATAATCGTCATATCCCGGATGCTGGAAGTACATACGCATATAAGGCTCATTGTACGCATTGTTAAAATCGTTTATCCAGGATGTTTCGTCAGGATAGATATTTACAATACGTGTATGCAGAAAGTCCGCATAGTTACTTAACGGGCGAGTAATGGTTTCATTTACGGGAAATCCCTCATCATCAAAATAAGCGGTGTCTTTGGATATCATTACAACTTCGTTAGGATTAACGACAAAATCCGTGTTACGCACACGATCATACGGATCAAGGCGATGTTTCCTCAACGCAGCCGAAGTAAAATCATACCATTCGTATTTGTAGTTCATTTGTTTCTCGTCCAAACGCTTTTCTCCGGTAACCGGATGCGTATAGTAAACGCTCTCTATCGCACGAAGTTCGTCTTCATTCGCTCGTTTCCAAGGAATAGGCCTACTCCAGTCCAAATGCGGAGTTACAGGCTCACCGTAGCGGTCTTCCGTTATTTTAAACAGGTCATTCCCTCCATAGGCAGGATCTGCCAGGCGTTCGCGGATAATGGAATCGCGTACCCAGTAAAGGAACTGTCGATATTTTGCATTCGTAACCTCTGTTTCATCCATCCAGAAAGCATCAAAAGATACCCCTTTCGTTTCGGACATAATACCCCACAGCGAATCCTTATCGGCAGGACCCATATCGAAGGAACCCCTTTTTATCAGAACCATTCCGTATGGCGCAGGTTCATTCATTGCTACTGTCCTTACTCCCGTAACTTCTCCGCTTCCCATCATGGAGCGTCCGCAGGAGGACAACAAGGTCACAATTAGTAGTGCTATTAAAACTTTTTTCATATACTATTATAATATACGTACACTTTTATGCTTATTCTTACCTGTTTTTGTTTTCTTCAGTTTCATCTTGTATGTCAGCATTAACTCATGACTGCCGTGACTACCTTTCAGTATCGGGGTAGTCGGGAAATCGTAGGCATATCCTACCTGAATATTCCCGAAGCTGGCTCCGAGCAAGAAGACAATGGATTCATTTATCCGCCATGATAAACCTCCGTTAAACATTTTATTATATACTACCCGTCCGGTTACATCCGCCTGAAACGTACGTGTATCTGACTTCAGGAATACAGAAGGTTGCAATTCATACAACGGGTTCTTTAATTGAATATTGTATCCACTTACCAAATTATATGATCCGGCAATGTAAGTATATACGTTCTCTTGCAACATTATTTCCGGTTCGGTAACGTGCATAGCACCCACTCCGAAATAGAAATTTTTCCTTGTATAATAAATTCCGGCATTAACATCAAGTCCTACAGCACTCACCAGCGCGTTGGGTATCGCGGGGTCTTCCACCTGGGTTGTCACGTCTTTGCCTGAAGGAAGTGCTTTACTTCCATCAAAAGATTGGTTTACAATCCCTAACTGCAAACCAATAGAAAGAGTTCCACCGAACAATTTGTTTTTATAGGCGTACTGTCCGGCAATATGTGTATTCTGAAAAAGCCCAATGCTTTCCGTGAATAAGATCATACCGACCCCATGGTTGGTTTCGCCTAATTTAAGCGGCATATCCGCGCTGACAAAAAAGGATTTCGGAGCACCGTCTATCCCAACCCATTGCTGGCGGTGAATCCCAAGCAGGTTGAGGTCTTCTCTCGTTCCGGCAAAGGCAGGGTTATAATACCCCATAGTCATGAAATACTGACTGAACTGGGCGTCGTATTGCGCCTGTACAGCAGTAGTAATGCAAAGGAATAATATGATGGAACGAATAACTCTCTTCATTGTCAAAATAACACACAGACTTTTTTTCAATCTGTACAATATACAAAACGGGCGGAAAGACAATAAATTGTATCACCGCACCTAAAGCAAACGAGGTAGTGAGACACAAAGCCTTACTACCTCGTCTTTATTTTACGAATCTATCCGTATACGATTCATTAATACTCTTCTTCATTAAAGAAAAAGTCTTCTTTACTGGGATAATCAGGCCAAATGTCTTCCATACACTCGTATATCTCACCTTCGTCCTCCATCTCCTGTAAATTTTCAATCACTTCCAAAGGTGCACCGGAGCGTTGTGCATAATCAATAAGCTCATCTTTTGTTGCTGGCCATGGTGCATCTTCCAGCTTTGAGGCTAACTCTAATGTCCAATACATAGTTAATCAATTATTTTAGGAACCATCTTCGGATGGTCTGTTTTCTCAATTTTTCCGCAAAAATAAAACAATATTCTTTAGATGCAAGTATAATCCCATTTTATTTCACTGCCATGGGTAGTAATACATAGTTTACGGCCTAAAACAAAGAAATAATCCGATAATCTGTTTGTGAAAATCAGAACGTTTTTATCCGTCTCAACAGAGCTATTCAGTGCGTAAATACAACGCTCACCACGGCGGCATACGGTACGGCAAACATGCGACAAAGCGGCTGATCGGCTTCCTCCGGGGAGTATAAAGTTTGTCATGCGTGGCAGATCGGCATCAATCCGGTCTATTTCTTTTTCTATCCGGCTGACATTTTCATCTGTCACCTGACTTTCAATATTTAATTCCGTATTTTCCTGGTCTGTAGCCAAGTAAGACCCGATGTTGAATAGTTTATGCTGAACAAACTTAAGGAAATCCAGGTCTTTCTCGTCCGTTACCTCAGTGATTAATAACCCGATAAAGGAATTTAGCTCATCGATTGTTCCGTAACTTTCTATACGCGGATCCGTTTTTGAAACTCTTTTGCCCCCTACTAAAGCCGTAGTTCCTTTGTCGCCGGTACGGGTGTAAACTATGCTTTTTTTCATTTTATATTGTATTTAGTTTTTCTTATTGTCTAAACTATTAACCTAAAAGGACACGATATAGTTCCGCTTGTGTAGTTTTTTATTAAAGAAAACAATACCGAACTCATATACATCAACGGTTACACTCACCTCCGGTCGAAAGCAAAGATGTTTCCAAAACTCCTTTTTCTCCTTCGTGGTTTTGATTCCTGAAACAACCAAAACAGATTGGTCGTGCAAGTGAGAAAGACATTGGTCGATAACATACGTATTTAATTCCGTACTGTTGAGAAAATCAAGATACACAAAATCCACCTGCTCCCGATCAGCAAGCGCAACCGGCAAAGTTTCGTAGTAAGGGCCTTCCTGCAACTGAATATTGTTTGCCTTATGCTTTTCAAACACAGCACGACAAAGAGCAGCGCGACCGGCGTGTTCTTCGAGAACAAGCACCTGCACATCCGACGAATAAGACGAAAGATAGAGTGTGGAAAAACCAACGGCCTCCCCTACCTGAAGAATATTCCGCGGTTTGAAATAATTGGTCATCCGCAACAACAAAGCGCCGTTTTTGGGCTTTATCGCTATTTTCTTCATAATCTCATGAATCGAAATACGCTGTTCGCCCTGACCGTTTTCAGCAGGCAGGAAAAAAGATTGATCCGGATAGCTTATTTTCTTTCGTGTCAGTTCAATGTCGTTCTCACAATAATAGGCGGCACGCTCATCAATTACTTTAGTGATAAAGTTATAGGCGAAAGGCGAATGCACCCCATGCCCTTTCCGATAACGAACTTTTCTGTATAAGAGAAGACTTCTTTTATAAAACTTACCTCTGGAAATGATTTTCATATCTAAAATACTAATCCCCCACAAATATAGCACACTCCCGGCAACAGGCATGCCGGATAGCAGTTTCTATTCAAAACTTTTATCATGCAGATCCGAATCCGTGCCCTGCTCCTCATTCTCATCCGGCAATTCATTAAAACTGTCTTCTGAGGATTGTTCTTGTTGTAGTTTTTCTTTTAATTCCGAGATGTAAGCCTGAAACTCTTTGTCTTTTCTCAACTTACGTACAGCCATTTTCGAGGCGTTCTGCTGTGATTCTTTCTTGGTGTATCCGATACCAATACCTATTGAAACATCAAAAAGTGTTACTTCAGTCTGAAACACCGGATTACCTTCGTTATCAATAAAAGATTCGATCAGATTGAACGATACTTCCATTTTATTCTTTTGGCTCCATTCGATCAGGCTGGATTTAAAATTCACTTCTTTCCGAGCGATTCTATCCAGATGAACGTGCTTCTTTATAATTTCTTCATCAATAAATTTATAACAAGCGCGATAGCCTTTATCCAGATAAATAGCTCCGATCAATGCCTCTAAGGCATTCCCATACATATAATTATTGTGTGAGTTGATTTTTGTGGAATAAACTACTTTTTTATTCAACCCAATTTCAATAGCCACGCGATTTAAGGTTTCTCGCTGAACTATTTTGGAGCGGGTGTTCGTAAGGAAACCCTCCCGTCCGTATTGAAAATGTTTATATACGATATCAGCTACCACCGCATCCAATATCGCATCACCCAAGAATTCCATACGTTCATTATTGAGCCACTTTCCATTATCTCCTTCAATGGAAGAAGACTTATGCAAAAAAGCCAGCTCGTACAGCTGGATATTCTCGGGATAGAATCCGAGCATCTTATATAAAGAAGAATAAGGCTCCTTCGTTCTATTCATGAAGTGCCTTATTCTTTTGTATAATTTTATAAACACCTTATTTTACAAATTTCTTTACAATCACGCTTGCATTATGTCCGCCGAATCCGAATGTATTCGACAATGCCGCGTTGATTTCTTTTTTCTGTGCTTTGTTAAAGGTAAAATTCAGTTTATAATCTATTTCCGAATCATCGTCTCCTTCTTCGTGGTTGATCGTTGGAGGGATAGTTCCGTTTTGCACAGCCAATATGCATGCAATAGCTTCCAATGCGCCGGCAGCACCAAGCAAGTGGCCTGTCATAGATTTTGTAGAACTGATATTCAGGTTATAGGCGTGATCACCGAACACATCCTTAATCGCTTTTACTTCAGAAATATCCCCTACAGGAGTTGATGTTCCGTGTACGTTGATGTATCCGATTTCTTCCGGCTTCATTCCGGCATCTTCAAGCGCGTTTCTCATAACCAACTTCGCTCCTAAACCTTCAGGATGAGAAGCCGTGAGGTGATGCGCATCAGCAGACATACCCGTTCCAACAATTTCGCCATAGATTTTAGCTCCGCGTGCCAATGCGTGTTCCAGTTCCTCCACCACAAGACAGGCAGCACCTTCACCCATTACGAATCCGTCGCGACTTGCGCTGAATGGACGAGACGCTTTATCCGGGGCATCATTACGTGTAGAAAGGGCGTTCATCGCATTGAAGCCTCCTACTCCTGCAATTGTAATTGCAGCTTCAGCACCACCGGTAACGATAACGTCTGCTTTTCCCAGACGAATATAGTTGAACGCGTCTGAAATAGCGTTTGTCGAAGAGGCGCATGCCGATACAGTAGCAAAATTAGGACCTCTGAAACCATATTTCATTGAGATCTGACCTGCCGCGATATCAGAAATCATTTTAGGAATAAAGAATGGATTAAATCGCGGACCACGTTCCGGATCATATCCCATAACTTCCTCTTCAAATGTTTTTATACCACCAATACCGGCAGCAAAAATAACGCCGATACGGTCTAAATTTTCTTTTTCTATATCAAGAGCTGAGTCTGCAACAGCTTCCTGAGCCGATGTAAGCGCAAGCAATGTATATTTGTCACACTTACGGGCTTCCTTACGATCCATTATTTGTAACGGGTCGAAATTCTTTACCTCACAAGCGAACTGCGTCTTGAACTTGGATGCATCGAATTGAGTAATAGGTCCTGCGCCACTTTTCCCATTGACAAGACCCTCCCAAGTTTCCGAGAGGGTGTTACCAAGAGGTGTTATAGCACCAAGACCTGTTACTACTACTCTTTTTAATTCCATACCTTTAATTAAAGGGGATTATTTCGCATTAGCTTCAACATAAGCGATAGCATCGCCAACCGTTGTAATTTTTTCTGCTTGATCGTCTGGAATAGAGATTCCGAATTCTTTTTCAAATTCCATAATCAATTCCACAGTGTCAAGAGAGTCTGCTCCTAAATCGTTAGTAAAGCTAGCTTCATTGGTAACTTCTGTTTCTTCAACACTTAATTTATCGACAATGATAGCCTTTACTCTTGATGCAACTTCAGACATAACTTTTCAATTTAGATTAATAAATACGAATATACTTTTTAAATTTGCAGTGCAAAGAAAAGCAATTTTTATCTTACAAAGCAAATTTAATCCGCTAAAAATGCGGAAAACTGCACATAAATCGCATTCTTGTGCATTCAAACAACGATGAAAATGAAAAATATAGCTGTTTTCGCTTCCGGCTCGGGTAGTAACGCTGAAAATATCGCCCGATATTTCTCTAATAGTGATAATGTTAGAGTGGCCCTGATTCTGTCGAACAATTCGAAAGCTGGTGTGCACGAACGGATGAAGAAATTAGGAATACCTTCACTGACTTTCTCCGGGGCTGAATTCGCGGAAGGTAGTGCGATACTTTCCAAGCTGAAAGAATATGCTATCGACCTGATCGTTTTGGCCGGATATATGAATAAGATAACTACCCCTATTTTACAAGCCTATCCCGGACGCATCATTAATATACATCCTGCCTTATTGCCTAAATTCGGTGGTAAAGGTATGTACGGTATGCATGTGCATGAGGCGGTTGTAGCTGAGGGCGAAAAAGAATCCGGCATCACGATTCATTATGTAAATGAGAATTACGATGAAGGGGCTCCAATCTTTCAGGCCACCTGTCCTGTTTTACCCGACGACAACGCCGAAATGGTAGCAAACAAAGTACATGCGTTGGAATACGAACATTTTCCGCGTGTTATTAAGGAAGTGTTGAATACTATTTCCTGATATCTCGATTATATCTGCAGAATAACTTTTCCTATCGCAAGGCAGGGAAACCTTGCCGGAATTGTTCGAATCTGCCATTCTACTGTTCCCTCGCCTATGGAAGGATCGGAACAGAACCGGTGTCTGCGGAATAGTATTTCAATCTCCCACAACCGCCCAATATCCTCCTCTTGCCGATCCATGACGAACAATGCCCCCTTCTGTTGTCATTTTCTGAAGATGATATTTAACAAAGATAGAGAATAAATTTATTTTAGGGTAGTCATCAGGGTAGTTTAATTGAGGTAGTACTACCCAATAAATTTCTCTTCATAGCAATATAATAAACTTGCGGTAGGGATATACCATAATCATGGTATTGCCGCGAGGGCAATATGGAGAATATCTTTGCCACGGATATTAGTTATAAAATAAGTTTGATTTTTTAAATTTTACAAAACTATGAATTTGTTGAAGTCTTTTGTTGTTTTAGTACTCCTTCTGGCATCAGGTACAGCTTTACATGCTGAGTCCGGATCAAAAGAAGTTATCTACATTAAAAGCGAACGTTTCGCTACTCCTTTGATTCAAAAATGGATCGAGGAATATAAAAAAGTGAATAACCAGGTAGATATACGTATAGCTGATAAGCATACTGAAACGAAGGATATCCGAATGCAACTAACAACAGCAGACAATCCGAAAGTGGAAAAAAACGAATTCGTAAACAATTGGGGGCGTTACGCCTTGCTTCCTGTGGCAAATAAGGAAAGCGACCTTTTAGAAAAGAGCAAGGTGAACGAGAAAACGCTGAAGGCTATTTTCTTTGAACAAAGTATTCCGGAAGATAAAAGCAAAGAGAATAAGGATATACCGGTTTCTGTTTATTCCGGAGCGGGAAAAGCGTCTTTTTCTCCTGTTTTTGCTTCTTTTTTAGGTGCTGACAACAGCGAATGGAAAGGAAAGAAAATTGCCGGAGACGATGCTTTTCTGATCAACGCGATTCAAAAAGACAAGCAAGGGATAACGGTAAACAGCCTGAATTACATTTACGATTTTTCGAATCAGGAGCTTAAGGCCAACATCGCTATTCTTCCGGTGGCTACAAAGAAAGAGCATAAAGAAGTGCTGGAAAAAGCAGAACTCAATGAAGTGATCAGTCTGCTGGAAAATGAAAAAGTAGCGCTGATCCCTGTTGGAAACCTCGGCATTAAATACGAAAAAAACAACACTGAAGTAAGAGCCTTCGCTAAATGGATATTGTCTGAAGGTATTAGCCACAATCATGCATTCGGTTTCCTGAAGCCGAAACAAGAGGAACTTGTAGCAGAAATCAATCGCATAGAAAAACTTGAGCTTACTTCCCTTTATTAATTCCAACATAAAGTATATTTTGCTTTTTCCATATATATAGAAAAACTTTACCACAGATATAGAAAAGTTTTTCCACAGATATAGAAAAAGAGAAATATCCTTTATGTAAGAAAAGTTTTCCTTTACGTCGATAGAAATGATGTAAAGCGCATAGACGAAGAATAGGTTATACAAAAAAAATCACCCGAAAATTATGTTAGCAAATAAAAGTATACGTCTTTTTAAAAGAAAGACGCTGGGATCTGTATTGTTTTTTCTCACCGCGTTTCCGTTGGGTTCTTTAGCGCAGATTACAATCAACGGCAATGTAACTGATCAGAAAACCGGAGAATCTATAATCGGTGCAGCCGTTATTATAAAATCGACAACAACCGGAGTAACAACCGATATGGATGGAAATTTTTCCATTAGTACGGATCAAAGTCTGCCACTCACATTGGATATCCGCCTCATCGGTTACCGAAATCAGGAAGTGGATGTGTACGACACGGAGGAATCTATCCGGATTGTACTGATTGAGAATCACAACTTATTGAGCGAAGTTGTGGTTACGGGTGTTGCGCAAGGCACTACGCGCAAGAAGCTTTCTTTCGCGCTTACCAAAATAGACAACGAGCTTATCAATACTGTTCCGGCCACGGATGCTTCTACTTCGTTGAGAGGGAAAGTAGCCGGACTGAGGATCGACCAGTCTGATGGAAACAAAGGGGCTACCGTTTATCTGAGGGGTGCGAAGTCTATCTCCGGCAATATCGAGCCGTTGATTGTTGTAGACGGTTTTGTTACCGGACTGTCGTTGTCGGATATTAATCCCGGTGATATCGAAAACATTGAAGTTGTTAAAGGTGCAGCCGCTTCAGCGTTATATGGAACGCGGGGTGAAGGCGGGGTTATTCAGGTGATCACGAAGAAAGGAAAAGGTGATAAAATATCGGTCGTTGTTGATAATGAGATAGGTTTTAACAGTGTGCAGCATATCCCTGTTACTTCCCGGCTCCATCATTACAGGGTAAACGCGGATAATTCTTTCGCACTAACTGCCGGCGCGCGTACAATAGATTATCAGGATAACGGTTTTTCGGTAAATCTGCATCCGTATAAAGACAACTATGATAATGTAGGCTACGTACTGCGAGACCGGGTGTATTATTCTAATGCTATTTCATTAGCCTCAAGCGGAGAGAGGTATAATTTTTACACGTCGGTGCAGAATCAATCCAAAGGCAGTGTTTCAGACGCGATAGACTCGGACACCAGACAGAGCTTCCTGTTAAATCTCGGGTATAAATTAACAAGTGCTTTGGATCTGGATCTGACAACCCAATACAGTCATGAAAACACGCCCTCTTCTGTAACATCCGACGGGAGCGACGGACTGCTTTACTCCACCTTGCTTCTTGAGCCGTTTGTAAACCTGAAGCAGCGAGGTAGTGACGGCAATTATTTGTTAGCACCCGATGGTAGTGAATTATTGCTTACCAGGTTGCCGAATCCTTTATACGAGTTGACTACACGAGAGTATTCGTATAAGACGGAAAACCTCCTGCTCGGCGGGAAATTAAGATACCAGATTACCGACAAGTTGAGTGCCGAAGGTTCGTATTCTATTCAAAAACAATTCTTCAATTCGGAAAATTATTATCCGATAGGTTATCAGACTACTTCTGTTGATGTAACGAAGAACAATGGATACTACGGTAAAGAAACACGACGCGTCAGCACCAGAAACGGACAATTCCAATTGAACTACAATCAGACTTTCGGAAACGTAGACTTTGGCGCGGCATTAAAATCGGTTTATGAAGCCACCGATTTAGAGGGATTTAGCGCTAACGGATACAACCTGACCGCCCCTGTTAAATCGTTGAATGTAACCGAGGCGGCAACCAGAACCACCACTTCGGATTGGGCGAAAACGGTAAACTATGGTTATTTTCTGAACCTGAAGGCAGGTTGGAAAGACAAGTTATTCATTGATTTGTTGGGTCGTTTGGATGAAAGTTCTCGTTTTGGAAGCAATGTCGGTCTGGCGTTTTTCCCTCGCGCGGCTTTGGCTTATCGCTTAACGGAGGATATTAAACTCCATCCGATTAGTGAATTTAAAATCCGTGTTGCTTATGGTCAGGCGGGCAGTCTGCCTCCTTTCGGTGCGAAAGACAGCAAAGTAACCTTGACCAGTTCGGGCGGAGTAAGCTATACGCAGAATGACAACACGGATTTGAAACGTGCCGTAACAGAAGAAACCGAAATCGGTTTTGACGCGATTGTAGCGAACTGGCTGAATGTGCAATTCAACTATGCTTTTTCAAACAGTAAGCATGACTTTATTCAGGTGCCTTCGTTTGCACCTATCTCAGGTTCTGCCACTATTTATGATAATCTGGGAGAGGTAAAGTCGCACTCCATTGAGCTTGAATTAGGCGGACGGGTACTCGAAAACAAGAAATTCTCCTGGACCACGGGGCTCACATTCAGTCGCGTACGGAGCGAGATTACCTCGCTGGGAGATGTGCCCGAATTTACCGATGGCGACTACAGGCGCGCAGTTGGGCTGAGTACTTCCGCCATCTGGGGGTACGGAATATTCACAGACTTAGCTCAGTTGAAAACAAACCAAAACGGCTTTGTGGTGAATGCAGGAGATGGTACAAAAACTGTGGCCGATTATGTGCTGAACGATGTTGGTATTGTTGTTGAGAAAAGCAAATTGGGTACGGCAAATGAGCAACCGGTGTTCTATGTGGATGAAAAAACAGGAAACACAAAACTAATTGGAGACGCGCAACCGGATTTCATCGTCGGGTTTACCAACACATTCACTTACGGACCTCTCTCCCTGTATTTTGCATTAGACTGGAAACAAGGAGGTCAGAAATATAACGAAACAGTTCAGTACCTGACTTACTTATATCGTTCTGAATTTTCGGATAGAACCGCGCGGATGGGGTATCCGTTAAACTTTACCACACAGGTTTTCAATGCACAGCTTCCTACCGACTATTGGGTTGAAAGCAGTACCTACCTGGCTTTACGCGAAGTGGCCTTATCCTACGAGTTGCCGGTTGAAAAACTTGGATTGAAAAAATTAGTCAAGAACGCTCGTTTTTCTTTGGTAGGCCGTAATTTATTTACACTGACAAACTTTACCGGTGTAAATGTTGACGGAGAAGGTAAAACTAATGTACGCGCGGGAGACTTCTTCAACTATCCGACCTATCGCATCATTTCCGGTAAATTAACCATTCAGTTTTAATAAATAAAAAAGATATGAAAGCATTACTATACATAGCCGCCATGGCAACTGTCCTTACCTCGTGCGAATCGCTCGATTTTGACGATCCTTCTACCTTAACGAACAACGAAGCTGCCGAGAAAATAAAAAGTTTCGGTTATTCGCTAACAACAAGTAGCGTGCAAACCACATTCAGCACAACAACTGCCGCTGCCGGTGTAAATATCAGTTTACTGGCAGACCAGACAACAAATACCAACGGAAATGGTTCCTGGTGGGATTATTCAAAAGAACCCAGAGTAAGACTGGTGAATAATTCAGCAGCAAGAGGATACGGTGCATCAATCGCTCCGCTTTACACTAATTTTTATCAGGCTAATCTGGATGCGACAAAAGTAATCGACTTGATTGAAAACCGGCAAATCAAAGCGTATGACGACGCGGGCAAAGACCGGACCACCGACTGCCTGATCGGAGCCTATTACGCGAAAGGAGTATCTCAAGGCTATCTTGGCGTGATCTACGATCGTGGAATTATTGTAGACGAGGTGACTGTGAGCGAACGCGCTTTCCCAAATTCGTACAAAGACCTTGTCGAAAACGGCGTTAAGCTACTCGATAAAGCTATTCAGCTGGCAGAAACCTCTTCCGATTTCAATTTCGACTTTCTTATAGAAACTCCGATCAGCAAGGAGCAGTTCGTCAAGCTGGCCAATTCGATAGCGGCCCGCATCCTTTCTTCGCAAGCAAGAGAAAAAGCTGAAGCCGATGCTTTAGGTGATGAACATTGGCGTCGCGTATTGGCATACGCCGAAAAAGGATTTGACGCGGATTTCCTGATCACGACTGTTTCAGGAGGTTATTATAATGCGCTGGTAGACCGTTTGGTGTATATATACAGCGGAGCTGCCTATCTGCCGCTCGACATAAAAATTCCGCATCTGGCAGATAAGACCGGAACTTACCCGGATGCCTATCCCAAAGACGCGACAATCCTTGCTCCTGTTGTAACAGACGACCGGCGCTTTGATGAATATTTCGGTTATTCTACAAATTTCGGTATACTTCTTGAAGCACGCGGACGAGATCTGTTCAGCAACTATTATCGTAAAAGATGGGCAAACAACAGCAACAGTCTGAATGTTCCGGGCGCCATCAATCCTTATTTCCTTGCGGAAGAAGTGCGACTACTCCGTGCCGAAGCTAAACTCCGGCTGAAAGACTACACAGGAGCTGCCGCGGAACTGAATGCATCGACGGCTT
The DNA here is from genome assembly GCF_900178525.1 of Massilibacteroides vaginae. GTDB lineage: Bacteria > Bacteroidota > Bacteroidia > Bacteroidales > Tannerellaceae > Massilibacteroides > Massilibacteroides vaginae. Next base: position 932,743 of record NZ_FXDJ01000009.1, read on the forward strand.
CCCGCAAAAGTAAAGGATTACTGCCCGACGTGGCAGCTACGGAAAGCACCCTGAGGGATGCCCTGCATTATGAATACGCAATCGAAATCGACGGAGCAGGAGGAGTATTTGTTCCCTTTACCTTCTTAAGGAGAAACGACCTGTTGCAAGAAGGAACACCAACACAATATCCCATACCTCAAAAACAACTGGAGTTAATCGGTGTCGATTTATATAGCTTCGGAGGTATAGAATACGCCGGCGAAACTGGTATATACGGCGAATTAGCCACAGCAAAGGGTAATGGATGGAAATGATTAACTTATTTTCTTTTATAAATAAGAGGATGTCCAAAACTTTTTGGACACCCCCTTATTCCTTTTTATGCCTTTTCATTTATCAGGAAGAGACACGAAAACCTATATGCCGGAGCAAAACTTTTTCTTCCAGTCCGGCATTTATTACCGTATAAGCGGAAAATTCTCTTGGGTGCGGGTAGTTTGCCCGGAACCATTCGAATTTATTTGGTTCCTCCCGAAGGGCTTTGTCTATCTGTAACGGAGTAAAACTATGAAATATGGCCTGCTCTATTGGAGAATCCGTGTATTGTGTCAGGTTTATCTGAGGTTGAGCAGGTTGCGGTGGCAACACATCTTGTGTACGAACATCGGCTATCCCAAAGAAGGTACGGATATGCTCAAGGCAGGCACGTGTGGCATTGGCTTTTCCATCGGCCGAAAAGCCGGCAATATGTGGAGTCGCTATTGAAGCCAGCTCTATTAATCGCGAACTGATCTCCGGTTCTTTTTCCCAGCAATCCAGTATCAACTCACTAACCAGACCGCTTTCTTTTGCCTGTATTAAGGCGTTCGTGTCATGAATGCCACCACGCGCGGCGTTCACAAACCAAGGTTTTCGGATAAGCTTATTGAAGAACGCCGTATTTGCCAGATGATAAGTGGGGTATTTCCCGTTTTTTTCCAATGGGGTATGCAGGGTAATAATATCTGCTTCTCGCGCAATTTGATCTAAGGAAACAAATGCGCTACTTCCTTCCACTGCTGCTCGTGGAGGATCATGTAGCAAAACTCGCATTCCAAAAGCTTTACATAGTTTTTCAACTTCTTTTCCGACATGCCCTACTCCTATAATTCCGATTGTTTGATCCTTCAACAGCACATGCTTTCGCAACGCGATCGTTAATAAGGAAGACAACACATATTGCGAAACAGAAACCGCATTACATCCCGGAGCATTATACCACCGGATTCCGTTTTCCTCACAATACGCCGTATCAATATGATCAAATCCGATTGTAGCGGTTGTAATGAGTTTTACCCGGCTCCCTTCCAGCAATTCCCGCGTACATTTATTGATACTGCGCACAATCAGTGCATCGGCGTTTTTCACGGCCGCGGATGTAAATTCGTTGGACGAAAGATAGGAGACTTCCGCAAAGTCTTCGGGTATTCCTTTTAGAAAAGGTATCGTTGTGTCGGCTACTATTTTTATCATCAATTTCGATTAAACGTTCTTTGAGGCGTTGCGACAAAGATAAATAACATATCTTTACAAGATTGAATTGGAGGTACCTTTATGAAACTTTCTCGCTTCTTAGTTGTAACAATAAATAACCATCCGGTTTTCGGACCATTACTGATCCCTTACTTCGCGTGTGAAACTTCACCCGGTGTGCTTCAGACGGAAGATAACGCCACAATCAAACAAAAAAAAGAGATCACACTTAGTAGAGAAGAAAAGAAGATAATTTCGCTGGCTCAGTTTTATACCGAACGAAACCTCATGAAGGTTTATTCAAAAGAACATACGATTTCCGACTTTGTCAATAAGCTAAAACCTAAAACATTCAAAGAATCCATACGTCCGCATATCGAAAAAATCCACCTGCAGATCATCCCGTTGATCCGAAAAGCATCGGTTCCGGTTTATCTGAGGGATACCGGAGCCGATTTGTTGTATGAGCACCACCTTATTCATCTGCCCAAGGAAAACACGGAAGCGGTTTTCAGCTGTGAGTCAACAGAACAACACTTTCGCTATGCGTTAGGATGTTATCAAAACGGTAAGCTTGTAACGCTTCAGCGTGTTAAACCTTATTTGGTATTAGCATCCGATCCGGCGGTATTGGTCATTGGCAAGGATATGCTGGTTTTTGACCGACTTCGTTCCAGATCAGTCTCTCCGTTTTTAGAAAAGACGTATGTGGAAGCTCCGGCTTCAGAAACAAACCGATATTTAGACAAGGTAGTACTGCCGTTGATGACTGATCATCCCATTAAGACGAAAGGAATTAACATCATAGAACGTCAGCCACAAAAGACAGCCGAATTACTGCCTCTTACTTCACTTACGGATACACCGGAACTGAAGTTAACCTTCAAATATGACCAAACGGAATTCAATCCCGGACAAAAGGCAAACCTCACCTACCCCCGATTGGAAAATACCCAGGAAGCAACTATTTCTTATTTCAGGAGAGATCCGGAATGGGAGAAACAACACATAGATTTTTTGTTGGCAAAAGGATTCCATCAGATATCAGACAGTCTTTTTCAAAACAAATCCTTCATCTCCGAATATGCGCTGGTGGATTGGATGAATCAGGAAAAAGAGGAGATATTCCGCTTATTCTCTTGCAAAATACCGGAAGATCAATCTACTTATTTTATCGGAGATATCGAACTGAAACAAGATATGGGAGATCAAACCGATTGGTTTGAAGTGCGCATCAGGGTGCAAATCGGCGCGTACACCTTTCCTTTCATCGCCTTTAAGAAGAATATCATGACCGGAGACCGCCGCTTTCCCTTACCGGACGGAAGAATTGCCCTCTTGCCGGAAGAATGGTTTGATAAATACAGCAGTTTATTCGCTTTCGGAGAAGAGCAAAACGATCAAATCGTGGTAAAGAAAATGCATCACAGCATAATCAACGATTTGAATGAAAAGGTTTTGAAGGTTGCTGAAATGGATTATTCTGAAAAAGAAATAATTCCGGTGCCTCCAAAAATCAAGGTTACGCTGCGCCCTTATCAGCAAACCGGTTTTTCCTGGCTGGTTCATCTTGCCAAGAATCGTTTGGGCGGTTGTTTGGCCGACGACATGGGTTTGGGTAAAACGTTACAAACAATCACACTGCTGCAACATCTTTACGACCCGGATCCCTTTTTGCCGCAAAAAGAAAAAACAAGTTTGGTTGCTGATCAGGAAGGACAGTTGGCGTTGTTTGACGAAGTGAATTCGGATTGTGAAAGCATCGTCACGGAAGAGCCGATACATGCCAGTCTGATTGTTGTACCTACTTCCTTAGTAACGAATTGGAAAAGGGAGATCAGAAAATTCAGTTCGTTGCGCGTTTATGAATATTCGGGTGAACGCAGAACGCCAAATGCGAATCGTGCCTTCAAGCGTCATCACATTGTATTGGTTACTTACGGCTTATTACGCAGAGATATCGATCTGCTGGAGGAATACGCATTTAATTATGTTATTCTGGACGAAAGCCAATACATCAAGAATCCCGAATCTCAGACATACCATTCGGTTATGCGCTTAAAAAGCGAACATCGTTTAGCACTTACGGGTACGCCGATCGAGAATTCGCTGAAAGACCTTTGGGCGCAGTTTAATTTTATCAATCCCGGCTTGTTGGGCACAGCGTCTTTCTTTCGCAATCACTTTACAGTGCCGATCATGAAAACCGGTGATACGCGCATTCAAGACAAACTGTTGAGATTAATCTCCCCCTTTATCCTCAGACGCACCAAACAGCAGGTTGCACCGGAACTGCCTCCTCTGACCGAGAAAGTGATCTATTGCGAAATGACGCCGGAGCAAAAAGATATTTATAAGAAAGAAAAAAACAGCCTGAGGAATTCGCTGCTGAACGAATGGAGCAAGAATAAAATCATGGCCTTAAACGGAATTATGCGCTTGCGTCAGTTAGCGAACCATCCGAGTCTGGTTTTACCGGATTACAAAGGCACTTCCGGCAAGATGGAACAAATTACGGAAGCCTATGAAACACTATTAAGTGAAGGCCATAAGGTTTTGATTTTCTCCTCTTTCGTTACGCATCTCGAACTATTGGCCAAAGAGTTCGATCAACGGGGATGGAAATATGCCCTGCTGACAGGAGCTACCATAGACCGGGAAAAAGAGATCAACCGCTTTACACAAACAAAGTCGGTATCGGCCTTTCTTATTTCATTAAAAGCCGGAGGTGTAGGACTGAATTTAACGGAAGCCGACTATGTTTTCATTCTTGATCCGTGGTGGAATCCGGCAGCGGAAACACAAGCAGAAAGTCGCGCGCATCGCATCGGACAAGGAAAGCAGGTTTTCGTGTATCGTTTTATTTCAGACCATACGATCGAAGAAAAAATACGTTCATTACAAGAACGGAAAAGCACTTTAGCCGAAACTTTCATCGCCGAAAACGATCCTTTGCAGAGCCTCACCGACCATGAATGGAAAGATTTGATCCGTGGGTAAGTATGGCTCATACGGCATATAAATAGCTTTAAATTCTGCACTTTACCAAAAATTCGTTTACTTTGCATCCTTATTGATTTCATATTTTAAACTACTGCATTAATATGGCACAAGAAGATGTTTTTAAGAAGTTAGTCTCGCATTGCAAAGAGTATGGTTTTGTATTCCCTTCTTCGGAAATTTATGACGGCCTCGGGGCTGTTTACGATTACGGGCAATACGGCGTGGAGTTGAAAAACAATATAAAAAAATATTGGTGGGACAGCATGACGCTGCTTCATGAAAACGTAGTCGGGATCGACTCTGCTATCTTTATGCACCCTACCATCTGGAAAGCATCGGGACACGTGGATGCGTTTAACGACCCGTTGATCGATAATAAAGATTCAAAAAAACGCTATCGCGCGGATGTATTGATCGAAGATCATCTGGCTAAAATAGATGATAAGATAAACAAGGAAGTGGCTAAAGCCGCCAAAAGATTTGGCGATTCGTTTGACGAAGCTCAGTTTCGTGCCACTAACGCTCGTGTATTGGAAAACCAAGCTAAGCGTGACGAAATACACGCCCGGTTTGCCAAAGACCTGAACGACGCGAACTTTGAAGACTTGCGTCAGCTGATCTTAGACTGTGAAATCGCATGCCCAATCTCCGGAACACGTAACTGGACGGAAGTACGCCAGTTCAACCTTATGTTCTCTACCGAAATGGGTTCTACAGCCGAAGGAGCTTCTAAAATATACCTTCGCCCGGAAACCGCTCAGGGTATCTTTGTAAACTACCTGAACGTACAAAAAACAGGTCGCATGAAGATTCCTTTCGGTATCGCTCAGATAGGAAAAGCATTCCGTAATGAAATCGTGGCCCGTCAGTTTGTATTCCGTATGCGCGAATTCGAACAAATGGAAATGCAATTCTTTGTTCGTCCGGGAGAGGAAATGGAATGGTTCAGACAATGGAAAAGCGCTCGTTTGAAATGGCATAAAGCACTCGGATTAGGCGACGAAAAATACCGCTACCACGATCATGAAAAATTAGCTCACTACGCCAACGCCGCTACAGATATTGAATTCGAAATGCCATTCGGATTTAAAGAAGTAGAAGGTATCCACAGTCGTACGGACTTTGACCTGAGTCAGCATGAAAAATTCTCAGGAAAGAAACTGCAATATTTTGATCCGGAACTCAATAAAAGCTATACGCCATACGTAGTTGAAACCTCGATCGGTGTAGACCGTATGTTCCTTAGCGTAATGGCCGGTTCTTATTGCGAAGAAACTCTCGAAAACGGCGAAACTCGTGTTGTACTAAGATTACCTGCCGCATTAGCTCCCGTTAAATTAGCGGTATTGCCTTTGGTAAAGAAAGACGGTCTGCCGGAAAAAGCAGAAGAAATAATTAACATGCTTCGTTTCGACTTCCGTTGCCAGTACGACGAGAAGGACTCTATTGGAAAGCGCTATCGTCGTCAGGATGCAATCGGTACTCCTTACTGCATCACGGTTGACCACGATACATTAAATGACAATTGTGTTACCATCCGTTTCCGTGACACCATGGAACAGGAGCGTGTAAGCATTGACAAACTTCATGAAATCATTACTGAAAAAGTAAGCATGAAGTCATTATTAAAAAAAATAATTGAATAATCATGATGAAAAAGTATTTCTCTCTACTCCTAATCGCGCTATGCACAGGCTTTGTTCTTTCATCCTGTAGCAGTGATGATGATGTAAAGATCTATATTGTTGATGACGCATGGCAGGCGGATAACGAGAAAGCCTTTAATGAAATTGCTAAAAATCCGGAATACAAGGAACTCAAATCAGAATCCAACGTAGGCTCAATCTATTACAAGGTATTAGAACCTAAGACGTCTACTACCCCAACCAACGATTCGATTTTTTATACCAGCAAAGTAAAGGTATATTATTTTGGTGTATCGATGGACGAAACAAGCCGTAAGATGGAATATGTATTCGATTCCTCATCAGCAGATCCGGTAACTCAAACTCCTGCTACTTTTACGGTTAGCGGAGTTGTGGATGGATTTGGCACGGCATTGCAGAACATGCATCCCGGTGATCGTTGGGAAATCTGGATTCCATGGCAGTTAGGCTATGGCTCTACAGGAAACATTGTGTATAATCAGTCGGCTCGCCCTTGGGCATACTCCACGTTAAAGTTTGAAGTGGAGGTAGTTGAGATTGTTGAGCCCTAAAACCGGGCTGTTACACCTTATAATTCCTGAACACAGCCGGCCTGATCAAGATATTATAAAAATCAACAACTAAAAACACTACGCAAAAACCCTCAATGCAGGTTTTTCCAAATAGTGTAAAATTTGTTAAAAGAAAATAATTGCCGGAGTTTATATTGATTTTCTTCATATATTCGCAAAAGAAACAAAAGCGTTTCCGTTAAGGGTTAAGCTTTTAAATTTTTCTTATACAACCAAAATCTTAACTAAGTAGGAACGTGGACTATTCGCAGAGGGTTTTCCACGTTCTTTTTTTGTGCAATTTCCTCTTCTCCTCAGTCAGCAATCCAACCGTTTCGATCCCTGAAATCGGGGTCAAGTGGAAATCGGATTATAGAAGAACAATTTGATTACATATTACGGGATTTAGGAGATTACTTCTGGGTAGTTTCAAATAAAAAATGGGGCCTCATCCATATCGACACACCGATAACGGATTAAACCGGCGAGATAGAGTAGAAATATCGTAATAAAAAGAGGATAATAAGAAAAGGCAGCTAAAAGCTGCCTTTCTTACTGTTGTCTCACCAGGATTCGCTTTCTATCTATGCACCAACATTTTATAATATTTGGTATATATCTGGTAGAAAAAACAGTCAGTACACTAATAATTTTTAATCCTATTTTTTGAATCTATATATTTATTCATCATCGAGGGTGCTGTAAAACCCAAAAGCGTCTCAGCGGTGTCGATTTAATCTGATTTTTCACCAGGTACTAATTGAATACAGTTCCTGTCCCTACAAGCACATTTCATGCACCGGCCACAATATCTCCGCCCTGGCCTTTTAGATAATCAATTTCTTTAAGCAATTCAATCTTTTCATTTTGCGCCTGAACAAGCATTTCTTGTGTATTAGTCAGTTTTTCCAAAGTTTCAAGATATTTTGCCATATAGTCAATATTATCAATATCCTTCTCTTTTTTATTAATAGTTACTGCCGATTGACTTATGTTATCCTTTAGTATACTACCCTTACCTGTTAAAAGCCAAGATTCCGAATACAGGGGATATTTTTCAACCACAAGTTGAAGCCATTTAGATTGTATGTCCGTTCCATTATTAATAGCTCGTGATAAGACCCCCTTACTCGCTCCAATAATGCGCTCTAAAGCAGTAATTGTAATTCCTTCATGCTTTGCAATTTGTTCTATTCTCTGCAGAATTGTATCCATTTGGTTGAAAATATTCATCATTAAATTTGGATAGATGAAAATTATCACCTATCATTGCACTGTATTTCTATTACATCTCCTTTTCATCTTGAAAAAATAGATGTAACCAACAAAGCTAATAAAATATCACTAAATCAAATTAATAATTATTCTATTATGGCAATTTATAGACACCGAATACTCTACGAAAAGGGAGTTATAACAAAACTAGCATTCAAATTTTCCGTAAGTGAAGCAACCGTAAGGAATGCGTTACGCTATTCTACCGATAGCAAGCAGGCTAAAGATATAAGGAGTGAAGCCTTAAAAAACTATGCTTGCCAACCTACCAAAATAAAGATTGAAGATGGAATACTATAAATTATTTAGTTATGGTAAAAAAAACATCTACGAGCATTGGGTTGGATTATTTCAAAGATTATATATCCTACGAAGAAACACTAAAGGCACTTTGTATCAAAAAGCCAACACTTCAGGAACATATCAGAGAAGGTAAAAAATTCATTGAACCGGGTGATACGATCATCCTTCCAAACAGAAAGAGAGTATTCCTCCGCTCTGCTGTGCAGCGCGAAATAGCCAATGTATTACACGAAAATGGAGTGCGCGAACTCTAAAAAACAAAAATAAGTATCACGCTCTTTGAAATGTTTGAAGTGCTAAGTAATAATGCACTATAATCTGGCGTCCCAATACGTCAGCCGAAATGGTTCCGACAAAGTAGGCTATTGGATTTCGTGTAAGCTGATTCTTGAAAAGTGTCATACAAGGACAAAGAGAATAACACGAATTGAAAATAAATACAGATATGACGAAAATAATCTATTCGTAATGGGATAATGCTGGCAGGGCCATTAATTTATACTTAACTGTATATGCAAAAGACATTACGATATATCATATTGCCCGTCACGTCTCGATTCCGTGATACAATCCATAAACGGATTGGCGGGCTCAATGTAATAATGCAGAGTTAATAATAAAACAGGTATGTATAAGACAAACTTAATAACCGAACTGACGCTTGAATTAAGAGAGATGGAAAATATATCAGACGAAAAGATACGGGAGCTTCATGGTTGCTCAAAGAATGATGCTGTATCAGGCATTAAGGCTTATATCAAATCTTATAAGAGTGAAAGAGCGCATTCTTTATGTCCCAACCAATGGGAGTAACGCCTCCGAATCCCGTACCATTATTCTTTTAAAATAGCAGAAAAAAAACACCGTGATTTTATACCTGAAAAATGAGCTTAAAAAGGGGTATAAAGAACTTAAGAAGTAAACGAGGTTAACTGACTGGTAATCAATAGGGGTCAGTTTACGGTTTATAAACTTTTAGTTTACGCATGCATAAACTATTTGTATATTTTTTCACCCCTTTTTATATACTATTAGTCTATTTTTTGCACCTATTTTTTATACTATTAGTATACGGGAAATATACTATTAGTCTATTTTTTGTACCTATTTTTTATACTATTAGTATACGGGAAATATACTATTAGTCTATTTTTTGTACCCTTTTCTTATACTGAACATAATAAAACAATATATGAAGAATATAAAATTTTCTGATTTTCCCAGTAATAGCGAGAATCCATTTATGAACAAAGCAATTGAACAGATTGGCCAATCAACAGTCCGAAGATACCGATCATCAACAGGGACTTCGAAAAATGCTATTTTACATGCTGTAGATACAAACACCGGTCAAATTGTAGGACATACTGCTTTTATAAGACAAATTGAAGTTGACGAACAGGAGTTTATAAAATTTTATCTGAAAGAATTTAAAGCGTTTTGTGGTTTATCTGAAAAAGCTATGAAAATATTCAATTATGTCTTGAAACAACTAAAACCTAATACAGATGAATTTTTATTCATCATGCCAGACTGTATTAATGATACAGGTTATAAAACCAAAACATCCATTTATCAAGGATTGACCGAGTTAATTCAAGCAGAAGTAATAGCTAAAGGAAAAACAGATGTTCTTTATTACATTAATCCCAATATGATTTTTAATGGGAATAGACTAACATTTGCAAGGACTTACGTGAAGAAACAAAATGAAAAAGAGATATCATTAAAGGATAAAAAAGAACTAGCAGATAAAGATCAGTTAAGTCTGAATCTTTTTGATGATAGTGAGGAGCCATGACAATCGAAGAATTAAGATACCGGCAATCGTGGACGCTGTTTCAAAAGATTGATCACGCTGTTGGTGTTATTTCTCAATTTTATAGTCGATTGGATGGTAAGGTATTTGTCTCATTCTCCGGAGGGAAAGACAGCACAGTTTTGCTGGATATTGTAAGACGCTTTATTGATCCTGATTGTCTGGCTGTTTTCTGCAATACTGGAAATGAACATGCGGAAATTGTACGTTTTGTGAAAAATACAGGAAATGTCCAAACTATCCGTCCTAAAACTTCATTAAAGAAAATAATTGAGAAATATGGTTTTCCTCTTATCAGTAAAGAACAAGCTCTATATATCCGGCAAGCAAAGCACACCAAATCAGAAGTGCTTCGGAATATTCGATTATTCGGTAAAAAAGGAAGAAATGGAAAATATCTTACACAAGGGGCTATTTCAAAGAAATGGCAATACCTGGTAAGAATAGACAGGATGCTAAGCGTAAAGCATTAACTATTCTCGAAAGAAAAAATATCACTTCCTTAATTCGGAGAGACTGGCCTGATAAAAAGAAACAGATTTTTGTTGACGAAATTTAAATCAATGCATATGAAATATCCTTCACCTCAGAGATTCAATCCAACCCAAGAAGAATTAGAAAAAGTTGGAAATCATATCGCAAAATTTTTCTCGAACGATAAAATAATAGTAGCAGGAGATAAGAAAATACGCGGGAAAAGTAAAAAGAAAATATAAGTGAGATAAAGTATATATTATGAGTGGAAACAAAGATAAACTTATCGCATTTAACTATTTCGGAGGAAAGTTTACCTGGTTAGACTATATCTATCGCTATTTTCCTGATAACTTTAATCACCTGGTCGATACTTTTGCCGGAAGCATGGTAGTCTCCATCAACTATAGAGGTCGGTGCATCAAGACCGCAAACGAAATCAATTCTGACATTACTAATTTCTTTGAAGTACTCAGAGATCATGAAGATGAATTGATCAGGCTATTATTACTTACACCATGTTCAGAACTGGAATATAATAATTGCTGGGAACCTTCTCTGAACAGAATAGAACAAGCCCGGCGATTCTATGTCAGAGTAAGACAATCTTTCTTTGGACTCGGTGCACAACGGAAAAACAAAGGCTGGCACATGGCTAAATCTCATGTAAATGCATGTGGTGGCGAAACTGTTTCCCGATGGAATAATGCCATAGAAAAATTACATGATGTAGCGGAAGTGATTCGTTCAGAATTTCAGATACTGAATGGACATTATGCTGATTGTATTGATAAGACAGATACAAAGCATACTTTTTTCTACTTAGACCCGCCTTATCACCTTGAATCCAGAAAGTCTTCAAACGACTACAAATTTGAGTTCTCTGATGAACAGCATGAGGAATTATCAGATAAAGTTCATTCTATAAAAGGCCTGGCCATGATAAGCGGCTATGACTGTGATTCCATGAACTTCCTGTATAAGGATTGGAATAAGGTAAAACTTCCTGTAAAGAAAAACAACATTAGATCGGGGAATGTACAGGAAGTTATCTGGTTTAATTACGAACCTAAATTAGATGGTTTGTTTGATTTGAAAGAAATAATGAATTGTCATCATTAACTGATTTGAATATGGGGAATTTTGCAGAAGGCTTATACGCTATGAGCCGGAAAGGATTTATTGGACCAAGAGTGCACCTGACCCGCAGGCGAGCATGGATATTAAGAGATATAATCAAAGAAGCTGAGTGCTATGTTCCTGACGAAGATCACCCACGCTATAATGATTATTGTGCAACCCTTGAATGGATGAGACAGGAAATAAAGAAAAGATACTCAGAGTTTGATTTAGGTAAACTTTAATAAATATTATTATTCATTTTGAAGAGCCATTTCGATGCTGCCGGAGTGGCTTTTTTATTTTTAAAACAATGACGAATAACAAAATTACTCCCACAGCCTTAGGCGTTCTCAATATGATACTTTCGATAGAGGAAATACTGAAATCAAATGTTGATTTGTATTATATCGACCTGTTCTGTGGAGCAGGAGGAACCAGTACAGGAGTAGAGCTTGCGACTGTAAATGGTAAAAGAGTAGCGAAAGTAATCGTTTGCGTCAACCATGATATTAACGCTATTGCAAGCCATTTTGCAAACCATCCTCATGCACTCCATTTCACAGAAGACATGAGGACGCTTGATCTCTACCCTGTATTAAGTATCATCAAGAAAATACGCTTTAGAAACCCAAATGCTAAAATAGCATTGTGGGCTTCTTTGGAGTGTACTAGTTTCAGTAAAGCAAAAGGTGGCTTGTCACGCAACCCGGATAGCAGGACGTTAGCTGAGCATCTTTATAGATATATCAAAGCTATTGATCCGGATCTGATTCAGATCGAAAACGTAGAAGAGTTTCTGGACTATGGTCCTGTGGAAATTGTCATTGATAAAACGAGAGATGGCCACGAGTTTTGTCCGCTTGATAAAACCAAAAGAAAAGAAACAGAAGATGAAAAGGCTGTCCGCAAAGCAAAAAAGAGGAAGAAATTTCAAAGGTATATCTATGGACCGACTTACAGGCCTATTAAAGAGTTGAAAGGAACCTATTACAAGGAATGGAAGGAAAGGATCAAATCCTATGGATATGAATACGACCACAAAATAATGAATGCTGCCGATTTCGGAGCATACACAAGCCGTAAACGCCTGTTTATTCAGTACGCCAAACCGGGAATGCCCATTGTATGGCCACAACGCACACACTGCAAATCCGGCTCTAAAGATTTATTCGACAGCCGTCTAAAATGGAAACCGGTTAAAGACTGTTTGGATTTTTCCGATGAAGGAGAAAGCATATTTGGAAGGAAAAAAGACCTGGAAGAAGCATCTCTGGATAGAGTAAAGTCAGGGCTTATCAAGTTTGTTGCCGGAGGAAAAGACAAGTGGTTGATGAAATACAATTCCGTCAATAAGAAAACTCGAAAACATAACCCTCCATCTGTAGATGATCCGTGCCCTGTTATCGGATGTCAGGACAGATTGGGAATTGTTCAGACTAAGTTCTTTCAGCAAAGAAATACAGGAAACCCAGACAGCAAAGTGTTTGGAATTGACCAGCCAGCAAGAACCGTGACATCTACTGGTGGTAATATGGAACTCGTACAAACAACGTTTCTGTCAAAACAGTTCTCCGGGCATCCGGATAGTAAAAATATCAGTATCGAAGGTCCGGCGCATACCATAACCGGAATAGATCATCACGCAAAGGTTACAACGAACTTTATTTCCAAGTACTATTCCGGAAAACCTGATCACAAGAATTACGGAGTAGATGAACCGGCACATACTTTGTGCACAAAGGATGGCCAGGCATTGATCTCTGCAAAAAGTTTCCTTTCGGTGTATTATGGAAATGGCTTTAACACAGCGGTTGACAATCCAGCTCCAACTGTACGTACTAAAGATGGTTTAGCTTTAACTTCTCCTAAGTTTCTGATGAATAATTACTCCGGAGGTGGTCAACATGCTGATATAAATAAGCCTTGTCCGGCTGTAACAACTACTCCAAAGCAGAATTTGGTACAATGCAACTTTATTGATCAGCAATTTGGACAATCGAAACCGGCATCTGTAAACAGTCCGCTTGGAGCATTGACGCAGAATCCGAAATATGCAGTTTATCAATGCAAGAAATGGCTGATGAACACCAGCTTCGGAAATGTAGGTAATTCGCTCGATGAACCGGCACCGGTCGTTACTGCTAATCGGAAATGGCATTACTTAATGGATGCTCAATATTCACGAATAGGCAGAGATGTGGATCAACCATGCTTCACCCTGATAGCAAGGATGGATAAAACACCGCCTTACCTGATTGAAGCATCATCTGAAGCCAGAGATATCCCTTCTTTTATCAAAATCGTAGGCGACACAATCATTTACGAAATATACAATACCGACAGTCCGAAAACGAAGGAAATAAAAGAGTTCATGGCCCTATATGGGATCATTGATATCAAAATGCGCATGCTTCGTATCCCGGAACTGAAAATGATCATGGGATTCCCCAAAAACTATGTTCTGAAAGGCACACAGACTGATCAGAAAAAGTTTATCGGTAATGCCGTTGAAGTAAACCAGGCTAGAGCAATGTGTCAGGCAACAGCCATGAAATTAATCGAATTTAAATTGATAGCAGCATGAAAATATACATATCCGGACAAATAACAGGATTGCCCTATGAAGAGGCTGAAAAAGCGTTTAATGAATCCGAAACAAGACTTAAAAAGTTTGGATTTGAAGTTGTTAATCCTCTAAAAAAAGAGATTCCCAATACCGCATCCTGGACAGAGCATATGAGAATGGACATCAAGCTACTTATGGACTGCGACACGATTTATATGCTAAGAAACTTCAGACAGTCCAATGGCGCTATGATTGAGTATGAGCTGGCAAAAAAACTGGGATACACCGTAATAAGGCAGATGTCACCATCAACCGACACGGTTGACGATATAAGGGATACTGAGCCTTTCTCAACAGGGATAGAATAAAAAAAACAAAAAAAACGATATTAAAATGGCAACAATTAATGAAATTGATATCAGAAAACCAGTTACAATACGGGGAACACGATGGGCAACACGAGAAGAAGATATTGAATCTTTTGGTTTAACAACAAAAGAAGATATAGAGGCTATGTCTCAATATTTGGGAACAGGACATATTCTAACCGGGGTTGAATTAAAATTAGATATACCTGAAAGTGCTTTATTCGTTCAACTAATAAGAGAAAACCCTGAGTTGGCGGAAATGATTGAAGATACAGGAAATCTTCAATGTATTGCCGAAGATATGGACGGTCTCGAACTTCTACATGCAGACGTTGAAATAAATTTATTTATTAGTGTTTTAAAAAGATATTCTCATCCGTTATTGAAAAAGATTCATGATATCGTAAACGTATGGGATCGGGAAAATAAACTCATAACATTTGAAACATATAGGATTCGTAAACCAAAGCAAAAAAAGAACAAAGAATAAACTAAATAGTATTCATAATAATAAAACAATAATTCAATGAAGAATCCCTGCAAAATTGTAAAAGACTGTATTGAAAATGAAGAACCTGTATTTGTCCTTCGTGGGAAGGACATATTTGCTATAAAGGCTATTCAGGCGTACTACGAATCCGTAAAAAACGGTGGAGCAGCTGCTGATTTCGTTAATGAAATTAATGAGATATGTAAAGATTTTGAAGCTTTTGCCAATGAATCTAATGTGAAAATCCCGGACTGAAATAGTACTACTATGAATATTGATGAAAAATTAAATGTTATCCTATATGAGTTAGCTGTAATTAAAAAAGAAATAACTCAAAAGAAAGATAACAAATCAGAGAGAGAAGAAGAATTTGTTGACACTCAGCAAATATGTGAAAAACTAAAGCTGACAAAAGACGCAGTCAGAAAATACAGATTTAAAAAAGTTATTCCATTTTATAAAATCCGCGGAAAAGTATTGTTTAAAATGTCCGAAGTTATTAATAGTCTTAGTTATTATCACAATGGAAGCAACAGAAGCCAATAATATACCACTAGAGTATATCCTATCGGAATATAACAGATATCCGGTAAAGTCATATAATCTATATGATATGTATTGTTCACCTTTCCGGAATGAGAAAAACGCCAGCTTTAAGGTGGACAAGGTTCATAACAGATGGAATGACTTCGGATCAGGTGAATACGGCTCAGCTGTCGATCTGGTGATGAAACTTGAAAACTGTTCCTTTTTAGAAGCAATGGGCATCTTTGAAACAAAGAAGTTCAACCAGGGACTGACTTTCGAAGACCTTGAGCGCAGACAAAGTGAATTTGAAAAACCGCATTCTGAACTCTCTATCCTTAAAATTGCACCTCTGAACAATAAGATTCTTCTTAACTATATCAAGTCAAGAGGTATTGATGAAGATATTGCCCAGAGGCTCTGTAAAGAAATGTATTATAAAATCGGGGAGAATGGAAGGAACTGTTTTGCTATTGCCTTTGAAAATAATTCCGGAGGTGTAGAATTCAGAAACCCAATGTTCAAAGGATGTGCTAAACACAAGGATTTAACAGTGTATGAAAATGGGAACAGTAAGTGTGCTGTATTCGAAGGATTCATAGATATGCTTACCTATTTTCAGATAACAAAAAATGATCCTCAAAAACAAGCCGTTGATGTTGTTGTATTAAATTCCACAACGATGCTGGATCGTTCCCTTGAATTTCTGAAAAAACATGCTTCAGTACATGCTTTCCTGGATAACGATCAGGCAGGTAGAAGCGCTTTAAACCGATTGATCAGCGCAGGAATAAATGTAGTGAATGAAGCAGCATATATCTATCCGAAGCATAAAGACTTCAATGAGTTCTGGATGGAACAGATCAAACTCAATCAATCCCCAGATAAAAAAAAAGAAATGAGGGAGAATCCTGTTAAGAGGGATCATAATAACAACCATTATAAAAGTAAATCAATCAAATTTTAAATTATTTGTTATGAAGAATGCAGAAGAGAGAATTAAACTCGTAGTTTACAAAGAGCATACATTAGGATACATTGATCCTAAATTACCCAACAATGTAAATATACTTCACACATCACCCTTGAAAGGATCACCTCGTATCACCAGCGATGATAGTTTTTGTATCAACAATGAGAATGAAGTCAGATTGGCCGGCAAGAAAGATTTCGATGATTTCCGGGTATCTTTTAATGGGTATGATAATAAAGATTTATACGTTTTTTTATCAGAAGAAAATATAGATATAATATTTTTATCTGCAATAAGTAAGGCTGGTTCTGAGGGAATAAATGCCTGTTTTTATATGGATCGTGTCGCATTAGATTCAATTTTAATCCGTTATGATTTAGAGGGGATAGAAAACAAAATGGGAGAACTAGCAACGATTTGCAGGAGTGGATCCGATGATGAAATTTATAAGGCTAATAAGGAATATGAAATTCTGGAAGACAAATTAAAAATAAAAGCTGCCAATGCATTAGAGCAATTAAATATAAAAACATCATTTAAAGATCTACAACATTTATCAGGTACTACAAATGAAAATGAAATTATTGGCAAAATATCCTATTATGGATTTGATGGTAACGTTAGTGAAGTAATGGAATATACAGATAAGGAAAGCTATTTAAATGCAATTCGTAAGGAAATGAGGGAGAATCCTGATGGCCTTAAACACCAAACATTAACGAGTGATCCGGAACTTCGGAAAGTGGTTGATGATATTATGTATGGTGCATACGGAGTGGATAACCCACATACCTTAGATTGGTATTCTCCGTCTAAAGATGTTTTCCTTATTTACGAGGATAAGTCTGAAGGAATCTCTCTTGAAATAGAGTTGACACAACAACAACAATCAGAATTAAAAGAAATAGAAACAAAACTTGAAGATCTGAAGAAAAGCGGAGTAGAGCATCTCTCTTTATTTTCTTTCGATTATACTGTTAATCTTTATACTGATGCCTCTTTTGAAAAAGAAACAGAACTTCGGGAGTTTCCTGAGGTTTCAAATGGAGTAATGCGTAAAGAAATTGAAGCAAAGATTGATAACGACCAGACAAATTGCTTGAATACAACTGAGTATGGTACGATGTACACAACCGAGGCTATTAATTCTGTAATAAAAAGAATTCAAGACAAAAGTATTTTTGTAGATAAGGAGGTCTCTACTAAACCTGTATTAACTACTGATGAGATTCCAAACTTAAATAAAGGACTGAATCATTTACTTGAATCAGTGAAAAATGAAGTTCTAAACTCTCATAGAATATCCGATATCCATATTTACTCTCTCAAAACAGGGAGTATAGCTATTAATTGCAAAATAGATGGGGTTCCGCAACACGCTGTAAAGATGTCGCGAGAAGATGTAAACAGCTTTGGTGAGAAAACCGACCGGTACAGCCTGGTGAGTAAATATTTTAGTGATACACTGAAAAAGGATCCTTCACAAGTCCAAAAGGAAGGAGTGAGAAATATAAAGAAATTTACCTCTCCGAAAATTAATAACAATAAACCTAAACACAAAATGTAATGATATGGATAAATACATTTCTTATAGTTGAAGCGAGCTTGGCAGTGGTTGGGTTCGCTTCTTTGTTTTTCTTTCTATGGAGAGAAGAGAAGCGTAAAGAACAATGTTGAATAAAAAATGGCTGTCATCACGACAACCAGTCTTCAATTACTAACCTTAAATCTAATACCATGAAAAACATATTACAAATGTAATAGATCGGATTGGTTTACAATGATTTTCAGGATAGATAATATTTATAAGGTTTTAAAACTAATTTATAACGAATCATGAATCTATCAGAATATAATAATTCAAATCAGGATAAAGACAATATCCTTGTTTCACAACT
The DNA here is from genome assembly GCF_900178525.1 of Massilibacteroides vaginae. Classification (GTDB taxonomy): domain Bacteria; phylum Bacteroidota; class Bacteroidia; order Bacteroidales; family Tannerellaceae; genus Massilibacteroides; species Massilibacteroides vaginae. Next base: position 951,271 of record NZ_FXDJ01000009.1, read on the forward strand.
TAACAAACTTGGTGTTACAGAACTGGATAGTAGGGAACTGGACAGACTTCTTAAAGGAGATAAGACACTAAACCTTATCCCTCTATCTATTAATATAGCAGGACAGGAAATGAACACCGCAGCCTTTCTTTCTCTGAAGAAAAACCCGGATGGTACTGAGTCACTGCAAATACATGCTATTGTTAGTGATCAGGTAAGATTGCAGTCTATTGCAAATGCTAAAAATGGGGTTGATACAGCGTTTTCACTTTTTAATCAGAATGAAGACCAGGTGTTTGAGTTTATGCTCCGGAATAACCTGGCAGAGACATTTGCCAAGGCATATTGGAAGCAGGCAAAAAGAAACGATTCTACAACGAAATATAATTCAGACAATGAATATAAAAGAACCGTAGAGCAGGTTAGACTCTTAGATGAGAAATTCAGGAAACAATGTAGTGAATTTAATAAGATCAAAGGTGTAGAACTGGACCCATCACAGATCAGGGACCTAAAGCAAGGGAAAACAATTGAAGTAGCCAATTTGGTGGATAATTCCGGTGAAAAGTATTCCGGCTTTATAAAACTGAATTTGACAGATGCCCAACTTAAGGAGTTCAGAGGTAATCCAAGTAAAGCAATTAATATCAGCAAGACTGCTATTGTTACACCTAAGCATGATTATAAAGTACAGGTTAATCAAAATAATCATGGATTGAAAACGGAAGAAAATAAGTTCTCCAGTGAAAAAATCAAGTCGGGTGATACATTAGCTAAAGATGTAAAAGAAAACAGGAAGGGACAGAAATTATGAAACCTCTCCAGTGGATTAAGCAATTCATTAGACATTATATTGAATAAGGTTCTATATCACACATTTTCAATGATATTCTAAAATTATGCAGACCGCAAGCTATAAGCATGACCAAGTCATCAAAGCCCAACTTGCGACATCTGAAACGCTCTTTGACAATACGACATTTTTTGATTCCCCCGATAGCATGCTCCACAAGAATACGGAAGCTAGATATTTTGCTATTCTCTTCCTTTTGGGTATAGGACAACTCTTTGCCTTTGGGCTTCTTTGTTGGCATTTTTATGGTTACATTTTTAGGGGTATGTCCTAAAAAGCCTGTATCTTGCCATAAACAGATTCCTGTTGGTAAACTTATTGGCTGTTCATCTACAATTCTTTTGTCATGAACATGCCCCTCATAAGTTTGAGATAGCCACAGCACCCTTTTTTCAGGAGTACACAGCAGATTGTTCTTCACGTTATGAGTTTTTTTTACCACTGTAACATGATTTTTGTCTAAAAATTAATCGAATGGACAAAACTATCTTAGTAAAACAGTATAAATATAAATACAATTTCAAATTTTCAATAATTATCATGAAACTTACAAGTAAACAGTTAGAAGTCCGGGAGAAATATTCCGGACTTTCTTATGATGAGTTGGTGCAAACAGCACAAGACTCGAACATGTCTGACCTGGATTTTATCCTGGCACAACCGGAACTTTCCGAAGAGTTTAAAACCTGGCTCAGCGACCGGGATTTACTCGATGACTTTGAGGAAGCGGACGCTACACTCTTTCTCGAAGAACAGGAGATGTTCTTAACTTATCACCAGGAGGACTTTTAACATGGCAAATCCTATTACCGACAAGGCAATTGAACAATTTGCCCAAATGATGGTCCGGAAGATGGAAACGCTCTCTGCTGACTGGGAAAAACCCTGGTTCAACACAACCGGTTCAGGGCAGCCTCAGAATCTTTCAGGAAGGCCTTACAGCAGATTAAATGAGCTTTTCCTGTTCTTTCTCAGTGAAGAGCTAGGCTACAAAACTCCCGTTTTTTTCACTTTTCTACAAGCGAAAGCGGAAGGAATAACAATTAACAGAGGCGAAAAATCCTTTCCGGTACTCTTCTATAATTTCTCGGTAAGAGAGATCGCTTCAGGTAAGAAAATTCCTTTTGAAGAATATGCCAAACTTTCCATGATTGAAAAACAGGACTATAAGGTTACACCCTATCTGAAGCTTTATAATGTGTTCAACCTGGATCAGACATCATTCGCAATGCAATTTCCGGAACGTTTTGAAGAGTTGATGAACAAATTTAAAGTTCCTTCGTTAAATGATGAAGCCGGAATGGTTGCTTCTAAGCCTCTTGATGAGATGTTAAAGGAGCAGTCCTGGCTTTGCCCTATCTACGTGGAAAAAGGAGATCAGGCGTTCTTTAAACCGTCTTCAGATGAAATCCATGTGCCTTTAAAAGCACAATTTAATTCAGGGGAAAATTTTTATGCTACTCTTTTGCATGAGATGACTCACTCAACTGGTGCTGACGGTCGATTGAATAGAAAATTTGGTGAACACTTCGGAGATGAAAACTATGGCAGGGAAGAACTTGTAGCTGAATTAACAGCAGCGCTTATGTGCCGGGAGCTGGGACTGTCATCTACCATACGCGAAGAAAATGCAGCCTATCTGAAAGGATGGATCGACATTATCCGGAAAGAGCCTAAATATTTGTTTTCCGTATTGTCCGATGTCGGGAAAGCGGCAGCTATGATTGAACAAGGGCTTTTATCACCAAAAGTAAATCTGGAACTCAAAACAGAGGTTGTAGCAAGTAATGAGAGTAATAAGAAAGCAACAACTGCTGAATATAACATCCAGAAGACAGCGCATACTCCTACAATCCTTTCTGCAATCAAACAGGCTTATGTTAACGGATTCCCTATTATCTACAATTCTCCGGAATATCCACCTCTTTTCAATAATCCCGAAGGATTCCGGGAGTTTGCCGAGGAAAACGGCTTCTCTATTTCTGATGTAATGAAAACCTTCAATGAACACAAAAAAGAACTGGAGATATTCATTCAGGAAAACATCAAAGAGATCATACAAGGAAATTATGCAGGCAATAATGCCACACAACAATTAAATTCAAATGTTATGCAAATCGAAGAACAGAAAATCAATTGGGATGAATTGAAATCAAAGCACGGGATCACTCGTGAAACACTGCAACAGGCAGATGTCCTGGATGAAGTGTTACAAGGTAGAAAAAGCTCTAAGCTTGTCCAGCTCTCCTATGAGGGCCAGGACGGACCGCGATCTTTTAATGCTAAAATCCGGTTTCAGGAAAAAGAAGGTTCCGTGGGATTGGTGTATTATCCGGTACGGCAAGCTCCCGACCTGGACAAACCCTATTTCGGATATGAGTTCACAGAACAGGATAAGAAAAACTTACTTGAAACCGGAAATCTGGGTCATACGGCAGAGATTGAACGAAACGGGGACAAGGTTAAGGTGCTGATCAGCGTAGATAGTCTGACAAACGATCTGGTACAAGCAGATGTTGACAGACTCAGGATTCCAAATGCAATCAAAGGTGTTACACTTACTGAAGAGCAAAAGTCTTTTCTTTTGGATGGGAAACCGGTACGCATCAAAGATATGACATCAAATGCAGGGAATACATTCTCTTCCTATGTGATGGTGAACGCGGAAAAACGATCGCTGGAATTTGTCAGTCTTAAACCAAATATTGTAGAGAGCGTGAATGACCTGACAGTCTTGAATGGTGTAGCCATATCTGAGGAAAACAGAAAAATATTATCCGAAGGTGGCGCTGTCTTTATTGAGGGTATGACTTCCCGGGATGGCCGGGAATATTCAGCAAATATAAAGTATGATCCAGAAGCTAAACGAATACGGTATGAATTCCCGGAGAATACTGATGCCAACAGTCATGAGTTTAAGATTCCCTATAAAATTAAGGGAGTTACTCTTACTGAAGAACAAAAAAACAAGTTGCTGGCCGGTGAAAAAGTACTGATCAAGGATATGACATCTTCACAGGGTAAGAAGTTTTCAAATACAGTATATCTGGATAAGGAAGAAAAGAAAATTAAGTTTTCTCCTTTCGAGGATAAGTCGCAAAAAAAAAGTGAACGAAAGGAGGTTCGGGAAAATACGGAAAAGAAAGACGTAAAAAAGAAAAGCAAAGGACACAAGGTGTAGTTTTTAATGAACGATATTTTACTACTTTTGCCTTGGTTGTGATTAGCTTTTATTTCCGTATAAAAGTTTTTCTCCCCCCCCTGATTTATTTAGACAGATAGATCAGGGGATTTTGTTATCTATTCAATAAATTATAGCATCGCAGCGATTTTGCGTATTTGGGCGAGGCGGTCTGCAAAAGATTTGTTTTGCTTTGCCATCTGTAGATTATAATCGGATTGTATGCCAATAAGAGGTTCGGCATCAATACCCAATGCAGCTTCAAACAACAAGGCGTATTCGGTTGTTACAGGGCGTTTGCCGTTCAGCACCTCATTGAGAACGGAGTAAGAAACACCCATTTGTGCAGCAAGTTTGCGCTGTGATATGCAGCGGTACTCAATTTCTTCTTTCAGAATTTCGCCCGGATGTACCGGTTCTGATGGTGTAAGATTGTTTGCTATCATTCGAGGGTCAACCCCTTTTAACGCAATCATAATGTTTTTATTTATAATGATTTGATAATTCTAATATATTACATACAGTAGCAACGGATTCAACCCCGTTGTCTGTTACCATAAATTCGATTCGGTATTGATTGTTTACCCTTATGGAAGAAACACCCACCTTGTCACCTTTCAAATTCTCAAAATTCAGACCGTTGTATTTTGCAAGCGAAAGAGTGTCAGGTACGCGACTCATCAAGTTGATGCAATATTGGTATTTACGTACTATTTCGGGCTGAAAGCGATGTTTCTTATCATCGGCTTTTCCCGTTTCGTACAGGTCTCGCAGGTATTCCTTTTCAAAAGTTACAATCATACCATTTTGTTTATTCAGGGCAAAGATACTTAAATTCTGTAGTATTCGCAAAAAACAGAACATGAAAACGAAAAGGGAAAGAAGAAAAAAGAAAAGAACACACTGTGTGATTTTTTGTTGTTGGAGAACATTTCCCCCTTTTATATCTCAACAATATTATACATTTACATAATTTATTGGAGTAGAATGATTATGGGAACGAAATTAAAATCAGCGGGACGAAAAATAAGACTACTTAGATTGTTAATAGTAGTTCGGGCTTATTCGGCTTATCGAATGATGAATCTTAATAAAGAAGCGATGTCAATAGAAAACAGTTGGCAGGACGCAGAACGCTTGCAACATAACATCAATGCCATTTTTCCACATTATGGCGCCTCAGTTGAATCTTTCATTCACAATAAACATGAATTAGCCGATGAAGCATTAAAATACTATGACGAATTTAAATATTGGTTACATGTTGCCAAATCCGTATGTATCACAGAAATAGCGCTTACTGCATTTTGCAAAAATATTGAAAACGGATCATCGGCTTATTGGTTAAAAGCAATCGGATACTTGTATTACGGAGATTGGCTTACTTCATTATATCTCTACTTGCATAAAAAAATAACGAAGGAACAATTACATACAAGCCTTGTTGAATATTCGCTTTTTACAGGTAAAGCCAGCTCTGCAAATATGGCATTTTTTAGGAAGAACATGATTGAGATAGAAAAAGTAATAGCAGAAATTCAGAACAAACAGTTAAATTGAAAGATTAAAACTCCTCAAAGATTTTGATTCATTTTGTGGACTGAAATAAAATTTAGCTGAAAACACTCCCCACCCCTTTTAAGTAGAAAATAAAGATTCTTTCCAGATTATGCATTTGCTCATTATTCCGCTATTAATTTCATTTCCATACTCCTAACGGAGTGGACTGAAATTAATAACTCCATAAAGATAAAAAACATAGTTAACCGACAGAAACGAAGAGTAATAAACCTATACTCCGATAAATCTACATTCAGGATTATTACACTTCTTTACTTTCTGTCTGATCGGTAGTTTATTCAACATTATTTTACCCACCCTAATATAAATACATTCCTATTCCTTGATTTTATACCACAATCCTTTGTTTTCTCAAAAAGTATTTTCATATTTGTAACAGCTAAACATCACTATACATAGTGCCGATGAGTAACGGATAATGCTCACAAAACTTATTTGAGGGCTTTTTTTATGCCCATACTATTACAATATAAGGCGGTTGCCTTTCCTGTAATTACATAGCTCTTCGGACTACGTAGTGATGTTTAGCGACACGGGAAATGGCAGCCGTTCTTATTTCTGCCTAAATGCTAAACATCACTACGTATGAAAACAAAATCAATTCCATTTGCCTCTGTCCGGGAAGGCAAACTGTACCTGTCTTATGATGCAAAAATGTATCTTACTGTTTTCTTTGCAGCTATTTCTCCTGTTTTTATTGTATTCCTCATTCCTGCAGTACACTTTTACCTTTCAGCAAAGAAAGGAGGTAAGAATGGATGATTTGGACAGGAAAATTAAAAAACTCGAATACATCGTTCAATTAAATGAGAAAATTCTTGAAATGAATTCAATAAAGTTGAATACAAACAATGTGGAGAATTCTATGACAAAACCGAAATGCAAAATTATTAATATGTTCCCCAGCGAAAGAAAAAACAGGTAGTTAAAATGACACAAAACAACTGATTTACAACAATAAAATCCGCTTCTCTCCTTCTTTATATGGAATCTTTTTTGTATATTTATATACTGACAATCAATATATTATGTCATGAAAAAAGAATATTTACACATCATTATCGCAGCCCTGATTATTGTTATAATCGGCTGTATCTCCTATATCATTATGTCGGATATGGGATACTTCGGTACTACATCCGAAGTAACAAAAACTGATCCTTCTCTCTTTGAAGCTGGAGGAATAGCACTGAGCCCTATCCTGAAGTATCTTTGGGATAAACTGGTACAACTATTCTTCCTGATAGTTACTATACTGATAGGTGGAGTGATCCTGGCAGGTATCGGAGTTATTTTCGCCTGAATTTTCACCCCTCAATGTTGCTCAATTGATAAACATTTAATATATTTGCAATGAAACATGACAGAAAAATTCTTCTCTATGGCGGTTTTTTCGAAGCCTTTATGGATGAACTCACAGAGAAAGAAAAGGAAAAGGTCCAATATGGACTACTCTTACTCAAGACCCAAGATAAACTTTCAACTAAGTTTGTTAAGTTTATACAAGATGAATTATACGAACTAAGAATCCAGTACAATAGTAATATTTTCAGAGTGTTTTTTATTTTTGATCAAGGAAATATTGTTATTTTATTTAATGGGTTTCAGAAAAAAACTCAAAAAACACCTATTAGAGAAATAAACAAAGCTTTAAAAATTAAGGAGGAATATTATGCAGACAAACAATCACAAAATCGTTGACTACGATGCTGTTCTTGATGCTAAATTTGGCGCAAACGGAACACCTTCACGAATTGAAGCGGAGGAAAAAGCATACGTTTTTTACACCGGACAAATAATTGAAGATGCAAGAAAAAAAGCGAAAATGACACAATCTGAATTAGCAGAATTGGTGGGAACAAACAAATCGTATATATCAAGAGTTGAGACAGGAAGAACAGAGCCAAAAGTGTCAACGTTCTTTCGCATTATCTCAGCATTAGGCCTATCTGTTGATTTGAAGCCATCAAACGCTTGAAAGTCTTTTATTATAAGAACTTTCACTTATTTGCTTACTAAGACATACAAAAAAATGAAAACATATACATTTCTATTATTGACACTTGTAATACTTCTTTTTTCTTGCGATAAAGAAGATGATCCCGTGAATCCGGTAACAAATAAATACCTTACCATTAAACCAAATATTCAAAACCGATTGGAGACGAAAGCCGGTGGGGTCGTAAACGCTTTCAAAAAAGACGACAGGATCGGACTGTACATTGCTGGAAAGAATGTACAAAACAATGTCCCGGCAGAATTTAACGGGACGGAATGGTCTTTAAAAGAAATCGAAGGCGCTCAAACAATACTAGCTTATTTCCCATATTCAGCGGAATATGAAACTATTGAAGCTGTCAATGTGGATATTAAGGAACAAACAGATTTCTTATATTCCGGAAGCTCGCAAGTAATAGGTAACATTGCCAAACTAAATATGAAACACGCTTTATCACTTGTATCTATTGTTATTATGAAAAATGATTATAACTATGAGGGAAAAGTAACAGAACTGGAAATAGATAAAATCCCAATGTCAGGTCAAGTAAACCTGAAATCCGGAGAGACAAAAATAACAGGTGAACCAATTACATATAAGAGAACCCTCAATTACACGCTTGACGATTATAACCCTCAGAAGATATCAACAATAGTTCTGCCGGTAGCAGTTAAGAATCTGGGAGAAGTGACATTCAGAGTAATGATAGATGAAGTCGGCTATTCATTCTCAGTGCCGGAATCACACGTCTGGGAAGCCGGGAAAGAATATACATACACATTGAATGTTTATGAGACGTTCAAACCTAATGTTTTAGAACTCATTCCTGTTGATGTTTCTTATTGGGATACTTATGGCAAAACGGACAAGATTACTATTCTTGCTAAACCAAATCAGAATATTTGGTTTCATTCAGGAGCACCCTATTCAGGCAAAATGACTGTTAAAGGTGAAGGGCAAGTTTTTGGCGGGAGCATAAAAAACACATCGTCATCTCCTTGGGAAGGAGAATGGAGATATGGAATGTTTGATCTGGCAGGAAACTTGGTTGAGCTCTACCAACCATACCATATTTCTATTCCCGGCAAAGATATTGACGGAGACTATATCCCTTGTTATGTAGATTGTACTCCTGGTAAGTACCAGGCATTACCTTTACTCCGAGATAAAGGAACAGACTATTGGTATGTTCCACGACTACAATTTGAAGGGATGGATGAATATACCGTATTACCGAAATCAGCTAATATAACGCCATCTCTCAGATCTGTAAAAGTAGAAGGATGGTATGAAGCTTATCCCGGTATTGCTTCATATGATTTAAATACACCTTTCAGCACAATAATTACAATTACGAACAGAGCCGGAGTGCCTCTGAAAGGTGAAATAAAAGCGATGTGGGAAAGGAAGTTAGAACCTGACTTTAATATATACCCCATATCCTTTATGGAAGCATCGGGATATAACATAGAGCAATGGTCAGATGAAATTGGACGAATTAGTATTGATTACTCCTCAGATATGAAAATCAAACAGGAGCAGATGATATGTACAGTCACAAAAACAAGACCTAATGTTAATATTTGTGGTCCTGCTATTCGTTGGTATTATCGTGCAGAACGTACTTCTGATTGGATTCTTATGCGATGTGATTTTGATCATCAGTTTGATAAATTGAAAGGAATAGTAGAAATAGGTAAACCAAGTGCCAATTTACCGACAGAAATATGCTTAAGGAGAGTAACAACATTGTATCCTGCGACTAATTACGCTGGAGTAAAAATAAAAAATAGTAACAAATGATATTCGATCAAACAACTAATTATTGGATTATTGGATTACTGAATGTCCCTAATTACTTTATCAACTAAATCAAATTTAAAATAAGGGCTGCTCAATAGAACAACCCTTATTTTTTTTAGTACTCCGGGATTTCTCATCAGGGAGGTACTGTCTGTTAACTTAATATTCTACTATGAAATCACTAATCTATATAAAAAGTATAAGTAGTATTTCCGTTCAACGTTCCGGAAATTGTAGACGATTTTCCAAAAGAGCCGCTTTTTTCGTTACAATAGACTACACCATAATTATTCGTTGTATTAAATATTTGCCGGGCTTCATCTGCCGTTCCGGAAGCAACGTAGTGGCTTCTGAAATTGGACAAAGTAAAAGTCGCTCCCATTGTTGCATTTCTTACAAAAACAGATGACCATCCGCCGGTTCTTAAATCCAACTCAGCAGTAGATGTTGTTCCATTGATTGTAACATCAACCCACATGTGTTCATATTTATTTTGAACATTTTTATCTATGAAATTAATTGTCAATGAAGCATTCTGAGTTTCCTCTTTCTTGAACTTGGCGGTGAAATAGATTTTAGTGGCAGGGGGAACTGTTACTGTATAGGAGGAACTACCAACACATTTTCCTTCATTTCCCTCAAATGATTCAAGTTTGTACCCTTGATTAGGAATTGCTTCAACAAAAGCCTCTGTGTTCCCTTTATATTTACCAGCTCCAGTAGCATACCCTCCATTCAGGTAAACAGTAGCTTTTGTCGTTGTCAGCAGCTCATCATCGACATAGGTATCAATCAGTATTTCTCCTGTCTCTTGTTCGGTAATTGGATCATCATTCTCATTAGAACAAGAAATAAACATTGTCAATGACAACAATACTGTCATTAATGTAAATATTAATCGTTTCATAACTTTTCTAGTTTTTAATTGTTTGTACTGTCTTTTTTTAACTTACCGAAGTATTGACCTCCGTCCTGATATTCTTCAACACCGATTTCTGTTTGTGTTGGTTCAACAGTATCCCCCGAACAGGAGGATACTGAAACCATTAGTGTTAAAATGAAAAATATGAAAAGAAATTTTGTTCTCATAATTTACTGTATTATAACTTCACCATCTTCATTACCTTCCTGGTAAAGGCTTGCCGAAGCACTCACTCCCTGATAACTGGCAGTGAACGTTCCGCTCCTGCCTGTTGTGTTCGGATTAGCAGAAGCTGTTACTGTATCACCACTTCGAGAAAATCCTGTGCCACTAGCAGAACTACTCCATCCTGTGTGTGAAACCCTTGACGTATTTGTCAGGACTCCATTCGTATACGTTTTTGTAACCTTATACAGCTTCACTGTAAACGTCTTACTTCCACCCGATGAAGCAAATGTGTGTGATGGCGGGTCAACAGTGATCTCCCAGCTTTCCTGAGTCGTTATCACATCAGCTGGTTTACCACTCTGGTAAAGACTGGCCGAAGCACTTACGCCCTGATAGCTTGCAGTGAACGTTCCGCTTCTGCCTGTTGTGTTCGGATTAGCAGATGCCGTTACCGTATCTCCACTTCGAGAAAATCCTGTACCACTGACATAACTACTCCATCCTGTGTGTGAAACCCTTGACGTATTTGTCAGGACTCCATTCGTATACGTTTTTGTAACCTTATACAGCTTCACTGTAAACGTCTTACTTCCACCCGATGAAGCAAATGTGTGTGATGGCGGGTCAACAGTGATCTCCCAGCTTTCCTGAGTCGTTATCACATCAGCTGGTTTACCACTCTGGTCTACCTGCGCGTAACCCGTTTTCGCGGACTCGTCCTGCCTCCAATACACTTTTCCTGAACGTGAAGAACTGAAATTGTTTGCTTCCCAGCTTAAAAAGGTTGAATTACCACTTGCGTTGATCCATGACGGACATGACTGAAGGGAATATCCTACATTTACTGCCGAACCTGATGGTACTCCATTCAGGTATTTTTGCTTCATAGAAACTATCAACACATTACCTGAACCTGCCTGCCATCCGGTATTGATCTTCCAGTTAGTTACTACGAAGGTATAGTTCCATGTCTCTACCGGTGTTTCAGACTGGAATACGGGTGTCAGTTCCCTGTCTCCCGATACCGTGAACGTATAGTTCCTGTCAGAACTTACCTTATTTCCGTTTTCATACCAACCGGCAAAGACATAGCCATTATCAGGAGTCGCTTTTACCGTACACTCTTCCCCGACTTCATACTCCCCACCACCGGTTGCCGTTCCGTTCGCTGCCTGGTTTACCTTTACAGTTGCCTTCAGGTCGATGGTGTAGATCACATTCACTCCGGGTTGCAGGTTTTTGCTTGCCGGCAGCTTGAAATCTACCGTCTTGCTGTTCGCCTTCGTGATCTTGAAGATTGTACCGGAAAGTGTTTGCACCGGGAATGTGACCAGGAAAGAGCCTGCCGACTCTTTATACATCGTGATATCCGACTTACTTCCTCCGGCTGTTGCTGAATTTGAAGAAAAGCTAAATGAACCACTAGTCTGAACCTGAAGTAAACTTACGGCAGACACATCGTTATCAACCTTCAATTGTACAGTAGCGAACTTATGATCGAATGAAAGAGGAACATTTCCGGTTTCTATACCGGTTGTATTTATCGCAGAACAGAAGTCCGCATCCAACCATCCGGAACCATTCACCTGATTAGTCGAAGCTGAGTGTACAATCTGATTTATGTTATTATATGCGGAATTATAAGGGGAGTACACATAAAAGTCATACTTTTTTCCGCTGTACTGTATCTTTGTTCCAACCGCATCAAAAGATGTACCGTTAAAGCGATATTGCACATTAACATACTTAGGAGAATTTAAACTTCCTACCTGATTGTCGTTTGTGCGTTCAACCGCAAATACACCTACATCATCTCCCACGTCAAAAGCACCTGATTGAGTACTTTTAGTTACAGGTGATAATATGAGCTTGATTTCGCCCTCATTAATCAGTTTTTCTTCGCTCTCACATGATGAAAGAAAGAAAACAGAGCAGATAAATAAAGCTAATATGTTAATGTATTTCATCATACCTGATTTGTTTATGGCCTGCACGGTTTCCCATGCAGACCGGTTAATACTTATACTTTCGGAACAAGCGTGATAGTACCTTCGTCATCATCTGTCCAAGGCTCAATAGTTACACCACCGCCATTTCCGTTGTCACCGCCACCGATTTCAAGACCATTATCATTCAGGTTGAATGAATAAATGTTTCTGTAACCCTGCTCCCAAACGGTTCCCGCTTTAAAGAAATGATGGAACTCCTCTCCATCGATTGTAAAGGTCACTTTCAAAATGGTTGCACTCGCAAGAGCTGAAACCGGCATAACAATAGCAGAGAAAGATGATTCTGTTGCCTGAATTGTTTGTGATGCTGTAAGATCTAAATTCTGAGGTGTTGCTGTAGCTACTGTTCCGGCGGGAATATTCAATGTACCGGTACTGTTTAAGGCTGTACCCCCGTTTTCATTTGAGATCACCACTTTCGTAAGATTGCCGGCTCCTCCGGTATAGTTGCCCAACTTCATTTTGAATAATACCTGAGAGAGGGCATGCTTCATCTCGATATCCACATTCTGACTTAAGACCGTTGCAGTCGATTTTCCTGTTCCATACAAGTAATCAGTCTGTGAAGTAGATTCAACAGCCATAGCAGTACCGTCCGTTACTGAACTGACATACGGGTAATAAGCAAAAATAGTTGCTGCATTATTCGTCAGAGGGATACGGGCAGAAGTCCAGGTTGATCCGTTATAGGTAAACGGAACGTTCAGGTTAGAAGCGATTCCTTCATAAGCACTATTGATCGTTCCGGTAGTTACAAAAACTCCTAATTGATCATTTGCGGACCAGGCTGATTTGGCAGCTCTAGTCATTAACCCTATGCTTGGATTGACCTTTAGCTGTGTATCGGACTCAACTTTTACAACTTCATCATTGTCATTTGAACAAGATGTTAAGCATACTGTAGCTGCCATTGCAGCGAATAAAAACTTCTTCATTTTCTTGTATTTTTTAATTGTTTGTAAAGTGATTTATATAATAGAAAAATCATTTTCGTTTATTGCAGGACTATTGCCCCCCAATCCTTATCTACCCAATTTCTGATTGTTGCTCTGATGGTAAGATTAGCCAGTATTTCGACATCGATGTCGATCTCCTTCTGATCGGCCGTAAAGTTTTCAAGGACATCATTTAAGTCAACTTCCGCCTCTCCACGTCCGCCACCTTCAAAATCCACAATAATATTTACCTTATTATCGGGTGTGTTATTGATTCCGAAAACAAGGACGGAAGATGTGTATCGTTTCTCTTCCTTTGTCTTTTCTGCCGGAAAGTGTAGCGAAGCATACTCTATTCCTTTCTTTTGATTATAAAGGTGGCGTGATGTTGTTACTCCATCCAGGATGGCACTGATGGAATCGACTTTGAATATTTCTGCCATCCCTTTCAAATTGAAGTTGAAGATCAGTTTTTGTACGAGGATCTTCCCATTACATTTCACGTAAGTCGTATCATCCGTCCTGATCTCTTCAGTATCGGAAAGAAGCGAATAAACAAACTGTTGTTTTGTTGTAATGAATGTTTTGCCGGCTGATGTTTTGAGATCGGAATAGATCTCGCCCTCTTCAGGTACATTCTCCAATCCTTTGACCGGATTAGTTGCTTTGTTGAAGAACAGGAATTTATACTTTCCTATATTAAGATTCCGGATAAGGGGATTGTCCTCAAAGCGCTCTCCCATTCCCGTCATCGAGTTTACAGCTTTTCCGGTAACTGGATAGTAAACTATATTCATATCATTTACTGCCGGCTCTCCCTGCTCTTCTTTCAGGTGACTCCAGTCCAATTCCGCTTTTAATGTCCCGAAATAGACACAATCATCATCATCGGAAAAGTCACAACCTGTCAACAGACAAAGTGTAACGAGTGATGCCACTCCCTTGATTGCTAGTTTTTTTAATTTCATATTGATAGATTTATAATTGTTCGTTAGGAAATAAATTATAAGCCGTCATAATTCGGTTAATCTCCGGATCAAGCTTGCCACGCCATATCTTCGATTCATCCTCTTCACACGCCTTCAGGAAATATCTTACTGCATCTTCTTCACGTCTTAGCCTGGTTGCGAGGATAGAAAGTAGGTAATTACGGTTCGCGTTATCATCCGTACCGCTTAATATCTCATAGGCACGACCGTCATAGCCAAGTGACATCAAGCATACGCCGGTATTGAAATCATTATAATCAGAGAGGATAACCAGTGCATCTTTGTATTTACGTTGTTGCAGATAATCGACTCCTCTATGGTAGTAATCATCAATCACGGTCGTATGGATCGTATCCTTTATCATGTCTCTTCTATGCAAATTGAACTTGAAATGAACAGCCCGGAGATCAGGATAAATATGTTGACTGATATAGGCATAGTCCTCCGCATATTTTTTCTTTATTTGGGATTCTCTTTCATCCGGGTTGCTTTCTGATTCAATGATGGAAAGGATTTCTTTCTTATGCGGAAGATCTTCATATGCTGCATTCACTATTTTTGCAGTCAACCTGTCCCAATCTTCACCGATTGCCTTTGCCGAAATGAGCGTATCGATACTTTCTTTATCATCCGTCTTTTTAATCAGATAGTTCTTCAATGATTCAGAACGTTGCATAGAGAGTGATTTGTTTAATGCAGCAGAACCCTCAGGACTGGCCGTTGCGGTCATGGAGATACTATCCATGATCAGCTCTCCGGAGAAGGTGAGTTTCTCTATTGTTTCGAATATCTGGCTTAATTCCTTTTCATTCTCTGCCAGCTCTTCCTTAATGGCCGATTTACCTTGTTCAAAGGCTATAAAGGAGGTCAAATTCACTTCTGCTTGTCTTTCTACTATCTTCAACTTATATCGCTCCGTTTCATCTAAGAACTGTAACATACTACTTATGTAGAAAGTAATTGTGTCTGAGTCAGGCAGACGGTAAGTACTTTCGTCCTTTGCGACAACGAGACCGTTTAATGTCAGGTCTATTTTCTTAACATCATCTGTCGCATCTACCTCTTGAACATAGTAATACTGAAAATTATCTCCGGATTGAACAATGGAATCAAGGCGAGCCTGCTCATACGGAAATCTTACATACTCCTTATATTTATCCTCCACCATTCCCTTTTTACGCTCATTCTCCATCATCTTTTTATAATCAAAGAATCGCTCTTCAATACGTGCGGAATCTGCAGGGGTGATCTCTTTTTTAACAATCCGGTAGTCATCCAGGAACATTTTATACTTATCCGGAGCAGTGCCCTTTTCTATATCACGTATCAGCCAGTATTCAGGAAGAATCCCAACGATTGGCCTGGTTCCTGTCAATCGCCTTTTGTTCCTCTCCACCTTATTATTGAATATCAGGTATCTTTTGTTTATTTTATCCGTCCAGTCGATATATTCCTTTTCCCAGAGCAGATCACGGCGCCACGATTGATAAAACTCATTCTCTAAATCCTGCATAGCTCTCTTGTAGCCCTTCTCATCAAAAAGGTGTTGCAGGTACTCTTCGTCCGGAATAATTGAATTGATAAAGGATTGATACATCGCATATCCCTTTTGCTGTGTCTTCAGGAAGTCTGCTCCGGAAAGAAATATCTTATCCAGTTCAATTTGCTCAGACTTTTTATATAAGACAGGCGTTAACTGTAACTGCCATTTGCTTGATAGCAGCGTGCCGGGAACGGTCACAATAAAGTCAAGGTTTACTTTACCACGTCTCTCTGATACATTCTTTGATTTGGCGGTAACCATAACCCCTTGCAGATCTATAACACTGATATTTTCCCCATCCTTATCTACCTCACTTTTTGTCACCGTATGTTCCAATCCTTCCTTATCGACATAAGTGATGTGTTTAGGAGCTTCCGTTGATATACTTTCCTTTTCGGTATCTTTGATGGCAGGTTGTGATAACCTTACCCGTTCATCATACTTTTTCAGGCGGGATGTAATTTCTCTTGAACAGGAAATATTAATTATCAATGATGTCAGAAGCATATATATAGCTGTTCTTTTCATATCTTTATCCTGTTTTAAAAGAGATAAATCAAGGAAGCAGCCACTTTGGTCGGAATAAAATATACCCCGTTCTCTTTTCCAAGTCGCACACCGCATTTCTTACAAGCAAACTTTTCATAATCTGCCCATACTACTCCTGCACCAATTTCCCATTCGAAATTCCATCTGGGAGATAATGTATAAGCTTTGCCATAAGATAACCCTGCGCCAAAAGCTTTTCCGTCATACCGGTAATCATCCCATATGTTTCCTACATGGTATCTGGAGGCAATCGCATACATCCCAAAGAAGCTGCCGGCATAGGTTTCACGTAGCCAGTAACGTACTCCCGGCATAACCGTAAGATTCTGAAAACGCCTGTTCTCAGAAAAAACAAAAGGGTTGTATTGAACCGGTACATGTAATGACCAGGTACGGTTCAGTGTCATTGACAACTCGGCATTGATATTGGTAGTGGCAAGCCCTATAACATTTGTACTTGCGGAGTAAAATTGCGCCTTTGCCCCAGAAAAACTGAAGCATAAAAGCAGTGTGAATAAGAGATGTTTTGTCTTCATTTCTTTAATTTTTACGTGATAATGTCCTGTCACGCCTCATTGTCGAGACGTGTTAATTATGATTTTCAATATCTTATTGCTTATTTATTCGATAACGTGACTACTGTTTCTTTTTCTTTTCCAAATGAGTCTTTTACCAGTATTTCTATCTTATGTGTTTCTGCTGATTGAGAAGTATAATACAACTTAAAGCCGGAGGCGGGAACTTCATAATACTGATTGTCGTTCATCATTTTATCTTTATCAGTTGTTATCACCCCTTTGCCTAACCTAAGAAACACACTGACATAATACTTGGTATGATCATAGTTGCCTTCTTTATCTATAAAGAATTCCAATTCTTTCGTTTCACCCTCGCTGATTTCTGTCCGGTATTTTTGCATCCTTACTTCAAAATCATAATCCTGACGGATATCAATCTCTGAATTACAGGAAAAAAGAATAGTAAGCAGAGACAGTAGAATACCAGGCAAGATGCTGTGTAGATGTTTTTTTTTCATGATCCTTTAATTAAAAAAGTATTTAATTCCAAAACCAATCTGATTGTGAAACTTATTCGTATCACCACCAAACAAACAGCGTTCACGGATATTCATGAGTAGTGCCACACGATCCGAAAGAAAAGCCTCCAACTCTATGGTTAATG
This sequence comes from Massilibacteroides vaginae, assembly GCF_900178525.1. Lineage (GTDB taxonomy): Bacteria > Bacteroidota > Bacteroidia > Bacteroidales > Tannerellaceae > Massilibacteroides > Massilibacteroides vaginae. Next base: position 968,964 of record NZ_FXDJ01000009.1, read on the forward strand.
CACCCCCTAAAACAAAATGGTCTTTGTCTTCAATGATCGCTCCATCGGATAGTTTTTTATTGTTCCAGTTTACCGTCTCATAACCACCTAATGCAGACATCCCCAGAGAAAGGAAAAAAATGTCTTTTCTGTCTGACAAAAAATTCAAGTAATAGCCTGCCTCTGCAGTAAGCTGACTTACCGGTATTTTCTCATTTGAATAGGTTGTATTCCTGTTTAGGAACTCTGCTCCTATCACCCAACGGTTCCGACTTTTATTATATACCGAGTAAGCAATACCCATGTGATAACTATCAGGTCTTAGATCAACCATACCACCTGTAATCTGTATTCCTTTCTGACCAGGTAGATAGCGCTGTGCAACAACTTCAAGATTACTGACTCCGGTTAATAATAAAATACTGATTAGAATTCTTTTCATAACAAGATACTTTTTACTGGTCTGGCTCCTAATATGTCACTTGGCAAAATGTTGAAGATCACAGTCCTCCCTCCATTTTTTTCGGCTATTTCAATTTGCAACACTTTGTCAGAAGATAATGTGAACTTATTGAATGCATAGACAGAGCGGTAAGTGCTTCTGCCCGTTGCTCTGGCTAAAGAATTATTATTAAATTCCCTTACCGGAAAAATAGACTCTTCCTGACTGGCCTGTTTCTTAAACTTCTTCCTGTCTTTAACTGTGAACCGTACATAATCAATATCATAGGTAACATCAGATGTGTTATTAATTCCAAGATGAAAATACAGAATATTCCCTTTTACATATATTCCCCTTGCCGTTGCTTCTATCTTATGTTTTCTTTCACCAATACTGGCAATATCACGGATATTATCTTTATAGATTGAGTTCAGGATCATCTGCAGGATCATGGGTGATTCTCCGTCAATATCTTTCAATATGATCTCCTTCCTGTTGTTAGGCATCTTATCGGTAAGTGATGAAACGATAGGATTCATCTCATGGAACAGAATTCCGGGATCATCATTAAAGGAAGCGATAAACGTATAGAAACTTCCGTCTTCACAGATCACAGAGAAATTTGTTTCTCCTTCGAATCCTTTATAAGCCGCTTTTACACGAATCACATTTTCCGTCTCCTCCGCTTTGCCGGCAATCAGGAAATTACTTCCCAGATCGACATATTTCACTTTTGCAGGGAAAGTAATATGAACTGTCTTAATAAAACCAACTTCCAGTGGAAAAGGAGCTACTTTTTCTACTCCCTGGGCAGATAGCTTAAAAGAAGACAATATAATTGAAATCAATAATAGAAATACATTTTTTCTTTTCATGGGGAATTTTATTTTAGTGGTAATAACATGACCTGGTAATTTGCTTTCAGAGTAACTTTTACAGTTCTCATTTTACGTGATAAGAGCTGGCTACCTCCCTGCATAACTGCACGTGAAGCATCCATCGCTATCTGTTGTCCCGCACTCCGGGCTACGGATATACTGCCAATACCGGAGCTCGCATTCGCTGCAGCCTCTTTTGCTGCTGTCAGCTCCGCACTGCCGGGACAGAAGACACCGCTCACACCATCCGTATCATAGACTTTCAGATGTACAGGGATGATATTTCCGGAATATTCAATGCTGCTGATAATGATATCCAACCGGTCACCCTGTATTCTTGCTGTACCTGCCACTAACTGGTTCTTTGGAATAATCATATTACCGACCTGTAGCGGTTCAAGAAGTTTGAGCATTACACGCTCTCCATTCATCACCGTTATTTCTTCGTAGATACAGGCCTTGATTGTATTCTTTCCAGTCTCATAGCCTTCACCCACAGCCGTAATAAAGCCGGCATTATAGGGCATATTTAAATACAATTCATCAGCAAGCGTAGTAACAACTTCTTTTTCCGGTTTGGTGACTTCTAAAGCATTGCGGTGTTCGTCTATTTCAGGCAGAGGTAATTCTTGTTTTGGAGCCTGTGTCTGTATGAACTGTTTCAATAGCTCTATCTTTTCCTTGTCATTCCCGGTACTGGATGTTCCGTTTTTTTCTTTTCGTAATCTGGATATTTCATTGTTTAATCGTTCATTTTCATAGGCCAGATTATCAAAATCATCATATATCCGGCTATTGGTCATGTTTAACTTTTCCTTTAAATCTAAAACAACAGACTTGTCCGGATCATTATCATTTAATTCAACGCTACCTGTATTCCCTGGATTAGACAAATCAAACATATAATCCTGTAGTGATTTCATCCTTTCATTCTTGCTCTCTTCAAATTTTGAATTCTCGTAGGCTGATTTCTTGTCTTTCAACTCTTCGGTATAAGCTTCCGGCAGTTCTGAGATTAACTGTGAAGAATTAGCAGTTGAAGGATTCTCCTTGCCGTCAAGGAAGAAGATATAGTATAGAAATGCTCCTCCTATAATCGCCAAGGCAACATAGAAGAGTAAATCTTTCTTATTCTTTAACTTATTTGTTATATTCATCCTGTAACTTATTTATGATTTGTTCGACACGTTCCTGTTTATCAGATTCTCTATTGTATATCTTTGTAAATAAGCTGATCACGTAGAGAATTAATATAAGACAGATTAAACCGATTCCGACAAGCTTTCTCTGTTCAGCTTTCTTATCGACTTTTTCAATATCATTTTCGTCCATCATCTTTCCAGTTTTCTTAGTTCTTTATTATCTATCACTCTGAAATCTTCAATCATAAAGCCGTGAGAATTATTATCACTCCTGTTCACATTAATTAGTTTACAGGTAGTGATAAGGGTACGTTCCGTAATATTCGATTCACGAATAATGATCTGTCTGCCATGTGTTGTTACGGTATAGGGATAGACATCGAAGTCACATTCGAATTTGTCAATCTCGATCACCTGACTCATGTTTCCTGATATCATCCGGTTGAAGTACCCCTTTTCTGCCAGATCCTTATAGTAATTATAGGCTGACTTATCAGCAAGAAATAAGGAACGCTGTATGTTCGATTCAATGGCGTTCTTATCCGGCGAAAGGGTGAAAAAGAGTTCATGAAATCGCTTCACATGATCCCTTGCTTCAACCGGACGGTTCTGATTGATATCCTGGGCAAGAGCCAGCATGAGCGACTTCCCTTCATCCAGTACATAGATTTTCTGCCGTTGTGCTTCTGCGTAGCTGTAAGCACTCCATACACTATAAACCGTTATGAGCGTACAGCAGGCGACAAACACGATGCCGAACAGGCGAATTTGTTTGAACGACGTTTCTATATTTTGAAGACATTTGAATTCCATAATTTATTTCCTTCCAAATATATTTTTCATTCCTTGCGCCATTGCTCCGGCCACTCTTGCTGCTCCACCTCCCATATTTCTCATTCCCTGCGCTGCCGCATTTGTTCCCTTGCTCATGGCCTGGTTTCCTTTACTTGTCATATTACGGGCATAAGAACCACTACCTCCGGCCTGAATTACCCAAGAGGCAATAGAGGGAATCGAAAAGTAACCGAATATTCCAACAACTGTCATAGCCAGCAATAACGTATTGTTGATTGCTACTCCTGTAGAGAATCCATCCAGTTGTTTTTCACATAACATCATATGTGCACGGGACAGGACAGCCGTAAAGAGATTGGCTATCGGTAGCCAAAGAGAAGTTGAAATATATCTTGACATCCAGTTCGATATCGAATTCTCAAACATGGGAAAACAGGCTGCAGCAAATGCCAGGGGACCAAGTATAGCCAGGATCAGTAGGAAGAAGGTTCCAACGAGATTTATGATCATACGAGCAGCTGCACTCAGAATATCAAGAAACGATTCCAGGATAGATGTAAAAAGTGTTTTCTGATACTCCTTCTCAGCCGCTAATTGTCTCCGGGCAATCTCTTTGAAGTCCTGTTCTTCAATTTTTTGGGAACCTTCACTCTCCGACACTTTTGCCTGCGTCATCTGCTCTTCTTTTGTGAGATGGTAAATGATATCTGACGAAGGATACTCCTGCGCTTTTGCTTCTTCCAGTTCATCGTATTTGTCAAAGTAGTCAATCTCCTGCGACTCGGCAAGGGCAGAGGTAGCCTTTGCTATCGGCATCATTATTCCATCCAGCGTACCGATGACTAAAGGTTCAAACATCATGATGCAGAAAGCAAAGCTAAGCGGTTTAACAAGTGCCCAGAAGTCGATAGGAACAGCATCGGCCATTGCTTTTAACGTCACCATGGAGATAGCGATAAGGCAACCGATCATTGCAACTGCTTTTGCAATAATGGCCATATCGCTACAAAGTGGCAGCATGTCTTGCTTCAACGTATATAATAATGCTTCAAACATGTTTTTTCTCTTTTGCTGGGATTATCGGAGCAATTCCCGCTCGAGACGTCGTTGCTCTTTTTTTCTGTTTATCGATTCGGATTCTCCTGTCATTTGAAAGTTCAGACCTCTGGACTCGTTATGTAAAGCCAGTATCCGGGCATGATAAGTGTCGATCGCATCCAAACGGTCTTTATCGGGAATAGACATCCCTGTATTAACAATCACATTATTAAGCCCTTCTATGTTTTTTGCAATAGCAGATATTATATTTTCCTGCTGTTTACGGTAAACATTGATCTGATCCGAAGTGAAGTTCTTATCGCTCATTACTTTAGAATAAGTTGTCTGATAACCGACAACGGTTTCGGTAGAGAGCTTGATGCAGCCTTCAACATTTCGGCTTTTCTTAACTATGCTGTGAACATCCTTTAGCGCATCATAGTATTCCTGGCCCTGCTCAAAGATTTTCTTTGACTCTTTCAGATTATCGACTGTTGAAGTGGCGGTTGACGAAAACTCAATATAATCGAGAGCTTTCATAAACAGGTTTCCAAGATCTGTGACCGGAAACTGTGCTTTGGCATTTGCCATAAATGCCAAGCAAATTGATAGTAAATAAAACTTTTTCATTTTCGATAGATTTTATATTATTTATTAATTAGATAGTTGCTCTATAGCTTTATGCATACTTCCCAGTTTTTTATAAAGACTGAATAGTCTGTGTTTTTCAGATTCTTTGGTCGTATAGCACCAGGCTTCCTTGCGGCTTACCTCGATGGCATATACTGCAGACTGTTTACCTCCCAATCCGATCCAACATTCTTTGTATTTGGAATTTGGACGGTTGCTCCGGTTAATTGACAATATCTGTGCTTTGTCTTTATCGGAGAGTGCAAGAAGTTTCTGAATATTTCCAAACTTATTTTTGTAATTACTCTGATCGAGCAGGATCTTACAACCGGAATTGTTCACTATAGAATCTTTCACAATCTCTGAGTCCAGAATATCTTCTATCTCCTGTGTGACCATTATGACCTCTCCGTAATACTTTCTTACTGTTTTATAGAGGTACTTAATGTATTCAGCCATGCCGTCTTTTGCGATTGCTTTCCATGCCTCTTCCATCATAAGGATTTTACGGATATCCTTCAGTCTTCGCATTTTATTGACATAAGCTTCCATGATGACAAGCGTTACGACAGGGAAAAGAGTTTTATTATCACGTATGGCATCGATCTCAAACACGATAAAACGCTTGTTTAACAGGTCAAGGTCTTCTTCCGAATTTAACAGGTAATCAAATTCTCCGCCTTTATAATAGGGTTGCAAGACATACAGAAAGTTGTCGATATCAAACATATCCGGCTTAAACTTCGGATCGTTTTGCAACGCCTCCCTGAATTCCACATCAACAAACTCATAGAATGTGTTGAAAGAAGGCTTCACCTTTCCGCTTTGTAATTGTTTTATATATTCGCTGACGGCACGTTCAACGGTTACACGTTCTGTATCGTTTACATTACCTTCTCTACGCCATAAGGATAGGATTAGCGTTTTCAGGGAGTCCTTCTTTTCAACATCATATATCTTATCTTCGGTAAAAAATGGATTGAAAGCAATCGGATTTTCTTCCGTGTATGTATAATAAATACCATCTTCTCCTTTTGTTGCCTCATTGATCATAATGCATTGCGCCTCATATGAGTTTCCCATGTCAACGATGATAATATGACTATCCTGCTCGTAATAGTGTCTTAGGAAATGATTCATTGCAAATGATTTACCGGAGCCGGAGGGCCCGATCACAAACTTATTCCCATTCGTAATAATACCGACCTCCTGTGGATGGTCAGAGATGTCAACATGGACAGGCTTACCTGTTATCCGGTCTGATAGGCGTATCCCTTTGGGAGATGGAGAATCCTGATAATTTGTTTCACTGGCAAAGAAACAGAGTGCATTTTCCAGAAATGTGATATAGGTTTCTTCACGGGGAAAATCACCGGCATTACCGGGTATGGACGACCAGAACAAGACAGGGCTATCAGTCGTGTTATGATGTATCCGACAACCGATTTTTGCAATTGAACTTCCCACTTCATTTTTTATCTGACGTAACTCTTCTTTATCATCAGACCAGGCCATCACATTACAATGACATCTGACAGAAGTCAGTTTAAGAGTAGAAGACAACTCCAGATAGGCATCAATGAATTCTTTGTTGACAAGATTGCTGCTGCTCAGTTGTTGCAGTGAATACATCTTATCCGATGTTTTCTCCAGTTCTCTTTTTATCTCATCACTGTCCTCAATAAAGATCACCTGATTGTAAATATGGTTACACGTCAGGAGCAGTCCTAGTGGAGCAACAAAGGAAACCAGGCAATCACAATTCTCTGTACTGTATTGTTCATACCGTAAATCTGTACTGACTATTGGAGATACCTGATCGGCAGAGGATATCGTATGTACTACAATCCGGTTGTCTCCGATCTTTACGCCATCGTCATCAATGACAAAATCCTGCAACGGAAGGCGGTTATCTTCCTGGGTGAGATTCATATATTTACCCAATATTCCCTCGTTCTCTTTTGTTCCCAAAAGACCGTCAGTACCAACACGTTCGATTTGTATGATCCCTGAATCTTTCAGTATCTGTTCGAACTGTAATATCGAATCGGCGAACTGATCAAAAGATTTCGAGTTTACTTCCTGTGGAACAATATGACCTCTCAACAGCATACTATCTACTGATTGGATTTTACTCCTTCCTTTTCTGGATTTTGTAATATACAGGTAACAGCTATGCTTCAGGTAGGGACGGCCAGAAAAATGCTTCCTGTAAGCATTTTCTAAAAAAGTAGCATCATCGTTTAGAGAGGTTCTGTCGTGGGTTGATTTGGTAAACCAATCCTGTTTACTGATTATCGTATAGGCCGGCAGTACTTTAATCGCACGAAGCCATACGGAATGGATTCCTTCATAATCCTCCTTTGACAGTGTGAAGATTTCCGGCAGAACAAGTTTATAGGCTGCCGTTATCTCAGCCGACTTACTGATCAGAAAATCATTCTCGACAGCATAAATAGGAAAGACCTGTCTTATATCAAAACCTTTAGACACGTTTTGCATTCTATTTTCTTTTTACAAGTTGATAAATTTCCACAGTGTTCTTTATATAGCGGGGTAACCGTTTTCTAACCATTACCTTCATAACCCCATGTCTTCCAAATCGCTTATTGATCTTTATTATTCCACCCAGAACACCTGTTACGGATAGTACCAAGATCAGGATCACAAGAAGTACAGGTATGCCTGTGTTTCCTAGTATTGCAGCGATTATGATGAACAGGACAATGGAAACAGCCGCTAGTATAATGTACTGGCCACGAAGACCGAATACAATAACGGTCTCACCAACGCCGGGGTTAGAAGGAAAGTCCATTAATCAATAAATGTTTTACGGATAAAGGTCTCACCAACCAATAGGGCAATCGCTCCAAGAACAAACGCCAAAGCATGTTTAGATGACTCAGGATCTTTGCCTTGTATTTTCGCGTAAATACGTACTGCACCAACGACTCCTAGTACCGCTGCAATTACCCAGATCAGCTTCTTTACCGGATCATATAAACTTTTTATTTCGCTTGTGGCTTCGTTAATAGCTGCTACACCATTTGAAATGCCGGATTGAGCGAGCAGGCATTCGTAAAAGATTAATAATGATGCAAGGGTGAAAATGAACTTTCGTTCAACTTTTCTTAATTGTCTTCTAACTGATTTCATATTTTATAATTTTAATGTTAATCCAAGAGTGCTGATAAATCAGATAGTTCTGTATTGTCTTTGATATCCCGACTTTTCAGTTCTACATTATCAAGCAAAGAAGATATCCGATTTTTAATCTGATGTCCAAGTTCGGTACCACCCAGATTTTTTATTGCTTTTTTTGATTTTTCCGTTAGCTCTTCCTTTCCGGTGATTACAGAATCGATCTGCTCCAATGACTCAAAAGATATTTCCCTTGTTTCAAGAGGGATCGCTTCCGCTTCATAGTCTATTTCGGGAACCTCCTTTGCTTTTAGCTTGAAAAGTCCTGCTTCTCCGACTTTCGTTTTGCTTACTCCCATGATAGAAGTAGAATCCGCTGATTTTTTTTTTTGCTGGGGAGTAGTCTTTTTCCGGTTCAGAACTATACAGGCAATCTCAAAAGCTCTAATAAAGAGGAGAATCGTGCTTATAGATTTCTTTAATCGATTCAACATTTTCATTTAAATGATCCTGAATTATGTTCTCAACGATATCTGCAATGGGAATGCGCTCATACCCTGGACCACCATAGGACAGGTGGAAGAGCTTAGTCCTTGTTTCTTTCGTGATAAGGACACTTGATTTCTTGCCCTTGTCAAACCGCTTCTTCAAGAACTTTCTCTTGTAATCCTCTCTTGTCATATGTTGAATCTATATAGGTTAATAATTCCTCTGTAAAGCCTTCCAGGTTTATGGATGTCCCTTTTGTTGCCGCTTTCATTGCCGGGAAAAAGGTTGAATTGAAAACGAAACGGGCATCTTCTTCTATCTCTTTCTTGAACTTGGAGGATGCAGGGAAATAATGTTCCATCACCCGGAGTTTTAACGGTTTAATGACTTCTATGTCATACTTCTCGTAGAGGTTATTCTTTTCCCGTTTATCCACTTTATTCCAGAATAAATATATATTATCTGATTTGCCGGATTTTTTGAATAATTCAGACAGAGTAAAGGCAAACTCCAATGTGGATTCCATGACTTTGCGCTCCGCTTCCATCGGGATAAACAGGTAGTCCATTCCTTTAATCGCTTTCACGATATGTTCTGAATTTACCGTACCTGGAAAATCAAAAAAGATATAATCATATGTTACCGAGGATTTGTTCAAGACCTCCTCTGCAAAACCTAGTATATCAGGGCTTTCACACGAAAAGACAGGATATGGCTTTTTCTGAAGTCTCTCAAATTGGGACTGAGCCATCTGATTGAATGAAGCAATAGACATGATCTGCTTCTTTTCTCTTTCACGCTGCTTCTTGATGCTGAACTGTGGATAGTCACAGTCTATCACGGCAACATTAAATCCTTTTTCATAGTAAAGGATACTGGCCAGAAGAGTAGTAAAGGTGGATTTACCAACACCACCCTTCTGGGAAGAAATACTTATTAATTTTGTGCCCATACCGAAAATATTTAATTTGATATTTTCGGCAAATAAAGAGAAGAATTTCTGTTTTTGGGTTATTTTTCAAGTTCACGGAACGCTTATACCCGATTAGGAACGCTTATACCACTTTTATACTAAATCACTTTTTATTTTTTCTTGGAAAAGAACTCCGTAACAATTTCATCAATCAGTTGCTTCATACTTTTTGATTTTCCGCATCTCTCTAATTCGGACATCTGATGTTTTTTTAACAACAAAAGAGTCTGAGAGGAAACCCTGATTTGAATATTGCCGGAAGTCAAGGAATCTACTTTTCTTGATACTTCTCTATTTTTCATGCTCTTTTCTTTTTTCTTTTTGGGGACTGTTTGTTCTGGATGAGAATCTTCTTTTTCATTTAGTGCCTTTCTGAAACTACCATCAAAGCTGGAGATCAGAGATTCATCATCATTTAATAAAAAATCATTATTCATATATTCATTATTTTAATTAATACTATTCACTTTAGTTACTTGTAACATTGTCATGTTGTAGCATTGTCGCTTTAGTTACTTGTAACATTGTCATGTTGTAGCGTTGTAACTTTAGTTACTTGTAACATTGTCATGTTGTAGCGTTGTAACTTTAGTTACTTGTAACATTGTCATGTTGTAGCGTTGTAACTTTAGTTACTTGTAACATTGTCATGTTGTAGCGTTGTAACTTTAGTTACTTGTAACATTGTCATGTTGTAGCGTTGTAACTTTAGTTACTTGTAACATTGTCGCTTTAGTTACTTGTAACATTGTCATGTTGTAACATGGATTCGAAGATATAGGAAATGCCCAAAAAACGCAGTTTGATGGAACGCTTATACCCGATTAGGAACGCTTATACCCTTTTATTTGAAAACTGAAGCCTCTACCTTTATCTCCAATAAACGGAGTAATTATTTCTTCTTTATCGGATGCAATTTAATTCGGAACGAAGTGAGAATTTTATCTGCTCCAGCAGATAGCCAGTTGTGTCTTTGTCATACAAAGACCGGGAATGTATTACATTCATTTCCGGGTTAGAATTACTCCCAAGTCGTAATTTTCAACAATTAACAAAAATAGTTATGGAAGCAAACAAAGATGTTATGTATTCATTTAGATTAACAACAGAGGAGGCTATTAATTTAGAGCGCCAAATGAAATTGTCAGGAGTGGAAAACCGTACAAAATTCATAAAATCAGCCATCTTTAATAAGCCGTTGAAGGTAGTGAATGTTGATAGAAATACACATGAATTCTACAAAATCCTTGTAAATATTCAAGCACAATATAAAGCGATTGGGAACAATTATAACCAAGCAACGAAAGCAATTCATACTACATTAACAGACAAAAAAGCGCTTGCTTTTCTTTATCAACTCCGAGATGCAACACTTGAATTAATTAAAACCAACAAAGAAATATTAAGTGTAACTAAAGAATTTGAACAATGGTTGCAAAAATAAATACAGGCTCTTCACTATATGGCGCTCTTCAGTATAATCAGGAAAAAGTCGATAGAAATGAAGCTTTAGTTCTATTCAGTAAGGGCATTATTCACGATGAAAGTCTCAATTATAATGTGAGAGACTCTGTCCAATCATTCGACTTATTGATGATTACAAATAAAAGAACCAAAAAACCAGTCGTTCACATATCTTTAAATCCTGATTTAAGAGATCAGGTGGATGATGAAACAGCAAAAGAAATAGCACAGGAGTATCTTGACAAAATGGGATATGGAAAACAGCCTTATTTACTATATAAACATAACGATATCGACCGTACTCATTACCACATCGTTACGGTATGTGTAGATGAGAATGGAGACAAAATCAATGACTCATATTCAAAAAGACGATCTATGGAGGCTTGTAGAGAAATAGAGAAAAAATATAACCTGTACATTCCAACTAAAATCGAACTTAAAAATGAATACCGGATTAAGCCGGTTGATCATACTAAAGGTGACCTCGCCCAACAGATAAAAAATTCAGTTGGAGCACTGATACAATCCTATAACTTCACGAGTTTTGCGGAATATAAAACACTCCTGGAACAGTTCGGATGCACTTATACTCATGTAGATGGAAGAATACCGGTTAAGGATACTGACAAATTCAAACCTATTCATGGAATATTCTATTCGGCTATCGATGAAAACAAGGGAAAAAACAGCAGGCAACTAAAATCATCCATCTTCGGAAAAGAATTCGGTTATGAAGCATTGCAGAAGAAAATCAAATCTAATGAGAAGAAATACGAAGAAGTGAAAATTAAGGAAGATAGACCTATTGAAGAACTGACTGAGAAAGAACAAAAAGAACTTAAATGGAAAAAACATCTCCAAAAACAGCAACAACAGCAAAAAAAAAGTACAGATTTCACAAGGCGGGTTATTGTTCAATGCATGTATCAATGCAAAAACAGGAGTACGGATGAATTATCAGAACTGCTAAAAAAACGAGGTGTTGACATGATACTGTTTAGAAACAAGGACAATCTGTTATATGGAGTAACCTTCATTGATCATAATACACGTTCAGTCCTTAAAGGTTCCAGACTTGGTGACGTTTTTTCAGCAAACAGATTGGCTAATTTTTTTGACAATCCGCATTTTATTATTCCTTTTCCAAACGAGAATAAAGGAAATGAATATACCCCAACAAAAGAAAAAGAAAGTCAAGAATCTATATTTGACTTTTTCTCTATGCCTGAATATGCAGACCCGGACGAAACAATTAAGCGAAAAAAGAAGAAAAAAAACAAACCTAAATTTTAAATTATGGCACAAGAAGACGACCTAAAAGCACTTGGTAAAATAGTTGATATGGCTAGGGCAGCAAGTATTATCCTACTTGTTCTGCATTGTTATTTCTATTGTTATGAATTCTTCTTATCAATCGGATTTACAAATCAGATAGTCGATTACTGTATTCGGATAATTGGGAATGTTGGATTATTTGAGAATTTCTATATCTCGAAAATCGGAAGTATATTATTTCTTATTATGACCTGTATCGCAGATCAGGGAATGAGAAGTGAAGATATAAAATGGAGTAAAATAATATCGCTATTTCTTCTCGGAATATTATTGTATTTCGGTAATGATTTTCTTCTTAGTGGTAATGATGTTAATACAGCCGGAATACTATACATGATCTCTATCGTTATAGGATATATCTTTATTCTGACTGCAGGAACATGGGCTAAAAGAATTCTGAATAATAACCTGATGAAAGATGTCTTCAACGAAGAGAACGAATCTTTTATGCAGGAAACCCGACTTATGGAAAATGAGTATTCAATCAATCTGAAAACTCATTTTACCTATCAAGGGAAAAAACTATCTGGTTGGATAAATGTTGTAAACCCTTTTCGGGCAACGATGGTTTTGGGAACACCAGGATCAGGGAAATCTTATGCCGTAATCAATCAATTCATCAAACAACAAATCGAAAAAGGGTATGCCATGTACCTGTATGATTATAAACAACCCGATCTGACGGAGATAGCATATAACCACCTGCTACAGCATGTTGATAAGTACAAGGTCAAACCGAAATTCTATATTATCAACTTTGATGATCCTTCAAAAAGCCATCGATGCAATCCGATCAATCCGACATTCATGACAGATATTTCTGATGCTTACGAAGCTGCATATATTATTTTATTAAACCTAAATAAAAGCTGGATACAGAAACAGGGAGATTTCTTTGTTGAATCTCCAATCATTCTGCTTGCAGCAATAATCTGGTATCTAAAAATCTATGATAACGGACGGTATTGTACCTTTCCGCATGCGATTGAGTTCCTGAACAAACCATACGAAGAAATATTTCCAATACTCACTTCATATCCAGAATTAGAGAATTATTTAAGTCCTTTCATGGATGCATGGAAAGGAAATGCGCAAGACCAGTTGCAGGGGCAAATCGCTTCGGCTAAAATACCATTGTCAAGGATGATAAGTCCGGCATTATACTGGGTAATGACAGGTGATGATTTTACGCTGGATATAAACAACCCGGACGAACCGAAGATACTTTGTGTCGGCAATAATCCCGACCGTCAAAATATCTATTCGGCAGCACTGGGATTGTACAACAGTAGAATTGTCAAGATGATTAATAAGAAAGGTAAACTAAAATGTGCTGTGATAGTTGACGAGCTACCAACCATCTTTTTTCGTGGGCTTGACAACCTGATCGCTACGGCCAGAAGTAATTGGGTCAGTATTTGTCTCAGTTGTCAGGATTTTAGTCAACTTATACGCGATTACGGCGACAAAGAAGCAAAAGTAATCATCAATACAATTGGCAACATTTTCTCTGGTCAGGTGATAGGAGAGACTGCTAAGATGTTGTCTGAAAGATTTGGAAAGATCCTACAGCGTAGGCAATCGATCAGCATTAATAAGAATGATAAATCAACATCAATTTCGACTCAAATGGACTCAATCATACCAGCATCTAAGATAGCAGGATTGTCACAAGGAAAATTTGTGGGAGCTGTAGCAGATAACTTTGGAGAAATCATCGAACAGAAGATTTTCCATGCTGAAATAGTTATCGATATTGAGAAAGTAAAAGCCGAAACCAAACAATATATGAAAATCCCAACAATTATTGACTTTAAGGATCAGGAAACGATGAACAATGAAATCCAAAATAATTATAGACGCGTAAAGAATGATATTTCTGATTTAGTTGAAATGGAATTTGAACGAATCAAATAATCTCTACCCTTACCTTACCCCAATAAAAGAAAAACACACAAGTTCTATTTTTCTTTTGCTGGGAATTTTTTTTCTATTAATTTGTTTCTCATCTCATTGATTGCTGTTACGCCCAACATTCGGGCGTAAAGTAGAGATTGTGTCATATTTGTATGTCCCATTATCTTAGGTATAGCCTCAATGCTTATTCCTTTATTAATCAAATACGTTCCAAATGTATGTCTTGCTGTGTGTGTGGTGACATCTTTATCTAGGCCGACTCGTTCAATTAATGTGTTTAAATAGGTATTGTATTTTTGATTACTAATAACCGGAAGATTGTAATTGTATCGCTCAGCAATCTCTTCAGCGATAGGAAGCAATAAAACGATAAAAGGAACTCCTGTTTTGTTTCTTACACCATGAATTTCTTTTTGTCCGTTGATTATTCGTATATTTCCTCTACTAAAAGAATCTAAATCGGTGTATGATAATCCTGTGAAGCATTGAAATAAAAATAAGTCTTTTACTTTTGAAAGACTTTCTTTGGTTGACCCCTTGGGGTTATATTTGATGATTTTCTGAACTTCTGATTCAATAAGATAGACTGGATCTTCAGATTTTCCCCGACGAACAGTAAAATTATCATAAGGATTTACGTCAATATATCCTATTTTAATCGCTTTATTTATATAACTCTTGAATAGAGTATGTCTCTTATATAAAGTTGGTTGAGACTTTATCGTTTTTTTTAAATGAAAATCAAATCCCTCTATATTTACATAGCTCAAATCTGAAAATGACTTGATTTTTCCAAATTCTTCTAAACGTTTAATTAATGCATAACTATGTTTTATCGAAGAGGAAGATGCATTTCGTTTTGTAAGATCGGCTTTAATAAACTCCACAATGCTCGGAGTGGAAAGATCATCTTCTTTGTTCCATTTGTCTACGTCTTCTAGAAACTGACATTTGTCCGAATAGACGAATGCTTGAATCTTGGAAAAGGTTTTATCAATACGGTTTTTTATTATCGATGCATTGCTATGTTTTATGATTGATAGCCCACCAGTACCGACAGGGGAGTATTGGCTTCTTAGAATGTATTCACCAGTACTGATGTATTTTTTCTTTCTTGAAATTTTGTCATATACTTCAATTTGTATGAGCGCTTCTTTCTTAGGTTCTCTTTTAGTAACCCCTTTCCTATCGAATATAAAACGTAAAACAAGACTGTCCATTGGTGTAGATTTTAAGATTTCTACCTCAAAAGTAGCAAAATTTTCTACCCGATTTTCTACCGAAGCCGTTTTGGGTAGAAATGAGCGTCAATATTGCCATATATTGTCATTTTCACCCATACATTGCCATACCTTTAAAACATCGTAAAAAAGGCTTATAAACAAGCGTAAAACAAGAAAAGGCAGCCTTTTGGGCTACCTTTTAACTTTATCTGTTGTTGTCTCACCAGGATTCGAACCTAGACAGACAGAACCAAAAACTGTAGTGCTACCATTACACCATGAGACAATCCGATGCTTCCTGTAAAGCGATGCAAAGGTAAGAACTATATTTTAACTTTGCAAGCATTACTATTGTTTTTCTTATTTAGCTATCAGCAGATAATAGTTTTTCTTACCGCGCTGCACCAATAAATACTTCTCGTCAAGCAGTGATTCTGCAGTAATTACAACGTCTGCTTCCGTTAGCTTCTCTTTATTTACACTTACGCCTCCGCTTTGAACAAGCTTACGCATTTCACCTTTTGATGGGAAAATTGCGGCTTTCTCGGTAAATAAATCTGATGCTTTTACTCCGGCTTTCAATTCATCCAAAGACACTTCGAATTGGGGTACGCCGTCAAAAACAGCCAGAAGTGTGTCTTCGTCCAATTTCTTCAGGGCTTCAGATGTTGCGTTTCCAAACAGGATATTAGATGCTTCTACAGCCGCGTCATAGTCTTCTAACGAATGCACCATAACGGTTATTTCTTTCGCTAAGCGCTTTTGTAGCGGACGAAGATGCGGAGCAGCAGCCTGTTCTGATTCCAAAGCTGAAATCTCTTCCTGTGTAAGGTCTGTAAATATCTTGATGTACTTTGCGGCGTCATCGTCGCTTACGTTCAACCAGAACTGATAGAACTTATACGGAGAAGTATATCTGCGATCCAGCCACACATTGCCTGATTCTGTTTTCCCAAACTTACCGCCATCTGCTTTCGTGATTAACGGACAAGTCAAAGCAAAGGCTTCACCGCCAAGCTTACGACGGATCAATTCAGTTCCTGTAGTAATATTTCCCCATTGATCGGAACCACCCATTTGCAGACGGCATCCTTCGTGTTCATACAAGAAAAGGAAATCATATCCTTGCAGCAACTGATAAGAAAATTCGGTAAACGATAATCCAACGTTAGAATCACCACTCAAGCGTTTCTTTACAGAATCTTTTGCCATCATGTAGTTTACCGTTAGGTGTTTACCGATATCACGAATAAAATTAAGGAATGAATAGTCCTTCATCCAGTCATAATTGTTCACCAATTTAGCTGCATTAGGAGCGTCTGAATCGAAGTTCAGGAATTTAGCCAATTGCTTTTTGATGCTTTCCTGATTATGGCGCAAAGTCACTTCATCCAAAAGATTACGTTCTGCGGATTTCAATGAAGGGTCGCCAATCATGCCTGTTGCACCACCAACCAAAGCGATCGGGCGATGTCCTGCGCGTTGAAAATGTTTAAGCATCATTACACTCACCAAGTGACCGATATGCAACGAATCTGCTGTCGGGTCAATCCCTACATAGGCGGATGTCATTTCTTTTTGCAACTGTTCTTCTGTACCGGGCATCATATCGTGTATCATGCCTCTCCATCTTAATTCTTCTACAAAATTCATCGTTAATATGTATTCTATGTGTTTTTTTTCTTGATTTAAGGAGCAAATGTACGACTTATTTTCCGAATCAGACAGAAAAGACTGCCTTAACGTTCTTTCTTAATGTTAAGGCTAATAAGTCAATAGACATATCTAACGCATTGGCGATATCGGCATATACTTCTTCTATAGCGATGTCTGCCTCATCTGTTTCAGGCAATACATAATCAGGCCAGGCTATGCGAAGAGCCTTCGGGTTGAACTTCATGCCGAACGAAAGGTAGAGACCTTTCCGGATAAGCTGTTCGGCCAATATATCATTTCCACGAAAACCATGTATTACCCAAGGCATTTGCGGATTCAGGTCTTTTTTTACAGCCAACAGTTCATCCCATGCTTTTACACAATGTATCACCAGTGGCTTTCTAAACGCTTCGGAGAGCTTTACCTGCTCTGTAAACACCTCTGTTTGCAATGATAGCGGGGCATCGATACTTTTGTCTAATCCGGCTTCGCCCAAAGCAATTACAGACGGATCGAACAACGCCTCTGTCAGAAGCATCAATTGTTGCTCTTTATGCTCAATATGCCACGGATGGATTCCATAAGAATAATAACAGCCGGGTAAAAAACAAAAGGAATGCCGGGTATCTACCGTTTTACTAATAATACGGATATGCTCGGAGGCAGGCTTTGCCTGATGGGTATGTATATCACAATAAATCATAATCAGGGCACCGGATCATAACCGCTGCCTCCCCAAGGGTGACAGCTAAGAATACGTTTGGTTGCAAGATAGAGACCTTTTATGGGGCCATGCTTCTTCAATGCCTGTATAGCATACGCTGAACAAGTAGGCGTATATCTGCACGAAGGAGGAGTATAAGGAGAAATGCAATACTTATAGAAATAAACCGGAGCAAGCAGTATCGCTACAAAGAAACGTTTCATTCTATATTTTCCTTCAGTAAGGCAATTGTTTTGCGCATAGCCTTCTCAATGGTGGTATGAGGATGAATTTCTTTATCCAGATAGAGAAAGGCGATCAGCAAATTTTTATTTCTGTCCTTGAGATGGGTAATCAATTCCGGCTTTTGCAGGCGATAGGCCTCTCTTACCTGCCGTTTGATCTTATTCCGCTTCACGGCTCGCTTAAACTTCTTTTTCGACACACTGATCAGGATAGAAGATGCGGCCGGCATTTCTTGCTCAACAGATAAATAGATGACCCGTAATGGAAACGCTACAAACGACTGTCCTTTTTCAAACAACAAGTCAATGTAGCGTTTCCATGACAGGCGTTCCTCTTTGGTGAGAGTAAACCTATGATCTGTCATTATTTCTTATTATCACTCAACTCTTTTTTCAAGTACAATTCCAGCGCTGCCGTCATCGACGGAGCTTCAGGAGAGGGAGCTTCCACATCCAACCTTAGGCCGGCATCTTTAACGGCTTTGGCGGTGGTTGGTCCGAAACATCCTATTTTAATATTATCTTGCTGAAAACCGGGGAAGTTTTTCAATAAGGATGTGATTCCCGACGGACTGAAGAAAACAAGCATATCATAATCGAACACTTCGTCTTTTTCAAAATCATTACTTACCGTACGATACATAACCGCCTTAGTGAAATTTATTTTTTTTGCTCCCAGCAAAATCATCAGATCATCTTTATGAACATCCGATACGGGGATAAAATATTTCTCCTTAGCATGTTTTGCTATAACGGATACAAGATCATCCACTTTTCCTGTTTGTCCAAAAAAGATCTTCCTTTTACGATAAACGATATACTTCTGAAGATAGACGGCGATTGCCTCAGTCGTACAGAAATACTTCATTGTTTCAGGAATTGCCACTCTTAACTCTTCGCACAATTGAAAGAAGTGATCGATTGCGGTACGCGCCGTGAAAATCACAGCCGTATGATCCAAAATGGAAACCTTTTGCTGTCTGAACTCTTTTGAATTTAACGGCTCTACTTTAATAAAAGGACGAAAATCTATTTCTACTCCATATTTTTCAGCAATATCAAAATAGGGTGATTTCTCAGTCGTAGGTCGGGGCTGCGATATTAAAACTTTCTTTATACTCAATGCCATAAAGTACTCATCTTGATAAAGTTATACAAATAAACCATACCTTCGTACAAAAATACCAGAGGTAAAATTTCTTGGGCGCAAAGATACAAATTTATATGCAAAAACCCTGAATTTTTTCTATAAAATATACGCATTGTCTTATATATTATCGCAAAACGACACAAAATATACAAAAACACAAACAGAAGAAAGGATAAAGAAGGATACTTACCCCAAAGGGCAGACCAAGCTACCGGCACATAAAGAGACACGCCCCAAGCGCCCATGATGGCAACATAACTGCTCCGCCATATCTTGAACTTATTCACATCCGAAAAGATCATCCCAGTTAGTTCGTACAGCACCCATTTAAAAAGAAAGAACAATAAGATTATTACAAAAAGCCCCCCTATGCAAATTAAAATATTCGGGAGCGTTAGGTCGAAATCAAGATAACCTTTATTATAGAAGAAGGAAAAAGCAAACAAGGTGCAGAGAAATAACGCTTGAAGAATCATGAAAACCCGAAAATAAAAATCGGAAACCGCCCCTTGCTTAAAAAGGCTTTGACGCTCTTTGATGTAAATCACATCGTTAAACATTTTCAAGCAGGCGCGATAGTTGAAGCGAAACACGAAGGCAAAAAGAACCAGGGCAGACAGGATCAAGGTGAATAAAAAATCATTCAGCACCTGACCGTCCCACAAACGAATCCCTACGAATCCTTCAAATAAATCCTTCATGTTTTTATCGTTCTCTTTTTCAAGCGCAAAGATATGGAAAAAAACAAGGCCGAATTTACCTGCTCTATGACGCCGAATGGTTTTAATTTCTATTTTTGCGTATCTAAAGATAGTATGTGATGGTAAAAAGATACGATTTCTTAGTTATTGGATCGGGTATAGCAGGAATGAGTTTTGCACTTAAAGTAGCCGGAAAAGGGAAAGTAGCCTTAATCTCTAAAACAAATCTGGAAGAAGCAAACACCTATTTCGCACAGGGAGGGATAGCTTCTGTTACCAACCTGATTACCGATAATTTCGAGAAACACATTAAAGACACAATGATCGCGGGCGACCAACTCAGTGATTTGGCGGCCGTGGAAAAAGTGGTTCGGGAAGCTCCCGCACAGATTGAAGAACTGATTAGCTGGGGGGTCGACTTTGATAAAGACGAGAAGGGAAATTTCGATCTGCATCGCGAAGGTGGTCATTCCGAGTTCCGCATTCTGCACCACAAAGACAATACCGGAGCCGAAATACAAGACAGCCTCATCAAAGCTGTACAAAAACACACCAACATCGATATCTACGAGAATCATTTTACGATAGAAATACTTACGCAACACCATTTAGGAGCCACCGTAACCCGGCAAACGCCAAACATTGACTGCTACGGAGCTTATGTGATGGATATGGATACAGGCAGAATAGACACATTCCTCTCCAAAATCACCCTGATGGCTACCGGTGGCATTGGGGCGGTTTACCAAACAACAACCAATCCGATGGTAGCAACCGGAGATGGCATTGCCATGGTTTACCGCGCGAAGGGCACTGTTAAGGATATGGAATTTGTACAGTTCCACCCTACGGCGCTTTATCATCCGGGAGACAGACCGTCTTTTTTGATTACTGAAGCAATGAGGGGATACGGCGGTGTGTTACGCACAAAAGACGGAAAGGAGTTTATGCAGAAATACGACGAACGCCTTTCGCTTGCGCCACGCGATATTGTTGCACGTGCAATCGACAACGAAATGAAGAACAGGGGAGACGAGCATGTTTTTCTCGATGTTACACACAAGAACGCGGACGACACAAAGAAACATTTCCCCAACATCTATAAGAGATGCCTTGAAATAGGTATAGATATCACCCGTGAATACATTCCCGTTGCTCCTGCCGCTCATTATTTATGCGGAGGCATCAAGGTAGATATGAACGCCCGTTCGTCTATCAACCGGCTATATGCCGTAGGCGAATGTGCTTGTACCGGGCTTCATGGGGGAAATCGCTTGGCCTCCAATTCGTTGATAGAGGCCGTAGTTTATGCTGACGCAGCGGCAAAACACAGTTCCACGATTATTGGAACTCTTGCCTATCAGGAAAACATACCGGCATGGAACGACGAGGGAACAAGCTCGCCCGAAGAAATGGTACTTATCACACAAAGCATCAGAGAAGTAGGACAAATAATGAGTACTTATGTGGGTATCGTTCGTTCCGATCTTCGTCTGAAACGGGCCTGGAACAGACTCGACACGATATACGAAGAAACCGAAAGTTTGTTTAAACGTTCCGTCGCCTCAAAAGACATTTGCGAACTGCGCAATATGGTAAACACCGGCTACCTGATTATGAGGCAAGCCATCGAGCGAAAAGAAAGCCGCGGTTTACATTATACGTTAGACTACCCGCCGGTTTCTAATAAATAATAAAAGCAACAGGATAATTATACCGCACGAATGACAATGGTATCAAAATAATGATACATTTGCAGAGAATTTAAAAAAGATCATGCAAGGCCATAAATTACGGGAGCAATTAGTATTAAAACCGGTAAGTGTCAAATACCTGGATCAGTATAACGAACTGTTACGTTATGTATTTCAGGTAACCAACCAGGAACTGGTAGAGAGTGGTTACGAAGACGGCGAAATAATCCGGGCAAAACGTCCGGTACTACAAAAATCGGAAGTGCTGGGTTGGTTTAACGGAGAGCGACTTATTTCTCAGATTTGCATCTATCCCTGTGTAGTAAACATACATGGCAAGCTCTTCAAGATGGGAGGACTTACCGGAGTAGGCACGTATCCCGAATACACCAATATGGGTTTGATGAACGATCTCATCAAAGTGGGCCTCAGCAAAATGCGTGAAAAGAAACAATGGATCTCTTTCCTCTACCCCTACTCTATACCTTATTATAGGAGAAAGGGTTGGGAAATCATCAACGAACATCTTACATTTATATTAAAAGACACACAGATACCCAAGTATCCGGCATTGCCGGGCTATGTAGAGCGCGTACCTATAGACGACAAGGTACTTATGGACACTTACGACCTGTTCGCCAAGACCAACCACGGCGCCATGATTCGCGAAAAACTTGAATGGGACGAATACTGGCGCTGGGAAAACGAAGACGAACGTAATGCCGCGGTTTATTACAACGGAGACAATGAACCAATGGGCTATTTGATGTATTGGATAGAAGATGACGTTTTCCACATTAAAGAAATCATCTACCTGAACCAGGAGGCGCGTAAAGGCTTATGGAACTTCATCCATGCGCACGATTCCATGATCGACAAACTGGAAGGGCATGTTTACAAAAACGAGCCTATAGCCTACTTGCTTGAAGACAGCCAGATTATTGAGTCTATCGAGCCCTATTTCATGGGAAGAATTGTAGATGTCGCCGCATTTCTGAAAGAATATCCATTTGCTACGAAAGGACGTCCGTTTCATTTTGAAGTAACCGACCCCATAGCAGAATGGAACGAAGGCGTATTTGGCATAAGTTGGTCAAAAGACGGAGCCGTACAAGTTTGCCGGGAGAAAACAGGCAGGCCGGTAAAACTAAGTATACAAACACTGACCGCTATGATGATGAGCTTTCGTCGTCCATCCTATTTTCATAAAGTAGATCATCTTCACACCGACCTCAAAACATTGAAAATGCTTGAAAATATTATCCCAAGCGAACAACCCTATTTTTCAGACTATTTTTAAGCCTTTTTACCGCCTTTTTACTACCTTCTGCACCACATTGATTATCAACACATTAAACATACTCAAAAACATAAAGGTTATTTTTTGAAAAATAAAGGATATATTTTTTTTCATATAGTAATGCAAAAAAATGCCTCCGGATTATGAGTGAATTTGTTGGGGATAACAAGCAACAAACGGATAGGATAGAACCTTTATAAAAAAACGAAACGGCTAAATTCACACCCAGCCGTTTCCACATTTAACCGTTTTAAACAAAAAGAAAAAGTTAGTTAAGGTATGAATAGTGTTTCTTTTTATAAGGGAAATCTATTTGTCCTTAAATAAAATAGAAAAACAAAGATATAATAAAATTATTATTAAACCTCGCCAGTTAGTGTTTTTTGTGATTTCATGCCCATTCTCATGCCGTTTTAGCCATAATATTCATGGTGTTTACAGCAAATTCCCCTCCTGCATTAATAATAAAATAATTCTTTATCTGCAATAGCAAAAGCGGATTGTTTGCCTATAGCATACATTTTCTTTTTTAAGAAAGGTTGATTAAGGAAAAAAATACCTATTTTCGCAAGATAGATTTGTGTTTGCGCAAACAATAATTAATCTTAATACATAGATACCATGAAATCAAGTGAAATTTCAAGACGTTTATTCCTAAAACAAGCGTTAGCTGCTTCGGCTGCAACGGCCATTCCTGCTTTCTGGACGCCAACCCAGGCAAGAACAATGCCTTCCAATCCTTTTGTAAGCGCGAATGATCGTGTTAACCTGGCCATTATCGGAGCAGGATTCCGGGGTGGTGAAATCGCGAAAGATTTTTACAACACAGGATTGTGTAACATTGTGGCACTTTGCGATGTTGACATGGGTGCACCTCATACACAGGAAATTATGAATATGTTTCCTGACGCGCCGCGCTTTCAGGACTTCCGGAAAATGTTTGACAAAATGGGCAATCAGATCGACGCTGTAACAGTAGGTGTTCCCGATCATGCCCACTTCCCTATTACTATGGAAGCAATGGCACACGGAAAGCATGTTTATGTTGAAAAACCAATGGCACGCACCTTCAACGAAGTAGAAATAATGATGAAGGGTGAAAAAAAATACGGTGTGGTAACCCAAATGGGTAATCAAGGCCACTCGGAAGCAAACTATTTCCAGTTCAAAGCCTGGAAAGAAGCAGGTATCATTAAAGATGTAACCGCGATTACGGCCCACATGAACAACTCGCGTCGCTGGCACAAATGGGATCCGAAAATCACAAAATTCCCGGCTGCCGAACCCATTCCTTCAACAATGGACTGGGACACTTGGTTAGGCGTAGTGAAGCATCATGATTATAATAAAGATTTCGTAAACGGACAATGGCGCTGCTGGTTTGATTTTGGCATGGGCGCATTGGGCGACTGGGGAGCACACATCATCGATACGGCTCACGAATTCCTCGATTTAGGTTTGCCATACGAAATCAATCCTACGTATCTGAAAGATCATAACAAGTTCTTCTTCCCCATGTCTTCTACAATCGTATTCAAATTCCCGGAAAGAGGCAATATGCCGGCGTTGGATATTACTTGGCAAGATGGGCTCGACAATATTCCTGCCGTTCCTGAAGGATATGGTGTGTCCGAAATCGACCCGAACATTCCAACCGTTGCAGGAGGAAAAATACAGCCTGCTAAACTAAACCCGGGCAAGGAAATATACTCGAAAACACTTACGTTCAAAGGTGGTTCTCATGGAAGCACATTATCAATTATTCCGGAAGAAAGAGCGAAAGACATGGCATCCAAACTGCCTGAAGTACCAAAGAGTCCGTCTAACCACTTCGCGAACTTCCTGTTGGCTTGTATGGGAAAAGAGAAAACACGCTCTCCGTTCTCAATCGCAGGTCCGCTTAGTCAGGTGTTCTGCCTTGGCGTGCTCAGTCAGCAATTAGGCGAGAAACTACTGTTCGATAGAACAACCAAACAGATAACAAACAACGCGCTGGCCAATCAACTACTCGTTGGCGAGCCTCCCCGTAAAGGTTGGGAAGAGTACTATAAGATTTAAACTCCCCGACAGCCGTTATGATTGCGAACGTAAGCGAAAATGATCTTCCACAAAACAGATCATATCGCTTCGCTCGCATTTTTGTTTTAAAATTACCTATCATCCTGAATTAAAATTTAAGAAATTCGGTCGTTCTTTGCATATCAATATTGTTAAAACGCTAATACGCTGTTTTTCATACACTATTAAGCGTTTCCATAGTCGCATGATTAGATATATTAAGAATTGACACCCCTGATTTTCACTTTTTTTGTGTAAATATTAAACTAAAATGGGCGTTATTTGTTCCATAATTAGTAGGTGAATATAAAATATGAGGAAGTCGACAGTTTGGTTACTGGCCATAGTTATGGCATTCGCATTTGCAGGACTCTTATATCTGCAGGTGACGTATGTGACGACTATTCTGAAATCAAGCAGCGAGCAATTTAGCGAAACAGTGAAAAGAAGCTTGCATCAGGTTTCAAAGAATCTGGAATTAGACGAAACCAGCAAGTATCTGGAAGACGATATCAACCGGGAGGAAAGCAGTTATATGTATCAGGATAAGTCGGACTCGAAATCCTTGTCTCAGGTAATTACCCAGGAGCAATACCAACTGCAGATACGCGACTCGAACGGATCGACCATTAATCAGACCGTGCGCCGAACACAGTTATTGGATAATCGTAAGTTCGAGCCTTTTTCTTCTTTATCCTCTTCCGCGAAATCAAGCTCGTCGACCAACAGTATTGTGAATGCCTCCAGACAATTGCAAGATATCGTTACAACGCGATACCTGTATCAGAGGGGATTAATGCATGAGTTGCTTCTGAACATCATGAACACGGCAAACTTAAAACCGATTGAAGAAAGAGTCGATTTTAAGAAACTTGATTTTTATCTGCGAACAGAATTTCTGAATAATGGTTTAGACATTCCTTATGCTTTTTTTGTTATTAATAAAGATGGGCATACGGTTTTTCAGAGCAGCGATGTACAGCCGAATCCTGCTGATATAGTTACTCAGGTGCTTTTTCCGGGAGACCCTCCTTCCAAACAGAATTATCTGAAGGTGTATTTCCCTACCAAAAGCGACTATATCGCGCAGTCGGTAACTTTTTTAGTTCCTTCGGCTATTTTCTCATTGTTATTATTGGTTACATTCGTGTTTACTATATATATCGTATTCCGTCAGAAAAAGCTTTCGGAAATGAAGAACGACTTTATCAATAATATGACACACGAGTTGAAAACGCCTGTCTCCACCATATCATTGGCGGCACAGATGCTGAAAGACTCGGATATTACGAAAAGCCCCGATGTGTTCAAGCATATCTCAGGCGTAATTAACGATGAAACCAAACGTCTTGGCTTCCTTGTTGAGAAAGTATTGCAGATGTCACTTTTCGAAAAACAGAGGGCGGCATTAAAATTGAAAGAAGTCGACGCGAATGACCTGATTGCCGGTATAGCCAATACGTTTACGCTAAAAGTAGAAAAATACGGAGGCAGCATCGATATTGACCTGCAAGCAGAAGAATCGTCTATTTACGTAGATGAAATGCACGTTACAAATGTATTGTTCAACCTCCTCGACAATGCGGTAAAATACCGCAGACCGGAAACTCCGCTGACGCTTATGGCACGGACATCCAACGAGGGAGGAAAACTTCAGATATCGATCGAAGACAATGGAATAGGGATCAAGAAGGAGTACCAAAAGAAAGTATTCGACCGCTTCTTCCGCATCCCAACGGGAAATGTACACGATGTAAAAGGTTTCGGACTGGGATTAGCCTATGTACGGAAAATCGTGGAGGAACATGGCGGTACTATACGTGCCGAAAACGGAACGGGAAATATTGGAACGAAATTTATTATTACTTTACCTCTTATAAAAAGTTAGTTTATGGATGAAAAGCTAAAAATCTTCTTTTGTGAAGACGACGAGAATTTAGGAATGCTTTTAAGAGAATACTTACAAGCAAAAGGGTATGTAACAGATCTTTTCACCGATGGTGAAGCAGGCTATAAAGGATTTACTAAAGGCAAATATGACCTTTGCGTATTAGATGTGATGATGCCGAAAAAGGATGGTTTCACTTTAGCTCAGGAGATCCGCTCGATCAATCCTGAAATTCCGGTGATCTTCCTTACCGCCAAAACAATGAAAGAAGATATTCTGGAAGGTTTCAAGATTGGCGCGGATGATTATCTGACAAAACCATTCAGCATGGAAGAGCTTTTGCTTCGTATCGAAGCGATTCTTCGCCGTGTGAAAGGTAAGAAGATGAAGGATATTCCATTCTACAAATTGGGCAACTTCATGTTCGACACACAAAAACAAACGCTGGCAATCGGCGACAAAGTAACCAAGCTGACCACAAAAGAATGTGAATTGCTTAGCTTGCTTTGCTCTCATGCCAATGAGATTCTGGAACGTAACTATGCCCTGAAAACAATTTGGGTAGACGATAACTATTTCAACGCGCGTAGTATGGACGTGTATATCACCAAACTTCGTAAGTTGTTGAAAGACGATCCGGGAATCGAAATCATCAATATCCACGGAAAAGGATACAAACTGATCACTCCGTCAGGAGAAGAGCAGGTAAAAGATGATGGTGTACAGATCCTGTAAAAGCTAAATCGGAATAAAAGGCGTGTTCACAACCACGTCATTGCAAAAAAAGACGAAGTAACAAAGCAATCCATTGTTTACGCCATGGATTGCTTTACTTTGGTCGCGACAAAGCGTGTCACCAGGGTTACACACTCAACAACAAACAAACTCATTGAATATCCGGCTAACAGCGTCCGTACATGAACTGTGAGGGAGAATATATAAAAAACAGATCGGAAACATTTTTAGTAAGGGTTTACCTTATAAGCCTACTACTATTATTCAGCATACCTTTTACCATTGGGCAGACGATTGGTCAATTATTTGCCTTTAGAGCCAACGGTATGTTTCAACCGGGAGGAGACTTCTCTCCGATCGACAGCCTCACCTGCTATATGGACTCTTTCCCTGTGTCGCGCAAATTCATCCATCAGTTTGGAGCAGAGGTCAGACCCGGCTTTATTATCCAATCCAATTCCTTTCTGAAGGGTGATAATGTGACCGGAAAAATCATGCGCAACTCCTTAGCTTCACATTTAAGGTATTCATTCCAGTCTCAACCAAACACCTGTACCGACATTATTTACGGAGGTGTATATCAAGGTCTGGGGTTAGCTTATTTCAATTTCGGAGAACCGGAACAGCTGGGAAATCCTTTTGCATTCTATTTATTTCAAGGAGCCCGTATAGCAAAACTATCTCCGCGGGCTTCGATTAACTACGAATGGAATTTTGGTGTATCCTCCGGATGGAAACCGTATGATACCTACGAGAACTCCTACAATAAGGTGATCGGATCGAAAGTTAACGCCTATATGAACATCAACATTTACCTGAACTGGATACTTTCCCGTCAGTTCGATCTGACCACAGGCGTTGATTTAACACACTTTTCAAACGGAAACACGAAATTTCCCAACGCAGGATTAAACACCTCAGGATTCAAAATCGGCTTAGTGTATAATTTCAACAGAGAAACAGAAAAACTATCCTCTTCATTCAACTACCGCATCCCCGAATTCAACCGCCATATAAGCTATGACCTGGCTCTGTTTGGCTCCTGGCGTAGAAAAGGAGTAACATTCGGCGACGTACAAGTAGCATCGCCCCATGCCTATACTGTGTTAGGCTTTAACTTCTCCCCCATGTATAACGTAGGCTATAAATCCCGCGTAGGAGTCTCCTTAGATGGCGTTTACGATGGCAGTGCAAACGCATATACCGAAGATTACATATCCGGCACCGAACAAGAGTTTTTCACACCCTCACTTAGCAAACAATTAGCCTTAGGTCTTTCAGGAAGATTTGAATACGTAATGCCCTACTTTAGCGTAAACTTAGGCTTGGGAGTAAACGTTCTCCACAAAGGCAAAGACCTAAAAGGCCTATATCAGGTACTGGCACTCAAAACAGATATCACCCGAAACACATTCCTACACATAGGCTACTGCCTGCAAAACTTTCACGACCCCAACTACCTGATGTTAGGTATCGGAATCCGATTTAATAATAGATATCCGGTTTTACGGCATTAAGACCGAAAAAGTCTACCTTTGCCTAAAATGAGTAAAAGATGAAAGAAATACAAATTATTACTCCGGTAAAAAATTCAATTGAACTTACTTTGGAGACAATAAAGGCAATCATGTCCTCCGACATAAAATGCCCTTTTACCTATACTGTATATAATGATTTCAGCACGGAAGAGAATACCCTGATTCTTGAAAATGCCTCTAAAGAATTAGGTTTCACATTGGTTAATCTTTCAGACTTAACAACAAATCCTTCGCCGAATTATTTATTAATCCTTCAGATAGCCCAAGAAAAAGCAATTCAAAAAGAAGCCGGATTACTAATTATTGAGTCGGATGTAATCGTAAAAAAACATACTATACAAAGTTTGTTTGAAGGCGCTTTAAAATCAGACCAATGCGGTATAGCCGCAGCAGTGACAGTAGACGAGGGAGAAGAAATAAACTATCCATATCTTTATGCAAAGGGGAAAGAGAATAAAGTATTTAAAACGAGAAAGCACGTTAGTTTTTGTTGCTCATTACTTACTTTAAACTTCTTGAGATGTTTTGACTTTCACGAATTAGACCCGACAAAGTCGTGGCATGACGTAACTATCTCCCATCAGTCTCTGAGCCTAAAATTCAGCAACTATCTATTTACAACTCTGACTGTTTGGCACAGACCTCATGGAAGTCGTCCTTGGAAACAGTTGAAGTATACAAACCCAATAAAATATTATTGGCAAAAATTGATTCACAAGCGCGACAAAATTTAATAAATGAATAGACAAAAAAAACTTCCCCTCGTTTCAATAGTCATTCCTGTCTATAATATGGAAAAGTATTTGGAGGCAACTTTGCAATCTGTATTCGCATCTACTTATTCAAATTATGAGATAATACTTATTGATGATAGTTCTGAAGACAATTCTTATACAATATGTAAACAATATGAAAATGAGAACGAGAATGTATTCTGTTTTAGTCAACCAAACGGAGGACCTTCCGCTGCCAGAAACAATGCGATACGTCGGGCAAAAGGGAAATATATCCTACCAGTTGATGCTGATGATCTAATTGCTTCGGATTATATCGAATTAGCTGTAAATACAATAGAAAGTGACCCTGACATAAAAGTGGTTTATTCACAAGGCTGGT
Source organism: Massilibacteroides vaginae (assembly GCF_900178525.1). Lineage (GTDB taxonomy): Bacteria > Bacteroidota > Bacteroidia > Bacteroidales > Tannerellaceae > Massilibacteroides > Massilibacteroides vaginae. The sequence continues at coordinate 999,197 of NZ_FXDJ01000009.1, forward strand.
TTATTGGAGACAGAACTGGTGTTTGGAAAAGACCTGCTTTTTCGTTACAATTGTTGGCCCGTAAGAACATGATCGATATCTGCGCTTTATATCGGAAAATTGATTGGGAACGTGTTGGTGGATATAACGAAGAGATAAAAAGTCGTGAAGACTGGATGTTCTGGATAGCAATACTTAAAGATGGAGGTAAGGTTATTCAATTACAGAATACCGGAATTTATTATCGCATCCGGAAAAACTCAAAACGTATTACTGATCGTGAAAATAAAAATAAAGTTATTCGCTATCTGAATGAACAACATCCAGAATTCTTTAGAAAGCATCTAAAAGGACCTTTAAGAAACAGCCGAAGTTGGTCCAAAATAATCAACACATTCGTAAATATACTACATCCTCAGAAAACAGTTATTCACACCGATTACAAAGAATTAGAGAATTTCGTATATAGTATACCTACTCTTTTCAGAAAGGGAAATGGCGAACGTATTTATAAAGGACGCAATGAACTCCGACTATTTAAAGAGGGTAAATATGATTTGGTTGTAAAGTCATATAAAAGGCCTCATCTAATTAATCAAATTGTTTATGGGTTTCTACGCAGCTCTAAAGCCGAAAGATCCTATCGCTATGGATTAATTTTATTGAAAAATGAGATAAAAACTCCTCAACCTATTGCATTCTTAACACGACGTCGTTGGTTACTTTTTAATGATAGCTATTCAGTTTCTTTAAAGTCCGAACTACCATATATCTATAATGATTTAAAAAAACGACATTTTGAAAGACAGGATGAGATTGTGGAACAAATAGCCCGTACAGCTGCATATATGCATGAAAAAGGGTTTCTTCATAAGGACTTTTCAGGAGGTAATATTCTTTTTGATGATGACAAAAAAGACATAAATGTTGAGTTAGTTGATTTAAATCGTATTTGTTTTAAAAAAGTAGGGAAAGATGACGGTTGTAAAAATTTAGAACGTCTTTCAAGCACAAACGAAATAACTTCATTAATTGGAAAAACTTATGCTATTGAAAGAGGCTATGACCCGGATTCTTTTGTGAAAAGAATGAATATATATATTAAAGCAGAAGAAGAATCACGAAAAATATCCTATTAAAAATGGATTATAACCTAATCTTATCTAAACACATTGAAAAACATGTTCTATTTTAATTAAAGGGCTTATTGGTTGTCAAAATCATCTGAATTTGCGTAAAAAAGTAAACATTTTAACACTCAATCCTATATAATATAAGAAAAAACACATATATTGCATCTGTAAATCATAGTCACTCGCTTGATGAACATTGATTCTGATCTGATTGAAAACATAAAAAAAGGAGACCGTACTGCTTTTGATGAACTTTATAAGCAGTATTATTTTTCTCTTCGTGCTTATGCCCGTTTATTGCTTTATGAAAATGAGGCTGACGATGTGGTACAGGATGTTTTTTTTAAAATATGGATAAACAGGGAACAGTTAGAGCCCTCTCTTTCTGTACGTGGCTATTTGTTGCGCTCCGTATATAACACTTCTCTTAATATTATTAAAAGGAAAAACCTACAGGAAAACTACAACAATTCGTACAGACAGAAAATCGAACGAATTGGTCAAGATCATTATTACAATCCGGATATCAACGAAACTATTACAAATCTTTTTAATGATGAATTGCGTAAAGAACTGAATAAGGCGATTGAAACTCTTCCTCCTCGCTGTAAAGAAGTTTTTACGCTTAGCTTCCTTTACGAATTTTCAGGCAAAGAAATAAGTGAAAAATTAGGTATTTCCGTAAGCACGGTTGAAAATCACATCAATAACGCGCTTAAAATTTTAAGAACTAAATTAATAACACATAAGGATGAATTGTTGGTTTTACTCTTACTCTGGCATTTTTCATGAAATATTGTATTTTTGTTTAGGTGCTCCATTGGTTTTAATTGTATTTAAAATGTAATTGAAGTCGAAAGTAAAGATGTGAAATGAGCGAGAACATAGAACATATCATCTGTTTATACCTTACGGGGGAATCCAATCCTGAAGAGGAAAAGGTTTTATATGAATGGATTAACCTTTCCAAAGAGAATGAGCAGTTATTCTTTGAGCAGATGGCGTTGTGGCGAATGAAATCTGAACTGAAAAACAGTAATGTCGCGACTTTAAATTACTCGCTTAGCAAGCTTAACGCAAGAATAAAAAAGCAGGAGAAGAAGCGTAAATACTCTCTCAACCAACGCATTATTTGGAGTAGTATCGCCGCAGCTGTTTTTATCGGTGCTATTTTTATAACGTCGTTATTTTCTACCGACCGGTTTTCGCCTCCTCTTATTACTTATTCGAATACGATGGAAGATTCTATTATGACTATTACACTTGATGATCAAACCATCGTATGGCTAAACACAAATTCTTCATTATCTGTTTCGGCTGATTTTCTTGAAAACGAACGGAAGGTTAATTTATCCGGTTGTGCATTTTTTGAAGTAGCAAAAGATTCTTTACAACCATTTATTGTTTCATCCGATCAGTTCCAGATCCGTGTTTTAGGAACCTCTTTTGGTATCAGTACGGATTATGCCGAAAATCTGAGTGAAGCTATCCTACTTGAAGGTTCGGTGCAACTCGAAAACCGGCATGGAGACAAATTGGCCTCCCTCTTTCCGGGTCAGCAAGCCTTAATTTCAAAAAACTCAAATACTATTGAAATCAATAATGTTGATGCAAGAAAACTTGCCCCTCGCGCACCATCCATGTTCGTTCCTGCTATTGACGGTGGAGATTGGCGTGGTGTACCTCCCGGATTATCCAGAACAGAAGCTAACGCCGGCATCTACAAACGGGTTAACCTACCTGAATTAGGTATTCTCGTTAAAGGTGGAGCCGCTTACAAAAGCAGACCTTACGATGTGTTCTTGTATGAAGAAGTATGTTTCCTGAAAGCAGAAGCAGCATTGCGTGGCTTTGTTGCCGGAGATGCGAAAGCAGAATATGAGAAAGGTGTAAACGCTTCTTTCTCAACATGGGGAGTAAGTAGTCAGGCCGGAGAATATCTTGCCTCAACAGCAAAAAACGAAGCCGAAACAAGTGCTAATTTCGACGATATCTCAGGAGCAGGTAATACAGCCCTTGAAAAAATCATCACACAGAAATACCTCGCGCTATTCCCGGACATGTCAATGGAAGCATGGAACGACAAGCGCCGCCTGAATCTGCCTCGTATGGATGTAGCGGCGTTCAGACATGAGCTATTCTATGACAATAATAATAAGGATATCAAGGATCCGACGAACTTTATCCGACGCGTTCAATACCCTCAGAACGAAAAAACCATCAACAAAGATGAATACAGCAAAGGCGTAGCTCTGCTGGGAGGTGAAGACAACGTAACAACATCAATCTGGTGGGATAAGAAAGCAAATTATTGCACGTCGGCAAAATAAGAGAATGATGTAGTTTTTGAGTTAATGTGATTTAGTATTAGGAGGTCGGATAGAATTAAACTCTTTCTGACCTCCTATTTTTTTTAAAGAAATGTATTATAATCCTATCTTAACTTTTAGCCTGACGCTTACGGTCGTTCTCATCAAGGAGTATTTTACGCATACGCATGTAGTGTGGCGTTATTTCCACATACTCATCCACTTTGATGTATTCCAGTGCGTCTTCCAGACTGAAAATGATGGGAGGAGCCAACGATACCTTATCATCCGAACCGGATGCACGCATGTTGGTTAGTTTTTTCGACTTAGTTACGTTTACAACCAGATCGCCTTCCTTGGAATGTTCACCTACCACCTGTCCGGCATAGATATCTTCTTGTGGAGAGATAAAGAAACGTCCGCGTGATTGCAGGTTGTTCAATGCGTAAGCAAAGGCTGTTCCTGTTTCCATAGCTATGATAGAACCGTTGTTACGGCGTTCGATATCTCCTTTCCAGGGTTGGTATTCATGAAAACGGTGAGCCATAATTGCTTCACCTGCCGACGCTGTTAAAACAGCGTTGTTTAAACCGATAATACCACGAGATGGGATAATAAATTCAAGATGCACCCGATCGTTCTTTGTTTCCATCATCGTCATTTCTCCTTTACGCTTGGTTACCATATCAATTATACGGCTTGAGCACTCTTCAGGCAAGTTGATGGTCAATTGTTCCACCGGTTCACACTTTACGCCGTCTACTTCTTTAATGATTACCTGCGGCTGTCCTACCTGCAACTCATATCCTTCACGACGCATCGTTTCGACTAATACGGAAAGGTGAAGTACTCCACGTCCAAAAACCAACCAGGAATCAGCAGAATCCGTAGGCACAACACGAAGCGCCAGGTTCTTATCCAATTCCTTCTCCAAACGTTCAAAGATATGGCGGGAAGTAACAAACTTACCGTCTTTACCAAAGAAAGGAGAGTTGTTTATTGTAAACAACATCGACATTGTCGGCTCGTCGATGGCGATGGTTGGCAGCGGTTCCGGATTGGTAACGTCGCAAATGGATTCTCCGATCTCGAATCCTTCTATACCAATCAAAGCACAGATATCTCCGGATTTAACAGAGGCAGTTTTCGCACGCCCTAATCCTTCAAACACATTGACTTCTTTAATACGAGACTTAACCATAGAGCCGTCACGTTTACACAACATCACATCCTGACCTTCCCGTAGTTCGCCACGATGTACGCGTCCAACCGCGATACGTCCTAAATATTTAGAAAAGTCTAACGAAGTAATCAACAGCTGAGGTGTTCCTTCCAAAACTTCCGGTTCGGGGATGTGTTCAATAATCGCATCTAAAAGCGAATTAATATCTTCGGCCGGTTTCTTCCAGTCGAGCGACATCCAGCCTTGTTTTGCCGAGCCGTAAATAGTAGGAAAATCCAATTGGTTTTCGGTGGCGTCCAGACTGAACATCAGGTCGAACACCATCTCCTGCACTTCCGAAGGGCGACAGTTTGGTTTATCCACCTTGTTAATAACTACAATTGGTTTCAAACCAAGCTGGATTGCCTTTTGAAGCACAAAACGCGTTTGCGGCATAGGTCCTTCAAAAGCATCTACCAACAGCAAACAACCGTCTGCCATATTTAACACCCGTTCCACTTCGCCTCCAAAGTCGGCGTGTCCCGGAGTGTCAATAATATTGATCTTATAATCCTTATACTTTATCGAAACGTTTTTTGCAAGAATAGTGATGCCTCGTTCCCTTTCGAGGTCATTATTATCTAAAAACTGGTCCGGCTCCGCTTGTCCTTCTCGAAATAACTTACCGGCTAATAACATTTTGTCAACGAGCGTTGTCTTACCATGATCAACGTGCGCGATAATCGCGATGTTTCTAATCTTTTGCATTGAGACTAATTTATTGGCGACAAATTTACAACAAAAAATCCGCATCTATAAAAAAAGGATGTGAAAGTATTGTTACTCAGAAAGAATCATTACCTTTGCACCTGCTTAAAATAATATAGTATTAATTTATTAAAGTAACACAGAATCATGTATATCGATTCAGCAAAAAAACAAGAACTCTTTGAAAAGTACGGTAAATCAACAACTGATACCGGCTCGGCAGAAAGCCAAATTGCGCTATTCTCATTCCGTATTAACCACCTGACTGGTCACTTGAGAAAGAATCAGAAAGATTTCAACACGGAGAGAGCGCTTAAAATGTTAGTTGGTAAACGTCGTCGTTTATTAGACTATCTGATCAAGGTTGATATCACAAGATATCGTGCCATCATCAAAGAATTAGGAATCAGAAAATAAAATATTTTTTATTTTTACCTTAAAAAGGACATCGCCCACAGACGATGTCCTTTTTTTATACCTCCGAAGTTGCCGCTTCTCTTTACTTTCCGCTACTCATTACGCCGGAGTCGTTATCACTGTTGTGCAGTCTTTTTTGTACGGCATTGAATTTTCGTCCGAACGAGAAATTATACGAGAAATGCACCATCAATAAGCGTGAACTCTCATTAATATAGCCTACATGCTTATAAGAGGCAAAGCGCGACCGGTTTTGTTCCGACAATAAATACCGAGTCTGTTGTTTGAAGCACAACATTGGCAAACTCCATCGGTTCCTGATTTTTTCCATCCAGAACACACCCTTTAATGTCTATTTTTTGAGCAAAAGCACCCACCACCATGCTACCGAGCAACATGATTAAAATCATTCGTTTCATAATCACGTTGTATTTTTATTGAACACTTTGCAGGGTGGCCTTTCCTGCCTTCTATCTGTAAGACGCAATAGAAAGAAAAAACGTTACACTATTTTCTGTTTTTCTTTTTTTGTTAATAAAAGTTTTCTTATTAAACCTCGCACAAGATAAACAGTCTATTTATTCAAACCCGGGATAGTAGAGAGAAGATGAATAAAGTAAAACCAACAAAAAGGTAAAAAGGATGAAAACAAAAATCATGCTCATTATAACGCTGGTAGCTGCCATGTTGGCTACTTCGTATGCGGAAGGTAGAGATTGGAAAGGCAAACCCTACAGATACGAAACAAGATTTGAAAGATCGCTGAATTACCAACAGAGAGCCGCCATAAATCAAATTGAATTATGGAAGCAGAAGGCTTCAAAGCCATTGTTTTCCAAGCTCAATAAGTTGGAGTCACGGCATAATTCGTTAATTAACAAGAGAAAGCCTAACCTAAACAAGATTAACGCAAATATTTACGAAATAGAACAGGTAAAAAGTCAATTGGCAAGGATTGAGGCGAAATCACGTGTTGATATCTTGTCTCTGTTGGACAGAAATCAAAAACGACTGTTCGCGGAGTACGAGAAAACACACAGACAATCATTCTATTCGGACAGGAGACAAGGAAGGCAGGGAAGACATGCTCATATTGCAATATGTCCGATGTAATTTATCCGGAATGATATCGATTTCAATTTCAATGCGGGTGCGTGTCTAAGGTTCTGGACACGCACTCGTTTTTTTTACATTTTAAGTTAAAAAAGGGGGTGTTTTGAGCAAAAAATACGGTTTTCATAAAATCCTGATTTTCATTATTTTAGATATAGCTGAAAATACATCCTTTATTTTTGGAAAAATAAAGGATATGTTCGGAAAAATAAAGGTTATCTTTTTAAAAACAAAGGATGCAAAAAAATACCCCTCCAATTCGAAGCGAAACGGAAATGTTAATTTTATTCTGCCGATCAACTTCTTCCTTGCCGAATTTCCATATATAATTACGGTCAACAGCTATTAATAGTTGGTAAATGCCATACGCTTTAAAGAATAACTTCGTTATAACAAAACAGATAAGCATTATATTTGTATAAACAGATTACTTTTGTAGTCACAAAACAGCAACAGGATATGGCAACAAGAAAAGACAGAATACTTTGGGCGGATGACGAAATAGATTTGTTGAAGCCGCACATTTTATTTTTGCAGGATAAAGGGTATGAAATCGTACCGGTTGTCAGCGGCATGGACGCAATAGACTGCTGCAAAGAGGAATCTTTCGATATTATTTTTTTGGACGAGAATATGCCCGGACTTAGCGGACTGGAAACGCTTGCCCAGATCAAAGAGATCAATCCGAATGTACCGGTGGTGATGGTCACGAAAAGCGAGGAAGAGAGCATTATGAACCAGGCTATCGGAAATAAAATAGCCGATTACCTGATCAAGCCTGTAAACCCCAATCAGTTATTATTATCGATTAAGAAAAACGTACACAAACAGGTGATCATTTCCGAAACTACCACGGTTGGCTATCAGCAGGAGTTCGGACGCATCGGGATGCAAATAAATGAATCGTTGAGTGCGGACGAGTGGAAAGAGTTGTATAAAAAGCTGGTGTATTGGGAGTTGGAGTTGGAAAGCAACCAGGCGCAAATGGCCGAAATGCTTTCCATGCAGAAGAAAGAAGCAAACAACGCCTTCGGAAAGTTTATTAAAAAGAATTATACGAACTGGATACGTCATCCGGAAGACCGCCCGTTGATGAGTCCGGATTTATTCAAAAAGAAGGTATTCCCATTGCTGGATGAAGGCGAAAAGGTATTTTTTATTCTTATTGATAATTTCCGGCTGGATCAGTGGAGGGTAGTCAAAGATTTACTATCCAACTACTTTACATTTGATGAAAATCTGTATTACAGCATTTTACCCACGGCTACGCAATACGCCCGAAACGCTATATTTTCCGGATTAATGCCGGCACAGATAGAAAAAATGTTTCCGAATCTTTGGGTGGACGAAGAAAGCGAGGAGGGGAAAAACCTGAACGAATCGCCTTTGATTCAGACTCAGATTGAGCGTTTCCGCAAGAAATATTCGTTCTCTTATCATAAGATAAGCGACTCTACCTACGGCGAGAAATTGCTTTCCAACATTTCATCGTTAGACAATAACCAACTCAATGTGGTAGTGCTCAACTTTGTCGATATGCTTTCGCACGCGCGCACCGAAATGAAGATGATACGTGAACTGGCACAAAGCGAAGCAGCCTACAGAAGTCTGACGCGTTCGTGGTTTCAGCATTCTACCACATTGGAATTGTTCCGCCGAATTGCCGACAAGGGATACAAGGTGGTTCTTACAACAGACCACGGAACCATCCGTGTAACCGATCCGCAAAAAGTGATAGGCGATAAAAACACCAATACGAACCTGCGTTATAAAGTAGGTAAGAATCTCAATTACAACCCCAAGGAGGTGTTCGAGATACGGCATCCGGAGGAAATAGGTCTGCCTACGCCGAACCTCAGCAGCAAATATATTTTCGCCCTGAACGAATCGTTTCTTGCCTATCCTAACAATTATAATTATTACGTGTCTTATTATAAAAACACATTCCAACATGGAGGTATTTCCATGGAAGAGATGATGATTCCGTTTATTACAATGGATCCCAAATAATACTGATTAAAAAAAATATATTCCGAATATGAATACGATAAAAATTGATCGTTTAGATGAAATCCGCAACGCGGCAAAAGATTTTATCGCGCTAATGGACGATCGAACGGTGTTTGCTTTCCGGGGCGCGATGGGCGCGGGAAAAACTACTTTTATTAAAGCCATCTGCGAGGAACTGGGCGTAGAGGATGTAATAAACAGTCCTACTTTCGCCATTATTAATGAATACCGGAGCGAACAAACGGGAGAGCTGATCTATCATTTTGACTTTTATCGCATCAACAAGTTGAGCGAGGCTGAAGAGATAGGCACATCAGACTACTTCTACAGTGGTGCGCTTTGTTTTATTGAATGGCCGGAAAAGATTGAAGAACTCCTCCCCGGTGATGTGGTGGAAGTAACCATAAGGGAAGAGGCAGACGGCACACGAACGGTAGAGATTAACTAAAAAAGATATGGGAACTTCCGAAATTGTTATTTTCTGTATATTTATTTCGCTGGGTGTGTTCTCCCTGATCGCGGCGATACGTAATTACGATTGGTATTTTAATACGCATGGTGCGGCTATGTTCATCAAATGGTTCGGACGCACAGGCGCAAGGATCTTTTACGGAACACTTGGGCTGATCCTGATCTCGTGCGGTATAGTTGGTATTTTATCCGGCCTGTAACGAAATAAGCACAATACTGTTTCGATTCGGATTAATTTAAATAATTTTGCACCAAATGCTTAATTAAACTTTAATTAAACTTAGAATAAAAGAAATGAATAAAGATATCGAGCTGATCCTTAAACAGGAGGCTGAGGCCGTTTTGAACATTCCGGTTACTCCCGATTATGAAAAAGCGGTAGAACTAATCGTTCAGCGGGTTCATAACCTTGGTGGTACATTAATTACAAGTGGAATGGGAAAGGCCGGACAAATCGCCATGAATATAGCGACAACATTCAGCTCTACCGGAACTCCTGCCTTCTTTTTACACCCCAGCGAGGCACAACACGGCGATCTTGGAATTGTACGCAAGAACGATATTATGTTGCTGATCTCTAATTCAGGAAAAACGCGCGAACTGATTGAATTGGTCGACCTGACTTTAGGCCTGACACCGGACATGAAATTCATTGTAATTACCGGCAATCCGGATAGCGAATTAGCACAAAAGTCGGATGTTTGCTTACCTACAGGCGCTCCGAAAGAAGTATGTCCGTTAGGTTTGACACCAACCACGTCGACCACCGTAATGACAGTAATCGGAGATCTGTTGGTTGTTAGCACAATGAAACAAATTCAGTTTGCGTATAAAGACTATGCCGAACGTCATCATGGCGGATATCTTGGCACAAAAAGCCGCGAACATTGTATCAATACCAGTAAATGAGAAAGGTAATCGGTATTGGGGAAACAATCCTCGATATTATTTTCAAGAACGGACAGCCGCATAAGGCCGTTCCGGGAGGATCGGTGTTTAACGGACTTATCTCTCTGGGACGAACAGGTGTACCTGTAACTTTCATCAGCGAAATCGGTAACGACCGGGTAGGTGATATTATACAGGACTTTATGAAAGAAAACAACCTGTCTACCGAGTTTATCGACCGCTTTCCGGACGGGAAAAGCCCTGTTTCACTGGCTTTTCTGAACGAAAATAATGACGCGAATTATCTATTTTATAAAGACTATCCCCAACAACGATTAGAGGTGGCTTTTCCGCAAATTAATGAAAACGACATCTTTATATTCGGTTCTTATTACGCACTTAACCCCGTACTACGGGAGCGCATGGTGGAATTTTTACAATACGCGAAAGAAAGAAAAGCCATCATTTATTACGACATCAACTTTCGTAAGGCGCACGCGCATGAAGCCATACGCCTTATGCCTACAGTATTAGACAATCTGGAATACGCCGATATCGTTAGAGGATCCGACGAAGACCTACAGAATCTGTTCGGTGTATCGGATGTTGACACTATCTATAAGGACCGGATTCAGTTCTATTGTAAACATTTCATCGAAACACAGGGAGCAGGCGTGATCAACTTATTTGCCGGGCCTGTTCGCGAACAATATTCCGTTGCCCCGATTACCCCCGTAAGCACAATTGGAGCAGGAGATAATTTCAACGCCGGCATACTCTTCGGACTGCTTAAATACAATATCTCTTTCGACGATCTGGGATGTACAGACAAAAACGTATGGGCAAAAATCATCGAATGTGGCATCCATTTTGCAACAGAGTCATGCAAAAGCTATGACAACTACGTATCCCGTGAATTTGCGGAGAAGTACGCCGGGTTGTCTTAAAATTCATTAACCCTCGCAGATGAATTGTGATAATTATTATCTTTGGTAGTATAACTCAGAAGAAATATTGATGTTGGATAGGCTGTTTTTCTTATTCGTATTTTCACTCATCTTCTCCGGATGTTCCTCCGAAAGGCCAGATATCAGCGTTGTATGCCAGCGGGACGATATCGGTAATTATGTAATAAAATGGGAGACTTATCCTCAAATGACGGGAACGATGAAGCTGTATGTAACAGATAATCCGGATCATTTCCAGAAAAGTAATCCGGTAGTCATTACAGACATAAAAGAAGGTAGGGCAACGTATATCACGAATGATAACATCACCCGTAAATACTTCCGTTTATCTTTCAACGACAAGTACAAGAAAGACGTAAGCTCTCGTGCAGTTTCAACAGAAGGAATCCAAAACCTTCGTGATTTGGGTGGATATCAGTCAAAAAACAGCAAAACCACTCATTGGGGAATGGTTTATCGCTCAGGAAAGCTAACAGAATTAAGCGAATGGGATGGGTTAAGGCTTAATAGCCTCGGAATAAAAACAATTATCGATTTGCGTTCGGAGCATGAGGCAGAAAAGTTTCCTATCCAATACGCAAACGCGAATATCATAAATATCCCTATTTCAACGGGCGATATTAGCGTTATCTTTGAAAGAATCCGGGAAAAACGGCTTCGCAAGGGAGATGGTATAATCTTTATGCAGGATCTATACCTCCAATTCGTTAAACAGCAAAGCGCGCAGTTCGGCGAAGCGCTTCGTTTATTACTGAATGAAGAGAATTATCCGGTACTGTTCAGCAGCTCATTGGGAAAAGACAGAAGCGGTTTTTTGTCGGCCTTGTTACTTCTCGCCTTAGACATACCGGAATCCACAGTCATGCAGGATTATATAGCTTCAAACGATTTTCTGAACCTGAAAAAATTTGAAGACATGGTAAAAGGATTAGATACTGAAGCACAAGAAACGATCACTCTCCTACTTACGGCAAATGAAATGTATATGGATATTGCCCTGAATAAGATTAAAAAAGAGTATGGAACCTATCAGAAATTTCTTTCCAAAGAACTTAACCTAACTGAAAAAGAGCAAGCCGAATTAAAAGAAATCATGCTATATTGATGTGAATCCGAATTAATTACGTACCTTTGCAGCTCAAAAATTTCATATATACATATAACTTCGCACTTTGAAAACATTTGAAGAATTAGGGGTTGCTTTGCCTATTTTAAAAGCAATCCAAGAAATGGGTTACGAATCGCCCATGCCGGTACAGGAAGAAGTGATTCCTTTCTTGCTGGGAGAAGACAACGACGTAATCGCATTAGCACAAACCGGAACAGGCAAAACTGCCGCATTTGGACTACCTATATTACAGAAAATTGACGTCTCTAAATATCAACCTCAGGCACTTGTATTGTGCCCCACTCGCGAACTTTGTCTGCAAATAGCAGATGATTTGAGCGAATATTCGAAATACATTGACAACCTAAGAGTACTTCCGGTTTATGGAGGCTCCAGCATCGACAGTCAGATCAGAATGCTGAAAAAAGGTGTACATATCGTCGTGGCAACCCCGGGAAGGTTATTAGACCTTATGAATCGTAAAACAGTTAATCTGAATACGATCGGGAGCGTTATTCTTGATGAAGCAGATGAAATGCTGAACATGGGATTCACCGATAGCATCAATGCTATTTTGGCCGAAGTACCTGAGACGCGCAATATGCTTCTTTTCTCGGCAACTATGCCACAAGGTATCGCTTCGATCACCCGGAAGTACATGAAGAATCCAAAAGAGATTATCATCGGGAAGAAAAACGAAGGAAACAAGAACATCCGTCACACTTATTATATGGTGCAGGCGCGTGATAAATATCTTGCACTGAAACGTATCGCGGATTATTATCCCAATATTTACGGAATCATTTTCTGCCGCACCCGTAAAGAAACACAAGAGATAGCCGACAAACTAATTCAGGATGGATATAACGCGGATTCGCTGCATGGTGAATTAAGTCAGGCGCAACGCGACTATGTGATGCAAAAATTCCGCATCAAAAACCTCCAGCTACTCGTAGCAACCGATGTTGCCGCACGTGGATTGGATGTTGAAGATTTAACGCACGTGATAAACTACGGATTGCCGGATGATGTGGAATCATACACTCACCGAAGCGGACGTACGGGACGCGCCGGAAAAACGGGTATTTCCATCTCCATTTGCCACGTAAAGGAAAAAGGCAAAATCCGGGAGATAGAACGCATTATTAATAAGACTTTCGAGAAAGGCGAAATGCCAAATGGTAAGGCTATCTGCGAAAAGCAACTTTTCAACTTGGTTGACAAGATTGAGAAGGTAAAAGTTGATGAAGAGGAAATCGAATCATTGATGCCGGCCATCTTCCGTAAACTTGAATGGTTAGAGAAAGAAGACATACTTAAGCGAGTGATTTCACTTGAATTCAACCGTATGCTCGAATATTATAAAGATGCAGACGATTTACAGATTGTAGACGAAAGAAGCAGTCGCAGAGAGGAACGCGGATCAAGAGCTGATTCAGGCGGACGCCGCAGCTCAAGTTCTGAAGAAGGATATACTCGTTTCTTCCTTAACTTCGGTAAATCGGACGGACTCTTCCCTAATCAACTTATTGAACTGATCAACAAGTGTGTGCCGGGACGTGTAAGAGTAGGAAAGATCGATTTGCGTGATAGTTTTTCATTCTTCGAAGTAGAAGAAAGCGAAGCGAAACGGGTTATGAACGGCATGAATGGCTTCGAAGTAGACGGACGTCGTATTTCTGTAGAGTTCGCTCAGGAGAAGAAAGGCAGAGGAAGCTTCGGTGGTCGTGATAGCGGAGGGTTCAGAGCCAGAAAAAGAGACGATCAAAGAAGAAAAGAACGTTTTGATTCGCGCGAACGTAGCGGTGACAAACCTTGGAGAAAAAGAACAACAGATAAAAAAGGCAGATAAATACAACTGCCGATATAAAAGATAAGTGACGCTAACCGCGCACACCAAAAAACTGCTTTACGGACAACCCGTAAAGCAGTTTTTTTATTTGCCAACTTCTTTCAAAGTCGTCTATTTATTGTAACTGTTATATTCCTCATCGGTTACAGGTTCGAGCCATACCGTAGGACCATTCTCTCTTCCGGTGATTGCCACTTGTATAAATTCGCTATCCGGACTTGCTCCGTGCCAATGAGGTATGTTGTGCGGACATTTCACGACTTCTCCTTTGCGAACAATTTCGATCGGCTTTCCCTTTTCCTGATAATAGCCTATGCCATGCAGCGCGAGTATGATTTGACCTGCCGGATGTGCGTGCCAGCTTGTGCGAGCTCCCGGTGCGAAGGTTACGCTTCCTACTGCATTTTGGTTTTCATCGTCGGGCATAATGAGGTTATTAAGCCATGCATCACCGGTGAAATTAGGACTGTCTATTTTATCCCCTCTTTCGAAAACTAATTCAGGCTGCGTTTGATCACTAACCGGTTCGTTCTTCGCCTATCTCGTCCAGCGTCTTCATGCGCTGATCGTAGGTTATCACATCGCCTAATCCTTGACGACGGGCGCGCCCCATGTCGTACATGCTGATGGTTGCAACAGCTTTGATACGGTGGTCGATTTGCGCCGCGCTTACAGAATAGCCTCCGCCTCCACAAATGCCGATAACACCGATAGCCTGTGGATTCACTCGCGCATGATTGCTGAGAAAATCAACTGCCGCACTGAAGTCTTCCACACGTGTTTCGGGCGATTCTATATAGCGCGGATATCCACCGCTTTCGCCATAGTGTGTGGCGTCAAACGCAAGGGTTATATAACCCAGTTCCGCCATTTTCTGTGCGTGCAGTCCTGAGGTCTGCTCTTTTACGCCACCAAAAGGATGACCTACCACAATAGCCGGATATTTTTTATTCACGTCAAAATTAGCCGGAAAGTACAGATTGCCTGCCACGTTGTTGTTAAATCGGTTCGGGAAGGATATTTTTTCTACACGCACGCCATTAACCATTTCAGGAGCCTTTTTGCCGGAGCTTAACCCTCTTCTTTGCAATAATTCATCGAGTACGACTTTAGCAGCTTCCGCGTTTTCTTTGCTTACGTTTACTTCAACAACAGCAATCATCTGCTGTAATTGGGCAGGAGTTACCCCTACGTTGAGCGAGAGATTCATGTGTGAGTTTAGCATTGGTTCAGCACCGCCTATACCCATCAGTACCGCGACGGTTACCATTTCACGTTGAGCATACGTCAATACATCACGCTCGAAAACATCAGCGAAAAGATGTTCTTTCAGGAATGTTTCTATTTCCGGGCTGAAACCGGCATAGCCTGCCGTGGCCCGTCCCTCGGGCGGTGTAACACCCTGAAGTTCGGATAGAATATCTTTTCCACGCGTATACTTATCCCGGCTGTCGGTAATTGGCGACGCTTCACGCCCCATGTTATCGATAATACCCGATGCTTTTCGATTTTCCAGTACGGACATAAACGTTTGCAATCCGCGTAAACTACGGGGAAATCCGCTGTAAGCATACAAATGCACCAACACTTCCTTTATCTCGTTGACGGTTAATCCGGCTTCAAGTCCCGCGATGAGTTCCGGTTTCAACCTATCCAAATCTCCCTTTGCGGAGAAAGATAGTCTGAAACCCTTCACGTCCGTCGGGCGTTGTTTCCCAGGTTTTAGACGATTGCCCTGCCCCATGCAGGAAAACAAGCGGCAATTGCCTGGCTTTGTCGGGTATCTGGTAAAACACATAAGCATGATCGCCATGATAGCTTTGTCCTTCGGGGTAAGGCTTGAAGTTATCAAAGTTTTCACCGGTATACGTACCCTCATTTTGAATTACTTTTCCGCCAACGGCAAAACTACCCTGTTCTTTCACAATAAGTAGACCGTTTCCTGTTTCTTCTTGTTTTTGATTACTTGCCGAAAAAAAAAGGGCACCTGCCATAACTACCGTCATTATTACGCCATTCTTTTGCTTCATCTCCTACAATTTTAAAAGTTTAAATTTTCAAGTTACAAACTTAAGCTGAATAATACGCACTGTAAATAGACAGATTACGGATTCATCTACCTTTTTTACTGATTCGCATAGTATAGACAATCAGCGACATACACAAATTACGTTTTCTTCTACCTTTTTTACTGATTTACAACAGCAGATGAGAAACTTTAAACAAGAAGCCCTATTTTTGTTCTATCTAAAAATCAGAAAATATGAGCGAAATATTGAATTTTGATACGATACACGATTACAATAGTTTTCTCGGAATAGAAACATGGCATCCTTTGATCAGCTCCATCGACTTCACAACAGTCACCAAAGAGTTTCATCATATCCGCAAAAGATATGGTTTCTATTTTGTTTTTCTGAAAGATGTAAAATGCGGCGATTTGATCTATGGTCGGCATACCTACGATTACCAGGAAGGTACGCTTGTGTTCATTGCTCCGGGACAAGTGGCCGGTAAAGATGATACGGGCGAAACGTTCAAAATGCAGGGCTGGGGATTATGTTTTCATCCGGACTTGCTTCGGGGAGCATTGCTTGGGCAGAAGATGAATGATTATTCCTTCTTCTCTTATGAATCGAACGAGTCCTTACACATGTCTGAACGCGAGCGACAGATTATTGTGAATTGTTTTAAGGAAATAAAAGACGAACTGACTCATTCTATCGACAAACACAGCAAATCCATCATCACGGCAAACATCGAAGTTTTTCTAAATCATTGCATGCGCTTTTATGACCGTCAGTTTATAACACGTGAGAATGTGAATAAAGACGTACTTTCAAGGTTTGAAAAACTACTGAATGGTTACTACGATTCGGAAAAACCGCAACTGATCGGCTTACCTTCGGTACAATATTTCGCGGATGAATTGCATTTTTCGGCCAATTATTTTGGAGATCTGATAAAGAAAGAAACCGGAAAATCGGCTCAGGAGTATATTCAGATAAAGGTAATAGAAAAAGCAAAAAACAAATTGTACTATCCGGACAAGTCAATAAATGAAATTGCTTACGAATTAGGATTTAAATATCCGCATCATTTCAGCAGGATGTTTAAGAAACTTGTAGGCAATTCGCCAACCGATTACAGGCTGACAAAAAAGACCCGCGAGACTCAAAAATCCGGAAATAATTCCCGCTTTTTTTAGCTAAAAACCAAGGATAAAACCTCCATTTTAAGCCATCCTGTATAGTGCTGATAATCAGCACATAAAACACCGCTAAAAACATAAAGGTTATTTTTCCAAAAATAAAGGATATATTTTTTTCGTATAGTATTATAAAAAAAGGACGCCTATTTTTCGGACGTCCTTCGTTATTTTGAGGATTGAAATGTTTATTTCACCAATTTGAGTTCTTCAATAATGCGTGGGCATTTTCCCCATTTGTCGATGATGAACAATGCGTAACGGATATCAACGGCAATACAACGTTGAAGGTCCGGTTCGAAAGCGATGTCACCGCTCATTGCTTCCCAGTTTCCATCAAATGCCAAACCAATCACACAACCGTTTTTATCGAAAACAGGACTGCCTGAGTTTCCTCCGGTGATGTCGTTGTTTGACAGGAAGCAAAGATTCATTGTTCCGTCGGCATTACCATATTGTCCGAAGTCTTTCGAGCGGATCAGATCCAGAATATCTTTCTGCACCCAAAACTCTGTGCTGTTGGGGTCTTCTTTTTCAAGAATACCTTTGTCGGTAGCATAATAATCATACCATGCCGCGTCGTAAGGGCGGTATCCGCCAATCGAACCATAGCTCAAACGCATCGTGAAGTTGGCATCCGAAGAAAGCGCTTTTTCCGGATACATTTCTTTCAGTCCGGCAAAGTATAGGCGTTCACCTTTCGCGATATCAAACTGCGATTCACCCATGAACTGCTGAAGTTCAAACAGGGAGATCATAGAAGAAAGACTCAATTCTGCCGCAGGGTCATTTTTCAATTTAGCATATTGTTTCGGGTCTTTCAACATAGTCTCTACACTTTCGTAGGTTGAAAGTTTTGTTTTCTTGAATAAGTCTGCCGCATATTTAGCGTAGTTACCCTTATATTTTTTGTCAATTTTCGGGAATACATCCGGAAGATAACGAGCCGGAACACGGTTTTTTACCTCCTGCATCATCGCTGCTAATACATGCTGGTCCAGCGTAGGCTCATAATCCTTAAAGAAACCGCGAATACGGTCTTCTAAGAAAACATTCAGCTCTTCAAGTGTAGAACCCTTCATATCAAAGCTCTGAACCATACGAGCCAGGCGAACAATTTCCGCACCACTCATAAAGGCTTCAGAAAGGTAGGTATACACCTCGCGGTATTCGTTGGTAGAAGTATATCCTTTTTCCAACAGATTCATTACATCTCCATATTCGCCTTTGCGTTCGGCATTCTCGTTTGCCCATTTTGAAAAAGCGGCTTCTTCTTCTTGCTTACGACCAATCACGTTCAGGTTAGCCAATCCACGGTTCATACCGATTGAGTTTTTCCAATAGTTTGAGCTTCCGGCATATTTTGAAGCGTACTTGATACGTACGGCATCGCTTGCGTTCATCGCGTCTTTCCAGATGGCTTGTTTTACTTCACGCACATTGATACGAGGCACATTGCTGTGACTGATGCGTTGTTGCACACCCCATGAAGAAAGGTAGCGGTCTGTGCTTCCCGGAAAACCGATCGTCATCGCATAGTCTTTATCCTGGTATCCGGCAATAGAAACTTCGGCCACGAACTTCGGCGTGTATGGTTTATTATTCTTGTCATACCCAGCCGGTTTGTTTTCTGTATTGGCATATACACGGAACACCGAGAAGTCTCCCGTATGGCGTGGCCACATCCAGTTGTCTGTATCACCACCAAATTTACCCACGGAACTGGGAGGAGCGAATGTAAGACGAACATCACGGAACACATCATATACCACTAAAAAGTATTTATTGTTATTATAAAAGGGAATCACATCGGCCGTTAAAAACTCATTTTCACCGATTGAATCACAAATAGCCTTACCGATTGAATCGGCGGCTGCTAAGCGCAAATGTTCTTCGTCGATGGATGAGATCTGTGCAAGGATACGCTCAGAAACATCAACCGTTTCACGCAGATAACGCACGGAAAGTCCCGGAACAGGCAGTTCCTCTTCTTTCGTTTGAGACACAAAACCATCCTTCAGATAGTCATGATCCACACTACTTAATTGCTGTATCGCTCCGAATCCGCAATGATGGTTTGTAAACACCAATCCTTCTTCCGATACGGTAATTCCCGTACAACCTCCTCCAAATATCACCACCGCATCGGTTATGGAAGGACCTGTTTCGCTATACAGCTGCTCGTAAGAAGGAGTAAATCCCAATTCCTTCATACGATCCAGATTCTGTTTGTTTAATTCTTTAATTACCCACATACCCTCATCGGCATGTATCTGACCAATCCCGATTAACAGTAACACTACTGCCCACAACTTCTTCATAAACATCAATTCATTTTTATATTTATACAAATTCAATAATTCTTATTTCACGAAACGCCCGATATAAGGAAGTTCTTTCAATGGTAAATCCCTTTTTATAATAAAGCTTATATATAAGACGAGTAAAATCGTACGATACCCTAAACGCAACACCTCAGATTTAATATCCGGTAACATTCCCGCCGCGAAGAACACCGCCGCCACCAGTACATAAATCGCCGCGGATTTCAAATCATAGTTAACAGGATACTTCTTTTGCCCAACAAAATAGGATAAAAACATCATCACTAAGTTGCACACAAACGATGCCCAGGCACAAGCCATAAATCCATATACGGGAACGAAAGTAAAAATGATCGCGACCGTAATTACACAACCTATAAGGGAAAAATAGGCTCCCCATTGCGTCTGATCCGTCAGTTTATACCACAAGGAAAGATTAAAATAGATACCGAAAAACAATTCGCCAAGCATAATGATAGGCACTACCTTCAGGCCGGGGTAGTATTCCGGCACAACGAAATATTTCAATATATCTAAATAGAACATCACTCCCAGAAAAATCAATAAGGCGAAGATGATAAAATATTTCATCGCCTCGGAGTAGGCCTTACGGTTGTCTTCTCCCTTATTCTTAGAAAATATAAACGGCTCGTAAGCATACCTGAATGCCTGAATGAACATCACCATCACAACCGCTATCTTAAAGCACGCGCCATAAATACCCAATTGCTCGTTGGCATAGTCTCTGTCGTCAAACAGAAATGGGAATACTATTTTATCTATCGATTGATTCAATATCCCCGCTAATCCGAGAATCAGAATAGGGAATGAATAGTTCAGCATACGTTTCAGTAAAACAAAGTCCGGTTTTATACCGACGCAGACTTTTATCTCCGGAAGAAGCAGCAGGAATGTTACTACCGATGTCACCACGTTGGCCACAAAAATATAACCAACTCCGTAATCAGGCACATAACACCAACTGATTAACGCTGGAGCATGCGCCATTAACCACGGACAAACAACCAGAAAGAGCAGGTTAAGAAAGATATTCAGAAATATGCCGAGCAACTTGATTCCGGCAAAACGGAAAGGTCGCTTCTGATAGCGTAGGTAAGCAAAAGGAATACTACTGATCGCATCCAACACAAGAATAACACCAAACATAAGAATATATTCGGGTGTTTGTATGTAGCCCAGCCAATCGCTGATAGGCGTTAGGAAAAGAACTATTCCAAGAATGAATATAAGTGAGGTAGTAGTAATACTAAACAAGGTAGTCGCGTAAACCCCTGCGGGATTTTCGTCCTCTTTGTTGATGAAACGAAAAAAGCCCGTCTCCATTCCATAAGTAAGCAACACCAACACCAAAGCTACCCAGCCATACAGGTTCGTTACAATACCATAATCGGCCGGCTCAGCAAGGACACGAACATACATCGGAACAAGCAACCAGTTCAGAAACCGCCCGATAATACTGCTTAATCCATATACGGCGGTCTCTTTCGCGAGCCGCTTTATTCCTCCTGCCATAATCTAATCGAATAAAAAGCCTTGCTCGCCCTGTCTTTTACGTCCCAGATGGGTATAAGCAAGTTCCGTAACTTCTCGCCCCCGTGGTGTGCGTTTAATAAATCCTTCTTTAATCAAGAAGGGTTCATATACCTCTTCCAATGTTCCGGGGTCTTCTCCGAGTGCTGTCGCAATCGTGGTTAATCCTACCGGACCGCCACCAAACTTATCTATAATTGTTGTTAGTAGTTTGTTGTCTACCTGATCCAATCCGTAGCGATCGATATTCAGTGCTTCAAGCGAGAAACAGGCAATTGCTTTATCAATCTCTCCATTTCCTTTTACCTGAGCAAAGTCGCGTACACGACGCAACAAAGCATTCGCGATACGAGGCGTCCCTCTACTACGGGATGCGATTTCTTTTGCCGCGCTGAGTTCACATTTGACGTTCAATATTGCCGCACTGCGAAGTACAATCTTCGTCAGGGTTTCCATGTCGTAATACTCCAGGTGCATATTGATTCCAAAACGGGCCCGCAAAGGACTGGTAAGCAATCCGCTACGGGTAGTAGCTCCTACAAGTGTAAACGGAGACAGATCAATTTGAATAGAACGCGCACTTGGTCCTTTATCAATCATAATATCGATCCGGTAATCTTCCATCGCCGAATAAAGGTATTCCTCCACAATGGGACTTAGGCGGTGTATCTCGTCAATGAAAAGCACATCGTTCTCCTCCAGTGAAGTAAGCACACCGGCCAGATCTCCGGGTTTATCGAGTACCGGACCTGAGGTAACTTTAAAGCCTACGCCCAGTTCATTTGCAATAATATTGGATAGTGTAGTTTTTCCTAATCCGGGAGGACCATGCAGAAGAACATGATCCAACGCTTCCTTACGCATACGAGCAGCCATGACAAATACTTTCAGATTTTCAACCACCTTTAACTGTCCGCTAAAGTCGAAAAAAGAAAGCGGCCGAAGTGCATTTTCGTACTCCCGTTCATTTTCCATCACTTTAGGCTCTCTTATATCGAATTCGTCATCCATTCCTCAGTATTTAACTTGCAAAGTTAATAATATACGGGATAACGTAAACACCTTACTTCCAAATAATAAATAAACCTATTCAGGAAAATTAGGAATAAATTGATCATCCGGAGCGTGCCGAAAGATATCAATTTAGGCAGGCTAAGAACCATCGGCAGGATCAGGATGAACGAAAATACATCCTGTCGGATAAAGAAATACAATTACTTTCTTCCGAAATCCGCGGGTATCTCTCCCCAGAATTCAGTTTCCCATTTTATGATCCGGGTGGTGTAGGTATTTGTGTTAAGCCATTTCTCAGCCCGTTCGATAAGTTCAAAGATAGGCTCATTAGCGGGTTCGCGTTCGAGAAGCGTTTTGCACTTTTTCTTTTGTACCCATATAATCGCGTTACGACTATCGGAGTATATCGGGAGATCACTATTTTTTTGTTTCAGGAAAGCAAGTCCATGTACAAGCGCCAGAAACTCACCAATATTATTTGTTCCCTTTTTAAACGGACCTATACGAAAAATCTCCTGCTTGGTTGCGGTATAAACACCCCGGTATTCCATATCACCCGGATTACCACTGCATGCGGCATCAACAGATAAACTATGATTGATGGGTTTGCCAACAGAAAAACGATCGGGTTTGGATTGCGCGGATTTCTGATAAGGGCGGGATTTTACATATTCATCGTGTCCTCTTTCCAAAGCAGCCACAGCCTCTTCGCGGTTCTCGAAGGATTTATACTTGGCTCCATCCTGCCCCTCAACCTGCATCTTACATTCAGCCCAGTTATCATATATCCCCGGATTGAGCCCTTTCCAAACCACGTAATACTTCCCTTTTGCCATCTCTCTTTTTACTATTTAAATACAAACTTACAAGAAAAACATGGAAGATGGGTAAAATGAGATCAGTTAGAGGTAAATCGATCGGATTAAAAGAGGGCGAATTTTCAAACATATAGTATTGCAAAAAAACACCCTCCATTTCAGCATAGAATTTGAATTGTTAATTTGTTAGACGCAACATAAGGGTCAACCGGAAATTCCACTTGACCCTTAAGTTGGCTATATAAAAGTGTTTGACTTTTACTGCATATTGGTTAATTCAATTACTGTTCTTGTTCGTTTTTTCTCTTTAACGCCTCCATAAAATAGTAGTCGGCATAGTTCAAAGGCACATCGATTTCTGCGTTGTGGGGTATGCTGCCTACGGAATGCATTAATAGAAAATGTCCGTTCTCGCCTAACTTGGCACGGTAAGCCGGTGAGGCCAACGAAAGCATCATTTTGTCGGCATACGCTTTATACGTTGCGGCGTTATCTATATGCATTGTACTAAGTTCATACAATGCGGAAGCGATACAAGTTGCTGCGGAAACATCTCTAAGTTCGTTTGGAATCTCCGGTGCATCCATATCCCAATAGGGAATCAGGTCTTCCGGCATATCGGGATGATTCTTCATAAAGTCAAAAGCTTTGACGGCCATGTCGAGGTATTTACGATCTCCGGTTTCACGATAGCACAAGGTATATCCGTAGATAGCCCATGCCTGTCCCCTACTCCATGCCGATTCGTGCGCATATCCTTGCGCGGTATGGCGGTTGCGTACTTCACCGGTAGTCAGATCGTAGTCTATCACATGATAGCAGCTGCCGTCCGGGCGAAATTGTTCCTGCATGGTACGGTCGGCATGCGATACGGCAATTTTATAGAACGAAGAGTCGCCGGTTAATTTCGTTGCATGGAAAAGAAGTTCCAGGTTCATCATATTGTCTATAATAACAGGACACTCCCAACCTCGCTCCGATTGCCAGCCTTTGTCAACGTTCCAGGACTGAATAGTGCCCGATTGTTCGCGAAAACGAGTAGATAGAGTTTGAGCCGCTTCAACGATAACCTCTTCATAGCGTTTATTGTTCGTCAATCGAAGTGCATTACCAAAGCTGGCTTCAATAATAAAACCTATGTCGTGATGCCAAAAAAGCTTCTTAGCCTCTTCTAAAGCTTCCGTATATTTTATCGCAACCGGCAGGAGTGTTTCCTCTCCGGATAACTCATACAGATACCAGACACTACCCGGAAAGAAGCCACTTCTCCAATCAGAGTACGAGCAGTAATATACCGATCCGTCTTTTTTAAGGGTAACCGGATTTAATACTTTCCCACTATTCTCAATATATTCTATTTCTTGCCCTATCTGAGCCTGTGCGAATTCAACATTTTCACGTATAAAATCATTCTCAATACTTGTTTTCTTTACGCATCCTGTCAAAACAGAGATACATAAAAATGCAACTAACCCTTTCATGTCAAAATTATTTAATCTGTTTAATTGTATAATTGTAAACCCCGGTTCTTACGGCATCCTTTGCCTTCAGAGAAATACGGTAAATCTCTTTACCCCAAACGTTAGATAAACGTGGATCGTCTAGGGTGATAGTTTCCATTGAGGCTTCAAACCGGTTTTTATCATACACCAGCCGCGCTTTCTCTCCCTTCACATGGATATCTACTGTTCCTGCCTCATCAATCTTTACCTCTCCCCATGTCATAAAGTTTAGCACATTCGGATCGGTCGTCTTGTTCAACTCGAACTTGTCGGTCACTTTCAGCTCATTCTTTCCTAAAGCATAGGAGCGAATCCACGTTTTAATACCGGCCTCTTCAGGGTAAGCCCCTGCAATGTTCGCTGAGAAAACCATACGTTTGGAGTCAAACTTAACCTCGGAGGATCTATATTCCGTACCAAATTTCTGAGAAACACCATTGATCATCGGTAAATTGTGGTAATCGCCCTGCATCGTCCAGATCGTATACCTTTCACTACTGAACGTTTGGCGCGTATAGGTACCGACACCTGCATCTATTAGTATTGGCGTTGTGTTTAAGTAAAGGGAGAACGTACCGATATCGTTATGATTATGACTTTCATTGTTGTAACCACCCTTTGCAGCTACAAAGAAACCACTCTTGTTGGTCATGTAACAAAATTCAGTTTCCGGATACCAAGAATAAGCCGGAGCTTGCGGTGCACCCTGCAATGCATTTAGTTCCGGCGCATAAAGTAAAGACTGTAACATTCTGAAAATATCACGTCCGAACGAAAATTTCTTATCGTCTTGCTGATTAAAGAAAGCGGCGTGCTGCATCATCATATCGCTGTTCACAGCCTTGCCGTAACGGTAGATAATCGGCGCATCTCCACCTCCACGGGCAGAAGCATCCGCAAAATTAACTACCCAACCATTACCAACATACGACCGCACAATGTACTCTCCCATGTTACGGATCATTGGGTTATTGAAAACCGAAACCTTTCCCCCGGTACCGTCACTCAATAGCTGAAGATAGTCATACATCTTTCCGGCAGCGTGTCCCCAATACGATGGTCCTTCTTCACAACCTCCGTCGGCATGGGTGTAATTAATAAATTTATCGACAGACAGCATCGTTCTATATACCGCCTCAGCCAGTTTATCCGTATCATTTTCCAGCAAGAGGAAACACTGAAGAACATTGAAATTACACCAGGGATTCCAATTGTTTACCATCCCGCCCGGCTTTAGGTTAAATGCCATCCACCAAAAACGATCTTCTTTCATATATGTATCCAGAATACGCTCTTGCAGCTCTGCTCTCAAACGTTCGGCTATCACGGGATTCACTTTATCAAATTCCGCATGGAAGAAATAATACGTCCAGGCCAACAACGAGCCCATATCTCCGGAGGTAAGATCAATCACATGCTCTTTATAATCCGGAAGCGAACGACCTGAATGCTGCGCGCCCAAGTGAGCAGAAAGCACCCATGAAGTCATTTCACACGAATGAAAAACGCCATTAATCAATTGGTCGGTAAAGCGTCCTTTTCCTTCGGCCAACTCTCCCAACAGCAAGTCGGCAATCGCATTATTATTCCTTCCGAACGGATCTTCCATAATACGCCTGTTGCCCGAGCGTTCATATTCGAGATAATCAGTTGCCTTCACAACCTCCCAAGGATGCGACAAAGCTTTTTCGGCACGCTCAATCAGCAAAGCCTTATTGTCGCCCAATAACTTATCCCAACCTCCCCTATCCGCATAATCAGGATAAGGCACCCACTTTTGGTTGGTGATCAAGGCAGATTTTACTTGCTCTAAATTTGCAGTCTGCTGCAACAGGTTCTTTTCGGTGTAGGCATTTGCGTGAATTGAGAAAAGCAGAACAAGTCCTAAAATACATATAGTACGTTTAACTGGCATAGTATAGAAATTTAAAGTTACGGGGGAAATATAGTCATATTTCCCCTAACTGTGATTATTAATTCCATCCCGGGTTTTGAGTAAGTTTGTCGTTCTTCTCTATTTCGGCTGAAGGTATCGGCCACAAATAGTCGCGTTCGCTGACCACACGTGTAAATAAACGCGTTCCGGTAAAGGCCAACTCATCCTTGTTAGAAAGAGTCAAAAGAAGTTTCCAACGGCGGAGATCATGGAAACGGTGTCCCTCGCCGGCCAACTCTACCGCACGTTCTTGTTTAATGCGTTCAAAAACCTGCTCTTTCGAATTAGCTTGCAGCCAGGCAGGTCCGCTGTTTAATGCAGGAAGATTAACGGACGGACGCTGACGCACCTGATTTATCAACGCTACAGCTTCTGCTTGTTTTCCGGTTTCATTATAGCATTCTGCTAACATAAGCAAAACGTCGGCATAGCGAATCAAGGGGAAATTAATCGGTGTATGTGCGCGATCGTTAATTCCGCCATCCATATCGTATTCGGCCACAAACTTACGCCACAAATAAGTATCCCATTGTTTATTGTTACGAATAAAGCCATTTGTTTCGTTTGTTCCTATCGCTACAACAAATTCACAAAGATTAGCCTTATTTGCAGTCCAACCCTTGTACTCCGTATAAGGAAGAAGCAATGAAACAGCCATACGAGAATCGCGCTTTTCATACATTGCCAGTAATTTTTCTTTACTTTCCGGATAGGCAGTCACCGTCTTCTTATCGTCAGACAGTGTAGCTCTGAAGGTTTTGTCTTTAATTTCTGCATTTTCGTTAAATCCGGGCACTATATCGTTCCAATTAAATGGCTTTCCGTCTTTATATTCATACATATCGGCAAGTCCTGTTGAAGGCATTACATTGTTCCAGCAACTTCCGAACGAAGAGCGGGATCCCATATAAAATGTCATAGGCATTCCATAATCCAACCCTACACCTCCTGCGTTTTGAATCGCAAAGATCATTTCATCACTTTGGTCTCCCTCCGGTTTAAACAGGTTTTCATAACTATCGTACAATTTATATCCGTAACCTTTTCCTGAAGGATCGTTCACTATTTCTTCAAAGTTTTTTGCCGCATCGGCAAACTGATTATTGTACAAAAGAACTTTTCCCTTTAATGCATAAGCGGCCCCTTTTGTTGCCCTTCCGTAGTTTGCATTGTCCCATTTTGCCGGCAACGCATCAATCGCCACCTGAAGATCATTAAGAATAAACTCACGGGTCTGTTCCTCTGTTGATCTTGGCTCTTTCATATCATTAAAGCTCTTATCCACTTCCCAGCTTTCGTCGTATAAAGGAACCCCTCCGAAGAAGTTCATCAAAGAGAAATAATACAGTGCTCGCATAAATTTAGCCTCGCCGATGTATTGCGCTTTTAATTCATCCGATATTTCAACAGTCTGAATATTCTGCAACACGGTGTTTGAACGAATA
Organism: Massilibacteroides vaginae; assembly: GCF_900178525.1. Lineage (GTDB taxonomy): Bacteria > Bacteroidota > Bacteroidia > Bacteroidales > Tannerellaceae > Massilibacteroides > Massilibacteroides vaginae. The sequence goes on from NZ_FXDJ01000009.1 coordinate 1,027,173, forward strand.
ACACCATCATACAGCATTTTCCATTTATTTAACACCTGTCCTGTTCTGCCTGTATATGTGCCCAGGTACATATTAATATAACTCGGGTCATCATATCCTACGCCAATATCCGAAAGACAATCCAGTCCGAATGTAATACCAAACGCATTTTGGTCTTTCATCGCATTGTAAACACCCATCATGGCTTGTTTGGCGTGTCCTTCATTTTTCCAGAAAGTGCCCGTACTTACCTGATCATACGGATATCGGTCCAAATCGTAGCAACTGTTTAAACCAAATAAAAATGCTACTACAACAAGAATTACTTTATATTTTTTCATAACGTTTATACTTTTAGAATGATACATTTAAACCGATAACAGCCTGTCTCATCGTTGGATAATTTGTTTTCTCCACTTCCGGGTCCATCCCCTTATAATCCGTGAAAGTAAAGAAGTTCTCCAAACTGCCGTATATTCTCACACGTTCAATGTCAAATTTAGACAACCAGTTTTTAGGCAATGTATAACCCAACTGGATGTTCTTTATTTTGAGGTACGATTTGTTTTGCACCCACAAATCACTGTTTTGCGTATTACGGGAATCCGACGTGTACAGTAAACGGGGATACGTAGCGTCTGTACGTCCTTCAACCCATCTTCCGTCGGCAATATCCTTATTGATCTGATACCCCAAACGTACTGTAGGAGTAAAATACGGGTCATTATAAATCATCTTAACTCCCTCTACACCCTGAAATAAAACGGAGAAATCAAAACCTTTATAGGCAGCGGATAAATTTAAACCATACGTAAAATTAGGATTAGGCCCTCTGCCTACAATCTCTCTGTCATCGTCATTAATAATACCATCTCCATTTACGTCTTTATACAATAAGTCTCCCTTTTCGGGCTTTCCGTAAGCGGCAAAAGGATTTTTCTTTTTACCTGTTTGTTCGTCAATCGGAGCTTTATCTATTAACTGCTGCACAAGCGCCAGGTCTTCATCTGTTTGGATAATGCGATCGACCAGCAATACATATTGAGCATTTATAGGCAAGCCCTCTTTAATAATTTTTGCTCCGTCAAGTGAGTATTCATCTCCTTTAAAACGGGTTACTTTATTCTTTAGAAACGTAATATTTCCGTTAACAGAATAAGAGAAATCACCAATCTGATCACGCCATCCTAAAGCAAGTTCTACCCCTTTATTAATCACAACCGCGCTGTTTTGCTTCGGAATGGAAGCGTTTCCATGAACAGCGGGCGCAGGAAGATCGATCAAAATACCGTCTGTTTTTTTATGAAAATAATCAGCCGTTCCTGATAGTCTATTATTCAAAAATCCAAAATCCAACCCGATATTGGCAATCTTGGTTGTTTCCCATGTTAATGCCGCATTTGCTATTGCCGTTTGAGACAATCCCATCGCCAATGCATTGTTAAGAATATAATTTGTAGTCGAGAAAGTTGATAATGCACTATAATTTCCTTTATTCTGATCTTCGCCTCCAACAGCATTGTTGCCTAAAGAACCATAAGAACCTCTTAGTTTTAAATTACTCAGCCATGTGGTGTATGAAGCCATAAATTCTTCCTGATCAATACGCCATGCAGCAGAAACAGAAGGGAAATATCCCCATCTCTGATCCGGCAAGAAACGAGAAGAAGCATCAGCACGCATATTAATTTCCAACAGGTATTTATTATCCCAGCCCAGATTAACGCGCCCGAAGAAAGACCGCATAGCCCATTCAACACGCGTACCGGTTGCAGAAGCATCCCCTACAGCACCATTAAGAACACCTAATCCCTGATCAATCAAATCCAGTTTAGTTGCGTTAAACCATTGCCAGCTGTATTGCTCCTGACTTGCACCAAGCATTACGTTTAAATCCAGTTTTCCCAGAATGTTATTTTCATAACGGGCAACAACATCCATGAAATTTCTTTCCTGCTTCGTGTTTTTATTCGCTAAAGACGTACGACCTTGACCTTCACGAACGATGGTATTATCCTGAAAATTCCACAAATCAATAAATACCGGTTTAGTTTCTTCCTGTTCGTCTACATGCTCATAGACATACGAACCTGTTAAAGAAAATCCTTTAAAAGGTAAAAGAGTTGCAAACATACGGGCTTTTGTGTTCTTCTTTGTGAACTTGCCATACACTGAATTCAGTCTGAACAGCGGGTTGTTATTTGCCGATTGCGCATCGTCTTCCAAGTTATTCATACCGCCATAGCGACCATCAGGTGCCTGAAACACCATGCCCGGCGTTGTTCCTTGTCCAAACTTAAACAGATCTTCAATTTTGTCTGTTCCGGGTTCTGTATAGGCAATATATCCACTTAGGTTAGTTCCTACTTTCAGCCAGCTTTTCACATCGACATCCAAGTTTCCACGCAAATTATATTTTGAGTAGCCCGAATTGTCCATTACGCCGGGATCATTCACATAACCGAAAGCAGTATAGAAACGTATTTTTTCTGTTCCTCCACTCATTGAAATGTTATGATTCGTCGAAACAGAAGTATCGAAGGTCTCGTCAATCCAGTCCGTGTTTGGGTATTTCACCTGATCTCCATTCTCGTTTGTTCTCCACAAAGCAATTGTTTCTTGTTTGAATGGCGCCGGTTGGTTTGAGTTCGTGTATCCTTCATTCATCAGCTCCATGTAATTGGCATAATTGCTAACAGGAGTCATTTTCTTATCAATAGACTCAAAGGAAACATAGCCACTGTATTCGATTTTTGTCTTTCCCGATTTTCCTTGTTTAGTTGTAATCAGGATAACGCCGTTGGCTGCTCTTGAACCATAGATTGCTGCAGATGCCGCGTCTTTTAGAACAGATAGATTTTCAATATCCTGCGGATTAACACTATTGATATTCCCCTCGGTTCCATCAATAATAACTAAAGGTGCTGAATTATTCAATGTTCCTTGACCGCGAACAAGAATAGAGGAGTTGTCGCTACCCGGACGATTACTGCCGGAAGTAACATGTACACCTGCCGCCATACCTGCCAAACCGTTTGAAATATTAGTAATTGGTCTACTATCGGTAAGCTCCGACATATTAACAGATGCAACCGAACCGGACAAGTTCACTTTCTTTTGTGTACCATACGCCACGACCACTACCTCTTCCAGGTTTTGCGAATCTTCTTTTAGCTGAATTGAAAAAGAAGATTGATTGCTTACCGAAATTTTTTGTTCGACGAAGCCTATGTAGGAAACTACAATAGTAGCATTGGGAGATACACTAAGATGGAAGTTTCCGTCCAGATCAGTGATTGTTCCATTTGTAGTACCTTGCTCAACCACATTTGCTCCGATTATAGGCTCTCCCGAAGCATCCAAAATGACTCCTGAAATTTCTTTTTTTGCTTGCTGTGTTGAAAGGATACCGGGATTTGCAGACGTTGGATTTTCTCCTGCCTTCAACATAACCCACGAAGAAGATAAAGTTAATAAAGCCAATAACCATACTGTCTTCTTCACCAAACAGCGAATAATGTTATCCATCATAATAACTAATAGATTAAAAGGTTAATAAACAGATTTTACAGACAGACCTTCATGCGATCTACCGCTAATCCGAAACAAATGTAGGGCGCAGGCGGCCGCTTAACCGGCATTTTTTGTCCAAAACAAGTGCACTAATTATCCATCACTCAATTTTTAACTACTTATCCTGTCCGTTCGGTATGTTTACGCGCACAGGAAATATACAACTGTTAATGAATCGCAATTTTATTAATTCCCCAAAATGCATAGCGTCTCGCAAATTGTTTTCTTTTGTTAACCAACCGGCAAAAACCGCTAATTTTATTTAAATTAAAATCAGAAAACACGTTTTTAATCGGTAAAACGCTTCGGTTCCCTTTGCCAAATTTGCTGATGTTGAAAAAACACATAGGTATATCTTTTTAAAAATATCCTTTACTTTTTCAGAAATAACCTTTATCTTCCAAAAGACATAGTATTATGTTTTTTCTCAGAAAAATGCCCTCTGCCCAAAAGGCATAAGATCAATTCTGAGCCGTTTTTTATAAAAAACAAACCCACCCCTGCCCGCCAAATCAAAACACAGTAAAATCGCCCCGCATTGAGTCGTCAATTAACTTAACAAATAAATAATTTCATTACTTAATTTTATATATTTACAAAATATATGTTTTTGTGGCTTTTTTCGGCCTGCGTTGTATGCCTTAGCGTGTATTACCCAAAAACATCATAAGAGAAGATACAGGTTTTTTTTATCTTTGGTGACTATGAAAAAACGTCTATGGCTATTTCTATTATCTTTCGTTACAACAGTAGCATATCCTGTTTATTTTAAACATATTGGGGTGAAGGAAGGATTATCTCAACTCTCCGTTATGGGTATTTATCAGGACGAATTAGGCAGAATGTGGTTTGGCACGGAGGAAGGGTTATGTGTTTATGATGGCAACCAAGTTGTTTCTTACAAACCATCCGACCTTACAGAAAAACAGAACTATACCCATACGAATCTTTTAGGCAATATTAATTTCCCCATCACGGGAGATGGGAATGGAAATTTATTCCTTGTTTCAGACAATAAATTGTTGAGATTTGATCTGCGTACCGAACGGTTCGAATCCTTAATTTCATCTAATGTGGGCACTGTTTCTTTTTGCGAGAATCGCATTTGGATAGGGAGTAACGACTCTGTTATGGTTTGGGATGATCAAAAAAAAGGCCCGCAACATATTCTAACTATACAGAATACGCGAATCCAGCAAATTCTGGTTGATACTAAAAACAACATTTGGGTGGGTACGTTAACCGGCTTGTATCATTATTCTCCCACAGGAGAATTAAAATTAGTGATCCCCGAGGAGGATATCTACACCTTGTTTAAAGACAGTAAAAGGAATCTTTGGGTGGGCACCAGGGAAAAAGGAATGTATCTGATAAACGACGATCAGGAGATTCGGAAATTTACGCATCAGCCGGGAAACCTTAACAGTTTGTCGAGCAACTTTATCAGGTGCTTTGTTGAAGATAATACCGGAAATATATTAATCGGAACATTTAACGGACTGAATAGCTATAATCCGGAAACCAAAAATTTTTCATTGCACACAAAAAACAATTTACCCGGAGGGTTGCTTAGATCGTCCATTTTTTCTATTCTTAAAGATAATCAGGGAACGATCTGGATAGGCACGTACTATGGCGGTGTTCATTATTACAATCCGGAAATGGATATATTCACCTACTATTCTGCAAACGCCAACAACAGCGACTGTCTGAGCGATCCTTTTGTTGGAAAAATGGTAGAAGATAATAATAACAATGTTTGGATTTGCACGGAAGGAGGCGGACTGAATTTCTTCGACAGGAAAACAAAAAAAATAACACATTACCTGAGTTCGAACACGAAAAACGCTATAGCTCACAACAACTTAAAAGGAATCTGTTTTAGTCCGTCGCGAGAAAAACTCTACATTGGCACACATACAGGTGGCTTATCGATCCTTGATGTTAATAAAATGACATTTAATAATATACCGGTTATTCAGGACGAAAAAGGAGCTTTTGCCAGCAATGTGATTAATCATGTGGAGTTACTTAACGATCAATACCTGGTTTTACTCACTCGCACAAGCATTTTAAAAATGCATTTAGACTCCGGAAAATTCACTACGTTGTTTGAAGACAATAAAAACATTTACTATCCTGCTTTCCATATAGATTCGAAGAATAATATCTGGCTAACGAATAATGACTATATCGTTCGGATAAACCTGTTGGATCAAACCGACATGACGCACTACAGCAGAGCGGATTACAAGTTGGGAAATTTTCCTGTCATTTCTATCTTTGAAGACAAAGAAGGGCGGGTTTACTTTGGAACACGCGGAGGCGGATTGTTTATGCTCTACCCGCAGCAGAATTACTTTGTTCACTTTAACGCGGAACAAAACCTTTTGTTGAGCAACTATTGCTACGCTATAACGCAAGCGATAGGAGGAGCCATTGTTGTTACCGGCGAAAAGGGTGTTAGTTTATTAAATCCGGATACCGGAACACTGCGTTCGGTTGAATTGGAAACGGCCTTGCCCCTCTCCGGATTCAATTACGGATGTGGCATACTGACCTGCCGTAACGGTGAAATATTTTTTGGCGGTGTGAATGGGTTAGCGACATGTTTCGAACACGAATTGCACCTCCCTCCCAAAGAATACAAATTATATTTCTCGTCGCTATGGGTAAATAACGAAGAGGTTGTTCCCAATGCGGAAGATGGCATTATGGATAAGGTATTGCCTTTTCTGGATTCTGTCAGGTTGAAGTATTACCAGAACAACCTGAGGTTCGCTTTTACCTCCAACAACTATATAGAGACCATTACCGAAACCAAACGTGAATACATGCTTGAAGGTTTCGATACGAAATGGCAGACTTGCTATGAAAACAGCATCTCTTACACAAACCTTGATCCCGGCGAATATACTTTGTACGTCAGAGAGGTTCACCCTGCGATTCATCAGGAAACCAATATCATCAAAATGGATATCGAAATTCAGTCTCCCATATACGCGACAACAGGGGCCTATATTTTTTATATCTGCCTGATAGTAGGAAGTCTATACCTGTTTATCCGCACAAAACAAACAAAGCTACTTTTAAGCACCTCGTTAGAATATGAACGAAAAGAGAATATTCGCATAGAGGAGCTGAATAAAGAGAAGCTGCAGTTTTTCTCTAATATATCGCATGAGTTTCGTACACCATTGACCCTAATTATCTCACAAATAGAGGTGCTAATACAGAATCAAAAATTAACACCTGCTGTTTATAACAAATTAGTGAAGATATATAAGCATTCTTTTCAGATGCGGGCGTTGATTAACGAGTTGCTCGATTTCCGGAAATTGGACCAAGGTCATAACCGGCTGCAAGTTTCTGAAAACGACCTGATTGGCTTTGCACATGAAATCTATCTTTCCTTTACCGAAATAGCGGCAAAGGAAAAAATAAACTATACCTTCTCTTCTTCTTCAGAAACACTCAGGTGTTGGTTTGATCCTATCCAGATGCAGAAAGTCATATTTAATCTCATCTCGAATGCCATTAAATTTACTAAGCCTAACGGTTCCATTGAAGTATCTATCGAAGAAGCAGAAACGGAAATACGGTTAAAAATAATCGACAATGGAATAGGTATCGAAAAGCATGAGCTCCAGAAAATATTCGACCGATTTTATCAGGGTTCAAATTCAATAAAGGAAAGGGTCATGATTGGCAGTGGACTCGGGCTAACCTTAGTCAAAACAATAGTAGATCTTCATCATGGAAGTATTACCGTAGAAAGTAAACCGGGGTATGGTAGTATATTCTTCGTTAAGCTGCTGAAAGGAAAAGACCATTTCAACGACGAGATCGTAAACGAACCAGCTCTCACCTTAGACCAAATGACCTCTCCTATCGAACAAGCCGGAAACTTCAACGAACAAATAGAAGAAGACACCTCAACTACAGATGAAAGCACGGAGAAAAACACCATTCTGATCATTGAAGACAACCCGGAATTGCTTCAGCTCCTATCCTCCCTGTTCGCTCCATCATACAATGTTTTACTCGCAACGAATGGACTCGATGGACTGAATAAGGCCTATACGGAAATGCCGGATATTATCCTGAGCGATATAATTATGCCCAAAATGAATGGAACGGAACTATGTTCGCGCATCAAAAACGACATTGAAGTATGCCATATACCCCTAATTCTTTTAACAGCCCTAAACTCACCCGAACAAAACATAGAAGGATTAAGTCGTGGCGCGGAAGCCTACATCTCCAAACCTTTTGACTCAAGAATACTATTAGCACGCTGTAATAGCATAATGAGAAATCGAACATTACTTCGAGAAAAGTTTTCCGAACAAAAAACCATAGACAGTTCAACATTAGCAATAAACCCCATTGACCAGGAATTCCTTCAGAAAATTCAGGATATCATCATAGAAAAAATAACCGATGAAGAATTCGAGATTAACGAAATAGCCAAACAAATGGGACTCAGCAGAAGCTCGTTTTACGCTAAATTCAAAACACTAACAGGAATGACCCCAAACGACTTTGTATTAGACTACAAACTAAAACAAGCAGCACTATACTTAGAAGAAAACCCCAAAATGCAAATCGCCGAAATAGCATCCAGAATGGGCTTCGGCTCCGCCCGATACTTCAGCCGCTGCTTCAAAACAAAATACGGAATGAGTCCTGCGGATTATAGGGTTAAGAATAGCCGGTAATTGGGTGGTATGAAAATGTTTTGAGGAACTATATAATGTTCTAATTTTTATTTCTAAGTTTGATCACACATTAAAAATGAAATTGTGAAAAACCTGCAAAGCAATAGAGATAAGGTTTTCGAACAAGTATACCTTCAGTATTATTCCCGTATGAAACGGTTTGCCTGTAGATATGTGCTCTTTGACGAAGACGCAGAAAATATTGTTCATGATATTTTTCTGGAATTACTCGAAAGAGCAGATATCCTTTCTACGCACATGAATCTGCTTGCATTTCTTTTTACTGCAGTGAAAAACAAATGTATAGACCATTTACGCAGTCAATCGGTTAAACAACGCACCTCAGAAGAACTAAAAGAAGAATACACGATTGCTTTACAAATGAGTTTAGACTCGTTAGAAGCATTTGATATGAATCTATTCTCAGAAAATGACATTGAAACAATATTACAGAATGCGATAAACTCCCTACCTGAAAAATGTCGTGAGATATTTATACTGAGTAAAATTGAAGGCAATAAACAAAAAGTAATTGCACAGAGACTAAACATTTCGGTCAACACCGTTGAAACACAAATGGGTGTCGCCTATAAAAAACTTCGCGAAGAATTAAAAAATTATCTCCCTATTCTCTTTTTTATACTCTCACTCTAAGAAATCTTATTTTCTTTTAGCGGATTCTAAAGTGTTGTTCGTTATCTTTAATATAACTCATTAAAAAATGGACGAACAAATACATAAATATTTCCTTGGAGAATTGAGTAGTTTAGAAAAGACTCAGCTTTTTCAACAGTTGAAAGAAGAGCCTTCTTTACGAAAAAAATTCTCTGAACAACAAAACACATATGCCTTATTAGATATTTTATCTCACCAAGATGATTTTACCAAAGGACAAAAAAGTTATTCGGATTTTATCTTGAAGAAACAAAAAACAAAATTGAAAAATATACTATTCCCTGCTTTTAAATACGCTGCAGCCATTGCCTTATTGATTATTTCAACTTGGTGGTTAACATATACAATCTATCAAGACAAGTATGACGCAGCAATTAATACACTCTACGTTCCTCCCGGACAAAGAGCCTGCTTGACGTTAGATGATGGAACTACTGTATGGTTAAACGCAAAATCAACTCTCACATACCCTTCTCGCTTCTCAAAAGAAAAACGAGAGGTATCTCTTGTGGGAGAAGCCTTTTTTGACGTGTCAAAAAATCCGGATGTACCATTCGCCGTTTCTGCAAAAAATGTTACTATAAAAGTATTTGGTACAGAATTTAATGTGCAAGCTTATCCGGAAGCCGAACATATACAAACAAGTCTATTGACTGGTTCTGTAGAAATTATAAATAAAACAACCAACCAAACCTTAATGCTTCGGCCCAATCAAGAAGCCTTTGTGAAAAATGATGAGATAGCAGTTTCAGAGATTAGACAGTTTGCATATTTCCTATGGAAAGACGGTGTTTATAGTTTCGAACAAGAAACATTTGCAAGTATCATCAAAAAATTGGAGCTTTATTATGATACAAAAATCATAGTCAACAACCCTAAGATATACGACTTCGTTTACACCGGAAAATTCCGTCAACAAGACGGTATTGACGAAATATTACGAATAATTCAGAAAATACATAATTTTAAAATTGAGAGAGACCGAAAAAAAAACACAATAACATTAAGTAAATAAAGAAACAGCCTATGAAACAAACCTGATTAGTTAGCCTTAAACAAAAGACCGGCAAATGCGGGAACATCTGCCGGCCAGTGTTAAAGTAAACACAAAACTCAATTTTTTAATATTCACTTAACATTAACAAAGATATGAAAAGAAAAACTTTGTTGCGATTTTCTATGGAATGGAAAACCTTTAAAGATTATTTCAGGATTATGAAAATAACCATTTTACTCCTTTTTGTCTGTATGTCTCAGCTTATGGCACATACAGGTAGTGCCCAAAACACGGTAATACATGTGAAAGCAAACACACTGTCCGTAAAAGAACTCTTTAATGAAATAGAGAAGCAAACGGACTACCTTCTTGTCTTTAGTAATAAAGAAATAGACACCAACAACACTGTTGCTGTTAAAAATAAATCAGCTCAGATCGGGTCAATACTAAACGAAGTCTTTAATGATACGGACATCGAGTTCTTATTCGAAAACAATTATATTGTCTTCAAGAAAAAAACGGATAATCCTGTAACTCTCAAACAAGCAACCCAACAGACGGGAAAGCATATTAAAGGAGTTATTACCGATGAAAGAGGCGAGCCTATAATCGGGGCCAATATCGTTGAGAAAGGAACAACAAACGGGACAGTTACTGATCTTGATGGGAATTTTTCATTAACGATTTCAGGTTCTATTCCTCTTATTGTTTCGTATATTGGTTATAAAGAGAAAGAGATCGCTATTGATAATCAAACAATATTCAACATCAGATTGGCAGAAGATCTGCAGGCTCTTGACGAAGTTGTCGTGATTGGATATGGAACTGCAAGAAAAAGTGACCTGACAGGATCATTAACACAGGTTACCAGCGAGTCTTTTGCCGAACAGAAGGTGACTCGCGTTGACCAGGCACTACAAGGTCGTGCATCAGGAGTACAAATTTCGAATACAGCAGGTGCTCCAGGTGGCGATGTAAGAATTCGAATAAGAGGAGCAAACTCAGTATTAGGAGACAATAGCCCTCTTTTTGTCATTGATGGATTTGTTGGTGGAGACTTTAACTTACTTAATCCAAATGATATTAAATCCATTGAGATTTTAAAAGATGCCTCTTCAACTGCTATTTATGGTTCTCGCGGAGCAAATGGAGTCATCCTCATTACCACTAAGAATGGTGCAAAAGATGGAAAAATAAAAGTCAACTACTCAGGAGATGTTTCATTCTCTTCAGCTCTTAAGCAATATGATATGCTTAGTGCCGGAGAATTTGCAGAAACGGTAAACCAGCATGATAAAGCAATGGGTATTGCAAAACAGACCTTCAGTGAAGAAGAAATACAGGGATACTATAAGAATGGCGGTTTTGACTATCTGGATGCTGTTTTTCGTAATGCTGTTTCCACTCAACATCAAGTAGCTGTTTCAGGAGGTAGTGAAAAAAACCAATTTCACGTTTCAGGCAACTATCTGGACGAACAAGGCATTGTGAAGAAAAGTGGATATAAAAGATATACATTACGCGCCAATCTGAATTCTCAGGTTAATGAGAAATTTTCTTTCCGCTTCAATATGAATGTAGCTTCTTCTACAGGAACCAATAACCATTCGCGTACCGGAGCCGGTAATCCCATTGTACAAGCAATGGCCTGGGCACCAACAACAAACCCTTATGACGCAGATGGTGGATTCACTTTATCTGATCCTGTAGGTTCTATTAAGACAAATCCTCTGTCTATGATCTATGATTCAGAATATATCCGTGAAAGAACATTAGTTAACCTGATGGGAGGAGCAAGATATGAATTTTTAGAAGGATTGGCAATTGACTTTCAAGCGGCGGCCGACTTAGGTTTTTATGATACAAAATCATGGAACGGAAAATTTGCATCTAACGGACAACCCAACGCATCAAAGAATAACAGTAAATCCCGTACAATACAGACCACAACTCAATTATCATATAATAAAACGTTCAATTCTATTCATCGAATCAGTGCTGTAGCAGCCATTGAAACCCAAGAGTATAATTGGGAGTCACTCTCCGGTAATGCCTCAAATCTAAAATTTCCGGAATTAAAATATGATAATCTTGCGCAAGCAGGAACTGTTAGTGCCGGATCTGATTACTCTATGTGGTCTTTATTATCTTATCTTGGTAGGGTTAACTATTCACTTATGGATAAGTATCTCCTATCTGTATCTGTGAGACGTGATGGTTCTTCAAAGTTTGCTAAAGGGAATCAATTCAGTACTTTCCCTGCTGCTGCTTTAGCCTGGAATCTGGCAAACGAAGAATTTATCAGTAATCTGGAATTGTTCAGCCGTTTAAAACTGAGATTGAGCTGGGGCCTTACAGGTAGCCAAGCCATTTCGCCTTACGCGACACTCTCTGCATATAACACAGGGATATACTACGCCTTTGACACAAACGACAGAACTAACGGAATACAAATTGGTAATCCGGGGAACAGTAGTCTTAAATGGGAAACAACAGAACAGAAAGACTTAGGTTTTGAAATCGGTCTTTTTAATGGACGATTGAATTTTGAATTTGATTACTTTACTAAAAAGACAAAAGATCTGTTGCTTAACCAATCAGTCGCCTACTACCAGGGAGGAGGAAATATCACCGCCAATGTTGGAGATATTGAGAACAAAGGTATCGAGCTAAGTCTTGGGGGAAGCATTATTTCCACAAAAGACTGGAGCTGGGATAGTAATGTCAATTTCTCTTCTGTAAGAAATAAAGTAACAAGCTTAGGAGATGAAACTGAAATATACGAACGTATTGATATCGCGGGTCTGAATGGACAACCGGAGTTCGTGTATAAGGTGGGACAACCTCTTGGAACATTCTGGGGATTGAAATACCTGGGACCATGGCAAACTGATCAGGTGGAAGAAGCTGCTAAATACGGAGCAATACCAGGGGATGCACGTTATGAAGACCTTGATGGTAATTATTCAATAGATGGATCTGATTATCAGATTATTGGTTCCGGTATGCCTAAGTATACTCTGGGATGGAATAATACAATAACGTATAAAAAATTTACGGTAAATGCTTTCTTCCAAGGAGTATTTGGGGTTGACAAACTGAACTATACACGTTGTTTACATATGATGGCTTCAAGAGATGCAAGGCAAGCGACTTTGTCGGAAATAAAAGATAGATATATCCCCGGATCACAAGAAGATGCTTTCTTGCCGGCATGGAGCCCTACAAGTAAATGGGAACCTTCGTCTACTCTATTTATGGAAAATGCAAGCTATTTGAGGTTGAAAAACTTAAGTGTCGCGTATAATTTCAATGTGAAGAAAATCGGAGATTTTAAGCTGTCTCTGAATGCTACAAACTTATTCACAATAACGAATTATAAAGGTCTTGATCCTGAATCAAGTAATATTGGTGGCGGTGGCTCTGATATTACTCAAGGTATCGACTATGGAGCATATCCTAACTCAAGAACCTATACTGTAGGATTAGATATCACTTTCTAAATAACTTAATATACAGAAGAAATATGAAACGAAATATATTGTATTCTTTAGTTATACTATTTTTAATAACGTTCACACACTCTGGTTGTTCTGGCTTTTTGGAAGAGAACACAAGAGGCAAGGTGTTTGATAACGTCTTAAGCACACAAAATGGACTTGAGGCTGCGTTAACCGGTGCATACAGAGGCTGGGCAAACTGTTGGACATATGGTTTTAATAATGGCTGGGCAACAGAAATGACCCTTGGGGGCGACGATTTAACTTGTCCTCCTGGTACAGGTAACACACAGGAATTTGACCGTTATGACGTAAAAAACACGAACTCAAGTTCTCCTACGGTATTCTGGGGCTGCTATAAAGCCATACAAGGAGCAAATAATATTATTGACAACTACGAAGCATGTACCGGAAGTGCAAATGTAATAACACAAATAGCAGGTGAAGCCTATTTCATACGTGCCTATAGTTACTATTGGCTGGTTAGATGTCATGGGGATATTCCTCTGATGTTAAAAGCAGCTTTTGATCTCAATGACCTGAATATCCAACCTTCCACAGTTAAAGAGGTTTATACGCAAATAGAGGCAGACTTAGCAAAAGCGATAGAAATGTTGGAAGACAACAGAAGGAATAGTGAAGCAGGACGTCCAAATAAAGGATCTGCTTTAGCATTATTAGCTGAAGTTTATTTGTCTGAAGCCGGGTGGCCGCTGAAAGAAACAGAAAAATATGCATTAGCAGCCTCTACTGCAAAAGAAGTGATTGATAATAAAGCTAAATATGGTTTTGATCTGGAAAGTTCTTATGCTGTTTTATATGAAAATGATGAGACCAACTCCGGCATAAACAAAGAAGATATTTTTACTATCCCTTGTAACCGGGCAAATGGAAATACGACAAATGCAATGTATGGTTACTGGGCTTATCCGGGAGAACTGGGAGGCTGGGATGTTGTATTTTCAGAGCTTACCTTCTATAAGGAGTTTCCGGAGGGAGTAAGAAAAGATGCGACATTCGCTACAACAGTCAAAACTCAGGACGGTAACGTTTTAACATGGCAGGAGCTCAAGAATCCACGTCCATATTATAAAAAGCTTATGAAGAATGAGAAAGCTCCGGACTATTACAATTTCGCATCTTCTGTTCCTATGCGTATGCTACGCTATACACAAACAGTGTTAACTTATGCGGAAGCAAAAGCCCGTTCAGGAGGCCCGGATCAATTAGCATATGACTGCTTAAATTCAATACGCACAAGAGCGGAATTATCGACATATTCAGGATTATCAGCAGAGGAGTTCGCAAATAAATGTATTGACGAACGCGTATGGGAGTTATGCGGCGAACGCGTAAGATGGTTTGACATGGTCAGACTGGAAATCATACAGCAAGTACTAAGCAAAAGAGATCCTTCGGATAATCAGCCACTACATGCGATTACGGAGAAAAGTTACACATTCCCTATACCTCAACACGATGAGCTATTGAATGTGAATCTGAACACAAAATAATAAACGATCTATTTATTGGCTTCACCTGATCAGGATAGTATACCCATAAAGGTGAAGCCAATATCTTATCGAATTAAACTAACTACTTATGAAGAAAACTCTTTTAATACTTTTCTTTATATCAGCTCTTATCAGTTCATCGTATGCCGGATCTGAAAGCCGTTCTATTTATACAGAGAAAATGAACGATCCTGAAGCAGTTTATTTTACTCCGGAGAATTTCGGAATAACAGCAGACGGGAAAGCAGATGTTAGCGAGCCATTACAAGCAGCCATAAATCAGGTGAAAGACAGATATAATTTCGGCATCGTCTTTATCCCTGAAGGTAAGTATAGAATCAATAAGACGATATATATCCCTAAAGCAGTCCGGGTAATCGGATATGGAGAAAAGCGCCCCCAGATTATCCTTTCAAAAAACTCTCCCGGCTATCAGCAAGAAGTTACCGAGGATAAGGGAAAAGCAAACTATATGTTTTGGTTTACGGATGCCGTTGTAAGAGAAGGAAGTACTCCCAAGGATGCTAATCCGGGAACATTTTATAGCGCAATATCAAATATTGACCTGAAGATAGAAGATGGCAATCCCTATGCTGTAGGCCTAAGAACCCATTTCGCACAACATTGTTTTGTGTCCAACATGGATATACATATCGGCAAAGGCAAAGCGGGACTGTATGATGTAGGAAACATGATGGAGAATGTTCGCTTTTTTGGAGGTGAGTATGGTATTTATACCACCAAAACATCTCCAAGTTGGCAAATGATGATGCTTGATCTCTATTTTGAAGGTCAGTCAAAAGCAGCAATCAAGACACAGGAAGGAGGATTAACGATCATTCGACTTCATGCGAAGAATACTCCTGTAGTGATAGAGGTCGAACCGGAACGTTCTGATAAAATCTACATGGAAGACTGTACTTTTGAACAGATCAGAAAAGCCGGTATTATTATCAGCAATGAAGATTATTCTCCGAATCAGCTAAGCATGCAAAATATTTATTGTAACCAGGTTCCTGTGTTTGTTGAGTTCAGAGAAAGCAGCAAACAAATTGCAGGAAAAGGAAACAACTATCACGTAAAAGAATTTTCACATGGACTGCATATAAAAGATATGGCAGCAAAAGCAGAACATAAGACAATTGTGGAGATTGTTCCTCTGAGTAAAAAACCGGAGTTACCCTTATGCGATATTCCGGCTTTACCCTCAATGAAACAATGGGTGAATATACGTGACTTAGGAGCAAAAGGAGATGGAGAATCAGATGACACAGAAATTTTTCAAAAAGCCATAGAAGAACATGAGGTGATTTACATTCCTCAAGGATGGTATATTATTTCAGAACCCCTGAAGTTAAAAGATAAGACCTGCCTGATAGGTTTAAGTCCTATTTCTACACAACTAAAGCTAAAAGAAAGCACCCCGGCTTTTAGCGGTTTTGGCACACCTCAACCTCTCGTAGAAAGCTCGGTAGGAGGAAATAATATCGTAACGGGAATAGGGCTAAATACAGGTGCATATAATTATCGTGCTGTTGGATGTAAATGGATGGCAGGAGAAGGTTCATATCTTGATGATATCAAGTTCTTAGGCGTACATGGAACAATGGATAAAATTCCTGTGAGGAATCAATCCGAAACAAGGTCAACACCTAAAATAAGCACCCCCGAAGAACCTATTACTTATATGGGCATGGATAAAGCCTGGGATAATCAATACTGGAGTCTTTGGGTAACCAATAACGGAGGAGGAACAATCAAGAATATCTGGTCTGCCAGCAGCTATTCAACGAACGGTTTGTATGTTAACAACACATCAACCCCCGGACGTATCTATGCCATGTCAGTGGAACATCATGTAAGAAATGAAGTCCGCATAAAAAATGTATCTAACTGGAAATTTTACGCTTTGCAGCTTGAGGAAGAAACGAGAGAAAGCCCCGATTGCCAGCCAATAGAGTTAGAAAATTGCAATAACCTCTTTTTTGCTAATCTTTACCTGTTTCGTGTTGTCTGGATCAAAACGCCCATGCCCTATGCAATACGAACTTGGAATTGTCGTAATATTGAGTTCTATAATGTTCATAACTTTACGCAAATGCGCTTCACTATTGATCTTGTAATGTATGACATTAACACAAAACAGGACGTTCGCCCATGGGAGTTTACCCGACTGACAATAACCGGTAATGAGCCCCAAAAAACAATCTGTGAGAACAAAGACGAGGTAAAAAAATTGGCTACCGGATTCGAATATGCAGAAGGAATTACCCGGGATAGTAAGGGAAACGTTTACTTCAGTGAACAACGAATGAGACGCATATATAAGTGGGATGTTGAGACAGAGAGGCTTTCATTAATTGCTGACTTCCCTTGGGAACCGTTGTCACTGGCATGTGATACTAAAGATCAACTATTGGTCATTTTTAGATACAATCCACAACCGGGCTATCTGATAGACGGAAAGCAGGAAACAGTGAAATCTCTACCCGACGCCTCAGGTACAACTTTTAGCCATTGGGGAAATACAGGGTTTTCAATGCGTGTTTACTCAATAGATCCAAACAACCCGGAAAAGAGTATACAAGAATTACAAAAGAGGCCGATGAGCTCAGTTAATAAGATTGCAAAAGCAATCTATCCAGCCCATCGTTGGAGAGACTTACATGATTTCAATACAGTATCGACATGGATCCCGAAATCATGCTTCATCGCCACAGATAGTGTGACACTCATTCCTGAATATTATGATTTCCTTCGCTCGTCATCTGCCTTAGAAGCAATTCCGGGGCAACCGCTCTACGCATCAGATGAATACAATCGAATTACATCAAAGATGGATGTACAGAATGACGGAACACTCACAAATATTTGCAGATTTACTAATCAAGGAGAATTTGGGTCTGCTGTTGATAAAAACGGGAATGTATATATTGCTGACGGCTATATATATGTTTATAACAAAAACGCAGAGAGAATCAGAGTCATTGATATTCCTGAAAGACCAACAGCAATGGTTATTGCAGGAAAAAACAATAATACATTATTTGTAGCCGCACGTTCATCATTATATATGTATAACATTTCTAAATAATAATACTCATGAAAAAGATTTATATCAGTTTTTTATGTGCATTAGCAGTCTTTTCTTCTGTACAATGCTCATCAAATCCAAAAGATTTTAAGGTTCAGTTTGACAGCAATAAAGAAATTTCAGGAGCAAAATTTGCTCTAAAGGATATCAATCCTGATTTACCGACAGATTGGGCCTCATATAATTATGTAGTACTTGAATATAAGATAACCACTGCCCAACGTTTTCAATTAGGCTTCACCACCAATACCGGTTATAATGAACTACGCATAATGAGTTATGTCCCTAACGCATGGAATAAACTTGCCATTCCTCTAAAATATTTTACCGAATTACCTGATGCTGCAGTAGATCTGGCTGCAACATTCAACCACGCACGCTATACAGGATGGGTCAATTTAGGAGGTAAGCGTGGTCCATTACAAGGTGTGGATTCAATAGGTATTCGTATGAGGAAACCAATTGATAATCCTAGTATTGAAATCCGTTCAATAAGCCTGTCTGTAGATGATCCGGGAGATACCTATATGGAGGATAAACCTGCAGTAGATGAGTTTGGTCAATCAAATTTAGTAGAATATAAAGGAAAAGTTAACTCATTAGAACAACTGAAACAGGAATGGGCTACGGAAGAAGCTGAAATTATTGACAAAGCAGCCTATAACTATTCAAAGTATGGAGGATATAAGCAAAAACAAATAAAAGCCACTGGTTTTTTCCGTACAGAAAAGATAGATGGACGCTGGTGGTTTGTTGATCCAGAAGGTTACTTATTCCTTTCAGTAGGGATTGACTGTGTGAATAATGGTGGTGGCGGTAATGTTGTCAATATTGACAAACGTGATGGAATGTTCAAAGAACTTCCTCCAAAAGAATTAATTGAGAAATATTATCCTACAAGATACAGAAAGGAAAATAGTACTTCATACGGCATGTGGAATTTATACCGTAGATATGGTGATGATTTCAATCAAAAGGCAATAGATATGGCTATCAAACGTATGGACAAATGGGGCTTAAATACAATTGCCAATTGGTCGAGCCGGGATGTTATAAACACAAACCAAAAAGCATTCTTATTACCATTGAGCGGATTAGGAATTGCTTCTGATCTTATGGGATTATGCGATGTTTACGAGCCGGGATTTGATGCTATGATAAATAAAAGTCTGAAAGAATTTGTAGAACCTTATAAAAATAATCCATGGCTTATTGGTTACTTTATCGGAAATGAACCCGCATGGCTGGATGAAGAAGGCCGTTTGTGTTCGTTAATCCTAGAAGGAAAAGAACGTCCTATCAAAGCAGCTCTTCAAGAACACCTGAAAGTGAATGGTGATACTCCGGACAGCAGAAAGAAATTTGTATTTAAAACATTCAGAACATTCCTTACTGAAACGAATAAAGTGCTTAAAAAATATGATCCGAATCACCTGAATCTGGGCATACGTTTTGGTAATATCCTTGTCCTGGATGAAGGAATCCTAAACATATGTCGTGATGCATTTGATGTGTTAAGCTTTAATTGCTATGACTTATATCCCAATACAGAAATGTTAGATCGCGCGTTATCAATTACCGATTTACCAATGATCATCGGTGAGTATCATTTTGGAACAGTAGACAGAGGTATGGCGCAATCATTATGGCAAGTAGATTCTCAAGAAGAACGTGGCGTTGCCTATCGCTATTATACAGAAAAAGCGTATGCTCATCCAGGGTTAATTGGCACAGGCTACTTTCAATGGTGCGATCAGGATTTAACCGGACGCGGACTGGATGGAGAGAATTATAACTGTGGTATCATTGATGTAACAGACCGTCCGTATAAAGAACAGGTCGAGGCCATGATGGAAACTGCAAAACGTTTATATGAGGTTCACTCCGGAACACTAAATCCATATAACCAAGCTCCTCAAAACGCAAGAGGACATGAAGCAATTCCTGATCTATGGAATGAATAAGATTTATTTTTAAGATAGATCATCTCCCGGTACAAAAGAGTTTTTCTTCCTTGTACCGGGAGATTTTTCTTTATAAGAAAGTAAGCAGCAATATTCCCAGGGGCAAATCCATACGTTTAGAAAAATAACCTTTGATAAAACGTAAAGATTCCGAAATATGTTCCTGTACGGTTGACACGGAAATGCCTAGCTGAGAGGCAATTTCTTTATGGGATTTATGTTCTATCCGGCTCATATTGAAAATTCGTTGACGTTGAGGTGGCAGATTTTCAATAGCATCTGTTAAAATTCTTTTGTATTCGGAAAATATAAGTTCAGATTCTACGGAGTCTGTTTCAACCGGAAGTTTAAGCGCAAAAGCTTTTTTTAATTGTGATTCCACATCCATATCCCGAAAATAATTCAGTATCCGGTTTTTAGCCATTGTATATAAAAATGAAGAAATGGATAACTCCGGATCAATAAATGCACGCATTTCCCAGAAACGTATAAAAACTTCTTGTACTATATCATCACTTTCCGCCTCTGATTTCAGAAAGGAAAAGGCATAATGCCACAATCTGTCTTTATATCGAATATAAAATTCCTTAAAAGCAGACTCACTATCCTTTACTAAGGCTAGCGCTAATTCTTTATCTGACTTTGCGAAATACGACATTGCGGCTCCTTTATAATACAAGTATAAGACAATAAATTAAATAAAGTAAGGATACAAATAATTACTCTCTTCGGTTGTTAATAAATCATAAATTTAAAAAACTAACCCCTAGTTCCACTACAAAACCGTGTATTAAAGGCAAACGTAAGAAGAAATACTATTATATGGACAGAATAGACCATCAAACACATATATTATCCCTTTTGCAAAAGTATATTGAAAACAGATGCGAAGAACATGAATTAAATCTTTTATTGCATTGGCTCAAGGCTCCGGACAATCTCGAAGATTTTAATTTGATTAGCTCTTCTTTATGGAATAAGCTGGGGGAAAAGTATACTTATCCAAATGATAAACGAATTTCAGAACTCAATAATGAAGTTGAAGCTCTTCTAACAAAAATCAAAACTGAGCAAGCGACATCAAAAAAACAAAATAGTATATCCAAAAAGTTCTTCTATCGTTCTGCTGCTGTTCTACTTCTCCTAATTAGCTTAAGCCTAGGATACCTTTGGTTGAATACTACAAAAATCACAGACGATATTACCTATACAGAAATAAGTGCAATTCGAGGTGAAATTAAAGAATATACGCTGGAAGACGGTACTCATATTGTTTTGAATTCGGAAAGTAAAATAAAAATACCATCTGATTATAACAAGGAGAATAGACATGTAGAAATGATAGGTGAAGGCTTTTTCAACGTAACCTCCAATCCGGAAAAACCATTTATCATTATGAGCGGACAAACTCAAGTTAAAGTTTTAGGAACTTCATTCAATGTGAAAGCCTATTCGGAAGATAAGGTCATAGGTATAACCGTTTCCACAGGAAAAGTATTAGTTAGCATTCCTGATATAGACTTACAACTAAGGGTGTTACCAATGGAACATTTACTCGTGAATAAAGAAACGAGTAATGTGAATAAACATACTTTAGTTGAAAACAATTACACAAAATGGATTGAAGGAGTTCTCTTTTTTGACAAAGAGCCACTTAGTGAAGTAATCAAAACAATATCCCGAAAATACGAACGGAATGTTTTGCTACGCTGTAAAAATTGTAATCCCTTGATTTCCGGAAGACATGACAATAAAAGTCTGGAAGCTGTTATTGATGCGATCTGTTTCACTACAGGACTAAAACAAAAGGAAGAGGAGGGAGGATCTATAATACTCTATGAATAACCCATTAAAAAAAATGCCTATGATATAATTTCAGAAAAGATCATAAAACTGAAGCAGCAGCGCACACGGCACTACTGCTTACTTTCTTACAGCAACCTCATACAGTATTGGACCACCGGAAGAGGCTTAAGCTGAAAGTCTTAATAAATACACTATTCATTAAAACATAACAAATATATGAACTATAATCTAATATTGAGGAAAGCAATCATGCGAACTTTTTTCTCTCTGTTAATTATCGCATTGTCCGTCCCTTTTGTTTGCGCAGAGAATGCCCACGGACAAGCACTGAAAGAGAATAATATCTATTATTCAATAAAAAACAAGCACATAGCCGATGTCTTCTCTGATCTGAATAAACAAACAGGCTTCAATTTTTTCTATGACGAATCCGTTATCGAAGAGTTGAACACAATAACTATTGATGTAAAAAACAGTTCAATCGATGTCGTATTAAGTGAGCTAGCCAAAAAAACAGGGTTATCTTTTAAGAAAATAGATAACACAATTTCGGTAAGTCGTAAGACAAATACACCTGTCAATCTTATTCAACAACAAGACAAACGAATTACAGGTATCGTAACAGACGAAAAAGGCGAACCCATTATTGGTGCGAATGTTGTTGAAAAAGGAACCACAAATGGAACAATAACTGATCTTGATGGAAATTTCAGTTTCGAGATTTCCGGATCGGTCCCGCTGATTATCTCTTACATAGGATATAAAGAAAAAGAAGTAGCTTTAGAAAACCAAACAATCTTTAATATCAAATTGATAGAAGACCTTCAGGCGCTTGAAGAAGTTGTTGTGATTGGATACGGAACGGTAAAAAAGAGCGACTTGACAGGTTCTGTAAGTTCTATAAAAGGAACAGATATAAACTCATACCCATCACCAAATGTTATGCAGGCATTGTCTGGTAAAAGTACAGGCGTACAAGTAAATCAAACAACAGGTGCTCCCGGTGCAGGAATAAGCATTCGAATAAGAGGAACAAACTCAATCCAAGGAAACAATGAACCATTATATGTAATTGATGGTTTCCCAATATCCGGAAACCCAACCAATCTAAATAATGCTGATATAGAAAGTCTCGAAATATTAAAAGATGCTTCAGCTACAGCAATATATGGATCAAGAGGAGCCAATGGAGTGGTTATGATAACTACAAAGAAAGGACAGTCTGGTAAAACAAGAATCGAGTTTGAATCAAGCTATGGAACACAAAGCTTAATAAAAAAACTAGATTTAATGAACGCGAATGAATAT
This sequence comes from Massilibacteroides vaginae, assembly GCF_900178525.1. Classification (GTDB taxonomy): domain Bacteria; phylum Bacteroidota; class Bacteroidia; order Bacteroidales; family Tannerellaceae; genus Massilibacteroides; species Massilibacteroides vaginae. The sequence continues at coordinate 1,050,304 of NZ_FXDJ01000009.1, forward strand.
GCGAGTTTTTACAATATTCAGCAAAAAAAAGACTCTGGTAAAGAATTCTTCACTCAAGAACAGATCGACAACTTCGGGAAAGGTTTTGATTGGCAAGATCTGATTTTCAGGACTGCTCCAATCCTTACAACAGGTCTTACGGTCAGTGGTGGTACAGATAAAACACAATTCTCCATTGCTGCACACCTATATAATCAAGATGGCATTGTAAAAGGAAGTGACTACAATAGATATTCATTGCGTACAAACATAAACCACAAGTTTAATAAGCAGTTTAGTATTAACCTAACAAGTACGTTAAGCAGACTGGAAACAGAGAGAAAAGATAGTGGCGGTGGAAATAGGGGAAGTTCTATGATTTCTGCTGCAATTTCTGCTCCCCCAACTCTTTCTCCTTATAAAGAAGATGAAGGTTACACAATACTATCGACTGCTTATCCTTTTGTCGCCACAGATATAATTAATCCTATGAACTTTATTAATGAACAAAAAAATAGTATTAAAGCAAATGTTGTTTTAGCAAATGTTGCTTTAAATTATAATCCTATTCCAGAACTAACTATAAAAATAGCTGGTGGTATTGAGAATAGAGATGATACAGAAAATGCATATAAAACTCGTAATTATATCTACTCAAATGGGGCTGCTAGCTACAAAGCAAGTCAAGCGACCAGTCTCTTAAATGAAAATACAATTAGTTATTATAAGACCTTCAATGAAAAGCACAATGTTTCTGCAGTTGCAGGGTTTACTTATCAAGATTTCACTTCAACCTATGTTAGTGGAGGTGGAAGTGGTTTCTTAAGTGATATTTTTGAAGAATATAACTTAGGAGCAGCCATGACCCCCAATGTACCTTCGTCGGGATACTCTAAATCTGTACTTTTTTCTTATCTGGCTCGTGCTAACTATAGTTTTGATAATAAATACCTATTCACCGTAAGCATTAGACGTGATGGATCATCCAAATATAGCAAAGGTAATAAATGGGGTAACTTCCCTTCCGCAGCTTTCGCTTGGAGGATTTCAGAAGAAGGCTTCCTGAAAGATAATGCTCTAATTTCTAACTTAAAGCTAAGATTGAGTTGGGGTAAAACTGGAAGTCAGGCGATCAACGCATATGCAACCTTAAACACACTTTCAGCAGGTAGAACAATTTTTGATGATGCATATCATAATACATTTGCTCCAGGAACACGTTTGCCAGGAAATTTAAAATGGGAAACAACAGTACAAACCGATTTGGGTTTTGATTTAAGTCTATTAAATAATCGAATTAACTTCAATGTCGATTATTACGTAAAAAACACAAAGGATTTGCTTAACACTGTAAAACTGCCAACCTCAATGGGGTACAATAACACGATTCGGAATGTTGGAGAAATCCAGAACAGAGGGCTTGAAATAGGTCTTAATACTCCAATTTTCACAGGAGATTTTAAATGGGATATTACTGCAAACGTGTCCATAAACAGAAATAAGGTTGTTAAGTTATATGGAGGAGAAGATATTTTAGGAGGAAATATTAATGTTGTTGTTATAAATGACAATTCTAATATATTAAAAGAGGGCCGACCTGTTGGACAGTTCTGGGGATACATAGAAGATGGTTATGATGATCAAGGACGTATTGTTTTTAAAGATCTAGATCAAAACAATGCTATAACACAAGACGATAAAACCTATATTGGAAATCCTAATCCTGATTTCATTTATGGAATTAGCTCAAGTATGAAATACAAAGATTTTGAATTTTCATTCTTCTTACAGGGGGTACAGGGTAATGATTTATTGAATGTAAGTTCAATAAATAATACGATCGATTATGGGTTTGGATTAAATATGCCAAAAGAGGTTTATTACAACCATTGGTCACCAGAAAATCAGAATGCGAAATATCCAGCTATTAGCTATAATACAACAGCAAAACTCTCTAATAGATTTATAGAAGACGGCTCTTATCTTAGAATGAAAAATATTCAACTGAACTATAGCCTGCCGGTTAGAAGGTGGAATGTCAAATGGATAAGTGATGCCTTATTATATATCAGTGCACAAAATCTATTCACCATTACAAAATACTCATGGTGGGATCCTGAGGTGAATTCATATGGAAGCGGAAACTCAACCTCTTTAGGTATTGACCATAATAGTTATCCTTCTGCAAGATCATTTACTATTGGTGCAAAAATCGGATTTTAATTTTTTATTAACTTATTTAAAACTAAGGAGTAAAATGAAATTAATAAATAACACATCAAATCACGTCCTCTATACGATCAGTAGCCTTGTCGTTCTTTCTTCCGTTTTGTTTTTCTCATGTGATGATCTATTAGAAGAAAAGCCCAAAGCGATGGTTGAAGAAACCTTTTTTACTTCAGTAGAAGAAGTTGAAACTGCCGTGAATGCTATCTATACCCCTATTCGCTCAGGCGAAGGAATGAGTGTGTACGAAGCAACATTAGAATGTAGTGCGGACTATGCTTATGGTAGAGGAAGTTGGGCTCAAATAAGTGAATACTCTGTATTCAATGACACAAATATCAACCGGGTAGCCAGGATATGGCAACAATTTTATTTAAGCATAAGAAATGCCAATCTTGTTATAAAAAACTCCCCACAAGATAAAAAATATCAGAAACTTATAGTTGAGGCCAAATACCTAAGAGCTTTCTGTTATTTTCAGCTAGCAAGAAACTGGGGAGGGGTACCAATAAGGACTGAAAAGAATATGACAGATATAGATCTGAAGAAAAGCTCTATCAATGAAGTTTATGATTTTATTCTAAAAGATCTGGAAGAAGCGGAAACTAAATTACCGGAAAAACAATCTGTTGCCGGAAGACCTACGATCTGGGCGGCAAAAACATTGTTGGCAGATGTTTACCTTGAGCTAAAGAAATATCCGGAAGCAAGAGATAAAGCAAATGAAGTAATTGCGTCCAATCATTTTTCTTTAGTTCCTGTAAAAACAGTTGAAAACTTTCAGGAAAATGTATTTGGTCCTGCTCTAATTTCTACAACTGAAGAAATTTTTTACTTAAAATATGCTCGGTTAAGCGGACAACAGAATTATATGCTGTGGATAATAAATCATGCCTCAACTGGAGTGTATAATTACGGGGGGGCCTACGCTGTATATAGCGATCTCACAAATCCAGTTTATGCAAACTGGGACGAGAACGATTTAAGAAAGAAAATGTGGGAAAACACTGAATTCGGGCTAGGTAAGACTACATTGGTTAGTACAAAGTTTGGGGATAATGAAGCTATTGACAAAAATGGAGGTGGTAATGATGATCCCATATATGGATATTCTGATATTTTATTAATCTTTGCTGAAGCTTCAGTTAAAGCTGCAAATGCTCCAACCAAAGAAGCAATGGAAGCATTAAATCAAATACGACGAAGAGCCTACGGATATAACCCCAAAGAAACCTCCACTCTGGACTATAAACATGGAAACTATACCATAGAATCTTTCATTTCCTTAGTTATGAAAGAACGATCATACGAGTTTCAAATGGAAGGTAAAAGATGGTTAGAACTTAAAAGGACCGGCAAAGCAAAAGAAATTATCAAAAAGACAAAAGGTCTCGATGTTTCTGATCATTATTTCCTTTGGCCGATTCCAATATCAGAAATGAACTACAATAAGGCATTAGATCCCAATATTGATCAGAACCCCGGATATTAATATTAACTCTAAAACAAGATGAAAAGACGTTCAGCAATTAAAACACTAGGGGCTCTCTCTTTGTTGGGTACAATCCCTGTCGCTTTACACGCAAACAGTACAAGTCATTCTAACAATAAATTAAGTTCAATTAAAACAGATATTCTTGTTGTTGGTGGAGGAACTGCGGGAGCCATTGCAGCATTACAGGCTGCCAGACTTGGAAGTAAAACCGTTCTTATTGAAAATGGGAGTCAATTGGGCGGCACAACTACTACAGGTGGAGTTTGTTTTCCTGGGTTATTCCATGCCTGGGGAAAACAGGTTATTAACGGTATAGGTTGGGAACTTATCTCTGAAACTGTTGAATTAAATAGTAGTACATTACCCAATTTCAGTATCCCTTTTGGAAAAAGACATCCCCAGCATCAGATACTTATAAATCCGGCATTATATTCTCTGCTAACTGAAGAAAAATGTATTAAGGCCGGTGTTGAAATAAGATATTATGAGACTCCTCTAAGTATTTCACGAAAAGCCAATACATGGCAAGTTGAAATCGCAGGGAAGGGTACACATCATATAATATCTGCTAAACAAATTATTGATTGTACAGGTAATGCACTTATTACTTCAATGATCGGACATAAACTATTAAGAGAAGATGAAACACAGCCAGGTTCTCTAATTTTTGAATTAGATGGATTTGATATATCCTCTCTGGATAGAACATTAATAACGAATCTCTTCCAGAGTGCAATAAATGATGGAACTCTACTATCGAAAGACGCTTATGGAGGAGTAATGGGGCTTCTAACAATAAAAAATGGATTAGCAACTCAACACGTGATGGGGGCTGATTCTACAACATCAGTCCTGCATACTAAAGCCAACATTGAAGGCAGAGCTTCTATGCTACGCATTCTTCGATTCATAAGAACTTTACCCGGATGTGAAAACGCGTACATTAAAAAAATGCAACCAGAAACGGCAATACGTGAGACATATAGAATAGATGGATTGTATAAAATAACACACGAAGATTACATCAGTGGAAAAATCTGGTACGATTCACTTTCATATTCTTATTACCCGATAGATCTACATGTAGAAGAAGGAGTTAAGCCTAAACATCTACAAGAAGGTGTAGTTGCAACTATTCCATTACGTTCTTTAATTCCCAAAGAAAGCAATAATCTTATTGTAGCCGGTAGATGTGTCTGCAGTGATCGATTAGCAAATTCAGCACTGCGCGTACAAGCGTCTTGTATGGGAATGGGGCAAGTTGCTGGCGCTACTGCCGCATTAGCATGCAAACAGAATACAACTCCTCACAAGGTTCCTCTTGAACAAATCAAGTCAACCCTAAATAAACATGGAGCAATTATTCCTAATAAAAACTTCTATTAAATAGGGCTAGTTAAAAGAGGGTATCCCGCAAACATGTTATACTTGCAGGACCCCCTCTTTTACGAATACTTACTTCATTTCCTGACTTCATCACTTTTTTGCGCCACCATATAGCGCCTTTTGATTATCAGTAAGTTATCATTAGAAATATGGTGGCTCAGGGTGGCTCAAGCTAAAAAATGAGTAATTTTGCAGTATGTATGTGCGAACGAAAAAGAATCATTCGGGTAGTATCAGTGTTGTTGTGGTAAGCAAATCCTCCGGAAAATACAAGGAGGTAAAACGTTTTGGGGTTGCAGACTCAAGAGAAGGCGTAGAACTTTTGTGCGATACCGCTCAGAAATGGATTAAAACCTATGCCGGTCAACAAGAGCTTGATTTTGATGACAACAAGGGACGAGAATTGGAAGAAACCGAACGTGTAATCAACAACATGGATGCGGTACTAATTAACGGAACCCAACTGCTGCTTGATCGCATCTATGACGATGTCGGGTTTAACCGAATACCCGATAAGATACTACGCCATCTGGTAATTGCCAGAGTATCATATCCTGCGAGTAAACTTGCTACTACAGAGTATCTTAAATCGTACTATGACGAAGATATTGACCTGAATAACATCTATCGCTACATGGACAAACTGTACAATACCCAGCAAGAGTTGGTGCAGCAGATTAGCGTAGAGCATACCTGTAAAATTTGGGGCGGCAAGATTGGATTGATGTTCTACGATGTCACTACTTTGTACTTTGAGACTGCTAAAACAGATGATCTACGAGAACCGGGCTTCTCAAAAGACGGTAAAACAGCAGAGTCACAAGTCGTACTGGGATTGCTGGTTAGCGAAGGTGGCTACCCACTATCCTATTCACTGTTCAACGGAAGCCAATATGAAGACTACACTATGATTCCAATGATAGACGACTTCAAAGAGCGTTTCTCACTTGGAAAAGACTTTATTGTAGTTGCAGACTCAGGACTGATGAACAGAACAAATGTAGATCTGCTGCGCAAGGCAGGCTACAAATATGTCATCGGAGCACGTATTAAGAGCGAGGGTTCAGACGTAAAGAAGTGGATACTAGGACAGAACAAGGAAGACAACCATTATCCCGAATACAAACGTAGCAACTCAGAACGTCTTATCCTTAGTTACTCACAGGCAAGAGCAAAGAAAGATGCTTACAATAGAGAACGAGGCATTGTCCGTCTACGCAAGGCATATAAAAGCGGCAAGCTAACCAAGCAACAGGTAAATAGACGTGGCTACAATAAATTCCTTGAAATCAGCAAGGATGTTGAAGTTGCTATCAGTCAGCAGAAGATTGCAGAGGACAGCAAGTGGGATGGCCTGAAAGGATATATTACAAACACCAACCTGAATGCTGAGAAAGTCATTGCTGAGTATAACGGATTATGGGTCGTCGAAAGAGCCTTCCGTGTATCAAAAGGTTCACTCGAGATGCGACCTATGTTTCACTTTACAGAACATAGAATAGAGGCACATGTTTGTATATGCTTTGTCGCCTATAAAGTATATAAGGAATTGGAACGAATTATCAAAGAAAAGAATATTGGAATGAGCGTAACCAAAACGCTTGAGACCGCAAAAATCATCACTACTATCAGAGTCAAGATGCCTGAGAATGGGAAGTTCTATACAAAGACATTATTCCTTACTGACAAACATCGGGCAATACAGCAACTATTTGACATCACAGATGAAGTGAAGTAATTGGGGTGGCTCATTGACGAAGTCAGGAAATATGAGAACATGATAGAATCATTCCAAAAAGAAAAATGGTTGGGTGGATTTGTCGGACTTTCAGAAAAAAAGCCATTCACATCAAATACAAAAATGTATAACCTGGCAACAGAGAATTTCAATAACCAAAATGTGCCTTTACTCCTCCCTTCCGAAAGACGTTATATCAGGAGTGAAGAACCATTTTCTTTTCAGATGAAAAACGACACACTTTTTATTCTCTTAAATTATGACAAAGTGGATGTTGTCCAAACAGGGAAAAGTTTTAAAGATGCTTTTCTAAGTGCGGTACAGAAACATTTCCCAACAATAGGGACAATACTGGAGGAAATATTTTTCAGGAAACCTCAAGTTACGATTAGCTATGATTGAGCATCTATCTATAAGAGGAGAAGAGTTCGTTAAAAATGGACAACTCGTAACTCGAGAAACAACGCTAATTTATAGTCCAAACTATCCAAAGTCAGACATAACTAAGAAATGAGGCGGAAGTAAAGAGTATTAATAAGCTGAGTTTTCAAAAATTAAGTATCTTTATCTCCCAGTTTTAAATACTTAATACACAATGAAAAAACAAACTCTAAAACTTGTGCTGTTGCTTGCGATGGCATTTATCTGCAATGGGGCTTTTGCTCAGCTTATTAAGGTAGTTGTTGCTCCTAATCATACTGATTGGGTATATAAGACCGGCGAAAAGGTTTCTTTTGACGTCTCTGTGACAAAGAATAGTATTCCTCTGAAAGGGGTGGAAATTCGCTATGAGATATCTGAAGATATGATGGATCCTCTGAAAAGTGAAACAAAGACGTTAGACAAAGGGACGCTTACGGTTAATGCCGGTAGTATGAATAAGCCGGGATTCCTTCGCTGCCGTGTATGGGCCAAGTATGACGGCAAAGAATATCCGGGATTGGCTACGGCTGCAATTAATCCGGAGTTGATTCAACCAACGGCGAAGCTTCCTTCGGACTTTGTCCAGTTCTGGGATAACGCGAAAAAAGAAGCGGCTAAGATTCCAATGGATACGCGCATGACTTTAATGCCGGAAAGGTGTACTGAGAAAGTGGATGTTTATCAGGTAAGCGTACAAAATTATGAACCGGGAGCACGTCTTTATGGTATTGTTTGTATCCCTAAAGGAGAAGGGAAGTATCCAGCTGTATTGAAAGTTCCCGGAGCAGGCATTCGTCCTTATTCAGGCGATATCACTAATGCAGAGCGTGGTTATATTACTTTCGAAATTGGAATACACGGTATTCCGGTTAATTTACCAGCCGGTATCTACGATGATTTGAGAGCCGGAGCACTTAGAAACTACAATAACTTCAATCTGGAAGATAAAGATAAGTATTATTACAAACGGGTTTATCTGGGATGTGTTAGAGCGGTAGATTATATCTATTCACTACCTCAGTTCGACGGCAATAATCTGGTTGTACAAGGCGGAAGTCAAGGGGGAGCACTTTCTATCGTTGCTGCAGGGTTGGATAATCGTATTAAAGGGTTAGCGGCATTTTATCCGGCACTTTGCGACCTGACGGGTTATCTGCATGGTCGTGCCGGCGGATGGCCTCACATGTTCAAGGATAAGTCGAATAACATACCGGCAAAGATAGAGACATCTTATTATTATGATGTGGTGAACTTTGCCCGGCAGATTAAGGTTCCTGGATTCTATTCTTTAGGATATAATGATATGGTATGCCCTCCTACTTCCATGTATTCCGCGTTAAACATGATTTCAGCACCGAAGGAGTATCTTATCGTTGAGGAAATCGGTCATTATACTTACCCGGAACAATGGGAAAAAGCTTGGTTATGGATAGACAAACTTATTAAAAAGTAAGCAGATACGCTTTTCAGTATCGCAGAAATTAAGTATGTTTGCGAGAACACCTTTAAAGTACAGAAAATGAGAAAACAGTTCATTTTAGGATTATTCATTCCCGCTTTACTTTTGTCTTCCTGTAATGCAGATCAGCAGGAATCCATCTCAGCGGTTTTAGAACGAGGGTTAACTCGTTCTACCGAGCAAGCTTTGTTGATGGCCAAAGAATTGGAAGGACAGGAGGGAAAACTCCCTAAGACCATTAATAAGGAGGGGAATCTGGAAACCAGTACCTATAGTTGGTGGTGCAGCGGTTTTTTCCCCGGAGAACTTTGGTACTTATACGAAAATAATCCGACCGAAGAATTGAAGAAATATGCAGAGCTATTTACCGATCGCGTAGAGCCGGCTAAGAATCTGACCAATACACATGACTTGGGATTCATGATCAACTGTAGTTTTGGCAATGGCTATCGTATCACTAAAAACCCGGCTTATAAAGACATCATGATAACGGGAGCTAATTCATTAGCTACACGCTATAATCCGACAATCGGAGTTATCCGTTCCTGGGATTTCAATAAAGACGTTTGGCAATTTCCTGTTATTATTGACAATATGATGAATCTGGAATTCTTCACCTGGGCATCACGCGCCACCGGAGATTCCAGATTTAAAGAAATGGCGTTATCACACGCGGACAAGACCATCCAGCATCATTTCCGCAAAGATAATAGCTCTTATCATGTGGTTTCTTACGACACCATAACCGGTGTTCCGCACAAAAAACAAACACATCAGGGATTAGCCGATGAATCGGCATGGGCAAGAGGTCAGGCATGGGCCTTATATGGCTACACCATGATGTATCGTGAAACAGCTGAACCGATCTATCTGGAACAGGCTCGTTGCATTGCTCAGTTTATAATGAACCATCCGAATTTGCCGGAAGACAAAATTCCTTATTGGGATTTTGACGACCCTAAGATTCCGGATGTTCCCCGCGATGCTTCTGCTGCCGCGATCATAGCTTCCGCACTTATTGAGTTAAGTCAAATGGATAACGGACAATTCGGGAAAGATTGTCTTACGCTGGCTGAACAACAGCTACGATCATTAACTTCTCCGGATTATCTTGCCGAAAAGGGTACCAATCGATTCTTTGTTTTGATGCATTCTACCGGACATTTGCCGGGTAATTCTGAAGTGGATGTGCCGTTGAGTTATGCGGATTATTATTATGTAGAAGCTTTGCTTCGCATGAAAAAAGTAATTGGAGGTAAATAAATAAAAGAAAGGTATTAAGATGAAAACAAATTATGAATTACGTTATGCGGCTCATCCTGAAGACGCTAAATCATACGACACACAACGTCTGCGTAAAGATTTTTTAGTGGAAAAATTATTTAGTACAGACGAAGTGAATATGGTTTATTCCATGTACGACCGATTGGTTGTAGGTGGTGCTATGCCTGTAAAAGAAAAGCTGCATTTAGAAGCAATCGACCCGCTGAAACAACCCGTTTTCCTGTGCCGTCGCGAGTTAGGTATTTTCAATGTAGGTGGAGCAGGAACTGTATATATCGGTGATGAGAAATTTGAATTAAACTATAAGGAAGCCTTATATTTAGGTTCCGGCGAACGTGAAGTCTATTTTGAGAGTAAAGATGCTCAAAAACCAGCGTTATTCTACTTTAATTCGGCTTGTGCGCACCGCAATTATCCGGATAAAAAAGTGACAAAGGCAGACGCCGAAGTAATGGAATTGGGTACTTTAGAAACATCCAATCACCGAAACATCAATAAGATGATCGTGAACCAAGTGCTACCAACTTGCCAATTGCAAATGGGTATGACGGAGCTTGCCCCGGGAAGCGTATGGAACACAATGCCTGCACATATCCACTCACGCCGAATGGAGGCTTACTTCTATTTTGAAGTTCCCGAAGGTCAGGCCGTGTGTCACTTTATGGGCGAACCAACTGAAACACGCCATATCTGGATGAAAGGCAATCAGGCTGTTCTTTCACCCGAATGGTCTATACACTCAGCTGCCGCAACCTCAAACTATACCTTTATCTGGGGTATGGCCGGAGAAAATCTGGATTACGGCGATCAGGACTTCTTCAAAATTGACGAGTTGAGATAAGTAATTATAGTAATCACCATTTGTAATGATCCGGTAATGAGAACTTATTTATTTTTGATCATTATTCTTATAGGACAAGTACCTGTTTATGCACAAAATGAACAAGTTATAAGCGTACTTGAAGTACTGGACATTACAAATGGTGAACGTAAAATCATCAAAGAATTTCCGTTCCTGATAGAAGCACCTAATTGGACACAGGATGGCAAATGGTTAATTTATAACAGTAACGGGAAATTATACCGGGTATCTCCGGAAGGACCTTCTGAACAGGAAGTAATCAATACTGATTTTGCGACACGGTGTAACAACGACCATGTACTGTCGTTTGATGGAAAACAAATAGCGATCAGTCATGGAACAAAAGAAGATGGCAGATCTCGGATTTACACCCTACCGATTAATGGAGGAATTCCTCAGTTGATAACGCCTATGGGGCCAAGCTATCTACATGGATGGAGTCCGGATGGTAAATACCTCACCTATTGTGCCGAAAGAAACGGAAACTACGATATTTATATCATCCCTGCTACAGGAGGTGAAGAAATACGTCTTACCGCAGCCGAAGGTCTGGACGATGGTCCGGAATACTCTCCCTGCGGCAAGTATATCTGGTTTAACTCCGTAAGAAGCGGGCTCATGCAAATCTGGCGAATGAACGCGGAGGGAACAAACCAAACTCAAATGACTTTTGACGAAAACCGTAATGCCTGGTTTCCACACATCTCCCCTGATGGACGAACAGTCATCTTTCTTACCTATAACAAAGGTGATCTTGAGCCTCATCAACACCTCGCTAATAAGAACGTAGAACTTCGCGTCATGCCCGCAACTGGAGGCGAACCTCAGACAATAGCGACCCTCTTCGGCGGACAAGGAACTATCAACGTAAATTCCTGGGCACCGGATAGTAAACGGATTGCTTTTGTTAGTTATAAGCTTGTTAAGTAACCGTTGTTATATTTTTTCTAAAAATTATTGCTCTACTTTTGTAACAAACAAATATCCTGTTCCGTCTTGTAAATAGAACACAGTTAATAGCGCGATTAACAGACGGATTATTAATAAAAAAATGTACAGGAATGAAAACTAAATATGTAGTAATCATATTAATTGCTTTGTTTACACAAACAGGGCTTGCACAAGATCGGATCGATCAATTATTCAATGATTTTTCAAAAGAAAAGAATGTTAGCCGCGTATCATTAGGGAGCATAAGTATGAAACTGGCCAGCCTGGTTACAGATGTAATGGGCGTTGAAGGAATTGAGGTTTTGTCGTTAAATGAATGTAGTAATTCAGTCAAAGAGAACTTCCACTCAGCGTTGAAGAAATTCAAAGATTCAGGATATGAAACAATGGTTACGTCAAATGAAAACAATAGCCGGACACGTGTTCTGGTAAAGATGAAAGAAGACATCATTCAGGAACTTGTTGTTTTCACCTCTGGAGAGAGTAATGCCTTGATTCGAATTAAAGGAAAGATAAAAGCATCCGACATTGACGCATTGGTAAAAAAACACAAGAATGGATGACGAAAGCTTCAAACAGAAGTTCTTACCTCTGCATCCGAAACTATACCGGATCGCATTCGCCCTGACGAGTAATACGCAAGATGCGGAAGATATTCTACAGGAAGCGTATTGCAAACTCTGGGATAAACGAAAAGAGTTAATGAGCATAGAAAATCACGAAGCCTTTTGTGTTACCTTAGTACGGAATATGTGTCTTGATCTTCTTCGGTCTGCCGCTTATAAGAATAAGGGAGAGGATATAAATGAAACAACAAGTATTAATTGTACTTCTCCGGAAACAGAATTAATCGAACAAAATAGCATAGAGATTATAAACAAGATTATAAATAAGCTTCCGGAGAACCAACGACAAATCGTCAGATTACGTAGCATTGATAACTGCTCGTCTGAGGAAGTAGAACAAATTACCGGTCTAAGCGCCATAAACGTAAGAGTATTGCTTTCCCGAGCAAGGAAAACGATTCGTGAACAATTTGAAAAAGTAATGAGCTATGAACAATAAGAAAAAAGATAAATATTGGGGAGAGATTCCACTACCGGATGGTCTTGAGGCTCGACTGGAAAAATCTTTAGATATACACATTGCCAAAAGCAGAAAGATCAGCCTCAGGCGGACGCTCTATAAGGTATCCGGTATAGCTGCTGCGATATTGCTATGCATCGGAATCACATTCTATCAGAACCCATCGGGAACCACCACCGACACTTATAAAGATCCTCAGGAAGCGGCCCTTGTTGCAAGTGAGGCACTTGCCTTCCTTTCCTCTAACCTGAATATAGGAATGGAACAGGTTTCGGACGCCCAAAAAGATATTCAGGAGGTAAATGAAATACTAAACAATCAATTAAAATAAAGATGAAATCAAGATATATTTTTATACTCATCGCACTGCTCTATACGAGCTTTGCTTTCGCACAAAAAGCATTATTCGACAAGTTTGCGGATATGGACAACGTTCAATCCGTTTATATCTCAAAAGCCATGTTTCAGATGATGCCCAATATAGAAACAAACGGGCTTAACCTAATGAACATGAAGGGCAAGGTAGAATGTCTTCAGATACTCAACACGGAAAACAAAGAAAAAGCAGATATGATGCGCAAAGAATTTTCCAGTCTGATAAACAAACAACACGAGGAGTTGATGCGTGTGAAAGACGGAAAAACAAACGCTACGTTTTATGCGAAGCAAAAAGGAGACCTGATCAGTGAATTAATTATGCTTGCCAACACCGAACGGGGCTTCAGCGTTATACAGTTATTGGGCAACTTTACCCTGAAGGATATTCAGGATATTACCTCGGCAGTGGGCAAGTAACCCACTGCACTGATATTCAGCAGTATATACATGCCTAAAAACATAAAGGTTATTTTTCGAAAAATAAAGGATATTTTTTCAAAAATAAAGGTTATGTTTTTTTTTATATAGTAATGTTATTTTCCTGTGATGATTTTTCGTATTTCGTTCAGTTTATTCAGTGCTTCCAATGGCGTAAGATTATTCACATCTATGTTCTTTATCTCATCGCGTACAGCACTCAGAACGGGGTCGTCTAACTGGAAGAAATTTAGTTGATAGCCTTCTGCTCCCGAAGCAATATTTTTTACAGATTTGCTTTTTATACCCTCTTTACTTTTCACCCCTTCCTGGCGGTTATCCGTTTCCAATTGCTTGAGTATTTCATTAGAGCGTTTCACGATACTCTTCGGCATTCCGGCCATTTTAGCCACATGGATACCAAAGCTATGTTCGCTGCCGCCGGGAACCAACTTACGAAGGAAAATTACTTTATTACTGATCTCTTTTACAGAAACATTAAAATTCTTTATCCGTTTGAAGGATCGTTCCATCTCGTTCAACTCATGATAGTGTGTCGCGAAAAGCGTTTTCGCATGTAATCCCGGATGTTCGTGGATGTATTCAACAATCGCCCAGGCAATTGAAATACCATCATAAGTACTTGTTCCACGTCCTAATTCGTCAAACAGCACCAAACTACGCGCCGAAAGGTTATTAATAATGTCGGAGGCTTCGCTCATTTCAACCATAAATGTAGATTCGCCCACGGAAATATTATCCGATGCACCTACACGGGTGAATATCTTATCAACCAACCCGATTCGACAACTCTCCGCCGGAACAAAGCTACCGATCTGTGCCAACAAGGTGATCAGTGCGGTTTGACGGAGCAAGGCTGATTTACCGGCCATATTAGGACCTGTAATAATAATGATCTGTTGCTTTTCGGAATCTAAATAAACATCGTTATCAATATAGGGTTCGTCGAGTGGTAATTGTTTTTCTATCACCGGATGCCTTCCGGCCTTGATATCGATTATATCGGATTCATCTACTATGGGTCGTATGTATTTGTTAGACTGTGCTACCTTGGCAAATGAAAGCAGACAGTCTAACCGGGCAATCAGGTTCGCGTTCATCTGAATCGGAGAAATATATTCCATTAAACAAAGCACCAGTTCGTTAAATATCCGCGCTTCCAATGCCAGTATTTTCTCTTCCGCGCCAAGAATCTTTTCTTCGTATTCTTTTAGTTCTTCCGTAATGTAGCGCTCAGCGTTCACCAAGGTTTGCTTGCGTATCCATTCTGCCGGAACTTTATCTTTATGTGTGTTGCGCACTTCAATATAGTAGCCAAACACATTGTTAAACGCGATTTTCAAACTGGTAATTCCCGTACGTTCGCACTCCCGTTGTTGTATTTTAAGCAGGTAGTCTTTCCCTGAATAGGCAATTGCGCGAAGTTGGTCTAATTCCTCATTAACCCCCTTGGCAATCACACTACCTTTATTCAACAAGGTAGGCGGATCGGGTTTAAGCTCTCTTTCTATCCGATCGCGTATTGAGGCACAAATATTCAGTTGCTCGCCAATGCGTTCCAAACTTGGTTCGCTACTTGCCTCGCAAGCCGCTTTGATCGGTTCTATCGCTCTTAAGGCCACTTTGAGTTGCACCACTTCACGCGGCGAAACCCTTCCTACAGCTACCTTAGAAATAATGCGTTCCAAATCCCCGATCTGTCCTAATTGCGTATCCAGCAGTTCTTTCATTTCAGGATGGCGAAAGAAATACTCCACCACATCCTGCCGGTCATGGATCGGTTTTACATCTTTCAGCGGAAAGAGCATCCAACGCCTCAACATACGCGATCCCATGGGCGAAACCGTACGGTCAATTATATTCAGTAAACTCTTGCCATCTTCGTTCATCGTATCCACAATCTCAAGACTACGAACCGTAAACTTATCCAACCTCACATAACGATCTTCCTCAATACGCGAAAGAGCCGTAATATGTGATATATGATTGTGTTGTGTTAAATCCAGATAATGAAGGATTGCTCCGGAAGCGACAACACCCAGTTTGAGGTGCTGCACACCGAAGCCTTTCAGATTCTTTGTTTCAAAATGCTTTAATAAACGCTCTTCGGCTGTTTCGGAAGTAAAAACCCAATCCTCCAACTCGAATGTAAAAAAGCGAGAGCCAAAACACTCCTCAAAATGTTTCCGGTTTTTCCGTTCCACCAATACTTCTTTAGGAGAGAAATTATTTAACAGCTTATCAACATAGTCGGTTGTTCCCTCTGCCGTTAAAAATTCGCCCGTCGAGATATCCAGAAAAGCGATTCCGCAAGTATTTTTACCAAAATGAACAGAAGCAAGGAAATTATTTTCTTTGTGGTTCAGCACATTATCGTTGATGGAAACACCCGGCGTTACCAATTCGGTTACACCGCGTTTAACCAATTTCTTAGTCATCTTAGGATCTTCCAGCTGATCGCAGATGGCCACACGCTTACCGGCGCGAACCAACTTCGGCAGATAAGTATCCAAAGCATGATGCGGAAAACCGGCCATCTCCACGTATTGAGCAGCACCGTTGGCTCGTTTAGTTTGCGTAATGCCTAAAATCTCAGATCCGATAACAGCATCATCCCCATACAATTCATAGAAATCTCCTACCCGAAACAGCAATAACGCATCCGGATGCTTTGCCTTAATCTCAAAAAACTGCTTCATCAAAGGAGTCTCAACGATCTTTCCCACGTTCTTTTTCTTTTAGTATTTAGTAATACAAACTTAGCGAAAAATCACGAAGTAGTAAGATACTTACTATTATTCGATCCTATTTTCCTTATTCGAAAAACAATCTTATATTTGTTATAAATATCAAAATCTTCAAAATAATTATGTATGAAAGGTGCAATTTTTACTATTATTTTATTTATTTTCTTCATGTCTTGTGACAAAGATGAATCAAAGGATATAGTCAGACCGGTGTCAAAGGAAAATATTCAGGGAAAAACTGAAAAGGGACCATTTGTAACGGGCTCAAAAGTAACTCTCTACGAACTTGATGCTCAGTTAAGACAGACAGGAAAAAACATTTTCACGACCGAAACGACTGATGATATCGGAAGTTTCACTTTTGATAGTAAAATGGAGTTATCAAGTCAGTTTGTCGAAGTTGAGATAAATGGTTATTTCTTTAATGAATACAAGAATAGTTTATCTGATTCGCAGATAAAACTGAATGCTATTACAGATGTTTCGGGAAGAAACAAGATAAACGTCAACATCCTAACTCATCTGGAATATAAGCGAATTAAAAAACTTGTTGCAGGTGGTGTTAATTTTTCAAATGCAAAAAAACAGGCTAAGACCGAGCTTCTTAAAAGCTTTCGCATCAATGAAGAATTTCAAAATCCAGAAGATATCAGCTTCTTTGATGGGACAAATGCCTCAACGGCTCTTTTAGCAATTTCCGCAATACTTTTGGAAGGAAAGAAAGAGAGTGAATTTTCGCAGTTCATATCCATGATCAGTAATAATTTCTCAGAAAATGGAACTATAGATAATAAAGAGCTAATTGATGAGATAAAGTATAGTAGCAATAATGTGAATCAAACTGATGTCAAAAACAACCTCGTAAAGTATTACAAGGAAAAGGGACACACCCTAAATATTGGCGAATTATGGAAATACATAGATTATAACGGAGATGGCATTTTGGATGAAGATGACTTAAATATAAGTCCAAATGGTTCACTTACACCTGAATCATTCTTCGATAAAGAGGAAAATACCAACGCTATAATTACAAGTTTATATAGCAACGCATTCGCTTACTATCAATCAATTATATTTTTAGATGCTGTTCGGTCTAACAATAAAGATAGTGATATTAAGAACCTGATAAATCCATACAACGATAATATTTCTAAAGCATACGTAAACGGCTACCGAACAATTTCAGGATGTAATAATATAATAGAAGGATTGGAGAGTTTATCAAGTAATTATCCTCCTGATTACGATATAAATCCATATCTGGCAACAGCAAAGGGATTTAGAGCACTACTGTATGTAGATTTAGTTCAACATTGGGGAGATATGCCTTTTATTACACAAAGACCAACAATGGACAACTTGTATATACCTCGTATAGATAAAGAAACGATATATACTTTCTTAGAAAAAGACCTTAAAGGGGTAAAAGATCACCTTCCGAATGAAGTTTATAACTATGCCAATCCATTTCTCCCGGCCTCTTTGATTGATGCTATTTTAGCAACAATTGCTTTGGAAAGAGGTAAAGATGCTTCTGTCTATTTAGATAACATCATTAACTGTGGTATTTATAAATTAGAAAGTAAATCCGTCGATATCTATAACACACTAAACGCAGAAACAATCTTTGGATTAAGAACCGAACAAAGCGAAGTTCCTTTCTCTACAGATTTTAAGAAAGGCATATACCACCCTATTATTCGGTATTCCGGTGTTTTTTTGAAATATGCAGAAACAGCATTAAAAAAAGGAGATACATCGAACGCTATTGGATTTATTAATACAGTTCGCTCCGCGAAAGGATTAACAGTTATTTCTTCAGGGAGTGATGTCGCTAAAAGTATTGCAAATACATGGAAAGATATTTACGGCCAGGATTACGGCTATTTTGTACTACTGAAACGCCTGAATTTGGCCATAAAGGAATTGGGAATCTCTTCACATATGCAACTGCTTCCAATTCCGGGGAGAGAACTAAATCTTAACCCTGAGATGACCCAAAATCCTGGATATACATTTTAATAAGCAACTTGATTGCTTAGAATAAAAGGAAGATAATTTTAAAAAGCCGCCTCGATGAAGTTTATTCATCAAGGCGGCTTTATAACCCAAACAATAGAATAAGATTATTCTACAACGAAAGCTGTCTTCAAGCCTTCCTGACTATTTGGACCTACCCACAACTTAAATTCACCGGCCTCCACTACATAATTCATATCTAAATTATAATAAGCGAGTTTTTCCATAGGTAATGTGAAGGTCACGGTTTTTGTTTCTCCTGCCTTTAGAGGAACGCGAGTAAAATCTTTTAACTCTTTCACTGGACGAGTAACCGATCCGAAGCAATCCTGTACATAGAGTTGTGCAATTTCAGTGGCGTCATACTTTCCTGTATTCGTAATATCGGTCATTACAGTTAACGATTCCGTAGTTTTTAATTTATCTGCCGAAATACGAAGGTTCGTATAGCTGAACGTACTGTAAGATAGTCCGTATCCAAAAGGATAAAGCGGATCAAAACCTGCATCTAAGTGGAAAGAGGTATTACCCAGCGATGTTTGTCCTGCTTCTAAAGGAATATCTTGCAACATGGTTTCGTTGCCTTGGTAAGGTCTTCCTGTGTTATTGTGGCTATGATACATCGGTATCTGCCCTACTACTTTAGGGAATGTTACCGGAAGTTTTCCGCTTGGAACTGCTTTTCCAAACAACAGATCGGCAATAGCCGGTCCACCCATTGTTCCGGGATGAAAGTTATACAAAACGGCTTCAGACACCTCAGCATCACGTCCGATAGTTAACGGGCGACCCGCCATAACAACTGTCACTACCGGCTTGCCTGTTTTAGCTACAGCAGCGATCAACTCATTCTGAGCTCCCTGAAGATCCAGGTTTGTCAGTGAATGAGCTTCTCCGGAGAGGATAGACTCTTCACCGACAAAAGCCAGAACAACATCCGCATTGCGGGCTGCATTAACCGCGGCAGCTATACCTTCCGTACGCATATCGCGGCTGTATGCTGTTCCGGGAGCATAAAGTATGCGCACTTTGTCGCCATATTCCGCTTGCAAAGCTTTCAATGGTGTTTGGGTATAATTCTTATCGCCATCAAATATCCAGGTACCTAACTGGTCGTGTGGCGCATCGGCCATAGGACCGACTACCGCGATTGTTTTAATTGATTCATTAAGTGGTAAAATTTCGTTGTCGTTTTTAAGCAATATTGCTGATTGAACAGCCGCTTCTTTTGCCTTCAGCAAATGCTCTTCGGCATACAATACCGAAGAGGCTGAAATATCGACATAAGGATTTTCGAATAAACCCAATTTTATCTTGATACGCAGAATATTACGAACAGCATCGTCGATAGTCTGCATCGTGATCTTTTTCTCATTTAAAAGTTCTTTTACGTAAGCAACATACGTACCGCTAACCATATCCATATCTACTCCGGCATTGATCGCTTTCATGGCTGCTTCTTTTCCGTCCTTAGCAAAACCGTGATTTATCATTTCACTAACCGACGCCCAATCCGAAACAACAAAACCAGTAAAGCCCCATTCTTTACGGAGCACCTGATCCAGGATAAACCGGTTGCCGGTTGAAGGAACACCATCATTATCATTGAACGAAGTCATAAA
The DNA here is from genome assembly GCF_900178525.1 of Massilibacteroides vaginae. Lineage (GTDB taxonomy): Bacteria > Bacteroidota > Bacteroidia > Bacteroidales > Tannerellaceae > Massilibacteroides > Massilibacteroides vaginae. The sequence goes on from NZ_FXDJ01000009.1 coordinate 1,070,400, forward strand.
TGTAGCAGCACCGGCATCCACCGCCGCTTTGAATGGAGGAAGATATACATTGCGCAGTGTTCGCTCGGGAATAAAGGTAGAGTTATAGTCTTTTCCGCTTTCGGCAGCTCCATAACCCACAAAATGTTTCGGACAAGCCGCAATCGAAGTCGGGTCATTCAAATTATCCCCCTGAAAGCCGTCGATCATGGCAACTCCCAAAACAGAAGTCAGATAAGTATCTTCTCCCAGACTCTCGGCAATACGTCCCCAACGCGGATCACGGGCAATATCAATCATCGGAGCAAAAGTCCAACGTACGCCTTGCGAAGCAGCCTCAACAGCAGCTACACGGGCTCCTTCTTTTACTAATTCAGGATTAAAAGAGGCGGCTTGACCAAGCGGGATAGGAAATATGGTTTTAAACCCATGAATCACATCACGCCCTACAATCAAAGGAATCTTCATCCTTGTTTCTTCCATAGCGATTTGTTGAAGCGCGTTGATCGCCTCAGGATCTACCAGATTCAAAACCGAGCCTATTTCGCCCTTCTTCACTAAGTCAACAATTTGAGACAAATCTTCAGGAGGACTGATCTGGTTCATCTGACCGATTTTCTCCTCTAAAGTCATTTCTTTCAATAGAGTCTCTATGTTGCGATCTACATTCGATGATGCGTCTCCCGGTGTAGATTGGCAAGATACCAGAGGAAGCATAATCAAATACGCAGAAATTATCTTTATAAACTTCATATTATATATTGTATTAAGAACTTTCTTTAGAGAAAAAGACGGATATTTCACTGCTCAAATAACAAGTGTATTCAGCTTGTGAAATATCCTTTATATATAGAGATTAATACGAGTTCTGAACTAACGTACCATTTGCTGCCTCAATTTCACCTTGAGGAATCGGTAGGTATTTCTTACTTTCTGTCCATTGAATACGTTCGGGAATAGCTTGTCCACCATAAGTCAGTGTTTCTTTCTTTTGAAGAACCACACCGGCTCCCGGTTTAAGAACAGATGGTGCTTGTCCGGAACGAACAAGGTCAAAGTAACGTTTTCCTTCACCTACAAACTCCACACGGCGTTCTTTAATAAGATTATCCTTTGTTACAGCAACAGAAGGCAGTCCTGCACGTTCACGCACGCGATCAAAACAAGTTTTTGCATAACCTGCGTCACCGGTTTCTAATGCCAGTTCAGCAGCATTAAGTAACGTTTCCGCGAAACGATACAGGTGAAGATTATTTTCCCAGTTCAAAGCAGAAGCGGCAACACTTCCGTCTGTTCCTCCCGGACGAGGAAGGTATTTACGTAAAAAGAAACCTGTATTCTGATAACGACCTCCATAAGATACCGTAATTCCTTCAGCAGCCTTTTCTTTGATGTACTTATCCATGTTAAGAATAGCTACATCACGACGCAGGTCTCCAGCTTCAAAAGCATCATATCCTTCTTTCGAAACAGCACCAAAGCCCCAGCCTCCTACAAAGTCCGGACTTCCGGATAAACCATCCACTCCAATCATCTCAGGAAATACTGTACCTCCAGTAAGGATTGATTCAGCACTTCCCCAGTCACGCTTACCACCTTTTGATGTGTAATTAACATCTAAAATGATCTCTTCGTTCCATTCTTTGTCTGTCGAATAAAGATCATCGTAGTTAGTTACAAGATTATATTTATTCGAATCTATGATCTCTTTCATGTAGGCTAATGCTTTCGGATAACGGCTCTGATCTTTCTGATACATTACATAATCGGCATAGATCATAGCAACGGCAGCTTGCGTCATACGACCGGCCCATTCATCCGGTTGTTTCATCAGGAAGATTTTGCTGTCAAGCACTTCTTCCAACTCTACAACCATTTTGGCATATAGATCGTCGGCCTTCAATTGTTCGGCGATATAAGGGAATGTCAGGTTTTCTTCGTAGAATGGAATGTTGCCCCAAAATTTCCACAAAGTAAGATAATACCATGAACGCAAAGCGCGACCTTCAGCGATAAAAAGGTTTTTATCCGCTTCTGAAAGATCTGATGCTTTCGCATTATCGATTAAACGTATAGACCGGTTAATACCCGAATAACTTGCCGACCATGCACCGTCAATATTATTACGAGGATCGGCTTTGTATTGAGAAATCAGGTGAATCTGTGACTGGTCTGTAGTACTACCACCGCCTACATATAAGTCATCACCCATTACGTCGCAAACCAAACTCAGAGGAGCCCAGCCACTATAGTAATCATACCATTTCATAGGGTCGTAAGCAGCTACGGCAGATTCCATTATACGGGCTTTAGTGGTATAATATCCATCAATACCCAAACTGCTTGAGGGCTCAACGGACAGGAAATCGTCACCACAAGATGTCGCGCCAAGAATTAAAGCAAGAGCGCCGAGACTATATATTTTGAACTTTTTCATCGTCTATTAGAATTAAGTTTTTAGAAATTAAGATTCAGACCAACAGTAAACGTACGAGCTTGCGGATAATAACCACGGTCGATACCATTGGAGGCATCAGCATTTATTTCAGGATCAAAACCTTTGTATCCCGTCAGCGTAAGCAGATTTTCTGCAGATACATAGAAACGAAGTCGCTCTACAAAGAATTTCTGTGTAAGATTATTCGGTAATGTATACCCTAACTGAATGTTTTTGATACGGGCATACGATCCGTTATGTACATATAAATCTGAAATACGCCAGTTATCGTTATTGTTTGTCCATGAGAAACGAGGCAATGAATTAGATGTGCCTTCGCCATGCCAGCGATTCATAAATTCTTGTGGAAGATTAACATAACGAACGTCGAGGCGACGGGTTACATCTAATATTTCTTGTCCTAAAGCACCGGAGATCAACATACTGAAATCAAAACTCTTATAGGAAGCATTCAGGTTCAAACCAAATGTCCAGTCAGGAGTTCCTTTACCAATCATACCTTTATCATCATCACTTATCACGCCATCATTATTTGCATCTACAAAAATAACGTCGCCTTCTTGAGCATTAGGTTGTAGTTTTTCGCCTTTATCGTTTACGTAAGCGTCAACCTGAGCTTTATTTTGGAATACTCCGTTTGTTGTATACCCATAAAAGTAAGGGTATGGCAATCCGTTTTCCGCACGAGATACATTACCGATCTGGTGTACGTGGTCCTTCATTTCAAAACCATCAGAGTTTCCAAGATTTATCAGTTCGTTCTTTAGGTAACTTAAATTGCCGGATACGCCGAAAGTCCAGTCGTTTCTTTTCAATTTGTAACCCAGTTCGAATTCAACTCCTTCGTTTTTCATTGTTCCCACATTACCCCATGGTCTGGCTTCTCCTAAATAAGCAGGGATACTCATTTCTTTCAACATGCCGTTTGTTTTCTTATAGAAATAGTCAACAGAGAAAGTCAAGGAATTGCTAAGGAATCCAAAATCAAGACCTGCATTATATTGTTCGGATTCTTCCCATTTTAAATCAGGGTTAGGTGTGCCCGACGGTTTACTACCTAAGATAATAGATTGATGATCCGGATTACCGAACACATAATTATTATTCAGTGCTACATTCGCTGTATAACGGAATACACCAATGTTTTCATTCCCATTTTTACCCCACGACAAACGAACTTTTGTAGCCGTCAACCAATCCGGTCTGTTCTCCATAAAATTTTCATTCGTAAGATTCCATCCTAAAGAAACAGAGGGGAATGTTGCCCATTTGTTATTCGGACCAAAATTTGACGATCCATCTCTACGTACAGTAACCTGCAACATATAACGTTCGTCGTAGTTATAGCTTATACGACCAAAGTAAGACGCCAGTGTGGATGGGTCGAACGCGCTTCCCCAAGCATTACGTTTACCGTCTGATTGCAGACCGGTTGTAAAGTCAAGATTTGCTTTATCAGGATCATAAGCAACCAGATCTTGCGCGTTACCGCCCAGCCTACGTCCGGTGTATTCTTTAGCAGACTGTCCTAACACTACTGCAAAAGAGTGAGCTCCGATGTTTTTGTCATACGTCAACACATTTTCAATTTGCCAGGTATACCCACGGTTCATACGTGAAGTAACGGATGACTTATCATTATTCGCGTTTTTATTCAAATAGTAAGGGTGATTCCATTCGTCTTCTCCCCAGAAAGCAAGATCGGAACCCCAGGATATTTTATATCTCAGATTATCCCAAATACCCAACTCGGCAGATAATGTAGCGATTATTTTATCGGAATTATTCTTTTTTCCGGGCAAAGAAAGATCAGCCAGCGGATTTGCAAGCTCATTCATATCACCACTTGGGATAGTTAATAATTTACCTGTTCTTTTATCCCGTATAGGTTCGCCATATTTACTGTAATCATAACGGTCGGAATAATCCGTATTCTCATCAGCATAGACAGCCATTGTCGGATCCATGAAAACAGCACTTCCCAGAGGAGAACCGGTTAAACTACCTGCCGTAACACCAATGCTGTTTATACGTGAATAGGTAGCATTCATGGTTACCTTCATATCCTTTAACCAATTACGGTGTGCCGACTCGTCAAACAAAGTATAGATCGTATTGCTTCGAAGTGCAAATCGCTCATAGTTTGATTTGTCATAATTACCCCCGATAATACCATCCTGACTATAGTAGCCGGCAGATAGGTAGTAATTTATTTTTTCGGAAGCACCACTTATACTTAACTGATGATTCTGTACCGGAGCGTTGTCATTAAATAAAACATCTTGCCAGTTTGTACCGATCCCTAAAGAATTCACATTTGAATAGATTGGATTTTCACCCGCGTAAGCGGCGGCCTCATTCATTATTGTGCCGTACTGGGTAGCATTCAGCATATCACGCTTTTTCCATGGATTCTGTATACCATAAGAAAAGTCGTACGTTACTTTTGTTCTGCCAAGAGTTCCTCGCTTTGTTGTAACAATAACTACACCATTAGCCGCACGCGCACCATAAACAGCACCCGAGGCAGCATCTTTCAGCACTTCAATACTCGCGATATCATTCGGATTGATGTTGTCGATTCCACCATCAACCGGCATACCATCTACGATGTAAAGAGGATCTGTATTGTTAATAGTTCCCGTACCGCGGATACGCACTTTCGAGCTTGCGCCCGGTTGTCCGTTTGTTGTGGTTACTTGTACCCCTGCGGCAAGTCCTTTAAGCGCATCTTCTACACGAACAGGAGAAACCTTTTCCAGATCATCACCGGAAACTTTACTGATTGCAGCTGTTACTACGCTCTTTTTCTGCACACCGTAGCCAATCACTACAACTTCATCAAGTAACTCCGTATCTTCATGGAGAATAATCGCCATTGGCTTAGAAGCATCCGCCACTACTTCCAACGGTTTAAAGCCGATATAAGAAATTACCAAGACACTTTTATCCGGAGCGGATAAGAAGAACTGACCATCTATATCGGTCATCGTTCCGTTTGTGGTTCCTTTGACCACTACGTTTACTCCAGGTAACGGAAAATTATCCGACCCTGATAGTATCTCACCTTTAATCTGTACATTTTGCGCTTGCACAGTAAAAGCAGTACAAAGCAATGTAATTGCCACTAATAAGAGATTTCTCATAAATAATTAATTTAAGTATTGACATTTTGATACCATGCAAACATAGACCCATTGATGTCAAAATGGGAGAAATCTACTTATTCTCGGATACGCTAATTAAGAAATATTAATACGTCAAACATACGTCTTCAATTACTCAATGCGTTAGTTATTAAAGATTTATATTATTTAAATAGTCGATAAGATTATCTTCACGATTCAGATCCAGTTTCTTTCGTAACCTATAACGAAGAGTTTCTACGCCACGTACAGACAGGTTTAATAACGGGGCGATTTCTTTTGACGAGAGATCCATTTTCAAGTAAGTACACATTTTAAGTTCACTCACACTCAGATCCGGGTGTTTTATCCGTAGTTTGTTTATAAATTTATTATGAACCAGGTCGAACTGTTCTTCAAACTTTTTCAACATATCGTCTGACTGTATATTTGAGTCGATCTGATTATTCAGTGAAACAATCATACGTTTTGGCCTTACAAAAGCGTCTCCTTTCATCTCACCCATAACTTTATAAAGCTCATTTTTTATATCGATCAAAATCTCGTTCTTTCTTGAAAGATTGATCATCAGATTGGCCATTTCCTGACTTTTATGCTTCAGTTCCTGCTCCAGATTTTCATTTTTCAATTCCACAATTTCTTGTTCTTTCCGCAGATCTTCTTTCATAAACTGCTGTTCCATAAGCATTATCTCATGCTCTTTTTCGGCTAATTCTTTTTTCTTCCGGCGTATGATACGTTGCTCGTCCAACCGATAAAGCAACCAAACAAGTAAGAGGAATAGCAAACAATACACAACCCAGGCATAAATGGAGCGATACCAAGGAGGAAGAATTGTAAACGAGAATTTTGTGGTTGCTACGTTGCCGTTTGTATGAAAAGCCTCCACCTCAAACGTGTAGTTTCCTTCGCGAAGATGATTATATTCTTTTACCGTTGAAGAGGTATAAGCAGACCACAGTGGATCCGGTGTTAATCTATATCGAAACTTCACCGGTTTATCCTGTCCAAATGAACGTATATCGTAAGCAATTCTTAGCGCATTATTTTTATAACTGATCTCAGGAAAAATACTCTTGTTCAAATAACTGTCTTCATAAATCAACGAGTCATTCGGATAAGTAACAAATACATTCTTGATATACAGGTCATTTTTTTCTATTTGTGAGGGATAGGCCGTGTTAAGCAAGGCGAAACCATGTTCATTGGGAATGATAATAAGCGAATCGCTTATCACATCAATCGTTTCATAATGGCGGATAAAGTCCACCTTGGAACGAGAAAAAGAATAAGTAGCAGGATTGGATAAAACCCCCGACGCATTTAAAGCCGATGTTTGAATTCCCTTTAAAGACAGAGAATAGAGCCTATCTCCCCTTTCTGATAAAACGGTTGTTCCATCTATTAACACATCATTGAATTCTTTAGATTCAACAATTTTGTCTGTTTTACTATCATAAGAATAGAATCCGGAATCTGTTGTAAAATAAATATTGTTTTTAATCCGGTAAGCATAAAGGTTGGTTACAGAAGCAAAACCATCTTTTTTCATATACGTGCGAGACTCCTTAATTTTATATTTCAGCGTGTCCAGTACAATTCGCTCCATCCCGTCATTGAGTTTCCTAACCCATAAAACTTCAGGAGATTCAAAGACTACATTTTTCGGCCACATATTTATTTCCGGCAATTGTTGCATCACGCCCCATTTTCCATCCTTCTTTTGGAGTAAATAAAAGCTATCATAAGTACTTATCCAGCATTTATCCGGATCTGTTTCATGAGGAGTAAAATGAATAGCTCCCCTTAATCCGGGTATCTGGTCCGCTTTATTTCCAGTAATAATAAACAACCCTTTGTCATGCATACAAAAAATCTCATTATTATAGGTAACTAAGCTCCAAACTTGCCCGGTTAAATCGGAAATAAGCTTCAAATCAACACCTTTGTCGGTAAAACGCACAGGCCATTCAGCAGAAAACAGTCCCCTGTTTGTTCCCAGATATATTTTCCCGCCTTCAATCAAGGAAACATATCCTGCCCCTTTTGAATTCGGATAAGTATAAAGGTTAGACAGCGGTGAATCAATCGACACAAAATCAATCCCATTATCAAGTCCCAGCCAGATATTCTGCTGTTTATCGAAGAAAAGAGAAAGAACAGTATTGTTTTGCAGCCCATTATCTTCATTATAGTACTGCGCTGAAAAATCCTTCCTGTCCAACAATAAAAGCCCCTTATGAATGGTACCTATTCCCAGATAATCAGCTGAAACATCCATCGAGAAAAGCTCATTCTCCCTGATAAAAGCTTCATGCCCGGTTATTAACGGTTTGATTTCGTTGTCCTCAAAAAGAAAAAGACCATCTAATGCCGTTGCAAATAAAGTTCCTTTCCCATACGAAATAATACTTCGTATCGTTTTTTCTTTCAGCATATCTCCACCCGGAAGAGACAACAACGTATTGCCCACAAGTATTTTAATCCCATCAAACGTGCCTAAAAAAAGAACATTCTTCACCAACGCGGAACAATCAATTTTATAATCCGTTTCAATAAGTGTAAATTCATCCTCAATTTGCTTAATGATATGACGATCCGAAACATAATACATAATATTATCCACCTCATAAATTCCCCAGTATCCCCGGGATATACCATGCTCACGTGTAAACGCTTCAGAAAGTTCTTTATAAATCAGTTGCCCCTTGGCATCCGGTTCAAGATAACCAAATTCACTTTCACCACCAATATAGATTCGGTTTTGTTTTTTTGAGATATGAACAGAACGAACATCCGTTTGGTTGTTCAACTGAAAAAGCTTCCAATCACTTCCATTATACTCCAGCAAACCATTTTTATTGGCGAAATAAAAATAATCATCATCGTAACTACTTATCTGCCAGGTTTGTTGCCCTCGTCCATACAGTTCCTTCTTAAAATTAGTGATAAAATGATTCCACTGTCCACTTGCCTTAGTTGAAAACCAAAGACTAAACAGCAATAAAATAATAATTTTATAAAGAAAACGCGTCATTATTAATCAGGTTAAGAAACAAATATTAAGTATTTTTTGACATTTAATCTTTTTTCATTCCGGTACAAAACAAGGATTGAAAAGTCAACACTCAAAAATGCATACTATTATCAAAAAAAATATATCCTTTATTTTTTCAAAAATAACCTTTATTTTCGGAAAAATAACCTTTATGTTTTTACACCCTTTATATTCATTGATTTTCAACACATTTTAAAACGCCGTTTTTTAGCCTAAAAACGCTCCTCTTTGTCATTCCGGCCGAAGCGGAGAAATCTCTGCAAGGGGCACAATGATACCACTCAAAACGGCATGAGATTTTTCGACATACACTTCTTCCGGAAAATCGGCTGATTCCAAAATAAAAGATACATTTTTTGATTCTTACAAGTTATGTTGATACCTTTCCGGCCTATATCAAAACAAACAATTTAGCATGCCGGGAGCTTATATACATGACGAGATTTTTGAAAGAGAGGATTTTACGCTGACTGCGTTGGAAAAAGGAGAATATGAGAGCTGTGCTTTTAACGGCTGTAATTTTGCTGAATATAATCTTTCGGGCTTTAATTTTATAAACTGTGCGTTTACTGATTGCAATTTGAGTTTAGCAAAACTGGATAAAACGGCATTTCAGGATGTAGTATTCACAGGTTGCAAGATGTTAGGGCTTCAATTCGATATGTGTAACGAATTCAGCCTTTCTTTTTCATTTAATAACTGCTTATTGAATCATTCCGTTTTCTACAAAAGAAAAATAAAGAAAACCTCATTCCTGAACTCGCAATTAAGAGAAGTGGATTTCACTGAAGCCGACCTGAGCAATTCGGTTTTTGACAACTGCGACCTATTAGGAGCTACTTTTGAATTCACAAACCTTGAAAAAGCCGACCTCCGCACGGCCTATAATTTTACCCTTGATCCGGAAGGAAACCGCATCAAAAAAGCAGCCTTTTCACTCAGCGGACTCCCCGGACTCTTAAACAAATACGAACTGAATATTGATTAACTATATCGGATCATTAGTTTGTATTTTGTATAAATAACTATATTTTATGTGTTAGAGGTTTAAAATGAACATGTCTACTATTCCTATCTGGTCTTAAAAAAGATTTTTCCTATTGCTGGTTTTGTGAAAAATAAACATATTTGCATGAAATACACCAGAAAAAATTATGAATAATACTACATTAAAAGAGATACTCGATCATCTCCTGGCTATGGATGCCGAAACAGAACTTGTGGAATTCAAAGAAGCTAAAAACACATTCGATTTCAACAAATTAGGCCAATACTTTTCTGCTCTTTCCAACGAGGCTAACTTAAAAAGAAAGTCGACAGCATGGCTTGTTTTTGGTGTAGAAAATAAAGAACATGCAATTGTAGGAACTAAATTCCGTTCACAACGAAAAGATTTAGACCATTTGAAAGGTGAAATTGCGAACAAAACCACTAACCGAATTACATTTGTTGAAATACACGAAAAGGAAACCTTACAAGGACGCGTAATTTTATTTGAAATACCACCTGCCCCTAAAGGTATTCCTGTTGCTTTCAGCGGTCATTACTATGGAAGAGACGGGGAAGAGTTGGTCCCACTTAATTTGGAGGAAATTGAACGAATCCGTAGTCAAGCAAACCAAATTGACTGGAGTGCACAAATCATTGAAGATGCAACCATCAATGATTTAGATAAGAATGCAATTAAACTGGCCCGAAAGAACTACAAAAGTAAACATGCGGATAAAAAGGCGGAAGTAGATCAGTGGGATGATATTACTTTTTTAAACAAAGCAAAAATAACATTAAAAGGAAAGATAACCAGGACGGCTATTATACTTTTAGGTAAGGATGAATCTGAGCATTATATTAACCCGTCAGAAGCTAAAATCAGATGGATTTTGAAAGATGATAAGGGAATAGAGAAAGATTACCTGATTGTTAGCTGTCCTTTTTTATTAGCTGTTGACAAAGTATACAATAAGATACGAAACCTCAAATATAGATATCTACAGGAAGGAACGCTCTTTCCGGAAGAGATGGATCAGTATGAACCATTTTCTATCCGAGAAGCAATAAACAACTGCATTGCCCATCAAGATTATACAAAGCGCGGAAGAATTAACGTTGTGGAAATGCCTGATCAGCTGGTTTTTACTAATCTTGGAGAATTTATCCCAGGATCTATAGAAAGCGTTATACAGGAAGATGCACCAGAGGAACTTTATAGAAACCAATTTCTAGTAACTGCTATGTTGAATCTGAAAATGGTTGATACTATAGGAAGTGGTATCCGAAAAATGTTTAACTATCAAAGAGATCGTCTTTTCCCTATGCCAGAATACGATTTATCAAACGGACGGGTTTCGCTTACATTGATAGGAAAAGTAATAAACGAAAACTTTGCCCGACTTTTGACTCAACGCAAAGATTTATCCTTAAGTGATGTAATGTTATTAGACCGGATACAAAAGAAAAAAATGATTACCCGGGAAGACGAAAAAACACTTCGTCAAAAAAAGCTGATTGAAGGACGCCGTCCCAACTATTTTCTAAGTATTGATGCCGCACAGAAGCTGGAACATAAAGCTGATTATTCTAAGAATAAAGCATTTGATAAACAGTACTACCTTGATTTTATATTAAAAGCAATCAATGAACATAATAGTATGACCAGAGCGGAAATAGATGAGTTGCTATGGGATAAATTACCTCAATGGATGAACGACATACAACGGAAAAACAAAGTAATGAATTTGCTAACTGAACTAAGGAGTGATAAAAAAATTGAAAATATAGGAACAACTTTTAATTCAAATTGGATACTTAAAAAATAATTTAAGAGACCTCTAAGAGATATTTAAGAGAGTTTTAAGAAACCTCCTAAGAATAAATCCTCTGAGATAGGCTTTTACAAAATATTTTAAGAGACCTCTAAAAAGTTTTAGGATAAACAGAAAATATAAAATTACCTATACACCTCTCCATTTTGTTTAGGGTGCAGCAAAAATCCAATTGATTTAATTCTGTAAAATATTCTTGTAGAAGCCTTAAAAAACCACTATTTGTAAAGTTATCAATAAGACACCGAAACATCAAACCCTTCTTTTCGGGCACGATCGGCAATGGCATCTAATTCTTCTTTGGTTGCTTTTTTAAGTTCTTTTACAGGAGTCTCGCGCTCAACGGTATAAATCATAACCTGACGAGGTTTGATTTCTTTTAAGGCATTGATCCATCCGGATATCTCTTCTTCTGTCATGTTGCTTACGGATTCTCCTTTGTGTTCTCCGTTCAGGAACATGGTTTGTATAGTCAGGTTGCCTTCGAAAATTTTTAGGTTTTCTACTAACCATTCATAGGTGAATGAAGGTGAATAGGGGGCGTTCAGTTGTTGTATACGACTGTCGAGTACGGAGTCAAGCTTCAATATTCTGTCATCAACCTTGAGTAAGGCGTCGAATACAGATTTCCGTTTTATCATTGTGGCGTTCGACAAGACTGCTATTTTGGCTTTTGGAAAATAGTTGTTTCGCAGTTCAACCGTATCATCTATTATACCGGCAAATTGTGGGTGCATGGTGGGTTCACCGTTTCCGGCAAAAGTAATTACATCCGGAACTGTTCCTTCTGCTTGCATTGCCAATAAGGTTTCTTCTAATTGTTTTTTTGCCTCTTCTCGTGTTGGAAGGCGTGTGGTTGTTTTGCGTTCATCGTTTAATCCGCATTCACAATAAATGCAGTCAAACGAACAAAACTTTCCGTCGGGAGGAAGCAGATTCATACCTAAGGAAACACCAAGACGACGGCTTTTAACCGGACCAAATACTATTTTATCAAAAAGAATTGTAGACATATGCTGAGTTGTTTTACAATAATCGCTTGCAAATGTAACAATATCTCTGCCTTGTGTGTTTAGAATTTCCACCGAAGAACTAAATTAAGGTCTGTTTTATCACTACCTTCTATTTCTTCCAAATCAGTGCCAATCTTATCCCGATCGATATAATGAGTTGATGCTAACTTTAGCGCAAGCATTAGCCGGCGTGATATATCATACCGAAGTGAACAAGCCATTCGTAGGCCTTGTCCGTAGAAAGAGGGTTTGTAATAAACGTATAAAGGCGTCCGTTCAAACGAGCTAATTACAACGGATGAATTATCTGTATCGAAATAAGCGACATAAATATCCGCTTTTAACTTTCCTTTGTCCGGCTGAAAAGAAACAGCTTCTCCTATCATCCAGCCTTTATCCGTACCCGAAGATTCCTTGCTATACCCTACCCCATCCAATGAAGTTCGGAAACTCCAGTTATTAACCTTACGCGTAAACTGAAAACGAAGTCTATGCAATTCAAATTCTCCTATCCGTATATTTTTATCAACAGTTATATTCTTTTCCGTTTGCTTATAACGGTAGCGAAGCGAGAACGTATTATTCCTTCCGTTGTTATGCTCTATCTGAGTCATATATTCTTTTCCTGAAGACGGCGCATCAACGCCGTATCTAAGCCATGGAAAGCGAAATACATCCACGTATGCCGATAGTTTCCAGTAAGGAATAGGTGTTAATTGCATTCCAATATAAACACCTTCTTCATTTTGAACCGTTGAATTTTGCCCGAAGGCATTCCCATAAAATGCCTGATAGCTTTTACCGTAATTCCTGTACAACAATAGAAAAGAAGCATACGAAACCGGTTGTATCTGTACTCCATTTAAAGTAGCCATCGCCTTATTTGCAGAGATAGCTGTTTCACCATAAAATTTTACAGCTCCTTTTCTGAACATATAATCAACACTCATATTTGTATTCTCTTCACCCCGAAAATAATAAAGGTTGTAAGGTTTCACTTCCGGTTCATAACGTTTTCCTCCGAAAGAATGATGAAGAGCGGTAAAACCTATAGATATATTTTCAGACGCATAACGCAAATTACCTCCGAGCGTACGTATCTTTACTTGATTACGTTTATCCCAATCCCGTTGTAATCGATGTAGCCCGTCTGTTTTCAATGAAGTAATCAACAAGCTGTCTGCTGATCCGTCAACATTTCTATCCGAATAAAAAACACTCACTTCCACATCCTTCAAAGCAAGCGTTGCCCCTACCCCACGAAAAAAATCATATTCGTTTGTTGAATAATGTCTGCGGAATCCGTTATTTCTTCTTTCTGCCTGCGAAAGAATAGCACTGCGAGACGGAGAATAATCATGACTTGCTACTAATCCTTGTCCGAAAGCCATTTTATAATCTCCTACAACTAATGTTTTCAACCATTTCATCCCCTTTATCAACAAGTGAAAAGAGTAGTAATCATACCCTTTATGCATTTTATTCATAAAAGGTTCTCCCGCATCCTTCTCTGCTACTATCCCGAACTGAACACGTTCATCATACTGATAAGAATACCTAATTGAATTATAGAAGTCTTCACCTGCATATTTTCTATTCGGAAAATGCGACAAAATACTATCCGGAACAGGTTTATATCCTTTTTTTTGTTGAAAACATTTATCATACCTCATATACAATTCATTACGTCCGTACTTCAACAAGTTATCCACAGTTATTGAACGCTTATCAACACCTGAATCATGGATATAAACAAAAGGAAGTAGTAGTTCAAGTGTTTGAAAATCCAATCCTTCCACATTTTTAAGTTCATATACAGAAAGCATCTTTCCATACTTTTCCCGATAAGTTAATAAACTACTTATCTGCCTGTCTGTCAGGAATGGTAAACGTTTTAATTGAGCTTCTGTAAGTGTGTTTAGTTCAAACGGATTATCCGCAATTGCAGATAGTTCTTCATACAAGTTTTCCATCGATTCTTCGCTTAATTCTTCCTGTTGATTGTCAATATACTCCTTCCACTTATCAACAATAAAGGAAGACTGAGCAACAGCAACATAACAAGTTTTTAAACAGAATATAAACAGAATAAGAAAGGTTATTAACAAGTGCTTCATAGTTACAAGTATTAGTTAGAAAGAACAGGATAGTGCTACACCCGGACAAACGCCTAATTGGCTATGATAGTTTGCCGCTACATCAATACGAAAGGAAGCAACCATTACACCTGCTCCAAAGGCGGGAACTATAGGATTTGTTTGCAGACCTGTTCGAATATAAAATTGATCGTAAGCCGTATATTCCAGTCCCATGTTATAACGAAGATGCGAACGGTCATCATAACTTGTTGATACAGCTATTAACATGCTGTTAATAAACCTCCATTGAAAACCTGCCTGAACAGAATAATAATTAAAGTCTTCAATATGAATACTTTCATCATCAAGTCTTACAGACGGTAAATCTGTTATCGACAATCCTATCAACAGGTTTTCATCAGGTTTGAACAAGATACCAACATCCGTAGAAACCTTTTTAGCTTCTTCTTCATACAATTCTGTCTGCAATAGAGCGTATTGCGCGCTTATTCCGATGATCCATTTAGAAGACAACGCCTTAGATAAAGCCAGACGAAACATAGTTTCCCGGTATTTGTTATATCCAAAAGTAGAAATGTGAACAGCGAAAGGAAGGGGTAAATCCGGATTTCCATAAATAACGGAAGCAGATGACAATTCTTTTAACTGGTATTTGTTATAGTAGTTAATATCAATGAATTGTTTTGTTGATAAACTTAAACAAGCTGAGTTAAATACAACAGAATGGGTTACTCCGTTTCCGCCCATTCCTAAAGAGCGGATATCAGCAGACCGAAGATTGGACTGGGCAAAAGAAGAACAACTAAAAACACACAATACGACCATGCAGGCCATTAATTTCTTCATAAATTAAGGTATCTGGTAAAATAAGGCGCAAAAATAGTCAAATTATGTATTATTCATTATTTTAACAGGCAAATCCATTATTTTTGCTGCTTTCTATGATGAAGATAAGAGCATACATTACATTGTTTTTATTCATTTTATATTGTGCTTCATTATCAGCTCAATCTATTAAAATGAATGTACTCCCGAAAGATCACTACAAAGCTTATGTGGATGGTTCGGATACGGTGGCTGTTGTAAGTCTTCGAGACATATATGTTTTTCCGGAAATAAAATTTAAAAACAAAAAAGAACAGCAAAAATATACCAAATTGGTAAGAGACGTTAAACGAACACTCCCCTATGCAAAAATGGTTTACGAAACTTTAATCGAAACCTATGAGTATATGGAAACCTTACCTACTGAAAAAGAAAGACAGGATCATCTGAAAAGAATGGAAAAAGAACTATTCAAAGAATATAAACCGGAGCTTAAAAAACTTACTTTCTCTCAAGGCAAACTACTTATTAAACTGATAGACAGAGAATGCAATCAATCCAGTTATAATTTATTGAAAGCCTATCTGGGTAGCTTCAGAGCCGGATTCTGGAATATATTTGCCGGTATGTTCGGGGCAAGTCTCAAAACCGAATATAATCCACACGGAAGTGACGCTATGACGGAACGGGTTGTTGTATTGGTTGAAAACGGTTTAATCTGACAACTTACAGAAGAAATCCCAAATTACGATTCCGGCCGTAACCGATACATTCAGCGAATGCTTTGTACCAAACTGAGGTATTTCAATACAAAAATCAGCGTTATCAACAACTGCTTGCTGTACTCCTTTTACTTCGTTTCCTAAAATTACAGCATACTTTTTATCCTTGTTTATCTGTAGTTTATCAAGCATAATACTTCCTTTGGCCTGTTCTATAGTACATACCGTATAACCGGCATTCTTTAACTTATCAACAGCCTCTAATGTATCTTTAAAATAAAGCCAATCTACTGTTTCTTCCGCACCTAAAGCCGTTTTATGTATTTCCGCATGCGGAGGACATGCCGTGATGCCGCATAAATAAACTGCATTTACAATAAAAGCATCCGAAGTACGAAACACAGAACCCACATTGTTCAGGCTTCTAACATTATCGAGTACTACAATTAGCGGTATTTTAGCTGATTTTTTAAATTCTTCAGGTGAAAGACGATTTAATTCCGTTATTTTAAGCTTTCGCATAACCCGTTTATTTTTTATAGAACTGCAAAAATAAACCTTTATTTCCATTTAATCAGCAGTTAATAACCTATTGATAAAAGGTGAATAGAAATTGAAAAATACTTCTTGCTTTCTATTACTAAATCTATATATGAAACCGCTTATCATTTTTACAATAGAAAGAATAACTAATTTATCATTCTGTATTAACTGGGGTTTTGCACCATAAAAAAGAATAAACAGCCATCTGTTTATACAGTTTATATCTTATCAACAACAAAATCAAAACTAATACTAAAACACTTATTTACAGTAACTAAACACCATGATAACTTGTTTATATACTACTGATAAGTATATTCAAAATATTAATAAAGAAATAAACAACAGTATTGAAGTATATTTATCAATAGTATTAACCGTACATCATAATCATATTTTAATTTTTAAAGTTTTAATTAAATAAGAATATAAATATAAGATGTTGAAAACCGATGTATGAAGAATTTGTGGACGCAGGAAAGAAGTAAGAAAAGAAAGACTAACTTTGCGTTAGGTAATTCATCTAAGTATAATAAACGAATAAGAACTATGACACAGAAATTATCAGCAGGTTATATCAACGTTCCTGTTCCGAAAGATATAGATATTAAATCAGAAATAAATAGATTGAGGAAAGAAAAAAATGCGGTTATCTTGGCGCACTATTATCAAACGGGCGATTTACAAGATATAGCGGATTTTGTTGGAGATAGTCTTGCCCTCGCACAATGGGCTGCTAAAACCGAAGCTGATATTATTGTATTATGTGGTGTTCATTTTATGGGTGAAACAGCCAAAATAATTTGTCCGGATAAAAAGGTATTGGTACCCGATCTGAATGCCGGCTGTTCCTTAGCAGATAGTTGTCCGGCTGATCAATTTAGTGCATTTGTAAAGCAACACCCGGATCATACGGTTATTTCTTATGTAAACACTACAGCTGCGGTTAAAGCCGTAACAGATGTGGTTGTAACGTCTACAAACGCAAAGCAAATAGTAGACAGTTTTCCGGCTGATGCGAAGATTATTTTCGGTCCGGATCGTAACTTAGGAAATTACATTAACAGTATCACCGGAAGAAACATGCTTTTATGGGATGGAGCCTGTCATGTACACGAACAATTTTCATTGGAAAAGATACTTGCTTTAAAAAAAGAATATCCCGAAGCGGAAATAATAACACATCCCGAATGTAAACAACCTATTATACAGGTGTCAGACTTTGTAGGATCGACTGCCGCATTGTTAAGGCATACTATCGAGTCGGATAAAAAACAATTCATTGTAGCGACCGAAAGCGGTATAATTCATAAAATGCAAAAAAGCAGTCCTGCTAAGCAATTTATTCCTGCCCCACCAAACGATAGTACCTGTGCTTGCAACGAATGTAGCTTTATGCGTTTAAACACGATGGAAAAGCTATATAATTGTCTTAAATATGAACTTCCCGAAATATTTGTAGATGAAACTGTCCAAAAAGAAGCGATAAAACCTATTCGTCGTATGCTTGATTTATCCGCTAAATTAGGGCTGTAACAGTCTGTTTTTTTGTTTTTCTTAAAGCATTGAAAATCAATAGATATAAAGGTGTAAAAAACATAAAGGTTATTTTCTGAAAAATAACCTTTATATTTGAAAAAATAACCTTTATATTTTTTATTATATTACTATGTGGTAAAAAGCTTATTTTACAACCATTATTTTTGTAGCTACGCTTTCATTACCATCCGCATTGGAAGCAATAACTAAATAAATACCTGTTGCTACTCTACTGCCTTTGTGATTGCGGCAATTCCATATCATTTGTCCTCCTACTGATTTAGCCTGATAGATAAGGTTTCCGCTAATATCGGTGATTTTAACATTAGAATCAGTCATAAGTCCGGTTATTGTTACTTTATCATGATCTTCCGGACGAACAGGATTAGGATAGGCGGATACTTCGGAGTAATTATCCTTACCTTCACTTCCTTCGCTCATAAAGGATACTAATCCGTTATTTGTGCCTATAAATACTTCTCCTGTTAATTGGTTAATAGCCAAACTGGTAATTTTATTGGATGGAAGAGGTGAATTTTCTGTTGTGAAATTATAAACGGTTTCCGTACCGTCTTCATTAACAAGAAAAACACCGGTAGATTCCGTACCAATCCATTTACGATTACCTCCATCCACAGCAATGGTATTAACTTGTTCGTTATTGAGGAAAATATAGTTTCCTCCTTCATTTTGTCGGATAATCTGATTAAAATAAAATCTGCTCGGATTTTCCAGAGCATTGGCGGGAACAGGTGTGTATACAGGACCTTTGTTGGTTCCTACCCATACATTTCCTTTTTTATCTTCTACCATACAGCGGAAAGTACTTGCACCAATGCTATTTCCATCCGCGGTTATCAGGTTGCTTACGTAAACAGACTCACTCCCTTCTTCTGATAAATTATTATCCTTAAATATAAATAATCCGGGATTTGCATCGATATTATAAGGAAGATTAAGCCATTTATGATCTTTGGATGTAATCATAATTTTATCCATTCTGTCAGAATTTTTGAATACTCCCTTAAAAGCGAAGGTAACCCACGTACCATCTGGTTTTAAAACCTTAATAGGTGCATTATTAGGAGAAGGATTAGTTATCCATAGATTATTATTTTTATCAACCGCAAGACCTGATATACGTATATAGCCATATTTATTGCTTATACTGGCAGTTTCTAATTGACTGTTATCTATATTAAAAACTTTTACTTCTTCTCCTTTTATTTCTAAAAGACCATTTCCGTAACTGCCGATGTAATAAGTTACAGGATCGGTATCGATACAGGCAATTGATGTAAAATCTTTCGGAGCTTTGTAGTAATTACTTGGTCCGTATTGAACCTTACTTTCATCAAAATTAAACCAGTTTCCATCTTCGTATATTGAAAAAATACCTAAGTTTTGAAAACTATTAGCTAAGAAACCACCTTTTACCGTAAGCAGTTGATTTTTATAGGTGGTCATATACCAATGTGTATTATCCCGTGGACCTTCTTTATTTAATTCAGAAAGAATTATGTCATAACTTCCGGAATTATTCTTCTTTATTCCTTTCATTATAGTAGATCCTGTAGCTACCCAGAAAATATTCGGATCTTTTAAAGAAGTAATGTCATTTATTGTATCCGTAATTTTATCCGGATTTGCAAACGAAGAAAACAGATAAGCTTTGGTTTTTGAATGAGCTATTAATTTTCCATTTTCAACTTTTAAATTTTCTATGGTATTGTCAGTAAGAAGCGTATGGATAGTGGCGTTATTATCCATGCGATAGATATTTCTTACTTTATTATTCTTGCTTAGGAAACATAAATTATTATTGAACACAACACTTTTAATGATTGTATCCGTGCTGTTTGGTAGAGAAGGATTATAGGAACTCCAATTTGTGATGTCAACTAAATTTGAATTTATTGAACCTTTATAAAGACCATTAATTGTTGTGGCATATAATTCATTATTAAATAAGGAAACAGAATATACTGCATTATTAATAATGCGGTATGTATCTTTTATTTCCTTTTTATTCATATCCAATGCAATAACTCCGAATTGCATGGATAAATAGGCTATATCATCAAAAATATCAATGTTGTTAACATCTTTGATGATAAAGGATGAATTGTTGAGTAAATGGCTGATATTATATACACTTCCATTTTCACTCATCAAATCTATATTTCCGTTCTTATATACTATAATTAAACTGTTCGTTTTCGGGTTATAAGCTATATTGGTAATCGCATTATCACTTAAACCCGTCTGACGGGAATAATAAATTACACTGTTATCTGTTTTATTGTAACTTAATAAAGATCCGTTGGTTACTACATAAACTAAGTTATTTCCTTCAGCTATTTTGGTACTGTTGTAATAAGCTAAATGTGTTCGGAAACTATTTTCAAAATCTACATCATTTTGCGCTTGTGTTAACGAAATAAGCGTAAAGAGTGATAGTGTTATATATAGTATACTTTTCATACAATTATATTTAAAGAGTAGAAAGATAATCATTTAATTTTCGAACAGCTTCTGCCCGGTGACTGATATTATTTTTAATATGATCTCCTAATTCAGCAAATGTTTGTGTATATCCTTCAGGGATAAACACCGGATCATAGCCAAAACCGTTCTCTCCTTTCTTTTCTCTGCCTATTTCGCCATGAACTATACCTTCAAATAGTTTGGTTTCATCTTTCGTTACAAGTGCTATAACGGTACGAAAACGAGCTTTTCTGTTATCTTTATCGTTCAGTTCAGAAAGGAGTTTTTTCATATTACCTTCAGAATCGTGTGCTATTCCTGCGTATCGGGCGGAATATACGCCTGGAGCATTATTTAAGGCGGCTACTTCCAGTCCGGTATCGTCGGCAAAGCAATCCAAACCGAATTTATTTTTGATATAGTTTGCCTTTAATAGTGCATTGCCTTCTAAAGTAGTTGCTGTTTCAGCTATATCATCATGACAGCCTATTTCTTCCAGACTTACTATTTCTATTTTACCTGCAACGATTTTTTTTACTTCGTCAAGTTTGTGTTTATTATTGGTAGCGAAAACTATCTTCATATTTTTATGGATAAAAAAAAGCACTTCTTTTACGCTATAATAACGTATGGAAGTGCTTTAAATTGTTTTATGTTTGCTTATGTTTTAATCTGATCAAATCCCTCACCGTAAACACCTCTTACCACACTTTGCGAGATAAACGCGTTAGGATCTACGTCTTTCACTAACCGGAAAATGGTTAATGATTCCGATTTTCTGGCTACTAAGACTATTACTTTCATTGAATTCTTAGAATACCCCCCCTGTCCTTCAAGGAAGGTGCATCCTCTTTCCGTATCTCTTATTATTCTTTCGGCTATTTCTTCGTGTTTTTGAGAGAAAATAAGGAATTGAACGGATTGTCTGTTACTGTTTATAATCATATCCAGCACATAATTGCTAACTCCCATTTCTACGAAACCAAATACAATTTTTTCAATGTTATGGAACAACATGTAAGAAGATCCTATGATGAAGAAATCACAGAATAATAAGGCCGTTCCTATAGAAACATTTTTGTACTTGTTTACTATGGCGGCAATAATATCGGTTCCTCCCGTACTTCCGTTCACCGAAAATATCAAACCAAGTCCCGATCCACATAAAGCACCACCTATAAGAATAGACATGAACGGTTCGCCCTCAATGATGGGTTGTCCGGCTAAAACCCATTCAAAGAACGACAAAGAAAGCGAAAGCGAAATAACCCCGACTATTGTTTTTATCAGAAACTTAAAGCCTAAAATTTTAAAGGCAATAACCAACAAGACACTGTTTAATGCAAAATAAGAAATAGATACAGGTATGGAAGTAGCGAAATAGATAATTGCACATATACCGCTAACTCCTCCCGTAACAATCTCATTTGACAGGATAAAGGCATTAAAACCAAATCCGTATAAAAGGGTACCTAAAATAATAATCAGATAATCCTGTGTGTGATTATATAGTTTTACGATATGGTTATTTTTCATCAAAAAACAATATTAACAATTTTCTGAGGTACTACAATTACTTTTTTAGGTGTTTTACCTGCCAACCATTTATCGGAATTTTCATGTGTTAAAGCTGCTTTTTCGACTTCCTCTTTGGGCATATCTGCCGGAAGATCGATATTAAATCTTGCTTTTCCGTTAAATGAAATAGCATAGGTAACCACGTCTTCTTTCAAGTATTCCTCATTACATTCCGGCCATTCAGCATCACAAATTGTTGTTGTATTTCCTAATACATGCCACAATTCTTCCGCCATGTGAGGAGCAAAAGGAGCAAGCAAGATAATGAATTGTTCCAATATCTCACGCTTGTTGCATTTTAAACTACCTAATTCATTAATACATATCATGAAAGCACTAATAGATGTATTGAACGAAAAATGTTCGATATCAAAAGTTACTTTCTTGATTAGTTTATGCAGTGATTTCAATTCCTGGGCAGAAGCCGGTTCGTTTGAAACTTGTAATGTTTCCGTATTTCCATAGAACAAGCCCAACAACTTCTTTAAGAAACGATGTACACCATCAATACCATTTGTATCCCAAGGTTTTGATTGCTCTAACGGACCGAGGAACATTTCATATAAACGAAGTGTATCAGCACCGTATTTTTCAACGATCATATCCGGATTTACAACGTTAAACATTGATTTAGACATTTTTTCAATGGCCCATCCGCAGATATATTTACCATTTTCGAGTAGTTCCTCGTCGAATTCAGCCGTTTTGTATTGCGGATTCCAATTACGGAATGCTTCTATATCAAGAATATCATTGCTTACAATATTTACATCCACATGAAGCGGTGTTACTTCGTAGTTATCTTTCAGATTTAGTGAAACGAATTTATTCGTTCCGTTTATGCGATAAACAAAGTTAGAACGCCCTTGAATCATTCCCTGATTGATCAGTTTTTTGAACGGTTCTTCTTCGCAGGTAAGCGCAATGTCATAAAGAAACTTATTCCAGAAACGGCTGTAAATAAGATGACCGGTAGCATGTTCGGTACCTCCAATATACAAGTCTACGTTACGCCAATATTTATTAACCTTACGAGAAACTAACTCCTTTTGGTTTACCGGGTCCATATAACGCAGATAATATGCAGAAGATCCGGCGAATCCCGGCATGGTATTCAACTCTAATTGAAAGATTGTTTTATTGTCGATCAGTGAGGTGCTTACTACTTTGCCGTTTACAGTATCCCATGCCCAATTTGCCGCGCGTCCTAAAGGAGGTTCGCCTGTTTCGGTAGGCAGGAATTTATCTACTTCAGGCAATTCCAGCGGAAGTTTATCTTCCGGCAGCATTTGTGGTAAGCCATTCTCGTCATAATAAACAGGAAATGGTTCGCCCCAATAACGCTGGCGACTGAATATCGCATCACGTAAGCGGAAATTAGTTTTTACTTTACCTAATTTTTTCTCCTCTATGAATATTTTTGTTTTAGCTATAGCTTCGGGAACGCTTAATCCGTTCAATACCAATCCGCCTTCTATCTCTTTACCTATCACTGGAGAATTCATCATAATACCTTCCTTGGCATCAAAGCTTTCCTCAGAAATATCGCATCCTTCGATAAGCGGTACGATAGGCAGATTAAAATGTTTAGCAAAAGCATAGTCACGACTATCATGAGCAGGAACAGCCATGATGGCTCCTGTTCCATATCCGGCCAATACATAATCACTAATCCAAACAGGAATGGCTTCGTTTGTTAACGGATTGATAGCGTATGCACCCGAAAATACCCCGGTTACCCGACGATCTGCTATACGTTCGCGCTCCGTTTTTTTCTTTGTAGCATCAATATAGCGATCTACTTCGGCGCGTTGTTCTGCTGTTGTTAAAGAATCGACCAATTCACTTTCCGGAGCCAACACCATGAATGTTACACCGAAAACAGTATCGGCACGAGTCGTGAATATAGTAAATTCAACATCCGAATCTTTTGCCTTGAAAACCATTTCGGCACCCTCACTCCTACCGATCCAGTTGCGTTGTGTTTCTTTTAACGAATCTGTCCAGTCTATCTTATCCAGTCCGTCTAACAACCGTTGCGCATAAGCAGATACGCGCAAACACCACTGCCTCATCACACGCTGTTCAACCGGATAACCTCCACGTTCAGACAATCCGTTTATAACTTCATCGTTTGCCAAAACAGTACCAAGTGCCGGACACCAGTTTACTCTCGTATCACCCAGATAAGCAATACGATAGTTTAATAATATTTTTTGCTTCTCAACATCATTTTTTTGTTTCCATTCCGAAGCGGTAAATTCTAATTCTTCACCACAAGCCACGCGCAAACCCTGTGTTCCGTTTTGTTCAAAAGCGATAACCAGGTTTTCAATCGGCATAGCCCCATTTTTATCATAACAATAAAAACTATTAAACATGCGGATAAATGCCCACTGTGTCCATTTATAATAAACAGGTTCACAGGTGCGAATCTCACGATCCCAGTCATACGAGAAACCTATTTTATCCATTTGCTCACGATAACGGCGGATGTTATCCCTCGTCGTTACTTCAGGATGTTGCCCTGTTTGAATAGCGTATTGTTCAGCCGGCAATCCGTAAGCATCATATCCCATCGGATGAAGTACATTGAAGCCCTGGAGTCGCTTAAAACGTGAATAAATATCGGAAGCAATATAACCAAGCGGGTGTCCTACATGTAGTCCGGCTCCCGAAGGATAAGGGAACATATCGAGTATATAAAATTTTGGTTTGCTTTCATCCTCTACTACTTTATAGACCTGATTGTCTATCCAGTTTTTTCTCCATTTTTGTTCAATCTCTCTGAAATTATATTCCATGACTTCAATCTTAAATATATGAATTTGTTATTTGTTCAAAACAAATATCTATCTCTTTGATATAGTGTGCAAAAATACAAAAAAAAGAGATGTGGAGACATGAAGAAGAATAAAGTCTTATCGAATACTTTATCTTATATAAAGATAATCAAATATATTGCACCTTTATGAACATCGATTCCCTTCCAAAAACAGGAAAAGCAATATTTTATGCAGGAGATGTGATTTAGGTAGCTATTTATTTCTTTCCGGATAAAATTCCTGAATCTAAATCTTGATTATTTACCTTTTTTCCTGCTGCTTTATAGTGTCTGCCAAAATCTAAATTAAAAGTGAGATTTAAAAAGAAAATAGGGCTTAATTTAGTGGAGTATGCTACCTGTTTATAAGGAGCTATATCTGATAGGTTTTCAATTTCTATCTGATATTTATTCGTAAAGGGGTTCAAAACACCTGCCGAGATTGTCCATTTCTCTCTATTATACCCTACATTGATAGAATGCAGTTTCTCTTCTTTAGTTAAGGTTTCTCCCCATAATAAATGATTACTTGTATTCATTTCTGCTATAAATGTCCAATTATTATACATAGCCATAAGACTTCCCCTAACACCAAAGTTTGAATGTTTATGCGTATAATTATTACCGTAGCTGATGTATCTGTTATAGAAAGGAGTTACCTTAACAGCAATGTATTCCTGATATGGGAGATATTGTATGGAAGTCTGCAAATTTAGTCTGTGAAAACCTCTATGATTATTTGTACTCCGTATAAATTTGTCATTCTCTACATATGTATTTTCCATTACTGGTTTATGATCATAACTATATCTACCGAATAGTTCAACCGCAACTTTATTTTTATACCAACTTAGAGTCAGATCATTAGAATAGAATGTAACTGATTTAAGTTCCGGATTTCCTTTTCGTATTTGAAAAGAATCAATTGCTTGTGAAACATCATTAAGGTCTGATAACGATGGGGAATAACCAGATATATATCCATTATATCTTAAGTAAAGATTGTCTTTTATAGTATATGCCACTGTAATGGATGGACGAAAGATGTATTTTTCATTACTCCTTTTCTCTTGTGTGTTATAAGTGCGCATTCCCCCGATACCGAACACATAATTAAATTTTCCTTTATTTATCTGATATTCTGTAAAAGCGTAAGTTTCGGCAGTATTCATTCCTACAATATTATTTATATCTTCGGTATACTTATTCTCAAGATGTGATTGAGTGTGTTTCACTCCTCCGGATAACTTTCCCGTTTTAAGGCGTTTTTCATATATAGCTTCAGCAATTAATGAATACTTTTCTCCTCGAATATTTGAGAGGATGTTTGTTTTTTCATTAGTTGTAACAGACTCAATATAGTTTCTTGTGTTTTTTGTATTTAAGTATGTACCAACAAGATTGAATATAAGTTGTTGCTCATTTTTTAAATTTGTTTGAACATAAATGTCTAATGAAGGAATATTGCTCTTCAATGAAGTATGATCACTAATTGATAAGGTATTATTATCTTGAAACACTGTACTTATTCTATCTCCTGTTGAATTCGGCGTATTGTTATGATTATTCCTAAATCGAATATTAAACAAATATTTTTCCGGCTCTTGTAAGTTATAGTTTAAAGTAAAGTTAATATCATCATATTTTACCTTTGTAGGATCCCCGATCTCTCTACGTTCAATTTGCCGGGCAGGTAACTTAAAAAGTTCATAATTTTCTCTTTTCCATTCAAGGTCTCTTCTACCCCAATAAATATTAGTACTAAACTCAGCTTTTTTATAATTATATTTTCCTGAAAGATGGTTTTCTCCATAACCCACGTTTGATAGACCATTAGAAAAATTACCCGCAATATTTCCCCCGGATTCTTTCCGCTTTACAATATAATCAATAACTGCTCCTGCATTATCATATCTTAATCCGGGATTATCTTGGTATTCAACCTTAATAATATCTGATGGTTTTAACGCAATAATTTCAGCTTGAGAAACCTCCATTCCATTTATTCTTAATTGTACATTTTCTCCTCCCGACATTTTTATACTATTATCTATTGGGTTTATTACAATGCGCGACAACTGCAAATTATGCAACAAAGTAAGACCATTCGAAGATGCTTTAATTTGCCTTTCTGTGGGAAGTATAATCTGTCGATCTGTTTTCCTTATTACCGAATTGGTTGTAATGGTAATTTCACTTAGATTAATTGAAGAACTGTATAACGCGATCTCTCCTATATTTATATGCTGAGAAAGATTTTCAATAGTTACATAACTGTTATTATAACCCATAAATGATGCACAAATTAAAAAATTACCCGATTGCACATTCTCAAGCGTAAATTCACCTTTCTCATTTGTAACCAGTCCCTGAATAAAGGTTGAGTCTGTATTCAATAATTGTATATTCACGTATTCTAAATTAGAATTTGTTTCTCCGTCAATTATCGTACCCGTAATCTTTAAATTCACTGAACTTGCCAAAGACGATAAAAAAACAGACACCAGTATTAATAAAATTTTTGCATTCATCATTGTTTATTTTTTGTATTCTTGTTAGTGCAAAAGTAGAGTCAAAACACTATAAATTTGATTTATATCGACATCTTTATAAAGTGCATACCTATTTTCAAATACCTAATAATCAAGTGTATAAATAGCGTTGGTTTGACAAAAGTTTATATTTGAAAAGGTGGATGTTATATTTATTGGATTAGATGATTATAATGGTGTAATTTCACATCAAAATATATATAAATGTATCTTTGCATAAAGTAAAATATTCATTGAAAGTCTTTTAATCTTTTTAAGGTAGAGGTCTTAGAAATGTTATAGGATAGCAAATAATTATAATGAAAAAGATAAATAATAATGACTAAGTACTATACAAGTGTTATAAAAACGATATTGTTTTTATTTGTACTTCTTTTATTTTTCTCATGCAGTAAAAGCAAGCATATTAATCATATTATTAGTGAAGCAGAAGTAATAGTTTCCCATAATCCGGACAGTGCAATTTCTATATTGATGCAAATACCAAAACCGGAAGAGTTGACTGATTCATTAAAAGCGAACTATTGGCTTGTTATGGGGCAAGCACATTATAACTCCGGCAAGGCGATGTCGCAGGACTCTATGTTAGCATTTTCTCTTAATTATTATAATCATCCTGAAAATAAAAATGTATTTCGTTTATTACAAGCTTATAGATTATTCGCTCATTATTTCTGGTGGGTTAATAAAAGAGAGCAAGCTTTTTCCTTATTAAATCAAGGTTTAGATATTTCTCTCTCTTCAGCAGATACCATCAGTAGCATTCATTTATTAAAGGCTTTAGTCAATTTGTCGGAACAAAATCATGATATTAGGGATAATATAAAATACACCAAAATGCTTTTGGAGATTGATAAAGATGCTCCCGATAAATATTATTATTTACATGAACTTGGAATAATGTTTTACTACTTGAATGAGGAGGATTCGACATTTACATATTTAGATAGTGCAATTGAATATTTACCGCCAACTGACTCACTTATATATTGGAACTATATAATTAGAAATTATGCCGATATACTTAGTGACTTTGGTAAGCATAAAGAAGCAATCGATGTACAGAAAAGAGTTCTGGACTACTATATCAGGAATGATAATCAATTTCAATCACTTTCTTATAGTTCACTATCGAGGTATTACCTAAATCTGGGTAATAAAGATTCTGCCTTTTATTATTTAGATCTAGCAGAGAAAACATATCTACCTTTTATGGATGAAGATTTATCATTGAGAAATTACTATACAATCCAGAAAACCATACTTAATTATGCCAAGTCAAACAGTTTTGAGATAAAAGATATTACATACTTTTCAAACCGAATGTTTGATGAATTCAATAACAGGGAAAAAATAATAACAGCTAAAAGTGAAAATGAAAGATTTTTGGAAAATCGCAACTTGCAACTTTCTCTTGAAAAACAAAAAGACCAGATGATAATTATGTTAATAGTTTTCATCGTCATTGTTGGGTCACTGGTTATAGCAATTTATATCCAAAAAAGAAAAAAATTATTTGAAGAAAAAGAAGAAGAACTTGAAGCCTTAAAAAACCTTGTTTCTGAGGCTCAAAAAACTAACAATCAAGACGATAAGTTTTTCAAAAAGATATTGCTCCAACAACTTGGTATTATTAAACTTGTGGCTACCAATCCCACCCCTTCTAATCAGGAGTTTTTATTGCAGATGTCGAGGATAACAAATAAAGACATTCCTGTAGATGATTTATTGATATGGGATGATTTATATGGAGTAATTGATTCTATTTTCAGTAACTTTTATACTAATATACGAAATCATTACGGTGATTGTTTGTTGGAAAAAGAGTACCAATTGTGTTGCTTGTTACGGGCAAACTTTTCCACAAAGGAAATTAGCGTGGTGACACAGCAGAGTATCAGAACAATATATCAGCGAAAGAGCACCATTCGATACAAATTAGAAATGAATGAAAAAGAGGATATTATCGAATTCTTGCTACAAAACATTTAACCAAAACCTACATAGGCATATTAAGAGCCCGCAAAATATCCGATTTTTATTGGCGCCCTAAGTATCAAAAAACACATCCGGCAGGCATTAATTTTCTCACTTTTCCAACTGAAAAAAGGGTTTTTTTGCCTTTTTTATGCAGGAGATGTGATTTAGGTAGCTATTTTTCGACTAATAGATCAAAAACAATTTTGAAATGATTGACGACAAAGTGACTAATAGGTTTTTAGACATGGTTGAAGAAAACAAAAAATTGATTTATAAAGTAAGTCGAATATATTGTGATTCTTCAATTGATAAAGAAGATATTTTTCAGGAAATCATTGCTAATCTATGGAAAGCATACCCTCATTTTAAGGGAGATTCAAAAATAAGTTCCTGGATATATAGAATAGCTCTGAATACTGCGATCTCTTGGTTTCGTGACTACGTAAAATATAAAAAACATATTGAATATGGTCATTTTTTTCCAAATATGTCAGAAGACTGTGGATTAGATGATGTTTATGAACAACTTTATTTAGCTATTGGACATTTGGGTAATATAGATAAAGCTATAATCTTATTACAACTTGATGGTTATTCTTACGATGAAATTTCAAAAATAATAGGTTTATCAAAAACAAATGTTGCGACAAAGCTCAATCGAATCAAATTGAAATTAAAAAATCATTTATCAAACAATTAAACAAAACAATTATGGAATATAAAGAATTGGAAATGCTATGGCAACAATACGATAAAAAGCTTGATAATTTGGAGAAAATAAACAAGAGATTATTAAAAGACGTACTACTCCAAAGTCCCAAAAAAAGGATTAATAGATTGGAATTCAGTAGCCTGTATGGATTAATTGCTTTGCCAATTATATTACTGATCGCTCTACATCCCAATTTAAAAGTAGAGAATATAGACTGGAAATTTATACTCGGCTGTATATTTATCTTTATTGTTTTACTTTATTTATGCATTGAAAATCTCAAGACCTATTTAATTCTTAAAAAAATGGATTTGAGTTCAGATACAGTGATTAGTTCAATGGAAAAAGTAATCAAATTAAAAAGAGTAGCTAATAATTTCCAAAAATCAGTATTAATATATTATCTTCTGATTTATTTGGGATGTATATTAGTTGGTTGGAATAGTTTTACGTTTACAACCAATACAATCATATTTTTAAGTGTTTTGTTTTTAGCCACTTACTATTTAAACATAATAGGTATAGGGAAATATAAGCAAAGAATTAATAAGTTAGAAAAGGATATTGAGGAATTACGAGAATATTCGGAGGAATAATTTTATCACTTTTCCAGCTGAAAAAAGGCTTGATTTTAGCTTTTTTTATGAGATTGATAGTCAGCGTATTATATCTAGCGAAAAACATAAAGGTTATTTTTCGAAAAATAAAGGATATCTTTTCAAAAATAAAGGATATCTTTTTAAACATATAGTAATATGAAAAAACAGGTTATAAAAGCCATCTCATCCCGTCCCTTTTTTTTTGCTGTTTAGTGAAGCTTTATGCGGAGATTCCTCCACTTCGGTCGGAATGACAAAGAGGGGGTGTTAGGTGTAATGAAGAGGGAAAAAAATGTTTTTAGGGCAAGGTGACGGTAAATAATGGATTGGGCACGTGTTGTTCTTGGATTATATTGGTCATTTGGGTTACGATTTCGGGATGGTTTTTTGCTACATCATTGTCTTCGTGTATATCTGTAGCTAAATTGTATAAATATGGTTGTCCTTTTTTTACTAACAGCTTCCAGTCTGCCCTACGGACCGCTATCTGATTTGTTTCTTCGAACTCCCAATATAAAAAATCGTGTTTCTTTTGGTCTTCTTTGCCTAATAATGTGGGGGCAAATGAGATGCCGTCAAAATAATCTATTGCTTTTTTCTTGTTCGTATATTTCTTGACATAGTTTTTTACACCTGTTAGTTCACAGAAAGTCGGCATTAAATCATAAAATGCCAATTGATGGTCGTTGGTTGTATTTGCAGGTACTTTTTCGGGCCAGCGTACAATAAATGGAACGCGGATACCTCCCTCATGGCATTGACGTTTTAAGCCGCGTAATTTTCCGTCCCGACCAAAAAATTTCGGATCAGCTCCGCCTTCTTCGTGTGGTCCGTTGTCGCTGGTGAAGATCACGATTGTATTATTATCCAACCCTTTTTCTTTCAGTTTCTTGAATACCTCTCCTACGTAATGGTCTAATCGAGTGATCATTCCGGCAAACTGAGCATGCGTATGTACAGACGCATTGTAACGAGAACCTTCACTCCCTCCCCAGGTTTTGTCTTCAAAAAACAGTTTTTTGTAATTCAATAGAATGGAATCTTCGGGTTGAACTAACTCGGCATGTGGCAGGGTATACGTAAATATACCGAAAAAAGGTTGTTTTTCGTTCTGTTTATCCAACCAGTTCATGGCTTCCTGATGAATAATATCTGCCGAATATTGCGGTCTTTTGTAATAATCTTTACCATACATCGGGTGGTTGATGTTTTCTTCCAAAACAAGACGAACCACAGCGGTATCACCTATTGATTTACTGTAACGATTCAGAAAATTGGGGTAATATAAATGTGCCTGAAACTGGCAGATATAACCGAAAAACTCGTCAATTCCACGCTTGTCGGGTGTGGATACAGAGCCTTCGTAACCACCTGCCCACTTACCAAACATACCCGTCGTATATCCCTGATCTTTCATTATTTCAGGAATTATTACATGCTCCGGATCGTAAGGATGCTGTCCGACTACAGAAAAGTCTTCGTTATTTCCATACTTCACAATTGGTGAATCGCGCCAATATTCCTTATTTCCCCTAACCTCCGTATGTCCGGAATGCTGTCCTGTCATAAAACAAGCGCGTGAAGGTGCGCTTACCGGACTTCCCGCGTAAGCTTGTGTAAAACGCATACCTTCTTTTGCCATATTATCAATGTGCGGCGTATTGATATAGGCCTGACCATAGCAACCCAAATCGGCATAGCCCATATCATCACACATAATATAAATAATATTAGGCTTAGGCGATTTTTGCGCATGAGCTCCTGAGGCAGAAAGAGCAAATCCACTACTGAGTATAACGAGGCTTCGGATTTTCATTATTATTGTGGTTTTGTATGGCTTTATTCTATCTTCTCCGGATCTTGTGTAGACCGGGAAGATAGGATAAAACCAAAATAAAGACTGGTACTTACTGTTTTACAGATTTAAACATCGCAAATACGGATACATTTTTCAAGAGAAGCGATTTTGTCTTCTTGTTTAGGAACAAATTCCTGACCTACAAAACCTTTGTAGCCGGTATCTACAATCGCTTTCATGATGGCAGGATAATATAATTCCTGTGTTTCGTCTATTTCCGCACGACCCGGATTACCGCCGGTATGGATATGCGAGAAGTAGCTGTGATATTTTCGAATATTTTCGATGATATTGCCTTCCATAATCTGCATGTGATAGATATCATAAAGAAGTTTGAAGTTATCTGAACCTACCCTGCGGCAAAGCTCTACTCCCCAGATTGTATGGTCGCAGAGATAATCTTTATGCCCTACGCTATTTAATAATTCCATGGTTAGCACCACACCGTGTTTTTCAGCGATTGGAGTAATGCGTTTCAGTCCTTTCGCGCAATTTTCCCAGCCCTGAAGGTCGGTCAGTCCGTTTCTTCTCCCCGAGAAGCAAATCAGGTTTGTGAGTCCGGCTTCGGCCACCATAGGAATTACTTTTTCGTAGCTTTCCACTAACTCATCGTGCAAAGAAGGATCGGCAAAACCCCGGTCTATACCCAATCCTGCACCCTGAGCCATAGCCACAGTCAATCCATTTTGTTTTACGATTGGCCAGTCTTTCGGATCAAGTAATTCGATAGACTCTATACCTATTTTTTTGCATATTTTACAGAACTCATCGAGCTCGTAACTGCCAAAACACCATTTACTTACCGAGTGGCGAATGTTTCCTTTCAGCGCCAGCTTTGTGGTTTGCTCTGTTGCGGGAACAGCAGCTTCTAGTCCGGAAACAGCCAAAGCAGCACTTCCGGCCAGCACACTCTTAATAGCAGCTCTTCTTGAAATGTTTTTCATTTGTTTTTATTTTATGATTTAAGTACTAATGTCTTAGCTACAAATATAGGAAAATAGTATGAACAAAATAGTAGAAAAAAACGCGCCCTTCTTTTCTTTGAAGAGCGCGTTCATAATAGAAATACAATTCTTTATTCGAATGCTATTCCTTTGTAACGATCAGGAGTGCTTTATCATTTCCTTCACTAAGATCAACCGTTAGGATATAACGGGCTCCGGTTTCGAGCACTTTCCCTTCTTGTATTCCCAGATTTCCGGGGTCTCTGCCATTGGTGCCATCTCCCACAAAGATCAGATCGCTTTCAGTACGAAGCGTTTCATTCTTATATTCACCTCCCCAACCTTTCTGATGGAAAAATTTGAAGTTGATATCATTCGCTTTTATTGTCTTTCCGGCTTCTACTACGATGCTGTATTTTTTATTACCCATCGGAGCCATGCATAGCGCTTTGTTGGTATCCCATCCTACAGCGTTCGTGCTTACAGACGGTTTTCCTATACCATCACCGATAATCCATAGTGCACCTGATCCATCAGCTTGTAATGAAGCCGGATCCTTTCCTGATAATGCTTCCACAACTAAATAACTAAGCGATGTATTGGCCGTAATTCTGTATGATCCGTCGATAGGCATAAAGCTTAACTCACCGGCTTCATCGGTTTTAAAGAAGCTTGGGTCTATCCACCAGCTGTTAAAATCTTCAAACCCTTCTACGGTTACTTTATCGCCTTGTTTTAAGGAAAGATCGATTGCGTAGTTCGAATCGTCCACACGTTGCATTACTTGCCCGTTTACGGTATAAGCGATAATAAATGGAGCAGCAGTATAGTCAAGTGAATTAAACGTAATTGTATATTCGCCTCCGGTAGTATTTGAAAATGGAATTCTATCTGTTGTAGCTTCTACGATAGCATCATTACTCCATCCGAATGTGATTTCGTTTCCGTTATCACCCATTGCCGGGCTTTTAAAATAGCCCTTTATTTTCTGTGGAAATGTTGCTGTAACGGCATAACTATATGCGGCGGAACGCTCCATGCGGTATTCACCCTTTTCAGATACAAAAGTAAGATAAGGGAAGTCCGGACGTGAAACCGCTACTTCATATACTTCTTCTGTAGTGGTAAAGTTTATGTTCTGTAAAATGAACTTCAGATTGGCTTTACCATTTGGTATATTTGCGTAATAGGGAACGTGTATCTTGCCGTTGTAGGTACCGTTTGTTTTTGTACGGATAACAGTTTCAGATACTTTCTCATCATTAAAGAACAATTGTGCTTTCACCGTAGACAAGGGAACACTGGCATCTTCAACATTAACATCGAATGCAAGGCTATCGCCCATATACGCGCTGCCAATAGTTGTCTGAATTTTCATTACCGGATTCCCCGGATTTTTATCATCGTCATCACATGCGGTTATAAATAATGAACCACAGAAGAATAAGACTAATCCAATATATTTTTTCATAATGAACTCTAATTAAAAAGGTTATTTTTTCCAACGAAACGAAACCACCGATTTGGCAGGTGCATTGTATGTGAAATTCTGTTTGCCATCATTTACAACAATATTTTTTGCCTCTTCCGATTTATTGAGAAGAACAAAGGCATACGATCCGTCTGTATTCTCAAAGGCCGAATAAACAACGCCATTAGTATACCCTTTGGCACCTATACGTGTTGCCCCCGGTTTAACTACCGACGAAAGATGTCCGGTGATGTAATAATGTGAATTACGTGTAATTGTTTTAAAGTCGGAACGGTCAATGTCTACCGCGCCATAACAAGTCTGACAGCCTCCGTCCCGATTCGGTCCGCGTTCGCTATCCAACATCAGGTTCCATACAATAACCGCTTTACACCAATTATTAATCGTGCCCAGCGCAACTTGCTCCATGTCTTCTATTAAGCGAACAGATAAATTTTTTCCGTCATTCCAAGTCCCGATCGATGTTTCGGTAAAGATCAATTCTTTGTCCGGTTGCTTATTGTAAACATCTAAAAGCTCGTCTTTATCTCCTCCATAATTATGATAAGCGGCTCCGTCTACAAACGAAGAGGCAACAGCATCTTCATAGATACGTACCGGATAATCATTCTGATCGGTTATATTGTCGTAATTGAAGTTGTGGTCGAACAGGTAAATCTTCGTGCCGGGGGCAGATTCTTTCACTTTAGGACCGAGAGCTTCTTTTATAAACGCTAATTGCTCTTGCCAACTCATGTATAAAGAAGCAGAATTACCCCTGTTTAATGGCTCATTTTGCGGTGTGATGGCATAAATAGGAATTCCTTTATCCTGCATGGCGTGTATCCACTTTACAAAATAAGTAGCATAATCCTGATAATAGGCAGGGTTCAATTGTCCGCTTGTCCAGGATTCAAACGGTTTTAACTCCGTTAGGTTATTTACTTTCATCCATGGAGGACATGTCCAGGGCGATCCTAAGATTTTCACATTTGGGTTGATCGTGAGGATCTCTTTTAAAACAGGGATAACGTACTTATTCTCTTCGTCTTGTAAGGCGAAATTTTCAATACCCGGTTTGTCACAACACGTATACTCACTCAATGAAAAGTCCGAACAACCGATAGCAATCCGGATATAACTTTGTCCCATCCCTTCCGTTTCAGAAAAGGTTTCTTTCAGGAATTTGGTTCTATCTTCGGCTTTCATCTGCAGTAGATTGAAACTTGTTGACCCTGTAATAGCAGCACCGAAACCATCCATCGTCTGATAGCGTGTAGCCGGATCGAGTGTAATAGTCAAAGGAGACATGCTGGGTTCAGCGTTGAACTTGACTTCCTGTTTTGCAAAATCAAAACTCCGGTTGTTTGTTGTAACATAGGCAACAACTTCGCCTGTTGTTTCTGCCGGAGGATCGATTGGTTTTTCTTTTCCTCCGGATGAATCGCTTCCACAGGCATTCATTGTTACTATTGTAGAAAGAAGCAAAAGGAATATATTTTTATGTACCATAATTTATTTAAATAGTGTATTAATAACCGGGGTTCTGAATCAGATTTTCATTTTGATCGATCGCTCCCTGAGGAATCGGCAACCGATAGGAATTCTGATCATAAGGATATACTTGAGCCTTACGTCCTGAATCTTTGGCATAGACAGCGTTCATAACCTCTTCTACTTTGTCTAAGCGAACAAGGTCAAACCAGCGTTGTGCTTCAAAGGCCAATTCCAAACGACGTTCGTGAAGCAAAGCATCCAGCATTTTATTCTTATCAGCTCTGGTTCCGGCAGATAGTTTTCCAAGTCCTACCCTTGCTCTTATCTGGTCAATGATATCGGCTGCACCTTGCAAATCTACATTATTTCCCATGATCAGTGCTTCAGCCTTCAATAATAAGACATCGGCATAGCGGAATTTAATAAGACTGCTGTAAGAAGAACGGCATTTGTACATAAACGGATAATGATCGGATGGATAATAATAACTCCATGTGCAGGAGTAATAAACCACAGATTCATTAAAACGAACCATATCACCTTCTTTTGTATAGGCATTGATCAGGTCTCTTGAAGGAGTTACCCATTTGCCCCAACTAAATTGCGTATCCCAGTTAACAAGGTCACGACCAAACATCCAGGTACACCAGTTTCCACTACCGGCGAAAAATTGTGCTTCTAAAATTGATTCGGATGTATTTCTTTTGCGTGCGTCGGTCACGTCGTCATTCATTCCGAACAAGTCTTTAAAGTCAGCCACAAGTGAAGGTCCATCAGCCGCTACTGCATTACAATACTCGATTACTTTTGCATAATCGCGCAATGGTTTTTCCGCGTAAACTTTGGCCAGTAATGTACGGGCAACCGTTTTTGTAAATAACGTTTTATCAGCAGCGTTGTACTTCGGAGCAGTCTGAATAGCTTCTAATAGATCCTTTTCAATCTGTTTGTAAGCTTCTTCTTCAGTGCTTTGTTTCGGAAAATACTGAGGATACACTTCACCGATAGTTTCCGAAGTAATGTCTCCGGCTTCTGTCGTGATCACGGGGATATCTCCCCATAAACGAACCATATCAAACCATATCAAAGCACGAAAAATCTTCGCTTCCGCTTTGTATTGTTCCTTCTCCACGCTTGTTAACAAGGGATCGGATACGGAGTCAATATGAATAATCAGTTTATTAGCACGTGCTACATCTTCCAGATATCTATCCCAGTCGCGTTTAATAACGGAGTTTGATCCTTCGATTGAATTATCTTCGTAGGGTAGAATTTCCGCACCTGTTGATCCGGCATAGGCGTTGTCTGAATGCGTTTCGGCAATCAACAACTGATCCATATACCAATGTTCTTGGCGGTCACGCATTTGATTGTAAAGTGTTTTCAAATGACTTTCAACCGCAGCTTTATCTTTAAAGACAACCTTCTTTCCCGAATCAGTAATGCCTTCCGTTACATCCGAATAGGCATCTAACGGATCATAGTCCAATGAGCATGAACCTGCGGCTAAAAGCAGTCCGCAACATAATCCTTTAAAAATATATGTAAGTTTCATAGTAGTCAATTATTAGAATTCAACATTAATACCGAACACAAAAGATTTGCTATGCGGATAAGTACCCCAATCGATGCCCTGAACAGCACCCTTGTTTCCCCATTGATTTACTTCCGGATCCATTCCTGAATAGTTGGTCCAGGTCAGGAGGTTGCTGGCTGTAAAATAAGGCTGAATACGGGTAATGCCCAACTTTCTCAGTTTCTCTATCCTCAGATCGTATGAAAGAGAAATATCTTTTACGCGCAGGTAGCTACCGTCTTCAATAAAATAAGTAGAGTTCTTAATATCGAAACCGGCTCTGGGCACATCCGTGATTTGTCCGGGTATCCTCCATCGGTTCAATACGCGTGTAGATTGATTTTTGCCGTCATACATACCTTCCGTTTCAATTCTTGAAGCATTGAATACGTCATTTCCATAACTACCCTGAATAAAAATACTCAAGTTGATGTTTTTCCATGAAAAGGTGTTTGTCATACCATAGGTGAAATCCGGATTAGGATCGCCGATATAAGTTCTGTCTGTCGAAGATATTTTGCCATCTTCGTTCAAGTCACGGTAGATCATATTTCCGGTTTCCGGATCAACCCCATCAGCAATGTATCCATAAAAACCACCTAATGCACGTCCCGGTTCATTGCGTACAACCGTTTCGTTCACTACGTCACTTGTTGTAGCGTCATTGTATATCTTCTGCAGATCCAGACGATCCAATTTATTGCGATTGAAAGAAATATTGAAGTCGGTATTCCAACCCAACGCTCCTTGTAGGTTTACGGTGCTTACAGAAAGCTCAAAACCACGGTTTGTCATCTCTCCTTCATTACGGATAATTTTGTTAGAGGCAGCAGCACCTGAAGGTAAAGTAACGTCCATCAGCATATCTTTCGTCTTTTTGTGATAATAGTCAAGCGCTACCATCAGTCGGTTGCTGAATCCTGTAAAGTCAATACCCAGGTTTACCTGCGTTGTGGTTTCCCACTTTAAGTCCGGAGTGCGAAGGTTTGACTGACTGATTGAGGGTAATGCGTTGGCTTGACCGGTAACGAACCATTCAATACGATTAATATTGTAACGTTGCAGGTAAGCATAATCATGAATACCGGATTGATTTCCTGTTTTACCCCAGCCCCCACGGATTTTAAAATCGTCTATCCATTCGATGTCTTTCATAAAATCTTCCGAAGAAATACGCCATGCTGCCGAAGCCGAAGGGAAAGTTCCCCAACGATGATCCGGATGAAGCTTTGAA
This sequence comes from Massilibacteroides vaginae, assembly GCF_900178525.1. Taxonomy (GTDB): domain Bacteria; phylum Bacteroidota; class Bacteroidia; order Bacteroidales; family Tannerellaceae; genus Massilibacteroides; species Massilibacteroides vaginae. The sequence goes on from NZ_FXDJ01000009.1 coordinate 1,109,916, forward strand.
GATCCGTCCATACGCATGTTTACGGTAAGCAGGTATTTACTGTCGTAATTATAAGAAACACGCCCGAAGTAAGATAAGATTCCCCATTCGGAAGCCCCGCTTCCTGTGTTATTCCAGGCTATTTTATTGGCTGCGTTCAGTGTTTGGATATCAGCGTTTCGGTAGTGCGAACCATTGATCCAGTTATTTTTGTAATCTGAATCTGTCCATGAAGCACCGGCCATAGCTTCAATTTTATTCTTTCCGAACCCTTTGCTGTAACTCAATACATTATCAAAAGTAAGCACCGTGTTTGTATTGCGTCTGTCCGAACCTTCACCAAACTGATTCCGCCCCCAGGAAGTGGTTACCGGATCCAGAAAAGTTGTAATTAAGCCATGTCTTCTATCTAATGTGAACGACGATTTTAAGGTCAGGTCAGGCATAAAAGTAATCAAAGCACTTGCCGAAGCGATCAGACGGTTTTCACGATCCTTATCGTTCTCATTTCTGGCCATATTTTCCAGTGGGTTATTAATATTCCCGATGCCGTAAAAGTTATTATAATACTGCTTGGGGTTTTCCGTATCCCAGATAGGTGCGTAAGTAGGTGTATTGATAACCGAAAGTACTACCCCTCCCCTGTTTGCGCCAAGTCCTGTTTGCAGACCGTTCTTTTCACTATCAGAATACGATACGTTCGCATTAAGATTCAGCCAAGTGCGAATTTTACTGTCTAAATTTAATCTGAAATTATACCGTTTATAATAAGCGGTATTCAACACCCCTTTTTCATCCACATAACCTCCTGAAATAAAATAATTCAGTTTTTCTGTTCCATCAGATACAGAAAGCTGATAATTCTGGCGAGTTCCGGTTGAATACGCCTCGTCAAACCAGTCTGTTTTGTCTGTCAGTCCGTCGGGAAGTGCAATCATACCGATCTCATCCTGCAATTCTTTGTATTGCTGTGTGTTGAGGGATTCCATACTTTTCACTACCTGATTCAAACTAAGTTGTGCATTGAACGTGATTTTGGCTTCTCTGTTGCCTCCGGCCTTTGTTGTAACCAAGATAACACCATTGGCCGCACGAGAACCGTAGATAGCAGCCGAAGAGGCATCTTTCAATATCTGTATATTCTCGATATCATTTGGAGCCAGGAAATTGATGTTATCAACAGGAACCCCGTCTACTACATAAAGCGGATCGTTACTGCCGTTAAAAGAAGTTGTTCCACGCACACGGATAGACATTTCTGCTCCCGGCGCGCCGTTGGGTTGAACTACCGAAACACCGGCAGCTTTTCCCTGAATTGCCTGTGCAGCCGATACAATCGGACGACGATCAAGATCTTTGGTCGATACACTTGCGATAGCTGTTGTAACATCTTTACGCTTTACAGCGCCATAACCTATTACCACAACTTCTTCCAAAGCTACCTGAGACTCCTTAAGTTGTATAGCTAATTTCTGTGAACCGGTTGCTTGTATTTCTACAGGTTCATAGCCTACATAAGAAATATGTAGTGTTGCTCCTACGGGTACGTTCGAAAGTGAAAAATTTCCATCATAGTCGGTTACAGTACCGTTTGTAGTTCCTTTTTGAACGATTGAAACCCCAATAAGGGCTTCCTTGTTTTTAACATCCGTCACTGTTCCGTTAACTTGTATACCGGATTGCGCGAAGGCAGTAGCAAAGCAGGTAAACAAAGCACAGAACAATAAGATTGAAGAAAGCATTCTTCCCATTAATTTCATAATTTTCTGTCGATTAAAATTAGTATTTAAAATTAACGAATCAGAAAAGCGTATACCGAATATAGTATTTGCATTCTGACACACATTATAACATAATGATACAATGTCGATGCTAAACTATTTGTTTTGGATATGCAAATTGAAAACAGGAGATAAAAAAGTACTGACTAAAATAGCATATTGCTTGAATAACAGTATATTAAAAAATGAAAGTTAGCTGAAAAAGTACTGAAAAATTACTATTGTACTGAAGTAATTGCAGCAATTCCGGCTACTCTTTTCTCAAAATCGTCACGAGCACCGGCAGCTTTATTTCTCATTTTTGTTCTGTAGTTATACACCGTTCGAAGCGAATACCGTAGAAATGCCGCTATTTTTACACTATCAGTAATGCCTAAGCGGATAAGTGCGAAAATGCGTAATTCAGTATTCAAAAGCTCACCTTGCTTTACTGTGATTCGCTCTTCGGGCATTAATAGGTTGTTAAAGTCGTCAACAAATGTAGGATACAGGTTCAGAAAAATAGAGTCGAAGTTTCTGTAAAGCTCTTCTACTTCGTTATCAACAAAGTGAGTTGATTTCAGTGCAACATATAATTCGTCTAATTTTTTGTTGGCCGCGAGTTTATTCAGGTCCTTCCTATAGCTTTCGAATTTGTCGATATACGATGAGCAAAGGTCGAAGAAATGACCAATGTATTCTTCTTTGATAAGGTTTGCGTCCAATAAGCTTGTGTTTACCTGATTGAGGTTGGTATTCAACAAACTCAGTTCCTTGTTGGTGTCTTTTAATTGCCGGCGAATCCGGGATAACTTTTTCATCTGTACATACAGATAAATAGTTATTAAAACCGTAAGTACAGACAAGATGCTGATAAGCAAAGAAAAAAGCTGTAGATCAGCGTTTCTTCTACTCTCTTTTTCCTGATACGAGGCGTTGATAATCGGGTAGAAAGACGATGACTCGATTGCCCGATAGCGCAAATTACAAAATAGCGCCTCATTAATGGCCAGGTCGATAAAAAGATACGCCTTGTCTACATTGCCCTGATGAAAATAAAATAACGCCAGTTCTTGTGGGGAAGCATTATCTTTGATAGCGTTCTTTATATCAGCGATGGCCGATATCAGCAAATGCTTCTCCTGTAGCCCTGACTGACCGGTTTGTTTGTAGATCAAACTTAAGAAATAAGAAACAGTAGCTTGTTCAGGACTTTCTTCCGGGATGTCACTAAATAATTTATTCAAAACAGTTTCCGCTTCGTTCATACGCCCTTGATATACCAGTTTAATCCCTGAATTCAGCCGGTATTCGTAGGACTCCTCATCCAAAAGAGCAAGAAGAGAATCTCTGTAATGTTCGCTTTTCAGATAATAGTCCAACTTATCATTACTTTGCCCGTAATGGCTGCAAAACGAGCCATACACTTCGTAATACCGTGCTAAAAGATCGTTGCTAAGCCCGTTTCTGTCAATCCCTTCCAATAAATCTTTTGCTTCAAAATATAAGCCGCGAGATGAATATAACCAGGCCAATTCTATTTCAGAGCTATTTTTCCTTTCCGGATCGTTTAATTTTTCTGCGATTTGAATATTTTTTAATACATAGCTGACTGCCGAATCGGATATATATTTTTTATACTCGTTGTACAGTTGTTCGTTTATATCGAACTCTTGTTCAGGAGATAAATACTTCATATCCAGCAATTGCTTTTGCGCCTGCATACGCTGCTCCTTAGCATCTATATAGAATTGTTTTTTATCGATTACTTTATTTAATTCGGAAATCAGGCTGTTATTCTCTTTTTGAGCTATAATTCCGAAAGGACATAAGAGAGTAAATAAAATAATTCGAATAAAAGTAAATCGTGGTTGATTTTTCATGTCTTTGGCTGCTGTAAACAATGAAACACAAAACTACTTATTTTTTAGCAAACAGCGTGTTCAAATGGAAATTTAAGCCTAAAAAAAGTCCGGACGTAATGCCCGGACTTTTCCATTAGCTGTATGTGGTAAATTTGTAGTTATACATTAAAGCGGAAGTGCATGATATCGCCATCTTGTACGATGTATTCTTTTCCTTCCACGCTCATTTTTCCGGCCTCTTTTACGGCAGCTTCAGAGCCGTATTTAATGAAATCTTCATATTTGATCACTTCCGCGCGGATAAATCCTTTTTCAAAGTCGGTGTGAATCACTCCTGCGCATTGAGGTGCTTTGCTGCCTTTCAGATAGGTCCATGCACGAACTTCTTGTACGCCGGCCGTCAGGTAGGTTTCAAGATTTAATAGTTTGTAGGCCGATTTGATCAGACGGTTTACGCCGGATTCTTCCAGGCCTATTTCACCAAGAAACATCTGACGCTCTTCGTAAGTTTCGAATTCAGCTATTTCGCTTTCTATCTTAGCGGCAACAACAAGTATCTGTGCATTTTCTTCCTTAATGGCGTCACGCACGGCTTCTACATATTTATTCCCATTTACGGCACTTGCTTCATCAACGTTGCAAACATAAAGCACCGGCTTATTGGTTAGCAAGAATAGTTCGTGCGCTATTTTTTGATCGTCTTTGGTTTCAAAACTAACCGTACGGGCACTTTTTCCTTGTTCTAATGCTTCCTTGAACTTTACAAGTACATCGTATGTTTGTTTCGCCTGCTTATCTCCTCCTGTTTGTGCTTGTTTTTGCACTTTAGAAATACGCATATCGATCGTTTCCAGGTCTTTGATCTGAAGTTCGGCATCAATAATCTCTTTATCGCGCACAGGATTTACATTTCCATCTACGTGAACGATGTTTTCATCGTCAAAACAACGAAGTACATGCAAAATCGCGTCGGTTTCGCGGATATTAGCCAGGAATTTATTTCCCAGTCCTTCTCCTTTGCTTGCTCCCTTAACGAGTCCGGCGATATCAACAATCTCTACCGTTGTAGGAACTATGCGTTGTGGATTAATAAGTTCAGCCAGTTTAGTAAGGCGTTCATCAGGAACGGTAATTACGCCAACATTGGGTTCGATTGTACAGAAAGGAAAGTTTGCCGATTGCGCTTTCGCGTTTGAGAGGCAATTAAAAAGAGTAGATTTCCCAACGTTTGGAAGACCTACTATACCGCATTGTAATGCCATTTATAGTATAATTAATTTGTTATATCTCTGATTTACGGGCGCAAAGATAACCAATCTTTTGTTAAGTTATTTATAATGTAACTGCCCGTTTCTTCTCATTACTCTCAAAAGCCGCTTCAATAATACGAATTACCGGCAATACGACAGATGCGTCCGCTTGTGGCATCTTACCTGATTTGAGGGATTGATATACGTCTTCATAAAAAGCCATATAGTTGCCGGAGATCGTTTCTATCTTGCCCCGGAAATGCAGATCGTTCAGCTCGGTATTCAGAATGCCGAAGGTAGATTCCTCGTCTGCACCCCAGTTGGGTGAAGTAGGAGGGAGGCCTGCTTTTAACGCCTCTTCCTGCGGATCGAGTCCATATTTAACAAAAGAACCTTTGGTGCCGTGTATATAGTAGCGTGGTGTTTCTTCGCGCATCAGATAGCCTGCCCTGAGTGTTACTTTTACCTGTGGATAGAGTAGTTGTATGTGGTAATAATCGTCTACCTGTGTTCCTTCACGCAATTTGTCGATATCGGCATATACCGCTTGTGGAATACCGAAAAGTGTTACTGCCTGATCGATCATGTGGGAGCCTAAATTATACGTGAGGCCTACACGATGATCGGCCTTTTCTTTCCAGGTGCCCGGTTGTATGTAGTTGCGATAACGCTGGTAGGCAGACTGAAATTCAACCACCTGGCCCAATGAACCCGAGTTGATCACTTGTTTTACGGTTAGGAAATCGCCATCCCAACGCCTGTTCTGATAAACACAGAGCATACGGTTTTGTTTTTTTGCCAGGGCAATCAGTTCTTCTCCTTCATGCACGGTAAAAACAAATGGCTTTTCTACAATAACATGTTTACCGGCAAGCAAAGCAAGCTTAACGAATTCGTAATGTGTTACGTCCGGCGTGTTGACTACCACAAGCTGAATAGACTTATCTGCCAGCAATTCTTCGTACGACCGTATGATCTTTACCCACGGATATTTCTCTTGAGCGCTGTCTGAGCTTCGTTGTACAATGGCATAAAGTTCGAATGCCGGGTGATTGGCTATAAAAGGGGCATGAAATACCGATCCGGACATGCCGTATGAAGCGATTCCTGTTCTAATTTTCTCCATTTTAACTATATTGCTGATAAACAGAAACAAATATAGTGAAAAGATAGGTGATTATTTGGATTTGCGAAAGCTAAATTCGCAGCCGCAATACTGTTGATTATAGAAATCATATTGCGAAATAATCTCTAACCGGCGTTCACTTAGTCCTCCTTTACGCCAATTTTGTTCCCAAAGCGCTACGCCCGGAAATTGTTTCGCGGCATATCGGCCGGCGTCAAATATATCCGCTAAGTTTTTCCAGCGCGAAGAGGCGAGGGTAGTGGTAAAGAGGGTAAATCCGTTTTCCGAAGCATAACGAGCCGTTTCGAGCATGCGAATGATAAAGCATTTCACACAACGACGACCACGTTCCGGTTCATTTTCCAGCCCTCTGATCTGTTCCCGCCAATCGGAATGATTGTAGTCGGCATCCACAAAGTCGAGGTTCAGCGACTTTACGTAGCGCAGACTTTCCGCCTTGCGTATTTCATATTCCTCTTTCGGAAAGATATTGGGATTATAATAAAACACGGTAGGACGAATATCATTCTGCAATAAACATTCAATGATAGCCGATGAACAAGGTGCGCAACAAGCATGCAGCAACACGTTCTTTTCTCCGTTTGGTGTTTCTAATTTGAGCATTCCAACGGCAAAGGTAAGAGTTATAGTGTCAACTTATAGCCGATTCCCCGTATATTAACAATCCGGATACGTTCGTCTTTAGACAGCTTATGGCGTAATTTGGTAATAAATACATGCAAACTTCGGGAGTTGAAGAAACTATCATCTCCCCATAACTCGAGTAGTATATCCTGCGAATTAACCACTTGATTCAGATTCTGGCAAAGCCTTTTCAGTATTTCCGTTTCCCGGTAGGAGAGTTCTTCCTCGTCTTGCCGATGATAAAGTTTTTGAGCGATAGTATCCAATTTATACTCCCCGATAGTAAATAAACTCGTGGCTTTTATCTCCGGTGGCAATTTACGCACAAGCGCTTTAATGCGTACAATCAACTCTTGCATTCCGAAGGGTTTCCGTAGGTAGTCGTTTGCACCCAACTCAAAGCCTTCTACAACGTCTTTTATGGCAGAACGGGCAGTAAGAAATATAACAGGTGTTAGTGTATCTGTCTGACGTATACGCCGTATCATCTCAAAACCATCCATGAAGGGCATCATCACATCGGTTACAATGATATCCGGTTTCTCTTCAAAGAAGCGGCGCAATCCCTTTTCGCCATTTTCGGTAATATAAATAGAAAACACACCGGTTTCTTCGAGCGTATCGCGGATGATCATAGCCAGCGTAGCTTCATCTTCTACTAAAAGTACGTTTATCTTTTCTGTTTTCATACGTTCTCCTTTCCTGTCGGAATTTGTAGGGTAAATGTTGTGCCTTTGCCGGGCGAGCTTTTAACCGATACGTTTCCTCCATGTTTCTCTGCCATAACTTTCACGTAGAACAGTCCCAACCCATACCCTTTCACATTGTGCTGATTGCCATGCGGTACGCGATAGAATTTATCAAAGATATACGCCTGTTTGTCTGCCGGAATGCCCTGTCCGTTATCCGTTATACTCAGGCTGAATATCCCATTTTGTTTATGGATATCGATGATCACCTGAGTTTCTTGTTTGCTGTATTTAATCGCGTTATCAATCAGATTACTGAGCATATTAGTCAGATGCGTACGGTCTGCATAAAGTGTCAGCTCATCCGTAGCGTAATTTATGCTGAAACTAACCGGTTTTGCTGCTTTCAGTTTATGTTGTTCGATCAGCCCGTTTATGATTCCCTTCAGCTGTATTTCCTCCGGGTGCAAGGCAAACGATTTTCGTTGTTCTATGCTCATAGATAAAATCTGTTCTACCAGATTACTCAAGCGGGTGAGCTGCTCTTTGCATATTTGAAGGTATTTTTTCCGTTTTTCCTGGTCATTGGAAAGATCGAAATTCAGCAATGCGTCAGTGGCCGAGTAGGCAACGGCAATTGGCGTTTTCAATTCATGCGTCATGTTGTTTGTGAAATCGTCTTTCATCTCTTCCAGCGTTTTCAGATTTAAAACGGTTCGAATCAAATACCAGAATGCAAACGCGAGAATTAAGATGATGAGTAGGGTTGTGACCAATATACCACCCATGCGGATCAATACTGTTTGCGTTAATGGCTCCATGTAAATACGGTAGCTGTGATACCCTTTCGACCCTATGGGATAAATAATAGTCGGTTTATCGGCAGCTTTACGCTTCAGCTTCTCTGTGTAGGTTGTGCTGATGATACTGTCGGCCGTGTTGTCGTATAGTTCTGAATAGTAATGCTCTATGATGACGTTGTTTTTTGTCAGCGTATTTTTGAGAATGCTGTCTATCCGGTGTAGGTCAATACTTACCTCTTTATCAATGGCGTCATGGATTGATTCGTTAAGACTTTTACGAAGCAAATCAAAGAACGATTCTGTATTGTCTAAGGCTAAATCACTTGTTGTTATTATTGTGTCGTTTTGCTCTTTGCTTCTGTCGATAAACCGTTCTTCTTTCTGGAAAAGAAGAGTGCCTTCTTCATCTGTTGTTCCTGAAATTACGACTGATTTTTCATTATTTTTCTTCTCTTCTCTACTTTCTATGAGATCAGACCTGTAAATAAGTTCCGTCTGATCGGCTGTTTCTATGCACCTTATCAGTTCTCTTTTCAGATCGGTCTCCATTGATAAATACAGCCCATGGAGCCAATACACCTGCCAACTGAAAATAAGTAGCAAGAACATCAGCACACCGGTAACTATATATCGAAATGTATTTCCCATAAACCGGATTAAGAAGATCTTTTTATTTTCGACAAATATAGAGGGTAATAGTCAGAGTAGCGCAAAACGATAAGACTAAATAACACTTCATAAGCAACTGATAACATAGAGCGATGCGTTTAATGGCGAGATTTGCTGAAAATAATAAAGAATATGAAGAAAATATACTACATAATGATCGCTTTAGCAGCAACGTTTACTTCTGTAAAAGCACAGGAAGGAATTACGCAAAGCGTGGCGTGGGATCAGGATACGCTGATTACGATGCTCAATCTGCCGGATATTATGATAAAAGGGGAGAGGCCTATTGTGAAAGTGAATGACGGAAAACTTACTTATGATTTGCCCCGTTTGCTGGAAAACAAAGTGGTTAGCAATGCTTACGAATCGATCTTGCAGTTGCCCGGCATTCGCGAACAAGACGGACGTATTCTATTAGCCGGCGCAAACAGTCTGACTGTGGTTCTGAATGGAAAACCGTCAACCATGAGTGCCGAACAACTCTACGAACAGCTCCGAAACACGCCGCAATCGCGGTTGAAAACAGCCGAAGTAATGTATAGCGCGCCGCCACAATACCATACTCGTGGAGCTGTGATCAATCTTGTACTTACAAAAGGAAACTCGATTATCCCCGACCTGCAGGGACAAATTAATTCTGCTTATACGCAGAAGCATTACGCGGGCTATTCTTTAGGAGCAACTATGCTCTACTCTTCCGAAAAACTATCCGCGGATTTTCTCTATTCTATAACTGAATCGAAAAACAGAACGGGAATGGATTTATTCTCCCGGCATACGCTGAACGACCGGATCTTTGATATCAATCAATCGACTGTAGGGTTTAGAAATTGGTTATCTCATAACCTACGCTTAGGTCTTAATTATAATTTCACGGAGAAAGATGAGTTGAGTTTTGCTTATACAACTCGTTTAACACCGAAACTAAACAGACAAGAGGTCTCTTCCGGTGATTTTGCCGATACGCATACAAAGAAAAAAGTGATTGATCCCGAACAGATGCATAATGCAGGAGTTCACTATAAATCGGGAAGAGGAACAAGTTTTGGAGCCGACTATACATTTTATAAAGACAATACCGCACAGGATTATATTGACTCTAAAAAAGATTTTGTGGCTTATTCTAAACAACAGATAGATCGTCTCACGGCCTACGTGGATCAAACACACACACTTGAATCCTGGAATTTTAACTATGGAGGTAAATTTTCGTACGCTTCCGACCATAGCTCACAATTCTATACATCCCGTAGTAGTGAGGATCTGTCTGGTTTGGATACGGATAATACATTGAAAGAATATACCTATAACCTGTATGCCGGTTTTGATAAATCTTTCTCGGAAAAACTATCTGTTTCCGCTTCGTTGACGGGAGAGTATTACAAATACGGCGATTTTAACGAATGGGTGTTCTTTCCCGCGCTTGAAGCGACCTACCTCTTTTCTCCCTCACACATTCTTCAGTTGTCGCTTTCGTCGGATAGAGCCTATCCGAGTTATTGGGAGATGCACGGCGCAACAAGTTTTATGAATGGCTATGCCGAGTTACAGGGAAATCGTGACCTAAGACCCTCAAAAGACTATTCTGCCCAGTTGAGTTATATCTTTAAAGGGAAATATATTTTGACGGCTTATTCTAATTATTCGGACGATTATTTTGCCCAGCTGCCTTATCAGTCATCCGAACGATTGGCGCTTATCTACAAAACATTGAATTGGGATCATAAATTAACCGTGGGAATCAACTTAGTGATCCCTTTTAAGCCGTTTGAATGTCTGGACTCGCGTTTAACCCTGAACGGATTTTATGACCGGGCAAAGAGCAACCATTTTCATGATGTATCATTCGACAATGAGAATCCGGTTTTATATTCCCGTTTAGACAACACGGTTAAGCTGGCTTCAAACCTGCAATTAGAACTATCCGGTGCCTATCTTACGCCCAATATTCAAGGACCTGCGGACTTAACTAAAATGTGGATGGTAGATGCCGGTGTGAAATGGACTTTCGCTAAAAAGAATGCCGAGTTGAGACTGAAAGGTACAGATTTGTTTAACACCTGGTCTCCCAATCTGAAAATGCGATATGCCAATCAAAACCTGAACCTGAACATGCTGTCGGATTCAAGAGCAGTAACGCTCTCATTCACTTATAAATTCGGAGGCTATAAAGCCCGTGAGCAAAAAAAGATAGATACCTCCCGCTTCGGGCAGTAATTATAAAACTGAAGGAACAGAACGAAAATATAAATTGAGGCTCTTTGTTTAGTTTGCAGAAGCGCTTCAACAAACAAAACAAAGCGCTTCAAAATGTTTGTTGAAGCGCTTCAACAGACGTATGTAATGAATGAAATCTAATTAGTTTCCGGATTGACCTGTAACTTTACTCGAATGACTGTCGGGCTTTGCTGTCTTATACAAAAACAGTATAGGCTTCATTTTTCTCATATTAGCCTCGGCTATAAACATTGCGAATAGAATTAAAATACCTCCAATGATTGTTCTTTGAGTAATTTCTTCATTGATCAGAATATAAGCCGCTATAGTTGCAAAAATGGGTTCACACAAATAAGCCAAAGCTATTTTCTCTTCATCAATATGTTTTTGGGCAATATTTTGTACACAATACATATACGCAGTAGCGAGTACTCCGGTAAACAGTAATGACGTCCATATATCTTCTTGCATAGGTACACGGAGCGCACCGGGGCCTAAAGTTGTGATGGTCAATATCCCATACATCGCTGCACAGGTGTATAACTGCACTATTACAAAGGAAAAAGCTTCAGTTTTATGCTTTAGTTTACTAACAAGTAGCACATAAAACGAGAAAAATACGGACCCGACAAAAACATACAGATCACCAAGCACAAAGCCTTCTGATGACGACATGGCTATGATATAAAGTCCGGCTAATGCCACAATACAAGCAAACCACATTTTGCGCTGAACGGGCTTTCTGAAGAATAATAATTTGAAGATTGGTATCAGCAATACTTCTATCCCGGCAATAAACGAGGCGTTGGAAGAAGACGTATATTTCAGACCAACGGTATGCAATAATATGGCGAGACCTAAAGGTATCCCTGCCAAAATTCCGTATTTGATACCCTGTTTGCTAATAACCGAAAGCTGTTTGTGGAAAATAAAGTTTAATATAACCGCTGCGATTATAAAACGATACAATAAAAAAGAGTATGGATGAAGGACAGAAAAACTATCTTTCGTAACAGGAAAAGAAATTCCCCAGAAAGCTGTACCTATAAGTAGAAGAACGAGAAAAAATCTGCTTTTCGTCATAATCCGTATAATTTAAATTTGAACTTAAACTATTAGGGTATGTAAAAAACGGCTTTACAAAAGGCAACTTATATCCCCTATCTTCTTCCCTAATGCTGGAATATAAGTCAAAAAAATCCTTATCTGGGTGCAAAATTATAGCAAATAGACAAAATGACCAAATTTTAAAGATAGAGTTTATCTATGATAAGTGATACTTTTGGTCTTTTTTCAACCTTTAAATCATTGAAAAAGTCATAGTAGAATATCTTCGCATAAAAATGAAGTTAACTATGGGAGAAAACAAAAAAATAAGCGTTATTTGATTTTTCTTCTTTTTCAATGTAATAATCCGGATAAACCTTCGACTAATAAAGAAAACGCAATCGAATGGAGAAGATAAGTTTAGATGATGAATTTGTAAAGCTGATTCAGGATAATGAAAAAATCATATACAAGGTTTGCTCGGTGTATGTGACTGATGATAATCCTATAGCCGATCTTTATCAGGACGTAGTTTGTAATCTTTGGAGATCATTTGCCGGATTCAGACAGGAGTGTGCCGCTTCTACCTGGATTTATAAGGTAGCTTTAAATACCTGTATCACGGGCTTGAGGAAATACATGAAGAGGCCTCAGCATGTGTCACTCGCGGCTCTTACCGCGCATTTAATGGAGACAGATCAAATGGATGGTACTATTCGCGAAATGTATCGTCTGATCCGTCGTCTATCTTCACTGGAGAAGGCTATTATACTGCTTTATCTCGACGAACATTCTTATCAGGAAATTGCAGATATAACCGGTCTGACACCCACGAATGTAGGCGTGAGGTTGGTGCGTATCAAAGAGAAACTCAAAAAAATGTCGGAAAATTAAAAAAGAATAACATGGAATTGGAAGAAATGAAAAATGCCTGGCTTGCGCTTGGTGAAAAGTTGGATCAGAAAGGAAAGCTTAGCGATATAATCATCCGTGAAATGTACCGGTCGAAGGTGAAAAAATCGGTAAATACATTGCTTCGGTACGAATATTTTGGAGTTATTGTTTGTCTTCTCGTTCTGCCTCTTATCGGATGGCTTATTTTTGTTAACCAGAGTTTATTATACCGTTTTACATTAGGGTATTGGGCTGTGTTTGATATTGCAGCTGTAATTTGGACACTGAAGAAAATAGGTTTACTTATGAAAATAGATGAGATAGGAGTTATAAAAGAAAATATAAGAACAGCGAATACGTATTCCCTATGGATTCATTCTGAAAAAAAGTATTTTATCCCTTTTACAATAATAGGTGTAATCCCGATGACAGTGATCTATTGGTTTTACGCTAAACCTTGGCACTGGGTTTTTATGACCGCGTTGTTAGTTCTGGTGACATTAATCACTATATGGGGATACAAACGGCTTTACGCCCGGAATATCCGTACAATTCAACAAAACTTGAATGAGCTGGACGATTTAAAGGAATAAGTTTAACCAATAAAAAATTTAAAAGGGAGGGGCCTCTACAGTACTTCTCCCTCAATATATGATTGATACAGATAGGCTGGATTTTCGTAATATAAACTACTATTGAAATCTTCAATTTTACGTGAAAGCCAAGTGTTATATACTTCTATTAGTGTGTCAATAGGTTGCTTGTTTTGCTTATTGCATATATCAACAATTAGTCGCATATAAACTTTGCCAATATCCCAATGAGAAGGAATTAAATACTGTCCGTCGCTAATATTATCAAATACACCTTGTTCAATCTGATAATCGTTCACCAGCTCGTCTGTTATTTTGTCTATGTTCTCACTGTGATATATGTCTGCCAAATCGTATATATGTTGTAATTTGTCTTTACCAATGGCATTAACAATCACATTACGATGATTTTTTGTTTTTCTTCCTATATATTCAATCAGGCTGCAAACAAAAAACATATCATTATATTCTTTCTTTTCTCTTCCGGTCATATTTTAACCCTTTCACTTTTGGATGTACTTCCATGATTTTATATCTGATTGTACAATAAAAATACTAAAAGTTATTTATTTACTCCTTCAACCTATCCGGAAAATACCGTAAAGCCTCCTTTTGGGTGGGAGGTTGATAGCTGTAAAGGCACTATAATGTATGTAGATAATCATTATAATGTCTTTTGTCGATATTATAAGCGTCCATTTTACCTTATTGTAGGTATGAGTAAGTGTTGCTTTTACTTATTTGTTGCGATTGTGTAGCGTTCTTAATATGTGGATTTTTGCACCTGAGTAAAGTCTTTCGGACTTTATTCGGATTTGCGAACAAAATTTATCGCACAAAAAAGGACTAACAATGTGGATTAATAGAAGATTAGACGTAATCGTCTTTTTATTTTTACTCGTTTCTTTATCGATGTTCTCACAGCAGGCAAAACTCTCGGGAAAGATCAAGACAAATACTAATGAAGCTGCGGATTTTGCGACAGTTAGTTTAAAAAATACCACCTATGGTAGTGTAACGGGCGTAGATGGTTTTTATTCCTTACAGGCTCCTGTTGGAGACTATGTGCTGACTGTATCCGCTATAGGGTATAAAACAGTTGAAAGACCTGTAAAACTTGTTGCTGACAGAGAAACTAAAGTAAATATCACCATTGCCGAACAAGCTACTGAACTGGATGAAGTAGTTGTGGTTTCAAACGGAGTAAGCAGACTGAAACGATCTGCTTATAATGTCATCGCGATCGATACCAAGTTATTACAGAATTCTACGCAAAACCTGAGCGAAACATTGGCACAGGCACCCGGAGTTAAACTTCGCGAATCGGGTGGGGTAGGTTCGGATATGCAGTTGATGATGGATGGATTCAGCGGCAAACACATTAAGATATTTATTGATGGTGTGCCGCAGGAAGGTGTAGGTAGCTCTTTTGGCTTAAATAATATACCGGCTAATTACGCTGAACGCATTGAGGTTTATAAAGGAGTTGTTCCTGTTGGATTTGGTACCGATGCTATCGGAGGGGTGATTAATATTATTACAAAAAAGAACCTGAACAAATGGTTTCTTGATGCTTCCTATTCCTATGGCTCATTTAATACGCATAAATCATACGTTAACTTCGGACAAACCTTTGCCAATGGGCTTACCTATGAAATTAATGCGTTTCAGAACTATTCGGACAATAATTATTTCGTAGATACACCCGTCAAGGACTTTGCTACGGGGGCAATTAACAAGAAAAAGATTGAGCATGTGGAACGCTTTCACGATATGTACCATAACGAGGCTGTTATAGCCAAAGTAGGTATCGTAAACAAGAAATGGGCGGATCGTTTAATGTTTGGATTTACTTACTCCAACATGTATAAAGACATTCAAACCGGCGTGCGGCAAGAGGTTGTATTTGGTGGCAAGTATCGCAAAGGTCATTCGCTTATGCCGTCGTTGGAGTATCGTAAACAAGATCTGTTTACTAAAGGTTTGGATGTTACATTGACGGCCAACTACAATAAGAACATAACGCATAATGTTGATACTTCGAACTACGAATATAACTGGCGAGGTGAAATGCGCCTTCTCAGGCTGCCGGGAGAACAAACTTATCAACATACCCGTTCAGACAACGACAACTGGAACGGAACTTTTACGGCAAATTATCGTATCGGAAAGGCACATGTATTTACGCTCAATCATGTTTTAAACGACTTTTCGCGCTCTAACCGGTCTATGCTGAATAGTAGTTCAACACAGGAGGCCATAGCAAAAGAAACACGAAAAAACATCAGCGGTTTGTCTTATCGGCTAATGCCTGCTGAGCATTGGAACATATCTGCTTTCGGTAAATATTATAACCAGTTTATTGCCGGACCTATTGCTACATCATCCGCGCAAGATCAATACACGCGTACAACCAACGCTCTTGATGCTTTGGGCTATGGCGCGGCAGGAACTTATTTTATTATAAGCGGATTACAGGCAAAGCTTTCGTATGAAAAGGCATATCGCTTGCCAACCAATGAAGAGATGTTCGGTGATGAAGACTTGGAGAGTGGTGACATAGGTATTAAACCCGAAAACAGTGATAATGTAAATCTGAACCTGAGTTATAATGAACAGTTCGGGAAGCATGCCGTGTATGTGGAAGGTGGGTTTATTTACCGCTATACGAAGGATTATATTCAGCGTAAATTGGTTGATCTGGGTGGCGGAAAATCAGGTGCGGCTTATGAAAACCACGGGCGTGTGGAGACGAAAGGTTATACCCTTTCCGCACGTTATGGGTTTGCGGATTGGGTTAGTGTGGGTGGAAACTTTACACAAATGGATGTGCGTGACAATGTGAAAACCGTAAGCGGTGGAAGTACGCAGGAAAGTCTGACCTATGGCGCGCGTATGCCCAATATGCCTTACCGATTTGCTAACTCTGATCTTACGTTTTACAAGCATAACCTGTGGAAAAAAGGGAACCTGTTGACTGTTACTTACGACAATCTATACATGCACAGCTTCCCGCTTTACTCGGAAGCATTAGGAAGTGAGTCCAGTTTTGTAGTTCCTTCTCAGTTTTCTCATAATCTCACAATCTCTTATGGCGTTCGGAACGGTCGTTATAACTTCTCGTTTGAATGCAGAAATTTCACGAATGAAAAACTATATGACAATTTCAGTTTACAAAAGGCCGGAAGAGCATTTTACGGAAAGGTGAGAATTGCTTTTGGCAACTAAAAATGAATTGATAATAAAGACTATTATCCTTACTAAAATATATAATAAATGAATAACATGAAGAATTTTTTAACGAAAGGTATTGCCGCAATGATGATGGCAGGAGGCCTGTTTGTATCTTGTAGTGATAGTGATGATCCGATTCCAACCCCGGAAGAAAACGAAGCTTCCAATTATGTTGTTGTCGCATCATCTGCCGACGCGAGTTATTTATTAACCGCAGAGGCATTGGGAGAGGGAACGATTACCACCGCTAATAACGGACTTGTAACAGAAACGGGCTCTTTCTGGATTTTTTACAAGGATAAATACTTGTACCGTTTAGTATATAATCAAGGAAACGCGGGGATAAGCTCTTCTTATGTGATGAACGCTGACGGAAAAGTGGAGGAGCGTGATAATACGTATGAAATAAAAAGATTTACGTCATACGGCATCTTTAACGATTATATTATAACGTCTTCTACCGGTGATCTGGGACAAACGTATGCGGACGAAAACGGATTCTTGCCCAAAGGTTTTCAGTTGTCTTATCTGGATGTGAAAAACGAAACATTTACGGATAATAAAAACGTAATTCGGTCTGAAAACTACCTGGGTAATGGCGAGTTCGTTACATTAGCTGGTATTCAGCAGGTAAATAACAAGCTCTATGTAGCGCCAATTCCAATGGGATTAAGCCAGTATGGCGTGAAAGCTGAAGGCGGTAACTATGTAAAATATCCGGAGTTAGTAAAAACAGAGGCGGGAGGAAGTTCCAGTAGTGCGTATCAGAAAGGTGAGCTGCAATGGACGCAGTATCCCGACGAAGCTTGGGTAGCTATTTATAACGATGAATCACTGACAAACCCGAAGTTGATAAAAACGGATAAGATCAGCTATGCTTGCGGTCGTAATCGCTCGCAATATTATCAGATGATCTGGGGAGCAGATAATGGGGATGTGTATGTGTTTTCGCCCAGTTATGCGAAGACGATGACGGCCGATGTACAGAAAACAACACTGCCTGCCGGCGTTGTTCGTATTAAAGCAGGAACAGAAACTTTTGATGAAAGCTATTATTGTAATATTGAAGCACAATCAAATGGGAAATCATTTGTTCGCTCCTGGCATCTTACAGAAGATTACTTCCTGTTGTTGATGTATGACAGACCTTTGACAGAAACGGGCTTTACAGCGAATCAATTAGCTGTTTATAAAGGGGAAGATAAAAAACTGACTTATGTAACAGGACTGCCGGATGCCGGTATTATTACCGGTTTTGCAAATTCACCTTATACAGAAAATGGTATAGTTTATATGCCTGTTACAACAAGTGATGGTAATCCTGCTATCTATACCATTAACCCAAAAACGGCAGTTGCGGCAAAAGGACTTGTTGTTGGATCAACACAAATCAGTGGTGCAGGCAGACTTACTTATGTTAAGTAAAGAAGCCTTTATCCTTAATTAACTACCTAATAAAACGAAATTTTCCATGGTTAAGCTGCTTTTTGATTTGTTGGAATTCCTGAGGGCATGCGCGCCGTTGCTTATGTCATTGGTTGTCCTTACGTTACTATGTATTTTGTTGTCAAAGTCGATTAGAAAGTATTCCACCGTTTATTATACCGTCTTAGGAATACCGTTTGTGTTGATCGCTATACCCGTTATCGCGCGACTTTTCGGTGTCGATATGGCAGGCTTTTCCCGAGTTCCATTTTTAGGAGAGATTATTCGGGATTATATTCACATGGCAACTTTTGGTCATCCGTTGTTGATCATTATTATGTACATGGGTGCTTTAGATATGAAAACTCCAGGTGTTAAACGATTGATGTCTATACGCAAGGAATTGTCCATTATCTCCGGGTTTGCTGTTCTGTCACATTCATTAATCCGTGTGTTGAATAATCTTCCTGCTTCGCTTACCTATTTTGCCGATCGAGATGCTTATATGGCGGGAAGAACAGTTACGAGTGAGCTGGGGGCGGGGATAACCAATTTCAGTTTTGTGTGGGGTATTCTTTTACTGGTACTGTTTATTCCGCTTTGGGTAACTTCTTTTGATTCGATTCGCAATCGTATGGGATACAAGAAATGGAAGAAAGTTCAGAAGTGGGCCTATGTGCTGTACGCGGCACTGTTTATTCATGCTGTAGGAATTCAGGTTGGCTTCATGATGAACCCAAGAGGAGGAGGGCACGGGCAACAAAAAACCGCTGTTGAGAAAGTTGTTACGCAGGTAGCTGAAAACGGAAAAGAAGCCGTAAAACAAATGCCGCAAACGTCTGTGCAAGCTACAAGCAAACGCACACCAACCAAAGGATTCGCGGATATAGCTGTAAGCTCGTCGACGAAGCAATATATCCACCTTTTCTCCATCCTGTTTATCTATGCGTCGTACCTGTTTCTTCGTCTGCGTAAGGCTAAAAAAGGGAAGAAAAAACGCCCTGTTTCGGTTGCCTGATAAATGCTTGTTTATCAGTGCTATATAGAGGATGAAAAACATAAAGGTTATTTTTCCGAAAATAACCTTTATGTTCGGAAAAATAACCTTTATGTTTTTAAAGACATTACTATGTCTTTTTTATGAGATGTTTTTTAGCGTAAAACCACAGTTCGCTTAATGTGCTTCCAACCAGTTTGCGCCCGATCCGCAATCTGCTATCAGCGGAACCTCCAGCTTGATTACGTTCTCCATTTCTTCTAAGACGATTTGTTTGATTTTATCAAACTCATCCTTATAAACGTTGAAGTTTAATTCGTCATGTACTTGCAAAATCATACGGCTTTTCAGGTTTTTAGCCTGAATGCGGCGGTGTATGCGTACCATGGCTAATTTAATAATATCGGCGGCGCTACCTTGGATTGGCGCATTGATGGCGTTTCGTTCGGCATAACCGCGCACAATCGCATTGGCAGAATTGATGTCCGGAAGGAAGCGCTTGCGTTTGAATATGGTTTCTACATAGCCTTTCTCTTTAGCTATGCGAATGCTTTCGTCCATGTATTCACGAATTTGAGGATAGGTGCGGAAATAGCCGTCTATCAGCTCCTTAGATTCGCTTCTGGCGATTGTAAGGCGTTCGGCCAGACCGAATACGGATATGCCGTAAATGATGCCGAAATTGGCTGTTTTAGCCTTTCTGCGCATATCGCTGTTTACTTCTTTAACAGGGATGCCGTAAATTTTGGCGGCGGTTGAGGCGTGAATGTCTTCTCCGCTGCGGAATGCTTCGATCATGTGCTCGTCTTTGCTTAAATGTGCCATGATACGGAGTTCGATCTGGGAATAGTCTGCCGAGAAGAACAGGCAATCTTCG
This sequence comes from Massilibacteroides vaginae, assembly GCF_900178525.1. Classification (GTDB taxonomy): domain Bacteria; phylum Bacteroidota; class Bacteroidia; order Bacteroidales; family Tannerellaceae; genus Massilibacteroides; species Massilibacteroides vaginae. The sequence goes on from NZ_FXDJ01000009.1 coordinate 1,129,986, forward strand.
TTTTCGGGAATAAAAGCCTTCCGAATTTCACGTCCTAATGCGTCGCGAATAGGGATGTTCTGTAGATTCGGATTGGTAGAACTGAGTCTTCCCGTAGCCGCCACTGTTTGATTGAACGAGGTGTGTACTTTCCCGGTTGCCGGGTTTATTAATTGAGGCAGGGCATCGATATAGGTGCTTAACAGTTTCTTTAGTCCGCGGTACTCCAGCAGTTTGCCAACGATAGGGTGCTTTGAACGCAGCTTTTCCAACGTTTCTTCGTTGGTGCTGTAGTTTCCGGTTTTCGTTTTCTTTACTTTCTCTTCTATCTTTAGTTTGTCGAAAAGAACTTCGCCTACTTGCTTTGTGGAGTTGATATTGAACACCATGCCCGCCAGTTCGTGTATCTCTGCTTCTAATTTGATGAGCTCGGCGGTAAGTTCTTCGGAAGATTGTTTCAACGCGGCTTTGTCTAACTTTACACCGGTATATTCCATTTCCGCTAAAACAAAAACAAGTGGCATCTCTATATCTTCAAAAAGAGACTTGATACCGGCTTGCTCTATTTCGGGTGCGAAGTAGTTGCGAAGCTTCAGGGTGATATCAGCATCTTCGGCCGCGTACTCTGCAACCTGATCGATCGGTACGTGTCGCATTGACTTCTGACCTTTTCCTTTTGGACCGATCAGATCTTCGATGGGTACTGTTTTATATTTTAAATAAGTTTCGGCCAAATAATCCATACCGTGACGAAGTTCGGGATTGAGTAAATAATGCGCGATCATTGTATCGAACAATTTCCCCCGTACGCGAACACCGTATTTTCGGAGCACAAGAATATCGAATTTTATATTCTGACCGATCTTGGTAGAATTCAAATCTTGAAGGGCAGGGGAGAAGTACGAAATTATTTTTAGGGCTTCTTCCTTGTTGTCGGGTATCGGAACATACCAAGCCTCATTTTCCTTTACGGCAAACGATAAACCGACTAATCCGGCGGTAAGTGGGTCAACTCCGTCTGTTTCGGTGTCGAACGCAAAAAAATCATGGCTGGATAAATAGGCACCTAATTCGAGGTAAGCATCCTCATTATCAATGATATGGTATTCGTGCGGAGTGCTTTTTAAGTCTGCGAGAGTTGAATATTCCGGAACGGTCGGGACTTCGGTCGGAAATAAATCAAAGAGCGAGCCTTGAACTGGAGCTGTTTCGACGGGTTTTTTAGCTTCCCCTTTCATTTTGTTAATAAAAGTGCGAAACTCCAATTCGGTATAAATTTCGATGAGTCGTTCGTCGTTCGGTTTTTCCCGAACACAAGCTTTCGCGTCGAACTCTACGGGAACATCCGTTTTTATAGTAGCCAGGAATTTTGAAAAACGAATCTGCTCAACGTTTTCCTCTACCTTCTTTTTTAGCGCGCCTTTAAGTTGGTCGGTATTGGCCAATAAATTTTCTATGCTCCCAAATTGCTCTAACAATTTCTGTGCGGTTTTCTCACCTACACCCGGACATCCCGGAATATTGTCGGAACTGTCGCCCATTAACCCGAGTAGGTCGATCACCTGATCGGTCGATGTCAATCCGTATTTTTCGAGTACTTCTTTTTTCCCGAGTATTTCATAGTCACCACCAAACTTCGGACGATACATAAATACATGTTCGGTCACTAACTGTCCGTAGTCTTTATCCGGGGTCATCATATAAACCTCGAATCCTTCCTTTTCGGCCAAATGAGAAATCGTTCCGATCACGTCGTCGGCCTCATACCCCTGGATTTCGAGAATCGGAATGTTGTAGGCCTTAATAATATCCTTTATATAAGGAACAGACAGGCGTATATCTTCGGGCGTTTCTTCACGCTGTGCTTTGTAATGTTCATAAGCTTCGTGACGGAAAGTAGGGCCCGACGGATCGAACCCAACCGCTATATGTGTAGGATTCTCCCGTTTGATAACGTCTTCCATACTGTTTACAAAACCGAAAATAGCGGAAGTATTGAAGCCTTTTGAATTAACCCTCGGGTTTTTAATAAAAGCATAATACGATCTGTATATGAGCGCGTAGGCATCTATGAGGAGTAATTTCATTCTTTTTTAACACGTTTTAGTAAGACATTGTCTGGTAAAAGTAGTAAAAAAGTAGCGTACTCGATTGTTTTTGCTAATTTTGCCTCAACGTAGCGACTTAGTATGGATGAGAGAAGATTAATTGAGAGGCCGGTTATTGTCGAATTTGAAAAGTTCAAGGAGGAATTTCGTTCTTCTTTGCAGAGCAACACCCCTAAACTGCAAGCTGCGATCGAGCTTATTCTGGAATCTACAGGTAAACATGTTCGCCCGCTTTTAGTATTGCTTACCGCTAAAGCAAGTGGTAAAATTTCTGATAATACAATAAATTCGGCCGTGTTTCTGGAACTGCTACATACCGCTACACTTATCCACGACGATGTAATTGACGAAACGAAAGAGCGTAGGGGAGTACCCGCCTTAAACGCGCTATTTGATAATCGCATCTCCGTTTTAGTTGGCGATTATGTATTGGCTACCGCTTTAATCCGTTCTACCTTCACCGGTAATATTGATGTTATCGCAATTGTTTCCAAGTTGGGAAGAGATCTTTCCGAAGGTGAAATATGGCAATTGGAAGTAGCTGATGAAATTATTATTGATGAAGCCAGTTATCTGCGTGTTATTGAAAAGAAAACAGCTACGCTATTATCGGCATGTGCTGAAATTGGAGCGATAACTGCCGGTGCAGATGCCGAAACCATTCGTATCTGCCGCGAATTCGGAACGCTTTTGGGCTATAGTTTCCAAATACGTGATGATATATTTGATTACGATAAAAACGCAAATATCGGTAAACCAACAGGAAATGATATACGGGAGGGTAAAGTAACACTACCTTTATTATATGCCTTAAGAACGGCCGATAAAGCGATTGCAGAACGTATGACAGCTATCATCAACAAGAAGGATTTCACGGAAGAAAACATAGACGTTCTGATTGCTTTTGCCAAGGAATATGGGGGGATAACGTATGCGGAATCCCGCATGGAATCTTATCATAATCAAGCCAAGCAATTGCTCAATCAACTTCCTCCTTCAAGTGCCAGAGAGGCGCTTGAGATACTTGCCGACTATATTATTAAAAGAAAGAAGTGACCTACACTGTATAGGTTTTACCCTACTATAAGAAAGCGCGTCATTACAGGTGAGACCTACAATGACGCGCTTTTTATGTCGCAAAATACGTGTGTTTAATTACTCACCAAGTCGATGCTCGATATCACCAACTAAACTTGAGGCTCCTATACGGAAGAGATCTTTAGTTAGCCATTCTTCGCCTAAGATTTCTTTTACAATGGAGTAGTAAATAACCGCGTCTTCGGCTGATTTTACACCGCCTGATATTTTTAATCCTATCTTACGACCGCTTACCTCATGATATGTTTTGATGACATTACAGAGTGTATAGGCGGCTTCAGGTGTAGCACCCGGAAATCCTTTTCCGGTCGATGTTTTAACAAAATCAGCACCGGAATATATGGCGAGAATAGCCGCTTTTTGAATGAATTCGGCTTTCACTAACGCGCCTGTTTCCAATATAACTTTTAGTTTGGCATTCCGGCAGGCTTCTTTGATTTCTGATATCTCTTCGGCTATCTCCTGGTAATTATCCTCCATAAAATAACCTAAGTTTAAAACGACATCTATTTCGTCGGCTCCGTTCAAAACCGCCAGACTTGTTTCCGCTATCTTAACTTCAATATATGTTTGTGAAGACGGAAATCCGGCTGATACGGCAGCAATACTAACATCCTGTGCTGTCAATGCCTGCTTTACGGTTTCGACAAATAGGGGATAGGTGCAAATCGCAGCTACATTGGGAACATCGGGGCGTGATCCCTCATAGTTATTAACCTTTTCCACTAACTTCCAGATGCTTTCCCGTGTGTCTAAGCTGGTGAGAGATGTAAGGTCGATAAAGCCATGTATTTCCTTTAGAACATTAGCTGTCAGGTTGTTGCTTGCGTTCTTCTCTATTATCTTGTTTACTTCGTTGCTTATTTCCGCTTCTGTAGCAGGGGCCTTGAATTTGGCAAAAGCTTCCTGGTATTTATCCATTTCCATTTATTTTTGAATTGTTTTTATGTCTTTCCTTATCCCGGTTTGTTTTTTTTTCGAGATTTTTTTCGAATGCCGCGGTTAAATCTACTCCGGTTTGGTTGGCAAGGCAGAGGAGTACCCACAGTACATCAGCCATTTCGTCCGGAAGATTATAGGTTTTATCGCTTTCTTTAAACGATTGTTCTCCGTAGGTACGCGCCATTACCCGCGCCAGTTCTCCGACTTCTTCCGTTAGGATGGTCATATTCGTTAACTCATTGAAATAACGCACGCCATGAGTCTTTATCCACTGATCTACTTTGTTTTGCGCTTCCTTTATTGTTAATTCTGCCATATCATTCTTTGTTTTGTGAGTCTATGAAAATGGTAACCGGACCGTCGTTGAGTAGTTCTATTTTCATGTCTGCACCAAATTCACCGGTTTGCACCGTTTTGTCTAACTGTATGCTCATCTCGTCGCAAAAAGTTTGGTATATTGGTATGGCAATATCCGGTTTGGAGGCATAAATATAAGATGGTCTGTTGCCTTTCTTCGTTGAAGCATGGAGTGTAAATTGACTAACCACCATAATTTCTCCGCCTATATCCTTGACAGAACAATTCATCACCCCATTTTCATCGTCAAATATCCGTAAAGAGGCTATTTTCTTTGTCAGCCACTCTATATCCTGCTGAGAATCCCTGTCCTCGATCCCTAAAAGAACAAGCAGACCTTGCCCAATTTCAGATTTTACGGCTCCGTTTATCGTAACAGAGCAGTGTTGCACACGTTGAATCACTGTTCGCATATTGTTATTTGCTTAAACTTTCTATCAGTAGGCGGGCTTTTGCTTCACCTATTACCTTTGTTAGTTCGTCGATATTCGCTTCACGAATCCTTTTTACGCTCTTAAACGTTCGTAAAAGTACTGTTTTTGTTTTGTCTCCAATGCCTTTAATCGTGTCTAATTCTGAGGCCGTTTGCCTTTTGCTTCGCTTGTCTTTGTGAAACGTAATAGCGAATCGGTGTACTTCGTTCTGCATTTGCTCTAGCAAATGGAAGAGCGAACTTTTTTGTACGAGTCCGATTGGTTCCGGCGGAAATCCGAAAAGGAACTCAGATGTCCGGTGTTTTTTATCTTTGGCAAGTCCCGCAATAGGTATATTGATTTGTAGCGTGTCCTGAAGAACCTCACGTACAACTTCCATTTGTCCTTTACCACCGTCTGTAATAATCAGGTCGGGGAGGGGAGCTTTCTCTTCCAGCAGGCGTTTATAACGACGATAAACTACCTCTCGCATGGAGGCGTAATCGTCCGGTCCTTCAACCGTTTTAATATTATATTTACGATAGTCTTTTTTCGCTGGTTTTCCCATTTTAAAAACCACACAAGCCGCAACGGGATCACTACCCTGAATGTTCGAGTTGTCAAAGCATTCAATATGAATAGGCAGTTTGTCTAAATGCAGTTGTGTTTGAATTTCTTTTAGTAAACGAGTGCTTCTTTGCTCGGGGTTAAGCTTTTCGGCTTGCTTTAGTTTGTCTACTTTATATTGCTTTACGTTCATTACAGACAGGTCGAGAAGTTTCTTTTTATCACCTCTTTGGGGGATATTTATGGTTACTCCTTCCAGATTCATGTCCGGTTCAAAAGGAACAATGATCTCGCGCGCTGTGCTTTTGAAACGACTGCGCATCTCTATTATACCCATTGCGAGCAGTTCTTCTTTAGCCTCGTCCAATTTCTTTTTGTACTCGAAAGTATAGGCTTGAACAATGGCTCCATTGCCTATATGCATATAATTAATGAAGGCGGATTTCTCGTTTTCAGCAAAAGAAAAGACATCAATATTCGTTAGCATAGGAGTAACTACAGTAGATTTCGCACGGTAGTTTTCAATAACCTCATATTTCTCCTTAACCTTTTGAGCCTCTTCAAAGCGTAGTTCAGCCGCAAGAGCCTGCATCTCGTCGTATAAAATTTTACTAACAGTAGAAATATTACCTTTCAATATTTCCTTTATCTCGCCAATGTTCTTAAGGTATTCTTCGCTTGATTGTAAACCTTCGCACGGAGCTTTGCATCGTTTGATGTGATACTCAAGACATAGTTTGTATCTCCGTTGTGCAATAGTTTCGGGAGTAAGCGGTAGTTTGCATGTACGGATAGGATACAATTCTTTGATCATTTGAAGCATGATCTTGGCGGTATAAAGTGAAGGGTAGGGGCCATAATATTGTGATCCGTCTCTAACAATATTTCGTGTTTGGAAAATTCTGGGAAAATATTCATTCTTAACAACGATAGAGGGATATGTTTTATCGTCTTTTAATAAAACATTATAACGAGGCCTGTATTGTTTAATTAAGTTGTTCTCCAGAAGCAGTGCGTCTTCCTCCGTATCGACAACAAAATACTTGATGTCTCGGATCTGTTTAACGAGTACACGTGTTTTATTATTGTCGTGCTCTTTGTTGAAATAGGAGCTTACCCGCTTCTTTAAATTCTTAGCTTTGCCTACGTAAATTATTGTTCCTTTCTCGTCAAAATACTGATAGCAGCCAGGATTCTCCGGCAACACGGAAAGGATGGTTTGTATCCTTTCCTTAGTTGATAAGCTGCTAAGTTTTACTTCAGTATTTTTCTCTAACTTGTTCATCTCTTGTTTCTTTCGTGGAACATGTTTCACGTGGAACAATCCACGATTATCGGCCCAATAAAACTAACAGGATGTTTATGTCGCTCGGTGATATCCCCGGAATTCTACTTGCCTGAGCTATTGTTTCCGGATCAATCTTCGTGAGCTTCTGTCTGGCTTCAGTCGATAAAGATTGTATGTTGTTGTAATTAAACTTGTCTTTAATTCGGATATTTTCCAGTCTGTTTATTTTATCAGCGATGATCTGTTCGCGTTTGATATAGCCGCTGTATTTAATTAAAATTTCTGCTGCTTCAATGATTTCTTCCTTACGTGATGCCGGAACTTTTTCAAGCTCGACCTTTAGTGCCGGAACAAGCTCGGATAGATTTTGTAAGGTTAGCTGTGGGCGTAAGATTAAGTCTTTTAATTTACAGCCATGGGAGAGTGGGGTAGTCCCGATTTTTTCTAATCCCTCATTGATGTATTGCGCCTTGATTGAATAATTTTCGGCGAAAGAAATGATCGCATCGCGAAACGCTTTCTTTTCCGTCAGGAGATCATAACGATCTTTTTGGGCTAATCCTAAGTTATATCCTTTTTCTGTTAGGCGCATATCTGCATCGTCTTGTCTGAGTAGGATGCGATACTCTGCGCGTGAGGTAAACATTCTGTAAGGCTCGTCCACTCCTTTTGTTACTAAGTCGTCAATAAGCACTCCAATGTAAGCTTCATCTCTTCCTAAGATAAAGGGTGTGCCTCCATGGCAACTTTGATGTGCGTTTATGCCGGCTATTAATCCTTGTCCTCCTGCTTCTTCATATCCGGTAGTGCCGTTTATTTGTCCGGCAAAGAACAGGTTTCCTACTAACTTGGTCTCTAACGTGTGATGAAGCTGGGTAGGATCAAAGAAATCGTATTCGATCGCATAACCGGGACGATAAATATGCACGTCGCGAAAGGCCGGAATTTGTTGTAATGCGCGAAGCTGAGCTTGCAAAGGCAAAGACGATGAGAAACCATTCAAATAATACTCCTGCGTTGTCTCTCCCTCCGGCTCCAGAAAAAGTTGATGAGCTGTTTTGTCAGCAAACGTAACGATCTTTGTTTCTATACTTGGGCAATAACGAGGACCTATACTTTCTATTTGTCCGTTATATAAAGGTGAGTCTGGTAAACCTTCGCGAAGTATGTCATGACAAGCTTCGTTGGTGTAGGTAGTCCAGCAGCTAAGTTGTTTTAAGTTGTGAGCCGTATGATCTAAATAAGAGAATTTGTGAAAATCGTGTTCTCCCGGTTGTTCTCCCATCTCTTCAAAATGTACAGTCCTCCCATCTATGCGAACGGGCGTTCCCGTCTTCATACGATCTGCCCTAAACCCAAAATTGATCAGTTGTTCGGTCAGTCCTGTAGCTGTTGGTTCGGAAATGCGTCCGCCGCGTAGCTTTGTTTTCCCGATGTGGAGCAGTCCGTTTAGAAATGTTCCGTTAGTAAGTACAACGGATTTAGCAGCGAATTCAACATCCATAAATGTCTTTACGCCACAAACCCGACCCTCCTTAACAATCAACTCACGCACCATATCCTGCCAGATGTATAGATTTGGCAGATTTTCTAATATCCCTCTCCAGTACTCGCTGTACCGGTTTCTGTCGCTTTGAGCACGAGGACTCCACATCGCGGGTCCTTTGCTGCGGTTTAACATTCTGAATTGTATGGATGTTTTATCCGTTACAATTCCCATATAACCACCTAAAGCATCTATCTCGCGAACTATTTGTCCTTTCGCAATCCCGCCTACAGCCGGATTACAACTCATCTGGGCTATTTTGCCCATATCCATCGTGATAAGTAATGTTTTCGAGCCCATGTTGGCAGCAGCAGCAGCAGCTTCACAACCGGCATGACCGGCGCCAACAACAATTATATCATATTTAAAATCCATTTTTCCTTTATCCTGTTTCTATTAAGTCCTGAATGCTTGTCTTATATAACAATCGAACAGCTCATTTGGCTGTGAGAATTTCCGGAGGAAGCATAGCCAACGCCTTGTTTTCGTTTGCTTCCATGATCTCTCTTTCTCCCGGACCTTTGTCGTTTATGCCGCATAAATGCAGAATGCCGTGGATGATTGTGCGATGCAGTTCTTCCACATAAGGCGTATTAAACTTCTCGGCGTTTGTGCGGACAGTGTCTAAGCTTATGAATAAATCTCCCGAAATAACATTGCCGGCGGTGTAATCAAACGTAATAATATCGGTGTAATAATCGTGCTGAAGATACTGGCGGTTTACTTCCAATATCTTTTCGTCCGAACAAAAAATGTAGCTGATATCTCCTGCCCGTTTACCATAAGTTTCTGCAACGGATTTTATCCACGAACTAATCGTTCGTTTCTTTATGTCGGGCGATTTAATGTCTTCCGCAAAATATGAAATGGCCATACTGATTGTTTTTAAAAGAATATATAAGTTACGGCGATCGCGGCAATTGCACCTGCCAGATCTGCCAATAATGAAGCCTGAACCGTATATCTGGTGTTTCGTATGTTTACACTTCCAAAATAAAGCGCCACAACATAAAACGTCGTGTCTGTAGTTCCCTGTGCGATGGAAGCAAGCCGGCCAACAAAAGAATCCGCACCATACGTTTGCATCGCATCGATCATCATACCGCGCGCACCACCCCCGCTAAGCGGCTTCATGAAAATAGTAGGAAGTCCTCCTACAAACTGTGTGTCTATTCCTAAACCCGCTACCGCAAGATGTATTCCTTCAATCAGAAAATCCATTGCGCCGGAAGCACGGAAAACGCCAATCCCAACTAAGATCGCCACCAAATAAGGTATGATTGTTATTGCCGTTTGGAAACCCTCTTTTGCCCCTTCAATAAAGGTGTCATATACATTCAGCTTCTTTCTTATTCCGCTAATGAGAAAACCGCAAATGATGGTAAACAACAATGCATTCGCGAAAACAGTTGAATATAGAGATACCTTATCTTCTTCTAACGAATTGAACAGCCAGCCTAATCCTCCTACAAATAAAATAATACCACCAAACAGAAGCAGTAAACTCTTTTGAAAAACATTTATCTTTTGTTTTAGACAAATTACAAACACCGCTACCAACGTTGAACTTAGCGTGGCCAACAAAATGGGGAGGAATATATCCGAAGGATTAGCCGCGCCCATTTGTGCCCGATACATCATTACCGTTATTGGGATGATGGTAAGTCCTGATGCGTTGATACACAGAAACATAATCATTGAGTTGCTTGCTGTGTCCTTCTTCGGATTCAACTCCTGCAATTGCTGCATAGCCTTCAAGCCCATGGGAGTAGCCGCATTGTCTAATCCGAGTAGATTGGCGGAGAAATTCATGAAGATTGATCCAGTAACCGGGTGATTGTGAGGCAAATCCGGAAATAGTTTACTGAAAATAGGCGAAGCGGCACGTGCGAATGACTGTATCAATCCGCCCTTTTCTCCTATTTTCATAATGCCGAGCCAAAGCGTCAACACGCCTGTAAGCCCGAGAGAGATCTCAAAACCGGTTTTAGCCGAATCGAAAGTAGCATTAATAATATCCGTAAATACAGTTGTATCTCCGGCAATTAATAATTTCCCCAATGCAACTACAAAGGCGATAAGAAAAAACGCGATCCAGATGTAGTTCAATACCATAATCAATCTTCTTTAACGCACAAAAGTAGTAATTCTTCTTTGCTTTAAGGAGGTGTTTCTGTATTTTTGGCTTCAGATAACAAATTTAGATAGAGCGAGATGACGAAAATTTTAGTGACTTATGACATGTTTCGGGAAGGTTTTAATGAGTTGGTTGAAAAATACGATGTGACTTTCCCCGATGAAAAGGGATTTTCTTATGAACAAGTGTTAGAAATGATCCCGGAATATGATGTGCTATGCTCCATGTTTGATTTTCCGGTAAATAAAGAACTGATGGACCGGGCGGAAAAACTAAAATTAGTAGCAAACTATGCCGTAGGCTATGATAACATTGATATACCCTATGCTATAGAAAAGGGTATAACCGTAGCGAATACGCCCGATCAGGTAACGGCGCCGACGGCAAACCTTGCTTTAGCCCTGATGTTGGATGCCGCCAGACGAGTAACCGAATGCGACCGCCGACTGAGAATTGAAGGAAAAAACATGAAAATTGGCGTACTCGAAAATCTTGGTGTAGGCGTTACGGGACAAACCTTAGGAATAGTTGGTATGGGGCGCATTGGTCAGGCATTGGCAAAAAGAGCAAACGCTTGCGGAATGGAAGTGCTTTATCATAATAGGCGTCAGCTTGATCTGGAAGCCGAAACCCGGTTTAAAGTGGAATATGTTTCATTTGAAGAGCTGTTGGAGCGCTCCGACTTTGTGTCGTTAAATGCGCCTTACACAAAAGAAACCTACCATTTAATCGGAGAAAATGAGTTGCGCAAAATGAAATCAACCGCGGTACTGATCAATACCGCTCGTGGTCCGCTGATTGACGAGTATGCATTAATTAAAGCCTTGAAAGAAGGAACAATAAGAGCAGCCGGACTCGATGTTTTTGAGTTTGGAGACTATCCGTCGCCCGAACTGCTTGACTTAGATAACGTAGTAATTACCCCACACATAGGAACGCAAACCATGCAAACACGTATAGAAATGGCAAAAGCAGTATGCGATAATGTGATTGGATTTTTTGAAGATGACCGCCCCGTAAAACGGGTTACTCCGCTTATAAAATGGTAGATGCTATAACCCGAGAAAAACTGATTCGGTGGGCTGCGAAATACAATTGCAAGGAATTTATTCCCCATGATCCGATTCGATTTCCCCACCGTTTCACCGAAAAAAAAGACCGGGAGATATCCGGATTTATTACCGCCTGGATATCTTATGGTAGACGGCCGTTGATCTTGAAAAAAGCAGAAGAACTCCATTCCCTATTCGGAGCAAGTCCCTATCAATGGATTATGCAAGACAAAGCAACACGAATGAGCAGTTGTGAAGCCTTGCGCAAACAAAATACGAACAAAAGAGATACCTGTTACCGGTTCTATACTTTTGCCGATTTCTTCGATTTAACCGATCGTTTACATGCAATCTATCAACAATACGAATCACTCGAAGATGCACTTGCGGCAACAACAGGAAACAATATCATTCAAAGAATGCAATCCCTATTTGCAGACATAAAAGGAATACCCTCAAAAGCTTCCACCTCAGCATGCAAACGCCTGGCGATGTACCTGCGCTGGATGATCAGGAACGATGGAGTCGTTGATTTCGGGATCTGGTCCACCCATTTCTCCCCAAACGATCTGATTATCCCATTAGACACGCATGTATTTCGTGTCTCTCACGAACTAAAACTAATTACGCATAAAACAGCCAGCATGACAGCCGCAATTGAATTGACCGAGGCAATGAAACAAATTTTTCCCTTCGACCCCTGCCTTGCCGATTTTTCCTTGTTCGGCTACGGCATCGACGCCGTGTAATTTTTAAGTTAAAATCACCCCAATAATTAGTTAAAATCCCCTGTTTTTCACCTCGAAAAATAAGCCATGAAAATCAACGTAAAATACACCCCAAAAAACATAAAGGTTATTTTCTGAAACATAAAGGTTATTTTCGAAAAAATAAAGGATATGTTTTAAAAGATAAAGGATGTTTTTTTATCCGTATAATTTGTGTGTGAAAATTGTTGTGTTTTCCCAGGGAACTATATTGTGTTCAAAATTTTATATCTAAGTTTGGGAAACTATTGAATATATGATTGTGAAAAACCGACAAAGTCATAATAATAAGGAATTCGAACAAATATATCTCCAATATTATGCCCGTATGAAACGATTTGCCAGAGAGTACGTTGTATCTGAAGAAGATGCGGAGAACATTCTTCAAGATGTATTTCTCGAGTTTTGGGAAAAAAGAGAAACTTTGTTGGCTTACACTAATCTTATCGCTTTTCTATTTACCGCAATCAAAAACAGATGTATAAACCTGCTAAAAAGAAAAATGCTTGAACAAGAGATTTCGAATCATTTGCAGGAAGAGTATGTTAGAACTCTACAAATTAATTTAGAATCGCTGGAGTTCATGAATGTTGAACTTTTTCAGAGTAATAATATTAAAAAACGAATTGACGATGCTATTAATTCATTACCTCCTAAATGTAGACAAATATTTGTAATGAGTAAAATTGAAGGAAAAAAGCAAAAAGATATTGCTGCGGAATTAAACATCTCTGTTCACGCGATTGAAACACAAATGGGAATAGCGTATAAGAAGTTAAGAGAGAAATTGAAAGGATTTTATCCTCTAATTCTGATTCTTTTTTAGAAATAGTTGTTTTTTTTTTGGCGGATTTTTCTTAGCTGTTTGTTTACTATATAAAACGGCAGAATGGAAAATCAGTTACATCAATATTTTCAAGGTGAACTCAAACAAGAAGAACGTTTACGTTTACTACGTGCTATAGAATCAAACAAAGAACTAAAGCAGGAGTTTATTGAACTGAAAAATCTGCAAACCTTGGCATCTTATGCCTATAACGAAGAAAAAGATCATTTGGAGTCAGGCAAAAGCTATCATTTATTCATTCGCAGACTTAAACATAAACGCTTGCTTAATTTGGTAGCAAAAGCAGCCAGCATTGCTGCCGCAGTAATTGTTTTGGTTACTGTTACTTACCTCTACACAATAAACCAAGTTCAGAACTTACAAGATGAGCAGTTACTGTCATTGCATGTTCCCGCAGGACAAAGACTTAAATTTACCCTTCAAGACGGAACATCTGTCTGGCTGAACTCACGTTCTACACTTTATTATCCGGCATCTTTTACAAAAGATAAAAGACGTGTCGCTGTAGAAGGAGAAGCCCTGTTTAATGTTACGCATGACGCAGAACGTCCTTTTATTGTCTCTGCCGAAGGTATAGATATGAAAGTGTTAGGAACAACATTCAATGTATTTAGTTACCCTGAAACAGAAATATTCAGAACTAGTCTTCTGGAAGGAAGTTTGATGGTCTATCCTGAAAACGACGAATCGGGAAGTGTTGTTTTAAAACCAAGCGAACAAGTAACCGTTGAAAAAGGAAAAATGAAAGTAGAACGCATTCCGGATACCGGCTACTTCCTTTGGACAGAAGGAATATACAGTTTTTATAATGAATCACTTGCAAACATATTGAAAAAACTTGAGCTCTATTTTGATATAGAAATCATAGTAAAAGACCCCACTATTTACACTTGGGAATATACCGGTAAGTTCCGCCAACGGGATGGAATAGACGAAATATTACGCATTATTAATAAAATACATAAATTTAAAATAGAAAAAGACGAAGGAAACAATCGGATCATACTAAGTCGCTAAAATATAATTGTTTAACTTTTAAATAAATACATGCCTATGAACTATCACCACTGTTAAAAAGCATAACGGCAGATGCTGGAACAACTGCCGTTAATAGCAAATACAAAATACTGTCTAAGATTTTTTAGTATTCACTTAATCTCAGCAAAGATATGAAAATAAAAACTTTGTTAACAACCTTTATTGTGCAATCTCGAAACAAGAGTAAAATTGTAAAAATTATGAAACTATCTCTGCTTTTGTTGTTTACCTGTGTAATTCAGCTTTTAGCTGTTAATACAAAAGCTCAAAAAACAACTATTCAGTTCAATGCAACTACCATCTCCGTTGGTCAGTTATTAAAAGAGATAGAAGCACAAACAGATTATCTTATCGTTTTTCGTAACAGAGAAGTAAATACCGAGCGAATTCTCCAAATAAAAGAAAAAACAGGAGAAATTGCGTCATTCTTAAGTTTGGCTTTCGACAAAGCCGGAATAGGCTATGAATTTGAAAATAAGTATATCATACTATCAAGAAAAGAACACGATGCCAACCCGGTAATTACGCAAACGAATAAAAAAACAATCACAGGAACTATCGTTGATCAGAAGAATGAACCTGTTATTGGAGCAAATGTTATTGTAAAAGGAACCACTAATGGAACTGTTACCGATATGGATGGTAAATTCAGGCTGGATGTTGAATCCCAGAATGTTTTACACATTTCATTCATCGGGTATCTTACACAAGAAGTTCAGGTAGGAAATAATACCGTATTCTCTATCCTACTCCGCGAAGATTTGCAAGCTTTGGAAGAAGTTGTTGTTGTTGGTTATGGAACCCAAAGGAAAGGGGAGGTCGCAAGTGCTATTACTACGGTAAAATCTGAGAATTTTGTTAAAGCTCCGGCTCCTGATGCCGCGCAAATGATTCGAGGCCAAGTGCCGGGATTAGCCATAGTTTCACCCGGTGGAGATCCGACATCGACTTCTCAACTATTACTACGTGGGGTTACTACTCTAAAAGCAAGCGCGAGTCCTTTAATTATCATAGACGGAGTACCCGGTGCTTTAAATACAATTTCTCCTGAAGAAATAGAACAGATTGATGTATTAAAAGATGGTTCTGCAGCTGCTATTTATGGTACACGCGGTACAAATGGTGTAATTATTATTACAACCAAAAGTGTGAAAGGAGATGTACCTACTACCTTGGAAGTTAACAGCTATATTTCAACTCAACAAATAGCCCGAAAATTGCCATTTATGACTTATAATGAATATATGGATAAGGTTAAATTAGGCAAACCCGGCGCTCAAGACAATGGTGGAAATGTTAATTGGTTAGATGAGGTTACCCGAACTCCTTTCTCACAAGTTTATAATGTAAGTCTAAGGGGAGGTAGTAAAACGACAAATTATACTGCCAGTTTCGAATATAGAGGATTGGAAGGGATTATTAAAAGATCGGATAATCAAATGATTTATCCGCGTATTGAGGTAAATCATCGAATGTTCGATAATAAGTTAAAGATTAATGCAAACTTAAGTGGTTACGAACAAACTTACCGAACAGGTGGAGATGGTAGTAGTTTTAATAGCGGTGTATACAGGAATGCATTAAACTTTAGTCCGGCAGATCCAGCCAAAGATGCTGATGGAAATTGGTACCAAAGTCCATCTAAGACAGATTACTCTAACCCCTTGGCTATGCTATATGAAGCTGATGGTAAAAGTCAGGCAACAAACTTACGTATGTCAGCCTCAATAACATATTCGCCTATTGAAGGATTGGATATCAAATATATGGCAGCAAGAAATATCTACAACCGAGTGCAGGGATATTATGAAACGAAAAAACATCTTTCTACGGTAAAAGATAATAAAAACGGATTTGCCTCTCGAGGAACAAACCGATCAGTAGACGAACTTTATGAACTGACAGCACAATACAATAAAACAATTGCAAATGATCATTCAATTACTCTTTTAGGAGGGTATAGCTGGCAGGCGAATAATTATCAGAATTATTGGATGCAAAACTGGGATTTTCCATCTGATGATTATTCATATAATAATATGAGTTCCGGACAAGCACTGCGTGATGGTAGAGCTAATGTAAGTTCGTATCAAAGTGATAATAAGCTTATTGGGTATTTTGGGAGATTGAATTACAGCTACAAAGGTAGATATATGTTGTCGGCCAGTATCCGTTATGAAGGCTCTACAAAGTTTGGAGCAGATCATAAATGGGGAACTTTTCCGGGAATATCCGGTGCTTGGAATATAAAAGGAGAAGAATTTATGGAGGATCAACACCTCTTTACAATATTAAAAATAAGAGCTGGCTTCGGAATTACCGGTACTGTTCCTGATGATCCGTACATGTCATTAACTACGGTTAGTTTTGGAGATTATATTTATTATAATGGTGACTGGATAAAATCTATCAAACCAGCAAGTAACTCTAATCCGGATTTACGCTGGGAAAAGAAGGAAGAAATTAACGCAGGTTTAGATGTTGGATTTTTTAATGATAGATTAACCGGAAGTATTGACTATTATTTTAGAAAGACAAATGATTTATTATGGAATTATGATGTACCGTCACCTCCGTATATCTACTCAAATATGAATGCGAATGGTGGATCTATCGAAAACAAGGGAGTTGAAATTTCGTTAAGGGCTATACCTTTTGAAACTAAAGAGTTTCAGTGGATAACGGATCTGAATTTTTCTACAAATACAAATAAAGTATTGGCTCTGTCTAATGATAAATTTATTTCTAGTGGCTATTCAGATGAAGGGGGTACCGGAGAGCCTATTCAGCAAAGTACGCATCGTTTACAAGAAGGTGAGCCAATGGGGAATTTCTATGGTTTTAAGAGCATTGATATTGATGAAAACGGACACTGGATCATAGAAGGTGCAGACGGTAAGCCGAAACCGATTTCAGAGCAACAGCCTACAGATAAAAAGATTTTAGGAAATGGTCTTCCAAAACATTATTTGAATTGGAATAACTCAATAAGCTATAAAAACTTCGATTTGGGAATAACTATGCGTGGAGCTTTTGGATTCCAGATATTGAATATGCCGGAATTGCAATATGCCGCTCCTGTAATGCTTTCTCGTGGTAATGTGATGCAAAAAGCTTTTGAAAATGTTTATGGAAAGCGCCCATTAGCAGATAATCAGGAATTACAGTATGTGAGCTATTATATTGAAGACGGAGACTACTGGAAGATTGATAATGTTACTTTAGGGTATACTTTTAACTTTAACAATAAATGGATTCAGCGTTTTCGTGTTTATGGAACAATTGGTAATGTGGCTACTATTACAGGATATGGAGGCGTAGATCCGGAAGTAAATATTTTGGGACGAGCTCCCGGATGTGATGACAAAAACAGGTATCCTGCAGTACGTACTTATACATTCGGACTTTCGTTTAAATTCTAAAATTAATAAATATGAAGACATATCTGAAATATATAATTACCGTTGTATTATCCGGCATTATAATTAGCTGCGATAATAATCTGGACGAAAAAGTGTATTCATCTGTTACGCAACAGAGTTATAAATACACCACAGAAGATTTTCATCCGGCCATTGCGAATATTTACGCTTATTTACGTTCATCATTAGATCATTGGGGCTTTTTCACCGGACAAGAGGTGACCGGTAATGCCATTGTTTTGGCACCCAATGCATCAGGTTGGGATGATGGGGGAGTTTATCGTCGTATGCATTATCACACATGGAATTCAGAGCAAACACATGTAAGTAATATGTGGAATCAATTCTATAGAGGAATACTTATCTGTAATAATGTATTAGATCAGATTGAACGTGATGTGATTCCTGCAGCATCTACTGAGGAAAAAGAAGCCGGGCTTGCTGAAATTAGAGCAATGCGCGCTTATTATTATTGGATGATTTGCGATAATTTCGGAGATGCCCCTCTTGTTGTGAAGAAGACTGATGAATTACCCTTTAAAAGTAGTCGCAAAGAAATTTATGAATTTGTGGTGAAAGAGTTGATCGAAGTAATCCCTAAACTAAATGAAGAACAGGGAGGTAAAATGTATGGACGCATGAGTAAATGGGCTGCTAAAACAACATTGGCCAATGTTTATTTGAATGCTGAAGTTTATGTTGGAGAAGCACGCTGGAATGAATGTATTGAACAGTGTAATGATATAATCAATAGCAATAAGTGTGCTTTGTCAGATAATTACAACGCTTCATTTCGTGCTACAGGGGTAGAGTCATCAAAAGAAGTAATCTTTTCTGTTCCTTTTGACCGGGAATATGGAGGAGGAAACTCCATTCACATGTATTCCTGGCATGGTGAATTGAAAAAGAAGTTTTTAACAGAAGCAACCCCTTGGGGAAGTGGCGCAGCAATTGGACTTACTCAATTTATTGACACCTACGATGATGATGACAGCCGTTTACAGGATACTTGGCTGATGGGACCTCAATATGCAGCTGATGGAATACAATTGAAAGGGACATACGATAAAAAAGGAGAGCCATTTGTCTATACAAAAGATGTTCCTAATGCCAACTATACTTCAGAAATGGAAGGATATAGGATGAACAAGTTTGAGGTTATTGCCGGAAGTACAAATAATAGCACAACAGATCTTCCGGTTTTCCGCTATGCTCAGGTGTTAATGATGAAGGCAGAATGTTTATTGAGAACAGGACAAAGCGGAGCGGGTGAATTGGTAAGCAAAGTGCGTAAAAGAGCATTCAAAGATTATCCTGATAAGGCAATTGTTACAGATGAGCAGTTAAAAGCGAATTCAATATATAAATACGGCTATGTAGAAAATTATAAAATTACAGATCCTGGAAATCAGGATCCAATTCAGTTTGGTCGTATGTTGGATGAATTAGGATGGGAGTTTGTTTGGGAACTTCAGTCTCGTCGAAACCTGATACGTTTTGGTGTATTTGCAAAGAAAAGTTGGCTTTCACATAAACCACAAGGGGATTACCGAACCGTTTTTCCTATTCCGGAAAAAGTGTTGACCTCTAACCCCAATCTGGAACAGAATCCAAATTATTTAAGTAAATAGAATTATGAATAGATATTTATTACTTTTTATATCCTGCGTAGCCATTATTGGCTGCCAGGATTTAAAGGAGGAAAAGGAGCAGTCCTTTAAGATGATAGAACAGATTGACTTCTCTTGTGTCAAAATACAGGATGATTTCTGGACGCATAGATTAAATAATCACTCAACAACAACGTTGGCCGTTTGTATTGATCAGATAGAAAATCAGACCGGCAGGATTCAGAATTTTGAAAATGCTGCGAAAAAATCCGGTAAACATTCGGGTATTTATTTTGATGATTCTGATGTTTATAAAGCATTGGAAGGTATTGCTTATTCTCTGATTGATAATCCAGCTTCGGATTTAGAGGCTAAAGCTGATGAATGGATTGACAAGATTGCGTCTGCCCAAGAACCGGATGGATATATTAATACATATTACACGCTTACTGATCTTAATGAACGTTGGACAAATATGCACATGCATGAAATGTATTGTGCCGGACATATGATTGAGGCTGCTGTGGCATATTATCATGCTACCGGAAAACGTAAATTATTAGATGTATCAATCAAAATGACAGAACACATGATGTCTGTTTTCGGGCCGGACAAACGACACTGGGTTCCTGGTCATCAGGAAATTGAATTAGCATTAGTAAAGTTATATAACGAAACGAAAGATGAACGCTATCTTAATTTTGCTAATTGGCTGATTGAAGAGCGAGGACATGGGCATGGTGTAGGTTGGAATAATGAACCATGGGAATCTGCGTATTGCCAAGATGATAAGCCGGTACGAGAAATGACGGATATAGCTGGTCACGCTGTACGTGCAATGTACTTATATTGTGGAATGGCAGACGTAGCGGCACTCAAAAATGATACGGGCTATATTGAAGCTCTGGATCGTTTATGGGATGATGTGGTTTTGAGAAAGATGTATGTTACCGGCGGCATTGGCTCATCCAAACATAATGAGGGCTTCACCGAACCTTATGATCTTCCGAATTATGATGCTTACTGTGAAACATGTGCTTCTGTAGGGATGGTTTACTGGAATTCACGGATGAATCAGTTTACAGGTGATAGTAAATACATTGATGTGCTTGAACGTTCTATGTATAATGGTGCTTTAGCCGGAGTTTCTCTTAAAGGAGATCGTTTTTTCTATGTAAATCCATTAGCTTCTTTTGGAGAGCATCATCGTAAGGAATGGTATGGTTGTGCTTGTTGCCCAAGTCAGATATCTCGCTTTCTTCCATCCGTCGGAAATTATATTTATGGGGTTTCAAATAATGCTGTCTGGGTTAATTTATATATTGGAAATGAAGCTAAGTTTAATGTGGATGAGGGGGAGATAACTTTAAAATTAGAAACAAAATATCCTTGGGAAGGCAATGTTAAATTAACGGTGAAATCGTTGTCATTACCATTAGAAAAAGAAATACGACTGCGTATTCCTGATTGGTGTAAATCCTATAGAGTAATTGTTAACGGTCAAACAAAGAATAACCTTGTAACAGAAAAAGGTTATGTAGTGCTTAATAATAAATGGAAAGAAGGCGACAAAATTGAATTAGAAATCGATATGCCGGTTCAGATTGTTTCTGCTGATCCTCAGGTAAAAGAAAACGAAGGAAAGCGTGCTGTTCAACGCGGACCACTTGTTTATTGTGCTGAGGAAATTGATAATGCCGAATCTTTTGAAAAAATGACATTTTCTCCTAAAACTTTGTTTGCTGAGACTTATGTTCCTTCTATACTTAGCGGAATTGTTTCTGTAACAGCTAAAGAATCAGGGAAAAATGTAACTTTGATACCTTACTATTCTTGGGATAACAGAAGTGCCGGACAAATGAAGGTCTGGATTGATTATGTAAATAACTAACTTAAAATTAGGTCATGATTAAAAAGCTCTTAACGGTACTAACCGTTTCTTTTTCATTATTTAATATTCATGCTCAGGAGATTCTGAATCCGGTAGTCTTCAACGAGGTTGTTTTGGAAGATAATTTTTGGCTTCCTCGTTTACAGACTCAGAAGAAGGTTTTGGTGCCTTTTGCGTTGGATAAAACGAAACCGGCGGTCGAGAATCTGAAAAAAACGGCAAACTTTCTAAAAGGAATTCCTGATGAACTGCCTTTTCCGCATCGATTTGTTGCTTCCGATTTGTATAAGGTAATGGAAGGAGCGGCTTATTTGTTGACCTTGGAACGGGATTTGCATCTGGAGGCTGAGATGGATCGGATTATTGATATTATCGCGGATGCGCAGCAGAAAGATGGCTATAATTATGAGTCTCATATAACCGGAGTTGCGAAAGGTCGTAAAAAAGAAATGGGTGCGACGCCTTATTCTTTTGTTGTGCATAGCCACGAATTGTATAATATGGGGCACATGTACGAAGGTGCTATCGCTTATTATCAGGCAACGGGAAAGGATAAATGGCTGCAAGTAGCCCAGGCAAATGCACGTCATATAAACAAGGTTTTTTTTGAAGGCGATCCGAATTATAACGGTGGAAAGCCTGTAAATCAGGCTCCCGGTCATCAGGAAATCGAACTTGCGCTGGTTAAAATGTTTCGTGTAACGGGAGATAGTTTATATCTTCAGATGGCAAAGAGGTTTCTCGATATTCGTGGCGTGACTTACCGTCCGGAGGGAACGGGCGTTATGTCTCCGGAATATGCGCAACAGCATTTACCGGTTCGTGAGCAAACAACTGCGGTGGGACATGC
This sequence comes from Massilibacteroides vaginae, assembly GCF_900178525.1. Lineage (GTDB taxonomy): Bacteria > Bacteroidota > Bacteroidia > Bacteroidales > Tannerellaceae > Massilibacteroides > Massilibacteroides vaginae. The sequence continues at coordinate 1,151,898 of NZ_FXDJ01000009.1, forward strand.
CGTGCGTGCTACTTATCTGTATTCCGGAATGGCAGACGTGAGTGTATATATGCATGATCCAACTTTACGCCCAGCGTTAGATAGTATCTGGCATAATATTGTGGATACGCGTATGCATATAACCGGAGGTTTGGGGGCTGTTCATGGAATTGAGGGCTTTGGTCCGGAATATGAATTGCCTAACTTGGAAGCATTCGACGAAACTTGTGCTGCCGTTGGGAACGTGTTTTTTAATCATCGGATGTTCCTTATGGAGCAGGATGGTAAATACATGGATGTGGCGGAAGTTGCTCTATTGAATAATGTATTGGCAGGTGTGAATCTGGAGGGAAATCGCTTCTTTTATCTGAATCCACTGGAAGCAGACGGAATAAAGCCTTTTAATCATGGGTTGCGTGGTCGGTCTCCTTGGTTTGGAACGGCTTGTTGTCCTTCTAATCTGGCACGCCTGATCCCTCAGGTTCCAAGTTTAATGTACGCTACTATGCAGAATGAGATATATTGCTCATTTTATGCCGGAAGCAGTACTACTTTGCAATTGGAAACAGGTAAAGTGAAGTTGAAACAAACAACAGACTATCCTTTTGACGAACAAGTGCGTTGGGAAGTTAACCCCGATGAAAACGGACAAAAATTCTCGATGAAATTTCGTATCCCGACATGGACAGGTAAACAGTTTGTGCCCGGTGAATTATATCATTTCATAAACGCACAACCTTCCGGTTGGAGTCTTTCTGTAAATGGGAAAAAAGTAAATGCCAATTTGACAAAAGGATTTGCCACGATTGACCGGACATGGAAAAAAGGAGATGTCGTAGAATTACATTTGCCGATGCCCTTGAGATATTCAAAAGCGATAGATCTGGTAGAAGCAGACAGAGGTCGTGTGAGTCTGACGAAAGGTCCTTTGGTCTATTGTGCGGAAGGAGTAGACAATAACGACTGTCTGCCGAATGTATTCATTAAAGGAACCCCGGCCTCAGGAAAAAGTTTGGATAATGGATTAAATCACATACCGCAAATCCAAGTTGCTGCCTGGAAGAAAACCGCCCATGGAAACGAGGAATTTAATTTGAATCTACTCCCTTACTATGCGTGGAATAACCGTGGAGATGGCAGCATGATGGTTTGGTTTCCCGAATCGGATAACGTACAACCATATATCGACCGTCGTTTAGCGACGCATGGTAAGTTTAAAAGTCTTGCCGCGTCATACACCAATAAGGGAGACCATCTTGCCGCTGTTGCAGACAATCAGGTGCCTACGCTTTCCGCAAATGGGAAACTATACAAATGGACAAGTTGGGGCGAGCAAGGAAAAGACCAATGGATTGCTGTAACACTCGATAAGCCTGTAGATATACAAAGTGTTTCGGTTTTTTGGGTGGATGATAACCAAGGAGTAAAAACCCCGGAAGAATGGTCGCTCGAATACGAAACCCAAGAGGGTTGGACAGCCTTTCCATTGTATGTCACGGATGATTATAATGTATTTAAAGACCAATTCAACATGGTACATCCGGGCAAGCAAATACTGACTACGAAAATAAGGCTGCTAATGAAACCGCAATCAGAAAAAGCAGTCGGCATCTTTGAAATAAATATTGATGAAGTAAAATAAAGGAGATATATCGTATGAAATATACCACTTTAACCTTTCTGCTGTTGATGCTTACGTCAATTGCAGAGGCTCAAATATTATCTAAAGATAACTACAAACAATATATTGAGCGATTTAATGCGAATGATTACGAACTTTATAGGTTGGGAGAATTCCCTAATGAAAAAGCCTGGGATTTTCTGATAGCTAATATTCCATTTTTTGATTGTCCTGATAAGCAATTAGAAGAGACTTACTATTTTCGTTGGTGGACATACCGGAAGCATATCCGTAAAACGCCGGAGGGTTATATTATTACAGAGTTTCTCCCGGATGTGGGTTGGGCGGGTCAGTATAATTCAATTTCTTGTCCGGCGGCTCATCATTTTATGGAAGGACGTTGGCTTAAAGATCCGCAATACCTGAAAGACTATGCCCTTTTTTGGTTTAATGGAAAATCCAGTCCCCGTTCATATTCTTTTTGGGCAGCTGATGCGATAATCAACTTTAACAAAGTGCATCCGGATGATAATTTGCTTAAAAAACTATTCCCACTATTAGATCAGAATTATGCATCATGGGAAGCCGAACGCCTCGACGAAAGTGGTCTGTTTTGGCAATATGACAACCGGGACGGAATGGAGGTGTCTATCTCAGGATCGTATGCTGATCCGTATGGTCATGGATACCGTGCTACAATTAATAGTTATATGTACGCCGATGCTATCGCATTAGAAAAAATAGCAAATAAAGCAGGAGATAAAATAAAAGAAGCATTGTATAAAGCAAAAGCTGAACATATTAAACGCTCCATAAATACGCGTTTATGGGATGAAAAGGCAGAGTTCTTTAAAGTCATACCGAAAGGACGGGATATGAGTTTCTCTGATGTAAGAGAAGAGCATGGTTATACACCTTGGTATTTTAATATTCCACCCAACAACTATTCTGTAGCCTGGAAATATCTGATGGACTCAAAGTATTTCTTTGCGCCTTACGGAATTACAACGGCAGAACAAAGTCATCCGTTATTTACTATATCTTATGAAGGTCATGAGTGTCGCTGGGATGGTCCGACTTGGCCCTTTTCTACATCGGTTACATTGACGGCTATGGCTAATCTTTTAAATAATTATAATCAGGAAGAGGTATCAAAGAAAGATTATTGGATTCTTTTATCTCAATATAGTCGTTCTCATCAGAGAGTTTTGGAAGATGGGAGCGTGCTGCCTTGGATCGATGAGAATCTGAATCCTTATACAGGAGACTGGATATCGCGTACAAGATTACTAAATTTTAATGATGTTAAGTGGTCAAAAGATAAAGGAGGTGAGGAGCGAGGAAAAGATTATAACCACTCTACATTTAATGATCTTGTTATCTCCGGTCTGGTTGGTATACGTCCGTCAGATAACAATGTTCTGGTGGTAAATCCACTTATTCCGGATAGCTCGTGGGAGTATTTTTGTTTGGATCATTTGTCTTATAAAGGAAAAACAATCACTGTTTGCTATGATAGAACAGGAACTCGTTACAATAAAGACAAAGGCTTTACAATCTATGTGAACGGAGAGAAAGTACACCAATCTGAAAGCATTAAAAAAGTTAGCATTAATCTATAAGAGCCATGAAAATAAATCTTAGAGTTATTCTGTTTGCTGTTTCATTACTCTTCCTTCCTCTTCTTTTTACCTCTTGTAGTCAGCCTAAAGAGCAGGAAAAGAAGGTGATGGTTGATCATGCTACAATGAATCAGGTGTATGAAAAGGTTAAGACACCTTATAAGTATGGATTAGTAGTTGTTCCAGAAGTCAAAAACAAGATGGTGGATAGTCCGAGTGTCTTTAGGCATGGTGATCTTTGGTACATGATCTACATTGTGTTTGATGGGAAGGGTTATGAAACAATGTTGGCTACTAGCGCGGATCTTTTATTCTGGGAAACAAAAGGAAAAATCCTGTCTTTTACGGAAAATACCTGGGATGCCAATCAGAAGGCTGGGTATGTAGCCTTGCAGGATTATGAATGGGGTGGTTCATATACTATTAATAAGTTTGATAATAAATACTGGATGTCTTATCTGGGAGGCGCCACGGAAGGTTATGAGGCGGGAATGTTGGGTATTGGTGTTGCCAATACTGCAGATATAACTCAAGCGGTTGAATGGAACAGACCGGAACATCCGGTTATGTTACCTACAGACCCAGATGCTCGTTGGTATGAGACAGAAACCATCTACAAGAGTTCGGTTATTAACGACAAGAACAAAACCTTGGGATACCCCTTTGTAATGTTTTATAATGCAAAGAATAAAGGTGAAGAAACTCCTGGGCAAGCAAGGGCGGAGCGTATTGCTCTTGCAGTGTCTGAAGATATGGTGACATGGAATAGATATCGGGACGAACCCGTTATTGACCATGGTAGCGGAATAAGTGGAGATGCCTATATAACCAAAATGGATGATCTGTGGGTTATGTTCTACTTTGGAGCAGGGTGGAGACCAAAAGCGTTTGATCGGTTTGCCTGCTCTTATGATCTGGTAAACTGGACGCTTTGGGCCGGAGAAGATTTGATTACTCCTTCTGAGTCTTATGATATGCAGTATGCTCATAAACCGTGTGTGATAAACTACAATGGCATTGTTTATCATTTCTATTGTGCGGTGAGCAGAGATAATGGAGAAGAACAACGGACTATTGCGCTGGCAACTTCAAAAGATTTGGGGAAGAGTGTGCTGGAATTTCCGAAATAGTGAATATAAATAATTAAAATATAAATATATCATGAAACGAATTGGATTAGTAATTATTTCTTTATTAACAATGACTTTGTATGTTATGGCAACGACCGCTTCGGGGGATAATCTGAGTGGGAATTATCTGAACAACAAGGCTCCGTTGCTGACAAAGCCTTATGTTGAATTGCCTATCGGTGCTATTAAGCCTGAAGGTTGGTTGGAAGAACAGCTGAAGCGAATGGCAACCGGGATGACCGGGCATATGGATACCGTTTATGAACATGTAATGGGTTCGCGTAATGGTTGGCTTGGTGGTGATGGTGATGTGTGGGAGAGGGGCCCGTATTGGATTGATGGTTTGCTCCCTTTAGCTTATATTTTAAATGATAAGGCGCTTATTGAAAAGGTGCAGCCATGGATTGAATGGACGTTAGCTTCACAAAAACCGAATGGTTATTTCGGTCCGGATACGGATCGTGGTCATGAAGCCGGTCTTCAGCGTAATAATTCGCATGATTGGTGGCCTAAGATGGTTATGTTAAAAGTAATGCAGCAATATTATTCGGCAACCGGCGACGAACGTATAATCTCTTTCCTGACAAAATACTTCAATTATCAATTGCAGGAATTACCGAAAACACCACTTGGAAACTGGACCTTCTGGGGCGAACAACGTGGAGGTGATAATCTGTTGGTTGTATATTGGCTTTACAATATAACCGGAGACAAATCTCTTCTGGAATTAGGAGAGCTTATTCATAAACAAACGTTAGACTGGACGGATATTTTCCTGCATCAGGATCATCTGAAGCGTCAACATAGTCTTCATTGCGTAAATTTAGCACAAGGATTTAAAGAGCCTGTAATCTATTTTCAACAAAATAAGGATGCAAAACAAATTAAAGCCGTAAAAAAGGCGGTTACTGATATGCGGAATACGATCGCGTTTCCGACAGGATTGTGGGCAGGTGATGAATTACTACGATTTGGAAATCCAAATCTTGGATCTGAACTATGTACTGCGGTAGAAATGATGTATTCTTTGGAGAAAATGCTTGAAATAACCGGAGACGTACAGTGGGCAGATCATTTGGAACGTATTGCTTACAATGCACTGCCAACACAGATAACTGATGATTTCTCCGCGCGTCAATATTACCATCAGATCAATCAGATCGCGATAGACCGTCATTGGCGCGATTTTGTTACTCCACATGATGATACAGATATTTTACACGGAGTGTTGACCGGATATCCTTGCTGTACATCTAACCTGCACCAAGGTTGGCCGAAGTTTGTGCAGAATTTATGGTATGCTACTGCAGATAATGGTATTGCTGCTTTAGTTTATGCACCTTCAAATGTAACGGCAAAAGTAGCTGACGGGAAGTTTGTGCAGATCAAAGAAGAAACAGCATATCCATTCGAAGAAACTATCAGTTTCACGATCCGTTTTGCTGATACTAAAGTTAAGAAAGCATTCTTCCCATTTCACTTACGTGTGCCTGCCTGGTGTAAACAACCCGTTGTTCGTTTGAACGGAACTGTTATTGCAGTTGATGCTTATCAAGGTGAAATTGTACGTATTAATCGTGAATGGCAACAAGGAGATAAGCTCACGCTTGAATTGCCAATGCATATTGAAGCCACGCATTGGTTTGACCGTGCTGCTGTAATAGAAAGAGGACCACTGATCTATTCGCTCAAGATGAATGAAAAATGGGAGAAGAAAACAATTGAACCGGAAAAAGTGAATCAATACGGAGAATGGTTTTATGAAGTAACTTCAGACAGCCCATGGAATTTTGCTCTTTCCACCAGTCAACTGAGACCGGAAGTAATCAACGACTATTTTAAGGTTGAGAAAGCGACTACTATCGCAAAATACCCGTGGACATTAAACGATGCCCCCATAACGATTAAAGGTAAAGGATATCCCATCAGCACATGGCAGGCTTATCGAGGTTCAGCCGGTTCCGTCTCCTATTTCACTCAGCAAGGCCCTGATAACGGTGATGAGGTAGAGATCGAGCTAATACCATTCGGCTGCACAACGCTGCGAATCACCGAATTTCCAATAAGAAACAGATAGGATTAGGTTTTAATTGTGAGCGGGTGTATCAAAATAAAGCTTTGATTCACCCGCTTTCTTTTTGATTATACTATCTCTAAACAACCTTACCCCCACCCAATAATTACGACCGTTTATTGTATTCATGCTGAACAATTAGAATATAACGTATTTCTTATTAGTATCTTTGTGGCTTAATTATTTATCAATCCATTCATATAGTTTCATAATTAAACATGAAGAAAACGATTTTATCCTCATTACTGCTTGCTTTTGTTTTATTCGGATGTGGTGAAAAAGAACAGCATTTTATTACCGATAATGCATTCAGAACGAAGGTCGAGACAGACTTTAACGCTAAACAAACCGCGCTTCCGCACGGTGATCTTTTTTCTGTTTTCGAAACAGAGATGACTCCTCTCGAAAAAGAAGCACTTATGTTTCTCTATGCTTATATGCCTATTGGTGATGTAACCGACTATGATGGCGGTCTTTATTTGAGCAGTGTACGTTCTTCGTTTAAGGCGAAGGAGGAAATGCCTTGGGGGGATAGTATCCCGGAAGAGATTTTCCGCCATTTTGTGTTGCCGATCCGTATTAATAATGAGAATCTGGATGAAAGCCGGATGGTTTTTTATGATGAACTGAAAGATCGTGTGAAGGGATTGTCTTTGTATGATGCCGTGCTGGAGGTAAATCATTGGTGTCATGAAAAAGTGATTTATACGCCTTCCGATGCGCGTACCAGTTCGCCGCTTGCTTCTGTAAAAACAGCTTATGGGCGTTGTGGGGAGGAATCTACTTTTACTACGGCAGCTTTGCGTGCGGTAGGTATTCCGGCACGTCAGGTGTATACTCCGCGTTGGGCGCATACAGACGATAATCATGCCTGGGTTGAGGCTTGGGTGAATGGAAAATGGTTTTTCCTTGGTGCTTGCGAGCCGGAACCAATTTTAAATTTGGGTTGGTTTAATGGTCCGGCTTACCGGGGGATGTTAATGCATACGAAGGTATTCGGACATTATAACGGTCCTGAAGAGGTAATGGAAGTTACTGATGCATACACAGAAGTGAATGTAATTGGCAACTACGCGCCAACCGCAAAATCAATTGTTACGGTAGTGGATTTGGAAGGAAAACCGGTATCCGGCGTGACGGTTGAGTTTAAGATATACAATTACGCCCAATTTACTACTGTAGCCCGTAAGGCGACAGACGCGGAAGGTAAAACGTTCCTTTCTGCCGGAAAGGGTGATATGCTTGCCTGGGCTTCGAAAGACGGACGTTTTGGCTATCAGAAGATTTCTTTTGGCAAAGACGATCAGGTAAAGATCGTATTAGATAAGAGTCCGGGTGATCTGGAAACAGTGGAATTGGATGTTGTTCCTCCTGTAGATGGTTCTATTCCTGCCGAAGTAACTGAAGAGCAGAAGGCCGAAAATGCAAAGCGTTTGCTTGAAGAAGATGATATCCGTAATGCTTATGTGGCTACGTTCTATACCGACGAGAAAGCGGCCGCTCTGGCAAAAGAATTAGCGATCGATACAGAAAAAACGACGAATCTACTGCTTGGTAGTCGTGGAAACTGGAAGGAAATCGAATCATTCCTGCGTGAAACGCCTGCCGACGAACGCACTAAAGCTCTTGAACTACTGCAAGTGGTTTCTGCTAAGGATTTGAGAGATACCCCTGCTTCTGTATTGCGCGATCATCTACTGCATAGTAAATCAGCGGATCAGAAGTTGTTTGCCGACTATGTGCTTAATCCTCGCGTTGCGAACGAAATGATTACCGGCTATAAAGCATTCTTCCAAAAAGAAGTAAATGCTGCGCTGGCCGAACAGGTTAAAGCGGATCCGATGGTGTTGGTAGACTGGGTGAAAAAGAATATTACAATCAATAACGACCTGAATCCGCAAAATATTCCGGTTATGCCGATGGGGGTGTGGAAAAGTCGCGTGGCTGATGTACAGTCGCGTACTATTTTCTTTATTTCGCTTGCTCGTAGCTTGGGTATCCCGGCACGCATTGAGCCGATCGCACAGAAAATTCAATTTAATAAGGACGGCAACTGGGTAGATGTAGATTTCGAAGCAGCAGAACAGGTAACGGCCCGTCAGGGTAAGGTGGTTGCTCCGTATAAGGCCATTAAGTCGCTCGATAATCCGAAATATTACAGTCATTTCACCCTTGCTAAAGTACGCCGGGATGGAACGCTGCAAACACTTAACTTCAGAAGTAACGCAAACGTTGATATGGGCTTAGGTAATACCTGGGCAGGCATATTAAAACAACCGCTTGCGCTGGACGAAGGCAATTATATGTTGACCACCGGTACGCGTATGGCAAACGGCAGCGTATTGGCAGAACTCAGATTCTTTAATATCGAAGCCGGTAAAACTACGAAAACAGAACTGGTTATGCGCGAAAGTGCCGACGAGATACAAGTTATCGGCAGCATGGATGCGGAAGGAAAGTTCAAACGGGCAGATAACGGCGAAGAAGTAAGTATCCTTTCAACCACAGGGCGCGGCTACTTTATTGTAGGTATACTGGGTGCTCGACAGGAACCGACCAACCATGCGATGCGTGATATCGCTCAGTTTGCGAAAGACTTTGAAGGCTGGGGGCGTAGTATGGTGTTGTTGTTCAAAGACGAACAAGGATGGACTAATTTCGACACGAAAGAGTTTGGAACGCTGCCGCAAACAATTACTTATGGCATCGATACGGACCAAACAATTACCAATATGTTGGTAAAAGGCGCGAATTTGCCGAATGGAAACACATTGCCTGTTTTTGTTATTGCCGATACTTTCGGACGAATTGTCTTTGTTTCGCAAGGCTACACGATTGGATTGGGCGAACAGATGATGAAAGTAATACATAAGTTGTAATTTTACTGTATGAGCTATTTAAGCCATGTGTTGTCTAACGGACTGCGCATTGTACATTTGCCTACGGATTCACCCGTATCTTATTGCGGATACGCGATCAACGCAGGAACTCGCGATGAAAGCGCGGGTGAATTCGGTTTGGCTCATTTCGTTGAACACATGCTGTTCAAGGGAACACGTAAACGAAAATCCTGGCATATTTTGAACCGCATGGAAAATGTAGGCGGCGAACTTAACGCCTACACTACCAAAGAGGAAACCTTCGTTTACTCCGTCTTCATGGAAGAGCATTACAGCAGGGCATTCGAATTACTGACCGATATGATCTTTAATTCGCAATTCCCCATGACTGAAATAGAGAAAGAGGTAGACGTGATTCTCGATGAAATCAATTCCTATAAAGACAGTCCTTCGGAACTGATCTACGATGAATTCGAGAATCATTTATTCAACGGACATACCATCGGGCATAATATCTTAGGCGATGAGGCATCTCTTCTATCGTTTAATTCATCTTCCGGACAATCGTTTATTCAACGATTTTATGTGCCGTCCAATATGGTTTTCTTTTCCATGGGGCGCAAACCGTTTCAGAAGATCGTTAAAATGGCAGAAACCGCTTTGTCCGATTTATCTTTTCCCGCTTTCTCCCACAAAAGAGAAGCTCCCGAATCAATGACTGTTTTTTCACACAAAGAAAGACATGACAATCATCAAACCCACGTTTTGATCGGAGGAAAAGCCTATGATATGTATCACCCAAAGCGTGTGCCTTTATTTCTCCTGAACAACATAATTGGTGGCCCCGGCATGAATAACCGGCTGAATGTTTCGCTGCGCGAGAAGAACGGCCTGGTTTATACTGTTGACTCCGGAATCACGAATTATACGGATACCGGCATGGCCTCGATTTATTTTGGTACGGATCCGAAGAATACACAAAAAGCACTTTCTTTAGTGTATAGAGAATTGAAGAAACTGCGGGATACAAAACTGACCAACACGCAACTGGCCGCCGCAAAAAAACAAATAATAGGACAGTTAAGCGTCTCCGGAGATAACAAAGAAGGGCTTTTTCTCGGTTTGGGAAAAAGCTTTCTTCACCATAACCGTTACGATACACTTTCGGACGCGATTGAAAAGATCAGAACCATAACAGCAGAACAACTTCTTGATGTGGCTAACGAAGTGTTTGCGGAAAATAATTTGTCTACATTAATATACGAGTAAAAACCAATTCGGCTTATTGCCGGATTGGTTCACTTCGTCCTAAATTTTCCCTCTAAAAAAAACAAGCCGTTTTTTACATTACTATATAAAAAAAAATATATCCTTTATTTTTTGAAAAATATCCTTTATTTTTCAAGAAATAACCTTTATGTTTTTCGACAAATATAGAGGCTTGATAATCAGACATATACAAAGGGGCAAAAAAAGAAGAAAATCAGTTGATTTTTTTGATAAAAAAACGCACTTTTCCATAAGCCAATTCGGAATCGAAATCACCCCAAACTCCCCTGTCATCCTGAGCCTGTCGAAGGATCTCATACTATCTTGTTTGTTAATTAATTATCCTCTATGCAGAGATCCCTCCACTTCGGTCGGGATGACAAAGAGGGTAGTCGGTTAGATAGAGTGGTTGATGTCGGGATGACAAAGAGGTGGAGGTTGGGATAAAAGAATTGTAGGGGCGAAAAATTTTCGCCCTTATCAATCTATAGCATCATCCTGTTTGTTGGAATTTTTACTTCACTGTCACGATAACCCGTTGTGTGGGATCTTGATTGCGGTTGCGTTCTTCTACCTTTACAACAATATTCTCGGCCAATGCGCGGAATGCGGCTCCGGTTATTGTATCAGGGTTTAAGGCTACGGGTTTACCGCTATCACCTCCTTCGCAGATACTTTGTACAATAGGAATTTGTCCCAAAAGCGGCACATCAAGTTCTTCGGCTAAACGTTTGCAGCCTTCTTTTCCGAAGATGTAATATTTGTTTTCCGGAAGTTCGGCCGGCGTAAACCAGGCCATGTTTTCAATTAACCCCAGCACGGGTACATCTATTTTCTCGCCGGTAAACATGCTGATTCCTTTGCGCGCGTCGGCAAGAGCTACCTCTTGCGGCGTACTGATTACAACCGCTCCGGTTATTCCCAATGTTTGTACTAACGTAAGGTGAATATCGCTTGTGCCCGGAGGAAGGTCGATCAGGAAATAATCCAGTTCACCCCAGTTTGCATCGCTGATCAGTTGCTTCAACGCGTTGCTTGCCATAGAACCACGCCATAGGATGGCATCGTTTTTATTTACAAAAAATCCGATGGAAAGCATCTTTACGCCATAGTTTTCGGCCGGTTGAATAAGTTCGCGTCCGTTTACCTCCTCCATAAATGGGCGGGCATCTTCAACGTTAAACATCTTAGGTTGAGAAGGCCCGAATATGTCGGCATCCAACAAACCTACTTTATACCCTAATCCGGCAAGTGCTACGGCCAAGTTGGCTGCGACCGTACTTTTTCCTACTCCTCCTTTTCCGGATGAAATGGCGATAATGTTCTTTACATCCGGCAGAAGTTCGTCCGGTTCTGGGCGTATGATTTCCGGTGCTACGGCACGAATATTTCCCTTAATTTCCACGTCGGGGCTTACGTAGGTAAGTATTGCCGTTTCGGCCGCCTTAATAACCGACTTGATAAACGGATCGTTTGGCTTCTCGAACACAATGGAAAAGCTAACCTTCATCCCTTCAATCCGGATGTCGTCTTCTACCATTCCCGCGGTTACGAGGTCTTTGCCGTTCCCCGGGTAACGCACTTTTTCCAGCGCGTCCATGATTAGTTTAGGATATATATTCATATTTTTCCTTATTAATAATGTATTGTTGCCTATTTGCCTGACGCCAACGCGCTTCGTTTGCTTCTGTTGAAGCTGCGGTAGGCATCGTATTCAATTTCTTCTTCAGGTTCGACGAGGGTTTCGCGTTCCTCGCATACAAACTTAATGTATTTAATAGATAAACCTCTGTCTAGCCATTGTTGTTCGTAGTAGGTCTTTATTGCCAGAATCGGATCGGCAGAACCGCTATGATATAGATCGTCTGTTTGGAATAAAACAGGATAATTGTTTATCTCTGCCATTTTCACGGTGTAGGTATACATGAAATTGCTGTCCGTTTTCAGGTGAATCACACCGTCTCCGGCAAGAATCTCTCTGTAAAGCTTCATGAATCGGGTAGAGGTAAGGCGCTTATTCGCCTTTCTCATCTGTGGATCAGGGAATGTTATCCAGATTTCCGATACTTCTCCTGCCGCGAAAAAGCGATTGATCAGTTCGATATGTGTGCGTAAAAAGGCAACATTCTTCATACCTGTTTCATGCGATTCTTTCGCCCCGCTCCACATTCTGGCTCCTTTAATGTCTATCCCGATAAAGTTCTTATCCGGGAATATTTTTCCTAATCCCACGGTATATTCACCCTTTCCACAACCTAACTCCAGAACGATCGGATTTTTATTCTTAAAGAAACGTTCATGCCAATGCCCCTTCAGATCGAACCCTTCGGCTTCAAGAACAGAAAAGGGATATTGAAAAACATGCGGATACTCCGCCATGTCGTCAAACTTTGCTAATTTATTCTTTCCCATACCACAAAGATAATAGTATGCATTGAATGATCAATATATTCCGGTTATTCGGAAAGATAACAAAATAACATAATCTATATTTCCTGTAAGTGTAATAAATATTACACTCTATTTGATGGAAAAACACATTCTTTGTAGACTGAAAACTAAAATGTAACCCCAAAAATATTGTACCATGAACAGGTTAGCCATTTTTCTTTTATTATTCCTTTTAGGTGGTACGGCGTTTTCTCAGGAACAGCCATTCAGAAAGCTTTTTAATTCTCCTTACCTTCAGTTAGGCGGAAACGGACAATTAATGCACAGGTATTCGGATGTAGATAAGATACATCATGATACGAAAGCAAAAAACTTGTTTCTTTCGGTAAACGGTAAATTGAACGATTCGTTCAGATATGGTTTCTTATTAGAATTTGTGAATCCGTCTGTTCAGGAATTCTGGGGCGAGTGGACTGCCGATAAAGCGTTTAACCTGAAGGTCGGACAATTTAAAAGTCCGTTCACGCTTGAAAGCCAGTATGTGCCAGCTACTTTGGAAACTGCCTCTTACTCCAGAACAATAGCCAATCTCGTTGGATATGCCGGCGAAGATGATGTGCTGAAAGCTCAAAACAACAAGAATAACTTTGGTCGGGATGCCGGTATCATGGCTTCCGGAGAATTGATCTCTTTAGACAATCATAATTTGATTCAGTATTCAATCGGTTTATTTCAGGGAACAGGAGTTACCACCGGCGAAACCAACAACAATAGAGACTTTGCCGGAATGTTGCTGTTTAAGCCGGTAAAACAACTTCGTATCGGTGGAGGTGCTTATTTCGGACAAGCCACGTATTACAAAGCAGGAGAAGAAGTGCTCGATGACCATGTGCGTAACAGATGGTATTTAAGCGCGGACTATAATTCCGAACGTTTTACCGCCCGTGCAGAATGGGTAAACGGAAACGATGGAGGCATAAAGAAAGAAGGTGTTTACGCATTGGGTCTTTTCTATATTATTCCTAAAAAATTAAATGTGCTCGGCAAAATTGACTACTATAATCGAAATAAAGATGTTAATGCCGATGTTTTTGATTATACCTGTGGAATAAATTATTATTTTTATCCACAATGCAGGGTGCAATTGAATTATACCTATTCGGATTATTCCAAAGAATGGGGAGCAAAGAACTCTAACGTGGTGTTTGCACAATTACAAGTTGCCTTTTAAAAATCTATGAAAGCATGAAAAAGCTCTTGAGCCATATACCTAATCAGTTTATACTCCCATTATTCATTGTGGGCGGCATCCTTGTCGGACTCGGAGGTTATACTATATATATGTCAAGGGCGCATTCTTACCTCTCAGACGATCCCTCCGCTTGTATAAACTGCCATATCATGACGCCTTATTATCAATCATGGGATCATAGTTCGCATGCGCAATGGGCTACATGTAATGACTGTCATGTTCCGCAAGATAATGTTTTTAAAGGCTATGCTTTTAAAGCGAAAGACGGCTTGTACCACGCGGCAATCTTTACACTGAAGGCAGAACCGCAAGCTATTCGTCCGCGAGATGAAAGTTACGGGGTGATTATGAATAACTGTATTCGCTGCCACACCGAGCTTAACACCGAGTTTGTCGAGACCGGTATGATCAGTTATTGCGATGTGAAGGAAGGCAAAGGAAAGGCCTGTTGGGATTGCCATGTCAATGTTCCGCATACGAAGGTGAGTAGTCTCTCGGCTTCGCCAAACGCGATTGTTCCTTTACCGAAATCTCCGGTGCCGGAATGGCTCAAAGAAAGGATGAAAAAAAATAAGTAAAACAAAATAAGACCAGCAAATTATGTTTAAGAAATTAGCAGAAGCAATCAAACGTAAACCCATGATAGGATGGGGGATCTTTACCGTTGTCATGATCGGTGTTTTCGTTCTTGGCTTGTTGGCCGCCTCCATTACGGAACGACGTGCTGAAATCGTTACCTTGTTTAATAATAAGAAAGTAGAGATTACCGGTATTAATCCACATAATGCAGAGTGGGGTGTTAATTATCCGCGTGAGTATAACACCTGGAAGATGACACAGAACATGGACTTCAAAAGTAAGCATTTAGGAAATATGGCTCAAGATGTTCTGGAGCAACGTCCGGAAATGGTTGTTTTGTGGGCCGGATATGCATTCTCGCGTGAGTATACCGCGCCACGCGGACACATGCATGCCATAGAAGATGTGCGTAATACGTTGCGTACCGGTTCTCCAGAGAATGGAGAAGGAGAAATGCAACCCGGAACTTGCTGGACATGCAAAAGCCCCGACGTTCCTCGTTTAATGCATGAAATAGGAATTGAAAATTATTATAAGGCAAAATGGAGTGCTCTCGGAGCGGAGGTTATGAATCCGATAGGATGTGCCGACTGTCATGATCCGGTAACAATGAATCTGACGATAACACGTCCCGCGCTGGTTGAAGCGTTTGAACGACAGGGAAAAAATATCTCGGAGGCAACACCACAGGAAATGCGTTCGCTGGTTTGCGCACAGTGCCATGTGGAATACTTCTTTCAGGGAGATGGCAAATACCTGACGTTCCCTTGGGATGCCGGAATGACTGTGGAGGATATGGAAAAGTATTTCGACACTGCTGAATACACCGACTGGACGCATGCGATAAGTAAGGCGCCTATGTTGAAAGCTCAACACCCGGACTATGAAATATTTCAATTAGGACCTCATGCACAGCGTGGTCTTTCCTGCGCTGATTGCCATATGCCTTATATGGCTGAGGGTGGAATTAAGTATTCCAATCATCAGGTAATGAGTCCGCTTAAGAATGTATCAAATACGTGTCAGACTTGTCATCGTGACAGCGAAGAAAACCTACGTAATTATGTGTACGAGTATCAGGATAAAGCATTAGAAATAAGAAACAGAATCGAGCAAGAGCTAAGTAAAGCACACATCATGGCTAAAGCGGCCTGGGATAACGGAGCTTCAGAAACCGATATGGCTGCATCTTTACAATTGCTTCGTCAGGCGCAGTGGCGTTGGGATTTTGCCGTGGCTTCTCATGGAGCATCTTTCCATGCACCTGTAGAAACACAACGAATTCTTGCACACGGATTGGATAGAAGCCTACAAGCTCAGTTAGAGTTGCAAAGAGTTCTCTTCAAACATGGTGTTACAGATATAAACATGCCCGATATTTCAACGAAAGACAAAGCACAGGCATATATTGGTCTGGATATGAAAACGCTAAAAGAAAAGAAAGAAAACTGGATAAAAACAGTTGTTCCGAAATGGGTAGAGAAAGCGAAGGGTGAAGGTAAACTAAGAGCCGCGCTTTAATATCCGGATAAAATGAAGAATGATAAAAGAATGATGTGGCAATTCCCCTGGCAGTATAAAGAAAGTTTAGCCTTTGTCGGGGGAATTGCTATTATAGGGTTTGCACTTCAGTTATTGACCGGGCCATTTGATTTTTTCTTTTTACAATATCCCGTAAATCTTATTGTAGGTTTTGTTTTACTTCTTTTTCTCGGCGTGTTTTCCCTTGCCCGGAAAACGGCTTTTTACCAATGGTTTTCGGGTGTTCCGTTTGCTGTTAGCTGTATAGGGGCTTTGCTGCTCTTTACGCTGATCATGGGACTTACTCCGCAGTTTGCCCGGCTTGATCCGCATGATACGGGGATAATTACTCGTCTTGGCTTTAAGCAAATGACTACTTCTTGGGCCTTTGTCTTGCTCTATCTTACAACTCTTCTTGCATTGGGAGCACTGATTGTTCGCCGTATGCTTGTGTTTCGTAAACAAGATTATGCCTTTTACCTGAATCATATCGGTTTATGGGTGTTGCTCTTTGCTTCGGGACTGGGTGCTGCTGATACAAGGCGTTATGTAATGCATGTTCGTGAAGGCGAAACGGAGTGGCGCGTATACAGCGAAACGGATGAAGTGCTGGAACTTCCGGTTGCTGTTCAGCTGAATGACTTTGATATGGAAGAATATCCGCCAAAACTTACGGTTATAGATCGCGAAAGCGGAGAACCTCAGCCGTTGGGAGAGCCGGAGTTCTTTTCTATTGACGATAAGAGACCCGAAGGTAAGCTGGTGGACTGGGATATTCAATTAGAAGAGTATATTCATCAGGCTATTCGTAATAGCGACAGCACTTACCATGAAGTACCCATGCCGGGATCAACCCCTGCCGCACGCATAACCGCTACGAACAGAATTACCGGATCAACTTATTCCGGATGGGTGTGTGGTGGAAATCTGGCACAGTTATATATGACGTTACCGTTGGATGAACAGTACTGTGTAGTAATGACAAAGCCTGAACCCAAACGATTTATATCCGACATCGAAGTTTATACAGAAGAGGGCGGAACCTATCATACACTGCTGGAAGTCAATAAACCGCTTCGGGTGGGGCATTGGACAATCTACCAATATGGTTATGACAATGATGCCGGAAAGATGTCGACCTACAGTAGTTTGGAGTTGGTTTATGATCCTTGGATTTATCCGGCCTACGCGGGAATAATCCTGTTGGCTGCCGGATCTGTTTGTTTACTTTGGTCGGGAAATAAAAAGAGGAGGAAAGAAGTATGACCTGGGATGAGTTTTTATGGTTTGCTTTGCCCGCTATGGGCTGTTGGCTTGGCGCAGGTAGTTTGATTTATAATGGTAGAAGACGAAAATTCGCCGGGCTTCTGATGATTGTAGGCATACTGATTTTTGCTGCTTTTATTGTAGGTTTATGGATCGGACAGGAACGTCCTCCGCTGCGTACCATAGGCGAAACCCGGCTGTGGTATTCCTTTTTCTTAGCCACTATTGGCTATATTACTTATAAACATTGGAAATATGCCTGGCTACTGTCTTTCTCGGTAGTCGTTGCCTGTGTTTTTGTTTGTGTGAATATTTTTAAGCCCGAGATACATTCCACCAATCTGATGCCTGCATTGCAGAGCTATTGGTTTGTTCCTCATGTTACTGTTTATATACTTTCCTACGCGATGCTTGGAGCGGCAACAATAGCCTCTTTCATTTTATTGAAAAATCAGTCGAACGGTGTGCATGACGATAACCTCTACCGTTTAACCGACAATGTTGTGTATATAGGCTTTGGTTTTCTTGTGCTGGGAATGCTGATGGGAGCTGTTTGGGCAAAAGAAGCCTGGGGGCATTACTGGTCTTGGGATCCCAAAGAAACCTGGGCATTTGTTACTTCGGCTGCCTATTTGGTTTATATCCACATGCGCTTGCAGCCGTCTCATGCTAAGTTTACATTATGGATGCTTCCTTTCGCTTTTTTGCTGTTAATGATCACTTGGATTGGTGTAAATTACCTGCCTTCTGCCGCAAATAGCATTCACGTTTATTCGAACTAAAGTATTTAATTTCATTATTCTAAGGAATCATTATATATTTGCTTTTATAATATCAGAAGAAAGCAGATGGATAGTCAATATTTCCTTACCGAGCGACAGATTAATATGATTCATAAAATTCCGTTATTTAGCGGAATGACGGATGAATTTAAAGAAAACTTATTAGATAAGCTGGATTATTCTGTATACACGTTAAAAAAGGGAGATACCGTTATCCGGCAGGATACGGTCTGCAATCACATGTATATTTTGTTGGAAGGCAATCTGGTGGTCAACATTGTAGATGTTTCCGGAAACAACGTAAAAGTAGAGAATATCGTTGCGCCACGCGCGTTTGCTACTCCGCATCTCTTTAGTGGGAATAATATTTTTCCGGCAACATTCACTGCTGTCGAAGACGGGCTATTGCTCAAGGCCGGCAGAGATTCCGTGTTTGATCTGATCAGTTCGGAACCGGGGTTGTTGAAGAACTTTCTCCGTATCAGCGGCAATTGTACAGCCTGCACCGTAAGTAGGCTTCGTATTCTATCCTATAAAAGCATTCGCAGCCGTTTTATTTATTATCTGTTTGACCACAAGCGAGACAATAACCGCGCCGTTATGGATCACAATCAAACCCAATTGGCGGAATATATGAGCGTTACGCGTCCTGCCTTAGCCAATGAACTGAAGAAAATGACGGACGAAGGATTGATAAAAATCGATGGTAAGCAAGTAGAGTTGTTAGCGCCTGTTCTTTTGTTGAAATATATTTAATCTTCCTTACAGCGCGAACCAATAGTTGATTTTCATAACCAACGTGTTGCTGGCTGAAAGCCCGAACAACCGGTCTAAGTTATTATTCCAACCCGAACGATACCGGTCGTCACGATTGGTACGGCTGTTTTCCCATACGAAATAGAGGGTTGAGCCGGGTAGATACTCCCATCTGACAACCAGGTTAGAGCGGAATTCATTAAAACTAAAGTCCGGATTCCTGAAGCTGAACTTTCCCTTCTCGCCATCAACAAGGTAGTTGTTTTCGGAATAGTTGATCTCCTTTTCTCCGACAACGCTAAAGCGATTGTCGTAGTTGCGCGACTTGGTGTCTGCCGCCATTTTGAACTGGTCGTATTTTGCGATGGACGTAAACGGAGAACCATAGTATTGAATTGATAAATCCGGCGTGATATTTACCTGTGCCTTCAATGTTACGCCATAGGTGCGTTGCTTCATGTGTGCTATGATGTAGCGGGTATCGCTGCTTCCTTCGGGTTGAACGCCGGCTACGTATTGCAGGTTGTCTTTGTTCCAAGCATAATCAAACTGTCCGGTCAGGTGAACATGATTGCCGAGGCGGAATATAAGACTTGGCTTTATCAGATTATAGGCCGACTTTTCACTTGGGAAGTGCTTCCCGTCGTATTGAAATTTCAAAACCACCTTTTTAGCCTGATCTGTATTAAAGAGTACACTTGTTGTGAAATTCGCGCCATAACGCATATCCGGTCCTCCCCTCAAAATGCGGCTGTCGATTGTATTCCAGCTAAACGTTTCTTTGATATCGACGTTGAAACGGCGTTTTGTAGTAAGGCTTCTCCACCTGAATGCGATGTCGTTATTTATAAGATCACCCCCGTAGTTCCAGGTGTTTTTCTGTGTCAGGTTTAGTGCCAGATAGCGGAATGGCCCTAATATATCGGTTCTCCTAAAGGCGATCTCCGATTCATTGTAAAGGAAATCGGCTTGCTTCATGTAACCTACGTCGTTCAGGTCAAATCCCGGAGATGACCAGCTGAATGTCTGCGCGTAATTCCATTGCGCGTTACCTCTTTTACCGGCTTTTACGTATCCTCCGGTTCCTTGTAGTGACTTCTTTTCGGGGTTGAGGTCCAGATAAGAAGTGCCCGATTCTCTGTGATAATAATGCGCGGCATTTGTTTTTGTTTTCAGAATAGCCTTTTCCGAACCATGCAATGAGCTGAACATACCCTTTGTTTCGACATAATATAACCGATTCGCAAAATATTGCGTAAAGTCTATCCCTGCCGTATAGGCATTATTTATCATTTCACTTTTTAAATGGTCGCGATCAAGATTACGATTTACGGAGGTGATCATTCCACCTAAAAGGGTATTGCCGTCCCAGTTTTTTTGTACACGGGCAACCGTGTAATTGGTTAGCGGCTCGGTTACTTCTTTGCTGTATTCGCCGTTACGCATCACTTTGGCGGAGGTCTGTGCCGTAATGCTTTCCATAAGTCCGATAGTCAGTCCTTTCTTGTTTGTTCCGGTCAGCTTCAACGCGCCGATAATCGGCACATTGGCCAGTGTTTCGGAATAGCTGTCGATATTGTTTATCTCTTTCGGGCGATAAGACGACATGGCCCCTATACGGCGACTGTAAAACATCATATCCGCTTCGTTGGCAAATTCCAGAATATGTTTGCCCTCGAGGAAGAATGGGCGTTTTTCGTCATAAAAAGTTTCATAAGCAGACAGATTCATAACCGATGGATCCAATTCTATCTGTCCATAGTCGGGATTGATGGTTAGGTCCATTGTGTAATCATTCAGGGCGAGCTTAGCGTCCAGTCCGACGCCGCCTTTCCATTCGTCTCCTTTCTGAAACGGACTGCCTGCTATCCGCGGTTCGTTCCGGTATTTTCCCATGGTGTATGGCAGAAATTCTATTCCCTTGGGCTTAGGCAGGTTTTTCATGCCGTGCATTTCTCCGAACGAAAAAACATGTCCGTTGTTTTTGAGCGGAATAAGACTCCAGTTTTGCACCTCGTTGTTTCGTCTGATGATACGACGCACATGCAGCCCCCATACGTCATTTTCTGATTTGGTGTTGTAACGAAGCTGACTGAAAGGAATGCGTAATTCGGCTGTCCAGCACGAGTCTTCTTTGTTTATGTGAGTTTTACCTTCCCATATCGCGTTCCAACTCAGGTTAACCGACAACTTATCGGTCACCACCAGGTCGGTTTTGTTGCCGCCAAGATTTAGATTAAACTCCGGGGCAGCCCTGAAATCATGATAGGTGTCAAAGGCGATGCTAACCAGATCTCCGTTGCTGTTATCATCCCTGTTCCCGATAAAAGCGTTCATTTTGTCCGGATGGTCGTCTTTGCAATACACCCCGATATACAGGTTTTTATTGTCGTAAAATAATTTGATTCGCGTGGGCGAAGGTGTTTTTGCCCGTTCGTAAGGTGTTACCTGCGAAAATTCGGCAGACCATTCGCCCCGTTCTTTCCAAAGAGCTTCGTCCAATTTCCCATCGATAGAAGGATGCTCGCCCTCGTCTATACGTGTTATATTGTACTTCCGTTTGTAGGCGTCTTCGAAAGAAACCACGGCTTCCCTATGCTCTTGGGCATAACACAGCGAGACGATAAATGAGAATAAAAGGACAATCGGCTTTTTCATTAACTATTGATTTTAAGGCTGAACCTGCAAACTTAATGATAATCTCTAAATATTCAGCCTGAAAATTGCTTATATCGTTTTTAAGAACAGATAGTATATATGTTTGCGCATATAGTTTATTTTCCTTTTTCTATATATATAGAAAAACTTTACCACAGATGTAGAAAAGTTTTTCCACAGATATGGAAAAAGGAAAATATCCTTTATTTCCGAAACACTAACCTATGTGTGTTGAATTAAATAGAAATTGTTGCCGTTAATCCGCGTAAACAGCGAATGTAGCCAACCAATGGTCGCCACCGTAATTTGAGTTAAACAGGAGGGGTAAGGCTTTATCAAATAGTTCGGTGGCCTTTTCCGAGAATAGTTTTTTGTATGGATTTTCCTTTTGCATCTTTCGGGCGATATGTTGCATACACCAGGCGCGAGAGAAAGACAGTCCGACTAAATGAACGATCTGATAGTCGTTTAAATCGCTGACTTTGGGCGATTTGCACAGATTGTCAACACCTCTGCTGCTGATAAAAGCGGCAAACCAGTTGTCGTATTTTTTGTCGGGCAGAATGCGTGCCATCAGGTCGGCGATAAGTAGGGAAGGAGAGAAGAAGTCTGCCCCGTCCGGTTCTAAATAAGAAGGAGTGTCTTTTTCATCACCATAAAATTCTTTGGCTTTATCAACTAACGCTTTTTCGAAATCGTTATCTCCTGTTGCTCTTGCCCAATCGAGCGCGAAACCCAACGCAAAAGCCGAATTGTTATGAGTCCCCACCCGGCTTGGATAAGATTGTTTAGGTAAGTAAGCTTTCCACAGATCAACGATCTTTTGGGTTAAAGGCTGGATGTCGCGATGCCATTTCTTCCCCTCTTCCGTATTCAGAAGGCTTAATTCCTCGTCCAGTTTCAACACCCACGCCCAACCATAAGTCCGTTCAAATGATCTCGTCAGATCCGAGCGATCAAAATAAGCGGCCTCTTTTTCAATATTTTCTTTATTCAGTGAAGTATTCAGCGTTTTAATAATCTCCTCTTTGAACATAATGTCCGGATAATTCCGCAGTAAACGAACCAGCATCCAATGTCCATGAACACTGCTGTGCCAATCAAAGCAACCATAAAAGACCGGGTGAAGATCACGCGGAGAAAGTCCGACTTCACCGGCATTTATATACGTATGACCGGGTTTGTTGGGATACTCTACAAATATATTTTTCAAAGGCATCTCGGCCAACTTAATCAGAATCGAGTCGTTTTTAATATTTTGAGCAGATACATTTCCCGCAAAAAGAAACAGAGCTGAAAGGAGGAGGAGGGTGGCTGTCGGTTTATTCATGATTGTTGTCTACAATGGATTTACAAAAAATCTTCCCTTACGGGATTAAAGCTGTCAATTAATCTTGCTGTGGGTGTCAATAGTTGTATCGCGTGTCTTTTTCCTGAGGCAACGGCAAATAGATCTCCGCTTTTGAGGTGTATGGGGTCTTCGCCTTCTTCCAGATAGAGAACTTCGCCTTCTGCAATGTAGCAGGTTTGTTCGTGCGGATGGCTGTGATAAGGATCGGGTTCTGCCATTGGTCCACCGGAAAATTCCACAATTACAGTCATCAGATTATTGGTGCGGATAAGTTTTCTGCTGAGGGTTGGCGTAAGCTGAGTGGCTTCAGTCTCATCGTATTTCAGAATATTCATGGTGGTGGTTGTTTGTGATTTATGTTTTGTTATTCCAATCGAAGTGGAGGAATCTCGCTGTTGTACAAAAAATCCTTCACTTCGACCGAAATAATAAAGGGTAAAGCTTTTAAACCCTTTCTAATGTAGAAACAATATATTTCCAAACCTTTTCTACAGAAGAAATGCTTACGCGTTCGTCCGGAGAGTGAGGGAATTGCAAGTCCGGTCCAATTGAAATCATATCCATATCCGGGTAAGCGCCTTGTATAATTCCGCATTCAAGTCCGGCATGCATTACTTTAACAGACGGTTCTTTGCCGTAAAGCGCTTTGTATGTTTCTTTCATCACGTTCAGTATCGGAGAATTGATGTTGGGTTGCCAACCATTATAGCCTCCTCCTTCTTCTACTTTGGCTCCTGCCAGTGCAAATACACTTTCCAGACTTGAGCAGACTGCCTGTTTTCTTGTTTCGGATGAGCTGCGTACTAATATCTTTATTTCTGCCAGTTCGTTGTCGATCTTTACCAACGCCAGGTTTGATGAGGATTCTACTGTGCCCGGAAAATCACTTAGCATACTTATTACACCGTTTTGGCAAGCTTCAATCGCATTGATCAGATCGTCCTGAATTTCTTCGGGGATAAGCGATGTTGGTAGCGTTTCTTCTGCCGCGGTGAAAGTTATCTTGTTTTCTATGCCGTCATATTCTTTTTGGAACATCTCCTGATAGTCGGCCACAAGTTCCCAAAGTGCTTCGGCGTTATCTCCCGGAATGGTGATAATCGCGAATGCTTCCCGTGGAATGGCGTTGCGTAACGAACCTCCTTCTACAGAAGCTAAGCGTGCGCCATAATCGCATACAGCTTCTTTCAGAAAACGGAATAGAAGTTTATTGGCGTTTGCTCTGCCTAAGTGAATATCTACACCGGAATGCCCGCCTTTTAATCCGGTCAGGCTTAACTTAACAGCTACATCGCCTTCGGGAACGTAGTTGTCGTTTTTAAATTGAAGGGAAATATTCATATCCGCTCCTCCGGCACAACCCACGAATAGTTCGCCTTCTTCTTCCGAATCGCAATTAATCAATATGCCACCCTTCAGAAAGCCGGGCTTTAATCCGAAAGCACCATCCATTCCTACTTCTTCGTCTACAGTGAATAGCGCTTCTACCGGACCGTGTTTCAACGATGTGTCTGAAAGTACGGCCATTGCTAAAGCTGCACCAATTCCGTTGTCAGCTCCTAAAGTAGTATCCTTAGCCGTTACCCAGTCGCCATCAATGTAAGCATTGATCGGGTCTTTTTCAAAGTCATGGGATATATGCGAGTTCTTTTGCGGTACCATGTCTAAGTGTGACTGTAGGATTACAGTGGGTCGTTCTTCATATCCGGGAGTAGCCGGTTTACGGATCACCACATTTCCTACCTCATCCTGTAGCGTTTCGAGGCCCAGGTTTTTTCCGAAATTAAGAACATAGCCGGTTACTGCTTCCATTTTTCCTGTAGGTCGGGGGATTTGTGTAAGGTCGTAAAAATAACCCCATACATGCTTCGGAGAGAGATTCCTAAGTTCTGCTGACATAGCGCTAAGATTTAAATTTATAATATAAGTCTGCCTGAATAAACATTTGCGGGTTAAGCCCACAAGAGATGTTCAGGTTTGATCATATACTTGTTGTATTAGTAGCCGGCTTGTATTCTTTGTTAATGATTGGCAAGGCTATCACACCGAATAAACCGCATAATCCTGTCCATACAGTTTGAACGGTATGTACTACTAATGCAAAGGCAGCGGCATCCGTTTCTTTTACCCCGAACAAAACCAACGTGGCTATTACCATAAAATGCCAGGGGCCAATTCCGCCTTGAACAGGAACGGCAACGCCAATGCTACTCATCGTAAAAGCAATCAAACCTACCCCTATACCAAGGTCACGGGTAAAGTCGAATGCATAGAACGTGATGTAAAAATAACAAAAATATCCAACCCATATTAATAAGGTCTGTAATAAAAACAAACCTTTCTGTTTCATTAACCAGATACTTTTGATGCCGGCCCAGATATTTTTCAACATTTCTTTCGCTTTCTTCACCAAAGAGAAGTTTCTCATGTAGGTGAACACAAACCAAAGCCCTACGCTGATCAGGACGATGATCACATAAAGCCACATGGAGTTAAACATGGCCTGAAAGCCATCAAACAAAGCCGGATTGCGTGCTAAAAAGTGCGTGAAGAAACTGAAATTGAAAATGAAAATAAACAACGTTATCAAACCAACCATGATGGAATCGCTGATTCTGTCAACGAATAGCGTGCCGAGAAGCTTCGAGAATGATATTTTCTCATAACGTGTAATGATGCCACATCGCCAAACTTCACCCACCCGCGGTAGTACGAGGTTTAATGCGTAATTTCCTAATACGGCATAAATGATATTCTTCATCTTGAAACGTTCGCCTAAAGATCCGATGAGCAAACCCCAACGAAGTGAACGGATGATGTTCGCGGCAAGACCAAATAATAATGAAAACAAGATGATGTCGTATCGAACCCCCTTACGAATAACCTCAAAGATTTCCTGAAAGTCCATCTCTCTATATAAGTACCAAAGGAGTAAACAGCCGAAAGCCAAAGGAATAAATACCTTTACGAATGTACGCGTAATG
The DNA here is from genome assembly GCF_900178525.1 of Massilibacteroides vaginae. Lineage (GTDB taxonomy): Bacteria > Bacteroidota > Bacteroidia > Bacteroidales > Tannerellaceae > Massilibacteroides > Massilibacteroides vaginae. The sequence continues at coordinate 1,177,973 of NZ_FXDJ01000009.1, forward strand.
CTTTTAAAATCCATATACAGTAAGGAAACTAATTTTTTTATTGTACTTTTGTGCTTCGGCAAAGATAAACATTATAATTAAAAACGAGCGGATTACAATATAGGAAGTGGATGAGAGTAGTAAAACCGAAGAAAGCTTTAGGACAGCATTTCTTGAAAGATATGCAGGTCGCACAGCGTATAGCCGGAACCGTTTCGGACTATATGGATCTTCCTGTTTTGGAAGTCGGACCGGGTATGGGGGTGCTTACGCGCTTCCTGCTGGATGTTGGACATAACTTGTCTGTCGTTGAAATAGACACTGAATCGGTAACCTACCTGAAAGAACATTTCCCCGAATTGAATGATAAGATTATAGAAGGAGACTTTCTTAAGCTTGATTTAAACCAACTTTTTTCTTCTCAATTTTGTGTGATAGGCAACTATCCATATAATATATCTACCCAGATTTTTTTCAAAATATTAGAATATAAAGATCAAATACCTTGTTGCTCCGGTATGCTGCAAAAGGAAGTGGCGGAACGCCTCGCCTCGCCTCCCGGTAGCAAAGCGTATGGGATCTTGAGTGTCCTACTGCAAGCATGGTATGATGTAGAATACCTTTTCACGGTGAGTGAAACGGTGTTCGACCCTCCTCCGAAGGTCAAGAGCGGAGTGATTCGAGTCACACGCAATGGACGGACATCTCTGGGATGCGACGAAAAACTTTTTAAAACAGTCGTTAAAACTACCTTCAACCAACGCCGCAAAACGCTGCGTAACTCGATTAAACCTATACTTGGTAAAGAATGTCCGGACTATCATTTACCCTTATTCAACAAGCGCCCTGAGCAACTTTCGGTAGAGCAGTTTGTTGAACTTACAGAGATAGTAGATTGTAATCTGAGAACCAGCCCGGAATCACAGACTCCGGCATAAAGCCAGACTCACATGATTGAATTAACAAAAGACTATATCGATAAGTTTCGTAACATTATCGATCAAAAAGATGAGGTGCAAGCAAAAGAACTGCTGCAGGAACTTCACCCGGCGGATATTGCCGAATTGTATAAAGAAGTAGATTTAAAAGAAGCAATTTTCCTCTATTTACTACTTGACGGAGAGAAAGCCGCTGATGTATTGATGGAGCTTGATGATGATGAACGTCACAAGCTTCTGAAAGAACTCCCCAACGAAGTTATCGCCAAGCAATTTGTCGATAACATGGAAACCGACGACGCCGTAGATCTGATGCGTGAATTGGATGAAGAACGGCAAGAAGAAATCCTTTCCCATATTCAAGACGTAGAACAGGCTGGTGATATCGTGGATTTGTTGAAATACGACGAAGACTCTGCCGGGGGGTTGATGGGTACGGAAATGATCGTGGTAAACGAGAATTGGAGTATGCCTCGTTGTATAGATGAAATGCGCTTACAAGCCGAAGAAGTTGATGAAATATATTATGTTTATGTGGTTGATGACGACGAACGCATGAAAGGAGTTCTGCCGCTGAAGAGATTGATAACCAGTCCGTCGGTTTCGAAGATCAAGCACGTAATGAAGAAAGAACCTATCGTAGTGCATGTGGATGATAGTGTTGAAGAGGTGGTTACTACCATTGAAAAGTACGACTTGGTGGCACTTCCTGTTGTAGACAGTATTGGTCGCCTTGTAGGTCGGATTACGATTGACGACGTGATGGATGAGGTGCGCGAGCAACACGAACGCGAGTATCAATTGGCTTCGGGTATCTCGAAAGACGTAGAAACATCAGACAATGTGTTCATGCAAACAGCAGCCCGCCTTCCCTGGTTACTAATCGGAATGATCGGAGGATTGGGCAATTCTGTTATTTTAGGCGGATTCGAAGCAAGTTTCGCTTCCAACCCCAAGATGGCATTATTCATTCCCCTGATCGGAGGAACCGGAGGGAATGTGGGGATACAATCTTCAGCAATTGTTGTACAAGGGTTAGCGAATAACACGTTGAAACCCGATAATATAGTATCTCAATTAGGAAAAGAATTGGTGGTTTCGTTGATCAATGCGAGTATTATCAGTTTGGTTGTGTTTATATATAACTTCTTTATGCTTGGTGACGCTGGTATAACAGCGTCTGTTTCGCTTAGTTTGTTTGCCGTTGTTTTGTTTGCGAGTATTTTCGGTACGATAGTTCCCGTTACACTTTCAAAACTTAAGATTGATCCGGCACTGGCTACAGGTCCGTTTATTACAATTACCAATGACATTATAGGAATGATGATCTATATGTTCGTTACTTCCGCACTTACCTGATTTTAACAGCATATTTATAATGAGGGTATCCTGAAAGTAGCCGAAAATCTACTTTTAAGATACCCTTATATTTTGTGTTTTACTTTCGGTATTTAGAATAGATTTCCAATCTTTATTCCGATAAACACGGTGCGAGGTAATCCCGGACCATATACGTAGGCCGGATCACGGTCGATACCTTTGTCGAAGTCGTTTTGGTAAGCATTGAAGATATTCTTTATACCGCCATACCATTGCATTGTTACTCCTTTTCCAACCGGCATATTGTAGTGGAGTTTTGCTCCGGCGTCAAAAAACGCGTTTGATTCACGAAGTTCGCCGGCATCCCGGATTTCACCTTCAGGAAGTGCTGTTCCGAAATAGGGAACAAGCATTTTTCCGGTATAATTGCCTGTTAATGATAATCCGAATCTTGGCGCGAAATTCCAGTCCGCAGTGAAGAAACCATACGTGTTCGGAGTGCGGAAAAACTTCTTTTCGTTGAAATTTTCATCCCCTTCTTTGTATCTGCTGGATTGAGCGGTAAGTCCCAGATTGATAAATAACGTCTGTGTGGGATATAGTTTAAATTCTACGTTTACCCCTTGAACTGTTGCGCCGTTTTTGGAGTTGATGCGCGTATAGATAACGGTACCGTGCTCGTCCGGTTCGCCTATCTCGTTTCGGAATGGGTTATGCAAAGTGGTATAAAACCCTTCCACAAGAATCCCGGTGCTCATCGTTCCGATAGTTTTGTTAAAGTCAAAGGATACCGTATAGCTTGTGCTATTCTCCCGTTCCAGATCGGGTGCGTTCTTGTTGATCACCTGACGAGATCCGGAGGTTTCGATATGCAGGTCTTCGTCGAATATCTGCGGTGCCCGGTATCCTCTCGAAACCCCGATACGAGTTTGCAGATAGCGTGTCAGGTCATACATGATGCTGGCTCTGGGAATAAGCACATTCCCTGATTTATCACTACCCTCGGCCTGTTTGTTGTCAATCGAATAATGTTCGAAACGTGCTCCTGCTAAAAATTTGGCCCGTCCGTATTTTATTTCATATTGTGCGAAAGCTCCCGTAGTTTTCAGCGACTGGTCTGAAACGACCGTGCCCGGAACATGAGGAACCGACACAATCTTACCATCTACAATTTCGGCATTATCATAATCCGGGTAGCCCAGCTTTTTATCTTTCAGAAAAGAACCGGTATGTTCAATCCCCCCAACCAACGAAGAGATACCTAAAGTAGCTTTATATTGCGCTCCGATATTGTATGTTTTGTCTTTTGTGTTTCCGTAGTCACTAAGTGACTGATTGGCCCCGTAATAAGAGTCACGGTCGAGGTATTGCCCTGAAGCGAAAACGGAAAGGATGTCGCTTTCACGAAGATACTGTTCGAAAGTAAGATCGCCTACTAACATATCGTGCTTTACAGCCTCTGCTACATCGCGTTCGTGCAATGGAAGTTCCTGCTTATTTCCTCCGTCACGATTTTCCCGGATGTTAAAGAAATTCAGGCTGAGTTTATTTCTGTAGGACGGGCGATGAAACAGGCGTGTGCCGATAACCGTATTTTTCATGGGTGCTATTTCCGAGAATCCATCGCCGTTTTGATCATACATTTTACGATCGCGCATATTCCCGAATACGGCAATGCCCGTTCGGTGATCATCAGTAACAAGCGAAGCATTGAAAGAGGCGTTATGATCTGCTGTGGGGCCGTTGGAACCGCTTACTCCTGTGCCGATAAGAGACGTGTTGTATCCTGCCTCAAATGAATTGACCGTTGGATCTTTCAGAATCAGGTTTACCGTTCCGGCTATGGCGTTTGAGCCGTAAAGCACAGATCCTCCTCCGCGTACCACTTCAATCCGGTCGAGCATATTGGCCGGAATCAACTCCAGTCCGTAAACACCCGCAAGTCCGCTGAAAATAGGACGACTGTTGATCAGTATCTGCGAATATGGACCTTCCAGTCCGTTCATCCGGATCTGTGAGAAACCGCAATTCTGACAATCGTTCTCATAGCGGAGACCGGTGCAATAGTTTAATCCTTCCCCCAGTACGGTTGCTTGGGTGGTAGACAGGCTCTTGGCATTTAATGTGTTCACAATAACCGAAGCCTCCATACGCTTTTGAACCGTGCGACCTGCCGTTACTACGACTTCATTCAGGTTCAGCACGTCTTCTTCCAGTATGAATTCAAGCTCTATGCTTTTGTTCTTTTTAATCTCAACAGTTTGTTCGTGAGGAACATATCCTAAACTCGAAGCCAGGATAGTAAATCTCCCTTCAGGAAGGTTTTTCAATGCGAAATGACCTGTCGCATCGGTTGTTGTGCCTATTGTTGTGTTCTTTAGCACTACATTAATAAAAGGAAGATGCTCCCCGCTTTTCTTGTCAATAACATGACCGAATACGTTTGCATCGGTTTTTGAGAACGAAGGTGTTTCGTCTGCTTTGGCGGTTGTGAAATAAAGCAGACAAACCAGTGTGAAAATATAATATTTCATTTAGTTCGTAATTAGAAGTAATAAGACATATCAACCTCTCCGGGCATATTATGTCCTGATAAATAATCGATTGTATTTGAAAAGTAAATTATAAAAAGGAAGGAGAGGGAGGCGAACGCAGATTGAAAAGCTCCTTGAAAGCACCTAAAAGCTTGTTGTTAAAGCTATCTGATCCTATTTCCCAACAAAATAGATTCAACAATGCCATTACAATGGTAGTAAACGCAACTGCGGTGACAAGCAGATGTGATAATCCGGCGATTAAAACGAATTCCGCCTGTGTATGCGTGTGATTCGCGTTTCCGTTACTGTCTTTTTTGTATGGGTGGGAGTGTACTAAAGTGGAATGTTCGTGTGTATGCGCGAGCGGAAAGAAAGTAAGTCCGGAGTAATAAAACACGAATAGCGTCAGAATAAGAATTCCCGACAACCTCTTTATCCGGTTTGTTTCTTTTACGCTCATCGGTTACTTTATAACTTTTACGAGTTCAGCGTCTTCGAGCACGTACATGAGTTGATCGTTTATCTCCATGTTTAACCTAAAACGCCCTTTTAGTTCAATGTATTTATCGGCTTGTATCCGTTTGAACTCTTTATGCCCTTTCTTTACTATTATTTCCATCACGGTTTCAATGCCGCCTATACTACAGAAGAAGCACATGGCCGATGGTGTTGCCGATAAAGCGAAATACTTTCCCTCTGCATCGATAGGTACATAAAAACCTTGTATTGTGATTTCTTTTTTATCTAGACTCCTGATGGCCGGACCATGGTGTGGAATATCGAAATAGGATTCGGTAGCAGGGTCATAGGCTGTTTTCCATTTGATTTTCTCCAGGTCTTGCCAGGTAACGGCTTGTTGCGCCATAACACAAGGAGTAATAAGAAGCAGGAATATGAAAATAAGCCCTTTCATTCGCTTAGCGTTTTTGAAATGTCTGTTTTCATCGCTTTCAGTGCAGGAACAATAGCAGATAAAAGCCCGATAACGAGCGACAAAGATAATAAATATACATCCCATACGCTAAACCATTGGCTTAAATCATAATGAAAATTACTCTCCGCATAGCCTGAAAGCAACCATATACCCATGCGACTAACTAAGAATCCTGCCGCATAACCAATAACTGAAAAGGTAAGCCCTTCGATTAATACCATAGAAAATAATCTGAACCGGCTTCCGCCCATTACGCGCATCAGGGCAAGTTCGTATTTCCGCTCTTTCAACGAATTGAGCAACGAAATGAAAATGCTGAACGCCGAAATGAGAATAATGAAACCGGCGATAAGCTGGAGCGCTTCGATGCCGACACCCAGCAGAGCAAAAAGACGATTTATCTCTAATGCCGGAGAAGCAGCCTGCATATTGGTTGATTGATTAATATGACGGGGTAGGGTGATTGCTCCCATCGGACTTTTAAAAGAAACAAGGAGCGACGTTATTTCCCGGTGCGCTTCCTGTTCGTGGTGATGTTCCGCATCTTCAGCCTCTTCTTCGCCATGGTCATGGTCATGGTGGCTATGTATTTCCCAAACGCTTTCGATACCTGTTAGCACCAATTGATCGAGCACTGTGCCCGATTCCGCGAGGATTCCTTTTACCACGTATTTGCTATCATCATGGCTATGTCCGGCTCCTTCCAGTAAACCGTGCACGCCCGAAAATGTATCATTTAGCTTTAATCCTGTTTCACGTGCCACTTTCGATCCGATCGTTGCCTCAAATCTCTCTTGCCAGAGATCTCCTTCCGCCAACCGGCCTTCGTAATGAGAAATATACGCTTCTGTAGTGCCTACAATGCGGTATCCTTTGTAATTGTCGCCTAATGCTTGTGGAATTACTTTACCGATCAACGGATTGTTCGCCAGATTCATTGCTTCCTTGTAATCGATATTTCCGGTGGGGTAGTCAACGTGATAAATACCGGAAAGAATAAGTTGTAGCGGACTTCCTTTTGCTCCTACCACCAGGTCTATACCTTTCGCGTTACGTTCTATTTGTTTTTCGAAACCATCGCTGAGTAAGAGAAGTAAGGATATGATCGCTATACCTGACGTAAAGAGGAGTATATTGAGGGTAGAGGAGAGCGGCCTCGACTTGATTTGTTTATACGCTAACTGGAATAAGTTCATGACTGTAATGTTATTACATGGTTAAAATGACCAAGCAATCGTTTATCATGCGTAACTATAATCAAGCTCGATCCGTTTGCTTCTGCTACCGATTTCAATAGGCTGAGAGATTCTTCGCAGCTTTTATCGTCTAAGCTGGAAGTGGGTTCGTCGGCAAGAATAATGGTTGGTTTATTAATTACTGCCCGTGCGATTGAGAGGCGTTGTAATTCTCCTTCGCTCATCCGGTTTACGCGCGAGTCTCGTTTGTCTGATAAATTAAGCCGATTTAAAATACGCGCTATTTCCTCTTCCTCCGTATCCTGATGATTCAGGTAAGGAACAATCCGTATGTTTTCAATCACGGAAAGAGCTTGTATAAAATGAGGCTTTTGAAACACAAACCCTATTTCTTTTCCTCTGTATTTGTCCAACAAACTTCGATGTAATCGGGTAATATTTGTTCCGTTTATCGTAATTTCTCCGGAAGAAGGCTTTAATAAGCCGGCCAGCAGATGCAATAAGGTTGTTTTACCACATCCGGACGGTCCCATAATCAATAAATGCTCTCCCTTTTTGCAATTAATATCGGGAAAAGAAAAACTGACAGGATCATTATATGAGAATGTGAGCTTTTGAGTTATAAGCGCGTAATCCATAACCAAAAAAGTTTTGTGCAAAGATAAAGAATAAATTAATGCAACCCCGTTGCAAATGCCATAAACTTCTGCTATAAATTGACAATTAAAATTCGGCCTTAAAATAGGGCTGTTTTTTACAATACTATATGAAAAATAACCTCTATGTTTTTGGGTAGATTTTATGCTTTTGGAATCACTTGTTTTTTAGGCATTTAGGACAAACGCCTTCATACAGCACTTGTGTTTCTTTTACCTTGTATCCTGGGGGTAAATGTGGAGCGTTCGCGCTTATGTCTGTTTCCAGACAAGTTACGTCGTCACATTCTGTACAATGAAAATGCGGATGCGTTTCAGGAAGGAGTAATTTGTCGTTAAGCGCGTATTTTACCGAAGCGTCCTGAAGTATTACGCGGTGAATAATGCCCTTCTCTTCCAAAGTCTTTAAAGAACGGTAAAACGTAACACGATCAAACAGATCGGGAAGAACCCCCTTGATCTCGTGTTCGGAAAGCGCGATACCTTTGGTTAGCAATTCGTTGATGATATGCTTGCGGCAGCCCGTGTTTTTTAGTCCATGAGCTTTTAATATGTGTTCAGAGTTAATCATATCTGGCTGCATTACAAATACAAAGATAGAAAGTATTTGTTTATTTTCTCTTATATTTGACCTTCGTACCGGAATTCATATTAAAGCTAAAAATATAAGATCATGAAAAAAACGCTCTTATTCTGTTTACTCTTCACGCTCGGTCATTTTGTTACCGCACAGCAAAACAGATACCTGACAGATGATTTCACCGAATTGCCCGACCCGAAACCGCACGACGGCGAGGCGGTCTGGAAGCAACAACCGGCAACTCCACAGATCAGCTGGGGGAGTATCGATATACGCTATCCAAAGCTTTCAGTTCCCAAAACGGCAAAGAATCTCCGTTGGCAAGGAAAGGCCTGGAAAGGAGAGCGTGTTAATGCGCAAGCTTTGGTATGGACCAATACCGACCTGACGGGTGCTACGCTGACGGTTAGTGATTTGAAAAACGGATCGAATATCATTCCATCATCAGCCGCCAAAGCTTCATTCGTGCGTTATGTAATGACAGACGAATTGAGTAAAGACGGAAAAACAGGTTGCGGACATCGTCCGAATAAGGCGGATTGGGATTCTTCTCTGGTTGCCGATATGTTGGATAATATCAAGCTGATCGATATTAAAGCACGCACTACTCAACCTGTATGGGTAAACATCCGGGTACCGCAAGGCACTAAAGCGGGAAAATATAAAGGTGCACTTACCGTTTCGGGTGCAGACTTTAAACCTTTGCAATTGCAACTGGAAGTAGAAGTTTTGAATCACACGTTGCCGGAACCGAAAGACTGGAAATTTCATCTGGATTTCTGGCAGAATCCATACGCGGTAGCCCGTTATTATGATGTTCCTTTATGGAGTCAGGCACATTTCGACGCAATGCGTCCGGTAATGAAAATGTTGGCCGATGCAGGGCAGTCGGTAATTACAACTACCATTATGCATAAACCCTGGGCCGGTCAAACGCAAGACCATTACGACAGCATGGTTGGGAAGATGAAGAAGTTGGATGGAACCTGGGCGTATGATTATACAGTCTTCGACAAATGGGTAGAATACATGATGAATGAAATCGGCATCAATAAGCAGATCAATTGTTATACCATGATTCCCTGGGCGTTGAGTTTTGATTATTTCGATCAGGCAACGAACCGCGTGCTTTATGTAGAGGCAAAACCCGGAGACGCTTTATATGCCGATTATTGGGGTAGCTTTCTAAAAGATTTCGCCTCTCACCTGAAAGCAAAAGGTTGGTTTGAAAAAACAACAATCTCTATGGATGAACGTAAATTAGAAGACATGCAAGCAGCCATAGAAGTGATCAAGCAGGCAGAACCCAATTTTAAAATCGCATTAGCCGGTACGTATCACGAAGAAATTCAGGCAGACCTGTATGATTATTGCATAGCCTACGGACTTGAATTCCCTCCGGCAGTAAAAGAAGAAAGAATAAAGGCCGGAAAAATAAGCACGGTTTATACTTGTTGTGCCGAACCGCTACCCAATATATTCTCATTTTCACCTCCGGCAGAAGGCACATGGACCTTTTGGCACGCGGTAGCCGGAAACTATGACGGATTCCTCCGCTGGGCATGGAACAGCTGGACCATCGACCCGTTGCGAGACAGTCGTTTCCGCACCTGGTCTGCCGGTGACTGCTATCAGATTTATCCGGGTCCTCGCAGCAGCATACGCTGGGAGCGCACCATAGAAGGCATTCAAGACGCTGAAAAGATCCGTATCCTTCGCGAAGAACTAACAAGCAAGAACCAAAAAGGGAAATTAGACAAATTAAATAACGCCGTTTCACGCTTCATGCACGAAAACCTAACCCCGGACAATGCAGCCGAAATGGTAAATGCCGGACGAAGAGTATTGAATTCATTATAAGAAACATTACGCTACCCACCAGTCTCAGTTTTAAAAAAGCTCATCCGGGAAATATTGATGCCGGATGAGCTTTTTTCTTTGGTGAAAACAAGTGACGTTAACAAGCTGGATGACAGATAAACTCCACGATTGTTAATGGGGTGTGTTATTCTGCTGTTTTGACGGGTATTGAGGCGATTTGTTTGATGTTTTTTATGTCGGTATAATCGTAGAGGAAGAAACCTCCTTTGCCGATGGTGAAGAGGTAGCCTTTCATGGGTATTACGTCGTAGGCATGGATGGAGGGGAATTCGGCCAGTTTGTTTTGCGAAAGTTTTGTTTTGTCGGCCACATCGTAAATCTTGAGACCGGCATCTCCGTCACATACAAACAGGGTATTGGCGTCTATTCCTAAGCCGTAGGGTTCTTTCATGCTGTAAGTGGCGATTAGTTCGTTTGATCTGTAATCGTCAGACAGTTTCAGAATATCCAATCGGTTGATGCCGGTCGTTTGGCAGTCAGTACCGCTTCGTAGGGTATAATATGCGTATCCGTCTTGAATCACAACAGGGTCGCAAGCGGTTAGGTGACTATAGGTAGAGATGTGCTTCGGACTGGATGGCGCCGATAGATTAAACACGGAAACTCCCGTGGTTGTACCCAGAAACATGTGTCCGTCATACAGAAACATGGTTTCTGCCTGTGCGTTTGTGCGCGTGTTGTTTATCTTATCTATTTTGGACGGGCTGCTCACATCGTAAGTAACAACTTCGTAGAAGTCTTTCAGAATGTATAAATAATGGTCGTATAATCCGAATGTTGCCATTGAGCCGCCGGTTCCGAACGAAGCAGACCCTTTGCCACCACCGGAAGACATATTATCCAGATAAGCTCCATCCCAATTGTTTATATTATAATAATAATAAGGGTGCGAACTGGGGTATAACTCAACTTCTTGCTCTATTTTTCTTACCTCTAAATCAACGACTACCCCTTTTGTTTCGTCTATGTTAGCATACGGATATTCATTGTCTTTTTGGGGGATGCAGTATTGAAAGGCGGATTGAGCACGTGCTGTTTCACGAATGTTGGAAAGGTCTGAGATATCTATGGCAACCAAGTCTATGAAACTATTTGCCAGAAGTATATTGTTTCTTATACTCAGGTCGGTACAGCCCGGGATGGTGATAAAACCGGCGTTTTCGGGATTTGCCGGGTTGTTTACTTTCAGCACATGTACACCGGCATACGCCTCTACAACAAAGAGGGTGTCTCCTTTGAAATAAATGCGTCCCGGTTTGGTTATTTCTTTCGGACTGTCGAAACGAACAGCACTTCTCAGCTCTTCGTAACTTAAATAAACCGGACTATTCGCCAAGAAACTTTCGGTGTAATCTTCCGTGCAAGCACCGAACATAAGAATTGAGGCGAGGCTGAAAAATTTGATATATTGTGTAATACGATTCATGATTCTTGTATTTTAAAAGATAATACCTAATTTGAGTGATAAGCGGTTGTAGTCCACATTCAGCTTATAATCATTTTTCTCATGACTATATTTTAGTCTGTGGTAGCGGTATCCGACAGACAGGCTTATGCCAAAGTCGTAGTCTGTTTCAATAATAACCCCAACCGAAGGATTAATCATAAATCCCCCCTGGGCATCTAACTTTTCATACCTGTTAGGATTATATATATCATACGGATAATAGGAGGATATTGATGTATAGTAAAAATTGTTGGGTTGGTAATAATTACTTTCCAACACAATGAGATATCCGGCCTGTACAGAGGCAAACGGACTTATTCGCTTTGTGCCTAAGCGATAATGAATATTTGCCGTGACGGGCAGATATGTTCCGTGATAGAACTCTACTCCGGTTCCTATCCCGGCAGAAAGACCATCTGTTAATGTGTAATTTAAAGATGTACTTAGAACGAATGGTGTTTTAGGGTTGCTGTCCGGACCGCCAATCAACAGGCCGGCTTCTGTTATGCTGGTGAATTTACGGGGAGAATAAACAAACTCTTCCTTAGACATTAGGGGACCTTTTGAGCCTGTTTTCTCTACTTCCGAAGCGTTATAAACGCGGGATTCTCCATTCGCGGTTACGCGTATTTTTTCAAAATCGGGCGAATAATGATATTTTCCTTTGAGCACGGTGCCGTCTTTCAGGTAAATATATCCTTTTGTTGCCTTTGGCGGACGATATCCGCTTCCTTGCGCGAGTACGGGGGATAAGCATATCCATACTAATAGATTGATGAGGATAACATGTTTCATTTGTTTCTGTGGTTTAATTAATGATAAGAGTATAAAGTCTGTTTAAATAGATAGATGTAAGGATATTGTAAAAAGCTGCAACCAGACAGTCTTTTTTTTATCATTAGTTATTGATCAACAGTTTTTTAAGGGCGAAACAATAGTTGCCCCGAAAACTGATTCCCGCTCATTATTAAGCAAAAAACGAGTTTGCTAAAGCCTGTGATTGGCAATGCTTGTTTTTTATATTTTAAGTTAAAAACAAGGGTTGGTTTTCAATTTTTAGCCGGTGTTGTATATTGCTAAAATTCAGGGCGTTAGAAACCTGTAAAAACATAAAGGTTATTTTTGGAAAAATAAAGGTTATTTCTTGAAAAATAAAGGATATCTTTTTAAATATATAGTATTGTGAAAAATCACCTCTCTTTTTAAGGGTATTTTGAATTGTTAATGAAATAGACTGACCTGATTTTTTTGGACAAAAAAAACGGGTAAGCGATGGTTCGCCTACCCGTTGCGTATTCAAAATATTGATTAATATCTGTTTCTGCCGTAACCACCGTCGCCACCGCCACGATTGAATCCGCCACCACCGCCGCCGCGATTGAAACCACCGCCGCCACCGCCGCGATTGAATCCGCCACCGCCACGGTTAAAACCTCCTCTGTTGTCGCTTCTCTCCGTTCTTGGACGAGCAACGCTTACATTGATTGTTTTTCCTTGGAAATCAGTTTCGTGTAGTTCTTCAATAGCTTTTTGGGCTTCATTATCATCTGGCATTTCCACAAAACCGAAACCTCTTGAACGGCCGGTTTCTCTGTCTGTAATGATGTTGGCAGATGTTACTTCTCCATATTCCGCGAATAATTGTTGCAAGCTATCTGCATCTGTGCTGTAGCTTAAATTTGAAACATAAATGTTCATTTCTTTTGTTGTTAAAGATAAATTATTTGTTCTATTTAGTAAGAACGATGTTTACAGCACTCATACCTCTGTCACCTCGTTCGAGTTCATACGTAACTATATTACCTTCGGCTATATCTGCCGGGGCATTACTGATATGAAAGAAGTACTTGTTCGTGTCCGAAAGGCTCTTAATAAAACCATAACCTTTATCGGGATTAAAATGTTCTACGCGTCCTCGTAAAGCTACTTCTTCCATCTCTTCTTTCTTTGGTGTAGAAATTAGAATATTATCTAATTCTACTTCCTCCTTTTTCTTGTCCGGATCGGGTGGTGTATCTGTGATAACTCCATTTTCGTCCACATAGGCAATCATTTCATCAAATGAACTGACACCTCCAGCTTTACGCTCTTCTTTGCGTTGCTGTTTCTCCTTTCTTTTCTGATCTTTTTTCTTCTCTAATTCTCGTTTGTTAAATGAATTTGATTTTGCCATTAATATGATTTTATAGTTGTTGTTTTTATGCTAAAGATACGGTATTCAGTTTTTTTCCTGTTAATTTCTGAATATCTTTTACCATTGTTTTTTCTTCCTGCGAACAGAAAGATAAAGCGGTGCCGCTTTTTCCGGCACGACCGGTCCGACCGATACGGTGAACGTAAGTTTCTGCCACATCGGGTAAGTCATAATTGATCACCATTTCCAAATTGGCAATATCGATTCCTCTTGCAGCGATGTCGGTCGCTATAATAACACGTGTTTTGCCGGATTTGAAATTTGTAAGCGCGCGTTGCCGTGCTCCTTGCGATTTGTTGCCGTGAATGGCTTCACAGCCTATGCCTTTCTTGTTCAACACCCGTGCAATTCTATCCGCTCCATGTTTTGTGCGTGAAAAGACCAGTACGGATTTGCTTTCTTCTTTCACCAGAACCGTATAAAGCAATGCGCTTTTTTCGGCTTTCTCCACAAAGTATAAACGTTGGTCTATCGTATCTACCGCTGAAGAAACCGGAGTAACTTCAACTTTCGCGGGATGAAATAAGATAGATTTTGAAAGTTTATCGATAGCGGCAGGCATGGTAGCCGAGAAAAACAGCGTTTGTTTCTGTTTCGGCAGCATTGGCAGCAATCGCTTAATGTCATGTATAAATCCCATGTCGAGCATTCTGTCGGCTTCGTCAAGGATAAAATGACGAATATTGTTGAGCGAGATATGTTTCTGCGCAATAAGATCGAGTAGGCGTCCCGGTGTTGCTGTCAGAATATCTACGCCTCTTTTTAAAACTTCTACTTGAGGGTTTTGATTTACCCCTCCAAAAATAACGGTATGACGTAAGTTCGTATATTTTGTATACTCTTTGAAGCAGTCGTCAATCTGTATTGCCAGTTCACGGGTAGGAGTCAGGATGAGCACCTTTAATTCCCTTTTCTGTCCTTTTGAAGGTTGTTGATCTAATTTCTGAATAACCGGAATGGCAAAAGCGGCTGTTTTGCCTGTTCCTGTTTGGGCTATTCCCAGCAAATCCTGTCCTGAAAGTGCGACAGGTATTGCTTTTTCCTGTATTGGTGTAGGCGTTTCATAGCCTTTGTTTGATAGAGCCCTAAGTATTGGCTCCGAAATATTTAATTCTTTAAAAGTCATAATAAATGTAATTACTTCAGGAAGCTATCCGTATTCCAATCTACGAACGCTGATTCGGAACATGAAATGATATGGCCATTTCTCCCGTTTCGATTACGAAAACAGGCGATCCGTTTTTTTATTCCTGATAAAAAAGATTTCATAATTGTCAAAAGTGTGTCACGACATTGTGCTGCACACCCTCGCGACCGTTAATACTAACAAAAAAAGTTAATTTTGAGGTCGATTTTGACGATGAGAAGATTCGCCGGGGAGAGACGAAGCAAAGCATTGTTAAGAATGATTCAATATAAACTCAATTGTATAATAGTACAAAGATAGGTATTATTTTCAGTATATAGTATTATTGTGTGTAAAAACAAGTGATTCATACGCTTTTAGCCCGCGAAAAGGAGAATGTTTACTCCTCTTCACTTGGTATTATTCCGGAAAGGTCTCCCGGAGTTTCGTTTCCGATACGAACAATTTTATCAACTACGTAGCGTGAATAGCCTCTCCAGGGGATAACGCCGAAATATTCTTTATAGTGCAGCTCAACGGTTTTACCGCCGGCACGCATCAGTTCTTCGGCAATAATTTTATCCTCGATTGAGAATTCGAATTCGTTTGATTGTATCCCTCCCGGCTTGTTTGACCAGATGCCGGATTGAATTAACTTGCCTTCGTATGTTTTGAATATCATTCCTTTGTAAACAACATAATTAAGTTGCCCGGTTTTAACTCCTTCGCCGTAGGGGTAATAATATCTAATGCCTACAAAAAGGATCAACGCGATTGCCAGTATAGCTAAAGAGAAGTTGCGGAACTTCTTCCACCATGATTTCAATTTGCTTGTTTTTGTTTCCATGTTTTTGTTTTATAAACTCTTGCGTGCAAAGATAAGACGAACAAAATGATTTTTCTTTATTTATAATCACAAAGATGTTTTAGTCAAATGAAAGGTAAGGTTTGAGCCGGTTCTTATCGGCTTCGGTAAATTCTTCGAGCAAATCCAACATCTCCCAACCGCTGAGGGATCCTTTTCGTTCGTGCATCCGGGTGATTACGCGCGCTTGCTTATAACTGATGTATGGATGGCGGGCAAGTGTTTCAACGTCAAGCTGATTAATTGCTACTTTACGGATACGGGAAGAGTCTGCTTCAAACCAAACCGCAAGCCCGGCAAACTTTTCTTCATCAATGCCGTATACTTCACGCAGTTGGTAAACAGTATAATAGCCTCCTAACAAATCCCTGTATTTTACAATCCTGTTGGCAAAAGCAGTGCCGATTCCCGGAACTTTCTTTAGGATAGTTGTGTCTGCACTGTTCAGTTCTACGATTGTTCCCTTCTGGAACTTTTGTGAAAAGGTTGAAGCTGATTTTGTAAGGCGAGGTTTGGGCGTGTATTTCTTTTTGGATGGAATCGTTTGCTTTATAACTTCTGCCTGTTGCTTTTTCTCTGTTCCCGTTTCCGAAAATGCAGTGTCAGGCATAACCAAGATTGTATCAAGCTTTGCTTCAATGGCTTCTTGTTTGACGGGGACATAATAATCCTTCAGGATAAGCAACACAAATGCAGTCGCGATAATAAAAAGCAGAAGCGTCAAGGCACGTCTTTCTCCTTTAGAAAAATAAAAGAAATCTTTCCAGCCCATAAGGTTAAGGTTTCAGGTAGGTTTTAGAATAATCCGGCAAGAAACTTAAATACGCCTATTTCATAAAGAAGTATCAGCGCAATAGCTACCGGAGCCAAATATTTAACAAAAAAAGCATAACTATTAAAAAAGTAGAAGGGGATAGTTCCTTCGTTAGTGAGTTCGGCTTTAAGAATTCTCTTTTCTATCCGGTACCCCACAAAGATACAGATCATCATTCCTCCGAGGGGAAGCATGATTTTCGCGGTTATATAGTCCAAAAAGTCAAAAAAAGTAAGTCCGAACAATGTGTACTCTTTTAGATAGCCCAGAGACAAAGAACTGATAGACGCTAAAATAACAACAGCAAATGAAACATAATAAGCAGCTTTCTTGCGTGAAATATGATGTTCTTCATGCAAATAAAGGGTAACGACTTCGTGCAAAGAAATAACAGACGTAATCGCTGCTACAGCAAGTAAAGCATAGAAGAAAAATGCCCAAAGGTTGCCCCATGGTAGTTGAGCGAAAACATTAGGTAGCGTGATAAATACCAATTCTGCTCCGGCTGTGGGCTGAATGCCAAAACTAAAAGCAGCCGGAAAAATAATTACTCCGGCAAGAATCGCTACCAGAATTGAAATAATATTTACCTGAAATGCAGTTTCCTGCATGTTTGTGTTCTTCCCGAAATACGACGAAAAGGTGATGAGGCAGCCCATTCCGATACTGAGAGAGAAAAAGGCTTGTCCCATTGCGCTTAATATCGCAGCAGAATCAATCTTGCTGAAATCAGGTTCGAACAAGTATCTTAAACCCACACTCGCGTTAGGTAAAGTAACAGAGCGAATGGCCAATAAAAGCAGGAATACAAATAAAAGCGGCATTAAAACCTTTGCGGATCGTTCTATTCCTTTCTTAACTCCCGACATAATTACTATTTGCGTAATTAAAACAACCATCAATGTCCAGAAAAGGGGGCGAACGATATCTGTTGAAAAGGCGCTGAAATCCGCTTTTATGTCTACTGCTGTTTTATGCTCAAACGAATAGAAAACAGATTGAAACATATATTCCAGCGTCCAGCCTGATACGACGGTGTAGAAGCCAAGTATGAGAAAAGAAGTAATAACCCCGTTGTATCCGATGAGGTTCCAGCGTGTGCCCGGAGCTAATACGTCAAAAGCACCCGTTACATTGCGTTGCGAATGCCTGCCGATGAAGAATTCGGTAATCATAACCGGAAGCCCCAGAAACAAGATACATAAAATGAATACCAATAAAAATGCGCCTCCGCCATGAGCACCGCACATGTAAGGAAATCGCCAGATATTACCTAATCCTACGGCGGTACCGAGGGTTGCCATTAAAACACCGAATTTACCACCGAAAGTAGCTCTTGCTGTATTTGTCATTATAGAAAAACGTTTTATTTAGAAGAGACGATCCCGTCTTTTATGTGAATGACACGGTCTGTGTCGGATGCTAATTGTTCGTCGTGCGTTACGATTACGAATGTTTGATTCATTTGGTTTCTGAGATCAAAGAATAAAGCATGAAGTTCTTCTTTATTTTTGGTGTCCAGACTTCCCGAAGGTTCGTCTGCCAGAATGACTGCCGGATTGTTTATTAACGCGCGGGCCACAGCTACACGTTGCTTTTCTCCTCCGGATAATTCTGCCGGTTTGTGAGACATTCTGTCGGTTAGTTTCAGGAAATCCAGCATGTCTTTTGCTTTCTTTTCCGCAACAGAGGCTTTCTCTTTTGCAATAAGTGCAGGGATCATGACATTCTCTAAAGCGGTGAATTCGGGCAATAATTGATGAAACTGGAATACAAAACCAATATTCCGGTTTCTGAAGGCCGACAACTCTTTTTCTCCGAGGCGTGCAGTCTCGGTTCCGTTGATCAGCAACCGGCCGCTGTCTTGTTTGTCCAATGTACCTACAATTTGCAGAAGCGTTGTCTTTCCGGCTCCACTTGGTCCTACAATGGCTACAATCTCTCCCTGATTGATGGTGAGATCTATACCTTTTAATACTTGCAGCGACCCAAAGCTTTTGGTAATCCCTTCTGTTTTTATCATTTCCATTATCAATACTTTTATGACCGATCCGGTGCAAAAGTAATAAATCTGAAGTATATGGAAGGTTTATCAGTCGGATTTCTCTGTTTTTAAGAGAAAAGAGTGTGTTTGTTAAGATAATAACCTTTATGTTCAGAAAAATATAGTAATGTAAAAAACAGCTTCTGTTTTACGACGAAAATTGAATTGTTAAATTATCTGATCCATTTATATCTGCTACCGGGAAGGGCATTGATTCTGCCATCCATTTCCAATTCAAAAAGAAGAACCGACAATTCGGATATGCTCATTTCGAGTTTGATGGCGAGTTCATTTATATGGATTTCTTTGTGCTGTCTGATAAGTGTGACAGCCGGAATTTCATCTTTCTCTTCAGTAAAGAGGAGCTCTGTCTGAATAGGTGTTCCCTTGGTTTCTTCCCACCGCATCGCGGAAATAAGATCGGCAGCGCAAGTAATCAGGCCGGCTTTGTTTTGCCGGATTAGTTTGTTGCATCCGCACGATTGAGGATCCGTAGTTCTGCCGGGGAAAGAAAACACATCTCTACTGTAAGAGAATGCGATATCGGCCGTGATCAGGGAACCGCCTTTTTCGGCGGATTCAATAACAATTGTTGTGTCTGCCAAACCGGCTACTATACGGTTTCGTTTTACAAAATTTTGTCTGTCCGGATTTGTTCCGCTTGGGAAATCGGTTAATAAGCCGCCCTGTTGAAGCATATTTATAGCTGTTCCCCGATGAGCACCGGGGTAGATGCGATCCAATCCGTGCGCCAACACGCCTATTGTAGAAAGGTTATTTTTTAATGCGGCCATGTGCGAACAGATATCAATCCCAAAAGCAAGTCCGCTAACAATCAGCAAATCGGGAAAAGCTTTAGCTAACTCAGTCACTAATTGTTCAGTTTGTTCTCTACCATAAGCCGTTGCGTTGCGTGTGCCCACAATACTGATAACCCGCTTCCGGTTTAAATCAATATTCCCTTTTGAATAGAGCAGGAGTGGAGCGTCGGCACATTCCTTTAACCGCTGAGGATAGTTTTCGTCTGTAATGAACAATCCTTTAATGTCGTTCTCCTGCATAAAAGCCAACTCGGTTTCGGCCTGAGACAAGACTTCCGGATTTTTTATTTCCGCCGCGGTTTTGGCACCGATGCGCGGCACTTTCTCAAGTAAGCGTTCTTTCTCCGAAAAGATGGCTTCGGCTGTTCCGAAATATTCTAAAAGCTGACGGCTGTGGACATACCCCACCCCGTGTATCATAGTTAAGGCAATTTGGTATAGCATGTTATTCTGGATGTTTATTTTTCCTCGTCGGATTCTATCAGATGATCGAAATACTCTCCCCGGGTTAGTTTTCCGTCTTCAACCACCACCACATCTACTGTGCCTTTGGCGGCTAAAACGTTATCGGGCTCCCTGTATATCTCTTGTTCGAAAACTAACTTCGGTCCGTTTTTCCTGATATTCACATAAGATGAAAAGCGGTCTCCGCTATGGAGTGATGTGCGGTAATGTATTTCCACGCGCGAAACAAAAGCGTCTACACCTTTTTCGTGCATGACTCCAAAGTTTTCGCCTAACGATTCGAGATATTCGTGGCGGGTATGTTCCATATAATGCTGGTAATTCGCATTGTTGACTACCCCTTGCAGATCACATTCATAGTCACGAACTTTCATTTCCAGTTTAAAAACATATTTCTTCATCATTTCAATTCTTGCGTATTGTTTACAACGAGTTTATACATTCTGTCTGACGGACGTATTTTCTCTTTTACTTTAAAGGAGAAGCGTTCGCCCTTAACCGTTTCTTCTACCGGTTTCAGCTCAACACGAATTTCATCAATCGTTTGCATTAAAGCACCTGTTGTAGGGCCGGTAATAAGAATCTCATCTCCGACCTTCAACGTCTGAGATTCCATTTCAAATTCGGCAACACCTATTTCGCTAAAGTATTTGATTGCTTTTGCGACATATACCTTTTTCTTTGTCGCGCTTGATCCGTATTTGCTTGTCCACTCTCCCAAACGCTGGCCTAAATAATAACCATTCCAAAAACCACGATTAAATACCGTGGCAAGACGCTCGTCCCAAGCTTCTATTTTCGCTTCGCTGAATGTTCCATCACAATACGACTTAACCGCCTCCTTATAGCATTCGGACACGATACGTACATATTCGGGACCGCGTGCGCGACCTTCAATCTTAAACACTCTCACACCCGCATCCATCATTTTATTCATGAAATGGATTGTTTTCAGGTCTTTTGGCGACATGATGTATTGATTGTCTATATCCAGTTCTACACTGCTGTCTTTGTCTTTCACCGTATAACCACGGCGACAAATCTGTGTGCAGGCACCTCTGTTTGCCGAAACATTCTGCTCATGCAGACTCAGGTAACATTTTCCCGATACCGCCATACATAAAGCACCATGCGCAAACATCTCGATGCGGATCAATTCCCCTTTCGGACCTTTGATCTGCTGTTCCACAATCTGTTTGTATATCTCATGAACCTGCTCCAGATTTAACTCGCGGGCCAGCACCACAACATCCGCAAAGTGAGCGTAGAACTTCAGTGCATCAATATTGGAAATATTTAATTGAGTAGAAAGATGTACCTCCTGTCCGATGCTGTTCGCATAACTCATCGGAGCCACATCCGCGGCAATAACGGCCGAGATCTCAGCTTCTTTCGCTGCATCAATAATCTCCCGCATAAGCGAAAGATCCTCCCCATATATTACGGTGTTAACCGTCAGGTAGCTTTTAACATGATGTTCTTTACAAATAGCCACGATCTTACGCAGATCCTCCGTTGTAAAGTTGTTCGCAGAGCGGGCGCGCATATTAAGCCCTTCAATTCCAAAATAAATAGAATCCGCACCCCCCTGAATAGCAGCAGCCAGTGATTCATAAGAACCGACCGGCGCCATAATTTCAAAATCCTTTTCTGTCAAAGTCGTATTATTTTAATAAGATAGGCTGCAAAGTTACAAATAATAACGGTAACCGCTTTTAACAGCCTATCTATAAAATACTAACGCCCTACCGACAGCACCATCAAATAAACAACACCAAGGCTCATAATAAGGATAGCTCCTAATTGTGAACCAATTGCGTCAGACGCTATTCCCATAAAGAAAGGAAAAATAGTACCACCGAAAAGTCCCGTGATCATAAGTCCTGATACTTCATTTTGCCGTTCCGGTAGATGTAATAATGCTTTTGAGAATAGAATAGGGAAAATGTTTGAATTTCCGAATCCCACTAACGCAACGCAAATATAAATCGGCATAAGTTCATGAAGGAAAAATAAACCTCCGAAGGCAACTACCATCAATAATGAGCTGATTATAAAAAATACTCGGTGAGACCATCTGGCTAATATAAAAGCTCCAGAAAAACAGCCGATTGTGCGGAATAAGAAGTAAATACTTGTGATATATCCTGCGTCTTCTAAACCTATGCCCAATCTTTCAATTAAAATTTTAGGTGCAGTAAGGTTTATTCCTACATCAATACCTACATGACACATAATACCTAAGAAGGCAAGTAGAACAAGCTTGTTTCCTAATAGAGCGAAGCATTCTCTAAATGTTGAACTTTTGTCTGTTCTCTCCTGATCTTTGATCTTTGTAAGACTTAAACTGATCAAAGCAAAAATGGCTATGACAAAGAAAATAACGAAAAGAATCTTCCAGTCTCCAAACCGAAATGCAGCCCATGCAGCAATAATGGGAGCAAGGAATGAGGCAATTGCTTTTATAAACTGTCCAAATGTAAGTGAACTAGCTAACTTCTCACCGCTGACAATGTTGGATAACAAAGGATTCAAAGATACCTGCATAAAAGTATTACCTATCCCTAATAGAGAAAAGGAAATCAACATAATTGGGAAGCTATATCCTAATAAAGGAATGAGTAATGCTAACGCAGTTACCGCTAAACTAAGCAACACCGTATTCCGACGCCCGATCCTATTCATCAACATCCCGGTAGGAATAGAAAAAATCAGGAACCAAAAGAACACCATGGATGGAAGAAGGTTTGCGATTGTATCCGATAACTCAAAGTCGGCTTTTATATAATTTGTTGCGATTCCAGTAAGATCCACAAATCCCATAACAAAAAAAGAGAACATGATGGGGAGCAATAGCAAATAAATGTTTTTTTCTTTCATGATTAATCTTTGTTATTCTGTGAGTATTTTACCCATGCTCCGGCTTGTGTGCAAACGAAAGCCGCTGTTTTAACCGCTTGCTTATGGGCTTCTCTTACATCTTTTCCAATAAGGAGGGAATAAATGAATGCTCCCGTAAATGAATCTCCTGCACCTATTGTGTCGGCAACCTGAACACGTGGAGTTGGAATTGTTGAAACCATATCCTTTGTGTAGACAGAGCTATATTCACTGCCTGCTGTTAATATGAGGTGTGAAAGATGAAATGTGTCAATTAACGAACGACAAGCCGTATCGTTGTCTTCCGGTAAATGAAGTAAGTCACGAAGTATTATCAATTCGTCATCATTGATTTTAAAAATCGATGCCTTCCTTAATGACGCCTCTATAATCTCTTTTGAGTAATAATGTTGTCGGAGATTAATATCAAACACCCGTAATGCTTCGACCGGAACAAGATCAATTAATGTGTTAATTGTCTTTCTGGATGTTTCGCAGCGTTGAGCGAGTGTGCCAAAACATATCGCGTTAGCACGTTTAACCAATTCCATCGCTTGTTCAGTTAACGGGATATGATCCCAAGCTACATCTTCTATAATAGTGTATGTTGGAATTCCGTTTATTAGAGTAACAGGTACATAACCTGTTGGTAAATCAACTTTAGAAACACAATAGTTTATTCTATTACGTTCTAATTCGTGAATGATCTCCTCACCATCCTCATCATTACCGACAGCACTTATGGCATATCCTTCCGCGCCTAAGCAGGTTGTATGATATACGAAATTGATTGGAGCTCCGCCCGCGAGCCTACCTTCGGGTAGCATATCCCAAAGTAATTCGCCTATACCTATTATTACCGGCTTCCGTGTTTTCATGGTATGTAAATTATATTTATTTCCAGATTGATTTTAATTCTGTGATTGATCCTGACACAAGATCAATGGTACCGTCTTCCGCGAATACTTCGATCTGATCAAAAGGTTCAGATGGATAGAATACGTTTGTGGAGACAACGCGACCTCCAGCGGCAAAGAACTCAACCGAAGCCATGTCCACGATTAGCCGCCATTCGATCTGAGATGTGTCCACTTTGTAAAGGAATGAATGAAGTGAGGAGAAATGCTCCGAAAAAACCTCTCCCACAGCATTGGTCCTATCTGTATAGAATAGCTTATCTTTGTTGTCATATCCGATTGAGATATATTCGCCTTTTGCATTTTTCAAACGAATGCCGTAGATAGAGGCAAACCCCATCTTTGAATTTTCTGTCTGGTCAAAAACAAGCTTTATTTCTACGGGTGCTGCCATAGGTAAAAATCTTTCTGATAGAATCTTAGATTTATTGATTTCCAGATTTGAGAAAGAAATATTTTTTCCATAAAGAGACTCTATTTCCCGGACAGGAACGGAAGTAAGATAAATATCTTGTCCATCTTTTTCAAGACCGAGTTCTCTTGGGAAGGTTGTAGCCCCACTCCATGCGATACATGGTTTTTCCCCTGCATATTGCCAGTTATTCATCCATCCGATAAAGAGAGTTCGACCATCTTGAACATTGGACCAGGTTACTCCGGCATAATTGTCTTTTCCCTGATCTGCCCATTTTGCCTTTTTCTGATCACTCTTAAATGTTTTACCATCAAAATTTCCCACAAAATACTGAGTTGCTGAGCCTCCTGCCGGTCCACCCGGATTAATATTCACAATTAAAACCCAATATGTTTCATTAGAACCTTTTACTTTAAGAGGAAACATGTCTGGGCACTCCCAAACACCGTCGTGGTTGCCATATCCTTCGCCAAAGTGACTTAAGAATGTCCATTCTTTACAATCTTTAGATGCATAAAAATGAATCTCCTGACCAGCAGCAAGAGCCATGATCCATTGCTTACTTTCTTCATGCCAGAAAACTTTTGGATCTCTAAAATCAGGTATTCCCGGATTTTCAACAACAGGATTTTTCTCGTATTTTGCCCAGGTACGGCCTTTGTCAACACTATAAGCAAGGGCTTGTGTTTGATTTATTCCTTGTTTGGTATGATCGAAATAAGTATAAAAGGCGATCAAGGCAGGATTTTCCTTTGCTCCGAAACCGGATGTGTTTTCCAAGTCTACTATAGCACTACCCGAAAAAATGTATCCCAAGCTGTCGGGGTATAAAGCAACAGGTAAATGCTCCCAATGTACTAAGTCTTTACTGATAGCATGCCCCCAATGCATAGGTCCCCAAACCGAGGCTTCAGGATAATGTTGATAGAATAAGTGATATTCGCCTTCATAATAAACCATCCCGTTCGGATCATTCATCCAACCGGCAACCGGAGAGAAGTGTACCTGTGGACGATGTTTTTCCTGAAAAGGTACTTCTTCTACCGAAGATTCTTTCTTTGTATTGCAGGAAATAATACCTGCAATACAAAGAAAAGAAATATAGAATAAAAAGTTTCTCATATTTTTATTTCCAAATTGACTTTAATGTGTGGATTTCCAGATTTTTGATTTCAATATTGTTCCCCCAGAAACGGAATCCTTCGTCATTCTTTGCGTTCAGACTTATAGAGTATGAATAAGCACCGTTATCAATAAATCCTTCAACGGAAGTCTTATCAATAATGAGATCAGCTGTGATTTCCATGCTTGTCATATCTTCAGGAGAATAGAAAACTCCATTAACCAGATTGCCATTCATATCATAATCAAGTAATGCCTGTCCATTACGGCTTAGTCCGGCACTTGTAGCATGAGATAACTTTATAGTCGCTTTTATACGCAGTATTTCTGAATTATTAAATGCTTTTATTACCTCATTTGCTTTGTCTGAAGATAGAGAACTCCATTCTCCGGCTTTTGTTTGTAAAGTATCAAACTCTTTTACAGGCACACTGAATAAACGGATACCGTTTTTTGTTTTGCGTAAACAAAGTTCTGTAGGGATTAACATCTGACCATTAAAGGGCATGCCCGGATGTGATAATCTACTCCATGCTACCTGAATTCTGCGTCCATCAGAATCAGGAATATTTGCAAAGGTTTGGGCTGCATAGAGTGAACCAGTTGTATAATAATGTTTCCCGGACTCAGGAGTGAACTTTTTTCCATCAAAGGAACCAAGCATGTATGTTCCTGTTGCTCCATACATTACCCATTTTGTGTTTTTAGGATCTCCATCAACCGGAAGTTCGAATAATTCAGGGCATTCCCAAAATCCTGTGATATGACTTTGGTATGTCCAGTTTTTCAAATCACGGGAAGTATAAATTGAATGGCCGTCTCGCTCATTCAATACAATAGTCCAATCCCCTGTTGGTTGATACTTGAATAATTTCGGATCACGTGTATCCTGGCTATTCCAGATATGTTTAGAGTCAATCACGGGATTTTCAGCAATCTTGGTGAATGTACGACCATTGTCCAGACTATACGCGATGCATTGTACCTGTTTTGCCGGACTGTCGGCAGTGTAGGCAATCACCATTGTAGGCAATCCTTTTTTGCTTACACCAAGTGTGTTATCGTAATCAATTATAGCTGAGCCGGAAAACATAGTTCCGTGTTCGTCTGGATAAAGAGCCACAGGTAATTCTGCCCAATGAATTAAATCTTTACTTACTGCATGTCCCCAATGCATGTTGCCCCATTCTTTTTCATACGGATTGTGTTGGTAGTACAAATGGTATTCGCCATTATGAAAAACAAGTCCGTTAGGATCATTAATCCATCCCCTACGTGTAGAAAAATGAAGTTGAGGACGGTTTTTTTCTTTATAGAGACTGTCTTGTCCGGCTATTTGTTCCGATTGGTAAATTTGTTTTAAACCGGTGTTATTACCTGCGTATGTAATGTTGATCTCTTTCCCTTGAAGGTGACTCATGTCACAGAATACCCAATAATCAGGGTTTTCAGGTGCAAGGCGGATAACGAATTCACGTTCCTTCTTGTTTTTTATCTGAAAAGACATACTGGCTCGTTCCTCTTTATGAGAAACCGGTATATTTAAATACCGCTTTGTGATTTTCAATTTCAGATCTTCAGCACTAGATGGTATTGCTAAAAGAACTGCCAGACAAGTGATAATGAATGTTCTCATATTTTTATGTTTTTCGTGTGTTTGAATTTAAAGTTACCAGCCATAATTCTGCTGATACAATTTTTTACTAAAATTAATCTGTGCTTTTGGAATAGGGAAATATTCATCTCTGTTTTTTGTGAAACGTGCTTCCTGAAGGAAAGCTCCACGACGTGTTTTTTCTACAGCCAGATACTTGTTGACTGTTTCAGATGCAATTCCCCAACGTACAAGGTCAAAGAAACGATATCCTTCTTGTGAAAACTCCAAACGTCTTTCAAAGCGTAAAGCCTTGCGTGCGAAATCTTGTGTCCATGCTGGGCAATTATCTCCTGGTTTATAAGATGAAATCTTGAATTTTCCAATCGGATCTCCTTGTACATCTACTAATTTTGCAGTACTATTTGCAGAGCGTTCACGAATACGATTGATCAGTGGAAGGGCTTCATCTTGACGACCTATTTCGATTAAAGCTTCTGCTTGCCAAAGCAAAACATCATCAAAGCGAATGATATCCCGGTTTTTTGAACTTGACATAAATGGATCCGCTTTAGCAAAGCAAGGACAATCGGGTAAAACCGTTTCCTTCATTGACATGAATACTCCGTATATTTGAGGACTGCGGTTCCAATCTTCCTGAAACAAGAATTCTGGATTATATTTATAAGGTAAACCTGGTATTGCAACTGTATGATTTAAGCGTGGGTCGATGTTGTTTGTCAATAATTCTTCAGGAGTAGAAATGCTTTTATCATTGAAGGATTCAAACAATGGTAGTCCATTTTCATCTGTACGGAAAGCATTTACCATATTTTGTGTGGGTTGGTGAAAACCACAGCATCCGTATTCGGAATTCATAGGATAGTTTAACATAGCACCCCAATCCAAGCGTCCGCGCAAAGTTCCGTCACTATGAGAATGCTGAACCGCAAAAATAGATTCCGAACCGTTTTCCGTCTCGCACAAAAAGTTATTGGCAAAATCCGCTGCAAGTGAAAAGCGTCCGTCCAAATCGTTACACAAAGTTACGACTTCTTCCAGTTTTGTCTTGTCTATATTGGTTACATTATGTTGTTCATCCTGTTCGTAAGCCGCATAAAGCAAAGTTTTAGCTAAATACGCTTTTGCCATAGCCTTATTTGCTCGTCCTACATCCTCATTATTGTCTGGCAGATTCTCAACGGCAAAACGAAACTCTGCAATAATCTTATCCCATAACTCTTGGTTACTGTACTCTACATTTGAGATATTAATATACTCTTCTGTCGGAATTGTTTCATCAATAAAAGGTATATGTTTGAATAATATTTTTAAATCGAAATAGAAATGCGCGCGTAAAAAACGCATTTCAGCTTCACGAATTTTCTTTTTAGGATATTCGGATTCATCCACCGCTGAAATACGAGCTAAAGCATCATTAGTACGTGCCACGTAAACGTATTGTGCATACCATTTACGATCAAGATAACCTAAATCTTCTTGCATGTAAACAAAGGTTTCAAACATGTTCAAATCACCCATATCTCCTGCTCCGTCACCGCCCTTATGTGCATCACCGCTCCGTAGGTCACCATATGCCCAGAGTGCATTCATTCCATCCGAATAATTATCATTACCTAATGACGAATAAGCAGAAATAACCATTTTCTCTATCTCTTCAGAATTCTTCAGATTCTCTGAGTCTGCTACTCCTTTTGGTGATTCATCAAGAAAAGAATCACATGCTGCCAATGGTGTAAGTAGGGCTGCTATCAATGTTATATATTTAAAAGTTTTCATTTTTTATCAGTTTAAACTATTAACAAATTAATCAGAAAGAAACATTAAGACCGACTGTAAAAGAACGAGGAACCGGATAAGCAAAATTCGGTGTTTCAGGATCTACTCCTGTAAACGAATCATTACCCCATCCTTTTTTGATTGTAAATAAGTTTTGTCCTGAAGCATATATACGCGCATTTTGTATACGCGCCACTTTAAGAATGTCTTTAGGTAAACGATAGCCTATCTCGAAATTCCCCATTTTCAGGAATGAAGTATTCTCTATAAAATAATCAGATCTGCGTTGCTCGTTATTTACGTCACTACTAGAAACAGCAGGAATACTTGTATTTGTGTTATCAGGTCTCCATCCATCAAGTAAACGTGTTCCGTAATTTTGTCCTCCGAAAAAACCGAAAAAGTCAGTAAACTCCTTCTGATTGTTATATGTTTTTGAGCCACTTTGTCCATGAAAAAACATAGAGATGTCAAAGTTTTTATATGAAGCTGTGATATTTAGCCCATACAGAAAATCAGGATCTTCAACACCTAACCAAGTACGGTCTTCATCATTTATTTTCCCATCTTTATTTAAATCTTTATAACGGATACGTCCTAGACCTTTACCGGCTTGTTCTGCATGATTGTCCAGTTCGTCTTGTGATTGAAAAAGTCCATCGGTTACATATCCGAAAAGAGATTTCCAAGGATGGCCTAAAATAGTTTGATCATTTCCGTTGCCGGGATAAGAGTTTATTACATCTTCCGGAAGTTTGGTGATTTTGTTTCGATAACTTGCTATATTCCCTGTTAAAGTTAAATCTACTTCTCCAATTTTTTGATTATAAGTAAGAGAGAATTCCATCCCCCAGTTTTCCATACTGGCTCCATTGACATAATTATCTCCCCCAAAACCTAATGTCGCAATGTAAGGTGGCTTTACAAGAATATCATCTGTTTTTTTTATGAAATAATCTAACGAACCGGTGAACTTCTGATCTAACAATCCAAAATCGATACCTGCATTATGTTGTGTTGTAGCTTCCCATTTTAAATTCTCATTTGGACGTTGTGTACGTATAAATCCGGATGGGAGTGTTCCCTGATTAGCTCCGGATATATCATATGCTGTACCTTGGTCACGCCCCCATGTCGCGTCTGTATAATAACGTGCTACATACAAACCATAAGCTGCATAGTTGTCGATCTCCTGATTTCCTGTTTTTCCCCATCCATAACGTAATTTTAAATCCGAGACAGTGCTACGTGCTCCTTCAAAAAAAGCTTCTTCTGTAATACGCCAACCCAAAGAGAAAGCAGGAAATGTTCCCCAACGATTGTTGACTCCGAATCGAGAGGATCCATCTCGCCTAAGGGTGAAAGAGAGAAGATATCTATTGTCGTATGCATAGTTGATTTTTCCAAAAAAAGAAGAAAGAGCGTATGACGTTGCACCTCCATTATTGCGGAAATTTTCTTCACCAGAAGAAAGATACATATAGTCGGGCGTTTCAAGTACAAACCCATCTCTACCTGCGGACATTTCTTCAAACTTGTATTTCAACATTTCTTGACCGACTAAAATATCAAAGTTATGCTTGCTTAAATCAAATTTGTAATTTAGAACATTACTTAATATCCAATTTCCCCCATAATTAGCATGCGTATCTAATCGTGCTGTTTTATCAGACAAGAAACCAGATTGATAACTTTTCTGCATATTTCGGAACCAGTATGCAGTATAATCAATACCTAATTTGGAACGAAAATGTAGTCCTTTCAGAATTTCGACATCTAGATTAATATCGCCAAATAATCGCACCACATCTTTATAGTTCTCTTTGTTATCTTCTATCATGCGTATTGGGTTTTGACGGTCACTCATATTGCTGGCAGGTCCTCCCCAGCCTCCTTCCATATCGTAAATAGGGACCAATGGTTGGATGACGCGTGCGCGGTCATATAAATTTGGAGCATCTAATGATGATTGTCTGGTTTTAGAAATAGAAAAGTTTTCCCCAATAGTTACCCGGTTGTCAAATAATTTGTAATCACTATTAATACGAGCTACAATACGGTCAAAGTAAGAGCCTTTTATTGTTCCTTTATTTCCATAATAATCTGCAGCAAAGAGCATTCTACCTTTTTCATTTCCATTTGTAACTGTTACATTGTAGTTTTGGATAAATCCTGTACGGCTAACTTCTTTAACCCAGTCTGTATCCGCGGCTTCCATTGTAGCCACACCGCCAACATACAAATATTGCGGTAAGTTAACCTTGTCTAATATAGCATGCCCATTACTGTTTGTATGCCAATCAAAAGTATAATTGCCATAATTAGGATCACTGCCATCAGTCATTGCAGCCAACCATTGAGCTTGCCCGCGCTGTTCAGAATTAAGAAGATTAATAGAACGTTGCCATTGAGATGCTGTTAGTGAAGTTCGGAACTCTATATTGGTTCCTCCTGTTTTTCCCTTCTTTGTGGTCACAATGATAACACCATTGGCTGCACGTGAACCATAAATACTTGCCGCAGAAGCATCTTTTAATACTTGGATCGATTCAATATCCGAAGTTGCGATCTCATTCATTGAACGTGTGCTTGGAACCCCATCAATAATATATAAAGGTTTACTATTTCCCAATGTGGAAACACCACGTACTTTTACATCTACATCTCCTGTAGGATTACCGGTATTTCTAATATGCACACCTGCTACTCTCCCTTGTAATGATTGCATGGCATTGCTATTATTAACGGTTTTAATATCCTCAACTTTCACAACAGATACAGAACCCGTGAGATCTGCTTTTCTCTGTGTAGAATAGCCCGTTACAACTACTCCTTCCAGATTTAATACATCTTCTACTAATACAATTTGCATTGTTTTAGATACAGTAGCAATAAGATTTTGTGTGACAAAACCAATATAACTTATACTAACTGTAGCGCCATTAGAAACATTTAAAGAAAAGCTACCATCCATATCTGTGATGGTTCCATTGGCTGTACCTTTCTCAACAACTGAAGCTCCTATAACAGGAAATTGATCGGTTCCTGAAATCACGGTTCCTTTAATAGATACCTGTTGGGCATAAAGAGCCTGCGATATAAATAAACAAGCTAACCATATACTCCATTTACAGAAGAGTGAGTTTTTCATGTGTAATAATTTTTTAAGTTCAACAATATTAAAATTGTATTTAGGGACAAAAGTATCTTGAGGATAAATTAAATCTGATAACAAAAGGGATTGAAGCTATTACTTTTGTAGCATGTAAGACAAGAATTGTGGCTGTTGTAAGATTTGTTACGTAAAAGTTACATTTGTCATATTGATTCGAATGCAAAAATACGTTGAGGAACTTTTAAGAAAACGTTATTTGTATGTAAATGCAGATTAAATTTACATATTAACTCATGATTAACTCATTGTGTTATTTGTAGTCTGAAGGTGTAACTCCATAAACAGCGCGAAAACATTTTGTAAAATAAGCAGGAGAGGAGAACCCTGTTTGATAGGTAATCTCACTTATTGAAAGTTGTTGCTGTTTTAGTAGTATTGTGGCTTTGGTTAACCTAAAATTACGCAAAAACTCTACAGGGGTGATTCCTGTAAGCTCTTTTATTTTTCGTGATAGATGTCCGCGTGAAAGACCAAGTTCCGTGCTAGCTTTTTCAATGTTGAAATCAGGATCTGTGTAAATGTTTTCAAGTAAACCGATGAATCGGTTAAGGAATAGATCATCTATATTTTCAGTTTTATCCGGAGCTATTAACAGTAAGCTACCTTGTTGTAGTTTGTTTAATAACGCTGTTCTCATACGTTCTCTTTCTTGTAGTTGGCGAATGATTTTGATTTTAATATGCGTTATCTGGAATGGCTTCTGAATATAATCGTCTGCCCCTAAGGATAAGCCGAAATTTCGTTGACGACTATCAGACAGTGCGGTTAGTAGTATAACAGGGATATGTGAACAAGATATGTCTGATTTGATTAATCGACAAAGTTCAAACCCGTTCATTTCAGGCATCATTACATCGCTCAATACTAGTGAAATTTCATGTTTTTGTATAATCTCAAGCGCTTCTTTTCCATTAGTAGCAACAAGTATATTAAAGTTTTCTTTAAGATTATTATTCAGGTAAATTCTTACTTCTTCATCATCTTCCACAATTAAAATTGTGTAATCATAATTTAATTCTAATAATGCTTTCTCTTCCGAGTCATCTAAAACAGATGCGTCGTAGGCGAGGGGTGAAGCCGGGAACTCATTAATTACTTCTTCGGCGAAATGTGCTTTTCCTTTTGATAAGGAGAAAATGAAAGATGAACCTTTTCCCCAGTTGCTGTCTACCCGGATAGCTCCTTTATGTAATTGAATGTATTCTTTTACCAGATGTAAACCAATTCCTGTTCCTGTCTGTTGGCCTTGAGTATAAAAACGATCAAATATAAACGGTTTAATTTGAGGATCAATACCTTGTCCGTTATCTTTTATTTCAATTTCAACCGTTTTTTCTAATTCTCTGATTGAAACGTCTATCTGACCATTTTGAGGAGTGAATTTGAATGCGTTTGAAACCAGATTTACCAATACTTTTTCAATCATATCTGTATCAAACCATAATAAGCAATTTTTAGTGTTTGTATGAAATGCGTATTGAATATTGCGTAGACTGGCAACACTCTCAAAATAAGATTTTACTTCTCCAGCAAGAGAGACAATATCCATATGCCGAATATTTAATGCTTCCTGATTGCGCTCTACTTTACGGAAATCTAATATCTGATTGATAACTCGTAACAAACGATTCGCATTTTTTTGCATTAGTTGTAGATCTGAAAAATAGGGTGAATCATGCATTAGCCGCGTAAGTTTATCAAGTGGGTCTAAGATTAGAGTAAGTGGGGTTCTCACCTCATGTGACACGTTTGTGAAAAACTGTAATTTTTGAGCAGTCACATTTTCTATTTCGGCGTTTAATTCTATGAGTTTTTTACGTTGCTCTTCTTCTTTACGATTGATTTCTACTAAGATTTGGTTTGTCTTTTTCATCTTCCTATTAATGAAAT
This sequence comes from Massilibacteroides vaginae, assembly GCF_900178525.1. GTDB lineage: Bacteria > Bacteroidota > Bacteroidia > Bacteroidales > Tannerellaceae > Massilibacteroides > Massilibacteroides vaginae. The sequence goes on from NZ_FXDJ01000009.1 coordinate 1,211,563, forward strand.
ATATATATATAGAAAGAAGTACAAAGCCTAACATTAATAAACTAATGATAGAAAAAGAGTTGCGGAGGAAATTAAATCGACTAATCAATGATTCTGTAATGATACGTTGGTTTTCTATTCTTCTTTGATAATTCAAAAGTTGCTCTGCCTGTATTAAAAGTGTTTCGGCATTATTCTTTCCAATCTGTACGCTACGAAGCTTAATTTCTTTCTCTATTTCTTCGCCATTCAGTATTTTTATAGCTGTACGAATTACTTCTTCACCTGCTGTAGGGTAGGTAAACGAGGCATCTATTCTCCCGTCCGCTACTGCTTCCAATCCAGCACCAGGAACAGCATCAACGCCAATAATCTGTAAGCTGTTTGCCTTTTCAGGTGCGTATTTTATAAAATATTCCCGTGCGGCAATAGCCATCATGTCATTGTGGGAATAAACAAAATCAATATCATCTGGAATGTATTGCTCGTCAAGCCGTTCTTTTGCTTTTTTATAGAGCCAGTCAGCTTCAATTTTAGAAAATCTAAGGTCACTTCTTGAAATTAACGCGTCAATAAAGCCTTGATGACGTTCTTGTGCAGGTGATGATTTTGCCAGCCCCCATATCTCCAAAATCCTTGCGTTTGGAGGAAGTTGATTGATTGCATATTTTCCTGCAGCATGTCCAATCGCATAATTATCTGCTCCAACAAAAGTTGTGTAAAGTTCGGAATTAATTTTTCTGTCGGTAATAATTGTAGGTATTCCTGCTTTGTAAGCCTCTTCGGCGACAGGTGTAATTGGGGCGGATTGGAATGGGGAAATTATCAAAACATCTACGTCCATCTTAATCAGTTCTCTGATTTGAGCTATCTGTCGGTCGTTATCGCTATTGGCATCCTTAACTATGATTTCTATCGAATCATAGTTAAGAGCTTCAATATAGGCCTCTTTGAGCATGGCTTGCCTCCAGGCATCATCCAACATACACTGGGATAGTCCGATTTTGTATTTCTTCTTCTCTATATTTTGAGAACATCCCAAAAACAGAGAAATACTAACTAATATGGCAACAATAAGGCGTAAAGGCATGGTGTTTTAGCCTTGTGTGTTAATTGTGAACCAATGTTCCGATATCTTCTCCACTCATCACCTTCTTCAGGTTGCCGTTGGTGTCCATGTCGAAAACGATGATGGGGAGGTTGTTTTCTTTGCACATTGTGGTTGCTGTAAGGTCCATTACTTTCAGGCCACGGGTGTATATTTCGTCATACGTTATTTCTTTAAACTTTGTGGCTGTCGGGTCTTTTTCGGGATCGGCTGTATAGATTCCATCAACGCGGGTGCCTTTTAGCATAACGTCGGCTTCGATCTCGATTCCTCTGAGTGAAGAACCTGTGTCTGTTGTAAAGAAGGGGTTTCCTGTACCGCAAGACATGATCACTACATTGCCTTGTTCGAGTAGTTCAATCGCTCTCCATTTGTTGTAATACTCTCCGATAGGTTCCATCCTGATGGCGGTCAGTACTTTCGCTTTTACTCCTTGTGCGGTTAGGGCCGAGCTAAGTGCCAGACTGTTGATAACCGTAGCAAGCATACCCATCTGATCTCCTTTTACACGGTCAAAACCTTTTGATGTGCCACTGAGTCCACGAAAAATATTACCTCCTCCGATTACTATGCCTATCTGTACGCCCATTTCGGCTATCTCGCGGATCTGCGTTGCGTATTCATTTAATCTGTTTTCATCGATTCCGTATTGTTTTCCTCCCATCAGGGATTCTCCGCTAAGCTTCAGCAGTATTCTTTTGTAACTGGTCATTGTTTTAACTGTTTGAGTGTTTTACAAATGTAATATAAGTTCGTGATACTGTATAATGAATGTTGTTCCATTGTAATTTAACGGGTGTATTTTTGCTATATAAATAGGCACACATACAAATCAATAGCCAAAACCGCATTCCTAACATATCAGCAGTCTGTTTTTCGGGAGAAAATCAGGCTGTGTCATTTTATGGCAACTTCTTTAAAGGCATAACGCCTTGTTTCTCCATCGATGAGGCGGAGGATTAAATGGCCCGTCGGTTCGATGTCTTTTATTTCAGCGTCGAACGTTCCGTTTTCATCCGTATAGGGGTGGAATCCTTCCCCTCGATAGAGCGCGTTTTTGTATTGACGGCGTATGGATTCTTTTTTATCTTGAAGCAATTCCAGATAAAGCTGATAGAAATGATGACGAAAACGGGTAAGCACCTCTTGCAGGTCATATTCCTGTCCGGTAATTTGTGTGAGAGATACCGGATTGGGAGCGTTGCTAACGAATTCCTTTTGATTAATGTTGATGCCTATGCCGCAAACGGAGCAGTAAATCGAACTTCCGGCAAGGTCATTTTCGATTAACATGCCACAGATTTTACGGTCGTTCCAATAGATATCATTGGGCCATTTTACCCGGATATGCCCGGTATACTCGTTTAATACTTTTTTGACACTTAGCGCGGCAACCTGAGAGATCAGGAATTGTTCGTTGGCAGCTATGGTTTCGGGGTAAATCACGATACTGAATGTCAGGTTCTTTCCGTTTTCCGATTCCCAGGAATTACCGGTCTGACCTCTGCCCGCGGTTTGAAAATCTGCGATTACAATGCTACCTTCCGGTAACGGTTGCTTTTTCAGTAAATCCCGGATATAACTGTTTGTTGATACGGTGTTCGCCACCCGTATTACTTCAGGAGGTAGAGGCTGAGCATTATTCCGCATATTGCTCTCTGGTTTTTTTAGGTAGTTTCGCAATAACTTCACGGAATGAATGGTCTATCCATTTCTTTATCTCGTGATCCGGCATATCACGGTCGAGATAAATGGAGTTCCAGTATTTTTTATTGAAGTGGTACGCGCCTTCTACGGCATTATACCGGTCTCTGAGTTCTTCCGTAAAATCAGGATTGCACTTTACGGAAATTTTAGGCTCTTCTGCATCAAGAGGGAGTAAGAGAAACATCTTGTTCTCTACCTTAAAAACCAAGGAAACATCATCAAACGGGAAATGCTCTGATGTGTTTTTCAGATTTAAGCAATACGTACGAACTTCTTCAATATTCATTTGACTTGGGTTTTTAATAATTTACCGGAGCATAAAACGCGTCTTCGATATGATCGATTCGGTGTCCGTTTTTCGCCTTAATCACGATTATAACATCAAACCGAACATCAACAGTCAGGTTTTTATAGCGAATGTAGGCGTCTGTAGCGGATACAATACGTTTTATCTTACTTTTTGTAACGGCTTTTTCCGGTGGAAGCAGGTAGTTTGCAGATCGTGTTTTTACCTCAATAACAACCAGTTCATCTTCTTGCATCGCAATAATATCCAGTTCGTAGTGATGCCATCTCCAGTTGGTTTGCAGAATTCGATAACCGTTTCTGTTCAGCCAGGCACAAGCCTCGATTTCTCCTTCTTTCCCTGTTTCGTTATGTTCTGCCATGATTGTTGGTTTGCACAAATATAGCCAAATTCTTTTTTATTTAGCTGAACGCGTGTACATTTGCATAGGAATGAAACCGGCTCGTAAAAAATCGCAAGCACTACCCAACCAACCCCGGGTACATAAGGTGGCTTTTATGCTCAATGACGAAGAGTATAAGGCGGTAGAGCGCTATTTGCATAAGTACAAAATCCAGAACAAATCGCGTTGGTATCGCGAAACAATTCTTTCCCACATACTTCGAACTTTAGACGAAGACTATCCCACATTGTTTAAAGAAATAGAAATGAGACGATGAGCCTACTGAACGATGATTATTTCATGAAACAAGCCCTGATCGAAGCTCGTTATGCTGCGGAAGAAGGAGAAGTTCCGGTAGGCGCTGTTGTTGTGTGTAACGACCGAATCATTGCCCGTGCCCATAACCAGACGGAAAGATTAAATGACCCGACGGCTCATGCCGAAATGCTGGCTATTACTGCCGCCACAGGTGTGTTGGGAGCAAAATACTTATCAGACTGCCGCCTCTATGTAACGGTAGAACCCTGCGTTATGTGTGCCGGTGCGATAGGCTGGGCACAAGTTGGTGCGATTATCTACGGTGCTTCCGACGAGAAACGAGGTTTTGCTAGATACGCACCTCAGGCAATGCATCCGAAAGCAGTAATCAAAAGCGGAGTAATGGAAGCCGAATGTGCTGAAGAAATGACCTCTTTTTTTCGGAAGAGGCGGTGAAACTATTGCTGTAACCCATCGCAAAACACACAAGATATTTGTAAAATAAAACCTCATTAGAAAAGTAGGGAAAGCGTTAATGGAAAATCTTCGGGATTCTGTTCCATTTTTATCTCAAAAGAATTAATCAGGCTCCAATATAAGATAAAGAATAACACGCTACATTTTTTCATAAGCATTGCAAATCAGTGATAAACTTGGATGCAAGATACTGTTTTTCCGTTAAAAACAAGGGGATGGCAATTCTAAAAATGTATTTTTTTAGGCTTTGAAAATCAATGGTTTAAAAGGGCTGAAAAACATAAAGGTTATTTTTCAAAATATATCCTTTATTTTTCGAAAAATAACCTTTATGTTTTTAAAGACATTACTATGTTTATTTGGAGGTCTCTTTTACCTCTTCGTAATCCACGTATTCGCCTTCGTCATCTCCGATGATTTTTTTGCGAGGGGTGGTTTGTTCTTGTTGCTGGGTTCTGTAGGAAGATTGTTGACGGCTTGAAGAAGAAGTTTGACGTCTTTGTCCGCCTTTTTGCGTGCTGCTTCCTTTTCCAAATAAGATATTCTTGAATGTGCGTATCACAGAGAACCCCAATAGGAAAAGGAGTAACAGGAAAAAGAAGAACATGACAAATATAAACTTAAACATAGACGTTAAATTCTTTTTATGAAATAGTTAGACTCACAAATATAAGCAATCTTACTGATCACTTTTTGTTAAAAATAGACAAGATTATATATAAGAGGATAGAACCCGCCAGTCCGAGAAGTCCGAATGCAAGAATAAATCCGGCCGAACAAGCGATAAGGATATAACGAAGTTCGTTGCCTTTCCAACCAAGCGATTTAATTTTTAACGAAAACATCGGTATCTCTGATACTAATAGAAAAGAGGTGGTGCAGAATACTACAATCGCGATAACCACAAATAGTTGTGGGCTGTTTTGTATTACCGGTTGCACGGAATAGGCTGCGGAAGCCAGAAAAAGGGCATGAGCAGGAACGGGAAGTCCGATAAAAGACGTAGACTGTCTGGTGTCGATATTAAACTTTGCCAGTCGGAGTGCAGAGAAAACAGGGATCACAAATGCAAGAAACGGCACATAAATGTTCAGTGTACCTAATGGCAAAGAGGGTGCCGCCTGACTTAATAAGCAGAAAAGAATCATTCCCGGTGCAACGCCAAAGCCAACCATATCCGCCAATGAGTCTAAATCTTTCCCTATCGGAGAGAAGGCGTGGAATAAGCGAGCCGCGAATCCATCAAAGAAATCGAGGATTGCTGCCGCGATAATCCAGAGAGTAGCATAGAGTATATAGCCATCTAATGCCATTACACAGGAGATACAACCACATACTAAACTGAGAGAGGTTATCGTATTCGGGATATACTTGGTTATATTCATTTCGGAATAATTTATTGGTGGTAACTACATTTCCCAAGGCGGGCAATGGGAGTTTGATTGCCGGTTACTTTCTGGTCCATTTCTATTAAAACCTCCGTGCCTATCGGCAGATAAATATCTACACGAGAGCCGAACTTAATGAAGCCCATCTGTTCGTTTACATTGCATTTTTCTCCTACTTTCGCGTAAGTAACGATTCGTCGTGCCATAGCTCCGGCAATTTGTCGGGCTAATACGTCTACACCTCCGCGAGTAGTGATAACCACGGCCGATCGTTCGTTTTCTGTACTGCTCTTGGGCAGATAAGCGGCCATAAAGCGTCCTGAGTTATGGGATACGTGCTTTACTGTTCCGTTTACCGGAAACCAATTGGCGTGTACATTAAAAACAGACATGAATATGGAGATCTGGAGTCTCTTTTCATTGAGGATTTCATTCTCCATCACTTCTTCTATTGCTACGATTGTGCCGTCTGCCGGCGCAATTACAAGCCCTTCGGAGTCATAGGGGAATCGTCGGTAAGGACTTCGGAAAAAGTTGAGGACAAGTAAAAACAATATAGTGGAGATACAAAATGTGGAATAAAACAAAATCCCTTCGCCAATTGTGTGATAAATGGCAAGATTTATAATAAAAAGAATTGTAAATAAAGACAATAATAATCCTGTTCCTTCTCTATGTACTTTCATTCCTTTAAATTGCTGAGTGCTTACACTTTCTTTAATCCTATTATAGAATGCGCAAAAGTATCTAATTTTATGGAATATAAAAAATTATATCACGCATTCACTTGTTCTAATTTGTTTAACTCCATATACCAGATATAACCGCTCACTTGTTTATAGCCTATTTGTCGGATCAAATCCATATAGTCTTTCACTTGTTTGTGGTATTTAGTTTCTTCTTTTCCTCCGAATTTGTAATCTACAATCACCACTTCTCCGTTTTGAAACATAACCCGATCCGGTCGTTTGGAATAGCCTTTGGCAAAGAGGATGTCTGTTTCGTTTAAAACTTGAAATGATCCGTCATACCACGCGCTGACTTTCGGCTCTGTAAGGTAATTGAAAAGTCGCTCATTCAGGTCTGTCGCTTCTTCTTGTGTGATCACTCCGGATAAAAGTGCGTTTTCCACTGCCGAGGGGATATCATCGGTTGTATAGATCAGACTAAGCATGTCGTGCATCACAGCTCCCAGCTTTCTTTGTTTGTCGTCAAAGAATAAATTCTTACCTCTCAAACGTAGATGTAAACGTTCCTGAGAGGAAACAGAATGAAACTTGCTCGCCGGCAATTCTATGATATTAGCAGGAGTTTCCTTTTGTGGCGTTTTATACCAGTTGCCCAACTCAAATCGGTTTTCTTCGGGCAGGAAAACGTCAGGCAAGCTCAACGTCGAACTTACTTCGTTAACCGGCTCGGTGTATAATCCCATCCACAATAATTCAGCGATGCCGGTGGCACGGGTTAATCCGGCTCCGGATTTATCTATTTTCTTAGGACGTGGGGCAAAGACGATCAGTTCTTCTTTTGCGCGCGTAAAAGCCACATAAAGCGTATTCAGATTGTCGATGAAAGCGTGTAATTTCTCTTTGAAATAATCTTTGGCAAAATACGTATTCGCCAATATTTGTCCGTAGCGTACAGGCACTAAGTGCAGATGATCAAAAGGAGCACTTTCAGGACGGCACCAGAGAATTACGGATTTGGAGGGCTTATGATCAATCTCCCAGTCTCCGAAAGGTATGATCACCGCCTTAAAGCCGAGTCCTTTTGATTTATGAATAGTCATAATCCGGATCGCATCCTGATCATTCGGTGTCGTGATTGTTTTTTTATGGCCTGCTTCGTCCCACCATTTCAGGAAACGTCCCGTATCCGCGTTTTCTTTTTGCGAAAACTCCAACACCATATCCAAGAATGCCTGGATAAAGACCTGCTCATTTTCGGGAAACTTATCGACGAATAACCGATATATACCTTCGGTCATTTCATAAAGCGAGAGTCTTGACAGTTGTTGTAATGCCTGATTGGTCTCATCGGAAAAGGAAGAAACCGTTTCGTCAAAGCTGCCGAGTAATGCCACATAAGAGAATAATGCCATTTGTCGATTGGTTCGGTCTTCCTGATTCTTCAGATGTTTCAGTATCGCTATAATAAAGCGTACAGCGGGCGAACTGCCTACAAACAACGCATCGTCTGAAATGATATCGTATTTGTACTTTGTGCCGGTGTATGCTTCTTTCTGATTCAGCAAAAGGTCTGCTACAGAAGCTCCTTCCAGATTGGTGCGTACTAAAATGGCTATGTCTTTCAATTGGTAGCCGCTATCCTGTAATCGCTCGATTGTTTCAGGTAGTTTTTGTAGGGCATCTTCTTTCCAGTTGGTATCGGCATCTTGCGGGAGGAAAGAGATCTGTACATGTCCGGTTTGTTTGGCAAGCGCATCAGGAGTTAGCTGAGTACTGTCTTCGTATGCCTTGTTAATGCGTGAAGTAAACGCCGCCTGTTCCGGTTCGGAGATCGATGAAGATCGCAACTGTTCATTGTATTGATTTTGCAGCAGGGTAGGGGTTGCCGAAAAGAAAGCATTGTTGAAATCAACAATATGCCGGCAGCTTCTCCAATTATCTTTGAGTGTTTCTTCCTGCAACTGCGCGGAAGAAAAATCCTGCTGCACCTGGCTATCTAAAAGTGTCCAGTCGGAATTTCGAAAACGATAGATGCTCTGCTTTACATCACCAACTATCAGGTTGTTGTAAGCTTGTGCCAGACTTTCTTTTAACAACGGACGGAAATTATCCCACTGCATTTTGCTGGTGTCCTGAAATTCATCTATCATGTAGTGATCTATCCGTGTTCCCGTCTTTTCGTAGATAAAGGGTGTATCACTACCGGCAATGATCTTATTCAATAATTCGGTAGTATCCGCGATTAAAAGGATGTTTTTCTCTTCTCTATACTTGGCGATCTGACCGGATATATCCGTTAAGATTCCTAATGTATAATAATAACGAATAATCTCTTTTGCGGTATGGTATGCAGTAAGATTGGCGAAGCGTGCTATTATGGCTTTGATACATTCGTTCAGACCGTTATCCATTACACAAGCAATGATCTGTTGTGTGGCAACAGAAGTAGTTTTTGTATAACAACCTTCCGTATTATCCGCGAAACTATTGAAGGTGGCCGTAGGTTCTTTCATTTCTCCATTCGCCAGTTTTTGGAGAATAAGCATAGACGAACGGCTTCCTCCTTTGAAGTCAGTAGGCTGTAATCCATACTGGTCGATCAGTGAAAGGCCCTTTTCTCCTAATGCCTTTACTTCGGCTTCAACGGAACGAACAATTTTTATCAGCTCCTCTTTATATTTTTCCAGCGCTTGTTTATCTTCCAGATCCTTCGCGACATCAGCACTGAGTGCCTTGTAGTTTTCTTTAAATATCTCCTTCCCTAAAGCCCGGATATCTTTGCGCAGATCCCACTCGCCACCATTTTCTATTTTATCTTCCGCAAAACGGAGCAGCCAGTTAAGCAACTCTTTATTGTCCGGTTTTTCTAAATCGGCTAAAAGATTGTCTACCGCTTCTGTTAATACAAGGGTTTGATCCATCTCGATGCCGTACCCACCCTGTAATCCTATCTCACGGGTGAAAGCGCGCATGGTTTGTTGAAAAAATCGGTCTATCGTACTGATGTTGAAAGCCGCATAATCATGCAGAATTCGTATAAGAATACGTTTGGCTTGCTTTCGAACCTCTTTTTCAGAAAGCTGATGAGTGGTGCTTAGTTGATCTACAAAAGAGGAATTTTGTCCGGATGCCAGCAAATAAAGTTCTTCGACGATCCGGCTTTTCATTTCGTCTGTGGCTTTGTTTGTAAAGGTCACCGCAAGAATACGACGATAAGCGATGGGATGAGTAAAAAGCAACTTCAGATACTCACCGGTAAGTTTATGAGTTTTTCCGGCACCGGCAGATGCCCTGTAAACAGTTAGCATAAAGCATTAAATTATTCGGCTCTTAATATACCCTTCTTTTTGCAGAATATCGAGTACTTTTTTACGTAAATCACCCTGTACAATGATTTCGCCATCTTTAGCCGAGCCACCTACGCCACATTTCACCTTCAGAAGTTTGCCTAAAGTGGTAAGATCAGCTGATGTTCCGGTGAATCCGGTAATGAGTGTAACCACCTTTCCACCGCGATTTCGCTTGTCTAACGAAACCCGCAGAAGTTGTTTATCCTTGGGAAGTGTATCGGCTTCTTCCTCTTCTCCCGTATTGTATTGGAATTCCGGATTAGTTGAGTACATAACTCCAAGCCTACTTTTCCAGTCGTTCTCTTTCATCTTTAAATTCTGTTTTATGCTTTACTGATCAAAACGGTAACATAGGCTGTCATTCCTTCTTCACGTCCGGTGAAACCGAGTTTTTCCGTTGTACTTGCCTTGATTGAGATGTCTTCTTCACTCACATTCATCACTTCGGCCAAGCATTGCTTCATAGCAGGAACATGCGGATTTAATTTAGGGCGTTCAGCGGCTATTGTGGCGTCTAAGTTTCCGAACTCATAGCCTGCCTTGCGAATTAGCGCCATGGTATCTTTGAGCAATATCTTGCTGTCGATGTCTTTGTATTCTCCGGCTGTATCGGGAAAATGATAGCCGATATCCCGCAGATTGGCAGCTCCCAACAGCGCATCGCAAATGGCATGAATCAATACGTCCGCGTCACTGTGTCCTAATAAACCGGTTGTATGAGGTATCTTAATTCCTCCCAACCACAAATCACGTCCTTCTGTCAACGCATGTACGTCAAAACCGAATCCAACTCGAATCTTCATCTTACGGAATTTACTTAATTAATCCTTTCAGGCCGTCCATATCAAATGATAAGGAGAAGCGTAAGGTCTGATCTAACGGGTTGCTCTGTACCGTACTGATAAGGTAAGCCGCGTCAATCTGGAATACGCTCATGCGAAATCCCGTACCGATGGAAAAGTATTGACGATTTCCTTTATTCGGGTTCTCGTAATAATACCCTCCACGCACAAAGAATTGTTCATTATAGCTGTATTCTGCTCCGATGGAAACGTTTATTTCTTTTAACTCCTCACTGAAACCTCCGGGAGCGTCACTAAATGAACGGAACATTCCTTTTATTCCGGACATCGTGTTGTAATCCTCTTTTAGTTTCTCATACGCATCAATTTCTTCCTGTGTGCTACCTGCGTTTTTGGGTAAAGTAGGTACCAGGTATTTACTCAAATCAAGGTAGAAACCAATCCGGTTGTAATCATCCAGTGGGTATAACAATCCGGTTCCAAGTCGTAGCGTTGTTGGGATAAACTGGTTTGTAGTACCTCCGTCATACGATATTTTGGTACCGATGTTTGATACATTGAAACCAAAGCTCCATAAAGCTTCCGCACTACCAACCATTACGTATTTTTCAAGATAACCGGCAACGTCTGCCGCATAAGCATTTCCTGCCTCTTGTTCTTCAGAGTCCTGCGTTCCCATATCAGAGCGAATATAACGCAACGCAACCGCCATGGAAAAATAGTCGGACAACTTACGACTATAACTCACGTCAAAAGCCATTTCATAAGGATTTATATATCCTATGTTTTCTCCTATTCCCTGCTGACTCATAGGTACTTCCCCTAAGGTGAAATAACGCAGCGAAGCTCCTATGGCTTGCATATCGCTATCTCCTATCTTGAAATAACCACTAAGATTAGCCAATGCCACATCATTTACCAATTTTCTTAACCAGGGAGTATATGATAGGGCTACACCGGCTTTGCTTGTCATAAACGCGTATTTTGCCGGATTCCAATATTGTGAATTCTCATCGGGTAGTGTAGAAACACCATTGTCACCCATTGAACCACCACGTGCGTCCGGAGCAATGGAAAGTGAAGGCACAGCCGTATTGATCGGAGCAAAATCTTTTTGCTTATCAACGCCTTGTGCATTAATTTGCATTGTCATCGGAAGTGCTAACAAGAGCAAGGTGATGAACAACAGGATTAACTTATTACTTCTAATCATATTCTTTTTTATAATCGTATATACTAACTAATTAAACTCTTTTTCCTTCGCCTTATTGTGCCAAAATAATTAATTTCTTCGCGTCGGTAGCTTCTTTAGAATTTTTTGTGCTGATTGCCGCGCGGTAGATGTATATTCCGGGACGTAAACGGCTTCCGTTTCCATTTTGCAGATTCCACTCTACGGTCAGCGGAGTGCCATATCCCGATACCCCTTGTTCTTCTCCTCTCCAATGTAAACGTCCCATCATGTCGTACACCATAATATTCACTTTTACACTTGATTCCGGTCGGTTATGGTAAAGGTAGAATGTTACTGTTTCCCGTGCAGGTGATGGCGACGCTACCAGATCGTACAATTTTGGTTTCAATCCTTCTGCCACTTCAAAAGTGAACGTAGTATCTGTAGCGTTGTTCAGCACATCCCATACTTTTAATTCCGCTGTGTGAATTCCGGCAGCGAGTTCCGGTATTGGGAAATGCAACATACCTTCTCCGTCTGAATCCGAAATGGTCTTATAATAGGTGTTCAGGTTATACGTCCGGGCCGATTGACCGTCGATAACGAGGGTTATATCGTGACCGATACTGCTTCCTGTAATGTTCACCCCTGTTTCGTCCCAGATTTTAACAGCCAGCAAAGGCGTTGAATTAACTTGTGCACCGTCAACAAAGGTGGAATCGTTCAGGTAAAGCGAACGTATTTCGGGGCCCTCCTTATCCTCGATGTCTCCGTTTGTACCCCATACGTTATAGTTCAGGAATGATCCTTTAGCTTCCTTGCCTGTAGTAGGATTAAAAGCATAGAGACTCATTTTCCCGGCCAAACCGGTGTATGAAATATCGATGGGTACGGTAAAAGTAAATTCGAATTCACCGTTAGTTACGGTTTCATTACCTACAAAAATCTTATTCGGATAGTCAGTAAAATCTAATGTTGAACCTGTTTTGTTATTATCTAACGTTGTAATACTAACCTGACTATCGAAGACGGTCGGACTTATCTCTCCATTAAACTCGGTGTCCACCCGGCCATTATTATTAACTATATTGCCCTTTATGGTTACTTTTTGCAATGCACTGAATGTAACAGGCTCATCAGATACCGCTTTGCCGTTTATCTCGGTTATCCGAATACCTCCTGTCGGATAATTCAAGCGTAAAGCCGGGTCGCCGATTAATCCGAAATTCAGTTTTTGATCCATCCCGTTTAATCTCCGATCTCTTTTTGTTTGCATTATCGCCTTTCCCAACGTGGGGTAAACCCCATCGGTTTGTGTAAATAGATATTCAAGCAGGACCTTATTCATGGTGAAGTTCTTTTCGGAATAGGCTACACGCATTGTCGTAAAAAGAGCGATACCTCCGCTTTTTGCATTTAGAAACACATCTTCGCCGGCTGAGGTAAGCAAATCGTCGAAAGGCGTAAAATCACACGTAGCCGTAATCCATAGCGGAAGATTGGTGTAGGAGAATTGATTGATGTCCGCTTGGATAAGCACTTTCTCGTCACTCCAGGCGTCGTTACTTCCGTGTCCGGTATAATTTACGAGAAGGGTTCCTTCTTTTAGCTGTTGCATTAATCCGGAGCGGATTGTAGGATAAGTGGCGAATCCACCGTTTGAGTTGTCTTTTTTATGCGCGTCGAAGAATAGCTTTTTGGCCATGATCTCCGGATTGCCTAACGTAATCATGTCTGCTAATTTGTTTGCCTGTGACATGTGGTCTATGGTAAAAGAATCACTTGCACTTCCGTCATCAGCAACAAAAGTGACCGTGTTTTTCCAGGAACCAAAGTTCTTATTCTCCATATAGGCAATAACTTTGTCTACTGCGTTTTTGGCTTGTGCCTGAGTCCTGACCGGAAATCTGCCGATGCCAATTCCTATGCTTGAACGGACGATATTTGCTCCTTCGTTATCTTCTAATAAACCGAAATAATCATCGCTTACGTATGTTCCCGAATCCCAACTGGCGAAAAGAGAATTTTGCGATTGGAATGTGAGTAGAAAATTACTCATATCGATAGATTTCCATACCGTAGTAAGCTGACGGTTATCGTATGCTCCATCACCAAAAAGCAATAAATATTTTGGTGCGTCAGTATCGGCTGTAGACCGGTCGTAAAACATTTTCATAAACCGGCGATAAGCAGTAGCATCGGGTGTTCCGCCGGAAAACTCATTGTATATACTTTGAGGATCAACAACATGTACTGTCAGTCCGTCTCGCTCTCGATGTGCGTCTGCCAGACGATTTGCCTGAACGCTAAAACCTTTAGGTGCAATAATGATCATATCCGCCTGAGGAAGGTTATGCAGATTTTGCGTTCCTACCTCACCGACAAATTCCGGAGTGGGAATGGTGCCGTTCGGGCGTACTAAAGCATATTCTCTGAGACCGGATGCTTTTCTGATAAAGGAAAGTTCAGATCCGTTAAGTGTCGTCTCTATTCGTGCCGGATTTTCGCCGTCTGTTACATCAAAAACCAAAAGATCTGCCGACCCGTTTTGAATCACATAACGCGTGTTTGTTTCTTCTGTGTTTAATTTTCTGAAGAAAGTAACTGCTCCATAAGGACGAAGTTCCCGTTTCACTTGAATACGAATGTAGTCCAAGTGAACATTCTCGTGTGAGCTGCTTCCTTCGTATTTTACGTTTACTTTTAGCGTTTCGCTTTTAGCTCCGTCCCACGTCAGGTTTTGTGTGTTTTTAGCTTCTTTCGCATAGGTGTAACTGTCACTTCCGCCGGTAGCAGGGATCGATGTTTTTGTGATTAATTCGTTGTTGATGAGAAGAGAAACAGAAGCTGATCCACTATTGACTCTTGAAACAAAACGGAAGCTTACTTTTCCCGGATCATTGGTAATTCCCGGCGCGCTGAATGTAAAATCCTGGGAGGTCTTGGTCTGGAAAGACTCTCCAAACAAGTCTCGTCCTGATTTCGCAAACGAAGTGGCTTCTGTTTCATGCAATAAGAAATCGTCAAAAGTGGTGACACGCATTGCGCCCGATTCGGTAAGGCCGGCAATAGATTTCATGCGCGAAGGTTCATTCGTTTCTCGCAGGAAATAGTAGCCCGAGCTTGAGTAAGGATTCTGCTCATGCGTAAAAGAACGATAATCCCACCGAATGGTGCCTTTTGCATAAAAGAGGATAAAGTCGCCATCGCCCTTCCATGTTGCCACTTCGGGCAGGTCATCTATATAGTCATTCTTTGAGAAATCTTCACTAAGCATATTACCGCCATAACCGAACACACCGACTTTTGAAATATCGGAAAATCCCATTTTTTTCAGGTCGGCAGCAGTCAGCTTGTAGACTCCGGTCTCGTTTACTTTAATTTTCACCCAGCGGCCCTCTGATAAAACAGAATTTTCCGCATAGCGATCCCCGTTCCCCCAAAGAGAAAAGGGATAAACCAAGTATATAAAAAACAATAAATAGACAATTCTCAACATAAACAGAACTATTATCAACTTATTTCAGATAGATAATCATGTAAGTATTAACGAGAAGCAAAGTACTTTATTGTTTGCCGACCAACATCCGCATAAAGACCTGAATCAATCATCTCAGCCAATTATTATCGTACGTGAAAATCCAACAGTTTGCGATCACCGATATATCCCTGCAAATGATCGTTGATATGAACTTCTCCTACTCCAACCGGTGTGCCGGTAAATATCAGGTCTCCTATTTTGAGCGTAAAAAAACGACTGACGTAGGCAACGATCTTATCTACCGAAAACAACATATCGGCCGTATTCCCCTCCTGTACCTTTGTTCCGTTAATCTCCAGATGAAAAGGTATTGCACCTATTTTGCCGGCTTCTTCCAGCGGAATAAAAGTACCCACTGCCGCGGAATTATCAAACGCTTTACTGATCTCCCAGGGTAATCCTTGCGTGCGTAACCTTGTTTGCAAGTCGCGCGCCGTAAAATCAATCCCCACCGTAACCTCGTTGTAATAACGATGAGCAAAACGTTCGGCAATGTTCTTCCCTAATCTGTCTATCCTGATAACCACCTCCGTTTCATAATGGATCTCAGACGAAAAGTCAGGGATGAAAAACGGCTTTCCATCTTTCAATATCGACGAGTCCGACTTCATGAAAATAGTCGGCTCCGTTAATTCTATCGAATGATTAAGCTCTCTTTTGTGAGCCTCATAATTCATTCCAACCGCAATAATCTTCATTTTGTTTTAATGTTCGATTGAGTTCAGCCGGTTAAACATCACAGCCAGATGCGCATACATAGAAGTATTCTGCACAACAATACCCTCCGGCACCCTGATTCGGAAAGGAGTAAAATTCCATAAAGCCTTTATGCCACCTTCAATAATCTGTTCGGTCACCTCCTGTGCCTTCTCTACCGGTACGGTAATAACGCCGATAATCACCCCTAATTCCTTTTGTTTGTCAGGAAAATCACTGATGTGATAAACAGGTATGCCATTAATTTTTTTTCCGGCCATTTCCTTGCGGATGTCGAACCCGGCCACAATTTCAAGTCCATATTGTTTCAACCCGGAATCCTGCAACAAAGAACCACCCAAACTACCTACCCCAAAAAGGAAAGCCTTATGCTGAGCCGTAAAACCCAAAAATTTCTCCAACACCTTAATCAGCGTATCAATCTCATACCCCACCCGGGTTTTACCGGACACGTTAACAAAAGAAAGATCCTTAGCCACCTGACTGGCATCCACACTAATTTCCTTTGCGATTTGAGTTGAAGAAACAAACGCTTCCCCCTTACCCTTAAGCAATTTTACAAACGCAAGATACCAGGGGAGTCTCCTAAGCGTAGGCTCCGGTACTTTAATAACCTCTTTTGCAAAATTGTTAGCCATCGTTATTATTCAGATATTTAATGTCTTAATTTCCTGCAAAGGTAACAACTTTTCTTGCGTAATAATTATCATTAAAGCAGAAATACAGATAAGTACCTGAAATACACCCTCGTTAAGTTCAACATTAACCCACCCATCTCCCTTTAAAAGATATCCATTACAAAAAGCAGTATATAAAACCCGGCATAAAGTATTTAAAATAAAAGACAAAGGATATTTTCCTTTTTCCATATATATAGAAAAACAGTTCGACAACTGTAGAAAAACTTTTCCATATATATAGAAAAACAATTCCACAACTGTAGAAAAAGAAAACAATCCTTTATTTTCAGAATAACAACCTAATAAAACGATAAAATAATCATTGTGCGTTAATCTTGCCTATAGCGTACCGAATCCCGCTGAAAAATATACTGATTTTAGTGAAACCCATGAAGAAAAGCAGTAAATTTATTGCCGGGAATTGGCTTAAAATATATCATATAGTGATGAGAAAAGGATACATAAACCTATTGGTGAGTTTTCAAAAGAGAAAAACTACCCAAACATATAAGATTATATCCCTCTCTTTCGGTATTATTTTCTTTTTAGTGGTATTTCCAGCTCTATTTATCTATGTTGGTTTTTATATAGACAAATTTATTCATGTTGCCGGAAATGATGCAATAAGAATAGTTATCGCATTGCTTACGATAGTTATTGGTTTATCAATACTCTCTTGGTCGGCATATACACTATGGAAAATTGGAAAAGGCACTCCGGTACCGAATGCACCTACACAACAACTAATTATATCCGGACCCTATCAACACATTAGAAACCCAATCGAGTTAGGAGGGATAATTTATTATTTCGGACTGGGCACAATAATGGGATCGTACACTATAGGAGTCGTAGCTTTCTTATCAGGACTTATTATAGGAAGTACCTATCATAAACTCGTAGAGGAAAAAGAATTATATGCCAGATTTGGAGATAATTATCTCAATTATAAAAAAGAAGTCCCTTTTCTTATACCAAATTTTAAACGGTAAAGAACCGGATTTAATATTATTCGTAAGTTTGGAAGTTTTGAAGAAGAAACATTTAACGACAATTCGGAAAAACAGATATACGTTCTATCAATGGAAATCTGATATAAAAATAAAAAGCAGGAAAACCGACTTTACTTCTCTGCATGGTGGTTGTAGAAATGTCAAAATTTTAAACTCGCTACTACAAATATCTTAAACAGTAATAAACGATTTTTTTGCTTAAACATGAAGATTACAAACAATAACGCAGGGGCTATGAATGATATACCAACTAAAAGATTGATTATACGGTTAGCAAAGCCGGAAGATATAATATATGGCATGCTTAGAAAAGAGTGGCCTGATATCACTAATCCGGAGGATGCCCCCATTGAGTATTCTCCATTATCGTAAGTGAAAACTATCAAGTAATTTTGTAAACAACAGTGGCACTTTATAGATTAATTCCTGCCTTGCGAGCCTGTGAGTGCTGTAGCCTGCGATTGATAGTATATAATTTTCCGTCTTTGATAAATCTGGCTCCGGTTTGTTTGAACCAAAATGAAACATTTTGTGCTTCACATAAATCGTGTAACTCCATAATCCAATCAAAATTGCAGGGACGAGCATCATAACCAGATTCTCCGCCAACAACCACTTGTTCAACCCATGAACCTATATCAAATGAACTAAGGTCGATTCGTTCTAAAAGTGGTTCGCAGATAATGATTTTTTGTTTTATCGGAACATTTCTATAGATAGGAAGTCGATAGTTAGCCCTGTCCTGATTTTCAACCGTGCAACAGATAGTTACATTGTCGTATCCGTTGCCCCAATCTTTGGGTAAAGATTCTTGCATGCGGTCAATGCGCTTGGTTATCATCATAAATCGTAAATCACTTCGAATTCGCATCATTTCCCATGCTTCAACACGCCATTCGTCGGCATCTTCAACAAAAAAATCGGAAGTAAAGCAGGTATAAACCATCGATCCCGGAGGAATTTTATATTCACCGTTACGTTTCTTCTGAATAGGAAGTTCAAAGCTCTTGGTTTTAGTAATAACACTGCTATCTATTCCTCGCTTAGAGTCCCCTCTATACACATAGCAATGCAGACAACCTGCACTTAACTTATGACAGCCATGCCACAAGTTCCACATCTTTGATTTCGATTCGATTGCATTTTTAGTCATGTAGCAAAAATACAAGATTACCCCAATAGTTAGCAGAACTAAAACAGAAAAGCCTAACAGATTTCTCTATCAGGCTTTCTACGTACCCAGAGCCGGGATCATTTAATCAAAATATAACATATTTGATTAAATTGAAAATGTAGTATAAATATTTGATTTACTGTAATTAGTGTTTGATTCTGATTTAATGTGTTTGAAGGTGATTTTTGTTTTTTTATAAAATGTGGATACGGAATATTTTTTTTTTGAATAAAAGAGCAGGACTTGACTGTATGGTTACGGTTCTTGACCAACAAACCCGGGAAGAGATTCAAAGACCTCTTTACAAAGTCGCTTCCTCACACATGGCAAGGCGTAGTTTTATTGGATATATCGACAAGATAGTGAAAGACCCTAATTTAGTTGGAGCATTGAGCGGAAATAAAGAAGGAAGCAAAGCCTTTAGTCGTTATCGGGAGATAGATGAAGAAATGAAAAAAGAATTAGTAAATTTGTTGGATTAAATATTTCAAAATTAAATGATGACAACCTCGCAATCAATAGAACTCCTGAATGAATTAGTGAAATCTTCGAGAGAAAATGAATGGATTGAATTCAAGTTGAATTTTCATTCAGAAGAAGAAATTGGACAAAGGATTTCGGCATTGTCTAATGGAGCTTGCATTCATAATCAACGATTTGGATATTTGGTTTTTGGAATAGAAGATGAAAGTCACATTATTAAAGGGACAACATTTAGTGCTAGAAGACATAAAAAAGGCAATGAAGAGCTAGAGAATTGGTTGGCAAATCGCTTAAATCCGAGAATAGATTTTAGTATTTATGAGTTCGAGTATGATGAGAAAAGGCATATAACTATGTTTGTTATCCCCGCAGCTAAAACTCAGCCAGTGGAATTTTTGCATATTTCATATATACGTGTAGGGAGCATAACTCGAAAGCTAAGTGAATTCCCGGAAAAACAAGCTAAAATTTGGAAAAAGGAAACAACGCCTTTTGAAAAAGAAATAGCTAAAGATGATTTAGTTGCTGCAGATATCAGCAAATATCTTAGCACAGAGACTTATTTTGACCTGATGAGAATACCCTATCCTTCTACTCAGCAAGGGGTTATTGATAAGTTTTTGGAGGAAAAACTAATCGTGAAAAGTAAAGGGTATGCAATAACTAAGTTGGGAGCACTCCTTTTTGCTAAAGATCTGAAAGAGTTTGATAGTATTGCGAGAAAGGCCATAAGAGTTATTGTGTATAAAGGGAAGAATAAGGTTTATACTGAGAGGGAGCAAATTGGGGTAAACGGATATGCAATAGGTTTTGAAGGTTTAGTAGATTGGATCAATAGCCAATTGCCTGCAAATGAAGAAATTGGGAAAGTCTTAAGAACAGAGTCCCGTATGTATCCGGAGATCGCTATAAGAGAGCTCGTTGCTAATTCGCTTATTCATCAAGACCTAACGGAAAAAGGGTTTCCCATGGTTGAAATTTTTGATGATAGAATAGAAATATCTAATCCGGGAACACCTTTGGTAACCCCAGAAAGATTTATCGATGCTTATATCTCAAGGAATGAGAAATTTGCAGACATAATGCGCCGTATGGGATTCTGTGAAGAAAAAGGTAGCGGTATGGACAAGGTGATTTTTTACAATGAGTTATACCAACTTCCTCCTATCAACATTATTGTTGCAGAGAAAAGAACAAGAATAACAATCTATAGCTACAAGAAACTAAATGATCTTGATAAGAGAGAAAAAATTAGAGCTTGCTATCAACATGCTTGCTTAAAATATGTGTCAAACGAGAAGATGACCAATCAGTCTTTGAGAGACAGATTTAAGATAGAAAATCAGAATGCTGCAATTGCATCACGCATTATCAGGGATGCACTTGCAGAAGAAGCGATTAAAGAAGATGATCCGGAAAGCAAATCCAGAAAATATGCCAGTTACATTCCTTTTTGGGCATGATTTCTATTTGATGCTCATTTGATATAAGGACGAATATGAAAGGTAACATCTTGATTATTAGCTATTTCTTATTTGATGGTTATTTGATGATCAAATGACGAAGCAACTGCGAAAAGCATGATTTTACTACATTCTCTTGAGTCGGTTAATATGTTCCAGTAGCCGATCAAAGTAATCCATAAGACCTTCGCCTTTCTCTACAGGAAAAGTTTCGAGCGATAACATGAAATTATCGAGTAATGCTTCATACTCTTTGAATTTCCCTCGCAGCACATCTTCATCTCCGGTTTCCCAATACTCTCCTTCGTCATTCATCTTAAATTCTGAGAGATACTTCTTGCTTAAGTATCGGAATAGATTTATAATCAAAGCATGAACCTCAACCCCCGCAAATTGTGTTTTAGCAAATAGACGGTAAATATAGTCTCTCTCGGTTGCGTTTTTAGAATTACCGAAAAGGTAGATGCCCGACGAACAAGCCATAACGCCATTAGAAAGGAATGTCAAGGAGATTGTTTCACATTCAGGTGGAGTAAAGCTAATTCCATAAATTGGACTGAGATGCTCTTGATCATTCAAAGTGTTGCCCGGAAATGAACTTTCAGCAATACGGTATTTCCATCCGTAAATAGTTACAATTTCCTTTACCTCTTCAATCAGTAGAGGCAGAGATGCGGCATTTTTAATTCGACCACTATAATGTATGCTTAAACCCATGAGAATGTAGATTGATTCACAAAAATAACTCTTTTTGTGAAATGCTGATTATCTTTCTTGTAGCAATTGTTTTTGATATGGCTCAACAAGATTTTGATAACTTCAAACAACAGATTAAAGACTGGATGGATGCCCACCCGGAGGAATACGATTGTTTTGAAGAGGAGATGAACCGGAAAGACAATGCCGGTTACCAGCAAATTCTTAGAAAGGCTTTCTCTTTGGTGCCGAAGTATCAAAAGATCATTCGAAAAAGAGTTAACCAGGTATCAACAGAAGATATTTCTGATATAGAAACCCTCTTTTCTGCAAATAATCTTGCAGAATCATTAATCAACGAGTTTGAGAAATCTTCCCCGGAATCTATTGTGCCGGCAATGCTTTCATGGCTTTACTTTGGAAAGAGCTTTGAACGGATGGTGGAACGTGGCGAAGAGATACGGCGTAATCCGGAAACGACTTTTGCCGAAAGAATTGTTATCCTTCCTATCATCAAATTAGTCATAGCTCGATCCATTAGTTTAGGGCTGCGAACAAAGACCGATTGGGAAAAGCATAGAGAGTTTGAAAATTTTCTAGATGAGTGTGCTTACGGACTTATTAGTAAGACTACCAATCATACATTATGCGAGGAGCTCTTCGAGCATATTGTAGATGATATAATCGGGCGTCTAGAGACGACGAAAAATAATAAAAGTAAAAGACGGCAACATATAAATAAACTTATAGACCTGTGCTCTACCAATGAAAGTGCAAGCTTGGAGCGTTATCGAGATCATGTGAACTCAAAGTTAAAAATAGGTAAGCATGGTCAGCAAGAAATAGAAAGATTATTAACTAAGTTTGGGTTTGGTTCTGTTCTTGAAAGTCCTACTATGTCTGAATTTTTCCAGCGCTTTAATTCTTTAAACAATATTAGGAATAATATTGTGCCTGAAGATGCAACGCCATCTTTAACTCATACGGATGTGCAAAACTATTTATCTGTCATAGATGGATTCGTTCAAGAAATTCAAAACAGAGCAACAGAAATCATTGCTTCCGTCTAAAATTTTCAGGAGCACAGGGATCCTCCATTATCTATCTGGGAACAATTTGGGAACAAATCTTCAAAAGAAAAAGCCTAACTGATTGATTTTCAGTTAGGCTTTCATTTTTAAAGTACCCAGAGCCGGGATCGAACCGGCATGGAAGTGAATCCACTGGTGTTTGAGACCAGCGCGTCTACCAATTCCGCCATCTGGGCATTTTTATAATGCGTTGCAAAGGT
Source organism: Massilibacteroides vaginae (assembly GCF_900178525.1). GTDB lineage: Bacteria > Bacteroidota > Bacteroidia > Bacteroidales > Tannerellaceae > Massilibacteroides > Massilibacteroides vaginae. The sequence goes on from NZ_FXDJ01000009.1 coordinate 1,234,243, forward strand.
AGGTTTTTTTTTTATTTCTGCAAGAAGTACCGGCGTTTTTTTAGACTTTACAGATTCTCTTTGATTTATTGGGATTTGAAAAGGAATAAATGAAAGATTATTTCGCTTACTTTGTAGTATTATCACAAAAAAACTACATCATGACAGATAATTATTGTGTTATCATGGGAGGGGGAATTGGTAGCCGGTTCTGGCCGTTCAGTCGCGAATCGTATCCTAAACAATTTCTGGATATGTTTGGTGTCGGACGTTCACTGTTGCAGATGACATTCGACCGCTTCTCTAAAATTATTCCTGTAGAGAATATCTACATTGTCACGAATAAAATTTATGCTCCTTTAGTAAGGACGCAATTACCTGAATTAGACGAAAGACAAATATTATTAGAACCAACAAGGCGGAATACGGCACCTTGTATCGCTTATGCTTCTTATCACATCAAAGCGCGTAATCCTAATGCGAATATTGTGGTGGCTCCTTCGGATCATCTGATCCTTAAAGAGGATATTTTCTTAAAAGATATTAAAAGGGGACTGGATTTTGTGAAGCAGAATAAGGCGTTGGTAACGTTGGGCGTGAAACCAAGCAGACCTGAAACCGCGTATGGTTATATTCAGAGTGATGAAGAAACAATAGGAGACTTTATTAAGGTTAAGACCTTTACAGAGAAACCTAATGCAGAACTTGCTCAGGTTTTTTATGAAAGTGGTGAGTTTTTCTGGAATTCCGGATTATTCTTATGGAACGTGTCTTCGATTGTAGACGCTTTTGATCGTTTCCTGCCTGACATTACTGCGCGTTTTAACCTAGGATTAGAGAAGTTCAATACTCCGGATGAAAAAACGTTTATCGACGAAAACTTTGCCTATTGTCCGAATATTTCTATTGACTACGGAATTATGGAGAAAGCGGATAATGTATACATGCTTGGGGTAGACTTTGGTTGGGCGGATTTAGGAACATGGGGGTCGTTGTATGATATCGCACCGAAAGATGAAGATGCTAATGCTCTACTTAAGAGTAGAGTTATGACATACGATAGTCATGAGAACCTGATCGCATTGGGGGACAAAAATAAACTGGCTGTAATCCACGGTCTAAATGGCTATATAGTGGCAGATTCAGGCAATGTTCTCCTCATTTGTAAGAGAGAGGACGAAGACAGGATCAAACAGTTTGTTGCAGATGCCCAATTAAACTTTGGTAAAGAGTTTAATTAATTAGAAAGAAACAATATTACTTTGTAAAAAAGACATCATCCAGGCTTAAATGCCGGCTGATGTCTTTTTATTTGTTACCTACTTCTTCTCCGTTATATAAACACCCGTAAGAATAAGGATGCAACCTACTATGGCTATCCAGGTGATTGGTTCGTTGATGACAATGGCGGCTGTGAAGAGTGTTACGAGCGGGGTTATATAGAGATAATTGGCTGTATGAACTGTGCCAATACGTTTCACGGCCAGATTCCACATGATGTAACACAGCATGGATGCTATAATGCCGAGGAACAAAAGGTTCAGAATCACTATGGGATGGAAGAATGTCTCTGTTTTAATTGTTATTGGTCTGAAAAATAAGGCCGGGAGAATGGTGATTACGCCATAGAAAAATACTTTGCGGGTGATGAATACTGTAGGGTATCGATTGCCTAATTTTTGGAACACAATACAGTAAAATGCCCACATCAATACGGCAACAAGGGTTAGTATATCTCCTAAAGGGGAAAGTTGTAGTACAAAGCTACCGTTAAAGACTACTAAGGTAACGCCTAATAGCGCGATCAAAGATCCGACAATCAGTTTTTTGCCGGGGCGTTTCTTCCGATCCATAAGGTATTGAACTAAAGCGGTAATTATCGGAGTCGTGCTAATGATTAATCCTACATTTGAGGCCATTGAAATTTCTAAGGCTGTATTTTCGGCCAGAAAGTAGAGCGAACCTCCGGTAAGTCCTGCTATAACAAGCAAAAGTTCGTCTTTCGGTGTATCTGCCCATAATTTCTTTGGTGATATAAACCAGATACATGCGTAAGCGATGGTAAAGCGGTATATCAATATTTCAATAGGAGTGAGGCCGTTATTGATCAATACCTTGGTGGAGACGAATGTTGTTCCCCAGATCACAACCGTCGCAATAGCCATTAGGTGGGCTCCATAGATGTTTAATATCTTCATATAATCTATCCGTATCTGATAATGCTTGAGTGAAAATTATGGAAAAAGAAAGCCGGCTTTCTTTTTTAGGAAGCCGGCTTAAATTTGTTTTATTGGTATAGGCGTTTAGACCGCACTAATTAATTATTTGATTGTAAGCGAATAGGATTATTTAAAACCATTCTTTTTATGAGTATATCGAATATTGTCTCCATATTTGAACGTCTGTTATACCTAAAGTGGTATTCATCAAGGTATCCTTGAAGACGTTCTTTGGTACAATGATGATGAATTCCTCTGAGCCAACCTTTCAGGTTCATAATGTGGATATGTAAATCCTTGAAGTTTTTTCCGTCGTCAGATTTTACCTGTTCGAGATTTGGAAAATCTTTTTTCAAGGGTATATAACCTCTCCATTCGTCAGTAATTATTCTTGCATCTTTACTGATATATGATTCAAAGAAAGGACGAAAAGAAGCCGAAGAAGCATCCTCGATACATTGAGCATAAGCTCGTCCAACTCCACTCTCAACTATTTCGAGAGCGACAATGACAAGCTTCTTTTCTCCTTTGTAACGACCTCGTTTCCCTTCTTCTTCACCGCCAATATAGAATTCATCAACATGAACTAGTCCTTTGATTAAATGCTTTTTACTGCTTTGCATTGCTTGCTGTATTTTCCATTTGAACTCCCAGCAAGTTTTTTGTCGCAGTTCATATTCTTGAGACAACTCTAAAGAGGACATTCCTTTCTTTTTGGTACTTATCTTAAATGCAATATGAAAAGCCAGGTGCAAAGGAAACTTACATTTATCAAACATAGTTCCTGAAGTGGGACTTTCGTCATATTTACATCTTGTACATCTTCTTGAAAAAGGTCTTACGCCTTTGCAAAAATTTGTATGTCCACATCTTTTACATTGATAAGCGTTATCATTCCATTTGATTGCTGATATGTATTCATAGCAGACTTCATCTGAGCTAAAAGTATTGTAAAATTTGATTGAGTTCACTCCTAAAAATCGTTTTCGTTCATTCATGCTACAAAGGTAGCAAATCATAAAAATCAGTGCGGTCTAAACGCCTATACCAATTGTTTTATTTGTATCTTATCAGGCTAATAAACGCTTTACTGTTTCAGAAATAAGCTTCCCTTCTGTTTTTCCCGCCAATGCCTTTGTGGCTACACCCATTACTTTTCCCATATCGCTTGGGGCTGATGCGCCTACTTGGGCGATGATCTCTTTCAGCGCTGTTTCGAGTTCTTCCAGGCTCATTTGTTTTGGAAGGTAGTTTTCAAGGCATGCTACTTCTGCCAGTTCGCCTTCCGCCAGTTCCGGGCGTCCTTGTGAAGCATATATATCCGCGCTTTCTTTGCGTTGTTTTACCATCTTCTGAATTATTTTGATGGCTGTGTCATCGTGAAGTTCTCCGTCTCCTCCTTTAGCTGTTTTTGCTTCAAGAAATTCTTTTTTTACTCCGCGAAGTGCCTGAAGCCGGATTTTGTCTTTAGCCAACATGGCTTCTTTTATGTCTGCGCTTACTTGATCAAACAGGTTCATATATTATATTAATGTTTTAGGTTTATGTTATTTGAAACTTATAATTGTGCGATTATCATCCGGTTTTTCAGCCGCGGAAGAGGTTGGGTTATTGAAGATATCTTCTTCTTCCTGTGTCTCCGTATCTCCGTCTGTTTTGGCACGAAGGCGATTAACCAATTTCGGATCGCGGCTATAGGTCGGGTTTTCTTCCAGGATTGCGATTAGTGCATCATCGTCCATTTCTTCTATTGTAAGAATGACCGGTTTGATACGTGCAGAACGCCCTCTTTTCTTATTGGTTTTACCGTAGAATTTTTCGATCAGTTCATTCTCTTTCTCCTGAATTTCGATGAGGTTTTGCAGACGTACCTTATCCTGGTTTGTCATCATCTGAGATTCTCGCATCCGTTTGTCTGCAATTTCAGGAATGTCGCCCATGCCGAATCCGGTGGCCAGAATAGTCATCTTTACTTGGTCTCCAAGCGAATTGTCAATGGCAGTACCCCATATCACTTCAATATCCTTTCCAAAGCGCGACATAAAGTCGTGTACATCGTTCATTTCTTCCATAAGAAGCTCTGCTTCCTCACTAAAATAAACATTGAACAATATTTTTTTCGCGTCGAATATATCGTTGTTATTTAATAGTGGAGAGTTGAGCGCGTCTTCGATCGCTTGTCTTACCCGGTTTTCGCCACTCCCGAATCCATTACTCATTAACGCTACACCTCCGTCTTTCATGGTCGTATTCACATCGGCAAAGTCGAGGTTGATAATTCCCGGAAGCGTAATGATTTCGGCGATACTTTTTGCGGCAACAGTCAGTGTATCATCCGCTTTTCCGAAGGCATTTGTTACGGTCAGATCGGCATATATTTCACGTAGCCGTTCATTGTTAATCACTAACAGCGCATCCACATTCTTATTTATCTCTTCTACTCCGTTTAATGCTTGTATGATTTTTCGTCTGCCTTCAAACTCAAACGGAATAGTAACGATACCGACTGTAAGTATTCCCATGCTTTTAGCTATACCGGCTATGACAGGCGCAGCTCCGGTTCCGGTACCTCCGCCCATTCCTGCTGTGATAAACACCATTTTGGTGTTATCGCTAAGCATTTTGCGCAGTTCGTCAAGACTTTCTTGTGCCGCTACCATGGCTTTCTCCGGCTTATTACCGGCGCCGAGTCCTTGCGTGACTTCTCTTCCAAGCGTAATCTTTACCGGTACATCCGAACGTTTCAACGCTTGATTGTCTGTATTACAAAGCACGAATGTAACATCATGTATACCTTCTTTATACATGTGCGAAACGGCGTTTCCACCACCTCCACCCACACCAATCACTTTAATGATATTCGGTGAATCTGTTGGTAAGTTGAAATCTAATATTGTATCGTCCATCGTCTTTCGTTTTTTTGCATTAGCTTGTTTTTACATTTCATCATCAAACAATCCCTTCGTCATATTGTCCACTTTCTTTTTCCATCCGTCGAACAATCCTCCACCTTTTTGTTTCTCTTTTGGTGGTTTTTGTTTTCGGGGTTCCGGTGTAGGCTGTTTAGCTACAGGTTCTTCCGGAGTGTCGAATAATTTAGGTTGAGGTTCCGGTTGCACTGGCAGGGGGAGTGCGCAGTTTTCTGTACCCTGCATCAGTAGACCAATGGCCACGGCATATTCCACGTTGTCGGAGCTGATGTCTCCACTTCCAATAATTCCTTTTCTGGCAGCCGAGTAGCGAACATTTACTTGTAGTTGCTCTCGTATGGTTTCAGTCAGATTTTTTAATGCTGCTCCACCACCCGTGATAATCACACCTCCTCCTAATTCTGATTTTAAACCAGATTCATCAAGACGGGCATATACATTTTCCAGTATTTCACGGGTTCGTGCTTCAACCACTTCATTTAAGTCTACCAACGGAATATCGCGCATGCCGGCTCCATCCGCGGAACTTACCTGAACACTGCTTTCATTATCCCGGTCGGCAATAGCGCTACCATAGGCTTGTTTGATTCGTTCTGCTTCTGCCTCCACGATATGGAGGCTCATTATATCTTTTGTAATAAGATTACTTCCTAAAGGAATTACAAAAAGGCTGTCTAATTTGCCTCCCTTGTATATATTTAAGGTGGTTACGCCGGCTCCAAATCCAATAAGCGCGCATCCCAGATTCTTTTCATCCTCACTCAACACAACATCCGCCATGGCTAAAGGAGAAACAAGGATACCTGCGATCTCAACATTTACCAGGTCTTTAAAGCTATTTATAATATAACTTCTCAAAGAAGGGCGAGCCACAATAAGTTTGTAGTGTGCATCAATCTTACTTCCGGGTATTCCAACCGGATTAACAACAAATTGATTGTCTATATAATAGGTAGGTGATACGGCCGCAAGTACATCCAGCATATCCGGATGATAAGATCGGCATTCTTTGTACAGGGATTCAACGGTTTCTTCCGAAACGATGCCGTCATCTCCCAATATATGCGGAACAACATGATCAATTGAACGTAAAGACATTCCGCCGACTCCGACATATACTTTTCCGATTTTTACGCCATGTAGTTTGTTTTCCAGCTTTAATATCAGACGTTTGATTTTATTAGCCGTCTCTTTCACGTTGTATACACATCCCCGTCTGATACAGGTGTCAGAACTCTCTACCTCATGGGCGATTATAGACAGGGTTCCTACGGGATTCTTAATCCCGACAACACCTATCATGTGAGATGTTCCCAAATCAATAGCTGTGATAAAGTTTGTGTATTGCTGCATAATAACTATCTTTTAGTACAAACGATCTGATTTTTATATTTTAAATTTATGATACTGTACTTTTCCCATCCCATTTTAGGAACGACCTTGTCGTAAAAAAGTTTCAGATTATCTAATTTTTCTTTATATCCGTCAAACATCCCCAGGACAATCCTGAAATTTCCAACTCTTGGAATTAATTCAACATCGCCATCCGGATGAATATATATTTGCTCAACCTGAGCATTCCAGAACTTATCCTGTTGCAAAAATAACGCAAAATTGTATAACTCGGTTATCGCCAGCTCCTTTTCGACATATCCACTGGCAATTGGGACGTGAGCCACGTAGCGATTGCTTACAGGCATCAGTGTTCCTTTATTGTCAACGTAGAAGTTCCCTTTAGTGCTTATCACCCGCAATATTGGCATTTTTTGCTCAACTTCCAACTTTATTATTCCGGAAGGAGTTTTGTAGGCCTCGATACGGGCTATCATTTCATTGGTAAGCAGCGTTTCTTCAATTTTTTCCGTATTAATCTCAGACATAGACTTGTTTACCGGATACATTTTCTCTCGTTTGAGGATAGATGTCAGATCCGCCTCTGTAACAAAATGTTTATCCAGGCTATCTTTTACTACAATCTCTATTGCCTTACATGTATCCGATCTCCTTACATCTTTAAAGAAATAAGTAGCGAAGGCGATGTATAGCAATAACAGCAGCCCGATTAATATGGTAATGAACCGTATCACTTTTTGTCTAATATCTGTTTTACGTTTTCAATCATTCTGTCAATATCTCCGGCTCCGGCCATAAGCACGACCTCGTACTTTCCATTACCGATGATTTCGTATAAATCTTCTTTCCTGCAAAGGGTTTTATTTTTCAGCGTTACTTTGTCGAAAATAACCTGTGAGGTTATACCCGGTATAGGCTCTTCGCGAGCCGGATATATATCCAGCAAGATCAATTCGTCTAATAAGGAAAGACTGGCGGCGAAATCATCCACAAAGTCACGAGTACGACTATATAGATGAGGCTGAAATATTCCGGTAACTTTCTTTCCTTTATATAAAGCCTTTACCGATAATATACTCTCTCTTAATTCAGCCGGATGATGGGCATAATCGTCGATTAATACGATATTTTCTTTCTTGAGATGGAAATCAAATCTTCTTTTCGGTCCGGCAAATGAACGCATTCCTTCCTTTATTTCTGCAGGTGTAGCTCCATTCAACCAGGCAATAGCTATGGCGGCAATTCCATTTTCAATATTAACCTTAACAGGAACACCGAGATTGATGTCATCGATCGATATTCCCGGGCCGACGAAATCGAATATAATTTCACCGTTCGCAATCCGAATATTCTTTGCGTGGAAATCACTTTCAGCCGTTACGGAATAAGTATATAATTTCACACCCTCTTTTAAACGAGGTGTTACGTTTATTCCATTTTTCATCAGAAGAACACCATCCGGGCGTATTAAGGAGGTGAATATATCAAAGCTCTCCTTATAGGCTTCTGCTGTACCGTAGATATCCAAATGATCGGGATCTGCCGATGTAATGATAGCCATGTAAGGTTTCAACCAATGGAAAGAGCGATCAAACTCATCAGCTTCAATTACGGTTAAGTCGCTCTTGTCTGATAAAAGAAGATTGCTATCGTAGTTCTTCAGAATTCCGCCCAGAAAAGCATTGCAATCCACGTGCGATTGTTTTAAAAGATGAGCCAGCATAGAAGAAGTCGTTGTTTTTCCGTGAGTACCGGCAACGCATAGTCCATGTGAATATTCTGTGATCTCTCCCAATACTTGCGCCCGCTTCATAATCGTGAAACCGTTAGAGCGGAAATAAGTTAATTCCGAGTGTGATTCCGGAACGGCAGGCGTGTAAATAATTAACGTCTGTTCCGCATTTTTATAATCGGAGGGAATAAGACGCACATCATCTGTGTAATGTATTTCGGCTCCTTCTTTGTTTAACGCTTCGGTCAGGGGTGTTGAAGTTCTGTCGTAACCGGCTACTTGTTTCCCCTTCGACAGAAAATAACGAATGAGGGCACTCATGCCTATACCACCGGCACCAACAAAATAAACCGCTGTCAACTTCTCTATATTCATTCTTTTACTTTATCTATGATCTTAACAATCTCGTCCACGATGCGTTCCGCGCTATTCGGTTGGGCAAGCAGTGAAATGTTTTTACTTAGCGTCTGCAATTTACTTTGATCTCGGATTAAATCCAAGGCTACGTCGATAAGTTTTGCATTTGCCTCGATGTCTTTAACCATAACAGCCGCTTTTTTATCAACCAAAGCCATAGCGTTCTTGGTCTGATGATCTTCCGCCACATTTGGCGAAGGTATCAGAACGACCGGCTTCTTGAGCAGGCAGAGTTCCGATATGGAACTTGCACCAGCGCGCGAAATAACCAGATCGGCCGCAGCGTAGGCATAATCCATTCGATTGATGAATGCCGAGCACCATATCGGTTTATCCGGAAATGCTTTTAAAAACGCATCGGCTTTCGGATAATAATACTTACCCGTTTGCCAAATAACCTGAACATCTTCAGCAAGCAGTTTTTCCAGACCGGCTTGAATGCTTTGGTTTATTGTGCGAGCGCCTAAGCTTCCACCTACAATCAGGATTGTCCGTTTATCCTTTGCCAAACCGAAGTGCGCCAATGCTTCTTCCCGTTTATCTTTTGCTTCGGCAAGATCTTCTCTGATGGGATTGCCGGTAAGTACAATCCGGTCTTTTGGAAAGAAACGCTCCATACCATCGTAAGCCACGCAAATCTTTTTCACCTTTTTGGCCAAGAGTTTGTTGGTTACTCCTGCATACGAATTTTGTTCTTGTATAAGCGTAGGGATACCCAATGAAGCGGCAGACCATAACGTTGGTCCGCTGGCATATCCGCCCACTCCCACGGCAATATCCGGATTAAAATTACGGATCGTCTTTTTTGCCAAAGAAATGCTTTTTAAAAGGCGGGCTATTACCTTTATATTTCTAAACAGATTGCTCCTGTCAAAACCGCTGACCGGCAACCCTATGATCTTATATCCTGCAGCAGGCACTTTCTCCATTTCCATGCGGTCTTCCGCACCCACAAAAAGTATTTCTGCTTCGGGAAAACGTTTCTTTATTGTATTGGCAATAGATACCGCGGGAAAAATATGACCTCCGGTTCCTCCGCCACTGATGATGATCCTGACTTGTTTCATGCTTTTACCTCCACTTCTAATTCTTCGGTATTGTCTGTTTCTTCTGCTGCCTCTTCTGCTACAGGTTCTTCTTCCAATGGTATGTCTTCATTTCCTATTCCGGCGCCGAATCTGCTGACACTTAAAATAATACCGAAATAAACACATGAAATCATTGTTGATGTACCTCCGCGACTTACTAAAGGCATCGGCTGTCCGGTTACCGGAATCAGATCGACGGCTACCGCCATATTGGCCAATGCTTGTATAACCAATAGTAGTCCGCATCCTAACACAAGAAACTTGGGGAATAATTTATCGCATTTTCGGGCTATCATTCCCACGCGAACCAGCAGTATGACATATAATAATAATACAACCATTCCACCAATGAAACCCAATTCCTCAATAATTATGGCGTAAATAAAATCCGAATAAGCCTGAGGGAGGAAATCACGTTGCTGTCCGTGTCCGGGCATTTGTCCGATAAGCCCACCTCTGGCAATTGCGATTTTTGCGTGTACTACCTGGTAATTATCATCCGTTACTTTTAATACCCCATCTGTTGTTTCTTCATTTTCATCCGGATTTACAAACCGTTCGATACGCCCTTGCCAGGTATTAAAACGATCCGGAAGGTATTTTGAAACACTCTCTGGTGTAAACAATAACATACATAAAAAGACAACTCCCGCTATAATTAACGCTCCCGCCAATTTCATCAGACTTTTAAAAGGTAATTGACCGATAAACATCATTAAAAAACAAACGGCGAACAGCATGATTGCAGTCGAGAAATTTTCAGGAAGGATAAGCAGGCAGGTTATACCTATCCCGATTAAAATAGTTTTGAATATCTGGTTTTCCGTAAACCTGTTTCGTTTACTCAACATAAAGGCGATAAATACAATAGACGCCAGTTTGGCAAATTCAGACGGTTGGAACTGTATGCCGAATATTTCCAGCCAACGATGCGCGTCATTCGCACTTACACCGATAAAAGGCGTAATCAGCAACATCAGAATAGAGATAGGCAAAAGCAAAATAAACGCGGGAAAAAAGCGGCAGGGAATATTGTGCAGCAAAAGAATAAGCACAAAACCTCCTAACAAAAATGTGGTATGTCTTACGATTGGTGCCCAGAAGTTTGCGTTTTTATACGCAATCGTGCTGGTGGCACTAAACACTTCGATAACCGAAATGAGGCACAGGAACATAAAAATGATCCATATAACCCGGTCTCCCCTGAATAATTTATTTGCTAAATCCATGCAATACGTTCTCCTGATTATAAATCGCGGACGCAAGCCTTAAATTGCTCGCCCCTGTCTTCGTAATTTTTGAATAAATCAAAGCTGGCGCAACAGGGAGATAATAAAACAGTATCTCCTTTTTCTGCCAGTTTATAAGCTTTAGATACAGCTTCTTCCATAGAATGGGCATCCTCTATTTGATCTGCCTTTCCATCAAAAAAATCATGAAGCTTGGTGTTATCTACTCCTAAAAAGATCAGCGCGCGTGCTTTTTTACGAACTAACTCTTCTATTTCCGAGTAGTCATTCCCTTTATCGGTACCACCGAGAATAAGCACGATTTTAGTTTCGATACTTTGTAGCGCGTACCAACAGGAATTTACATTTGTTGCCTTGGAATCGTTGATGTAGTCTACACCACGAATACGTAAAACTTTCTCTAAACGATGCTCCACTCCGGCAAAGTCGCTTAAAGATTCCCTGATTTTCTCATCCTGAATATCCAAGATCCGGGCAGCGATTCCCGCGGCTAAAGAGTTATACAAATTGTGTTTCCCTGTAAGTGCTAATATGTCCTGTTCCATTGTAAAAGTTCCGTTTGATGTTTCAATCATCACGTTGTTGTTTATCGTATAGCCCTTTACTCCCGGTTTAAATTCCGCGGAAAAAGGATAAAGAGTTGCTTCCGGAGTTCGCTTCGCGATTTCACGGGCAATTACAGGATCGTCATTCCAGAATATGAACGTGTCTTGCTCCGTCTGATTCTGAATGATACGGAACTTCGCGTTAATATAATTCTGCATGTCATAATTATAACGATCCAAATGATCCGGTGTTATATTAAGCAATATAGCGATGTCAGCTTTAAACGTATACATATTATCCAGCTGAAAACTGCTTAATTCAATTACATAATAATCATGTGGCGATTCTGCCACCTGAAGCGCGAGACTGTTTCCTACATTTCCGGCCAGTCCCACATCAAGTCCGGCTTGTTGAAGAATATGATAGGTCAGCATCGTGGTTGTTGTCTTGCCGTTGCTTCCGGTGATGCAAATCATTTTAGACGTAGTGTATCGTCCGGCAAACTCGATCTCGGAAATGACGGGGATATTTTTCTCCTTACTTTTTACAATAACAGGAGCCTTGTCCGGAATACCGGGACTTTTTATGATTTCGTCGGCATTTAAAACCAGCTCTTCCGTATGTTTGCCCTCTTCCCAGGGAATCTGATGGGCATTAAGCATTTCCTTGTACTTAGCCGGGATCACGGAGAAATCCGACACAAATGTGTCGAAACCTTTGGCCTGCGCCAATATGGCTGCACCGGTTCCGCTTTCTCCTCCACCTAATATGACAATTCTTTTTTTCATCTAGCTTATCTCATCTTTAGCGTAACGATTGTGATAACAGCCAGAATAATGCCGATCAACCAGAAACGGACAACAATCTTTGATTCCGGAACAACATTAAACGGCTTCTGGAGCATTGCCTGAATGCCGGCATTCCCTTGCTTTTGAAAATGATGGTGGAGAGGCGTCATCTTGAAGATACGTCGACCTTCGCCATATTTCTTTTTTGTATATTTAAAATAAGCTACTTGAAGTATTACAGAAAGACTTTCAACAAGAAATATGCCACAAAGTATAGGAATAAGTAATTCCTTGCGAATGATAATGGCAAATACCGCAATAATACCGCCAAGGGTAAGACTTCCGGTGTCTCCCATGAAAACCTGCGCGGGATAAGCGTTATACCACAAAAAGCCAATTGTGGCGCCGATAAACGCCGCGGCAAAAACTACTAACTCTTCAGCTCCCGGAATAAACATGATGTTCAGGAAAGACGCGAATTGAACGTGTGAAGACATGTAGGCTAAAATGCCTAAAGCCACCCCGATGATTGCCGAACTACCTGCGGCAAGCCCATCCAATCCATCCGTCAGGTTGGCCCCGTTGGAAACAGCCGTTACAACAAGAATAACCATCAAAACAAACACAATCCAGGCAGCGGGTTCTTTGTATTCATTCGCCCAGCTAACCAAAACGGCATAATCGAAGTTGTTATTCTTCATAAACGGAATGGTTGTTTTCGTTGATTTGGCTTCATCCTGATATACATTCACTTCTTCAATTGTATTCGCCGCGCGCATTTCAACATTTTCACGGATCACCACATCCGGACTTATGAATAAGATTATACCTACAATAAGTCCAAGTCCAATCTGCCCAACAATTTTGAACCTGCCGTGAAGCCCCTCTTTATCTTTCTTGAACACCTTGATGTAATCGTCTGTGAAACCTATCGCACCTAACCAAATTGTTGTAATCAACATAAGGATGATGTAGATATTCTCCAGGCGGGCACACAAAAGAACAGGAACGAGGATAGCAATAATAATGATAATACCTCCCATCGTAGGAGTCCCCTTTTTGTTCATCTGCCCCTCAAGTCCGAGATTCCGAACAGTCTCGCCAATCTGAAGCTGTTGTAATCTGTCTATAATTCTGCGACCGATAGCCGTGGAGATAAATAAAGAAAGTATCAAAGCTAATCCCGAACGGAATGATACATACTTAAACATCCCTGCTCCGGGCAGGTCGATCTGATCTAAATAATTAAACAGATAATATAACATGTCTTATAATTCTTGTGTTTTAAAAATTTCCTGCACCTTTTCTCTATCGTCAAAATGATGCTTCACCCCTTTTACATCCTGATAGTCCTCATGCCCCTTACCGGCAATCAGGATAACATCTCCTTTTTTTGCCAGCATGATAGCTGTTTTGATTGCTTGCGTTCGGTCTGTGATGCAAAGTGTTCGTTGCATATCCGACGCGGATAATCCGGCAACCATATCTTGTATGATTGCATCCGGTTCTTCAAAACGAGGATTGTCTGACGTCAGGATCACCTGATCACTTTTATCCACGGCTTCTTTGGCCATCAAAGGGCGTTTCCCCTTATCCCGATTACCACCTGCGCCTACAACCGTAATAACCCGGCCGCTTCCTTCAAGCACTTCATGAATTCCGTTGAGTACATTAGACAATGCGTCAGGCGTATGGGCATAATCTACAATCGCGGTATAGCCTAACACAGAGCGAATTGTTTCGAAACGCCCCGAAACAGACTGAAGTGTGCTTAGTCCTATGAGTATATCTTCGGGTTCTTCTCCCAAAGCGACTGCCGCTCCGTAAACAGCCAATAGATTATAGGTGTTAAAACGTCCTACAAAATGCACCATCACTTCCCGGTCGTTGATCAGAAGATCGGTGCCTTCAAAATGAGATTCCAGAATTTTAGCCTTAAAGTCGGCGAGCGTTCTTAACGAGTAAGTCAATTTCTTAGCCGTCGTGTTTTGCAACATAACCGGACCGGCTTTGTCATCCATATTGGTCAGGGCAAATGCTGTTGCGGGAAGATTGTCAAAGAAAGTCTTTTTTGCCTTCAGATAATTATCTACCGTTTTGTGATAATCCAAATGGTCACGTGTGAGATTCGTGAAAATCGCACCGTCAAAGTGTAAACCGCTAATACGTCGCTGATCTACCGCGTGAGAACTTACTTCCATAAACGCGTATTCACAACCGGCGTCTACCATACGTGCCAATAAGGCATGAAGTGTTAGCGGATCGGGCGTAGTGTGCTCTGTTGGAACCGCTTCATTGTCAATATAATTACATACGGTTGAAAGTAATCCCGTTTTATATCCTAATTTGCGGAAAAGCGAATATAATAAGGTAGCGGTTGTTGTTTTCCCGTTTGTTCCGGTAACGCCAACCAGCATCAATTGTTCCGAAGGAAAGCCATACCATGCCGAGGCTAACTTTCCCAAAGCGTCGGCCGAATCCTTTACTTGTATAAAAGAACATGTCGATTCGAGCCCGGCAGGAATCTCTTCGCAGACGATCGCTACCGCACCCTGCTCAATTGCTCCGGCAATATAGGTGTGCCCATCTACCGCTGTTCCTCTTACGGCAACGAATAGATTTCCTTCTACTACTGATCGTGAATCAGCCTGGATGCCGGTTATTACCTTATCTGTCTCTCCGGTCAGGAGCGGCGAAGGCAGCGAGCTAATTAATTCCTTTAGTTTCATATCTTGTTATACTAAATCTTTCTATTTTAATGTAAGTAAAACAGTCTGCCCTTTTGCTATCCGTTGTCCGGGAGAAAGACTTTGCGAAACCACCCGGCCGCTACCTTGCAGATTTACACGTAAGCCGGCACTCTCCATCAGGAATACGGCGTCTTTCGCACCCATGCCTGTTACACGGGGAACCAAACCTTCTTTCAGGGTCAAATCTTTTAACACAACCTTGTCCCCCGACTCTGTACGTTCGGCAACGAGCCAGTCTGTTTCTACGTTATCCTCCTCTGTGTCAATATTCAGTGCATTCAACGCGAGTTTCAGGTCTTTCTTTCCACCCGACTTAGGAAGAGGTGTAAGTACAGCTAACGAGTCCCTCTCTACAGATTTGATGTCGAATGCCATGTGATTGGCGTAAATTTTTTCAGCGATATTTTTCACCACCACTCCGGACATACCTCCTCCGGAAGCATAGCCGATACGTGGACGTCTGATCACCACAATGCTGGAATACTTAGGCTTGTCGGCCGGAAAATAACCGCAGAAAGTTACCTGATGCCCGCTTGTGCGATATACACCTCCCGATGCGATCTGTGCCGTTCCGGTTTTACCCGCAATGGGTATCGCGTCCGAATGAATCACCTTTCCCGTACCTTTTTCTACTACCCCAAGCAACATATCCTGAATGATTTCAAGCGTCTTGTCGGAACAGATAGACGATTTCAATACCTCTGTCGAGAAGCTTTTCGATACCTTGCCATTATTTAATATCTCTTTGGTAAACATGGGGCGAACCATCTTTCCGCTATTCGCTATCGCATTGAAAAAGGTTAAAGTGTAGATAGGAGGGATCTGCGTTTCGTAACCGAAAGACATCCACGGAAGCGTGGTTTTCGACCAATACAAAGCCGTGTCGTTGGGCATTCGGATTTTAGCACGACCTGCACCCGGAATTTCCAGGTTCAAAGGAATGGTCAGCCCGAGTTTGTAAAGACCCTCAACAAATTTTGTCGGATTCTT
Source organism: Massilibacteroides vaginae (assembly GCF_900178525.1). Classification (GTDB taxonomy): domain Bacteria; phylum Bacteroidota; class Bacteroidia; order Bacteroidales; family Tannerellaceae; genus Massilibacteroides; species Massilibacteroides vaginae. The sequence goes on from NZ_FXDJ01000009.1 coordinate 1,250,285, forward strand.
GTCGTACCCTTTCAGGATGGTTTTGGCAACACCGATGTTGGAAGAAAACCAAATAGCTTCCTCTACCGAGATGCGCCCGTATCCTCCCCGGTTCATGTTGTGGTCGGTCATGCGGGCTCCTTTATACATATATATACCATTGCCTACATCTACAGTGTCGTGCGGGCTACAAAGACCGTCTTCCAACGCCACCATAATGGAGGCTACTTTAAAGGTAGAACCCGGCTCTATCTCGTCGGCCACGGCATGATTTTTAGTTTCGCCGTAAACCCCTTCACGGATACGTCCCATATTGGTTATCGCCTTAATTTCTCCGGTTTCTACCTCCATCACAATGGCAGTGCCCGATTCTGCATCGATGTTCCGAAGCATATCTACGAGTGATTTTTCCGTGATGTCTTGTAGTCCGATATCAATAGTGGTACGAATATCCATTCCGTCAACCGGTTCAATCTCAACCACATTCGTCCATCCGCCACCCAAGCGGCGTACAGAGCTGAGTCCGGCTTCTCCGCGAAGTAACGAATCGTACTGTAGTTCCAGTCCGTTTTTACCTTTTGTAACTCCGCTCTCCTCTATTTCCCCATAAATATCGCCGATGGTACGTGAAGCCAACGTGCCGAAAGGCTTTTGGCGTTGCACCATTTCTTTGGTGTAAAACCCGCTTTTGTATTTGCTTTGCCGCAGAAACGGATATTTTTTGATTTCTTTCAGATCGGAATAGGAGATGCGCCCTTCAAAAATGGGGTATTGGCGGCTTTTGCTTTTTAATCCGCTTAATAAATGCGCTTTATACCCTGCCGGAGTCCGGTTTTTTAATTTTCGGGATAAATAAATCGATAAAGAATCGATGCCGTTCGTTTTGGATTTCAGGAACGTATCAACCGCAAAACCATCTGCCCTAAAGTCGATATACGTGTAATAACGAGGAACGCTTGTAGCCATCAGTTTGCCATCTTCAGCGTAAATATTCCCCCGTCCCGGCAGAATCAGCCGGTTGGGTCGCTGCTGGCTGGCGGCTACCTTCTCCCATTTGTCTTTTTCAACAAAAGCCGTATTGAAAGCACAGATAATAATTCCTGCAACAATAAAGCCCAAGAAGACTACAACGATAAAATAGTTCGTTAGAATCCTGTTGGTTTTCGGACCTTGTTCATTCACACCTTTCTCTTCAGACATAGTTCTATTTATGAATTTCGTAAGGAGGTTTCTTGGCAACTTCCAGATCTATACCTTGCTCCTCGATCAAAAATTCGATCTGAGACTGCCGGCTATGCCCGGTTAATTCGGACGAAATAGAAAGCGCCTCAAAACGGACGTCGCGCAGTTGCTGCTGCAAACGATCTATTTCCCTTAATTTCTGCATGCAGGTATACCTGTTGCCAATGAAGAAAAAGATCAGCACAACAACCAGCACGATCATTTTTGTATGCCTGACAATGAAATCCTCTTTCAGGATCCCTCCACCCAGAATGTACAAAAGCGATAGCCTTTTTTCTTTTTTCTTTGTTTGTTTTTGCTGTTTCTTCTCTTCCATATCTTCTCTATATCTTTTCAGCTATACGTAATTTCGCACTTCTTGATCTTGGATTTCTTTCTACCTCTTCTGCCGACGGAACAATTACTTTATTGTTGATCATCCGGAAAGGCGTTTGCCTGTTTCCAAAGAAGTCCTGTTCGCTCTTACCCTCGAAATTGCCTGTTTTCAGAAAGTTTTTTACTAACCGGTCTTCTAATGAGTGATAGGTCATAACCACTAATCGCCCGCCCGGTTTTAACACCTGAAGACTCTGGCTTAGCATGTCTTTCAACGCGCGCATCTCGTCGTTCACTTCGATACGTAACGCCTGAAACACTTGCGCGAGGAATTTTTTTTCTTTGTCTTTTGCCGTAAACGGTTTTATTACATCCAGCAGAGTCTCAATCGTGTCAATCGGTCTGTTTACTCTTTCTCTTACGAATAAGGACGCTAACCTGCGCGCCATTTTCAATTCGCCATAAAGATAAAATACATCCGCTAAAGCCTCTTCAGAATAGTTGTTTACTACATCAGCCGCGGTTTTACCGGAGCGTGTATTCATACGCATGTCCAGCGCTCCGTCAAAACGGAAAGAAAACCCCCGGTCTTTATCGTCAAAATGATGAGAAGAAACGCCCAAATCGGCCAATAACCCATTTGCTTCTTCCACAATACCGTGGTAACGGGCAAAATTATATAAATAACGAAAATTGCTTCGGATAAAAGTAAAGCGGTTGTCTTTGGGTATATTTTGCTCCGCATCAGCATCCTGATCAAACCCGTATAGCCTGCCGGAGTTTCCCAGATGGGTCAGAATTTCGCGAGAATGCCCGCCACCGCCAAAGGTAACGTCGATGTAAACGCCGTTAGAAATGATAGCCAAACCCTCAATACATTCGTTTAGCATGACCGGTACATGATAAACCTCCTCCTCTTTTCCCATTTCTCGAATTTAAAATCACTAATTGACAGTAAAATTAAATACTTTCATCCAATATAAATAGCAAATAGCTGTAAAAAGTTATCAACACCCTGAAATCATGCCTTTTACCCCCACTGATATGTTGTGTTACTTTAAGTGTGCTTTCCACTTTTACTTTTTGTTTATAAACAGCTTGTTTTTATGCGTTTTTTAAGTTAAAAAACGGCAGAATTGTGCTGCTAAAAATGTATTTTTAAAGCATCTGATTATCAATGACTTGAAGCATGAGAAAATGATAAAGGATATTTTTTGAAAAACAAAGGATATTTTTCGAAAAATAAAGGTTATATTTATTTTTATAAAGGATATGGGAAATCAAGTGGCTTTTTTCAGCATGAATTTGAAATGTTAACAAGAGAACTAATTTGTTGCGGATAAGTGTCCATCTTTTCTAAACGCAGGACGATAAATGTAGATTTCCGCCTTCCTTATTGATTTAATATATCAAGGTATCAATTATTACGATGTAAGAAAACACAAATATATTTTATTAAATCTATACTTTTGAATTATATCATTTGAAACACAAGATTATGGAAGAGAAGAAAAAAACATTGACTTCTGAGTCGGGGCGACCTATCGCCGATAATCAGAACACCAGTACGGCAGGGCCTCACGGGCCGGTATTAATGCAAGACGCATGGTATATGGAAAAACTGGCGCATTTTAATCGTGAGCGTATTCCGGAAAGGGTGGTTCATGCAAAAGGTTCCGGCGCTTTTGGTACATTAACCATTACGCATGATATCTCACAATACACAAAGGCATCCCTATTCTCTGAAATCGGGAAAAAGACACCGTTGTTCCTGCGTTTTTCGACCGTTGCCGGTGAACGTGGAGCTGCGGATACGGAACGGGATGTGCGTGGTTTTGCATTGAAATTTTATACGGAAGAGGGTAACTGGGACTTGGTAGGCAACAATACGCCTGTATTTTTCCTGCGTGACCCGCTGAAATTCCCGGATTTTATTCACACGCAAAAGCGTGATCCGCAAACCAACTTGCGTAGTGCTACAGCGGCATGGGATTTCTGGAGTTTATCTCCTGAAACATTACATCAGGTAATGATTCTGATGAGTGACCGGGGAATTCCGCAAAATCTGCGGCAGCAACACGGATTCGGTAGCCATACATTTAGCTTTATAAATAAAGATAATGTAAGGTATTGGGTGAAATTTCATTTTAAAACACAACAGGGCATTGCTAATTTCACTGATCAGGAAGCGGCAGATATTGTTGCGAAAGACAGAGAATATTCTCAACGGGATTTGTTTAACCACATTGCTTCCGGCAACTTCCCTAAATGGAAGATGTGTGTTCAGATCATGCCCGAAGAAGATGCAAAGACTTATCGTTTCAATCCGTTTGATCTGACCAAGGTGTGGAGCCAGAAAGATTATCCGCTTATTGAAGTAGGCGTAATGGAGTTGAACCGTAATCCGGATAACTACTTCGCGACAGTAGAACAGGCAGCCTTTAACCCGGCGAATATTGTTCCCGGAATCAGTTATTCTCCGGATAAAATGCTTCAAGGACGTTTGTTTGCCTATGGTGACGCTCATCGTTATCGCTTAGGAGTGAATTTTGAAAGTCTTCCGGTTAATGCCCCTAAATGTCCGGTGCATAACTATCACAGAGATGGACACATGCGTTTTGACAACAATGGAGGAGCAAGCCCGAATTATGAGCCAAACAGTTTTAACGGTCCCGTAGAAAACAAGGCTTATCAGGAACCACCATTGAAACTGGAAGGGGATGCCTACAATTACAATCATCGCGACGATAAAGATTACTATACTCAACCGGGAGACCTTTACAAGTTGCTTCCTGAAGCTGAGAAAATACGTTTACACGGCAATGCGGCCCGTTCAATGACCGGTGTGCCGGAAGAAATTCAAGTACGAGCTATCGCCCGATTCTATCAGGCAGACGCAAGATGCGGAGAAGGTATTGCCGGCGAATTAAAAATCAGTTTGGATAAAGTTCTCGCCGAAGTAAAAAAACAACAGGAAAAGGATTACCTGAATTAAAGACATTTTTTTAACACTTATCTGTAGTCACGCGTCCTCCCAAAAAAAAGAGGGCGCGTGCTCTTTCTGTAGCAGACTGAATAAACAACTCCCATTTTTGCAACTTTTTCTGTCAAATATTAAATAAGAAATAAGTACCCCTTCTCTAAATTTGTAAATGACCGCTATCCGTTTAGGATATAGACGATTTAATTTATATTATTTAGCTACTTAAATTGGAGAACTTATGAAAAGTCTGAAAATGTTTATTGACGGTAAATTTATTGAAAACAATACCGGAAAATGGATCGATGTGTTAAATCCCTCCACAGAAGAAGTAATTGCTCGTCAACCGGATGGCACGGTGGATGATGTTCGCAAGGCGATTGATGCTGCGGAAAAGGCACAAACTGCTTGGGAAAAGCTCCCGGCTATTCAACGTGCCGGTTATTTGATGCGTATTGCTTCCGGTATACGGAAAAGAGAGAAAGAACTGACTGATATTATTGTTGCTGAAGGTGGTAAAACACAAGGCTTAGCCAACGTTGAGGTTTTGTTTACGGCCGACTACATTGAATACATGGCCGGATGGGCTCGTCGTTATGAGGGCGAAATTATTCAGAGTGATCGTCCGCTTGAAAGTATTTTTCTTTTCAAAAAAGCAATAGGTGTTACAACCGGCATTTTACCTTGGAACTTTCCGTTCTTCCTTATTGCCCGTAAAGCTGCTCCTGCACTGGTGACAGGTAATACGATTGTAGTTAAGCCAAGTCAGATTACGCCGATCAACGCGCATGTTTTTGCGGAAATAGTGGCGGAATCCGGTTTGCCGGCAGGTGTATTCAATTTGGTGAATGGGCGTGGTTCTGTGTTAGGCAATGAGTTGGCTTCAAATCCGAAAGTCGGCATGGTAAGTCTTACAGGAAGTGTAGAAGCCGGACAGCAGACAATGGCTGCCGCCGCTCCGAATATAACGAAGGTTTCTCTTGAACTCGGAGGAAAAGCACCCGCGATTGTGATGGACGATGCCGATCTTGATCTGGCTGTTAAGTCGATCGTTGCTTCACGCGTAATTAATACGGGACAAGTGTGTAACTGTGCCGAGCGTGTTTATGTGCATAGTAAGGTAAAGGATCTGTTTATCGATAAGCTTGTAGCCGCTATGGGAGAGGTTAAAGTAGGCAACCCTGCCGAAGTGGCAGACCTTGATATGGGACCGCTTGTGGAAGCAAAAGCATTGACTACCGTTCATGAAAAAGTGGAAAAAGCAATAGAGCAAGGTGCGAAATTAGTTTGCGGAGGCAATAGAATAGGAAATAAAGGTTACTTTTACGAGCCGACAGTATTGATCAATGCCACGCAGAAGATGGACATTATTCAGGAAGAGACCTTTGGTCCGGTTCTGCCCGTTGTGGAATTTACGGATATTGAAGATGCTATTGCCTGGGCAAATGATTGTGAATACGGGCTCACTTCTTCTGTATACACACAAAATCTGGACACTGCATTCAAGCTGGTTAGAGCACTCAAGTTTGGCGAAACATATATTAATAGAGAAAACTTTGAAGCCATGCAGGGATTCCATGCAGGCTGGCGCAAATCCGGGATAGGAGGTGCGGATGGCAAACATGGATTGGAAGAATACCTGCAGACACATGTAGTGTATCTCGAAACTAAAGCATAGTTTAAATGAAAGTAGGGTTATTTATCCCGTGTTATGTAAACGCGGTCTATCCCGAGGTTGGCGTTGCCTCTTACAAATTATTAGATTATTTGGGGATTGATGTAGATTATCCTTTGGAACAAACCTGCTGCGGCCAGCCAATGGCCAACGCAGGTTTTGAAGACAAAGCGATTCCGTTGGCCGCTGAGTTCGACCGCATTTTTGACAATTACGATTATGTGGTGGGGCCTTCCGCCAGTTGTGTTGCGTTCGTTCGCGAACATCACCCGGACTTACTGAAGAAAGAAGGACATGCATGTCGTACAAGTGGTAAGATATATGATATCTGCGAGTTTCTGCATGATATCGTAAAAGTAGACAAACTGCCCGGTCGGTTCCCGCACAAAGTGAGCATACACAATAGTTGTCACGGCGTACGCGAATTACAACTTTCTGCAGCCAGCGAATTAAATATCCCCCGCTTTTCAAAAATTAAAGATCTGCTCTCTCTTGTGGAGGGAGTGGAGATTTATGAGCCGGATTATGTGGATGAGTGTTGTGGGTTCGGTGGTATGTTTGCCATTGAAGAACCTTCAGTTTCTGTTTGTATGGGACAAGACAAAGTGCATAACCATATACAAACGGGAGCGGAATATATTACAGGAGCAGACAGTTCGTGCCTGATGCATATGCAAGGGGTAGCTCAACGGGAAAAACTGCCGATCAAGTTTATTCATGTCACACAAATTTTGGCGTCCGGATTATGAGTACGAAACACACAAAAGCCGCTGATCGCTTTATTGCCAATAAGGCGCAGGAAACATGGCATAATCAAACCTTGCATTTTGTTCGGGATAAACGGGATAAAGTAGCCATGCAATTACCTGAATGGGAAGAGCTGCGCGATACTGCACACCAGATCAAGATGCATACCATAACACATCTGGATCAATATTTAGAGGAATTTTCCACCCAAGCAGAAGCAAATGGCGTGCGGGTTCATTGGGCGAAAGACGCGGAAGAACACAACCGGATCGTTTATACCATTCTGCATAGTCACCATGTAAAGAAATTGGTTAAGAGCAAATCTATGTTGACGGAAGAATGCCATCTTAACCCTTACCTGATTGAACGGGGTATACAAGTGGTTGAAAGTGACCTCGGAGAGCGCATTCTCCAATTGATGGATCAGGCTCCGAGTCATATTGTAATGCCGGCGATTCATCTGAAACGGCAAGAAGTAGGGAAACTTTTTGAAGAAAAATTGCAAACAGAAAAAGACAACAGTGACCCGACCTACCTTACCCGTGCCGCGCGAGCGCATTTGCGTGAAGAATTTCTAACGGCCGATGCTGCAATGACGGGGGCTAATTTTGGTGTTGCCGCAACGGGAGATATAGTTGTTTGTACAAACGAAGGCAATGCGGATATGGGAACTTCCCTTTCTCCGCTGCATATTGTGTCGATGGGTATGGAAAAGCTGGTTCCCGACCTGAAATCTCTTGCCGTCTTTACCCGCTTACTTGCCCGTTCTGCTACGGGACAACCTGTGACGGCCTATACTTCTCACTATCGCAAACCCCGTGAAGGAGGTGAAATGCATCTGGTGATTGTAGACAATGGCAGAAGTGATACATTGGCCAACAGCGAACACATTCAAACCCTGAAATGTATTCGTTGTGGAGCTTGTATGAATACTTGCCCTGTTTATCGTAGAAGTGGTGGATATTCATACACCTATTTTATTCCCGGCCCAATCGGTATTAACCTGGGGATGCTTCGTTCTCCGGAAGAATATTCGGATAACGTATCCGCCTGTTCACTTTGCTACTCATGCAATAATGTATGCCCCGTAAAAATAGACCTGGCAGACCAGATATACAGATGGCGGCAAAAACTGGATTCATTCGGAAAAGCCGATCCGATGAAAAAAATAATGTCTGTCGGAATGGAATTTATGTTTAAACGTCCAACCCTGTTTCGTGCAGGACTGAAAATGGCACCTATGCTTAACTACATGCCTCGTCCGTTTGTTTATAACGGATTGAATGATTGGGGAAAGGGTAGGGAATTACCTCGTTTCGCTTCCTCATCATTCGCTTCTCTGTGGCAGAAAGGAAAAGTAACAGGCGCAAAACAAAAACATACCGATCATGAGTAGCAAAGCAGAAATAATAGCAAGAGTGAAGCAGCATATCAAAGAAAAACACGATATGCCGACTATAGAAATTAACGCAATACAGTATGCCGATAAAATAGCCCAATTCAAAAGCATACTTCAAACAACAGGAGGTGAAGCGATAGAATTACAGCCCGACGAAAACCTCAATGAATTAATCCGCGCTCACTTTACAGAGGCAAAAAACATAGCCTCAAACTTGCCGGAAATCAGTTTAGCAACCATAAACCCGGACGAAACAGCCGATCCTCATTCGCTAAACCAAATAGATCTGGCCATAGTACGCGGAGAAATCGGTGTAGCAGAAAACGCCTGTGTATGGGTACCACAACTGATGAAAGAACGCGTAATCTGTTTCATCGCTGAATATTTAGTCATCCTGTTAAACAAACAAGACATAGTCAATAACATGCACGAAGCATACGCACAACTCAATTTTCACAATGCTGCTTTCGGCGTTTTCATCTCCGGCCCTTCCAAAACCGCCGACATCGAACAAGCCCTCGTAGTAGGAGCCCACGGCGCCAAAGGATTACTCGTCGTGTTGGTGTAGAAAATTGCATAGTAATATCTTTTAAAACATAAAGGATATTTTTTCAAAAATAACCTTTATGTTTGGAAAAATAACCTTTATGTTTTTTGCCTTTGTAAGTGTTTGGTTTTCAGTGTAGTTGCGAGAGGGGTTTTTTGATCGTTTTTTTCTCTTTTTTTAGGGCTTGGAGGCTGACTTCGTTTGGGGGATTTGTAGAAAGCTAAGGTCTTTTTCTTATTTTTGCAGATAACAGTAAAAGAGGGAGAAAGAATGAAAACTTTAATTCACGAAGACAAGGAGTTTATTGAGGCGGTTATTGCTAAATGCGAAGTTTGTTATCTTGGTATGGCCGATACTGACGGAACGCCTTATGTGCTGCCGATGAATTTCGGATATAAAGATGGGATTATCTACTTGCATTCTGCTCAGGAAGGGCGTAGTATTTCTATTTTAGAGCGTAATCCGAAGGTGTGTATAACGTTTAGTACGGATCACGATCTTGTGTTTCAGCATCCGGAGGTGGCTTGTAGTTATCGTATGCGTTCGAAGAGTGTAATTGCTTGGGGTAAAGTTGAGTATGAGGAAGATTTTGATAAGAAAACAGACGTGCTGAATATCCTGATGGCTCAATATTCGGACAAAGAGTTTCAATATAGTGACCCGGCTGTACGTAATGTGAAGATCTGGAAAATTGAGATGGAAGAGGTAACTTGTAAAGAGTTCGGTGCGCCACATAAAAAATAGCAGGTTGTATAAGTGCGGATAAATTAGATATTTAATGTACTTTTGCCGATATAAAACGCGAATAATCCAACTAAATAAATCGCTTAGTTAGTAATAACAACAAATGAACAACGAGACATTTGAAATGGTGGCCAAAACCCTATATGGGTTAGAAGAAATATTGGCCGGGGAGTTAATTGCCTTAGGGGCTAATGATGTGCAAATAGGCCGACGTATGGTTTCCTTTACCGGAGATAAAGAATTGCTTTACAAAGCTAACTTCTGTTGCCGAACAGCCTTACGTATTTTGAAACCGATATACCACTTTAAAGCAAAAGATGCTGATACGGTATATAAAGAGGTGCAAACTGTTGTGTGGGAAAACTACATTTCTTTAGATAAGACTTTTGCTATAGACTCAGTGATTAACTCGGAAGATTTCAATCACTCTAAGTTTGTTGCGTATCGCACGAAAGACGCGATTGTCGATTATTTTATGGATAAATACGAGAAGCGTCCGTCTGTTCGGGTGAATAATCCGGATTTATATATTAATATTCATATCTCTCATAACGACTGTACGCTGTCTATCGATAGTTCCGGTGAAAGTCTTCACAAGCGTGGTTATCGTATAGAGCAGACCGAGGCTCCACTAAGTGAGGTGTTGGCTGCCGGGATGATTTTGAAAACGGGGTGGAAAGGAGATTCTAATTTTATTGATCCGATGTGTGGTTCGGGTACGCTGTTGATTGAAGCGGCTATGATCGCTCTGAATATTGCTCCGGGTATTCACCGTAAGGAGTTTGCTTTTGAAAAATGGATCGACTTTGATCAGGATCTTTTTGACCGGATATACAATGATGAAAGTGCAGAGCGTGAGTTTAAGTTTAAATGTATTGGTTCGGATATTTCGCCTATTGCGATTGATGCGGCTAAAGCCAATGTTCGCAATGCCGGACTGAATAAGTATATCGACTTGGAAGTAAAGCCTTTTCAGCAATATGCAGAAGCACCGAAACCGGGTATCCTTGTTACAAACCCGCCTTACGGTGAGCGTATTTCTTCACGCGATTTGATGGGACTTTACTCTATGATCGGTGAACGTTTGAAACATGTGTTTTTAGGTTATAAAGCCTGGATTCTTAGCTACAAAGACGAGTGCTTTGATAAAATAGGTTTACGCCCGGCAGAGAAAATCAAGCTGATGAACGGCTCTTTGGAGTGTGAATACCGTTGCTATGACATCTTTGAAGGCAAGAACAAGGATTATAAAAAAGCCTTGAATGAGACTGAAGGAGGCAGAAAGCCGGAACGTAAAGATACCGGAATGAAGAAAGGGCGTGTAGATACTCCACAACGTCGTTTTGCTCAGGCACATCCGGAAGAAGATGATATGTACGAAACGTTTGTTACCCGTAAAAGTGCCGGTTATAAACAAGAAAAACCCCGGTTTAGGGATGATCCTTCCAGAAAAGGAACTAAACCCAAGAAACCTTTTAATAGAAGGGAAAGAGATGATTTTTAAATCGACAAAAACAATTTTTATTTGCCTGTTTGTTTTCTTTAGTTGTATGGGAATGGAAGCGCAAGAAAAACAGTTAACCCTGCATGATCTGACCCCGGGAGGGAAGACGTATAGTAAGTTTACGCCCCGTACAATAAAACAACTTCAGTGGTACGGCAATAAGTATTTATATGTAAGGGGAGATAGCGCGTTCACTGCTCAGCCGGGGAAGAACGAAAGTTTAGCTTTTACTCTTGAGCAACTGAATAAGGCGCTCGAAGTTTCGGAGTTGGATACAATTTCGTCTCTTCCTGCATTTTCTGTTCCGCAAAAAGCGATTCCTCAGCTTTTATTTGTCAGCAAAGGGCATCGTATTTTATATAATCCGGATGAAAATAAAATCAGTTCTTATTATAAGCAGGAAAAAGCGTGGGGCGACTATGAATTAGCTCCTAAAGGAGGATGGTTGGCTTTTACTGTAGGCAATAATATCGGGTTGCTTTCCGCAACAAAAGAAAACAGAACGGTTACCCGGGAATCCGAAGACGGGATTGTTTGCGGACAAGCTGTTCATCAACGTGAATTCGGTATCAACAAAGGACTATTCTGGTCTCCCGAAGGGAATGCTTTAGCGTTCTATCGTATGGACGAACGAATGGTAACGGATTATCCTATCGTAGATATTGATCAACGCTATGCAATAGCCAAGCCTTTTAAATATCCGATGGCCGGAATGAAAAGTCACGAGGTGACTGTAGGCGTTTACCATATTGCGAGCGGAAAGACTGTTTGGTTGGAAACCGGATTGCCGAAAGAGAAATACCTGACGAACATAGGGTGGAGTCCGGATGAAAAAAGCATTTATCTGGCAGAGTTGAACCGTGAACAAAACGAATTCAGCTTAGTTTGTTATAATGCGGAAACAGGAAAAAGAGAAAGCGTCTTATTCCAGGAGAAAAACGATCGCTATGTAGAACCGCAGCATCCGGTTTTATTTCTGCCCGGATCGAATGATCAGTTTATCTGGCAGAGCCAACGTGACGGATATAATCACTTGTACCTATATAATACACAAGGAAAGTTATTGAAGCAATTAACATCCGGCGAGTGGATTGTAAAGGATATAGTAGGTTTTGACAAAAAAGGGCAACACCTGTTTGTTTCGGCTACAGAAGGAAACGGACGGGAAACGCATACCTGGAAAGTAAATTTAAAAAGCGGTAAACGTACTTCCCTTACAACAAATGGAGGCATACATACTACACAAGTAAGTGCCGATGGCGACTTCCTGATAGATATGCACGTTTCTCCTTCCATCCCACGGGATATTAACCTGCTTTCGGCAAAAGACGGTAAAGTAGTGAAGCAATTACTTTCTGCCTCGGATCCTTATAAGGGCTATGAATTGCCTGAAGTATTAATCGGGCAGATCAAGGCGGCAGATGGAAACACGGATTTGAATTACCGCTTGGTTAAACCGGTGGGTTTTGATCCTGCTAAGAAATATCCGGTCATTATTTATGTGTATGGTGGTCCTCATGCTCAGTTAATCACCGACCGTATGTTTTACGGCGCAGGAGGTTGGGATGTTTACATGGCACAAAAGGGATATGCGGTATTTACGGTAGACAGCCGTGGATCGGCAAACCGTGGATTCGCTTTCGAAAGCGTGATTCATCGTAATCTGGGTGTAAACGAAATGGCCGACCAAATGAAAGGGGTGGAGTTCTTGAAAGCTCAACCTTTTATTGATAGCGAACGCATCGGTGTTTATGGCTGGAGTTACGGTGGTTTTATGGCAACAAATTTGATGCTGACACACCCCGATGTGTTTAAGGTAGGAACGGCAGGAGGTCCGGTTATTGACTGGTCAAACTATGAGATCATGTATGGAGAACGTTATATGGATAAGCCGCAAGATAATAAAGAAGGTTATGCCAACGCGAACCTGAAACTAAAAGCCGGCAATCTGCAAGGACGTTTGTTGATGATTCATGGTGCGATCGATCCGGTTGTAGTCTGGCAGCACAGTCTTGGATTTATGAAGGCGTGTGTAGATGCCGGCACCTATCCCGACTATTTTGTTTATCCTACTCATCAACACAATGTGATAGGAAAAGACAGGCCGCATCTTGCCGAAAAGATTGCCCGGTATTTTATAGATTTCTTATAAGAAAAACGAATATAAAACAAGAAAAGATGAAGTTGTTACTATTAGGATCGGGAGGTCGTGAGCATGCATTAGCTTGGAAAATCGCGCAAAGCCCGAAAATTGAAAAGTTATTTATTGCTCCGGGCAATGCCGGTACGGAATTGGTAGGAGAAAATGTTTCTATCAGCGCGACCGACTTTCCTGCAATCAAATCTTTCGTTCTTGACAAAGGGATCGACATGGTCGTTGTCGGGCCGGAAGACCCGTTGGTAAAGGGTGTGTATGACTTTTTCAATACCGACACTTCATTAAAACATATTCCGGTGATAGGGCCATCGAAAGAAGGCGCTCAGTTGGAAGGAAGCAAAGACTTTGCCAAAGCGTTTATGATGCGTCATCATATTCCAACGGCTGGCTATAAAAGCATAACGGCAAACAATCTTGAAGAAGGATATGCTTTCTTAGATTCTCTGCAACCACCTTATGTGTTAAAAGCAGATGGACTTGCGGCCGGTAAGGGCGTGTTGATCATCGATACAAAAGAGGAAGCTAAAAAGGAACTTGCTGATATGCTTGGTGGCATGTTTGGCGATGCAAGCAAAACGGTAGTGATCGAAGAATTCCTTGATGGAATTGAATGTTCTGTCTTTGTTATGACTGATGGAAACGATTATAAAGTGTTGCCCGTAGCCAAAGATTACAAACGTATCGGTGAGGGTAATACCGGCTTGAATACCGGAGGAATGGGTGCTGTATCGCCGGTTTCTTTTGCCGATGAAGCTTTTATGCAGAAGGTAGACGAACGTATTATCCGGCCGACGGTAGAGGGCTTGAAAGCGGAAGGAATCGATTACAAAGGCTTTATCTTTTTAGGTCTTATCCGTGTGAATGGAGAGCCGATGGTTATCGAATATAACTGTCGTATGGGTGATCCGGAAACAGAGGCTGTTATGCTACGTGTGGAAAGTGACTTTGTAGAACTGCTGGAAGGTATAGCTGAGGGCAACTTGGCTTCACGCATCTTGACCGAAGATTCTCGTTCGGCGGTAACCGTAATGCTTGTAAGCGGCGGCTATCCCGAAGCGTATGAAAAGGGAAAGGTGATTACCGGAATTGATGCTGTAAGCAAAGACAGCATTGTTTTCCATGCCGGAACAAAAAAGGACAACGACCGTATACTGACTAATGGTGGACGTGTAATTGCTGTCAGCTCATACGGTAGAGATAAAGAAGAAGCGCTTGCACATTCGTTTGCCGGAGCAAAAAAGATTGATTTCGATAAAAAATATTTCCGTAGCGATATCGGATTTGATTTATAAAAAAGAGAATGGAGAGTAGGTATACAGGTTATGCTCAGGTAAGAAATGTATATTCTCCCTTGCTTTTGGTGGGAATAGCATTTGTTAGCCTTGGATCATGGCTGATCGGGTATCTGTTCTCCATTGGTTTCCCCGTTTACGGAGGAGTGAGTGCCGCACCGTTTTGGAATATGTTTTGTCAGATCCTTACGATAAAAGAAATCACTTATCTGATGGGTTTTCTGCTTATGCTTGGTGGCGCCTTTTTATTGCAGAAGTCCAATTATGAATTGGGTCTTATTCGCGAAAAGACGCTATTGCCACTCTTCCTCAACCTGTTTCTGATCAGTACCAACCTCAACTTCTTTCCTTTGAACCCGGCTTCTTTCGGTGTGTTTTTTCTGATAGTCGCGATTTGCAATCTTTTTATGGGATACCATAATGAGGATGCCCGGGGTACAGCCTATAATAGCACTTTGATTGTTTCTTTAGGTAGTTTGCTTTGGATACATATTCTGTGGTTTATTCCTTTACTTTGGCATGGTATGTTCCGGTTCCGAATGCTGACGATCCGTACCTTCCTTGCTTCGTTAATGGGTTTGGCAACTATTTATTGGTTTCTGCTGGGTTGGTGTGTCTGGACGCACGATTTCTCTCCATTCAGTATTTTCCCCTCTTTATTTAAGATTCAGCTATTATCATTAGGGTATACCGACTGGGTTAACTGGGTAGGTATTCTTTGGGTAGTAATTATTACATTGATTGCTGTTGTGAATATTATTTCACATGATTCAGACGATATTCAGCGTACGCGTCAATACCTATATCACCTGATCCTGTTTGGTTTCTGGTCGTTAAGCTTAGCTGTTCTGTTCGCACAGTCGGCAAACGAGTTTTTGCAGGTTGCCTGCATTCCATCGTCGCTTCTGACAGCTCATTTTTTTACATTGGTGCGGCATCGTTTTGTACGCTGGTTACTTTATTTTACCTTCATTTTATTTGTAGCACTTTTATCCTTTAGACTATGGAATTTCTTATAGAGTACGGCTATATGGGTGTTTTCATCGCCTCTTTTCTTGCCGCCACGGTGCTTCCGTTCAGTAGTGAAGTTGTACTTACCGGTGTTTTACTGGCCGGAGCCTCTTATTGGCCTTGTATGGTTGCCGCTTCGATAGGTAATTTTCTCGGTGGAATGAGTTGTTATTGGCTGGGTATGCTTGGTAAGATCGAATGGATCGAGAAATACCTGAAAATGGATAGGGTGAAGATCGACAAAACACAAGAATGGATCAAGAACAAAGGTTCTTGGATGGCTTTCTTTGTTTTCCTTCCCGGGATAGGAGACTTTATTGCGGTTGCTCTTGGTTACCTGCGTGCGAATATATGGATCGTTGCCATATCCATGTTCTTAGGTAAAGCCTTACGTTACTGGATATGGATGGAATTTGTCTATAAAGTACAGGGAATGTTCTGATCTTATTCGGCTAACCATTGATTGATCTGTCCGATAATCTTTATTTGCATTTCTTCGGGCATTGTGCCGATACGAGCTCTGTGGCTACCCCGTGGCTGAATATAAATCTGAAAATTCTTTTTCCCTTCTAAATCCGGAACGCGTGTTGCGCTCCAAGGGTCTATCTCTCCATAAATGAAGATCATTTTGGGATCATTCTGTTCCCAGAAGGTTTTAACCTTGTTATATAAGGTAGGGTCAAAGTTGGTTTCAACTCCTTTCGGGAGCATGATGCGGTTAAAGTATCCTTCGGCGCTTTTAATGCTAAGCAACTTGCGTAAAGGAGCTGTGTCGTAGCCGTAATAGCCAAGTTCTCGCGAGGCTTGTACATTAAACGACCTGAACGACTGATTCTCCGCAAAATAGTCAGGACCGCTGATGTCCATCAAATGATCGAATAACATCTGTGTATTTGACGAGCGACCGGGGATTACGGAGATCTCCGTGCCCCATTGCCAGAACGCGAAAGGGTATTCCAACACAGCAAAGTCGAGCACCTCGTTCATAGAAACACGGAATTCAAGTCCTTTTTCCTTGCAATAAGCCTCTAATAAGGGAAGTATATCTTTTCTCTTTTTAAGAATAACTTTCTGAAACGCCTCAATCCGTTTGCGTTCTTTCTTTGTACCTACCTGCTGAAGGAATACTTCATGTCTGCCGTCTTCCAACGCTTTGTTCCATGGTGCTACGTAGGGAACAGAGAAATCCACATCATCCGGGAAATAAGAACGATAAAGAAGGGTTGTTTGTCCTCCTTTACTGATGCCCGTACTGATCCATTTCTCAGGATAAATTGTTTTTAGTAAGGTAACAATATGATGCAGGTCGTAGGCTGAATTTTCGGCTGTAAGATAATCCCAATTCAACGGATCGGGAGTAGACTCGAGGAAGTAACGATGCTCTACTGTGATAACATTCGTGTTAAATAAGCGGGAAAGCTCTTCCTGATAATTTTCTCTTAAAGCGTAAGCCGCTCCGTATCCTTCGGTAACAAGCACTGTAGGACGATCAAAGCCGACATGATTGATGATTACGCGTTGGGTAAATGAACCAGCAGAACTGTCTTTCGGATTGAGGAACTGCTTAATTTTAACCACATATTTACCTGTATAAATAGTTGAATGCAATTGCTCTATTTCGCTGATTGCATCGATTGACTGTAGTTTCTTTCCCAGCTCTCCGGAAGTAGCGAATACATGAAGCGTAGATAGAAAGACGACGAGTAACAGGGTAATAAGCCGTTTCATAAGCGATTTGTTTTTAATCAAAAAGTTTAAAAGTATAGCCTTGCTCTTGCAACCATTCAATTGCTTTAGGCAGCGCACCCCGGATATTACGTTCGGCTTTTACCGAGTCATGAAACACGATGATTGATCCATTCCGCGTGTAGTTCTTCACTACATTAAATACTCCTTTTGAAGTCATGTGCGGACTGTAATCTCTGGTAACGACATCCCACATGATGATTCTGTATTTCTTTCTCAGCCTAAAAACCTGAGGTCTGCGCATGTGTCCGTGTGGAGGTCTGAACAAATCACTTTGAATCACTTCAGCCGCTTTTTCCACGTTGGCCATATAATTTTTTGTCCAGTATTGAATTCCTTGTATATGGTTATACGTATGATTACCTATCCGGTGTCCTCTTTCTAAAATCATACGGAAGACTTCCGGGTATTTTCTTACATTATCCCCTACACAAAAAAACGTTGCCTTTACATTATATTTTTCGAGTACGTCCAATACCCATGGAGTAATTCCGGGTATTGGCCCATCATCGAACGTCAGGTATACACATTTCTCTTTTCCCGGTATTCGCCAAATAGTTCCGGGAAATAATGCCCGATAAAACCAGGGAGGTTGCTCAATAAACATAATTACTTACCACGATTCGGAGAATAAGCCATACGGAAGTTGTCAAACGTTTCCTGATACTTATCCACTAACTTAGAATTATTTTGTTTAGCAATCCGCAATACCTCATTTAAAATGCCCAGTTCCTGTCTTAAATCACTTTCCACAGAAGCCAATTGTCTTGGTTGAAGACGGAAGAACCAGTTGATATTCGTTACGGAATTGGTAGCGATCTGATCCAGCACATCATCTCCTTTCTCCGTTTCACCCAAAGCGTGATATAATTCTCCGAGAGAAAGCGCCGAATAGTCCATCGGTACATTTTCCGGAGGCAACACTTTCATGCCTCTATCCAATACCTCAATTGCTCTTTCCGTATCTCCTTCATTCGCAAGCGTCGCTGCTAATCTGCCGAACAAGATCATCCGGTAACTTCTGCACATGCGTAAAGAGTTTTCATCCAAATAAATGCCGGGTTTATCAACGCCACCCCATTTGAATTTATTCATTACGTTGTCATACATTCTTTCCGAATTTACAGCCAGATCAGAATCTTTAGTTGCTAACGGAACGATCTGGTTTGCCAATCCGGTTTGCTGGAAGTAGCCATCCAGATTAACATACTGATCAGAACTTACGGTCACCGCATAATAAATAGGGCGTTCCCAATTGTTCGTTTGCAACATATCCAGAATAATCAGTTCGTGCTTGCCTAACGCGTTTTTGTTCGTCAGGTCTATCTTCAATTCCGGAAGCATATAAGGCACATGGTTCGATGACAGTACCTGGTTCTCTACAATCTGGTTGGAGTCAACTTTTAATGTCAATATGTTTGATGGAATAAAATCCAGCACCTGATCTACTCCGGGTATCTTTTTAAATTTCGGGTCGTTGCTTTGAACAAAGCTTAAAGCAGTTCCCAAATCAATGGATTGTTCCGTTATGGGGTATATATAAGCCACATCACGTGTTCCCTGTACGTAATCCGCGCGATTCCACGATATGGGTAATGGCTCCGAATCGTAGGCCTGACGCTTCATCTGATCAATATACCAGTCCGTTTGCAGATAGCTGGTGTTACATACACGTACGTCCGTACGGATGCCTTCTACTTCCTGCGCATACCAAAGCGGGAAAGTATCGTTATCTCCGTTTGTGAATATCACCGAATTCGGCTCGCATGACTCTAAGTAGTTATGACCAAAATCTCTTGCTAAATAACGACCTGAACGATCATGATCGTCCCAGTTCTGACCGGCCATTTGCACCGGAACAAACAACGCTGCGAGCGTAGCCGTTGCCGCTGCCGCTACAGCCGGAAGTTTGGCGTATCGTTCTAATCCCTTTGCTAACGCCGCTACTCCGAATCCGACCCATATACAGAATGCATAGAATGAGCCGGCATAGGCATAGTCTCGTTCACGCGGTTGATAAGGTGTTTGATTCAAATACAATACGATCGCGATTCCCGTCATAAAGAACAGGAAGAATGTGATCCAGAAAGACTGAATGCCCTTCTTGCCTGAATAAGCCTGAAAGAATATGCCGATCAATCCAAGTAAAAGCGGGAGCATATAATAAACGTTATGTCCTTTATTATTTGCGATATCAACGTGCATATTATCCTGCGGGCCTACTAATGTGTTATCTATGAATTTAATACCAGTTACCCAGTTGCCGTTCAATACTTCGCCATGTCCCTGTATGTCGTTCTGTCGTCCCGAGAAGTTCCACATAAAGTAACGCCAGTACATAAAGTTCAGCTGATAGGAGAAGAAGAAGCGAATGTTTTCCGCAAATGTTGGTTTCATCACTGTAACCTGCTCTCCGCATCGGTCATACTTTACAGGCGTGCCTTTAAAATTAGACCATTCTTTGTAGGCTCCAATGTGCGACTCCTGACTGCTGTGCATGCGTGGGAAAAGCATATCCAACTCGCCGGCATATTTATACTCAGTGTCGTAGCGTGAGATGTAATATTTATCTTTTTCGTTCTTGTCTTTTTTAATCACGCGGCTCCAGGTAGGCGCACCTTCTTCAGATACAGCTACACAATTATTTCCTTGTCTTTCGCGTTTCACTTCCGAAACAAAAGTCTGTCCGTAGATCAGCGGAGTTCTTCCGTATTGTTCGCGGGCAAGATAAGTACGCAGCGTGAAAATATCTTTCGGTGAGTTCTGATCCATCGGAGTGCCCGCTTCTGAACGTACCATAATTAAAGCATACGAGGAATAACCAACCACAATAACCATTAAGGAAACAAGAATCGTGTTCAGCGTTTTGATGTTTACCTTCTTGCTCCTGAAAAGGAAGAACGTAAGTCCTGCGATCAGGATAACACCCACTACATAGCCATCCCCGATAAAAGGGATACCCAACAGAATAATGGATAATATAAACGCTACCTTCAGTCTCGGTTCGTTCACCTCATCGCGCATTGTTTCATAAATAGACCACCCCAGTAGTCCCAACAAGATGATCAGGTAGGCAAATACTCCCGAATTATAGCCCATGCCGAACGTGTTGACAAATAAAAGTTCGAACCAACCGCAAACTTCCACCAATCCTTGCACCACACCATACATCATCAATCCTACAATAGCGAAAGAAATAAGCAATGCTATGATGGTTCCTTTCATGGTAGGATTGTCAAATTTCTTATAGTAGTAAACCAAAACAATGGCCGGGATACACAAAAGGTTTAGCAGGTGGACTCCGATACTTAACCCCATAAGATAAGCGATCAATACGATCCAACGATCTGCATGAGGGCGATCCGCGGCGTCTTCCCATTTAAGGATAAGCCAGAAAACAACAGCGGTAAACAAGGATGAATAGGCATATACTTCACCTTCTACGGCACTAAACCAGAAGGTATCACTGAATGTGTATACCAAAGCACCAACCAACCCGCTACCCATGATCGTGATCAGCTGAGCAGTTGTCATCTCCTGTTCATTTTTCACTACCACTTTGCGGGCCAGGTGCGTAATACTCCAGAAGAGGAATAAAATAGTTAGTCCGCTGAATAATGCCGACATCGTATTCACCATCAGTGCTACCTGAGACGGGTCAGAAGCAAGCTGCGTGAACAGGTTGGCTGTCAACATGAAGAATGGCGCTCCGGGAGGATGCCCTACTTCTAATTTATATGCTGATGAAATAAACTCTCCGCAGTCCCAAAAGCTGGCTGTCGGTTCCATTGTCATTAAATACACACAGGAAGCGATCAAAAACGAAAGCCATCCCAGTGTATTATTAATCAGTTTATACTTTCCCATAAAATTGTATAAAGTGGTAATTAGTTGCTTGTTAATTATAGCTAAGAATAATAAATTCGAACGCAAAGGTAATACTTACGCGTTAATTCTAACGGTTGTAACGGTTATAAATTGTATTACGCCTTTTGGATTCACCTGAAAAATAAACTTTTTTAATGTTTGAAGGGGTAAATGGTTTTTTAAGTGAGGGATAATGTGGTTTTCTCCTTGTCATCCCGACCTCTCTCCCTGTCATCCCGACCGTAGTGGAGGGATCTCTGCATGGGGCTTCGTTTAATAATAGTCAGACGGTATGAGATGCTTCGACAGGCTCAGCATGACAGTGTGTTGGTATGAGATGCTTCGACAAGCTCAGCATGACAGCGGTTAGCGGTTTGATTATTTGGTGGTTTTTGTGTATCTCTGAATTGGGCGATTTTTTATAATACTATATGAAAAAAAAGATATCCTTTATTTTTCAAAAAATATCCTTTATTTTTCGAAAAATAACCTTTATGTTTTTGGGTGTGTAGAATAGGTTGATTACCAGATAGATATAGAAAGGCGAAAAATGGGTGTCAACCGACTGATTTTAACTTAAAAAAGGGGGGGGATCAGCCGGTTGATCGGGTGTCTTTTTTGGGGTTATTCGTTGATCAATTTATTAGTCCAACCTGCGGAACTTTTGATAATAAGAACGCCCTTAGGGAAAGATTTTGTATTGAGCGTCTCTTCCGTGTTTTTCTTTTGGAAGGATGCTACGATCTGTCCGGTTATTGAGTAGACGGTAATTGTTTCGTTTGAATTGTTCGTTGAGATAAACAGCGTGTTGTTTGTGATGTAGGTTTTATTAGCCTGAACAGTGATTGTTTCGTTTGAAACGGGGCGGTCTGCTATATCTAAAAACTCAAGTAAAAGCGCCGGTTTGTTTCGAGCACAATCAAAGGCGATAATCTCTTCGGGGTGCTCCGGGTCAATGATGTAGGTTATGGGCAGGATTTTCCCTACAATACTATCTAAAACCGCTTCGTAATAATAGCGTCCTTCTGCCAATTGATTGGTCTTGGTGTAATCCAAATCAATATACCATGGTATATAACTATCTTCGATTATGGATTGGACCTCTACTGTTTGAATAGCTTTAAGCGCTGATTTGCAGCTGGCACAGGTAGGTCTTCCGGCAAATAAAAACACATACTTCCCTTCCGTTTTTGCCTGTTCAAAAGCATCTGCCTTTGATTTGTGAAAATCGTTGAGTAATTCATCGTAAGTAGGTTCTTCAATAGGGGGAATTTCCGCATGTAAAACAGAACTTGACAATAGTAGAAAAATGGCGGTTAACACCGTAAATGAATAAATAGTAGTCTTCATTAAAGTAGATTTTAGAAATACAGTAGAACAATATTAGCGTTTTTTTCGCTTCAAAGCAAATATAGGTAAGTAAAAAAACACACCGGCTACCGACATAATCAGCCCACCGATGGTGCCGGCGGCAAGTGGAAACCAAAAGGCTTCTTTATCTGTACCGACCATGAAGGGGATAAAACCAAGTATCGTGGAAATAACCGTCAGGAAAATGGGAATGATCTTGGCGTTCCAGGCTTTTAGGTAAGCACGGTAGGGGGATATTCGCGGATTTTGTTTCAATAGCTGATTGAATTCATATAAAATATAGATGCTCGCATTTACCGTAACACCGCATAAAAGGATAAAGGAGGCAAACCCGCCCTGATCAAAGTTGAGCTTGAACCAGTAAAAGGTGAGGAACACACCGATATACGACACGGGAATAACGAAGATCACCGCTAAGGGCTGTCTGAGCGAATTGAACAATACGCTGGAGGTAATGAAAATGATTACAATAATGAGGAAGAGCAGCAAGTATTGTTTGTTGTCTTTCTTGTTCCACGACCAGTAATAGGTAGTTGCTTGTGCTGTATAGCCCATGGGCAACATAGCGTTGAACTCTTTTAATATTCTTTCCTGTATTTTTTGTCCTTGGTTGGATGCACCGATATATTCGTATTGTAGACAGAGCCGGTATTGTTGGTTCACTTTGGCTACCTTTTGCGGAGCTTGTCCTTTTCCTACTGTGGCCAGTTCGGCCAACTTGTAGGGTACGCCTTTTATTTGTTGCGGCACGTATTGCATGCTCCAGATATCGTATTCCTGCGATTGTCGGGAGTTGAGCTTCAGTTTTTCTATTTCGTTATCTACGATGATATTTCCCGTATAAATATCTTTTCCGAAGACGGGCCTGAGTGATGTGAAAAGTTCGACAGGCAGGATGCCTTCTTCCGCCATACGCCTTTTGTTCAGGTCGAAATAATATTCCTGATAATCATCTTTCCACCACGAAAATTCGGAATTGATCAGCACTTCCTTGATGCGGCGGTAGGTAAGTAACCGTTCTTTCAGGTCTTCCGCCCACCCATATAATTCGTCATAGTTGTAGCCATACATTTCAATACGGAACGATCCGGCATTTTCCCGCACATCGTTGCTGAATCCCTGATCTTGCAATCCCCATACTCCCCAGCTACCTCCGCCTAATTCGAGTGCTTTACTGATAATGTTGCTCTTAAGCGAGTAGGGGAATCCGCTTCGCTCGCTATCCTTGGTAAAATAAATGCGAATACCGGCCTGACGCGCATTGTAAATATTCGTTTGAAACTGGCGTATCTCTTTGAATGTGCTCAGGTAGGACTCCATACGCGAGATCAGGTGGTTCATCTGCTCTAATGTAGCACCATTGGGCAACGTGGCGGAAACAGACAATACGGTTTCATCATTACGGGTGAAGTAGCTGCCGTCATAAACTTTCTGCACAAACAACCGCAGCGTTCCACCGAACACCTTGTCTGTTACCGGCTTGATCTTTTCTTTGTAGATCGGCTTGGCAACAAGTTCATTATACTTCTCGATAAAAACGGAATCCCGTTGAGCGTATTCCTTCTTCGTATCGTATTCTATTTTTTCCGGCAAGAGAAAGAGCGGAATCCCGAAAGCGAACAACAGAACAATACAAGCCGATTTCTTCCAGTTGCAGAAGAAGATAATTTGCCGCTCGTACAAGCGTGTGAAGTAAACAGCAAATCGCCGCGTCCAACTTCTGGGATGCTTGATAAAACGGTTTGCTTTCCTTTGTTTTACTGCCGGAGCTTTTCTGTCCAATCCCAAACGTTCGATCAGGGCGGGAACAAAAAAGAGCGCCATAAGCAAAGAGATAGAAAGGTTAATAATCACAACCGCCGCAAAATCCTGTAAGTTCAGGCGTATCTTTTCATCGAGGAAGAAGATAATCATCAGTGCGCCGATCGTGGTTACCGTAGCTGTTACAATAGAAAGTGCTGCTCCCATATTGTGCCGGTTGCGGATATGGTCGGTCATGACAATCGTATTGTCGATGATGAGACTGAGCGAAATCGTGATTCCTGCCAAAGAATAAAGCTGCATTTCCAGTCCGAAGAAATAGTAAAAGATCACATCAATACATAAACCTACCACCAAGCTTGCCATAATCAGGAATAAATAGCGCAAACTGCGTGTAATCAGAAGAACGAAAGAGAGGAGAATCAAAATGGTGAGTCCCGTACGGAAATAGATTTTGTTCAGTTCGTTCTGAATATATTCGGTTGCGTCATAGCTTGTATGTACTTCATAACCGGGCGGCAGAGAAGCCTGCATCGCTTCCATCTCTTCTTTCACCAACTTAGCCAGATGAAGCTGGTTGGCTGTTTCTTCCGCGCGGATGGAAAGATAGATCGAGTTCAGTCCATTGATCCGGTAATAGTTCTGGGGTTCTTCTTCTTGTCGAGTTACGCGCAGTAGCTGATCTAACCGGATCAGTGTTCCGTTTTTGTCGGCCAGCGTTATTCTTGCCGGTTCGAAGCCACCTTGTTCTCCTTCGGGCATAAGCACCAGACGTATCCAGCCTGAAGCATCGCCGGTAAGCGACATTTCTACGTCTGCTGTTCCTAAAAACTCCTTGTTGTAATACTGGCTGATTGCTGTCTGTATATCGTTTAGTGTAATGCCCAATGCGGTTAACCGGCGACTGTCGTATTCCAACCGCCACTCCATAGGAGTAGCGCCACTTATATCGATTCGATAAATACCCGGTATTCCGGATAGGCGGGGCTTTATCTGGTTTTCGGCATACCGCTGAATAAGGATGGGCGTCGCTGCGGCGTTGAGCGTGTAAGTCATGAAGGGCGTGTCATCCTTATCGTCCGGGCGGGTCATGCTCAGCGCCGGATAGCTCAATCCATCCGGTAATTGAGGCCATGTTTGCCTGATAATGGTCGACGCTTCGAAGCGTGCGGCATCGATATCCGTATGCTTATCCAACTCTATTGTCACATATCCCCACCCGTTACCGGAAGTAGAGTTGATCTCCCTGATCCCTTTTATCCGGGCCAACATGGATTCAAGCCGGGAGGTAACTTCCATTTCAATTACGCGAGCCGAATTGCCGGGCATAGTGTAGTTTACCGTCAGTCGCGGCAAGGTGCGCGAAGGAGATAGCTTTATGGGCAAGAGCGGAATAAACGCTATGCCGGCCAAGGCCACACAAACAAAGATGACGATGATGGTAAACGATGATATGCGCGGTTTTGTACCCATTCGTTATAACCCCTGTTTATAATCAAACGTTGAAGAAAGTGAGATGCCGGTCTCAAAATCGTGCAAGGTAAGTTTGCGTATTTTGAAATAACTCAGCCAATAGTTCTGCAAAGCCGTTATATAATTGCGTTGCGCGGCTTGTTGACGGTTCAGCGAAAGCGTCAGACTATTGATATCTGCTTTCCCAATCATAAAACGTTGCTTCGTTTCGGCATAAGCCATCTGTGCTAAATCGAGCGCCTCTTCGGCACTTAAGATCAGTGCTTGCTGCACATTAAAATCGCTTACAGTCATAATTACATCTTCCTCAATCGTAATCTCTTTTTGCCGGGAAGAGATCTCCGTTACATTCAGGTTGTTTTTTGCCACATTATGTTTACCCTTACGCACGCCCCAGTCAACTAAAGGAATGGACACGGAAACGGAAACAACATCCTGCTGTAGCGGATCACGGTAGGCGTTTTTTAACGTTTCCGCTACCTGATTGAAACCTATACTGGCACGGAAAGAGGCGTTCATAAGCGCTTCTTTTTTAGTTCGGTCTACTTCCTGTTCGGCCTCAAGAATTTGCTGACGCAGTTCCAGAAAGCCGGGATTATTTTCACGGGATAAAGCTAATGCCTCATCTGCTGATATTTCCATGGCACGCGGACGACCGGGTAAGCGGAGTTGTATTTCAGTATTCTTGTCTAAATTCAAATACGACGCCAGATTAAACATGGCTCGTTTAAGCGCTATGTCTGCATTCTGTAAGGTGTTTTTGGCGTTGACGGCATCCAGCTTTAGAGTAAGCAGATCAGCCTGACTGATTGACGCGATCTTATGGCGCTGTAGTCCCGTGCGATACAACGTGTCGGTTGAGGTAACGTTTTCCCGTGCCAGATCGTACTCTGCCTGTGCCATCGCTAAGTTAAAGAATTGATCCGTTACTTCCACACTGATGTTTTCGTGGTTATAAAGCAATTCTTTTTTTGCTTTTTCGTATTTAAGCGGTTCTATCTTGCGTTGCCACCGGAAAGGATTATAGCCAAGTAAGTCTTGAGAGTAACCGATACGTATTGGTACGGTAGAGTATTGGGTGTACGTGTTGTTACCAAAGTTACGCATATAGTCCAACGATGAATTCAGGAAGAAACTACCGCCAAGCAAGTCGAAGTTCTGGTTCACCTGAAGTTGTCCGCCGGAATAAAACGATTGTTGTTCCCGGTAAACGTCTATATCGTTTTCAGAATCATAACGCCGGATTATGTCGCGATAATATTGTGCCGGGGTAAGATTTAAAGTCAGGCTCGGTAGTCTATCTGCCTTGTACGAGCGGTATTGCCAGTAATTCGCCAGATACATATTTTTGCTTCTGAAAGCCTCAAGCGAACTTTCGGATGCTAATTCTATCGTTCGCTCCAACGTAAGTATCAGTTGCTGTGCCGACAGACTTGCCATGACAAGCAAAAAGGAAAGGATGAGTATATTCAGTCGTTTCATATCCGGTCAATCTTTAATTTCTGTTGCTAATTTTACATCATGCCTCCGGTAGATATACCAGTACACTAACGGTATAATAAAAAGGCTGATGACCGTACCAATAATCATAGCGGAGATCATGGCTATTGCCAGTGGCTTTTGTAATTCACTACCCATCTGACTTGAAAAAACAAGCGGAGCCATCCCGAAAATACTGGTCAGTGCTGTCATTAAAATAGGGCGAAGTCTGCGTCGTCCTCCTTCGTGTATGGCCTCCATTACCGGCATACCGCCTTTCCGTAAATTGTTGATCACATCAATCTTCAGAATGGAATCGTTAATGATAATACCGCACGTAACAACAATACCAATGGCACTCATCAGATTTAAAGTATGGCCGCATAGCCAAAGAACAAATAATGACGCGGCGATAGCGATCGGTATTTCAAGCAGAATAATCAATGGTTGCAGAAAGCTTTCAAATTCGGCCGACAGAATAAAATACATCAGCAAAAGAGAGATCATTAAAATGGCAATTAACTCCGCCAGCATTTTTTGATTAGAAAAGAAGCTGCCGGAGAAATCAATATCCCAAAATGTTTTAGGTACGTTTATCTTTGCCTGTGCGGTTTTATCTACGTCTTCTACTAAGCGGTTTCCGTTTTTAACATCGTAAAAACTGAAAGGAACAAACTCCCCATTCTTTCCGGCAGTGATTGTTTTCAGGTCTTCGCCCGGTGTGATGCGCACCAATGCCTGCAAAGGAATCTGGTTGATCTTTCCATGCTTATCCGGCAGGGTGTGGACGAGTGTGTTTCTTAATACTTTATCTACGGTTTCACCTTGTCCGGCCAATGTGATCGGCAGATATTGCTGGTAGGAGCGAAGTGTGGCAACTTCGTTTTCCTTGAATGCTGTTTTAAGTATGCGGTAGATTTCGTTATAATCCACATTATAAAGTAAAAGCCGCTGTCTGTCAATAGATATGTTCAGCTGATTCTCAAAAGCGATACCTGTCGGTGTATATCCGGTTCCATCCCTTATGTCTGTAATCATTTGCTGAAGCGTTGAGGCTTCGGGTGCTTCCGCTTTGTTTCGGGAATAAAATTCGGCTACAACATCCGCCTCTCCGGTTACGAATAGCTTTTCGTAGACAGTCTCCGGCGGCGCGTAGGTATAAACCGCCTTCGGATAATTCTTCTGTATCCAGTTGATTAATGCCTTCTGTACGTCCGGTAGTTGCTTTGCTGTGGTAGTTTTGAAATACAATTCCACTTCGGAGGTGGAAAGCTCCTTTTCCTTGTTCAGCAAAAACTGTTGCTGACCAATATAGGCCGTATGCTCGATAACCAGACCATCTACTTCCGCAAGAAGCGTATTGATACGTTTGCGGCTTTCGTCTACATGTATATTCTCATTCCATTCCACATGAAACAACAACTCGTTTTGGTCGATGACCGGCATACGGGTTTTGGGAATGATATAGAATAGGGCTACTACACAAGGAAGCGTCATAAGCAGGAGGAGAAGGCTGCTTTTTCTGTGACTGAACACATAGTCTATCCCTTTGTCGTAAAAGCGATACAGGTCTTCATCTTTAAAGAAACTGCGGAACTTGATGTTAAGAACGTTCTTCTTAATCTCCGGAATGCTATAGATCAGTTTGTAAAGTACAGGCAACAACATGATCCCTGTGCAATAGGAAACCAACAACCCCACCGTTACGGCAAAGGCCTGATCGTAAAAGATAGCTCCCGCTATTCCACTCATGAAAACCAACGGGGCAAACACGGCGATGGTCGTGAACGTAGAACTCAGCATCGGCGCGATTACTTCTGTGGTTCCCTTGGCGCACGAATCCTCTAAAGAGAAGCCCCTCATACGGTATTGCGTAATATTTTCGGTCACCACAATGGAACTATCCACCATCATTCCCAAAGCAAGGATCAATCCTGATAGCGAAATAATATTCAGCGACATGTTGAACACATAGAAAAAGGTAAGACTGGTTACGATGCTGGTAAACATACTCAATCCGATCACTCCCGGTATTTTTACATCACCAAGGAAAAGAATGGCGGTGATACATATAAAAATAAATCCCAGGATCAGGTTTTCTTTTAGGTCGGAGATGGTATAATCTAATAGCTCCGTTTGATTCCGGCTGATGCTGAATGCTATATCCGGATAAATAGAAGAAAAGTAATCCGTTGTTTCACCCAACGTTTCTTTCATATTGTTCATGTTCTCATCCGCCTGCTTGATGATGGCTAATGTAACAGCTCTTTTACCTCCGGCTATGGATGCTCCGGTTTCTTTCTCGGGAACAATGCTCACCGCTGAAAGATCTTTTAGTTGAAACAGCCGGTTGTTTTTCCGAATATAAATGTTTTCGACATCTTCTTTTGTGCGTAAAAGGGTAGAGAATTTGATGTTGTATTCGTAGTATCCGTCACGAACGGTCATGCTTCCCGGTTCAATATTGTTTGAAGTTAAGGCATACTCGATATCAGAAAGCGTAAGTCCCGCCATTTCTAATTTAAGCATATCCGGAACGATCTGTACCTGTCGTTTCAGAATTCCCGTAATATCTACCATTGCTACTTCGGGTAATTGTTCAATGCGGCGTTTGATCACCGTTTCGGCAAATTCGCAAAGTTCGAGAAAAGCCTCTTGTCCGGATTCGGAATAAGGCTCGTCGCTTTTCAGGGTAAGGTTCAAACAGAATACCGGAATATCCGTGGCACTTGCTTTAATTACACGGGGGCGCTCTATCTCCCGGGGCAGATAACTCATGGCCGCGTCTATCTTTTCATTCACTTCAATAAACGCTAAGTCGATGTTTGTACCGAAATCGAAATTCAGACGGATAATTCCCGCTCCGTCTCGTGTTTCACTGTGGATGTCCCGCAGTTTTCCAACCTGCATCAGTTGTTGGCGTATAGGCTTCACCACCGTATTCTCCAATTCACGCGCGGAAGTATTTATACCGGACACCTGCACCGTAATTTCGGGTATGGCAATATCCGGCAGCAAAGATACGGGCAGTGCGAAATAAGTGGTCAACCCGATAATAAAACAGGCCGTAAACGCCATAAATACAGCAATAGGCCGTTGGAGTAGGAATTTAACCATAAGTCTGTATTTATTCGTTCGTTTGTATGACTTTCACCGGTGATTCGTGTGCCAGATTTATATTGCCGCTTGTAATCACCGCATCTCCCTCTTTCAATCCTTCCGTGATCGTAAAGAAACCGGCGTTTTCTAACCCCGTTGTTACATAATTCCAATACGATTTGCCTTCCACCAGCGTAAACACAACTTGTTTGCCCGAACGAAGTACTAAGGCCTCTTTCGGAATAACCAATTGCTCACCCAGCGAACGCTGTATGCTTACGCGCGCATTCATTCCTTCAAATAACTTTCCGTTGTTGCTGACTGCCGCTTTAGCCTGAACCATCCCCTCCGCGCTAACCAATGGATTAATTTCGGTGATTTGTCCGATTGTTTTCGTGTCGTTCAACGCAAAAGGCGTTACCTCTACTTTGTCTCCAATGCGTATTAATGGTAGTTCGCTTTCCAATACCGTAAAAGAGACTTCAAAACTGGCGGGATTGATAATCACACAAAAAGCCTCCGAAACAGAAGCCGTATTGAACTGTTTGGCAAACAGATTCGCTACAATACCATCATAAGGAGCGCGTAATACAGCCTGCTCCTCCTCGTATTTTGCCAAATTATACTGTGCCAGCGCCTGAGTGTATCCGCTTCTTATTCCGGCCAACCGGCGAATATCTGCCGGCACTTTCGCAGAATCCTCCGGTGCGTAACCTTGTCCGATCAATACATCCTGATATTCCAGGCTGTTCTGTTCGAGTGTGTTTTTTGCTTGTTGCAGTTTATTCTGTATACGAAAGGTCGCTAATTCGGCTAATTTCTGTCCTTTGCTAACCCGATCACCATTCTTTACATGTATTGCAGCGATAGGCTCGGCCGATTCAAAACGCAGTTCGGCGAATTGGCGGGCAGTTAATTTCCCATTACTGATCAGCTCATGATTAAAATCGATCCGTTTCAAAGGAACTACACTCACCTCGTTTGATTCTTCCGGTAAAATGGTCTCAACAGACCCTTCCGGTTTCTCTTTGTTTTCTACGGAACAAGCAATACATCCGAGGATAAGAGTTAAGCAAAGGTAGTAATGGTATTTCATGGTGCTACATCTTTATGATTAACAGAAACAATATCGGCAAATATAATTAAAAAGAAATACGAACTATTCGTAATTCCTTTATTTCTTGCTTATATTTAACTTATATTTTTCTTACATCAACCGAAAAACACGATTTTACCGCTGGTAGTCTGTAGCAGACATGTCGAATCGGGAGCTGAAATAATCAATCTCCGATTTAGGCAACTGAAGTTTTATTGCTAATGGCCTCCATTTGGAAACAGCTTCTACCACTTCATCGATGATTCGGGCTGCTGTTTTATTCTCTATGAAATATTCTTCTGCAGCCTTGAATAGTTGTTTGATATCTGATTTGTTTGAAGAAGAAGAAATCAGCAGACTTTGAAAAGTATCCAAAGTAGGATTAAGGTCGTATGCCGGAGATAAAGTCCATCCTTTTGCTGTCAACAGGAAGGCATGATTACGGAAATGATCATCTGTATTACCGACACATATATTGAATGCTACTCTTCGGTAGAGTTCTTCGAGATTAGATTCAACGTCTGTGCAACTTTGTATAATAAAATCAACGATATCCAGATATCCATGTCCCGTTCCTGCGTTATCTCCGTCTTGAAGACCAAGCATAGACATGGCTGACGCAAAATGAATACGTCTATGCTCATCTGTACGGTCAAAACGCTTGGATAATAAAATGTGAAATTTACTTTCGGTAGCTAAAGCTTTGGTTTCAGCTACGTTAATACCAGCTGAACGAGCCAGTAAATGACAATGATGTTCCCATAGTCCGATGTTGTAAGTGTCTTTGCCGGAAGGAAACTTAGCGATATACATTTCCCCCTTTTCATCAATTACATTAGCCTTTGGACGTGCTCCACCTAAAGATGTTCCCGGCTGAGTTAGTTGAATGATCCATTTTTTCTCAGGAAGAATATTCTCCTCGTCACTCTTTTCTATCTCCTGACTGGCATACATTAACTCCCGAATACTGGTTAAAGGAGGAATACAAATGGAAGTGCTCGTATTAATAAATTCACCTTCAATATCTATCTTAAACCGAAATCCACCCATTCTGGAGAGGTCGTCAATTCCTGTCAGATAATCAAAGGAAGACATTCTCCGAACAGGTCTATTCTCTTCAAAAGCGAATATCCGTTCCCGCTTATCAAGCAACATACGCCCCCAACGATCAGGAAGTGCATCCGAAAAACATCCGAAAATATCTTTTCCGGGCTGTGTATATTGTTGCCCGGGATAATTGTTTATATCATTACTTAAATATAGGTCTGCATGCTTTTTCAACCATTCATCTGCATATTTAAATCCAAATGTTTCCGAACCGCGAAGATTTTCGTAGCTTAACTCTCCGATCAGTTCTATTTCTTTTAACCAATCAAAGTCTGCATAAACGCCTAATTTTTTCATTAGTTATTCCTTTTTTGATGCTCGTGTTCGTTGTTTCAAACTTAAATCCTGTAATGCTTTTCCAATTGGGTCTTCTTTTGCTAATAAAAGAATATCGTCATCAAGTTGCAGGGCGTACAATATCCTTAAATAGATGCCGATAGATACTGTAGGCAGCCCTTTTTCGGCACGAATTACGGATAAATCGGAAACCGTAGCCCGTTCGGCTATTTGTGAAATACTCAGATTTCTTCTGAGCCTCGCCAGCCGGATTTGCTCACCTGTAATCTGCAGCTTTTGTCCCAGTTTACGAGGCAGATTTGTTCCCATTGTGTTCTTTGCCATATTTTTAATCTATCATATAGGATACAAATATAGTATTTTATCTATATTATATGATAGGTTGTGGTTTTTTAGCGCGTTGCGTTGTTTGCGAACGCTTTGTTATTATAAAGAATATAATTTTTGTTATATACTATATAAATCCAGACACATTGGTATATTTCTCTTTTTCTATAGCTGTAGTAAAGTTTTTCCACAACTGTAGAACAGTTTTTCCATATATATAGAAAAAGCGTTCTACAGATGTGGAAAAAGAAAAACATAGTAATTTCTATAGAAAAACATAGTATTTCCGGCAGAAAAATATAGGAATTAATCGGGTTTTATTTGCGTATAGCTATCCGGTATCCCGTTCCGCGGATGGATTCGATTTCCAATTCGGGTATAATAGATAAGGTATTCCGTAGGCGGTTTATCGTTTGTGAAATTCGGTTTGAAGAATCCTCTAAATCTCCCCATAATTCATTTACGATTTCCTCTTTGGTCAGAAAGAAATCCGTTTTGTTTAAGAAAAGAGAAACCAATTGAGCAAGCGTAGGAGGTAATTTAATTTCTTGATTTCTATATTGAATCCCGGTTTTTTCCATATTAAACCGTAGCATTTCCCTGATTCTGTCAGCATCAGTAAGCTTGGCTTCTGCCCGTTTTTTCTTAACTGCTTTATACAAAAACATAATGTATAGGCAAATCAAAACCAGCCATATAAAAAGAGGGATAAACAAACGGGCGCCTGCTTTCCCAACTACGGTAGTAAAAGGCACTTTCACATAAGCCTGAACAGCAATTTCATTGAAAATCCCTGTTTTATATTCTTTTAGAGGATAGGCTGATGCAAAGAAAGTGGTGTCGTTTCCACTGTATTGCGTCTTATTATTTTCTACCTCGGTATAACGAATACCGGTAGATAGGAATAAACCTCTGTTCTGAAGAGTTTGTTGGAAACAGCTCTTTAGGGTGTCGGGATTGATAGGGTGTTTACCCACTAAAAGAGTTTCCCTAATAATTTTCAACTTCTCCTCTTCCGGCAAAGCACGAATTGAATCAATATTATCCTGAACCCGTTCTCCTTTTTCTGTTGTAAATACTATTTTTTCTTTAGGCCAATTGTTGTCTATTTGATGAGAATAATAAGAAAAATCTAGATAGCTTAATCGTTGATTATGGTCTTGTAATATCGCTTGTTTAAATAAGAAATCAGAATGGGATACAATACTTTTTTTACTTGTTGAAAATTTATCACTCACAAGAATACTTGTAAGTATTGTGAATAGAAGAATGAAAATAGTTGAAATATATATCCGGATATTTTTCATTTTAAAGCAGCAATAGTACAATAATTACAAATATAAGGTAAATATAAGGAAGATATAAGTAAAATATAAGGAACTTTTTTCCCTGAATACTAACCCAACTCTTATTTTTGTGATTATAGAAGAAACGTGGAATATATAAACCTTACTAACTTTAATTATTATGAATACTAAAATCAAGACAGGTATTGTTGGAATTGTATGTCTTATTGGGGGAACACTTCTAGTACATACAGCAAGAAATAGTTCAGAAATAAATCCCAATGTTTATTTACAGTTAGATAATATAAATGCATTAGCTTCTAATGAAGGAGGTAAAAATTATTGTTCTGGTTCTGGTTCCATAGATTGTAACGGACAGAAAGTAGAGCAAAAAATATCAACATTTGGTCTCCCCATATATAAATAACAAATGCAGACAAAATTTCGTCTATTATCTATACTATGCTTAACTATTTTGTTTGGTTGTAAGGAAACAGACAAAGAGCGTTTGACACGGTTAGTCACAGAATGGCAGGGGAAAGAGATCATTTTTCCTGAAAACCCTGTTTTCACCGTCTTCTTGACAGATACGGTTGAATACAATATTCCGTCTGCTGGTCATAAAGTGTTGGTCTATGTAGATTCATTAGGTTGTACAAGTTGTAAGCTTCAATTGGATAGGTGGAAGCAGTTTATCAGTTATACTGATTCGGTTACAAACCGAACAGTTTCGTTTCTGTTTTTCATTCATGCCAAAGATTACAAGGAAATCCGTTATCTGCTAAAACGGGACGGTTTTAATTATCCGGTATGTCTGGATATAGATGATAGCCTGAATAAATTAAACCAATTCCCTTCGGAAATGACGTTTCAAACATTTCTGTTAAATGAGAAAAATGAAGTGGAAGTGATCGGGAATCCAATTCATAATTTGGCGGTAAAAGAATTGTATCTGAAACAGATTACCGGAGAGACCGAAGAAAAGGCAATTCAAACAACGGCAGAAGCAACCCCGATGGAGATTAATTTTGGAACTTTTGAGAAATCGGAAACAAAAGAAGCCGTTTTTACCGTAAAAAATACGGGAACGCAACCTTTGGTAATTATTGATGTGGCTACAACTTGCGGCTGCGCTTCACCTACCTTTGAGAAACATCCGGCTAATCCGGGAGAAGAATTAAAGGTAACAGTTAAAATGCAACCCAAAGACGATGGATTCTTTAATGAGACAATTACCGTAAAATGTAATACAGATAAACAAATCAAGCTAATAATCAGGGGACAGGTTATCTAAAAGGAAGGGGAGATTGCCGATACTGTTTTGCATAGAAAAGCAATAACTCCCCTTGCCGTCCCCTCCTAAACAGAAAGGAGGCGATCAAACACCAAATGTAAAAATTAAAATCGGAAGCTAATAGCTTTAGGCTGTTGAAAGGATAGAGACAGCAAGAAATTAAATTAATAAAATCAAAAGAAATAAATCATGAAAAAGAAACTATTATCAATTGTAGCTGTTGCGGCAGTAGCTGTTGCAGCAGCTTGGGGTTTTAATCAATCAAGTAATGACGTGGCTTTAGCTAATGTTGCCTTGAGTAATGTCGAGGCGTTGGCTAGTGGAGAGTCTGGAGGAAAAGGGACTTTGTATGGTAATTCTTCAGGTACAAGTTTCTGCTGTTGTCCAGGGAGTAATAGTTGTAGTGCATCCGCATGTTCGGGCTGTTAATTCTCTTAAATTTAGAGTGATAAAAATTAAATTCAGGGAGTCTATCGTGACTCTCTGAATAGGTGAAATAAATTCATTGCTGTTCATTAAAGTCGCAAAGAGCAATGTGACCTAAATGCTCCAAGTTTAATTTAATTTGTGATTGTGTCCCAATTTTAATGGGAGATTAATGAAATAGGCTGGAGTTTTTATCCGGCAAGGATAATAATTTACTGTTTGTTAATTCTTCTGTATTCTCATTATCTGAAATGTAATTTATATGAAAAGACAAGATGTTTTATTTATTGTAATAGCTTCTTTGTTCATTGGATGTCAAGAGCAAAGAAAGCAAAGTGGTATTGAAACCATTGAAGTTCACTTGAATAAGAATGAGATAAGAACCTCCGCTATTTTTTCTGATGTTGAGTTAATTCAATTAGAAACAAATGACAACTCCTTATTAAGTAATATTTCTAAGTCTTATCTCGGCGATGACCACCTCTTTATAAAAAGTTCTCATGAATTGTTCCTCTTTAACAAGACCGGAGAATTTGTACTTAAAATTAGTGATATGGGTAATGGTCCCAATGAATACACTCGTCTTTCAGATTTTGATGTAGATGAAACCATGAAAGAAATACATATTCTGGATAAAGCTCAAAAAAAGGTGCTTGTCTATAATTACCGAGGAGAATGTCTTAGATCTTTCCCGTTTGATTTTTGGGCAATTAAACTAATAATGGGCGAAAATGAAAAGACCTATTTATACAGTGGGAATGAAGATAGTCCATCAAACAAATATAAAATAAATGTAGCTACAGCATCATCTTTTGGTGATAGACTATTTCAAATAGATAGCCGAAAGAAAGGATATTTACACGTTAATAGTGCTCAAAACTTTTATTGGAGAAATGGCGCAATCTATTTTTATGAAGCATTTAATGATACGATTTATAGCCTGACTGAAGGAGTTCCTCAATATTATATAAACTATGACCAAGCGATTTCTAGTTCTTTTTTTGACAGAGACTTTCAAAATATAATGTCTTTCTTTCAGGAGTTTAACAAAGAAGGCTTTGTTAACTCAACCCATAATGCTTTTGAGAGCGACAACAATCTTTTCTTCTCTTGTTTTCATGGAGGAACTAAATATTTCAATGTTTATGATAAAAATAGCAAGACTTGTTTTTCTTATAATAATATCATTGAAGACCAGTTGTTCCGTGATTACGAAATACCTTTTGTTGATGACGATTTTGAATTTTGGATAAACAGAGAAAACGAAATAACGTATTATATTCCCGCACAGCGAATAAAGGAAAATTTAGATAACTTACAAGATCAAAAGTTACGTGAAACGATTTCTTCTATAAATGACGATGATAATCCTGTAATAATATATTGTAAAATAAAATCAATGAATGGAGTGTAGGAATATATGAGTCGCATTTTAGAAGTGTTAACTTTATATCATTTATTTATCTTACTCAGATAAATAAATGATATGTATGAAAATTTTGATACATAAAGGAAGGGGAGATTGCCGATACTGTTTTGCATAGAAAAGCAATAACTTCCCTTGCCGTCCCCTCCTAAACAGAAAGGAGGCGATCAAACACCAAATGTAAAAATTAAAATCGGAAGCTAATAGCTTTAGGCTGTTGAAAGGATAGAGACAGCAAGAAATTAAATTAATAAAATCAAAAGAAATAAATCATGAAAAAGAAACTATTATCAATTGTAGCTGTTGCGGCAGTAGCTGTTGCAGCGGCTTGGGGTTTTAATCAATCAAATAATGAAGTCGCTTTAACAGACGTGACTTTGAGTAATGTTGAGGCGTTGGCTGGAGGCGAATCTGGAGGTACATGTTATTATAACTATGGGGCTGCAGATTGTAACGATGTTGAAGGAGATTTATACTGTGCTTGTATTTAAATATTAAATCAAGGATTGATTGTTTTGGTGTTTACCATTAACAATCAATCCTTAAAACGACAATTATGAAGTGTTTTTATTTTTTTAGTCTATATGTTATTTTCTTGTGCGGCTGTACAGGGAAAAATAATCGAACTGCGCTAACTCTCAATGCAACAGGAGAGACTATTTCTTTCTCTATTGATGAAAATGTAAAAACAAAAATTCTTTGTTCACAATTGTATACTGACAAAGAAACGGGTAGAGAATATTTTACCTTCCAGAATCAGTCAAGAAACGAAATTTTGTTTTATGGAATTGATTCGCAAGAGTTAGAATTTAATATAAGACCAGAGATTAATGGAGCAAGTGGCATCGGGTTTCTACGTGGCTATATAATCAAAAATCTAGATAGTATATTTGTTGGAACACAAGGGCAGACAAAAATAATACTGATTAATAAAGAAGGAGAGTTGAAAGATAAATTTTCCTATGATGTTGCAGAGGATGGTAAAGCGTTATTGTATAGTTCGTTATTGAGTTTCAGAGATAGACCCGTCACTTTTATAGCAGACAAAATGTATCCTATCACGACTTGTGACCGCCGGGCAGAAAAGAACCCCGTATCTTTTGCTATAGATATGAAAGATAAATCCGTTCGGGCTTTGTATGGGTTTCAATATCCTTCTTTTCCAAAAACAAATAATAAAGCAAAAAAGTCCGGAAAAGAATCTGATTTTAGTCGTTGTTTTGATGGACAGAGATTTGTATATTCATTCTATTTTAGTGAAGATATTTATACCTGTGATATTGACCATGTAGAAGTAAAAAGAATTGCAGCGAAAAGTAAATATATTGATGAAATAGGATTTACTGATGATTATGGGAATCTCACGCCTAAGGATATTGCGGAAAATCCTAATTATGGAAATCTTATTTTCGATCCATATAGAGACGTCTATTATCGCATTGCTTATCCTAAAGTAGTAATTGAACAAGGAGTTAATAGTTTGGAACTTCTGGAATATGGGGGGAAACGCTTTTCTATTATAATTTTAGATAAGGGTTTCAACATTATAGGAGAAACTCTATTCCCTGATTATACTTATAATTCCAGAATCATGTTTGTTCGTAAAGATGGGTTATATATTTCTTCAAGCCATTTTATGAATTCAAACTACAGTGACGACATTCTTTGTTTTCAACGATTTGATTTAGTTGAGAATTAATAAATAAAATTATTAAAAGCAGTTGTCCAGAAGGAAAAATATACTAATCTGAGACTTATAGATAATGATGATAGAATATCTGATTACCACCATAAATTTTAGATTTCTGGTTTGGAGAAATCAACTGTAAGGCAAGAGTATTATGTAAAAACACATATTAATATATTTACAAAAAAGCATAGCGGGAAAATTCTATATTGTCTATGATACACATAATGTCATATATTATTCTGTTACTATCTTGTATTGCATGTTCATCAGTTGACGACAGACAACTAGAGTTTGCGTTACAATTCGCCGGAAAAAACAGACACGAACTTGAAAGAGTTCTAGAATATTATAAGAAAGAGCCACAAAAGCTTGCTGCAGCTCGTTTTCTGATAAAAGATATGCCTGGCTTGTATTCTTATAAATGCTCTCAGGTTGATTCGGTCAAATCTGTCTTAACAAAAGAAATGGAGGCTGGGACTACTTATGGACTACAGTCTATAATAATAGACGATGGGCTAATAAAGAAGTGGAAAAATACATCTTTAGAGAATTGCGAAAAAGTATTTGATGCGCATATTATCACATCAGATTATTTAATTGAAAATATTGATTTGTCTTTTGAGGTTTGGAATAAATATTCATGGAATAAAGCTCTTTGTTTTGAGGATTTTTGTGAATTAATTCTTCCATATAGACTTGGGAATGAACCTTTGGAAAGTTGGAGAAAACATTATTATGAATATTATTCTTCTTTGTTAGATTCTGTTTATAAGGGCGATAATTTGATTAAAGCTTGTGATACGGTTGCTAAGATTATAAATGATGAGGGATTCTTTCTCTGTACTGATTTTAATTTACCCAACCTGGGTGCACTTTATTTAAAAGAGAATAGAATCGGCTATTGTCGTGATGCCTGTGACTTTATCCTTTATGTTATGCGCTCAATAGGTATCCCAACCGCTACGGATTTCTATCATTATTCACCAGACAATCGGTTAGGGCATAGTTGGAATGTTGTGAGAGACACAACTGGGGTTTATTTACAGTGTGGATATACTGTTTTTGGAACAGAAACAAACGTGAGGGATGACGGGCGTAAAAAAGGAAAAGTGTATAGGTTTTGTTATGGGAGTCAGGAAAAGTACTTCAAAGGCTCCTCTTACGACAATTCTTTGCCTGAGTTATTCAAGAACAGGAAAATAAAAGATGTTACCGCTGATTACTTTGGACAGAATAAGGTTTCCATACCTATTAGTCAGCACGAAGATGATCATGCTTTTCTCGGTGTTTTCACAATTAAAGGATGGATCCCTATTGGTGTTGGCAGAGTAGAGAATGACACTGCCGTTTTTAATAATTTGGAACCGAATGTTATTTTTCAGACACTATTGAATATAAACGGACATTTACATCCTGAAAATTATCCTTTTACCTATACGGGAGAGAAAATGCACTATTATATTCCTGATCTACGGCAAATGGAAGATGCTTTTTTAACAAGGAAGTATCCCATTCGTTTCTACACCGTTAACAGTTTGAACAGAAATGTAAGAGGCGCTAAAATCTTAGGATCTTTGCATAAGAACTTTTCTTATTACGAAATCATTTATGAGATAAAAGATACAGTAACAACAAATAGAAATATAATCAACTTTACAGAGCCATTGAATTATAGGTATATACGTTATGTCTCGCCAAAAGATAAACCTCTCGAATTGGCAGAATTTAGTGTCTATGGCAAAAGTGACATCCCCATACCTCTACACATAATAGATAGCATTATTCCTGTACATACAAACAACAAGTTTAGAGTCGATCATATTATTGATAATGATCCGTTAACGTTTACATTGTCAAAAGACTCCACAACGTTTATAACTTTTGACATAGGGAAAGTGGCAGAAATAGAAAAATTATTGTTTATCCCTCGCAATGATGAGAATTTCATACATGTAGGGGATATGTATGAACTGTTTTACAATAACGGAGTAAATGGTTGGTCATCGCTGGGTAAACAAATTGCAGAAAGTAATATTTTAAAATATAAAGTTCCCAAAGGAGCTTTATTGTGGCTTCGAAATTTGACGAAAGGGCAAGAGGAACATGTTTTTTATATGAGAAATGACAAACAGATATTTGCAGCAGACTTATAATAAATTTGACAACCTAAGGATTGTAATTATGAAGATAAAGATAGTAAATGAAATGTTAAAAAACGATTGTGTTCAAAAGATGGACATCCTGTGTGTTGTGTTTACTTGTCTGTCATTTTTTATAAGTTTCAGTTGTAGCTTTAATGCGAAAGATACTAAATTGGATAACGCCTTTTCTCTTGCAGGCAAAAATAGAGAGGAATTAGAAAAAGTATTACTACATTATCAACAGAACGACAATGATTCATTAAAATACAAAGCCGCCTGCTTTCTGATTGAAAATATTGCATATCATTACTCTTATGAGAATGAAGTGTTTGAAGAATATAAAAATTCTCTTAAACAGATTATTTGTTTAGCGGATACATTGAAATATAAAACGATGATGGATAATTTTCTGAAAGATACAATTGCTCACATTAATCAGGTACAATTCTCAAAAAAGAAAAGTAAACCAATCTGTGACCTGGAAACGATCTCTGCAGAATATCTGATAGCAAACATTGATCATGCATTTATGGTTTGGGAGAAGCAGCCATGGGGTAAGCATATTTCGTTCGACTTGTTTTGCCATGAGATACTTCCTTACCGTATTGTAGATGAGCCAATCGAAGAATGGAGACAGGCCTATTATGATTATTTTCAGCCTGTATTAGATTCTTTGTTGACAGATGATAGTCCGATAACGGCTTGTCAGCTTGTTTATGACACAATTGTGAAAATGAAATGGCATTTTATTCCTGACTTACCCGTTCCCCATTTAGGAGGGAAAATACTATTAGACTATCGTTTAGAAAATTGCCGTGAGTACAGTGATTTTGCATTATATGTCATGAGGGCATTAGGGATCTGCGGAGGGGTAGATCTACTGATCCAGAATCCGGATTATAACTTTACGTACCATTACTGGAATTATGTACGGGACATTACAGGTCAAATAAAAGAATTTGAATTATATGCCATGCGCCCGGATAGTGTCAGAGAGGATGTTCGGATGAAAGGAGTTGTATATCGACAGAACTTTTGCATACAGAAAGAATCACTCCGTTTCTTATATCCTGACAAGGATATTCCTCCAACACTCGTTACTCCCTTTTTATCGAATGTTTCGGATGATTATTTTAAAGGGTATGACATAAATATACCTGCTTCAAAAATAGAAGAGTTACTTTATTTATATGTGTTCGACAATAAAGAATGGAGGCCTATAATCTGGTCTGACATAAAAAAAGGGGGCGCGAATTTCCACAGCCTTGAGCCTGGAATCGCATTTTTCCCCGGTCACTATGAAGGAGGTAAGTTTGAACCGGTATCAGATCCTTTTATTTTGGCAAAAGATAAATCTGCAAAGTTCTTTACTCCGGATACGGTAAAAAGAGTAGACCTTGTGCTCAGACGGAAATTCCGAAAAAGGAGTCATTTGATGGACCGCTATGCTAAAAGGACCTATCAGGGACAATTTGAAGGTGCTAACAGACCGGATTTTAAAGAGGGAGAGAGTTTATTTCCGGTGTACAATATAGAGGAACCGGAATATTACGAAAGAGAATTAGCTCTTGACCGAAAATTCAGATATATCAGATATCTTTCTCGTGATACATTATGTTGTAATATGGCAGAATTGGAGTTTTTAGGTATAGGAGATACGTTAATAGATGGAGATATAATTGGT
This sequence comes from Massilibacteroides vaginae, assembly GCF_900178525.1. Taxonomy (GTDB): domain Bacteria; phylum Bacteroidota; class Bacteroidia; order Bacteroidales; family Tannerellaceae; genus Massilibacteroides; species Massilibacteroides vaginae. The sequence goes on from NZ_FXDJ01000009.1 coordinate 1,293,448, forward strand.
TCGGAATGTTTATTTGGAGAGAATACTAAATACAGTAATAAGACTGTGTTTGATAGAGATCCGCTTACTTTTTTTCATGCTAAAGATACGACGGAAGGATGGGTCGGAATGGATTTTGGGAGTCCTCAAAGAATAGAGAAAATACGTTTTCTTTTCCGCAATGATGATAATAATATACGGGAGGGAGATATCTACGAACTGTTTTACTACACAAAGGATGGGTATAAAAAGTCATTAGGTAAACAAACCGGCAACAGAGAGCAATGTCTCACTTTCAGAAACTGTCCTTCCAATGCTTTGTATCTTTTACATGATCATACGAGGGGACGGGAACAACGCATTTTCTCGTATGAAGATGGTAAACAAATCTGGTGGTGAAGGTGAGAATGAGAATAAATATCAAACATATTACTTCCTTAATCATAAACACCCTATTCTACCTCTGCATGGTCGGAATAGTGTGGGTATTTTGTCAGATATTTCTTATATCCTCCTTCAAAATACCCAGCGACTCTATGGCTCCGGAAGTTGTAGCAGGTGATCATGTGCTTGTGTTAAAACCGCTGATTGGAGCCCGGCTGTTTAATCTTACCGATAAGCAACCGGACGTCTATCGTTTGCCTGGTCTGAGCCCAATCAGCCGGAATGATATACTGGTGTTTAATTTTCCTTGTCCTAAGGATTGGAGCCGGGTTGAAATGGATATGATGAGTTATTATATCAAGCGATGCGTAGGGATGCCTGGAGATTCGCTTCGTATTTCAAATGGCCTCTATCTGGTAAATGGTGTCGATACCCCTTTAGGTAATATAGTTTCTCAACAGATATTTAGTAAAAGGAAGAATAATACATTTGACGATGGTGTTTTCAGAAGTTTTCCTTATGATTCCATAATGAACTGGAATATCAAGGATTTTGGTCCTCTTTATATACCGAAGAAAGGAGCGATAATTCCTATGGACAGGACTAATAGTGTGCTTTACAAAAAAGTAATTGAATGGGAACAGCAGCAAGAACTTCACATTGCAAATGATTCGACGATACATCTTGGCACTGAGGTAATCTATTCTTATTGTTTCCGGAAGAACTACTATTTTATGGCTGGCGATCGTGTAGAAGATTCGCAAGACTCGCGTTATTGGGGATTGCTACCGGAGGAATATATTGTAGGAAAGGCATGGCTTGTATGGAAGTCTATTGATCCTTATACGGATAAATTCCGGTGGAATAGGTTTTTGAAACGGATTAGATAAGAGACGTATGGAGAAGTGGAGATACTATATTGGTTATTCTTTAGTAGCGATTACAGGTGTATTGATATTGTGCACTGTTTTTGAGGGTGACAACGCATTGGTAAACGGACTTGTGATGGGGAAAGTCTGCTGGGCGCAGCGGATTGTTCCTTTCTTTTGTCTTGCGGTATTACTTGGAGTATTGTTCAAAGGGGGAAGTTGCTTTTTTTTATCCTTTGCTGATCTTGCTTTATTAGCGTTTGTTGGTATTACGTATTTGTTTTATGATAAAAGCCTTAATCCAGAACCGGAGAAATTATTTTTTGAGGGACAGTTATTGCTTCTATGGTTTGCTCTTCGTATCGCACTGTCTACTTATCCCGGTCTGAAAAACTTTTTTATATTATTATTCCTTTTCATTGGTGGTGTTGAAGTAGTTACCGGGTTGCTGCAGTTATATGGTATGCAAAGTTCTAATCACCACCTGTTTCGACTAACGGGTTCGTTCTATAATCCGGGACCGTATTCCGGTTTTCTGTCTATGCTGCTTCCTCTTTCCCTTTTTATGGCATTGAAAACAAAGAAGATTGCTGACAGACGAGGGCGGTTTTTATATAAGTTTCTCCATTATTCTGCCTGGCTAGTCGTAGCTCTTATTTTCATTGTATTACCTTCGGGGATGAGTAGAGCGGCCTGGATTGCGGCTACCATTTCTTCAGGCTGGGTATATTGGATACAGGAGATAGGGTTACAAAAAAGTAAGTGCTGGATCACAGAACATAAGAAATCAGCTATCGCTTTGTCTGTTGCTTTTTTTGTTTTGTTTATAACGTTCTCTGCGGGAATCTACCTTTTGAAGAAAGATTCTGCAAATGGACGTCTTTTGCTTTGGAAGATTACGTCCATGGCTATAACAGAACAACCTTTTACAGGAACCGGAGTAGGCGGTTTTCCCGCTACTTACGGCAAACAACAAGCTGCTTATTTTGCATCAGGCAACTATTCGCAGACGGAAGCGTTAGTTGCTGGTGCGCCGGAGTATGCGTTCAACGAATTTCTTCAGATCGGTGTTGAACGTGGAATATTAGTCTTACTAATTTTCTTTTCTTTTCTTGGAATCAGTATATATAAAGGTGTGAAAAACCGGAAGTATGGAACTGTAGGTGGTATATTTGCATTGTGTGTGTTTTCGTTAGCCTCCTATCCTCTACAACTGCCGGATTTTCCAATCGTTCTGGTTTTTCTTTCTGCTATTTCTGTTACCGGAAGAGAATATGGAAAATCGGCAAGTAGTTTTTTTATTCTAATACCTACTTTTATTTTCTCTGCTGTCATTTATAATGCTCAACAGGATACAGGGAAACAATATAGAGAATGGAGTAGACTACAACAACTTTATAATAGTAAGGCGTATGAGGTTGCTTTACCATACTACGAGGCACTGTATCCTTCTCTTAAACACAAACCGGAGTTCCTGTTTGAAATGGGACAATGTCAAAGCAAAACCGGACAGTATGATGGTGCGGTTGTAACGCTAAAGAGAGCTTCCTTGTTGAGCGCTGACCCAATGATTCACTATATGATCGCCAAGAATGAACAACAAAGAGGGAACTATGAAGAAGCGGAACAGATTCTTATTCATGCGATAAATATTCTACCTGAACGTATTTATCCTTATTACTTATTGGTGTATCTTTACAATGAACCGGGCTTTTATCAGGAAGATAAACTTAAAGCCTCGGCTAACGCCGTACTTACAAAAGAACCGAAAGTTCTATCCTCGGCAATACAAGAAATGAGAGAAGAAACCCGAAAAATAATATCAAATGTATTATGAGATCACTATTCGCTTTATGTATATTACTGTTGTTAATTAGCTGCAATAGAGGTTCAAAAGAGAAATATTCTCGATATTCATCTTTTGAGACATCAGAATCAATATATGCGGAAGATATTGAGTTAGATACTATTTTATTCCGTTATCCATTTCGTATATCGGTTCATGAAAATATCGCTGTAGTTTTGGACTTACATCATGTGGATCATTTCCTTCATGCTTTCTCTTATCCCGAGTGGAAACATCTTGTTTCATTTGGGCGGCGAGGACAAGCTCCGGAGGAAATGTTGTCCGCTGAAACAATCCGTGTTTCTTCTTCTGATTCGATCTGGACTTTGGATGCGAATAAAATGGAAATTACCCGCTGGAGTATAGACATAATACAGAAAACAGCCACTCGGGAAGAAGCAATTCCTCTAGACAAGCAGCTTATTCGAACGTTGGATTTTTGTTTGACTGATTCGGGCTTTATCGTACCCGATTATACCGGTGAATACAGATATAGCTGTATTGATCCGGCAGGCAGCCTGCTCCAGTCTTATGAACCTATACCTACAGAAGAATCTTATGCGGATATTGCCCGACCGGCTCTGGCACAAGCCTGGCGAAGTTTTATAGATTATCTTCCCGGCAAACAACTGTTGGTGATGGCAACTCAATTAGGAGAGGTGCTTGAGATCTACAATCTCGAAAAAGGAACAAAGAAAGTACTCTATGGTCCTAATGGAGAACCGAAATTCCAAATACATGCAGGTGAAGGTATTCCCACAGGTATAATGGGTTTCAGCGATGTAAAGATAACAGAGAAATATATTTTTGCCGTCTTCCATGGACGATCATTTAAAGAAATAGCACAAATGTATGATAGAGGAGAAAATCCAGAAGACGGAGGTCGCTACCTTTGTGTTTTTGATCATGAAGGAATTCCAATTAGAAAATACATGTTAGATCACGCGATCTACGGCATAAGTATAGATGAATCCCAAGGAACCATTATTGCCACCGATGTAAATCGTGATGACCCGATAATTGCATATAAGATTCCTCTATAAATAAGAACCATGAAGAATAAGGTGATTTTATGAAAAGACAAGATGTTTTATTTATTATAATAGTTTCTTTGTTCTTTGGATGTCAAGAACAAAGAAAGCAAAGTGGTATTGAAACTATTGAAGTTCATTTGAATAAGCATGAGATAAGTTCTCTCTTTTAACTTTGGTTGGCGTGTGTGTTGATCTAAATAAATTAACAATTCAAATTTATTCTTAAAACAGAGCCTTATTCTCATAGATATGAGTATGTTTTTATGGTTCTGCGGGCAAGTGTTCTTCCGGGCATCATTTCATATTCCTTTTGTGTCTTTGGAGCCAACGATCTTGATTGTTTGTAAAGATTGACAAAAACAGGAGATCAACGACTATTAACGTTTTTCTATGTCGTAATAGATCATAAAAGTTTATATTTGCATAAATAAACCAGATGGTTTGGAGTTATGCTAAGGCAACATTTACAACAGAAATTACAACAAAAACTTTCGCCGCAACAGATTCAGTTAATCCGGTTGCTGGAACTTCCTACAATAGAATTAGAAGAACGTATTAAGCATGAATTGGAGGAGAATCCGGCTCTTGAAGAGGGTGCCGATCCTGTTGAGGATTTTGACGTGAACGATGACGCCGGTGCAGATGAGGTGGCAATTGGTGACTCGGATCTGGACATCTCGTTGGGAGATTATCTTACGGAAGATGATATTCCCGATTATAAGTTAAGGGAAATGCACGAACGAACTGAACAGAAAGAGGATATACCTTTTTCGGTTAGTCAGTCGTTGAATGAGAGTTTGCTTCAGCAGCTTGGATTGCGTGATCTTTCGGAGAAAAATATGAAGATAGCCGAATATGTTATCGGCAATATAGATGATGACGGTTATTTAAGACGCGATTTGAGTGCGATTGCGGACGACCTGATTTTTCAGGAGGGGCAAGATGTAGACGAGAAAGAAGTGGAGGAGATGGTCCATGTTATTCAGGACTTTGAACCGGTAGGCGTTGCCGCTCGTTCCTTACAGGAGTGTCTGCTGATTCAATTGGAAAAGAAGGAACCTACACCTGTTACTGAACTGGCGATACTGGTGTTGAAAGCGTATTTTGATGAGTTTACCCGTAAACATTATGATAAAATACTTCGCGCGCTGTCTATAGACGAAGAAACATTAAAGAAAATAATTCACGAAATCACATTACTAAACCCGAAGCCCGGAAGTTTTCTGGGAGGAGCAATGGAAACAGCAATGAGTCGTGTTACGCCGGACTTTCTGGTTGAGGCGATTAATGGTGAGCTTTTTTTGTCGATGAACAACCGGGGAGTTCCTGAGATGCGTGTAAATCGTGAGTACTCGGAAATGTTTCAGGATTATGTGTCCAACAAGGTGAATCAAACTTCAGAGATGAAGGAGGCTGTTTTGTTTGTAAAACAGAAATTAGATTCCGCGCAATGGTTTATCGAGGCCATTAAGCAAAGGAATGATACGCTGAGAAGAACGATGGAAACGATCATGATCTTGCAGAGAGACTTTTTACTGACCGGTGATGAAGCATCTCTTCGCCCCATGATATTGAAAGATGTGGCCGAAAGAGCCGGTTACGATATCTCAACTATTTCACGTGTGAGCAACAGTAAATACGTACAGACGAATTTTGGTATTTACCCGTTGAAATACTTCTTTTCCGAATCCATGCAGACGGATACCGGCGAGGAGATTTCTACCCGTGAAGTGAAGAAAATAATGAAAGAACATATTGACGCAGAAAATAAACGTAAACCGCTTACCGACGAAGAAATTACAACCATACTGAAAGAGAATGGTTATGTGATTGCTCGCCGTACGGTTGCTAAATATCGTGAGCAGATGGATATTCCGGTTGCCCGCCTGCGCAAAGAAATTTAAAACGTATGAAAATAGTTGCCAATATTGTGTCTGTCCTGTTTCATCCTTTGTTGATGGTTACTTACGGGATGATTCTGACTCTTTTATATACCTATCTGGCCATTTACCCCACTAATCTGAAACTAATTATTGTTGGCGGGGCTTTTGTTTGTACGGCAGTTATCCCCGGGTTGTTTATTCTTCTGCTGAAGTTTAGCGGGAGTATATCTGATCTGGAACTGACGGATAGGAGAGAGCGAGTACTTCCTTTTCTGATTATGATCTTTTCGGTCATGATTTTTATTTTTTTTATCCGTAGGATGCAGGTGCCATTCTGGCTAACAGGGCTTCTGGTTGGTAGCGCGCTGTGTTTGTTGCTGACTATGGTAATCAATTTTTACTGGAAGATTAGTGTTCATGGAATAGGAATAGGGTGTCTGATTGGCGCTGTTATGGGGATTGCCCGTATACACATGATGAATGCCTATTGGTTGTTTATCGTGTTGATCTTGGCCGCGGGTTTAGTTGCCTCTGCCCGGATCATGTTAAATAAGCATACACCTATGCAGATGTATAGCGGCATTTGTTTGGGATTTATATGTACATTTGTTGCATCGATATTAAGTTATTTATATTTATTAATCTAATTTAAAAACACTGAGATTATGAATTTTCCTCCTGAATTAAAGTACACGAAAGACCACGAATGGATTCGCGTGGAAGGTGATGTGGCTTACATCGGTATTACAGATTATGCACAAAGCGAATTGGGTGAAATCGTTTATGTCGATATTACAACCGAAGGCGAAACTGTGGCAAAAGAAGAAGTGTTCGGTACAATCGAAGCCGTTAAAACTGTTTCTGATCTGTTTATGCCTATAAGCGGAGAGGTTCTTGAAGTAAACGCGGCGCTTGAAGACAAACCTGAATTAGTGAATGAAGATGCGTATGGAAATGGCTGGTTAATTAAAATAGCCATAAAAGACGCGGCAGATCTGAATGAATTGCTTTCTGCCGACGATTATAAAGCATTGATCGCGAAATAAAATATTGTGAGGGCGTATATAATACGCCCTTTCTATTTCTACATTCTTTATACAAAAACAATGACTCCGATAGTAAGTATTATTATGGGCAGTACTTCAGATCTGCCTGTTATGGAAAAAGCGGCTAAGCTGCTTGATGAAATGGAAATTCCGTTCGAAATTCATGCATTGTCCGCTCATCGCACACCTGCGGAGGTAGAAGTATTTGCCAAAGAAGCAAAGGGGCGTGGCATCAAGGTGATTATCGCGGCTGCAGGTATGGCGGCTCATTTATGCGGTGTGATTGCTTCGATGACTACATTGCCAGTAATAGGTGTTCCTATTAACGCTTCGCTTGACGGAATGGACGCTTTGTTGGCAATCGTACAGATGCCTCCGGGTATTCCTGTAGCTACAGTGGGAATCAACGGAGCTTTAAACGCGGCAATCCTGGCCGTGCAGATTCTCTCCACCGGAGATGAACAATTGCAGGAAAAGCTTGTTCTTTACAAAGAAGATCTAAAGAAAAAGATCGTAAAGGCTAATGAAGAGTTAGCAACTGTAAAGTTCAAGTATAAAACCAATTGATAGCTGATTTCCTCTATGGATTATTTCAATTATAAACGTCGTGTATCTTCTGTGACTCACATAGGGGATACACCTCTTGGTGGTGAAAACCCCGTTCGAGTTCAGTCTATGGCAAGTGTATCTACAATGGATACGGATGCCGCGGTTCAACAAGCTATACGTATTATTGATGCCGGAGCGGACTATGTTCGCTTTACAGCCCAGGGCGAACGTGAATCGCGCAATCTGGGCGTAATTCGTCAGCTGCTGAACGAAAAGAATTATCGTACGCCATTGGTGGCGGATATTCATTTTAATCCCCGTGCGGCCGATGTAGCTGCTACCACAGTAGAAAAAGTACGTGTTAATCCGGGAAATTATGTGGATAAGCAGAAGACGTTTAGTCATATTGAATATACCGATGAGGAATATGCGGCTGAATTAGAAAAAATCCGGACGCGTTTTGTGCCTTTTCTGAATGTTTGTAAAGAACATAACACGGCTGTGCGTATCGGCGTGAACCACGGTTCTTTGTCTGATCGCATCATGAGCCGTTATGGTGATACACCGGAAGGTATGGTTGCTTCTTGTCTGGAATTCCTGCGGATATGCCGTGAGGAAAACTTTCATGATGTCGCTATTTCCATGAAAGCGTCAAATACTGTGTTGATGGTTCGGGTGGTTCGCTTGCTGGTTCGCACAATGGAGGCAGAAGGGATGAATTATCCTTTACATTTAGGAGTGACGGAAGCCGGTGACGGTGAAGACGGGCGTATTAAAAGCGCGGTAGGTATCGGTACATTACTGGCTGATGGTATTGGAGATACAATACGAGTTTCTTTGAGTGAAGAACCGGAAGTGGAAGTGCCGGTAGGAAGAAAACTGCTTGCTTATATAGAACGAAGGAAAGAACATACGCCAATCCGGGCGGAATCCGCGCCGGGCTTTGATCCGGTCACTGCCGAACGTAGGCAATCACGTGTTGTTGAAGGTATCGGCTATCCACATCCTCCCGTCGTAATTTCGGATCGTAGGAATGGAAATTATTCGATTGACAAGAATGCTGTTCCTGATTACTTCTATACCGGGAAAACAATCCCTGAAAACCTTCCTCAAGGAGTAAAAGTGATTGTCGATTCATGTGCTTGGAACGGTAATAAGGAAACTTATCCTTATTTTACAATTTCCGAGTTAAATAGTGCTATTTCATGTAATGCTGAACTAAAGTTTATCCGGCTTTCTTTTGATGATATGAAGGATGAGGTTATCTCTTTCCTGAAAGAAGATAAGGCGATAGTCGTTATTTTGGAAACGAACCATGCGAACGGCTTAGGTCATCAACGTGCGGCCATGCATAAACTTTTGTCTGCCGGGTGTGATGTGCCTGTGATTTTGAACCGGGAATATGCAGAAGCGGATAAGGAATCATTGCAGTTGGAATCAGCGTCAGACTTTGGTGCGCTTTTCCTGGATGGCTTTGGTGATGGTATCCTGCTGCAAGATGAAAAGCTGGATTCTGTAGTGATAGACAACTGCATGTTCGGTATTCTTCAGGCTACCCGCACGAGAATCAGTAAAACCGAATTTATATCCTGTCCCGGCTGCGGACGTACATTATATAATCTGCAATCTACTATTGCACGTGTAAAGGCGGCAACTTCTCATCTGAAAGGTTTGAAGATCGGGATAATGGGCTGTATCGTGAATGGTCCGGGTGAAATGGCAGATGCGGATTATGGTTATGTAGGTGCGGGAAAAGGAAAGATCAGCTTGTATAAAGGTAAAACCTGTATTGTAAACAGTGTGCCTGAAGACGACGCCGTTGAACGTCTGGTTCAGTTAATAAAAGAGAACGGAGACTGGCAAAACTAGAATATTATTATCTTTGTCTATATATTATAGAAAAGATAATAATCCGATGAAAGTAAAGATCATAAATAAATCTCATCATCCGCTACCTCATTATGCGACTCCTTTGTCTGCAGGGATGGATATACGGGCGTTTCTTACAACGCCGGTTGAACTCAAACCTTTGGAAAGAAAGTTAATCCCGACAGGATTATATATTGCTTTGCCGGAAGGCTTTGAAGCACAAATGCGTCCAAGGAGTGGTTTGGCTATTAAGCATGGGATTTCTTTATTAAATACCCCGGGTACGATTGACGCGGACTATCGTGGTGAAATCGGAATTATCCTGATCAATCTTTCCAATGAACCTTTTGTGGTTAACGACGGCGAACGAATTTGTCAGATGGTTATTACGGCGCACAGCCAGGTTGAATGGCAGCCGGAAGAATCTTTGGACGAGACGGAGCGCGGAGCCGGAGGCTTTGGACATACAGGTAAGCAATAAAACAAACAGCACTATGCAGAGACAACAGATATATCGCTTCCTGCTTTTCTTATTTACTTTTGTGGTTTTTCCCGTTGGGTTTTCTTATGCGGATAATATAAAATCCGTATCCTTGAAGAAAGAACTAAGTGAGGCGGAAAAGCGAAAGTTTGATTACTTCTATTATGAGGGCTTGAACCTGAAGCAAGCCGGAAAGTTTGACGCTTCTTATGAAGCTTTTACGCATTGCCTGGCTATTGATTCTACAGCCGCTCCGGTTTTGTTTGAACTATCTACGTTCTACTTGCAGCTTAATCGACCCGAAAAGGCGTTGGATTTGCTAAAACGGGCTGTCGCGAATAGTGATAACAACTTCACCTACAGAATGACATTGGCTTCACTTTCCCGTAATTTGGGATTGTATGGAGAAGCGGCTGAAGAGTTTGAGGAATTAGTGAAAGATTATCCGGATAAAGCGGATCTGAATTATTATCTGGCTGAGGCTTTGACGCAGAAAGGGGAAATAGGCAAGGCGATTGAGGCTTTTGATGCATTAGAGTCTGTTATTGGAATGAATGAGGCGCTGTCTATGCAGAAATACAAATTGTATAATACATTGGATCAGCCTGTGGAGGCTTTTAATGAGATAGAGAAACTATCGCTAAAGTATCCTATGGAAGCCCGTTATCAGATTATAATGGGCGACTTACGTTTGGAAAAGGGCGAGCTGGAAAAAGCGTTGGAACACTACACGAAGGCAAAAGCAATTGATCCCGAGAATCCGTATTATATCGTTTCCATGGCTAATTATTACGAAGCGAAAGGGGATAAAGAAGCAGCGGAAACCCAAATTAATAATGCCTTAATTAATGAAAAATTGGATGTGGATGTGAAAGTCAGCATTCTTTCCAGATATATCCTTAAACTGAGTCAGGTAGATAAAGGCTCGGAACGTGCCAATTCTTTATTCCAGACGCTTTTGGAACAACATCCGGAAGAGACGGAGATCAAAATTATGTATGCCGGACTTTTAGTTGCTCAAAACAAACTCGACGAAGCGAAGTTTCAAATACAGCTTGTAACGGAAATGGAACCGGATAACGCAGGTGCATGGCAGCAACTGTTGAATCTTTCGCTTAGATCTGAAGATATACCCGAAGTAATTCGTATCTGTAACCGGGGGATGGAACTGTTTCCGGAAGCACCGGAGTATTATTTCTATTTGGGTATTGCCCATTACCAGCAAAAAGAGTACGAAAAAGCATTAGAAACCTATAAAGCCGGAATTGATATTATTCCGGCCGAAAATATGCCCTTGAAATCTGATTTCTATGGACAAATAGGTGATATATATTATCAGATGGATCAGATGGATAATGCTTATGCCGCATACGACGAAGCACTGAAGTACAACGATAAGAATGTAATGGTGTTAAATAATTACAGCTATTTTCTTTCACTTGCGAAAAAAGACCTCAAAAAGGCTGAACGCATGAGTGCTCAGTGTATTAAGCTGGAGCCGGATAACGCAACTTATTTAGATACATACGCCTGGATATTCTTTATGCAAGGAAATTATTCTTTGGCAAAGATTTACATAGAAAGCGCGTTGGGTAAAGATAAAACCAACAGTTCGGAATTGGTGGATCATTATGGCGATATTCTTTATATGTCCGGCGAAAAGGAAAAAGCGATCGAACAATGGCAAAAAGCGAAGGAACTGGGAAAGGAAAGTCCGGTTTTGGAGCGTAAAATCAGTGAAGGAATTTACATTGAAGACGAAAACCCGAAATGATGAAGAGTACTGTAGTTAAATTGTCCGGCGTGTTTTTAGTGTTTGTCTTATTGCTTAGCGGTTGTAAGACCGTAAAGAAAGTTGGAACAGTTGAAGCCGGTGAGGCGAAGGAACATCGGGTGTTTTTTGATTCAATGAAAGAACAGGCCTTTCATTATTCAACTTTGTCTGCTCGCTTGAACGCGGAAATTATTACGCCGGAAAAAGAGTTGAGCTCACGTGTTGACCTGAAAATGGTTAAAGACAGTGCTTTTCAGCTTTCGATCGTACCTGTGTTGGGAATTGAAATATTCCGGATAGAATTCAGTCGTGATAGTGTGAAGGTGTTGGATCGTCTGAATAAGCGATATGTTGCTGAGGGATATGAAGGAATGAAAGGTAAACTGCCTGTTGATTTTAATTTTTATAATTTGCAGGCGTTGTTCACGAATCGGATTTTTCTGCCGGGAGAACAAGAAATAGATCCTAAAAAATATAATCGGTTTAAGCTTTCTCAGGATGGACCGAAAGCGATAGCGAAAACACGTGATGTACTGGATTTGCTTTATACATTTATAGCCGACGGGGAAGAAAAGCTTTTATCATTGCATGTCACGGATAAGAGTGAACAATATAATTTGTATTGGGATTATAAGGATTTCAGAATTGTGGAAAAGCAGGTATTTCCTATGCTGATGGATATACGTGTAGTTGCAGATAATAAGCAGACAGGCAAGGTTGTGCTGGCCTACGGTCGTGTAGAACCGGATGTTCCTGTAAAATTGGAATTCGCTATACCAACAAAATATAAACGTATTACCTTTGCACAGGTATTAAAAGGTTTGAGTGATAGTAAAAAGGAGTAAATGAGATATTTCTGTTTGAGCATACTTTTGTTGTTTACGTTGTCTGTTGCTGCCCAGAATTCAGCCCGGGTGAAGCAACTGGAAAGACAACGCAAGGAAGCATTGGCAGAAATCGAAGAAACCAACAAGTTGCTGAAAGAAACTACCCGTACGGCAAAGAATTCGCTGAGCCGACTGAATCTTCTTTCCAACCAACTTCTGAACCGTAAGAAAGTATTAAGTATTCTGACGCAGGAAATGGACGCGTTAGATAAACAGATTGAAACTACCCGTAGTGAAATCAAGACCTTGGAAAATGAACTCAATACCAAACGGGAAAATTATAAAAAATCCATACAAACCATACATAAGCGGAGAACATCACAAGATAAATTGTTGTTTATTCTATCCGCCGAAAATTTCGCTCAATCCATGCGACGGATGCGTTATCTCCGTGAATATGGTAACTGGCAAAAGAAGCAAGCTGTTGAAATAATAGAGAAACAGAAAGAAATAGAGCTGAAACAAAAAGAATTACAAAAAACACGTTCTGAAAAACAAACGTTAGCGCAGGTGCGTGAGCAGGAAAAAAATAAACTCCAACAAGAGGAGTCAAGCCAGAAAGTGGAAGTGCAGCAGCTCAATAAGAAACAAAAAGAACTGCAGGCAGAACTTCGTAAAAAGAGACAGCAAGCCGCCGCATTGAATAAGCAAATAGAGAAGCTGATTGCGGAAGAAATCGCACGTGCGGAAGAGGCAGCCAGAAAGGCTGAACGCGAACGACAAGCGGCCGCTGCCAAAGGGGATAAAAAAGATCCGGCTAAAGACGCTGAAAAGCGTGTGGCGGAAACGAAAGGTGGCTATGCCATGACTCAGGCAGAGCAAAAACTGTCTTCAGACTTCGCAAGCAACAGAGGTCGCCTACCTGCTCCGGTGAACAGGAAATATACGATCGTGGCATTCTTTGGAGAACAACAACACCAGGAATTAAAAAATGTACGTACCAATAATAACGGTATAGACCTGCAAGTTACTCCGGGCACAGACGCTCAGGCCGTATTTAATGGCGAAGTAACCCGTGTATTTGTAGTGCCCGGATATAATAACTCGGTCATAGTTCGTCATGGTAACTACCTTACGGTATATAGTAATCTGAGCCAAGTTTATGTAAAACAAGGAGACAAAGTTTCTACGCGTCAGGCTTTAGGAAAGATCTTTACCGATACCGAAGATAGCAACTCAACCATTCTCCACTTCCAACTTTGGAAAGAAAGAACCAAGCTTAATCCCGCTCCGTGGATCAGCCGGTAATTTCTTGTGGATTCATTCCGGTTTAATAATCTTTATTTTTGGTTGAACATCCAGCTCACAAAATCAGGTTCCGCGAAAGCGTTGACCCAGCTGTTGTGGTTAACTCCCGGATATTCTTTATAGCTTACTTTTGCACCTGCCTTTTGCAATGCGGCGTGAGCGTCACGCGAGAATTGCGCATCTACAACTGAGTCTTCATCACCATGGAAAATGCGGAAAACGGTTTTGCCTTTGAATCTTTCTGCTCGTTGTGTATTTACACCTCCGCAAATTGGGGTTGCGGTTACAAACATATCCGGATAACGAAAAACAAGGTCGAATGTTGCGATTCCTCCCATGGAAAGTCCTGTTATATGCATGTTGCTTTTATCAATAAGACCTTTGCTGATATAGCTGTCTACTAACTCCTTGACTGCTGCTAAGGGTTTTGTAATGGCATTACTCGGATAGAAATAGCGCTTTTCTCCTTCTGCATTTGGGCGTACATAATCTACCCAATAGATTTCGGCCGGACATTGAGGTGCTATAATTATGGCCGGATAATTTGTTCTGTTTTCGTGCGAAGCAAACAAGTTGCCCCCGTGAAACAGCTGAGCCTCATTGTCATTTCCCCTTTCGCCCGCACCATGCAGAAAAAGAATTAGCGGGTATTGTTTGTCCGGCTCATAATCTGCCGGATAAAGTACCCTATAGTTTAATTTATATCCGGAGTTGGTGGTGAATTGCTTTTTAAGAAAGCTTAATTTATCGCCGGAATAAGCCGGTGCGGTTAATAATAAACAAAAAAATACGATTAGTGTTTTTAATGGTGTTTTCATGGTGTTAAGTTATTTTTTGATTGTTTGAATCGTTTTTATTTCATCTTTCAGATATAGTCTGAAAAAATAAATTCCCGGACTGAGGGAGTTGGTGTTTATAACCTCGTCCGGTTGATTGATTTGACTAACCAACAGTCCGCTTACGGTATATATCTCAAGGCGGTTCACCTGATAAGCATTTCTTATCCTGACCTGTTCTTTGAATACTGTCGGATATAATGAAACCTGATTTTCTTTAATTTCAATGTTAGAAACACTGATGTCGGAAGATAATACCTGTTCGCTTTCTCCACCGGCATAAACAGTTGATACACCATAAGTATATGTTCCATCTGAAGCCCGGTTAGTGTACCGAAGTTGATCGATTGGTGGTGTTGTCAGCAACGTTCCATTACGATATACATTATATCCCTTTATCTCCGGAAATGCTGTCGGATATTGAAACTGAGTAGCTCGTGTTGAAAACGATTTTAACGTAGTCCCCTGATATGGCATCTTATGCAGTACAGAAGGATATTTCGCCATAACCTCTTTTCCATCTGTAGTAGCAGCAGTCATTCGCTGAGTTGTTCCCTTTTCAGAGCTTACGATTGCAGCCAGATAGAGGTTATAATTTAGGTTGTCTTCTTCTGTTGTCGTTCCTTCATTTCCATCGTATAAAACAAACCATTCTTTGGCATCTTCGGAAATGATATTCCCTTTGCCTATCATTGCCGGTCCTTCGTCAATAGCGATTGTGCCTTCTGTCGGATCCGGATCGGAAACGTAAATTACGACAAATAAATCTTTACTTGCGTCGATTACAAAAGGAGTCGTTAACGCGGCAGTAATGATGCCGGGAGATTGCGGAGAACTAATCGCCTGAGTATAACGATTGCTTCCCTGAATGAGTAGGAGGGAATAAGTAGCCTTATTCGTGGCATACAGTTCAATCGCAGTTATTGTATTGTTTGCGATGCTTGCCAATTCGGCCGGCTCCCAGTAATGCCCGAAATAAAGAGGTGCATTAATCCTAAGTAATCCATATAGGGTGTTGGCAGACCAGGATATGGCTTGTGTATAAACCGGTGCTTTCCAATTGAGAGTCACAATTGAATTATCTACGCTTAACGCTAAATCTGTGGGAGCTTTAAAATCCTGAATAACGATCGAGCCTTTTATCGGATATGATTCACTTTTGTCTGCATATTCCGCCGTGACGGCATAGAAAACCTCACCCAGTAAGCTTGGATTGAGATCTGTATAGCTCGTTGTGCGCGTAGTGCCTATCAATTGATTTGTTCTGTATACATTATAGTGAGTTGGTTTTTTGGTCGCTGTTGGAGCCGTCCAGCTGAGTGTAACGCTTTTGTTCTTGTATTCCAGATTTAGTCCTGTTGGTTCGGGCTTGGGTGTTGCGCGAGACAGGCCGTTCAACGTCTCTACACCGGTAGTTTTCGGATCGAGCCATACAGCCATACGAGATGAATCGGCATCACCGTGTTTATCCCAGTTGTAATAAAGCTTAGCATACAGGTTATTTCCGGTAGGATTGGAACAAGAGGAATTACCACCAGACAGTGTTCCGGCAACCAGATGATCCTGATTAAATAACGGAGAACCGGAAGATCCGCCTTCGGTTATACCATGTCCATTTTCAGTTTGTGCGAATATCACATTCCAATGCGCGCTTCTGGCACCCGTTGAAGAGTCAGTGCCATACCATGTCGTATTCGCCGGCTTTTGGGTATAGGTGGAGATCTTCTTGTAATCGCCTTCCGGATGATGAATGCCGACGCCTGATAATGGGGCTGTGTTTGATCTGTCCCATCCGTTATAATACACATTGTAGCTTACGGGTATTTCCTGATCCAATAGAACTAATAATCCGTCTCCTCCCTTATCTATCGGAGTAGAGGCGACTTTTGTGCAGCCTGTCATTGTGCGTTTAACCGTTGGAGATGAAGCTGAGCAACCTTGTCTTTCATAATTGAAATAGAACATCCATTGCTTCATATCTTCCGGTGTACTAACAGTCTTCCGTGCTCGTGTTGATATGGATTCCATGCAATGGTAGGCCATCAATACATACGGCTTGAAATCCAGTGCGGTGTTGTTTACAAGTGAGCCCGTGCAGATGTACGTTTTGTCTCCTATCTTTTGTATCGTATGGCAAACACCGGCCTTCTCTTTTTGCCAGGCAGCTCCTTCCGGACAATTAATATTGACTTCGCAAGCGGCACTACTTCGCAGATTATTTCCCATCAGGATATTAAGGTGATTATAGCCGTATCCTATTTCTTCTATTTCAATATGCGGAAGATTCCCTGAAGGTGCGGAAACATATTCCAGTATCAGGTCATCTCCTGCAACAAATTCTGTAGCGAACCGTCCGCCCCGGGGATTTGTGCGGTGTGTATAGGCACCGAGAATATGGGTTTTGTCTGCATTATAGAGGAACAGTTTTCCTCCTTCTGGTATCTCAAATGTTTTATAGTAAAGCATTAGAGCGATTGCGTCTTTTGCCTGGATCCGAAGTTGCCAGATTTTTTCTCCTCCGGGCAGCGTGAGCCATTGTCCGGAATTGGACGTATTGAGATCTGCCTGAATAGACGTGGCGACAGCCAATGGCGATCCGTTGGCAACTTGCCATTCGTCTACAAGCAACAAATCTTCCACATTAAAGAGAACGGGAATATCCGTCAAGGCAACAGTGCTGCGAAGAGACGTTCCGTATTGAAAACTTGGAGGAGTGCCCCCTTCGCTGATTTGCGCTTCTGCGTGGCAGAAAGCTAATAATGTTGACAGTAAAATAGCAATCCACCTGTTCATACGTCTATAGTTTTATATAGATTTGTTTTTTATATAACAAATAGCCGGGAATCCAGTTCACTGCAACAAAGAAAAGAGCCCAGGCTAAAGAGCCTCCGTAGTTGCCTAATACAGGTGTGAATACAGAGTTGTACATAAAGGATGAAAAACCGGTCAGCGAGAAGATCGTTGTCAATATAGCCGCCTGAACATATAAGTAAAGCGGATTAATGCCAAATGCTTCAAAGAATTTAGACCAACTTTTCTTTCCGTTGATATCGATGATCCAGATCAGTAAAGCAAGCAATAAAGAACCGAATCCGCAAGTGGTAAGAACAAACGTGCTGCTCCATATTTTTTTGTTGATAGGACAGCCGTAATGGAATAATAATCCGGCAAAGGTGAGTATCGTTCCCAGTATAAACAGATTACGGATAATAAGTTCGTTATTCTTTTTAGCATCAAGAATTAACTTACCGGCGTAGAATCCGATCAGTACGTGGGCTATACTGCCGATTGTGCTAAGAAATCCTTCGGGATCGAAAGCAATACGCGTTCCATCTGCTAAAGAGTCTTTGTACATGTGTGTTTCCCCAAACAACGTCCGGTCTACAATCGCGATTATATTATCCGCAGACATTGTGGTGCTGCCCGTAAAACCGAGCAAGGCAGCATAGAACAGCAATACCCCGAGTGCCGTATGCAGAATGTATTTATGATTAACGGCCAAGCCAATTAACGATCCGGCTCCATAAGCCAATGCAAGTCGTTGCATCACGCCTAAAACGCGTAGGTTCTCAAAATGCTCGAAACCATTGCGGCAGATATGTCCGAAAAGGTTTAATCCGAACCCGACTAAGAAAATCAGGACTGTTCTTTTCAATATTTTGCCAACGCTTTCTTTAGAGAATTTGAATCCGTATTTCCGAAGCGAAAAAAACATGGAGACACCCATGATAAACATAAAGAAAGGAAAGACTAAGTCGGTCGGTGTAAGACCGTCCCATTGAGCATGCCCAAGCGGAGTATACACGTATTGCCAACTTCCGGGGTTATTGACCATGATCATTCCTGCAATAGTTATTCCTCGCATAACGTCAAGCGAGAGTAGTCTTCCTGATTCCGCCATTTTGTATTTTAGTTTTTATTGGTTTTTCTGTTCGTTTACATAATCTGTCGCTTTTGCCACTGCTTCGCTGATGTGGCTGCATATATTCTCTACACCGATCGTATCCTTGAATCCGGTTTTGATAAACACTTCCCTTACGCGTTCATTTACGCCGGAAAGGATAAGCCTTATATTCTCTTTTTGGGATAGACGATATAAACTACCTAAGTTGTGTAGGCCGGTAGAGTCGATGAATGAGACCTTACGCATCCGGATTATACGTACTTTGGGTTTATCTCCCAACGTTTGCATTACACCATCGAACTTGTTGGCAATACCGAAAAAGAACGGTCCGTCTATTTCATACACTTCAACTCCTTTAGGCAATATAAGTATCTCTTCTTCACTGTTATCACTTCCGTCCGACAAATTGATCTCATCTGTCGTTACAGATACTTGTGTGGTTTCGGCTACACGTTTCATGAAGAGGAACATAGCGATCAATAATCCCACCTCGATTGCGATTGTCAGGTCGAAAATTACAGTAAGGAAGAACGTTACTAATAATACGGCGATGTCGCTTGGCGGATTTTTCAGTAAAGAACGGAAGGTACGCCATTCACTCATGTTGTACGAAACGATGATAAGCACACCTGCCAGGCACGCCATTGGAATGTGCTTTGTTAAAGGGCCTAAGAATAGCAGGATCAGCAGTAGAACTACAGCGTGAATGATTCCGGCTACGGGTGTTCTACCCCCATTGTTAATATTTGTCATTGTGCGGGCTATGGCTCCTGTTACCGGAATACCGCCAAAGATGGGAACTATGATATTCGCGGCTCCCTGAGCGATTAATTCTGTATTTGAATTGTGTTTTTTCCCAATTACCCCATCCGCAACAGTAGCCGATAACAACGATTCTATCGCACCCAGCATAGCTATTGTAAAGGCCGACGGTAGCAGCAGATTAATCGTTTGTATATTAAAACTTATCGGTTCGGGTTGAGGTAATGTCGGGTCGATTGTGAATCTGTCTCCAATCGTTTCAATTTGTGTGATACCCAGGTAATGACGTAATATATAAACAATAATCGTCATTGCGATGATCGCAATCAGTGAACCGGGAATTTTCTTCGTCACACGGGGAGAGTAAATGATGATAATTAAACTAAGCACACCGATAAGGAACGGCCAGAAATTGAATGTGTGTATGTGCTGGAAATAAACAATCCATTTGCTGAGAAAGTCGGCCGGCGTATTCTCAATCGTCAGTCCGAACCAATCTTTTATCTGGGTGGTGAAAATCGTAACCGCAATTCCGCTTGTAAAGCCTACAATGATTGGATAAGGAATGAATTTTATTACTGTCCCCAGCTTCAGTAGGCCCATGATCAATAACATCACACCGGCAACAACTGTAGCGATAGCCAGCCCTTCGATTCCGAAATTCTGAACAATTCCGTATACGATTACGATAAAGGCTCCGGTCGGACCTCCGATCTGTACAGAGCTTCCTCCAAGGAACGAAACAATAAAACCTCCGATAATGGCTGTTATTATCCCTTTTTCCGGACTCACACCCGAAGCAATACCGAAGGCAATTGCCAGGGGTAACGCAACAACACCTACAATGATGCCCGCCATTAGGTCAGACATAAACTTTTCTTTAGAATAGGTCTTTAATGACTGGAATAAAGCAGGATAAAAATCAAATCTGTTTTTCATGTTCAAAAATAAATAAACTGCGGTAGATACCTGATTTTACTGTTGTTTCACAATCAGTTTTCTCCAAACTGCAGAAATAAAACCTGTACCATACCCGGTTAGTTGCACAAAAGAAGCGGGCACAGAAAGCAGGGCAACCTTAAGGCTTCTGTTTTTAATTAGTGAATCTATAAATAAAGCAACCATATAGATGAGCGGTAGAAGGAGAAGGGGCGGGTAAACTATCGCAAGGATTAGTATGATCGCTAACCCGATTGTAAATACCGCCGGCAGACAATGTACGATCTTTAGTGATTCCGGATATTTTAGATACAGATCTATCCGGGCTTTGCCGGAATGATTAACCTGACGGAAAAATTGTCTGAAGTCGGTTCTTCTTTTGTGGTATACCCAGGCATTGGAAAAATAGTAGCAAGCATAACCGCCCTTGAATATCCGGATACTGAAATCTATATCTTCGCCATAACGCATCTTGGAAAATCCTCCCAACGTTTCATAAACAGACTTTCGTAGGCCCATATTGAAGCTGCGTGGATAGAACTTGTCTAATTTCTTTTCACTTCCGCGAATGCCGCCTGTCGTGAAAAAAGAGGTCATCGCGTAATTAACAGCTTTCTGGGTGGCAGAGAAGTCTGCGTGCGCACGGTCTGCGCCACCAAAAGCATCTGCGTTGTAATGTCTGAATGAATGATCTACCTGTTTGAGGTAGGAGGGGGGGAGGATGCAATCGGAGTCAAGAATGATCACATATTTACCCCGGCTTTGACCGACGCCATAATTTCTTGCCGGACCAGGTCCCGAGTTTTCTATAATGTAATAATGTATACTTAGCTGATCCTTGTATTTGTCGACAATGTCTTTGCAGGGAACCTTTGAGCCGTCTTCTACAATGACCACCTCAAAATTTGAAAAAGATTGTTCTTTCAAACTTTGCAATAGCTCGTCCACTTCGTCTGGACGGTTATATACCGGAACTACGATAGAATACGTACACATAATAATATAACTCCTGGTTGTTTCACTAAGAACAGCAGCACAATGCTGTGGTCTTCCGGTACAAAGATACTATAAATTTGTAGGTGTGTCAAAAATAGATTGACACACCTTATTGTATTAGTATCTGTAGTGATCTGCTTTATAAGGGCCGTCAACCGAGACTCCGATATAGTCTGCTTGTTCTTTTGTAAGCTTTGTCAGTGTAACACCGATACGCTCAAGATGCAAACGCGCTACTTCTTCATCCAAATGCTTGGGCAGACGATATACGCCTACTTCATAATTGTTTTCCCACAAGTCGATCTGAGCTAAAACCTGATTAGTAAATGAATTGCTCATTACAAATGATGGGTGACCCGTGGCACAACCTAAGTTTACTAAGCGTCCTTCGGCTAATAAGAAGATTGAATTTCCGGTAGGGAATGTGTATTTATCAACCTGAGGTTTGATGTTAACGTGTTTGATTCCCGGATAAGTAACTAATTTGTGAACCTGTATTTCGTTGTCGAAGTGCCCAATGTTACAAACAATCGCCTGATCTTTCATCGCGGCTATATGTTCAATCGTAATGATGTCTCGGTTTCCGGTTGTCGTAACAAAAATATTGCCTTCTTTGACGGCTTCTTCCATTGTTGTTACCTCAAAGCCTTCCATTGCTGCCTGAAGCGCGCAAATAGGATCTATTTCTGTTACCAGCACACGGGCGCCGTATGAGCGCATAGAATGTGAGCAACCTTTACCCACATCACCGTAACCGGCCACCACAACAACCTTTCCGGCAATCATCACATCCGTGGCACGTTTGATACCGTCTGCCAAAGATTCACGGCAACCATATAGATTGTCAAATTTTGATTTCGTAACCGAGTCGTTTACGTTGATAGCAGGAACAAGCAGTTCGCCTCTCTCCATCATCTGATACAAACGGTGAACTCCAGTTGTTGTTTCTTCAGACACCCCTTTCATTTCGGCAACTGTACGATGCCAACGACCGTTGTCTTCTTTCAGAATACGGTTTAACGTATCTAAAATAACCTGCTCCTCGTGATTGCCACCTTTGCGATTGATTGTTTCCGCATTGTTTTCAGCAGCATATCCCCAATGAACTAACAAAGAAGCATCGCCTCCATCATCCACTATCATCTGAGGGCCTTTTCCCTCCGGGAAACGCATAGCCATATCCGTACACCACCAGTATTCTTCCAGTGTTTCACCCTTCCAGGCAAAAACCGGAACTCCTGCTGCCGCGATAGCCGCTGCCGCATGATTCTGGGTGGAGAAAATGTTACAACTGGCCCAACGTACGTCAGCGCCTAAGTCAACTAATGTTTCGATCAACACTGCCGTTTGAATAGTCATGTGCAGTGAACCGGTGATACGTACTCCTTTCAGTGGCTTTTTTGCACCATACTTAGCACGTAGTGCCATCAAACCCGGCATTTCGTGTTCGGCTATTTCGATTTCTTTGCGACCGAAATCAGCCAAACTTATATCTGCTACTTTGTAAGGCAGATTAGTTGGAAATAATTCTGGCATAATCAATTAATTAAGTAAAAATATTATGCCGCAAAGGTAAGGTTTTATTTTTACTTAATTAATCGGGTTGCAAAGGAAGAATATTCTCTTTTAGGATGTTAAACAGGTATAATATTCTGTTTTTCGAGCAATTCTAATGAAAGGTCTTTCAGTTTGTACTTCTGTATCTTGCCGCTTCCGGTCATTGGGAATGAGTCTACAAAGAATACGTATTTAGGAATTTTATAACGGGATATTTTCCCCCTGCAAAAGTCTCGTACCTCTTCTTCAGTCAGGCAACAGCCATCATGACAGATGATAAAGGCACCTACCTCTTCACCGTATTTTTTGGAGGGAACAGCCGCTACCTGTACATCTTTCACGCCTTTCAGATGATAGAGAAATTCCTCTATTTCGCGAGGATAAATGTTCTCTCCTCCGCGAATGATCATGTCTTTAATACGTCCGGTGATGCGGTAATAACCATTTTCATCTTTAATGCCGAGGTCTCCACTATGCAGCCAGCCATCTTTGTCGATAACCTCTGCGGTGGCTTGCGGATTCTTATAATAGCCCTTCATTACTAAATAGCCGCGACAGCAAACTTCGCCTTGTTCGCCGACAGCACATTCTGCACCGGTTTCCGGGTTTAATATTTTAACTTCGGTAAACGGATACTCTTTCCCAACCGTTGTGCATCTGTTTTCAAAGGTGTCGCTTAGTACCGTATGCGTCATACCGGGAGAACTTTCCGTTAGTCCGTATACACTTGTGATATGAGTTACATGCATTTTTTCGGTTACCGCTCGCATTAACTCGATTGGGCAAAGAGCTCCTGCCATGATTCCCGTACGAAGCGAAGTGAGATCAAACATATCGAACATGGGGTGGTTCATCTCTGCGATAAACATGGTTGGTACGCCATGCAACATGGTGCATCTTTCCTTATGAACAGAAGCGAGTACAACAAGCGGGTTGAAACGCTCAACCATTACTTGCGTACAACCATGGGTGAGACAGCTCATGGTTGCTAACACTACTCCGAAGCAATGAAACAAGGGTACGCAGCAACAAAGTTTATCCTCTGCCGTTACGTTCATTCCTTCACCGGTAAAATAACCGTTGTTCGTTATGTTGTGATGGGTTAGCATTACCCCTTTAGGGAAGCCGGTAGTTCCGGATGTGTATTGCATATTAACCACGTCCTGACAGGAAACCTGGTCTTTTGCCTCCTGAAGAACGATGTCGTCTATGTTTTCTCCGAGAAGAAGTATTTCAGGTGTATTATACATGCCTCTGAATTTCTCTTGGCCGATATAAACAACATTTTTCATTTTGGGGAAACGTTTGCTTTTCAAGAAGCCGCGCTGGCTTGTTCTCAACTCAGGCAGCATTGTATAGACCATATCTACATAATTACTGTCAAAAATCCCTTCGGTAATACAAAGCGTATGTATATCCGCATTTTCCGTCAGATATTCCAGTTCATGTTGTTTGTAATTCGTATTTATGGTAACAAGTATCGCACCGATTTTGGCTCCGGCATAAAGAAATGTAAGCCAATCGGGCACATTGGTTGCCCAGATGCCTACATGGGTTCCTTTTTTAACGCCGACAGATAGTAAACCTTTAGCCATTTTATCTACCCGGTCGTTCAGGGTTTCCCAGGTAAAGCGGAGATCCCTGTCCGAATAAACGATACTTTCTTTTTCAGGTGTATGTTCAGCCCAATGCTCAATCCATTCTCCGATAGTTTTATGCTGTAATTCCATAGCTTTTCTCAATAAGGAGTATAAATAACACCCAGAATGCGAGCTTTACCACCATTGGCGGCATGCACATGATGAGCAACAATTGAGTCGTAATAAATACTGTCTCCTTCTTCGAGAATGTATGTTTTCTTACCGTAGTTAATTTCGATAATTCCGTGCAAAACATAGATGAACTCTTCGCCTTCATGAGTCGATGTAATAAAGTCAGCGCCTTCAGACGATTCGATATCAATCAGGAACGGTTCCATGTGACGGCCGGATTTGTCTTGCGAAAGAGATTGATAAGACATGTGTTTCCGATTTTGCATCGCGTTATTCGAAAAACTGATCCCTGAGGCATCATCGGCTATTTTTTTACGCGAAATGACCGGGCCTAATTCCGTCTGATCGTCGAGGAAGGTGCCCAGACGAACACCTAATACACGAGCAATTTTGATAAGCGGAGCTAATGATGGGAAGTCTGTGTTGTTTTCTATGCGTTGAATTTGTTCCCTATTCAGACCCGTACGTTCGGCTACTTCTTCAACGGTTAACTGTTGCGACTCACGGATATTCTTGATCTTCTCTCCGATAATTTTATTCTGTCCCATGTTGTTATTTGTTTCTTTTCTTCGTATATATTCTCTCTTCTATAAGTATGATAGGCAAAAATACATTAATTTGTTATATTTCAAAAAAAAGAAAGCCCCTAACTTTCTCCGGATTATGCAAACCGAGCACATGTTCTGTTGTTAGGTTCGAAAACTTTATTACTTTTGTTAAACAAATGGAAATGTGAATACAAAATACGATCAATCATGGTAGATACGAAACAAAATGTAAAAGCAGCAGAAGAAAAAATGTCATCTGCAATAGAATTTCTTGACGAACAGCTGGCTCGTATACGTGCGGGAAAAGCTAATCCGAAAATTCTTGACGGTATTAAAGTTCCGTATTATGGAAGTCCGGTTCCTTTAACCAACGTAGCAACTGTTACGACTCCTGATGCGAAAACGATAATCATTACTCCTTGGGAGAAAAACCTGATTCGTGACATAGAAAAAGCAATTATGGATTCTGACGTAGGTATTACTCCGGAAAATAATGGCGAGATCATCCGTTTGGGAATTCCTCCTTTGACCGAAGAACGTCGTCGGGCTTTGGCAAAACAATCCAAACAAGAGGCCGAAAACGCGAAGATAAGCGTTCGCAACGCACGAAGAGACGCTATTGAAGCAATCAAGAAAAGTGTGAAAGAAGGCGTCGGAGAAGATTTAGCAAAAGATGCTGAAGCTGAAGTGCAAAAAGTACATGATAAGTTTATCAAAAAAGTAGACGAGTTGTACGCGGCGAAAGAAAAAGAAATAATGACCGTATAGTAGAGAAGCACGGTCGTGCGTCTTACGACCGTGCATCCCCACCAATAACGGATTGCGCGTCTATACAAAAAATCGAATGAAAGGATTAGTCATTAAGAACACGGGTAGTTGGTATACCGTTCGTACGGAAGACCGGCGAGACATCGAGTCTAAAATCAAAGGGAATTTCCGTCTTAAAAATATACGTACAACTAATCCTATTGCGGTAGGAGACCGTGTGAAAGTTGATATAAACAACGAAGGGACAGCTTTTATTACCGAAATAGAAGAGCGAAGAAATTACATTATCCGCCGTGCTTCCAATCTCTCCAAACAAGCGCATATTATCGCGGCCAACTTAGATCAGGCCATACTGATCGTGACTGTTAATTACCCCATTACTACCACCATTTTTATCGATCGCTTTTTGGCAACAGCCGAGGCCTATTCTATTCCTGTAAAAATTGTATTCAACAAAATTGATCGTTATCACGACCATGATGTAGCTGTAATGGAGTCGCTGATCAAAATATACACGGCTATAGGCTATCACTGTGAGAAGATTTGTGCGCTCACCGATGAGGGAATAGGTGGGTTTAAAGAACTTTTAAAAAATAAAATCTCCTTATTGTCCGGTCATTCCGGAGTCGGTAAATCAACCATTATAAACCGTATCCTGCCTGAGCTTAATCTGAAAACAGGTCTGATTTCCGAATACCACAATAAAGGGATGCATACCACTACCTTTTCCGAAATGATTGAGTTGCCCGAAGGAGGATACATTATTGATACCCCGGGAATAAAAGGTTTCGGTACCATTGAAATGGAAGAAGCTGAAATCTCTCATTATTTCCCCGAGATATTTCGCCTTTCGGAGGGTTGCCGTTTCAGCAACTGTACGCATCGACACGAGCCGGGTTGTGTAGTTTTGGAAGCGGTACACGAAAAAAGGATAGCCGAATCACGGTATAAAAGCTACCTTAGTATCCTGAAAGACAAAGAAGAAAGTAAATACCGCGAGGAATACTGATCAGACAGCAGGCAGCCCCATACCGGTTATTTTGCGATAAAGATCGAGCGCGTACACATCCGTCATTCCCGAAATATAATCCAATACACATTGAATCTTTCCGTACGTAGTAGGCACATTCGTGTCGTATTGATCCGGAATACGCTGAAGCAACAGTTTGCTGTAGGCATGCTCCTGATTCATTACCGCTTCGGTCAGGCAGTCGATCAGATGACTGAAAATATGGTATCCGGCCAATTCAATATCTAATACTTCTTTAGCCTTATAAATCTTTCTATACGCCATCATGGAACAGTTTACATAGGCCTGACGGGCATGTGGTTCAATATGTTCAATCAGCGGACCCTGAAATGTGCCGCTAAGGAATTCATCTTCCCGTTCAATGAAAACACGCGAACATTCATCTACCAATAAACCGATAATGGATGAGCGGAGATAGCCGATTTGCTCATTTACATCATCTACCATACGCATAATACGCGTGATGCGATCTAATTTTTCTCCTTCAAAATAACCCAGAAGCAGACTGATAGCCTCTTCGCTGGTGAGGATATGTAACTTGTGCGCATCTTCAATGTCCATGATCTGATAGCAGATATCATCTGCCGCTTCGACAAGATAAACCAAAGGGTGACGGGCATAACGGTCTGCTGCATCATCTATTTTAAGGATGCCAAGCTCTTCAACAATGCGCTTGTAAGTTTCCTCTTCCGACTGAAAGAAGCCGAATTTATTCTTTTTTACCGATTGTGTTGACGGATAAGGATACTTAACAATAGAAGCAAGCGTACTATAAGTAAGTGCAAATCCCCCTTTTCTGCGCCCGATAAACTGATGTGTCAACAGACGTATCGCATTCGCATTGCCTTCGAAATGAACAAAGTCTTCCCAGCGACCTCCTTCCTCACGTACTTGTTGTTCGTACTTCATGCCTTTGCCTTCGAAGAAATAAGCGGAAATAGCGCGTTCACCGGAATGACCAAAAGGCGGATTTCCCATATCATGAGCCAGGCAGGCCGCGGAAACAATCGATCCGAATTCAGCGAAATTAGCTGTTTCCGCACCATACTTACGACTAAGTACTCGCCCTACATTATTTCCCAATGAGCGACCCACACAAGAAACTTCCAGACTATGCGTTAACCGGTTGTGTACGAATATACTTCCGGGAAGAGGAAACACCTGTGTTTTGTTCTGTAACCGACGGAAGGGCGACGAGAATATAAGGCGATCATAATCCCTTTGGAAATCTGTACGTTCGTGATGACGACCATCGTGATACTCCTCCATCCCTAAACGCTTGTCGGAGATAAGCTGTGTCCAGTTCATGCTTTATTTAATTTGCTTTACCAGTTCTGTTAATCGTTTTACCCCTTTCGAGGCATTTGCTTTAATAATATGAATATCATTACGTTGTGTTTTTACATCTTTAGGATCGATCAGGTAAACCGGACTTCCTTTATGCACATAGGATATAAGGCCGGCCGCGGGGTATACATTCAACGATGTGCCGATGATAACAAAAATATCCGCTTCCCTCACCCAATCAATGGCCGGTTCAATCATCGGAACCGGTTCGCCAAACCAGACAATAAACGGACGACGTTGTGCACCGTCAGGTGCTTTGTCTCCAACCTGCAGATCTGGATTCTCAGGAGACAGGTCATAAGCGAGGTTTAGATTCTTTATAGAACAATACTTCATCAATTCTCCATGCAGATGGATTACTTTACTACTACCTGCCTGTTCGTGTAAATTATCAATATTCTGAGTAATAATCCGCACATCAAAATACTTTTCGAGCGCAACAAGCCCTGAATGACCCATGTTTGGCTTACACTCCAACAATTGCCGGCGCCGTTGATTATAAAAATCCAGCACAAGCGCGGGATTCGCTTCAAAGCCTTCAGGCGTAGCAACATCTTCCACGCGATAACGCTCCCACAAACCATCCGAATCCCGGAAAGTAGAAATGCCGCTTTCCGCACTCATACCTGCTCCCGAAAGCACAACCAATTTTTTCATAAGCCAATCATTTATTGATACAAACCTACTAAAAATAATGGATTAAGAGAGATTTCCGATCACCTAAACTAACAGGAAGTAGCAATAAACTCCCCTTCAATGTCAATATACTAACCATTTTTTATTAATTAGGATTGATTTTATTTTATATCCTTTATTTTCCTTTTTCTATATATATAGAAAAACTTTACTACAGATATAGAAAAACTTTACCACAGATATAGAAAAAGGAAAATAAAGGATATGCAGGAAGAAATATAGTGATATCAACGAAAAAAGATAAGGAACTTTTTATGGTGATTCAACTATCCTATTTTTTTATATTTACCTTTGTATTTAAACATTTGCATAGCATGAGACACTTAGTGATAAAAAACATAGGTTCTATTATTGAGGTTGATATTGAATTAAGCAAGCTGAATCTTTTTATTGGACCTCAAAGTAGTGGTAAAAGTACAATTACCAAAATAGCATGTTATTGTTCCTGGGTAGAAAAGAGAACGGCTATACTCAATTCCAATCAAGAATCACTGAGCGAGAAAGGTGTTTTTGCAAAAGAACTTATTCGCTTTCATAAACTTTCGGGTTATTTAAATAATAATAGCTCTATTTTTTATGAGAGTGATATTCTTACTATATCATATAGTCATAACGAAGGAGTGCCTGTCTTTAAATGGAAAAACAGATTTAACTATAAAAGAGGAAAAATATCTTATATTCCTTCGGAGCGTAACATTGTGGCAGCAATACCGAATTGGATAAATATAAAATTTACAGATAATAATATCCGTAGTTTTATGTCGGATTGGGATGAGGCACGCAGTTCCTGTCAAAAGGAGAATCCATTCAATATTTTGAATATAGGTGCAAAATATTTTTTCGATGGAGAGCGTGATAAGGTTATCGTTGATCAAACAAACAGAATGCTGGAGCTGACTGATACATCAAGTGGAATGCAGTCGCTAATACCTTTGTTGGTTCATCTGAATTATATTTATTACTCTATATACCATACTGAAAGTCCGGAAAGTGTGGAAGATCTCTACATTAAAAGGACTATAAATTCGGATTTGATGTTAGATGTTTTTGGAACAAATGAACCTCGTCAGATATTTAAATTACTGGAACAAAGACAAAAAGGAGGTGATGATGTTGATGGGCTTTTGAGTAAGTTTGAAAAATTTGAAACGCTGGTTAAACACTTTAGTCAAACACATTTCACGAATACTTATCTTGAAGAGCCGGAACAAAATCTTTTTCCCGAAACACAACGTGATCTTGTTGGAGAATTAGTTCGTCTTCATAATTTGAATGAAGATCATTCTCTTACAATAACCACACATAGTCCCTATGTTTTATCATCCATAAATAATCTGATCTATGCTCATGAGGTAGGGGAGAAAGATCGAGGCAAAGTAAACGCTATAATTCCGGAACAGAGCTGGATTGATTTTAGTAAAGTGAGGGTATATTTTGTTGATAAAGGAACTGTTTCCTGTTTATT
This sequence comes from Massilibacteroides vaginae, assembly GCF_900178525.1. Classification (GTDB taxonomy): domain Bacteria; phylum Bacteroidota; class Bacteroidia; order Bacteroidales; family Tannerellaceae; genus Massilibacteroides; species Massilibacteroides vaginae. The sequence goes on from NZ_FXDJ01000009.1 coordinate 1,323,917, forward strand.
GGACCATGAAATAAAACAGATAAAGGTAGAAGCAATAGATGAGGTATCTAATATCTTAAATAGGGAATATGACGATTTATTAGCTATCGAAAATTAGAAAAAGATGACTTTTGATAAAAAATACCAAAACCCTTTATTTATTATTTCTGACGACACTCGTGCTGTTATAACATTAAAAGATAAGAGAGAGCCCAGAAAGTACATAGGTAATAATAATCAGAAAAAACAAATTACAGTTTATCAGATTGATAATGGTATTCTCAAAGATGGTGAGAAATGTGACTTTGGGTTATACTTGCCAGATCAAAATGAATTATTTCTTATCGAGTTGAAAGGGGGTGATTTTACAAAAGCGTTATCTCAGATTCATTCAACCATAAACGTATTGCTTGTTAAGGCATGCGTAGATACATCTAAAGTGCATGCTCGGATTGTTCTTTCCAGAGTTTGTGTTCCTAATATTAAATCTGCTGCAGAAATTAAACTTTTGAAATTACTTAAAGAACTAAACGGTACATTAAAAAAAGAGAGTCAAGTAATGGTGGAAAACTTGTGATTTCAGACTATAAATCAATTGTGCATTGTTGTGAAAACGCTGGTTTTTCTGCTGATAGTTTGCGTTATCTGCTGACTTTTAACTACTTTTGAATTATTAAAACCGGATAGCAGCTTTGCGTTGCTTATTGTTATACTAAATCTATGCTTGATAACTATTTGAGGAAGTCTGTGCTGTTTTTGTTGTTTTGGAGTTTCTGTCCTTTGTGGGTATTCTGTGCTTTTATGAAGCCTGACGGACCAGCTGCTCAGGAAGTTATTCCAACTTTGGTAATTCCGGATGAACTGACGGGATATTCCGACCTTGATTGCTATTATTCCCAATTGCAAAAAAATAATCGTAGAGAGATTGAAGTTAGAAGACGTTTCTTGTTGGAAACGACATCAATCACGCAATTCTTTAATAATTATATAGAACGAGGAATTGATGTTGTGCGCGATACGGCTTCGGTTTTTGAACTTATTGACGACTATTATTATACTACCGAACAGCGGCAAATGATCTTAAGTCAATTTTATGAAACGGCGCTTCAACGCAAAAGTGAATCACTGAAACGGATGGCGGATCTGCTTCAGGGACGGTTGATTGATTCTTCCGATGAAAAAATTAACTGGTTTGAAGAGCTGATTAGTCGATGCCACAAGGCGGGCGACAGGGATTTGGAAGCTCTTGTGTTGAATGAGTTGAGGTTCCACTGTTTTGAGAATGAAAACCAGGCAAACGGGTTTCATTATGTACAACGGTTGGTGGATCTGCTGGAAAAAACCGGAAACGATTATCCTTTAAAGGGACAGTTCTATAGTTGGATCGGAACGAATTATTATAGGTTTAAAGATTATGACCGGGCACTTTATTTTCTGCATAAAGGGCTTTCTTATAGGGGGCATTATGATATACGTTCTTATGTACGCACCTGTTTGACCGCATGGAATCATCTGGCTACCTATTATCAGACTTTGGGAGAGGTTGACTCGACGGTCTATTATAATCGCACCATACTGCTGAGTACGGAAGGTACGGCCGATTATCCGATACATATAAGTATTGCCTTATGTAATTTGGCGCGGATCGAGATGGCTAATGGGAATTATGATGCCGCTATTGCCATGCTTCAGGCCGGACTGATCAATATTGAAGATGAGCCTACGGCTTGGGATTTTCATATTGGCATCTATTTGTCATTGGGTGAATGTATGCTTGTTAAAGAAAATCTGCCGGCTGTAGTTGGATATATGGATAAAATCAGAGACGCGCTCCCCGATTTCCCCGAAAGTACTCAAATGTATAGGTTCAAAGATCTGTTTGCTTTGGAAAGTAAGTATTACTCTCGCTTAGGACAGTATGACAAGGCTGCCGTAAGTCTTGACTCCGCACAGTTTTGCGCACAGCGATACGAGCAATTGACCGGACAGCATTTTATCGTGATCGGTGAACAGCAACTGAAGGAGGTTGAACTACTTCTGAAAAATGCACAGATTGCCAAACAAAAGAACATTATCTTTTTTACGTTGCTGATTATGGGCTTGATCAGCACTGGTCTGTTTGTGATTGCGCGACTTTACCGGAAGAAAAACGCAGCATACAAAGAGTTGGTCAGGAAGGCCAATACGTGGGCGTATGAAGATAAGACTTCCTTAACATTGAAGATACAAGAAAAGGAGGATAATAATGATCCCATTACGGATGAAGAGATTTGCATTATGGAACGTATTGATGCGGAAATGATATCGCATCATCTTTATCGTGAAACAGGGCTTACCGCCGAATCACTGGCGGAGCGTATGGGTATACACCGCAACCAACTATCCCGTGCCATTAATAAAGTTACCGGGGGAAATTTCAATAATTATATCAATAGCCTGCGTATTAAAGAAGCAGTAAGACTTATCTCCGCGTCAACGCATAAAGAGTTATACATAAACGAACTTTATGAACGTATCGGCTTTACAAATCGTTCTACTTTTTACCGTATTTTCAAACAATTTACCGGACTTTCTCCCATCGAATTCCAAAAAAAGAAAGATAAATCGCTCAGTGCTGATTTTTTAACAAAAAGGGAAGGTGTTGACAATTAGTAAAATACCCTCTCTTGATATACAATAATGATACAATTTGCAAAATGGGACTACTTTTCGAGTCCCATTTTTTATTTTAGCTCTCGTCTTTTAAGCGTAATAAATGATTAAACCACGAATCATATAATAACATTAATAAACTTTTTAGATGAAAACAGTAAATTCTATTTTAGGGATAATACTATCTCTTACCTTTCTCCTTTCGGGTTGCATGAAGGATGATATTGATGAATTGCGTCGTCAGCAAGCTGAAAGCGATGAGCGTTTAACGGCATTGGAAGATTGGCAGAAAAGCACGAACAGTCAGATTGCTTCACTTCAGGGACTTGTCAATGCACTTGAAAATAACGACTATGTTACCGGTGTGTCGCCAGTGAAAGAAGACGGAGTAGAGATAGCTTACACCATCTCCTTTTCCAAAAGTTCGCCTATTACCATATACCATGGGAAAAAAGGAGAAAAGGGGGATGCCGGTAAGGATGCTCAGGCTCCCTCGATTGGGATTGCAAAACATACTGATAGTAAATATTATTGGACATTAGACGGGCAATGGCTTTTGGACGAAAGTGGTAAAAAAATTCCCGTTACCGGAGATAAAGGGGATAAAGGTGATCAGGGCAACCAGGGTGCAACAGGCAGTACAGGTGCTCAAGGACAAAACGGTGTTCCTCCAAAAGTCGCTATCGGAAGTGATAACTATTGGTATATCTCGACCAACGGAACAGCAACCGGAATTCCTCCTGCAATCGGTTGGACAAGTACAGGGGTAAAAGCTACCGGAGCTAAAGGAGACATAGGTCCCGTTGGACCAACCGGTCCACAGGGTGACCAAGGTGACGCTATTTTTGCAGCCGATGGCATTGATCTCACGAATGAAGATTATGTGATCTTTACATTAGCTGACGGTGTGACTACTATCAAACTGCCCAAATACAAATCAATAGGTATCAGCTTTGACCAGCCGGGAATCTTTGCGGCAGGTACAACACAAACAATTAACTACACAAGTACAGGTACAACTGAACCAACAAATATCCGGATAGTAGATGTTCCGGTAGGTTGGAAAGTAACGGTCAATTCAACTCAAAAAACATTCACAGTTGTTGCCCCAACTACTATTGCCGCTGATAATTTCGAAGGGGAACCAACTGTATTGATTGGTATTGATAATGAAGTCGTAGCGATGTATGGATTGAAAATTAGAGCTGAAGGTTTCTACCGAGTTGGAGACTATTACCCAGATCCCATGGCGATATATGAAAATGGAGTGCTCAAAAGTGGCACGGTTGCTGTTGGTGTAGTGTTCTTGTTGGATAATCACAGTGCTGGAGACTATCCATATAGCAAAGTTAGCCGACATGGAAAAATGGTAGGATTGTATGAACGGGTAGTCGGTACTTTGGATGAAACTTGGGCTACAGATTACGGGATTACCTATAATGCAGCTGCAGGGTGGTATATGCCAGCATATGGCGCTAACGATTACGATGCTCTCTATTGTGCTTACAATGGAATGACTTATGAGACATGGAACATAGGGAAACCAAATGATATAAGTAAAAACTATACAGAACGCACTTGGTTCAGGACGAAAATAACTGATGCTGGAGGTGATAATATAACAGATTCCTGGTATTGGGTATCATCTAGGGATGCTATAGGCAATGCTTATCGTCTTCATTTTAATTCAGGAAATGTAGAAATATCAGGATTTAACCTATCAAGTAATAAAACGCGTGCTATAAAAACATTTTAGTTAATAAATAATGGGCGGATTCCGAAAAGCCGGAAAGAGAGTAGGAAAATACAATACTAATTATATCACTATGAAAATTCAAATTAACATGTTCGAAAAAAGGAAGGAAAAAGGAATGTTGAAATTGATTCTGAAGCAAAGTTTGATATGCATGTGTTTTATCATGTTCGCTCCTCAGTTATTTTATGGACAACAAATGGCAAACAGTTTCGAAAAACAGTCAAAAAAACTCGAAAATAATGGAATGAATGCGACTACATTTGACTTTGGCGTAGGCGAATGGAAATACGTGATTGTTCGGATGCATGGCACATATCAAACCATGTTTGCTAAACCATCCCAGAATTTTGCTGTTTCTGTTTTGAGAAACGGATCCGGGAACGAAATTTTTAGAGGGGATCTATATGGAGATAGAGAAGAAACATATAAATTCAAAGAAGATAAAGAATTCGAACTTAAAGTGAGTGCAAAACTTATCAGTGTAAACGGGGCATCAGGAGCTTCTGCGGGAAATGTTGAAGTGCTGGCTTTCAGAGAAGAACCCGGTGTTTTTTATGTAACAGAGGTAGTCTATCACATAGAAGATGCCTCTATGGCGGTTGAAACGAAAGAGTTTGGTGTAAAAGGGCAAGAAACAATTGAAATAAACGACACCAACGAAGAATCTGTTGGCACTTACAAAGTGACCTACACGGAAACAAAATCTCTTACATGGGAACAAGAGTCCACACATTCCGAAAGTGTTGATGTTTCTATCGGATATAAAGCCGGTACTGGGGGTGGTTTTGAAGCTATGGTATCTCTTGCCGCAAGTTTTAAGTCTGCATATAAAACAGGCTCTGCAAAGCAAAATTCGGAATCAATAGAACGCTCGGTTACCTATAAAGTACCCGCTCATACGCACAAGAGGATATTTGTAATGCAGACAACAAATATTTACAAAATGCCTTATACAATGAAAGGCTATACAACTGACAAGGATGGAGTCAGAACATATTCAGAGAGGAAGGATAAATGTAAATACGTGGAAGTACAGTCTACCCAAATACTACAGTCTACCTTGAAAAAGGCGGGCACATTGGGAGCTGACGCAAATCCAGAAGTAATTGCCGAGTGGGGAGCCATCTTAAAATAGTAGAACCTCAATCCTGTATGAACGATTTCCATTAATTGCGAAATTGATTTTTGAGACAAAGGCTGTATTCCCATTGTTTGGGAACACAGCCTTTTGTTAAATTATGATCGTTTAAAAAATCAAGCTGCCGGTGTCATCACTACCTCGATCACGTTCTTTTGATCGACTAACTTTTTTAATGTTTCCTGTATTAAAGCCGGCGTTAAAGCGTTAACAGCGTTTTTGTAATCTTTCAGATTGTCGATGCCGTCTTCGTAATAGGCTTTGATTGTTCCTTTCCACCAGCTGTTTTCACGAAGGTTCTCTCCATAATTTTTCAGCATGTTTTCCTGAATTTTCTTAACCGCTTCCGGTGTCGGTCCGTTTGCTACAAGATCATTTACTTCCTGATGGATGATTCCCATTAATCGTTGTTGTTTTTCCGGATCTGTGTCAAACTGCATCAGAAGTGATGCTTGTTCAATAGGTGTGTTGCTGATTGAACCGCGAACACCTACACCGTACGAGCCTCCTTCTTTTTCACGGATACTTTCCATATAACGGTCGAAAAGAAGGTTTTCAATTGCTCTGATCGTTACGCTGTTTTGCAAAGTATACGGTAGGTCTCCTTTATAATAAATAAAGTTTGAGGCCTTTTTGACTTCCATTTCTTTTGCGAAATAGTTTTTTACGTCTCCTTTGGGTGAACGAACTTTATGGTCGGTGTACTCCTCTTTGATCTGTTCTGAAGGCAATCCTCCTAAATAAGTGCTGATTGCCTGACGTGTTTCGGGGTTTTTCGGGTCGATGTTACCAACAAAAACGAAGGTAAAGTCGGCTGGAATGGCGAAGCGTTCTTTGAAAATAGCCAAAGCCTTATCCTGATCTATCTTTGACACGGTTTCAAGTTTTAAAGACACCGCGCGAGGATGATGCCCGCTTAATACCTGATTAACCGAATCGGAAAATGCCTGACGAGGGTCTTTTGCCGCGTTAGCTAAGCTGGTGTTCAGCATATTAATAAATGCTTGATGACTATTGTCGTCTTTGCGTGCGGCCGTAAAATTAAGATAAACCAATTGCAGCATGGTTTCGAAGTCGGATACAGACGAACTGCCGTTGAAGCCTTCTTCAAAATCACTGATGTATGGGTTAACCGATGCGATCTTTCCGGTCAATGCCTTTTGCAGGTTTATCTGGCTAAAGTCGCCTAAGCCGTTATTTCCTACTATATGAGCGGCAAACGTAGCAGATAGCAAATCGTCGGTATTATTAACTTTTGATATCCCTCCTTTACTGAATGCGGAAAGCTGGATTTCGTCTTTTTTGAATTCGGTGTGTTTAAGAACTACCTTAACACCATTGCTCAAAGTCCATTCTGTTGCACCTAAAGCTGTGTTTTCTGATTCTTTTACTATGCTGCCGGCAGCAGGAATAGCGTTGATGATCGGTTTGCTCAAGTCTTCCTCTGCTTTTGCTGTAAGTTCAGCCTTGTCGGCTTTGTCGAACGCGGCGAGAATTTGTGCGTTGTCCGGTAATTTTACAGCCTCTTTTTCAGGAGCGGTAATGCTGATGATCAGGTTTTTGTCGGTAACATATTGTTGAGCTAATTGATTGATCATGGCCACATTCATTTGTGGCAGCATCATTTGCAAGGTTTGATATTCCCATTCGATTCCCGGAATCGGTTCGTTTTCGAGGAAATGATTTACATATTCACGAACGTAGGTCGAACTTTTCTGATTTTCCCTGTCGTTGTAGTTCTTTTCCATACCTTTCAGCAAGTCGGTTTTAGCCCGTTCAAACTCGGAGTTTGTGAAGCCGAAGCGTTTGATTTTTTCGGCCTCCAGTGCCAATGCGTCAAAACCTTCCTGTTCTTGTGATTCTTTTGGGATACCGATCAGGATAAACGCGTCTTTAGGTCTGACGAGGTTGCCGTAGTAAGCAAAGCCGGCTACAAACGGGGCGTCTGCCTCTTGCGTTATTTCCGAAAACCGGTTGTTGATCATTGTAGAAATTAAGCTGTTGCTGATATGAAAAGCATATCCGGAGATAGACTCCTTAATTTCAGTCGGCATGGGGTTTTTCTTGTAATCAAACTGTATCGTTGTGTAGCGCGCTTCGGGGTCTGTTATAACCGCTATAATCGGTTCGTCGTTGTCGGCAAGTTCATGTACCGGACGTTCGCCGTAGTTAGGCATGCGCGGAATGTCGCTGAACATTGTTTTGATCTTAGCTTCGATCTTGTCCGCATCGATGTCTCCGACAACGATAATCGCCTGCAGGTCGGGGCGATACCATTTGTGATAAAAATCACGGATAGCCTGGTGTTCGAAATTCCGGATCACGGCCGTATCTCCGATTACATCGCGTTTGGCGTATTGTGATCCCGGATATTTAAGGGCGTTGCTTTTCTTCCACATACGTCTTTCCGGACCCTGTCCCGTACGCCATTCTTCCGTAATTACACCACGTTCACTATCGATCTCTTCTCCTTCAAGCAGAATGAAGTTCGACCAGTCGTGAAGCACAAGCAAGGCGCTGTCGATAATGCCTTCACGTGTGGTAGGAACAGAGGAAAGGTTGTAAACCGTTTCATCTAATGATGTATAGGCATTTATCTCATAGCCGAAACGAACACCGACAGATTCCATATAATTTATGATTCCTTTGCCGGGGAAGTTCTTCGTTCCGTTGAAAGCCATGTGTTCCAGAAAATGAGCTAATCCATTCTGGTCGTCATTTTCCAGACTTGCACCTACGTTTTGTGCGATATAAAATTCCGCGCGTTCTTTCGGTTCCTGGTTAGCGCGGATATAATACGTTAAGCCATTTTCCAACTTTCCGTATCTCAATGCAGGATCCTTAGGTAATGGGGGGGCTTGTTGTGCCTGCAATCCGGTAAAGCCGACCGCAAGAGTTAGTAATAAAAGTAAAAGTTTCCCTCTTTTCATCATGTTAAATTTATTTTGAATAAAAACAGCTGTAAATATACCTTATAAAACAATTTCCGAGGATTGTAAGTTCTGAATTTTAGCTAACAAACAGTTATTTAAATAACATAGGCGCGAATTCAGACAGGTAAATGCGCCAGTTTTTCCAGATATGTCCTTCGTCCGACTCCCGATATACGTATTTACAGCCCATATCGTCTAATTTTTTCCGGAAATCCACATTATTTTTGTATAGAAAATCAGTTTTTCCAATCGCGATCCAGTAAAGTTTTGGATTTTTGGCGAACTGAACCTTCAGCTTGTCGTCCATATTCCGGTAAATCGGAGATTGAACATCTTCACGCGGGAGTATAGCCGCTGAAAAAAGTCCGACGTAATCAAAAACATCCGGATACTCTTTCGAAATGTGTAAAGAATGAAATCCGCCCATAGATAATCCGGCAATTGCCCGTGCCGATTTCTGTTTCTCTACCCTGAATGTACTTTCGATAAATTGAATAACATCCGGAAAGCTACCCTCCATTTCTCCGTCCATTGTTTTGGGTAATTGCATGGTTGGTTTTACCAAGCCTAAGCTCGATTCTCCGGGTGCGGCTTCCTGGTGTACATTCCCATTTGTCATAACCACCAGCATCGGTTTGGCTTTTCCCTGTGCGATCAGATTATCTAAGATCTGCACTGTGCGTCCAAGTGTAACCCAGGCTTCTTCGTCACCTCCCATACCGTGTAAAAGATAAAGTACCGGATAGGATTGTGTGCTTTTCTCATACCCTGCAGGGGTGTAAACCGTCAGCCTGCGCGTCATATTAAGCGTAGGACTCTCGTACCAGTAACGTGCCACGGTTCCGTGAGGAACGTTTTTTACACTGTATAGGTCTCCGGCTCCGCCCTTGATAATAAATATATTGGTAACCGAAGCCACGTCGCGGTTCAGATAAACGTTATTCGGATCAGTAACTTTCAATCCGTCCATTATAAAGGAATAGCTGTAGAGTTCTGAAGGCAACGGTTGTAGTGTAGTATATTCCCACACATTGTCCTTGTTTTTTTGAAGATCGGCTGATCCCGGCACGTCTGTTTCTCCAAAAGGCGTTTGTGCCTTTACTGTGGGCAGAAAGTCTCCGGTAACTTGTACCTTTTTCGCATCCGGAGCCTGAAAGCGAAAAGTGACCGTATTATCGGGATTGATCTCCGGAGAGATAATGCTTTGACCTCCCCACAAGGCTTGCTGGGCAGAGGCGGAAACACTCAGCAGAAATGTAACCGCAAAGAGTAAAAAGTTTTTCATAATGATTGTAATAATGGTTTCTAATCTAATGTAGCAAAGTAAAGAAAATGTTTGCTTTCTTTTTCTGTTTATCCTTATTATTTAAACAGGCTCTAAACTAAAACATTTCGCCCCTACGAAATATAAAAATGATTTATACTTGTAGGGGCGAAATGCTTATGTCCATATTTCTGTTTGGTATGGACTATTTATTCGCGTCGAATGCCTCTTTTAAAATAGTAACGCAGGTATCCATTTGTTCTTTTGTATGATTAGAAGACATGGATAGTCTTAAACGGGTGCGTTTGTTCGATACGGCAGGGTAGGTTACTACACCTGTATATAGTCCTTTCGCATGAATATGCTTACTTATTTCACGCAGTTTCTTATCCGGTCCAACAATGACAGGGATAACCTGAGATTCTGTTTCTCCGGTATCTAAACCAACATCTTTCAGGGCTTTTAGCATATAATGCGTGTTTTCCCAAAGTTTCTCGCGATAAGATTTGTCCTGTTCAAAAAGGTCCAGCACTTTCAGTATACCGGCTGCTGTATGCGGAGCCATGGCGCAAGAGAATACATAAGCGCGTGCGAACATCCTGATGTAAGTCATCAGCTTCATATCTCCGGTAACAAAACCGCCGATTGCTCCGAAAGACTTGCTGAATGTGCCGATGGTCAGGTCGATCTGATCTTCCAGTCCGAAATGTTCAGCTACGCCTCGTCCTCTTTCTCCGAAAATAAGGGTAGCGTGAGCTTCATCCAACAGAATGCGGGCTCCGTATTTTTTGCAAACAGCTACAATTTCAGGGAGCTTTACCAAGTCGCCGTCCATACTGTAGATGCCTTCAATACATACAACTGCTTTGCGCGGGTTCTTCAGATTTTTCAAAACGATCTCAAGATGCTCCACGTTGTTGTGGCTGAACACTTTAATTTCAGCTCCGGATAAACGGGCGCCATCGTAGATCGAGGCGTGAGACAGAATATCCATAACAGCGATATCTCCCGGTTTCAGCAGGCAGGATAAAACGCCCAGATTGGCTCCGTAGCCTGTAGGGAAAATAACCGCGGCTTCTTTCCCTTTAAACTTAGCGATTGCTTCTTCCAATTGTTTGGACAGATCATAATAACCACTTAATAAAGGTGCGGAAACCGCCCCTGTTCCGTATTTACCAATAGTGTCTTGTACGGCTTTGATTACATCCGGATGGCATGAATATCCTAAATAGTTATATGAGCAAAAGTTGAGGAAATCACGATCTCTGTCTAAATAACGATCATATACCTGAAACTCGGAACGGGGAGCCGTACTGATCGGGTTGCCGTAAAGCATGAATTTTTTAGCGATAGCATCCTGCATAAAATTCCAGAATGGTTCTTTTACATCGAAAAGCGCATCACCGTCATAAGCGGCGAAATCAGCTAAGGAGTAGTCGTCACTGTTTACTTTATTTATATCCATATCTTTGATGTTAAATCTGTTTCCTTATAAGACTTGAAAGTGGTTTGGCTCGCAAGATACGAAGTTTATCTGAATAAATAATTTACAGACAAAAAAATAGGGTCTCCTTATGGGATACCCTATTTTATATGGAGGATCAATAGATTACTTGTTTCCTTCCAGCTTTTCTTTCAATGCCGCAAGTTCTTCGATGTCTCCTAATGTAGTCTTTTCCATTGAACCGGAAACTACAGCAGGTTCATCACTTTTAGCACGTTTAGAAGAAGCTTTCTTTTCTCCGGCAACTTCTTTTCTGGCAGCTTTTTGTTCGTCTTCGAAAATACGGCTGTGAGAAAGGATGATGCGTTTTGCTTCTTTGTTGAATTCGATCACTTTGAATTCAAGTTTTTCTTCAACAACAGCTTGAGAACCATCTTCTTTTACCAAGTGTTTTGGAGTTGCGAAACCTTCAACGCCATAAGGCAATGAGATAACAGCACCCTTGTCAAGCACTTCGATGATTGTTCCTTCGTGTACAGAACCAACTGTGAAGATTGTTTCGAATACATCCCAAGGATTTTCTTCCAATTGTTTGTGGCCTAAGCTCAAACGACGGTTTTCTTTGTCGATTTCCAATACCTGAACTTCGATTTCAGCACCGATCTGCGTAAATTCGCTTGGGTGTTTGATTTTCTTTGTCCAAGAAAGGTCAGAGATGTGGATTAAACCGTCAACTCCTTCTTCGATTTCTACGAATACACCGAAGTTAGTGAAGTTACGAACCTTAGCAGTGTGTTTTGATCCAACCGGATAACGTGTTTCGATATCTTCCCATGGGTCAGCTTTTAATTGCTTGATACCAAGAGACATCTTGCGTTCGTCGCGGTCAAGAGTTAATACAACAGCTTCGATTTCGTCGCCAACTTTCATAAAGTCTTGTGCGCTGCGTAAGTGCTGAGTCCAAGACATTTCTGAAACGTGGATCAAACCTTCAACGCCGGCTGCGATTTCAATAAACGCGCCATAGTCTGCCATAACAACTACTTTACCTTTCACTTTGTCGCCAACTTTTAAGTCCGGATTCAAAGCATCCCATGGATGAGGAGTAAGTTGTTTCAAGCCAAGAGCGATACGTTTCTTTTCATCGTCGAAGTCAAGGATAACAACATTGATTTTTTCGTCAAGCTGTACGATTTCTTCCGGATGAGAAACACGGCCCCAAGAAAGGTCGGTGATGTGGATTAATCCGTCTACGCCACCCAGGTCGATGAACACACCGTAAGAAGTGATATTCTTAACTGTACCTTCAAGTACCTGTCCTTTTTCAAGCTTAGAGATAATGTCTTTTTTCTGTTGTTCAAGTTCAGCTTCAATAAGCGCTTTGTGTGAAACAACAACGTTTTTGAATTCCTGGTTGATCTTAACGATCTTGAATTCCATTGTTTTACCAACGAATACATCGTAGTCGCGGATAGGCTTAACGTCGATCTGAGAACCTGGAAGGAACGCTTCGATTCCAAACACGTCAACGATCATACCGCCCTTAGTACGACATTTGATAAATCCTTTGATAATTTCGTCTTTTTCAAGTGCTTCGTTAACACGATCCCAAGAGCGTGTAGCACGTGCTTTCTTGTGAGATAGAATTAATTGTCCTTTTTTGTCTTCTTGGCTTTCGATGTATACTTCTACTTCGTCGCCAACTTTTAATTCCGGGTTGTAACGGAATTCTGACATAGGCACAACGCCGTCAGATTTGAAACCGATATTCACCACTACTTCACGTTTGTTAAGTGCGGTCACAGTTCCTATAACCACTTCCTTATCCTTTACAGTGTTCAGGGTTTGGTCATACGTTTTAATAAGTTCTTCTTGACTTACGTCTCCGTAAGTTTCTCCTTTTTCGTAGGAATCCCAATTGAAATCATCAATTGGAGCGATGTTTTTTAAATTTTCCATCCTTTAAATTGTTAATACTATAGTTTAATTTTACTAATAAGTTAGACATTATATTGTGTAATCTCTAAAAGTCGTGCAAAGGTATTGGTTTTTTTCTGACAACCAACTATTTGCTCTTAAAATATTCTACTTAACTGTGTTGTTTTGAGCGTTTTTCGTAGAAATGTTTACGGCATTTATAATCAATGGCCAGCAAGAGGAATACAAGGCAGCCTATATAGATGAAGAAGGGCACTCCGGATAGATCGGGGATATTGAATTCCAAATCCGGCATCTTCAGGTAGAGTAAGGCCAGCGTGCCCAGCGCAAGCATCACTGTAGCGATGGCAATAGTGATGAACAATCCGAAGCGTTCTTCTCTCTTTTTCATCCGGACTGCTTCTCGCATAACCGTTTTCATGACGTCGGCCCTGAAGTTGTCCGGCAGTTTTTTTTCCGGCAGACGTGTGAATAGCTCTTTCATTACTCGTTTTTTTTCATTTCTGTTAATATAATGTATAGCTTTTTCCGGATGCGATGAAGTTTTGTTTTTACATTCACCGCTGTTAATCCGGAAATTTCCCTGATCTCGTCTATCGTTTTATCTTCCATGTAAAACAACAGAATCAGGGCTCTCTCTTCCGGCGAAAGCAGTTCTAATGCAGCTTCCAGCTGTTTTATTTGTTCTTCGTTTTGCGCTGAGCCGTAGACGATTTCCAGGTCTTCACCGGTTGTGTTATCTAATTGTCCGTCTTCAATCGCCAGAAATTCCTGTTTCTTTTTCCTCGTTGCGGAAATGGCTGTGTTGTAGGCAATTCTATAAAGCCAGGTGGAAAAACTACTGTCGCCCTTGAATCCGGACAAATTTTTAAATGCCTTTAAAAATACATCCTGTGCTAATTCTTCCGCATCTTCCCGGTTCGATACGATCCGGGCGATTAAGGAATAAACAGGACGGCTGTATCTGTCCAGAAGGCAGGCAAAACTCGCTGTGTCTCCTGATTGTATCCTTTTAATATAATATATGTCGGTATACAATTCCATGTGTTATATGTATGGACGCAGAAGACAGGGGAAAGTTACACCCGAAAATCGATTTTTGATAGTTATTGCCATCGGCGAAATTGTTAATGTATAATAAAAAACGAAAATTCATGAAGCGTTGGCATGACTGAATAATGTATAATAATGTTAATACAAGGAGAAGAATAGTGAATAAGCTGTAAATTAAAACAGAATAATTTTCATTTAGTGTGTAAAACTCCGATTATTTTATCCGGCAAGCCTGCGTTGTTTTAAAATTACATAGGTATATTCTTTTTTTTATATCCTTTATTTTTGAAAAACTAACCTTTATCTTCGGAATAACATAGTAATGTTGTTTTTTCGAAAAGGGAGTGGGGCGGAAAAGTGTGCTTGCGGTTCGTTTTCAGGAGGGCAGGCAAAATAGGGAGCCAACCCTTCGCCGGCGTGTTAAAAGGGGGTGATACCGGATTTAAAAGGCTTGGTTTTTCTGTTAACTACAATAAATAATATTTAGCTTAAAAAATGTATATCCGTAAAATTCGGATAATGGTGTGCAGCATAGTCTAACGTCCTTTTTTGTCCGGAAACACGGTTTAATCCTGATGCTGGTTAATAAATGTGAATATGTTTTATATAGATTAAACGTATCGGGCAATCTTGCGTCTATTAGTTCAGTATAAAAAATATTACTAAAGACTGATTATGAAATTAAATCGTTCCCTTTTGCTTGTGTGGTTGTTGATCACTCCGATTTTAGTGTTTGCTCAACAGGGTAGCCGGGTGGATATTACCGGGCAGATTGTTGAAGAAGGAAATGAAACGCCTATTGAACAGGCTACTATCAGATTACTTAATGTGAAAGACAGCACCTTGATTGGTGGGGTAGTGAGTGCGAAAAACGGCTCGTTCAGATTAAAGAATATCCGGCCCGGAAATTATTTATTGCATGTATCCTTTGTGGGATTCGATCATTTTTATCAACCGCTCGGTATTACAGGAAAAACGAATCCGGTGAATGTGGGTAAATTAGAACTAAGCGATGGCGCGATAGCGTTAGGTGAGGCTGTTGTGGTAGGTAAGGCACCGGAAGTAGTTGTGAAGAATGATACGGTAGAGTATAATGCCGATTCGTATAAGGTTACCGAGGGCTCTATGCTGGAAGATCTTTTGAAGAAAATGCCGGGTGTAGAGGTCAGCGCGGATGGAAAGGTAACGGTGAATGGAAAGGAAATCAAGAAAATAATGGTCGACGGGAAAGAGTTTTTTACCAACGACCCGAAGGTGGCTTCCAAAAATCTTCCGGCCGAAATGGTGGAGAAAATTCAGGTGTACGACCGTAAGAGCGACATGACAATGATGACCGGCTTTGATGATGGCGATGAAGAAGCAACAATCAACCTGACGGTGAAACCGGGAATGAAGCAGGGTTGGTTTGGAAATGCTTTTGCCGGTTACGGCAGCAAAGATCGCTATGAAGGAAACGCGATGGTGAACCGTTTTGTGAACAACGACCAGATGACCTTTATGGGTGGTTTGAACAATACGAATAACATGGGATTTTCTGACTTGGCCTCTACCATGTTCTCGGGTGGCGGACGCGGTTTCAGGGGTAGGGGAGGCGCCGGCAACGGAATTACTTCGTCCGGAAATGCCGGCCTGAACTTCAGCAAGGAATTTAATCCGGCATTGACCTGGTCCGGTAATGCGCGCTATTCGCATTCGGACAACGATGCTAAAAGTGCGATTCGTAAAGAAAGTTTTCTAACCGGGGATAGCTCTTTGTTGGAATATTCAAATAATAAAAGTAATCCGATAAGTGATAATGTGGGTGCTGAATTTCGTTTGGAATGGAAGCCTGATACATTAACTAATATAATTTTCCGTCCGGAAATTGGTTATAGCCGGACTTCCACCACGGGAGACGAGCTGACGGATGTGTTGAATCAGGATATGGATACGATTCGCCGGGTCAACTCAAAAAATAACTCCGAGGGTGAAGGGTATGATTTAAGTGCCCGGTTAGAATATAGCCGCAAGTTAAATTCAAAGGGCAGGGTGTTTAGTGCTTCCTTATCGGGAGGATTGAGCGACTCGTATACGGACGAGGATTATTATTACAAAGAAGAAGTGTATAATGCGAACGATAGTATTCTTGATCAGCGTATCAGGTATGATAATTCCGGTTTCAATTACAGGGCGTTCGCTTCTTGGGTTGAGCCTTTAGGGCGCAACAACTTCCTGCAGTTTACGTATAGCTTTAGTCAGCGCAGACAGGAATCTTTGAAAAACTCGTATAACCGGGAGTTTGAATCCGGAGATTATAATCAGTTGGATACGGCATACAGCAAGAATTTCCGGAATGATTTTATCTCACAACGGGTCGGAGTGAGTTTTAAAGCGCAACGGGCAAAATATAATTATACCCTTGGGTTCAATGTGGACCCATCGTATAGCAAGAGCGAAAACTTTGTGGGCTCAACAGTGCTCTCCAGTTTTTCCCGCAATGTGCTTAATTTCTCTCCTACGGCACAGTTCAACTATATGTTCAGCAAGCAAACGAATCTGCGTGTTTGGTATAACGGACGAACAAGTCAGCCCAGTATGACGCAGTTGCAGCCGGTACCTGATATTTCCAATCCGCTGAATACCATTGTTGGTAATCCGGATCTGAAGCCTACCTATACAAATAACCTGTCTGTACGGTTTCATCGATTTATGCCCGAAAAGCAGACTGCTTTTGTAGTTATGGCGAATGCGAACTATGTGATTAATGATATTATTTCTGCCATTAACTACAGTAAAACGGATAGAGGAAAAAGAGAAACTACGTATGAAAATATAAACGGCAACTACAATGGGAATGTGCGCATGATGATGAATACTCCGCTAAAGAACAAAAAGTTTTCTGTAAACTCGATGACTTTTGCTTCTTTCAGTAACAGGTACGGTTTAACAGATGCCGTGAAGAATAAGAACAGGCAACTTCGACTTTCTGAAAATGCCGGTATTGATTATCGTTCGGATTTGTTTGATTTGGGTGTAAACGGAAGTATCGTTTTCAATAAAACACAAAACTCCATTCAGAAACAAAACAACCTGGAAACATTCAATTACGTGGCCGGCGCGCGTACAGCGATTTATTTCCCCTATAACTTCAAGCTGGAAAGTGATATTAACTACTCTACGAACTCCGGTTATGAAAGCGGTTTCCAACAGGAAGAGTTGATGTGGAATGCCGCGCTGTCAAAGAGTTTTCTGAAAGGAAATCAGGCAACGCTACGACTAAAGGTTTATGATATCCTGCAGCAACGTAGCAATATCTCCTACAATGCGACGGCGGATGCAACAACTTATTCGGAATATAATACGCTGCAAAGTTATTTCATGGTGCATTTAATTTATAAATTCAGTGTGTTTAAAGGAGGAGCATCTGCTTCCGACGCGAGAGGTCCAGGTGGACGAAGAGGCTTTGGAGGTCAACACCCGGGTGGTCGCTTCTGATGTATAACGGGTTCGTTTGTTTATCCAAATACATTTTCTATCTTTATTAGCCTTTTATGCGTACGCTTGATGGAAATGTTTTTGTTCATACCAATGCAAACGGTCTTAGGAACCATCCTTTTTGTTCTGTATGCCGTAACAATCTTGGGATTAGTGCTGGTGATCATTACCGAGAACCGCAATCCCTTGAAGGCTATACCGTGGGTAATCGTATTGTTATTCATTCCCGCCATCGGGCTGATCTTCTATTTTTTCTTCGGACAGGATAATCGCAAACAACGGATCATATCCCGGCGTACGTATAAACGTATAAAGATGCGACCGCTTCAGGGTGGCTATAAAAAGGAGATTTGTAAGGCTCCTGAAAAATACAGCCCTTTGATAACACTCCTTGAGTCGAGCAATCAAGCGCCTCTTCTACCCGGTACAGAAATCAAGATATACACTGCGGGAGAAGAGAAATTTAGTGATCTGTTGGCCGATATTCTTAGCGCAAAGCATCACATACATATACAATATTATATATTTTGCGATGATGAGATAGGAACAAAAATAAAAAACGCCTTAATAGCCAAAGCCAAAGAGGGAGTTAAAGTACGTGTGCTTTATGACGATGTGGGATCATGGGAAGTAAAAAACGCATTTTATCAAGAAATGCAAAACGAAGGAGTCGAGGTTTATTCTTTCCTGAAGGTGGTGTTTCCGGTTTTGACAAGCAAAGTGAATTACCGTAATCACCGTAAGATTGTTGTGGTAGATGGAGCAATCGGCTATATGGGAGGAATGAATATTGCGGATCGTTATATAGCCGGAACAGAATGGGGCGAGTGGAGAGATACGCATTTTAGGTTTAAAGGAAAGGGAGTGCATGGGTTACAGTCGGTATTCCTGGTCGATTGGTATGTTGTGACCAAACACTTGATCGACACGCCGGTTTATTATCCCAAGCCTCAGTTATTCAATAATAACCTGATGCAGGTCGTAACAAGTGGCCCGGTGGGGATATGGCGAACGTTGTTGCAGGCCACAATCTACGCTGTTTCCAATGCGAAAAAATACATTTACATCCAAACGCCTTACTTTCTGCCAACCGAAGGACTGAACCAAGCACTTCAAACAGCCGGTCTTGCCGGAGTAGATGTCCGTTTGATGCTTCCAAATAAATCAGACACACACCTTGTGAATATGGCCAGTCACTCATTTATTGATGAGATGGAAAAGTCGGGCGTAAAGGTCTACCTCTACAAGCCGGGATTTCTGCATGCGAAACTAATCGTAATCGACGATGACCTGACGGTTATCGGATCTGCCAATATGGATTTTCGAAGTTTTGAGCACAATTTTGAGGTGAACGCATTTGTTTACGATCAGGAATTTGCGCTGAAGATGAAAGACGTGTTTTTTGAAGATATGAAAGAGAGCGATCTGTTAATCCCTTCCGTATGGCTTAAAAGACCACTTAAGCAACGGCTTACAGAATCTTTTATGCGTTTGTTTTCTCCTCTGTTTTAAGAAAAAGAGAGAAGTTAACCGATCCGTAAACCCGTTTTTGGTAAAAATAAGGCAAAGAAGAAAAGTCAAACTCCTTCGGGTGCTCCATTATAAAGATTCCTTCCGGGCGCAAAAGGTTACGTTCGATAATCAGCTCAGGTATTTGTTTGAGTTCGGCTAATGCATAAGGAGGATCAGCGAATATCAGGTCGAATGATTCGGGTTTGGCGGTATTCAGAAAGCGGAAAGCATCTCCGTAAATCAGATTCAAGGCATCTGTTTTGAGTTCTTTTGCTACTTTGGCAATAAAAGAAGCGTGCGCATTGTTTTTTTCAACAGCCGTAACCTTTTCGCATCCCCTTGAAATTAGTTCAAATGCAATGCTGCCTGTTCCCGAGAAGAGATCCAAGGCGTCGTTAACATCCTCTAAATCGATAAAGTTGGTCAACACATTGAATAAATTTTCTTTGGCAAAATCAGTTGTGGGGCGTGCCCCGAATGAAGAAGGAACCGAAAAACGACGGCGCCCATATTTTCCACTTATTATTCGCATACAGATAAGATTATATCAAATGGAGCTTGCATGAGTTCCGGATTGCGCAGATATACATCTGTCGGAAGCTCCATTTCAGAAACGTAATGAATGTAATTTTTAAGATTGGTAATTAAGGCTTTCTTTTGCTCCAAATCACCAAAAATGAACAGACGATCTTTTAGCTGATCCATATCCGTTTGTTTCCACGTATAAGATATGAAATAAAGAGCGTCGTCCGGGGTTGAATATTCAAAAGAATTGAGGAATTTCAGTTCGCCACGCTTAAAGCAAGCGATGTCGATTGTTTTTTTGTTTAGAATCACATGCATTTGCCCTGAGAATGAAAGCTCGCTTTGTTGTTTCCATGTGTAACAAGGAAGAGCCATGTGATGGATAAATTCCGGATTTACAAATGAACGGGAAAGAAATTCATACACTTCCTTTTCAAGGCCGAAGAGGATATGCCCTTGCCCGGAGAATAAAGGATTTGATATGCTTATTTCGGCCGGATTGAGAAAGGCGTACCGCATTAACTTATCCTTTTTTTCGTCGTTGTAATAGCTTTCAGGTACGTAGAGATAATCGGGTGCGAAGCAATAGATATTGATTTTCTTGTACGTCCAGGCGAGACATTCTTCCTCAAAAAAAGTCTCCTTAAGAAAAGTTGTGTAATCTCCCGAGCGATCGAAAGCGATATGGCGATAAAAGAAACTATTTCTCTTATCGGGTATAGTTCCAGAAAAAGAAAATCCATCCGGACTGATCCGGATGGATAAAATATATCTTTCTGAACTATTTATAGTTAACGTATCAGGGATACTGACCGCCATATAGGATAGTTTTATAGATTATTCCCAGTTTCCTGCGTTGTTGTTGATCTCTGTTAATGAACCAACACGTAAGCCAGGGTATTTTTCGTATACTTCAGCCTGATGTTTGAGGTTGTAAAGTAGCTGAGCGTCAAGATCTCCTAAGTAGTCATCATATAAAACGCCACATTCGAATACTTTTACCGTATAACCTGTTCCCGAAAGAAGTGTTGCCGTGTCCATTTTGAAAGTTGTCTGTGTTCCAGGTACGAAACGCATTGAAGCTACATCATAATTGCTGCTGAAAATAGTGTCTTTAGCTGTTATCCATGAAGTGTCACGTCTGATAAGACCTTGTTTAACAGCTTCTTTTTCAGTCATACCTTTTTCTAACTGTTCGTCTGTCAAAACACCTTCTTTAATGATAAACGGAAGTTTGTCTTCGTTTAGGAAACGAGCCAACTCATCAAACGATCCGGCATGTGTACCGTATCTGTTTTTATATTCGATTTGAGCTTTACGAATTTCAATCAGGCGTGTGGTAATCGCAGTTTTACGCGCTTCACCTAAGTCTTCAAATCGGACTTGAGTCATTACGCTTTCGTAACACATATAAGTCAACAGAGCAATTGCTGCGACTAATACAATTTGTAGTACAATTTTCATGGTTATATTTTATTTTAATTTATTTCATCCGGCAAATTTAAAAAAGAATCTTTAATCCACTATCTTTATCACTAAAATTATTGTGTACAAAAATGATAAATAGTTATTTGCGCAGCCAAGTTATACAAAATTTCTTACATACCCCTACTGAAAATCAATTTTTTGCTCTAAACAAGCTTTGTGACTTTTTATTAGCTCGTGAAAGTGACACCGTTTTTTTACTTACAGGATATGCCGGAACAGGAAAAACAACCTTGGTTTCTGCTTTGGTTAAGACAATGAAAGCGCTTAATCAGCCGAGAGTGCTGTTGGCTCCTACGGGAAGGGCTGCTAAAGTTTTTTCGTCTTACGCGGACGAACCGGCAAATACGATTCATAAGAAAATTTATCGTCAGAAATCTTTTGCGAATGAAGCAGGTGGTTTTGATTCTGCGTTTAATACGCATAAAGACACGCTTTTTGTGGTTGACGAGGCTTCTATGATTGCAAACGACGGTTTTGAGTTTTCTGTTTTTGGTACCGGACATTTATTGGACGACTTGATTCATTTCGTTTATTCCGGCGAGAACTGCCGTTTACTGTTGCTTGGTGATGTGGCTCAGCTTCCGCCAATAACTCAGACTGAAAGTCCGGCTTTGAACGGAGATGTTTTAAGAGGATACGGACTAACGGTTTTTGACGCGTCATTGACTCAGGTGGTCAGGCAGGATACCGAATCCGGGATATTATTCAACGCGACGGCTATTCGCGACCATCTTAGTAAAAACGAAGTAGATCGGTTTCCCTTGCTTTTCACGAAAGGATACGATGATCTGCGATTAGTTTCCGGAGATGAACTGATTGAAACCATTTCTTCTTCCTACAGTTTGGATGGCGTAGAAGAAACGATGATCATTACCCGCTCGAACAAACGCGCCAACATCTACAATAACGGGATTCGTAATCGTATTCTGTATCGCGAAGAAGAACTCTCTTCCGGCGACCGTCTGATGGTGGTGCGGAATAATTATTTCTGGAGATCAAAAGAAAAACCGGGCGAAAAAGCCGTTAGTTTTATTGCTAATGGAGAAATTATTCAAGTGTTGCGTGTGAGGCGCACTTCCGAACTCTATGGTTTTCGTTTTGCCGATGTATTGGTGCGTTTTCAGGACGACGACACCGAGGCAGAAGTGAAAATACTGCTCGATACGTTGCAAACCGAAGCACCTGCTTTGCCGAAAGAATTGAGCGACCGTTTGTTTTATGCTGTATTGGAAGATTATGCCGACATAACCACGAAGTCGGGCAAAATGAAAAAACTTAAAGAAGACGTTTGGTACAACGCGCTACAGATAAAGTATGCCTATGCGATGACCTGCCACAAGGCGCAGGGCGGACAATGGATGAACGTTTTTCTGGATATCGGATATATAACCGAAGAAATGCTGGGTGAAGATTTCTACCGTTGGCTGTATACGGCTCTGACACGGGCAACTCACCGGCTTTATTTCGTAAACCTACCCCGCGAATTCTTGGACTGAGATAGCGTTTATATTCATATACTTATGTTATCTTTGTAAAGAGGCATACGTATTATTCAGCTAAAATTATAAGATAAAGATATGACAAAGAATAGAAATAAATCAGGAAAGAAGAAAGATCAAGGAAAGGATGTGAAAAGCACGAAACCAAAAGCAGCACGTATGCGTAAAGAAGCCATGCTGAAAGCGATACTGTCCCTTTTTCATTCCTCTCCGAAAGAACCTTTTAATTACAAGCAGGTAAGCAAAATTATTGGTGTGGAGAATGCTGTTCAAAAGCTGCAGGTATCCGATATACTGTTCGATCTTTGTGCGGACGATGTAATCACGGAAATTGATCGTGGAAGATACAGACTGAATAGTCTGGGAACAGTAGCCATAGGCACATTTATGCGTCGGAGCAATGGGAAAAACTCTTTTATTCCCGAAGACGGAGGAAGCCCTGTGTTTGTGGCCGAACGCAATTCGCTTCATGCCATGGCCGGCGATAAGGTAAAAGTGCAATTACTTGCCAAACGCAGAGGTGCAGAGCCGGAAGCCGAAGTGCTTGAAGTGCTTGAGCGAAAAGAAAAAGTGTATGTCGGCAAACTACAGGTGGCCCGGGGCTTTGCCTTTCTGGTAACCGAAGATAAGACATTGGCTAACGATATATTTATCCCTAAAGAAAAACTGAACGGAGGTAAAAACGGAGATAAAGCGATTGTGCGTATTGTAGAATGGCCCGATGAAGCGAAAAATCCATTAGGAGAGGTAGTCGATATCCTCGGAACAGCCGGGCAGAACAATGCCGAGATGCATGCAATTCTGGCAGAATTCGGTTTGCCTTATAAATATCCGGCATCAGTAGAAAAAGCCGCGGATAAAATACCCGAAGTGATTCCGCCTGAAGAGATCGCTAAACGGGAAGATTTCCGTGATGTGCTTACCTTTACCATCGACCCGAAAGACGCGAAAGATTTTGACGACGCGCTCTCATACCGTCTCTTGGAAAACGGAAATATAGAAGTAGGTGTTCATATTGCCGATGTTACGCATTACGTAACCCCCGGTAGTATTATTGATCGTGAAGCCGAAAGTCGCGCCACTTCCGTTTATCTGGTAGACAGAACTATACCTATGCTTCCCGAACGGCTGTGCAATCAAATCTGTTCGCTTCGCCCCGATGAAGAAAAACTATGTTTTTCGACTATTCTTGAATTAGATAAAGAAGCGGAAGTAGTACATTCACGTATATGCCGGACAGTGATCAAGAGCGATCGTCGCTATACCTATGAAGATGCTCAGCAAGTGATTGAAACCGGTGAAGGAGAAAACAAAGAAGCGATTCTGGCTTTAGATGCTTTGGCAAAGAAAATACGCGCCCGTCGTTTTAAACAGGGGGCGATTAATTTTGAACGCTATGAGGTTAAGTTTGAAATAGACGAAACCGGTAAACCGCTGAGCGTTTATTTTAAAGAATCCAAAGAAGCCAATAAACTGATTGAAGAATTTATGCTTTTAGCCAACCGCACCGTAGCCGAATTTGTTGGCAAAGTAAAAAAAGGACAGGCTAAGAAAACATTTGTGTACCGGATCCATGAATTGCCGGATCCTGAAAAAATGGAAAACTTCGCTTCGTTTATACGGCGCTTTGGCTATCGGTTGAAGACTGATGGAACGAAAAGTGAGGTTTCAAAAGGAATCAACAGCCTGTTGGACACTGTTCAGGGCAAACCGGAAGAAAACCTGATTGAAACAGTTGCTATCCGTGCGATGCAGAAGGCCAAATATTCTACCGATAATGTAGGTCATTATGGCTTGGCGTTCGACTTCTATACTCATTTCACTTCTCCCATCCGTCGTTATCCGGATATGATGGTGCACCGTCTGTTGGAACGCTATTTGGTTGGCGGACGAAGCGTGATAAAAAGTAAATATGAAGATGTATGCGAGCATTGTTCTACGATGGAGCAAACAGCAGCCAATGCGGAACGCGCCTCTATCAAATATAAACAAGTAGAGTTTATGAGTGATAAGCTCGGACGTATTTATGACGGTGTAATATCCGGAGTAACCGAATGGGGCATTTATGTAGAATTGAATGAAAACAAATGCGAAGGTTTAGTACCCATTCGTGATTTGGACGACGACTACTATGAATTTGATGAAAAAAACTATTGCCTTATCGGTCGTCGTAAAAAACGCCAATATCGTTTAGGAGATGCGATCACCATCAAAGTGGCACAAGCAAATCTGGAACGAAAACAGCTCGATTTTATGATGGTTTAACCCCTGAAAAAGAGCTTTTGGAGAGTGTTTTGTATCTTGCTGTAAATCAGCATACTTGACAACCCTAAAAACATAAAGGTTATTTTTTCAAACATAAAGGTTATTTTTTGAAAAATAAAGGATATATTTTTTTTGATATAGTAATGTGAAAAATCACCTCCATTCACCTCCTCATAAGCCGATTGTATATTAACAATCAGCACAACAATCCCCTGTCATGCTGAGCTTGTCGAAGCATCTCATCCTGTCTGACTATTATCCAACGAAGTTTTATGCGGAGATTCTGGACAAAAAGGCTACCCCAATTTTGGAGTAGCCTTATCTGTCAGCCGGAGTCTTCTATCCAACTGTTTTTGATTTTCCGGAATGGATCTCACGATTTGTTCCGAAGAATGAGTTGTTAACCTTATATCTAAAATACTATGAAAAAAACTCGAAACAAAGGTAAATTAAATTTGTGTAACAAGTACGCTATATTGCGTATTCTTCTTTAAAAAGATTTTAGATAAAGGATTTATAGTTAGATCGTTCTAAACTTCTAATTGATATTTTTCGGGAATTTCGTCAATTATACTAAACAGTTCTTCTACTGTAGCTGCCCGCAACATCGCAACCCGTGTGGCTTTAAAATCGGCTAATCCCTTGAATAAGGGGGTTGCCGCTAAATGGCGACGGATATGTAGAATGCCACGACGTTCGTCTAATCGCGCAATGCTTTGATTGACTTGCTCTTTGAGTATGCTTAAATACCATTGGAAGGATTCGGGCGGAAGCTCTTCGCCGGTTTTTAAAAAATGCTTTACTTCGCGGAAAATCCAAGGTCTTCCTATACTGCCTCGTCCTATCATAACGCCATCAACGCCGTAAGTGTCGAAGCGTTCCTTGCAACCGGCTGCCGAAGTAACATCTCCGTTTCCGATAATGGGAATGTGCATGCGGGGATTTTCTTTTACTTTACCGATCAAAGTCCAGTCGGCTTCACCGGTGTACATCTGGCTGCGTGTGCGTCCGTGGATAGAAAGCGCGGCTATGCCGCAATCTTGCAACTGCTCGGCAAGTTCTACGATGATCTGATTGTCTACATCCCAGCCCAGCCGGGTTTTGACCGTTACGGGGATGTTGATAGCTTTCACCACTTCGCGTGTGATATCAAGCATAAGAGGAACATTGCGGAGCATGCCGGAGCCGGCACCTTTTCCGGCGACTTTCTTTACCGGACAGCCAAAATTTATATCTAAAATATCGGGTTTTGCTTCTTCGCAAATCCGTGCCGCTTCTACCATAGAGTCTACTTCGCGACCGTATATTTGTATGGCAACGGGGCGTTCTTCTTCCGAAACGATGAGTTTTTCCTTTGTTTTGCTTACATGGCGTATCAGTGCGTCGGATGACACAAATTCCGTATATACCATATCGGCTCCGAATCGTTTGCACATCAAACGGAAAGCGATGTCGGTTACATCTTCCATCGGTGCTAAAAACACGGGGCGTTCGCCTAAATCTATATTACCTATTTTCATAACCTGCTTTTTCTTTTGAGCAGCAAAGATACGGATTTTGTCTGAACTCCTTACTGCTCAAAGGATACGGCGGGGCTATTAAAGGCCTATCAAAGAAATGATGTAGTAGGTTACAGCGGCAAGTACCGCGCTGACAGGAATTGTTAGAATCCAGGCCCAAAGCAGATTGATCGTAACTCCCCAGCGTACGGCAGAAAGTCGCTTAACGGCTCCTACACCCATAATACTACCCGTAATTACGTGCGTAGTACTTACCGGTATCGCGAATATTTCAGCGATAAACAGGGTGATGGCACTGGCCGTTTGTGAAGTAAACCCTTCAGTCGGTGTTATTTTAGTGATCTTATTGCCCATTGTTTTCATGATCTTCCATCCGCCGCCCATTGTTCCGAGGGCAATAGCGGAGAAACAAGCCAAGGCAATCCAGATGTGTTCATTCATGGCGGCAGTAGCAATGTCGCCGTCATGTGCCGCGATGGAAGCTTCGGAAACTTCCATCCATGCCGGAAGATCTAAAATCTGATTGGAGGCTAGCGCTACGGCTATTACTCCCATCACTTTTTGCGAGTCGTTCAGTCCGTGACCAACACTCAGCAGGGCAGATGAAACAAGTTGTAATCCCTTAAACCACCGTTCGGCTTTGCTGGGCTTGGCCCCTTTCGCTAAGTGGTAGGTGATAATGGTGATGATGTTTCCCGCCACCATTCCGATGAGTGGAGCCAGAATTATAAAAGATGCGATTTTCAGTACTGTAGAAGCATGTACCGCATCAAATCCACCGCCTGCTATTGCTGCTCCGGCTAATCCCCCGATCAGGGTGTGAGATGATGAAGAGGGAATACCTAATCGCCATGTGAGCAGGTTCCATATAATTGCTGCGATCAGTGCGGCAATAAGAATAGTAGAAGGATTACCTACCTGATCCAGAATTACAGTTTTAGAAACTGTGCTGGCAATCCCGAATCCTTGAATAATATATTTCGCAATGAAAAAGGCGACAAAATTAAAGGCTGCTGCCCAAAGTACCGCCTGGAAAGGGCTCAATACGCGTGTGGAAACAACGGTTGCTATTGAGTTTGCCGCGTCATGAAATCCGTTGATAAAGTCAAAAATGATCGCCAGAACGATAATCGTGATCAGTAGTGTCATAGTTTTCTTTTTATCAGGCGTATTTTACAAGGATAGACTTTAATACTTTACCAATGTTATTGATCTTATTTGCCGACTTCTCTAACTCCTGGATTATTTCTTTCAGTTTGATCAGTTCAACCGTATTGGTTTCGTGTTTAAACAAGGCGATGATGCCGTCTTCATAAACAATGTCGGCCTTCTCTTCTAATCTTTTGATTTCACGGCAATGTTCACGAAACTGCTTGTCTGTTTTTTTCATGATTGAAAGTTCTCCTACCGCAGATTGAACTTCAACAGTAGCTTGGCGTACAATATCCGATAATGCGGCTGTACATTCCGGCAGATGATGCGGGTCGTACAGTAAAACCTTATGCGCGGCCCGGTTGATCGCATCAATCGAATCGTCGATTTCTTCGGTCAGTTCGTAAATGTCTTCACGGTCGAACGGGGTGATGAACGTTTCATTAAGGGCTTTAAATACGCGCCCTGTTACTTTATCACCTTTTACTTCTTCTGCTTTAATCAGACCGCAAAGTTCCACACGGTCTACGTTTCCTTTTTGATCAAAAAGCTGTGTTAATAATTCTGCAGAATGAACCAACACGTTGCTTGCTTCAGACAACATGGGTAAGAACTTAATGTCCTTCGGAGCAAAGAAGCTCAATAAACTGTTTGTTTTCATTATAGATTGTTTTGTTTATTCACATACAAAAAGAATGACCAAAAGGTCGGCAAACTACTCTTTTTTCAGGTGGAAGTTCGATAAAATTCTCCCATTTTGTCAGTAAATCGGTTCAAAAATAGAATATTAATTCAAATAATCGGTTATACACGCAATTCTTTTTGTCAGAGCGTGCTACCTTTGTAGGTCATAAACAATAACGACAATGGAAAATAATCAACACATGAACAAGGTACAAGCCAGATATGCTGTCCTTACTTTTTTTCTGGCACAGGGTCTGTGCTTTTCTTCCTGGGCAAGCCGTATTCCGGATATTAAAGAAGTTTTTGCCGCCGATTATCTTTTTTATTGGGGGCTTATTTTATTCCTCATTCCTGTAGGAAAATTTCTTGCCATACCTTTGGCCGGTTATCTGGTGACGAAGCTTAGCAGCAGCGTGATGGTGAAATTCAGTATTGCCGGCTATGCGCTGTCTTTATTGGCTATCGGCTGGGTGCCTTCAATCTATCTGCTGGGTGTGTTCTTGTTTAGTTTTGGAATATTCTGGAACCTGTGTGATATTTCGTTGAATACGCAGGGCATTGCTATAGAACGGGCTTATGGGCGCACCATTATCGCCTCTTTTCACGGGGGATGGAGTCTGGCTGCTTGCCTGGGCGCGCTGATTGGATTCGGAATGATTGTTTGGGAAGTTTCGCCGGCTTACCATTTCACGTTGATTGCTTTGTTGATCGGTGTTATCTTACTGATCAGCGGACGCTATTTGAGTAACGATCGCCCGGAAGAGACTGTCGCGGAAACCGATGGTAAACCGGAAAAACCCTGGTTCCTGAAAAAGCCTGAACCTCTTTTATTGCAGTTGGGACTGGTCGGTTTGTTTGCCTTAGTAATTGAAGGAGCCATGTTCGACTGGAGTGGCGTTTATTTCGAGTCTGTACTGCAAGTGCCTAAATCTATGCAAATCGGATTTCTGGTCTTTATGGTTATGATGACAGTAGGACGATTCCTTACAAACTATGCTTACGGTTTGATGGGCAAACGAAAAGTGTTGCAGCTTGCGGGAACGTTTATCTTCCTGGGTTTCTTTACGACCGCTTTTATTGCCGGATTTTTTGAAGGAATGACAGCTAAGGTAGTGGTGAATTCCTTGGGATTTATGTTGGTAGGATTGGGTATATCCTGTATTGTACCCACCAATTATAGTTTTGTTGGAGCCAAATCCAAAACCCCTGTAGGCATTGCGTTGACGATACTCTCCAGTATCAGTTTTATCGGTTCGCTAATAGCTCCTTTGTTGATCGGTGGTATATCACAATTGTTCAATATGCAATATGCTTATATGGTAGTAGGGTTGATGGGACTTTGCATCGTATTGATGGTTACATTCAGTGATGCGTATAAATCGGATGAGGTGTAAGCCGGATCCAGAACAGGAAAAAGGGTGTATCAAAAGTAATATAAACCTATTGATACACCCCCATATAAAGAAACCGGAACTGTCTTTAGATTTCCGGTAAACGCTGTTCTCTTTTTGTCATACAATCCAGAACTTCTTCTTTGGTTCCTTTGAACGGACCCGAAGCTTCGATTTTTAAAGTAGACATCGCAGCTGCGAAACAGCCGGATTCTTGTATACTTTTACCTTTCGCGCGGCAGTATAGATAGCCTGTCATGTAGGTATCACCACAACCTGTGGCATCCACAACCTCGGTTGGGCGATAAGCCGGTATGAGGGTAAATGTATTTCCGTCATAAATTACGGATCCCATACTTCCGAGTGTGATCAATACTTCTCTTACTCCCCAGTCGTAGAGTTGCAGAGCCGCTTGCTTCACGTCGGAATGACCGGTTAGCACTTCCATTTCGTGTTCGTTGGCCTTCAGGTAAAAAATGTGCTTAAGAGCCTCCTCCTTCTCGGGCCAGTCTACTGCATAGACTTTTTTGTCTCTAACTTCACGCAGGTAACCTTGCGAATCTACGGATACTTGTCCTTTTTCCGCCAGAAAACGGATCACTTCTGTCGAGAAATCGTCTGCCAATAAGGAGCCAAGATGAAAGATGTTGGCTTGAACGTGTTGCAGGAATTCTACCGAAAACGGATCAGCCTTTGCTAACACGCGTTGCTTGCGGTTGTCCTGATTTTCGCCGTAAATGTTTTCAAAATAGACAGAGTTTTCACTCGGCATTACGTCTACATTAACATGCAGATTGCGTAATTCGTCAACAACAGCCATTTCCGATTCGGCAAGCGCGGTAACTAAAGTGAAGTCGATATCCGGAAATCTCCTGATGGCGTGTGAAAAATAAAAAGATGTACCTCCCGGCATGTGTACGGTGTTGCGTGGAGTAACTATTTTATCCAGCGTAATATGGCCTACACAGCAAAGTTCATGTTTTTCCATTCCTTATTTTTTTATTCAAAGTATGCGAAAGTAGTAAAAAAGGGTGAACGAGTTCCATTCCAACAGAAACTAATCTCAATAAAACGTTGTATCTTTGTCGACTTACCGTTTACTATATAGAATTAAAGTTTGAAAGAGAAGGAATTAAAGAGAGGTTTATCAAACCGGCATATTCAATTGATCGCTCTGGGAGGAGCTATCGGAACCGGCTTGTTTTTGGGAATTGGTCCAGCTGCGGTAATAGCGGGTCCGGCGGTTATACTTGGTTATGCTTTAGCCGGGGTAATCGCTTTTTTAATTATGCGTCAATTGGGTGAGATGGTAGTAGAAGAACCGGTATCAGGAAGCTTCAGCCATTTTGCGTATAAATATTGGGGTTCGTTTCCCGGTTTTGCATCGGGCTGGAACTATTGGATTTTATACATCTTGGTTAGCATGGCGGAACTGACAGCGATCGGAACGTATGTGCAATTTTGGTGGCCGCACATTCCGTTGTGGGTGTCCAGTTTGTTCTTTTTTGTGGTTATTAATCTGCTCAACCTGTCTAATGTAAGGATATTCGGAGAAGCCGAATTCTGGTTTTCAATTATTAAGGTGGTTGCGATTATTGCCATGATTTTGTTTGGTGCTTATCTGTTGATTAGCGGAACGGCAGGTGAAGGCGTGAGTGTGTCAAACTTATGGAATGATGACGGCTTTTTCCCTAAAGGAGTCTTTGCCCCGGACGGTGCCGGAGGTTTTGATGGTTTATTGGCCGCATTGGCTATTATCATGTTCTCTTTTGGCGGCTTAGAACTGATCGGTATCACGGCGGCCGAAGCCGAGAATCCTGAGAAGACAATTCCCAAAGCGACCAATCAGGTGATCTATCGTATTCTTATATTCTATGTTGGCGCGTTGGTTATCCTATTTTCCTTATCTCCCTGGCGTTCGATTACGGAGGGAAGCAGCCCGTTTGTAGCGGTATTCAGTACATTAAAAGGGTTTGAATTTACCGTGTTAGGGCATACTTTTTTTGCCACGGATATTATTGCCCATGTGTTGAATATTGTGGTGCTGACAGCTGCTCTTTCAGTCTATAATAGTAGTGTGTACAGCAATAGTCGTATGCTCTATGGACTTGCTATGCAGCGCAATGCTCCCCGCTTCTTACGAAAGCTAAACCGGCATCATGTGCCTGTTGCAGCAATAGGAGCATCTGCGGTATTCGCGGCAATCTGTGTGATTATTAATAAAGTAATCCCCGAAAAGGCGTTTGAGTACCTGATGTCACTTGTTGTTTCTGCCCTGATCATAAATTGGATCATGATTACTCTGACCCATTTATTCTTTCGTAGGGTAAAGAAAAAAGCCGGTGAGAAGAAAACAATGTTTCCGGCTTTGTGGTATCCGGTTGGCAATTATATTTGTCTGGTTTTCCTTGTCGGTATTTTGGCAATCATGTGGGTTACGGGTATGGATCTTTCCGTAAAACTCATTCCTTTCTGGTTATTGCTGCTATATATTAGTTATAAGTTGATTCTGCGTAAGAGAAACATTTGATTTATCACTACCTTTGCAAGCAATGGTATTTACCCGGAATAAAAGCTACGTATATGTATTGCTAACCGCGCTACTTGTTGTGCTGTTCGTAATTAGTCTGGTGTATGGCTCAGTTTCGATACCCTTGGGTGAAGTGTGGAATATACTGACCGGACAAGATGCCGAACGCGCGGCCTGGGGGCATATTTTGTTACAATCACGCCTTCCTCAATCGTGCACAGCTATTCTTGCCGGAGCTGCGTTGGCCGGGAGCGGACTCCTGCTGCAAACGCTCTTTAAGAATCCTTTGGCGGGGCCTTCCATATTAGGTATTACAGACGGAGCTAACTTAGGTGTAGCAGCAGTTATGCTTTATTTTGGCGGATCTTTCGGACAAATGACCGGTTTGGCGATAAACGCTTACCTGACGATTGTTCTTGCTGCATTTGTTGGTGCCAGTGCCGTGCTGGGAGTAATCATCTTTTTTTCCACGAAAGTCAAGAGCAATGTGATCTTACTTATTATCGGTATTATGGTCGGCTATTTGGTATCCTCGGTGATCTCCATACTGAACTATTACGCTTCGGCAGACAAGGTGCATGCTTTCGTAATGTGGGGGTTAGGAAACTTTTCGGGAGTTTCCCGTGAACAATTACCTTACTTTGCACTCTTCTCACTTAGCGGATTGTTTATTGCCCTTTTATTGATAAAGCCATTGAATGCCCTTTTGCTGGGTGAAATGTATGCAGCGAATTTAGGTGTCAAAATTAAGCGTACCCGCTTTCTTATATTGTTTTGTACAGGTCTGCTTGCAGCTTCTGTAACTGCTTTTTGTGGGCCGATATCGTTTATAGGTTTAGCGGTTCCTCATATCGCCCGACTGATGTTGGGTTCTTCTAATCATAATTCTCTTTTGCCTGTTACGTTGATTGCCGGATCATGTGTCGCTTTATTATGTACCATATTGATGGTTGTTCCGGGAAGTAACACAATCCTTCCTCTCAATGCGGTAACTCCATTGCTCGGAGCTCCGGTTATCATTTATGTATTGTTAAACCGGAAATCTATACAATACTTTAACTGATGTTCGAGACAAGACAAGCCGTAATAGAAACGAAGGAATTGGGTATAGGCTATACCCTGAAAGGAGGAAAGCAAAAACTTGTACATGGAGGATTAAATCTTCGTCTATATGCAGGTGAAGTAACTTGTCTGCTTGGTCTGAACGGGGCAGGGAAATCTACTTTATTACGTACACTTTGTGGCTTCCAAAAGGCTCTTGCCGGAGAGATTTATTTACAGGGAAAACGGCTTGATCTATTTTCATCTTTAGATTTTTCGTTGGCGGTTGGAGTTGTTTTAACAGAAAAAACAAATGCCGGAGGAATTACAGCTTATGAATTAGTCTCCTTTGGAAGACATCCATACACAGGCTTCTTCGGCCGTTTGCGGGAAGAAGACCACCGCGTGATACAAGAAGCACTGGAGTCTGCCGGTATTGCACATAAAGCACATAACCGGGTAGCCGAACTCAGTGATGGTGAAAAACAAAAGGTAATGATCGCTAAAGCACTGGCGCAGCAATGTCCTATCATTCTATTAGATGAGCCTACCGCTTTCCTCGATGTGACAAGCCGGATAGAGACGATGGTCTTGCTTCGTAAATTGGCGGTTGAGCAAAATAAAGCAATACTTCTATCCACACATGATATGGATATGGCTATACAGATGGGAGATTGTTTCTGGTTATTAGATAAAGAACGATCTGTAAAATGCGGTATTCCGGAAGATCTGATATTAAACGGTACTTTCGGTTCTTTCTTTGAAAAAGACGGAATTCTGTTTGATCCGACAACCGGAAAATTAAATGTGGAAGTACCGACCGACTGTATTGGTGTAGAAGGCGATTTCATCACTTCGTACTGGGTTGGAAATGCTTTGCTCAGAAACGGTTATCGTCCGGCTGATGTGCATAAAGACCGTATACATGTAGTCTGTAACTCTCCTGCCGATCTACGAATAAATTACCCGTCAGGACAAGAGGAAACAGCAAAAACTGTATTTGAAGTAATACAGTTAATCAAAACAAAGGATAAATAAAATGAACGAAATTACTTATAAATTACAAAATCAAAAAATTGCGCCTTTACTCATGAGCTATGCCATTCCGGCAGTGATCGGGACGATGGTAAATGCGCTTTACCATATTATAAACCGTATTTTTATCGGACAGGCGGTAGGAGCGTTGGCTATTTCCGGATTAACACTTACTTTTCCGATTCTGATGTTTCTACAAGCATTCGGTATGCTTATCGGAGCAGGTTCTGCTACACGTGTTTCCATTTTTCTGGGAAGAAAAGAAAATAGCAGGGCAGAAAATGTACTTGGGAATGCTTTTACCCTTACGTTTATTCTGTCATTCCTTACCATCATTCCGAGTATGCTTTTTATGGAAGAGTTGCTTGTGCTGTTCGGAGGAAGCGAACAAACAATTCCCTATGCTAAAGATTATTTGTATATCTCCATACCCGGTAATCTTTTGGCGGCATTGAGCTTTGGATTTAACGCGATAATGCGTGCATCGGGCTATCCCCGTAAGGCGATGACTTATATGGTACTGGGCGGTGTGTTGAATGTTGTGTTAGACTGGCTTTTCATCTTTGTGTTTGATTGGGGCGTTAAGGGAGCTGCCTGGGCAACTATTTTTTCAATGAGTGTTACTTCAATTCTTGTGCTGAGGCATTTTTATGGGAATGAGAGTATTATCCGGTTTAAGAAAATATATTACAAGCCTAACCGTCAGATTATGTTAAGCATCTTTACTATCGGCATGTCTCCTTTTGCGATGCAGTTGGCGGGTAGTTTGGTGAATGTGATCATGAATCAATCGTTGAAAGAACACGGTGGAGACTTGGCCATCGGCGCAAACGGGATAATCAGCAGTATCGGGTTGTTACTGGTGATGCTGATTATGGGTATTACACAAGGTATGCAGCCGATAGTCGGCTTTAATTATGGAGCCGGCAATCAGGCAAGAGTAAAAGAAACATTCCGCTTTGTAATTATCGCCGCTACAATAATAACCTCTATAGGGGCATCTTGTAGTCTCTTATTCCCCGAATGGATTGCGCGTGCGTTTACTATTGATGCCGAGCTGATTAATATCTCCGCTAATGGATTGCGAATAAGTTTGTCGGTATTCTTTGTTGTGGGTTCGCAGATTGTGATCAGCCAATTTTTCCAGAGCATTGGTGTTGCTTGGAAAGCAATGTTCCTCAGCCTTAGCCGGCAATGCCTTTATCTCATTCCGGCGATATTAATTCTTCCGAAGTTCTATGGTTTGAACGGGGTTTGGATGGCTTCTCCGTTTTCGGATGTCTTAGCGGCTGTGTCCGCCTGGTTGTTTCTTTGGCATCATCTGAAGACACAACGGTAACCAAGAAAATCTGTCCTCTCAAGAAGAATAAATTGCATAATCATGTGATTTAATTCCGCCTGACTGTAACCTAAGCTATTTTACAGCGTCCAATAAGCAAACAGACAATTAAACAATTAAAATTTACAGCTATGATGGATTTTATTAGTGTTCCGCTTACTTGCGCAATTGTATTTGCGGCTATTTATGGAGTTTTTGAACTATTTGTTCGCAGAAAAGAACGGCTTGCGATTATTGAAAAACTAAGTGAAAAGATCGATACCAGTGCGATAGAAGGGAAAATTCGTTTCCCGGGTTTTGTAAATAATATTTCATTTAGCGCGTTAAAGGCCGGAGCCTTATTGGCCGGAGTAGGTCTTGGACTATTGGTTGGTTTCTTTATCAACTTAGGGATGTTGCAAAGTGACGCTTATGTAAATGAACATTGGTTTCGCCATGATATGGCGGGCGTTGCTTACGGAGCTTCTGTGCTGTTGTTTGGTGGTATTGGATTGATTATTGCTTTTGTGCTTGAAATGAAAATCACCAAAAAACAAGCAAAAGAATAGTTTTTTATTTTCAGTTTTGCAGACCCTTTCTGCTTGTTTTCGGAGATTGCATAAGATTCGGAACAAGAAGAAAGGGTTTGTTTATTCTATCCACCTTTTGCCTAAATGATTGACCGAATACCATGCCGCAAGAAAACCGATCGAGAGCACAGTCACAAAAACGATCACAACATCCCGGAATAACACTAAAACAGGATAAGCGTCAATGATAAACGCTCCTGAGCCTCCTCCAAACGTGATAAATCCAAACTTCTGCTGTAAAAGACAAAGCGTAACGCCGATCAGCAAACCAACCACGCCACCTACACCGGAGATCATCCAACCCTCAAACAGAAAGATTCGCCGAATCAGCTTGGTGTCTGCTCCCAGATTACGTAATGTGCGAACATCGTTCTTCTTTTCGATCATTAGCATCGATAAAGAGCCAACCACATTAAACAAGGCGATGATCAGAATAAAACATAAAATAAGGAAAATCATCCACTTTTCGATAGACATCATTTTGAATGAAGCCGCCTGCTGTTCCTCCCTGTCCTGAACCAGAAAACCATCACCCATAATACGACTGATCTCGGCTTTTGCATGACCAAAATCAACGCGATCATTCAATTTAATTTCCAGAGCCGAAACTTCATCATCGTAATGAAACAGCGAACGGGCAAGATCAAGTGAAATGATCATGTAATTGTCGTCGTAAACTTGTTGATTGATGCTGAATATCGCGCCGGTATAAGCATAGCCGATATTGAAAGAAGAGGCAGGGTTTGACATGTTGACCTTTTCGTCTCGTTTGGGAACGTAGATTTCCAAAGGGGCAACAAAGCCGGGCTTAAGACCAAGGAAGTAAGCAAGTCCAATTCCGGGTGTAGCGTAATCCACAACATCCTCCTTTAGCTTGAACACCCCGTCGATCAGTGTTTTTTCAATATTGATCTGTTTCGTGTAGTTCTGGTCCACACCTTTTAGCACCCCTACCATTTGTCGCTCGCCATACCTGATCAGCGCGTTCTCCTGTAACACATGGCTAACTACTGATACCTCCGGGAGGGCATTCAGTCGATCTATCGTTTGAGAAGAAGGAATAAATACTTTTCCGGTTTTTGGGATGATTTTCAGTTGAGGATCAAAATCGCTGAAAAGAGAAGCGATCAGGCTGCTGAATCCATTCATAACCGATAAAACACAAACAAGTGCTATCGTAACAACCATCACACCACAGACCGATACCATTGAGATGATATTAATGGCGTTGTGTGATTTTTTTGAGATTAAATAACGCCGTGCGATATGAAAAGGAAGATTCAAGGGCTTAAATCTGTTATTTAAGGAGATTGTCTATTTTCTCGATATAATCAAGCGAATCGTCGATGAAAAACGATAATTCGGGAATTTTACGTAGCTGCATACGAACACGTTGGCCTAAATCGTAGCGTACAGCTTTCGTGTTCGCGCGTATTGCCTCCAGCAGTTCCGGGCCTTTTGCCGAAGGGAAGATACTGAGGTAAGCGCGGGCAATACTAAGATCAGGACTTACACGTACCGCGCTGACAGATATCAGCGTTCCCGGCATGCCTTGCGTTTGTTTTTGGAATATATCGCCTAATTCTTTCTGTATCAGTCTTTCTATTTTACTTAATCTTGTACTTTCCATACTCTTTTTTATTTTATTCGGATCATTGTCAGCCCGTCACGAAGCGGAAGGATCACCTTTTCCACTCTCGGGTCGTTTTTGATCTTGTCGTTAAACTCCAGAATGCCGATTGTTTGTTTGTCGGATACAGCCGGCTTTTCCAAAACCTTACCGTCCCATAATGTATTGTCTGCTAATATAAGTCCGCCTTTACGAACTTTGGGAAACACAAGATCGTAATAATCCGAATATAAACGCTTGTCGGCGTCAATAAAAATCAGATCGAATGTTTCATCCAGCGTTGGGATTATTTCCATCGCGTCACCAAAGTGCACTTTTACTTTTTCCTTATCAGGAGAACGAGACAGATACTTCTGTATGAAGTCCTCCATCTCGTCGTTAATTTCTATCGTGTGAATCAATCCGTTGTCCGGCAAACCCTCGGCCAT
This sequence comes from Massilibacteroides vaginae, assembly GCF_900178525.1. Taxonomy (GTDB): domain Bacteria; phylum Bacteroidota; class Bacteroidia; order Bacteroidales; family Tannerellaceae; genus Massilibacteroides; species Massilibacteroides vaginae. The sequence goes on from NZ_FXDJ01000009.1 coordinate 1,362,156, forward strand.
GCACAAGGTGGCATAGCCGGTGTAAGTGCCTATTTCAAGGATGCGCCGGGGAGCTAACATGCGGCAGAACATTTTTAATATCCTTCCCTGAAGATGTCCGGAAAGCATCCTTGGGCGTAAAAGATTTACGTTGGCGTCACGACAAAGCGTTGAAAGCAATTCGCCTTCCTCATCGATGTGTGCTAGAATATAATCTTCTACCGCCTCCTGATTCATTATTTTTTCTTTTCAGTAAACGTAGGGAGCGAGTATTTATCTCTTGCGTTCAATACTTTACCTACATTGTTGATTTCAAGGAATGAGGTTCCGCCTCCTTCGCCGAAGCTACCACTCAGGTAAGCAAACATATCATTGCAAGTAAGACGCCCGCTCTTTTTCAGTTCGTTAAGCGCGTCGAAAAAATAAGCGCGACGACTGTCGTTCCAGGGTTGGTAGGCAGCCCATACGCCGTAAGACAGGGCAAGCATACGCATTACTCGTTCATTATAACAAATCGCGAAAACAGTAGCCGTGCCACGGAAAGCCGCCAGATAACGCGCCGTTCTGCCGGAGTAACTATCTGTAACGATTGCTTTCACATGCAGTTTAGAAGATGCCTTTACCGCTTGTTTTGCTAAATAAGAAGTTACGTCGAGGTCGTTTCCTTCAATAGGAACACGTATATCGTTTGCCGAAAGCTTTGATTTTTCTGCTTCACGCGCTACTTTCGTCATGGTTTGTACAGCTTCGAGCGGATATTTTCCATAAGCAGTTTCTCCACTAAGCATTAACGCGTCTGTACGATAATAAATAGCGTTGGCAATATCGGTCACTTCCGCACGGGTAGGGCGGGGGTTATTAATCATCGAGTGAAGCATCTGAGTCGCAACGATCACCGGCTTTTTAACCTCTACGCATTTACGTATGATCATACGTTGAATACTCGGTATTTTTTCGGCAGGAACTTCAATTCCCAGATCCCCTCTGGCAATCATGATACCATAAGTAACCTCCAGAATTTCGTCGATGTTATCAACACCTTCCTGGTTTTCGATCTTGGCAATAATTTTGATCGGGCTGTTGTGTTCGTCCAGAATACGTTGGATATCCAAAACATCCTGCTTGTTACGAACAAAAGAATGCGCGATAAAGTCAAGATCATTCTCAATACAGAAAAGGATATTCTTGCGGTCTTTTTCCGTCAGCGAAGGCAGATTAATACGCACACCGGGAACATTTACACTCTTCCGGCTGCCTAATACAGCATCATTCTCAACCTCACAAATCAGGTAATCCGCGTGTTTTTCCATCACCTTCAGGTCCAGATCTCCGTCATCAATCAGCATTTCACTGCCAACCGTCATATCGTTAACGAAATTAGGATAAGATACACTGATACATTCGTGTGTTGTTTCCCTGTTCGGATCTCCTACAACTTTAACTAATTCTTTTGTTTTGAACTCGATTGGTCCTTTAGAAACAGTTGTGCGCACTTCGGGACCTTTTGTGTCCATTAAAATCGCGATGCGGTTAGACACTGCGCGCGTATTGTTCGTTACACGGTTAAATCCTTCTTCATTCATGTGCGCGGAATTCAAACGCACAACATTCATTCCCGCTTTATACAATGAATCAATAAAATCCACTTCACAACGCTGGTCCGAAATAGTAGCAACAATCTTCGTATGCTTTAACATATACCTAATAATAAATTAATCTAAAACTTTTATATAACACCGCATTATCAGTTACTGAAACGCCTCAAGGGCAAGGCGGTAAGAATTCATTCCAAAGCCAAGGATCACTCCTTTGCAGGCGGCCGAGATGAGAGAGACATGACGAAACGCTTCACGTGTGTGCACATTTGAGATGTGAACCTCAACCACCGGCGTTTCTATAGCCTTAATCGCGTCATGCAGGGCTACAGACGTATGCGTGTATGCTCCGGCATTCAATACAATCCCGTCGAAATCAAACCCGACTTCGTGAATTTTGTTTATCAATTCACCTTCGATATTACTCTGGTAATAAAAAATTTCACAATGAGGATACAATCCGCGTAGTTTATCCAGATAAGCCTCAAACGAAGTATTCCCGTAAACTGTTGGTTCTCTTTTTCCCAGCAGATTGAGGTTGGGGCCGTTAATAATCTGAATCTTCTTCATCTTAAAAAGAAATGTAAGTTTATTACCTTTGCTTTGTGCTAATTTGTAAAAAGCAAAAATACGGCACAAAGGTAATGATTTTATTTGATTGATTAAAAAAATGTGCGAGAAACAATGACACGACATATAGATATTATCAATAAGTATAAGGCCTATCTCCAATTGGAAAAGTCTTTGTCCGGCAATTCTGTTGATGCTTATCTGACGGATCTGGATAAACTTCTGTTGTATGTTGGTGATGAAAACAAAGACTATAAGGCGATTGCCTATGAAGATTTGCAGCATTTTGTGGCCGGACTTCGTGATCTGGGTATACATCCCCGTTCGCAGGCGCGGATTATTTCGGGGATTAAATCGTTTTACCGTTATCTTCTGTTGGATGGTTATATTACGTTAGATCCGACCGAGCTGCTTGAAGCTCCTAAGATTGGAATGAAAATTCCTGAGGTGCTCACTGTTGCCGAAATAAACGATATGTTAGATACAATCGATCTTTCCAAAGCGGAGGGACAACGAAACCGCGCCATGCTGGAGGTGTTGTATAGTTGCGGATTACGAGTTTCGGAGCTGACCTCACTCCGCTATTCCGATGTTTATTTTGATGAAGAATTTATTCGGGTAGAGGGGAAAGGCAGCAAACAGCGTCTTGTCCCGATATCGCAAACAGCCATTCGGGAAATAAGGAATTACCTGTACGACCGCAACTTAGTAACCGTGAAGAAGGGGTTTGAAGATACCCTGTTTTTGAGTAGAAGAGGTACTGCTTTGTCTCGCATCATGGTGTTTCACGTAATCAAGCAGCAGGCAGAGTTGGCCGGGATAAAGAAAAACGTAAGTCCGCATACCTTCCGGCATTCATTCGCTACCCACCTGCTCGAAGGAGGCGCAAACCTGCGTGCCATTCAAGAGATGCTTGGCCATGAAAGTATCGTTACCACAGAAATTTACACCCATATCGATCGTGAAGCTCTCCGCCGCGAAATATTAGAGCATCATCCCCGGAGTAAGAGATGAAGCGGTGTTTTGTAAAATGGCTTTCTTCGCATAAAGCCGTATTAACAAAAAATAAGACTATTTTATTTTGAACGATTTCGCCGTGTCTTTTTTTGAAAATGATGTTTGTGTCCATTTTTCGAGCGAGTGTCTTAGAGCTGATTTTAGCGAGGTCTTTTGTGAGAGTTGTTTTCCGTGAGATTTGATATTACTATATCTTTTTGGCAATAAAGGATGTTTTTTTCAAAATATCCTTTATTTCTAAAAAGATAACCTATCTATTTTCGGTGAAATCGGTGTTTTTGTTGAAAGACATAAAGAGAATTAGTCATAAATAAAGGTATATCTCCACATATTTCCGGTGTTTATGTTGTGTTTTAAACGACCAATAATAATTTCTTCATCGTACATTTATATATATTTAACGATAATTCCGTTAAATTTCATACATGCTGTCGGCTCTTTTCAATTGTCTTGCTATCATCCCGCCCTTCCCCCTTTGTCATTCCGAACCCTCCACTCCGGTCGGAATGACAAGCGCTTCACCACGCAACAGAACCACCATATTATCATACCATTAACCATTGTCATCCTGAGCTTGTCGAAGGATCTCATACCGTCTGACTATTATTAAACTAAGCTCCATGCAGAGATTCCTCCACTTCGGTCGGAATGACAAAGAGGTGGTTGGGTTAAAAAAGAGAGACGGTCTGAGTTCGTAGTTGCGAAAAATTTTTCGCCCTATACCAACTATAGCAACAACCTTTACACAACAAAACAATCCGATAAGAATTAACAGTCAATACATTACGCATTGTCATCCTGAGCTTGTCGAAGGATCTCATACCACCTGATGTAACCTGCTTATCCCCTGTTTAGCGTAGCTTTATGCAGAGATCTCTCCACTTCGGTCGAGATGACAAGGAGAGAGGGTCGGAATGACAAGGAGGGGCGAGATGACAAGGGGGGGCGGAATGACAAGAAGGGAGGGTCAGGATGATAGCAAGACAATTGAAACAGATTGCTTCCTAAAATCTTATTTATAACGATTCTATCGATTACTTAAGAGTTCGTTGTTAAGTTCAGCGCATTTTGAACAATAGTCTCCGGATAATCATATAGTCTGAGAATTCGGATGGCATTTCTTAGCATGTTGGGTTTGGTTGATATTTTATAATTGAAAGACAATTTGTTGTCCTGAATGTTTTCAGTAAAATATAAAGGAATGTAGTTGGAAGATAAAAGCGGAACAAGTTCGGTGTCATGCGTGGCTGCTACAATGGTGTTTCCTTTGTTTTGAGCTAAATAATCCAATACAGCCTTTGCTGCTGCTATGCGCTCCACTGTATTTGTTCCTTTGAATAACTCATCAAGCAGAATGAGGTGATTGCCCTTTTCTGTTTCAGTAATAATCTCCTTCATTCGTAACACTTCACTCAGATAATAACTTTTACCCTGAAGCAAATCGTCATGTACAGACAATAATGAATGTACTTTACATTTCTTTAAAGAAAAATGTTTTGCAAAACATATATTCAAAGTCTGGGCAATTATCAAATTAACTCCAACCATTCGAGTGAATGAAGTTTTGCCGGACATATTTGAACCTAACACCAGAAACGATTTATCCTTTGCCAAGAAAGAGTTGGATACGCAATCCGAAATTAAGGGATGATACATATCTATGGCATTCATGGTGACCTCATTTTTTGTCTCCGACAAATCCGGTATACAATAATAGGGTAATTTCTTCCTTGCTTCAGCTATCGACTGTAAACTATCAGTCAATCCAATGAAAGAAAATACTTGTTTCAATTGATTTTTCCCTTTTTCTATTCGTATAAATATGTTATTAAGGCCTATCGGTTCGATAAGAAAGAAGATTCTGAAAAATTCATTTATAGCCCATGCAATAACAAGGAGGTCAGACTCCATTTTCATATCAAATCTGAAAATAGATAATCGTTTTTTTAAGCCATTGGTTTCTCTAAGAGCTTCCGGTATATCAGGTTTGATTTGTTTTATTTCGGGAATTTTGATTAATATCTCTGCTATTCGTAGCAAATTGTATAATTGAGGGATTGAGTCTGAAAAAACAAAAGAAATCATTTTAGACCGATAGTGTATGATTAGATTCAGCATAATTGCGATAGATAATGCAAATATGAATCCCCCTGAATGAGTTAAAAAAAAGAGACCTAATAATAGTGTTGGGATCAATTGTAATGCTCTGAATAAAAGTACAGTCCGTTTCTTATAAGGAATATATTTTTGATTTATCAAAGGATATATTTTGTACGCATTGTCGTTATTTAGTTTTTTCAACAAACTCTTCAGCTTCTTTTGCAAAGAAACATTCAATGAATAATTATTGATCCATCCCTCAAAATTGACAAACTTGCTTTCCTCAGGAATACATCGGATCATTTTATAAAGATACTGCTTACCTACGGCTGATCTGGTTTGATCCAACAAATGGAAAACTTCGTCCAAATGTAAATCTTCCGCAGTATAGTCATCTATACGATGAAAACAATTCTGGTTTTCTGATTGAAAATAAGCTTGGATTTGTTTCATATTTCTATTGTAGCGGAATCTTTTTTATGTATAAGAGAAGAATCCGATGCAAAATACGAAAATTTTAAAAAGTATTAGTTCCAAATTTTAAATAATACAGATAATCAATGCATAACCCACGTCACCCTGAGCCTGCCGAAGCATCTCATCATATCTGATTCCCATGCTGTACTTTCACTGTATTACACATTGTCATCTTGAGCTTGTCGAAGGATCTCATACCATCAAAGTGTGCTTTGAGTACCAAAATTGTATCCAGCTTCATAGGCACTGCCTCCGTTTATTTTCTCAATTTGCGAATCTTGTAATAAGACAAGTGTTCCTGTTATTAATTTAGCCTTTCCTATTTCTAATATGATTTATTTATCTACTCTCTCAGAGCTTTCTGATATCCGCCTATTGGATTTCTTTCGGGTCGTATATAAACCCGGCTTTGTCCGGATGATCTAAAATCAGGCAGTCTTTATTGATGCCTCGTAATAACCAGACACAATAAAAATCTCCAACTCCTCCACTAATCATCATGCAAGCAAAGAATAGCAGCGCAAATGACTGAATCATATAAGCTAAAATCAAAGGTATAAATCCAAGAATGATAGAAGGCATTAATAAAGTCACAATATAATACTTCACTTTAATATCCTCACTGCAATGGCAATAAAAGGCCACGTGCTTCCACATAGCGCCAAACTTTAGTGATCTAAATCCACTCTTTGTGAACATAGCAAAACAAACACCATGAATCAGTTCATGTACTATAATTCCAATAATCATCGCTATAATCAAAAACAGGAATGTAATTATAGTGAAATTTTCTTTGAAATTTTCACTAGTCCAAGCAGCATAAGGAAGCATACTTGTAATAAAAACTACAGGTGTAAAAAGGGCTGAGAAAAGATTTACTTTTTTCAAATCTATTATTTTTTCTTTCATATTTCTTTTATTTTATTCAAAACAAAGAAGAAGTCTTTTATAACTTCTTCTTTGTAAATATTATTACAGCATCATTAATGCTGTGGCTAAACCAGTCGTAAATGCTATACACAAGTGCACCGAAAAGAGCCTGAAACATCACGCTTTTATGTGGCTGAAGAAGCTCAATAAAGCTTTTCAGATTACTTTTCCTGAGATTTCCGGTTTGAAAATTCTCGGTAGGTCGGATCAGAATGAGTACACCTGTCCATTCTTTCTTAAACTCCTCAGGATATTTTCTGTGGATACGTCCGTCCGCCGGGTCCATGACTTCGATATATTTATCGGTTACTTTATAGATTACAACAAAATGGTGTAGTACTTCCTTTACTACTATGTGAGCTACGGCAGGTTTGGGTATATCAACCAAGCACTCAAATGGACCTTTTACCCCTTTTGCTTCCAATCCTATTTTAGAGGCAGCCTCAATCATTCCTAATATATTCGTTCCTTTTTTGTCCGTAAAGGCATACTGCCGTATCCGCGCTATAGGAAGTTTCAATCCGTAATGAGCTGCAATAGAAGCCAAACAAGCTGCTCCGCAATCAGTGATGTCATGTTGTTTTACAAGAGTTCCTTTTTTCATTTATTTATACATCTTTGTTTGATGCAAAGATTGAAAGGAAACTCTTTTTATTTGGTTATCTTAGGTTATCATTAGGTTAAGAGTTGGTTAAGAGAATTTATCAGATTATATATTGCTTTTCTATTTAAGTCTTTTTTTACAATAAACGAATTCCAACTAATCATAAAGAGTTAGTTGGAATTTGTCCTCTATTTAATTATGAGTTCGACTTAAATAACCAACTCATCTACACCTCCTCTAAAAAACGACACAGGCCAGAAAAATGTTATATCAATCAAAATGGCAAATTTTATGTAAGTTCAATAATTATACAACATGACTATTATTGATATAACTGCATATATGGAAAGAATTATTACTTCAATCATTAACGTTCGGTTCTTTTTCTTTAGCAATTGGTTTTCCTTTTAAATTGTCAATAGTATCCATAGTTATATTGTACCTTTTTGAGCTTGAGTGTTTTCCCTTCATTTCGAGGTTTAAAGACCTTTTAGTCAGTTTTTCTCACTTTCTTTATTAATCCCTTTTGGATAGTTATATAATATTGTAAAAATAGCTCCTAATGTAATTAGAAATAGTTTCTGTTCCCAAAAGCTATTTGCAAAATCTCTATTTAAAAATACAGAAAAATGGCCCCACATGTAATTAGCAAGACTGATTTTTTCGATAGTTTTCTTTTTAACAAAGGAAAAAGAGCAAATACACTATATATTAAAGGGGTGATGAAAAAATAACTAATCCATTCAGTTATATTATAAAAATCAATCGGGTAGATGCAACATAATATCATTGTTATTAACGATATTGTCAGAATCAATAAATTTTTCATCATGTTTGTTGTACTTTAATACGTTTGAATTTGCAAAGAAACGACTAAAAAAATAAAAGATATGTTATCACTTTCTTGTCAAATGCTAACGGTATGTTATCTTTTGTCGTTTGTTGACAAGTAATCTTAACCTATAAACTTCACTGTTTGAATATTCGTGTCGTTGGAATAATTTTCGTTATCGCCTCAACGTGCAGCAGAAACATCTTCTGCTTGATGGAACAGACAGTGAACGTGTAAACCTGACCAGACGAGAAGTGAATATACTTAAGATGTTGCTGGATAATAAAGGTGAGGTTGTTAAAAGAGATGAAATGTTAAATCATTTATGGGGAGATAATAGCTTTTATACGGCCCGCAGCTTGGATGTGTTTATGACAAATATTCGAAAGTACTTGAAAAAAGACAATTCGGTGGAGATACAGACAATTCGTGGAGAAGGTTTCCGGCTGATTGTCGAAGAGAAATAGGTATAGAAAAATTGCAGGGTCGTTGCTAAAGCCGTATGTGCAGGGGTTGATTGATTACTGAAAGTTTAAATAACCGTTTTGCCTGTCTGTATGTTCGTTTTTGACGAAAAAAATAACATTTTGAAAGGAACTTTCTAAACAGCGGTTAAATTTATTTTAATTGGAGAAAAATTTCTTTAATATGTGATTTGTTTCGGTATTTTGTGCTACATTTGTTCCGTGGTTAACAAGGGGCTTATTGAAAGGCTGATAACGTTGACCTTAATATTAGTTAGAGAGATAGAGAAAAGTTATATAAGTAGTAATTTATTAAATTAAAAGCGTAATGGCTAATTTAGATTTAAGCAAGTACGGAATTAAAGGAAATTTCGAAATTGTACACAATCCTTCTTACGAAGTGCTTTATCAGGATGAAATGAATCCTGCAAACGAAGGTTTCGAAAAAGCAAAGTTAACAAAAAGTGGTGCAACAGCTGTTTACACAGGTAAGTTCACCGGTCGTTCTCCAAAAGACAAATATTTTGTAAAAGACGACGTGACTAAAGATACGTTGTGGTGGGATGGCGTTATCAACCGCCCATGTACAAAAGAAGCATTTACTTATTGTAAAGGCAAAGTTGTTGAACAACTTTCTAAGTCAAAAAAATTATACGTTGTAGATACCTACTGCGGAACTAACGAAGATACTCGCATGAAAGTTCGTTTCATCGTTGAGGTTGCTTGGCAAGCTCACTTTGTAACTAACATGTTCATCCGTCCTTCACACTTCGAATTGGCAAACTACGGTGAGCCTGATTTCGTATGTTTGAATGGTTCAAAAACAACTAACGACAAATGGCAAGAGCACGGATTGAACTCTGAGAACTTCACATTGTTCGATCTGACAGAAAAAATGCAGGTTATCGGTGGTACTTGGTATGGTGGTGAAATGAAGAAAGGTATTTTCTCATTGATGAACTATTACTTGCCATTGAAAGGTATTGCTTCTATGCACTGTTCTGCTAACGTAGGTAAAGATGGTGATGTAGCTGTATTCTTCGGTCTTTCAGGAACAGGTAAAACAACTCTTTCTGCTGACCCAAAACGTTATTTGATCGGTGACGATGAGCACGGATGGGATGACCACGGAGTATTTAACTATGAAGGTGGTTGCTACGCGAAAGTTATTAACCTGAGCGAAGAAAACGAACCGGATATCTGGAGAGCTATCCGTCGTGATGCTTTATTGGAAAACGTAACTGTTGACGATCAAGGTAATATTGATTATTCTGATGGTTCTACAACAGAAAACACACGTGTTTCTTATCCGATCTATCACATCAACAAGATTGTTCTTCCTTCACGTGCAGGACACGCTGATAAGATTATCTATCTGTCTGCTGACGCATTTGGAGTATTGCCTCCGGTTTCTATCCTTGATGACAATCAGGCTCAATATCACTTCCTTTGCGGATTTACTTCTAAATTGGCAGGAACAGAACGTGGTATTACTGAACCTCAACCATCTTTCTCTCCAGCGTTTGGTGAAGCTTTCTTGACGCTGCACCCAACTATGTATGCTAAACGTTTGGTTGAAAAAATGAACCAACATAACGGTAAGGCTTACTTAGTGAACACAGGTTGGAACGGAACAGGAAAACGTATTTCTTTGAAAGATACGCGTGCAATCATCGATGCAATCATCGACGGATCAATCGAAAAAGCAGAAAAAGTACATGTTCCAATCATGAACCTGACTATTCCTGCAAAATTGAACAACGTTTCAGACATCCTTGATCCACGTAGCACATATGCTAATGTTGCTGACTGGGAAGTTAAAGCGAAGAAATTGGCCGGTATGTATATCGAAAACTTCAAACAATACTGCGATAATGATGCTGCTAAAGCTCTTATCCCTGCAGGTCCTCAATTGTAATTTCGATTATAATATAAGATTGAATAGTGTCGGATTTATCCGGCACTATTTTTTTTGTCTTTACACGAGTATTTTTTGCAACAGTGATCATTTGTTAATTATTATTTATATCTTTAACCCCAAATAGATAAATGATAGAATAAAAGGGGTGTTTAAGAACTATTTCCTTGTTTTGATTTTCCTTGCCTTTCTTTGCTCCTGTGGGAGTAATGCAATTTACAAGGTGGAGGGTAAGCTGACGAACCTGACAGACTCGTTAGTCTATATCGTATATGAGGGTAGTGGAGACAGGGTGATGGATTCTGTGGTGTGTTTGTCTCCCGGTAAATTTAAATTCGAACTTGACCAGGAAGGGTTTAATTCCGCGACACTTTTTTTTGAACACCGCACAAAGCCTGTAACGGTTTATCTGGAACCCCAACAGAAAATTTCCATAACCGGAGATATCGTTTATCCGCAACTTCTCCATATAAAAGGAGGGAGAATTAATGATAAACTGGCGGGATTTTATAAGAGTATCTCTTCTCTGATAAAGGAACAGGCTGATTTAAGAATCGCTTTAGCCGAAACGAATGATGCAACTTCCGGAAATACTGATCTTTCGTCAAAGCTCACGAATGTAGGGCATCAGATCGAAGAGTCTGCCTTAGCTTATATATGTGACAATCCGAAAGAAGGTGCTGCAGTAGTATTGATTGAATCTTATTTTGTGGTTCCGGATGATACACGGAAATTGGATGAATTGTTAGCCGTGCTTGATCCGCAATTGAAAAACTTTTATTTGGTAAAGGAATTGTCTGAGTATAGTGTCCGTGCCAAACGTACTGCTTTAGGAGCTGAAGCTCCGGAATTCGCAGTTAAAAACATTTATGGAAAGTCCTTTACGCTCGATTCCTTAGGCGCAGACTATAAGTTGCTTGCTTTTATTGCTCCCTGGTGTGAAATGTGTCAGACGGATATTCTGCATTTGGACAAAGTCGTAACTAAATATAAAGAGGAAGAATTGGACGTTTTGTTAGTTAGTCTGGATGCTGATTCGCATGAAGTGCGAGATCTTCTGAAAAAAGATTCGATCCAATGGAATGTAGTTACCGATTCCGCCAATCAGGCCGCGATATTGTTTGATCTATATAATGTGAGCGCGTTGCCTCGTTGTTTTCTGATAGACGAAAATGATAAAATAATACTTAAAACAGATAATGGTGCCGAAATAATGCAGACCCTCGACAATTTGTTGTATAAAGAAGATTAATGTCTTAACGAAAAACCTTTCCTTAATTATGCTTGTAAAATCTTATGCTGCTGCTGTGCAGGGCATCTCCGCTACTATTGTGACAATCGAAGTGAGTTGTACAAAAGGGATCCAATTCTTTTTGGTAGGACTGCCCGATGTGGCTGTCCGAGAAAGTCATGAACGAATTATTTCCGCGTTTCAGGTTAGCGGTTATAAATTCCCCCGTAGCCGGATTGTGGTGAATATGGCTCCTGCCGATATACGCAAAGAGGGTTCGGCCTATGATCTTCCATTGGCATTGGGGATACTTGCTGCCGCCGAAGAGATCGATGCTGAAAGACTAGAAAACTATATGATGATGGGAGAACTTTCGTTAGACGGGAGTTTGCAGCCGGTAAAAGGAGTGTTGCCTATTGCGATTAAAGCCAGAGAAGAAGGATTTAAGGGACTGATTGTTCCGAAACAGAACGCAAGAGAAGCCGCGGTGGTAGATAATCTGGAAGTATACGGGGTGGAGACGATCAAAGAAGTGATTGAATTTATCAATAAGAAACGAACGCTTGAACCTACAATCGTAAACACGCGGGAAGAATTTTATAAGCAACAGTTGAATTATGACCTTGACTTTTCGGATGTGAAAGGACAGGAAAATGTAAAGCGTGCTTTGGAAGTTGCCGCTGCAGGTGGACATAATCTGTTGATGATAGGAGCTCCCGGTAGCGGAAAATCAATGCTTGCCAAACGTTTACCCTCTATTCTGCCTCCTTTCACGCTTCAGGAATCATTGGAGACAACCAAGATCCATTCCGTTGCCGGAAAAATGGACCGGGGGATGGCCTTGATGGCTCAGCGTCCGTTTCGTTCTCCGCATCATACGATCTCAAATGTCGCCATGGTAGGAGGTGGGACGTTTCCTCAACCTGGTGAAATAAGCCTTTCTCATAATGGTGTTTTATTTTTGGATGAACTACCGGAATTTAATCGAAACGTGTTGGAAGTAATGAGGCAGCCGTTGGAAGATCGGTGCATAACTATCTCAAGGGCTCGTTTTGCCGTAGATTATCCGGCAGGATTTATGCTGATTGCGTCAATGAACCCTTGTCCTTGTGGTTTCTATAATCACCCGGATCGCCCATGTTTATGTTCTCCCGGAGCCGTACAAAAATATATGAACCGAATTTCAGGCCCTTTGCTTGATCGGATCGATATACAGATTGAGATTGTTCCTGTGCCTTTTGAGAAAATATCGGAGCAGCGACCATCTGAATCAAGCACTTCGGTTCGTGAACGAGTGGTAAATGCTCGTCTGATTCAGGAAAAACGATTTGAATCTATCGGAGGGGTGTATTGCAATGCTCAAATGAATACCAAATTGCTTCAACAATATGCCAGTCCGGATGAAGCCGGTTTAGGATTACTGAAGAACGCGATGAATAGACTGAATCTTTCTGCTCGTGCTTACGACCGTATACTGAAGGTTTCGCGTACGATCGCTGATCTGGAAGGTGCGGACAAAATAGAAGCCCGGCATCTGGCCGAAGCCATTAATTACAGGAGCCTCGACAGGGAAGGTTGGGGTATGTAGAAAGTCAGTGTTGTAGAACCGGTATTGGCAAAAAAAACGTACCTTTGTGCCCCAAATAGATAACACAAAGTATGGAGAAGCAATTCAAAAGAACGTTGATAACAACTGCATTACCTTATGCAAACGGTCCCGTTCATATCGGACACTTAGCCGGTGTTTATGTACCTGCGGATATTTATGCGCGTTACCTCAGATTGAAGGGTGAAGAGGTCTTGATGATAGGAGGATCGGATGAGCATGGGGTGCCCATTACCATTCGCGCAAAGAAAGAAGGCGTATCACCTCAGGATGTGGTAGATCGTTTTCATGGTATTATCAAGCAATCTTTTGAAGATTTCGGTATCACCTTTGATATCTATTCGCGTACCACCTCGCAAACCCACAAACAAGTAGCTTCTGATTTCTTTCGTAAACTTTATGATAAAGGTGAGTTCCTTGAGAAAACAAGTGAACAATATTATGATGAGGAAGCTAAACAGTTCCTGGCAGACCGTTATATAACAGGAACATGTCCTCATTGTAAGAACGAGCATGCCTATGGAGATCAATGTGAAGCCTGTGGAACATCACTTAATCCGACTGATCTGATCGCTCCGAAATCAACAATTAGCGGGAGTGTACCTGTGATGAAAGAAACCAAACACTGGTATCTTCCTTTGGATAAACACGAACCGTTTTTGCGTAAATGGATTTTAGAAGATCATAAGGAATGGAAATCAAATGTGTATGGACAATGCAAGAGCTGGTTGGATATGGGCTTGCAACCTCGTGCGGTAAGCCGTGACTTAGATTGGGGTATTCCTGTTCCTGTTGAAGGTGCCGAAGGTAAGGTGCTTTATGTTTGGTTTGACGCGCCTATCGGTTATATTTCAAACACAAAAGAATTGCTTCCTGATAGCTGGGAAACCTGGTGGAAGGACCCCGAAACAAAAATACTTCATTTTATTGGCAAGGATAATATCGTATTCCATTGTATTGTTTTTCCTGCGATGCTTAAGGCGGAAGGCTCTTTCTGTCTTCCGGAAAACGTACCAGCCAATGAATTCCTGAACCTGGAAGGAGACAAGATCTCCACCTCACGTAACTGGGCTGTATGGTTACACGAGTATCTGATTGATATGCCGGGCAAACAAGACGTGCTTCGTTATGTGCTGACAGCAAATGCTCCCGAGACAAAGGATAATGATTTTACTTGGAAAGACTTTCAGGCTCGTAATAATAATGAGTTAGTGGCAATTCTGGGTAATTTTATTAACAGAGCATTGGTGCTGACGGAAAAATATTTCGAAGGCAAGGTGCCCGTTGCCGGAGAATTAACCGATTACGATCTGGCAACCTTAAAAGACTTTGCAAACGTAAAAGCGGATGTGGAGCGTTTGTTAGATACCTTTCATTTCCGTGACGCGCAAAAAGAGGCTATGAATCTGGCTCGTATAGGAAATAAATACCTGGCGGATACCGAACCCTGGAAATTAGCGAAGACGGATATGGAACGTGTAGGTACAATTCTTAATATTTCATTGCAGATCGCGGCGAACTTAGCTATTGCTTTTGAACCTTTCTTACCATTTAGCATGGATAAACTGAATAAAATGCTGAATGTGGAACCATTAGGTTGGGATCGTCTTGGTGCTACTGATTTATTATCAGCCGGACATCAACTTGGGAAATCTGCGCTTTTGTTCGAGAAAATTGAAGACAGTGTGATTGAAGCTCAGGTACAGCGGTTGTTTGATACTAAAAAAGCGAATGAAGAAGCAGACTACAAGGCGAATCCTATTCGGACAAATATCGAATTTGATGATTTTACAAAGTTAGATATACGTGTTGGAACCGTGTTGGAATGCACGAAAGTGCCAAAAGCAGATAAATTATTACAATTTAAAATTGACGACGGACTCGAAACAAGAACAATCGTTTCCGGTATCGCTAAGTTTTATAATCCGGAAGAGCTTGTAGGAAAACAGGTTTGCTTTGTCGCCAATCTCGCTCCGAGAAAACTTAAAGGCATTGTTTCGGAAGGAATGATACTTTCTGCTGAAAATAACGATGGCACATTAGCCGTTATTTCACCGAACAAGAACGTAAAGCCCGGTAGTGAAGTGAAATAAATCACTTGCGTTTAATTGAATGTCTGATAAAAATATACAAATGGTAGATTTGCAAAGACAGTATCAATGTCTGAAAAAAGAAATTGATGCTGCTATGCAATCTGTTGTTGAAAGCGGCGCTTATATAAATGGTCCTCATGTAAGAGAATTCGCAAACCAGTTGGGCGATTACCTTAATGTGCCTCATGTAATCCCTTGTGCAAACGGAACCGATGCGTTGCAGATCGCACTGATGGCTTTAGACTTAAAGCCGGGAGACGAGGTGATTGTTCCTGCCTTTACTTATGCTGCTGCGGCCGAAGCAGTGGCTTTACTCGGACTTATTCCCGTACCCGTAGACGTAGCTCCACGAACCTTTAATATGGATGCTACAAAGATTGAAAAAGCGATATCCCGACAAACAAAAGCAATTATTGCCGTTCATCTGTTCGGGCAGGCATGCGATATGGAGAGTATCCAAGTAATTGCTAAGAAATATAAACTTTTTCTGATAGAAGATAACGCACAATCAATCGGGGCTGAATTCATTTTCAAAGATGGTAGTTGTAAAAAAGCCGGAACTATCGGTGATATTGGCACAACTTCTTTCTTTCCTACTAAACCGTTAGCTTGTTTTGGTGATGGGGGTGCATTGATGACAGCTAATCCTGATCTGGCCTTACGTTGTCGTACGATAGCATCACATGGACAAGAACAAAAGTATCACCATAAAATAATTGGTTGTAATTCCCGTTTAGACACTATACAAGCTGCTGTACTTGGGGTGAAACTTCGGTATATGGATGCATTTGCGGCCTCTCGTGCCGAGAAAGCTAAATTGTACGACGCTCATTTTGGTTTTGTAAGCAATATGGCAATTCCGTTAAAGTCGGAATTTTCCACGCATGTGTATCATCAGTATACTTTGCTGATACAAAACGGCAAACGAGATGCGTTGCAAGCCTGGTTAAAAGAGAAAGGAGTGCCTTCGATAGTCTATTATCCGGTGCCATTGCACCAGCAAGAAGCTTTTAAATGGTGCATCCGATTATCTGTAGAACTGACCGAAGCGGAGAAACTTTGTAAATCGGTATTGTCTTTGCCAATGCATTCGGAGCTGACTGAAGATGAGCAGTTGTATATTATTGAAACAGTTAAGTCTGGTATGACGGCTATTCGTTGAAATAGAAAATTAACATGGGAGAAAATAAGAAAATACGTTTTGCCGTAGTAGGTTGCGGTCATATAGGAAAACGTCATGCGGAGATGATTACTCGTGACGGAAGTGCGGAGTTAGTTGCTCTTTGTGATATTCGCTCCCGCGATGAATTAGCTATCGATGCTTACCCTGTTCCATTCTACACGAATTTCTCCACACTTCTTGCTTCAGGACTTACCATTGATGTTGTATGTATCTGTACGCCTAACGGATTGCATGCTTTAATGGCTGTTGACGCAATCCAAAACGGACTTCATGTGGTGCTGGAAAAGCCAATGGCTCTAAGGCAGACTGATGCCGAAAAAATTGTTTATACCGCACTCAAATATAGTAAACAGGTGTTTTGTGTTATGCAAAACCGGTACTCGCCTCCTTCTGTCTGGATTAAAGATATGGTGGAAAGCGGCAAGTTGGGCAAGCTGTTTATGGTGCAGCTTAATTGTTATTGGAACCGGGATGAGCGGTATTATAAAGTAGGAGGATGGCATGGTAACGCCGAGTTAGACGGCGGCACGCTGTTTACTCAGTTTTCCCATTTTATTGATATTCTGTATTGGTTGTTTGGTGATATTTGTAATATTCATGCCCGTTTTTCGGACTTTAATCACAAAGCGCTTACCGATTTTGAAGATTCCGGCTTAGTTACTTTCGACTTTGTGAATGGCGGAATGGGAAGTTTGAACTATTCAACTTCCGTGTGGGATAAGAACATGGAAAGCAGCATGTTGATCGTTGCCGAGAATGGCAGTATAAAGATCGGAGGTCAATATATGAATGAGGTAGAATATTGCCACATAAAAGATTATGTTATGCCGGAACTGGCTCCGACGAATCCCGGCAATGATTACGGCCCTTATAAAGGTTCTGCTCAGAACCATAATTTTGTAATTCGCAATGTTGTGAACGTTTTGTCCGGCAAATCTCATGAAACAATCACTACCAATGTGTTGGAGGGGATGAAGGTGGTAGACATTATACAACGCATCTACGCGATGAAATAAATACAAATTCACGGATAAACATTTTTCTGCAAACTAATTAGCGTTTATTATATGTTAGAAAACACTAATTAGCATTTTAACTATTGACAAAATCAAAAACTACCGTAACTTTGTGCTGTGGTTTTTTCATAATAGTATTAGATTTAAGGTTAACAAAGTTGATTAGGGGTTGTCGTGAGACAGCCTTTAATTGTTTATAGGCCTTTCGTAAATTTACTCTTCCCCTTTTTTCCGGTACCACAAAGTATAATTAATCTTTTTTGTCACATAATATTCTCATAAACAACTTATGGGGATAAACTTCTCTTGCTATTTTTACGTTTTATATATAAAGCGAGTTTTAATAATTACATCGTGTGTTTATGAAAAAAATAAATGTTCCGGTAATCGAATCGGTTCTGCGTAAGAAGCCGATCAAAATGCCTGAAGAGATATATAATGCAAGTGGTATTAATATTTTTGGCAAACGATTAAAATCGCTGGTCTTTTCTACAGACTTGGCTATTATTAAGAATAACAATGCTGATGGAGTGATCGCGGTTTATCCTTTTACACCTCAAATTGCCATTAATCAGGCTATAATAGAAGTTTCGCCTACTCCCGTGTTTTGTGGGGTTGGTGGCGGAATTACAAGCGGGCAACGTTCAATTGATATTGCGATAAACGCGGAACTGAACGGAGCTTATGGCGTGGTAATGAATGCCCCTACGCCTAATGAGCTGATCACGGAGATGAAAAAGAGATTGGATATTCCAATTGTTATAACCGTTGTCTCTGAAAAGGAAGATTTTGAAACACGAATTAAGGCGGGAGTAACTATCTTTAATGTTTCGGGTGGGATAAATACGGCGAATATTGTTCGTAACATCAGAAAAAAATACCCGGATTTCCCGATTATAGCAACCGGCGGTCCTACGCCTGAAAGTATTCTTCGAACAATTGAGGCCGGAGCAAATATGATTACATATACTCCACCTACGACCGGGGAACTGTTTTCCGCGATAATGGAAGATTATAGAGAACGGTTGTAGAGAAAAAAATAGAGACGTACGATATGGTACGTCTCTATTGCATTTTTTAATAGTTTTCCTTCATGGGTTCGAAGTATGACTGTGGATGTTCGCAAGCCGGACACATCTTTAGCGCTTTCTTGCCTTCATATAAGTAACCACAGTTGCGACATTGCCAAACAATTGCTTCATCACGTTCGAATGCTTTTCCTTCAGTGATGTTCGCGAGCAGCTTACGATAACGTCTCTCGTGTTCAGCTTCAACAGTAGCGATCATTTTAAAAGCTACAGCTATTTTTTTGAAGCCTTCTTCTTCAGCTATTTTCGCGAATTCAGGGTATAATTCTGCCCATTCTTCGTTTTCACCTGCAGCAGCAGCGGCAAGATTATCCATGGTAGTGCCGATTACTCCGGCAGGATAAGAAGCCGTGATTTCTACCATTCCACCTTCCAGAAATTTAAAGAATCTTTTTGCGTGTTCTTTTTCCTGTTCGGCAGTTTCCATAAAAACACCGGCAATTTGTTCGTAGCCTTCTTTTTTAGCTACACTTGCGAAGAACGTATAACGTGTTCTTGCCTGAGACTCTCCGGCAAATGCTTTCAGCAAATTTTGCTCGGTGCGAGTTCCTTTGATACTTTTTTCTTCCATAACACTAATTATATATAAGATGTAAATGTTTTTCAATATAAGTAAAGTACGATTCACATCGCACTGTAACAAAAATACTCAATTCTTAGCATATAAATAAATGATTACGTGTAAAAGTGATAAGAAAGGAGATTTTGCAAAAGCAATTATTTCTTAGGATACCCAACCGGATTGTTTAGCATCGGAACTTGCGAGTCGCTTAATCCCAATGTTTTCTTAAGACCGTCAACATCCATAGACATACGGGGAACAGTGGCGAAACCCTTGCCTGAACAGAATAAATTAATATTCTGAGAAACGATACCTGCGTCTAAAGCGCCCATTTGAAAAGCCTTATCGGATGCGTTAGGGCCGAATTTGGAGAGGTCGGATACTAAAACTAAACCAACAGGAGGGGTGGATGAAGTCTGGCTACTGCGCGAACTGCTGATCAACGCGCGATGATCTCCCGTTGTTATCCCTTTTAAAACATGTGCCGAGGCGTCGTAGCGGTAAGCACCGTCTTTTGTTAGTACATAAATATCCACATCCTGTTTATTCATGGCCGAAGGAGCCGTGCGCTTTCCGTCAGGGCGATTTACTCCATTGGCAGCCCAGAGCAAGTCTGAAATGTCTTGCAGTGTTAATTCTTTTGAGTCGAACTCCCGGTCGGAGTGGCGATCGGATAATGTTTGCATAATACTTTTTCCGCCTGTTTTGTTGGGTGCGCTGAGTGAAATGTCTTTTGGTTTTTGCGCAAAAGCGGCAGATGCGATTACGGCCAATGTCAGAAGTGATAATAGTTTACTCATGGTGATTGAATATTAAATGTTCAATTATACAAATATAATGGAGGAACGGCAACTTGCAACATCATAATACAATTTTTAGAGAACTTTAATTTACGAAATGGTCGTAGATGTTGTCTTTCTGCTATATTTGCGAAGTTGTTACTAAATTACTACTAATAAACAAGTTATTCTTGATCAATGAAAAAAATCCTAATCCTGATCAGTCTGTTCCTGTTTGTCGTACTAAGTATGTACGGACAGTCAGACAAACCTAGTACTTTTTTAATAAAAGGACAGGTGGTTGATTCGCTGACAAGCGAAACCGTACCGTATGCTACACTAAGCATAGCTTTGGTTGCCAATCCATCTAAGCCGGTGAAGCTTTTAGCTTGTGATATGGATGGTAAATTTGAAACACCATTAAATCAAACAGGCAATTATGTTATAACCTTGCAGTCTATCGGAAAAGCTCCGGGGGTGAAAAATTTTACATTGCAAGAGGGTAAAAAAACGCTGGATCTCGGAAAGATTCTTATGCAAGAAGACACCCAGCAGATTGCAAATGTAACGGTAACAGCCCAGAAGCCGCTGGTAAAAGTGGAAATCGACAAACTTACTTATAGCCTGGAAGACGACCCGGAGGCAATTACCAGTAATACACTGGATATGCTGAAAAAAGTGCCGATGGTAACGGTAGACGGAGAAGATAAAATACAATTAAAAGGATCGGGAAATTATAAAATATACCTCAACGGCAAACCGTCTACCTTGTTGTCCGGTGATAATGCTGCCGACGCATTGAAAAGTATGCCGGCCAATACGGTAAAGAACATCGAAGTTATTACAGAACCGGGAGCGAAGTATGATGCTGAGGGCATAGGGGGAATTATTAATATCATTACCAGCCGGAACACGTTAGACGGATACACCGGAACGGTACGTGCGGATGCCAGCGCGTTGGGGCGTTTCGGAGGAGGAGCAAACGCGTCTATTAAATATGGAAAATTCGGATTAACCGGCAATTTCAACTATCGCTACAACAATAACCCATGGACAGACTCCGAATCTTATCAGGAGAAGAAGGGAGATAATAAAGAATTTATAACTCAAAAGGGACAAAACAAGTATAAGGGGCCTTTTCAATTCGGAGCTCTTGAAGCAAGCTATGAGATTGATACCCTGAACTTGCTGACTTTAGGGGTGAACCTGTTTAACGGTAATATGAAAAACCGGACAAGGCACAGCGTTCAATCAATGAATCCGGACGACCTGGAAAAAGACTATACCTATCGTCGTTTTTCTGACGGAAAAGGAAACTTCGGATCGACTGATGTTAATCTGGATTATCAACATTCTACAAAAAAGAAAGATGAACTGCTAACTGTTTCGTATAAGTACAGTCATTCTCCGGACGGATCAAAATCATCCACTTATTTAGAAGATGTTAAGAATTATCCATTAGCCTGGATGTTTCCGCGAATGGAAGATAACGACGCCTATACCGACGAACACACCGGGCAGGTAGACTATACCACCCCTTTGTTTAAAGATCATACACTGGAGGTTGGAGTTAAATATATATTACGCCAGAATGTAAGCGATGCCGATGTGCGAATACTGAATGAAGCAACCAATGTTTGGGAACCGAGTCCGCAATCAATCAACCTGGATCATATTCAGCATATTTATTCCGGTTACGCGGGCTATGCCATTAAGTACAAGAAATTCGGTCTTAAAGCAGGTGTGAGAGCTGAAGGCACGAATGTGGATGTTGAATTTAAAAAATCACCTGAACAGAATTTTAAAACCGATTATTTTGACGTTGTGCCCAATGCTACGATTTCGTACATGATCAATATGGCTCAACAGGTACGTTTAGGTTATAATATGCGTATCCAGCGTCCGAGTATCTGGTTTTTGAACCCTTATGTAAATGAGCGCGACCCCGAGAACATTAGTTATGGTAACCCTTTTCTGGATTCGGAAAAGAGCCATAATGTGAATTTCACGTATAGTATGTTTACGCAAAAATTCAACCTGAACCTGAATGGATACTATAGCTTTGTCGATAACTCTATCGAGCGATACACTTTTGTGAATGAAAACAACGTATTTGCCACTACATTCGATAATATAGGAAAGCGTCAGAACGTAGGGCTTTATCTCTACGCGCGTTGGAACCCGATTCCATTATTCAACATCACAGTAAATGGAGGAGCCAACTATGTGAAGTATGAAGCCGAAAGTAGAAATATGGAGAACGACGGGTATAGAGGAAATTTCTACTCGAACGCACAGGTTAATCTGCCAAAAGATTTCCGGGTGAATGTGTATGGCGGGTATTACTCTCCCTGGATTATGCTGCAAGGCAAAGGCGGCTCACAATACTTTACCGGTTTAAACCTCAGTAAAGATTTCATGAAGAAAAAACTTACCGTAACACTAAGCGCTAACAATCCGTTCTGGAAGACAATAAAATACGAGTCGAATACGGAAGACGAAGCCTTTAAGAATAAAAACATAAACTATTGGCGAGCACGTGATTTCAGCGTTCGTGTTTCATACACCTTTGGTAACCTGAAAGGGCAGATCAAGAAAGTTCGTCGCGGCATCAGCAATGACGACAGCAAGGGCGGCGATAGTGGCGGCGGCGGCGGCGGCGGAGGAACCCCTCAATAAATACCTCATAGCGATACAATACGAAAAGGGCGGACATACAATTCTGCCCTTTTTCTATTCGAAAAAACCACCAGTCAACTTAAAAATTAACATTTCGATTTTTGTGCTCAAATTAAGTTGCTTTGCAGATGTCCTTTATTTTTAAAAATATATCCTTTATTTCGGCGGAAATATCCTTTATTTTTGGAAAAATAACCTTTATGTTTTTGGCGTTTTTATAGTACTGAAAATCAATTGTTTACGAATGGTTGATTTTTTGCCTGTTTTGGGGCTTTTTTAAGTTAAAATTGCAGGAATCCGGTTTGTTCTTGAACGGCGAAAACATGTTACTGATACATAAAAGTCATTTTTGGGTTGTCGCCCCTCTCTTTTTGTTTTATTTTTGTTGGAATAAATAATAAATCAACAAATAATGGGGGTGTTTAGTAAATTTCCGCGTACGTTTTGGGCGGCAAATGTAATTGAGTTATTCGAACGTTGGGCCTGGTATGGGTTCTTTATGTTATTCGCCAATTATCTTACCGGTTCTTCCGATATGGGAGGGCTCGAGTTTACGCAGAGTCAGAAGGGTTTATTGATGGGTTTCGGAACAGGAATTCTCTATTTTCTGCCGGTTTTAACCGGAGCCATAGCCGATAGATACGGGTATAAGAAAGTGCTTTTTCTGGCTTTTTGTATTTATGCATCGGCATTTATTATGCTCCCCATGTTTAAATCTTTTACCGCTGTTTTCCTGATGTACCTCTATCTGGCATTGGGCGCGGCTTTATTTAAACCGGTTATCTCCGCAACGATTGCTAAAACCACCACGGAAGAGACCTCTTCTATCGGTTTCGGTATTTTTTATATGATGGTTAATATCGGTGCCTTTATTGGGCCCATGGTAACGTTGTTGTTTAAAAGTAGTTCGCATCTGATTTTTTATGTGTCTGCCGGTATTATCGCGCTCAACTTTATCATGCTGTTTTTCTATAAAGAGCCGGGGCGTGAGGAAAATAAGTCGGACGAAAGTCTTTTGCAAACTTTTGCAGGCATTTTCCGCAATATGGGGAGTATCGCTAAAGACGTTAAGTTTGTTTTGTTCCTTGTTATTATTGCCGGCTTCTGGACCATGTATCATCAGTTGTTCTTTACGTTGCCGGTATTCATTACACAATGGGTGGATACGTCTGCTTTGTATAATTTTTTCAGCACCTATATTCCGTTTATCAGTGCCAACTACAGTCCGGCTCCGGGTGTGATGGATGCGGAGTTTGTAACTAATTTTGATGCGATGTACATCATCCTGTTTCAGATTATCGTTTCGAGTATTGTAATGAAAATGAAACCGCTCAATTCGATGATTTCCGGCATTGTGGTTTGTTCAATCGGTATGGCGTTGTCTTTTGCTTCACAAAATGTGTTGTTTACGATTGTTGCTATTTTGATTTTTGCTTTAGGCGAGATGGCCAGTTCGCCTAAAATTACCGAATACATCGGGCGTATCGCACCGGCCGACAAGAAAGCACTTTATATGGGCTATTCCTTTATTCCGGTATGTCTGGGAAATTTCTTTGCCGGGTATATCTCCGGAAATGTATACCAGAACATGTCTGATAAGGTTATGATTGTTCGGGATTTTGCTGCTGAAAAAGGCTTGCAGATACAAGACGGACTGTCTACAAACGCGTATTTTGAAGAAGTGGCCCGGCAGGTGAGTATGACACCGCAGGAATTGACCAATCTGCTTTGGAGTACTTATCACCCTTCGCGTCTTTGGATGGTTTTGCTGGCGATCGGTCTTTTGGCCGCTTTTGCCTTGTTTATCTATAATCGGGTGACTTCCAAAATGGTTAGTGCCGAATAAACGTATTTTTTGTTGACAGAATAAATAGTTGGTTGATAGAAAAAGCATACATTTGTAGTAAACATTCATGTTGCAGGAATGAAGCGTATTTTTTTGATTGGTTATATGGGTGCGGGAAAGACAACAGTCGGCAAGCAATTGGCAAGTCGCATGGGGCTTTCGTTTGTTGATCTTGACTTACATATTGAGGCTCGCTACCATAAAAGTGTACGTGAATTATTCGCCGAAAGGGGAGAAGACGCGTTTCGTGAGATCGAGCGGAAAATGCTTCATGAAGTGGCAGAATTTGAGAATGTTTTGGTTTCCACCGGAGGGGGAAGCCCCTGTTTTTTTGACAATATGGAGTTTATGAACCGATCCGGACAGACCGTTTATCTGAAAGTGTCGGTTCAGGAATTGACTAAACGGTTGGAAACATGCAGACAAACACGTCCGGTTTTAAAAGACCGGTCAGGTGAATCGCTGTTTCGTTTTATTGATGAAAATATTCAGAAAAGAGAACCTTATTATAATCAGGCATCTGTAGTTTTTGATGCCGAGAATATGTTAACAGAATCTGATGTGCAGACAATAACTGTTGCGTTAGAGCGTATTTTGAACTGATTATGAAACAGAGCCAGAAACAAACACAAGGAGCATACATACCTCAGGAGTTGCTTGAGGAATTGAGAAAGGTAAGCAATCGTTTGTTGATCGGCATTCCCAAAGAACTTGATACTGAAGAACGGCGACTGGCTTTAACGCCCGAAGCGGTTGGTATGATTGTGGAATGCGGGCATCGGGTTATTGTGGAAACCAACGCGGGGTTGGGTATAAATTATTCGGATAATCATTTTGCCGAGGCAGGAGCAGAGATTGTTTCGACTCCGGCTGAAGTTTATCAGGCAGATTATATCCTGAAAATGCTTCCGCCTTTGCCCTGCGAGGTGGCGCTTATGAAGCCTCGTTCTACATTGTTCTCCATGATCCAGTTTAATTTGTTTGATTCGGATTCGTATGAAGGTTTGATGCGGAAACGGATAAACGCTTTTGCTTACGAACTGATGACCGACGATAGTTTTCGTGCGCCTATACTGAATGTGATTTCCGAAATAGAAGGTACATCATCGGTGATGATTGCCGCGGAGTTATTGAGCAACACGAAAGGAGGAAAAGGCATTTTGCTGGGCGGAATACCGGGGGTTCCTCCAACTGAAGTTGTGATTATAGGAGCCGGCAATGCCGGGACTGTGGCTGCCCGTGCCGCCTTAGGATTGGGTGCTACCGTGAAAGTCTTTGATGATGATATTAATAAGTTGAGGATGCTTCAGCAGGTATTGGGGCAAAAGATTTTTACGTCCAATTTCCATCCGAATGTGCTGCGTAATGCCTTTACCAGTGCCGATGTAGTGGTGGGGGCTATGCGTTATATCAATTCCCGCCGCCGGTATGTTATTGCGGAAGATCTGATCCGGACTATGAAGCGGGGTGCGTTGGTAATTGATCTGAGAGTGAACCAAGGGGGATGTTTCGAAACAACCTGTTGCCTTTCAAGTTCAGATCCGGAGGTTTTTGAACAATTTGGTATCTTGCATTACTGTAAACCGAATATAAGCAATCATGTGGCGAGAACCACATCGATGGCTTTCAGCAACATCATTACCCCATTAATTACGCTGTTGGGAGATATGGGAACAATACAAACGGCGATCAAAGCCGACGTGTGCTTCCGTTCGGGCATTTATATGTATTGCGGTAAACCCGTTAATAATTATGTGTCTAATCATTTTAATATGCTTTCTAATAATTTAGATATTTATTTATCTGCTTTTTGAATTGTAAAATGTTTGTGCTCAGAAAGTTTATTGCTTACTTTGTAAGTATCATTTAATTGATACAGTTAAAAACCAAGAGACAAACGCTAATAATTATAATCTATGGGAGAACAAACAAAAGTCACAACTTTGGAAAAGGTGGTTGTACGTTTCTCGGGTGACTCGGGCGACGGAATGCAATTGACGGGAACGATCTTTTCAACTTTGTCGGCGATCTTTGGGAATGAAATATCTACATTTCCCGATTATCCGGCAGAAATTCGTGCACCTCAGGGCACTCTAAGTGGTGTTTCCGGGTTCCAGGTGCATTTGGGTTCCAAAAAGGTATTTACGCCGGGAGATAAAGCCGATGTTTTGGTCGCTATGAATCCCGCTGCGTTAAAAGTAAATGTGGATATCTTGAAACCTAATTCAATTATCATCATCGACACAGACTCGTTCAAGACGAATGACCTGAATAAAGCTAAGTTCACTACAGATGATCCGTTCACAGAATTAGGACTTACCGGTGTGCAATTGGTTGCGGCACCGATTTCTACCTTGGTAAAGGAAGGATTGGTTGATTTCGGATTGGATAATAAATCTGCCCTTCGCTGTAAGAATATGTTTGCTCTTGGACTTGTTTGCTGGTTGTTTGAGCGTCCTCTTGAAGAAGCAATGCATTTGCTTCAGAATAAATTCGCTAAAAAGCCAACCATTGCCGAAGCAAATATTAAAGCGCTTACAGATGGTTATAATTTCGGTCATAATACCCATGCTACTGTTTCTACATACCGTATTGAAGGTAAGAAAGCAGAGCCCGGATTTTATACAGATGTAAATGGGAATACGGCTACTTCTTATGGTTTGATCGCAGCCGCTGAAAAAGCCGGAATGAAGTTGTTTCTCGGAAGTTATCCTATTACACCGGCTACCGATATCTTGCATGAACTTTCCAAAAGAAAGGACTTGGGGGTAAAGGCTATTCAGGCCGAAGACGAAATTGCCGGTATTTGTACGGCTATCGGTGCGAGCTTTGCCGGAAATCTGGCGGCTACTTCTACTTCCGGACCCGGATTGGCGCTAAAGAGTGAAGCTATCGGTCTGGCGGTTATCGCTGAACTGCCGTTGGTTGTTATTGATGTACAACGTGGTGGTCCATCAACCGGTTTGCCTACAAAAAGTGAACAAACCGACTTGATGCAGGCGCTTTATGGACGAAATGGTGAAAGCCCTGCTGTTGTAATCGCTGCAACTACTCCGACTGATTGTTTTGATGCAGCCTTTTGGGCAGGCAAGTTGGCCGTTGAACACATGACGCCGGTTATCTTGTTAACAGACGGCTTCATTGCAAACGGTTCTTCTGCCTGGAAGCTACCAGATTTAGATAATTATCCGGAGGTAAAACCACAATACGCTACCAGCTATACTGGTGAAGCAGAATGGAAACCCTACAGAAGAAACGAAGAAACAGGTGTGCGTTACTGGGCTTTCCCCGGAATGGAAGGATTTGAGCATCGCATCGGAGGTTTGGAGAAAGACTTTAACACAAGCGCAATCTCTACAAATCCCGAAAATCACCAGAAAATGGTCAATGTGCGTCAGGCAAAGATAGATAAGATCGCTGATTTTATTCCGGAACTTGACGTTGTTGGAGACGAAAACGCCGATCTGCTGATCGTAGGTTGGGGTGGAACATATGGACACTTGTACGAAACAATGGAAGGATTGCATGAAAAAGGCAAGAAGGTAGCATTGGCTCACTTTAAGTTTATTAGTCCGCTTCCTAAGAATACTGTCGAAGTACTTACAAGATATAAAAAGGTAGTTATCGCTGAACAAAACAATGGTCAATTCGCTAACTATTTGCGTGGGAAGATACCCGGATTTACTCCTTACCAGTTCAATCGCGTGAAAGGCCAACCTTTCAATGTGGCAAGATTAATTGAGGAGTTCACTAAAATAATGGAGGCTTAATTTATGGAAACAGAAGAAATCAAATATCAGGCAAAAGATTATAAGAGTGACCAATATGTACGTTGGTGCCCGGGTTGTGGTGATCATGCTGTACTGAACTGTCTCCACAAAGCGATGGCCGAATTGAATGTTGCGCCGAAAGATATGGCCGTAATTTCAGGTATCGGATGTTCATCCCGTCTGCCGTATTATATGAATACCTACGGTTTTCATACGATTCACGGGCGTGGTGCTGCCATAGCAACAGGTGTAAAGACGGCTAACCCTGATCTGAGTGTATGGTTGATAACCGGAGACGGAGACTGTCTTGCTATCGGGGGGAATCATTTTATTCATGCTGTGCGCCGTAATGTGGACATCAATATCGTTCTTTTTAATAATCGCATTTACGGATTGACAAAAGGACAATATTCACCTACTTCAGAACGTGGATTCGTATCGAAGAGTTCTCCTTACGGAACAGTCGAAGATCCATTCGTTCCGGCAGAATTAGCCTTTGGCGCGAGAAGCAATTTCTTTGCCCGTGTGATTGACGTAGACTTGAAAAACACAACAGCTATTTTGGCCGAGTCGGGTCGTCATAAGGGAACTTCTGTGGTAGAGGTGTTGGTAAACTGTGTTATCTTTAACGACGGTATACACAAAGACATCACAGATAAAGACTATCGGGCTGAACGTACGGTTTTCCTTCGTCATGGCGAAAAGATGATCTTTGGTAAAGAAGAGAATAAAGGTATTGTACTCGACGGACTGAAGCTGAAAGCCGTTACAATCGGTGAAGATGGCTATACATTGGACGACGTATTGGTACATGATGCTCATGCTCAAGATTCGACCTTACAAACAATGCTTGCAATGATGAGCAATGAAAACAACTTGCCAATCGCTTTGGGCGTTATACGCGACATTGAGGCTCCGGTATACGATCAGTGCGTAGACCAGCAAGTGAAAGACGTACAAGCAAAGAATCCAACCCGCAAACTACGTGATTTGCTGATGAAAGGTGAAATTTGGGAAGTTAAATAAATACGTTCTTCTCTAAAAAATACAGAAGGCTATCTCAATTTAGATATTGAGGTGGCCTTTTTTTTGTTTATTAGAAACGTAACTCTCCAAAATATTCCGGACAATGAAAGTTGGGTTCAGGCAGATCAATTGGCGCCCAACTGAGGTAGTGAGGGCATGCTGTTTCATCGGCGCATTTGTAAAAATTAGCGTGTAGTGTTTTTGGAAGTTTCTTCGGGTTTATTCCCATGAGCGTAAAGGGGATTGCAACGGTCAGTTCCCAGCTATGTACGCCGGTTATCTCTTCAAATGTTTTATTTTCTAAAGAGGAATGGCGTCTGATAGAGGCATATTCCTCAGCGCTCAGTCCTGTTTTCTCTTCACGTGATTGTCTGTAAGAGGCATCACAAGTGCCAATGCAGTTGAACTCGAAGTTGATGTATTTATACGGTCCGCGCTGAGGTTTTACAAAGAACTCCACACAGCTGTCTTTATGAACAGGTGATCCGTCTTCTTGATAGGAAGCTTTCAAAGAATTGCCACGTACAAAGAAATGTAAATACAAGTTCTTGTCGGTGCGTGCTATGTCAACTACCGTAATTGGCTGATAAGGGAACTCTTCCCAATTTACCTGATTAATATGCAGACGCAAAGCTTTATTTTCTAAAAAATAATCTACCGATAATATGTCTAACACATCCAGAGCCGGAAGATTCGGAATTTGATTGAGTACTTTCATGGTGTTACGAAGTTTAAAGGTATATGGAAATAAAATGTTAGGATGATTGATACTAAACCAATAATGGAGACTAAGATAATTATAATTCCTACAATTTTGTTAAATATCCAGATGCTTCTGATGTTAAACCATTTTCTCAGTTTAGATACAACGTATGTGATGCTTGTCCACCAAAGTAAGGCACCGATACCAATACCGCCTATACCGCAGAGCGACATCCATATTGAATGTTCGGGTAAAACAAAGCCAAAACGGGCAAAAAGCGCGATATAAAGCAGCACAATAAATACATTGCTCAAGGTAAGTAGAAAAGCACTCAGAAAGTCTTGCGTATAAGACAGTTTTTTATCTCCTTGTTTTCGGATACCTCTGGTGGGATTAGAGCGGAAGATGTAAAAACCAAATGCACCGAGAACAATACTGCCGAAAAGTTGT
The DNA here is from genome assembly GCF_900178525.1 of Massilibacteroides vaginae. Taxonomy (GTDB): domain Bacteria; phylum Bacteroidota; class Bacteroidia; order Bacteroidales; family Tannerellaceae; genus Massilibacteroides; species Massilibacteroides vaginae. The sequence continues at coordinate 1,392,674 of NZ_FXDJ01000009.1, forward strand.
AACGGAGCTTCGTTGGCTTCAATGAAATTGACAATCATTCCCATACCAAGGCAAGTGATGCAGGCATATATGATATCTGAGAGCATAGCCCCAATGCCGGTGACAAATCCGTGTAACCTGCCTTTGCTAAGTGTGCGTTGAATGCAAAGTAAACCAATTGGTCCCATCGGGGCTGAAACCAATATTCCAATAATTATGCCTGTGCTTAGTATACCAATCATCTAATAGCCTTACTCATTCCTTTTGGCAAAGATACGTTCAATCTGTTATTGAAAAAAGACAAATCAGACGATATTGCTATTTTTTCAGATTTAATTAACCCTTTGCAGTCGCTTATTTCTTTATTTTTGTAAGTAGAGTCTATTCCTTTAATTATTCAATATGAGAGCAATAATGCGTAGTGTTATACTGTTTTTGGGGTTGTGTCCGCTAATTCTTTCTGCACAGATATCAAAAGAAGATTACCAACGGGCAGATACGATTGCAAAAAACAGCAGATTGGTTTATTCGCCGGCAGTACAAGCCACCTGGATAGGCGAATCAACGGAGTTTTGGTATTTGAACCATGAGCGGAGCGGAGATATCTATTACCTAGTAGAGGCTAAAACGGGGAAAAAGCGTGTAGCATTCGACCAACAGAAGTTGGCTGCTCTTTTAACGAAAGAAAGCCGGAAAGAAACAACCGCTGCTAATTTAGGCTTGTCTGAAGTTAACTTTATGGAAGACAAAAGCGGTATCTCATTTGTCTATAATAATACACGCTGGGAATACTACTTCAAGAAAAATGAACTAAAAAATCTGGGCAAAAAAGAAGAAAAGACTCAACGATACTGGGGAGAAAGGAACCACCGTAATAGTGACCCGGTAGCTTCTCCGGACAAACAATGGGAGGCGTTTATTAAGGATAACAATCTCTATATTCGTCCGATGGGAGGGAAAGATGCGATAGCACTTTCGCGCGATGGAAACGACGATTTATATTATAGCTCTTCTATCCATTGGTCTCCTGATTCTCGTAAATTGGCTACGGTGCAAGTTCGTGATGTAAAAGTTCGCCGAATTCCACTGATCGAGTCGAGTCCTGAGCGTCAACTGCAGCCTATACTACAATGGCGAGATTACGCCAAACCGGGCGATGTGTTGCCCGTCAGTATCCCTGTGCTATTTGACGTGGAAAAACGAAAACAGATTCCAATTGAGGCAAAAGATTATTCAAATCAGTTTTCGCTCTACATAACGGGGTGGAGGAAAGATAGTCGTGCCTTTACGTTTGAATTCAATCAGCGCGGGCACCAGCGTTATATTGTAGGTGAGGTTAACGCGCATACCGGCGAGATCACCCATTTGGCCGATGAGCAAACAAAAACATTCGTCCATTATTACAAAAATTACCGCTACGATATGAATGACGGACAGGAAATGATCTGGAGTTCAGAACGTGATGGCTGGAAGCATCTTTATCTCTACGACAATAAAGGGAATGTGAAACGGCAGATCACAAAAGGCGAGTGGGTTGTTCGTCAGGTAGAACATGTAGATGAGGTCGGCGGAATGATTTATTTTCTGGCTTCCGGTTTTAATGCAGACGAAGATCCCTACAATCTGCATTATTGCCGTATTAAAATTGATGGAACCGGGTTTGAAAACCTGACTCCTGAGCCGGCGAACCACCGGATTGCAGCATCGAAAGACCATACCTGGTATGTAGATGTTTATTCACGTCCCGATCTTCCTCCCGTAAGCCTGTTGAAAAAGACGAGTGATGGTTCTGTAGTTCTTCAACTTGAAAAGGCGGATATCGCAGAGCTTGTTGCTGCCGGTTGGCAAATGCCGGAAGTCTTTTCAGCGAAAGGGCGCGATGGAAAGACGGATATTTGGGGAAACATCCACCGTCCTTCAACGTTCAACCCCTCGAAGTCATATCCCGTAGTAGAAATGATCTATGCCGGTCCGCATGATTCTCACGTGTCAAAAGATTTCCTCGCATACAGTCGCCTTATCTCCCGACTTTCTGAACTTGGGTTTATTGTTGTTTCTATTGATGGCATGGGCACGGCCAACCGTTCAAAAGCATTCCATGATGTATGCTGGAAAAACCTGAAAGATGCCGGCTTCCCGGATCGAATTGCCTGGATAAAAGCCGCCGCGGAGAAGTATCCTTATATGGATACGGAAAGAGTTGGCATATATGGCTGGTCTGCCGGCGGACAGAATGCGATGGCGGCGTTGCTTTTCTTTAATGACTTCTATAAGGTGGCGGTGTCTCTTTGCGGATGTCACGACAATCGTGTTGATAAAATGTGGTGGAACGAACAATGGATGGGCTTTCCCTTGGATGAGTCTTATAGTGCCTGTTCAAATGTAGATAACGCACATTTGTTGAAGGGAAAACTACTGCTTATTAACGGTGAATTGGATGATAATGTAGATCCGGCGTCGACATTACAGGTGGTGAAAGCCTTGATCAAAGCCAATAAGAATTTCGACCAACTGTATTTGCCGGGCAGAACGCATTCGCTTGGCGGACAATATGAAATGCGCCGGCTTGACGATTTCTTTGTAAAACATTTATTGAATCAGGAACCTCCCGCATGGGACTAAAATCGAAAAGGGCGACACTAACCGATGTCAGTGTCGCCCCGGAATCTAATCCTTTAGTGTAAGCTGTGAGGATTAGTAATTATTATTGATCATTGGTCAGTATTTCCATTGTGTCCGAAGCAATCATAAACTCTTCGTCGGTAGGTACAACCATTACCGTTACCTTACTGTCGGGTGTGCTGAGTACCATTTCCTCTCCACGCATCTTGTCGTTCTTTGCTTCGTCAAATTTGATACCCATGTATTCCATGTCGTTACAAACTTCTCGACGTGTTGCCCATTGGTTTTCGCCTACACCTCCGGTGAAAACGATGATATCTACTCCACCAAGCGCCGCAGCATAAGCTCCGATATATTTCTTAATGCGATAATTATAAACTTGCAGAGCAAGGATTGCTTTTTTGTCACCCTCGGCCACGGCAGCTTCAATTTCGCGCATGTCTGAAGAGATGCCCGACAATCCGAATACACCACTTTGTTTGTTAATCAGATCAGACAGTCCTTTCGCGTCCAACCCTTCTTTGTCCATAATGAATGAAAGCGCGCCGGCATCCACGTCGCCACAACGGGTTCCCATCAATAAGCCTTCCACCGGTGTAAGCCCCATGGAGGTATCGATACTTTTTCCGTCTTTTATTGCTGTGATAGAACCTCCGTTTCCGATATGAGCCGTAATGATGCGTTGCTTTTCAAAAGGAACGCCCAATACTTCGCAAGCTCTTTTAGATACATAACGATGGCTTGTGCCGTGAAATCCGTAACGACGTATGCCGTATTTCTTGTAAAGAGAATAAGGCAGACCATACATGTAGGCATAGTCCGGCATAGTTTGGTGGAAAGCAGTATCGAATACACCTACCTGGCGAATGCCCGGAATCAACGCGTTCATTGCGCGGATACCTTTCAGGTTGGGTGGATTATGAAGTGGGGCGAGGTCAATACATTCCACCATCTTGGCGATTACATCGTCTGTAATTTCCATGCTGCTGCTAAACTCTTCAGCTCCATGTACAACGCGATGGCCAACAGCGTCAATTTCATCGTATGATTTGATGCAACCATGTTTTTCGTCGGTCAGGATACTCAGAATAAACTGAATAGCCGCGTTATGTTCCGGCAATTCCTTTTCCAGAACAACTTTCTTACCTTCCGCTGTTGTAAATTTAAGAAAAGACCCGGGCAGTCCGAGTTTCTCAACTCCTCCCTGCGCCATTACTTCGTGTTTCTTCATGTCAAACAATTTGTATTTAACCGAAGAACTTCCACAATTCAATACTAATATTTTCATTCCTATTGTTTAATTATTTATTTTATATGTATTTTCAAAGAGATTCGGGGGCAAACCCAAATTTCTTCAATAACGGTTATTGAGCTGCTTGCTTTGCTCCGATTGCCTGATTCGCAGTGATAGCTACCATGTTGTAGATATCTTCGGCCGAACATCCGCGTGACAGGTCGTTTACCGGCGCTGCCATTCCCTGAAGAATCGGGCCTACGGCTAACGCGTTACCTAAACGTTCAACTAACTTATAAGCAATGTTTCCTACTTCTAAAGTAGGGAATACCAATACATTGGCTTGACCGGCAATTTCGCTTCCGGGTGCTTTTTTCTTTGCGACAACAGGAACTAACGCGGCGTCAGCTTGCAACTCACCGTCTATTTTAAGATCGGGAGCCAATTCTTTAGCCAGGCGGGTAGCTTCTACTACCTTATCCACCATCTCATGCGAAGCACTACCCTTTGTGGAGAAACTAAGCATGGCCACTTTAGGTTCTATGCCGACAATGCTTTTGGTTGTCTGAGCCGTAGATACAGCGATTTGAGCCAGTTCGGGAGCTGTGGGGTTTGGCATAACCGCGCAATCGGCCACAACGATAATACCCTCTTCTCCGTAAATTTTATTCTGTGTAAAAAGCAAAAACGCACCTGAAACACAACTAATGCCCGGCGCGGTCTTGATGATTTGTAAAGCTGGGCGTAACACATCTCCTGTTGTGTTTTCCGCACCGGCAATTTCGCCATCCGCATCACCGGCCTTAATGATCAGGCAGGCAAGATAGAGTGGGTTCTCAACAAGCACAGCGGCTTTTTCCGGAGTCATTCCTTTCCTTTCACGCAGTTTAACCAATAGGTCTGTATAGGCCTGTTTCTTTGCGTGAGATTTCGGGTCAACCAAAGTTGCTTTCTGTATATTAAGCAAATTCAATTCACTTGCCCGCTTGATTATTTCAACCGGGTTACCAATTAAGATTAGTTCAGCAATCTCATCGGCTAATAGTCGGTCAGCTGCTTTTAACGTACGCTCATCGAGTCCTTCAGGCAAAACAATGCGTTGCTTGCTTGATTTAGCTCTGGCGAAAACATCTTGCATTAAGTTCATAACAAGGGGGATTTTATATTACTTTTTGAGTTTTTTCGATTAAGACTACAAAAATACACAAAAATGCAATATGGAGTTTGCAAAAACGCCCCTGCTTTTGCATGCCAAGGTGTCAAATTTAGATTATTTAACAGTGTGTAAAAGGCGAGCCTAAATGTCAGAAAGAAAGATAATTCAGGGTATATGTGCCAAAATGACGCCTCCTCTTTTGCGCCCTTCTCAGCGTGTTTTAACATTCGGTCGGATAGGCGGATTCATACCATGTGTGATTTTGCTATACGTTATTTTTTGCCGTTTTCTGACCCGGCTTTTCTTCTTTGCCGAACAACATTAGTATGTCTTTTTTTGAATAAAGTATGTAATCAAAAAAATAAAGGATATTTTTTCGAAAACAAAGGATGTTTAATTGAAGCCTATACACCTGTTTTCAGCGTAAAACAGACGTATTTAGCCCGTAAATTAACACTCGTTTGCAGACGCGAGGATCTGATTAACGTTTGGATACAATAGTGAAAATACGAAATGTTTTAAAAAGTCCTGTTTTTGTGTCTAACAGTAATTTTTCACCTCTCGTTCACCTGTCAGGATTTGTTGTAAATCTTCGGCGCTTACGTTAATTTCGAGCATGCTGTTGTGGGCAACGGAGATCTTGCCTCTTTCTTCAGAAACAATAATAACGAGCGCATCGGTCTCTATGGAAAGACCTAAAGCCGAGCGGTGCCTGAGTCCGAATTCTTTTGGAATATCGGCACGTTGAGCCACCGGCAAAATACAACCGGCCGCTCGTATCTGATTGCCGGCAATAATCATGGCTCCATCGTGCAGGGGGCTGTTTTTGAAAAATATATTTTCGATTAACCGGGCGTTTGTTTCAGCGATAAACATTTCGCCGGTGTGGATGTACATGGCTAAGTCCATCGTTTGTTGAATAACGATTAACGCCCCGGTTTTTTTCTTCGCCATATTCATACAGGCCAGTACAACCGGTGCAACGAACTTTTTTTGTTTCTCCGAAACCGTATCTTTCGGCGAGAACAGCTTGGATAGGAATTGCAGCCCTTTGTGCGAGCCAAGGATTACAAGAAACCGCCGTATTTCGTCTTGAAACAGCACAACCAACACGATAAAACCGAAACTTACGATCTTGTCTAATATTGCGCCGAGCAATCTCATTTCCAGAATTTGCGAAATAACGATCCACAGAATAATAAACGAAACCACTCCGCTGAAAATCGCGATAGCTCCGGAGTTTTTCATCAGTTTATAGGTCTGATAAAGTAAGAATGCAACAAGCGCTACATCGATCAGGTCTTTTAATCCAAAGTATGTCCACATAATTAGCGTGCGTTTTTATATTTTGAGACAATACGAACGGCTTCTTTAGCCGCCTTCACATCGTGTACACGAAGAAAATTTGCTCCGTTTAACAAGGCAATTGTGTTGAGCACCGTAGTGCCGTTCAGGCTTTCTTCCGGTGTTGATCCCAGTAACTTATAAATCATACTTTTTCGTGATATGCCGATAAGCAACGGAAGATCCAATAACGCCAATTCGTTCAGTTGGTGCATCAGTTGATAGTTTTGATCTGTTGTTTTACTAAATCCGAATCCCGGGTCGATAATAATGTCGTTTACGCCGAGCAAATGTAATTGCCTGATTCGTGAAGCAAAATAAATCAGGATTTCGCCGATCAAATCGTCATATTTTGTATGTTGCTGCATTGTTTGTGGGGTTCCACGCATATGCATCAGGATATAAGGTACGTTTAAGGCGGCAATCGTGGCAAACATATTATCGTCTAATTGTCCGCCGGATATGTCATTTATAATCGAAGCGCCATATTCCTCTACACAACGGCGGGCGATGCCCGAGCGAAACGTGTCTATCGAAATAACGGTGTCTGCATAATGGCGCTTGATTAACTCAAGTGCGGTGGTAAGTCGTTTCATCTCTTCCGCTTCATCAATCGGTGAAGCGTCCGGACGCGAAGAATACCCACCCAAGTCGATGATTGTTCCGCCTTCGGATAGTATGGCCTGTATTCTTTCGTCTATTTCTCTTTCGGTTTCCTTTCTGCTTCCCGAAAAAAAAGAATCCGGCGTTATGTTGAGGATACCCATGATAACAGGCTCATTCAGAGGCATTATGACCCCTTTGATGTTGAGGGATTTATGGTTCATGAAACATACGGTTGATAAACTTACTATGACAAAAGTACGTAATTATTATAATATGCTTTACATTTGTCCTTAATTAATAACCCACAGAGACTACCTAATAAATATGACCATTCCAGAATTGTATCAATTGTACTTGCATCATCCACAGATTACAACCGACAGTCGTAATTGCCCGAAAGGCTCTATGTTTTTTGCTTTACGAGGTGATAAATTTGATGGGAACAAATATGTTGAACAAGCTTTGTCTATCGGAGCGGCCTATGCTGTGATTGATAATCCGGATTATTTTACCGGCGAGCGGACAATTTTAGTGGAAAATGTGTTGAAGACTTTACAGCAATTGGCGCATCACCACAGAAAAATGCTTAACATTCCGGTGATAGGTATAACGGGCACGAACGGGAAGACAACGACCAAGGAGCTTATTGGCACTGTGCTTGCTTCGAAATTTAATTTGTTATACACGGAGGGCAATCTGAATAATCACATCGGGGTGCCGCTTACTTTGCTACGGCTTACACATGATCATGAAATGGCTGTGATAGAAATGGGAGCCAGTCATCCGGGAGATATTGCCGAACTGGCGGCAATAGCGGCACCGAACTATGGCGTTATTACTAATGTGGGGTTGGCGCATCTGGAAGGTTTCGGTTCTTTTGAAGGTGTTGCGAAAACAAAGGGTGAACTTTACGATTTTATACGTAAAGTAAAAGGTGTGGTTTTTATCAAAAAAGAAGATCAGCTTTTACAGCATATGGCCCGCGGACTTCAACAAGTTACTTATGGGGAGGATGATACCGCCTTTGCCTCCGGTCATGTTGTAGACAATAATCCGTTTCTTGTGTTCAATTGGAAACAGCAAGGTAAGATACACACGGTAGAAACCCACCTGATAGGCAGTTACAACCTATCCAATCTGTTAACGGCGGTAGCGATAGGACGATATTTTAAAATCCCCGCGGAAAGAATCAGCAGAGCCATCGCGGCATACGAACCGACTAATAAGCGCTCTCAACTAATGCAGACCGAAAATAACACATTGATTGTTGACGCTTACAATGCGAACCCAAGCAGTATGAAAGCCGCGTTGGAAAACTTTAACACGCTGAATGTTTCACCCAAAGCTTTAATTCTGGGGGATATGTTTGAACTTGGAGAAACATCAGACGCAGAACACGACAGCATTGTACGCCTGATTGATAACGGCAAATACGATAACGTTTTTCTATGTGGCAAACGCTTTTCAGAAAAAGGAAAAGCCCACCAAACCTTCCTTACAACAGCCGACCTGGTAGACTTTCTAAAAGCAAACCCGCTAAAAGGTTATCATATCCTTATTAAAGGCTCGCGAAGCATGGAATTGGAGAAGGTTATCGAACTTCTCTGATTTTCGTTATTGTTTTATGGTTACGCTGAATTCCGGCTGTCCGGCGTTTGTCGTTTTATCTGTTTCGTAACCGGAATGGTACATGCCAGCCGGTAAATCTGATAATGTGTACATATTGGCTGCGCGTGCGGCTTTAATCGGATTGGTTGTCGCTGTGGTCAACATGTCGGCAGCCATTGTTATTAGTCCTGCTAATCCTCCGGCGGTATTGTCTGTCGACATATCATGCACAATAGTCCCTCTACGCGAGAAAAGCGTGGCATTGTCTTTTGTAGATTTCAGAATATATTCAACCTCTACGGTTATATTCGCATTCAGTGCCGCTTTTTCCCAACGATGAATAATGGTAAACAAAAGGGCATCGGCTCCTAATACTTCTCCAAACTGCTTCAGGCTACCATCAATAAACATCTCCGAGTCATAAGCGCTTTCGCTCTTAAACAATTCCATTGTCAGGAAAGCAGGAAGAACATAATATCCTCTCTCTGCCAGCGGACGGGTAAACGAACTGTAAAAGAATTCCTTAGCCTCTACGTTGTTGGTTTTGTTAACCGGAGGCATGGCGGCGATTGCCTGAGGATGGTTCTGATACATCAACCCATAGGCTTGTTCTTTTGTCATCGAACTTTGCGTAGTGCCACACGATGCCAATACCAAAATGGCTACACACAAGAATACTATGTTTCGTATCATCATTCCTCCAGTTTTTTTATAATTCGTGAAATAAATGTAGCAGATTCGGGATAAAGAGCTATCTCCTGCTTTAGCATTTGAACACCTTCGGCGGTTTTTCCTTTCTTTACAAGCAGAAAGCCATAATCGGCACAAACTCCGGGGGGAGGTGTTTTTCTTGAACCGGTTTGCTGGTTGATCATTTTTTCGTAAGATTCTAATAATTCATCCAGATTTTTTTCGGTATCTTCTTTTACATAATCGAAAGAGCGTCTTTCGTAATCACTCCATGAATACAATGTTTGCTGTGTTGTACAACTCGCACAACAAATTGATATCAGCAAAATTGCGCTTAGCCGTTGTTTTCTCATTAATATTATGTATTAAATTAAGGTAGCTCTATGCGTTTTGTTTCCTGTGTAGATAGTATAATGTCTTTTTCGTAGAGTGTTCTGTCTTTGTATACAACCTTTAGATGCCGTTTCCCGCTCTTTATTACATAGGTATCGCCCTTTACTTTTGTGGCTTTAACCTTATTCACTTTAGCCTTGAAGGGTTTGTTGTGGTCAACATATACATATACGCCGCCATTGTAAGCGTCGGTAGTTCCTCTTGTAAATTGAAGGTAAGCCTCGTTTTCCAACCCCCTTGATTCTGTGGTTCGCCCTACAGCACATGCAGTGAGCATCACCACGGAAAAGAATAGAAATAATAGTTTAGCTTTCATTATCTTTCCTCCTCGATATAATAGTTGTCTAAATTTTCCTGATCGATACTTCCCTGTAGAAACTCTACGATTGAGAATTCATTTTGAGGATTGTCTCCTTCACTCAAGGTTACTTTGATGCGCGCCACTTGCTTGCCCGGCAGCTCTAAAGACATGCCTGTCTGTGGATTTTTAACGATACGTCCTTTTTCTTTCACCAGAAATTCATCTCCTACTTCAATACCCTGACTTTTACCGCCACTTATGAAATAATCTCCGTTGTCAACCGTCAGGAAATAAGCTTTCCATGTTCTGTCCATCAAATTGGAGATAATGTTTTCCGTCAGTTTGGATATCGCCGCAGAAATTGCTTTGTCACTCAACGTTGCGTCAAAATCGGCAGAAGAACCCACGCCGAGTGTGGATTTGCTTTTCAGTTCAGCCTGTCCTTTTGCTTCTTCCGAATAAATGATCTGTCCGTTTTTGACATCGATCATACGGATCGTAACGGCCGCCTCAGCCACCTGTGTTTTTGTACGTGAAATAAGATTGGCATCGCCCAGGTTTTTCCGTCCGAATTCAGTGATAGAGCCGACAATCAGATAATCGGCACCGACATTCGTGTAGTCTCCTCCGTTTTTCTGACTTTCTTCGATGATCTTTTCCAGGTCAGAACGTTCGAGTAGGAGGAATTTTTCACTCATCACAAGTTTATTGGAAAGAATGTCAAGTGCTTGTCTGGCCATTGGGTCATTTTCTTTATCATAAAATATTCCCTTACCATACTGAGTTTCATTCGTAAATCGGGCGATCGCTACTTTTCGTTTCAGCGTTTTTACCTGAGGATTTTCGTTCTCGATTTGTAATTCTGTTTTATGCGTTTTTTTTTGCGCATTGAGCGTCGTGAAGCAACCGGTGAAAGGTAAAAAGAGTAGACAAAGTAGTTTTAATTTTGTGCTTACATCCATGATCGTTCTAATTTGAAGTCCAACATTCACACTTTAGATAGCAAAATATAAATGTATTAATATTTTTGGAATATTATCTCTTCAACGATAAAGAATGTGTCTAATTTATTGGCATTCAGGCAGGATATATGCAGACTGTTGCTGGAATTGCCTTATTCTTCGAATTGTTCGAGCGACATGTTGTTGCCATCCCATACAATATAAGAGAAGAATTGCATCCAGTCTCCGGCAATTAACAGGCGGGAGGATCGGGATAACATCAGGTCGAGCATAATATGCCGGTGTCCGAAAATAAAGAAGTTTATTTCCGGATGTGTTTTTAAATAATCTTTGGCGAATAAAACTAAATATTCTGAATCTTCACCCTGGTATTTATTCTGATATTCTCGCTCCAATCCGCTTTTCCGGCTATTTAAAGACCACCCGAGGGCAAAACCGAATGTCCAGCGCGGATGGATGCCGGCATAAAGAAACTGACAGAATTTGTTGCGAAACAAGGCACGTATAAACCGAAAGCCTTTACTTCGGAAATCAACTTCGTCTCCATGACCAAGGAAAAACCGTTTGCCTAAGAGGTCAACGGTCAGTGTGTCACGGTGGATAGTCGCGCCGAATTCTTTTTGGAAATAATCAAACATCCAAATGTCGTGATTGCCGATAAAGAAATGTATTTCAACCCCTTCGTCCGAAAGTTCGGCTACTTTGCCCAGAAAGCGCACGAACCCTTTCGGTACAACATACTTGTATTCGTACCAGTAATCAAACATATCTCCCAGAAAGTAGATCGCGGCAGCATCCCGGCGGATTGATTCGAGCCAACGAGTCAACTTTTTTTCAACAGCAAGTGGGTCGGCATGAAATCGTGCCCCCAAGTGAGCATCTGACGCGAAATATATTTTTGATCGGTGTTCTTTCATGGTTTGGTTTGTATCAGAGGAAGCCTAACTCCAGTTTTGCTTCTTCAGACATCATGTCCTTATCCCATTCCGGTTCAAAAACAAGATTGATTTCCACAGATCTGATCCCGTCTACAGATTCAACTTTCATGCGTACATCTTCAACGATAAAGTCGGCCGCAGGACAGTTCGGAGCGGTAAGCGTCATCTCTATCCGTACGTTTTTGTCTTTATCCACATCTACATTATATATAAGGCCGAGATCAAACACATTGACCGGAATCTCCGGGTCATACACGGTTTTAAGCATGGCTACTATAGCCTCTTCGGTTTGCAGGAATTCATTTTCCATATTCGTTCTTTTTGTGCAAATATAAATGAAATAGTTTACATATACTGTAACCCCCGATACACGCGAAATGTTTACTCATCTATGCGACCTTCATCCGCGTAGCTGTAGTATCCGTTATCGGTTAATATAATATGGTCGAGCAGACGTATATCGAGTAGTTTAGCGGCGGTACATAACCGGCGGGTCAATGCGTCGTCTTGTACACTTGGGTGTAATGTGCCGGAGGGATGGTTGTGGCAGAGAATAATGCCGGAAGCAAGATTGGTTAGCGCCGCTTTAAGGATTATACGTAAATCCGCTGTTGTTTCTGATGTTCCTCCCTGGCTAATACGGGTTTTCTCCACTACTTTGTTTTTTTGGTTAACGATGGCAATCCAGAGTTCTTCGTGCGGTAAATCGCAAAGCAAAGGATAAAATAAAAGATAAGCATCCTTGCTGCTTTGAATTGTACTTCTGACTTCAGGTTCGGTATGTGCTCTTCTGCGGCCCAGCTCTAATGCAGCACAGATGGTGATGGCTTTTGCTTCACCTATTCCTTTAAAACCGGTGATCAGTTCTTTTACAGAACGTTTGCCCAACGTGTTCAGGTTATTGTTGACGGAAAACAGGATGCGTTGAGATAGCTGAACGGCTGTTTCATTTTTATTCCCAGAGCCAATTAGGATAGCGATTAATTCGGCGTCACTAAGAGAAGAAAGTCCTTTGAGCAGCATTTTTTCTCTTGGTCTATCTTCTACCGCCCATTCTTTAATGGATAGTATTTCTTTGTTCATAGGTTGGTAAGGTTATAAAAAACTCCTGCCCGAAAGTTTTCGAACAGGAGTGTGTATTTTGGATGTGGAAATAGCTTATTCGCGAACGCGTCCGATATAAGAACCGTCACGCGTGTCGATTTCGATCTTCTCACCTTCGTTGATGAATAATGGAACACGAACTTCGGCTCCTGTTTCAACAGTGGCGGGTTTTGTGGCGTTAGTTGCCGTGTCTCCCTTAACACCCGGCTCCGTATAAGTTACTTCCAGAACTACGTGAGCAGGCAATTCGCAGGTAAGAACAGTTTCTGTTGCTGCATGAACCATAGCTTCAACCGCGTCTCCTTCTTTCAGGAACTGAACACCTTCAATTGTTTCTCCGGGGATAGAGATTTGCTCGAATGTTTCCGGATGCATAAAGTTGTAGCCCATATCGTCTTTATAAAGGAATTGATAAGGGCGTCTTTCGATACGTACCTCTTCCACCTTTACACCGGAGTTCCATGTTTTATCCAGAATACGTCCTGTGGTTACGTTTCTTAATTTTGTACGCACAAAAGCAGGACCTTTACCTGGTTTTACATGTAGAAACTCAACGATAAAGAAGTAAGTGCCATCAATATCAAGACACATTCCATTTCTGAAATCAGCAGTTGTTGCCATAAATATTTTAAGTTGTGATTTATATTTTATATTCTATTTGGGGGCAAAAGTAAGACATTCTCCCCAAAGTTACAATACGTTACCTGATTTTAGCAGACCGGTCTTGCTTTGTTTAATGCCTGCATTGTTAATTCATATTTTACACCTATATATAATGTATAGAGCTTCTATGGAAATGGGCTTTTGGAATGAATATGTCAAAGTGTTCGATTTTTGTATTGCTTTGCGGGGTTGAAGAGAGGAATGAGTTGAGTTTTTGTCTGCCAAAAGAGCAAGAAGTGGAAAAATGAAAGTGTGCGAGTGAAAAATATTTTGTGTGCTATAAGACGTGTAATAGGTTTGATGTCCAGCTTGTTATTCGAATAATGAAAATTCATCTTGGTTTTATTTTTAAAAAAAGATTCAGAAAGACTTGTTTGTTACATTTAGGAACACTACTTTTGCATCCGCATTTCAGAGGAGATGTGGGTGGAACAGCAAAGCAAATTAATCCTGAAAAAAATAATAAAAACTTTTTTCCTGAAAGATTTGGAACTTTAAAATAAAATATAGTATCTTTGCATCCACGTTCGCTTAAAAAACGAACAAAACGATCTTTGAAAGAATTACATATCAACTAAAAAGTAGTACAGTTTTGTCTGTCTGTTTAGCGGTGTATATATTTTATGTATATATATTGTAATAGAATAGATGGTTCAAGATTAAAAAAGGAAAAGGGAATTTGATAATAAAAAATTGACTTCCGTTCAAAGACTTAAATACAGGTACTATTCAATAAATCATTATTTAAAAGGAAGATATCCTAGAGCAAAGATATAACAATTTATAACAACGAAGAGTTTGATCCTGGCTCAGGATGAACGCTAGCGACAGGCTTAACACATGCAAGTCGAGGGGCATCAGGGATGTAGCAATACATTTGCTGGCGACCGGCGCACGGGTGAGTAACGCGTATGCAACCTACCTATCAGAGGAGAATAACCCGGCGAAAGTCGGACTAATACTCCATAAAACAGGGGTCCCGCATGGGGATATTTGTTAAAGATTTATCGCTGATAGATGGGCATGCGTTCCATTAGCTTGTTGGTAAGGTAACGGCTTACCAAGGCAACGATGGATAGGGGTTCTGAGAGGAAGGTCCCCCACACTGGTACTGAGACACGGACCAGACTCCTACGGGAGGCAGCAGTGAGGAATATTGGTCAATGGGCGCGAGCCTGAACCAGCCAAGTCGCGTGAAGGATGACGGATCTATGGTTTGTAAACTTCTTTTATACGGGAATAAAGTGCAGTACGTGTACTGTTTTGTATGTACCGTTTTGAATAAGCATCGGCTAACTCCGTGCCAGCAGCCGCGGTAATACGGAGGATGCGAGCGTTATCCGGATTTATTGGGTTTAAAGGGTGCGTAGGTGGTAGATTAAGTCAGCGGTGAAAGTTTGTCGCTCAACGATAAAATTGCCGTTGAAACTGGTTTACTTGAGTATAGTTGAAGTAGGCGGAATGCGTGGTGTAGCGGTGAAATGCTTAGATATCACGCAGAACTCCGATTGCGAAGGCAGCTTACTAAGTTATAACTGACACTGAAGCACGAAAGCGTGGGTATCAAACAGGATTAGATACCCTGGTAGTCCACGCAGTAAACGATGATTACTAGCTGTTTGCGATATATTGTAAGTGGCACAGCGAAAGCGTTAAGTAATCCACCTGGGGAGTACGCCGGCAACGGTGAAACTCAAAGGAATTGACGGGGGCCCGCACAAGCGGAGGAACATGTGGTTTAATTCGATGATACGCGAGGAACCTTACCCGGGATTGAAATGTACCTGACTGTGGTGGAAACATCACTTCTAGCAATAGCAGGTATGTAGGTGCTGCATGGTTGTCGTCAGCTCGTGCCGTGAGGTGTCGGCTTAAGTGCCATAACGAGCGCAACCCTCATTAATAGTTACTAACAGGTTAAGCTGAGGACTCTATTAAGACTGCCGGCGTAAGCTGTGAGGAAGGTGGGGATGACGTCAAATCAGCACGGCCCTTACATCCGGGGCGACACACGTGTTACAATGGTGGGGACAAAGGGCAGCTACCTGGCGACAGGATGCTAATCTCCAAACCCCATCTCAGTTCGGATCGGAGTCTGCAACTCGACTCCGTGAAGCTGGATTCGCTAGTAATCGCGCATCAGCCATGGCGCGGTGAATACGTTCCCGGGCCTTGTACACACCGCCCGTCAAGCCATGGGAGTTGGGGGTACCTGAAGTCCGTAACCGCAAGGATCGGCCTAGGGTAAAACCGATGACTGGGGCTAAGTCGTAACAAGGTAGCCGTACCGGAAGGTGCGGCTGGAACACCTCCTTTCTGGAGCCTTGGATATTTGAGATAGATAGTGGTGAATGGTATAGGTATAAAATGGTAAACGAAACAGGAATGAAAGAATTTATTGTCTTTCTTTTTTCCTTGTACTACAGTTGATAATGTATTAAAGATATTAAAACAACGATCTTTGACATATTGAACAAAAGCAAATAAGTAAAAAAGAGCAACTTATAAAAAAGTATACATCAGCAGCTGTTTTATTGGTTTGTAAAAACGGATAGAATTAGTGTTAAGTTGATAAGAAAGTAAGTAAGGGCAGACGGTGGATGCCTAGGCTCTCGGAGGCGATGAAGGACGTGATANAAAGTATACATCAGCAGCTGTTTTATTGGTTTGTAAAAACGGATAGAATTAGTGTTAAGTTGATAAGAAAGTAAGTAAGGGCAGACGGTGGATGCCTAGGCTCTCGGAGGCGATGAAGGACGTGATAAGCTGCGAAAAGTCCGGTTTAGGTGCAAATAACCTTTGATACCGGAATATCCGAATGGGGCAACCCGTCAGGTTGAAGGCCTGACACCTCGTAATGAGGGGCGAACGTGGGGAACTGAAACATCTAAGTACCCATAGGAGAAGAAAACAAGAGTGATTCCGCAAGTAGTGGCGAGCGAACGCGGAACAGCCCAAACCTATTCTGTTTAGGCATAATAGGGGTTGTAGGACCACGTTGTGGTACAATTTAATTGAAGTAGAATGAACTGGAACGTTCAGCGATATTGGGTGACAGCCCCGTATACGAATCGATTGATTGGCCTAGTGGTATCCTGAGTAGCGCGGGACACGAGAAATCCTGTGTGAATTAGCGGGGCCCATCCCGTAAGGCTAAATACTCCCGAGAGACCGATAGTGAACCAGTACCGTGAGGGAAAGGTGAAAAGCACCTCGAATAGAGGAGTGAAATAGTTCCTGAAACCGTCTGCTTACAAGCGGTCGGAGCACTTTCATAGTGTGACGGCGTGCCTTTTGCATAATGAACCTACGAGTTACTTTATCCGGCAAGGTTAAGGCATTCAGTGCCGGAGCCGAAGCGAAAGCGAGTCTTAACAGGGCGTTTTAGTCGGATGGAGTAGACGCGAAACCAAGTGATCTACCCTTGTTCAGGTTGAAGGTTAGGTAAAACTAATTGGAGGACCGAATCGTTAAGCGTTGAAAAGCTTTCGAATGAAGTGAGGGTAGGGGTGAAAGGCTAATCAAACTTGGAGATAGCTCGTACTCCCCGAAATGCATTTAGGTGCAGCCTTTATTATTACTAGTATGAGGTAGAGCGACTGATTGGATGCGAGGGCTTCGCCGCCTATCAAGTCCAGATAAACTCCGAATGCGTACTAGTTTAAAATAAGGAGTGAGGGTGTGGGTGCTAAGGTCCACATCCGAGAGGAGAATAATCCAGACCATC